>NZ_CP187851.1:0-447500 GCF_050555445.1 Enterococcus sp. DIV1304_2
ATGGTATCCCTCGATGCTTTATGGACTGAATTAAAAACGACTTATCAAAAAGAACTGTCTCCAGCAAGTTACAATACTTGGATCGAGACAGCACAACCTAAATCCTTAGAACAAAGCCAATTAGTGGTGACTGTTCCAAGCAAGATCCATAAGGAATATTGGGAAAAAAATCTCGCAACAAAGATTGTTGAGGTCGGCTACATGTTAACGGGAAAAGAAATCATTCCACGTTTTGTGACCGGTGAAGAAGCGGAACAAGAAGAAGTAGAAGAAATCAAAACAATGAAAGTTCCCCCAATCACACCAATCAAAAAAGCGATGTTGAATCCTAAGTATACCTTCGATACATTTGTAATCGGAAAAGGTAACCAGATGGCTCATGCCGCTGCCTTGGTCGTCGCTGAAGATCCTGGTTCGATCTATAATCCATTGTTCTTCTACGGTGGGGTCGGACTTGGTAAGACTCACTTGATGCACGCGATTGGTCATCAAATGTTGTTAAGTCAACCAAATGCGAAGGTCAAATATGTAAGCAGTGAGACGTTTGCCAATGATTTTATCAATTCGATCCAAAATAAAACGGCCGAAGAATTTCGCCAAGAATATCGAAATGTCGACCTACTATTAGTCGATGATATTCAATTTTTTGCTGAGAAAGAAGCAACTCAAGAAGAATTTTTCCATACCTTCAATGCGCTTTACAATGAAGGAAAACAAATCGTCCTAACGAGTGATCGTTTACCAAACGAAATCCCAAAATTGCAGGAACGTCTCGTTTCTCGCTTTGCTTGGGGGCTTTCAGTAGATATCACGCCACCTGACCTAGAAACAAGAACAGCTATTTTGAGAAAAAAAGCCGCAGCAGAGCGCTTAGAGATCCCCGATGATACCTTAAGTTATATTGCGGGACAAATCGATTCCAACATTCGTGAACTAGAAGGCGCTCTTGTACGTGTTCAAGCGTTTGCTACGATGAACAGTGAAGATATATCAACTAGTTTAGCTGCTGATGCTTTAAAGACATTGAAATCTGGTAAAGGTCACCCGCAACTCTCGATTTTGCAGATCCAAGAAGAAGTTGCAAAGTATTATCATATCCAATTAAAGGATCTAAAAGGAAAGAAACGCGTCAAATCGATCGTTGTTCCTCGTCAAATCGCTATGTACTTGGCTCGGGAATTAACCGATAGCTCGCTTCCTAAAATCGGCGCTGAATTTGGTGGAAAAGATCATACAACTGTCATCCATGCGCACGAAAAAATCCAGCAGCTGATCGATTCAAGTGTCAGCATGCAAAATGAAGTATCAGAAATCAAAAATTTCCTATTAAACTAAAAAGATGCTTGATAGAAAGAAAAACACCTTGTGGATAAAATTAGAAATCATTCAAAAGTTATGCACATATTTTCCACAGCTGTTTTTTCTTTTCTCTTCTAGCATTTTTATAGTTTTCCACAGTATCAACAGTACCTAATACTTTTATTACTTTATTTACTAATAATAAAATAAATATATGGCAAAGGAGATCTACAATGAAAGTAACCTTAAACCGCGCAACATTTATGCAAGAATTGCAAACTGTTCAGCGTGCGATTTCAAGTAAAACGACAATTCCTATTTTGACTGGGGTTAAAATCACCCTCAATCAAGAAGGACTGACTTTAACAGGTAGTAATGCAGACATTTCAATTGAGACATTTCTATCTGTTGAAAATGAAAAAGCGCAAATGCAAATTGAAGCAACAGGAGCTATTGTTCTACAAGCTCGCTTCTTCAGTGAAATCATTCGTCGATTGCCCGAAGAAACCTTTACGCTAGAAGTGTTAGAAAACAAACAAGTGGCCATTACTTCAGGGAAAGCGAATTTCTTAGTGAATGGGTTAGATGCGGATAATTACCCTCATCTTCCTGTTGTAGAGAGTCACAACCAGATGAAATTGCCTGTACATGTATTGACAAAATTGATCAATGAAACAGTGTTTGCTGTTTCTCAACATGAAAGTCGCCCAATTCTTACAGGTGTCCATTTCATTTTGAAAGACAACTCGTTATTAGCAGTAGCAACTGACTCACATCGTTTGAGTCAACGAGTGATCCCGATCGAACAATCAGCTGATCAATTCGATATCGTGATTCCTGGAAAAAGTTTGACTGAATTATCACGTTCATTGACAAATGAAGAAGAAATCGTAGAAATCAGTATTATGGAAAACCAAGTATTGTTCAAAACTGAAAATATGTATTTTTATTCACGCTTGTTAGAAGGGAATTATCCCGATACGAATCGTTTGATTCCTTCAAGTTTCAATACCGAAGTGGAATTTTCTGTCCCAAGCTTTTTAGCAGCGATTGAGCGTGCCTCTTTGCTCTCACATGAAGGACGCAACAATATCGTTCGTTTGTCGATCCAGCCTGATTCTGTTGTTCTATACGGTAATTCTCCTGAAATCGGAAAAGTAGAAGAAAGCTTGAACTATACGACTAGCACCGGTGATCCGCTGGATATTTCCTTTAATCCGGACTATATGAAAGCTGCTTTGCGTGCATTTGGCGATATGAGTATCAAAGTAAAATTCATTTCTGCCATTCGTCCATTTACGTTAGAACCAACGGAAGATGGGGTACAATTCATCCAATTGATCACTCCAGTACGCACAAACTAAAATACTAATTGAAAATAAACTGAAAAATAAACCATTTTAAACAGAAGGCCCTAAAATCAATTTTAAGGCTTTCTGTTTCTTTTTGTTCAAATCACCTTTTTTCATTTAAATCCGCTCATATGGAAAAATATATGGATAAATTTGTTTTCTTGCGAAAAAAAGGGTATAATAAAGTATACTTTTAATAATGAAAATGAGGGATGAAGAGTGAAACAACAAGTCATTCTAAAAACTGAGTTTATGACGTTGGGTCAAATGCTGAAAGAAGTCACAGTCATCGGCAGTGGTGGACAAGCAAAATGGTATTTAGCAGAAAACACGGTTTTGGTTGATGGCGAGCCAGAAAATCGTCGTGGACGAAAGCTTTATCCCGGTATGATGATCGAAGTTCCAGAAGCAGGAACTTTTTTTATGGTAAAAAAAGGGAATAACGATAATGAGGCTGAATAAGCTGCACCTCAAAAATTATCGAAACTATCAAGAATTGCAAATTGATTTTTCCAAAAACCTCGTGATTTTTTTAGGAGAAAATGCCCAAGGAAAAACGAATCTTTTGGAAAGTATTTATGTGCTTGCAATGACAAGAAGTCATCGTACAAATAGTGAACAAGAGTTGATTGGATGGAACGATGAGCAGTCGATGATCCAAGGGGAGATCACAAGAGGAACCTCTAAGATTCCGTTAGAGATCCAACTGTCTAAAAAAGGACGAAAAACAAAGATCAATCATATCGAACAAAAGAAGTTGAGTAGTTATGTTGGACAATTGAACGTCATTTTATTTGCTCCTGAAGATCTTTCTTTAGTGAAAGGAAGCCCACAGATCCGACGCAAATTTTTAGATATGGAATTAGGTCAGATCAATCCAATCTATCTTTACGATCTTGTCCAATATCAAGCAATCCTAAAGCAGAGAAATCAATATTTGAAGCAATTGAATGAGAAAAAACAAACGGATTTACTTTATCTTGATATTTTATCTGAACAACTAGCAGAATTTGGTAGCAAAGTACTAAAGGCAAGAGCGCAGTTTATCAAGCGTTTAGAATATTGGGCAAATTCTTTACATCAACAAATCACGCATCAAAGAGAACAGTTGGCAATCGAATATGTGACCGCCCTCTCTTCTTTAGACACTATGACAGTTCAAGAGATCCAGTCACAATTTTTAACGTTGCTCGAACAAAACAAAAAGAAAGATCTCTTTCGAGGGACAACGACTGTGGGTCCCCATCGAGATGACCTTTCTTTTTTTGTCAATGAAAAAAACGTGCAAAATTTTGGTTCTCAAGGTCAACAGCGAACAACGGCATTAAGTGTCAAATTAGCAGAAATCGATTTGATCAAAGAAGAAACAGGCGAGTATCCGATCCTATTACTGGATGATGTAATGAGTGAGTTAGACGACCAGCGTCAACTCCATTTACTTGAAACGATCGAAGGGAAAGTACAGACATTCTTAACTACTACCTCCCTGGATCACGTTAAAAATAAAATGACTGTTGAACCTGAGATTTTTTATGTTCAGCAGGGAGAAATAAAAGGAGAATAAACATACATGACAGAAGAAAGAAGTTTAGTCGAGCGCGCAAAAGAATATGATGCCAGTCAGATTCAAGTGCTTGAAGGTCTTGAAGCCGTTCGGAAACGTCCGGGGATGTACATTGGTTCAACAAGTTCAGAAGGACTTCACCACTTAGTATGGGAAATCGTCGATAATTCGATTGATGAAGTCTTGGCAGGATTTGCGACAAAGATCCAAGTCATCATTGAGGAAGACAACAGTATCACTGTCATCGATGATGGTCGTGGGATTCCGGTCGATATCCAAGCGAAGACCGGTCGTCCAGCTGTAGAAACAGTTTTTACTGTCTTGCATGCGGGTGGTAAATTTGGCGGAGGCGGCTACAAAGTATCCGGTGGTCTTCATGGGGTTGGTTCGTCCGTTGTGAATGCACTGTCGACACTATTAGATGTCAAAGTGTACAAAGATGGCAAGATCTATTACCAAGAATATCGTCGTGGGGCGGTAGTCGATGATTTGAAAGTCATCGGTGACACTGATTTAAGTGGAACGACCGTTCACTTCATCCCAGACCCAGAAATTTTTACAGAAACGACAACTTTCGACTTTAATAAATTGGCGACTCGTATTCGTGAGCTGGCTTTCTTGAATCGTGGGATGAAAATCTCAATTGAAGATCGTCGCGAAGAAAAGCCTGTCGTGAAAGAATACCATTATGACGGTGGAATCAAAAGCTACGTCGAATATTTAAATGCGAGCAAAACAGTGATTTTCCCAGAACCTGTTTATTTAGAAGGGGAGCAACAAGAAATCACTGTCGAAGTTTCGATGCAATATACAGACGGTTATCATTCCAATATCATGAGCTTTGCCAACAATATCCATACGTACGAAGGCGGAACACATGAATCAGGATTTAAGACAGCTTTGACACGGGTCATCAATGATTATGCACGTAAGCAAAAATTGATGAAAGAAAATGATGATAATTTAACAGGTGAAGATGTGCGTGAAGGATTGACAGCAGTCATTTCGATCAAGCATCCAGATCCTCAGTTTGAAGGACAAACGAAAACAAAATTAGGAAACTCAGAAGTACGTACGGTCACTGATCGTTTGTTCAGTGAGCATTTCATGAAATTCTTATTGGAAAACCCAAGTGTGGGCCGTCAGATCGTTGAAAAAGGATTACTTGCCTCTAGAGCCCGCTTAGCGGCTAAACGCGCGCGTGAAGTGACGCGGAGAAAAGGAGCATTGGAAATCAGTAATCTACCTGGTAAATTAGCCGATTGTTCCAGCAATGATCCTGAAAAAAGTGAATTGTTCATCGTCGAAGGAGATTCAGCCGGTGGTTCAGCAAAGCAAGGACGAAGCCGTGAATTTCAAGCGATTTTACCGATCCGTGGGAAAATCTTGAACGTTGAAAAAGCAAGTATGGATAAAATTTTAGCCAACGAAGAAATTCGCTCACTGTTTACAGCGATGGGGACAGGGTTTGGTGAAGATTTCGACGTGTCCAAAGCACGTTACCATAAATTAGTCATCATGACCGATGCCGATGTCGATGGTGCCCACATTCGTACGTTGCTATTGACGCTCTTTTATCGTTATATGCGCCCAATCGTGGAAGCCGGCTATGTTTATATCGCGCAACCACCGCTATATGGCGTTAAACAAGGAAAGAAAATCACATATGTCCAACCAGGGAAAAATGCCGAAGAAGAGTTGAGAAAAGTCATCGAATCACTACCAGCAACACCAAAACCAAGTGTTCAACGATACAAAGGGCTTGGTGAGATGGATGATCATCAACTATGGGAAACGACGATGGACCCAAGCAAACGTATGATGGCTCGTGTCAGTGTAGATGATGCGATTGCTGCCGATGAAGTGTTTGAAATGTTGATGGGCGATCGAGTGGAACCTCGCCGTGCATTCATTGAAGAAAATGCTCACTATGTTAAAAATCTAGATATTTAATCATGAAGGAGGAAGAAAAATGAGTGAAGAAATCAGAGAAAACATCCATGATGTCAATCTAACTAGCGAAATGAAAGACTCCTTCATAGATTACGCCATGAGTGTCATTGTCGCTCGGGCTCTACCAGATGTTAGAGATGGATTAAAACCAGTTCACCGCCGTATTTTATATGGGATGAATGAACTAGGTGTCACACCAGACAAAGCACACAAGAAATCAGCCAGAATCGTGGGGGACGTCATGGGTAAATACCATCCCCATGGTGACAGTGCGATCTATGAGTCAATGGTTCGGATGGCGCAGCCTTTTAGCTATCGCTACATGTTAGTAGATGGTCATGGAAACTTTGGGTCAGTTGATGGAGATGGCGCAGCTGCGATGCGTTATACTGAAGCCAGAATGAGTAAGATCGCGACAGAAATGTTACGTGATATCAATAAAAATACGGTCGATTTCCAAAGCAACTATGATGATACGGAAAAAGAACCAGTTGTCTTACCGGCACGTTTTCCTAACTTGCTAGTCAATGGTACGACAGGGATCGCAGTCGGAATGGCGACGAATATTCCCCCACATAATCTGACAGAAGTTGTAGCAGCGATTGATCTATTGATGGAAAATCCAGATGTGACAACCAATGAATTGATGGAAGTCTTACCTGGGCCTGATTTTCCTACTGGCGGATTAGTCATGGGGAAATCCGGCATTCGTCGAGCGTATGAAACAGGAAAAGGTTCAATCACTGTTCGAGCAAAAGTAGAAATCACGGAAATGCCAAATGGAAAAGAGCGGATCTTAGTCACTGAATTGCCATATATGGTCAATAAAGCGAAATTGATTGAGCGAATTTCAGAATTGCACCGTGACAAACGAATTGAAGGGATCACGGATCTAAGAGATGAATCTTCTCGTGAAGGAATGCGTATCGTGATCGATGTGCGTCGTGACGCGAGTGCCTCTGTCATTTTGAACAATCTCTACAAATTGACATCCTTACAAAACTCATTTGGTTTCAATATGTTAGCGATCGAAAAAGGCGTACCGAAAGTTCTAAGCTTGAAGCAAATCCTTGAAAATTATATCGAACACCAACGCGAAGTTATTACACGTCGTACGGTCTTTGAAAAAGATAAAGCAGAAGCAAGAGCACATATCTTAGAAGGACTACGAATCGCCTTAGATCATATTGATGAAATCATCGCGATCATTCGTGGGTCCAAATCAGATGAAGAAGCGAAAAACGCGATGATCGAACGCTTCGATCTTTCTGACCGTCAATCGCAAGCAATCTTAGATATGCGTTTACGCCGTTTGACTGGTTTGGAAAGAGAAAAAATCGAAAATGAATACCAAGAATTATTGAAACTCATTGAAGATTTAGCTGATATTCTTGCTCGCCCTGAACGGGTAACAGAAATCATTCAAACCGAACTTGCTGAATTGAGTCAACGATTTGGCGACAAACGTCGTACAGAATTACTGGTCGGTGAAGTCTTGAGTTTAGAAGACGAAGATTTAATCGAAGAAGAAGAAATCGTGATCACATTGACGAATAATGGCTATATCAAACGTTTAGCCAACAACGAATTCCGCGCACAACGTCGTGGGGGTCGAGGCATCCAAGGAATGGGTGTTCATAACGATGATTTCGTGAAAAATCTTGTTTCTTGCTCCACACATGATACATTGCTGTTCTTTACCAATAACGGAAAAGTGTATCGTGCGAAAGGATACGAGATCCCAGAGTACGGACGTACAGCAAAAGGGATTCCGATCATCAATTTACTTGGCATTGATTCAAGTGAGAAGATCCAAGCCATCATCGCAGTAACTGGTGAAGCAGAGGAAGGACATTACTTGTTCTTTACTACGCGACAAGGGACAGTCAAACGTACGACTGTCACTGCTTTTGCCAATATCCGTAGCAATGGGTTGATTGCGATTGGTTTGAAAGAAAATGATGAATTGGTCAACGTCTTATTGACTGATGGCCAATCAAACATCATCATTGGTACACACGATGGCTATTCTGTGACTTTTGCAGAAGATGCCGTTCGTGATATGGGACGTACAGCCTCTGGGGTTCGTGGGGTTCGTTTGAGAGAAGACGATTACGTCGTTGGAGCAGCCTTGATGAATGAGGATCATGAAGTCTTGATCATCACAGAAAAAGGTTATGGAAAACGTACCAAGGTTTCTGAGTACCCTGTCAAAGGACGTGGGGGTAAAGGGATCAAAACTGCGAATATCACTGAGAAAAATGGTCCATTAGCTGGATTGACGACGGTGACAGGCGAAGAAGATATTATGTTGATCACAGACAAAGGTGTCATCATCCGCTTCAACGTTTCAACGGTTTCTCAGACAGGTCGGGCAACGCTAGGCGTGCGCTTGATCAAGATGGAAGCAGAAACGAAAGTGGTGACCATGGCAGCAGTAGAACCAGAACCTGCGGAAGAAACGGTTGTCGAAGCAGAGACAGTTGATGTGGAAACAGATCATACAGAAGAATAGAAAATAGGCGTAAAACAAAAGTGAACGTCTAAAATCAAAACTCCCAAGAATAGGTAAAACTATCTTTGGGAGTTTTTGGTCGTCTCAAAAGAAAAATTTGGAAAACAAAGAACAGCAGCTTGCTTTTTTAGTGCGTTGCGTGTATAATTGAGGATTGTGAGTAGTCTAATTTATTAGAAAACTCTCCTTGCTCTTGGGAAAGCTGAGAGCCGAAAGTCCATAGGGAGGTGAAAAATCAATGGAAAACACGAAATATGAAATCATGTATATTATTCGTCCAAACATTGATGAAGAAGCAAAAACTGCTTTAATCGAACGTTTCGATTCAATCTTGAAAGATAACGGAGCTGAAGTTATCGAATCAAAAGATTGGGAAAAACGCCGTTTAGCATACGAAATGAACGGTTACCGTGAAGGTATCTATCACATCGTTAAAGTATCTTCTCCATCATCAGCAGATGCAATCAACGAGTTTGATCGTCTTGCTAAAATCAATGACGATATCGTTCGTCACATGATCGTAAAAGAAGAAGCTTAATTATTGTTTCACATGGAACAATCAAACGATGAGAGGAGATGACCATTTTGATTAATAACGTTGTACTAGTTGGACGTCTGACAAAAGATCCAGATTTACGATATACATCAAGTGGCACTGCTGTAGCAACGTTCACTTTAGCTGTCAATCGTAACTTCACGAGCCAAAACGGCAACCGTGAGGCGGATTTTATTAATTGTGTGATTTGGCGAAAATCAGCAGAAACACTAGCAAACTATGCACATAAAGGAACTCTTTTAGGTGTAACTGGTCGTATTCAAACGCGTTCTTATGATAATCAACAAGGACAACGTGTGTACGTAACAGAAGTAGTTGCTGAAAACTTCCAATTATTGGAAAGTCGTGCAGCATCTGAAAACCGTCAACAAAGCGGTGGCTACCAAGACACTGGTCAATCGACAAATAATTTTGGCGGAAACGGCGGAAACAATAACTATAATCAAACATCTCAATCATCCAACGGTATGCCTGATTTTGATCGTGATTCTTCTGATCCATTTGGATCAAGCTCAACGATCGACATTTCAGACGATGATTTACCATTCTAAACGAATTTGATAGGAGGGAAATAGAATGGCACAACAAAGAAGAGGCGGACGTAAACGTCGTAAAGTAGACTATATCGCTGCTAACCATATTGAATATATCGATTATAAAGATATCGAATTACTAAAAAGATTTATCTCAGAACGTGGTAAAATTTTGCCACGTCGTGTAACAGGTACAGGCGCTAAAAACCAACGTAAAATTACGATTGCAATCAAACGCGCACGTATCATGGGATTACTACCATTCGTTGGCGAAGAATAATTCGCTTTAGGAATGATTCTGTAGGAATACCCAATCGTTTCAAACCATTACAGAGGAAGTTATGACTACTGTCGTGACTTCCTCTTTTTGTTCCATTCAGGTGTTTAGTCGCTTACATGACATGAGTTATGGTAAAATTAGGCTAATCAGTTACGGGAGGAAAGACATGGATAAAGAAAAAATAAAAGTAAGCCCGAGCCCTCTGCTCATTCTTTTATTGATCCTTGCAGAAGTTTTGGTTGTATTATTGATGCCATTTCGCTTGATCAGTGCGTTGTTCATCCTGATCGTGAATCTATTTTGTATTCGTTATGGTTTAAAGATGAAACGGTGGTTGACTCTAAGGAATCGTGACAAGATCCAACAAGCTTCCACAGTTGCGGAATCCAATTTGAATTATGTTTCGGAGATCATGCCAGTCGGGATCATCTCTTACCAACCAGCGACACAAACCATTGATTGGCTGAATCCTTTCGCATTGAATGTGAAAGATCAAAGCTCTTTATTGGAAGCAGACTTGTTAGAAACTTTTTTTTCAGCAAAAGAAAAAAAGAAAAATCAAGTCTATTTAGCTGACAAAACGTTTCAATTTGAATTGGATACGGTGAAAGGGGTCGTTTACTTTATTGACGTGACCCAGAACCAACTACTGAAGATCCATCAAGTGAATAGCCAGCCAATCATCGGGATTCTTTCAATCGATAACTATGCAGATACGGTCGATAAATTGGATGAAAAAGAAGTTTCTTATTTGAACTCCTTCATTACGACACTGATTTCTGACTGGATGAATGAATATCATGTGTTTTTTAAACGAATCAATTCAGAGCGCTTTTTCTTTTTTGGACAGATGAGTGACTTAAAGAAAATGATGGATAAGAAATTTGATCTCTTAGATCGCTTACGCGCAGAAGCTGAAAGACAAAATCATCCGTTGACCCTTAGTATGGGAATTGCCTATGGACAACAAACACTAGAAGAAATCGGTAGCGAAGCTCAAAATAACTTAGATATCGCTTTGGTTCGTGGTGGGGATCAGGTCGTGGTGAAAGAAGTTCGTGAAGGAGCGAAACCTACTTACTATGGTGGGAAATCAGCAACGACCATCAAACGTACGCGCGTTCGTTCACGGGCGATGAGTACTGCTTTACGCAAAATTTTTGATGAAACAGGCGATGTATTTATTATGGGGCATCGCTTCCCTGATATGGACGCTATCGGTTCAGCCGTTGGAGTCAGTTGTCTGGCGCGCTTCAATCAGAAAAAAGCCTATATCGTCATCGATGAAAAAGAAATCATTCCAGATGTGGAACGCTGTTTAACAGAAATCCATAAAGAACCAGAGTTGGAGATGCAATTGATTACGCCAGAACGCGCAATGGAGCTTAAGAAAGACAAAGATCTACTCGTAATGGTCGATTACCATAAACCATCGCTATCGATCTCTCAGAGCCTTTACGAGCAATTTGATAAGATCGTGATCATTGACCATCATCGTCGAGGCGAAGAGTTTCCAAGCAAACCGCTCTTAACGTATATTGAATCTTCTGCGTCTTCTGCCTCTGAATTAGTCACAGAATTGATCCAATACCAAAGTAGCCGAACCAATCGGATCAGCCGTTTAGAGGCGACGTTGTTGTTAGCTGGCATGACCGTTGATACGAATAACTTCAATGTGCGAACGACAGCACGTACGTTCGATGTTGCAAGCTATTTAAAGACTTGTAGTGCGGACGCATCCTTAGTACAATATTTATTGAGCTCTGATTTAGCCACTTATTTAGAAATCAGCCACTTGATCGCCCACAATGAACAAGTGACGGAGGATATTGTGGTGGCAGCAGGGACGGATGAAAAAGAGTATAATAGTGTTATCGCAGCAAAAACAGCAGATACGTTGCTCTCAATGGTCAATATCAACGGCGCTTTCGTCATTACGAAACGGACGGATGGCTTAGTTGGTATCAGTGCCCGCAGCACAGGAACGATCAATGTCCAATTGATCATGGAATCCTTAGGCGGTGGCGGACATTTCACCAATGCGGCAACACAACTGGAAAATGTGACTGTAGAAGAAGCAAAACAACAACTGCTCGCTGCTATCCAAGAAAATATGCAACAATTATATAAAAAGGAGTAGATTAGATGAAAGTCATTTTCTTACAAGATGTCAAAGGCAAAGGCAAAAAAGGCGATGTCAAAGAAGTGCCTACAGGCTATGCACAAAATTATTTGATCAAGAACAATCTAGCAAAAGAAGCAAATAAAAGCAGTATCAGTCAGCTAGAAGGACAGAAAAAAGCCCAAGAAAAACAAGAAGCAGAAATCCTTGAAGAAGCCAAAAAATTAAAAGAATTTCTTGAAAAAGAAGAAACTGTCGTTGAATTAAAAGCCAAAGCAGGAGAAGACAGCCGTTTGTTTGGCTCGATCCCATCAAAACAAATCGCTGAAGGCTTGAATAAGCAATACAAAGTAAAATTAGACAAACGTAAAATTGAGTTGAATAACCCAATTCGTACGTTAGGCTATACCAACGTACCTGTGAAACTACACCATGAAGTAACTGCAACGATCAAGGTACACGTTGTCTCTGAATAAACGAAAAGAACATGTGACGAAATCACTTCGATAAATCAGCCGCAGAGGACAAAAATCGCTTTCGATTATTTTTGACTTTTGCGGCCTATTTTCGAAGGAAGAGCTTTTGGAACAGATGTTCATTTTAGGGATGACTTTTCTGCCATTTTCTTGTAAAATGAAGCAATTGAAAGCAAGGAGCGATAGAATATGAGTGAAGTGTGGCAGGATCGAATTCCACCGCAAAATATTGAAGCTGAGCAAGCGGTTCTAGGTTCTGTTTTTCTAGACGCTGAAACGATCATCGATGCCATGGAGTACATAGAACCGAAAGATTTTTATCGTCGGGGACATCAAATCATTTTTGAAATCATGATCGAATTGAATGACCGTAGTGAAGCGATTGATGTCGTGACCGTCAAAGATCGTTTGGAGCAACGAAATCTCTTGGAAGATGCTGGTGGAGTCAGTTACTTATCTGATTTAGCTTTAGCTGTACCAACGGCAGCGAACATCGTCTACTACGCAAAAATCGTGGAAGAAAAATCATTGCTCCGTAATTTGATCCAAACAGCAACAGGGATCGTTACTAGAGGATTTGAACAAGGAGAAGAAGTCCAATCCATCTTAGATGATGCGGAACGTAGCATTCTTGAAGTATCAGAAAAACGTAACCGTAGCGGGTTCTTATCCATTGCGGAAGTCTTGAATTCTACGATTGAAAATATTGACCAACTCGCGCAAAACAATGAAGAGATCACAGGTTTGCCAACTGGTTACCAAGGATTAGATAAAATGACTGCTGGCTTCCAAGCAGAAGAGCTAATTATTTTGGCTGCACGTCCGGCAGTAGGGAAAACAGCCTTTGCCTTGAATATTGCTCAAAATGTTGGTACAAAAACGGATCGTTCTGTAGCGATCTTCAGTCTAGAGATGGGGGCAGAATCACTGGTCAACCGGATGCTTTGTGCGGAAGGTTCGATTGAAGCGAGTCACTTACGTACGGGACAGCTGTCCGAAGAAGAATGGTCCAATTTGATTGTTGCGATGGGTAGTTTATCGAAAGCAAATATCTTTATTGATGATACACCAGGGATCAAAATCTCTGAGATACGAGCAAAATGTCGGAAACTTGCACAAGAAAAAGGAAATCTAGGTTTGATACTCATCGATTACTTGCAGTTGATCGAAGGAAATGGGAAAGAAAACCGTCAACAAGAAGTATCCGATATCTCACGTCAATTGAAAAAACTAGCGAAAGAATTAAAAGTTCCCGTCATTGCTCTTTCCCAGCTTTCTCGTGGAGTGGAACAACGTCAAGATAAACGACCTGTCTTAAGTGATATCCGTGAGTCTGGTTCGATCGAGCAGGATGCGGATATCGTGGCATTCTTATATCGTGATGATTACTACGAACGAGAAGGTGGCGAAGATGGTGATGCGCCAGAATCACAAAACGATAATGTGATCGAAGTCATCATTGAAAAAAACCGGAGTGGAGCAAGGGGAACGGTCGAATTGCTCTTTATCAAAGAATACAATAAATTTTCCTCGCTTTCTCCGCGAGAAGAATATTAGGACGAATAAATCTGAATAAATCAAACATCGAGGTCGGGACAGAAGTGTTTAGCCTCGAGAAATAAGGTGCCAGCCACGAAAATTGTTCTTCAAATTTTTGTGGCTGGCGCTTTATTTTTCAAAGAGGTTATTTCTATTCCCACCGTTTATTCGATTTTTGGTGGTGCGAGAGGACGAATGTCCGGAGATGTTTTTTCAAACTCAGTCAGGTCAGGCGCCTACTTGTTAGTAACCAATGGAACATAGAAAATTATAATGTTCGCTTTTTAAACGTTTTCTCTAAAATATATTAAATATCATTCGATTTTAGTTGAATAAAGTTTGAAGTATTGTTACAATAATTCAGGATTAAATAATATTAAATGAGGTGTTCAAATGTCATCTGTAGTAGTAGTGGGTACACAATGGGGCGACGAAGGGAAAGGAAAAATTACTGACTTTCTTAGTGAAAATGCTGAAGTGATCGCACGGTACCAAGGTGGCGACAATGCGGGACACACAATTAAATTCGATGGTGTTACGTATAAACTGCACTTGATTCCTTCGGGGATTTTTTACAAAGATAAAATCAGCGTGATCGGGAATGGTGTGGTAGTCAATCCGAAATCTTTAGTCAAAGAATTGGCTTATTTACATGAAAAAAATGTGACGACAGATAATCTACGTATTTCTGATCGTGCGCATGTGATTTTACCGTATCATATCAAATTAGACCAATTGCAAGAAGATGCAAAAGGAGAAAATAAAATCGGTACGACCATCAAAGGGATCGGCCCTGCTTATATGGACAAAGCCGCTCGTGTCGGTATCCGTGTAGCCGATTTATTAGATAAAGAAATTTTTGAAGAGCGTTTACGAGTGAATCTAGACGATAAAAACCGTCAATTTGTGAAAATGTTCGATTCAGAGCCAATTGAATTTGAAGAAATCTTTGAAGAATACTACGAATATGGCCAACAAATCAAACAATACGTGACGGATACATCAGTTATCTTAAATGATGCGTTAGATGCAGGAAAACGTGTTTTATTTGAAGGCGCACAAGGTGTGATGTTGGATATCGATCAAGGAACGTATCCGTTTGTTACCTCATCGAATCCAGTGGCTGGTGGTGTGACGATCGGTAGTGGTGTCGGACCTTCAAAAATCAATAAAGTGGTCGGTGTATGTAAAGCTTACACTTCACGTGTGGGAGATGGCCCATTCCCTACTGAATTGTTTGATGAAACAGGTCAACAAATTCGTGAAGTCGGTCGCGAATATGGTACAACTACTGGACGTCCACGTCGTGTCGGCTGGTTTGATACAGTCGTGATGCGTCACTCAAAACGTGTGTCAGGTATCACGAATCTATCATTGAATTCGATCGATGTCTTGAGCGGTTTAGAAACAGTGAAAATCTGTACAGCATACGAATTAGAC
This sequence comes from Enterococcus sp. DIV1304_2, assembly GCF_050555445.1. NCBI lineage: Bacteria > Bacillati > Bacillota > Bacilli > Lactobacillales > Enterococcaceae > Enterococcus > Enterococcus sp. DIV1304_2. The sequence goes on from NZ_CP187851.1 coordinate 15,630, forward strand.
GGTGAACGAATCTATCATTATCCAGCGAGTTTGAAAGAATTGAACCGTTGCAAACCAATCTACGAAGAATTGCCAGGTTGGTCAGAAGACATTACTGCTTGTCGTACACTAGCTGAATTACCAGAAAATGCTCGTAACTATGTAAGACGTATCTCAGAGCTTGTAGGCGTGCGTATTTCAACATTTTCAGTAGGTCCTGACCGAAACCAAACAAATATCTTAGAAAGCGTGTGGGCGCAAATCTAAGCCTTTCAGTGATGATTCGCTAACAGGAACATTCTTTTAAGAATGAGTGGACCACTGAAATCACGAGAAATAAATGAAATCGGGACAGAAGTGTTTAGCTTCGAGAAATAAAGCGACAACCACGAAAATTGTTTTTCTAATTTTTGTGGTTGTCGCTTTATTTCCCAAGAGATTACTCCTGTTGCCATTATTTATCGGTTTTAGGGCGACACACAAAAATGAATGTGACTGTTGTTTTAGACTGATTGTGTTCATTTAAGCGTTCGCTTGATTGGCTTGTACCAAGTACAACGAATATAAGAGCTGAAGTTATTTAAAATTAAAGGAGTTTGCTATAATAGACTGCGATGAAAAGTGGAGAAAAAAAGGAGTTGGAACGAATGTATCAAATAGTCACAGATTCATGTTGCGATCTGCCCTATCAAGTGTTGGCAAATGCAAATGTTGATTTTTTATCCATGGAGATCCAGATTGGTGAGGAAATACGAATCGATGATCTGGGAAAAACATTTGATTATGAAGGGTACATCCAACAGTTACGTGAAGGAGCAATGCCTACGACCTCACAAATCAATGTGGGTCGCTATTTGGAGTTCTTCCGTAGCTATGTGGAGAAAGGTATCCCAGTCTTGTACGTTGCTTTTTCGAGTGGCATGAGTGGTTCTTACAGCAGTGCCTTACAAGCAGTCGAATTATTGAAAGAAACCTATGAGGACCCGCAAGTTCATGTGTTTGATACGAAAGCCGCAAGTATCGGGGAAGGACTACTTGTATTAGAAGCTGTTCGTTTGAAAGAATCGGGTTATTCTTTGGAAGAAACATTGGCTTGGTTACAAAATAATTACCTCAAAGTTCATTCTTGGGTAACCGTTGATGATTTAAAGCATTTAGAACGTGGAGGACGCATCTCTAAAGCAAGTGCTGCTATTGGTAGTCTGTTAAGCGTGAAGCCGATCATTACCGTTGAACCAAGTGGTCATTTGAAGAATGTCGATAAAGTGCGTGGTAGAAACAAATCCATTCAGAAAATCGTGGAGGAAACGGTCAAAACGATCGTCGCTCCATTGGAACAAACGGTGTATATCGCTTATGCCGGAGACCTAGAAAGTGCTGAGAAAGCCAAAAAATTATTAGAAGAAAATATCAAAACAAAAGAAATCAAACTCTATCCCTTAGGACCAACGATCGCCAGTCATACAGGCTATGGGTGTATCGCCATCTTTTCAATGGGTGTGAGTCGATAAAAAAAAAACAGCTGTACAACGTAAGAGTACTCACGTTGTACAGCTATTTTTATAATTATTTTTGGAATATTTAGTTCCACAATTGTTCTAATTGTTTTTGGATGTCTTTGTTCTCTAAGAATTCATCATATGTCGTATCTGCACGATCGATCACGCCTTTATCAGAAACAGCAATGATACGATTTGCTAACGTTTGGATGAATTGGTGGTCATGAGAAGCAAATAGGATCGAACCTGAAAATGCCATCAAACCATCATTCAACGCAGTAATTGATTCTAAATCTAAATGATTCGTTGGGTCGTCTAAGACAAGGACGTTTGCTTTTGAAAGCATCAATTTAGAAAGCATGCAACGCACTTTTTCGCCCCCAGAAAGGACATTTACTGGTTTTAATACTTCTTCACCAGAAAACAACATGCGACCTAAGAAGCTTCGTAAGAAGGTGTTGTCATCTTCTTCTTTACTTGCATATTGGCGTAACCAGTCAAGGATCGTTAAGTCTGTATCAAATTCTTTTGTTGTATCCTTTGGTAGATAAGCATTGCTAGTTGTTACACCCCAACGGACAGTACCAGTATCAGGTGTTAGATCGCCCATGATAACTTTAAATAGGGTTGTAGTTGTTATATCGTTTTCAGCGACGAATGCTACCTTATCTTCTTTGTTCAATGTGAATGATATATCATTTAAAATCTTTTTACCATCTATTGTCACACTAACGTTTTCTACTTGTAGTAAGTCATTTCCAATTTCACGCTCTGGTTTGAATCCAACGAAAGGATAGCGACGTGAAGAAGGTTGGATATCATCCAATGTGATTTTTTCTAACATTTTTTTACGGGATGTTGCTTGTTTTGATTTTGACGCATTTGCACTGAAACGTGCGATAAAGTCTTGTAGTTCTTTGATTTGTTCTTCTTTTTTCGCATTGGCGTTTGCTTGTAACTTAGTTGCTAATTGGCTTGATTCTAACCAGAAATCGTAGTTTCCTACATAAAGCTTGATTTTTCCAAAGTCTAAATCTGCCATATGGGTACATACTTTATTCAAGAAGTGACGGTCATGGGAAACAACGATCACTGTATTCTCAAATTCGATCAAAAATTCTTCTAACCAGTTGATCGATTGGATATCTAGTCCGTTTGTCGGCTCATCTAAAAGTAAAACATCTGGTTTACCGAATAGCGTTTGTGCAAGCAACACTTTCACTTTTTGGCCACCAGTTAATTCGCTCATCAATTGATGATGCAACTCTTCAGGGATATTCAATCCTTGAAGTAAAACCGCTGCTTCTGGCTCTGCTTCCCATCCGTTTAATTCTGCAAATTCGCCTTCTAATTCTGCCGCACGAATCCCATCTTCATCTGTGAAATCTTCTTTCATATAGATGGCATCTTTTTCTTTCATTACTTCATATAAACGTTTATGACCCATGATTACTGTTTCCATCACAGTATATTCTTCATAGTCATAGTGGTTTTGTTTCAAAACAGCCATACGTTCATCTGGACCTAATGTGACAGAGCCTGTTGAAGGTTGCAAGTCACCTGATAATACTTTAAGGAATGTTGATTTACCTGCGCCATTTGCTCCAATTAAGCCATAACAATTGCCGGGAGTGAATTTTATATTAACATCATCAAATAGTTTGCGATCTGAAAAGTGCAAACTTACATCATTTACAGTAATCAATTTTTTTCCTCACTTTATGTTTATAATATTTGCCAAGTCTTCTAGAATTATATAGGGGAATGTTGAAAGTTTCAAGGAAATCAGTAATTCTTTACGTTTCACGTGAAACAATCAAAGGAAGAAAAGCGATAAACCGTTTTTTTACAACTAAAGCATTTTCATAAATGCTAAATTTTTGAAGTTATTTAAATGGGGGCGTAAGATAGAAATAGATTAGAAGAAAGTAGGGATTAAAATGAAAGAAAGTAGAAAAATTGATTGGGGTTCACTTGTTTTGGGGATACTATTTGTTTTAGTTTCCTTGATTTCTTTTCGCGATCCAGTAGGTAACTTAGTTGCTATCGTTATTGTATTTGCTATTTTTGCGATCCTAAAAGGATTATTTGAGTTATTTCTACGTAGTCGAGTAAAAGAACTGACAGGATATAAAGGGAAGATGCCGATAGTGATTGGGATCATTGATTTGTTGATTGGGATCTTTTTCATTTTCAATATTGGTGCTGGGGTAGTTGCACTACCATTTGTCTTCGCTGTTTGGTTTATCATTGATTCAGTATTAGCTTTATTTACTGCTGATTTATTCAGAGGAATAAGCGAAGGACATTATTGGTTTACAGTGGTCATCAACGTATTAGGTATCTTACTAGGTATCATTTTATTATTCAATCCTTTATCTTCTGCCTTGACGCTAAGTTTTTTAGTTGGTTTTTACTTTATGGTGGTTGGGATCAATCAGATTGTTTATGCGTTTAGATGATTAGTAATAAAATAAGTGTATGAAATTTGAAAAAGATCCACCTCAAATCCTATCAATTTGAGGTGGATCTTTTCTCACTAAGTTGTGGTTTACTGGACTTTTATAACTGTTTAGAAAGGTGTTGCGTATATATTTCATGAAGCACAGGCATATCATGGACTTCATATTTTTCTTTGAAGACCTCAATTTCTTCTTCGCTATACTTTCTTGGATCTAAGTGTAAGTCTTCGACAGGTAAGGGACGTTTATTGGGGATTTTCACATCGATCACGACTGGTCGATCAGATTTCGCCGCAGCATCGAAGGCAGGGCGTAATTGTTCGTAGTGCGTGATTGTGAAGCCATCGGCACCTAAGGCTTCGCAGGCTTTCCCAAAATCAGCTTGTTCAAGGGAAACACCAAATTTTTGTTGTTCAGTATCTTCTTGTTCTGCTTCGATAAATCCGAATGAATCATTTGAGAAAACGACATTGATGATTGGCAACTGATAGCTGACTTGAGTCAAGATATCTTGCATCACCATGGCAAAACCACCGTCTCCGCTCAAAGTAAAGACTTGTCTCTCTGGAAAGCTTAATTTAGCAGCGATTCCGCCGGGTATACCATTTCCCATCGTCGCAAACCAACCCGAAGTAGTGTGTAACTGCTCACCAGTCATGTTCAGTAAACGAATCGAATGAATGGTCGTATTTCCAACATCTGTCACAAAAATAGCATCACGTTCGGCAATTCGGTTGATTTCTTTATAGACCGCTTCTGGTCGAATCGATTGCTCCGTGGGTTCTTCAAAGGACGTTAACCAACGCCGCCAATTGCGAAGATTTTCTTGATTGGCTAGATACCAAGCATTTTCTGTGCGTTCGTTCCCCAATTCAATCAGTTTTTCTAACGTTGTTTTACCATCACCTAAAATAGCTAAATCGGTGTGATGACGGCGGCCGAATTTGGCGGCATCAATATCGACTTGGATAAAAGCAGCTTCTGGATTGAAAAAGGTTCGCCCAAAAGGAAAGTCACTTCCTACAAATAAAATCAAATCGGCTTCTGCTAACGCTTCATTCGCAGGTTTTGTCGCTACCCGACCTGCAAATCCAAGAAAATTTTTGTTTTCATCTGGCACGATTCCTTTTGCTAAAACAGAGGCAACCACGGGCATTTTGAAATATTCGGTAAATTTCTTGATCTGATCATAGCCATGACGAACACCTTGACCGATGAACAAGACAGGTTTTTGAGCTTGTTCGAGATAAGGAAGGGCTGCTTTCACGTCTTCAATCTCAGGGAGGATCACCCCTGTTTTGTACGTAGAAGCATTAGAAACATCCTGCCACTCGATTTCTTCAAAACCAAAATCAACGGGGATCGTCACAACAGCGACTCCTTGATGTGCATAAGCTGCCTTGATCGCTTCATCAACGACATAAGGTAAACTTTCAGGTGTCATGACTGTCCGATTATAAACACTAACATCAGCGAAAATTGGATTTTCATTTAATTCTTGAAAGGCAGTATAATTCATAGAAGTCGAAGCCACTTGCCCTAAAAGGGCGACAACTGGGACGTGATCCATTTGAGCATCGTAAAGTCCGTTGATCAAATGAGTGGCTCCAGGACCAGCTGAGCCAAAGACAGCTCCGACTTTTCCTGTTAATTTGGCATCCGCTGCGGCAGCTAACGCGCCCACTTCTTCATGACGTACTTGGATATAATCGATTTGGTCTTTTTCATGGTACAACGCATCCATAATGGAATTGAACGAACCACCCGGAATCCCATAAATATGATCCACTCCCCAGCTTTCAAGCACTTTTACCATGGCAATACCGGCATTTATCGTTGACATTTTGATCCACTCCCTAAAAAAACAAATTATATTTATTGTCTAAAGTATAAATCTTCCTTATCAAAAGCCCAACTAAAGCGACTTTCAACCAAGTAGCGTGAATTGCCAGTCATGTGTGAAACTATGTTATAGTGGATTCAAAATGTTAGGAGGAAGAGTATGCTGAAAATCGGTATTATGAGCGGTGCTTCGATCGTGCCACGTGTTGTGGAAGGGATCAAAGAAAGTGGCGTGGCACAAGCTGTAGCGATTGCGACACGTCGCTTAGAAAAGGCGCAACAGTTAGCCACAGAGTTAGGCATTCCAAAAGCGTATGGCAGTTACGAAGCGTTACTTTCTGACAACGAGATAGAACTGATTTATATTCCATTGATCAATCACTTGCATTTTTCAGCCGCGAAAGCCGCGATCCAAGCAAAGAAACATGTGCTTTTAGAGAAGCCTTTTACGCTACATTCGGAGCAAGCACAAGCACTCTATGCCTTGGCTAAGGAGCACAAGGTTTTTCTCATGGAAGCACAAAAAGCCCTATTTCTACCTGCGATCGAAGACGTCAAAAAAACCATTGCATCAGGAAAAATCGGTCAAGTAAAATTAGTCGATATTCGTGATGCTCGACCGGGTTCTGAAAAAATCCCTTGGTTTTGGAAGATGGAACAAGGAGGTGGCGTATTGATTTCCAACGCCTCTTACCCATTAAGTGTCAGTCAATATTTATTTGGTACAGGATTTGATGAATATAACGGCTTATGTGTAGAACATGGAGAAGATCTGACGGATGAAGAGTGTATGGTCAACCTGAAGAAGAAAGACCTTTTCATCAGTTTATTCCTTACGACAAAAATGGATTTTACTAGTACGTATACCATCGTTGGAGAAAAAGGCACGATCATCATCCCTAACTATTGGAAAACAGACCATTATACGATCCAGATGAACAACGGAGAAGTGTTAACAAAAGATTTTCCAATGGATAGTGAATTTGTCTTTGAGATCCGTCATGTCGCCGATTTACTTTCCTCAGGTAAGAAGCAAGATACGGTGGTCGATCCAAACATGACGATTACAAATGTTCAAGTCGTTGATGATCTTTACCATAAGTGGTTTGGGAATGATTGGAAAAACGTGAGGGGATAACCGCTTAGAATAAAGGATCATCAGATTAATAGTAGAATAGTAGTCACATTTTTGGCAATATGCTAGAGTAAGAATAAAAAGGTGAAAGGGGAATTGTATGGTTGATTGGTTACTGAAGCTAGAACCTTGGCAGCAAGCGTTGACGGGTACGGCGTTTACTTATTTTATGACTGCGCTTGGGGCTGGCTTAGTTTTTTTCTTTAAAGAAATCAAAAAAGATGTACTCAATTTGATGTTAGGTTTCGCTTCGGGTGTGATGATCGCCGCCAGTTTTTGGTCTTTATTAGATCCGGCAATCACAAAAGCAGAAGAAAATGGTGATATTGCTTGGCTTGTGGTGAGTATTGGTTTTGGGCTAGGGGGATTATTTTTATACATTGCCGACAAAACCTTACCGCACATGCATTTTGGTCCAGCACACGAAAAAGAAGGCTTACCAACACATTTAAAACGCACGATTTTGCTTGTCTTTTCCATTACCTTGCATAATATTCCAGAAGGTTTAGCAGTAGGTGTTGCATTTGGTGCAGCGGCAACTGCAGATAATCCAACGACTGCGGTGCTAGCAGCGATCTCTGTGGCGTTAGGGATTGGTATTCAAAACTTTCCAGAAGGTGCGGCTGTTTCGATTCCTCTCCGACAAGAAGGATTAAGTCGAACAAAAGCCTTTGTCTATGGGCAAGCTTCAGGAGTGGTTGAACCGATTGCTGGAGTCATCGGGGCAATCTTAGTGACAAAAGTTGCAGTCTTACTGCCTTATGCCTTAGCTTTTGCTGCGGGTGCAATGATTTACGTCGTCGTGGAGGAATTGATTCCTGAAGCGCAACAAACACTTTCAAGTAAACGACACTATGCAGTTTTTGGTGTTATGACTGGTTTTATTATCATGATGATCTTAGATGTAGCATTAGGGTAAATGATATATCATTTAAAAGAGTAAAAAAAAGAGACAGAAATTTTCTGCCTCTTTTTGTTTTTCATTTAGGAAAATAGTATTAGTAATATTTTCTTTGTTGTGTGGTGCGAGTGATCCAACGGACTAACAAAATCGCAATGGCTGCCGGAATCAACAATTTAATACCTAACCATAATAAACCACTGATCACGCCAACGAATAGATTGAGGACAAAGCTAGCTACGACGAAACCTACCACTAATAGAATGATTGTTTGAAACGTATTTCTTTTTTGCATGATGATCGCCTCTTTTCTCGTTTGATAAACTTCTCAATAGAAGTTACGCTTGCTGTTTTCTATATAGTAAGTATAGCAAGGATTGATTGACTTAACCTCCACCCAGAGCCCGATTTCTACTTGCTACTTTGGTGTGAAAAGGTTGCTTTTTTGCCCTTATTACGAATAAAATGAAGCGAAAGGAGAGGAAAGTCATGCCGAAAAATCGACTAGAGGCCTTTACAGACGCCGTGATTGCTATTATTATGACGATTTTAGTGTTGGAGCTACATGAACCACACTCAGATACCTTGGAAGCGCTAGTTGCACTTGCGCCACGTTTTTTTATTTATATCATTAGTTTCTTTACCCTGGGCATTTATTGGAATAACCACCATCATTTGTTTCAAGCCGTCCACAAAGTGAATGGGCGAGTGCTCTGGGTGAATAGCTTTTTTATTTTTTTCCTGTCGCTGTTTCCATTCGTTACTTCATGGATCAGCGAATACAGTAACAGTCTTGTCCCTGAAATGACCTATGGTATAGTGATATTAGGAGCGAATCTCACGTATTATTTGTTAGCAAGGACATTAGTTGCCTCAGAGGAAGACGAGAATGCATCTATCAAAGAGTTGTTTGGTAATTATCGTAAATCCTACGTATCTATTGGTTTGAATGTCGTGGGATTGATTCTCGGATATTTGATCGCGCCCATCGCCGTATTAATAGTCAATGTCTTGATTTTGGTTACTTGGTTGATCCCAAGTCGTAAAATTGAAGCATACTATCGCTAGATACTTGAATAACATAGTCAATCAAAAGACACAGAATAGTTAGGAAATACTTCTTTCCTGTTCTGTGTTTTTTTTGTATGCTTTTGACTCGTTTAACGATTATAAAAAAATTTAACAGAAACATAAGTAAAAAATAAAAAAACAATCGAATTTTTTAGGCACAATGATAGTTAAAGAGGGATGCATATGAGAAAACGAAAAAAATTTTATCCAGCAATCATAACAAGTTTTATTACCGTACTTATTTATGTAGAGCAATCGAGGTGTAATTTGCTCGTTCTCCTGTTGTCAGTTTTACTTACTGTCATCGTCACGCTTAAAGGATAGACGATACAAAGAAGTAAACAAACTTGAGCTCGATCGGTCACAAGGTCAAAGATGACGGATTTTGTGGACAAATAGAAAGAGCTAATGAGTTATCCACAGTGGATAACTCGTTATTAGATCAAAAATTTAGATAACAAGCACATTTATTTTTTGTTGTTATTTTAAATAACATAGATAAATAGATACTAAAGGATGGACAGATATTCGTTGGAACTCAAAAAAAAAAGCAAACTGAAAGGAAGAGGAATTTCTTCGTTTCAGTTTACTTTTTTGTAGTATAAATATAAATCTATATTTACCCCCGTAGGGTATGTCAGCGTGTGTTGTAAGGTTCTCCTTCAATGGATACATTGTTTTTATAGGCAAAGTAGCGATCATTTTTTTTCGCAATGCCAAATGTATCAGAAACATGAATGTTTTGTGGAGAGAATTTTATTGCTGGAATCGAGAACGATTGCTCTTTTGGATCAGTTACTCTGATTTCAAACGATAGTTCATTTTCATCTTCTTTTGTTAGTACGATATGAGGTGTATCATTAAAATTGATTTCTGTTACTTCGTAGATGCCTAAAAAATCGACCGAGTCACCAATGCTTTTCAATAACTGATTTTTTGTAGGAACATATTCCATTTTAATTTCGTCTGTTTGGATCATTTCAGCTTTGGAGGTAACATCTCGAACAGGAGAATTCAAAAAATGAATAAAAGAAAATAAACCGACACATGCAAACAAGCTACTGATAATTAAAATAATTTTCTTCATTTTCCTTACTTTTTGTCCTTTCTGTGTTCTCCAACGTATATGTCTGATGTTAAAATCAAAAAAACTTTATGTAACAATAAATTTTAATTTTTTTTTGTTATTAAAAATGATTTCTTTCATAGTATAAATTTAAAATACAAAAAAATAAAGCAGATTTCACAAATTCTTTGACTAGATGAAAAGCTTTTAATTTTAGATAGCTAAAACTATCTATATTATTACAAATAATGGTGGTTATTATTAATTAATTATAATATTTAATTAGTTATTTAATGATTGATGGGAATTTCTGTCTGTTTAAGCGATGAAAATTGGTGTTATACTAGATAAAGTAAATTCGTTTAAATTTTTCTCTGGAAAACTCTCCTTTTACTTCTAATAGTTGATTTCTTTGATACTTCTTATAATAGACAAGACATCCTTAAGGCGAAAACGATTTTTATATACATTTCAAAATAAGGAGGTTTTTTATGGTTAAATCTTATTTTACATTTAACAAAATTCAAGAAAATCCATTTCGTATCATGAATCTGATGGTGCTAATCTTTCTCGTTTTATGGATCGGTTACATCAATCATAATTTTTTGATTTCAAGTTTCTCTTCTCTAGGTATCTTTACCTTCTTTTACTACCAGAACATTCCGATGAAGCAATTACTAAAGCGCCTATTTTTGATTGGTTGCGGTCTATTACTGGCTTTTACATTAGGGCTATTGTCGACGTATGTCATCTGGCTTGAACCATTTGCTGTTGGAGCAGTTGCTTTTTTCAGTCGGTTTATTTTGCGTTTGTTCCATATTTCTAAACCAGGGGGCTTATTTTTTGCGATGTTAGCGGCTATGGGAACGAGTATGTCCGTCCCATTTTCCCATTTGCCGACAGTAGCTTCTTTTTTCTTTATGGGTGTTGTGTTTGCTTTGATTGCTGCATTTCTAACGAAAAAAATGGATTCACGCCCGGAACAGGAAGTGGTAAAGGTATCCTTGAAGGAGCGTTTTCACCAAGAACCTTTAGTGATCATTGATTCGATTTTTTACAGCGCTGCACTATTCCTTTCCGTTTATGTGAGCCATGGCTTGAACATGAAAAATCCTTATTGGCTGACACTGTCTTGTGCCTCGATTTTATTAGCTGAGAATTTAGATGCGATGAAACATCGGCAAGTGCAATATTTGATTGGTTCGATGTTAGGGTTGTGTTTATCGGCTGTCTTATCACTGATTCCTTTTTCCCAACTTGAAACGATTTTTTTAATTACATTTCTTTATGGTATTTCTCAGTTTTTAGTTGCTCGAAATTATGCAGTGGCGAATATTTTCTTGAACCCCATGGCATTGATGCTTTCGACATTAGTCAGGAACACGTACTTGATCTCATTGATCGAGTATCGTTTTATTGGTATCGTCATCGGTAGTTTCATTGGTCTAGGTGTAGCCTGGGTAATGAATATCGGTCTGCAACATTACTTAGCAGTTGTGAAAGAAAAATATGAAACATAACAAAGAAAGGCGGTCACGACAATGAAGTCGGATCGCCTTTCTTTGTTCGTTACTAAAGCTGTTCCCCATTGGTTTCAATCACTTGTTGGTACCAAGCAAAGGAATCTTTTTTCAAACGTTGTAAGGTTCCTTTACCGGTATTATCTTTATCGACATAGATCATGCCATAGCGTTTTTCCATTTCACCACTGCCAAAGCTGACGATATCGATGATTCCCCAAGGTGTGTAACCAATTAATGGTACGCCATCTTCAACTACTGCTTTTTTCATTTGTTCGATGTGTTCTCTTAAATAATTGATCCGGTAGTCATCATGGATCTCATTTGAATCAGTTAACTGATCGTAGGCACCAAAACCATTTTCAACGATAAACAGGGGGAGATCATAACGCTGGTACACCGTATTCAATACATAACGTAACCCAACAGGATCAATCGGCCAGCCCCAGTCAGAAGCAGTAATATAAGGATTTTTAACTAGTTTTGCTGAAGGAATATCTTCTGTTTGTCTGCCCTCAACATCGGGAAGAGTTGTGATCGTTCCCGACATATAATAGCTAAAACCGATATAGTCAACAGTTCCTTGACGTAAAATTTGTCGTTCTTTCTCGCTAATATCGATTGTGAGCCCTTTTTGTTCCCAATACTTTTCTGTGTAGGTAGGGATTTCTCCGCGTACATGGACATCACTGTAGAAGAAACGACGTTCATTTGCTTTGACTGAAGCAATCATATCTTCTGGCGCACAGGAGTAGGGATAGATTGGAACGTAAGCCATCATACAACCAATCTGAAAATTGGGATTGATCTTTTTCCCTTCATTGACAGCCCAAGCACTGGCAATCAGTTCGTTGACCCCTGCTTGGAATACTAAGGCCTCTTTCTCTTGGTCATCTTCAATGATCATGGCTGAATTGGTCCAAACATGAACGGGCTCTTGTCCGTCCGCCTGATTATTGATTTCATTGAAGGTCATCCAGTAAGTTACTTTGTCTTTGTAACGGTCAAATACGCACTGAGCAAATTTAACAAATAAAGGAATGACCGCTTTATTGGCAAAGCCACCAAAATCTTCATAAATGGCATAAGGAATCTCAAAATGAGACAACGTAACTACCGGTTCGATCCCGTTTTTTAAGCATTCATCAAAAAGATCATCGTAAAATTTTAATCCTTGTTCATTCGGTGTTTCTTCTTGACCAGTAGGAAAGATCCGACTCCATGAAATGGAAGTGCGTAGACATTTTAAGCCTAGTTCTTTAAATAATTGGATGTCTTCTTTGTAACGATGGTAAAAATCAATGGCCTCGTGGTTTGGGTAATATTCACCTTCGACGACTCCTTTAGTGATCTTCCGCGGAATCCCATTTCCGCCAGCAGTCATAACATCAGCGATACTCGGACCTCGTCCATCAATATTCCAAGCACCTTCTGCTTGATGAGCAGCAATTGCGCCTCCCCATAAAAAATCTTTGGGTAACTCTCTATTCATACAAATTCCTCCTAAGTTTCAGTGATTCTCAAGTTATATCTCTGTGCGTTGTGCGCGGTTGGAAGCCATGACAAAAGGTAGGTAAATCAAAACGGAAATCGCTAAACAAAGTACGCCTATTACAATTCCCATGATATTCCCACCAGTTCCTAAAAACAAATTGATGATCCCTGGTGTGGTCCAAGGTAAACCAATCGCTGGTGATGGCATGATTGGCCAGACGACTGTGACGAAGTAACCGACCAGAATATTGACCATCGGTGTTAAAACAAAAGGAATGATCATAATTGGATTTAAGACGATCGGTAGTCCAAAAATCATCGGCTCATTGATTTGGAAAATACCTGGTACAAAAGATAGTTTGGCGATTTCGCGATATTCAGGGCGTCGTGAAGCAATAAAAATCGCAATGATCAAACCTAAGGTCATACCCGTTCCACCCATGTTTGCAAACATATCATTCAAGATGCCCCAAGTTTCCTTGTAAGGGACATCCCATAGCGAACCACCATCATTGATGAATTGGAGATTGGCTAAGTCTTGCTCGGTAAAAATCGCTGAACGAACAGCATTCAATGTGTTTGGACCATGAATACCAATAGAAAATAGCAGTGTCTGAATAAAAGCTAAGAGTAGGACACCAAACACATTCCCACCTAAGTCACGTAAAGGTGCTTGGATACCGGCATAAATCAACTCGTTGATTCCTTCAGGCGCGATCATCAAGACGAAGAAGTTGATCAAAGCTGACATAGAAACAACGATAATGATTGGGATCATCCCAGAAAAAGAGCGAGAAACAGCTGGTGGAACGAGTTCAGGCATCTTGATTTGTAATTTCTTGACTTTGAATAATTTCGGTAAGAATTCGCCAACCAAGCAAGCGACAATCATCGCAACGAATAAACCTTGAGCACCCAAATATTGCGTCGAGATGACATTCATTTCATCGACTGCAAAAGAAGTAGGGTAAAAGATCATAAAGCAAGCGACACTAGTTAGCCCAACTAAGGTTGCATCAGCTTCGAAATGTTTTGCCAAAAGCTGAGCGACTAAAAAAGCAATAAACAAACTCATGATATTGATTGTGCCATTTGCTACAGAAGCAAGGACTTGTTGTGCACTTTCTAAATTTGGAAAGATACGTGAAAGTTGAAATAATTGCACGATAAAACTGTCTTTTGAAAATAAAATATTATTGACTAGGATGACTAATGAAGAAGAAATCGTCAATGGAAAAATAAGCATGAATGCATCTCGAACGGCTGCAATATGTCGTTGGTTGTTTAACCGTGTTGCAATAGGTACAAGACTTCGATCTAATAAATCATTGAATTTTTGCATAAGAATAACACCTTTCGCTATATGATGGATTCATTATAGCGAAAGGTGTGAAAGAAAAGTAAGCGCATTCTTATTTAGGATAAAAATTTGGAACAATGAAAATTATTTCGTGGTAGGAACATAGTGTTCCAAATTGAGTGGTGAATCATTCATCCTCTAAATAACCGATCAGTGTTTCAAGGATCGCCATGGAAGGTAGCTGACTAGTCAAATCAAGAAAGATGTCTTTCCGTTCTTCTTTAATGGCATAGTCAATTGAGTAATCACACAATTGGGCCAATGAACTTTCTTTATGAGCGGTAATACAATACTTATGCACGCTATCCGCATGAGCTAAACCTGAAATTACTTCGATCAGTTCTTTTGTTTCACCTGAAACACTCAAAAAGACTAACGCATTTTTTTGATCTGGACGCAAAAAACTACGAATGGGGTAAGTCAGTTCATCTAAGCTAATACAAAAGTAACCGATATTCGCTAATTTTCGTGCCACATATTGCGCTAATGCTCCCGAAGCCCCCATGCCCATAAATAGAATAAAATCAGCTTGACGCAATGTTTTTGCCATTTTTTTGATTTGATATTCAATATCGGGATGAAAAATCGTCATGTTCAACTGATTGATTCGTTCTTCTAACATTAATTGCTTGTCATCTGTTTCATAATGGGCTTTTTCCAAATGATTTTTAATATAAAAACGAAATTCCGGAAATGAATCAAAGCCGACTTTTTGGATAAAACGAAAGACAGAGGTTGACGAAACATGCGCATCCGTCGCAATATCTCGTACCCGCATATAAGGTATTTTCTCAAGGTTATTAACGATAAAGCGATAAATCTCTTGTTCAACGGCAGACAATTTATTTAAGTTAAGACTTTCAAAGATAGCCATGTGTTTACCTCAAGATTCTTTTTCTTTAGAGTATAGCACGATGGAAAGGGTTTTTCTAAAAAAATTGGAAATGGCATCGTGAGAAGACTACATATTGAACCGCTTCTCTAGTTTTTGTTTGTGGTGATGAATGATTTCTTCGAAGGATAGGTCATATTTATCAGCAAGAATCAGAACATTATCTAAGACATCACCCAATTCCTCCATCAGATTTTCCTTGTAAAAATCAATTGTTTGTATAGATTCATCCGGACGATCCCGACCGATTTCGAGACTTCGAACCGCTCTTGAAACTTCGCCAACTTCTTCAGTTAAAAAGCCGATACGGATAAATGGATCGTAGTCGTACCACTTTCTTTTTTTATAAAAATCAAGCACCCAGTCGTTGTATTCTTTTATGTTCATGTTGAGGTTAACCACCTTTCAATTATATAATAGCATAAGCTGAAAAAAATTTGGAAGGGGTTTCGGAAATGAACATTGCAGTCTATTGCGGAGCAAGTAAAGGGAATTCTCCAGAATTTGAACGAGTAACGAGAAGCTTAGGTGAGTGGATCGGGAAGAATGAGTATCAATTGGTTTATGGTGGTGGAAATGCTGGTTTGATGGGGATTATTGCTGATTCAGTACTAGGATCTGGAGGGAAAGTGACAGGTATCATGCCTGACTTTTTGGCAAAACGAGAACTAGCAAAAAAAGATGTCACCTCTTTGATGATCGTGTCGTCGATGCACGAACGGAAACAAAAAATGATTGAATTATCAGATGTGTATATTGCACTGCCCGGCGGTCCTGGAACCATCGAAGAAATTACTGAAGTAATCTCTTGGGGGAGGATCGGGCAACATGTCAATCCGTGCGTGTTAATGAATCACAAAGGATTTTTCGATCCTTTAAAGCAGCAGTATCAAGCCATGGTCAATCAAGGCTTTTTAACAAGAGAAGACTTCGATAAAATTTTGTTTGCGGATGCGCTGACAGAGATCCAGCCTTTTGTCGAACAGTATATTCCGCATAAAATCAGGGAGTATAAATAAGCATAAGAAAGCATGAATGAAATCCTGCTTTTTACAAATTGAATGTAATTTCAATGAGTGAAAGTATATTTTTTTTCTAGATCAATCATACTTTTTTGGACTGTTGCATGTTAAATTATAGGCACAGAAAGTGAGAGGGGTTTCTTTATGCGTAAAAGAGTGTTAGGTATATTGGTTTTATCATCTTTATTTTTAGGAACGGCAACAGTTCAAGGGGAAGAATCTGTGCCAGAAAAAGAAGGATATCGATTAGATTTTCACGATGAATTCAACGGGGATGACTTAGATAAAAGTAAATGGACAGATCGTTATTTGTCCCATTGGGCAAACGATCCGGAAGAGGCACAAGCCAATTACCGTTTTGAAGATGGTGCATTAGTTGAATATATTGAGGAAAATCAAAAAGCATGGGCACCAACGCTAGATAAGGATAATTATGGCTACGGAACTACTGGAGTTAGGTCTAGTGCGATACAAACATTCAATAAAAATTGGATTCATAATTTTAGCGGTTCTCAAGAATTGATGTCACCGATCCCTGATGACGAACTTATGTTAGGGGACGAAGAAACTGGGGGTTATGCTACCACCTATGGCTACTTTGAATTACGTGCGAAATTAAGTAAATCTTTAGGCGGTGGTCATCAAGCTTGGTGGCTAGTAGGGATGCAAAATGATACAGATGATTGGTTTAATTCGAAGGAAACAGGCGAAATAGATATTATTGAAACATTTTTTGATTACTCAGAAAATGTTCAACGACCAGTTGGGACAAAAGGAATCACAGAAGAGAATCGTAAAAAAGGCATCTGGCAAGTTTGTACATTTGGCTGGAACGATCCTTTCTTCTCAACCTCATGGACAGACAGTACGACAGCTACACTTGGAGGAGATGAAGCGGTAGTTCCAGGCAAAGTTGGGCTAGAAAGTTTAACGAACGAATATCATACCTATGCTTTAGAATGGGAACCAGGTTCACTAAAGTTTTATTTTGACGGAGAGTTGTTTAGAACGATCAACCAAGCACCAGATTATCCAATGGGAATGATTCTAAATATCTATACAGATTCAGGATCTGGTAAACATGACGATGTATTTCCCAAAGAATGGGCCATAGATTACGTAAGAGTGTATAAAAAAGATGGTGGGTATGAATTACCGAAACAAACGTTAAAAAATCGTGAAACCGGTTTGTATATCCATCTGGATGATTCTTCAGATAAAGTGTTGTTGTCAAAAGAGCAACAGGAAATGTCAAAATGGGAGATCATTCCGAAGGGTGAATATTTTCTTATTAAGAACGCTCTAACAGGGGAATTGCTGCATGTAGAAAATCAAAAAGGTTTCGTAGAACATGGCGATATTGAAGAGACCGCCTACAGCGCACAGTGGAAAAAAGAAACAGTAGAAGGCTATACACGACTCGTGAATCGTTGGAAACCTGATCAAGTCATTCATACAGAAAATGACTTGGGCTATTTAGAAGCAAGCGACGTCCATTCAGGAGCCTGGAAGAGCCAGTGGTTATTGCAGTGAATAATTAACGACAGCTTCACCAAGCAGATAAGTTCAGTATGCACTTGTATATTGAGCTTATCTGCTTTTTTTATAAGAGATAAGTTTTTCTATCATTTTTATGTGTAGCGATTGATCAAGTACTCCATCAAATTTAAAGAGTTCCCAAAAAAGTAGTTAAGGCTTTGATTTTCATAATCAACTCCCGTGTTTTCACGATCTACAATAAACGATAAATCGCTTTGTTTTACATAAGTACTGTTTTTCGTTGCAGTGATTGCAATGACATTTCCACCATAGTTTTTACATTCCTTCATTTTGATCAATCCACGTTTATTCTCACCAGATTGAGAAAAGGTAATTAAAGTATGCGGAGTTTCATCCGAAACAAGGCTGATTTCTACCCCTTCAAGATCAATAGCATATACTTTTTTCAGTAGTAACTTTCTGTATGAATAATCAACTAAAAATTGGCAAAAACCTTCACCGAATAAATAAATTTTTTTTGATTCAAAGGCCTTTTCGAAGTAACTATCAATGGTATCCCAATCTTGTAGTGTTTGAACAAATGGTAATGGCGTTTCTTGCTTTTTTTCAATCACAGAAAATTCGGTTTTCAAAAAAAAGATCATTTCTTTGTAATTATTAAACCCTGCTCGCTTAGCCAGGCGGCTAATGGATGATTGCGATGTAAAATTTTCTTCTGCAATCGTTTTGATCTCGCTGTTCTCTTTGTTTTTTACTCGTTCAATCATACTTTCGATGATTTGTTCATCTTCATTCCGTAAATTACTATTTGGAAATAAACGATTACAGTAGTAAATATTTGCCATATCTAATCTCCTCGTCTGAAAGTACTTTCAAAGTAAGAAAGCTCAATCATCTTATTTTAAAAGCATTGTATGCGCTATCTTGATAAATTATACTACATACATAAACAAAGTAAATGACTTAATGAAAGTAATTTCTTTAATGAAAGAGGATAAAAAATGAAAAAAATCATTATTAATGCAGATGATTTTGGCTATTCGCCTGCTGTAAATTTAGGTATTATTGAAGCTTTTAAAAATGGTGTACTCACTTCTACTACTTTGATGGCAAATATGCCTGGCTGTAATGAAGCGATCCAATTAGCCAAAAAGCATCCTGGACTTGGTGTGGGTGGGCATCTGGTATTAACTTGCGGAAAACCTATGCTTTCAGGCTCTTCCCTTGTTGATGAGCAAGGAAACTTTTTTAATTTGAATGAATATCAAGAGAAGCGAAATGAAATGGAGGATTCTGAAATATTTGATGAATGGTGTGCCCAAATCGACTATCTTCTGAATAACGGTATGAGCTTGACTCATTTGGATAGCCATCATCATGTGCATACGTTCAGTGAGAACTACGAAATTACAGCAAAAATTGCCGAGAAATATCAATTATGTTTTAGAAACGCATTTGAGCTGGAAGACAATCTAGCACTTCCTTATCAAAAATCAATTACTGGATTTTTAGATTTAATGGATTCTCAAGAAATCCGTAATTTAGAAGCTACCTTTGCATCGAGGAAGAAAGAGTGTTTAAGCGAGATACAAGTCGTCTTAAACCAAGTAGAAGAAGATCAAGTAACGGAGTTGATGGTTCATCCAGCTTATGTTGACGAAATCCTTTATTTTCATTCTTCTTTTAATGTACAAAGAGTAAAGGAAGTAGTTATCCTCTGTTCATCTGAGTTAAAGCAGCGATTAGAGAAACAAGGTTTTGCCTTATATCACTATGGAAATATTCAGTCGTGATCAACTGTTTTCATTGGCTGAAAGCTTCAAATAATCTTATAAAGGGGTAGAAGAAGATGCGGGAAAAATTTATGAAGTCAGCAAGTATATTTTCGAAAGCCATTATCCAACCAGTCATGTTTATGGCAGTGACTGGAATCATTCTTTCGGTATGTGCCATTCTCAGTCTAGAGATGATGCCAACATTCTCGAAAAACGTCGGAAATTTTGTTTATAGTATTTTGTCTGGAGGAATGATTGGTCAACTAAGTGCTATCTTTTGTGTCGGAATAGCAGCAGCTTTAGCGAAACCAAAATACAAAACTGATGCTGCAATTTTGGGCATTATTACTTACTTAGTTTTTCTATATGCAAACAATGCTTGGTTAACAGCGACCAACACATTAGCTGAAGCTGGTGAACAAGGGCTGTATGGTACTGGACAAGGGCTGGTCTTTGGTATTCAGGTGACAGATATGGGGGTTTTTCTAGGAATTCTGCTTGGGGTATTTGTTGGATTTATGGTGAATCGCTTTGGTGAAATCAAACTGCATAAATACCTTTCACCTTATTCAGGCACAAAGTCAGTTTATATCCTGATTGTCTTTGCTACGATTCTATTTGCAATGGGTATTACTTACGTTTGGCCAATCATCAATCATCTGGTTGAGGCAGTGGTAGGGACAACGACTACCGCAGGCGCTGTTGGTTTTTTCTTCTATGGGTTCTTAAATCGGATGTTGTTACCCTTAGGATTACATCATTTTCTATGGATGCCACTATTTTATACACCACTTGGGGGAACAGCAGAAATTGCCGGAGAAATGTACAATGGGGCATTTAATATCTGGTTAGCTGAGCTAGGAAACGCAAGTCAGATTACATCGATGCATCCGTCAATTGGTTATTTAGCCAACTTCGGTTCTATTTCTTTACCGATTGGTATTGCTTTTGCTTTATGGAAAACAGCAAAACCGGAGAATAAAAAGAAAGTAGCCGGCATTTTGATTCCAACAGTTACTACGGCTTTTCTAGCTGGTGTAACAGAACCACTGGAGTTTCTATTCTTATTTTTATCACCTGTTCTATGGTTGGCTCATTCAGTTGTCTATGGGCTAAGTATGTTGATCACGAACTTAGTAGGTATCAGTATTCAATTTGATACAGGAATCAATATGATTATCAATAGTTTCGCCTTTCCAGCACATTTAGGGCGACAATATTTGATTCCGATCGTATTTATTGTCACAGCAGCATTGGAATATTTTGTATTCAAAACACTTATCGTAAAACTTGATATTCCGACATTAGGACGAGAAAAATCTGATGATGTAGAAGTAGCCTTGGAAGAGGGGAATTCTGAACAAGGGATAGATCTGCCAGCGTCAGCGACTACCTTTGATCCACAAATCCAATATATCGTTTCAGGTCTAGGTGGTCCAGAAAATATTGCAAGTATGATGAATTGCTATACTCGTCTACGGGTGGATGTGAAAGATGAAGCAAAGGTGGACATGTCTATCTTAAATAATAAAGTGAAATCATCAGGAATTGTTGATAAAGGGAAACATATACAGATCGTCATTGGTATGGGTGTTGAGAAAGAACGAGAAAAAGTTGAAGAATACTTAAACTATTTAACTAGCACACAAACACATTAAAAGAAGCTTGGAGGAACAAATCAATGGGAAATAAATTTGTCATGGTAGGTGGTGGCTCCACGCAGTCACCAGGTATTTTAGAAGTATTGCGAAAACGTGCGGAAGAATTAAATCTAAGTGAGTTGGTTTTATATGATAACGATGAAGAACGGGTATCATTATTAGGACAATATACAAAAATGTACTACTCTGAAACCGGATCAAAGGTAAAGGTTTCTTTTACTACGAATATTGATGAGGCATTCCAAGATGCTCATTTTTTATTTATGCAAATTCGTCCAGGTCTGAATAAACAACGAGCGATTGATGAAAAAATCTGCTTACGCAATGGAGTCGTCGGGCAAGAAACTTGTGGATTGGGAGGTTTTTCATTTGCTTTACGAGTGATACCAGCTGTCTTAGAGATTATTCGTAAAGTAAAAGAAATTTGTCCAGAGGCTTGGATCTTAAATTACACAAATCCCGAAGCGATTTTGTCTGAAGCAATTTATCGTGAATTCCCTGATGCGAAAGTACTGTGTATTTGTGATATGCCGATTTCGATTGAGGGGGCAATTGCTAAGTATTTCAATAAGGATTTACAGGATCTGACATTTAAATATTTTGGACTTAACCATTTTGGTTGGTGGACGAATGTCATTGATGAAAATGGGCAGGATCTATTGCCAAGACTACGAGAAGATGTACTAAGTGGAAAAATCGATACATTATTGATGTCAAATGATGAAACGGTCGGTGATCAATATTGGATCGACACCTATAAACAGATGATTCGTTTATTCAAACGATTCCCTGACTATTTTCCAAATTGCTATTTACAGTACTATTTGACACCAGATGAAATGGTTGCACATGATGATCCTGAATTTACTCGTGGTGATTATGTGATGCAAGGACGTGAGAAACGTATTTATGAGGAATGCCGAAGAGTAATTGCTGCGGGGACAGCGAAGGATTCCTCGCTACATGCTGGTGTTCATGGCAATTACATTGTTGATATTGCGTATGCGATCATCCATAATACGAGAGAACGGTTTACAGTAAATAAAAAGAATCACGGGGCGATTTCAAACTTTGATGCCGAAGCGGTGATCGAAACACCAGCTTATATTGGCGCAATGGGTGCTGAAACAATCAATATCGGTGAGATTCCAACGATGCAAAAAGGCTTGATGGAAATGCAAAAAGCTTATGAAAAACTGACGGTTGATGCTGCACTTTCGGGTTCTTACCAAACGGCATTAGAAGCAGTTATGCTGAATAAAACCATTCCTGATTATCAGACAGGTAAAAAAGTTTTGGATGAATTACACGAAGCAAATAAAGCATTTTGGCCTGCCTTAAAATAAATGAAGTGGCTGGAGATTAGAGTTACTTGGAATTGTTAAATATATGACAAAAAGCAGAAAATAGTTCGTTATATTTTCTGCTTTAACTTTCAATAAAGTAGTTCTCTGGTGTACTAATCATTTAGTATCTATACAGTTTCAATAGTGCATAAGAAGTCGAGTTAGCAAAAAAACAGTGACATTTGTGATTATTTTTGTTAAACTATACTTATAAATTTAACAGAAAAAGGTGATGAATCCGGCATATCAGATGTGACAAAATCAGTGACATGGGTATGACTGGAAGCGAGTAAATAAAATCAATTCAATAGGTAAAAATTTGAGCTGATATCCAGCTTTATTTAGTGTACCTATGTATTTGATTTTATTTTACTCGCATCTTCGCCTTATGCAGGGAAGCCGTAGAGTAAAATCTACGGCTTTTTTCTTTTGTTTAAATTTATAAAAAGAAAAAGAGGAGATGGAAGATAATGATTGAAACACTTTTAAACAAACCGACACTTTACCAACAAACGAAAGGTGCATTTTGGGATGATCGCCATATCTCAAAGCAAATGCTCCAAGCACATCTTGACCCTGAATTTGAAGGCGCAAGTCGAAAAGCTGGGTTTATTGATGAATCTGTTCGTTGGATCAATACAGTAATCCCGCCGAAAGCCTATCCAACGTTATTAGATATTGGCTGTGGTCCGGGAATCTATGCAGAAAAATTTAGTCGATTAGGGTATGAAGTAACGGGGCTTGATTTTTCTAAGCGTTCGATAGCATATGCCAAAAAATCTGCGGAAGACCAACAGTTACCGATTACGTACCATTATGCAGATTATCTGACAATGGATTTAGATAAACAATACGATAGCATCACAATGATCTATTGTGACTTTGGAGCGTTATCAGCGAGTGATAGAAAAAGATTATTAGGAAATATTTATCAGCATCTAAAACCGACGGGGAAAGTTTTATTGGATGTTTTTTCGATGGCAAGTTATCAATCATTTGAAGAAAAGCGAGTTTGGGATACTTGTCCAGACGGAGGATTCTGGACAGAGGAACCTCATGTAGCATTACAATATAATACAAAATACAACGAACGTGTAACTTTAGAACAAACGACGATCCTTACCGATCATGAAAACAAAAATTATTATCTATGGATGACGTATTTTACAAAAGAAACTCTGCAAAAAGAAATGGAAGCGGCTGGTTTTGTTGTTAGTGGGTTTTACGGGGATGTAAAAGGAAGTCCTTATGATGAGAACTCGCCGACACTAGCAGTAGTGTTAGAAAAGAAAGAATAACAATTTTACTATTAGTCCAAAAGGAAAATATCTAGCGTAGATAAAAGCAGGAATCCACAAAAGTCGTTCATCGGATTTTTGTGGATTCTTACTTGTTTTTTGAAGAGGACGGAGGATAGATCTATACAATCGTTTCTACACGAGAAGAGATTTGAATGAACTTATTGGCAAAATTTTTATTTTCCTTGTCATGAGAGGTGAATAAAATGATTTTATTTTGTCTTACGTTCATGAGTGTGTCAAAGATGGCATCCGCAGAGTCTTTGTCGATACTACTCGTACTTTCATCTAGAATCCATATCCTACTGTCTTGGAGTATCATACGGGCAATGAACACGCGTTGTTTTTCGCCCCCCGACAGGTTTGCGCCATTATCAATGATTAAAGAATCCCAGTCTTTGTTTTTAAAAATCGGAGCAAGCAGTGTTGAATTTCTCAGCGCTTCTTTTTTTTCTTCTGAAATCGGTTGACCAAGAGTGATATTGTATTCAAGTGTATTTGAAAAGAGCAAAGTTGTTTGAGAAAGATAAGTGATTTGTTCTCTGACTTGCTTTCCATTCAACTGATCAAGAGGGAGGTCGTTGATATAGATACCATTACTTGCATAAAAGCTCAAGATGGCTTTTATCAGCGTCGATTTTCCAGAACCTGAAGGGCCTTCGATATAACAAATATCTCCTAAATTCAGTGTTTCAGTCAATGACAAATGGATTCTTTTCGCATTTAATGCCATCGTGATTTGCGGATCGGTAAATTTGATGCTAGTGATTGGATCAATTGGTGTGCCGGATAAATCTTCTTGATGAAGTTCTAAGTTTTCTTGAACAAATTGTTGGTTTGCTACGACTGTTCGATAATCGACATTGATTTTGGATAAATCAGAAAGGGAAGTGAAGAAAACGGGCATTAATATACTAACTACCATCATATTATTCAACTGGAGCTGTTGGTTATACACCAAGTAGCTGATCGTTATAAAAATAATATTTTGAGAAAGTTGGTTGATGAATGAGACAGTATAACTAGTGATTTGAGCAAATTTATTTGTTGATGCCAAACTTGTGTACATTTTTTTTAGTGTTTTTGAAGTTAGTTGTTTGACAGTATCAAAGCTAGGTAACATTTTAAATTGTTCTGGATTACCCAAGAGCAAAATCAAATCTTTTTGAGCATTGGCATTTTCGTCTTGCATCGTTTTGATTCTTTGATTGAGTGTTTTATTGATAAAAAGATAAGAGAAGATGTTAATAGGGATCAAAAGAAGCGTAATCAGGAAAATAGTTGAATCGAGCGTTAAAAATATACCTAACACGATAAGAATAGAGATGGCTGATTTCAGTACTAAAAAGAAGCTGGTCGTCATAAACATATAGGAAGTATCCACAATTCTGAAAATTCGAGTGACTAGATTACCAGATTCTAAATTGATATATTTCTCAAATTTCAAAGTATATATTTTGGCTAACAAATCGGAAATTGAGTTCAAATTGAATTTTTTTGCAAAATTTTCTCGGTAAATGATCAAACAAACCTGAAAAAGATAAGAGAGTGACATGGCACCAATTATTAGGAAGATAATAGGAAAAATAGTGGTTGACTGATAACTATTGATACTATTAAGAATAAAGGGAGCAATCAAGGTGGTTAGTACGGTTACTAAAACTAATAACATAGATATAAATAGATATATGTAGCCTTTCTTTGAAAAAAATTTCATTTTCCATTACACTCCTTAAGTACGTGGTTGACAAATCATTATAAAGAATATTATACTTTTATTAGGAAAAAATGGAAAGGTTATTTTTCTCTTTTTTTCATAAATATATGAGTGTGTAAAGACAGAAAAATTAGGTAGTTACTTAACAGAATTTATGTTGTTTCGTATGATCATGCTGATTTTTTGATATGGTTTGAAAACGTAAAGGAGGAATAGTAATGTTCAAAAAACCTGAATTGAAAAGAATTACAGGTACATACGCAGTTCCATGCGACTGTGGGATTATTGCTGGTCAAGGATCGTAAATAGAGATGAGACGATGACAACATGTCTTACCTCAAGAAATAAGCTGAAGATTACGGAAATTGTTCATGCGATTTTTGTGACTTTCAGCTTATTTTTGAAAGGGGTTTTAAATTTTTCCTACTTATTTTTGGTGCAGAAAGTGGGCGCTCCCTTCGGTTTACCCTGCGAAAATGAACTTGTGGTTTAAAAAATGAGGTGATTTTATCCGAATCAAAGAGAATCTTCATGCCTATCGATTCAATGAACAATTTATTGTACATAATGTCCTACGTAGTACATGGATATTAGTTGATCAAGAAGAATTAAACAAAATAAAAAAGCAAGATTACAAACATCTACCAATGGCAACCCAGAAAAAGATGGATCTGTTTCAAATCCTTTTAGAAGACCCGATTGAAGTAGAAAAAACGGAGCATGGAATACCAGAGACAGCTTATTTGGTTATGACCCATCAATGCAATTTGAAGTGTGTTTACTGCTATGCAGAAGCCAGTCCTGAAAAGGAATATGAGGATAGTTTAAATTTTGTCGAATGGATCGACGTTCTCAATCAATTGAAGGATTGCGGTGTAAAGAAAATTATCTTTACTGGCGGTGAGGTTGGGTTAAGTAAGGATGCGCTAAAATATATCGATTATGCCAAAAAAATTGGTCTAACTATTGGTTTGATCACGAATGGGACTTTAGTACGGAATGCAAAAGATGCAGCGTTTCTAGCTGAAAGATGTGCTTCGATCACCATCAGCTTAGATTCGATCGACCAAGTCGCAAATGATAAAAATAGAGGAAAAGGCTGTTATCGCATAGCAATGAGAGGGATTCAAAATCTATTAGACTTGAATTATCCAAATATTGCAGTCAATACGATCATTACCAATAATAATTTCAATAATATTGACGAAACGGTGGAATTTTTAAAGAAGAATAACATCAATTATAAATTAGGCGGATTCAGTGAACTAGGACGTGCAAAAATGGCAGAGATTTCTTTAACTGAGAGTGAGAGAACGGAAATCGAGTTAAAACAAAAGAACAAAAATCGTTCACCATTTTTAAAACCTTTCACCATCAAAGAATCCTGTGGACTTGGCGTTGGAGAATTTGCAATCAATCCTGTTGGTGATATATTTGCCTGTAAACTGTTAGAAACTGCTGACTACAAACTGGGAAATATTAGAGAAAAGCAACTTAGCGAGGTTTTTGGCGAAGAGAATATTACCTTTATTCGCTCTCAAAGCATCAATCATTTAACAAAATGTAACGATTGTTCATTCCGTTACTTATGCGGTGGAGGATGTCGTGCACATCATTATTATGCAACCAATGATACCCAAGGTGTAGACGAAGCAGAGTGTAATTTGATCAAGGAAATCCTAAAGCATCAAATGGTTCGTAGCTGTACAAATGAATAACGAAAAGAGTGGAAGACATGAAACTCAATGAGCACATCACATATGAAAAAATGGGAAATGACTTATACATCATGGTCGAGGATGAACGTTTTGTTTTAGACAATGACGTAGCAATTGATATATTTAATTTGTTAAAGGCTGAATCGACGAAAGAAAACATAAAAGCCTTTGTGCGAGACAAGTATCGTTTAGATCAAGAATTTACAGATGATGAAAAAGATAGTTATGTAGAGGAATTTTTGACCGTACTTAAAATTAATGGAATTATGATTGGATCTTGAAGATCGTTGAATCTAGCAAAATAAGCAGCAACCGATCAAATTTGGGCTCTATAATTTATGGGACTGATGAATCAAAATTGATTCTTCAGTCCCATTTTCATTTTAGGTATTAAAAAACATATCGTTCTCTAGTATGATTAAATCACCACAAAATAAACAACTGAGAGGACGATATGCTATATGAATGATTCTATCAAAAAAATGCTAAGATTAATAGATAAAGATTTGATGATTACTGAGATCTCTTACGAGATCTTTCATAAGGAAAAGACATTGGTCATTAATGCCATTCTCTCACCTGATCCTTGTGCCTGTAGAAGTTGTGGTTCTACTGTGGTAGATGGAAATGGGAAAGCAATTGTGGTGAAAAATGGGAAGAAAGAAATCATTGTCCGCTTTGAACAATACAATCATATGCCAATGGTTATGCGCTTAAAAAAGCAACGCTATACCTGTAAAAACTGTCGAACCCATTGGACTGCTCAAAGCTATTTTGTACGCCCAAGACATTCAATTGCGGATCATGTCAGATATAAAATTGCTTCTTTACTGACTGAAAAAGTCTCTTTATCTTTTATTGCGAAAAGCTGTCAGGTATCTTTGACTACCGTTATTCGTACATTGAAAGAGTTTAAAAGCTATTTACCAAAGCCCACTAAGAGGATTCTCCCCAAAGTATTGATGGTTGATGAATTTCGTTCGCACACTTCCATAGAAGATAAAATGAGCTTTATTTGCGCAGATGGAGAAACAGGTAATTTAATTGATATCTTACCTACTCGTAAATTACCTCGATTAACAAACTATTTCTTGGGCTGCACCAATCCAGAAGAAGTAAAATTCTTAGTCACAGACATGAACGCCGCCTACTTCCAGCTCACCAAACGCGTTCTGCCAAATGCGAAAGTAGTGATTGATCGGTTCCATATTGTCAAACACATGAATCAAGCTTTCAATGAGTTGCGTATCCGTGAAATGAATGAACTGCGTAAAGCAGGACAGAAAAGCCATGCAGAAAAACTGAAAAAGAACTGGCGCTTTCTGCTAAAAAATCGTGCAAACATTAATCACTATGAGTATAAAACATGGAAAAGTTTCCGAGCACCTAAATACCCATTTCTTACTGAAGCAATGATGATTGATCGATTGCTTAGCTTTTCTAAGCCCCTAAAGGAGGCATATCCCTTTTTCCATGAATTAGTTGAAGCTTTTCGAGACAAAGACCCTGACTTGTTTTTCTCCTTATTGGCAGAACTTCCCGAAACGTTAGATGACGGCTTTCGTGAGAAACTTCAAAACCTACTGACCTACGAAGAAGGCATCGCCAATGCGATGATTTATCCTTACTCCAATGGAAAAATAGAAGCAAAGAATACCCACATAAAAACGATGAAACGAGTATCCTACGGATTTAGATCATTTGAGAACATGAAAATTAGAATCTTTTTGACCAATCAATTAATCAAAGTTAGATAACAAAAAATCTGAGCCAGAATGTGGTTCATTCTGACCCAGATTTAATTTTTCGCAACTCATCAGTCCTTATTGACAAAGAGCCCGGATTTTTTGATTATTCTATTCCCACTCCACAGTTGCTGGTGGTTTAGAGGTAATATCGTACACGATACGGTTCACGTGTGCGACTTCATTGACGATACGTACAGAGATTTTTTGTAGCACATCCCATGGGATACGTGCAAAGTCAGCTGTCATACCATCAATCGATGTGACCGCACGGATACCGACTGTGTAGTCATACGTACGACCGTCGCCCATGACACCAACAGAACGGATACCAGGTAAAACAGTGAAGTATTGCCAGATGTCACGGTCAAGACCGGCAGCGGCGATTTCTTCGCGTAAGATCATATCTGATTCACGGACGATCTCCAATTTTTCTTCAGTGATTTCACCTAAGACACGGATACCAAGACCTGGTCCAGGGAATGGTTGGCGCCAAACGATTGAGTCAGGCATACCAAGCTGTGTCCCTAGTTCGCGGACTTCGTCTTTGAATAATGTGTTCAATGGTTCGATCAATTCAAATTGCATGTCCTCAGGCAAGCCACCTACGTTGTGGTGTGATTTGATCGTTTGGGCAGTTTCTGTTCCACTTTCGATTACGTCGGTGTAAAGTGTTCCTTGTGCCAAGAAAGACACACCTTCTTCGCCGGCAAGCTTTGTTGCTTCGTCGTCAAATAAGTATACGAATTCGTTACCGATGATTTTACGTTTTTCTTCAGGATCAGAGACACCTGCAAGTTTATTTAAGAAACGTTCTCTTGCATCTACTTTGATGATGTTCAAGCCGAATTTTCCGCCTAAGCTTTCCATGACTTGATCCGCTTCGCCTTTACGCAATAGACCATGGTCAACGAAAATCGATGTTAATTGATCACCGATCGCTTTTTGTAAAAGGACACCAACGACACTTGAATCCACTCCGCCAGATAAACCAAGTAAGACTTTTTTATCGCCAACTTGTTCACGGATTTTTTCGATCTGCATGTCGATGAAATTATTCATTGTCCAATTGCCTTCACAGTGACAGATGTCAAAAGCAAAATGACGTAATAATTCGATCCCATATTCTGAATGACGGACTTCTGCGTGGAATTGGATACCGTAGAAGTTACGTTCTTTGTCTTGGATCGATGCAATTGGGCAATCGCTACTTGTAGCAACAGTTTCAAAACCTTCTGGTACTTTGGTTACTAGATCCCCATGGCTCATCCAAACGGTTTGTTGTTTCGGTGTTTGGCTGAATAGTGCCGCATCATCGGCTGTTACTTCAAGCAATGCTTTGCCGTATTCACGGTTTTTTGCAGGCTCAACAGAACCGCCAAGTTTGTACGTGATCAATTGCATACCATAACAAATACCCAACACTGGAATGCCTAAATTGAAGATTTCAGGATCAATGCCAAAAGCATTCTCATCATAGACACTGTTTGGTCCTCCAGAAAGGATGATCCCTTTCGGATTCATGGCTTTCACTTCTTCAGCTGTAATACGGTGGCTCAATAATTCAGAAAAAACACCTAAATCACGGATGCGTCGTGTAATCAATTGATTATATTGACTACCGTAATCTAGTACGATGATTTTTTCAACGTTTGTCATATCGGCAACGTTCGTCACATTTATTACCCCTATCCCTTTAAAATTTATCTCAAAATAGTTGAACTATTTTAAAATGCTAATATTTTCGCATGAAAATCGAATCGATAATATGATTTTCAGTTTTATGGAGAATTATATCGGCTCTTCCACGAGTAGGCAAGATATATTCGTTTAAATTCTTCAAATTCACATTTTTCCATACATCTCTTGCCATTTTAAACGCATCTTCACGATTACCAATGGCAAATTGGTAGTAATAGTTTTGTGGATGTTGAAAAGCTGTATCAAGTAACGCGCCAAAGCGATCCAAATACCATTTTTCGATCAATTCAGAATCTGCATCAACGTAGACAGAGAAATCAAAAAAGTCACTGACGTAAATCTGTTGATTAGCTGGTAGTTGAAGCGTGTTGATTCCTTCGACAATCAAAATGTCCGGTTGTTGGATCAGTTCATATTCATCGGGAATAATATCATAGACATCGTGAGAGTAGACGGGAACTTTGGTTGTTTCTTGACCGGATTTCACTTGATTAAGAAAATCGATCAACCTTTCCATGTCATAGCTTTCCGGAAATCCTTTCCGGTCCATGATACCACGTTCTTTTAAGACTTTATTCGGATATAAAAAACCATCTGTGGTGATCAGCTGGACATTTCTTCGTTTGAATGTCCGAGACAAAATCATTTGCAATAAGCGCGCGGTGGTGCTTTTACCAACTGCGACACTTCCGGCAATCCCGATAATAAAAGGTGGGACTTGAGTATATTTATGAAGGAATAACCCTTTGCTCAGAGAGAGGGATTCAAACTCTTTCATATGCAGAAAAATCAAGTGCGCAAGTGGTACATAAATGTCGCGAACATCTTGCATGGAAATACGGTCATTCAAACTTTTTATACTATCTAGTTCATCTTGTGTCAATGGAGCTTGACCATTTCGGTAAAATTCGCGCCACTCTTCTCTTGCCACACGGTAATAATTCATTGGATCATTCATACATAGCCTCCTGGATTCTCCCATCAATGGACCTATTTTAACATAAATGCGTGTCAAACCCTACCACTTAGGCGAGAAACTAATTGGTTTTTTCTCATATCAGAGGATGGAAGAATAGGCGTTCTTTCTTTTTTGATAACTGAAAAGAGGCGAGGAGAATAGAGGATTGAGTAAGAAAAAAGTAACAGTTTAACTCAAAGTTAACTGAAATGGCAGGAATAGAAGTAACATTTTGGGAAGTAAATAGACACCCACCAAAATTTGAAGAACAAATTCAGTGGATGCCGCCTTACTTTTCGAAGATAAATCTCTCTGGGATCTCTTATCGGTGTTCATTTACGACATTGAAATACTTGTTTTATTTTGATTTCAGTATTCATCGTTTTGGCAAGTAATAGGTGCCAGTATCAGCAGATCCCATCATTTGTGTAGTGTGACATGTTTGATTAAAAATCGCTTGGATTTCTTTTTCAACCTCTGGATAGAAGTAAAAATTTTCTGATTCACTGTTTTTATAAAGATAAAAATGAATGGTTGGAAATGTTGGTAGAGAGACAAAACAAACAGGTTCAATAGCTAAAAGTTCTTGCACAAAGGTATTGGCTAATAGCATTCCTTTTCCTTCTGTAATCATTTTCGCTGCTCCTAAACTATCTGGACAGACGACATATTTTGGTTCATTGGTCAGCTGTTTGACTACTTTTTTCGTAATCACTTGATGTTCTACATGGTCGAGTAAAAAGATAAAAGGTAACTCTTCTAGTACTTCCGCGGATAATATCCCATCTGGTTTTACAAAATAGTTACTGATTGCTACTTTAAGTTCCAAAGTGGCTAACCTTGTTTGAATAAATTTGGGGTGATCTAGGGTAGCAGAAGTAATGGCAAAGTCGATTTCTTTCTGACTTAGTTTATTTAGCAGATCCAATGAAGGAATATAACGGTAGTCGATCGTAAAGTTTTGATGCCGGATTGGATATTTGTTTGCTTCAAAGATAAACGAAGCATCGCTTGTACCGACACGCAAAGCAGGATAGTCTACTGATTCATTTAACAGAATTAGGCAGAAGTCGCCCATCCTCTATAGGTGGGTGATGAATGCCGTTCGGTATGAGGGTTACCGTTGGTAACTCGAAGACCGACAACTAAGGCGTATTGCTTTTTTATTTTGTCTCATGTTAAAATCAGTCTATACAAGAAATGAGTTGATATAACATGGAATTAGACACAAATAACCATTCAGTATTTCTTCTTTATTATCACCTTGTTTTAGTAACGAAATATCGTAGACAAGTAATTGATAATGAAATATCTAACTACGCTAAAGCGACTTTTGAAAGAATCTCAGAATCGTATCACATCACTTTAGTTGAGTGGAATCATGATAAAGATCACGTTCATATTATGTTCAAAGCTCAACCAAAAACAGAATTGACAAAATTTATCAATGCCTATAAAAGTGCTAGTTCACGTTTGATAAAGCGCAATTATCCAAGAATCAAACAATTTCTTTGGAAAGAAATGTTCTGGTCAAAAAGTTTTTGTCTTTTGACAACTGGTGGAGCACCAATTGATGTGATTAAGAAATATATTCAAAATCAAGGAAACAATCATAAATAGAAAGCAGGCGAGCTTTATGGAGCGACTAAAAGCATATAAATTTAGAATCTATCCAACAGAAGAACAAGAAACCTTCTTTGCTAAGTCTTTTGGCTGTGTCCGTAAGGTCTACAATCTAATGCTTGATGACCGAATGAAAGCTTATAAAGAAACTAGGAAAAATTCCTCTAAAAAAATGAGTTTTCCAACGCCTGCAAAATATAAGCAAGATTTTCCGTTCTTGAAAGAAGTGGATAGTCTTGCTTTAGCAAATGCACAACTCAACCTAGATAAGGCGTATAAGAACTTCTTTCGTGATAAGTCCGCCGGATTTCCTCGTTTCAAAAGCAAGAAAAATCCAGTTCAAAGCTATACGACTAACAATCAAAATGGAACAATCACTTTGATTGATAATCAATTTGTCAAACTTCCTAAGTTGAAGTCGTTAGTTAAAATTACGCTCCATAGACAACCTAAAGGTCTGATCAAATCCGCTACAATATCACGTCATTCTAGCGGTAAATATTATATTTCTTTATTGTGTAAAGAAGAAATAGCTGAGCTTCCTAAAACTAATTCCGCTATTGGAATTGACCTTGGTATAACTGATTTTGCAATCCTTTCTAATGGTCAAAAGATTGATAACAATAAATTCACGTCAAAAATGTCAAAAAAACTAAAATGTGAACAACGTAAGTTGTCAAGACGTGCATTATTAGCTAAACAAAAAGGTATCAATCTGTTTGAAGCTAGAAATTATCAAAAACAAAAACGTAAAATAGCACGACTACATGAAAAAGTAATGAATCAACGCAATGACTTTCTAAACAAGTTGAGCACAGAGATTATCAAAAACCACGATATGATCTGTATAGAAGACTTAAATACAAAAGGTATGTTGCGTAATCATAAACTAGCAAAAAGTATTTCGGATGTTTCATGGTCTAGTTTTGTGACTAGGTTACAATACAAAGCTGACTGGTACGGTCGAAATATTATCGAAGTGGATAAGTGGTTCCCATCTAGTCAAATCTGTTCGAATTGTGGACACAAAGACGGCAAGAAATCTCTAGAAATTCGAGAATGGACTTGTCCTGTTTGTCATGTTCATCATGACCGAGATATCAATGCTAGTATCAATATTCTGACCGAAGGTCTAAGACTACATTCTATGGGATTAGCTTAGATCCAATCATCAAAAACCGTAGGAACTACGGGGATAGCTTGGTAAATAAGAGAAACCGCTGTGAGTAAAGAAATACGCTTGCAAGTATGCTCTATTCCCAAGAAGCTCCCACTTCAAGCGTTAAAAACCGGTAGGTTTAGCTAAGTGGTGAGTAGTTCACAGAACTACTTAACGAAGAAATACTAACATGTAGCTCTTTTGAAGCTTGCGAGAGGCTGTTGAAACGGGCAATCATATAGAAATATTCTAATTTTTCGATCGACATACAGCTATGCCTCCTTTATCATTTTATTCTCCTTTTAAATGTCTCATGGGCCTCTTAAAAAAACAATAGTTATCGTGAAGCACACATAGAGATTAAACAATCCTTAATGAATGTGAAACGAATCACTATTACTTTTAATAGGAAATGAAGCATGACAGTTTTATCAGTCGCTAGTTGATTTTTATGCGAGTCAATGATTTATAGATTCTTGATCGAAGGCTAGTGATTGATAGGTTGCAATGGATGAAGCGAATCTCAACTAGGAAAGGAAATCAATACACCTAAGAAAGCAAAAGAATGAGGAATAAGACACACTTACTTAAAGCGGTTTACTACTGTTTTTTGGTGGCGTGAGGTTTGCTGACAACATAAAAAAGCCTCTTTAATACATAAAGGGCGGTGTACTCAAATAAACATTGGTAAGTGTAATTTGCAATTGTAAGGCGCAATTGTAATCACGTTAATTGAGCTTTGGCTTTCTGAGACGTAAGAAACAAGTTCTAGTTATCTTGGAAAAGCCTTAATCCGACAATTCCTGCTTTACACGTTACTGTCTCTCGACATTTCCGAGCGATAACCTGTGTTCTTCAGAGTAACCTCACCTAATATGATTATTTTTCATCCATATCATAAAGGGCAGTGGAAGTAATAGTCAATCATGCGCGTTTCATGAATAGAGATATCATGGAGATATTTGTCTTCTTAAAAACGCTAATAGTAAGGTTTATGGGACTTCTATTGATATTTTCTCTACTTTCACGAAACAGATTACGCAAATACCGAAAAAGGAGAAGAGTGAGCAGCTAAGAAAATTTTTTTCTTCCGTATCGCGATTAAATGGTTATATTTATAAAAGAAAACAGAAGAAACACAGTTTCGCTTGCACCTTCTCATGGAACACGTTAGACTATGAACAACTAACAGATAAGAAGGATGGAAACTATGACGAATCATTATTATTCCGAACACCCAGAGACTGCTCATGAGTTTGACGAATGGTCATTTGAG
The DNA here is from genome assembly GCF_050555445.1 of Enterococcus sp. DIV1304_2. Taxonomy (NCBI): domain Bacteria; kingdom Bacillati; phylum Bacillota; class Bacilli; order Lactobacillales; family Enterococcaceae; genus Enterococcus; species Enterococcus sp. DIV1304_2. The sequence goes on from NZ_CP187851.1 coordinate 51,350, forward strand.
CTAAGAGGGAAAACCTTTCAGTTTGTGACAGACTCGGGTGTGTTTTCACGTGAAACAGTTGATTATGGCTCACGTGTATTGATCGATGCCTTTGAATGGGCACAGCTACCAGATGGCAAAATTTTGGATGTTGGCTGTGGCTATGGTCCAATCGGGCTTTCTCTTGCCTATGCGAGTGAGCGCTTTGTTGAAATGGTAGACATCAATGCTAGAGCGGTGGACTTGGCACAAGGAAATGCGAAGCGCAATCAAATCAAAAATGTAGCGATTCATCAGTCAAATATTTATGAAGAGGTGACAGAAACAGACTATGCTGCAATTGTCAGCAATCCACCGATTCGTGCAGGCAAAAAAGTTGTACATGAAATCTTGACTGGCGCATATCCCCGCCTATGTACAGGTGGCACCTTAACGATCGTCATTCAGAAAAAACAAGGTGCACCTAGCGCACAAAAGAAAATGCAAGAAACATTTGGTAACGCAGAAATCGTGATCAAAGATAAAGGCTATTATATTATCCGAAGTGTAAAAGAAGATTGAACATAATCGAATGAAAATAACGGAGCAGTCGAAGGAATGAGTAAGAATTTCTTCGACTGCTTCGTTGTTTGTTCATACAAGTAAGATGGGTAAATAGAGTGGGTTAGGGGAAGTGAGAGCTAGCTTCGAAAAAATAAGACATCGTTTATGAAATTTGCTTAGCAAATATCTATATGGGATTGATTTACTTTTGACCAAGCCTTTTTTCCCTCTATCCATTTCGAAAACCATTTGGTACACTGTTAGGGAATTTACATATATAAAGGGGGAACAAAAGTGAAACTGACAATTCGAGATATTGCTGAGATGGCAGGTGTTTCAGTGACGACTGTGTCACAGATTTTAAATAATAAAGGCAGCCGTTTTAGTGAAAAGACACGAAAAAAAGTGTTGTCGATCGTAAATGAACATCATTACAAGCCAGATTATTTTGCTTCCAATGTGATCAATCGTCACTCAAAAACGATTGGCATGATCGTGCCAGATGTGACGGATTTCTTCTTTTCCAAAGTGATCGAAGGGGTCGAAAGTTATTTAAACCCCTTAGGATATGTCATCATTCTTTGTAACTCCAGACATAGTCAAGACAATGAACTGAAGTATTTAAGGGAGCTTTCTCATCGATCCGTAGATGGTTTATTGTTAGCGACGCCGAATGTGTTGCCTCAAGAGTATGCCCTTGATAGTAGTTTTTATAACAACATGCCGATCATCCTGATCGATCGTGGGTTGAATCGTCGAGATAACGGTCGCTTGATCGTGAAGGAATATGAAGGCGCTTATCAAGCTGTCTCGTTATTGATCAAAAACGGTCACACGAAAATTGGTATGTTAAAAGAGACAACTGGCTATTATCAGTTAGAAGAGCGATTCAATGGTTATCGTCATGCACTAAAAGATCATGGACTGGCGTTCAACGGTAAGTTTGTAGAAGAAGGAGACTTGACTGTCCAAGGAGGGTACGAAGCAAGTAAGCGCTTGTTACGTCATAAAGATGTAACGGCGGTATTTTGTGGCAATGATGCCATGGCGATTGGTTGTTACCAAGCAATCGATGAAATGGGCAAGCGTATTCCAGAGGATATTTCGGTCATCGGCTTTGATGGATTAAAATTGTCTGAGTATATGATCCCTAAGTTGACAACGGTCAAGCAACCGAGTTTCGATATTGGTTTTTATGCAGCTCGCTTTTTGATTGACACGATTGAATTTCCACAAAGAAAAGTTCCGAACAAAGTCTTTGAAACAAAATTAATTATTCGTGAGAGCGTAAAAACATTGACAAAGGTCTAGTAGGGCGTTATATTGCTTATGTAAGTGTTTACAAAGTTGGTAAGATACATTGCGAGAAAATAGTAAACCGGTTTACTAAAGTGGTTTACCTTTTTCGAAATTCCTGTATAATACCGAATGAAGAACGAGGAGGATTACGGCATGCGGATGGTCGATTTGATCGAAAAAAAGAGAGATGGACACCAATTATCAAAGGAAGAGATTTCGTACATTGTCACGAACTACACAAATGATAACATTCCTGATTACCAAATCAGCGCATTATTGATGGCTATTTTCTATCAGGATATGACCGATGAAGAAATCACTGATCTAACGTTGGCAATCGCTCATTCTGGCGATGTGATCGATTTAAGTTCCTTAGATGGGATCAAAGTCGACAAGCATTCTACCGGAGGCGTGGGGGATACAACTACCTTGATTTTAGCACCTTTAGTAGCAAGTGTAGGTGCAACTGTGGCAAAAATGTCAGGGCGTGGTCTTGGCTACACAGGTGGCACATTAGATAAGTTAGAAGCTATTCCTGGATTTCGGATCGAACTATCAGATGAAGAATTCATCCGCACCGTGAACGAAAGTAAAGTAGCGGTGATCGGCCAATCGGGCAATCTCGCTCCAGCAGATAAAAAATTGTATGCCTTGCGTGATGTGACGGCAACGGTCAACTCGATCCCATTGATTGCTAGTTCGATCATGAGTAAGAAAATCGCCGCAGGAGCGGATGCGATCGTGCTAGATGTGACGACGGGTGACGGTGCCTTCATGAAAAATATCGATGACGCGAGACGCTTGGCGAAGACCATGACACGGATCGGCAAATTAGCCGGTCGCCAAACAGTAGCAGTGATCTCTGATATGTCTGAACCGTTGGGTGAAGCAATCGGCAACAGCTTAGAAGTCGTTGAAGCCATTGAAACACTTCAAGGGAACGGACCGGAAGATTTAGTTGAAATGTGCTATGCTTTAGGTAGTCAAATGGTCGTTTTAGCCGAAAAAGCGGCATCGATCGAAGAAGCGCGCGAAATGCTAAAAGAAGCCCTTGAATCAGGGAAAGCTTTAGCTAAATTCAAAGAAATGATCCAGAACCAAGGGGGCGACCCAACAGTTGTCGATGAACCTGCGCGGTTGTTAACTGCTCGTTATATTTATGAACTGCCAGCGAAGACAACAGGTGTCGTGACAAAAATCGTTGCGAACGAATTAGGGATCGCAGCAATGATGCTTGGTGCAGGACGTAAAACGAAAGAAGATTCGATCGATCATGCTGTTGGTTTACGATTGAATAAGAAAATCGGTGATAAAGTAGAAGCTGGCGAATCGCTATTGAGGATCTATAGTAATGAAGAAGACATTTCGCCAGTGATCGACTTGTTATATAAAAATATTGAAATCGGTGATATGGCGGAGAAGCCTATCCTGATTCATGACATCATTACAGAGTAGAAGGAGAAGAGACATGGAATTAAATCGAATGATCGACCACACAATTCTAAAAGCAGATGCAACAAAAGCAGATGTGATGCGCATTATTGGGGAAGCAAAAAAACATCATTTCTATTCAGTCTGTATCAATCCAACATGGGTTGCCTTGGCGAAAGAGGAACTACAAGGTGAGCCAGTCGCTGTTTGTACCGTCATTGGTTTCCCATTAGGAGCAAACACAGCCGAAACAAAGGCATTTGAAACAGCGAATGCGATCGAAAATGGCGCAGATGAAGTGGATATGGTCATCAATATCGGTGCCTTGAAATCTGAACAAGACGATGTCGTGAAAAAAGATATCGAAGCGGTAGTCGAAGCTGCAAAAGACCGCGCGTTAGTTAAAGTAATCATTGAAACAGCCTTGTTAGAACAAGCGGAAATCATCAAAGCTTGCGAATTAGCGAAAGCTGCAGGAGCTGATTTTGTGAAAACATCTACTGGTTTTTCAACAGGTGGCGCGAAAGTGGAAGATATCCGCTTGATGCGTGAAACGGTTGGTCCAGAAATGGGCGTCAAAGCTTCAGGAGGTATCCACAATGAAGCGGAAGCCGTTGCGATGATCGAAGCAGGTGCCACACGAATCGGTACAAGTGCTGGTGTGTCAATCATGTCCGGTTCAACTGGCGAAGGCTATTAATATTCTAAGGAGAAAAAGATGTCAGAAATCAAACAAGAATGGATCGATATCGCTATCGACGCCTTGGATAAAGCGTATGTGCCTTATTCCAAATTTCCAGTAGGTGCTTGTTTAGTGACAGCATCTGGGAAAACCTATCAAGGATTGAATATCGAAAATGCGTCATTTGGTTTAACGAATTGCGCAGAACGTACCGCGTTTTTTAAAGCAGTATCTGAAAAAGAAATGGACTTTACACATCTAGTCGTTGCAGGTCATACACCTGAGCCGATTTCTCCATGTGGTGCTTGTCGCCAAGTAATGGCAGAATTTTGTGAGCCAGAGATGCCAGTTACGTTGGTTGGCGACAATGGTGTGACGAAAACGATGACCGTAAGAGAGTTATTACCTTACGCATTTTCAGAAAAAGATTTATAAATTATGTTCAATTCAGTCAGCTGACTGTTGAAAAAACAACTACTTTTAGGGGGCTTTACAGAAATGAAAAAAGCAAAATTATTTGGTTTAGGTGCTATCGCACTATCAGCAGGCTTACTTTTAAGCGCATGCGGTAACGGCGGTTCAGATTCTACTGATTCAACCGGTGGAAACAGTGCATCAGGAACAGCAACTGCAGCATTGATTACAGATACAGGTGGCGTCGACGACCGTTCATTCAACCAGTCAGCTTGGGAAGGGTTAGAAGATTGGGGTAAAGAGCAAGGCTTGTCACGTGGAAACGATGGCTTCCAATATTTCCAATCTGCCAATGAATCAGATTATATTCCAAATATCGATCAAGCGTTAAACGCTGGCTTCAAGACAATTTTTGGGATTGGTTTTAAATTGAAACCTGCAATCGAAGAACAAGCAACAAGTAACCCTGAAACAAACTTTGCAATCATTGATGATGTGATCGAAGGAAAAGACAACGTCGTTTCAGCAACATTCAAAGATAACGAAGCTTCTTATCTTGCTGGAGTTGCAGCAGCTTACACAACTGAAACAAATGTGGTTGGATTTATCGGTGGCGTTAAAGGGGAAGTAATCGACCGTTTTGAAGCTGGTTTCAATGCCGGAGTTAAAGCAGGCGCTGAAGCGTTGAACAAAGACATCGAAGTATTGAACCAATACGCAGGTGATTTCTCAGCTCCAGATAAAGGACGTTCAATCGCACAAGGTATGTACGCACAAAACGCTGACATCATTTTCCATGCTTCAGGTGGTACTGGTAACGGTGTCTTCCAAGAAGCAAAATCATTAAATGAATCAGGTGACAAAAAAGTTTGGGTAATCGGTGTTGACCGTGACCAATCTGACGAAGGAAACTACACATTGAATGGTGAAGACAAAAACTTCACATTGACATCAACACTTAAAGGTGTAGGAACAGTTGTAAAAGATTTAGCACAACAATCAGCAGAGGGTGACTTCCCTGGTGGCGAACACACTGTTTATGGTTTGAAAGAAGACGGTGTAGGTATCACTGAAGGCCAACTTTCTGATGAAGCGAAAAAAGCAGTGGATGAAGCAAAAGAAAAAATCATTTCAGGTGACATCGAAGTTCCTGAAACTCCTGAAAGCTAATAAATACCATTTCTATAGCCTTGTTGGACAATTGTTTAACAGGGCTATCGTTTAGTTATCTACTTAATGTTGTTTTTTTATGCAAGTTGCTAGGTATCCCGATTTGGATAAGGGAACAACTTGTAACAAGTAGCTTAGCTCCTTGGATTTTGGTTACTCGATGAGCGACGTTTTGTGAACGATCGTCATCGTCCCTTTTATTTTTTAAACAATGTCGTCTGGATATAAATTGTTAGGATGTGAAAAATGTGGATCAAGAAAATATTGTCATCGAAATGCGAAATATCACGAAACAATTCGGTACTTTCAAAGCAAATGACAACATCAACCTTCAAGTGAAAGCAGGAGAAATCCATGCCTTGCTTGGTGAAAATGGTGCAGGTAAATCAACGTTAATGAATGTTTTATCCGGTCTTTTAGAGCCAACATCAGGTGAGATTTTGATGCACGGCAAAGAAGTAAACATCACGAGCCCGACGAAAGCCAATCAATTAGGGATCGGAATGGTGCATCAACACTTTATGTTAGTCGATGCATTCACAGTAACAGAAAATATCGTACTAGGTAGTGAGCCAAGTACAGGCGGTATCTTGAACCGTAAGAAAGCCCGTGAAGAAATCAAACGATTATCTGAACAATATGGCTTAGCAGTGAATCCGGATGCGTACGTTCGTGATATTTCTGTCGGTATGGAACAACGTGTGGAGATTTTAAAAACACTCTATCGTGGTGCAGATGTCTTGATTTTTGATGAGCCAACAGCCGTACTGACGCCGCAAGAAATCGATGAATTGATCGTGATCATGAAAGAGTTAGTCAAAGAAGGAAAGTCGATCATTTTGATCACACATAAATTAGATGAGATCAAAGCAGTTGCCGATCGTTGTACGGTCATTCGTCGTGGTCAAGGGATTGGAACGGTCAATGTAAAAGATGTTTCTTCGCAACAGTTAGCCGATATGATGGTCGGAAGAACCGTCTCATTCAAAACAATGAAAAAAGAAGCACGTCCACAAGAAGTGGTGCTTTCTGTTGAAAATCTTGTAGTTAAAGAAAACCGCGGATTAGAAGCAGTGAAAGATTTGAGTCTGGAAGTCCGAGCAGGTGAAGTCTTAGGTATTGCTGGAATCGATGGAAATGGACAATCGGAGTTGATCCAAGCGTTAACCGGTTTACGTAAAGTAGAAAGTGGAACGATTCGTTTGAAAGACGAAGAGATCACGAATAAAAAACCACGTAAAATCACTGAATCTGGGCTAGGACATGTGCCAGAAGATCGACATAAATATGGCTTGGTCCTTGATATGACGTTATCTGAAAATATTGCCATGCAAACCTACTATCAAAAACCGTATAGTAAAAATGGTCTGTTGAACTATGGTGTGATGAATGAACATGCTAGAGATTTAATCGATGAGTATGATGTGCGGACAACGAACGAATTAGTACCAGCGAAAGCTTTATCTGGTGGGAACCAACAAAAAGCCATCATTGCTCGCGAGATCGATCGTGACCCTGATCTACTGATCGTTGCGAATCCAACACGTGGATTAGATGTTGGTGCAATCGAGTTTATCCATAAACGTTTGATTGAGCAACGTGATAAGTTCAAAGCAGTTTTATTGATTAGTTTTGAATTAGAAGAAATTTTAAATGTGTCCGATCGTATTGCGGTAATCCATCAAGGAAAAATCGTGGGGATCGTTGATCCAAAAGAAACATCTGAAAACGAGCTAGGTCTATTGATGGCGGGTTATACTTTAGAAGAAGCACGTAGAGAGTTAGAAAAGGTTGGTGACACACATGAATGATCGTAGCGAAAGGTTCCGTAATCTGCTAGTACCTATATTTTCGGTTATTTTAGGGTTGATTTTAGGTGCTATTTTGATGGTTGCCTTTGGTTATCATCCAATCCAAGGATATTCTTCGATGTTGAATGCTTCGTTAGGTTCACAACGAAGTATCGGTGAAACGTTAAGACAAGCAACACCTTTGATTTTTACAGCCTTAGGTTTTTCTGTTGCAAATTCAGCCGGATTCTTTAATATCGGGCTTTCTGGACAAGCACTTTGTGGCTGGATCATAAGCATTTGGACGGCGTTAGCTTTTCCAGATCTACCAAAAATCATTTTATTGCCAATGTGCGTGATTTTAGGTGCACTTGCTGGGGCAATGGCCGCAGCTATTCCAGGATTGTTACGTGCGTTCTTTGGAACAAGTGAAGTTATCGTAACGATCATGATGAATTATATTTTGCTCTATTTAAGTACGTACACACTTCATGAAATAATGCCTGAATCTTATCGTTCAAGTTTAGACTCTTCAAATATGATCAGTGAGAATGCTTCCTTACGTATTCCTTGGCTGACCCAGATGTTTGGAGGCTCTCGTGTGAATGGCGGACTCTTCTTGGCACTGATTGCGTTAGTGCTTGTATGGATCGTCATGAAGAAAACAACCTTAGGCTTTGAGATCCGTTCTGTTGGATTGAATCCATATGCCTCTGAATATGCGGGAATGAGTAGTAAACGAACAATTGTCTTATCCATGGTTATCTCTGGTGGACTAGCTGGTCTAGGTGGTGTGGTCGAAGGACTAGGAACATACCAAAACTTCTTCGTTCAAACAACCTCATTATCCATTGGGTTTGACGGTATGGCCGTTTCCTTATTAGGTTCTGGTTCTGCCATCGGGATTTTGTTATCTGCGCTATTATTCAGTGTTCTAAAAATCGGTGGGTTAGGGATGCAAACTGGTGCTGGTGTACCGTTTGAAATCGTCAATGTATCGATTGCCTTGATCATCTTCTTCGTGGGGATCAACTTCTTGATTCGTTTCCTTATGGCGAAATTCTTCCAAGGGAAAAAACAAGAGGAGATCGTCGCAACGATTGAAACGAAACCAAATCATCAAAATCAAGAAGGAGGAGAGCTGTAATGTCAACAGTAGAACTGATTTCCTTGATCCTTACATCAACACTTGTTTATTCAACACCGTTGATTTTAACCTCCTTAGGCGGAACGTTTTCTGAACGAAGCGGGATCGTCAACGTTGGGTTAGAAGGCATCATGGTGATGGGGGCATTTAGTGCAGTCGTCTTCAACTTGACGATGAGTGACACATTAGGCTCAATGACTCCTTGGATTGCTATTTTAGTCGGTGGCGTGGTTGGTGTTCTCTTTTCCTTGATCCATGCAGTCGCAACGATCAGCTTGCGCGCAGACCATATCATCAGCGGAACGGTCATCAATTTGATGGCACCTGCTTTAGGTGTATTTTTGATCAAAGCATGGTATGGTAAAGGACAAACAGACAATATCTCACAAAACTTAGGTTACTTTTCATTTCCTGGATTATCTGAGATACCAGTGATTGGTCAAATTTTCTTTAGAAATACATTTTTACCAGCGTATTGTGCGATTTTAATTGCTGTTATCGCATGGTTCGTCATCTTCAAAACTAAATTTGGTTTACGTTTACGTTCTGTTGGGGAAAATCCTCAAGCTGCAGATACACTAGGGATCAATGTATATGCGATGCGCTATTCAGGTGTCTTGATTTCTGGTCTTCTTGGAGGCATGGGTGGAGCTGTGTTCGCTCAATCGATCTCTGGGAACTTTTCAGCAGGAACGATTGTCGGTCAAGGGTTCATCTCAATGGCTGCAATGATTTTTGGTAAGTGGAATCCACTAGGTGCGATGGGTGCATCCTTATTCTTTGGTTTTGCACAAAGTTTGAGTATCATCGGCGCGCAATTACCAGTGATTTCTTCAATTCCACCAGTTTTACTACAAATTGCGCCTTATCTATTAACGATTATCGTTTTAGTGGCGTTCTTAGGTAAAGCATCTGGACCAAAAGCCAACGGTAAGAATTATATAAAATCCAAATAATCGTTTAGTGATTAAAAAGGGCGGGTTACGGGAAGTTTTTTTCGGCTCGCCCTTTTTACTTTATAAAGAAAATAAATAGAAAGAAGGAATACTCATGTTTAAACGCGTACATTTGATCGTCATGGATTCAGTCGGAATCGGAGAAGCACCTGATGCTGAAAAATTCGGAGATAAAGGTTCGGATACATTAGGTCATATTGCTAAAGAAGCTGGGCTGACGATACCGAATTTGGAGCAACTTGGATTAGGAACGATTCGTCCTTTAGAAGGGGTCGAAGCAGTGCAAGATCATCAAGGGTATGCGACCAAATTGGAAGAAGTTTCTGTCGGCAAAGATACAATGACAGGACATTGGGAAATCATGGGATTGAATATCAAAACACCATTTCGTGTTTTTCCAAACGGCTTCCCGGATGAATTATTGAAGAAAATCGAAGACTTCTCTGGACGTAAAATTGTTTGTAACGAACCTTATAGCGGAACAGCAGTCATTGACGACTTTGGTGAACATCAAATGAAAACCGGCGACTTGATCGTTTATACGTCAGCTGATCCAGTGTTACAAATTGCTGCACATGAAGAAATTATTCCTTTAGAAGAACTTTATCGGATTTGCGAATATGTTCGTGAAATTACAAAAGATGATCCTTATATGATCGGTCGGATCATTGCCCGTCCATATCTTGGTGAGCCAGGTAACTTTACGCGCACAAGCAACCGTCACGATTACGCATTAGATCCATTTGGACATACGGTTTTAGACTCGTTGAAAGAAGCCGGCAAAGATGTTATTGCAGTCGGTAAGATCAATGATATTTTCAATGGTCAAGGCATCACCGATTCTGTTCGTACAAAGAGCAATATGGACGGTGTGGATCAATTATTGAATGTGATGAAGCAAGACTTCACTGGGTTGAGTTTTACAAACTTAGTCGATTTTGATGCGTTATACGGTCATCGTCGCGATGTGGTTGGTTATGCGCATGCCATCGAAGATTTTGATTTGCGTATTCCAGAATTGTTAGATGCAATGGCTGATGATGATCTATTATTGATCACCGCTGACCATGGGAATGATCCAACTTTCACTGGTACGGACCATACTCGCGAATATGTGCCACTACTTGCTTATAGTAAACAAATGAGTGGGCAAGGTAGTTTACCACAAGGTTATTATGCGGATATCTCTGCAACGATTGCCGAAAACTTTAACGTAGCAGCAACTGAAAATGGCGAAAGCTTTTTAAAACTATTGAAATAACGACGTGCATCATCCATCAATGAATCATCATTGGCTTTATTATGTAAGATAGAATAATCAAAATTTTATATATAGGAGAAAAACAATGAAATTAAATGAGATGTTACAAGAGACGACTGCGTTTATCAAAAGCAAAGGTGTCGGAACGATCGATTTTGGCATGATCTTAGGTTCAGGTTTAGGTGAATTAGCAGAGGAGATCGAAGAAGCAATCGTGATTCCTTATGATAAGATTCCGTTCTTTCCAACTTCGACAGTCGTTGGACATGCAGGTCAACTTGTTTACGGAACGCTTTCAGGCAAAAAAGTATTGGCGATGCAAGGACGTTTCCATTTTTATGAAGGTCATTCGATGCAAACAGTCACTTATCCTGTGCGAGTGATGGCTGCGCTAGGCGCGCATTCAGTTGTTGTGACCAATGCGTGTGGTGGCGTGAATGAATCATTTGCACCAGGTGATTTGATGCTGATCACCGATCATATCAACTTTACAGGTCAAAATCCATTGATTGGGCCTAATGACGAAGAAATGGGGCCTCGTTTCCCTGATATGAGTGAAGCTTATACAAAAGCGTATCGCGAAATGGCAAAAGCAGCAGCGACATCATTAGACGTAGAATTAAAAGAAGGCGTGTATATGGGCTATTCTGGTCCAACGTACGAAACACCAGCTGAGATTCGCATGTCTCGCGTGATGGGTGCAGATGCAGTGGGCATGTCGACTGTACCAGAAGTCATCGTTGCAGCTCATAGCGGGTTGAAGGTCTTAGGAATTTCTTGTATCACCAACTTGGCTGCTGGTATGCAAGCAAACTTGAATCACGAAGAAGTCGTTGAAACAACTGAAAGAGTCAAACAAACATTTAAATCATTGATCAAAGAAACACTTTCTTTACTATAAAAAATTGATTGAGAGGTCCGGAAATGAGTGTTCATATTGAAGCAAAACCAGGAGAGATTGCAGACAAGATTTTACTTCCTGGCGATCCACTAAGAGCGAAGTATATTGCAGAAACTTTTTTAGAGAATCCAGTTTGTTATAACCAAGTACGCGGTATGCTTGGTTATACTGGAACGTATAAAGGGGAAAGAGTCTCTGTTCAAGGAACAGGAATGGGTATGCCCTCAGCGATGATCTATGCGCATGAGTTGGTCAATTCTTATGACGTAAAAAAATTGATTCGTGTTGGCACATGCGGTGCCTTGTCAAAAGACGTACACGTTCGTGATTTGGTGTTAGCACAAGGAGCTGCGACTAGTTCTTCCATGATTGAGAAGGATTTCAACGCCTTCCACTTTCCACCAATCTGTGATTTTGACTTGTTGTTGAAAGCATACGAAGTAGCGAAAGAAAAAGGTTTTACTACACACGTCGGCAATGTACTATCAGAAGATTCTTTCTACAAAGACGATCTGACAGAGACATTCAAGTTAGCAGAACTAGGTGTGATGGGCGTGGAAATGGAAGCTGCTGCGTTGTATTATCTAGGTGCAAAATACCACGTGCAAACACTAGCGATCATGACGGTCAGTGACCATCTGATCACCGGTGAAGAAACAACTGCCAGCGAACGTCAGACAACATTCAATGACATGATCGAAGTAGGATTGGAAACGGCGATTCAGGGGTAAAGTAATAACTAAATAGTAAGAAAGTGTGACTGCTTAGTCTTCTATTAATTGAAAATTGGCAGTCACATTTTTTTGTAGAAACTGTCTCACATAACCTGAAATCAACGACAACCGTTGCTTCAGTTACTTCGCGAGTCCTCCTGAAGTCAACCACTTGAATGTCTAAAATGTGAATCGCCATTCCTTCAATTGCAGACGAATGGCACAATCTTAACCAAATAAAAAAGAACAGAAAGAAGCGAGTTACGCTCTTTCTGTTCCGGACTAGGCTACCAACAGGATGTGACAAATGAGTCATATCCTGTTGGTGGCTTCGTCTAAATGAATACCTTAATCATTCAATTGCTCATGTGATATGGTATGATTTATGGTCATTTATGATTAAAACAAATCTGCTTCAATAGTATATGATTCTAACAATACTCGTCCTGGTAAATTTTGTCCTGGGTGTCCAGGTACTCTATGAACTTGGACGACTTGACCTGCAGTACCAGCAATGGTTTGTCGTATTTGAATGTTGCCATCAACTAATCTTCTAGAGGAATAGTAATTGATTCCATTATGTGTCTCAAAAAGATATCTTCCATCAACAGTTACGACTAGTCTTTCTCGGCTGTTGAAACGGTCCTGATCTAAAGTTAAGTAGGCAAACGCCAGATGGCCTTCTCTCCCTACAGATAACAAGCTTGTTTCCGTTACGCCTGTTTCTACTTGGATATTGTCATATTGCGCCCAACCATTCCATGTAGAAGCAAAGCGCACAAGGTATGTATTTTCAGCGTCTGGAGTCGTAAAGGTAAGTTTGCCACGTTCCCAGTCCTCGTTATTATGTTCAACGCGTTCTAATACATCGAAACCAACACCGTGATTCATGATCCCTAATTCAACACGTCCTGGTGCTGATTCGCTTGCTGCAACATCATAACTAAATGTATAGGTAGTATTTGGTTTTAATGTCACGTATTGATGAACATTTTCACCATCTCTTGCTAAAGCAAAGTTATTTCCATTTACGGTTTGAAGTGTGGGATTATTTGAATCTGGGTCACTAACGATCCAACGATCAAACCCGTCATTAAAGTCACCATTATGGATATACAATTGTTGCTCAATGGCCTGTTTGCTTGTACTAACGAAGTCAGTTGTTGATAGACTTGTTGCGAATGTCGAAACGGATCCTCCTAAACTTAAAAATACCATACCTGCTGCCATCATTGTTTTTAAATTATTTTTGATCATCTTGTCTCTCCTCACTCTATATTTTTATTTTTTTTGATTTTGTTTGTAAGATGCAGCCTTTTAGTCTGTCTGTATCTCACAAATTAATCATAACCGAGAAAATAGCGGTCATGTAAACGCTTTTTCCTCCATAACATCAATTATTAGAAAAAAATGATAAAATAAATAGTTCTATGAGGTTGATTTTTATCTTAATTTCATTTATTAGCAATATAAGAAAAGATGGAGAGTTGTGGTGATAGCTCATATAAATGAAAACTTCCTCTTAGAAACAGGATAAAAGAATGAAATTCAAATAAGTTTCTACAAAAAAAATTCGCTCCACAACTGAATGATTGTCTGACATCTTGCTATGAAAAAAAAGGAAGAGGTATAATGAGAAAGTGGTGATGAAAATAATAAAGAGTACTTTTACATAGCAAGTTGATAAATTGGAAGGGAGATACCAAAAGAAATTGTTTATTTAATAAACATAAGCATTGTATGTTGGGCATGCGATCAGAAAGAGAATTACAGTGTTTTAACTATCTAAGCAATTACTGCTTGCTTTTTCAGGAGTCGGTGAGAAGGGGGACAAGATGATTCATAGTTCTATTAATTGGTGGTCAAGATGAAGATAGATCATATGCGGCTAACTCTCATAAAAAGTATCATCCTAACTGTCTGGATAACCATTTTTTGTATAACAAACTTTGGAATAATAAGAAGTAAGACCATTCTCATACTATTAGAAAATAACCAATTGGGTCTAAATCTAATAATGATTTTATTTATTTACTTACTTTGCATGTCCGAATTAAATCGAGCATTACAAGGTCTGAATCTGTCAATGATGAAACAAGTAGGATTCACTTTGCTACTTTTGTTAGTGACGAATTTTATATATATGGTACTTGTATTTGGCAGTTTTGAAGTAGTCTCACAAAATTACGAGAGTGTTGTTCTATTTTCTGTCATAGTGATTTCCCCAATAAGAGAAGAATTAGTGTACCGTTACCTATTTTTGAGTATAACTGATTCTAATTGGTTAAAATTAGTGTATGGGCTGGTTTCAACAGGATTCTTTTTCTATGGGCATAGCTTTACATATGGTGGAAATCTATTCGCAATGGTCCAAGTTCTATTTTTGACTTTAGCTACAATATATCTATACGTGAAAACCAACAATATATTACCTGCCATGATGTTACATAGCTTATATAATCTATTTGTCCTCTCGCTATCTATGGCTCAATAAACGGGAGTGGGACATTAGTTCTCTCCCACCACCTAAAACCGAATAAACGGCGGGAACAGAAGTAACCTCTTCGGAAATAAGGCGCCATCCACAAAAATTTGAAGAACAATTTTCGTGGATGGCGCCTTATTTCTCGAGGCTGAACACTTCTGTCCCGACCTCTGTTAGTAAAATGTCTTACATAACGAATCTTTCGAGTTATTTAGAAATGATTACTGAGTGGTTCATGCGCCATTAGGCGTGATAGATAATAAACCAAACGTTCTTTTTTCTCTCAATGCTGCGCCCCTTCTCTTAATTTTTTTTTATTCAAACAGTACTTACTATTATGATCATTAGTTCTTATGTAATTTGATGTCATTCGCATTTGATAGCTAAGACTGCCGTCTATCTAATATCTAAAAAAACAGCCCCTTCATCTCTTACAATAATAGGAGGTGAGGGGGCTGTCATACTTATAATAGATTATCTATTATAAGTAGTATTTTTTGATGACAGTCAAGTCGTCGTTTAATTCATAAACAAGTGGTTGACCTGTTGGGATTTCAAGATCCATGATGTCTTCATCAGAGATTCCTTCGATATGTTTTGCTAATGCACGTAAAGAGTTACCATGTGCAGCAACTAAGACAGTTTTGTTGTCTAACAAAGCTGGTGCAATTTCGTCTTGCCAGAATGGCAATGCGCGTTCTAAAGTAACTTTCAAGTTTTCTCCACCAGGTACGTCGCGTTTGTCTAACATTGCATAACGACGATCGTTTGCTGCTGAACCTTCATCAGTTGCTTCCATTAATGGAGGAAGAGTATCGTATGAACGACGCCAGATGTGAACTTGTTCGTCACCATATTTTTCTGCTGTTTCTTTTTTATTTAATCCTTGTAATTTACCATAATGACGTTCGTTCAAGCGCCATGATTTGATTTGTGGTACCCAAAGTTGATCTGAGTATTCTAAAATCAAGTTACAAGTTTTGATGGCACGAGTTAATACAGAAGTATAAGCAACATCAAATTCGATTCCAGCTTCTTTGATTTTACGTCCGCCTTCTTTTGCTTCTTCGATTCCTTCTGGTGCTAGGTTTACATCTGCCCAACCAGTAAATTGGTTCAATGCATTCCATTCGCTAAGACCGTGACGAGAAAAAACTAATTTTGGCATGTTTAACTCTCCTTTAAAATAAGTGTTATTTCTGAAAATTTCAGTTCTGCCTTATTGTACAATGTTTTTCATAAGATTTCCATTGTAAAATGAAAGCTGTTTGTTTAAAAGACCACAGACGAACTAAAAAAAAGGCTGTAAACAAGCGTTATTACAGAGCTTTCACTCAAAAAACTTGTTTGACAACCTTTTTATCTATTAAGTAAAATAATTTCTGTTTGTTTAGTGTGGGTTCTTTCGATCAATTATTGAAATCAACGGGTTTGTACTTGCTAATTAATTGAATAATTGCTGAAGCTCTTTTTCAGGTAGGTTGATATATTTGTAGCAAGTGCCGACTGAAACGCCACATTTTGAAGAAATAAATTGGATCGTTTCTTTCTTTTCATAGTAGAGACGACGAATTTTTTTGATTGTTTTGGCATCGATTTTTGGTCGTCCGCCGATTTTTCCTTTTTTGCGTGCTTCATCTAATCCAATCAGCGTGCGTTCTTTGATCAATGCACACTCCATCTCAGCTAATCCTTCCATCAATTGGAAGTAGACCGTCCCCATAGGTTCGCGAGTATCGATTTTTTCTGTGATGCTGACTAGATGTAACCCACGGTCTTTAAATAATTTCGTGAATTCTGTTAGTTGTCTTGTCGATTTTCCTAGATGATGAAGCTGGCAAATCACTAATGTATCGCCTTGCTCCATTTTTTCGATGACTTTTTCTAAACAAATGGCGTCAGATAAACTGTCTTTTTGACCATACGTTTCGTGAAAAATTTCATGACAACCAAAATCAGAGAGTTTTTGCATTTGAGCCGTCAAATCGACATCATTGATAGTTGTACGTGCATAACCGATAATCTTCATGGTGATTCCTTTCTAGCAAAGTTTTCTAAGTGTTTGAGACAAGTAAAAATGTAGCATAAAGTAACTGAAAAAGATAGTTTTTTTAGGCATTTTCAACGAATCTCTTTCGCATTATTTTTGAAAGGGAGTATCGAGTACAGACACGCCATTTTCAGAGGCAACGACAACCTTTGAAACCATATTTAAAAACAAGCCGTGTTCGACGACACCGACTAATTGATCCAAATAAGTCGCTAATTTTTCGGGATCTTCAATTCGTTCTAAATGAAGGTCAATAATATAATGTCCACTATCTGTTACGACGGTCTCCCCAGTTTCTGTTTGACGTAATACAGGCTGATAATTTTTTTCTTTAAAAAGACGCATCAGTTGTTGAGAACCATAAGGGATGACTTCGACAGGGAGTGGAAAGCGCCCAAGTTGATCCACCATTTTTGATCCATCGACGATCCAGATCGTTTGTTTTGAATAAGATGCGACAATCTTTTCAAATAAAAGAGCAGCACCGCCGCCTTTGATTCCCTGAAAATCGGCACTGATTTCATCGGCACCATCGATCGTCAAATCGACGACTGGGACTTCATCAATACTTTTCAAAGGGATACCTAAGCTTTCTGCTTGTGCTTTTGTACCGCTAGAAGTAGTGACACCAGTGATTTTCAATCCTTCTTCGCGCATGCGTCGGCCAATTTCTTCTACCATATAATAGGCAGTAGAACCAGTTCCAAGTCCAACGATCATGCCATCTTCAACAAATTCTGCAGCTTTAATGCCTACTAATTGCTTTAAGTTCATTTCTATCCCTCCAGCATTTTTATAGCTCTTTAACTGCTATTTTAGCTTGATTTGATCGAAAAAGATAGGGAGCATAACACAAATTTTATAGGATAGAAAAAAATGTATATGTTTGGTTGACATTCTTTTTTATCCGTGATATTCTAACCAAGGTGCTTTATCTACAGGTCTCTGTTAAGAGACGTGCTGACTGTTTATCAAAGCATATTTGATAAAGATGCATAACTGCATTTATTTTTTATCGCAAAAAAAGAACCACCTGGATGTGTGGAACTAGATGTGAATCGTGGGAAGGAGGAACTAGGAATGCCTACAATTAACCAATTAGTACGTAAACCTCGTAAATCAAAGGTGGAAAAATCTAATTCACCTGCTTTGAACAAAGGATATAACAGCTTTAAGAAAACTCAAACAAACGTGAACTCTCCTCAAAAACGTGGGGTAGCTACACGTGTGGGAACAATGACACCTAAAAAACCGAACTCAGCTTTACGTAAATATGCTCGTGTTCGTTTGTCAAACTTAATTGAAGTTACTGCTTATATCCCAGGGATTGGTCACAATTTACAAGAGCATAGCGTGGTACTATTACGCGGTGGACGTGTAAAAGACTTACCAGGGGTACGTTATCATATCGTTCGTGGTGCACTAGATACTGCTGGTGTGAACGACCGTAAACAAAGCCGTTCTAAATACGGTACGAAAAGACCTAAAGCTTAATTTTAATTATTTACTACAAATGAAAATCGAACCTACTATATAATAGTCGTTCGATCAACTATGAAGAATATTTCGGAAGGAGGAGTTACGGATGCCACGTAAAGGTCCTGTTGCAAAACGTGATGTTTTACCAGATCCTATTTATAACTCAAAATTAGTAACTCGCTTGATCAACCGTGTAATGGTTGACGGAAAACGCGGTGTTGCTGCTAATATTATCTATAATGCCTTTGATTTGATCAAAGAATCTACAGGTAACGATCCATTAGAAGTGTTTGAACAAGCAATGAATAATGTTATGCCTGTTCTTGAAGTTAAAGCACGTCGTGTTGGGGGTTCAAACTATCAAGTACCAGTTGAAGTTCGCCCTGAACGTCGTACGACTTTAGCGCTACGTTGGGTAGTTAACTACGCTCGCTTGCGCGGTGAACACACAATGGAAGAACGCTTAGCGAAAGAAATCATGGACGCTGCAAACAATACTGGAGCTTCTGTTAAAAAACGCGAAGACACACACAAAATGGCAGACGCGAACCGCGCATTTGCTCATTATCGTTGGTAAGATCCTCTCTGTCTGTCGGCTAATCCCACAGCAGAAAGTCAATTTACAATCGATTTAAACAAAGAGAGGAGTAAGAAAATGGCAAGAGAATTTTCGCTAGAAAAAACTCGTAATATTGGTATCATGGCTCACGTTGATGCAGGTAAAACTACAACAACAGAGCGTATCTTGTACTATACTGGTAAAATCCATAAAATCGGTGAAACTCACGAAGGAGCTTCACAGATGGACTGGATGGAACAAGAACAAGAACGTGGTATCACGATTACATCTGCTGCCACTACTGCGCAGTGGAAAGGTTACCGCGTAAATATCATCGATACACCAGGACACGTAGACTTCACAATCGAAGTTCAACGTTCTCTACGTGTATTGGATGGTGCTGTAACTGTACTTGATGCACAATCAGGTGTTGAACCTCAAACTGAAACTGTTTGGCGTCAAGCAACTGAGTACCGAGTACCTCGTATCGTATTCTGTAACAAAATGGATAAAATCGGTGCAGACTTCTTATACTCAGTAAAATCATTGCACGATCGCTTACAAGCGAACGCGCATCCAATCCAATTGCCAATCGGTTCTGAAGATAACTTCACAGGTATCATTGACTTGGTAACGATGAAAGCAGAGATCTACACAAACGATCTAGGCACAGACATCCAAGAAACTGAAATCCCTGAAGAATATGCAGAACAAGCACAAGAATGGCGTGAAAAATTAGTCGAAGCTGTTGCTGAAACAGACGAAGAACTAATGATGAAATATCTTGAAGGTGAAGAAATCACTCAAGAAGAATTGATTGCCGGTATCCGCCGTGCAACAATCAACGTTGAGTTCTTCCCTGTGTTAGCTGGTTCAGCATTCAAGAATAAAGGGGTCCAATTGATGTTGGATGCTGTTCTTGATTACTTGCCATCACCACTTGATATTGAAGCAATCAAAGGTATTGACTCAAAAACAGACGAAGAAACAACTCGTCCTGCAGATGACGAAGCTCCTTTTGCTTCATTAGCATTTAAAGTAATGACTGACCCATTCGTAGGTCGTCTAACTTTCTTCCGTGTCTACTCTGGTGTCCTTGAAAGTGGTTCATACGTATTGAACGCATCAAAAGGCAAAAAAGAGCGTATCGGTCGTATCCTACAAATGCACGCAAACACACGTCAAGAAATCGACAAAGTGTATTCAGGTGATATCGCCGCTGCTGTTGGATTGAAAGATACAACAACAGGGGACACATTGTGTGCATTAGATGCACCAGTTATCCTTGAATCAATCGAATTCCCAGAACCAGTTATCCAAGTCGCTGTTGAGCCTAAATCAAAAGCTGACCAAGATAAAATGGGTGTTGCGTTGCAAAAACTTGCAGAAGAAGATCCTTCATTCCGTGTTGAAACAAACGTTGAAACAGGTGAAACAGTTATCTCAGGTATGGGTGAGTTGCACTTGGACGTATTAGTAGACCGTATGAAACGCGAATTTAAAGTTGAAGCAAACGTTGGTGCGCCTCAAGTTTCTTACCGCGAAACATTCCGTGAAGCAACAAAAGCGGAAGGTAAATTTGTACGTCAGTCTGGTGGTAAAGGTCAATACGGTCACGTATGGGTTGAATTTACACCAAACGAAGAAGGAAAAGGCTTCGAATTCGAAAACGCAATCGTTGGTGGTGTGGTTCCACGTGAATACATCCCAGCAGTTGAAAAAGGATTAGAAGAATCAATGAATAACGGTGTTCTTGCTGGATACCCATTAGTGGATATCAAAGCAAAACTTTACGATGGTTCATACCATGACGTCGATTCAAATGAAACAGCGTTCCGTGTTGCTGCATCAATGGCTCTAAGAGCTGCTGCAAAACACGCACGTCCTGTGATCCTTGAACCAATGATGAAAGTTACGATTACTGTACCAGAAGATTACTTAGGTGATATCATGGGACACGTAACAAGCCGACGCGGACGTGTCGAAGGAATGGAAGCACACGGTAATTCACAAATCGTTAATGCAATCGTTCCATTGGCAGAAATGTTCGGATACGCGACTACATTGCGTTCAGCAACTCAAGGTCGTGGTACATTCATGATGGTATTTGACCACTACGAAGACGTACCGAAATCTGTTCAAGAAGAAATCATTAAGAAAAACGGCGGAAAAGCTGAATAATTTCTTAAAGCAAGGTAGTCTCGTGAAGAGATTTATCTAGAGACTGTATTTTTTATGCAGTTTCGTGTAAAATAACTTTTGATGATACGGGCATGTGATCGGCAATTTTGTCTATCACATACCTATCAGACAAATAAAAATTAAACTGTAATTTTAGGGAGGATATTTTAAAATGGCAAAAGAAAAATTTGACCGTTCGAAACCACACGTTAACATTGGTACTATCGGACACGTTGACCATGGTAAAACAACTTTAACAGCTGCAATCACAACTGTACTATCTAAGAAAAACGGCGGCCAAGCAATGGCTTACGATCAAATCGATGGTGCTCCTGAAGAACGCGAACGCGGAATCACTATCTCAACAGCTCACGTTGAGTACGAAACTGACGCACGTCACTATGCTCACGTTGACTGCCCAGGACACGCGGACTACGTTAAAAACATGATCACTGGTGCTGCTCAAATGGACGGAGCAATCTTAGTTGTTTCTGCTGCTGACGGCCCTATGCCTCAAACTCGTGAACACATCCTATTATCTCGTCAAGTTGGTGTACCATACATCGTTGTATTCTTGAACAAAGTAGATATGGTTGATGACGAAGAATTACTTGAATTAGTTGAAATGGAAGTTCGTGACCTATTAACAGAATACGAATTCCCTGGTGACGATGTTCCTGTAATCGCTGGTTCAGCTTTAAGAGCTTTAGAAGGCGACGCTTCATACGAAGAAAAAATTCTTGAATTGATGGCTGCAGTTGACGAATATATCCCAACTCCAGAACGTGATAACGACAAACCATTCATGATGCCAGTTGAGGACGTATTCTCAATCACTGGTCGTGGTACTGTTGCTACAGGACGTGTTGAACGTGGACAAGTTCGTGTTGGTGACGTTATCGATATCGTTGGTATCGCAGAAGAAACAGCTCAAACAACTGTAACTGGTGTTGAAATGTTCCGTAAATTATTAGACTACGCTGAAGCAGGCGATAACATTGGTGCGTTATTACGTGGTGTTTCACGTGAAGACATCCAACGTGGTCAAGTTTTAGCTAAACCAGGTACAATCACACCTCATACAAAATTCTCTGCAGAAGTATACGTGTTGACTAAAGAAGAAGGTGGACGTCATACTCCATTCTTCACTAACTACCGTCCACAATTCTACTTCCGTACGACTGACGTAACTGGTGTTGTTGAATTACCAGAAGGAACTGAAATGGTTATGCCTGGCGACAACGTAACAATGGAAGTTGAATTAATCCACCCAATCGCTATCGAAAACGGTACTAAATTCTCAATCCGTGAAGGCGGACGTACAGTTGGTGCCGGTGTCGTTACAGAAATCAAAGCTTAATTCATTTTAAGCCTAACAAAGTAACATTTATTCGGACGTTGAAGTTCGAGGTAAGGATCTTGATCCTTTGCCTCGAACTTTTTTTATTTCAGCAGACAATTGATTAGAGGAGAGGCTATGAAAGAGAGGAATATCCAAAAATATTCTTAATATGTAGTGAACTGTCTTTTTCCTCTAAATAGGCGAATGGAAATTGAAAGGAAAAACAACAAATCCTTCTATAAAAAAGAGAAGGATTTCTCTTTTTTTAATTGAATGAAAATTTATGAAAATAAATTGTTTTTTACAGCAAAAAAACCTTGCGTTGTGAATTTAGATATATTATAATGACAAAGGTGCGTTTACTTTAGGTGAATGGCACAGACGAAATCAAAATGATTTTGTCGGCTAAGAAACGAGAGGTTGCGACACGCCCGGACGCTTTGCCACGAACGAGCGTGACGGAAATTTTCGTGGAGCTATGTCTACTTTTCAAAATAGGCGAAGGAGGGAACAAGATGGCAAAACAAAAAATTCGTATCCGTTTAAAAGCGTATGAACACCGTATTTTAGATCAATCAGCGGATAAAATCGTGGAAACTGCAAAAAGAACTGGAGCTGGCGTTTCTGGTCCAATTCCATTACCAACTGAACGCAGTCTTTACACAGTTATTCGTGCGACTCACAAATACAAAGATTCACGCGAACAATTCGAAATGCGTACACACAAACGTCTTATCGACATTGTGAACCCAACACCAAAAACAGTTGATGCTTTAATGAAGCTTGACTTACCATCAGGTGTTAACATCGAAATCAAACTATAAAAACTAAACTAATAATAATGGAGGTGTACTCATGACCAAAGGAATCTTAGGGAAAAAAGTGGGAATGACACAAATCTTCACTGAATCTGGCGAATTAATTCCAGTTACTGTTGTAGAAGCTACGCCAAACGTAGTACTACAAGTAAAAACAATGGAAACTGATGGCTACGAAGCTATTCAAGTTGGTTACCAAGACAAACGTGAAGTTTTATCAAACAAACCTGCGAAAGGTCATGTTGCAAAAGCAAACACGGCTCCTAAGCGCTTCATTCGTGAATTCAAAAATGTTGAGCTAGGAGAATATGAAGTAGGAAAAGAAATTACAGTTGATGTTTTCCAAGCAGGAGACATTATTGATGTAACAGGTACTACGAAAGGTAAAGGATTCCAAGGGGTTATCAAACGTCACGGCCAAAGCCGCGGACCAATGGCTCACGGTTCTCGCTACCATCGTCGTCCTGGGTCAATGGGTCCAGTTGCACCTAACCGTGTATTCAAAAACAAACGTCTTGCTGGCCGTATGGGTGGCAACCGCGTAACTATCCAAAACTTGGAAGTTGTACGTGTAGATGCTGAAAGAAACGTAATCTTGATCAAAGGTAACGTTCCTGGAGCGAAAAAATCATTAATCACTATCAAATCAGCTGTGAAAGCTAAATAATAGTAGGAAGAAAGGAGGAACTAAGGAATGCCGAATGTAGCATTATTCAAACAAGATGGAAGCCAAAACGGTGAAATCACTCTTAACGAAGAAATCTTCGGAATTGAACCAAATGAAAGTGTTGTTTACGACGCAATCGTTATGCAACGCGCATCATTAAGACAAGGAACACATGCGGTTAAAAACCGTAGCGCTGTTCGAGGCGGTGGCCGTAAACCATGGCGTCAAAAAGGAACTGGTCGTGCTCGTCAAGGATCAATCCGTTCACCGCAATGGCGTGGAGGTGGCGTAGTCTTCGGACCAACACCACGTTCTTACAGCTACAAACTTCCTAAAAAAGTTCGTCGTTTAGCAATGAAATCTGTATTATCAGAAAAAGTTGCAGAAAACAACTTGGTAGCAATCGAAGGATTAAGCTTTGATGCACCAAAAACAAAAGAATTCAAAGAAGTTCTTGCTAAATTATCTATTGACTCTAAAGTATTGGTTGTACTAGAACCTGGTAACGACTTTGCAGCTTTATCTGCACGTAACTTATCAAACGTTTCTGTAGTAACTTCTGACAACGTTAGTGTTCTAGATGTTGTATCAAATACAAAAGTTTTAGCAACACAAACTGCTCTTACTCAAATTGAGGAGGTGCTTGCATAATGAACTTACTAGACGTAATCAAACGCCCAGTGATCACTGAGAAATCAATGCTTGCCATGGATGACAAGAAATATACTTTCGAAGTAGACACACGCGCAAACAAAACTTTAGTAAAACAAGCGGTTGAGGCTGCTTTTGACGTGAAAGTCAAAAACGTGAACATCGTGAACGTACGTGCGAAATTCAAACGTATGGGCAAATATGCAGGATATACAAAAAAACGTCGCAAAGCGATCGTTACATTGACTGAAGATTCAAAAGAAATCCAATTATTCGAAGCTGCTGAATAAGCAACACTCGATAACTGATTAAATTAGGAGGGGAAAACGTGGCGATTAAAAAGTACAAACCTACCACAAATGGCCGTCGTAACATGACAGGTTCTGATTTTGCTGAAATCACAACATCAACACCTGAAAAAACATTGTTACAGCCATTGAAAAACCATGCTGGACGTAATAACAACGGCCGCATCACTGTACGTCATCAAGGTGGCGGACACAAACGCCAATACCGCGTGATCGATTTCAAACGTAATAAAGACAACGTTGTTGCTACTGTTCAAACGATCGAATATGATCCAAACCGTTCAGCTAACATCGCGTTAGTACATTATGAAGATGGAGTGAAAGCTTACATCTTAGCACCAAAAGGACTACAAGTTGGAATGAAACTTGTTTCAGGTCCTGAAGCAGATATCAAAGTCGGAAATGCTCTTCCTTTAGAAAACATTCCAGTTGGTACTGTGATCCACAATATTGAAATGAAACCTGGTAAAGGTGGACAATTGATCCGTTCTGCTGGTACAAGTGCTCAAGTACTTGGTAAAGAAGGCAAATACGTATTGATCCGCTTAAACTCTGGTGAAGTTCGCATGATCTTAGCTGCATGCCGTGCAACAATCGGTTCTGTAGGTAACGAACAACACGAACTTATCAATATTGGTAAAGCTGGCCGCTCTCGTTGGATGCGTAAACGCCCAACTGTACGTGGTAGCGTAATGAACCCGAACGATCACCCACACGGTGGTGGTGAAGGTAAAGCTCCAATCGGACGTAAAGCTCCAGTTTCTCCTTGGGGTCAACCAGCTCTTGGTTACAAAACTCGTAACAAGAAAGCTAAATCAGACAAACTTATCGTTCGTCGTAAAAATAAATAATTACTTTGACCATGTGTCGCACATTTTGAGAGGAGGTTCACCATGGGTCGTAGTTTAAAGAAAGGGCCTTTCGTTGATGAGCATTTAATGAGTAAAGTTGAAGCTCAAGCAGGGGCCGAAAAGAAAAAAGTAATCAAAACTTGGTCTCGTCGTTCGACAATTTTCCCAAGTTTTGTTGGATATACCATCGCAGTATACGATGGACGTAAACACGTACCAGTTTACATCCAAGAAGATATGGTAGGACACAAATTAGGTGAATTCGCACCAACTAGAACTTATCGTGGGCATGTCGCTGACGACAAGAAAACGAGACGCTAATTCGAGGGGAGGATAAAAGCAAATGGCAGAACAAATCACATCAGCTAAAGCAACTGCAAAAACAGTTCGCACTTCACCTCGTAAAGCGCGTCTAGTAATTGACCTTATCAGAGGTAAAAGTGTTGCGGATGCAATTTCAATTTTGAAATTCACACCAAACAAATCTGCTGGGATCATCGAGAAAGTATTGATGTCAGCAATTGCAAATGCAGAAAACAACTTTGACTTAGATGTTGAGAACTTGGTAGTATCTGAAGCATTTGTTAACGAAGGACCAACAATGAAACGTTTCCGTCCACGTGCAAAAGGTTCAGCTTCACCAATCAACAAACGTACAAGTCATATCACGGTAGTCGTATCAGAAAAATAAGGAGGGATAATCTGTGGGTCAAAAAGTACATCCAATTGGAATGCGTGTAGGCATCATCCGCGACTGGGATGCAAAATGGTTTGCTGAAAAAGAGTATGCAGAGTTCTTACACGAAGATTTAAGAATCCGTAAATTTATTTCAACTAGACTTGCTGATGCTGCTGTATCAACAATTGAAATCGAACGCGCAACTGGCCGCGTAAACATTTCAATCCACACAGCTAAACCAGGTATGGTTATTGGTAAAGGCGGATCTGAAGTCGAAAACCTAAGAAAAGAATTAAACAAATTAACTGGTAAAAGAATCCATATCAACATCGTGGAAATCAAAAAACCAGATTTAGATGCTAAATTAGTAGGTGAAGGAATTGCACGTCAATTAGAAAACCGTGTTGCATTCCGTCGCGCTCAAAAACAAGCGATCCAACGTTCAATGCGTTCTGGCGCTAAAGGGATCAAAACTCAAGTATCTGGACGTCTAAACGGTGCGGATATCGCTCGTTCAGAAGGATACTCAGAAGGAACAGTTCCTCTTCACACTTTGCGTGCGGATATTGATTACGCATGGGAAGAAGCAGATACAACATACGGAAAACTAGGAGTTAAAGTGTGGATCTATCGTGGAGAAATTCTTCCAACTAAAAAAAACACTGAGAAAGGAGGGAAATAAACATGTTAGTACCTAAACGTGTAAAACACCGTCGTGAATTCCGCGGAAAAATGCGTGGTGAAGCAAAAGGCGGAAAAGAAGTAGCATTCGGTGAATACGGCTTACAAGCTGTTGAATCACACTGGATCACAAACCGTCAGATCGAAGCTTCTCGTATTGCTATGACTCGTTACATGAAACGTGGCGGGAAAGTATGGATCAAAATTTTCCCTCATAAATCATATACATCTAAAGCGATCGGCGTTCGTATGGGTAAAGGTAAAGGGGCTCCTGAAGGATGGGTTGCACCAGTAAAACGTGGTAAAATCATGTTTGAAATTGCAGGCGTTTCTGAAGAAGTAGCTCGTGAAGCATTACGTTTAGCTTCTCACAAATTACCAATGAAAACTAAGATCGTAAAACGTGAGGAAATGGGTGGTGAATCGAATGAAGGTTAAAGAAATCAGAGAATTAACCACTGCCGAAATGCTTGATCAAGAAAAACAATTAAAAGAAGAATTGTTTAATCTTAGATTCCAATTAGCAACAGGTCAATTAGAAAACACTGCACGTATTAAAGAAGTACGTAAATCGATTGCACGCATCAAAACAGTTTTGCGTGAACAAGCTAAGTAATTATGGAAGGAGGCCATTAAGCGTATGACTGAAGAAAGAAATCAACGCAAAGTTTATCAAGGTCGCGTGGTATCAGACAAAATGGATAAAACAATTACCGTTGCTGTCGAAACAAAGAAAAACCACCCTATCTACGGTAAACGTATGAACTATTCTAAGAAGTACAAAGTACATGATGAAAACAACACAGCAAAAGTTGGCGACATCGTGAGAATTATGGAAACTCGTCCATTATCAGCTACAAAACGTTTCCGTTTGTTGGAAATAGTCGAAGAAGCAGTTATTATCTAATAACACGAGATTTTCCTATATAGATTGAATGCAAAATCTGAAAGGAGGATACACAACGTGATCCAAGCAGAAAGTCGTTTAAGAATCGCTGATAATTCAGGCGCACGTGAAATTTTGACGATCAAAGTCCTTGGCGGATCTGGTCGCAAAACTGCGAATATCGGTGATGTGATCGTTGCTACGGTTAAACAAGCAACGCCAGGTGGGGTTGTCAAAAAAGGTGACGTCGTTAAAGCCGTTATCGTTCGTACAAAATCAGGAGCTCGTCGTGCAGACGGTTCATATATCAAGTTTGATGAAAATGCTGCAGTGATTATTCGTGATGATAAAAGCCCTCGTGGAACACGTATCTTTGGGCCAGTTGCACGTGAACTACGTGAAAACAACTTCATGAAGATCGTTTCTCTAGCACCAGAAGTTTTATAATCTTGAGACACTTAACAAAGGAGGTGCGAAACAGTTATGTTTGTTAAAAAAGGCGATAAAGTTAAAGTGATCACCGGTAAAGACAAAAACAAAGAAGGCGTTGTATTAGCAGCGTTTCCTAAACAGGATAAAGTGGTTGTCGAAGGTGTGAACATGATCAAAAAACACCAAAAACCTTCTCAAGCTGCTCCTCAAGGTGGAATTGTTGAGATGGAAGCGCCACTTCACGTTTCTAACGTGATGGTCATCGACTCTACTGGTGTAGCTGGCCGAGTTGGCTACAAAGAAGTAGACGGAAAAAAAGTCCGTGTTTCTAAAAAAACCGGTGAAGTTTTAGATAAATAAAAAGTTTAAGGAAGGAGGGTCTTACTGAATGAACCGCCTAAAAGAAAAATATCTTAAAGAAGTAACTCCATCATTGATGGAAAAATTTGACTATAGCTCTGTTATGCAAACACCTAAAGTTGAAAAGATCGTCATCAACATGGGTGTTGGTGATGCGGTATCAAACGCTAAAAACTTAGACAAAGCAGTTGAAGAACTAACTTTGATCACTGGACAAAAACCAATGATCACAAAAGCTAAAAAATCAATCGCTGGATTCCGTTTACGTGAAGGAATGCCAATTGGAGCAAAAGTTACCTTACGCGGAGAAAGAATGTACGAATTTTTAGATAAATTAGTATCAGTTTCTCTACCACGTGTACGTGACTTCCATGGTGTAAGTAAAAAAGCCTTTGATGGTCGTGGAAACTACACTTTAGGTATTAAAGAACAATTGATCTTCCCAGAAGTAGATTATGATTTAGTAGATAAAGTACGTGGTATGGACATCGTCATTGTAACGACAGCGAACACAGATGAAGAATCTCGTGAGTTGTTGACACAATTAGGCATGCCATTCCAAAAATAATTAAAGGAGGCGAACTACGTGGCTAAAAAATCAATGATTGCTAAAAACAAACGTCCTGCAAAACATTCAACACAAGCTTACACTCGTTGCGAACGTTGCGGACGTCCACATTCAGTTTATCGTAAGTTCCATCTTTGCCGTATTTGCTTCCGCGAACTTGCCTATAAAGGTCAAATTCCCGGCGTGAAGAAAGCTAGCTGGTAAAAAAGTAAATTCGCATAAGAAGGAGGTAAAAGTTCAATGGTCATGACAGATCCAATTGCAGATTTTCTAACTCGTATCCGTAATGCAAACATGGTTAAACATGAGGCTTTAGAAGTACCTGCATCAAAAATTAAACGTGACATCGCTGAAATCTTGAAACGTGAAGGTTTCGTCCGTGATGTTGAATATATCGAAGATGACAAGCAAGGCGTGATCCGTGTTTTCCTAAAATTCGGTAAAAGCGGCGAACGTGTTATTACAAACTTAAAACGTATTTCTAAACCAGGCTTACGTGTTTATGTTAAAGCTGGCGAAGTGCCAAAAGTTTTAAATGGCTTAGGTATCGCTATTATTTCGACTTCTGAAGGTGTTGTCACTGATAAAGAAGCTCGTGAGAAAAACATCGGCGGCGAAGTTATCGCTTACGTATGGTAATCAAGTAGAATCTACAAGGAGGTGTCTTTAAGTGAGCCGTATTGGAAATAAGATCGTTGTGATCCCTGAAGGAGTAACTATCACTCAAGATGGAAACAACGTTACAGTTAAAGGACCAAAAGGGGAATTGACTCGTACATTTTCTGCTGATATCAAAATGAATATCGAAGGAAATGAAGTGACATTCACTCGTCCAAATGACAGTAAAGAAATGAAAACTATCCATGGAACAACTCGTGCTAACTTCAACAACATGGTTGTAGGTGTTAGTGAAGGTTTCCAAAAAGGATTAGAATTAATCGGGGTTGGGTACCGTGCGCAAATGCAAGGAACAAAACTTGTATTGAACGTTGGTTACTCACATCCAGTAGAAATCACACCACCAGCTGGCGTGACTGTTGAAGTCCCATCTAACACACAAGTAATTGTGAAGGGTGCGAACAAAGAAGAAGTTGGCGAATTAGCTGCGAACATCCGTGGTACTCGTCCTCCAGAACCTTATAAAGGTAAAGGTATTCGTTATGTTGGCGAATTCGTACGCCGTAAAGAAGGTAAAACTGGTAAATAATCGTTTCGAAAAATTTCATAGAAGCCAGCAGCAGGAAAAAAGGATTTTGCTGAAGTATTTCTTCATTAAGAGAGAGTTTACTTGTGCCGCAGCTTCTATTTTTTCAAAACTGATCATTTCTACTGTCTGACAGTAGAAAAAATAAAAATAAAGAGGTGACAATTGTGATTACAAAACCAGATAAGAACAAAACACGTCAAAAGAGACACCGTCGTGTACGTAACACTATCTCTGGTACTGCTGAGCGCCCACGCTTGAACGTTTTTCGTTCTAACAAAAACATCTACGCGCAACTTATTGATGACGTAGCGGGTGTAACGCTAGCAAGTGCCTCTACCTTGGATAAAGAAATTTCAGGTGGAACAAAAACAGAAGCAGCACAAGCTGTCGGTAAATTAGTTGCTGAACGCGCAACTGAAAAAGGCATTAAAGTCGTAGTCTTTGACCGTGGTGGATACCTTTACCATGGCCGTGTGCAAGCTTTAGCTGAAGCTGCTCGCGAAAATGGACTAGAATTTTAGAAGAAGGAGGAATACCATTCATGGTTTATATCGATCCAAAACATTTGGAATTAGAAGACCGCGTTGTTGCAATTAACCGTGTAACAAAAGTTGTTAAAGGTGGACGTCGTCTACGTTTTGCTGCTTTAGTTGTTGTCGGTGACAAAAACGGACACGTAGGATTTGGTACTGGTAAAGCACAAGAAGTACCTGAAGCGATCCGTAAAGCAATTGAAGATGCGAAGAAAAACTTAGTTGAAGTACCTATGGTTGGTTCAACAATCCCACACGAAGTAATCGGTGCTTTTAGTGGTGGTAGAATCCTAATGAAACCTGCTGTTGAAGGTTCTGGGGTTGCTGCTGGTGGACCAGTTCGTGCCGTATTAGAATTAGCAGGGGTAGCAGATATCACTTCTAAATCTTTAGGCTCAAACACACCAATCAACGTTGTTCGCGCAACTGTTGAAGGTTTGAAACAATTAAAACGTGCTGAAGAAGTTGCAGCTCTACGCGGCAAATCAGTGGAAGAATTAATCGGATAAGGAGGACAAACATAATGGCTGAATTAAAAGTAACTTTAAAACGCAGTATTATCGGACGTCCTCAAAACCAACGCGATACTGTTAAAGCGTTAGGTCTTACAAAGATTAACAGTTCTGTGGTTAAGCCTGCTAATGAAGCAATCAAAGGCATGATCAACACTGTTTCTCACTTAGTGGACGTTGAAGAAGTTTAATTAAACAAATAAAATAAGAACTAGGACAATTAAGGAGGTGCCAAACCTATGAAACTTCATGAATTAAAACCCGCTGAAGGTTCACGCCAAGTACGTAACCGTGTTGGTCGTGGTACTTCTTCAGGTAACGGAAAAACTGCCGGACGTGGTCAAAAAGGACAAAAAGCTCGTTCAGGCGGTGGTGTACGTCTAGGATTCGAAGGGGGACAAACACCATTGTTCCGTCGTTTACCAAAACGTGGATTTACAAATGTTAACCGTAAGGACTACGCAGTCGTTAATTTAGATGTCTTGAATCGCTTTGAAGACGGAGCTGAAGTAACTCCTGTTGCTTTAGTAGAAGCTGGAATCGTGAAAAACGAAAAAGCTGGAATCAAAGTTTTAGCTAACGGAGAATTGAACAAAAAGTTAACTGTGAAAGCAGCTAAATTCTCAAAAGCAGCACAAGAAGCAATCGAAGCGGCTGGTGGCTCTGTTGAGGTGATCTAATGCTTAAACTATTAAAAGACGCTTTTAAGGTCAAAGATATTAGATCGAAAATCCTTTTTACTGTATTTGTTCTCTTTGTTTTTCGTTTAGGGGCACATATCACTGTTCCCGGCGTAAATGCAAGCTCATTACAAGACCTATCTAGCTTACCGTTTTTCAACATGTTGAACTTGGTAAGTGGTAGTGCAATGCAAAACTTCTCGATCTTTTCGATGGGGGTTTCGCCTTACATTACTGCTTCGATCGTTATCCAATTATTACAAATGGATATCGTGCCACGTTTTGTGGAATGGTCGAAACAAGGTGAAGTTGGTCGTAAAAAGTTGAATCAGGCAACAAGATATTTGACGTTAGTATTGGCATTTATCCAATCTGTCGGTATCACAGCAGGATTTAACCAATACGCTCAATTAGGTTTTGTCAACAATCCAAATGTCTCTACTTATGTAACGATCGGTTTGATCTTAACTGCAGGAACGATGTTTGTTACTTGGTTGGGTGAACAAATCACTGAAAAAGGTATCGGTAACGGTGTGTCAATGATCATCTTTGCAGGGATCATTTCAAGATTACCGGAAAGTGTACGTGAAATTTATGAAGATTACTTCGTAAATATCAATTCTTCCGATATCTGGAGATCTGCGATTTTCGTTGCCATCTTACTAGTTGCGGTTCTAGCAATCGTGACATTCGTAACATTTTTCCAACAAGCTGAACGTAAGATCCCGATTCAGTACACAAAACGTATAGCAGGTGCGCCAACAAGTAGTTATCTACCGTTGAAAGTAAATGCTGCTGGGGTAATTCCGGTTATCTTTGCAAGTTCATTTATTGCAACACCAAATGCTGTGTTACAAGCGTTAAGTGGCCGTTTCGGATCTGAAAACTGGTATAAAATAATGATGGAGATCTTTAACTATAATACGGTGCCTGGCGCAACGATTTATACGGTATTGATCGTCGCATTTACATTCTTCTATGCCTTTGTCCAAGTAAACCCTGAGAAATTAGCGGAGAACTTACAAAAGCAAGGAAGCTATATACCAAGTGTACGCCCTGGTAAGGGGACTGAAGAGTATGTCTCAAGCTTATTGATGCGATTAAGTACAGTCGGAGCACTATTCCTTGGTTTAGTGGCATTATTACCAATCATTGCTCAAATGGTTTGGGATCTGCCACAATCAATCGGATTAGGTGGTACAAGTCTGTTGATCGTGATCGGTGTGGCTTTAGAAACTGCGAAACAGTTAGAAGGCTTAATGCTGAAACGTAAATATGTTGGCTTTATTGAGTAAGAAAGCGTGTTGAGGTTTTTCCTCAACACACGTTCTCACATTTATTAGGAGGGAAAGCAATGAACCTCATTTTAATGGGGCTGCCAGGTGCAGGTAAAGGAACACAAGCTGAAAAAATCATTGACGCTTATGGGATTCCTCACATCTCAACAGGAGATATGTTTCGTGCAGCTATCAAAAATGAAACAGCTCTTGGCTTGGAAGCAAAGTCTTATATGGATAAAGGTGCATTAGTTCCTGATGAAGTAACAAATGGAATCGTAAAAGAGCGTTTAGCAGAACCCGATACAGAGAAAGGCTTCTTATTAGATGGCTTTCCTCGTACAATCGAGCAAGCAGAAGCTCTAGATGCAATGTTAAAAGATTTAAATAAACAAATTGATGCTGTCATCGATATCCACGTGGGTGAAGAAGTTTTGGTTGAGCGTCTAGCAGGCCGCTTCATTTGCCGTAACTGTGGAGCAACTTACCATAAAATTTTCAACCCTACAAAAGTTGAAGACACATGTGATCGTTGTGGTGGGCATGAATTCTATCAAAGAGAAGATGATAAACCTGAGACGGTTAAAAATCGTCTGGCTATCAACATCAAAAATAGTGAACCAATCTTGGCTTATTATAAAGAACAAGGTTTGCTACACACTATCGATGGTGATCGTGAAATCGATGCTGTATTTACTGATGTCCAAAAAATCATTGAAAAATAGCACGATTGCCCGTAGCCGACTTGCATTAAGCAGTTACTCTTGTCAAGTTCAATAAATTATGATAGAATATGTCAGTCCGACTTCTAGAGAATCCTCTAGATGATCCATTTTGAGAATTTTGAGGTGGGAACTGCAGTTTCCGCCATTTTATCGTGTGAAAATGCGAAACAAGTACAAGGAGGTACTGTGCGTGGCAAAAGAAGATATGATTGAAGTCGAAGGTACAGTCGTCGAAACTTTGCCGAATGCAATGTTTAAAGTTGAACTAGAAAACGGACACCAAGTTCTTGCTACTGTTTCAGGTAAAATTCGTATGCACTACATTCGTATTCTACCTGGTGACAAAGTGACGGTTGAATTGTCTCCATATGATTTAAACCGTGGCCGTATTACTTATCGCTTTAAATAATTGTACTCCGTAAAACTACAGGAGGTATTATCATGAAAGTAAGACCATCAGTAAAACCAATGTGTGAACATTGTAAAGTAATTCGTCGTAAAGGACGCGTTATGGTGATTTGCCCAGCAAATCCAAAACATAAACAACGTCAAGGATAAATGGAGGTGCACTAAATATGGCTCGTATTGCAGGAGTAGATATTCCTCGTGATAAACGTGTAGTAGTTTCACTTACTTATATCTATGGTATTGGTAACACTACTGCGAAACAAATCTTAGCTAATGCTGGCGTATCTGAAGATGTTCGCGTTCGTGAATTAACGAATGAACAAACAGATGCTATCCGTGCAGAAGTAGATAAATTAAAAGTTGAAGGGGATCTTCGTCGTGAAGTGAACTTAAACATCAAACGCTTGATGGAAATCGGTTCTTACCGTGGAATCCGTCACCGTCGTGGATTGCCTGTTCGTGGACAAAACACGAAAAACAATGCACGTACTCGTAAAGGCCCAGCTCGCGCTATCGCTGGCAAGAAAAAATAATTCTTAAGTGAAGGAGGTTAAATCTTCATGGTAGCAAAAAAAGTGAATCGTAAACGCCGTGTGAAAAAGAATATAGAAGCTGGGATTGCACATATCCACTCTACATTCAACAACACAATCATCATGATCACTGATACTCACGGAAATGCTTTAGCGTGGTCATCAGCTGGTTCATTAGGTTTCAAAGGAAGCAAAAAATCAACTCCTTTTGCCGCTCAAATGGCAGCAGAAACAGCTACAAAAGCAGCAATGGAACACGGATTAAAAACTGTTGAAGTAACAGTTAAGGGACCTGGTTCTGGACGTGAAGCAGCAATTCGTTCATTACAAGCAACAGGTTTAGAAGTGACTGCAATTCGTGACGTGACTCCAGTTCCTCATAATGGTGCCCGCCCTCCAAAACGCCGTCGTGTTTAATGAGTGCCTCTCATTTTGAGTTCTATTAGTAACGTCATTGAACAAGACACTTTTCGTTTTGAAAGGGGTAAAGATAAGAATGATTGAGTTCGAAAAACCAAGAATCGCAAAAATTGATGAAGAAAAAGATTATGGCAAGTTCATCGTTGAACCTCTTGAAAGAGGGTATGGGACTACTTTAGGGAATTCCCTACGTCGTATTTTATTATCTTCTTTGCCAGGTGCTGCCATCACTAATATTCAAATCGATGGTGTACTGCATGAATTCTCTACCATCAAAGGTGTTAGAGAAGACGTCACTCAAATCATCTTGAACATTAAAGGTTTAGCACTGAAAATGTATGGTCAAGAAGAAAAAACCCTTGAGATCGATATTACCGGACCTGCTACAGTAACTGCTGGCGATATTATCGTTGATAGTGAGGTAGAAATTCTTAACAAAGATATGTACATCTGCAGTGTATCTGAAGGTGCTACGTTCCATGCTCGCCTAACGGTGAAACCAGGACGTGGTTATGTTCAAGCAGATGAAAACAAAAAAGAAGATATGCCAATTGGTGTTCTTCCAGTCGATTCAATCTACACGCCTGTACGTCGTGTCAACTACCAAGTAGAAAACACACGTGTTGGACATCGTGAAGATTTTGATAAATTGACAATGGAGATCTGGACAGATGGTTCAATCGAACCATTGGAAGCAATGAGTTTATCTGCAAAAATCATGACTGAACATTTAGACATCTTTGTCAACCTAACTGATGAAGCGAAAAACGCTGAAATCATGGTCGAAAAAGAAGAAACACAAAAAGAAAAAATGTTAGAAATGACGATTGAAGAATTAGACTTATCTGTTCGCTCTTATAATTGCTTAAAACGTGCAGGAATCAATACTGTACAAGAACTTACGAATAAATCTGAGCCAGAAATGATCAAAGTCCGTAACTTAGGACGTAAATCATTGGAAGAAGTTAAAGCAAAATTGCATGACTTAGGTTTAGGTTTACGTAAAGAAGATTAAACCTTTTACGAAGGAGGGAAACCAACGTGAGTTATCGTAAACTAGGACGCACATCTAGCCAACGTAAAGCGATGTTGCGTGATTTAACAACTGACTTATTAATTAATGAACGTATTGTGACTACAGAAGCTCGTGCGAAAGAAGTTCGCTCAACTGCTGAAAAAATGATCACTTTAGGCAAACGCGGAGACTTACATGCACGTCGTCAAGCTGCGGCTTTCGTACGTAATGAAGTTGCTAGCGTGCGTGAAGAAAATGAGGAAATCGTTATCGAATCAGCTTTACAAAAGTTATTCAACGATATTGCACCTCGTTATGCTGAACGTCAAGGTGGCTACACTCGTATCTTGAAGACAGAACCAAGACGCGGAGACGGAGCACCAATGGTTGTCTTAGAACTTGTCTAAAATCACACTAATAACATCACTTTATGGATGATTCTTTTAGAGTGTTATGATGTTGGAAGTTACTTATTCCGAGTCTAGCTCAGCGCTGCTCCCCAAGCGATTCGTTTGGGGAGTATGCACTCATCATAAAGTGTTTTTTTGTACCTTCAATTAACTGTCAAGACAGTCTTGAAGGTATAAAAAAACATTTTAAAAATCAGAAATGATTGAAAACTAAGCAGTTTTTTGATAGGGTTAATAGGAACTTTAGGATGAAGAGGGAGTACTTATGGAGCCGATTATTGAATTAGGAAAGATTAATTACAAATACCAACCAGAAGATTTACGACCAGCATTGAAAGATGTTTCTTTCACGATCAATAAAGGAGAATGGATCGCGATTATCGGGCACAATGGTTCTGGTAAATCAACGCTTGCAAAAACGATCAATGGCTTACTCCTTCCTGAATCTGGGACGGTCAAAGTTGGTAATCAAATACTAAATGAAGAGAATATATGGACGATCCGCCAAAAAGTCGGCATGGTCTTTCAAAATCCGGACAAT
The DNA here is from genome assembly GCF_050555445.1 of Enterococcus sp. DIV1304_2. Taxonomy (NCBI): domain Bacteria; kingdom Bacillati; phylum Bacillota; class Bacilli; order Lactobacillales; family Enterococcaceae; genus Enterococcus; species Enterococcus sp. DIV1304_2. Next base: position 88,894 of record NZ_CP187851.1, read on the forward strand.
CAATTTGTTGGATCAACAGTAGAGGATGACGTGGCCTTTGGTTTAGAGAATCAAGGCATTCCTCGAGAAGAAATGATCGTTCGAGTGAAAGATGCTCTTGAAAAAGTTCGAATGTCTGATTTTGCGACAAGAGAACCGGTTCGTCTTTCCGGTGGACAGAAACAACGTGTGGCGATTGCCGGTGTTGTAGCCCTCCGACCAGAAATCATCATCTTGGATGAAGCAACAAGTATGTTAGATCCTGAAGGTCGTGAAGAAGTCATCACAACGATCAAAGAAATCAAAGAGGAAAGTCAACTGACCGTTATTTCAATCACGCATGATATTGATGAAGCAGCCAATGCCAATCGTATTTTTGTGATGAAAGAAGGCGAATTAGTGAATGAAGGAACACCGAAAGAGATATTCTCTGCCGGCCCCGAACTAATCAATCTAGGCTTAGATTTGCCTTTTCCCGAAAAACTAAAAAGTGCCTTGAAAGAACGTGGCATTGAAGTGCCTAAAGAATACATGACAGAAGAAAGGATGGTGGATTGGTTATGGACATCCGTTTTGAAAAAGTAAACTTTACGTACCAACCGAATACACCATTCGAGCAACGAGCTTTATTTGATATTGACTTGTTGATCAAAGAAAACAGCTACACTGCATTAGTGGGTCATACTGGAAGTGGGAAATCCACCTTGCTTCAGCATTTGAATGCGTTGATCAAACCGACGGAAGGAACTGTCCAAATCGGTGATCGTCAGATCAAACCAGATACAGATAATAAAAATTTGAAACCAATTCGAAAAAAAGTCGGTATTGTTTTTCAATTTCCAGAGGCACAGTTGTTTGAAGAAACGGTCGCAAGAGATATTGCGTTTGGCCCAAAAAACTTTGGTGTGAGTGAGGAAGAGGCGACTCTACTGGCAAAGGAGACCTTAGAGCAAGTCGGCTTAGATGAGACGTATTTAGAACGCTCGCCTTTCGAGCTGTCAGGTGGTCAAATGCGACGTGTAGCGATTGCTGGTGTTCTAGCTATGAAACCCGAAGTTCTCGTCTTAGATGAGCCAACAGCTGGGTTAGATCCACAAGGAAGAAAAGAAATGATGGATATGTTCTGGCGTTTGCATAAAGAACAGCAAATCACGATTGTATTAGTCACCCATTTGATGGACGATGTGGCAAACTATGCCGATTTTGTTTATGTATTGGAGAAAGGTCGCATTGTTAAGTGCGGCGAACCAAAAGAAGTCTTCCAACACCTTGAATGGTTAAAAGAACGGCAGTTAGGCGTACCAACAGCCACTGAGTTTGCAGAGGAACTACGTGTAAAAGGCATCCATTTTGATGAATTGCCGATTACTGCAGACGCATTAGCGGACCAATTGGTCAAACTGGTGGGAGGTACTGCTCATGATGAATAAATTGATTTTTGGTCGTTATATGCCTGGAGACTCATTTATCCATCGTTTAGATCCACGTGCAAAGTTATTGGCAAGTTTCTATTTTATCGGCATTATCTTCTTAGCCAATAACTGGCAGACATATGCCTTATTAGCGGTGTTTACTTTATTTGCTGTTTTCTTGTCAAAAGTAGATATCAAATTCTTTATTCGAGGAATCCGTCCGTTGATCTGGTTGATTCTATTCACTGTAGGTTTACAAGTACTGTTTACAAGTGGTGGAGAAACGTATTGGAGTTGGGGGATTTTCAATATCACTCAATTTGGTGTCATGAACGGACTATTTATTTTTTGTCGGTTTGTTTTGATCATCTTTATGTCCACTTTATTGACACTGACAACGCCGCCTTTAGAATTATCCGATGCGATTGAATATTTGTTACGACCATTGAAAGTTGTTCGCTTTCCAGTACATGAAGTATCGTTGATGCTTTCGATCGCTTTACGTTTTGTGCCGACATTGATGGACGAAACCGAAAAAATCATGAATGCACAGCGCGCGCGTGGTGTTGACTTTGGCGAAGGAAGTCTAGTGCAAAAAATGAAAGCGGTGATTCCTTTACTGATTCCGCTATTTGTCAGCAGTTTCAATCGTGCGGAAGATCTAGCTACAGCGATGGAAGCAAGAGGCTACCAAGGTGGGGAAGGTCGGACAAAATACCGTATCCTTCACTGGCACTTACAAGATACTATTGTTATGGTTGCTTTTGGGCTTATGACCATCGTACTAGTGTTTATCCGTAGCTAAACTTATCAAAGATGAATGAGAACAGGGGAAGATGAATGGTACGCTATAAAGCAATCATTGCCTATGATGGTACCCAGTTCAATGGTTTTCAGAAACAACCTAACGGACGAACGGTCCAAGAAGAACTGGAAAAAACCTTAAAGAAGATGGCAAATGGAAAAGAAATCACGATTTTTGGATCTGGACGGACAGATGCAGGGGTTCATGCAATCGGGCAAGTCATCCACTTTGATTATCCAGAAGAGCGACCTTTGGAACGTATGCGTTTTGGGTTAGACACGCAGTCGCCAGAAGATATTGCTGTAAAAAGTGTGGAGATTGTGCCAGAAACTTTTCACGCACGCTATCTAGTGAAAGAAAAAACCTATCAATTCAAAGTAGATATCGGAAAACCACGTAGTCCCTTCCGTAGACATTATGCAAGCTATTTTCCTTATCCAATAGATGTAGCAAAGATTGAACGAGCATTGCCTGATTTACTTGGTACGCATGATTTCACTTCGTTTTGTGCTTCTGGAAGTTCCATTGAAGATAAAGTACGGACTATCTATGAAGCCAGTTTACAGGTCAATGAAGCAGGCGATGAGTTGACGTTTACGTTTCGTGGTGATGGCTTCCTTTATAAAATGATTCGCATTTTAGTTGGAACGTTGTTAAAAATAGGCAACGATCGTTTGCCAGAAGATTGTCTGCCGGAAATCATTGCCAAAAAAGACCGCAATGCAGCGGGTCCGACTGCTCATCCGGAAGGGTTATACCTATACGAAGTAAAATATGAATAGCACACAAGAAAAAAGCGTTTCGGCAATCACCGAAACGCTTTTTTTATCTTGCGCGACGACGTTCACGTCTTGGACGGTGATCATCGCTTTCGTTTATAGGATCAATGACGCCACTAAATGGCTGACGTTTACGAAGGTACCATAGATACAAGATAAACAAGGCAATACATCCAATAAAGAGAAGTAAGCCAGGAATGAATCCTTTTGGCATGTAACTAAAAGTAATCGTATGTTCACCTTCAGGAACTTCTACCATCAAAAAGGCATCTTGGAATTTCTTCACAGGAACTTTTTCGCCATCGATTTTAGCAGTCCAACCACCATCATAAGGGATAGTCGTGGCTATCATCGTTTTTTCAGTCGCGGTTACTTTTCCTGTAGCTGTTCGACCGGTAGTAGTCATCTCTACACCGTTATTTCTGATTTGGTTGATTGCGGCTTGATACGCTACGACATCAAGTCCGACCACTTGTGGTTCCATAAAGCTGACTTCTTTGGTTCCATAGAAGCTTGCAGTGAAGGTAACCGTTGTGTCTTGTGGGTAATAACCTAAATCATAATATTGACCAGTAATGTTAATTTGAGATTTTCTAGATACACCATTGACGGTAATAGTTGCTGTAGAGCTTTCTAACTGTGCGAAATTCGTTGGAAACAGGCTGAGATATGCTTGGGTATTCGCAGGTACTTGGACTTCCCAAGTCAATTCTTTTGGTTGATTATTCGCTGTTTCACTATAAGTGACCCCATTTGTCGTTGTTGTGATCTTCGTGTTCTGTTGACTTTTTAGGGTTGGTTTGTAAAACGTAAAGAATGATTGATTCAACCCAGAAAGAGCATTCATCAAATTGGTTTGACTGGTTAGATTATCACCTATCGGCTGTTCGATCTTATTGATCGTCAAAGGTGCTTTAAAGGCTAATGGCACAGCATTACTATTTTCGTACAAAGTATAGTTGTCCGTTTGTTCGACGGATTGGAAGCCGTATTTATTAAAGCTACTGTCGTTTTTAGCAATATTGTATTTGATTCCCGTAAATCCATCCATCAACAAGGTATTATTATTGTAGCGAATGTTCAAATTTGTTCCTCTAGAACGGAAGCCTAAAGTATCCAAGTAAGAGGAAGAGTTTCGATTTCTGATTGAGGAGAACATACTGATTCCACTATAACCATAATTGATCGAATCATTCGGTGAAACAGGATCAAGGTTTTCTAATCGATAAAACGTATCGGAATCCTTTTTCGAGGCATCAACTAACGTTTTGATCTCAGGATAAGGTTCGGTATACAAACTTCTTGAGGCATAATTCCAATCATCGAGAATGCCATGGATCATACTGTTGGTATTGACTGCGGCTTCTGCTGTCATCAATAGTAACAGAAGAATACTCAAACGTTTCAGATCAAATGGGTGTTGTTGGAATAAACCAATCGTCAATGCGTAGAGCGCTAAAAAGACTAACGTCAAAACAAAGGATGTGAGCGTGACATACGTGTAACTGCCATCTGGTTTGATTCCCCAAGCTGTAGCAAAAGCAGCCGCTAGTACAATGATGACGCCTAGCAATCGCTTCTGATCCTTCTCCTGTAGCTGTTCCCAACTATGAGCCGCTAACAAGAGTACGAGAAATGAAAAGAGATAGGCATAACGGAATAAGAACATATTTGGTGCGTGCATCCCATGCCAGAATAAATTCAAAGGAACGAAATAGAAGCTAGCAATCAAGATCGCGAATAGCCCACCGAACAACAACTTATTTTTCAAGGGGAATTTGCGACTGACAAAATACAAGAGGCATAGTGCTAAAGGAAACAATCCAGCATAGATAAATGGGATCGATCCATATTTCGTCGTGTCATAAACACCCACCATGTTTTTCATCAATAAATCTAAATAAGAAGTTGCTTCCGTCTTTAATGAAGTGATCTGCGTCAACGCTTCGCCATTGGCACGTAGATCGAGAATGGCAGGCAGGATGATCACCATCGATGCACCTCCTGCTAATAAAGAGGTGATCCCATAAGGTAAAATCGTTCCTTTGTACCTCCGCCAATTCGTCAGTAGTCGTGTAACAAAGTATAAAAAGGAGAAAACCCCGACCATGAAGCCCATATAAAAACTGGATAAGAACAAAAGCAAGTAACTAACAAACAATAAAATAGGTTTCTTTTGGTCCATCACACGATGGATACCTAAAATGATCAGAGGAAGATAGACAAAGGTGTCTAACCACATGATGATCTCTGAATGGGCAGTGATAAATGAAATCGACGCATAACTGACACTTAATGCGACTTGCCCCCAATGTGGAATGCGATAGGTACGCGCTAGAAACCAGAAGGATAAACCAGCTGAACCAACCTTTAGTAAGGTGATGAGATACAAGGCATCTGGCATCAATTGATTCGGGAACAATAAAACGAGTGGTGTGAAAAGTCCACCTAAATAATAAGAAATCAATGATAGATAATTTAAGCCAAGTGAGGCATTCCACGTGTAAAAAATGCTTTGTTTCCCTAACAACATATTACGGAAGCTTGCATGAAAGTTTGAAAATTGTGAGAAAGCATCACTAGCCAAAATGCTCCGATCACTTCCTGGATAAATACCGATACTTAAATAAACCAATAAAAGAATCAGCAAAGGGATAAAGAAGCTAGCAGCTGCATAGCGGCCGTTTTCTTTTAAGAATTTTTTCAATGTTGTTTTCATTACAATTCAGTCACCAAATTTCTATTTGAAGTTATCATTAGTTTATCACATTCATGATTTTACTTGCTGAAAATACAACCAAATTCATAAAAAAATTACATTTGAAATTAAATAACATTTGTGAGTTTAAATTACATTTACATTAAGAAAATAACACAAAATAAGAAAACACTTTCTACTTTAAAATAAAGTGTTGACAGGCGTTTGCAAATGCGTTATGTTTTATTTGTAACAATTATAAAAAAACATATACCTATCACTATCTGAGGGGTAGTGGCACATAAAAGAAGACTTAAAACAATTATCTGGGTGATTGATTGTTTTAAGCCTTTTTTATTTTTTCTTCTTAAGTTTCATGTAGTTGAGGAAATGTCTCTCATTTGATAATGATTCGCAAAAAATAAAAACCGTTCATTTTGTTGAACGGTTCAAATCATTTCATTCAATTATATGCGTTCAACTTTTCCTGATTTCAACGCACGAGTTGACACCCAAACTTTTTTAGGTTTGCCGTCAATCAATACGCGAACTTTTTGTAAGTTAGGTTTAACTGTACGTTTTGTTGAGTTCATCGCATGTGAACGGTTGTTTCCACTTTTTGTCTTGCGACCTGTAAAGTAACAAACTTTTGCCATGTAAATTTCCTCCTTTGCCTTGATTTGGAGCAATAGTAAATTCAGCTCATACCAGAATAACATATCATATGGCGTAGGAATTTGCAAGCATATTTTCATAGAATTGATTGACATTTTCAGTGATTAATTGTAACGTGAACAAAGTCTTTTCCTAATTTTTTTCAATGGTTTTTGAGTACTTTAAGGGAACAACCTTTTATTTCGGTTGACGCTATGATAAAATGTGATAGTAGAAAAATGGGAATATTTTACCCGTTAAGGAGGCTCATTCATGGCTGTAAAAATTCAAACGTCAGCTGGAACCATTGAAATTACCAATGATGTCATCGCAACAGTTGTTGGTGGTGCCGCAACAGATGTATTTGGTGTTGTAGGAATGGCTAGCAAGAATCAAATCAAAGATAATATCACTGAAATTTTGCGTAAAGAAAATTACTCAAGAGGAGTAGTTGTCCGCCAAGAAGCTAATGGGATCGCAGTAGATGTTTATACAATCATTAGTTATGGCACAAAAATTTCAGAAGTTTCTCGTAATGTCCAAGAAAAAGTGAAATATAACTTGGAGACTTTACTAGGTGTTACAGCCAATTCAGTAAATGTCTTCGTGCAAGGTGTTCGTGTACTGCCAGACTAGGCAGGAGACTTGCTGACTGTTCAGCAGTCGATCTGAAGGAGGATTATCTAGGTGAGTGTAACAGAAATTAGTGCAAGCCAATTCCAGGAAATGGTTCAGTCCGGTGCGAATCGGCTACAAAAAAATGCAGAATACGTCAATTCCCTAAATGTATTCCCGGTTCCCGATGGAGATACCGGTACCAATATGAATTTATCAATGACAAGTGGTGCAAAAGCCGTTGTTGATTCTACCTCTGAAAAGGTAGGAGAATTAGCAGCGCTGTTATCTAAAGGTTTATTGATGGGGGCAAGAGGAAACTCTGGGGTTATTTTATCTCAGTTGTTCCGTGGTTTTTCAAAACAAATCCCTGATGTGACTGTTTTGACAGCAACAGATTTAGCTGCAGCTTTTACTCATGGGGTCGAAACAGCTTATAAAGCAGTAATGAAACCTGTCGAAGGAACGATCCTGACAGTCGCAAGAGAAGCTGCCAAAGCTGGTGAGAAAAAAGCAAAATCAACAGACGATGTGATCGAAGTCATGACTGCGGTCGTTAAAGGTGGAAAACGTGCATTAGCAAAAACACCTGATTTGTTGCCTGTATTAAAAGAAGTAGGCGTTGTTGACAGTGGTGGACAAGGACTATTATTCGTATACGAAGGTTTTTTAACTGCGTTGAATGGTGAATACCAAGCAGACGAGGTCTATGAACCATCTCCTGCTCAAATGGACGATATGGTAAATGCAGAGCATCATCGTAGTGTGCAAGGTCAGTTAGCAACTGAGGATATCCATTATGGTTACTGTACAGAAATCATGGTGAAGATCGGTGAAGGTCCAACTGTAGATAGTACATTTGATTATGAAGAGTTTCGTAACTATCTAGATGGCCTTGGGGATTCCCTGTTAGTGGTCAATGACGATGAAATCATCAAAGTACACGTTCATACAGAAAACCCTGGGGAAGTCATGAATTACGGACAGAAATTTGGTTCCCTAGTGAAAGTCAAAGTGGACAACATGCGTTTGCAACACGAAACGATCTTAGAACATGACCAAGCCCCTTCAGCGCCGGTCGCACAAACGAAGCCTCGTGTACCTTACGGGATCGTTGCCATCGCAGCCGGAAAAGGTGTGCAAGAGTTATTTGAAAGTCTAGGAGCAAACTACGTGATCAGTGGTGGACAGACGATGAATCCAAGTACGGAAGATATCGTGAAAGCGATCAATGAAGTGAATGCAGATAAAGTCATCATCTTACCGAATAACAAAAATATCTTTATGGCAGCTGATCAAGCTGCTGAAGTGGCTGAACTTCCAGTTGCTGTTGTTCCATCAAAAACAGTTTCTCAAGGATTGACAGCGATGTTGTCCTTCAATGAACAAGCAACGTTAGAAGAAAATAAAGAAACGATGACAGATGTGCTTTCAAGTGTTGTCAGTGGTCAAGTGACACATGCGATCCGCGACACGATGATCGACGGAGTGAAAATCACAGAAGGTGATTTCTTAGGGATGATCGATGGGAAAATCGTGATCTCTAATCCAGACATCTTAGCGACATCACTTGCTACATTAGAGCAAATGATCAACGAGGATACTGAGATCGTCACGATATTAACCGGAGAAGACGGGTCTGCAAAGCAAGCACAAGCATTTGCGGCTCAACTGAGCGACAAATATCCTGAGTTAGAAATCGAGATCCATCAAGGAGATCAACCTGTCTATCCTTATTTATTTTCTGCTGAATAATACAGCCTGAAGCCGATAGATAAAGCAGAAAATCATTTGAAAGGATCTTCGGTCAACGATTTGCAAATCGTTGACCAAGTTCCTTTTTTTGTTAAAGGAGGGAAATCTTATGCGTTCGTTAGCTGATCCAGTCACAGTGCTGGCAGGTGTTGGTCAAAAAAGAGCGGATAGCTTGGCTAGTCTAGGCATCCATACAATCGAAGACTTATTAACTTACTATCCTTTTCGTTATGAAGATATCCAAGAAAGAAATCTAAACGAAATCCAAGACCAAGAAAAAGTTACATTAAAAGGGTTAGTTGTCTCTCCGCCAGTAATGAGTCGTTTTGGTTACAAAAAAAGCCGACTACAGTTTCGAATGATGCAAGAACATGAAGTATTCAATGTTTCTTTCTTCAATCAGCCCTATTTGAAAGATAAAGTCATTTTATCTGAAGAAATCGCAGTTTATGGGAAATGGGATGCGAAACGTAAAGCACTAAATGGGATGAAGATCCTTGGTTCGCAAAGTCCAGATGATTTCTCTCCGATCTATCATGTGAACAAATCCATTCGCCAAACGACACTGGTCGATCTGATCCGTCGAGGGTTTAGTGAGTATGGTGATTTGATTGAAGAAAACTTACCACTATCTTTAATTGAAAAATACCGTTTGCTTGATCGTCCAACTGCTGTAAGAAGTATGCATTTTCCGCAAAATCATGAGGAAAATCATCAAGCCAAACGACGGATTGTTTTTGAAGAATTCTTTTTTTTCCAGATGCAGTTACAAGGACTGAAAAAAGCCGAAAAGTCTGAAAAGAATGGCTTAGAGATCCTTTATGATGTGGAACGATTAAAACAATTTACAAAAAAGTTGCCGTTTGAATTAACGACGGCACAAAAACGTGTCACTAATGAAATTTGCCGTGATCTCCGTAATCCACACCATATGCAGCGTTTGTTGCAAGGGGATGTGGGAAGTGGAAAGACCGTTGTTGCTGCGATTGCTTTATATGCGACAGTGACTGCTGGCTTTCAAGGAGCGTTGATGGTCCCAACAGAAATATTGGCGCAACAACATATGGAAAGTTTATCCCAATTATTTGACCCAAATGAAGTGACCGTTGCGTTATTGACCGGATCAACGAAAGCAAAAGAACGTCGCGAGCTATTAGAACGGTTAGAAAATGGGGAAATCGATATCGTCGTGGGAACACATGCACTGATTCAAGAAGGTGTCGCATTCCAAAATCTGGGTTTAGTGATCACCGATGAGCAACATCGTTTTGGCGTGAACCAACGAAAAGTATTGCGTGAGAAGGGTTGGCGTCCAGATGTGTTGTTTATGACTGCCACCCCTATCCCTCGAACTTTAGCAATTACAGCATACGGCGAAATGGATGTATCTGTAATCGACGAGCTTCCCGCTGGACGGATTCCGATCGAAACAAGATGGGTCCGAACACCTCAATTAGATAGCGTGCTAGAATGGACCTATAAAGAATTGCGCAGAGGGCATCAAATGTATGTGATTTGTCCATTGATTGAGGAGTCCGAAGCGTTAGATGTGAAAAATGCAGTGGAAATTTACGAAAAACTTCGTGAGTTATTTGCACCAGAATATGAAGTTGGCTTGTTGCATGGTAAAATGAAGAATCAAGAAAAAGATCAGATCATGGAAACATTCAAAGAAAATCAACTCCAGATCTTAGTGTCAACCACAGTGATCGAGGTCGGTGTCAATGTGCCGAATGCAACGGTCATGTTGATCATGGATGCGGATCGTTTTGGATTAGCTCAGCTGCATCAGTTGCGTGGGCGTGTCGGCCGAGGAAGTGAGGCTTCTTATTGTATCCTCGTGGCAAATCCGAAAAATGAACTGGGTGTCGAACGAATGAAAATCATGACAGAAACCACGAATGGCTTTATCTTGAGTGAAAAGGATTTAGAATTACGAGGGCCTGGAGAGGTATTTGGCTTCCGTCAATCCGGCTTGCCAGAATTTGCGATCGCAGATCTAGTAACAGATGGGAATGTCTTAGAAGTTGCCCGTGAAGAAGCTGCGGCAATCTGGCAAATCAAAGACTGGCAGTTATTACCTGAATATCAACCATTAACAGCCAAGTTGCAATTAGGCGAACAAGATAATCGTTATTTTGATTAACAGATTATCAATACTTTCAAAATGATGACAAGGAGTGGAAATAATAATGAGAATTGCAGTAGATGCAATGGGCGGAGATCACGCACCACAAGCCATTGTGGAAGGAATCGCTCTAGCACAAAAAGATTTCCCTGAGTTGGAATTTGTTCTTTACGGTAAAGAATCAGAGATCAAAAAATATTTGACAGACGAAAAAAATATCACAATCGTCCATACTGACGAAAAAATCAATAGTGATGACGAACCAGTTAAAGCGATCCGTCGCAAGAAAACTGCTTCAATGGTTTTAGCTGCCCAAGCAGTTAAAAATGGGGAAGCAGATGCGATTTTTTCAGCAGGAAATACAGGAGCCTTACTAGCAGCTGGCTTGTTTATTGTTGGACGCATCAAAAACATCGAACGCCCTGGACTAATGTCCACATTGCCAGTTATTGGCAAAGAAGGCGAAGGGTTTGATATGCTAGATTTAGGTGCAAATGCAGAAAACAAACCAGAGCATCTTTTACAATATGGTATTTTAGGGTCATTTTATGCGAGAAAAGTTCGTGGTATCGGACGACCTCGTGTCGCATTGCTCAATAATGGGACGGAAGAGACTAAGGGCAGTGAATTGACAAAACAAGCCTTTGAACTTTTGCAAAATGAAACAAGCTTGAACTTCATTGGCAATGTGGAAGCGCGTGACTTACTAAATGGTGTGGCAGACGTCGTAGTAACCGATGGTTTTACCGGAAATGCAGTGTTGAAATCCATTGAAGGCACAGCGATGAATATGATGACCTTATTGAAATCTGCCATCTTGAATGAAGGCATCAAAGGTAAAATGGGTGCATTACTGCTAAAAGACGGTTTGCGCTCTTTGAAATCTGAAATGGACTATTCAAAACATGGAGGAGCTGTTTTATTTGGATTGAAAGCACCAGTTATCAAAACGCATGGTGCAACTGGACCAGATGCAGTTCGCTATACGATCCGTCAAATCCGTACAATGCTTGAAACCAATGTTGTAGGACAACTGGTAGAGCAATTTGAGAAAAAAGAGGACTAAATTTTCTACGAATTGACAAGCTGATGGAGAAAAAAGGGTGGACATTCCAAAAAATTGTCAGTAAAATTAGCTATGGTGAAGAAAACGTAGTAGTTCTAAGAATTGTGGGGGTGAAAAAATTGACGCGCGAAGAAGTATTTAATAAGGTAGCTAAAATCATTTCAAATCACTTTGAAATGGATACAGACAAAGTGACAGATGAATTAAACATTAAAGATGATCTGAAAGCTGATTCAATTAGTATCATGGAATTTGTTCTTGAACTAGAAGATGAATTCGGTACAGAGATCTCTGATGAAGATGCTGAACAAATCGAAACAGTCGGCGGTGCCGTGGATTATATCAGCAAACACTTGAAATAAATTGAATAAATACACATCAACTGATGAATGAATTGGCAAAAGCCAATTTCAATTCAAAGCCAAGAAGTCAGAAATAGTTTAGCTATTTCATGGTTTCTTGGCTTTTTCAGTCATAATTATTTAAATAAAAGAGTTTTTTTAAAGAGAAGAAATATGTCACAAAATTCGATAGAAAGAGGTAGTTTCACAACATTTCTATTTCGTATATACTGTATAATTATGCTTTTATAAAATAGGACACCTCTTAGGTTAAAACGGTTTTTTATAAAAAAAGTGATTTTTGCAGATTTTTATAATGATTCTTAATTTATAAAAATAGTAGGATAAAGAGAAGGTTAGCCACATACCTCATTTTTTTTTAATCTTCTTTAGGAGCTGACATAGCTACGTAAGATTTTTCAGACAATTCTGGCAACAGTGTGAAATAATCTTGCAATATAAAACGGTTTTCTATATAATTATTAATAATTAATTACACACTCCTTAGAATGCTACTTATTTAATTTTTTTTTGCTAAGTTGTTATTCAGTGTAGGATTATTTTTTTTATTAAAAACTTCCATCGAGGGAGCAGAGAGGGGTATTCGATTGTCAGATAACCAATTATTAGATGTTCAGAACCTACACACAGGCTTCCGTCTAAAAGATGAATACTACGATGCAGTAGACGACGTTTCTTTTACTTTAGATAAAAACGAGATCTTAGCCATCGTTGGTGAGTCTGGTTGCGGGAAAAGTACGTTAGCTACAACGATTATGGGATTATTAGATCCTAACAATACAAAGATCACAGGGGAGATCATGTACAATGATTTAAATTTAATTGAATTAAATGAAACATTGTATAACAAGATCCGCGGAAATGATATTGGGATGATTTTTCAAGATCCATTATCTGCATTAAACCCTTTGATGAGAATTGAAGACCAAATCAAAGAAGGTTTGTCTTACCATACAAAAATGACTGCTGAGCAAAGACAAGCACGTGCATTAGAATTACTAGAACAAGTAGGGATTCCGAATCCTGCACGAGTTGGACGTCAGTATCCTCATGAGTTGTCCGGTGGGATGAGACAGCGGGTGATCATCGCGATTGCGATTGCATGTAAGCCACCGATCATTATCGCGGATGAACCAACGACTGCCTTGGACGTAACGATCCAAGCACAGATTCTTGACTTACTAAAAGATTTACAAGAAGAAACTAAAACTGGGATTATCTTGATCACACATGATTTAGGTGTCGTAGCTGAAATGGCGGATCGTGTTGCTGTGATGTATGGTGGACAATTTGTTGAAGTTGCAGGAGTCAAAGAGTTATTTGAAAATCCAAAACATCCATATACACAATCATTGCTAAATTCGATTCCACAAGAAGGAAACCACGAGGCAGAGTTACATGTGATTGAAGGCGTAGTCCCTTCATTAAAAAATATGCCACGAACAGGTTGCCGATTTGCGCCACGGATTCCTTGGATCCCAGCAAGCGCTCACGAAGAAAATCCAGTCTTGCATGAAATCGCACCGAATCATATGGTACGTTGCTCATGTTATAAACATTTCCACTTTAGAGACGAAAAAGGAGAGGTGTAGATGTCAGAATTAATTACAATCAAAGATTTGAAAGTTCACTATCCTATTCGCAGTGGGTTTTTCAACCGAGTAACAGACCATGTCTATGCAGTAGACGGCGTCGATTTTATTATTGAAAAAGGAAAAACATACGGACTAGTTGGAGAATCAGGTTCTGGGAAATCCACAACCGGAAAAGCGGTTGTCGGCCTAGAAAAAGTGACTTCTGGCCAAATCATGTATGAAGGAAAAGACGTCACGAAAAGAAGTAACCGCAAAAAAATCGGCTACAACAAAGACGTCCAAATGATCTTTCAAGATTCAATGTCTAGTTTGAATCCTAAAAAACGAGTACTGGACATTATCGCTGAGCCGATCCGTAACTTTGAACGCTTGAGCGATCAGGAAGAAAAGAAAAAAGTCAAAGGCTTATTGGACATCGTTGGGATGCCAGAAGATGCGTTATACAAATATCCTCATGAATTTTCTGGTGGACAAAGACAGCGTTTAGGCGTTGCCCGAGCAGTAGCAACGAATCCTAAATTGATTGTTGCTGATGAACCTGTATCTGCCCTAGACTTATCTGTTCAGGCACAAGTATTGAACTTTATGAAACGCATCCAACAAGAATTTGGCTTAAGCTATTTATTCATCTCTCATGACTTGGGTGTCGTAAAACACATGTGTGACAACATCGCGATCATGTACAAAGGTCGATTTGTTGAAATCGGTACACGAGAAGATATCTATAATGATCCGCGCCACATCTACACAAAACGCTTACTATCTGCGATTCCACGAATCGATGTAGACAATCGGGAAATACAAAAACAAAACCGACGAAATGTTGAACGTGAGTATATCGAACATCAAAAAGATTACTACGATACAGCAGGGCGAGTGTATGATTTACGTACACTAACCACTACACACAAAGTAGCGTTGAAAGATGGAGGTGCTAGCTAATGTGGAAAACGATTCTACGAAGAGTTCTTTTGATGATCCCACAAGTGATCATTCTTAGTGTGTTGATCTTTATGCTAGCGCAAGCCATGCCTGGAGATCCGTTTACAGGATTGATCAACCCAAACCAAGATCCAGCTGTGATCGAGCAGATGCGTCAGGCAGCGGGCTTGAATGATCCTTGGTATGAACAATATTTCCGTTGGGTCGGAAATGCCTTACAAGGTGATTTTGGACAAAGTTTCTTGTATAAGCGTTCGGTTTCCTCTTTGATTGGAGAACGAATCGTCAATACTTTATATTTATCTATTTTAACTGTTATTATTACGTACTTGATTGCTGTACCACTAGGTATGTTAGCTGGTCGATACCAAAATTCGATTTTGGACAAAGCTGTTGTTATTTATAACTTCTTCAGTTTTGCTGTTCCATTATTCATTTTCGGATTGATCATGTTGTTTGTTTTTGGCTATCGTTTAGGTTGGTTCCCAACAAGTGGTTCTCAGACTTTAGGTTTCCAGGGAGGATTTTTCGCTCAATGGATGGATCGATTGCAATACATTCTATTACCATCGATCACACAGGCCTTTTTAGCCACAGCAGTAACGATCCAGTATTTACGAAGTGAAGTCATTGATTCGAAATCCTTAGACTTTGTACGTACAGCTCGTTCCAAAGGGGTGCCGACAAACAAAGTATTCAGTCGTCACATTTTCCGTAATGCAGCATTGCCAATGGCATCTCAAATGGGGTATGAAATTACTTCATTGATTGCTGGTTCTGTCGTTATCGAAAAAATCTTTGGTTATCCTGGTGTCGGAAAATTGTTTATTGACTCAATCGGTCAACGTGATTATACCGTAATCACAGCCTTAGTCTTGATTTTAGGAATCGCAACGCTCGTCGGAACACTGCTGTCAGATATTATCATGAGCATTGTTGATCCGCGTATACGAATCCAATAAAAAAATCAAACAGAAGGGAGAATCGATCATGAGTGATAAAAACAAAGAAGTTGCGCAAGAAAGTATCCCACCAATGGGTATACGAATGATTGCACGAGAATTCAAAAAAGATAAAGTAGCCATTTTTTCACTGGCTTTGTTAGTTGTTTTACTATTAGTTATTTTTATCGGGGCAATCTTTATTGACCAAGATAAAGTAATGTTTGTTAGTATTTTTGATAAGTATGCTGAACCTGGCGCCATCTCTTCTCAAGGATCAAAATTCCTTTTAGGAGCAGATGAAGGTGGACGTGATGTCTTCGGTCAATTGATTATCGGAGCAAGAAACTCTGTGATGATCGGTTTTGCGATTACGATCATTACGTCGATCATCGGAGTAGGACTTGGAATTCTTTCAGGGTTTTATGGTGGGATCATTGATAACGTATTGATGCGTATTGTTGATTTTATTATGATTTTACCGATCATGTTGATCATTATCGTGTTTGTTTCGATCATTTCGCGCTATAACGTTTGGTCATTTATTTTTATCATGAGTGCATTTTATTGGGTAGCTAAAGCCCGATTATTCAGAAGTAAGACGTTATCAGAAGCTAGACGTGATTATGTCAGTGCTTCAAAAACGATGGGAACAAGTGATTTCAAAATCATGTTCCGTGAAATCATGCCAAACCTTAGTTCATTGATCATCACCAACTTAACAATGAACTTTGCGGCAAATATTGGGATCGAGACCACTTTGACTTTCTTAGGCTTTGGATTGCCAGCTAATGTACCTAGTTTAGGAACATTGATCGGTTATGCAAGTAACGGTGAAGTTTTAGTGAATCGACAATGGATTTGGTTACCCGCGTCAATTCTAATTTTAGTGTTGATGTTGAGTATAAACTACGTTGGACAAGCATTTAAGCGTTCTGCAGATGCGCGACAACGTTTAGGATAAGAGAAGTGAAGGGGGAAAATAGGATATGAAGAAAACGATTTTTGGATTTGTCACACTGCTATCTGTGGGAGCATTAGCAGCGTGTGGAAATGGCGGCGGAACTAGCTCGTCAGGTAATAATTCAGCAGATAATGGGGATAAAAGTGAATTGACTTTCCCATTAGCTACAACGAATAATGATGAAGCAATCGAAGATGGACAGCTAGATGTGGCAGTAGCAACAGACAGTCAGTTCAAAGGATTATTCCAATGGGAATTTTACCAAGATGCCTTTGATGCAGCGTTTATGGCGCCTTCACATGAACCATTATTTACAAATGATGACAACTTCACGATTACAAACGATGGTGCAGCCTCATTAGAATTAGACGAAGATGCGAAAACAGCGACAATCACACTGAAAGACAACGTAAAATGGTCTGATGGTGTCGATGTCACAGCAGATGATGTTATTTTCCCTTATGAAATCATCGGAAACCCTGAATACACTGGTATCCGTTACGATGATACATTCCGTAACATCGTTGGTATGGAAGAATATAACAGCGGTAGTGCAGATACGATTTCTGGAATTACAAAAGTAGATGACAAAACAGTTAAGATCGAATATAAAGAAATGAACCCAAGCATGCTTCAAGCAGGTGGTGGTATTTGGACATATGCAGCGCCAAAACACACACTTGAAGGAATTGCGATCAAAGACATGGAATCAAGTGATCAAGTCCGTAAGAACCCTGTGACATTTGGTCCTTACTATATGAGTAACATCGTTGCTGGTGAATCAGTAGAATTCTTACCAAATGAATACTACTGGAATGGTACACCACAATTGAAGAAAATCACAATGAAATCATTACCAACAGCAAGTGCAACAGAAGCATTAAATTCAAAATTGTATGACATGATTTTCCAAATGCCAACAGATACGTATGACACATACAAAGATATCGCTGGCTATACGAATCTAGGACGTCAGCAAACTTCATACACTTACTTAGGTTTCAAACTAGGTAAATGGGATGCTGAAAGTGGAAGCGTAGAATATGATCCAAACTCAAAAATGGCTGACAAAGCATTACGTCAAGCAATGGGTTACGCTTTAGACAACACTGCAGTAGGCGAACGTTTCTATGCTGGTTTAAGAAGCAATGCGACTTCATTGATTCCACCAGTATTTGAAGGATTCCACGATGCAGATCTAAAAGGCTTCACACAAGATATTGATAAAGCCAATAAATTATTGGATGATGCAGGATATAAAGATGTTGATGGCGATGGTATCCGTGAAGACAAAGATGGTAACAAGTTGACAATCAACTTTGCGTCAATGTCAGGTGGCGAAACAGCGCAACCATTAGCAGATTACTACGTACAACAATGGAAAGAAATCGGCTTAGATGTTCAATATACAACAGGTCGTCTGATCGAATTCAACTCATTCTATGATCGTTTAGAAAATGATGATCCAGAAATCGACATCTACCAAGCTGCTTGGAACACAGGAACAGATCCAAATCCAAGTGGACTATGGGGTGCAAATGCAGCGTTCAACTACACTCGTTATGAGTCAGAAGAAAACACAAAATTGATCAATGATATCAATTCAAGTGCAGCATTTGATGCAGATTACCAAAAAGAAGCTTACAAAAAATGGCAAGAATACGCATTTGAAGAAGCTTTTGCTATTCCAACATTGTTCCGTAACGAAGTATTACCAGTAAACGACCGCGTAAAAGATTGGAATTGGGCATATGATGCTGTCAATCCATGGGCTGTTGTATCTGTAACTTCAGATTCACGTTCATAATCAACAAATAATAAAACCGAATCAGTTCGAGATAGGATTTTCCTGTTCTCGGCTGGCTCGGTTTTTTTGATTAGGAAAAAAAGGAATTATCTGTTTTTGGAACATGTGAAAGTATATAATATATATGAAAGGAGGAGAATAATTAGGAAATTTTATTTTTGTTGTTACTTTATATAGTTCAGAAGTCACTATCAATCTTCAGAGGAGAATATATGTGGAGGCTCCTCGCTTTTTACTAAAAATAGATCTGGAGGGTGGTGGATGTAGAAATCATAAGTAGCTAAGATATAAATGTAGTTACAATATTTCATAACTTCTCAAATATTGTTCAAAGTGTTTTCAACTTCCTTATATTTTAGATGCTTTTTTCTTTCATTATGAAAAAAATCTATCGAGGGTTATTTATAGTTACAGTGTTAAGTTTTCTTTATGCCATTTCTTTTATTGGAAATGAAGGAATCAAGAGTGCTATCCCAAATGCTCATTCGGGCATTGTGATTGAAGAAGCGAGTGGGACGATTGAGGAAATCAATCAAAAAATTTCTGCTTATGCAAAAAAACATCAAATTGCTATACATAAACTGGTTTTTAGAATTGGCGCCTCCGGTGAGACGACAAAGGAGATTTATACCTTTGACAAGGTGGAACGTTCGGAATACTCTTTTCCACCTATAAGATCGGATGTTGCCACCTATTTTTATGATTACACAGAGATGCAGCATCAAGATGTATTGGGGACTTATATTGTAACAGAAGCCCCTCCATCTGGAATGATCGCTGATTTTCATGATCAAGGAATCAAATTGGAGATTGAGGAGATAAAATGGTTCCAGTTATTGACAGCGGGTTTATTAATGAGTATTGGACAACTCTTCTTTATTCTATTTTTCTTTGTGATCTTAGCTTTACTGTTTTACAAAGCTTCCCTTCGTAAGAAAATTGGTGTGATTGAGATGTTAGGACATCGTTGGCTGATAGTGTCCATCAAGGATAGTTTCATTGATAGTGCGATTTTTACTCTCTTGATGGTTGCTTTTTCTTGGTGGTTTCCACAATTACAGTTTCTTTATCGACCGATTTTTTTCTGGGGTCATTTAATGATTTGGGTTCTTCAATTATTTACGAGTGGGATTATTTTTTCGTTCGGTACGATTTCAGATAAGATAAAAGGAAGGAAACCTTACCGATTATTATTTCGTTTGAACCTTTTATTAAAGATCATCATCTTCACGTTTGTTACGGTGCAAGCCAGTACATTATCAAATAAAGTAATGGAGACGCGTGAACTTGAACAGCAGCTCTCCCAATGGACAAGAGTTCCCGACTATTATCACTTGGCATTTAGTAGAGACACCAATCTACTTGTAAACCCGGCAGAAAGTAAAGACGTCCGAAAGAAAGCACAAGCACCAATCAATGCACGGTTACTTCCCTTGTTGGAAAAATCAGAACAGTCAGGTGGGATTTTTCTAAGGGATAATGAACTTGGTCATAGTAGTCCGACACTAAATTATATTGAAAATGACGCTTTTTGGTTAAGTAACCATCATGCCGTACAAGAATTGGCTATCAAGGATGCGGATGGTCAATTGATTGACTCATTAGATGATTCTTTTTTTTATCTGCTCATTCCTGAAAATAAGCGAATGTATACAGAAATGATCATTCCAGAAGCCGAGGATGAACTTGATTTTTATCAAAATTCTTTTGAGTACGAGACGAAAGCATATGAGGGGGAATTAAAAGTTCTCTATATACAAGCAAACCAAGTCCTTTTTAACTATAACTTCCAACCCTATGAAAAAAATTTTTCTTCCAATCCAATTATCGTTTCCATGTCATTGCCATTGATCCAACCAAATATTGAAATATGGATACAGGATATTTCAAATGGGACTTACTTGTTTCGAGACCCTCAACTTGTCCAAGAATTTATTAAAGAAAATCATATGGAACATGATTTTTATGGATTGATTGCTGTAAAAGATAGCATCAATCAATCTCTTATGGGTGTGAAACGTGAATATTATACAACCCTTAGTATTTTGTTCTTGATCCTTATTGGCTTTGTTTTTATTCAAGTCTATTTGAGTTTACTGTATGTGGAAATGAATAAGAAAAAACTGTTTCTTAAATATATTGCTGGTTGGACTCTGTTACAGAGGCATCACAGATATTATGAAATCATATTAGCCATTTCTACCGTTGTTGCGTTGATTTTATTACTCATCAATCATGTTTGGTGGCAGATTTTGATTCTATTACTATTATTTGAATTATGTATCCTTTTATTCACTACGTATTTATCAGAAAAAAGAAAACGTCTAGAGGTGATCAAATATGATTGAAGCCAAAGAAATCACTAAAAAGTATAAAGGAAAAGTGATTTTTGAGAACTTATCTTTACATGTAGAGACTGGTTCAATAACTGTGATCACGGGAAGCAGTGGTGTAGGAAAAACAACGTTACTGAACTGCTTAGGACAACTGGAACCCATAGATTCTGGTGAAATATGGATAGACAATCAATTCCTTCACCGTAAAAGTAAAAAACGTTTCTTTCGTGAATATGCAGGATTTTTATTTCAGAACTTTGCATTGATCGATAATGAAACAGTCAAACAAAATTTACAATTGGTAGTAAAAGAAGAGGAAAAAATGATTGCTGCACTCCGTAAGTTCCAAATGGAAGACTCACTGCATCAAAAAGTATTTCGTTTAAGCGGTGGTGAGCAACAACGAGTAGCTTTAGCTCGTTTGTTTTTGCAAACACCTAAAATCGTTTTTGCAGATGAGCCCACTGCCTCTTTGGATAAAGGAAATCGGCAACTTGTGATCGAAGCATTGAAAGAATTGAACGAGCAAGGAGTGACGATCGTCTTAGTCACCCATGATTTAGATTTGGCAGAACAACTAGGTGGGCAAGTTGATATGAATGAACTGATAAATAGAAGTAAGTTAGTGTAGGTATAAGAATATAATGAATTGCGATACATCCAATACAAATCAAGGGGAAATATTAACGAACGTCTTTTTTACACTTGTTTTAGTGAGGAAGGATTTCCTGAGTTTTGCTCGATTTCCATCACTCATTGCAAAGTTAACTTTGAAAACTCCTTCTCAGAGATTAACCAGCGAATGATTTAATGGCATAAGCTGAATTGTAAAAAAATAGGATTAAAAATTTGGGGAAGAGAGTCCAATTAAGTATCGATTAACGGATAAATTTTACAAGTATTCATAATAAATACGACGATCTCACTCCGATAGAAAAGAGATGAGATCGTCGCTCAAGCGTTGATTGATCTGTTGAGAGGGAGTGGTTTAGTATTGTACTATTTTAAACATTTTGTTTCATACTTTATCTGTTCTCTAAGGTTGTGCTACTTTAGCTAAGATAAATAGTAGCTAAAAATGATTCTTTTCTTTTATTGTTTTTATTGATTCAACCAACTCAGTCTCGATTTTACTTTTTGAGCGTAGCAAGCTAATTATTTCGTTTAACTGTGCAACGATTTTTATTATACCGACAAAAACTACAACAAAAATAAAACTAGATATTGAAAAAATTGTAATCACCAACTTACATTATATTTTGACGATACCCTTTGTCAGTTAACGTCACTCAAATGGTTTCTGTACTTTCGTGACTAGACAAAAAATCGTGGATGTTGATTATTCTAACTAATAAATCATAATCATCGATGGGTCAATGCTTATGATCTCGTATGTAACAGCAAAAGCAACTAATCTGATATTTTATAGTGTATTACCTCCAGCTCCCACGGCAAGTGTATCATAGAAGTTATGGATAGACTACTTCGTCCCTATTTATTATTGAGTGTTGGCGAACAACTAAAGGAAGAGACTTCTCAATAGGATAAACATACGACGATCAGAAAACAAAGAGAGCATCTAACGGATTTCGTGTCTGCTAGTCTTAGTTTATTTTTTTATAGGAGGTTTATTCATATCATTCATAAAGCTTTTCATACCTTTTGTCTCAACCATTTCATATTTTATAAAAAACCAGTATAATAAGGAAGTATTGAAAAAATAGCCATAAAGGAATGTGGGAAATGGACAATCAGCTAACAAAAGAATTGAAAGAAAAGTATAGCATCGTTTTTCACGATTTAAACTTACTTGAACAAGCTTTTACCCATTCATCCTATGTGAATGAGCATCGCAATTTGCAACTATCCGACAACGAACGTCTTGAGTTTTTGGGAGATGCTGTATTAGAGTTGATGGTTTCTGAATATCTGTATCGTTTGTATCCAGATATCCCAGAAGGAAAATTGACCAAAACTCGTGCAGCTATCGTACGTGAAGATAGTTTGTCCAAATTTGCCAAGGAATGTCGTTTTGATCAGTACATCCTGTTAGGAAAAGGTGAGGAGAACTCAGGTGGACGAACCCGTCCAGCGCTTCTTTGTGATCTGTTTGAAGCCTTTTTAGGAGCGTTGTACCTTGATCAAGGATTTGACGCAGCACATGCGTTTATTGAAACGGTGATTTTTCCGAAGGTACGTGCCGGTGCTTTTTCCCATGAGATGGATCATAAAACAAGATTACAAGAAGTATTGCAAAAAGCAGGAGACGTGTTGATCGAATATCGTTTGATCAATGAAGAAGGTCCAGCACACGAACGTATTTTTTGGATCGAAGTATACGTGGATGATCGGTTGATTGGAACTGGACAAGGAAAATCGAAAAAACTAGCAGAACAAGCTGCTGCTGAGAATGCTTTAGCAGCACTAAGTAAGTGAGGGAAAGACTTCGTGTATTTAAAACGCATTGAAATAGCCGGCTTTAAATCATTTGCAGATAAAACAATCATTGAGTTTGAAAATAGTGTCACAGCGGTCGTTGGACCAAACGGTAGCGGGAAAAGTAATATTACCGAGGCCATCCGTTGGGTACTAGGAGAACAGTCTGCGAAAAGCCTTCGTGGTGGGAAAATGCCGGATATTATTTTTGCCGGTTCTGATTCCCGTAAACAATTGAATGTCGCTGAAGTAACCGTCGTATTAGACAACTCTGATCATTACTTGCCACTAGAGTATAGTGAGATCAGTGTAACACGTCGTTACCGTCGGACAGGTGAAAGCGACTTTTTCATCAATAAACAACCTTGTCGTTTGAAAGACATCCAAGAATTATTTATGGATTCTGGCTTAGGGAAAGAATCATTTTCGATCATCTCTCAAGGAAAAGTCGAAGCGATTTTTAGTAGTAAGCCAGAAGATCGACGAGGGATTTTTGAAGAAGCAGCTGGAGTCTTGAAATACAAACAGCGCAAGAAAAAGGCGGAGCAAAAGCTTTTTGAAACAGAGGATAATCTAAGCCGTGTCCAAGATATCATCTATGAACTTGAAGAGCAATTAACTCCTTTGGCCGCCCAGAGTGAGGCTGCGAAGGAGTTTTTACGATTAAAAGAAACATTGACTAACACAGATATCTCTTTGATGATTGCTGAAATCAAAGCGGCAAAAAAAGAGTGGGATGAACGACAACTACAATTAGATCAGTTCAACCAATCACTAACATCCTTAACGACACAGATCCAAACAAAGGAACAGTTATTAGCCGACAAACGCAAACAAAATAACCAGGCCGATCGTATGATCGAAAAAAATCAACAAACGTTATTAGCGTTGTCAGAAAAATTAAAGCAAACAGAAGGACAAAAAGAAGTATTACTTGAGCGAACGAAGCATACCCAAAAGAGCTCAAAAGAATACCAAGCTTCTTTAACTGAAGTGCAAGAAAAAGTGGCTCATTTTGAAGAATTACAAGCGACTTTGACCCAAGAAGTCAGTCAAAAAGAAGCAGAGATCCAACAGGCTGAAAAAGCACTGATGAGTACGCAACAAGAATTGGAAAAATACCAAAAATCAACCAAAGAATTGTTGGCAGAATTACGCGATCAGTATGTCGATCTGATGCAAGAACAAGCAACTGTCGGCAATGAATTGAAGTACTTGGAGCGTCAATATGTCCAAGAGACATCTAAAAGTCAGCAAACACTAGCAAAACAATCGGAAGTGGAAGCGAATGTTGCGGAAATGTCCGCCAAGCAAATCGAGTTGACAGAGCGACATGAAAAGCTGCAGCAAGCATTGAATGAGGTCAAAGCGTCACTTGAACTTGTGCAAACAAAAGGAAAACAAGCACAAGAGCGTTTGGCAAAAGAACAGCCCAAAATGTATCAACTGATGAACCAAGTCCAACAATTACGGGCACGTCAGAAAAGTTTACAAGAAATCCAAGAAAATTACTTTGGCTTCTATCAAGGTGTTCGTTTGATCTTGCAACAAAAGCAACGCCTCTCTGGGATCGTTGGGGCGGTTGCTGAATTGATCGATGTTCCAGCTGATTATACATTGGCAATCGAAACAGCTTTGGGTGGTTCAGCGCAACATGTCATTGTTGAAAATGAAGGCGATGCACGTCAAGCGATCACTTATCTAAAACAACAAAAAGGTGGACGAGCAACGTTTCTACCATTAACGACAATCAAACCTCGCCAATTACCTGCACATATTTTTGCACAAGCGCAAACAGTTGACGGGTTTATCGGGATCGCTAGCGAACAAGTGACTTATCCCGAACAGATCCAGACAATCGTTCACAATCTATTAGGGACGATTCTATTAGCAAAAGACTTAGCAAGTGCCAATGCCATTGCCCAACAGATTCGTTACCAGTATCGTGTGGTCTCACTAGAAGGTGATGTCATGAATGCCGGTGGTTCAATGACTGGTGGGGCGACGAAGCGAGGCAATCAAGGAAGTTTATTTGCACAAAATCAAGAATTAAAACAATTGACGAGTGAGTTTCAACAAGCCGATCAGGAGTTGCAAAGTCAAGAAAAGAAGGTCCAAGCATTGCAACAAGAAGTCACGGTTTTGGCAGAAGAACAAGAACTTCTGCGGACACAAGGGGAACAGTTACGCTTTGAAGAACAAGAAGTAGCAAATCAACGACAAAATGTGGCCAACGAACTCACTCGTTTTGAAAAAGAACAGCAAATCTCAAGTTATGAAACGCGTGAACTGCAACAATTCATGGAGAATTACCAAAAACAACAGGCAGAGCTTTTGGCAAAACAGCAAGAACTAGAAGTACAACGCCAAGAGATCGATGCGGAAATCAGTTCATTGAGTCAAGAAAGTGACAAGATGGAAGAACGTCGCGCGCAGATCCAGGAAAAACAAGCACAGGAGCAAGCCTCATTAGCCGTATTGAAAGAGCAATACAATCACTTACAGATCCAACTACGTGGCGCACGCGTACAAAAAAATGAGGCATTAGCCAAACAAGAAGGACTAGAACAACAACTGCATGCATTGACTGCGGACTTCTCTGATCACGAACTGACAGAAGAAAGCTTAGATCAACGAATCGCTGATTTAGCGACAGAAAGAGATCGCTTAAAAGCTTCTCTAGAAGACGCCAAACAGTCACGTGAAGAAATGCAAACGACCATCGATGCGTTGGATGCCGACCTATTAGCTGAAAACCGTAAACAAAAAGAACTTTTGACAGAGCAGTCACAGTTAGAGGTCCAAAAGAATCGTGCGGAAATGATTTTGGATAATCATTTGAATTATCTTCAAACGGAGTATCAGATGAATTATGAAAAAGCCTGTGAATCTTATGAAGAAACAACGGATGTAGCGAACAGCCGGGTAGAAGTTGCTTCGTTGAAACAACAAATCGATCGTTTAGGCCCAGTAAATCTGAACGCCATTGAGCAGTATGAGCAAGTGAATGAACGTCATACCTTTTTGGCTGCGCAACGGGATGATTTATTATCGGCTAAGGATCAATTATTTGAAACAATGGATGAAATGGACGATGAGGTACGGACTCGTTTCAAAGAAGTTTTTGAAGCAATCCGCCAAGAATTCAAAATCGTTTTCCCAAATATGTTTGGTGGCGGTCGCGCAGAGCTTGTGTTGACTGATCCGACTGATTTGTTGCAGACAGGGATTGAAATCGAAGTTCAGCCTCCAGGTAAAAAACTACAAAGTTTAAGTTTACTTTCAGGAGGAGAACGTGCATTGACTGCGATTGCGTTGCTCTTTTCGATTATTCGTGTCTGCCCTGTACCGTTTTGTATCCTTGATGAGGTCGAAGCTGCGCTAGATGAAGCCAATGTCAAACGCTTTGGTCGCTATCTCAGCGAGTTCCAAGACGATATACAGTTTATTGTAGTGACGCATCGTAAAGGGACGATGGTTGCTGCGAATGTCTTATACGGTGTGACCATGCAAGAGTCTGGGGTTTCAAAAATCGTCTCTGTCCGTATGGAAGACATCAATGAAGAAGGAAGAATGAGTGAAACGAAAGTGTAGGGGACGAAATGATCAAATTAATCGCTATCGATTTAGACGGAACACTATTGAACGAAGAAAAGAAAATCTCATCTGAGAATAAACAAGCTTTGGCTCAAGCAAAAGCACAAGGGGTAAAAATCGTTTTATGCACGGGGCGTCCGTTAGCAGCGATGGCTCACTATTTACAAGAATTAGGTTTAGTCGAAGAAGGCGATTATAGCATTACCTTCAACGGTGGCTTAGTGCAGAAAAATGATACAGGTGAAATCATCGAGAAAAAAGCGATGTCTGTGTCTGATATCCATCGTCTTTATGCGTTGGCACAAGAACTAGACTTGCCGTTAGACGTCTTATCAGATAATGTCGTCTTGCAATTACCTAGTGCGCCTCAAAAGCAATCGATGTACAATGTATTAAACAACTTATTGCAATTCCAACCAGCAGTACTAGCTGATATCACAGATGAGTTTGTGTTGAACAAAGCAGTCATTGCCTATGAGCAAGAAGAACTAGATGCAAAAATCAAGGAGATTCCAAGCGCTTATTATGAGTCGTATGAGATTATCAAAACGCGCAATGTTTTATTAGAATTTATGCCAAAAGGCGTCACTAAGGCATATGGTATTTCTTTATTAGCGAAAGATTTAGGACTTGAACGTAGTGAGATCATGGCAATCGGAGATGAGGAAAATGATCTACCGATGATCGAATACGCAGGACTTGGTGTAGCCATGGAAAATGCGGTACCTTTTGTCAAAGAAGCCGCTGATCATGTCACGGCAAGTAACATCGAACATGGGGTAGCAAAAGCGATCCAACAATTTGTTTTAGTGTAAAGGAGGTATACTATGGGATTTTTTGATAAGATCAAACGAGCCTTTACTGGTGAAGAAGCACCAGAAGAAGTAGAAGTACAAGAGAAATATGACAAGGGTCTAGAAAAGACCCGTAAAACGTTCGGTGAACGAATGAATGAACTGTTTGCGAATTTCCGTACGGTCGATGAAGATTTCTTCGAAGAATTGGAAGAAACATTGATCGGTGCAGATGTTGGCTTTGAAACAGCCATCAAGATCACTGAAGCGTTACGCCAAGAAGTGAAGCTAAGAAATGCCAAGAAACCAGCTGAGATCCAAAATGCGATCATCGAAAAATTAGTTGAGCTTTATGAGCAAGAAGGCATCGATGAAGTCAATACATTGAATCTCCAAGAAGAAGGATTAACAGTGATCCTCTTTGTTGGTGTCAATGGTGTAGGAAAGACGACGAGTATCGGTAAATTAGCACATCAATACAAAACGGAAGGCAAAAAGGTATTGTTAGCCGCAGCAGATACTTTCCGTGCGGGTGCGATCGATCAGTTAGTCGTTTGGGGAGAACGTGCAGAAGTTGAAGTGGTTCGAGGCAAAGCTGGTGGTGATCCTGCGGCAGTCGTTTACGATGCCATCGAAAAAGCCAAAGAACAACAAGCAGATATTTTACTTGTTGATACAGCTGGACGTCTGCAAAACAAAGTCAATTTGATGAACGAATTAGAGAAGATCAAACGTGTGATCCAACGAGAATTACCAGAAGCACCACATGAGATCTTACTTGTGTTAGATGCGACGACAGGGCAAAATGCCATGGTCCAAGCGAAACAGTTCAAAGAAACCTCTGATGTGACAGGGCTAGTTTTAACAAAATTAGACGGTACAGCTAAAGGTGGAATCGTCTTAGCCATTCGTAATGAATTGCACTTGCCGGTCAAACTTGTTGGTTTGGGTGAAGGCATCGATGATTTAGAAGCTTTTGATCCAAATGACTTTGTCATCGGTCTATTTAAAGGCTTATTGAAAGAAGAATAAACAGTATATGAGCATAAGTTCATCTAAAGAGCTTGTAACAAAGGTGTTCAACTTCAAGAAATAAAAAAGAAGCCACGGGAATCGTTCTTTAAATTTCCGTGGTTTTCCCTTTATTTTTGAAGAGGTTCCGTTTGTTTCAGGCTCTTTTTTCTCCTTCCTTCCAATGGACTAGCGATATTCAAGGAACAATATTTCGAATATAAACCAAAAATGAACCAGCGATTTTTTTGACTGTCCTATCTGGCTATGTGCTATCTTGTTGTTCAGTTTGGAGTCATTTTCCTACAATATCAGGTGTTTTTTTAAAAAAACACCCCTTTTTTCTCATTTTCAAACAATTTCATTCTTTTTCTTGTCGGTTTTTACTATAATGAAACATATGAATTGGAGGACATTTAACCATGAACTATAAAGAATTATTACTGCATCCTCGTTCACTACCATTCATTAGTCAAGCCCGTTTTGGGGTTGAACGTGAAGGGCAACGTGTGAACTTCTCTGGAAAGTTGGCAACAACCGATCATCCTGAGATTTTTGGGGATCGTACGTATCATCCATACATCCAGACAGATTTTAGTGAAACTCAAGTCGAATTGATTACTCCGGTCACGGATTCTATCAACGAACTTTTTAAATACTTGGAAGCAATCTACGACGTTGCTTCACGCTCAATGGCAGATGATGAAATGATCTGGCCTTTAAGCATGCCTCCGGCTTTACCTGAAAAAGACGAAGAGATCATGATTGCGAAGCTTTCTAATTTTGAAGATGTCTTGTATCGTCGTTATTTAGCAAAGGAATATGGCAAACGCAAGCAAATGGTCAGCGGCATCCATTTCAACTTTGAGTTTGGTGATGATCTTTTACAATCCTTGTTTGTACAACAAACAGAGTTTACCGACTTTGCAGCATTTAAAACAGAATTATATTTTAAAACAGCACAGAACTTCTTGCGTTATCGTTGGTTGATCACTTATTTGTTTGGGGCGTCACCTCTAAGTGAAGACCACTATTTTGTCGGCAAGCCAGCACCAGCAGAACCGGTACGCAGTATTCGTAATAGTTCCTATGGTTATACGAACCATCCGAATGTCAAAGTATCCTATGCGTCAATGCAACAATATTTAACCGATATTGAAAAAATGGTGGAAGAAGGCAAGTTATCCGAAGAAAAAGAATTCTATGCACCGATCCGTTTTCGTGGTGGAAAACGTGTAGCTGATTTAGCAAAATCAGGTATTCGCTATATTGAACTGAGAAATATTGATTTAAATCCTTACGCACGTGTAGGGATCAGTCAAGCACAAGTTCAGTTTTTACAATCGTTCTTAATGTATATGCTATGGATGGAACATGACGTAGCAGTCGATGCATGGGTCGAAGAAGGCGAGCAGCGAAATGAACACGTGTCGTTAGAGAACCCTATGGATCAAACTGCTTTTTATGATGAAGGAATGCTGCTTCTTCAAGGCATGAAAGAAATGCTTGTAGCTTTAGGACAATCCGAACGCCTACCATTGATCGATGACATGATCGCACAATTGGATGAGCCACGTGAAACATTGGCAGGTAAGATTTATCAGCAAGCACAACAAACAAGCCAGCATGACTTTGCTTATACTTTAGGAAAACAGTATGAAGAAGAAAGTCATGAACGTTCGTATCAATTAGCGGGATTTCGTGACATGGAACTGTCGACACAGATTCTGATGTTTGATGCGATCCAAAAGGGCATCGAAGTAAAGGTCATAGATGAATCAGATCAATTTTTACGTCTACAGCATCAAGAGCATATCGAATATGTGAAAAATGCCAATATGACAAGTAAAGACAGCTACATTGTGCCATTGATCATGGAAAATAAAACAGTCACTAAAAAAGTGCTAAAAGAGGCCGGATTCCGTGTACCTGAAGGAGCCGAATTTACTTCAATCGAAGAGGCTTTGAACGCGTATCCGCGATTTGCAGAACAAGCCTTTGTCATTAAACCAAAATCGACAAATTACGGATTAGGGATCACGATTTTCAAAGAAGGAGCATCCTTAGAGGACTACAATGCAGGGCTAGCAATCGCCTTTCGTGAAGATACTTCTGTATTGGTTGAAGCGTTCATGCCTGGAACAGAGTATCGCTTCTTTGTGATCGATGGGCAAGTAAAAGCGATCTTACTTCGTGTTCCTGCCAATGTTGTGGGTGACGGAAAACGGACGGTAGAAGAACTTGTCGCTGAAAAAAACCTAGATCCATTAAGAGGCAGTCATCATCGTGCGCCATTGGAATTGATCCAGTTAGGTGAACTCGAGCAGTTGATGTTAAAAGAACAAGGATTAACGATCCATTCTGTTCCTGCAAAAGATCAAGTCGTGTATTTACGCGAAAATTCCAATATCAGTACAGGTGGCGATTCAATCGACGTAACAGATGAATTTTCAGACGCGTATAAGCAAATTGCCCAACAAGCAGTAGAAGCCTTAGGTGCAAAAATCAGCGGGATCGACCTGATCATTCCAGATAAAGATATTGATCCTCAAACAGATGACCAAGCCTATGGCATCATCGAAGCCAACTTCAATCCAGCGATGCACATGCACGTTTATCCATTTGCTGGAAAAGGCAGAAGACTGACGATGAATGTGTTGGAATTGTTGTATCCTGAAGTGATCAAGACACGAAAAGAGAACTAAAATAAGTCGTTAAAAAGGGCTGTATAAAAGTGTTCAGCCACATTAAGCAACTTGATCCAAAAACAGCTTACCTGTTTGGATCAAGTTGCTTATTTTTGAATCAATTATTATTGAATATTGCTTACACAGTCTATGAGTACCGTGATGAGGAAGATTCCAAATTTTACGGTCCGAAATACAAGGATGTACTTACAAACTTAATGAAATTAGGTAACGAGATCTATCTAATCGAACTTTCATCCTATGGCTAGTGATGATTTGTTATACTGTTTTTGAAAGCGGTACAAAAAATATAGGGAGGAATTTTTTAGAGCAAGTAATAAATATACCAACTTACATAAGGAAATAAAACGTATGAGTATCGATATGTACTTAGCTGATTCCCTAACACAAGCCAGTAGCACTAGTCACTTCTGCCAAAAACAAGTCACTGATTACCAGAATCTCCAACAAGCCATGACCCAGTTCACCCTACAAACGCCCAATCTCAAAGGAAAAGCGTACGATGCAGCGAAAGCCTACTTTTCCCAAGTACTTTATCCACTCGTCCAAGGAGGGATCTTACTCTCTGAAGCGGTCGAAAAAGCAGCGAAACGATTTCCACAGGAATACATAAATCAAGTTGATTCCATTAGCTTGAAGCAATCCGAATTAGAAGCGCAAATTCGTCAAATGAATCAATTTATCACCCAAGCAGAAGGGATACGGCAACTGCTTCTTTCACCTTATATGCCAGAAGAACACCAAGGGTTTCAACTCAATCAAATACGTTGTTACTCGCAATGTACCATCTGGAATTGATAGAAAAACTTTTAATAAATGGCGTTCTAACTATTGGAAAAATAGAGTAAATGATTTTAAATAAAGGAGATGATGGAATGATCAATGAGTACAATAGGGCAAAAAAAATAATAGAAGAAAATAAGAATATAGCAGACGATTTTGGTGGCGCTTCTGATACTCTCATACGGTCGGCCCAACTAGAGCTTGAATTACAATTTCCAAAAGATTATCAACTTTTTTTATCATCTTTTGGTGCTTTAACGTTTGGCTCAATTGAAATTTACGGGGTTTTCAGAGAGGATTTTAAAAATTCTGGTGTTCCTGATACCGTTTGGGCAACTTTGAATGAACGGAAATTAGTAAATATGCCAAGGCACTTAGTTATTTTGTATAACACTGGAATGGGAGAAATGTATTGCTTGAATTATAAAGAATTAAATGAAAATGATGAACCTAAAATAACCTCATATTTCCCGGGTTTTCCTGAAGGATCGCAAAATAATGAAGTTTTATACAATGATTTTGGAGAATTTCTTCTAGATATGGTAAAAGACGAAATCAATTAATATATAAACAATTATCTGACAAGGTAGCCTATTAAAACCTTAATTTGATATGTAGAAGGATACTAGTGTGTCTTCATAATAAATTGGATCTATGCTTACAAGTATGATTTTCATTTGGATATTTGAAGTAATGAAACAGCTAAAAAGAAAAGTTATCTACAAAGAGACAACATAAATTGTCGTGCAGATATGATTGACGACACTACTGATACTACAGTAATTAATGGTTTGGAATTAGTAATTACAGTGATTCCTAAGTAAGGGAGATAAGAAAATGAAATATGATGAGTTAGAATTGATGGAGCTTTTCCTATCAGAAGGTGAGAGTATAACTGATAATATAGGTTATGGTAATATCATGTATAAAATTTCCCGAGATGATTTTAAGCTGAAAATCTTTATAAGGACTTATGAAAACCAAATCAGTGTATTTTTGACTTATAAAGAAGCAGATGTTTTTTATGGAGATTTTTACAATATTACAGAATTAAAAAAGGAAGACATGTATCTAAAGATTTTTAAAGAAAATCAGGAAATTGTAGAACTTTGTTTTGGGATGATACTTTCAGTGAGTGTTAGCAATCAATAATTGTATGACAAAGGCACATATTTTAAATAGTTCATGATAAATCAAAATATGTGGAAATTACCTAGGAATGGAGCAAAAAATTAAAAACTTAATAACGATTGTAATAAACAAAAAAATCATCCACATCACTAGATTTATCTAGTTTGTGAATGATTTTTTGTTTTGCCACAGGTACATACGAACGCTGACAAATTTTGATTAGAAACTCAAAGAATCGAGTGAACTTTTAGAAATTATTTGAATAATCGGTCCCAAAAGCTTTTTTTCTTTGGGTGTTCTTCTTCTTGTTTCGTTGGATATTTTTCTTCTACGTCAATAACGGGCTCATTCACCGCTTCTTTGGCCGCAATCAGTAGACCAATACTTTCCGGATCTTCGGAAACATGATCATTTACAACAGTGAATTTCGTTTGGTTTTTCGTTGCCAATTGGATGTATTGATTCTGGATATCGAGGGGCAGAGTGCCATTTATCAGAATAAATGCTTCTGGTCGTTTCTCTAGTTCTTGTAGGAACTTTTCTTTATTTGTCGGCTCATTCATTTCAGCAACGGTCATACTGAGGTAGCAACGTTCACGAAAGGTACCTAGGTATTTATGCTGTTCTTCTGGGTTGACCAAGGGCGTGCCATACATTCCTTTGTCCAAATGATTTTTCAATTCATCTGATGCCATCCAATTTCCTCCTTTGTTGTTTTAAGTCATTATAACATAGAGGTTGTGACAGAAGCATTTTGACCTGATCAGTAAGCTAGAAAATTGAAAAATAGTTTTTCATATTTTGTCATTTTCTAGCTTAGTGTTGAAGGTTAGCTTTTGGATCACCGTGTAGCCAGGTGGTGAGAAAGTCGTTTAGCTCCAAGCATTAAGGCAGAAATTGAGAAATAGCTTCCCACATTTTTAAGGTCAGAAACAAAAATGAATTTTATTTTTGTATCGTACACGTATTCTAAAATTTATAGGGATTGCTCTTATTTCATTAAAAAACGGTTGCTTTTGTTCAATGCTTCACTTAGAATAAGAATGAGAATCATTCTCAGTTAGCGAGGTAAAGGGAAATGCGCGTGGGTCGCTTGATGGTTTTGTTAGTTATTTTAAGTATATGTTCGCTATTTATTGGCGTGTCTCGAGTGGAATTCATGGAGATTATCCGATTGGAAGGACAGAGTATGCAATTGTTGTTGGCGACACGTTTTCCGCGAACGATTTGTTTAGTACTGGTAGGGGCAACGAGTAGTATTTGTGGGTTGATCATGCAACATCTGACTCAAAATAAATTTATTTCACCAACGACAGCAGGCACGATGGATAGTGCGAGATTGGGTATCTTAGTGGTGATGCTCTTTTTACCGAATGCTTCTTTGTGGATTCGTTCAGCAACTGCATTTTTATTTGCGTTTGCAGGTACGCTCTTATTTTTATCTTTTGCACGATTTTTTCCACAAAAAAATCAGCTGATGTTACCATTGATCGGCGTGATGCTAGGAAATATTATCGGCTCTGCTGCAACATTTTTCGCCTATCAGTTTCAGTTAGTACAAAATATGTCTTCATGGCTACAAGGAAATTTTGCAACAGTCATGCGGGGAAATTATGAATTACTGTATGTAACGATTCCTTTATTACTTATCTTATCTTTTTTTGCCTATCAATTTACGATCGTAGGCTTAGGTGAATCGTTCGCAGTGAATTTAGGGATGAATTATCGCAACATGCAACTACTAGGGATTGGCCTTGTTTCTTTAGCCAGTGCGATCACTTTGATCATGGTTGGGACGATTCCTTTCTTGGGAGTGATCATTCCAAATATCACAGCAAAGCTCTATGGGGATCAGGTACATAAAACGTTAGGAATTACCGCCATTTTTGGTAGTATCTTTTTGCTTATCTGTGACATGATCGCTCGTCTTGTGATTTTTCCTTATGAAATCCCAGTCAGCGTCATCGTAGGGATCATCGGTGGTTTGATTTTTCTTTACTTGTTAGTAAGGGGGCGCAAACATGGGTAAAAAGATCACTGGTCTATTTTTTATTTTGTCTCTACTCGTGATTGGTGTGACGATTGGTTATTTGACTATCAATACGTATGGTAATTGGGCATTTGCATGGGCCTTACGAAGCAAAAAAATCATAGCGTTCATTTTAGTGGCACTCGCGACGAGCAGTGCGACCGTTAGTTTCCAAACGATTACCCAAAATCAATTTTTGACACCTTCTGTGTTAGGGCTCGATTCCCTCTATGTACTTGTTCAAACCCTCCTCTTTTTCTTGATTGGTGGGGTGACGATGCTTCAGCAAACAGGCACAGCCTTTTTCTTAGTCAACGTGGCATTGATGGTTGGCTTAAGCCAGTTATTGTTTTTCTTTTTATTACGAAAAGAAGCCCCTAACTTATTCTTATTATTGATGACGGGGATGATTTTAGGGACACTTTTCAATAGTATCAGTACGTTTTTACAAGTGGTGATGGACCCGAATGAATATGATTTGTTGCAAGGGAAGTTATTTGCTAGTTTCGGTAATGTCCAGACTGCCTACCTCCTACCTGCTGCATTGTTGATTGGCTGTTGTTGGGTGTTCCTTTTTTATAAAAGACATTTTCTGGATGTCTTTCATTTAGGGAAGGATCAAGCAACGAACCTTGGGATTGAGACAGAGCGTTTTCAATTTTCTATTCTTTGTTGTGTCAGCTTGTTGACAGGAACAGCCACTGCTTTAGTGGGACCAATCACCTTTCTTGGATTTATTGTCGCAAACGTCAGCTATCGTTTGTTTGCAACGTATCGTCATGGTGTTTTGCTACTAGGAAGTTTTTTGATTGCTTTCTTGTTTTTGACTGGGGGACAATTGATCGTTGAGCAAGTGTTTGGGTGGAACACGACGGTCAGTGTGGTTGTAGAGTTCACAGGGGGTATTTACTTTATTACAAAATTGATTCGAGAAAGGAAGGAACTGGGATGATCAATTTGAATAGTGTCGAGAAGTCTTACCAAGGAAAAACGGTCGTCGAGGCCTTGCAATTGGAAATCTCGGATCAACAATTGACAGCCTTCATCGGTCCAAACGGCGCAGGAAAGTCAACCGTTCTTTCTATGATCAGTCGCTTGATTCCTAAAGATGCAGGTGAGATCTACTTGGATCACAATGAAGTAAAAGCTTGGAAGTCCAAAGAGATGGCAAAAAAACTAGCTATTTTGAAACAATCCAATGAGATCAGTATGAAAATCACAGTCGAGGAGCTTGTATCGTTCGGGCGTTTTCCTTATTCGAAAGGAAAGCTGACAACGAAAGACCATCAGATCATCGAAGAATCACTCCAGCATCTAGGGTTGGAAGAACTGAAGGACCAAATGATCGACACGCTTTCTGGGGGACAGTTGCAACGAGCGTATATTGCGATGGTTCTTGCGCAAGATACTGATTACATTTTGCTGGATGAACCACTCAATAATCTCGATATGAATTTTGCGGTACAAATCATGCAAATTTTAAAGCGCCTTGTACAAGAATTAGGAAAAACGATCATCATTGTGTTACACGATATCAACTTTGCAGCGAGTTACGCAGATGAAATCGTCGCAATGAAACAAGGGAAGTTATTTAGACAAGGCAAAACGAACGACATTATTAAAAAAGAAGTACTAGATCAATTATACGAAATGGACATTCGAATCTGTGAAATCGAAGGACGCAGATTTTGTCTTTATTTCTAAAAACTACGAAGGAGCGTCAAAATGAAGAAAATAGTTTTAGGATTTTTAGTCATAGCATCATTAGGATTAGCAGCATGTGGAAATAACGAAGCACAAACGAGTGAAACAACAGCATCAAGTACTGTCGCAACGGATACAATGTTGACAGTCAAAGATAGCAATGGTGAGTCTGTAGAAGTGCAACAAAACCCTGAGAAAGTTGTAGTGTTCGACAATGGATCATTAGATACGCTTGATGCATTAGGTGTTGGAGACAAAGTCATAGGAGCGGCAACTAAAAATTTACCTGCTTACTTAGAAAAATATCAAGAAGTTGAATCTGCTGGAGGAATCAAAGAACCAGATTTGGAAAAAATCAATGAGATGCAACCAGATTTGATTATTATTTCCGGTCGTCAAAGTGATTATCAGGAACAGTTGAGCCAAATTGCCCCAACACTATATTTAGCAATGGATGCAGAAAAGCCATGGGAATCGATGCAAGAAAATGTGACAACATTGGCAAAGATTTTTGATAAAGAAAAAGAGGCAGAAGAAAAATTAACAGATTTAACGAAACAAATCGATGAAGTAAAAGAGAAAGCCAGCGCGCTTGATCAAACAGCTTTAGTTACTTTAGTGAATGAAGGGCAACTTTCAGCATATGGTTCAGGTTCACGTTTCGGACTCGTTCATGATTTATTTGGCTTTAAACAAGCCGATGATCAAATCGAGGCGTCTACACATGGTCAAAGTGTTTCTTATGAATATGTTTTAGAGAAGAACCCAGGGATTTTATTTGTGATCGATCGTACCAAAGCAATTGGTGGAGATACAAGCAACGATAACGTAGCTGCCAATGAATTAGTGGCACAAACAGATGCCGGTAAAAATGATCAAGTAATTTCATTGCAACCAGATGTATGGTATTTGAGTGGTGGTGGACTTGAATCAATGAATTTAATGATTGAAGATGTCAATCAAGCGCTAAAATAATTTTTCAATGAATAACTAAGAAAATGAGCCTGGTACATCAGTCATCTTGCATCCTACAACTGAATAAACGGTGTTCCAGAAGTAGCACCTTCAAAAATAAGCCGAGAAACCCAAAATTTGAAAAACAATTTTCGGGTTTCTCGGCTTATTTCTCGGAGCTAGGCACTTCTATCACAACCTCTGATTCAATGGGTGATTGTTTGATCGTTAGGAAAATCTAGTGTAAGGGTAAATTCATTATCGACTTCATAAGGATCGATTCGTGGGGTTGTATCATGGAAAAAGTGAGCAAGCCATTGTCGGAACATAAGATCGCCTCCTTTGATTTGATTAAAGGATACAAGGCGAACCTTAGAGAAAGCTTAAAGCATAGAATCAAGCATGTGTTTCGGCTAATGCTTGATAATTGACGATCTTGACTTGACGATAAAAGTCAGCTGGCAGTTTTGACCAACGTTTCAAAAGTTGATAAAAATAACTATCTTCCGCTTTTATTTTGTACTCACTTAAAATCAATCCGAAGTAGTTTGGTTTTTTCTTTGCTAATTTGTGATAGATCGACAATGCTTTTTCTTTGTCTTCATCAACAAATAGTGTTTTGACTTCAATATAAGATCCTTCAATGTTCTGTGTTTCTTCAATAAAGTAAATGCTTTTTATATACTCTGTCATAAGTAAGACCTCCAGTGCTTGTTTAGTTGTTAAGATAACAATAGCTAAAATTTGTTAATAAATCGTGAACAAATAATTATTCTTTTTCAGCAATTGTTTAAGTTTTTTCGCCTATCTATAGTTAATCTGTTATTTTAAGGAGATATTAAGTTTTGTCTTGCTTCTTTCCGTGAATTTCGATACAGTAATTTAAACTAAAGAAAAAGGTAGGGGATGCACATGGAATTATTGATCAATCGAAACTTAGTGTTTGCAGAAAATCGTGTCATAGAAACGGAACGTCTGATTTTAAGACCAATCACATTGGAAGACGTAGAAGATATATTTGAATATGCCCATGATGTAGAAACGACCCGCTTTGTTTTCCCTCGACATCAGTCGATCGAAGATACAAAAATCAGTGTTGCGAATTTTTTTATGGCATCACCGCTTGGAAAATATGCTATTGAATGGAAAGAAAACCGCAAGATGATTGGTACGATCGATTTGCGGATACAAGAAGGCGATGATACAGCTGAATTAGGTTACGCTTTAAATAAAAAGTATTGGGGAAAAGGAATCATGCCGGAAGCTGGAAAAGCGCTTCTGAAATTGGGCTTTGAAAAAATGGATCTCGTAAGGATCTTTGCTTATCATAATACGAAAAATAGTAAATCGGGACGAGTGATGGACAAGTTAGGAATGAGAGAAGAAGCTGTGATTCCTGATGCAAAACGAGAAAAAGGAGAAATCATTTCAATCGTTCTTAAAGGAATTACCAAAAAAGCTTGGTTGGAAGGTCACCCAAAAACAAGTTAGTTGCAACTTCGTACAAAAATCATTAAGCTAAAATTGAGGTGATTAAGATGGAATTTATCGTATCAAAAGAAGCGGAAGAACTGCTTCGTGGAAAAGTGAATGACAATGAACAATTATTGCTAGATGTAGAAGACGGAGATGGACCATTTGCGAATAGCCGGATCACTTGCCAAATCGATACTTCTTTTCGTCTGATTATTGTAGAAAAAGAAACATCGGCAGATCTAAGCTTATATTCTGAAGTAGTCGATACCCAAATGGGACCAATCAAAATCAAGAAAAGCGCACTCGTTTATTTGGATAATCCGACGACGTTAGCAGTAGAACCAACTTACAAGAGTCTGCAACTGAAAGGACCAGGAGGAATCATCAAAAATAACCTCCAAATCGTCACATCAACTATCTAAGATTTAGAAGGAAAAAGAATGGGAAATTTAGCGATCATCAGTGACTTACATGTGGACATCAATCAATTTGGCGAAGCTGAATTAATGCTCTTATGGGAAGTCTTACAACAAAAAAAGATTACTCGGCTTCATTTGGCTGGGGATACCGCCAATAAAGTCGATCGTTGTGTCGCAGTCGCTGAATTTTTTGCAGAGCGACTACCAACGACTTTCCATTTTGGCAATCATGAGTTAGCCGATGTTACTGGCGAAGCAATGATCAGCCATTTTCCAGACGTCCATTTTTTGAATGAGCGCTATATTCCATTAAATGAGAAAACCGTGTTATTAGGCATCAACGGTTGGTATGATTACCAATTCTCAGAAGAAAAAGACGTGAAGAAAATCGTGCGGATGAAGCGTTTGTACTGGTATGACCGCTTGATTGAGCGAGATGGAACGGATCTAGAAGTGAATGATCGAGTAGTAGAAGCAACACGATCATTATTGGATACGCTACACAAAAAGAAAATGAATGTGATCTTATCAACACATTTTGTCCCAAAACAAGAATTCATTGTTTACCAAAACGCGCCTTATGAACGTTGGAACCAACTCAATGCGTTCTTAGGTTCAGCTTCATTTGGAAAACTACTCGATCGATACGATAATCTTCAACAAGTCGTCTTTGGGCATACGCATCGACGGTTTGAGGATAAAGTACTCCAAGGAACGACGTATAGTTGTCGGCCGTTTGGCTATTATTACGAATGGCAATTGACACGAGATTTTATCGATGAATATCAATTGATTGATCGTTACAATCCAATGAAATTACGCGTATTATTACGAACGCATCGTCCAGAATTTAAGGAGTACCAATTGCAACATTTGCAACAAGAGTTTGAACAAGCGTTAACAGTGATTGCTTACTGAAAATGTGAAGCCCCCCAGTGTCATCGAAACTGACACTGGGGGGGCTTTTATGTATTTTTTATCGTCCCAATCTTTTCTCAGCTATTGTATAGACTTCATTATCTGAGCGTCTACCAATTGCTATGATTTCAATTATTTCTATACCAAAATTTGATTCTCTAAATATAACTCTTAATCCTAAACGCTTATGTTTTAGTTTTCTACAGTCTTTTAATTTTCCATGTAATTGTTGCCCGGTTTGCATCCCATGTAACTCTATTTTCATAAAAGATTTGAGGATCTGTTGTTTTTGACTATTATCGAGCTGTTGAAAATCTATTTTTGATTTTTCTGTTAATTTTACTTCATAGATCATTCCCATTCATCCTTGATCTCCGCTACCTTATTTCGCCAATCCTGCCCAGCAACTTCATCGATCGTGTAATAACTTGTTGTCGAAAGCTCAAAAGGGATCTTTTTTTTCTTGGCAATTTGCTTAAAATAAATCGTAATTGCTGTCGTGTAATCTAGCCCTAAATCAGATAATAAACTACCAACTTCTTTTTTCAATTCACTGTCTAAATTGATACTTAATCGTTCTTTTGTCTTATTTGTTTCCATAGTAAGTTCAGTCCTCTTTTTTGTGCTATTCATGCACCTATTGTACACCTATTTGGAGATATGTACAATAAGAACATTCTTTTTTGCACTATTGATGAATAAAGAAAAAAATTCTCCCAACGAACGAACACGCTGTGTTCTTATATTCATAGGTGTTTTATAATTAATATATCTATCGAATAAAGCAAAAGGAGGGGATCATTATGGCAACAATTACAGTTCGTGTGACAGAAGATGGGAAAAAAATTTTGGATGAAATGGCTAAGTTTGAAGGAAAGAGTCTCTCTGAATTACTTAAAACAAAAACATTAGATGCTTTAGAAGAGGCGTATGATGCAAAAATAGGAGATTTAGCTTATGAAGAGTATTTGAAAGATAAAAAATCAAATGATTTATCTGTTCTTTTAGAGGAGTATGATATAGGTGAAAAAAATGAGCTACTCGGTAAAAACAACGCCTACCTTCGATAGACAAATAAGAAAACCAGAAAAATTCGATGCAACAACTATTTTAAGATGGTTACATAAACAGATCGAAGGCACAAAAAATCCTATATATACAGGTACGCCACTTGTGGGGAACTACACAGGTAAATGGCGATACAGAATAGGAAATTATCGCGTCATTACAAAGATTGATGATGAAAAGTTGATTGTTTTAGCATTAGAAGTAGGACATAGAAAAAAT
This sequence comes from Enterococcus sp. DIV1304_2, assembly GCF_050555445.1. NCBI lineage: Bacteria > Bacillati > Bacillota > Bacilli > Lactobacillales > Enterococcaceae > Enterococcus > Enterococcus sp. DIV1304_2. The sequence continues at coordinate 130,979 of NZ_CP187851.1, forward strand.
ATATATCTATAGTAGAATCTACTCCGAAGTGAATGGTTATACACTTCGGTTTTTTGTATTCAAATATTTTTCACCAAGTCAAACCAAAAAGCACCTTATTCAAAAAGGAATGAGATGCCTTTGTATTGAGTTATCTAACCGAGATTTTATTCTTATTTTTGATAAAGATAAAACTTATCACGCCGAACACGAAGAGTACCAAGCCGAAAAGTAAAGTATGAGTCATGCCGATTGGGTAAGGTGCTACCTGGCCTTGATTGAAAACAAATATTGAAAGATATCCGATAAACATAGAAACTGGCATAAAGATGATTCCAATGATATTAAGCCAATCAGAGGATGATTTTAGCTTTGAAATCAATAAAAAACGGAAATCTAAGCAATTGCTTCCAAAGATTTCCGTTTTTATAGTATTCATTAATTTTATGCCATAAATAATGCTTTGTAGACAAATACTGCTACAACACCGGCACAAATCGGCGCAACAACTGGAACCCAAGCGTAATCCCATTGTGAAGAACCTTTATGTTTCAATGGTAACAACGCATGAACCAAACGAGGTGCAAAGTCACGTGCTGGGTTCAATCCAGGGCCTGTAGGACCACCTAGTGAAGCGACCAATGTCCAAACTAAGAAACCAAGAGCTAAGTGAGCTGTTCCTAAGTTATCTTGGAAGAAAGGTGCTTTTGTGATACCTAACGCGCCAAAGAATAACACGAATGATCCGAAGAATTCGTTGACGAAACCATTGAACTTAGAACCAACACTGTTGATAGTTGAGAAAGTTCCTAAGACATGGTTTACATCTTCAGTTTGATCATAGTAAGGTTTATAACAAGCGACCACGATCAATTGTCCAAGAGCTGCTCCAAGTAATTGTGCAACGATATAAGGTACGACTTCTGCCCAAGGGAATAAACCATTAGAGGCTAAAGCAATCGTAAATGCCGGATTGATATGATTTCCGCTAATGCCACCAAAAATCATTGCTGGCATCATCACACCAAAACCATAACCAACAGCAATCAGCATCCAGTCACTGCCATATCCTTTTGTTCCTTTTAAATCTACGTTTGCGACAGCACCATTACCTAAAACGATCAATAATGCTGTACCAAGTAGTTCCGCCGCTAGACGGGTCATAAGTGAATAATCCATAATACCCTCCATTAATTTATTGAAATATAAAAAAGAAACAACAACACAGCGGGTGAAGTGTTCCGTAAGAGGTGTACTTCTGTTGTCGTGATAAGTGCAAAATAAAAAACGACTTCTTTATAGAAAGAAATCCGAGCAACAGTCGACACATTGATAAAACCCTATGACACAAAACACCAACCCTAACTATAAATATATCAAAAATAAATAGTGAATTTTATCAAATATTGTTGCTATCAACAAACATTTTTTGAAAATTTCAGAAAAAATGAAACTGAAATGGAACGAATAATCGCACGATGCACGATGAGTGAATCGTCTACAAAAAGAAGGGAATTACTTTAATTGAATGCCTCCTTAGCTTGTCTGTTTTGGTGTTTCAATAAGGATTATATGCTACAATGAGGAAAATAGTCGATAAGGGGTGAAGTCGTTGTATTTGTCTTCTGAGTACTTAAAACGTTTTGACAAAGACTTATATTACAAGGTGCTCTTACTCGAAAGCTTTGAGGATCAGGTAGGGCACACAGCGGCACAACTTGCACAAAAGGTTCAACTAGACGCACGAAGTGTAACCAGATATTTAGTTGAATTGATCAAAAATTATCAATTATTCAGTGGAAAAGAGCAATCTTTATTTACGAAGAATCATCGATCGGGTTATCATTTTTATGATTCTCTGGATCCTATTGAACGTGAACGCTTTTTGATTTACCTCGTGCAAAGTACGCTTAAATACCAGCTATTGCACGACATTTTTTTTGAAGAATTTCATACGCTCTATCAATTCTCACAAAAGCATTATATCAGTGAGTCAACTGCTCATCGGAAAATCAATGATTGGAAAGAACAATTTTCGAGGTATGGTATCCAACTCAAAAGAGGAAGCTATATTGCGTGTGGAGAAGAAGAAATCATTCGATTATACCTACATATGACTTTTTGGCAGTTATTTCGTGGTAAAGTTTGGCCCTTCGAAACTATTCCACAACAGGACGTCAAACAAATTGCTGACCAGATTTTACAGTTTTTTGATGTTCGGTTGAATGAGATCAAGAAACGGCGATTAGAGTATATGTTAGGTGCATTTTTCTTACGTAAATCCCAAAAGCATTTTGTGGTTTTAAATAATAAAAAACGACAGTTGATTGAAAAAAATCCACTCTTTGAAGCATTCAGTCAGTGGATGGCGCCTTTTTTTCCAAACTATTTCCAAGGGAAAGAAGAATTAGGTGCACTATTTCTAGTGCTGATGACCAGAGAAGAATATTATCAATCGTCAGGAATCCGTCAGCAGATTTTTGCTTTTCACCGAAAACAACAAACCGCTCCTTTTATAGCTCTATTAGAAATGAAGAATGCGTTAGCAGCATACTGCGAAGAAAAGCAGTTGGCCGAGGAATCATTCACCAAAGAAGCAGAGAACTATTTGCTAAGTAGTCATCTGTTCGCGTACTTGTTTCCTCATGCGAAGGAAATGGTTGATGGGGAAGGTAGCAATTTTTCTAGACACTTCGTTAGTGAAAATGAGTCATTGAAACAATGGTTGCTGAATTTTTTCAATCGAGCAACACAACGTGCAGACGAGTGGATCTATGAGAATGCGACTTTCTTGATGCGAAGGTATCTAACCGTGTTAAAAACGATGCGTGTTTTTGATCGACAATTACCAAAAGTCACTATTTTACTGATGACGGACTTTCCTCTTTTTGAAGAAGAATTACTAAAAGAAAACTTAAGGCACTTTTTCAGAGAGGAGTATCAGTTGTACTTTTTACCAGCGGATTATCGAGGAAGAGAGGTCGATCTATTACTATCCACAAGCAAGATCCATCGCAAACCTTGGGCGGATCTAGACTATTTCATCGTTACAGATGAACTTGAACTCTCGGATTATATCCGTTTATTTGATAAAATTAAAGAAATCCAAATAAAGAAAGAGAGAAAAAATCATGACATTTGAAGAAGTATTGCCACAGTTAAAAACAGGTGCAAAGGTTATTAGAAAAGGTTGGAGTGGATTTGAATTATATGTTGTTCTAGTATCCGATGATGAATTTGATGGTTGTCCAGTAACGCCTTATTTTCTGATCAAAACGAGCGACGAAGGATTTTCTAGCTTTGCGCCAACCGTTTGCGATATTCTAGCAGAAGATTGGATGATCGTTGAATGACGAATCATTATCCGGACTTAGCGAATCAAGTCGTCTTTGTGACAGGTGCCGCTCAAGGAATCGGTGCTGCACAAGCAGAAGCTTTTTTAAATCAAGGAGCGAAAGTATTTGGTGTGGATCTGAAATTAGGTAAGATGGAAGAACTAGCCATACAATATCCTACGCATTTTATCTCATTTCTCGGTGATATTTCACAAAAAGAAGTGATTGAACAAGCAGTCACTACGTGTCATGAAAAAGTCGGCGATATTTCAATCTTATTGAATACCGCAGGGATTCTTGATGGCTACAAGCCTTTATTAGACACAGACGAAACACTTTGGGATCGGATCTATGAGGTCAACGTAAAAAGTCTCTTTCGATTAACAAAACAAGTGTTGCCTGATATGCTCGAAAAGCAAACGGGAACGATCATCAATATGGCCTCCATTGCAGGTATGGTGGCTGGCGGTGGTGGGATCGCGTATACGAGTGCCAAACATGCAATCATTGGATTTACGAAACAGTTAGCGCTTGATTATGCTGCGCAAGGAATACGTGTAAAAGCCATCGCACCAGGCGCCATCCAAACACCGATGAATGCAGCTGATTTTGCAGGTGACGGAGAGATGGCCAAATGGGTCGCAGAAGAAACGCCTGTTAAGCGTTGGGCACAGCCGGAAGAAGTAGCAGAATTGACGTTATTTCTTGCGACGCCTCAAGCGAGTTATATCCATGGAGCAATCGTTCCAATCGATGGTGGATGGTTGCTTAAATAGCTGAAAGAAGAATAAGTGGGGGAAACGTATGAAAGTGATCGATTGGGTGATGCCTCTTGGAATGGTTAGTGTAGTTGCTTATTTTGTACATGTGTTTCTTGGGCAATACCTTTGGGAATCATATGATCCAATCACGACAGACATCAGTTCTTTAACCGCCGTTGGTGCGCCAAATGCGAATTTATTGAATATGATCCTGCTTATCTATGGTATAGGCTTTTTACTGTTTGTCATTGGAATGGTCGTGACCGCCTTTGAAAAGTATCATGGGATGACTCGGATCGGTTATCTGATTTTTCTTGTGATGGCAAGCACTACAGTGGTAGGCTATAAACTATTTCCATTGACAGGCGATAAGGCGGATATGAATTTCCAAAATACGATGCATATTGTTGTGACGATCATTGTCGTATTTACTACTATATCGTCTTTATTCCTTATTGGATTTGGTTATCTTAAACAAGAAAAACTACGTACGTTAGGAAAAATATGTATTGCAACCGCCATATTGATCACTTTCTTTGGCGCATTGAATCCAATTGGAATGGCACAAGGATGGAATATTTTAGGGTTGACGGAGCGAATGGTGATCTTCCCACTGCAAGCCTTTGTTTTCTTTCTGTCCTTCATCTATACGACGAATAATAAGCTGATAGTGAAAAATGAAATGGTATAACTGGATGATTATAGAAGTGTCTGGCTATGAGAATAAGCGATATCCGCCAAAAAATAGTTGCTCTATTTAGCGGATATCGCTTATTTTTAAAGTTTTTCTTTTTTATCCTATTAATTTTTTAAACTAATTTTTGAATGTTGAATCGTAATCTTTTTCTTAAAGTAGTGCCAACATAAGCTGCTCCCGTACTTTTGAGCAACTCTGGTAACAAGAAGGGGAAGAACCCACTCAATAGAGCAGTTTGAACGGACAAATGACTACTAAACGATAACCAAAGAGTTCCTACAGCTAAAGCAAGAAGAGAGCCGAATAGATTGGCACACCAAGCGTGGAAAAAGCGCGTACTGGTCTTTTCGATCCACCAACCAATGAAGAAAGATTGGAGAATGAAACCAAAAAGGTAGCCACCTGATGGTCCGAATAAGATGCCCATTCCCCCAGTCATGCCAGAAAAGACGGGAAGTCCGATCAAGCCTAACAAGAGGTACATACAAACTGCGAGAGTACCAGCACGTTTCCCAAGAAACGTGGCGGTCAAGCCAATCGCAAAAGTCTGACCAGTAAGTGGAATCAATCCTAATGGAATAACAAATTGTGAGAGAACTGCAATGATTGCAGCAAATTCGGCAACGAGTATAAGTTCTTTTAATGATTTTGTCATCCGTTCTCCTTTCGTTAACCTTATTTATTTTTGTGGTTAACGAAATTATAGAGGAAGAGAAAATAAATGTAAAGTCTCTTTATGATATATTTTGAAAAAGCACATAAGAAGTAAGAGTACAAAAATATTTCCAAATATGAGAAAAAGTATGAATAGCAAGTGTTTTGATACGTGATATAATTTTTATATAACATAATCAACTATATTTTGGCACATAGAGAAATGAGGATGATCATTCGTGATCTTTCTACAGATAGGTGCCCAACCTAGTCAATGAACTGGTTTGTTGGTTGAAACGGCCAGTGAACATTCATCGATTTGCCATGGGTAACAAAAAGCTGTTTGACGAATGAATGTGCCAATAATCAGCAACTGTGAAAGTGACAAGTTAACATGTCTATCCACCATTGATAAAGGGAGAAACTAAGCAGTTGCTTGCTTAAAGGAGACATTTCATTGGAAAAGCAATGATGCGAGACAGTTTATGAAATTTGAAGCATCACACTGTAGAGGACATGTTCTTTTCCTCGTCTAAACCAAGTGGGAAGTAGCAGTTAAAAGCTGTATCTTCAGAGAACAATTGAGAATATCAAAAACTTCGCTGTTTTATCACCCAAGTAGCGAATACAAATTGATTTCTCTTGCTATTGTTCGAGTCATGGATGCACCTGAACCTGCTAAAGCCAACATAAAAAGATAGCACTCGACTCAACGAAATACGTACGTTGTTTTGAGGTCTATCTTTTTATGTGTGTCCGAGCGAAGAAAAGACACGGGGACATTATTTCTTATTACTTGGAGCTAATCGGCTTTTTCGCAACCTCGATAAACGGTGTTCAAAAAGCTGACCTTCAACATTAAGCCAAAAAATCAAAAAATATGAACAGCTATTTTCTGATTTTCTATCTTACTGCTCAGGCCAAAACGCTTTTTTCGCAACCTCGATAAACGGTGTTCAAAAGCCAACTCCTACGATAATAAGGCAATACCTGAAAAAATATAGAGAACTATTTTCTCAGGTATTGCCTTATTACTTGGAGCTACCCGTCTTTTTCACAACCTTGATAAACGGTGTTCAAAAAGCAACACTTCGGACATAAGCCAAAAAATCAAAAATGAAACAGCCATTTTCGATTTTTCTGGCTTATGCCTTAGTGTTGAGCGCTTTTTTCACAACCTAAAAAAACCAGCTATCCAAAAGATAGCCGGCTTTTTTTGTACCAAAGTTTTTTGAATTATAGGCTTTGGTTGTAGTATTCAACGACAAGTGCTTCGTCGATTTCTGGGTACAATTCGTCACGTTCTGGTAAACGAGTCAATGAACCTTCTAATTTTTCAGCGTCAAAGCTTACGAATGCTGGACGTCCAACAGTTGCTTCAACTGCTTCTTTTACAGTTGAGATGTTTTGTGATTTTTCACGAACTGAAATCACTTGACCAACTGCAACGTGGTATGAAGGGATATCAACACGTTTGCCATCAACCATGATATGACCATGGTTAACTAATTGACGTGCTTGACGACGAGTAGTTGCAAGACCTAAACGATAAACAACATTGTCTAAACGTTGTTCTAGTAAGATCATGAAGTTAACCCCGTGTTTACCTTCTTTGATTTTGCTTGCTTTAACGAACAAGTTACGGAATTGACGTTCGTTCATACCGTACATATGACGTAATTTTTGTTTTTCAGTTAATTGCATACCGTATTCTGATTGTTTGCCACGGCTGTTTGGTCCATGTTGACCTGGAGCGTAAGGGCGACGTGCTAATTCTTTTCCTGTGCCAGATAATGAAATACCTAGGCGACGAGAAATTTTCCATGATGGTCCTGTATAACGAGACATTAAAATTTCCTCCAATAGATAACTATATTTTTTGGAGTAAAATAATCCGTTAAAAAATTCATAATCGTATAGTTTGTTCTTCAATCTTCACCTTTGCAGCCGCGGTTACGCAATTGAACCCGAAGCGGGGCAACAAACTAGGGACGAGTTATTATTTTTCTGCTGCATTATTTTACACGAATTACAGTATAAGCGATATGACCTATCAATGTCAAGAGAATAAGTAGCAAAAAAGCTTTACAAACCCCAGTTCTGTCTATAGAATAAGAGGGTATATGCCAAAAGCATGAAAATAATTGAACAAATCTTAAAGGAGAAAAGAGATGAACCCAGTATCACCGTTGTTTGAAAAGATTGAGGCATCAATCGAAAAGAAAGTTGATTTGATCGGAAATAGTTACGCCCGGTATGCCGTGCGTGCTTTATTAGCCAGTTTGTTCTTGACACTTGGAACTGCTGTTGCTTTTTCGATTGCGATCAAAGGTGAGCATATTGCTCATGGATTTGGAAAGATACTTTATGCGTTTATGTTTAGTTGGTCGTTAGTCATGATTTTATACATGAATGCTGAACTTGGTACCTCAAATATGCTTTATATGTCAGTTGGGGTCCAACGTAAGCGATTAAAATTAGGACTAGCTGCAAAAATTCTGTTTACTTGTATTTTATTTAACTTGATCGGTGGGGTATTATTTGGCTTTTTAGTTTCTTTGACTACACCATTCCAAGATCTGCCGATGGATAATTATATGCTAGAGTCGATCGCAGTCAAATTGACGAAACCGACAATGACAATTTTAGTGGAAGCAATGTTTGCCAACATTGTAGTAAATACAGCGGTATTGATCAGTATGAGAATGAAAGATGATGCGGGGAAAGTCTTAGCAATTGTTTTCATTATTTTCATTTTTGCTTTTTTAGGCTATGAACACGTTATTGCCAACTTCCCGGCATTTACATTAGCTTATTTTGTTTCAGGTGGACAGATGGATGCGATGACTGTTGGTAATGTGATCCACAATCTATCCTTTGCGTTGATTGGGAATTACGTTGGTGGTGGTTTAGTCATTGGTTTAGGTTATGCATGGTTGAATCAATCAAAATCATCCTATGTTGACTAGTTCGTTCCTTTAAAAATCGAAGGAGGCCATCCCTTGGAGACAATTGTTTTTCCGAATAATAAAGAAAAAGCTCAGCAGATGGAAGCTTACATGAAGCATCATTTCCGATTTGCAGGAGTTCCTAAGCCAGAAAGAGCGTTACTACAAAAGGCTCTTTTAAAAGAAAGCCAGAAGATACCTATTTCAGACTTACTTTTATTAGTAAAAGATTATTATATGCAGGAAGAACGTGAGTATCAGTATTTAGCGATCGATTTAGTCCAAAAGAACGTCAAACGCCTTTCTTTTGATAACTTAGTATGGTTACTTGAGCTTGTCTCACAGAAGGAATGGTGGGACAGTATCGATTCTTGGCAAAAAGTCTACAGCACGTGGGGAAAACTTCACCAAGAAGTTGAGGCGGTTTTCAAATTATTTGAAGGTCAAGAAGACTTTTGGTTAAGACGAATTGCGATCACCCTGCAAATAGGGTTTAAAGAACAGACAGATGTCGCTCTACTCGAACGAGCGATTGATGCAGATCGTTCAACAAAGGAATTTTTTATTCAAAAGGCTATTGGTTGGGCGTTGCGGGACTATAGCAAAACAAATCCACTTTGGGTAAAAGAACAATTGACAAAAGAATTAAGCAAGCTTGCAACGAGAGAAGCAAGTAAGTATTTATAGAGAGGCGAGATAGAATGACACGCAAATTAATTGCTTTTGATATCGACGGCACGTTGTTAGACTCCAACAAACAGGCGTTGGATAGTACAAGGGAAGCCTTGGAAAAACTACGTAAAGATGGACATTTAGTGACGATTGCTACAGGGCGTAGTCGCTTTCACGCACAAGAAGTTATCCGTGATCTAGCATTTAGCAATTATATTCTATGTAACGGTGCAGCCGGATTTTTGGATCATGAACAAGTCTATAAAAATTTGCTGGATCAAGAACAATTACACCAATTTATTCAAGAAGCGCAAGAAAAGGATATTGATACTGCGTTCGTTAGTTTAGATTCAATCAAACGCTTTTCATCTAACCGTATTGAAGTAATGGAAGATGCGATGCATTCATTTGGTGCGCATTTACCAGAATTAGATGAATTTTTCGTGGAAAAACAGGATGTGTATCAAGCATTAGCTTTCTTTGATCATTCCTATGATCAACAATTCAGTCCCTACGATCGTATCCGTTTTGTTCGTTGGCATGAGAACAGTGTAGATATCGTACCGCATGATGGTTCAAAAGCGGTAACGATTATGAATCTAGCCAATCAAGTAGGAATTGCCCCAGAAGACGTCATCAGTTTTGGTGATGGACAAAATGATCGTGAAATGCTGCGTATGTCTGGGATTGGCGTCGCAATGGGCAATGCAGTACCAGAAGTCCAAGCGGAAGCAAAAATGGTCACGGACACGAATGATCAAGATGGTATTTGGAAAGCTTTGAAAGAATTAGCTTTGATTTAGGTTGAAGATATACTTAAGCAACAATTTTAATTAAAAAGAGGGCATTCAACAGGATTTTTCTGATTGAATGCCCTCTGTGTTTATTTGGTTTCAGAGTTTCAAATACATTAATGAGCGTTTTCTTATTCTGGAGGTGATATCATGGGAGACATCGTCGTATACGTCGTTTTGGTTTTTAAATTTCTGCTTTGGTTCATGCTCTTCATAGGGTTAGCATTATCTATTGTTTACTTAGTAAAAAAAATAAAAAAATAAATTTTGATCAATTTACATAGTTAGAGAATAAAGTTATAAAAATCTGTTGCTAGCTAGTTCCAAATTACCTTTCCTAATATTCTAGAAAAGAGCTTCTTTTACAACCTCTTTCCTTTCTTTACTAAAACACTTATAATATAAGATACGTTAGAAGAGAAGAGGAAATCGTGTGCGGGTATTGTTTATTGGTGATGTAGTAGGTGCGATGGGTAGAGAAATGATCACAGAATATCTCCCTCGCTTGAAGAAAAAATATCGTCCACAAATGACGATCGTGAATGGTGAGAATGCGGCTTCAGGTCGTGGGATCACAGAGAAAATTTATAAGAAGTTTCTGCAAGATGGCGTAGATGTCGTGACGATGGGGAATCATACGTGGGACAATCGTGATATTTTTGAATTTATCGATGATGCGAAAAAAATGGTTCGTCCAGCAAATTTTCCAGAAGGAACGCCTGGGCAAGGAATCGTTTTTGTCAAAGTCAATCAATTGGAACTGGCGGTCATCAATATGCAAGCTCGTTCATTTATGGTTGATTTAGATGATCCATTTCGTAAAATGACCGAGTTAGTCGAAGAAGCTCGGAAAAGAACACCGATCATTTTTGTTGATTTTCATGGAGAAACGACGAGTGAAAAACAAGCAATGGGCTGGTTTTTAGATGGAAAAGTATCTGCTGTAGTCGGTACACACACGCACGTTCAAACGAACGATGCACGAATCTTACCACAAGGAACGGCGTATTTGACGGATGTCGGTATGACGGGTCCATATGATGGGATTTTAGGGATGCGCCGTGAACCAGTCATTGAAAAATTTTTAACGGCTTTACCAAAGCGTTTTGAAGTGGTGGAACAAGGTCGAGGGCTTTTAAGTGGTTGTATCTTGGACATCGACGACCAGACGGGACAGGCAAAAGATATCCAATTGATCCAAATCAACGATGACCGCCCTTACAGAGAATAGAAAGCGAGAGGGAATGTGCAGGACAAAACGACGATCCAATTAGAAGTCGACCAATTGGCGACTCTTTTAAAGAAGAATGAAACGATCAAACGTTATCAAGAATTGGAACATAAAGTGAAACATAGTCGTTACTTGAATCAACAAACAGAAGCATTGAAGCAAGCGCAAAAAGATGCAGTACAATATGCGCATTATGGGCAAAAAGAAGCAGAAAAAGAAGCGATCAAACGGATCGAAGTCTTGACGCAATCTATCGACGAATATCCTTTAGTGATCGCTTACCGCCGTCAATTGATGGAAGCAAATGAGTTATTGCAACACTTGACTCAAATGATCCAAAATGAAATCAATGAGTATATAGAGGAGGAGCATAATGCCTCAAAAAACTAAGAACACTCCAATGATGGAACAATATCTAAGCATCAAGGCACAATACCAAGATGCTTTTTTGTTCTATCGTCTCGGAGATTTTTATGAATTATTTTATGAAGATGCTGTCAAAGCAGCACAAATCTTAGAACTGACATTAACCAGCCGAAATCGCAATGCAGATGATCCAATCCCAATGTGTGGTGTCCCGCATCATTCGGCGCAAGGATATATCGATAGCTTGATCGAAAAAGGATACAAAGTGGCGATTTGTGAACAAGTCGAAGATCCTAAAACGACCAAGGGAATGGTTAAACGCGAAGTCGTGCAATTAGTGACTCCAGGAACAGTGATGGATAGTAAAGGACTATCAGCCAAAGACAACAATTTCCTGACGGCGGTGGTCAATCAAGGTTCCGCTTTTGGGTTTGCTTATGCCGATTTGAGTACAGGCGAATTAAAAACAGCCCGCTTACTTGACGAAGAAGCTGTCTTGAACGAAACTTCCGCGTTACAAACAAAAGAATTGATTCTAGGAACAGAGATCAGTGAAACGTTATATGAACAACTAAGCACAAGACTTGGCTTAGTCTTCTCAAAACAAGAAAGTGTAGAAGAAAATGCAGAATTCAATTTTCTAACGAGTGAGTTGACGGATGAATTAGAAAAGGAAGCGACTGGGAAGTTACTTACTTATTTAGCAGTCACCCAAAAAAGAAGTTTGGCACATATCCAAAAAGCGGTCGAATACCAACCAGATCATTTCTTGAAGATGGATTATTATTCTAAATTCAATTTAGAATTAAGCCAGTCGATCCGTACTGGAAAAAAACACGGCACGCTTCTGTGGTTATTAGATGAAACCAAAACTGCGATGGGGGGACGTCTGCTAAAACAATGGCTTGATCGTCCGCTGATCCAATCCCATCAAATCAATGCTCGGCAAGAAATGGTGGCATCGCTGATCAATAGTTATTTTGAACGTCTTGATTTACAGAGTGCGTTGACGAAAGTCTATGATTTAGAACGTTTAGCTGGACGTGTCGCATTTGGTAACGTCAATGGTCGAGATTTGATCCAGTTAAAAACATCATTGCAGCAAGTACCGATGATTCGCGGGTTGATTGAAGGCATCGATCAAGGGCAATGGACAGAGTTATTAACAGATATGCAGCCAATGGATTCATTAGTGGAACTGATCGAACAAGCGATCCAAGAGGATGCACCTTTGCAAATCACTGAAGGAAACGTCATCAAAGATGGCTTCAATGAACAGCTAGACACCTATCGTTCTGCGATGAGAAATGGCAAACAGTGGTTAGCAGAATTAGAAGCGCGCGAACGCCAAAGTACAGGGATCAAAAATTTAAAAGTTGGGTTTAATCGAGTGTTTGGTTACTATATTGAAATCACGAAAGCGAATTTGATGAATGCTGAACTGGAAAAATATGAACGTAAACAAACCTTAGCCAATGCAGAACGATTTATCACACCTGAATTAAAAGAATTAGAAACACAGATTCTAGAAGCGGAAGAAAAATCAGTAGATCTAGAATACCAACTCTTTTTAGCTGTTAGAGAAGAAGTGAAAAAAGCAATCCAGTCATTGCAAACCTTAGCAAAATCATTGAGTACTGTAGATGTCTTACAAAGTTTTGCGACGATCAGTGAACGTTATCAGTACGTTCGTCCAGAATTGACCAACCAAAAGACACTAGTCATCGAAGAAGGACGTCATCCGGTGGTAGAAAAAGTGTTGGGGCATCAAGAATATATTCCGAATAGTGTGATCATGTCGGAAGAAGAGATGATCTTGTTGATCACTGGGCCAAATATGTCTGGTAAAAGTACGTATATGCGTCAGTTGGCATTGACGGTCTTGATGGCTCAGATGGGCTGTTTTGTTCCTGCACAAAAAGCAGTGTTGCCGATTTTTGATCGAATCTTTACTCGAATCGGTGCAAGTGATGATTTGATTGCAGGACAAAGTACTTTTATGGTAGAAATGATGGAAGCCAACCAAGCGTTGCGCCATGCGACACCGAACAGTTTGATTTTATTTGATGAACTCGGTCGAGGAACAGCCACTTACGATGGTATGGCATTAGCACAAGCTATCATTGAGTATATCCATCAACACGTTAAAGCCAAGACATTGTTTTCTACGCACTATCATGAGTTGACAGTGCTTGATACGGAATTGCCGCAATTGAAAAATGTCCATGTTGGTGCAGTCGAAAAAGATGGCGACGTCGTGTTTTTACACAAGATGATGGACGGTCCAGCAGACAAAAGTTACGGGATCCATGTAGCTAAGATTGCGGGACTGCCAGATGAATTATTGACACGTGCATCTGCGATCTTAGCCTTTTTAGAGTCAGGGGAGACGACACATCATGTCTCTGCTCTTGAAGCATCTGTCACGAAAAAACGTGACTATTCAATGACACCAACAGATCAAGAAACGCATCATGTCAACGAAGAGAGTCAACAATTGTCCTTATTTGGCGAAGTGACGGAAGCTGAAACTCAGGTCATTTCTTCGTTGAAACAATTGAATCTCTTAGAAATGACCCCAATGGATGCGTTGAATAAATTGTACGAACTGCAAAAACAATTATAGGAAGAAGGTGCTGATCGATGGCGAAGATCCAAGAATTATCCGAACGCTTGGCCAATCAAATCGCCGCAGGAGAAGTTGTTGAACGACCTGCTTCTGTGGTGAAAGAACTTGTTGAAAATGCCATTGATGCCCATAGCTCTCAAATCTATATTCTCGTAGAAGAAGCCGGTTTACGAAAAATCCAAATCATCGATAATGGTGAAGGAATCTTAGCAGAAGACGTTGAAAATGCGTTCAAACGTCACGCGACGAGTAAAATCCATAACCGTGATGACTTGTTCCGTATTCGGACATTAGGGTTCCGAGGGGAAGCTCTTCCTAGTATTGCTTCTGTCTCTGAATTGACGATCGAGACAGCTAATCATGATGAAACACAAGGGACCTATCTTGAATTAAAAGGTGGGGAAGTGTTGACACATCGCCCTGCTCCATTGAGACAAGGTACGAAAATCACAGTGAGCAATTTGTTTTTTAACACGCCTGCACGGTTAAAATACGTCAAGACATTACAAACGGAATTGGCAAATATAGGCGATATCGTCAATCGACTAGCGTTGAGCCATCCCGACATCGCTTTTCGCTTAGTCCATGATGGCAACAAGATGTTAGCAACAGCTGGCAACGGAGATTTGAAACAAACGATTGCCGGAATCTATGGTTTGGCGACAGCGAAAAAAATGTTGAAGGTTGAAGCAAACGATCTAGATTTTGAAGTTTCTGGTTACATTTCTTTACCAGAAGTCACTCGTGCGAGTCGTAATTATCTTTCAACGATCATCAACGGTCGTTTTATCAAGAACTTTTCCTTGAACAAAGCAATCGTGGCAGGTTATGGTTCTAAACTGATGGTTGGTCGTTTTCCAATCGCTGTTTTAGAAGTCAAAATGGACCCGTTGCTTGTCGATGTGAATGTTCATCCAACGAAGCAAGAAGTTCGTCTATCGAAGGAAAAAGAATTGACTGAATTGATTGCACAAGCGATTCAACAAGCACTAAGTCAAGAAAATCTGATTCCTAGTGCAGCAGACAATTTGCGCTTCAAGAAAAAAATTGCCGATCAACCTAAAACAGAACAAATCGAAATCGATCTTTCTTATGCGTTTGAGGAACCACCAAAGAAACCGCAAAGTTTAAATTTCGATCGCCAGACAGGTACATTTTACGTGGAAGAAAATCCACAAAAACCAGCCTACCCTGTTGATAAGTCTGTGGAAAATGTTGAAAACTCTTCTGTTTTTTCTGAAGATACACTGAATTATCCAGAAAAAGAGGAAAAAACGGTGGATAACTCTGGTGAAAGTGTTGATAACTTTGTAGAAAAACCAGTGGATAACTTTCAACAAAATCATTTATCCACTGTTGATAACTACTCAGTACAAGAAGAACGAACAGCATCAGTAGAAGAGAAAAGCATAGAGGAAGAACCAAGATTTGAGCAAGAAGAAACCAAGTTGCATCCCGAGTTTGACATGAGTCAAGATAGCCGAATGTTGGAGAAAGCAATCAGTAAAGTCGAGCAGGAAGTACCAACACAACGCTTCCCACATCTTGAATATTTTGGCCAAATGCATGGAACCTATCTATTTGCTCAAAGCAATGAAGGCTTATACATCATTGACCAACATGCTGCGCAAGAGCGGATCAAATATGAATATTTCCGTGAAAAAATCGGCGATGTTTCAGATGATTTGCAAGAATTACTCGTGCCTTTTGTTTTAGACTATCCTAATAGTGATGCAATCAAGTTAAAAGAGAAGAAAGAACTATTGGAAGAGGCAGGCATTTATCTGGAAGAATTTGGTCAGAATAGTTTTATCGTGCGAGCGCATCCGACATGGTATCCAAGTGGGGAAGAAGAATCGATCATTCAAGGGATGATCGACATGTTATTGACAACGGGTGAAGTGAGTGTGAAGAAATTCAGAGAAGCCACAGCAATCATGATGAGCTGTAAACGCTCGATCAAAGCGAATCACTACTTGAACGAAGCACAAGCGAGGGTCTTATTAAAAGACTTAGCAAAATGTGAGAATCCATTCAACTGTCCTCATGGTCGTCCGGTATTGATCCACTTTACGAATTCCGACATGGAACGAATGTTTAAACGAATCCAAGATCCGCATTGATCCGCGAGATTCGGAAAGGAAGTTTTTGATGAAAATAGTATTGGCTTCACAGTCGCCTAGAAGAAAAGAATTACTCGAAAGATTAGTGCCAGAATTCTCGATCCAACCGGCAGATATTGATGAAACGCCTAAGCCAAAAGAAGACCCAGTTGCTTATGTTCAACGAATGGCAGCAGAAAAAGCAGCTGCTGTACAAAATAATGAAGAAACGTTAGTCATTGCTAGTGATACTACCGTAGTTCTAGGAAACGAAATCCTTGGTAAACCGGAGGATGATGAAGAGGCAAAACGGATGTTACGCAACTTCAGTGGTACGACACACGACGTCTACACAGCCGTCGTAATAACTGATGGGACGCAAGAAGAGTGCATCCTTTCCCAAGCATCAGTCACTTTTTATGAATTGACCGATGAAGAGATCGAGCGCTATCTAGCAACTGGCGATCACCGTGATAAAGCTGGGGCGTACGGCATTCAAAGTTACGCAGGGGCTTTCGTAGAGTCGATTTCTGGCGATTACTATAGTATTGTCGGCTTTCCGATCGGCGCAGTCAATCAGGCGTTGAAAAAATGGCCAGATCTTTTGTCCTAAAATCGTGGACATCTGTATCTAGGTGAATGAAATCAAAAACACATGATCCGAGTAGCAAGAAACGGATCATGTGTTTTTTCTGGTTACATTAGTTCATGACCTAGAGTCAAGCGTATCGGCTATAAGCTATAAAAAAACATGGTAAACTTAATCTAGCTGAAGGGAGTGGACGAAGTGATTACAACGGATAAGTTTTATCATGGTGAAACGAAAAAAGCGCCGTTCTTTGAAGGTTGGTATTTTAAGCATCAAATCGGCGATGAAGTCTACGCATTTATTCCGGGTTACTCCATTGGAGAACAAGGAGAAAAGTGCCCGTTTATCCAAGTGATCAATCATGAGTCTTCGGAAGTCTTTCATTTTGATCGTGAAGTCTTCATGGCAAGCGAAGATCGTTTATTTGTGAAAATCGGTGAGAATACATTTAGTGAGGAAGGAATCACACTAGCTTTACGTAGCCCCTCATTGACGATTGAAGGAACGATTTCTTATGGAGAGTTTACTCCGTTAAAAAGGAGTCGCTATGCCCCGAGTATCATGGGACCTTTCTCTTATTTATCTTTTATGGAATGCTATCACGGAATTTTAAGCATGAAGCATTCGTTAGAAGGAACGTTGAGTTGGAACGGTCAATTGATTGATTTTACAAATGGAATCGGATATTTAGAAAAGGACTGGGGAAGTTCCTTTCCCGCAACCTATTTATGGGTCCAATGCAATCAGTTTAGCGATTCGGATGCTCGCTTTTTCTTTTCCGCAGCAGAGATCCCGTTTTTAGGTTTTCGTTTTTTAGGAATCATTTCGGTTTTGCAAGTCGGTGGGGAAGAATATCGCTTATCCACCTATGATGGTGCCAAAATTTCGGAGATTTTCCGTGAAGAGGAGCATCTGATCATTCGAATACAGCAAAAAAATATTGAACTAGAAATGCAAGTGTTAGCAAAAGAAGGGCATGCGTTGATGGCGCCACAACAAGGTCAAATGAGTCGGATCATCCGTGAAAAAGCGAGTACAGAGATGACCTTGATTGTCCGAGAAAACAAGCAAGAAATCTTTCATCAAAAGGGGAAGGCTGCTGGTTTTGAAGAAGTGGGCAATCTCCATGGGCACGAGTATTAAGGATCTTGATCATATAAAAGTTATAGCGCACCTTCAAAAATAAGCCTGAACCTCAAGAAATTAGAACAATTTCCGGAGGTTCAGGCTTATTTTTCGGAGCGATGTGATTTTATCACATTCGACTTATTCGACAATTGATTTATATTCACTGTAACCAGCAGCATCCATTTCTTCATAAGGGATAAACTTCAAGGCAGCAGAGTTGATGCAATAGCGTAAGCCACCTTTATCTGCGGGTCCATCATTAAAAACATGTCCAAGATGGGAGTCGGCTTCATTACTTCTGACTTCGACTCGGTGCATCCCATGAGAAAAATCCGCTTTTTCTTTGACGTCTTTTCTGCTGATGGGTTGGCTGAAAGCTGGCCAGCCACAGCCTGCATCATATTTCTCTGCAGAACTGAAAAGCGGTTCGCCGCTGACAATATCGACATAGATCCCTTTTTCATAAAAATCGTCGTATTCTCCAGTAAATGGACGTTCTGTCGCATTTTCTTGTGTCACTGCATAAGAAATCGGAGATAATGTTTCTTTTAAGTCCTCTTTGTTTGTGTCGGTTGGTTTACTCATTGATACAGCCCCCTTTGTCTCCTAATCATACTGCCATCTGAAATAGAAGCAAACAATCTGCTTTAAGTAGGGAGGATAGCCTAGAAATTTAGCGGAAATTTAACGAACAGGTTTTACTTGCTACCTAATTACGTTGAGCTACTGGGCTTTTTCACAACCTAGATAAACGGTGTTCAAGAAGCAACACTTCGGTCATAAGCCAAAAAAATCAAAAATGAAACAGCCATTTTCGATTTTTCTGTCTTCTGCCTTAGTGTTAATCGCTTCTTTCACAACCTAGATAAACGGTGTTCGAAAGCCAACTCCTTCAATAGTAAGTCAAAACGTGAAAAAATATGAGAAGCTATTTTCTCACGTTCCGTCTTACTACTCGGAGCTGAACGGCTTTCTCACAACCTTCTTCTTCGTGCAAATTCCACGAACCGGAATTTGTCGAGGCGGTGGATCGATTCAGTGTATTCGAAGCATTCAGTATTTTCTAAATAAACGAGGCCACGGACAATTACGACATAAGGATCGTCATGGAGGTCCATCGACTCTGAAATACTGGCATCGATTGGTTCGACAGTGATTTCTTTTTGGGCATAGGCAATGGAGAGAGCTAGCTCATTTTCAAAGTATTCATAAATCGAATTGGCTGCTTGTTCCTTGGTTAAAGTAGGTACGGTTTCTTTTAATAAATAATCCCGATCTAAAATCACGACTTCGCCATTGATTTTTCTTTGGCGGACTAAATGCCAGACAGGTGTATTGACTGCCCAGCCAGTTACTTTGTGTAATTCGTTGTCGACTACAGTTTCTTCAAGTGTTTTTACGATCGTTTCACTCGGGATATGTTGATTTTCTTGAAGTTCCTTATAACTTGTTAGTCCAGCAATCGGGAAATCAAAACGATTTCGGTCTAAAACGATCGATCCTTTTCCTTGTTTCTTTTGAATATATCCTTCTGTCGTCAATAGATTAAGTGCTTTACGAATTGTTTCCCGTGAAACACCATAAATTTTGATCAATTGATTTTCACTGGGGAGTAAAGTATGAGGAGGATACTCTTTATCTAAGATTTTCTTTTCTAAGTCTAAAAAAATTTCATTAAATTTATTCATCGGTCCTCTCCTTTAGGCAATCGTTCGTTCTTCGCTTATAAACTATACTACAGCTATATGGAGATTTCAAACTGGATGTGGATAGAAGGAAGATGTTTCTACAACAAGGATAATAACGATTACAAGTTATTTATGTTTTTAGCATAAAACGCTTGCAATTTGTTGAGAAAAACATTATAGTGTGAGTACAAAGCAACTTGTATAAACAAGTCAAATGAAAGGGGTTTATGTTATGGGGAAATATCAAGCAGATGCCGAGAAGCTGTTAAAGGGAGTCGGCGGGAAAGAAAATATTGCTGCGGTCAGCCATTGTGCGACACGTATGCGCTTTGTTTTAAATGACCCTGCAAAAGCAAATGAAGCTGAGATCGAAGAGATTGACAGTGTAAAAGGAATGTTTACCAATGCCGGTCAATTCCAAGTGATCATCGGCAATGATGTCTCAACATTTTATAACGACTTTGTTGCGGTATCAGGAGTTGAAGGCGTTTCAAAAGAACAAAGTAAAGCTGCTGCAAAACAGAATCTTAATCCGTTGCAACGAGCAATTGCAGTTCTAGCTGAAATCTTCACACCATTGATTCCAGCAATCATTGTTGGGGGATTGATTTTAGGGTTCCGTAACGTATTGGAAGGCATTCAGTTCGAGAGTTTAGGTGGAACGATTGCAGAAAGTTCAACATTCTGGAATGGTGTGAATTCATTCTTATGGCTACCTGGGGAAGCGATTTTCCATTTCCTACCTGTAGGGATCACTTGGAGTATTGCAAAGAAAATGGGAACGACACAGATTTTAGGAATTGTTTTAGGGATTACTTTGGTTTCACCGCAATTATTAAATGCCTATAGTGTCGCTTCAACTGCCGCTGCAGATATCCCATTTTGGGACTTTGGCTTTGCACAAGTACAAATGATTGGTTACCAAGCGCAAGTCATTCCAGCGATGCTTGCCGGGTTCTTACTTGCTTATTTAGAGATTTTCTTCCGTAAGTATATCCCACAATCGATCTCAATGATTTTTGTCCCACTGTTTTCACTATTACCAACTGTTATCGCGGCTAATGTAGTGTTAGGTCCAGTCGGTTGGGCAATCGGTAACTGGATTTCATCAATCGTGAATACTGGCTTGACTTCATCGATCAGCTGGTTATTCAGTGCGTTATTTGGTTTCTTATATGCACCACTAGTTATTACAGGATTACACCATATGACAAATGCCATCGATATGCAGTTGATTGCTGACTTTGGTTCAACCAATTTATGGCCAATGATCGCATTGTCAAATATTGCACAAGGATCTGCCGTACTTGCAATCATCTTCTTGCATCGCGGCAATAAAAAAGAAGAACAAGTTTCTATTCCAGCGATGATTTCTTGTTATCTAGGAGTAACGGAACCAGCTATGTTTGGGATCAACTTGAAATATGTGTATCCATTTGTAGCTGCAATGATCGGTTCTGGTGTGGCAGGAATGTTTGCGAACTTGATGGATGTTCGAGCAAATGCGATCGGTGTCGGTGGTTTGCCAGGAATCTTAGCAATCCAAGCACAAACGTGGTTACCATTCACGATTGCAATGATCATCGCAATCATCGTACCATTTGGTTTAACTGTAGTATTTAGACGTAAAGGGATCTTGAACAAATTAGATCCAGTCAATCCAGAAGAAGTAAGTGTATTACAAACTGCGGAAGGCGTATCGATTCCTACACAAAACTTTGAAGCCGCAGGAACAACTGCTGTAGCCACTGCCAATGAAGAGTTATTCGCCGTTGCAGACGGAAAAATCAAAGCAATTACAGAAGTGAATGATCCAGTTTTTTCACAAAAAATGATGGGTGAGGGCTATGCGATCGTTCCGGACAATCAAAAAATCTATTCGCCAGTAAATGGTAAAGTAACTAGTGTATTTGAAACAAAACATGCCATCGGTATTCTAAGTGAAACCGGTGTAGAAGTTCTTGTTCACATGGGACTTGATACTGTCGAATTAAAGGGTGCACCATTCAATGTTCTTGTGAAAGAAGGCGATCCGGTCTCGCCAACGACACAACTAGCAGAGATGGATCTCAGTGCCATTGAACAAGCAGGTAAACAAACAGATGTCTTAGTTGTGCTAACGAATACGGACAAAGTGGCTGATTTCTCATTAAGTAAATCAGGCCAAGTACAACATGAAGAAATGATTGGTCAAGCATCTATCAATCGCTAATACACAGAGAAAATATGCTACGAGTTTGGGCCTTTATCAAAGACCTAAGCTCGTAGTTCTGTTTTTGGGAACACTTTTTTTAAATCGCAAAGTATGCTACAATGGATAGAAATATGGGAACGTATGTGTGCGAAAGAAAGAGGGTAACAACAGTTAATTAGTATCTATAATGATCTATAAATCTGTAGTCTTTATTATCGATATGTAGGATGCTCATATTGGGGTAAAAAACGATGGCTATGTACTCAATAGGATAATTTGAAAAACAGAGAGTCGTAACATCACAAACCTTAAGAAACTGGGATAAATAAGGTGAATTGACACCTGCTCATATTTCGCAAGGTGGTACTCGTTATTATTCTGAAGAACAACGAAATCAATTTTTAGGAATTGCTGAAAGAAACCTAAGCGAAAAATTATTGGCTATTGTAGAGGAAGTTCAAACAAAAAGATGACTTAGAACGTCAGATTGAGAATGTAAAAACTTACATGATTGCGCGAGGATATCCGAAGGGTTAAATCAGTTGATCGATTGAATGACCAACGGAGAAATAGAAAAGGTAGTCATTCTATACAAAGACCGGTTCATTCGTTTCGAGTATGAGCTTATTGATAACCTTTGCAATAAATATGGCAGGGAAATCGAGCAAATAAAGCGAAGAAAATGATTAAGGAATTGATGAAAGATGATACGAGCCAAAAAAGTCAGACTACGACCAACTAAAGAGCAAGAAAAAAAACTGTGGCAATCAAGCGGGACAGCTCGCTGGATATTTAACTGGACACTAAAGATGCAAGAAATGAATCATCGATTTGGCGGAAAATTTATCGTCAACAATCATTTACGAAAGCATATTACTAAAATCAAAAAGCGTCCTAAGTATGCTTGGCTGAACGATGTTTCCAATAACATTGCGAAACAGGCAGTAAAAGATGCTTGCGATGCCTATAAAAAATGGTTTGGTGGTAGGATAGGAAAAAGTCGTTTAAAGGTTGAAAAGCCACGGTTCAAGTTAAGAAAGAAGACGAAACCAGCTTTTTATAATGACAACATCAAGCTGAAAGTGAAAACAAAATCAGTTTTACTTGAAAAAATCGGTTGGGTAAAAACCAACGAACAAATCCCAAGGAATACAAAGTATTTTAATCCACGAGTTAGTTTTGATGGAAAGTATTGGTATCTTTCAGTTGGAATTGATAAAGAGCAACCATTACAGCACTTAACAGGTGAGACACTGGGGATTGACCTTGGTATCAAAGACTTAGCGACTGTTTCTAATGGAAGAGTCTA
The DNA here is from genome assembly GCF_050555445.1 of Enterococcus sp. DIV1304_2. Taxonomy (NCBI): domain Bacteria; kingdom Bacillati; phylum Bacillota; class Bacilli; order Lactobacillales; family Enterococcaceae; genus Enterococcus; species Enterococcus sp. DIV1304_2. The sequence continues at coordinate 154,055 of NZ_CP187851.1, forward strand.
CAAAAATATTAATAAAACAAAAAAAGTGAAAAAGATTGAGAAACGACTACGTCGGTTACAGCGTACAGTTTCTCGAAAATATGAAATGAATAAGGAGGGAAACCGATTTGTCAAAACGTGTAACATCTATAAATTAGAAAAGGAAATCCGGTATATACATCGAAGACTAGCGAATATTCGTCAGAACTACATCCATCAAACAACGACAGAGATCGTGAAAACCAAGCCATCGAAAATCGTTGTCGAGACATTGAATGTAAGAGGAATGATGAAGAATAAGCATCTAGCGAAATCAGTCGCACAACAAAAGTTCTATGAGTTCAAACGCCAACTACAGTATAAATGTGAAGATTACGGCATTGAATTAGTAGAGGCGGATCGATTCTATCCAAGCTCCAAACTATGCCATGAATGTGGGCATAAGAAAGTAGATTTGAAATTGTCTGACCGCACCTATCATTGTGAAGAATGCGGTTATACAGCGGATAGAGATTATCATGCAAGTTTAAATTTAGCTAGTTATATTGCTTGATCGATGAGCTTCTACTGAAACGAAAAACGTAGATATGTAGGATTCGTTGTATCCGAATTGACGCCTGTGGAGTGTTAGAACAAACGAGAGTAGCGAGCAATGGGCAAAATCGGGCACGTAGAAACAGGAAACAAACATCAATCTGACAACTATTATAGTTGGTTATAGATATTTATAGATTTTTGGCAACGGAAATTTCAATGTATGAATATCTAAGAGGCAGGGTGACTTTTATCAGTCCGTATTATATCGTTGTAGAAACGCAAGGGGTGGGCTATCAAATTGCGTTAGGTAACCCTTATCGCTATAGTAGTAAGTTAGATAAAGAAGTAAAAATCTATGTCCATCAAGTCATCCGTGAAGATGCACATTTACTATACGGTTTTGATTCACTCGACGAGAAACAATTGTTTTTACGATTAGTCAGTGTTTCAGGGATCGGACCGAAAAGTGCATTAGCGATCATGGCGAGTGACGATCATTCTGGCTTGATCCAAGCGGTGGAAACTGGCGATGTCACTTACTTGACGAAGTTCCCAGGTGTAGGTAAAAAAACAGCACAACAAATGATCTTGGATCTAAAAGGCAAGTTTGGCGAGTTGAGTATCGATACGCCATTTTCTTTATTTGATGAAGCAACGGTTCAAGATGCAAGTGCCTTGTCAGAGGCAATGGAAGCTTTAGCCGCTCTCGGCTACAGTGAGCGTGAAATCAAACGAGTAGAGAAACAACTTAAAGAAATCGACAATCAAACAACGGATGAGTATTTAAGGCAAGCATTGAAATTGATGATGAAAAAGTAAGGAGGACGCTTGATGACAGATGAACATCTTCTTTCACCAGAACCTGGTGAGAATGAATTAAGTTTAGAAAAATCTTTGCGCCCTCAATTGCTTGCGCAATATATCGGTCAACATAAAGTAAAACAAGAATTGAGTATCTACATCGAAGCGGCACGTAATCGTGAAGAACCGCTAGATCATGTCTTGTTATACGGTCCTCCGGGATTGGGGAAAACAACGATGGCTATGGTCATCGCAAACGAGATGCAAGTCAATATCCGTACGACAAGTGGACCAGCCATTGAGCGACCAGGAGATCTGGTGGCAATTTTGAATGAACTAGAAGCAGGGGATGTCTTGTTTATTGATGAGATCCATCGCTTACCTCGCGTGGCAGAAGAAATGCTTTATTCGGCGATGGAAGATTTCTATGTAGATATCATGGTAGGGCAAGGGCCGACTGCTCACCCCGTTCATTTTCCGTTACCACCTTTCACGTTGATCGGTGCAACGACTCGAGCAGGGATGCTGTCTGCACCTTTACGTGACCGTTTTGGAATCATTGCTCACATGGAATACTATGAAGAAGAAGATTTAAGAGAAATCGTTTTACGATCTGCCGATATTTTTCAAACGGAGATCATCACCGAAGGGGCTTTAGAAATCGCACGACGTTCCCGAGGAACCCCGCGGATCGCTAATCGCTTGTTAAAACGAGTGCGTGATTTTGCCCAAGTACAAGGAGATGGCAAGATCGATCAGTTGATTGCTGACCGCGCATTGACACTCTTACAGGTCGATCAAGCGGGATTGGATTATGTCGATCAGAAATTGCTACGTACGATGATCGAGCTGTATGGTGGGGGTCCAGTAGGTCTAAGCACTTTATCCGTTAATATTGGAGAAGAGCGAGAAACAGTCGAAGATATGTATGAACCTTTTTTGATCCAAAAAGGCTTTTTGAAACGGACTCCTCGTGGGCGGATCGCTACCGCCTATGCGTATGAACACTTTGGCTATGACTACCAAGTGTGATCACTCTTTTCTATTGAAAGAGCAAATAGTAGAATAATGATTGAAGAGATGGGAGGGATCATTGTGGGAGACGCTTCACATACGAAACAAATGATCAAAAAAGTCTTGGTGTCGCTTTGCGAAACACAGCCTTTTCGCAAAATCAGTGTGCAACAGATCGCACACGAAGCAGGCATCAACCGACAAACATTTTATTATCATTTCACCGATAAGTATGATTTATTGCGTTGGGTGTACTATGAAGATTCATTGCATTACCTAAAAACAGAATCGCTTTCTCTCGACAATTGGGAAGAGCAAGCATTGCTGATGTTAAAAGCCATTGCCGAAAATAAACAGTTCTATTCAAGTACCGTTAGTTCAGAACAGGAGATTCTGCAAAAGCAATTTTCTGCGTTGATCCAACCCTCATTTATTAAAATATTTGAGCAAATGGATGAAGAAAAACAACTAACTTCTAAAGATAAATTATTTTATGCTCGTTTTTTCTCTTATGGTTGTAGTGGAGTCTTAGTCAATTGGATCACACAAGGTTATACAGAAACACCCTTAGAAGTTGCAATGCAGTTCTTTCGTTTAGCCAAAGATACTGAATTGTATTCGTATCGGTTGTATGCATTGGAAGAAGAACAGGAAATAAAAGACGAATGACCTTTTTTCATTGATTCCAAAAATAGGAATACAAAAGGAGAGAATGCTATGACGAAAGTATTATTTGTTTGTTTGGGAAATATTTGTCGTTCACCTATGGCAGAAGGGTTATTAAAAAAGAAAGTGGCAGAAAAGGATATGACGGATTCCTTCGTCATTGATTCGGCTGCAACGAGCACCTATGAGGTAGGTAGTGCTCCTCATCCAGGGACACAAGCGATCTTGGCAAAAGAGCACGTTGATACGCGAGAAATGATTGCTCGCCAAATACGTCGAGAAGATTTCCAAAAATTTGATTGGATCATCGGTATGGATCAGTCAAATGTGGCGGATTTAAAGCAACTTGCGCCTATTGAAGCGCAAGAGAAAATCCAACTATTTCTGAGTCCAATCATTGGCAAAAAAGCACAAAATGTACCTGATCCATATTACACGAATAACTTTGAAGAAACCTATCGATTGGTCAATGAAGGCTTAGAAAAATGGCTTGAATTATGGGTGAAAAACGACTTAAAATAACACATGTATTGTTTGGTAGTTTTAGGTAAAAGTTGGTATAAAATAAACTATATTCTTGTTTTTTTAAGAAAAATTGGATAAAATAGGAGTAATTAAGTAACATATTCTTAGCTAAGGGAGGGGTACATTCAATGGATGAAGAAACAGTATCACCAATGAAGAAACTGACAAAGTTAGTGACTAATACTTCGTTTCAACTTTTTGATTCATTTGTGAATGACACAGAAGAAAAAGCTGAGAATGTACGGTTACAAGGGGAGTTCATTCTCGAACTCCAGAAAGCTGCAGCTCAGAATAGTTTAGTGATTCTACAAGTGCGCGAGAATCCACTAAGCAATAAGTACGAAACCTTTTCCGGTTGGGTGGCAACGAAAACAGTTGAGCATGACCGAGTGATGATTCGCTTGCAAAACCAAGAGCAACAAATCCGAATCGTCCCAATTGAACAAATCGAAAAAATCACTAGTCTTTCACCTACGGGAGACCAAGAGCGATTATCTAAATAAGAATAAAAGCTATGAAAAAGTAGATTGCTTTTTCATAGCTTTTTATATGTTTTTCTTACTAGAGAGAGAATCTAAAGATTCTCAAAGAACTTGATTTGTTGGATCGGTATGAATAAAAAAAAGGACCTGCTAGCCGGGGAGCTAGCAGGAAAGGAGTTAAAAATGAAAAAGTGTTGTTAGGGTTGTTTGTTGGTATACTTATATATTAAAGGTGAGTTGTGAATATTTTGTGACGAAAGTTTACCAAAGTTGTTAATTTTTTTATACAAAAAGTTAAACATCTCTTTTTTTTGTTAGCTAACAATCAAGTCAGACTTTTTTTCATTTTTAAAGAAACTCCAGAGTAATCCGATGATAAAGCCAATCACTGCTGGTGTGATCCAGCCCATTCCTAATGAGAAGAATGGGAGATAGGAATCAGCGAATGTTAAAATTCCTTTGACGAAACTTGTTTGCTTAATTGAATCAGGACAAGCATTCAGTCCATCCACGATGGAAGCGAGTAATGTGAAATATGTGGTCATTCGATAAACAGAAGTACGTTGTTTAAATAATGGGCCAAACAATACAAGTAAGATCAAGGTCATTGCCAATGGATAAATAAACATCAAGACCGGTAAAGAGATCTGAATAATATTCGTTAAGCCCACGTTTGCAACTAAACATGCTAATAAACTTGTTCCGGTTACAAAGAATAGATAGCTTCTTTTAGGAAACAATTCAGTGAATGTTTCTGCGAATGCAGTAATCAGTCCGATACCTGTTTTTAAACAAGCAAGAATCACGATAAAGGCTAATAGGATACTCCCGTAAGTTCCTAAATAGTGATCAGCAATTTGTGCCAAGGCGATACCACCATTCGCACTCATTGGGAATGTTCCTAGACTCATTGTTCCTGCATAAGAAAGTAGGGTATAGATGATCCCCATCAAAACGATGCTGATCGCGCCTGATTTGATCGTATCTCTTGCAATATCAGAAGGCTTTGTGACACCCATGCCGCGAATCGTCGTGACGATAATGATCCCAAAAGCTAAGGCAGCTAACGCATCCAACGTGTTGTATCCTTGTGTAAAACCAGTGAAGAATGCTTGGTTTTGGTAGTGAGGTTGGACAGGCGCATCCGCTACTGAGCCAAGTGGGTTGATAAAAGCAAGTAATAGCAAGATACCTAGTAATACTAAAAATGCGGGATTCAAAAATTTACCAACATAATCCAAGATTTTAGTTGGACGTTTGGATAACCACCAAGCAGCTAAAAAGAATAAGAAACTAAAAATAGCTAAAAATAATGTTTGATTTTCTGCTGGAATAAAAGGTGCTAAGCCAATTTCAAAAGAAGTAGTTGCCAAACGTGGTAAGGCAAAAAATGGACCAATGACTAAATAAAGTAAGACAGTAAAAATAAGTGCATAAGTTTTATTGATTCGTTGTGCTAATTCATAGACACCAGAGGTTTTGGAAACACCGATCGCAATGACACCTAAGAAGGGTAAACCGATCCCTGTAACTAAAAAGCCAAGATTTGCCCAGAAGATATCCGCACCAGCTTCTTGCCCCATATGGACAGGAAATATAAGATTACCAGCTCCAAAAAATAGGCCAAATAGCATGGAACCGATGAATAGATTTTCTTTGAATGATAATTTTTTTGACATAGAAAACTCCTTTACTTTTTTGTATTTTGTTAAAAGTAACAAATTATGTGATGAATTGCAACAATTTTCTGAAAATTATCGAATTCTCTAGAATGATGCTACACATTGACGAAACGACTGCTAACCCTGTGAGAGGAATAAGTAGCGTGTTTTCACTGCCTCGAAAAAATGTTAGTCAAAAGATCACTCCAATATCTGAATCTTCTTAATTTGAAGAGGTTTCTCACAACCACATGTTACGTGAGGTTGCGCAAAAGTTCAACCGATAAAGCGATCGGAACAAAAACAATAAATAAAAAGAAAAACCGCAACTTTTTGAGTAGGATGACCTTGCTCAATCAAGTTGCGGTAGTTTGAATACTAAGGGTGATTTGATACTTTATTAGTTATTCAAAATGCGTGACAAGAACTCTTTCGTACGTGTTTCTTTTGGATGAACGAAGATATCTTCAGGACTTCCTTCTTCCGCAATCACACCTTTATCCATGAAGATCACTCGGTCAGATACTTCTTTCGCAAATTCCATTTCATGGGTTACGATGATCATTGTCAGTCCAGTATGGGCTAGATCTTTGATCGTATTCAATACTTCACCGACCATTTCAGGATCAAGGGCAGAAGTTGGCTCATCGAAGAGCATCACATCAGGGTTCATTGATAGAGCACGAGCGATAGCGACCCGTTGTTTTTGACCACCGGATAGTTGAGAAGGACGAGCTTCGATGTATTGTCTCATACCGACTTTTTCTAAGTTTTCGATTGCCACTTTACGGGCATGCTCTTTCTCTCTTTTTAAGACAGTGGTTTGTCCAGAAATACAATTTTCTAAAACATTCATATTATTGAAAAGATTGAAAGATTGGAAAACCATACCGACATTTGTCCGATACTTTGGTAAATTATATTTTGGTGCTAAGACGTTTTCGTTGTTGTAAATGATCTCGCCGCCTGATGGTTTTTCTAGTAAATTGATACAACGTAAGAATGTTGATTTACCTGAACCAGAGGAACCGATGATGGTCACGACTTCCCCTTTATTGACGGTCATGCTAATATCTTTCAGCACTTCATTGTCGCCGAATTTTTTACTTAAATGATTGATTTCGATGATATTCTCACTCATAGGACTGCCTCCTTATTCCTGTAGGTTCGCGTTGTTGACTTCTTCAATTTTTGTATACGCAGTAGGTCCGTCGATTTTCTTCTCAATCACACGTAGGATTCTTGTAATCGTGAAGGTCATGATCAAGTAGATGATCCCAACGATCGTGAATGTTTGGAAGAATTGGAAGTTGGCACCAGAGGCAGAGTTTCCTTGGAAGAATAGATCTGCTACACCAATGACACTTAATACGGCGGTGTCTTTGATATTGATAACAAACTCATTTCCGGTAGCCGGCAAAATATTTCTCAATACTTGCGGAATCACTACTTTACGCATCGTTTGACTGTGGGTCATGCCGATCGCTTGGGCTGCTTCAAATTGTCCGCCATCTACTGCAAAAATCCCACCACGTACAATCTCAGTCATATACGCACCAGTGTTGATCGAAACGATGAACAACGCAGCAATCGTGCGATCCAGAGAAATACCAAAGGCTAGAGCCAATCCATAGAAGATGACCATGGCTTGAACCATCATTGGTGTACCACGGAAGACTTCGATATAAACAGATAATAAGAAATTAGCTACTTTTTGGAAGAAGCGTGTCACTTTATTATCAGATTCTGGAATTGAGCGAAAGACGCCAATCAATAAACCTAATGTTGTTCCTACAACTGTACCGATCAATGCGATAAATAGTGTCAAACCAGCTCCGCGTAAGAACATGTTGCCATATTGATCCCAAATCGTCTTGAAATCATGGAGCAAGCCAGTTTCTTCTGCATCTCCATCCGTTGACGCAGGTTGGTCTTCAATGGCTTGGTCCATGATAGCAATACGATCATCATGAGAAATGCCGCTTAATATTTGGTTGACTTGTTGAAGATCAGGATCACCTTTACGCATCCCTACAGCAATCTGGACATCTTCGGGATTTGTTTGAAAGCCATTTGCTTCATCTAGTTCGAGCATTTTCAAGGCTGGGTTGACGCTTGTGGCGGTTACCCCTTCTGGACGTTCACTAACATAACCGTCAATCATGCCAGAAGCTAGTGCTGTTCGCATGGCTGAAAAGTTATCCATTGCTTGTTGCTTGTCCACTCCTGGGATCTGATCGATCACGTTATAGTGGAATGTATTCAATTGTGCAGTGATTTTTGCGCCAGAAAGATCTTCTAAGCTAGTCGCATTCGCAAACTTACCATCTTTTTGTACGACAATCACAAGTTCTGATTCATAGTATGGATCAGTAAAGTCGATTTCTTTTTGGCGTTCTGCCGTCGGACTCATGCCGGCAATGATTGCATCGATCTTTCCAGATTGAAGGGCAGGCGGTAAACCGTCCCATTTCGTTTGGACAATGACTAGTTCTTTACCTAAACCTTCAGCTACCTTTTTGGCAATTTGGACATCATATCCGCCAGCAAAGCTGTTTTGTCCTTGAATTGGATAGGCATTGTTTGCATCTGTTTGTTGAGACCAGTTAAAGGGCGCATAACCAGCTTCCATTCCGACACGAAATTGATCGCTCGGTGTTTTATCATCTGCATGAGCCAAAGTGGTCAAGCTAAAGATCGATAGAATAAACGTAAAAATTAGAGTGAGTGTAACTGAATTTTTTTTCATCTGTCTTCTCCTTTTTGTTTGTTCACGTACGTGGTCCTTCAGGCATATACTGATAAGACCAACGTTCGCTCAGCTTCTTTGGCTGATAACCAAAGCGCCTTGACACGAGTGGTCGAATACATGCATTGCAGTTGCTTATCAAGGAGAAATAAAAAACGACCGCTTTGTAGGTACAAAAGGGCCGCTAAATTTCACAGAGTGATAAACCTCTCACAAAACATAGCGCAACTTAGCATCACTGCTAAGACAGTCCGTAAGCTGTTAACTTACGTCCCAACATACTTTTTAAGCAAAAAAAAGTACATTTCGGCGATCCTCCCTAGCCCTGCTTCCACATGTTTGCTTCACTCCACAGGTTTAATGATTCTCGCGACCTCTACCTCATTGATTGAGGCATCTCGTATTCAGTTATTTATACAAAAAATAGTCTACGATAGAGTAGCCACTTTGTCAATGAGAAACTACATTTTTGCAGAAAAAAGTTGATAAATAAAGAAATATCCTGTTTATTTAATTTCTTTCATGAAAAAAGGAAAAGAGAATGTTTTCAAAAAAAGAATAATTATACATTTTATGCAACACTTAAATGATAGTAAAATAACGAAAAACAGACTGCAAAATCACGCAGTCTGTTTCCTTTTTTATCTAAAAGTATTTTAAGCTGTAGCTTTCTTAGGTTCACGACCAAGAATGGCTTGTAAAATAACTGTTACCCCATAAATAGCTAAAACGAGATAGATCAAACTAGAGTATTGTGTGATCCCCCAGCCCCATGTGCGATAAACAACTAATGTAATTGCTAGAACAATTGCTGCCAATACATTGAAAAAGGCAAACGCCCATAGATTTCCATTTTCTTTACGTACTAAATAGAAGATAGAGAAATAAATACTTAATGCTAACCAAGCGATACATGCTAAAATAACGCCCCAATAAATTAAGAATGCAACCATATTGATTCACCTCATTTCATACTCAAAATATACAGATCATTGGTATTGTAGCACGTTTTCATTGTTTTGTCAGTGATGTTTGTGAGTATTTTCTCAAAAAAAATCTCTGAATTTTCATTCGATTGAGGGTATGTTTCATTTTATTTCGATTATAATAGAAGAGAGGTGAGTGATAAATGTTGGAACAAACAATTGAAGAAGCAGCGACAGCGATAATTGAAAGTCAAAAACTGACCTTTCTAACAGGGGCAGGTGTGTCCACACCTTCTGGAATACCCGATTACCGTTCACTAACCGGTGTTTACCAAGGGATGGATCGTCCAGAATATTTGTTGAGTCATCAAGCGATGGATGAAGAACCACAAAAATTTTATTCGTTTCTCAAACATCTTTATCATCCCGAAGCACGCCCGAATATCATCCATCGAGAAATCGTAGAGTTGGCTAAAGAAAAAGAGGTATGGGTCGTTTCGCAAAATATCGATGGGTTACATGAAAAAGCTGGAAGTAAAAAACTAGTTAATTTTCATGGGAATCTGTATCATTGTTATTGTCGAAACTGCCATCAACCTGTTGACTGGCAAGATTATCTGACCAGTGACAAGCATCAACTGTGTGGTGGCCAGATTCGCCCAGATATTGTGTTATATGGAGAAGGGTTCCAGGATGAAGTATTAGAGCAATCAGCTTTTGCTGTCAGTCAGGCCGACTTGATTGTGATTGTAGGGACAAGTTTCCAAGTCCATCCTTTTTGTGATTTGATCCAGTTTCGCTCACCACAAGCGAAGCTATTAGTCATCAATCAGACCCCTGTCTATTTATCAGAGGCGTACCGATTTGTCCAAACAGATGGAACGAAGGTGTTCAAAAAAGTACAGGAGAGTGTAAAATGACAGCTAAAACAGAAAAAGAAAAAATGATTGCCGGCGAACTTTATTTTGCGGGTGATCCAGAATTATCAGCCGATAGAAAATTTGCTCGAAGTCAAAGCCAGATCATCAACCAAGCGGAAACAAGTGAACTTCGCAGTCAATTACTTAAAGAGACATTTGGTGCTACCGGCGAGAAGATTTATATGGAACCAACGATCAATTTTGATTACGGCTATAATATTTACGTAGGTGAGAATTTTTATGCGAACTTTAATTGTACATTCTTAGATGTCAGTACGATCAAAATTGGTGATAACTGCATGTTTGCCCCTAATGTTCAGCTTTATACTGCCACACATCCACTACATCCAGTGAAGCGAAATAGTGGGTTAGAATTTGCTAAACCAATCGAAATCGGCAATAATGTGTGGCTAGGTGGTGGAGTGATCATCACTCCTGGAGTGACTTTAGGAGACAATGTCGTGGTCGGGGCGGGAGCAGTCGTGACCAAATCGTTCCCAGATAATGTAGTGATCGCAGGGAATCCGGCACGGATCATCAAACGCATCGATGAACCAATGCCTGAAGAGTCATTGGAAGAGTTGAGACAATCGATTGATCAAATCGATCACCAATTAGTAGAACTACTTGAAAAAAGAATGGCTACCGTCACGAAGATCGGTGATGTCAAACGAGCAACTAACCAAGCGGTTTATGATAAAAAAAGAGAGCAACAAGTGTTGGATAAAGTTGCCAGTTGGTTGAAAACACCAGAATATAGTGAGACGATCTTAGCTACTTATGCAGATATCATGAAGCACTCACGAAACTATCAAAAGAAACGAATGGAGTAGATAAATGATTGAAGGAGAAACTCGCCGAAAAGAAATTATTGAAACGCTAGTTGATGCAGAGAAACCTGTCAGTGCCAGTAAGTTTGCTACTCGTTTTGGTGTCAGCCGCCAAATCATTGTAGGAGACATTGCGTTGCTACGAGCGGCAGGAGAAGCGATCGTGGCGACGGCCAGAGGATATCTTTTGGAAGATGAACAAGACAAAAATGGGTTCATCAGTAAAATCGCGGTACAACATCAGAGAGAACAAACAGAGGAAGAACTACAGTTGATCGTTGCTCATGGTGGCGAGATACTAGACGTCATCGTTGAGCATCCCTTGTACGGCGAACTGACAGGAATGCTTCATATCAAGACAGCAGAAGATATTCGTTCATTTATGAAACGTTATCGGAAAAGTCAGGCTTCGTTATTGTCTGAATTAACGGATGGGATCCATTTGCATACGATCCGTTACTCACATAAGGAAGTATTGCAACAAATCAAACAAGGCTTGGCAGAAGCAGGCATCTTGTTTGAAGGGAATCAATAATTTACTTTATGAGATTGAGATAGGAGTGTTTTTACTTCTATCTCAATCTCATTTTTTCTTTATTTATAAAATAATTGATTTATACCATGGCAAAACTTTAACTATACTGAACAGAAATGCTACAAATACTTTTATTGAAAGAGGGAGAAAAATGCTTCGAGGAACAAATCAAAAAACAATTCTTTGCTTTGGAGCAACTGAAAGCAATTTGGAACAACAGTTGAATGATAGAGAACTCAGGGAAAAAACAAATCCGTATGACCCATTGGTTTATATGGAAGAGTTAGTCGACTATCTCATTCAACAACCTTTTGAGAATTTCTCTCTTCAACCCAAAGAGTTGATTGACCAAATAAAAGCAGGCAGCAAATATCCACTCTGGGAAGATATTCAAGCCATCATGATGGAGGACCCAAGATTTCAATTACACAGGATCTACTCGGAGCCGTTTCTTGAGGAGTATCAACAATACAAGGAAACAGGACAATTTGCCAATTACTCAATGAAAGATACTTTAACTTATAGTCTACGAATACAATTGTTAAAAAAAACAGAATTATTAATGATTGAAGTTGCGAAAAATCGAAGTGATCTTGTCATCTGGATATCTTTAGATTCTTATGGTGGGAATTTTGCAGCAACGATCCAAGGAAAGCAAAACAGATATACAGATTTTACGTTACGCAGTTTATATCATGAAAAAGACAAACTCAAAGCGTCAATTGTCTTTTGGGAGAATGGACAAACCGTCGCAGCTCCTTGGGAAAGAAATGCTAGATTATGGAGAAATTGTGTGGAAAATAATTTGAGAAAATCATCGGCTATTTCCCCGTCAGAGAGCCATCTTCTAATCTACGGATTACGAGTAGCACGTATCCACTTTAACTATGAAGATCAAGTTTTGCTAAAGCATTTCCAATATAAGGACACAAATGATGTTCATATTGATAAGTATAATGATATTTTAATGGAAAGTATTTTTGAACATATAAAACATTGTCCTACAGAAGAAAGTAGAGAAGAATTTTTTAGTCATTGGATTGATTACTTGCCCGAAAAGGAACGCTATTTACCATTGTGGGAAACATATTATCATGTCACACAAACGATTGAAAAATTTCAATTGAAAAACATCTTTAAAGAGGTCATTTCAGAAGACTATACCCAATTTGATCGTCCAGAGATCAAACAACACTTCATAAAAAAAGGCTGTAAAATCGGGCTAGAACTTACTTTGTTGTCTCAACATGTAACAGTAGTCTTTCTATTAGACGAACTTTGTGATTTAAGAGTAGTAAAAAAAGTCCCCGGCATTACTGGAAGTGAACTACGCTATCTATATCGGAACTGGGAGCGGTTCAAGCAGCGAGTCGTTTTTATTGAAAAGAAAAAATTTGTTTCTCCACCTTGGGAGTCTGATCCTGAGTTTTGGGCGACCTATCAGCCTAAGTCAAAGAGCCTGGTAAAACCAGAAGCGTCTATGCTTACTGAGAAAAAAGAATTGAAACAGTTGAAAACATATGCAAAGACGAATAGCCAATCGCAAAGTAAACAAAGAATCAGTCAGATGGAACATTGTCGCTGACTGAATCAAAAAATACATACTGACACACCATTGAGACGAATAGATAAAAATAAGACGATTTGGAGGTCAACTATGATAGATCAAACAATGAACGAATTCAGAAAAAAATTAGATATATTAGCTTTATCTTTATCACTACAAGAAAATATCAATCATTTTGGTTTAAATAAAGACTATCAATTATTATTCTCAACATATATTCAAATGATTCGTGAGGATCAAGACAATTTTTTTATTGAAAAGGAACGAAAAGAAAATATCATGGAATCGCTAAAGCGAACAAAAGATTTTTATGATTTTGAGAAAAAAGAACAAGTGCAAATGATCTTTGAAAAACTGAGAAATGATGATCCAACAGATTTCATGCTTATTCCCTCTTCATTTTATCCAGGAGAGTATGGGGCAGTATCACCTCATATATGTGGATTAACAGTCTATAAAAAAAATGATTCTTTTATAATTATGAAGGTGGATAAAGAAAAAAATTTCGATGATCACACGGTTTCTTATTTTGAGATTCCGCCAACAAAAATTTTGGAACTAAGTGAACTGTTTCTTAAAGAGCGATTTCATGAAGTTCGCAAACCATATTTTGTATTGAGAAGGTTAGCAACTCTTTCAACCCAAAACGAATCAATCGGTATACCAGCCATCACGATGAAAGAACAAAAGAGTGGGAATTGTTCAGTTAGCGAAGTTGATGCTTCGCTAAAAACAATTTTATTCAATTGTAGGAAAGATATCTTTTCTTTAGAGATGAATAATCAAGTGACACCTAAATGGCATTCAAAACATGCTGAACCGTCTTTGGAAATGCACAATAGATTTCTTAGTGCTTTGAAAGAAAAGAATCCAGATTGGAATCGGCAGCTCGATTATATCTTTATTTATTATTTATATAAAAAAGGCCAACTTAAAAGTGAGTTTTTAAAAAATATTGATACAAAAAAACGTCGATGGCATCTACAAATCCAGTTTCTTTTTAAGGAAGATCCATATATTTCAGCAATATTCAATCATCCTGGCCAACTTCCAACTATAGATGAAAACTTGATCCAAGAAAAATCCAGCAATATCATTCAATCACTAGGTATTCATACCACAAGTAAGCTTGCAGAAATTTCTTCTGGTGATTTAAAAGAATATCTCTATCAGCAAAAGTCCATAACCGATACAATAAATGGTCGTTTACCATTTATACAAGTTACAATAGCTAAGGAAATGATCCAGCGAATGTTATCTAGCTTAGAAAAGAAAGAGCATGAAGTAACGGAGGAATTACACCGACGAAAAGTATTAAAAGAAAAAAGGAAAGAAATAAGGTTGGAGCAGAACTTGAGCAACCCTGCATCTATTCATTATCAACCGGAGACGATTTTTCCAATAGAAAAAAAAGTCGAGAAGCTAAAACACGTATTGATTTTTGGTGACGAACAGGATAGAAAAGGCTTAATGGAAAGATTGGATCATTTAGATCCTAGACAAAAAAAGATACCCCATGATTCGAAAATCTACATAGAATTGATTTTTCACGCCTTAAGAAAACGTTCATTTAATTCCAAGAATTTAGAAAGAGCAATACAGAACAATCCTCTACTTAAAGAAATCACTCAAGTAATAAGAGATAGCATAGATTTGGACACAAACGCTGTTTATCCAATGCAATCACTGGGAGAGAGGCAAGAGTATACACAAACAATAGAATATACTAATCAAGTCTTTGAAGAGATTGCAGATGCGGGGAGCCAAAACCCCTTGATCCACCGTTTTGAATTGATCCTGATTGAAGCTGTTAAAAAAAGAGAAGATGTTGAGCTATGGGTACCATTAGATTCGCTTCGCCATCAGATGGATCAAACAATTGACGGTTTTAGAAATGATGTGTTCGATCATGCGCTGCGAGTCTTATATCTTCAAAGAAATCAACTACAAGGTAGATTTGTTTTTTGGGAAAATGGGCAAAGAGTAGTGGCACCATGGGAGCGTGATCCGGAATTATGGGCAAATCGTATACCACAATCAGTTATCAAAAATGAACCCTTTCCTATAGTGGTTGCACATGTAGGGATAACCAAAAAAGCAACTATTGATGTGCTTCCACCATTAAATGAAGAGGCCAAGAAATGTGAGCGGACATTCACTTCGCTAGATAAGATCCAACCA
This sequence comes from Enterococcus sp. DIV1304_2, assembly GCF_050555445.1. Taxonomy (NCBI): domain Bacteria; kingdom Bacillati; phylum Bacillota; class Bacilli; order Lactobacillales; family Enterococcaceae; genus Enterococcus; species Enterococcus sp. DIV1304_2. Next base: position 169,428 of record NZ_CP187851.1, read on the forward strand.
CAAAAAGCTAAGGTAGTAGTCACTGATAACCTTAAAGATTTCAAAAGTGTCGTTACCCAATTAAGCACGGTAGTAAAAGAAGGTCAAGTTGTAGTGGCCAACATGAGTTCAAATGAACAGAAAAATGAATTAGATAGTTTCAAAAGAATCTTATTTGGAAAAGAAAATTCACAAAACAAGGAAGGTGTACTTAAAGAATCCTTAGATGAGTTTAAGCTGTACAAAAATGTAAGTACGCTATTTGGAAGAACAGCACCTAATACCAGAGGCGAAGTGAGGCTAGATCCACTACACAAACCAATAAAACGATTGATTGATCAAGCTACCGATCAATCAATCCAAAGAAAAAGTCAATCGTATCAAATAAAAATGGTGGGGATGAAGGATCGAAGCACGAACACTAGAGAGGAAGCTAAAAGTAAAACCCATTGCTTTAGTAGTGTTGTGACTCGGTTCAATAATCTATTTGAAAAAGGGAGAAGCGCTCCAGCAAAAAATGAAACTACCAAACAAACCAATCCAGAAAAAGTTAGGATGGCTACATTATTAACTGATTTTCGACCAATTAAATTTGGAAAGAATCTCGGGATGTACCAGAAAACAACCTACCAACATAAAACAATGTCGGACCGTTGATTAGCTAAGCTTTTTATCTGTAACTCATCAAAAAATCAGAATAAATGAATGGGCACAATTAAAATGAGGAGGACAAGATGACTGAAAACAGGAATGATTTTAAAGAACGAGTAGTCAAAAGAGAAGAGTATCAACAGGTCATACTATATCTAGGCAGCAACCACTAAGTGTCTCTCGGTAGTGACCTGATGGAGTCAAAGACTGTATTAGACAAAAAAATTTCCGAAAATATCAATGAGATGAGTAAAGTAAGAAAGATGTAGCAACGATTGTTTTTTTTCAGTGTAAGGTTGTACCTGAGTTTATCGAGCAACACGTTCTTCTTTTACACAGCCAAAAGTAAAAAGAGAACGGATTCAGCAAGAGAAATAACCGCTTCAAGTACAAGAAGCATTCACTTTGTAGAGAGTAGGAAATAGAAAATGTTAGATGAACAAAAGAAGCATGAGTTTGAAAAAAGAGTGGATATGCTCGCATTGTCGTTAGCTTTAAAACCAAATGACAAAAATTTTGACCAGAATGATGACTATAAATTGTTGATATCCACGTACATAAAAATGCTAGAACAAGACCAAGATGATTTTTTTATTGATAGAAATTCGAAGCAAAATATCATTCGATCACTGGAGCGAACGAAGGCGTACTTTGATTTTGCTGAAGAGAACCAATTACGAGCAAGTTTAGAGAAGCTAGTAAATGATGATCCAACCGATTTTATGCTTTTTTCCATGGTTGTTCCTCTTAGTGAGGATATCAATGTATACCAACATCTGATGGGATTCGTCGTGTATAAAAAAGAACATGATTTCATAGTGTTGACTGTCGATAAAATGACCAATTACTATGACGACAATGTTGTCTATCAAATTATCCCTAAACAGAGGATCAAAGAGCTGAGTACTTTGTTTTTTGAAGAACGATATGATTGTGAACTACTCACCACTTAGCTAAACCTACCGGTTTTTAACGCTTGAAGTGGGAGCTTCTTGGGAATAGAGCATACTTGCAAGCGTATTTCTTTACTCACAGCGGTTTCTCTTATTTACCAAGCTATCCCCGTAGTTCCTACGGTTTTTGATGATTGGATCTAAGCTAATCCCATAGAATGTAGTCTTAGACCTTCGGTCAGAATATTGATACTAGCATTGATATCTCGGTCATGATGAACATGACAAACAGGACAAGTCCATTCTCGAATTTCTAGAGATTTCTTGCCGTCTTTGTGTCCACAATTCGAACAGATTTGACTAGATGGGAACCACTTATCCACTTCGATAATTTTTCGACCGTACCAGTCAGCTTTGTATTGTAACCTAGTCACAAAACTAGACCATGAAACATCCGAAATACTTTTTGCTAGTTTATGATTACGCAACATACCTTTTGTATTTAAGTCTTCTATACAGATCATATCGTGATTTTTGATAATCTCTGTGCTCAACTTGTTTAGAAAGTCATTGCGTTGATTCATTACTTTTTCATGTAGTCGTGCTATTTTACGTTTTTGTTTTTGATAATTTCTAGCTTCAAACAGATTGATACCTTTTTGTTTAGCTAATAATGCACGTCTTGACAACTTACGTTGTTCACGTTTTAGTTTTTTTGACATTTTTGACGTGAATTTATTGTTATCAATCTTTTGACCATTAGAAAGGATTGCAAAATCAGTTATACCAAGGTCAATTCCAATAGCGGAATTAGTTTTAGGAAGCTCAGCTATTTCTTCTTTACACAATAAAGAAATATAATATTTACCGCTAGAATGACGTGATATTGTAGCGGATTTGATCAGACCTTTAGGTTGTCTATGGAGCGTAATTTTAACTAACGACTTCAACTTAGGAAGTTTGACAAATTGATTATCAATCAAAGCGATTGTTCCATTTTGATTGTTAGTCGTATAGCTTTGAACTGGATTTTTCTTGCTTTTAAAACGAGGAAATCCGGCGGACTTATCGCGAAAGAAGTTCTTATACGCCTTATCTAGGTTGAGTTGTGCATTTGCTAAAGCAAGACTATCCACTTCTTTCAAGAACGGAAAATCTTGCTTATATTTTGCAGGCGTTGGAAAACTCATTTTTTTAGAGGAATTTTTCCTAGTTTCTTTATAAGCTTTCATTCGGTCATCAAGCATTAGATTGTAGACCTTACGGACACAGCCAAAAGACTTAGCAAAGAAGGTTTCTTGTTCTTCTGTTGGATAGATTCTAAATTTATATGCTTTTAGTCGCTCCATAAAGCTCGCCTGCTTTCTATTTATGATTGTTTCCTTGATTTTGAATATATTTCTTAATCACATCAATTGGTGCTCCACCAGTTGTCAAAAGACAAAAACTTTTTGACCAGAACATTTCTTTCCAAAGAAATTGTTTGATTCTTGGATAATTGCGCTTTATCAAACGTGAACTAGCACTTTTATAGGCATTGATAAATTTTGTCAATTCTGTTTTTGGTTGAGCTTTGAACATAATATGAACGTGGTCTTTATCATGATTCCACTCAACTAAAGTGATGTGATACGATTCTGAGATTCTTTCAAAAGTCGCTTTAGCGTAGTTAGATATTTCATTATCAATTACTTGTCTACGATATTTCGTTACTAAAACAAGGTGATAATAAAGAAGAAATACTGAATGGTTATTTGTGTCTAATTCCATGTTATATCAACTCATTTCTTGTATAGACTGATTTTAACATGAGACAAAATAAAAAAGCAATACGCCTTAGTTGTCGGTCTTCGAGTTACCAACGGTAACTCTCATACCGAACGGCATTCATCACCCACCTATAGAGGATGGGCGACTTCTGCCTAATTCTGTTAAAAGTCATTTTATCCAATTGTAGAGAAAGCATCTTTTCAGTAGATAGAGAAGATCTGTCAATCAGTTGGAATCCGAACCATAATAGGGCTACCTTAGAAATGAGAAAAAGATTTCTCTCTGCAGTAAAGGGAGAGAATCCTGAGTGGAATCAATTGTTCGATTACATTTTCGATTTTTATCTTTATCGAATGGGCAAATTGCCGGAAAATAGAGAAGATTCTCCAATAAAATCAAAAACGTGGTATAAGGTGATTCGGAACATGTTCGCGATGGATTATTATATACAAGAGATCCTAGCAAATGGTGGGAAGATCCAACCGAATCATGAGCCACACCCGAACTCAATTTATTTGATTGAACCGAAAGGCGTGCTTTTGAAAAAAGAGATTCAGAACGTTCCATCTTCTAGACTAGACAGTCAATTCGGATGGATAGAAAACCAGATTAAACGATTCAAAGAACGCTTACTGTTCATAAAAATCGATCGCGCCAAGGCAATCACCCAACATATCATTTGCTGTCTGGAAGAAAAGAAAGAAGAAATAAATCAAGAGAATGAAAGAAGAAGAATCATCACGGAGCCGGTGATCGATGAAGGAAAGCTAAAACCATCATTGAATCAGCTCATTCAACAAACCATTCCAGTTAGTTCAAATCACTCAACAGATCAATCAAAAAAACAAGGAAAGAACGAGCGGGAAAAGTAAGTGATGATAAAAAAATGAACAGAGAAAAGCAGTTGAAGCTGCTACTCTCTGTTCATTTTTGTGATTATCCATGATTACTCGATCACCAAGACGCCTTCTTTTAAGGCAAAAGGATTTTGGTCGTTGATATGGTCATAGAACATTACACCATTGATATGGTCAATTTCATGTTGCACCACGATGGATTCATAATTTTTTAAACGGATTTTTTGTTTCTCACCGTTTTTGTCATAATACGAAAGCGTGATTTTTGCATGGCGCACAACATACCCAGGAACTTCACGATCGACTGATAAACAGCCTTCACCTTCGCCTAAGCAAGCATTCTGGACGGAATGGCTCAAGATTTTTGGGTTATACATGACCGTACTCAACGTCGGTTCTGTGATTTCTGGATCTGGATTTGGTACGTGGACCGCAATGATCCGTTTTGAAATATCAAGCTGGGGCGCAGCTAGGCCGACACCACCACGTAAATTTAATTCTTCTGCTTTGATTGGATCTTGGCTATTTTTAAGAAATTCCAACATTTCTTCTCCTAATAAAAGATCTTCCTCACTGAGTGGAAGAGCGACTTCTTGCGCTACTTCACGTAATGTTGGATTGCCTTCTCGAATAATATCATCCATTGTGATCATGGAATATGTACCCCTTTCTTATCAAACACTCTCTTTTCGGTTAATAGTTTACCATAAATTTGAAAAAGTAGTAGCCTGATTGTTTAATCAACTAGATTTTCTTAAGGATTCTACACTTGATTTATTAGAAAGATTCAGGTAAAGTATAGCTGTATGTTTAAAGCATATGTCCTGTTACTTGGTTAAACGAATCACCAACGTTTTACTCAGTCACAGGGGAATAATTAAACGAGGTGAAAGAAATGGCAATTTCAAAAGAACGTAAAAACGAAATCATCAAAGATTACGCACGTCATGAAGGAGATACTGGTTCTCCAGAAGTACAAATCGCTGTATTAACTGAAGAAATCAACCACTTGAACGAACATGCACGTGTTCACAAAAAAGATCATCATTCATACCGTGGTTTGATGAAAAAAGTTGGTCATCGTCGTAACTTGTTAGCTTACTTACGTAAAACTGACGTTCAACGTTACCGTGAATTGATCCAACGTCTAGGCTTACGCCGTTAATTTTTAACAGAAAGTGGGGTTCGCGTGAATCTCACTTTTTTACTTTAAACTATCAAACATTTCTGTGAATCAGCTCGATGGACTCCTACTAACCAAATGAAAGGTGCAAAAGGTCGCTTTCGCGGTTTTCATTTGTTTAGTAGCGTCTAGCGTTCACGAGAAAGAAAAGGAGTATTTATGTCAGAAAAACAAGTTTTTAAAACGACATGGGGCGGACGTCCCTTAGAGATCGAAGTTGGCCAATTAGCCAAACAAGCCAATGGAGCAGTATTAGTTCGTTATGGGGATACGGTCGTATTAAGTGCGGCAGTTGCTTCAAAAGAAGCGAAAGATACAGATTTCTTCCCATTGACGATCAATTATGAAGAAAAAATGTATGCAGCTGGTAAGATCCCAGGAGGATTTATCAAACGTGAAGGTCGTCCAAGTACGGAAGCAACCTTGACTGCTCGTTTGATCGACCGTCCGATCCGTCCAATGTTTGCGGAAGGTTTCCGTAATGAAGTCCAAGTCACAAATATCGTGATGAGCGTAGAAACAGATTGTTCTCCAGCAATGGCAGCAATGTTAGGTTCTTCACTAGCTTTATCGATTTCAGATATCCCATTCGATGGACCGATCGCAGGTGTTGAAGTTGGCCGTGTCAATGGCGAATATGTCTTGAACCCAACAGTTGAACAAGCAGAGACTACCGATATCGAATTAAGCGTAGCTGGTACAAAACAAGCAATCAACATGGTTGAAAGTGGCGCAAAAGAAGTTTCAGAAGAAGATATGTTGGGCGCATTATTATTTGGATTTGACGCAATCAAAGAATTAGTCGCATTCCAAGAAGAAATCGTTCAAGCTGTCGGCAAAGAAAAAATGGAAGTTTCTTTATTACAAGTCGATGCTGACTTGAAAAAAGAAATTTTTGATGCATCGTATGGCACGATGAAAGAAGCGGTCATGACAGAAGAAAAATTAGCTCGTGAAGATAATATCGACCAAGTGAAAATCGATATTCGCGAAGCTTATGCAGAGAAATTTGCGGGTCATGAAGAGGAAGCGCAATTACTAAAAGAAGTGAAACAAATTACGGAAGATCTTGAAAAAGACGTCGTTCGTGAGTTGATCACGATTGACAAAATCCGTCCTGATGGTCGTAAATTAGATGAGATCCGTCCTTTAGCATCAGAAGTTGGCTTGTTGCCACGTGTTCATGGTTCTGGATTATTTACTCGTGGACAAACTCAAGCACTATCATCATGTACATTGGCACCTTTAGGGGAACACCAAATCATTGATGGCTTAGGTGTAGAAGTCAGCAAACGATTCATCCACCATTACAATTTCCCACAATTTTCTGTGGGTTCAACTGGTCGTGCCGGTTCACCAGGTCGTCGTGAAATCGGTCATGGTGCATTAGGTGAACGTGCATTGGCACAAGTGATCCCTTCAGAAGAAGAGTTTCCTTACACGATCCGTCTAGTGGCAGAAGTGCTTGAATCGAATGGTTCATCTTCTCAAGCAAGTATCTGTGCAGGTACCTTAGCATTGATGGACGCAGGTGTGCCAATCAAAGCACCTGTTGCTGGTATTGCTATGGGATTAGTATCTGATGGTGAAAACTACACGATTTTAACAGACATCCAAGGTCTAGAAGACCATTTAGGCGACATGGACTTCAAAGTTGCCGGAACAAAAGATGGAATCACAGCACTACAAATGGATATCAAGATCCAAGGTATCACGGAACAAATCTTAAAAGAAGCATTGGCACAAGCAAAACAAGCACGTATGGAAATCTTAGAAGAATTGACTTCAACGATTGCTACACCACGTGAAGAGCTTAGCCAATATGCACCGAAAATCGAAATGATCCAAATCGATCCTGCGAAAATCAAAGATGTCATCGGTAAAGGTGGCGATACGATCAATGGAATCATTGATGAAACAGGCGTGAAGATCGATATCGATCAAGACGGTAAAGTAAGTATTGCTTCTTCTGATAAAGAAATGATCCAAAAAGCAATCAAGATCATCGAAGATTTGACAAAAGAAGTCAAAGTTGGCGAAGTCTACCTTGGTAAAGTTGTTCGTATCGAAAAATTCGGTGCATTTGTCAACTTGATCAAAGGGAAAGACGGCTTAGTCCATATTTCTCAATTAGCGAATGAACGTGTAAACAATGTAGAAGACGTTGTGAAACTAGGCGATGAAGTGTTGGTGAAAGTGACAGAGATCGACAAACAAGGTCGTGTGAATCTTTCAAGAAAAGCAATGTTGAACGAAGAGGACAAGAAGTAATTCCATCGTTTTAAGATAAAAGTTTTTTAATAAGCGTACTACTACGAAAATAATTTTATATTTTCAAAAGTAGTACGCTTATTTTTTAAAATCGATAAAGAAAAGACATAAAGGGTCAATTTAAATTTTCTTAAAAAACACTTAGTTATTTAAAGTGCAAAAGGAGGAATGGAAATGATCCATTTTTTATTCTCATTGATAGTAGGTGGCATTTTAGGATTCATTGCTGGAGCTGTTCTTAATGAAGATGTACCAGGAGGTGTCACTGGAAATATTATCATTGGTTTCTTTGGAAGTTGGTTAGGTGAATTTGTGTTAGGCGATCTAGGTCCATCTATCAGTGGCTTTTATCTTATCCCATCCTTGATCGGGGCACTCGTTTGTTTAGCTCTCTACTCATTTACTGCTGATTATTTAAGAAGGCATCGTTGAATCGGTTATTTTTAGCTGATTTATTGACACCGACGTTGAATACTTGGATAATTAGGTGGAATTTAGGTCAATCATAGGATTGGAGAAATGAGGGGGAACAGTGACAACAAAGCATAACACAAAAAAAATCTCGATGGCAGGGTTACTCGTAGCCATGGGAGTTGTTTATGGAGATATCGGTACGAGTCCGCTTTATGTAATGAAAGCAATCGTAGAAGACAATGGCGGCTTGCGAGGGATCAACCCAGATTTTGTTATCGGAGCAGTCTCCTTGATTTTTTGGACTTTGACATTATTAACGACGATCAAATATGTCGTGATTGCATTAAATGCAGATAACCATGGGGAAGGTGGTATCTTTTCTTTATATACTTTGGTTAGAAAAGGCGGTAAATATCTGATCATACCTGCAATGATCGGTGGCGCAGCATTGTTAGCAGATGGCGTACTGACACCTGCTGTAACGGTTACGACCGCTATTGAAGGATTACGTGGGATTCCACAATTCTTTGACCGTTTCGGAAATGACCAGAACATCATCGTCATTATTACTTTAGTTATTATTTTTGTGTTATTCATGGTCCAACGATTTGGTACAGAAGTCGTCGGGAAAGCATTTGGCCCGATTATGTTTTTATGGTTCACCTTTTTAGGCGCGATGGGCTTGTTTAATTTCAGTCAAGACTGGACAGTGATCCGTGCCTTAAATCCTTATTATGCGATCCAGTTGCTATTTAGTCCTGATAATAAGCTAGGTTTATTCATTCTAGGAAATATCTTTTTAGCTACTACTGGGGCAGAGGCGCTTTATTCTGACTTAGGACATGTCGGAAAACGAAATATCCGTTTAAGTTGGCCATATGTCAAAGTATGTTTGGTATTGAATTATTTTGGGCAGGCAGCATGGTTGTTGAATGTCTATCAAAATCCAGAAACACAAGCAATCGAAAACTTGAATCCATTTTTCCAAATGATGCCCGCTAGTTTTACTGTCATTGGGGTCATATTTGCAACGATTGCGGCTGTTATCGCTTCGCAAGCGCTAATTACTGGGTCATTTACTCTAGTTTCAGAAGCAATCAAATTGAAATTATTGCCTCGGTTGAAAATCATGTATCCTGGAAGCAGTATTGGACAGATGTATATTCCGGCAGTGAATTTGATTCTATGGATTGCTTGTTCACTTGTTGTTGTGACCTTCAGAACCTCGCATCATATGGAAGCTGCGTACGGGCTGTCCATTACCGTAACAATGTTAATGACGACTGCCTTACTTTATTTCTATTTGCTCCAAACTGGCTATCCGAAGTGGTTGGCGCATACAATTACCTTCTTCTTTGGGGCAATCGAAGTCGTCTTCTTTATTTCAAGTATCGTGAAGTTCTTCCATGGCGGTTTTGTCGCTGTGTTGATTGCTTTAGTCATTCTAGCAGTCATGTTTGTTTGGGAACAAGGAAATATTATTCGTGAATCGGTCGCAGAAGAAGTGGCGTTAAAAGAATATATTCCACAGCTTCAAGCATTGAAAGAGGACAAGACCTTACCAATGTATCAAACGAATGTAGTTTTCTTAGTGCCAGATATGGCAGATGGGAAGGTCGGTCGTCAGTTCGTGTATTCCATTTTAGATAAACGACCAAAGCGGGCGAAGGCCTATTGGTTTGTCCACGTAGAAGTAACCGATGAACCCTATACGAAAGAATATCAAGTGGATATGATGGGGACCGATTTCGTTGTTCAAGTGAACCTGTTCTTAGGATTCCGCGTGCAACAAGAAATCAATGTCTACGTTCGACAAATCATCCACGATTTAATGAAACAAGGTCGTCTACCAAAACAACCACAGACGTATTCATTGACTCCAGGAAGAGAAGTCGGCGATTTCCAATTCATCTTGATCGACGAAGTAGTTTCCAATGTAACAACTCTTGGGAAATGGGAACGACAAATCATGCAAGCTAAACTTGCCATCAAGAAAATCGCTACGACGCCAGAAACATGGTTTGGTTTAGAATACAGTGAAGTCAAACATGAAACAGTACCTTTGCTGATTGGTGGAACAAGAAAAACGTGGTTGAAAGAACGAAAAAGTAAGTAGATAAAGAATTAGTTTATGCTATACTAAAACTGGAAAGAGGAGTTGCGATAACAACTCCCCTTTGACAGTACCGCTTAATTAACAGCGGCATATTTCAACTTATTTTTTACAAAATAACCGTCCTATGCCGAGGACGGTTATTTCTTTTTGTCGTCGCTAAGCAATGCTACTACCAACGTGATCAGGGTAATGGTAAACATACCAAAGCTGAGCATCAATTTAGACTAAATGCCCAACTGACAGAGGATCTTCCCTAGAACTTAATCTAGTAAGCATGTCGATAGTATGCTATACTAAATACGAAAAGAGGAGTTGCGTCAACAACTCCCCTTTGACAGCGTTGTTTAAAAAACAGCGGCATATTCAAGTTAATTTTTACAAAATAACCGTCCTTAGCCGAGGACGGTTATTTCTTTTTGTCGTCGCTAAGCAATGCTACAACCAACGTGATCAGGGCAATGGTAAACATACCAAAGCTGAGCATCAATTGGATTGTATCGAGTGCCGACAAAAGGCGTCTCCTTTCGTAAGATTTAGAAAGTATGTGCATACGCACCACCTCGCTTTCGAAGGATAGCCACCGTCATTAAACTGTACTGTCACGTAATAGCATAGCACATGCGCACATTTTAAACCTTAATTTATAAATTTTCTTGTTATTGAATAGCTGTTGAATGCTAGTGATACAAGTGAATAAATCCTCCCATTATTTAAAGTGATCTAGTGGAGAAGCAGAAATCAAAAGCCTCCTAGTTATACTCTTTTTATGAAAAGTTGTACAATTGAAATGGAAAAGTGAGGCGAAACAAATGGTATTAAATTTTGTCATATTATTTTTGATGATAGCAATCACTGCTTTTTTTGTTGCGAGTGAATTTGCTTTGGTAAAAATCAGACGTTCCCGTTTAGAACAATTGGAAAAAGACGACGTGAAGAACGCCAAACTAGCGTTACATGTGACCCACCATTTAGACGATTATTTATCTGCAAGTCAGTTGGGTATCACATTGACAGGCTTGATCATTGGTTGGGTTGGCGAAGGTTCTGTGGCAGCATTGTTGGAACCTTGGATCGGTCAGCTCCCAATCGGACGGGGAATAAGTGCAACGATCTCTGTCGCATTAGGGTTCATTCTGGTGACGTATGTCGACGTTGTGGTGGGGGAACTTTTGCCGAAAAGTTATAGTATCGTCAATACGGAACAAGTTGTGTTATTCGTAGTCAGACCCTTGCATTATTTTTATCTGGCGATGTTTCCTTTCATCTGGGTATTGAATCATTCGGCAGCAAGCTTAGGTAAATTGCTAGGCGTGAAACTAGTCTCAGAAGGTGAAGAGACACTCTCGCAAGAAGAATTGACTTTAGTTGCCCTCAATTCTTACCAGCAAGGTGAGTTGACAAAGGATGAATACCAGTATTTAGAAAATGTCTTTGAATTTGATGACACGCTGGCAAAAGACATTCAAGTAGATCGGACATCGATGCAAGTATTTGATGCATCAGATACAGTCAAACAAGCCATCAAAGAATCGATTGAACGTGGGCATACGAGATATCCTGTCATACTGGAATCCAAAGATAATGTGTTAGGATACGTGACTTTACCTGCGTTGATCAAACAATCTTTAGAAGATGATCAGATAACGGTGGAGTCTCTGATTGAAGAACCAATCGTGACCGCAGAAACCATCCCCATCAAAAAACTATTGACGATCATGCGAAGAAAAGGAAAACATATAGCGATCTTAAAGGATGAGTATGGTGGGACAAGTGGACTTGTCACAATCGAAGATATTTTAGAAGAAATCGTCGGTGAGATTCGAGATGAAACAGATGTGGACCAAGCGTTGATTGCGAAACAAGCAGATGGCAGCTATATTGTTTCAGGTAAGTTGACGCTTGATGATTTTGAGCGCTACTTCAATGAAGATGTGCCAGAATTTGAAGAAACAAATTTCATCACTCTGGCTGGTTTTATGTCGAGCTATCAAAAAGATATCGAGGCAGGTACAGTGATTACGATCGATCAATTTCAATTCACCGTTTTAGAATATGATCATGCACATATCGACTATTTCAGCTTGGTGATTTTACCAACGAATCCATAAAAAAAGTGTTCTTCCCATAATATAGGAGGAACACTTTTTTTGAATCTAATAACTGATTTCAGCATCTTCAATTGAAAATTGCTGTTGTTCGGCATCTAACTGTTTCAAATGTTTCACAGCGCGGATATAAGAGTAGAGCAAGACAATGACAGAACCAGCCCAAGCAAGTGGTGAAGCAAGAGCAGCACCTGGGTAGCCCCAGATCCCAGTCAGAATGATCGCAGCGAAAGAACGCATGATCAGCTCCATCATCCCTGCAATCGTCGGTACTTTACTTTGACCAAGCCCTTGTAAAGTGTAACGTAAGATAAATAGGATAGCTAAGATCCAGTAAAGGGAGCCGTTGATGTTGAAATACGTTTGCGCCAAATCAAAAACGACAGTTTCATTTGGGCTGACAAACAAGCTCACCAATGGTCGGCCAAGGAAAATGACAATTGCTCCGGCTAAGAAACTAAAGCCAATACTCATGACTAATGTTTGACGAACGCCTTTTAAGATACGTCCATATTGTTTCGCTCCATAGTTTTGTGCTGCAAAAGTTGCCATCGCAATCCCAAAGGACATCATAGGTTGAACAGCAAATTGATCGATTCGACCAGCTGCGGCTTGGGCAGCTACGACATCTGTACCTAAGCTGTTTAATGCAGATTGCAAGACGATTGCACCAATCGCAATGATCGAAGATTGGAAAGCCATTGGTAAAGCAACATTTAAATGTGTGCGGATCTCTTGTTTATCGAACGAAAAATCTTTTTTACGTAATTGAAGCATCGGAATCTTTTTCTTGATATAGACGATACATAATAGACTAGAAGCAATTTGCGCAATCACTGTTGCAATAGCAGCACCTTCTACTCCCATACCGAAGTTGATAATAAAGATCAAATCCAAGACAACGTTGATAATTACCGCAACGATCAAAAAGAGTAAAGGCGTTCGACTATCACCAAGTGCGCGAATAACATTTGACAATAAATTGAAGCTGACGGCAGCAAAGATTCCCCATAGGATGATCACGATGAATGTTTGTGCTTCATCGATGATATCTGCAGGTGTTTGCATCAACTGGAGCATCGGACGAATAAATACTAAGCTAAGGACGGTTAAAATTACAGTAACAATGACACTAATCATGACACTTGTAGCAAAACTTTTTTTCAAACCACGGAAGTCTTTCGCACCATATCGTTGTGCTGTAATAATGGCTAAACCAGCGGTTAGACCTTGAGCAAAGCCAATAATCAAGAAAGTTAATCCACCGGTAGCTCCTACAGCTGCTAGTGAGTTTTTCCCTAATGTCTGCCCAACGATGATCATATCGACCATGTTGTAAAACTGCTGAAAAACATTGCCTATCAATAAAGGGACAGTAAATAGCAAAATCAGTTTGGCTGGGCTTCCTTTTGTTAAATCGCGCATCTTGTAAACTCCTTATTTCTTTTAAAATTTAGTTAGTAGTATATAGTGTTTACCCTTGGAATACCAATTAGAATCTCATGATAAATAAATAGCTAAAATGCTTTATGTTTTCTGGAAATTTTCAGAGAAGGTCATCATAAAAGTAGCCAAGAAGTGAGTCTGCGATGAAAATCAAAGAGTCAACTACTTGGCTATCGTGCAAAACAAAGGGTTTATTTTAGTACTGTTTAATTTCACTTGGGAGAAGAATGGTTTCTCTGGTCCCATCATCATAGGCAAATACTTGCGCCGGATACTGTGGAGAATAAGGGAATGGCAAATCGATCCCCATCTCTACGGTACTGCCCGCTTGAGAAAAATGCAAGGTTACTTTTCCATGATTGTTCATTAAATCAAAAGCTAAAATATTATCTAACGGAATAACACCCTTAAGGTCTAAATCAATAATGAACCAGATACTATCGATCAGTTCATCTGGTAAACTTGATACCACACCTAATGATGCGTATCGATTACGGTTATTATCAAAACTTTCAAACATCGGCTTAGCCTCCTTTGTCTAAAAAACCGAAATGACGAGAACAACATATTATTATCAGGATAAACGAGTTATACTTTTTTAACGTTGGTTCATTCTAATAAACATTTATACAAAATGCAACAATATTTGCATACTTTTTTTCAAAGTATAAGAAACTTTTAAGAGGACTTCAAGAAACCTTATTATATAAGGGTTTTTGCGCTTATCAAAAAAACAAATAAGGGTTGATAAATAGGAATATACCATTCTTAAAACAATTTATTTTTAAGTGGGAAATAAAAAAAAACGAAGCAATGACACAAGTCACTGCTTCGTTGATCAAAAGACGTTTATTCTTCAGTTGAACCAATCACTTCTGGTTCTGCTGCTTCACCAGTTGATTCTTCTTCTTCTGTTGGTGCAACAACTGCGGCGATTTGTTCTTCTCCATCAGTAATGATCGTGTATGCGTCATTTTTCGGTAGATCCGCTACAGTGATCGAATCACCTAATGCTAAATCAGTGATATCCACTTCGATGTTTTCTGGTAATTGATCTGGCGTAGCAGAAACAATCACAGTATATAGGTTTTGAGCCAATACACCACCAGATTTCACACCAGTAGATTCGCCGACAAGGACAACTTCTGTTTCGACTTCTGTTTCTTCTGTCATATTAACAGATAGGAACTCCACATGTTCTAACTGGTTGGTAAATGTGTTTGATTGGACTTTATGAACAAGTGTGTTGACTTTTTTTCCTTCAATATTCATTGTGATAACTGTGTTTGCGGCATTTTCACGCAATACTTTGCTAAATGTCGCACTATCAAATGAAATGGGTGTGCTTTCTACATTGTAGCCATAAACGATTGCAGGAACTTTTCCTTCATGACGCAATTTGTTTCTCAATGAACGGGGACGTACTTCTCTTTTACTTACTTCTAATGATACTGACATAACCAAAATTCCTCCTTAAAATGTGACTGTCTGCTTTGGTGTCAGACAGATTTTATTTAAGTGAATGTCACATGGTCTCTTGCACATTATCAGGTAGCGCGAAAAAAACGCAAAAAGACAGATGCGCGCATCTGCCCTTAAAAAGTCAGGATTCAACTTTTCTCCACCAGGTCATTACGCTGTGTATGAGAAATCCAATTCACTTTACTCTTTAACCGTAACGCGATTCACTGAGTAAGTCAAGGAAACAACTTAGCGTTTCCATTTTGCATGGTGTATGATTCAGGTTATAATGCTTATGTAGCTAGGAAAGGAAGCAGTTATGCGGTTAGATAAATTAATAGAAAAAGAATTAGAAACATCACGTAAAGAGATGAAACGACTTTTTGCGATGAAACTCGTACGTATCAATGGGAAAGTGGAACAGAAACAAAATCGTAATGTGGATAGTTTGCTCCACTGTATCGAAGTGGATGGCGTAAAGCTACATACAAATGAAGTATACTTTATGCTGAATAAACCGAAAAGAGCAGTAACAGCGGTGACAGACATTCACAAAACGACCGTTATCGATTTGTTGGCTTCAGCCGACCGCACCCAGCCTTTGTATCCAGTGGGGCGATTAGATCGTGATACAACAGGGTTATCGCTAATCACTTCCAATGGCCAATTAGGCTATGAAATGTTACTGCCTGAGAAGAAAGTGAAGAAAACATACGTAGCAGTCGTCAATGAACAAGTGACAGAAGCTGATCAAGTTGCTTTTGAAAAAGGGATCATCTTTGATAGTGGCTATCAGTGTTTACCAGCCCATCTGGAAGTCTTGGATATCCAACAAGATCAAAGTATCGTACGACTGACGATCCAAGAAGGAAAATTCCATCAAGTGAAAAAGATGTTTTTAGCTTGTGGAAAAAAAGTGACTGCGTTACAACGTATCAGCATGGGCCCCTTACAACTAGATCCGCATTTGACTGAAGGATCTTATCGCTCATTGACGTTAGACGAACTAAAAAAATTAAAAAAATATTTTAAATAGTAATAATCATGAATTGATCGTTCATTCAATGAATTTTTTTTACACTCCTATTAGGAGTAAAATAGGAGTGAGAGGTGATGTTCTATGTCTGAAATCAAAGAAAAAAATAAAACCAACGAAAAAAAGAAAGTCCAAGTGAATATCAATAAGAATCTAGCTACTGACGTCGAAAGCATTTTAGATTCATTAGGAGTAAATCCATCAATCTTAATCACTGCTTTATATAAAAGGGTAGCTGCCAGAGGAGAAATTCCATTTGATTTATCTTTAACAAGTAAAGAGAAGGTTGAACTGCAGTTAATGAGAGTTGCGGAAGAGTCTGTTGAAACTAATCCGCCAGAAAATAGCGGTGACCACGAAGATCTAGTGTCATGGACGAGAGATCTAGATGAATAGTCATGACGTGTTCTTGATCTATATTCCCTTTAACGATGGCAGTGGAGGGAAAACTCGTCTTGCTATTGCTATCCGTGTTCGAAGCAGAGGTTCATTCTTGACTTGATTCTTCCTATTACAAGTAAATATGAGAATAAATCAAAGGCGATCAAAAAGCGATATTATGAAATAAAAGACTTAGATTCTGCAGGATTAAACAAGAAATCTTGGGTAGATACAGGAAACCGATTTGAATTGAAGAGTAATTTCAATCCCTACAGAGTCATTGGACATTTCTCAGAAGAAGATATTATTGGACTTTCTAAAATGATTTAGTGTCATTTAATAAGCAAGTGCACAGCCGGCGGTTCTAAGGCACTTGTTTATTTCTTTTATAGATAAACAATCAACAACCCATGAAAATGCAAATAAACGAAATATCAAATATAGAAGAAATAGGAGAATCAGATGAAATATCATACATTATTATTCGACGTAGATGATACGTTGTTAGATTTTCAACAAACAGAAACAGAAGCCTTGCACCAATTGTTTGCGGAACAAGGCATTGAACTGACACCAGAGATCAGAACAAGTTATAAAGCATTGAATCATCATTTATGGCGAGAATTCGAAAAGGGGCAGATGACAAGAGATGAAGTGACAGGCAACCGCTTTGGTCTGTTGTTCCAACAGTTCGGCAAGACCGTAGATAGCCAAGCAATGGATCAACGTTATCGACATTATTTGAATCAGGGCCATCATTGGATTCCTGGAAGCCATGAATTACTGGAAGCAGTGTCAAGTGAAGCAGAACTTTATATAGTGACGAATGGGGTTTCTCAAACCCAACATCAACGATTAACAGATGCTCGGATGATTCATTATTTTCGAGAAATTTTTGTCTCAGAAGCGATTGGCGCACAAAAGCCAATGAAGGCTTTTTTTGATCACGTGTTTGCTAATATTCCTGAGTTGGACAAAGAACGAACGGTGATTATCGGTGATTCACTGACTTCTGATATCAAAGGTGGAAATGAAGCAGGGATCGATACGATCTGGTTCAATAAAAACAAGTTGCCTGAAATACCAGAGATCCAACCAACCTATCGGATTGATTCTTTAGAAGAACTTTACCCGCTCTTGGAAATCTCACCTCATTAATTTTCAGAAAAATAGTGCATTTTCCTTTTTTTTCGCTATAATAGATTAGAATGAAAAAACGGATATGAAAGAGGTTTTAGTCAATGACAAAAAGCAAGCCAATTATCATTGGTGTGACGGGCGGATCGGGAAGCGGAAAGACAAGCGTCAGCCGAGGGATTTTTAGTCACTTTCCAGACCACTCCATCATGATGCTTGAACAAGATTCTTATTATAAAGATCAAAGTCATCTTAGCTTTGAAGAACGGTTGAATACAAACTACGATCATCCTTTTGCCTTTGATAATGAACTGCTGATCCAGCACGTTGAAAAACTACTGAACTATGAAGCCATTGAAAAACCAGTCTATGATTATGTTGCCCATACGAGAAGTCAAGCAACAATCATCCAAGAACCAAAAGAAGTGATTATTTTGGAAGGTATCTTGATTTTAGAAGACGAGCGTTTACGTGATTTGATGGATATCAAGATCTATGTAGATACAGACGATGACATTCGGATCATTCGCCGGATCAAACGTGATATGGAAGAGCGCGGCCGTACCTTAGATTCTGTGATCGAACAATATTTAACAGTCGTTAAGCCGATGTATCATCAGTTTATTGAACCAACAAAACGTTACGCTGATATTATCGTTCCAGAAGGTGGCGAAAATCACGTAGCTATCGACTTGATCACAACGAAAGTTGCTAGTTTTTTGAATCACCAGTAAAAAGATAAGAACAGGTGTTAGAACTGAAGTAGCTGTTATGCCTATCTTCTAAAACCAAATAAACGGCGTTTTATAAGTAACTTCTGCGGGTAATCAGCCATAAAGGAAGTGCTCAAATCCGAGAAATAAGCGTGAAAAACCGAAAATTTTTCTTCAAATTTTTGGGATTTCACGCTTATTTCTGAAGGAGCTACTTCACGTTGTTTATTCGGGCTTAGGAGACACAAGAGGATCAAGCTTCTGCTGCTCGAAGTTGCATACGACGATTTTGTCGTTGTTCGTTACTTGTTCTTTTATGAAACATAGAAAAATGAAAAGTGTAGGAGAAGCGTATGGCTGAGAAGAAAACATGGGTACATAGAACCATCCAAGTCGCACCACTCGTTGGATTAAGTATTTTTTTCATATTGATCATGTATGGCTATCGACATGGCATCTTTCAATCGGCAGATTCTTTGCAACAATTCATGCAACAGTTTGGGAGCTATGCGATCATTTTATTTATTCTTATCCAAATCATCCAAGTGATCATTCCGATTCTGCCAGGAGGGATTTCTTCTGTTGCAGGGATGTTGATGTTTGGAAATGTCTTTGGGTTGCTGTATAGTTGTATTGGCTTGATTATTGGTGAAGCAATCGGTTTTTTATTCGTGCGTTATTATGGTACGAGTTTTGTCCGTTTTATCTTATCACCAAAAAAATTCCAAAAATTTGAACAGCTAGTCATTGAAAAAACAAACAATATCAAAAAGGTATTGATCGTTACCTTACTTTTACCTTTTGCGCCAGATGATTTGATTTGTCTCGTCGCTGGATTGACGAAGCTTTCATTTAGAGAATACATGCAAATTGTTATTCTTTTAAAACCTTGGTCGGTCGCTGTATATAGTATGATCATGTTGTTTTTATTCCAGCAAGCACAAGGGCATTTTTAGTTCATTGAATGGAGGAAGTAAAATGTTGGAGAAAGTAGTAGTAACTGAGAAAGAACTCGATGAACTCGTGACAGTTATCCATGAAGTATGGCCCGAAGCCTTTACGCCGATTATCGGTCAAAAGCAAGTCGCTTATATGTTGGAGACGTATCAATCGAAAGAACAGATCGTAAAAGAATGTGCAGCAGGGGTCAACTATTTCTTATTGAAGTTAGAGGGAAAAACGATTGGCTATACTGCTTATGAAAAGATGGGTTCTTCGATCTATTTAAGTAAACTCTATATTCTTCGAGACGTACGAGGGAAAGGTTTGACCTCAGAAGTCTTTCGTTGGTACGAACAATTAGCAAAAGAAACAGAAGCACAGGAGATTTTCTTGCGTGTCAATCAAGGAAATCAACAAGCAATCGCAGTCTATCAACATCAGGGATTTGTCATTGAGGGAGAATTGATCAGCGATATCGGCGAAGGATTTCAAATGGTTGATTATAAAATGAAAAAAAGACTCGCATAAAATGGTTGCTTGTGTTAAAGTATACGTTATGCGACGGGTCGAGAAGATCTCTGAACGTTAGAGGTCTAATTGATTTTGGCGGCACATGATCCACGGATCACCTACCGGATGTAGGCGTGCTGGACAAGACTTTTGTGGAGAAGGACTTGTCTGTCTGATTCTTTCAGGCACCAGTGAGTGGCGAACAGAAATGTTCAACGCTCAAAAATAAGCAGGGATTCCCAAATTTGCTAGTCAAATTTTGTGGAGTTCCTGTTTTTTTTGTCTTTAGGTGGGTGCGTATCTGGGTGCTTCTTTCACAACCTCTATAGGGTGTTGGCTGCTTTGCTCCTATGGTATAATCAGTTTTGTACCCACAGGCATGTGTGTATGTCTATAGAGATGATGTGTTGACATGACAAGTAACTCATGTTTAACACGTAAGGAGTTTTTAGATGATTGATAAAATCAAACGATTTGGGCGGAACTTTACCCAGACGACACCTTTTATTTTGAGTAATACGGTTATCTTGGTGCCGTATCTTTTATTTTTAAGTTTGAGTGATGGGAACCAATGGTTATCGATTTTACCCTTCACTTTGTTCTATACCTTTCGGATGACAGGTCTGTTTTTAGTTAGTAGTATTCGCTTTGGTCTGGATAGTTATACCTTGTTGATGATTTCTTTATTGATGGGTGGCGCAGGTTCGTTGATCGGGATTTTTGGCGTCCTTTATTTCCCGCTGTATTATCTGTCAAGTGTACTTTTAGGACTAAGTGCGGCATGGCTGATCCCCACAAATATCACAGTGAATTACCATGAAAAACAACAGGGATTCACGAACATGTCAGCAAATAAATTTCCATTTGCGATCCTGTTGTTGCTTGTTTTGTTTCGGGTGATCGAGCTTCCCGGGTCGACGCAAGTCGTGATGACATTAGCGTTATATACATTGTTCTACATTATGGCATACCATACGATCAGTCATTATCCTCGCTATGAATTGGATTTTAAAGAGATGAAGTCGAATGTGGTAGTGACCAAAGAGTTGCTTTTATTTATCGGCTTTTTCGTTTTGTTGTTTCTTTTGAGAAATGCTCGTTTGTTGATTGATCCTGCATTATTTGACGTAGCAATCTATGGATTTATGCTGTTGTTTCTATTTGCAGCTTTTTATCTTGGAAGGGCTAGAAAGCAGTGGAAATTACCCACTTGGTTAAATAGTTTTACTTTTCTGAATGGCATGTTAGGTAATTTTCTTTTTTTATTCGGGACACTTTATATCGGCCGCGTCTATGGTTTCGACTATTTAGGCGTATATATGTATTTACCTTATATTGCAGGCATGGTGTTAGCCAAAATCATTGGCAATCAAGCAATCCAGATTCCCACGATCGAACCAGTCCTCATTCAATTAGCCGGATTAGTTAGTTCGTTGATGGTTCTGTTACTTCCACAAATCGGCTTTGTGGTTGGTTTGTTCTTATTAAGTTTTTGGCACGCGGTAGTAGGTAGTTGGTTGAATCGTACGTATTATGAGATCGATACAGAAATACCGATGGATAATCGTGTGATCAAAAAGTTTACGACACAAAACAAAGGAAGTGTGACCCATCAATTTTTATTGATGTCATTGCTGTTGGTGATGGCAAGATGGTTGGACGAACCTGTGAGTGTATTGCTCCAATTGACTGGTAGTCTGAGCGTACCAAAAGCGATGATCCAATTGTTAGTTTACGTAAAATGGATAAATGTCAGTGTATTGATCCTTGGAGTAATCGCTGTTTATCTTTTATGGAGGAAAGAACATGCAAAAAATATTCATTGATGGTGACGGCTCTCCAGTGAAAAATGACGTGATTGAAATTGCGGCATCTTTTCAATTAGAGGTGATGATCGTGACAAGTGTGGATCACTATACCAATAAAGAGTATCCAAGCTATGTACAGTTTGTATATGTCGATAAAGGGGCAGACAGTGCAGATTATAAAATCGTCGGGCTGATCAAAAAAGGTGATTTTTTGATCACTCAAGATTATGGCTTAGCTTCATTGGTCTTACCTAAAGGTGTTCGAGTCTTTCATCAATCGGGGAAGGAATTTGATACCACGAACATTGATGGATTATTAGAACAACGTTATCAAAGCAGTAAGTTGAGAAAAGCGGGCATTCGGACGAAAGGGCCGAAGCCTTTCACTCATGGAGATCACCAAAGGTTCAACGAAGCGTTGATCCGAGCGCTTGAAGAAATTTGAATAGAATATAATAGGTGAACATTGCTTCTAACTAAACAGAAGCAGTGTTCCTCTTTTTTATTGCTAAAATAAGTACGATATCTTTGATTGATTCTATAACAAAAGATATAATTATGAAGATTATTTAATTATATAATCATATATTTTTAACCAAAAAAGAAGGGAGTGCAGAAAATGAAACATGTGAAGGCGTTGGTGGTAAAAGCAATCATGATTTGGGCAATTTTGTGGATCGTTTTAACGGGACTGTATGGTGTTAGTTTCATGGATTCAACGATTGTCGGAGTAATCATTGTTGTCATGATCTATGTATTAGGTGATTTATTGATTTTACGAAAAGTAGGAAATATCGCGGCTACAATTGCAGATGCTGGTTCAGCTGCAGCCATTCTATGGTTATATCTTTATTTTATGAACGATATGACGGATATTTGGATGAAGGTTTTAGTACCGGCGGTATTGATCGGGATCGCTGAATGGTTCTTCCATAAGTGGTTGCTCTCGCAAAGAATCGTACCAGATGAACGAAAAATGAAATAATCAAACCAAAAAAGCTAAAATTATCAAATAGATAGGGAGTAAAAGGCTACAGACTAAAAAACAGGAATAGTGCGTATCCTTAACTCTAATCATCAAGCAATGAGGTTGTGTCAAAAGTACACAGCTAAAAAAATAAACGAGAACATCCGAAAATAGTTTCATATTTTGGGATGTTTTCGTTTATTTTCGTCTTTTTTTATAATAGTTGATCAGTGTATCAATGGCTAAAAAGAGAATGACCACAGCTGCGATCGTATACGTGAATATACCTAATAGTGTAATAAAATTGATTTGGTCGTCTGGTGCAGCTTGGACAAGCAACGAAGAGCCGACGATCAATGCGGCGAGTATCACACCAAATACTAAACGGTTCACCATACTTTCGATCCGGTTCATCAGTTGGTCTTGTTTTTTTAGTTCCAAATTGATTTTTCCTTGTCCAGAACGCCAAGTTTCTAGAAGGTGATAGACTTGTTGCGGGATTTTCGGTACGGTTTTGATACCATCGAGTATATCTAAGCCCGCTTGCTTCAAGGTATCTTCGACAGAGAGATGTGCTAAGAAATATCGTTGTGCAATGGGCGTAGCGACTTCCATCAAAGATACTTCAGGATCAAGTACACGAATCACTCCTTCTAATGTGCTAAACGCTTTAAGCAATAACGTGATATCACGATCGATTTGTAAGTTGTTCTGGTGGCAAATCGAGACGATCTGCGCAAAGACTTCTTGCAAGTCGATTTCTTCAAGGGGGAGGTCTAAATATTGCGTCAAAAAGTTAGCGAGTTGTTGATGGAATTCACTTTCATCAAAAGGCCCTTCTTGTTGACATAAGTTGATGACGGCTTTTTCAATACGGTAAATATCTCGTGTATAAATCGCTAAAACGATTTCCATCAGCTTTTGTCTTAGCGAAGCGGAGAGACTACCCATCATACCGAAATCAATATAACTGATTGTATATGGTTGTAATGGTTCAGTGACAGTAGCAGTCGTTTTGAAAGAAATCGAGCCTAGTTGTTTTTGGTGTTCTTTTGTGTCTGTCGTTACATTTTCTGAAAGTTCTTCAACGCTTAAAGGATGGAACAATAAATTCCCAGGATGTGGATCGGCATGAAAAAAGCCATCGTCAAAGATTTGCTTCATAAAATGTTCGATCAATCGTTTAGCCACTTGTTGTTTCAATTGAGTATTCGTAAGTGTCTCAATGAGGCGTTCATCCGTTTCTTCAAGATTCATCAATTGGTTGAAGTTCTTTCCAGACATTTCTTCCATCACAATAACTTTTTTTGTGCAAAGTGCCTCATAGATTTTAGGGGATCTAATTTCATACCAATGGTTGTTTAGGACATAGAAACGTGCGCCATTTTGACTTTCTTTGTAGAAGTCCAATTCGTTTGTCAATGAACGTTTGACTTCTTGCAACACGCCTTTTAAATCGATGACGCTTGTTTCAGGAATATATTTGATCAAAGGAATCGCCCGTTCGAATAACTGTAAGTCCATCATGATTTCCTTCGCAATATTTGGATGTTGGACTTTTACAACGACTGCATCGCCATTCTTTAACGTTGCACGATGTGCTTGACCCATAGAGGCAGAAGCGAAAGGTGCTTTATTGAAGCTAGTAAAAATCGTTTCTAAGGATGCGTCTAATTCCTGTTCAATCGTTTTTTTCGTCGTGACAAAGGGATCACTTGGTACATTGTCTTGCAATGTTTTGAATGTCTTAGTAAACTCAGCAGAGAGTAAGTCATCACGGACAGAAAGCATTTGCCCAATTTTTATAAAGGTTGAGCCAAGTTCTTCAAAGGCTTTTTTTACTTGTTCAGGATTTTTTTGTTGGATCAGATTAGGCAGAACATTTTCTTTGATGAATACGTGAATGATTTCTGTTAAACGGCTTCGAGAAGTAGTTTTGGTCATAACTATGCCTCCTTTCTCTTATCATAACGATAAAGAAAAAAAGCGACAACTATTCCGCTGTTTTTTGAATAAAATGACATGTGCCTCACCTTTTTTCAAATAAGCTGTTTGCATCTTTTGTTTTTGTGCTAAAATATGAAGTAAAAATGAATGATATCGAATACAGGAGGAAAATCTTTTGAAGATTACTTTATTATATGGTGGACGCAGTGCGGAACACGAAGTTTCGATTCTTTCAGCGTTTTCCGTTTTAAATGCTATTTATTATGCTTATTATCAAGTACAGCTCGTATTTATTAGTAAAGACGGCCAATGGGTCAAAGGCCCGTTGTTGACTGAAAAACCTACAAGTGAAGAAGAATTGCACTTGACGTGGGACCCAAGTGGGAAAATGACAGAAGGATTTACGGGTACTGTCATCAATCCAGGAGAGATCAAAGAAGAAGGAACCATCGTCTTTCCAGTTCTTCACGGTCCAAATGGCGAGGATGGCACGATCCAAGGATTCTTGGAAACCTTGAATATGCCTTACGTCGGTGCGGGTGTACTGACGAGTGCTTGTGCCATGGATAAGATCATGACAAAATATATTTTACAAGCAGCCGGTGTACCGCAAGTACCTTATGTTCCAGTTTTGAAGAATCAATGGAAAGAAAATCCTAAAAAGGTATTTGACCAATGTGAAGGCTCATTGCTTTATCCGATGTTCGTGAAGCCAGCAAACATGGGGTCAAGCGTGGGGATCACTAAGGCTGAAAATCGAGAAGAATTACAGAATGCCTTAGCAACAGCTTACCAATACGATTCACGTGCCATCGTTGAACAAGGAATCGAAGCACGGGAGATCGAAGTCGCTGTTTTAGGAAATGAAGACGTCCGCACGACCTTGCCTGGTGAAGTGGTAAAAGACGTGGCATTTTACGATTATGATGCGAAGTACATCAATAATCGCATCGAGATGCAGATTCCAGCAGAAGTACCAGAAGAAGTCCATCAAAAAGCACAAGAGTACGCAAAATTAGCGTATACGATGTTAGGTGGAAGTGGCTTGAGCCGTTGTGATTTCTTCTTGACGAATAAAAATGAATTATTCCTTAATGAATTAAATTCAATGCCTGGATTTACAGCATTCAGCATGTACCCATTGCTATGGGAAAATATGGGCTTGAAATACGGTGACTTGATTGAAGAGTTGATCCAATTAGGCTTGAACCGTTATAATCAAAGACAAAGTTTCTTTGACTAATTGAAACGTAATCAGCACAAGTATGAATGTGTCGAAGTAGTATGTATAGCAAAATAAAGGTTGTGGATGATCATCTGGTACTGATTGAAAGCGAAAGATTTTTACTATTCGACGCTATCAGTATTGGCGATTTCCACCACCTTTTTTGTTCCTATTCCTATAGGACTACTGGTCTAAATCGAAAGGACAGAAAATGGATGAACATAACAATACAAGAAATTGCTCAAGCAGTTGGCAGTCATCATGAGTCAACCCAATCAATCACAGGAGTAGAATTTGATAGCCGCAAAATCAAAGAAGGCGATTTGTTCGTTCCTTTAGCTGGCGCAAGAGATGGGCATGAATTTATTGAACAAGCTATCGCAAATGGGGCAGTTGCTTCTTTTTGGAGTTGGGCAGCCGAAAAGGCACCAGAGGGGATCGAGATCATACCAGTTTCTGATCCTTTAAAAGCAATGCAAGAGTTGGCGCAATACTATTTGAAAAAAGTTGGGGCGGATGTAGTGGCTGTTACCGGTAGTAATGGGAAGACGACCACAAAGGATCTAACAGCTTCTGTCTTAGCGCAAGGATATAAAACTTATAAAACACAAGGAAATTACAATAATAATATTGGCATGCCTTATACGATCTTGCATATGCCTCAAGATACTGAAAAAATCGTTTTAGAAATGGGAATGGATCATGCCAATGAAATTACGGAACTCTCGTTGCTGGCACAACCAAAAGTTGCAGCAATCACGATGATCGGTGAGGCTCATATCGAGAATTTAGGGTCACGAGAAGGTATCGCCAAAGCAAAAATGGAAATTGCTGACGGGTTGCTACCAGACGGATTATTGATCGTACCGAATAATGAACCATTGTTAGAACCGTTGGTTGCTCCATTGTCTCAAAAAATCAAGACGTTTGGAATCCAACAAGGCGATATTTCTGCACAACAAATCATCGAAGAAAAGCAACAAACGACATTTATCGTTGAAGGCGAATCATTCACGATCCCTTTACCTGGTAAGTATAATGTGACGAACGCGCTGATTGCTTATGCGATCGGGCAGTTTTTCGAGTTGTCTCTGTCGGAAATCCGACGAGGTCTAGCAACTGTCTCAGTGACACAAAACCGAACAGAATGGCTGACTGCTGGAAACGGGGCAGCGATCTTAAGTGATGTTTATAATGCCAATCCTACAGCTATGGGATTAGTCTTAGATACTGTAGCAAGCCTCCCAGCAGCGGGACGAAAACTTGCCGTGTTAGCCGATATGTTGGAGCTAGGGGTAGACTCGCCTCTCATGCATGCTTCCATGAGTGAACATATTTCTTCAGACATCTTCTCGATGATCTTTTTGTATGGAAAAGAAATGCAGGCGTTAAAAGATGCTTTGGCTCAGAAATATCCTGATTTGCCGGTTTATTATATCGAAGAAAATAAAGAGCAATTGATTGCAGCGGTGATTGCTGAGATCCAGCCAAATGACACGATTGTACTAAAAGGTAGTAATAGTATGGGCTTGATTGAAGTGGTCGAACGACTACAAGAAATGAAATAAAAACTGTAAACTTGCAGAAAACAATAAATTATGCTAGAATAACCTATTGCCGAAAGATGAAGAGAAATTGGACTGGCTTGATGATGAAATGCGAAAGCCAGATGTCATAACAATGATAAAGCTGAACGCGACCCGTTTGGCTTTTCTAATGCCTAAACTTCGCAAAGTGATTTTTCGGTGGTGCCACAGGGGCTAAGAATGGATGGGAAACGTGCGTGGCCACTGTCAAAAAAGCAACAGACACTTTGACCGAACAAAAGACGGGGTAGCAAACTATAGCTACATCCTCAGTTAACAACCATATAGGAGGATTCATTTGAAATTTAAAGAACTAGAATTATCACCAGAATTATTAAAATCAGTAGAACGTGCAGGATTTGAAGAAGCGACACCGATCCAATCAGAAACGATCCCACTTGCCTTGGAAGGCAAAGATGTGATTGGACAAGCACAAACAGGAACAGGTAAAACTGCTGCATTTGGTTTACCGATGTTAGAGAAAATCGATGCAAGTCGCCAAGAACTACAAGGATTAGTTATTGCACCAACACGGGAATTAGCGATCCAAACACAAGAAGAACTGTATCGTTTAGGACGTGACAAACGTGTCCGTGTCCAAGCCGTATACGGTGGTGCCGATATTGGCCGCCAAATCCGTGGATTGAAAGACCGTCCACATATCGTGGTTGGTACGCCAGGACGTATGTTAGACCATATCAACCGTCACACATTGAAACTTGGAACAGTTGAAACATTAGTGTTGGATGAAGCAGATGAAATGTTGAATATGGGCTTCTTAGAAGATATCGAAAGTATCATCTCTAAAGTACCAGACCAACGTCAAACACTATTGTTCTCAGCGACAATGCCACCAGCAATCAAAAATATCGGTGTGAAATTCATGAAAGATCCAACTCACGTGAAAATCAAAACCAAAGAAATGACTGCTGATTTGATCGATCAATACTATGTACGCGCAAAAGAATACGAAAAATTCGATGTGATGACTCGCTTGCTCGATGTACAGTCACCAGAATTAACGATCGTCTTTGGACGTACAAAACGTCGTGTCGATGAATTAGCTCGTGGCTTAGAAGCTCGTGGCTATCGTGCAGAAGGTATCCATGGCGACCTTTCCCAACAAAAACGTATGAGCGTATTACGTTCATTCAAAAGTGGACATTTAGATATTTTAGTTGCTACAGACGTAGCTGCACGTGGTTTAGATATCTCAGGAGTTACTCATGTATACAACTATGATATCCCACAAGACCCAGAAAGCTATGTTCACCGTATCGGTCGTACTGGTCGTGCAGGTAAAGGTGGTATGTCAGTAACTTTCGTTACACCAAACGAAATGGGTTACTTACATGTTATTGAAAACTTAACGAAAAAACGTATGACAACTTTACGTCCACCGACTGAAAAAGAAGCATTCAAAGGACAACTAGGCGCTGCTATTGAACAAATCGAAGAAAAACTTGAAGAGAATGGCTTAGATAAATATCTGCAAACTGCGGATAAATTATTGGAAGAATACTCTGCTCAAGATTTAGTCGCTTTATTGTTGAAAACAACAGCCAAAGATCCATCAGATGCAACACCAGTAAAAATCACACCAGAACGTCCATTGCCTATGCAGAAAAAAGGCTACAACAAAAATGGTAAACGTGGTGGCGGAAGTGGCGGCGGAAACAACCGTAATCGTCGTGATAATGGCAACTACCGTGGCAACAAAAATTCAAAAGGTAGCGGTAGCTACAGCAAAAACCATAACAAACAAAAAGACAATGGTGGAAAACGCACAAACGACAAAAAACGTGGTTTCGTGATCCGCACGAACAACGACTAATACACATGTAAAGTGGTGGTCTTAGAAGGACCATCCGAATAAGCCCGTCAGATCCAAAAATAGCTTACCTATTTTTGGCCTTGGCGGGCTTATTTTGTATTGTTTATTTGGCAATGATAGATAATGAAAAAAACAAACATACTCTCTCTTTCATTACATAAAGAAGTAGAGATCATAGGGTAAAAACCTACTAATAATGGGAAGTCTAAGAGTATTAAGTATAAATTTAACGTAGTTCCTCTTTTTAGTAGGTAATTTAGATAACTTTAACAAAAATGTTATTTAAAAAAATAAAATATTTAGCTTTTTAAGGATATAGCAACAAATTTTTGTTTTTTTTGTTTATTAAGTAAAAATAATTTCTTTTTTTATGCGTGATCCATGGTAAATTAGAATTAATACCAATAAAATGATTTTATAAACAAACAAGGCGGAAAATGATTTATATATCAGCTGTTTTTCGAATTGTAAGTCTTATTTTTTTGAAAAACATTCGTAAAAAAAGAAATGAAGTGACTTGAACTGTTTTCTTTACATCAGAGATTTTTATCAATCAATTCTCAATGGTTTTTTATTGGAGAAAATGAAGAAGTGGGTTTTCACTAGGAAACAACTTTCATTTTTGTTATTTCTAGACTTATTGGTGGTAAATTGTCTAAAATTTGGTAGAATTAGAGTGTTCTAAAATTTTTTGAAAAGAGAATCGTGTATGATAAAAGGGATTGGGATTGATGCAGTTGAACTGTCGAGGATTGCTAAGATCATTAAAGAAAAGCAAAACTTTATTGATCGTGTACTGACACCAAGTGAAATCGAAATGTTTCGTTTGCTGCCATTTCATCGTCAGGTTGAGTTTTTAGGCGGTCGTTATGCATGTAAAGAAGCTTTTTCAAAGGCTTGGGGAACAGGGATCGGTAAAGTTACCTTTCAAGAGATCGAAATTTTAAAAAATGGATCAGGACAACCAATTGTAACGAAATCTCCACATGAAGGAGCAGTCTGGGTCAGCATCACACATACAGACGAGTTAGCTTTTGCACAGATTATTTTAGAAGACTAGAAAGAAGGAAGAACAATGGTTATTGCTTGGCATCGTCCGACAAAAGCAATTGTACATAAACAGGCAATTACAGAAAATGTAGCAAATGAAATAGCTCGATTGAATGGAAAAGAATTGTTTGCTGTTGTCAAAGCAGATGGTTATGGTCACGGAGCAATCGAAACAGCAGAAGCTGCAAAAAAAGGTGGAGCTTCTGGTTTTTGCGTAGCTACTTTAGATGAGGGGATCGAGCTGAGAGAGGCAGGTTTCACACTACCTATTCTTGTATTGAATATGGTTCCGATCGATGCGTTGACACTTGCAGTCATCCACGATCTATCTATTACTGCGGGAACAAAAGAATGGTTGGAAGCTGCGGCTACTTATATAGCAGAACGCCATCTAGAATATTTATTGAAATTGCATTTGAAAGTCGATACCGGAATGGGAAGAATTGGCTTTCTCAATAGTGCAGAAGTGAATGAGGCAGTGGAAATCATCCAGGATAGTCCCAATTTAGAATGGGAAGGGATCTATACTCATTTTTCTACAGCAGATCAAGCAGATACCACCTATTGGGAACAGCAGAACCAAAAATTCAGTGAGATCATCGAAAGTCTACCTACTTTACCAAGATATGTCCACAGCAGTAATAGTGCTACTGCATTATGGCACGAAAAAGCTACAGGCAATATGATCCGCTATGGGGTAGCAATGTATGGCTTGAATCCATCCGGTCACGCGTTAGCGGAAGTGTATCCCCTACAACCAGCGCTTGAACTTGTATCTGAATTGATCCAAGTGAAAGAGTTGCCAGCAGGAGAAGGTGTAGGTTATGGAAAAACCTATACGACTTCAGCTTCAGAATGGATCGGAACTGTACCAATCGGTTACGCAGATGGTTGGTTACGGAAAATGCAAGGTTTCTCATTATTAGTGGAGGGGAATTATTGTGAGATCATTGGTCGTGTATGCATGGATCAATTGATGATCCGTCTGCCCTATCAAATGCCAGTAGGAACTAAAGTTACGTTGATTGGGGAAAATCAACAGGCTAAAATCACAATGCAAGATGTAGCAGATCAATTGGGTACGATCCATTACGAAGTCGCATGTGTGCTAGGGCCCCGTATACCTAGAGAATATCAAGAGTGAGGAGAGGCGTATGGTAAAAAGAGGAGATATTTATTTTGCTGATCTTTCTCCGGTGGTAGGATCAGAACAAGGTGGGACAAGACCGGTCTTAGTGATTCAGAACAATTTAGGTAATCATTTTAGTCCAACGGTCATCGTAGCAGCAATTACTGCGAAAATGGCGAAACCTAAATTGCCCACACATATAGGAATCAAAGCGACCGGAACAGGGATCGAAAGAGACTCAGTCATTTTACTTGAACAAATCAGAACGATTGATAAGTCCAGATTAAAAGAAAAAGTCTGTCATTTGGAACGATCGATCATGTTAGATGTCGATCGTGCATTAAAAATCAGTGTTGGTATCGAAGCGCTTGTCCCAGTGTCAAAATAAAAGACAAAAACAGCACGTTTATACATAAAAAATAGCACCGTGTGTTTAGTCAATCATTGCGCGATTCAGCGCTTGGCAACAACAAAAAAGAGGAACTTCAACGGTCTGGGACATTCGTCCTATCGCACCACCTAAAAACGAATAAACGGCGGGAACAGAAGTAACCTCTTCGAAAATAAGGCGCCATCCACAAAAATTTGAAAAACAATTTTCGTGGATGGTGCCTTATTTCTCGAAGCTAAACACTTCGATCCCGACCTCTGGCTGTCGTGCCTTTTTTTGTTTGTGTGGTTCAGTTTTGCCGGATTTTCCAGTTCTATCGGAAGATATGGTTTATAAAATAACAATATATATATATTGAAAATAAGATTATAATTTTATGAGTAACCAATTTAGACATTTTTTTAGAAACTATGGTAAGCTTTTTATAACAGATTTATGTGACTACACATAAAAAAATTATCGGGATGCTACATTTGGTAGTGAACTAGCGGATAAAAGAAGATTAATTATTTGTTAAGCAAAAGATGACAATATTCGGACAGTTTGATTTAACTGTCAAAAAATTAGTTGCTTGATTGAAAATAGGATTGAAAATCGTATGGTTTTCATGATAAAGTGATGCAGCTGAAACAAAAAAAGGTGATGAATATGAAATCAATAAAAAATACAATAAACTTATATTTACTTGATTGGAAACGAATTTTTAAAAATCCTGTTGCGACTCTTTTGATCATCGCAATTATGATCATTCCTTCATTATATGCTTGGTTCAATATCAAAGCATTATGGGACCCTTATGGCAATACTGGGGAATTACCGATTGCTGTTTATAGTGCAGACAAGCCGGCTGAGTTTGAAGGACAAGAAGTCGCCATCGGAAAAGAAGTACTGAAATCATTACATGAAAATAAAGATTTAGGTTGGCAGTTCGTTGACTCTAAAAAAGAATTAGAAGATGGTGTACGGTCTGGGGAATACTATGCTGGTATCTATTTGCCAGAGAATTTCTCGGAGGATTTATTAAGCTTTACGAGCGGCGATATCAAAAAGCCGGAGATTGAATATACAGTCAATGAAAAAATCAATGCCATTGCACCAAAAATCACAGATAAAGGTGCATCTACGATCCAATCACAAATCTCCAGTGAATTTATTCGGACGGCGAGCGAAACTTTACTAAAAGTCTTTAATGAAATTGGGTACGATATCGATACAAACCTAGTAAGTATCAATAAAGTAAAATCAATGATTCTATCCACAGATGAAAACTTGGATACGATCGATGGCTATACCCAACAAGTACTTGATCTACAAAAACAACTACCAGATATCAAAGACAAATTAGCGAAAGCAAATGAATTTGTTGATTATCTCCCAGAAGTGGATGAGATGGGACAAAAGGTCGTTGAATTGAACGATAAAATGCCAGAATTAAAGGAACAAGCCAAAATCATTCTTGACCTTCAACAAAAAATCCCAGAGATCCAAGATGCTGGACGACAAATTGCTGAAATCGACAACGATTTTTCATCAATCGAAGAAACGATGAATCAAGGAATCGAGGAAGCAAAACAAGGATTGACCATCATCCAACAAGTCCAAGACATCTTACCTGATGTGAAAAATTTAGAATCACAAGCGAAGAATCTCGCAGCGGATACCAAAACGGGCGCTGAACAATTAAAAGAAGCAGTACCAGGTATCACGACAAGCGTGAAGACAACGATAGACGCGATTGGTCAAGTAGCAACGACGACTAGTTCATTAGCGCAAACGATCGAAACAGCTGTAGAAGATGGACAACTAACAGATGAAGAAAAAGCAAATATCAATAACTTGTTAACTAATTTTATCAATGGTATTACAGCACAACAACAAGCAACGGATAAGTTGATTTCATTTTTGGAAGATCTACAAGCGAACGCTGGAAATACAAAACTACAACCGATTATTGATACGTTGAAGAGTGTAAAACCAGCATTAACTGATTTGCAAAATCGTTTAACACGATTAAATGAAGCTGTTCAGGCTGGGGATGTTTCTCAAGTTACGAAACTTTTACAAGAAGTCAGAGATGCTGCTAATTCTGTCAACGGCTTGATCAATAGTATCAATGTTGACGAAGTCAGCACAACCGTTCAATCGATCTTGACACAAGTGATCGATACGATCAGTACAGCGCAAGGTGCGTTGAGTAAAGCAGATCAAATCGACTTTGATTCGTTATTAAATTCAACCAAAGCAACCGTGACAAATGCGGTGGCGATCTTAGAGAAATATCAAAAAGAAATGCCTGCAATCGGTCAAGAGGTCCATGATGCAAATACGATGCTAAACGGTAATATGGAAACGATCGTAAATGGAATCAATAAGGGAGCTGACCTATACAATAACGACTTACCTGTATTAGAAGAGAAACTTGGTTTAGCTGCTGATTTTATCCAAAATGATTGGCCAACGATCAAAAATGAAATCAATACCACAATGACCACCGTCAACGATAAAATGCCAGAAGTCGAAACAGCAGTGAATGCTGCGGCAGACTTGATCACGAACGACTGGCCAAACATCAAAGCGGGTATCCAAAAAGCCGCAGACGCAATCCGTAAAGGAGAAGAAGAGGTTGATCTTGGGGAAGTCATCAAACTCTTGAAATTAGATGCGACAAAGGAAAGTGAATTCTTTACGATGCCTGTGGAACTACAAACTAATTCGTTGTATCCAATCCCTAATAATGGATCAGCAAGTACACCGTTCTATACTGCGCTATGTTTGTGGGTAGGTGCGGTCTTACTTTCAAGTGTCGCTACAACAGATTATTATTTAGATAAAAAAGCGCGTAAAAACTATACAAAACGGGAACAGTTTGGCGCCCGCATGTTGACCTTCTTGACGATGGCGATCGCTCAAAGCTTGATCGTTACTTTAGGGAACATGTTCTTGCTTGGTGTGTATGTAGTGAATCCAGTCTACAGTGTACTGTTTGCTGTTTTGATTGCTTTGTCATTTATGATGATCGTCTATGTTTTAGCAGCACTGTTTGACAATGTCGGCAAAGGGATAGCCATCATTATTCTTGTCTTGTCCATATCTGGTGGTGGTGGGAACTATCCAATTCAAGTTTCAGGGAAATTTTTCCAAATGATCAATCCTTTCTTGCCATTTACTCATGCAGTCAACCTCTTACGTGAATCAGCTGGTGGTATCTATTGGCCAAATGCGCTACACGCGATTTTGATATTAGTCGGCATATTTATTGTCGTAGGAATCGTTGGTACAGTATCCTATCCATTTGTGAGTGAAAAAATGAAGAAATTCAAAGAAGCTGCGCATGAAAGTCGAATCTTCCACTAGAAACGTGATGCCATCTATTCGTTTCTCGTAAAGGTTTTAAGTCTCAGTTTTTAAGTGAAGACGAGTTTAGGATAACGTTATTTTCCTAAGCTCGTCTTTTTTCTATACCAGAGAAAGCAAGTGGTTTAATTATGGAAATCACTCTAAAAATGAATTAAAAAAATATGGGGATTTTCTATCGATATTTTTCCCGAATTTTGTTGACATTTAAAGGTCAAGGGCGTACTATAACATCTTGTTTACTATAAAAAATGACACCTGTAATTCGTAGGGGAAAAGGTGTGTAAAGGAGCATAGAAATTGGATTACTTAAAAAGGTTGTTAGTAGGGAAGCCGTTGAAGTCGGCGGAAAACGACGAGCATAAATTAACAAGGTTTGCTGCGTTAGCACTACTATCTTCCGATGCGTTGTCATCGATTGCGTACGGAACAGAACAAATCGTTGTGGTATTAGTGGCGTTGTCTGCTGCTGCGATCTGGTATTCATTGCCAATTGCTGCATTTGTTATTATTTTATTGATTTCATTAACTCTTTCTTATCGGCAGATCATTCACGCATATCCACACGGGGGTGGGGCTTACGTTGTTAGTAGTGAGAACCTCGGTAAAAATGCTGGACTGATTTCGGGCGGGTCTTTATTGATCGATTATATGCTGACTGTTGCGGTTTCCGTCTCAGCCGGTGCAGAGGCGATTACTTCTGCTATACCCGCTCTATATGGGCATCAAGTAGCGATTTCAGTGACTATCGTCCTCTTGTTGATGATGTTGAACTTACGTGGACTGAGAGAGTCAGCTTCGTTTTTACTATTCCCAGTCTATACATTTATTCTCGTCATCTCCTTATTGATTGTCGTTGGTTTGTTTAATATTGTGACTGGAGCAGTACCATTACAAGCAACAGCTCTTCCAGGCGCAGTTGTTCCTGGAGTATCTGTAGCCTTGATTTTACGAGCATTTTCTTCTGGTTCTTCTTCATTGACTGGCGTAGAAGCAATCAGTAATGCAGTACCGTTCTTCAAAAAGCCACGCGCGAAAAATGCAGCAATGACTTTGACGATGATGGCATTGATCTTAGGCTTCTTTTTTGTAGGGATCACGTTTATCAACTATTGGTATGGGATCGTTCCTGAAAAAGAAGTGACTGTTCTTTCTCAAATCGGTCAAGCTGTGTTTGGGCATGGAATCTTGTATTATATCTTGCAATTTGCGACAGCCTTGATTTTGGCGGTTGCGGCAAATACAGGTTTCTCTGCTTTTCCAGTTTTAGCGTATAATCTAGCAAAAGATAAATTTATGCCTCATATGTACCAAGATCGTGGAGACCGTTTAGGCTATTCGAACGGGATCATCACCCTTGCGTTAGGTTCTATCGTGCTCTTGTTTATTTTTAATGGTTCTACGGAACGATTGATTCCATTGTATTCGATCGGTGTCTTTATTCCTTTTGCGTTATCGCAAACAGGAATGGTCATCAAATGGAAGAAAGAAGGCAAAAAGTGGTGGACGAAATCCATTGCGAATATTACTGGAGCATTCATCTCTTATGCTATCATCGCAATTTTATTTGTTTACCGCTTAGGAGATATTTGGCCATTCTTCATCATCATGCCGATCGTCATGTTCGTGTTCTATAAAATCCATGATCATTACCAAAAAGTAGCGGAACAGCTCCGTTTAGAAGATGAAGTGAATTTGCATGAATATGAAGGGAATACAGTCTTGGTGCTTGTAGGAAATGTTACACGTGTAAATACGGGGGCATTGAATTATGCACGTTCAATCGGTGATTATGTCGTTGCCATGCACGTATCGTTAGATGAGGATATCGAAAAGGAAAAAGAGATCCAAGCAGAATTTAAAAAGCATTTTCCAGATGTTCGTCTTTCAATCGTCCATTCTTCTTATCGATCGATCCAAAATCCGATTTTGCGTTATGTGGATATAGTCAGCAAAAATGCGGCGAAACAAAATTACACGACGACAGTGTTGATTCCACAATTTGTACCGAATCGCAGATGGCAGAACATCTTGCATAATCAGACGAGTCTAAGATTACGTTTGCGTCTTTCTTGGCGGGAGAATATCGTTGTAAGTACGTATAGTTATCATCTGAAAAAATAAGCACATGTGATATAGAGACAATTCTTTGACCTTAGAACAGTATTTTGGTGTTCTAAGGTCTTTTATGGTTATGTGATATTGGAGTAGGTGTTCAATTTAACCGAAAATGTATTCACGTTGTATTTATTTTTTTGTTTATAGTATGATGATAATAGATAGAATGGAGGCGAAAATTATGAAGACTAGGAAACAAGGGAATGCGATTGTTTTGACTGTGCCTACTAAATTTGGTATAGAAGAGAATGTTGAGTACATTGCTGTTAAGGGGGAAGACGATACAATCACGTTTATAAAAAAGAAAAAAAATATTTTTGATGAAGCATTTGAAAATGATGAAACAATTAATGCAAGTGCTGGATTTCCTGAGGATTCACTTGTAGGAAAGGAAATTATTTAATGGTATATACTATTAATGGCTATACGCCTAAACAAGGAGATTTCGTGATTATTAATTTCAATCCTAGCATAGGTAGAGAGATTAAAAAAAGAAGACCTGCAATTGTTGTCAGTGCGAACCATTATAATGCAGTAACAGGGATGTGTGCGGTTTGTCCAATTACTGATACGAAATATAAAAACTATATTGCATTAGATAAGAGTCATAAACTACAAGGATATATCAATCCTTTTCAAATCAAAACATTTGATTTTATGGAAAAGCAGAGAAATGTACGCTTTGTAGAGAAAGCCACTCTAGCTGAGTTAGGTGAAGTGGCACAAATCATTGATATGGTGTTTGATTTTTCATCATTATTGTCAGAGTAAGTAGCAACTCATTTATTTATAGTTTATATAGAACTGTACATACCAGAAGATTTAGTCAATGATTATCAATCTGAACTTCAGTAAAAAAACACCACCAAATCAAGCGTTTATTTCTTGAACTGGCGGTGTTTTCAATTGTTTAAAGATAGAAATCTATTGGGTTCAATTATGCATTCTCTATGTTCATCATCTTGAATGCTTTGCCGCAGGGTCTAAACGGCGTTCGATGATCCCTAAGACCCAGTCGGTGATGATTGCCATGAAGGCTGTTGGCAAGGCTCCGGCTAAGATGATCGACGTACCATCTGTGGCATTGGTCCCACGAATGATGATGTCTCCTAATCCGCCAGCTCCGACGAAGGCACCGATGGCGGTGATCCCGATGGCAACGACCAAAGCATTTCTAATGCCTGCCATAATGACTGACACAGACAACGGTAGTTCTACCATAAAGAGACGTTGGCTGGCTGTCATCCCCATCCCTTTACCGACATCAAGGATATTTTTGTCGACTTGGATCATCCCAGTGTACGTGTTCTTGATGATCGGTAGTAGCGAATATAAGAAAACTGTAACGATCACGACATTTACTCCTAAACCTAACCCGATCATCAAGATCGAGATCATGGCTAACGAAGGAATCGTTTGGATGATATTTGCAAAACGGATCACCCAATTGGCTAACTTACGTTTTCGTGAAATGAGAATACCAACGGGGATACCGACGATTGCTGCAAAAAGTACGCCATAGATCGAAATGAGAAAGTGACGTAGGAACTGTGAAAAGACATACGTACCATTCTCTTGAAAATAATAAATAAATTGTTCAAGCCAATTCATGTTTTCCATTATCGTCACTCCCCTCCAAAGTATTGGTTTTCTTTTAAAAAGCGCTCTGCGACGACAGAAGGCTCAACCAAATTATTGTCTGCTTCATAGTTCAATTGTTGCATTTTTTCAGTGCTGATCGTATTACTTAATTTTGTTAATGCTTCTGCTAATCCCGGCGTATCTTTTAATAGTTGATTATCTACAACCGGTGCAGCGTCATAAGGTGGGAAAAAACTCAAGTCATCTTCTAGCATGACTAGATCATAACTAGCGATACGACCGTCTGTGGAATACCCTAAAACGATATCCATTCGCCCAGCTTCTACGGCGTCATAGACTAGACCGATCTGCATAGGCAAGATAGAATCAAATGAAAAGCCATATGTTTCTTTGAAGCCGTCATAGCCATCTCCTTTACGATTGATCCAGGAAGTATCCACTCCAGCGACAAGTTCATCGGCGACATTTTTCAAGTCACTGACTTTCTTTAAATTGTATTTTTCCGCAGTATCTTTGCGAACAAGAAAAACGTAGGTGTTCTCGAACCCATAAGAAGGGAACCAGGTTTGATCATACCTTTTTTCAAATTCACGTTTTACGATATCGAACGCTTTTGCGGGATCTTTTTCAGGTGGCAGATTAAGGGTAGTCGTCAAATCTGTCCCTGTATAGCGAGCGGCAGAAATCGAAGCATCTCCGTTGATCATCGCTTGATGATTGATTGTTGTCGTCGCTAAATTATTGATGATCGTCGTATTTTTTTCTGTATAATGTTCGATCATCCCGGCAACGATACTGGCAATGATCTGAGCTTCAGAAGTGATCCCACCGGTGATAGAAATCGTATCTTCATCCGTATTACTTGCCAATCCTGGGAAGGAGCAACTTGCAAGTAATAAGACGGTCAATACGAGAACGACACTATTTCTGATTCGTTTCATTCGTCATTCTCCTCCCTCAATGCGATCGGAGTTAACCGATTCTCCAATAGTCCTAATAAGAAATCTGCAAGCAATGCTAAGATTGTTACAGGGATCGTACCAGCGAAAATCAAATCGGGTTGATAATTATTCAAACCGCTAAAAATCAAATCGCCTAGCCCACCTGCGCCGATGTAAGAGGCGAGGGTTGCCCATGCAATCACATAGACTGCTGCTAACCGGATACCTGCCATGATCGTCGGCATAGCGATCGGCAATTCGACAGAAAAAATCGATTGGATATTTGTCATCCCCATGCCTTTTGCGACATCGCGGTAATTCCAATCCACATTTTTCATCCCAATATAGGTATTTCTTAAAATAGGTAAAAGGGAATAGATAAATAGGGCAATGATTGCAGGCAATTTACCGACACCGAATAATGGAATCATAAGTGCTAATAGGGCAAGAGAAGGGACTGTTTGTAACGCACTGGTCAGTCCAATAACGATCGTTGCGACTTTAGGAAAACGCGTCAAAAGAACACCTAAAGGAACAGCAACGGCAATCCCGATGACCAATGCAATTGCTGAAATATAGAGATGTTCGAGACTTTTTGAGAGGATCTCAGCGCCATGTTGTTGAAAAAATTCGGCCATTGGTTAAACCTCCTTTGTTTCAGATGGCGTACCAATTGCATCAGTAAGCGATGGTTCTTCGCCCCAGATCACGTCATAGACGATGTCGACAAGAGAGGCTCGAGTTAAAATACCAACGACTTTATTTTGTTCATCAACTACTGGCACATATTTTAAACCACGTTTTAAGATTCGTTGTAGGGTATCACGTAAATAAGCAGATTGTTTTACATAAAAAACATCCTTGTTCAAGATATCGCCAACACTCGAGACTTTTCCACGTTTCTTATCGATTGTTTCAACATCGATAAATCCTTTTAAGGTATTTGAATTATCCGTCACTAAAAGCGTATCGACGCGTTTTTCACGCATCAATTTGATGGCTTCTTGCAATGATTTTTCTGGCGTGATCGTGATGGCTTGGTTCAGCATGACTTCGCCTACTTTTGTGGTATCTGGTTTGGCTTGAAGTAAGCGATCTTCACCGATCAATTCTTCGACAAATTCATTGGCAGGGTGGCGTAAAATATTTTGTGGCGTATCAAATTGAATGACTCTACCTTCACTCATGATCGCGATACGACTGGATAATTTGATTGCTTCATCCATATCATGTGTCACGAAGACGATGGTTTTTCCTAGACGTTCTTGCAGATCCTTGACTAAATCTTGTAAGGAATCTCTTGTGATAGGGTCCAATGCTCCAAAAGGTTCATCCATCAAAATGATGTCTTGATTCGCCGCTAACGCGCGAACGACACCGATACGCTGCTGTTGACCACCAGATAATTCATGTGGGTAACGATCAAGCATTTCACGAGGAAGTTCCACCAGGTCGATCATTTTCTCTGCTGTTTTGTTCCGTTCTTCTTGGCTGACCTTCAATAATTTTTGGACAAGAGTGATATTTTCCCGGATCGTCATGTGAGGCATCAAACCGATACTTTGGATCACATAGCCGATTTGTCGTCGGAGTTCAACGGGATTGATTTCTTGGATCGACTTTCCATCAATCAAAATCTGACCTTCTGTCGGGTCTGTCATGCGGTTAAGCATTCGCATCGTAGTGGTTTTTCCGCTCCCACTTGTACCGATAAAACAGATGAATTCGCCTTTTTCAAAAGAAATATTGACGTTCTCGACCGCGACTTTTCCACCTTTATAAATTTTTGATACATTCTGAAATTCGATCATCATTGCACCTCTTCTTTTCTTTTCCATAAAGAATGTTCTTATAATAGTATGCCTAAAATAACTAAGGAATACAAATTTGATGATTTATTTACTATACAAATAACTAGACTAGTAGGCGTTTTTTGAAATTATAAATAAAATATAGCTGAAAAGATAACGCAACTAATCATAAATGAATGGAAGGATAAGATTTTTGCTTTTTGGCATTGTCGGCATAAAATGGTAAAATAAAAGGGCCAAACAGAGAAAGTGAGTGACGATATGTTAACAACAGAAGATTTCGATTTTGAGTTACCCGAAGAACTGATTGCCCAAACACCATTAAAAGACCGGGATCATTCCCGATTACTTGTAGTTGACCGTAAGACAGGTGAGATGATGGATAAACATTTCCATGAAATCATTGAGGAATTAAATCCTGGTGATGCGTTAGTGATGAATAATACACGCGTATTGCCTGCGCGCTTATACGGTGAAAAAGTAGAGACGGGTGCCCACTTAGAAGTATTGCTTTTGACCAATACAGAAGGTGACACCTGGGAGACACTGATCAAACCAGCCAAACGTGCCAAAGTAGGGACAGAGATCATTTTTGGTGACGGACGTTTAAAAGCAGTTGTGAAAGAAGAGCTGGATCATGGTGGACGAATCATTGAGTTTGCTTATGAGGGGATTTTCTTAGAGAATCTAGAAGCGCTTGGCGAAATGCCGTTACCGCCTTATATCAAAGAACGTTTAGAAGATCCAGATCGCTATCAAACTGTCTATGCAGAAGAAAATGGCTCAGCAGCTGCACCAACTGCTGGCTTACATTTCACGACAGAATTATTAGATGAAATCAAAGCAAAAGGCGTGGAGCTTGTGTATTTGACACTGCATGTCGGTCTAGGAACCTTCCGTCCAGTGAGTGTCGATAAAATCGAAGAGCATGAAATGCACAGTGAATTTTATCGTTTGACCGAAGAAGCTGCTACTCGTTTGAATCAAGTTCGCCAAAATGGCGGGAAAATCGTGGCAGTAGGAACGACTTCAATCCGCACATTAGAAACGATTGGTACGAAATTTGATGGGGAGATCAAAGCAGATAGTGGCTGGACCGATATCTTTATTACGCCAGGGTATGAGTTCAAAGTAGTTGAAGCTTTTTCTACGAATTTCCACTTGCCAAAATCCACTTTAGTGATGCTAGTCAGTGCGTTTGCTGGTAGAGAATTAACATTATCAGCTTATCAACATGCCATCGATGAACGTTACCGTTTCTTCAGTTTTGGAGATGCGATGTTTGTAAAGTAACTTTTTAAGATAAAAAAGACCCCGACTCTCGATTAGTCGGGGCTTTTGTGCTTCGGAAGGAAACAAATAAATAGAATTAGTGTAACTTTCCATAGAACATGCAAAGTACGGTGTTGAATTTCTTCTTGATAAACAAAAAATCTTGTTTTCTTTACATCTTCAACAGTTGAATCATCTCTTGTTCCTATTCAATTTTCAGATGTTCATGTTATTTAATTGTTACGTATCCCACTACTTCTTTTTTTGAACGATTTTCGTTTCAAACAGTCATACGCATTCACTATTTATAATGGTTACTTCACATGCTCGTTAAGGTG
This sequence comes from Enterococcus sp. DIV1304_2, assembly GCF_050555445.1. Taxonomy (NCBI): domain Bacteria; kingdom Bacillati; phylum Bacillota; class Bacilli; order Lactobacillales; family Enterococcaceae; genus Enterococcus; species Enterococcus sp. DIV1304_2. The sequence goes on from NZ_CP187851.1 coordinate 212,666, forward strand.
AAACTTGTACTTCTAACAACTTTGTTTGCTTATACTACTCTATCGAGAAATTCTTCTATCTATTTGTCTTTTCCTCCTTCCTTATGGTTAAATCATACCACGTTTTGGTAGCGTTTGCAATCGATATGTATTGATTATTTTAAAATTTTTCTCTACATATATATATGCGATATAGTTGAATTGATTAAAAAAATGATGTTATACTAAAATCGTACCTTAACATAACGTTCATTTTTAAAAGAAAGGGAGTATAGGATGGATAGTTACAAAAAAACAATAGAAGAAATAGCAGAAGAAACAAAAGTAGATATAGATCAAGGGTTGTCGATGAGTGAAGCAAAGGAACGAAGTCGGCAACAAGGAAAAAATCAATTCGAAGAAGCTCCCAAAGAATCACTCTTCAAAAAATTTATACGAAGTCTTTCAGATTTTACCACAATTGTTTTATTAGTTGCCGCAGTCATTTCATTTTACACCGCATTTGCAACAGAACATGGTGACCTATTCGAAGGACTCTTGATCATTGCGATCGTTATTATCAATTCAGTTCTAGCGATTGTTCAAGAAGGAAATGCAGAAAAAGCATTAGAATCTCTCCAAGATATGAATAAACAAACCGCTACGGTCCTTAGAGATGGGAAAGTAGAAAAAGTAGATGCTGAGAATCTAGTCGTTGGAGATGTGCTGATTTTAGAATCAGGATCAGCGATTGCAGCAGATGCTCGTTTAGTAGAAACATCACAATTACGCGTAGAAGAATCAGCTCTAACCGGTGAAAGTGAGGCTGTCGAAAAAGACGCAGGTTACATAAGTCAAGAAGATGACTCTCTCGGTGACCAATTAAACATGGTCTTTAAAGGCTGTACCGTTGCCGCTGGTCGTGGGAAAGCGATCGTCACAGCGATTGGTATGCAGACCGAAATGGGAAAAATCGCCGGATTATTAAATGACCATACAATGCAGAAAACACCACTACAAGTCCGTTTGAATCAATTAGGGAAGCGAATCAGTGTGATTGCATTAGCAGCTGCTGCCTTAGTCTTTTTGATTGGTGAACTTCAAGGGGAACCGTTACTTGAAATGTTCATGACTTCGATTTCGTTGGCTGTTGCCGCAGTACCAGAAACATTAACTGTTATCGTTACATTGACACTTGCTTATGGTGTACAGAAAATGGCGAAAAAACATGCGATTATTCGTCAGCTGCCAGCTGTTGAAACGCTCGGTACTGCGAATGTCATCTGTTCGGATAAAACCGGTACACTGACACAAAACCGGATGCGCGTACGTCGTGTGTGGAGTAAAGAAGATGAAGTAACAGATGTCGAAGATTCAATGACAAATAGCGCGATGGAAATTTTAAAAATGGCTGCATTATGTACAGATGTGACGGTTGAAAAAGAGGACGATGAATTGATCGTCAAAGGTAATCCAACGGAAGCAGCAATTGTACGTGCAGTTGAGGAAAACTATCATACAAAAGAAGAATTAGAAGAAAAATACCCAAGGGTTGACGAACTTCCATTCGACTCTGATCGAAAAATGATGACGACTGTCCATAAAATGGGTGATAAGTATATCTCTATCACAAAAGGCGCATTTGATGTCTTAGCACCAAAATTTACGTCTGGAGATGTTGAACAAGCAGAAGTGGTCAACGACCGTTTTGGGAAACGTGCCTTACGTGTAATTGCAGTAGGTTATCGAACGTATGACGAAAAACCACAAGAAATCACTTCAGAAGCTTTAGAAAAAGATCTACGTTTGATTGGCTTGATCGGTATGATCGATCCGCCGCGTCCTGAAAGTAAAGGCGCTATCAAGCGTGCGAAAAAAGCTGGTATCAAAACAGTGATGATCACTGGGGACCATGTCGTCACTGCCAGTGCGATTGCCAAAGAATTGGGAATTTTGACCAATAGTAACGAAGCTCTTTCAGGTGCGGAACTCCGTGCGTTATCTGATGAAGAATTGGATGATCGAGTAAAAGATTTATCCGTCTATGCTCGCGTAACCCCAGAAGATAAAATCCGAATCGTCAAATCATGGCAACGAACAGGTGCTGTGGTCGCAATGACAGGCGATGGTGTGAACGATGCGCCAGCATTGAAAGCGAGTGACGTTGGATGTGCAATGGGGATCACCGGTACAGATGTAGCGCAAAGTGCCGCTGACATGATTTTGACCGATGATAACTTCGCTACGATCGTTGATGCAGTTAGCCAAGGACGTTCCGTTTATCAAAATATTCGAAAAGCGATCAACTTCTTATTAAGCTGTAATATCTCTGAGATTTTTATCGTATTGATTGCGATGTTAGTTGGTTGGGGGGCACCATTTACAGCCGTTCAACTGTTGTTCGTAAACGTTGTCGCTGATGGACTACCTGGTTTCGCTCTAGGAAGAGAACCAGCAGAGGAAGGGATCATGAATGAAGCACCAATTCCTAAAAATGAAGGGATTTTCGCTCGTGGTCTAATGAAGAAAATTGCCATCAATGCAGGAATATTTACGGTAGTCACTTTATTTGGTTACTACTTAGGAAGCTTCGTTGATACGATCAGCCCTTGGGTTGATGCTAGTCAAGAAGTTGGCCAAACCGTTGCATTTCTAGTATTGGCTTACTCTTCGATCCTTCATGTCTTTAATGTTCGTAGTAGTCAATCGATTTTCAAAGTGAACTTAGCAACGAATAAATCGTTAGTGGAAATGGCGATTCTTTCCCTTCTTATCACGTCAGCAGTCGCTTTATTACCATTCACGCAAGAATTATTTGGGTTAGTTCATATTAGTTTGAATCATTGGTTCTTAGTAGGAATCTTGTCGATCATACCGATTGGGGTCAATGAATTGATCAAGTTCCACCAATTGCCAGATGAGGAAGAGACAGTAGAAGCACCAGAATCTGAAATGTAAAAAATAAACACCAAAAAAGGATTGGAGATTTTCCAATCCTTTTTATTATGGTGAAAAAGCTGATTAAACTTGTTTTGGTAATTGTTCGTAAAAAGCAGCTTTAGTTGCAGTGATGTATGGATTCAACCATAGATAACCGATACCGACTGTGGCAATTGCTAAGATGTGCCATCCGATAAACGATAAGTCTAACCAGAATAATTTTCCTTTGTAGCCATCCATCAATTTGCGGCTTGCAGTGATCGTATCAAGGATTTTTGGTTTTTCGCCTGTTTCTGTTACGACATCATAGTAAATGAAATAACTTTGAGAATAGGCATACCTTTTGATGATCCCAGGAATGACTAAAAGCAATGCCCATAACGTAGTGAAAATCGTTGTCACTAGTGCTAACAATAGAACGCCACCGAAGAATACGCCTGAAAAACCGCGGAAAGCATCTTTGAATGGTTCGATCGTTGTTCGTTTCCCACGGATAATGTCTAAATAGGTCCAAGAAATCCCACTCATGAACAATGCACTGATGATCGTAGAAACGATCCCTCCGCCTGAACTACTGCTACTTGAACCACTCACCATTTCTTGCATTGCGCTACTGTCTTGCATCGTTGCAATCAGTAAAGCAGTAGGTAAAGCTAAAATAAGAATAATAGCAATTGTGATCAATGTTGGAATCAGATTTAATAGAATTGCTTGCCCCCAACGTCCCTTTAAGCTTTCTTTTGCTTGTTGTTTTAATTCCCCAGAAGATACCATATTTTCCACTCCTTTTTTTTGATAGTCTTAGTATATCAAAGAAGGACTGATTTTGCTCTAGGAATCCTCTTTCGTTATTGAAAGGTTCACAAAAAAAGCAGGTTAAAAAAACCTATAAAAAAAGAGAAGCTCTTGCAAAAAGCAGTTGAAAAGATTATGATGGTGGGAGTTGCAAACGCGATTCTATAAAAGAAAGTAGGGAATTGAATGACAGAACCTGCCATTCGTTATCGTTTAATAAAAAAAGAAAAACATACAGGCGCCCGCCTTGGTGAATTGATTACTCCTCATGGAACTTTTCCAACGCCGATGTTTATGCCTGTGGGTACATTAGCTACCGTTAAAACTATGTCGCCGGAAGAACTAAAAGAAATGGGTGCAGGCGTGATTTTGAGTAATACCTACCATTTATGGCTTCGTCCTGGAGAAGATTTGGTCGAAGAAGCAGGTGGCTTGCATAAATTTATGAATTGGGACCAGCCGATTTTAACTGATTCTGGTGGATTTCAAGTCTTCTCATTAAGTGATATGCGTAACATCGTTGAAGAAGGTGTGCATTTCAAAAACCACTTGAACGGCTCAAAAATGTTCTTGTCTCCTGAAAAAGCCATCAACATCCAAAATAAATTAGGTTCTGATATCATGATGAGTTTTGATGAATGTCCTCCATTTGATGAGAGCTATGATTATGTGAAAAAATCAGTTGAACGAACTTCTCGTTGGGCAGAGCGTGGATTGAAAGCTCATGCGAATCCAGATCGTCAAGGATTATTTGGTATCATCCAAGGAGCTGGTTTTGAAGATTTACGTAAACAAAGTGCGAAAGACTTAATCAGTATGGATTTCCCTGGGTATTCCATCGGAGGTTTATCTGTCGGTGAACCAAAAGCTGAGATGAACCGTGTCTTAGAATTTACGACGCCATTGATCCCAGATCATAAACCACGTTATTTGATGGGAGTAGGAGCTGCGGATTCATTGATTGATGGCGTGATTCGTGGAGTCGATATGTTCGACTGTGTTCTACCGACCCGAATCGCTCGTAACGGAACATGTATGACATCGCAAGGCCGATTAGTCGTAAAAAATGCGCAATATGCCCGGGATTTCCGTCCAATCGATGAAAAATGTGATTGCTATACTTGTAAGAATTATACGAGAGCGTATATTCGTCACTTGATCAAATGCGATGAAACATTTGGTATCCGTTTAACGTCTTATCACAATCTATACTTCTTATTAAACTTGATGAAACAAGTACGACAAGCGATTATGGATGATAACTTATTAGAGTTTCGTGCAGCCTTTTTCGAAGAGTATGGGTTCAATAAAGAAAACGCAAAAAGTTTCTAGCAGGATTTGTGAAATTTAGTTAAAAAACTAGTTTCTAGCGCCTTTTTCTGCTAAAGTGTTTAGTGTAGATATTTAGTTAGTGAGGTGAAAAAAATGGGTTCATTACCAATGTTAGTGATGTTCGTTGCCCTATTAGGGATGTGGTTCTTTATGTCACGTACACAAAAGAAACAACAACAAGAACGTCAAAACTTGCTTGATAGTATGAAAGCTGGCGATGAAGTAGTCACGATCGGTGGACTTCATGGCGTAGTCTCAGAAATCGACGAGACAAATCGTACAGTTGTTTTAGACTGCGAAGGGATCTTTTTAGAATACGATCGAGCAGCCATCAAAACGGTAAAACCAGGTACAGGCGCGATGACAAGCACACCAATCGCACCAGTAGAAGAACCGACAGAACCAGAAGTAATTGAAACTGTTGAAGTTCCAGAAACACCTGAAGAGAAAAAAGAAGAAAAAGAATTGTAAACACCGGTTGTTAGCCACGCGTTGGCTAAATGTATACGGAGTTCGATCATTCTTTATCAAAAAGACTGTCGTCATTCCTATCTCGTATAGAGAAAAGAAGGCGATCAGTCTTTTTTTTTGTGACTTTGCTAAATAAATCACGTCTGCCATTATGGAACGGTTACTCGATAATCGCTCTTGTGGAACGGCCTGTTTCTAAAGAAAAATATAACTGTGAAAAAAATCACAAAAAAGTATTTACATCGAAAAAAAAGTGTTGTATGATGTGTATGTGAAATAATTAACAAATAACCATGACTCAGTAGGAGGAACATAATGGCTAAAATAATGGAAAAAGAAGAGACGAAAACTGTTGATGTACAAGCGATGATCGACGACTTGGCGACAAAAGCAAATGTTGCGTTGAAAGAAATGGAAAGTTTTGATCAAGAAAAAGTAGATCACATTGTGCATGAAATGGCAATGGCTGCATTAGATCAGCACATGCCTCTAGCAAAAATGGCTGTAGAAGAAACTGGCCGTGGCATCTATGAAGATAAAGCAATCAAAAATATGTATGCTTCAGAATATATTTGGAACAGTATCAAATATGACAAAACTGTCGGAGTAATCAATGAAGACACTCAAAAAGGATTGATTGAGATTGCTGAACCAGTCGGCGTCGTTTGTGGAGTAACACCAACAACAAACCCAACTTCAACAACGATCTTTAAATCAATGATCGCTTTGAAAACCAGAAACCCAATCGTTTTTGCTTTCCATCCAAGCGCTCAAAAATGTTCCGCTGAGGCAGCAAGAGTCGTTCGTGATGCAGCCATCGCAGCAGGTGCGCCAGAAAACTGTATCCAATGGATCGAGCATCCATCGATCGATGCGACTTCAATGTTGATGAACCACCCAGGAATTGCGATCGTATTAGCAACTGGTGGTGCAGGCATGGTAAAATCCGCTTATTCAACTGGTAAACCAGCTTTAGGTGTTGGACCGGGTAACGTTCCTGCATATATCGAAAAAACAGCAAAAGTAAAACGTGCAGTGAATGACTTGATCGTATCAAAAACATTCGATAACGGAATGATTTGTGCTTCTGAACAAGCAGTCATCGTAGATAAAGAAATCTATGCAGCCGTAAAAGCAGAATTCCAAGCACACCAAGTTTACTTCGTTAAACCAGCAGAGCTTTCAAAATTAGAAGATGCTGTCATGAATGAAGGTAAATACGCTGTAAATCCTGCAATCGTGGGACATTCAGCAATGGATATCGCAAAATTAGCAGGGATCAATGTACCAGAAGGAACAAAATTATTAGTGGCAGAATTAGAAGGCGTAGGGCCTGATTATCCACTTTCACGTGAGAAACTTTCACCAGTTTTAGCAATGGTCAAATCAAACAGTACAGAACATGCTTTCGAATTATGTGAAGGAATGTTGAACCTTGGTGGATTAGGACATACAGCTGTCATCCATTCAGAAAACGAAGAGTTGCATGTTCAATTCGGACTACGCATGAAAGCTTGTCGTATCTTAGTCAACACACCATCAGCAGAAGGCGGAATCGGAAATATCTACAACGAAATGATTCCATCATTGACACTAGGTTGTGGTTCATACGGAAAGAATTCTGTTTCAAGAAACGTATCAGCAGTCAACTTAATCAACGTCAAAACTGTAGCGAAACGGAGAAATAACATGCAATGGTTCAAATTACCACCAAAAATCTTCTTTGAAAAGAACTCTTTGCTTTACTTGGAAAAAATGGAAAACGTCGAACGTGTCATGATCGTTTGTGACCCAGGTATGGTCCAATTCGGCTACTGTGACACTGTAAGAGAAGTATTAGCACGTCGTAAAAATGATGTGAAAATCGAGATCTTCTCAGATGTTGAACCAAACCCTTCAACAAACACAGTTTACGCTGGTACAAAAATGATGGCGGACTTCAAACCAGACACAGTGATCGCTCTTGGGGGCGGATCAGCAATGGATGCGGCAAAAGGCATGTGGATGTTCTATGAACACCCAGATACTTCATTCTTTGGTGCAAAACAAAAATTCTTAGATATCCGTAAACGTACGTACAAGATCGACAAACCTGAAAAAACTCAGTTTGTATGTATCCCAACAACATCAGGAACAGGTTCAGAAGTGACACCATTTGCGGTAATCACAGATAGCGAAACACACGTGAAATATCCGTTAGCTGACTACGCATTAACACCAGACGTGGCGATCGTTGACCCACAATTTGTTATGTCAGTTCCCGCTTCAGTTACAGCTGATACAGGTATGGACGTCTTGACACATGCCATCGAATCTTATGTATCTGTGATGGCTTCTGATTACACTCGTGGTTTAAGTTTACAAGCAATCAAATTAGTCTTCGACTACTTGGAAAAATCAGTGAAAACACCAGATATGGAATCACGCGAAAAAATGCATAATGCGTCAACAATGGCTGGTATGGCCTTTGCCAATGCTTTCTTAGGAATTTGTCACTCAGTTGCGCATAAGATCGGTGGAGAATACGGTATCCCTCATGGACGTACAAATGCGATCCTATTACCGCATATCATCCGCTACAATGCGAAAGATCCACAAAAACATGCGATGTTCCCTAAATATGACTACTTCCGTGCGGATACAGACTACGCAGATATCGCGAAGTTCTTAGGTTTGAAAGGGAAAACAACAGCAGAGCTTGTAGAAGCATTAGCAACAGCTGTTAGCGACTTAGGAAAATCTGTTGGTATTGACATGAGCTTGAGAGCGCAAGGCGTGACGCAAGAAACATTAGACACAACAGTTGATCGCATGGCTGAATTAGCGTATGAAGATCAATGTACAACAGCCAATCCAAAAGAACCATTGATCAGTGAATTGAAACAAATCATTATCGACGCATATAATGCGTAATTCATAACTAAAAGTTGTCCCAACAACGAATCAAGCATAAGAGAATCTTCTCACTTGGTTCGTTGTTTTTTTTGTTTTTCGTATAATTTCTATCCATTGACATACTAGAAGAATTTCCAGAAACAATTTTTTATAGACCCTCAGCGAGTTGCTGGAAGATAAAATATCGTAGCTTTTTTTTCTGATATCTAAAAAAAGAAGTATTAGATAACTCGAATAATAGGCATTTTGATGAATATGCTATGCTACTATTTTTCTATAAAAAGGAGATGAGATCTTGAAGAAATATATTGTTACTTTGTTGATTGCATGTGTCGTTTCTCTTGGACTATCCTTTCTTTTGGAACGAGAAATCTTACGTAATATTGGCATTGGCTTACTTTTGATCGGAATTGCACTTTCTGGCACAGCAGTTTCAGGGGATCGCATGCGAGCGAATCAGGAAAATAGCGAGTTGGGTTTTCGTAAGAACTACTTTTGGTTTCCTTTACTTGCATGTTTGCCATTTTTTATGGTGTATACATTTTTATAAACGGTTGATTTTGAAACCATGACGAGCGGTAGGCGTCGTGGTTTTTCTTTTGATAGGGCTCTTTTTTACAGAAAACCCATTAATAATCTCGTTATGTCAATTTTAGATAGTTTTTGTTCAAATGATGCTATTTATTGAGAAAGCGTTTACTGATATATTAACAGCATAGAATGAAAGCGTTTAAAAAGGAGAGGGAAAATTGATTATTAAAGAGGAACTATTTGTACAGAAAGAAGTTGTAGAAGGAACGATTGACCGATTAGTGGAGAATTTGACGACGATCAACGATGATTCAGGTGAATTTTTATTGGATTTTGATGGGTTAAAGGTGGATGACAAAAGTTGGTCTGTTTGGAATTGGCCACAAGGTGTAGGGCTATACGGTATCTATAAAAATTATCAGTTGACTAAAAATCCTCGTGCGGCGGAAGTGGTGAAGGAATGGTTTGAAGCACGGATGCAAGAAGGCGCACCGCCAAAAAACGTCAACACGATGGCACCAATCCTCACGATGGCGTATTTATATGAGGAGACGGGTGATACACGCTACTTGCCTTACTTGAAGCAATGGGCGGAATGGGTCATGAATGATATGCCTCGGACAGAGGAAGACGGATTACAGCACGCTACATATGGACCGGAAAATAAGAATCAATTGTGGGATGACACCTTGATGATGACGGTTTTGCCATTAGCCAAAATCGGTAAGCTCCTAGATCGTCCAGAATACCTAGAGGAAGCCAGATACCAATTTATGATCCACATCAAATATTTGATGGATAAACGTACAGGTCTTTGGTACCACGGGTGGACCTTTGAAGGTAATCATAATTATGCGGAAGCATTTTGGGGACGAGGAAATTGTTGGTTGACGATTGCGATTCCTGAGATCATCGCGATTCTGGAACTGAAAGAAGGAGATGCTTTCCGTAAATTATTAATCGAAACGCTAGAAGCACAAGTGCAAACCTTAGCAAAATATCAATCAGAAAGTGGCTTATGGCATACCTTGATCGATGATCCAACCTCATACTTAGAATCATCTGCGACAGCAGGTTTTGCTTACGGTATTTTAAAAGCAGTACATGAGCGCTACTTGCCAAAGAAATATTTAGAAACCGCCTATCGTGCGATCCAAGGGTTGCTTGAGCAAGTAGATGAAACTGGCGAAGTTCAAAATGTTTCGGTAGGTACAGGGATGGGCGATGATTTAGAGTTTTACCGTACGATTGGCAAGACAGCGATGCCTTATGGCCAGTCGTTACTTGTATTATGTCTGACAGAATTACTTGTGTCATATTGTTGATAGAAAGGAGAAAAAAATGAAAAAAACACTTGCTTTTGCTTTTTGTTTACTGGGAATCATCGGTTTGAGTGGTTGTAGTAGTCAGTCAAGTGTTGGTGTTGTCGCAAATGCAGAGGAAGAAGCAACGATCACTTTACGTTTTGCTTATGCCAGTAATAGTCAGCCAGTCATTGATGCAATGAATAAATTCGGAGAGTTAGTAGAAGAAAAAACAGCTGGCTCAGTCAAAGTAAAATATTTTCCTGATGGTCAATTGGGGGGAGAACGTGAATTGATCGAACTGACTCAATCAGGTGCGATTGATTTTACGAAAGTCAGTGCTTCTGCGTTAGAAAGTTTCTCTAAAGTCTATTCGATTTTTTCAGTTCCTTACTTGTTCAATGATGAGCAACATTTCTTCAATGTCATGGAGAACGAAGAGATCATGCAACCCATTTATCAATCAACGACAGATTTAGGTTTTTCTGGTCTCACCTATTATGATTCAGGGCAACGTAGTTTTTATATGGTCGATGGCCCGATCCACACGCCGGATGATCTAAAAGGGAAAAAAATTCGCGTGATGCAAAGTGAAACGGCCATTAGAATGGTGGAACTACTAGGTGGATCACCTGTGCCGATGGGCAGTGACGAAGTATATACTTCGCTACAGTCAAACTTGATCAACGGATCAGAGAACAATGAATTTGTTTTGTATACAGCCGGGCATGGTGGTGTAGCCAAGTATTATTCCTATGATGAGCATACACGAGTACCAGATATCATCATCATGAACGATGCGATCAAGGAACATTTGACTGCTGAGCAACAACAAGCAATCGAAGAAGCGGCGAAAGAATCAACGATTTTTGAAATCGAAGCATTCGCTCAAGCAATCGAAGAAGAAAAAAGAGTGGCAACGGAAGAATATGGCGTCCAGTTCAATGAAGTGGACAATACGCCATTTCGTGAAGCAGTCGCACCGTTGCATGACGAATTCAAAAATCATCCAGATTTTCAAACGCTTTACCGAATGATCCAAGAAGAAGGGGTGTAATCGATGAAAAAAGGAATCAGTCGGCTGTTAGAATTTCTAGGAGCATGTCTGTTGATCGGTATGATCATCATTGTCTTGTGGCAAGTATTCTCGCGAACGATTTTGGGTAATCCAAATACTGTAACAGAAGAATTAGTGCGGTTTGGACTAGTCTGGTTTGCGATGCTATCTTCCGCCTATGTAGTGGGTCAAAAAGGGCACTTAGCAGTTACGTTGTTAAGTGAGAAATTGAGCGGTAAAAAAGCCAATATATTGGAAATCGTCGTTCAGTGTCTTTTTCTAGCCTTTGCAATCACGATCATGGTTTATGGCGGATGGAATGCTGTGACATTGACGATGGGGCAAATTTCCCCTTCATTAGGAATTCCGATGGGCTATGTCTATTTATCGGTGCCAATCTCAGGTGTTTTGATCATTATCTACAGTTTGATCAATTTGATTGAAGCAATGAATAGGAAGTCTGTCGTTCAGGAAAAGGGATAGGAGGAATTTGATGGCTTTAGAAGCAGGTGCAATTTTATTTTTTGTTTTTGTCTTTTTATTGATTGTTGGAATGCCCATTGCAATCAGTATCGCTTTTTCATCGATGCTCACGTTGTTATTAGTGATTCCTTTTGATGTCGCAGCGTTTAGTTCTGCGCAAAAAATGGTCGGGAGTATCAATAGTTTCTCATTGATTGCCATTCCATTTTTCGTTTTTTCAGGAATCATTATGAACCATGGTGGGATTGCTAAAAAATTAGTTGATTTTGCTATGTTGTTTGTTGGTCGGATCCCTGGATCTTTGGCCCATACGAATGTTTTAGGAAACGCATTGTTCGGGTCAATCTCCAGTTCGGCGATTGCTGCTTCGACAGCGATTGGGGGCGTGCTGATCCCGCAACAAGTCGAAGAAGGGTACGATCGTAAATTTGCGACAGCAGTCAATATTGCTTCGGCACCTACAGGGATGGTGATCCCACCAAGTACAGCATTTATCATGTATTCTTTAGTTGCCGGAGGCGCTTCGATCTCAGCTCTATTTATGGGTGGCTATTTAGTGGGAGCTTTGTGGTCGTTAGGAATCATGCTCGTTGCATTTGTAGTGGCGAAGAAAAATAAATATCCGACAGTACCAAAAGGACAAGGGAAGCAAGTCGGAAAAGTGTTAAAAGAAGCAATCCCAAGTTTAGCTTTGATCGTTATCATCATTGGTGGTATTTTAACAGGATTCTTCACAGCTATCGAAGCATCTGCAATTGCGGTATTGTATTCTTTATTGATCTCCATGTTCTTCTACAAGACAGTGAAACTACAAGATATACCAAAGATGTTGGTACAATCCGTGGCGATGTCGGGAACGATCATGTTTTTATTAGCGACGTCTTCCATGATGTCATTCGCTATGGCATTTACAGGGATACCTCAAGCAATCAGCAGTCTGATCATTGGAGTCACTGATAATCGCTTCATTATTTTATTATTGATCAATATCATTTTGTTACTTGTTGGGATGTTTATGGATGTCGCGCCAGCAATTTTGATTTTTACGCCGATTTTCTTGCCGATCGCGACAAGTGTTGGTGTCGATCCAGTCCACTATGGCTTATTTTCGATCATGAATCTTTGTGTCGGTTCCATTACCCCACCAGTAGGTACCGGACTATATGTAGGAGCGAGTGTTGGTGGAGTTAAAGCAGAAGCGATGTTGAAGCCACTGTTACCATTTTACGGTGTCATATTAACAGTTTTATTGTTGATTACGTATTTCCCCAAAATCGTGATGTGGTTACCGGATCTATTAGGATAAAGGAGAAACCATGATGAAATTAAACCTAGTTGCCAGAGGGCATGACTTGAGCCATGTACAAAACGTGGATGATTTAGCAAAAAAAGCGAGTCAACAAAATATTTCTACGCTACAATTGGCGTTAAGTCGTTCATTTCCTACACTTTCAGCAGATGGACAAGCCATCAATGCTGGAATGGGGCAATATATGAAGAATATCCTCGCAAAAGAAGGCATAAGTGTCGGTATATTAAGCTGTTATATCAACATGATCCATCCTGATCTATCTGTTCGTGAAACGGTGCTTCATCAATTTGAACGATATCTCCAATATGCTGCAAGCTTCGGGGCGACGATGGTCGCAACCGAGACGGGGAGCGTGAGTGAAGCGGGTTATACAGAGGAGAACTTTTCAGATGAAGCCTTCTTACAGATCGTTGAAGCCATTCACCGATTAGTGCGAGCTGGAGAAAAACATCGTATGATGGTGGGCATCGAACCAGGCTTGAATCATCCGTTGTATTCATTGGATCGTGTGGCAGAGTTAGTTGCCATGATCGATTCGGACTATCTAGGGATCATTTTAGACCCAACCAATCTAATCAATGCAAAAAACTATCATCAACAAGTAAATTTAGTCGAAGAAGCCTTTGAACGGTTTGGAGAAAAAATTTGCGGATTGCATATGAAAGATTATATTGTTTCTAACGAAGAAGAAATCATCCCGGTAAATCTAGGGACAGGCATGATCGATTATGAAGCCATCGTAAACATCGCACAGAAACATCGTCCTTATCTTTATATCGTCTTAGAAGAAACAAAAGATGATGCACTAAAACAAGGTGTAATCATGTTGGAACAAGTCACCGAATAAGAAAATAATAGAATGTATCATTGTTCAATAGTGAGCAATAAGGGAAAGGGGGATAGAGATGGAAAAGAAACCGATCAATGGAAAACAAGTGAATACGATGATTTCGGATCAGTATGAGATTTATCATGTAAAAGATATCGTTAGCCAAAACAAAACGGTTTATCATCATCATGATTTCTATGAGATCCATGCTACTTTAGAAGGAGAAGCCATTTTTTATTTAGATGGTCGTCAGTTTACGATACAACCAGGAAATGTTTTGTTGATCCATTCAAGAGATCTGCATCGGATCGTTCGTCAATCAACTGACGTATTCGAGCGTGTCTACATGTTTATCACCCCTGCATTCTTAGAGAGTCGTTCCACCAAGTGGTCCAATCTATCCGCCTGTTTTTGGCCGATCGGTGAACGCCGAAGCCGGATATTACATATTGAACCACAAGTACTAAAAGAAAAACTTTCTTTTATCGACCAAACGTTGGATCGAAAAGATTATGGTGCAGATATTCGTTATGAACAAGCGCTAGTCGAATATTTGATTTTTCTCAACCGTATGGTACAGATCGAAGAACATATTTCGGAAGAAAATTTCACTGTACCGAATGAACGGTTAGAAAAAATGATTCAATTTGTCGCAAAGAATTTGAGTGAACCGCTCTCCCTCAAACAAATGGAAAAAGAATTTTTCATCAGTAAATATCACGTGACTCGCGAATTCAAAAAACATACTGGTTTTACCTTTCATCAATACGTGATGAAGAAAAAACTACTTTATTCAAAACAACTATTAAGAGAGTACGGCAGCTCAAGTTCCGTGTATAGTAAATGTGGTTTCGCCTCCTATCCTCATTATTTACGCGCATTCAAAACCGAATTTGGCGTAACTCCCAAAGAATTTTTGAAAAAAGATCTGGCAGGAGAGTTTGTTCATTATACGCATTATGAAGAAGAAAACAAAGATCCCTTTTAAATTGACGTTCTTTCCGATATAATTTCCTATATAGAAATAGGAGAGTGGAATATGGAAAATAAAAAACCTTATGGAACCGTTCTAATCAAAGCTTCACATATTTTAGATTATTTAGCAGAGCATCCAGATGCTTCATTACAAGAAATTGCGAAAGGTATCGACATGACGTCGTCTACTACATTAAAAATTTTAGATACGTTATCCTTGATTGGTTATGTAAATAAAAATCAAGAAAAAAATTATCGTTTAGGCGGAAAACTGGTCCGATATGCAAACAAAAATATCGATCAAATCGATCTAGTTGAACGCACTTTGCCATTTTTGGAAAAACTACAACAAACAATTGATGAAACTATTCATCTAGGTATTTTAGACAACAACGAGATTCTCTATGTCAATAAGTTGGACCCTAAAAATCAAACGATCCGTATGTCTTCAAAAATCGGTATCACGAGACCTTTATATAGTTCAGCAATGGGGAAAGCCGTCTTGGCGCATTTTACGGAAGAGCAATATCAACAGTATATTGAAAAATGTCCTCTGATCCCATTCACTGAATATACGATTACCAATCCGTTAAAACTAAAAAAAGAGATCCAGCAAGTCAAACAAACAAAAATCGCCTTCGATGATGAAGAAGTCGAAAAAGATATTTTTTGCATCGGTACCTCTTTAATTCATGAGAACCAAGTGGTTGGAGCGTTTAGTGTCAGTATGCCGAAATACCGATTAAGTGAAGAAAGCAAAGCTCAAATCATTCAAACGATCCTGCAAACGAAAGAAGAAATCGAAAAAACTTTTGAAAAAAACTAAAAAGCGTTTGCATTTTTTTATTCCTGCCGTATAATGAAGATGTAAATTTCTTTATTGTAAACTATAATTTCCAAATAAGAAATGGGTGGGAAAATGAAAAAAATGGATATCTTATCTCGTTTGAAACAAGCGGGAGTTATTGCAGTCGTACGAGGAGCAACAAATGAAGAAGCGCTGAATGCTTGTCACGCGATTATCAAAGGCGGACTAACTGGCATTGAGTTGACCTTCACCGTGCCACAAGCAGATCGGGTAATTAAAGAACTAGTAGAAACATACAAAGACCAACAGGATGTGGTGATCGGTGCAGGGACAGTGTTGGATGCTATTACTGCGCGTTTAGCGATTTTAGCAGGTGCTGAGTATATCGTCAGCCCCTGTTTTGATCAGGAAACCGCAGAACTATGCAATTTATACCAAATCCCTTATTTACCAGGATGTATGACGATCGATGAAATCAAAACAGCGCTAAAAAGTGGCGTAGACATCGTCAAACTATTTCCTGGAAGTGCTTTCGGTCCAAGTATCATCTCTGCATTCAAAGCGCCGATGCCCCATGTCAATATCATGCCTACTGGTGGGGTCAGTTTAGAAAACATGCAAGAATGGTTTGAGGCAGGCGTGATCACTGTTGGTGTTGGTGGGAACTTGTTGGCTCCAGCAGCTCATGGAGATTTTGAGGAAGTGACAAAAGTCGCACAACAATATGCGGCAAAAATGAAAGAAATTACGAGGTAACCGCTCATGGGAAGAGTCGTGACACTCGGAGAGATCATGCTACGCTTGTCGACAGAACAGGGACAACGGTTACAAAACAGTGATCATTTTTGCGCGCATTATGGCGGTGGGGAAGCGAATGTCGCGATCTCATTAGCAAATTATGGACATACGGTTTCGTTCATGTCAAAAGTCCCAGAACATTCACTGGGTCTGGCAGTCGAAAAACACTTACGAAGCTATGGGGTAGATACTAGCCTACTGCTGAAAGGCGGCCCTCGGCTTGGCACATATTATATGGAAACAGGGATCGGTGAACGTGCGGCTTCAGTCATTTATGATCGTGCTGGTTCCAGTTTCGCGGTGATGGATCGCTTGGAATGGTCACTAGAGGATTGTTTTAAGGGAGTCGATCTATTCCATGTTTCAGGAATCACACCGGCATTATCAGAAAATTGGCGATGGCTGACAAAAGAACTTATGGAAGTAGCCAAACAAGCAGGCTGTCAAATCAGTTTTGATATCAATTATCGAGGCAAGCTGTGGACACAACAAGAAGCGGGTGAAGTGTTAGAACAATTATTACCGCTCGTGGATATTTGTTCAGCGGGTGAGATGGATGCGCTTTATTTGTTAGGGATAGCAAAAGCACCTGAAACGACAGTAAACCCACTTTTTTATTATTACGAAAAAATGCAAGAAAGATTTCCCAACATCCAAACGTTTTACTCAACCAAACGTACGGTGCATTCAGCGAGTGAAAATGATCTACAAGGTACCTTGTGGATGAAGGATAGCTATTTCGAATCGCCGCTTCATCAAGTCACTTCGATCGTTGATCGTGTGGGTGGAGGAGATGCGTTTGCTGGGGGATTGCTTCATGGAATTTTAGAAGAGATGCAACCACAAGAAATTATTGATTTTGCGACAGCAGCCTCTGCGTTGAAACACACGATTCATGGAGATTGCAACCAATTCAATCAAGCAGAAGTTGCTAGTTTTATCACTAGCGGTTCTGGAAAAATCATTCGATAAAGGAGAGTCTATCAACATGCAAGAAATGGAAACACGTTATACACATAGCCCAGAGGATATCCGTCATTATTCAACAGAACAATTGAGAAATGAATTTTTGGTAGAGAAAGTATTTGTTCCAGGGAAAATCAGTCTTACTTATACGCACAATGATCGTATGATCTTCGGCGGTGTAACACCAACAACTCATCCATTAGAAATCAAACTAGATAAAGAACTAGGTGTTACTTATTTCCTAGAACGTCGCGAGCTTGGTGTGATCAACATCGGCGGACCTGGATTCATTGAAATCAACGGTGAAAAAGAAGAAATGAAGAAACAAGATGGGTATTACATCGGTAAAGAAACAGAGCATGTAGTTTTCTCCTCGGTAGATCCAGAAAACCCTGCAAAATTTTACATCAGTTCTGTGCCAGCACATCACAAATATCCAAATGTAAAAATCAGCATCGATCAAGTGAAACCCATGGAAACAGGCGAAGGTGTCACATTGAATGAACGTAAAATCTACCAATATATCCATCCAAACGTATGTGAAAGTTGTCAATTACAAATGGGTTACACCATTTTAGAACCGGGTAGTTCATGGAACACGATGCCTTGTCATACACATGAACGTCGCATGGAAGCTTATGTTTACTTTGATTATGCAAATGAAGACACACGTGTGTTCCATATGATGGGTAAACCAGATGAAACTAAACATTTAGTCGTAGATAATGAACAAGCCGTGATTTCACCAAGCTGGTCGATCCACTCAGGTGTTGGCACAAGCAATTATTCGTTTATCTGGGCAATGTGTGGTGAAAATATCACCTATACAGATATGGATATGGTATCAATGGATCAATTGAAATAGGAAAGGAAGATAAAAATGTCATTCAATATGGATATGTTTCGCTTAGACAATAAAGTCGCTTTAATCACCGGTGCGGTATACGGAATCGGTTTTGAGATCGCTCGCTCATTAGCAGAAGCTGGAGCAACGATCGTCTTCAATAATTTAACTCAGGAATCAGTAGATGAAGGAATTGCCAACTACAAAGAAATCGGCATTGAAGCAAAAGGCTATGTTTGTGATGTGACGGATGAGTCAGCAGTACAAGCAATGGTCAAACAAATCAAAGCAGAAGTTGGTCCAATCGATATTTTGGTCAACAATGCAGGTATCATCAAACGTACACCAATGATCGAAATGGATGCGGCGGATTTCCGTCAAGTCATCGACGTAGACTTGAACGCACCATTTATCATGTCGAAAGCAGTCATCCCAGATATGATTGAAAAAGGTGGCGGGAAAATCATCAATATTTGTTCAATGATGAGTGAACTTGGCCGTGAGACAGTAAGTGCCTATGCTGCTGCTAAAGGCGGATTAAAAATGTTGACGAAAAACATTGCTTCAGAATATGGTCAGTACAACATTCAATGTAATGGGATCGGACCTGGCTATATCGCGACGCCGCAAACAGCGCCATTAAGAGAAACACAAGAAAACGGGGAGCGTCATCCATTTGATCAATTTATCGTTGGCCGTACACCAGCCGCTCGTTGGGGTGATCCAATCGACTTAGCTGGACCATCTGTCTTCTTAGCATCAAGTGCGTCTGATTTTGTTAACGGACATATCTTGTATGTAGATGGCGGTATCTTAGCTTATATCGGAAAACAACCATAATAAACAAAGAATGACGAGTGCATCGTATGCACTCGTCATTTTTATTGTTGTCTTTAGACCAAGTTGAGCTCGCAAAGCGAGTGAAACAGAAAACCACCTGCTATGCGGGTGGGGAATAAAAGGTTCTACCAAAAAGCCCCTCCTATCGTTAAAATATGATTGTTCAGGTCATATTGATAACGAAAGGAAGGGAAAAGAAATGGCTAATAAAGCAAATAGTTTAGCCCATACAAAGTGGTTGTGCAAATACCACATTGTATTCACACCAAAGTATAGAAGAAAAATCATCTATAATCAATATCGAGCAAGTATTCAAGAAATTATCAAACGACTATGTAAGTACAAGGGAGTAGAAATCTTGGAGGGACATATGATGCCAGATCACGTCCATCTGTTACTGAGTATCCCGCCAAAAATAAGTGTGTCAAGTTTTATGGGTTATCTTAAAGGAAAGAGTGCATTGATGATTTTTGATAAGCATGCAAATTTAAAATATAAATTTGGCAATCGACATTTTTGGGCAGAAGGATATTATGTAAGCACTGTGGGATTGAATGAAGCGACCATAAGGAAATACATTCAAGAACAGGAGAAACATGATATAGCGCTAGATAAATTGAGCGTTCGAGAATATGAAGACCCTTTTAAGGGTTAAAGAGTAGAACAAACACCTTTTTAAAGGTAGGCAAAAGTGACAAAGGCAATATGGCTTGAACATGAAATGAGAAAGCCAGCGTCTTTAGGCGCTGGCCGGTGTTAAGGGCTTATAGCCCTAGAGCAAACCACCCTTTTGAAGGGTGGTTATGATTTGCGTCGGCCATATTTTGATAATGGGATGTCTCTGGCTTCGCACCATTCTTTGACCGGGCCAGAAAAAATCAAGGATTGTTTGGTTAAATCATTTGTTTTTGTTGCACCGACCATAGCATAGAGCATTCGTAGTTCTTCTTGCCACTGTGCCATAAGAGCAATCGTCTCATCGATCCCGTGTGTCATGTAGTGCGTCAAGATCGTTCCGGAAATCCCTACAGCGTTCGCACCAAGACACAATGCTTTAAAGATATCATAAGCATTTCGTATGCCACCCGAAGCAATGATTTCGGCGGCTGTATTTGCTTCGTTCGCTTCAAGTAAGGAGGACACAGTAGATTGCCCCCAATCCGTCAAATAAGCCAATTCCCGCTTTTTACGACGAGCATTTTCAATTTGTGTGAAGCTTGTTCCGCTACGTCCACTGACGTCAATCGTCTTGATACCTAGTTCAGACAGTTCAATGATGGTCTCCCTCGTCATCCCAAAGCCCACTTCTTTTACGATCACTGGCACATCAAGTGTTTGTTGGATTTCTGAGATCAGTTCTTTCCACTGCGAAAAATCGCGATCCCCTTCAGGCATGACTAATTCTTGTGGTGCATTTAAATGGATCTGTAACGCATCCGCTTGGAAGAGTTCTACAGCTTCTTGGGCACGTGCGACAGAAGTACCAGCACCGACATTCGCTAAAATCTTCCCTTCAGGATAGACATCTCGCATCACCGTATAAGAATCTGCCAAGGAAGGATCTTTCAAGGCGGCGCTGACAGAACCGGTAGCAATCATCAACCCAGCACTTTTAGCAATCTGTGCAAGGTCGTGATTGATCTTTTTTGTTTTTTCACTACCGCCAGTCATGGCATTGATATAGAAAGGACTAGAAAGAGTAAAACCTGCAACTTCTGTCTTCAAAGACACTTCATCAACCTTGCTTTGTGGAAGTGGACGATGGACAAGTCGAACGAAGTCAAATTCATTTATCTGTTTGTTGTGAAATGCTTTAGCTAATGATACATGTTCATCTTTTCGATTCATAACTTGTCCTCTTTCTGTTGATGGTAGACATGTAATGGAAGCGGGGTGATCTCAGCTTCTTCCCAAGCACTCATCAATGGAAGGATACCTGATTTTTGGTCCACGATCACGATGCCACAGTCCCCACCGCCAGCGCCAGAAGATTTCGCCGCACCTTCAAATTGTTCAGCTAAACAACACAGTTTATTTAATGCTGGTGTTTCAATCAACACGCCAGTGATAGCAGACAGATCACGCAATAATTCACGATTTTTACGAATCATTTCTTGGATCAAAGCAACGTCGTTTTCTTTAAAACCTTGGATCATCGTGTTGACGCAAAGCGTACTATCTTCAAGGAATTGTTGATACGCCGCCATTTTATCTTCACGAGAGCGATGTACTTGATCCACTAAGTCGGAAGTAGAGGCAGGACTACCAGTCCAACCAATCAATAAACGGAGATCTTCCGGAGTGTGTAAGGATTCAATAGATAAACCAGGCCAATCGAGCGCTAATAATTCACTGATCGTTTTACTTGATTCTTGTTCTTTGAGCCATTGGTGGTCAAAAGTGGAGAAGGCGATCCAACCACCATAACAGCTAGCCGCAATATCACCACAAGAACCATTGTCTTGGACAGCTAGATTAGCTAAGGCTGCAATTTTAAAAATCTCAAGCTGAGATAAATTCAGTGCGTAAAATTGGTTCAATGCTCGAACCGTCGCTACCGCTACTGCGCCACTAGAACCTAGTCCATACTTCCTGCCGTTTGAGCTATCTAATTCACTGGTTACCTTCAAATCATAAAATGAAAGAAGAATGTTTTTTTCCTGTGCATATTTCTCAGTTAAACGTATAGCAGCAAGGATATAATGGAACGGGTTTTCACGGATATCTAGAACGAGTTCGCCTTTTCGTCTTGTCCAACGCACAGGCATCTCGCTATATTGTGCAGATTGGATACTGCCTACTTTCCGAGCAGCTTCCACTGTTACTGTGACGAATTGATCGACTGCCACGATGATTGCAGGATGCCCCGTTTCGACAACTGCGTATTCTCCAGCGATATAAAGTTTTCCAGGTGCAGATACTTCAACCATAACAATCTCCCTTTATTCAATAATCGTGATTCCTTGCCCCGCATGAGCAAGAATCACTTGTTGACGGCTAAATAATTCAATGAATTTTGCTTGAACAGCCGTTTGATTTTTCTTTTCAACTAATACTTTGACGTTTGGACCTGCATCCATCGTGAAATAGCAAGGAATGCCTGAAGCACGTAGCTCACGAACTGCTTGCATCGCCTTCAGACTATCTGGAGACCAGTAGGTGAAGGGTGGATTAGCCGCTAACGTGGTGCCGTGCATTTTTAACCCATTTCGCTCCATGATTTCGCCCATTTTTTGGAACGACTTTTCAGCGATTGCTTGTTTCAGCTCCCGTAAATCTGTTTCGACTGAATCAAGCCACCCTTGATAAAAATGCGAAGTTTCCACTGTTCGACGCATCCCATCACGACTAGATACATCTTTTTGTTGATCATTGATCAATACAAATACCATGGCGAGTTCGTCTTCAAATCCATTAGAAGGGATTTGTTGCGCATATGAAGTTTGGTCATCATGCCCTTTTTCCCATTCCACGAAGCCACCAAAAATACTACGACAAGCCGAACCAGAACCCCGACGAGCGAGTCTGGACAGGGCTTGTTTATCCAATTCTAGTCCTAGGGCTTCATTACAGGCGCCAGCTAACGCAGCTAGACCGCTTGCAGAAGAAGCTAAACCTGCGGCTGTTGGAACAAAGTTATGGCTGATCACTTTTGCGCGTTTGTTTGTATTCGCTTGTATGCGTACAAGATCAAGGAAGCGACTGATTTTTTTTGTTGCTGCTTCTGTTTGTAATTCATGATCTAAATAGAACAGATCGTCTGTGAACGAATCTGAAAAAATCACTTCGGTTTCTGTATAGAAAGCATCGAGAGTGAGAGATAAACTGTTGTTCATTGGAAGAATCAATTCTTCATTTTTTTTGCCCCAATATTTGATCAAGGCGATATTTGTATAGGCACGGGCTTTACCACTAAGCATAGGTATGTACTCCTAATCCTTGAATCCAAGTTTCAGCTGCGCCTGCTTGTATTAGTGCGTGGCTGATTTCTTGAGCTTCTGTTTTTGTTTGTGCTAAGGCAATCATACATCCACCACGTCCGCCACCGGTCAATTTTGCTCCTAAAGCGCCAGTAGCACGTGCGGTAGCGATCAGACTATCTAAAAAGTCATTACTGATCGTCAAACTTTTTAGAATGCGCTGAGCATCATTCATTGCTTCAGCTAGCTTTTCTGGCGAATTTTCGATAATTGCTTTTTTAGCTTGTTTCGTCAAGTATCCTAGTTGTTGGATTTTTTGTCCAGTTTTCTGCGCATCTTTCTCAAAAAGGTGTGCGACATCTTTCACCGCTGCACGTGTTTGTCCTTTGATTCCCGTATCAGCGACAATCAAGAAAGCATCGATATTCAACGCAAAATAATCAAAAGGATGGCCTTTTGTAAAATAAATCGGTTCGAATCCACTTGTTGCGGCAGCATCGATTCCACTGGGATTTCCATGTGCGATTTTTTCAGAAACTTGCACATGTGCCAATAATTTTTCTCGTGATAATGGCAACTCATAGGCGGAATAAAAAGCTCGTGTGATCGCAGTGGCTACGGCTGCACTGGAACCCATCCCACGTTCTGCAGGGATGGTGCTCTCAATCGTTAAACGCAATGTGTCTTGCACATGGTAGTGAGTTTTCAGACCAGCAATCAGCTGTTTGATATTATTCAACGCATGTGGTGCATCATGTAAATTTCCTATATAGTAGGAAGAAATAAGTTGATCTTTATTGAATGATTGGAGTGCTTCAAGTGTAGCTGTTACTTTTGTTGCATAAAACGGAAAGGCAATGGCAGGCTCGCCGTAAACGACAGCATGCTCACCCATTAAAATCAGTTTTCCACTCGATTCCCCTTGGCCATGAATTGCCATAATACAACTCCTTCTTTTCCTCTAAGAGTAGCTTTTTAACAAAAAATAAAGCGCCTATTACTATGTGCGCAATGTTTGTCCAAAAAAACAGTCCTTCTTTATTTTACTAAAACCAGTCAAGAAGTAAAATAAAGAATACGATTTCTCGACAAAAAACGTGATTTTCTTAATAAAATTTTGATTTTTCATAGGAAAGAATCTTGTCGATTTCGTTTGACACCACAAGATATTGGGGTTATATTTAGAAACATGAGAAAAAAACACTGTATTTAGTGGGAGAAGTGAGTTGGAGGGAAATGAGTGTGATTGTTTTAGCAGGAACGATAGGAGCAGGGAAATCAAGCTTAACAAAAATGATTGCTGACCATTTTAAGAGTCAGGCGTTTTACGAATCAATCGATGACAACGAAGTATTGCCTTTGTTTTATGCAAACCCTGAACAATATGCGTTTTTATTGCAAATTTATTTTTTGAATAAGCGATTTGCAAGTATCAAGCAAGCGATGCAAGAGGATAACAATGTGTTAGACCGTTCGATCTATGAGGATTCATTATTGTTTCATTTAAATGCAGATCTTGGTCGAGCGACAGCAACAGAAGTCCAAGTCTACGATGAATTATTGGCAAACATGATGGAAGAATTGCCCTATGCGGCATCGAAAAAACATCCCGATCTATTGGTTCATATTCGTGTATCTTTTTCAACCATGTTAGAACGGATCGAAAAAAGAGGTCGGTCATACGAGCAACTTTCTTTTGACCCTAGTCTCTATGAGTATTATCAAGAGTTGAATCGCCGTTATGATGAATGGTATGAAGCTTACGATGAAAGTCCTAAGATTCAAATTGATGGTGATCGTTTGAACTTTGTGGAAGATGAAACAGCAAAAGTGCAAGTGTTACAAATGATCGAAGAAAAACTAACAGATATCCGTGAAGAATTAAGTGTCTAAAACTGTTCTGACGTTAGCGAAACTTTTATTTGCTCAAATAAAGAAATCACAAAAAAGGCAACCACGAATGAGTGATTGCCTTTTTTTTATTTAAATCGTTGTTTAGTCGAACAAAGGGTAGTGAGTTGATTTATTTAGGGTAGAATAATGAGTGAGCAATTCCTGGTGCCCAGTTTGTATCACCGTAGTTCAAGTGAGACTGCCAAGTAATATAAGTCACACCATTGTGGACAACTTCTTCACCGGCTGTATAAGAAACAGGTGAGAAGAAGCTTCCTACTGTCCATTGACGTCCAGTAACGACTTCACCGCCGCCGTTTCCGCCATCGCCACCATTTTCGTCACCGCCGCCATTTTCATCGCGATCAGTTGTGATTGTTAATGTGTTACTTGCATCTGAAACATCGCCTTCATTGCTGATTGCGCGTACTACAAATGAGTATTGTGTCTCAGCTTTTAAGCCTTCTACTTCAAAAACAGTTTCAGTTGTTGAACCAATGACTTGGCCATCACGCAAGATTTCGTATTCTTTGATTCCTTTTGAGTGAGTAGAAGCTCCCCACATCAATGAAACGCTAGAACTTGTCTGACCCATTGAGTGTAAGTGGCTAGGTGCAGTTGGTTTTTCTTCTGTAGTTTCAGATAAAGTTGTAACAGATAAAGCTGTTCTTTCAGAAACTAGCCCTGTTTGTCCAACTGCTTCGATTTCATATTTATATGTAGTTTCTGCAGTTAGGTTTTGATCGCTGAAATCTGGTGAAGCTGTGTTTCCTAATAATTGACCATCACGGTAAACGTTGAATGATGAAGCATTTGCTTGTCCATCCCAAGTCAATTGAGTTGTTGAAGAAGTTACGTTAGTAGTGCGAACGTTACGTGGTGCTGTTGGTGCTACTGGAATTGCTGAATCACCTTTCAAGTTCACATCGATTACTTGGTAGAATGCCATTGCTGTATCATCTACATCCCAAACAGCTAGAACAACATGGTAACCAAGACGGTCATTAGGGATGTTCACTGAGTGTGATGGATTTGTTGCAGCTTGAGCCCCACCATGGTTGATCGTTGTTAACAATTCAAAATCGCTACGATCTAACTGATCATTTGGATTCCAATCAGCTTTTGTGATGTAGTAATGCCATTTAGTTGTACGGTGTGATTGTGTATAGCGCCAAGTGAATGTATTAAGACCTGTGTTCAAGTCTTGTTTTGTCCACATTGTCGAAGTTTGACGGTCTAAGTTGAAGTTGTTTCCAACTGCACCGCTTGCAGAAGCAATCTGTCCGTCAGCAGGACCAGCTGCTGGGTAGCCTTTCAATGCTTCTAATGATTGTGGTTCATAAATCACTGGACCGTATTTTGCTAATGCTGCATCATGATTGATTAAGCGGTCGCGGTGTCCCTGATATGAACGACTGATCG
Organism: Enterococcus sp. DIV1304_2; assembly: GCF_050555445.1. NCBI lineage: Bacteria > Bacillati > Bacillota > Bacilli > Lactobacillales > Enterococcaceae > Enterococcus > Enterococcus sp. DIV1304_2. The sequence continues at coordinate 239,039 of NZ_CP187851.1, forward strand.
GTGACTGCACATAACCGTGAGCTGAAGCGTCTTGTCCTCCGATAGATAAACCTACTCCTACTAAAACGCTAGAGCATAGAACTGTTGCTAAGATTTGTTTTTTCATGTTTCCCTCCATAGATAAAATGATATTTTAGATAACTAATAAGGTCGATGAGTATGACTCTTTCGATGTGTCTCGTTGTTATCTGTATTTAATATTATCAGAGAATTGGACTATTGGATAATCTGTTTATACCGAACATTAGGTAAAATTGGGTCTTGACTTCAGATGACGGTGTTTTTATTCGAAACATGAATAAATATTGATTTAAAGGCATTTTTGTTGTCTTTTTTATTTTTTATCAGTTATTTATTTTGCATAATGAATAACAACGGGAAAACAAAAAGATAAAATTTCATTCTAATTGAGAAAGCTTGTATTGGCGTTTGCAGTTATTTTTTAACGTTTACTTATTTTTAAAATATATCTTTTTATTGGCTGTTTTATTCCTTTTTTATGGATTTGATCATCGATTTTTTGGTCTGAGATTGTGATAGGAGTGTTCGGTCTTATTATCGAAAAAAGTCAATTTAGAATATCATTTATTCGGATTCAAGAGTTTCGAGATGACTAAATACCACCTCACAAGCAATTCTATATATTTTACCTAATTATAGAAGGAACTGGATGCGAAGAGAGGGAGAATGTTTTTTGCAATCTGTGATAATGGATAAGCGCTTTGAAAAAAACAGCGCCTGTAATATTCGTCTCGAATGTTACAGGTGCTGGCTTATTTTTGAGGCAAAGAAAGTTGTTCTAGCCTCATTCTTATAGGGTTTTGTTTACGTGGAATGTTTTCTATATTATCGTTTTAATTACGTTGATAAGGTTTATTTTATTTAGGATAGAATAAAGCATGAGCAATTCCTGGCGCCCAGTTTGTATCACCATAGTTCAAGTGAGATTGCCAAGTAATATATGTCACACCGTTGTGAACAACTTCTTCACCTGCTGTATAAGAAACCGGTGCGAATAAGCTTCCTACTGTCCATTGACGTCCTGGAGTGACTTCACCACCACCGTCGCCGCCATTGTCATCGCGATCTGTCGTAATAGATAACGCATTGCTTGCATCAGATAGTTCATCCGTATTGCTGACTGCGCGAACCACGAATGAGTAGGCAGTGTTTGCAGCTAATCCAGACACTTCGTATTCTGTTTCTTTTGTTGAACCAATCAATTGATTGTTACGGTAGATGTTGTATTGTTTGATTCCTTTTGAATGAGTAGAAGCGCCCCACATCAATGAAACACTTGAACTTGTTTGACCCATTGAGTGCAAGTGAGTCGGTGTAGTTGGTTTTTCTTGTGTATTTTCTGTTGCAGTTTTTACTGTCAAAGCTGTTTTAGCAGAGACTAAGCCAGTTTGTCCAACTGCTTCGATTTCATAGTTATAAGAAGTATCTGCAGTTAAGTTTGTATCATTGAAATCTGGCGATGATGTATTTCCGACCAATGCGCCATCACGATAAACATTGTAAGATGCAGTGTTCGCTTGACTATTCCAAGCTAATTGGACAGTTGAAGAAGTTACATTCGTCGCACGCACGTTTTGTGGTGCTGTTGGTGCTACTGGGATCGCTGAATCACCTTTCAAGTTGACATCGACTACTTGATAGAAGGCACCGCCTGTATCATGAATGTCCCATACAGCTAAAACAACATGATAACCGATACGGTCGTTTGGAATGTTAACTGTGTGGTTACGATTATTTGCAGAAGCAGTTCCATCATGTTGGATTTCTGTGATCAACTCTAAATCGCTACGTTTCAGTGGTGCATTCGGGTTCCATCCTACTTTAGTAATGTAATAATGCCATTTAGTTGTACGGTGAGATTGTGTATAGCGCCATCTGAATGTATTCACGCCTGTATCTAAGTTTTGTCTTGTCCACATTGTTTCTGTTTGATTATCTAGCAAAAAGCTTCCGCCAACCGCTCCGTTTGCAGAAGCAATACGACCGTCGACAGGACCTCTTTCTGGGAATCCCTTCCCAGCTTCTAATGATTGTGGTTCATAAATGACAGGACCATATTTTGCTGCTGCAGCGGATAAATTAACATTACGATCTAAATGTCCTTGATACGCACGACTGATCGGTGATTCGACATACCCGTGAGCAGAAGCGTCTTGTTCTCCAATCGCTAAGCTTGCTCCAAATAAGATCCCCGAGCATAAAACTGTACCCAAAATTTGTTTTTTCATTTTTTCCTCCATATGTAAATAAGATTTAGATAACATATATTGAACGATGAGTTTCGTAATTATCATTTTTTTATGTTATCTGAAATTAAGATTATCAAAAAAAACAAGTAGTTACGAATCAGTTTATACCGATGTGTAGGTAAAAAAATAATAGGAACATAAATAATACGATTTGTTATAATGTTGATTTTTAAGGGTTTTAGTACCTTTTTTTGAAAGCGTAAATAAATTTTTGATAAAAGGATACTTTTTAGGGGATTAAGAAATGAATGATTTGTTCAGGTTTTGTTGTAGTTATCTTAAAATAAAAGAAATGGAATTATATAAAACGTAGATGGAGTAGTAGCAGAAGGAATTTATATTCGATTGGTGATATGCGGAACAACAGTCCATTTAGAATGCGTACAAGATGAGGAAGTGCTACGATCAAATAGAAAAAAGTGAAGAAATGATTGACAAAAAGAAATAGATTTGGTATGATAATTAAGTTGAGAAATAAAAGCAGAAGCACCCGCTTCTCGCCTTAGTTGATACAGTCACTGGGCTAGATAGTTTTCATCTATATGTAGTATAGATGGAGTACGTGCGGGTTCTATCAAAAGAACTCGTTTTTTTTATTGCCGTTCATTCGGTAAGCTTTTCTTTCTCTCATAATATTTGGAGGTGAATGACCATAGCAAAGGATATGATGGTTAACGACGGCATTCGTGCACGTGAATTACGATTGATCGGTTCAGATGGTGAGCAATTAGGAGTTAAGTCAAAAGCAGAAGCATTGCAAATTGCAGAACAATCAAACTTGGATCTTGTGTTAGTTGCTCCAGGTGCGAAACCACCAGTAGCGCGAATCATGGACTACGGAAAATACCGTTTCGAGCAACAAAAGAAAGACCGCGAAGCGCGTAAAAAACAAAAAGTGATCAATGTAAAAGAAGTTCGTTTAAGTCCAACGATTGATTTGAATGACTTCAATACAAAACTTCGTAATGCACGTAAGTTCTTAGAGAAAGGCGATAAAGTGAAAGCTTCTATCCGTTTCAAAGGCCGTGCCATTACCCACAAAGAAATTGGTCAAAAAGTCTTGGATCGCTTAGCTGAAGAAACTGCTGATATTGCAACAGTGGAACAAAAAGCGAAAATGGACGGACGCAGCATGTTCTTGACGCTGGCACCGAAAAACGACAGTAAGTAATTTGAATGACTAACTGATTGTTGGACAGTCAATAGTCGGATAACGAAAGATTTTGAGGAGGAAATATAGTCATGCCAAAACAAAAAACACACCGCGGATCAGCAAAACGTTTCAAACGTACTGGTAAAGGCGGATTGAAACGCTTCCGTGCGTTTACAAGTCACCGTTTCCACGGTAAAACTAAAAAACAACGCCGTCAATTACGTAAAGCGCGCATGGTTTCTAGTGGCGATTTCAAACGTATTCGTCAACAACTAGCAAAAATGAAATAAGAACGTAAAATAACTGAAATTTAAAGATTTATTTTTATTAGGAGGAATTATACATGGCACGTGTAAAAGGTGGAACAGTAACTCGTAAACGTCGCAAAAAAATGCTGAAATTAGCAAAAGGTTACTACGGTTCAAAACACACTTTATTTAAAACAGCAAAAGAACAAGTAATGAATTCATACAACTACGCATATCGCGATCGTCGTCAAAAGAAACGCGACTTCCGCAAATTGTGGATCGCTCGTATCAACGCAGCGGCTCGTATGAATGGCTTAAGCTACTCAAAATTGATGCACGGTTTGAAATTAGCTGAAATCGACATCAACCGCAAAATGTTAGCTGACTTGGCTGTCCATGATGCAGCAGCATTTACTGCATTAGCTGACCAAGCAAAAGACGCTTTAGCTAAATAAGCGCTAGAATAGCTAAACACATCCAGGTTTTCTGGATGTGTTTTTTTATATCTATCAAACTTCAATAAAATTTCTGTTATGTACAAATAAATTGAAATAACCAAATAGATAAAGTACATGATATTTTTTTGAAAAGAGAGGTGATTATAGCTCATTTTATGTCTTAGATAATGAATTTGTGTATATAGTTATCTGACTGAAATGTTTTTTAAAAAAACATTTCAGTAGCTCGTAATGAATCTTCTTTAATCATATGTCCTTGTTCTGTCGTCAATATTTAATGAAAGCGATTTCTCTGTGAGGTAGAATGAATCAACTGATATATCAGTGAGATGAAATAGAATGGAGTGAGTCTATGAGTGAAATGATTATTGGTATGTTGTTGATTTTGTCGTTCTTCTTTATGGTTTGGTATTGTGTCAAAGGACTTAATTTGATGGTCGGTTTAGCGATCATGGCGACGATTTGGATGGGATTGGCGCTGGTTGGTAATTTTTTCTCACCGAATGCCGCAATGGAAGGACAGTCAGTCATTGATGTGTTGACCCATGTATATGCTACTGGTCCAGCGGAATATGCGAAATCGATTTTAGTGAATGTATTCTTTGGTGCTTTTTTTGGTCGAGTATTGGTAGATAGTGGGATAGCGGCTACATTGATTCGAAAAGTCGTAGAGCTTGGCGGTGATAAACCGCGGATCACGATGAGCCTTTTATGTCTTGTAACGTCAATTATTTTTATGTCGATGACCGGGATTGGCCCAGTGATTTCAATTGCCGTGATCGTCTTACCGATTTTGATGTCGTTAGGAATTGCTGCACCTGTTGCTCTATTTGCATTCATGGGTTCGATTATGGCAGGGATCTTTGCAAATATTGTCAATTTCAAGCAATACCAAACGATCTATGCAGGGTTTAATTCTGCGGCTGAAAATTATACATACAATGATTACTTTCAAATCGGAATGATTGGCATGATCGTAAGTTTAGTAATCGTTCTGCTTGTAGCTAATATATCAATGAACCCGAAGAAACGCTATGCAATGGCAGCTGAACTTCCACGAGAAGGTGGGGAAGCGCCAATGATTTCTTGGTTGGCAGTCGTTATACCTGTGTTAGGAGTGGTGGTGTTAGAAATCCCGATCATTCTTGGTTTTATGTTGGCTGGGATCTGGGCGTTGCTATTTACAGGGAAATTACGTGGGGGATACAAGGAGATCTGTCGACAATTCGCTAAATTATTTACAGATGGAGCAACAGATGTGGCACCAATGGTTGGCTTTTTGATGACTTTAGCGATGTTCAATAATTCGGCGGTGTATGCTTCTTCTTATTTCTCTGCGATCCTTGGCGATTTTATTCCCCAGACACCTGTTGTATTGGCACTTGCCTTTGCATTGTTGACCCCTCTCGGGTTTTTCCGTGGTCCGTTGAGTCTAGTCGGTTCGGGATCAGCGATTTTAGCAGTAGTTTTAGCAGTCAATCCGACGATGCCCGTTGCCTTTTTATTTCCATTATTTGCGACAACGACCATTGCGCCGCAGCATTTAGATATAACTCAATCATGGATCGCTTGGGGATTAGGGTATACAAAAGTTTCCTCTCGTGAATTCATGAAAAAATCGATTCCGACAGGGTGGGCGATCGGTGTGATCGTCTGTATCTTGACGTTGATCCTTTATGGTAATTTTTGATAGTTATAGAAAGTAAAAAATTTGGAGGATGCAAAAATGAAGCGTGCAGTAAGAATGGGCATCGATGTAGGTGGTACCCATACAAAAGCAGTCGCAATCGACAATGCGACACATGAAATCATCGGTAAATCATCTGTTAAAACAACGCATCACCATCCAGAGGGTGTAGCTGCCGGGGTCGTACAATCGTTTCAAAATTGTTTGCAAGAAAATCTGATCAGTCCGGAAGATGTCGTTTTTGTCGCGCATTCTACGACCCAAGCAACGAATGCCTTGATTGAAGGAGATGTGGCAAAAGTAGGAGTGATCGGAATGGCAAAGGGTGGATTCGAAGGTTTTTTGGCGAAAAGACAAACTCGGTTAGCCCCGATCGATTTAGGGAATAATCGAAAAATAGACATTGCAAATGTCTTCTTACCACTTAAACAACTGACAAACGAACGAGTGTTAGAGACGATTGCTACACTGAAAAAGGAACAGGCGGAAGTTTTGGTTTCTTCAATGGCTTTTGGCGTAGATAATAGTGAGTCGGAACAGGTCATTTATTCCCTTGCCTCGGAACAAGGGATACCAACAACGATGGCTTCTGAGATCACTAAGCTTTATGGGTTGACGAGACGAACGCGAACGGCAGCGATCAATGCCTCGATTTTGCCTAAAATGTTGGAGACAGCGACGTCGACTGAACGTTCGGTTAGAGCTGCCGGTGTCAATGTTCCTTTGATGATCATGCGTGGCGATGGTGGGGTAATGGAAATCGCTGAAATGAAGAAGCGGCCAGTTTTAACGTTGCTTTCAGGACCAGCTGCCTCTGTCATGGGTTCTTTGATGTATTTACGTGCCTCGAATGGTGTGTATTTTGAAGTAGGAGGGACAACGACAAATATTGGTGTCATCAGAAATGGGCGTCCTGCCATCGATTACTCAGTGGTCGGCGGGCATGCGACCTATATTTCCTCTTTAGATGTTCGTGTCTTAGGTGTTGCCGGTGGTTCGATGGTTCGGGCAGATCGGACAGGGATTCTTGATGTAGGACCACGTTCTGCCCATATCGCTGGGTTGGATTATGCTGTATTCACACCGATTGAAAAAATCGATCAACCGAAAGTTGTCTTTTTCTCCCCTGTTGAAGGAGATCCGGCTGATTATGTCAAAGTAATTTTGGCAGACGGAAAAGAGGTCACTATCACCAATTCTTGTGCAGCGAATGTTCTTGGTCTTGTCCAAGAAGAACATTTTTCCTATGGTGATCCACAAGCCGCAAGAAAAGCCATGGAAGCTTTGGCTGCGTATTGTCAGACTACTGTGGAAGACATCGCTGAGCAGATCATGGCAAAAGCTTATGCAAAAATCGAACCAGTCATTTTGGAACTGGCAGAAAAATATCAATTGGAGAAAGAACAAATCTCTTTGGTGGGTGTAGGCGGTGGAGCAGCTTCCTTGATCACCTATTTTAGTCGGAAAATGGGTGTTAAGTACTCCATACCGGAAAATGCAGAAGTGATTTCTTCGATCGGTGTGGCATTAGCGATGGTGAGAGATGTAGTGGAACGGATCATTCCTTCACCAAGCAAAGAAGATATTCGAGGATTGAAAAATGAAGCGATGAATAAAGCAATCGAATCTGGCGCCACACCGGAATCGATTGAAGTCCATGTTGAAATTGATCCTCAAACCTCAAAAATCACAGCAATTGCCACAGGATCAACGGAAGTCAAAGCGACTGATTTAACAAAACAGATCAGTAAAAATGAGGCGTTGTCAATAGCGTCAGAAGACCTGCGGATGCCTCTAAAAGCTGTTTCCTTATTAGCGAATACTGACTTCTTCTATGTGATTGGGGAAAATAGTCCAGAACATTCTATCGGCGCATTACGGATTATCGACCAAAAAGGATTTATCAAAGTTCAAAGAGGGTATGCCAAATGTTTAAAAACCACAGCTGAACAATATCTCTTCGCTGTTCAACAGTTATGGGATGAACTGGCGGTCTATCAGACTGAACTGATTGCTCGTCCAGAATTTTATCTATGTATCGGCGCACGTGTCGCAGATTTTTCGGCGACAGAATTTGAACAACTACAACTCTTGATGGAGTTAGAAATCGCGATGTTGGAACCAGCGGAAGAAGTGATCGTGATTGCGGGAAATATCAAGCAAAAGTAAACTAGATGAGTTGATTTCAAAATTAATGACGATTTCTGATAAACAGTGGTGTGATTATCAATTTAAACGAGAGATTTTAGTAGGGAAACTCTCACTTTCTGAGCAAAGAGCGTGGGGAGAACTGGCGAGACAATGTGGAGAAAGGTTAGCAGAAGTAATTTATCGAAAGTACCATACAAGAAATATTCATGCGCTTTGTCGTACATTAAATGTCGCTATCTCCTATGGAGAAACAGCATGGCGGAATGATCGTTTGACACTCGCCACTTACGATGAAACAACGGGGATCTGTTTAATGACAGAACCAATCCAGAAGTTTGAACAGGAAAAGATCACTGCGCTCCCGTTGGAAAAAGTTACCTCTTTGATTTTAGCGCATGAATTGTATCATCATCTTGAAACATGCGATCCTACATTGTATACCCAACAGAAAACTGTAGAACTATGGCGATTTTTTGGGTATCGCCATCAGTCTAAGATCCGAACATTGAGTGAGATTGCAGCGATGAGCTTTTCGGAGAAGTTGAATAACGTAGGATTTTCACCATATGTGTTAGAAGTCGCTATGATTTGGCCGTATGATCCTCTACTCTGTGAGCGACTTGTTCAGTCATTGTAAATCTATTTGAATAAGGCAAAAGAAGGCGCAAACGTTCCTAAAAATTGCGGAGCGTTACGCCTCTTTTGAATCATCTTTCAGAGGATGCTTCAAAATAATTCGGATAATGAAGGATCACTTGTTCTTGTTCCTCAATGATCATATGGAGGTGGAGGTTACAAAGAAATCCCACTTCATCAAGTGCGTGTTCTTTCATGGCTCTCAATAAGATTTGATGTTCATCTAATACACGGCCCCAATCTAATTCAGAAATCGTCAAACGCAACCAACGGAAACGATCTAAGTGAGTGCTATAGCTTTCAAGCCAAGTCCATATTTCTTCTTTCCCCGCAACTTTGTAACACATTTGGTGAAAGGCTTTATCCAAAAGAAAGAAGGTTTTTTTGTCTTGTGCCAAGATGGCTTGATCCGTCTGTTCTAAAATCATCTCCAAGCGTTGATGAGCGGTATCGTTCATTTTAGCACTGCACTCTTGTAAAATCGGTTGTTCTAATTTTTCTCGCATGTAACGTGCCAAGTCTGCGGAACGTATGTCGATTTTTGAGATATATGTACCGGATTGAGGAATTGTTTTGATCAATTCCTGATTTCTAAGTTGGATCAATGCTTCTCGAATTGGCGTGCGTCCAATCGTTAGTTGTTCTTCTAAGATTCTGTCGGAAATCTTACTCCCAGGAGCTAATTCAGAATAGATGATTTGTTGTCTGATGGCTTCGTATGCTTGTTGTTGCAAATTGTTCCCCATAGAACACCCCTTTCAAAAAGCTATACCTAGTATAGCATATCCTTTCCTGAGAATAGAGTAAGGGGACGAGCTGATCAGCGAACAGAAACACAAAAATAGAGCCGCAAACAATTGGTTTGTCGACTCTTTTCAATACATATCCATAGTGCGAACATCTCATCCTTTCACGAAAGCAACAGTCAATCTGGGCGAACTTCCTGCAGTTGTTTGACACGACCACCGATTTGATTGGCAAAGGTTTCTGATTCTTTTTTGTCTTTGAAGACAAGCAAGTTTTCCGGGTTTTTTTCACGTGTGCGACAGCCAGTTTTATCAATATAACCGTGTAGTACTTTCACGACATACATCATAATCACCTGCTTTTTTTCTTTCCATTATACAAATCGGGGGTTAAAAGGCAAGAATAAACACTTATTTTTTCTTTTATTTTATTTCTGTTGCAGAATCAGGGGCTGCGTCGATGTTTGCATAAGTTTTAAACAGACTATCCAAGCTAGGATTGACACGGCTTAGTTTGACTAAACGTTGATTTTCTGCAAGTAAGAAACAGTGCTGGCTTGTACCGGTCGTCCGTAAACGCTGATCTTCTGTACCGTAAATCTCATAACGGAAATTCAAGCGTGTGCCTGTGTAGCTTTCGATAATCGGTTGGATCAAGATTTTGTCCCCATAACGGATCATTTCTTTGTATTCGCAACTTACGCCTAGTACAGGGATAATGATGCCTTGTTCTTCGATTTTCTTGTAACTAAAATCCAAGTGTTCTAACAAGGCAACACGTGCTTCTTCGAACCAGCGGATATAGTTGCTGTGGTGAATGATACCCATTTGATCGGTTTCGTAATAAAAAGGCTCTCTAAGGTAGCCGGTATATTTTTCCATTGTGATGCTCCTTCTTATCTTTGACTAAAATAATGCATCCATCTTGGGATCTGCTGACTGATTTCAGTTGGTAAAACGACATATCGCTCTTTTGCTAATTGGTCGCCGATAAAGCTATGCAAATAGACAGCGGCACTGATCGTTTCCTCGTTTTTTTGAAACTGAGCTAAAAAACCAGCAATCATACCAGCTAACGTGTCACCCATACCACCTGTTGCCATGGCTGGTGAACCTGCTGTATTGTAATAGATCCCATTTTGCCCATAGATCGTTGTTTGATGACTTTTTAAAACAAGTGATGCACCTAATTCTTGTTGCTTCAGCTGATTATTTTCTCTAGACTGTTCCTCTAAACTCAATCCGCTGACACGTTGCCATTCCATTTGATGGGGAGTGAGAACGGTATGCTCTGGATAAGGAAGCTCCAGCGAATGCGTAGCGAGCAATGTCAAAGCAGAACCGTCAATGACTAACCATTGTTTTTTTGTTTGATTGGTCAAGACAAATTGCAGAAGTTCAAGGCTTTGTTGATTGGTTCCTAATCCCGAACCAATTAGTAAGACATCCGCATCTTCAAAAGCCGAATACCATGTTTCTTTATTTGTCCAATCCCCCACCATTGCTTCTGGTAAATGACTATGGACGGCCACATGATTATTAGGATCTGTTACAACAGTTGTCAAGCCAGCCCCACTATGGACAGCTGCTAAAGCGCTCATGATGATCGCACCACCGAATTGCTCGTTTCCGCCAATCAACAGGACTTTACCAAATGTACCTTTATGAGATTCGATGGGGCGAGGAGTAATCACTTGTTGGAGTAATTGTTCATTTAGTTCCATGGGAAAGCCTCCTTTTTTTCATTATAGCCCATAATATTTAGGGAAAAAACTGTTTCGTTTATCCGTTGTCTGATTTTTTAAACAATTTGTCTGATTTATGTTATGATGAACTCGTAGACTGAATGAGTGGAGGAGTAACTTTATGACAATCAATTGGCAAAAAGAAGTCGAAGCACGTAAAGAAGACTTGCTTGAAGACTTAAAAAATCTTTTACGCGTAAGCAGTGAACGTGATGATTCAAAAGCAACTGCAGATGCACCATTTGGACCTGGGCCTCGTGACGCATTGAAACACATGCTTGCTTATGGTGAACGTGATGGCTTCGTTGTAAAAAACGTGGACAATTACGCAGGACACATCGATCTAGGTGAAGGAGACGAAACCTTAGGTATTTTTGGTCATATGGATGTAGTGCCCGCTGGCGATGGCTGGGATACTGATCCTTACGAACCAGTGATCAAAGATGGAAAAATCTTTGCTCGTGGTTCAAGTGATGACAAAGGACCAAGTATGGCTGCCTACTATGCGATGAAAATCATCAAAGACCTAGACTTAGAATTATCGAAAAAAGTTCGCTTTGTCGTAGGTAGTGACGAAGAAAGTGGTTGGGCAGACATGGCTTACTACTTTGAACATGAAGAAGAACCTGATTTCGGTTTCTCACCAGATGCGGAATTCCCGATCATCAACGGAGAAAAAGGCAATGTTTCTTTCGCATTCCGCTTTAAAGGCGATAACGCCGGCGACTATGTACTGAAATCATTTACGTCAGGTTTACGTGAAAACATGGTGCCAGGAACAGCGACTGCAAAAATCGAAGTACCAAGCGCAGATGCAGCAGTTGCATTAGAAAAGGCATTTTATGAATTTATTGAAGCAAATCCAATCAACGGTTCGATCGAAGCAGAGCATACATTTGTTACGATCAACGTAGTCGGAAAAGGTGCACATGGCGCAAGCCCACAATCAGGGATCAATGCCGGATCTTTCTTAGCAAACTTCCTTGATGATTACGAATTTATCGGTGCAGCTAAACAATTCATCCATGTGGCAGCTACTTACGTCCATGAAGACTTTTATGGTGAGAAATTAGGCGTTGCCCACGAAGACGAAAAAATGGGTAAACTAACAATGAACGCTGGGTTGTTTGCGTTTAAAGAAAATGGTTCAGAAGACGATAACTATATCAACATGAACTTCCGTTTTCCTAAAGGCACAACCACAGATGAATTAGAAAGCAAATTGAACAAAACAGTAGCAGACGAAGGTGCATCAGTTACTCGTGGTGCCCGTGTAATGGAACCACATTATGTACCAATGGATGATCCGTTGGTTGAAACATTATTACAAGTCTACGAAGATCATACCGGCGAAAAAGGCTACGAACAAATCATCGGTGGCGGCACATACGGACGCTTATTAAAACGCGGTGTTGCGTATGGCGCAATGTTCCCAGGCTACACAGATACAATGCACCAAGCGAATGAATTTATGAGTCTAGATGACTTGTTTCGTGCGACAGCGATCTATGCGGATGCTATCTATCGTTTGGCGAAGTAAAGACTGAAAATATGTTTGTTCGTAGTAAAATAATAATTGCAAAAGTCAGAAATAGTTGTACGCTTATTTTTGATCAAACATGATAAAATTCAATAGGTAATAAGTGATAAAGACTTGAGTGGCATATGGCCTTCGGAGAAATAGATTCTCTGAAGGCTTTTTTTGACTCCGAATCTTGCTTATTTGGATAAATGAAGAAACATTCGGTCAATGAATCGATTATTTATGTGTTATAGTTGTAAAGGTTATTTACAATTAGTTGTTTATCTAATATTATAATAAGTGTATACAAATTTCCGGAGGTGAAATAAACATGCCTAAATATATAGAAATTGCCCACTCCTTGAAAAATAAAATCATTGAAGGGGAGTTTAAAGAAGGCGAGCTATTACCAAATCAAGAAACATTAGCAAAAACCTACAATACGAGTCGAGTAACGATTAGAAAAGCGATACAGTTACTGATCGATGAATCTTTACTGTACACAAGACGAGGATCGGGGACATATGTGAGAAGCAACATTAAAAAGGACAAGGAGAATGTGACCCAGATCAATAGTGTATTCGGGACTTCTGCTCAAGAAGGGACGGAGGTGACCAGTAAAATCATCCGCTTTGACGTGCGTTTCCCCACTTCTTATGAGTCTGAGGAACTGAAAATAAAAGCGACTGATCCGGTCTATGACATCAAACGTGTAAGGTATGTAAATGGAGAGGCGAGAAGTATAGAGACATCCATCATGCCTCTTAAGTATATCAAAGATTTGGATGAAGAGATTTTAAAGGGGTCTATCTACAACTATATCAGAGAAGAGTTGGGTTATGTGGTCAGTGCGGCCCGTCGAGTGATCATTGCTTCAAAAGCAAATCATTTAGACAGTGAAGAGTTTGAGATCGAGGTAGGAGAACCGATTTTAGAAACCAATCAGATCGTCTTTTTTGATGATGGTACGCCGTTTGATCTATCTAAGACAAGATATCCCTATACGTCAGGAAAAATAGTAGCCGATATCAATTAGATAATAATGCTTAAAAGACTGTGCTTGTCACGATCAAGTGTGGTCTTTTTTCTTTTTCTCAGAAATAAGTATATACTAATTTTAATTGTGTATTTACAAAAACGTTTTCAGGTGATATTCTGTATTAGAAGTTGATATACAACTATAGACAATTTAGGAGGCATAAATAAATGGATGTGAAAAAAAGGGAAGCTTTGATGGGGAAATTTGTTTTAACAGCACAAAAAATCGGCAATCAAATTTATTTGAGAACACTACGTGATTCGTTTGCTACTATCATGCCTTTATTCATTTTAGCAGGTATTGCTATTTTAATTAATTCGGTCGTGTTAGATCCGTCAGGTTGGTTCCAAAATATGATCAGCGCGGACACAATGGCATCTTGGCAAAACTGGGGATCGATCATTACGAACGCGACCCTTAATATCACTGGGATTATTCTTGTGATCACCATTGGCTATTTCTTGTCAAAAAATAGAGAATATGATAACCCAATTGGGGTTGTGATCGCTGTTGTTCCAGCATTTTTGACGTTGCTTCCAACAATGATTGAGACAACACCGATCAATGGGGAAACGGCTGTGGAAATCAGTGGGGTCATCAGTTACGGGAATATTGGTTCAAAAGGAGTCTTTGCTGCCATCATTACTGGATTATTGGCAACAGAGCTATACATTCGTTTGACACGTTCTAAGAAATTGCAAGTCAATTTAGGAGATAGTGTACCGCCAGCAGTAGGAAAATCTTTTAACACGATGTTCCCATTGATCATTGTCGTTTCATTGTTTGCCTTTGCTTCATTTTTGATCCAATTAACAGGAAATGATTTTATGAGAATCATTGAACAATTCATCCAAGAGCCATTACGTGGTGTAGGGACTTCATTTTTTGGCTACTTGTTTTTAGTTTGCTTTGGAAACTTACTATTTTCTTTCGGTATCCATCAATCTGTCATCACCGGTCCGATCCTAGATCCATTATTGATGGTAAATATGAATGAGAATATGGCAGCTACTGCGAATGGGGAAGCTGCTCCTCACATTATCAACTCAGCGTTCCACCAAGTATATGGCGCTTTGATGGGTGGTACTGGTTCGACCATTGCTTTAGTGATAGCAATTTTACTTTTTAGTCGCTATCAAGCATATAAAGATTTATCTAAGTTGGCGTTAGGTCCTAATATTTTCAACATCAATGAACCTGTGATTTTTGGATTACCGATCGTCTTCAACTTACCGATGATCATTCCTTTTGTATTATCACCGATCGTAGGTACGACTATTGGCTATTTAGCAACATCAATGGAGCTAGTCAATCGCTGTGTGGTGACCATTCCTTGGACAACACCACCGTTTTTAAGTGGCTTTTTAGCAACTGCAGGTGATTGGCGAGCAATTGTTGTTCAAGCAGTCATTATTGTCGCGTTAGTCTTCTTATATCTGCCATTCTTAAAAATCAGTGAACGGGTTGCTCGTACAAATGCTGAGATGAGTCTTTCTTAACCGATTGCTAAAGGAAATACACAAATGATAAATAGAACGATGATTGGAATGGTAAGATGGGAAAGAAAAAATTTTTTTGGGGAGATTCCTCCTCAAGTATGCAAACAGAAGGCGCTTGGAACGAAGGCGGAAAAGGCTTGTCTGTTTATGACGTTCGTGAAGCCACTGAAACTACCTCAGATTGGAAGCATGGGATTGATCGCTATCACCGATATGAAGAAGATCTTGATTTGATGCAAGAAATGGGCATGAACTTTTATCGCTTCCAAACTTCTTGGTCACGTGTCAATCCAACAGGTGATGGGGCATTCAATGAAGAAGGACTCTTATTTTATGATCGCTATATCGATGCGATGTTAGAACGGAATATTGAACCGATGCTATGTCTCTATCATTTTGATATGCCGCTTCATCTTGCGCAGAATTACGATGGCTTTATGAGTAAACATGTCGTAGATGCTTTTGTGGAATACGGAAAAAAAATGGTGGATCGCTACAAGAACAAAGTCAAATATTGGGTGACTTTCAATGAACAAAATTTGTATTCAACACCTTTGGCACTATTATATGGGGGAACATTGAATACGGAAGATACAGCGGATAATATTCATCAAATCGCTCATAATATCATGGTCGCACATGCAAAAATCGCCAACTACATCCATGAAACAACAGAGGGGCAAATCGGTGGGATGTTAGCTTATTCTAATATGTACCCTGCGACTAATCATCCCAAAGATGTATTGGTTGCGAGAGAATGGGATGAATTTATCAACCAGAATCTTTTGGATGCCTTTTGTGGACGTGGTTATTCGAAACAAGTTTTGACGTTTGAAAAACAGCATTTGAACGTAGATATGACAGAGGAAGAACTTGCTGAGATCGGAAAAGTAACAAGTGATTATTTAGCATTCAGTTACTATTGTACCGGAAGTATCAGCCATAAAAACATTCCAGCAGATGTCGCACCAAACTATTATTTGACGTATGGTGAAGTGGAAAATCCATTTGTTTCGATGAATGAGTGGAATCTGGGAATTGATCCTCTTGGCTTTAGAGATATCATCAACAAGATGTATCAAAAATACAATCTACCGATTTTCCCTGTTGAAAATGGGATAGGCACGCAGGAAAAGTGGGATGGTAGTACACCTATTCAAGATGATTACCGCATTTATTACCATGAACAACATATTAAAGCGATGCAAGATGCCATGCGCATTGACGGCTGTGAAGTACTAGGCTATCTAGGCTGGGGATTAATTGATCTACCTAGCTCAAAAGGTGATATGGAAAAGAGATACGGAATGGTTTACGTTAATAGAGGAAATCATGATCTGCGTGATATGAAACGCGTACCCAAAAAAAGCTTTCGTTGGTTCAAAGATTTTCTTCAAAAAGAACAAGGCTGATAGAGTGAGTAAATAATAGCAAAATAGATAGTTGCATGTATTCACTGAATCAAGTGGATACATGCAGTTTTTTGTATATTTTTATTTGTTTGAAGAGTGAAGTGATGAATCAATAATACAGTTAGTCTGCTGAATGTTCACAAGCGACTATCCAACAGTAATTTTTCTCTTTATAGTTTGGAGGAAATACTTTTTTTATTTTCAAAAAAAATTTGTTCATTCTTTATCCATTTATTCAGTAGAATAATTGCTAAAGGAGGGATTACGATGGAACACGAAACACTAGAAAGTCTTAAAGAAAGAAAAGCGCGAATTTTAGCAACAGTTAAAGAGCAAGCATTAAATGAAGTCGACAGAAATAAAGAAGTAACTAAAGATAGTAAAGAAGTATCACACAGTGGTGATTCTCAGGCTATTGGGCAAAGTGAAAAAAATAAAGAGAGATAAATTTTCAAAAATCTAGAATATGAATAGAAGATACTTGAACGTCCCACTCTCTTGTTCGATTGATGCTACTTTCTAGATTTGTAGGGTTACAGTGAATCTTAGAAACCAAACTTCTTCAAAAAGAAAGGAGAGCAAGATGAAAGAAAAAGATCTAGATAAGATAAAAGAAAAAAGAAGACAAGAAATTGAGAGTATCAAACAACGTTCTTTTGCAGAAATCAATAAAATCAAAGCGGAAAATATGAAAAAACTTAAACTAGAAAAAATGGACTTTAAAGAAAAAAGAGCAAAAGATCAAAAAAATGAAGGCTATGTATTATAAAATTTTAAGTCTCTAGAAGCGTTTTTGCAGAAGTCGACAACACTGCAAAATCAGCCTACCCACCCCAAAATACTTCAAGTTTTGGATGAGTAGGCTTCTTTGTATTGATTATGAGTTTAAGATAAAACAGCTGTTGCAAGTGCCTGTTGTACGGCGATGATATTCTTATCTTTTCTAAATTGTAACGATTCAGCGGGTAGTTCTGCGCTAGAGATCCAAATTTTCAATTCAGCATCTAAATCAAAATGCCCACTTGTTTCAATCGAAAAACGTGAAATCGAACGGTAAGGGATCGATTTATATTCGCTTTTTTTACCAGTCATTCCTTGTTTATCGACGATAATCATCCGACGGTCGGTGAAAATAATCAAATCACGTACTAATTTGAACGCTAACTCTACCTGTTCCATTGGAATCAGGATCTCTTGAACTTCTCTTGTGATATTGGTTGTATCTTTTTGGGTAGCGTTACCCATCAAGCCATCAAATAGCCCCATAAAAACACTCCTTTAGTCGTAGGATAAAATCATTTTAGTAATCTACTTCATTGTAACAAAGCTTTTGAATGAACGAGCAATTTATTCTTCAAAAGAATAAAAAAATTGAATTTGTAAGGCTGAGTGAGACAAAGTCACGTTAAACAGATGGTTTGAGCTTTGACTTTATTAATGTTACGGTTGTTATGTAATTAAGAATAGAGGAGGCAAACTATGGGGAAATATGATTTACCGCAAGTAGAAACTCATCTTTATATTAATGGCAAATGGCTTGAAGGCTCTGAAGGAACAGTTGATGTCGTCAATCCAGCAACTGGTGAAACATTAGCAAGCGTCCAACAAGGTGGCGAAAAAGAGACAAAAGAAGCCATTGAAGCTGCCAACCAGGCATTCGAAGGTTGGTCAAGAACAGCACCAAGCGAACGAGCAAAATTAATGAATAAAATGGCTGATCTAGTAGAAGAAGACAGCGAACGTTTAGCAAAAATCATGACGATGGAACAAGGGAAACCGCTTGCTCAAGCGACAGCAGAAATCCAAACAAATGTCGAAAACCTTCGCTGGAATGCAGCGCAAGGCCAACGAATCATGGGAGAAATCATTCCTTCACCTGAAGGGAAACAATGGCAAGCACGTAAACAACCAGTAGGTGTCGTCGGCGCCATCACACCATGGAACTTTCCATCCAACATGATCATTCGTAAAATCTCGCCGGCAATCGCCGCAGGCTGTACGGTAATCTTAAAACCAGCAAAATCAACGCCTCTATCAGCACTTGCGCTGATGGAACTATTCCACAAAGCTGGCTTTCCAGATGGCGTCGTAAATATCGTCATGGGGGACTCCTCAACTATTGGAAAGATTTTGTCTGAATCGGATGATATCCAAAAAATCACATTCACAGGTTCAACAGAAGTTGGACAAATTCTAAATGAACAAGCAGCACCTACCTTGAAAAAAGTTTCTATGGAGCTAGGTGGACATGCGCCATTTATTATTTTTCCAGATGCCGATGTAGAATTAGCAGTCGATACATTGATCAAAACGAAATTTATCAACAATGGACAAGTATGTACGTCACCAAATCGAATTTTTATCCATAAAGAAATCAAAGAACAAGCAACAAAATTGATTGTGGAAAAAATCAGAGAAGTGACTGTTGGAAATGGGTTAGACGATCCAACTACGGGGCCATTGATCAATGAAGAAGGCGTAAAAAAAGTTGAAGAACAATTAAAAGATGCAGTAGCTAAAGGAGCAGAAATCTTGGCTGGTGGTCATCGTCTGACGGACGGAGAGTATGCAAATGGCTTCTTCTTTGAACCGACAGTATTAGATGGCGTGAAAAAGGAAATGGATATTTTCTACAATGAAACATTTGGACCAGTGATCCCAATCATTACATTTGAAGACAAAGAACAAGTAATCAAAGATGCCAATGATACGATTTTTGGTTTAGCATCATATTTCTTTGCGACGAATATCCATACGATCAACAATGTAAGCAATAAATTGCAATATGGCATGGTCGGTATCAATGATACGACAATCTCAAATTCTGCGACACCATTTGGGGGAGTCAAACATTCAGGGTTTGGCCGTGAGAACGGAACTTTTGGGGTAGAGGAATATGTCGAAGTGAAGTTTGTGACGATTGCATCAGAGAAATAAATGATAAGATAAAAAGAAGAGGATGATTGCATAAAATCATCTCTCTTCTTTTTTATTTTGATGATACTCATGATATACATGATAGAGGTTCAGTTCGTACTCTTTCTTTGCATTTGTAACGACCGTATCTAAAATCATACCGGTAACTAGTGAAAGTAAAGCTAGGATCATCAATCCTGTACTTAATATGGCTGAAGGGACTTTAGTAATAAAGCTCGTCAACATAAACTCCCGAATGACAGGAATCCCAGTGAACAGACCAGCTAAAAAGAAAATGACTGTCCAGATATTGAAAAATAGGATAGGTTTATAATCTTTACACATTTTAATAATCATCATAATGACTTTGAATCCATCAGAAAAGGTATTCAATTTTGATTCGCTACCTTCTGGGCGATCACGGTAATCAATAGGGAGCTCAACTAATTTGAATTTTTTATCTAAGGCATGAATGGTCAATTCCGTTTCGATTTGGAATCCAGCACTCATGATCGGGAAGCTTTTGACAAAAATACGGTTAAATCCTCGGTAGCCAGTCATCACGTCTCTTATTTTTGTTTTATATAAACGAGTGATCGTATTTTTGACTAAATTATTACCAAAATCATGGAAGGCACGTTTATTTTCTTCAAAGTAAGTACCATTAGAAAGACGGTCGCCAATGACCATATCCGCTTCGCCAGAACGTAATTTTTCTAAAAGTCCATGTACGGCTTCGGCTGGATAAGTATCATCTCCGTCTACCATCAAGTAGTAGTCTGCATCAATATCAAAAAACATTTGACGAATGACATTTCCTTTACCTTGACGAGGTTCTTTTTTTACAATAGCACCCGCTGCAACTGCTAAGTCGTAAGTGTTGTCCGTTGAGTTATTGTCGTAAACATAAATATCTGCTTCTGGTAATTCTCGTTTAAAGTCGGCAATGACTGTTGGAATCGTTGCTTCTTCATTATAACAAGGAATCAGGACAGCAATTTTTTCTGTGTGATTCATTTTTCACTCTCCTAAATAAATTGAAAAAGTTTAAACTAAGCATAACCTATCATGTACGTTTATACCAGTTTTTATGCAAAAAAAGAAGCTCTTATCCATAGGAAAGCCTATTTCTAAGAGAATCTTTTAAAAAATGAAATCAAGCATCTGTTCCTTTTTTTCTAGAAATATCTAAAACAGTACCAGTATAGGCATCTGCTAAAAATTCATAATAGACGACTTCACCATCTTCTATGCGAGAAATCCCACCACGATAAGCTTTTGAATGAATTGCAAATTTACGTGTCGGTTCTTTCTCAAAAGAGATCCAGGAGCCTTCAATCGAGCCTTCATCTAAAAATGCTTCTTTGATGGTAGCTAAGACTTCATCAGCGGACATCGTTTTGTTGCGATTGTACCATAGTGCAGTTGCCACGCCACTTAATAATCCTAAACCAAGTCCGACAGCTAAACCACCTTTGAAATAGGCCTGTTCACTTTCTTCATACATGCTGCTTGCCCTCCTTTACACTTTCACAAGTTTCTTTGGCTTTATTTTACCACACTATCTGATTTTCTTTGAAATAAATAACCGTTTTGAAATAAAATACGGTATAATAATCACGATAGATTTGTCCAGATACTATTTTTTAAGACAAATCAAAGCTGAGATTGAAAGGAGACAAGTCTGAATTATAGACGATCATTATTATGGATGAAAAAACATTTCAACGTATCAAAGAACTAACAGAATTACAAGGAACAAGCGGTTTTGAACAAGATATCCGCGCGTACATGGAACAACACATGGAGCCACTAGTTGATGAATTACAATTAGATGGATTAGGTGGGATCTTTGGATTACGCCACCACCAAGAAGCAGATGCACCTCGTGTCATGGTGGCAGCACACATGGACGAAGTTGGCTTTATGTTGACACAGATCCAAGATAACGGATTGTTCAAAGTGGTTCCGCTAGGCGGTTGGAATCCTTATGTAGTATCGGCTCAACGCTTTACATTGAAGACGTCATCAGGTAAAAATTACCCATGTATTTCTTCTTCTGTTCCACCACATTTATTACGTGGCACAAGCGGTCAAAAGTCTGTCGAAGTAACTGACATTTTATTTGATGCTGGTTTTGAATCAAAAGAAGAAGCAATGAGTTTTGGTGTCTTACCAGGAGATACGATCGTGCCTTTTGCAGAAACGATCAAAACAGCAAACGGCAAAAACATCATCAGTAAATCATGGGACAACCGCTACGGTTGCACGATGGTCTTGGAAGCATTAGAAGCCCTAGAAAAAGAAACACTAGGTCATACGCTGATCGCCGGCGCCAACGTCCAAGAAGAAGTGGGCTTACGCGGATCAAAAGCTTCTGTGAACAAATTCAAACCCGATCTATTCTTTGCGGTAGACTGCTCTGCAGCAGATGATACAGTAACGAAAAAAGGCACATTTGGTCATCTAGGAGAAGGCACCTTGATGCGTATCCAAGATCCAGGATTGATCATGTTGCCACGTTTACGTGAATATTTACTAGATATTGCTGAAACAAACAATATTCCATATCAATACTTTGTATCAAAAGGTGGTACCGACGCGGGTGCTGCTCATACACAAAATGAAGGAATCCCAAGTACTGTTATCGGTGTGGTTGGACGCTATATCCATACGCATCAAACAATGTTTAGTATCCGTGACTTTGAAGCAGCCAGAGAAATGTTGATCCAAACATTGAAGGGCTTAGATAAATCAACGGTGAATACGATCGTTTACGGAAAATAAGTAATCAACGAGTGAAGGCTATCCGCTTTTGCTCGTTTTTTATTTTTTAGATATAGTTTGGTCAGTTTTTTGTAAAGGTGTATAATTTAAGTAGAATATAGAATAAGAAAGAAGTGTAAACCTATGATTACTCCTAAAAGTCTTGAAGAAGTAGCCGGTTATGTTGAAAAAGGCAATCATATCTTTTTCTTTACTGCCGATTGGTGTGGCGATTGCCGCTTCATCAAACCACAAATGCCAGAGATCGAGCGTCGCTTTTCAGATTGGACATTTGTCGAAATGGATCGTGATGCGTATATCGACTTAGCAGCAGAATGGAATATTTTCGGTATTCCAAGTTTTATTGTCATTAAAGATGGGAAAGAGCTAGGTCGTCTGGTCAATAAAGATCGTAAAACAAAAGAAGAAATCGAACAATTTTTAACAAAAACGATTCAGCAGTGAGAAACGAGAGGAGTGGGAATAATGGAACAAGCATATAAGAAAATATTAGTTGGAATCGACGGAAGCGAGCAAGCGTTTGCTGCATTCAAAAAAGCCGTTGAGGTAGCTCGTAGAAATGAAGGCACAGTATATGTGACGAATGTGATCGACCAACAATTTTATCAATTTATGGGGTATACGCCTATTGACCAATCCTTGATCGATCAACAGACTGAATCAGCAAAAGAATTGATTGAAGAATGTAAAAATTACGGAAAATCCGTTGACTACCAAAAAATAGAAGGTATTGTGGCTTACGGTTCGGTCAGAGAATCTATGGCAGTAAAACTACCAAAGAAATATCAAATCGACTTGATCATGATTGGTCAATCAGGGTTAAATGCCGTTGAACGTTTTATGACTGGTAGTGTGGCAAGCTATGTGATTCGACAAGCTCCGTGTGATGTCTTAGTCGTTTCAGAACCAAGAGAAGCCTAGTTTTTGATTCAATAGGCAGATCCTTGAACAAAAAAGACGAGGAAACGAAAGATGGTGCATTTCGTTTCCTCGTCTTTTTTTGTGATCCGTGCTTTCTTTTTATTCCGGCAAGCTTTTCTAAGAGAATTTATCATGCAAGAACCGCCTTTTTTTGTTAAGATAAAGCAAGAGAGTTTGGCGCTGGACTATGTTGGGTTTCCCGAAAGTACGATGTATTCAGTTGCCATAAATAAAAAACAACTTCAACAAATGATATTGGAGGAAACAAAATGATTTTTGCTTATAATCGCGCACATGTGGGCGACACACTAATGGTGATCGTAGCCGACGATAAAGGGACGGAAAATACCGCTATTCGCAAATGGAATGTTGCGCAGATCAAAGATGAATCTGGCCAAATCGTTGCATGGAACTTTTTCCATATCTCAGATCATCTAACAATTGAAGGCAATGGCCAAGTAACAATCTCAGAAGAACAACTAGCTGAATTGAACCGTTTGATCAAAGAAGCTGGCTTTGAAGAAACATTGGAGAAAGACGACCAACCGAAAATCGTTGTCGGTTATGTCAAAACTTGTGAACCCCATCCAGATTCTGATCATTTATCTGTAACTGAAACAGAAGTAGATGGTGGTGAAGTTTTACAAATCGTTTGTGGCGCACCGAATATCGAAGCTGGTCAAAAAGTAGTCGTTGCCAAACCTGGTGCAATGATGCCAGACGGTATGATGATTTGGCCTGGAGAATTAAGAGGGGTCAAAAGTGATGGCATGATTTGCTCTGCAAAGGAACTTCACGTACCTAACGCTCCAGAGAAAAAAGGCATCTTAGTTTTACCTGAAGATGCGATAGTTGGCGAAGCATTCAAAAACTAGCATGAATAAAAAAGACGACTACCTCCACTGAGGCAGCCGTCTTTTTTATTAATTATTTGAGCCATTGGAACTATTTGAATTTCCTTGATTTAATGCAGTATTATCAATTGTCAATTTGATATCTACAGTTTTTTCTTCTTCGCCACGGTAATAAGTGATCTTCACAGTGTCACCAACTTTTTTACCATAAAGCACAGACTGTAATTCAACACCAGATGAGACTTCTGTGTCATCGATTTTTGTAATGACATCATATTGTTCTAAACCAGCTTTTTCCGCAGGTGTTGCTGGTTGAACCGAACGAATGATCACGCCATTTGTTACAGAAGATGGTAATTTTAAGATCTGTTCCTGTTGTTGTGTAGAAACGGCGGAAAGATCGGTCATTGTGATGCCAAGCGCAGGACGTGTTACTTTTCCATCTTTTTCAAGTTGATTGATGATATTTACGACATCATTACTTGGAATCGCAAAACCCATTCCTTCAACACTTACACTTGAAGAATCAGAAGTCGATGCAATTTTACTTGAATTGATACCAATGACTTGTCCTTCGATATTAACTAGTGGACCACCAGAGTTCCCCGGGTTGATCGCCGCATCTGTTTGGATCGCGTTGATATTGACCGTTTCACCAGATTCATTCGAGCTTGTTACTTGACGATTCAAGGAAGAAACAATCCCTGATGTCACCGAGTTTGCATATTGAGAACCTAGAGGAGAGCCAATCGCAATCGCAGGTTCGCCGACTTTCAATGAAGCAGAGTCGCCAAATGAAGCAACAGTATCGACTTTATCAGCACTGATTTTTAAAACAGCTAAATCAGTATAAGCATCTGTACCGACTAATTCTGCTTTCACTTTTGTTCCATCTTTTAATAAAACTTCTAGTCCTTGTTGTCCATCGACAACGTGATTATTCGTCACGATATAAGCGGAATCGCCCTCTTTTTTATAAATCACACCGCTACCTTCACTGTAAGCTTGCAATTCGCCATCTTCACCACTACTTTCTTGTTGTTGGCCAAATAATGAACCAAACGGGTCAGATGATGAACTTTGTTTTTGTAGGTTGATAACAGAAACAACTGCTCCTTGCACTTTATCCACCGCAGAAGTAATATCTGAATCTACATTGACTTTTACATTTTCGACAACTGTTTCGCCTGATGCATTTTGTGTCCCGCTGCTAGAAGAAGTCGTTACTGAGTTACCACCTCCAGTTGCTGCATAAAAAATACCGAAAGTCAGTAATCCGCCAATCACGCCACCAACTACGCCAAGACCTAGCTTTCGCCAAATGCCATTAGATTTTCTTTTTTTCATTTTTGGTGTCACATCTCTTCTGTCCATGTGATCTGCCTCCATTTATTATTTTCTAGATAAGTTAAGTATAGACTTATTTACTAAATTTAGTCTACTTCCAGACTGTGAACTTTTTATGAAAAACATTAGGAAAAATAATTGTTTTCAGATGAAAAAATTAAATACAAACTTATACACAGAAATTGTGGAAAAGTATTTGTAAAAAATGCGTATAATTGTCCATAAAAGTTATCAACAACTTGTGGAAAAAGTGGAAAAACCTGTGCGAAACATATGTTTGCTTAAGAAATACTTATGAAATAAGCAATAAAACCACGATAAACTGTGGATAAACCTGTGGAAGATGTGTATAACTATGTGGGAAAACTTTTTTAAATTACTTTCTTGAATAAGCATCCTCAATTATAATAAGGAAGGAATAAATCGACCTGGAAGAATGAGGAAAGGAAATAATTATGAACATAAAAATCATCTCAGTAGGAAAATTAAAAGAGAAATATCTGATTCAAGGAATCAATGAGTACGTTAAGCGACTGAAAGCCTACGGGAAAATCGAACTAATAGAAGTACCTGACGAAAAAGCACCAGAAAATCTTAGCGAAGCCCAAATGCGCCAAGTCAAAGAAAAAGAAGGCGAGCGTATACTCGCAAAAATCAAAGATCATGAATTTGTCTACGCTTTAGCGATCCAAGGTGAAAATCCTACTAGTGAAGCCTTTGCAAAGCAAATCGATCAATTAGGCATCCAAGGAAAAAGCCAGCTCGTCTTTGTCATCGGTGGCTCGTTAGGATTAAGCGATGACGTCATGCAACGCAGCAATGCCCAAATATCCTTCGGCAAAATGACCTACCCGCACCAACTGATGCGCCTGATCCTCGTTGAGCAGATCTATCGGGCGTTTCGGATCAATACGGGGGCGCCGTATCATAAATAATGATATTTTTTTAAAGACAGAGAAAAAATAGTAAAACAGGGGAGTAACAAATGAGTGAACTTAACCATTTTTCTGCGTCTACTCTAGCCGAGTTGCAAAAAGACGAGAAACATCCTTACTATGTCTATTGTTTGGTTGATCCTAGAAATAACCAGACTTTTTATATTGGGAAAGGAAAAGGAAATCGTATTTTTGCCCATCGTCAAGCGACACTGAGTATGTTGAGAAAATATGATTTACTTGACGAAAATGAAACAGCTATAACCTTAAAAATAAGAACCATCCAAGAAATAAATGAGATGAAACTGAAAATATCGAGTTATATACTTAGCTATGGTTTAACTGAGAGCGAGGCTTATGCCAGTGAGAACGCGTTGATCAATTATGCTCAATTGATCCAAGGAATTTCGTTAACTAATTTAGTAAAAGGACATGGTTCTAAGGTGATGTCAGTTGAAGAAATCGAAGACCGATATGGTTTTCAACCGATGCCAATCAATGAAATAGCAACAGATGAATTGATATTAGCAGTAAAAGTGAGGGATGCTTTTGATCTAAGTAAAGACGAATCACAAGAATATTTGATTGATGACAGATTTCGTGATGATACTAATTTAAAAAATCTCGTACGCTAGGTAACTGGGTGATCGGTCGAGATAAAATACATCGGATTCGCTATGTTATAGCTGTTAATACAGGAGCAGATAATGCGGTTGTCGCTGCTTATAAAGTTTCTTCGCGCTATTCAGAGTCGAAGAAATTTGAAAATGGCTTGACTCGTTATGCGTTTCAGGCATTATCGAATAGAGATGATACGTTGAGAGAACTTAATTTATATAAACGATCTTTACCAGATATTAAATTTGGTAGTGGGAGTGCAGTAGCGTATATTCATAGTTTGAAAAATGAATAAGTGGATGCGAAATCTTGTAGGAATGTAAGAAATTGTAGTAAGGAATCTTTTGAATAAAATGGTTGAAATAAGTTTTATCAAATGGGTTCTGAAATAATAGAATTGTTTGAAATCATCTTTTGTTTTTATTTTATCATCTAGTAGTATACTAACTAATTTTGAAAAAAATTTTTTTCACGATAGCCATCGCTGTATCAGAAATAATATAAAGTACGAGGTATCAAGACCGACTGGAAGTAACCACAGTCGGTCTTTGTCTTTTGATAATCCTATAAAAAAGAATGATTCATATAGTTATCCCTTCTAGATGACCAGTATAAAAATATGAATTGAATTTTTTATTAAATTCGTTATTTTAACGATTATGAAATCAAAACAACACTTTATTATTTATTCTATTTTAAAGATGTTTTTTATATTAAAATGAGAGCGAATAAAATTTTTTAAAAATCTAATATGTTATTTTATATGTTTTGTTAAGCAAGGGTAACAGTTTTTTATTAAATGATAAAAATCACTCTAATCATTTGAATGTGAAAATAATGCAGATGAAATGCGTATTTAGTTTAAGAAGGCTAATACCTAATGACAAACACCTGTCATTTATGAAGAAAGAACGTTTCAAGAAACCAACAATCAAATCTCTAGGAAGGTGAACGAATGGCAATAGACAATGAAAGGATTTATGAGAATCAAAAAGAAATTTGGAAAGTGGAACAGCAACAAGACGAATTAGCAAATGGGAAACGTAGGTTAGAAAACCAGCTCCTTCAATTAGAAAAAGAACTTCAAAGAGGTTTTCGCCAATTATCTGAATTGAATCATGAAGATATCCAACAAGGTATGACCAATGCAATTTGGATGCAGAAGGAGTATGAAGTAAAGCAACGAGCATTTCAACAGCGGTTTCATCAGGCATACGAAGAATTGGATGTTTCTTATAGTAAAACTTTACAAGTATTAGAAGGAGAAAGAGAAGAGTTGTTTGCAGAAAGGAGAACATTCGAGTGGGATTAGTTTATGTGAGTGGAGAATCATCAGACTTTATGTCAGTGCTTAAAAAGAATCTAGCAAGTAGTAGAGAAACGATCAATCAACTAAAGAGAGGAAGTCAAAAAATCATATCAGCTGTCAATGGAAAAGAGCTATCCGGCGCAGCATATACAGCAGGAAAAGGATTATTTAGTGAATTGATCATTCCGACAATTACACGAACAACGGATGCGATTGAAAAAATTGAACAAGAGCTTCAGAGGTATAAAGTCGCGGATCAAATCGTAGCTATGGAAGGATACTTGGATGAAAACAAACTGAACCAGCAACTGGCGACGACACGGACAATGAAAGCATCAGTAGACACGACTTCTGCTTTTGTCCGATCCCAAGCACAAAGTAATCCGTTCGTCGGTATTATTGAAACATTGCTAAATGTCCAACGAGATCTAGATCGTATGTCAGAGAGCTTTCAACAAGATATTGATCAAATACAAAACAAGCTAAAAAAATTACATAATTTCAATTCTCAAACTAGTGGATTATTCAGTCATAGTTTGGATGAATTGAAACTGGCGATGCAGGGTGTATTAGTATTAAAGAATACGAAAGTGAGGACAGATGGTTCATATTTGTTACCAGAGGGAACGAATAAAAAGTGGTTTACTTCTAATCAAATGAACTTAGCAAATTATGAAAACGTTATTTCAGTACTTAAAACAACAGGTGTTGCTCTGGCTAGTGAGAAAACAGAGGGAATATTTATACACAAAGGGATACAGCATGGCCAAAAAGCTTGCGATTATATCTGGAAAAACCGATATTCTTTAGAATTACCAGATGGAAAGATTTTGGGAGAAGTTCCTGGAGCTACTCTAGCTGCAAGAGAATCGACTGAGAATACAATAAAAGGGGTATTTAAATATGGAGGCAAGGCAATAACAGAAGGAGCAGGATTATTAATTGATGTAGGGATAGATATAGCTTCAGGTGATAGTGCTGAAGAGGCTTGGGGAAAAGGAATAATTACAGGATTAGCGAGTGCAGGATTAGTAAGTGGTATAAAGCTTAGTACGGGAGCATTAGCTGCAGTTGGACTAATTTCTGCTCCTGTAAGTATTGGTATAGTAGGTTCTATAGCTGTAGGTATAGGTGTAGGTATTGCGAATGATATTTTAAGAGAAAAATTTAAATTTGTTAGAGATTTTGAAGATAGTGTGGGACAAGCAGTAGTATCTGGATGGGGTGATTTCACTGAAGGGGTAAGTGGTTTTATTGGAGGCCTATTAGATGGAATATAACCGTAAAATTGCTGAGGGCAAAATATATAATATTGCATTTCATAAAAATAAAATTATTCGTGGATGGTTGTTATTAGTAACAGAAAACAATGAGGAATTTATTGTACGACAAAACTCTAATTTGTTAAGATTGGGCAACTATCATTTAAAAAGAGAAATATATAAATCTAATACTCCTTTAAAGAGTTTTTCTGTTGACTACAAAGAGGCGGAAAAAGAGGATAAGAAAAAATCAAACAATAATTACATAGGTCGTGCTATTGCTTTAGTATTATATCCAATAATAAGAAAAACAGTTCCAGCTGAATGGTTATGGGGTAATTCTGATCAATCTTTTAATTTTTCTATAGGTATAAAAAATCTATTGTTTTTTTGGCTAACTATAATAGTTTGCTTGTACTTTTGTTCATTCTTTAGAAAAAGAAATTTTCTTTTTAAAATGATGAATAATGGTTTTGATGTAAGTTTTTTAGGAAGGATAAATCTGATTAATAATTCTAAATATACAAAAAAAGTATGGACAATAAATAATCTAGTTGGTCTAGTTTTGATTATTTGTTTTACAATCATTTTTTTGTTTATAATACCTTTTTTAGTACAAGCAAGATCGCTAAGTTTGTTGAGTTTTTATATAGTTAAAATTATTTTGTTCAATGGTAAAGTTTGGTTCGTTAATAATGATGTGAACTATATAATGTTAGAAAGTGTATCTTGAGTAAATGATATGGAAATAGAAGATGGTGTGATTAGAAATTTATGCTTTGATAAAAAAAGAGTAATTCCAGGTTGGTGTCTATTGATTTCAGATAATAATGAAGAATATTTAATAAGAAAAAACAATTTCATGGTAGGTTTCAAGCAGTATAGGGTTAATAGAAAGATCTATCAAGCCAGTATTTCTTTGAGTGAATTCAGTATTTCTGGTTTAGAAATGGAAAAGGAAATCAAGAAAAAATCAGAAAAAAGTTATTTAGGAGTAGCCATTGGACTTCCTTTAAGTAACTTAGTGAGGGACTTTATTCCACAGAATTGGCTTTGGGGCAAAAGTAATTTGCCAATAGATATGTTGGAAGGAACCATTAATTTATTCTTCTTCTGGTTAGCATTAGTCATTTGTCTTTCTGTGGTATCTTATTGGCGAAAAAATAGACTAAAAAAGGAATTAGAAAAAAGAGGTGGTTCTTTAAAACGTATAGGTAAGGGATATGCAATTACTCCATTGATCATTACACAAAAAATTTTAAAATGGTGGTGAGGAGAATGAAAATGATTCATTATGTAAAGGCATTAACAGTATTGATAGGATTGCTTATATTTTATGGCATGTTTACGTTAGTCATTCCTTTTATAATACAAGAAAGATTATTATTTGTTCTTACAGTGTTTATTCTTGTGAGTACTATATTTAATGGCAAAATCTATTCAACAAAAAAGGTGAAATATAAAATAATTTTTGATAAAGATGATCGGTAAGTGTTTATATCCTTTTTTTGTATTATGGAATAGAAGACGGAAATAAAAGATTAAGCCTACTAATAGCAACAGCTACAATAACTAGAATGGAGAATACATATGGAACAAACTAACTTACTGCCTTTAGGTAGTGTTGTGTACATGAAAGAAGGAATTATGCCATTACTAATTGTTGCGCGACAACCGATTTTGAAGATGCAAGAGGAAATTTATTACTTAGATTATGCTGCAGTAATTCAACTAACTGGTTTAAATAATATTGAAGAAATAGCGTATTTTAATAACGAGGACATTCGAGAAATTTTATATCAAGGATATATAAGTAAAAATGAAAAAACAGTTTTAACAGTCTTAGAAGAATGGAAGCAAAATAATTTGGATATCCCTAAAGGTAAAGTTATTGATCTAAAACATACTTCTAAGAAAAAAGAATACGGGGATTTAGGAAAAAAATCTTTATTGGAAGGAGAAACATTTGGTTTTTAATTTTATATTGAGTTAATGAGAATGCTAGCAAGGATTATTAAGCCCATCAAATACAATTTAAAGATGAGGAGGAAGATCGTTTTGGTTGGTTTTTTATGAAAAAATCACAGAAATAAAATACTATAGAACTGTTTTGAAACTAATTAAGTAATAGCTTATAGTGCTAAATTTTCCAGAATCAACTGAGAAACTTGGAGGAGGCTTTAAATGATAGAAAACAACTGTGTCCAAGATATTAAAAGAATTAATGGCAGATATTATTTACTGGAATTACATGATGGATCGTACATTGTTGATTATTTTAAGTTAATGAGGCTAAGAAACTTTTTTCCGTTTAGTACCTTTTACAACAACGCTCCGAAAAAAAGTTGGACTGCTTATAAAGTAACTGGATCAGCAGAAATTATTGAAGGTAAAAAAACACCTGAAAGACAATTTTATGTTCCTGAATCTTATGGGATTTTCGGAGTTTTTGTAATTAGTCCTTTTCTTATATTTTTGGGCTATCTTGAATCAATATACTTAGCTCTATTGATTGGTAGTGTTCTTAGTACATATGGAATAATATCGACCTGTCGACTATTACACAGCAATAAGAAAGTGAAAGAAATCGTTAAAGATACGACAATTGTACAGTTAATACTTGTTGAAAATAAAAGGTCAAAAATTTATGTATTTCTGAGTAATTTTTTATCATGTGTATATGGTATGTTTGTAAGCTACCTATTTGTATCGGCAATTTTATCAGGTGACTTTGGAGTGGTTATTTTTGTTTCATTAGTATCACCTACAATTTCGTTAATATTTGGAAAAATCATATCAAATTTAAGAGAAGTTCCAGATGTATCTTCTAAATATCAAATTGAAAAAAGATAAAAATCACATGAAAGATCATCAATTGAAAGGATTGTACATTTGAAACCATTATTCTAATCTATTACGGGAATAAACAGAAGAATGTTTGAAAAGAAATAATATGACTACTAGAATTTCCAAAATTTAAGTTTATATAGAATATGTATTTATTTTTAAGTCCACCTTTAAGCATTTAGGAGCATAGGTGCTGTATCTTTGAGTATCTATCATGAAATCCTACCAAATAAAGAAAAATTAGGAAATCATTCATTGTTCCATAGGAATCTTGTAATAATTATTTGATAAGGTATCATCGTGGGGGATTGAGAAAGAGGGTTCAGATGAAGAAAACTTATCAAGTGATTTGTCTATTGATCATGGCTTTTTTGTTTTTTACGCCCGTTCAAACTTTTGCCGTAGCAGGTGGGCATGGTGGTGGTTCAACCGGTGGGGGCTCTGGTGGCGGTTCGATAGGGGGAGGTTCCAATTCCTATTATCGGAGGAGTCGGACGACTAATAGTAACAGTACATCAGAAGATTTTCTCTTTTTTGGCTTATCATTAGGAAGTATATTTGTTTTTTCTTTATTTAAAAAAAAGAAAAGGCACAATATGGATATCAATGATTTGTTATCAAGAATGCCTGGAACAAAGCGTGAAAAGAAAAAATTGCTTTCTGAGATTAACAGAATCTTTTATGCAATACAAAAATCTTGGGAAGAAGAGGCTCCTGAAAAAGTAAGAAATTGTTATACTTTAAGATTATTTGAAGAGCATCAGCAAGTATTACAAAAAAATAAAGATGAAGGTGTAAGAAATCATACAACGAAAATAGCCATTCAAGAATTGGCTAACTACCGACAAATCAATGATACTAGTTTCTCTATTCGAATCGATTTTAGTTGTTTTGATTACTTAGTCGATCGAAAGAACCAGCAGTTGATTTCAGGAGATAAGCGGGAAAGGCTTTATTTTTCGCAAGTATGGTATTTCAACTACTCTGAAAAAGACAAAATTTGGCAAGCAGATTTTATTCAACCGATATTTTTAGATTGATAGCGTGTCTTTAGGCGAAGAACTAGCCTTTAAGATAAATCTATCACTAAATTCATTCTTTTTATAAAAAATATTTATAGGAGTCATCATTGTAATTTGTGCCTAAGATTACAATGATGTTTTTTATTTTTCCAAATCAAAATCGTTCGTCATTTTTTTTAGGGACACATAGATATGTAAAATAACAAGAATTTTCTGAAAATTATCCTTTTGTTTCTCTCATGAAGATGTTAGAATGGTTGTTAAACTATAAAGGGGTGGTTATTTGTTAGAGAAATTCTTGGACATGTCGTTAGTTCAACGTATTGGTTGTGGTATTTTAATTGGTATAATATTAGGTATTTTTTTACCTACCTGGGGATTTATTGCTTTATTGGGAACGTTGTTTGTTAGCTGTTTAAAAGCGATTGCGCCGCTTTTAGTGTTTTTCTTAACTGCAGCTTCAATTGCAAAACATAAAATGGGGAATGAGACATTCGTAAAGCCGATTTTAGGATTGTATTTAGGGGGGACTTTTTTAGCGGCTTTTGTGGCGGTGATCACTAGTTCGATTTTTACGGTACCGATTACTCTGCAGGAAACTGCTTCGGAACAAGCGCCTCAAAATATTGGGACTGTTTTATCAACGATGCTGACCAATGTCACTCAAAATCCGATTCAAGCAATTATTGACTCTAATTATTTAGGTGTGCTATTTTGGGCGGTATTATTAGGATTGGCATTGCGGACACGTACGGAAGCAACGAAAGAAGTTATCGATCAGATTTCGGTCGCATTGTCACAGGTCGTTCAATTAATTATTTCTTTCGCTCCGATCGGTATTTTGGGGTTAGTCTATGAATCAATTGCAACAACAGGTCTTTCTGGACTGACCGAGTATCTCCAATTAGTTCTTGTGTTAGTAGGTACGATGCTCTTTGTTGCTTTGATCATCTATCCATTACTTACTTTTTTGTTTATCAAAGAAAATCCCTATCCATTAATTTTCTTTTGTTTAAAAGAAAGTGCAATCTCTGCTTTCTTTACGCGTAGTTCTGCGGCGAACATTCCGATCAATATGATGTTGGCAGAAAAACTGAAATTAACAAAAGAATCTTATGCCATTTCGATTCCATTAGGAGCAACGATCAATATGGGGGGAGCAGCAGTGACAATTACAGTGATGACGTTAACGACTGTTCAGGCACTAGGTATCGAAGCTTCTTTTGGCTTAAAATTGATTTTAAGCATCTTGGCGGCTTTAGCTGCTTGTGGTGCATCTGGCGTAGCTGGGGGTTCATTACTATTGATTCCTTTGGCTTGTAGCTTATTTGGCATCTCAAATGATATTGCGATGCAAGTGGTAGGAATCGGGTTTATTATTGGGGTCATCCAAGACTCAGTTGAGACAGCTCTAAATTCTTCCAGTGACTTACTATTTACCGCAATTGGTGAACTAGGTGCTAGAAAAAGAAATGGCGAGGATGTTTCGATCAAAAGTCGTTTGAGTGAATTGCAATAGAGGAATCTTTCTATTGTCATTTGTTAACAGAGTTATCACAAAAGGTCGGTCCTTCTTCTACGGTGATTGGAGGGACCATTCTCAATACGATCATCGTAGAAGTTTGTGAAGAGTTGATTTCTGAGGGAGTGAAACACCCACCGATTTTTTATTCTGCCAATATAGATGGTGGTCATCAATTGAATGCTGAATTATTTGAAACGTACAAAGAGGTCATTCATTATCCATTCACTTAAACTAGCTCGTCGTGAGCCATTGATTTTAAAATGATAACGTTTTTGAGAATATAGTTAATAAGCTATATCAAAGCAAAAAATCCTTTGATCCTAAACCACTGAGTGTGACAGAATCAATAGGATTTTTTGTTTTGCAATTAAATTGAAAATGTTATTCTGTATATAAGAATAAAAGTGTTTTGGAGGAGTACATGGTTTTTTTACGACGTTATGGGCTTTATTTTTTATTTCTAGGAGTGTTGAGTGATTTTTCTACACCTTATATTTTGGGCTTGTTCTATCCAGGCTTAGATCAACTGAGGCTACCAATCAGTGTATTCGGTGACGTCACAAGTCCAGTGAGAACATTCTTTCTTGTTTGTTCTGTTTTTTCAGGCATCTTTTTTAGCTTATCCTTACCTGCGCTGTATGCTTCGTTTGAAAAAGTATCTACTCATTTAGCGAAATGGTTGGTTGTTTCACTAGGTTTCTATGCGATAGGCGATTGCCTTTTTACAGGATTGTTTAGTCTTAACACCCAAGCTACTTCGTGGGATTTCTCAACGTGGGTACATAATGTTGGTTCTAGTTTAGGCTATAGTGGCTTTCTTTTATTTCCGGTTTTTGCTTTATTGCTCTATCGAAAAGAAGCGAATCAACCAATCAGTCGAATGTATATCGTCTTAATAAGCTTGAGTCTGCTGAGTGCGATGATTTACGGACTGGCAAGGATCCCAGTGCTGAATCACCTTCCACTATTAGATAAACTAGGTTTTTGTCAAAGGTTGAGTTACTTCTTCAATTATTTAACGATCGTATCAGTAGGTATCAACCAACTAAAACGAGTGACAAAATAGCTGTTTGGTTGAGCGAAATGGTTATTTCTAAACAATCGAATAAGCGAGCTTCCTGAAGGTTTTTTTCAGAAAATGAGCCGCGCAAGCCAAAAATAGGAGAGACTATTTTCGACTTGTGCGGCTTATTTCTCGAAAGTAGGTACATCTGCTACTTTCTTGCTTGAAAAATTAGTCCAGGCGTTCTTACTTTTTTGCCAACTTAATTGGCAGAAATCTCTACTTTTTATTTTGGAAGCGCCAACATATACTTGGTTCAGAAAGGAAAATCCAATCATATGAAAACGAGAACGATTGAGTTACTTCAAAGATTTAGCGCATATCATTATCCAATCAAAGCGGAACAATTAGCATTAGAGTATCAAGTCAGTCAACGAACGATTCGTCAAGATGTGCTGGATGCCAATAGTTGGCTGCGAGTCAATCAGTTGGGAGAAATCCAAACGGTTCGTAAGCAAGGGTTTCTGTTGCGTTTAAGCGATGAGGAAGAAAAAAGACTGGCAGAAGCATTGGTGACTTATCAAGAGGAGTTGT
Source organism: Enterococcus sp. DIV1304_2 (assembly GCF_050555445.1). Classification (NCBI taxonomy): domain Bacteria; kingdom Bacillati; phylum Bacillota; class Bacilli; order Lactobacillales; family Enterococcaceae; genus Enterococcus; species Enterococcus sp. DIV1304_2. The sequence goes on from NZ_CP187851.1 coordinate 275,545, forward strand.
TGAATCGTGACGAGAGGACCTTTGATTTAGTGTTATCAATTGCTTATGAGCAACAGCCAGTTTATTTGAATCGTAAGGAAGAAGCATTCATGATCTCGAAAAGTACGATGGACGAAGATATGCGTCGTTTGCGAGCGGATTTGATCAAATACGGTATCGAGATCGTGAGTTTTGGTAGACAGGGATTAGTCTATAAAGGAGCGGAGCGCTCCATCCGCACGATGATTTATGACTTGATCAATAAGAATCTAGGAAGAATTGATTTTTCAGCAAGAAATGGTACGAAAATCACTGCAGTTCAAAGAATTTTCCAACAGTATTTTCCATCTTCGGAGATTGCAAAGCTCGAAGCCATCTATACAGATACTATGATCAGACAAGAAGATGATATCTACAAAAATCAACTGTTGCTGTTTACGATGATTTGGGTCCAGCGAGTCAGAAAGCATGAACTTATTGCAGCCATCAATTGGAAAAATAGTAACGAAAAAAAAGACGGTTTCACTGATTTTATTGAAAAAGTCATCGTTGAGTTTCGCTTGACAGACGTTCCACCGGTTGAAAGAAACTACCTCCGTTTTACGATCGAGACATTCAGTTCAAAAGATATCAGTAATTCGTTGGAATGGGTCCAAGCCCAACTGTTGACGATCCAACTGATCCAGTTCGTCGAGGAACAGACCCGTATCCCATTTCACTTAAAAGAAGAAATCCTGTGTGAAAACCTTTATAAACATATGACGGCTTTGATCATTCGCATCAAACATCGAATCCAAGTCACGAATCCTTTGAAAGAAAATATTCGGGCCAATTACCGCCCCATCTATGAAGCAGTTGAATTATTTGTCCCAACGATCGAGGAAGTCATTGGTGGAGAGATAATCGAAGATGAACTTGCTTTTCTAGTGATCCATTTTTCGACGATTGCTAGCACGATCAAACAGAATGTCATGTACATGTATAAATCAGTGGTGGTTTGTCACCATGGATTGGCAACAGGCAATCTATTAGCAGAAAATTTAAAAGAGAAGTTCCCACAAATTGAAGTTGTCGCGGTATTAAGTTCTAAAGAAGCGGAGTTGGTGGATAAGTTAGATGTCGACTTGATTTTCAGTACGTTCCAATTATCAGATCAGAACAAACCGCTGCTTGTGTTGGAGCCTATTTTAACCGATGCGAATCGTCCGATCATTGCAGATTTTTTAAATGCTCACCAAAAGGTCCAACGACTGATTCCGACAGAGAGTGGGCAAACAAAATTGTTTACCGACGTCTTGCGGATCGTGGAAGAAAGTGGAGGCAAGATCGATCGGCCAATCTACACCAAATTAGAAACATTATTTGAGCAAAATCATTTAGAAATCAATAAAAGGGAGATCCAACCAATGCTAAAAGACATTTTGACAGATAATCATATATTGATCCAAGAACACGTAGACAATTGGCAAGAAGCGATTGAACGAGTGGCTAAACCATTGTTGAAAGAAAATATCGTTGAGTCAAGTTATGTTGATGCGATGGTTCGTGCAGTAGAAGAGTATGGCGCCTATATCGTTATTGGCAAGCATCTGGCATTAGCCCATGCCAGACCAGAAGATGGCGTCAATAAGTTAGGGGTGAGTGTCGCGACAATTCGTCAGCCAGTTGATTTTGGCAATGAAGAGATGGATCCGGTTAAAATCATTTTCTGCTTGGCAGCGGTGGATTCATATTCCCATCTGACAATCATGAAGGAGTTGATCGAGTTGATCAATGACGAAACGAAATTGACTCGTTTGATCGAAAGTCCTAATGTAGATTCATTTAAAAAACGACTATTTAAGTAGCTAAAAGGAGAGAGTGGAATGAACAAATTGAATATTTTATTTGTATGTGGCGCAGGACTAGGAAGTAGTTTTGCCGCTCAAATGTCAGCCGAGGATGTATTGAATAAATTAGGAGTAGCAGCTAAGCTGGATCACTGCGATATCTCTTCGGCCGTTTCGATGAAACCGGATGTGATCATTACCGCAGAGAATTTTCGTTCACAATTTGAGAAATTTACCATTGATCCGACAACAGCCATGATTTACTTGAAAAATATCGTCTCAAAAGTTGAGATCGAAGAGAAGTTAACACCAGTTTTACAAAGTAAGGGAGCTATCTAATCAAGAAAAAATAGGGGGAGAAAACATGGGCGTTATCAATTTTATTATCGAAAATATTTTGACTCAAGCATCGATCACGATTGCCTTGATTGCGATGCTAGGCCTGATCCTGCAAAAGAAATCAACGGGTCAAATTATTTCGGGTACATTGAAAACATTGCTAGGCTTTCAAGTTTTAAGTGCGGGTTCGAGTATCATCGTCGGTAGTTTGACGTATTTTGGGCAAATTTTTACCGAAGGGTTCCAAATGGAAGGAATCATCCCGTCAATTGAAGCAATCAATGGTCAAGCAATGAATGAACTTGGTCTAGGTAGAGATATCGCATTAACATTTTTAGCTATTTTTGTCTTCAATATTTTACTGGCACGGTTTACCAAATGGAAATATATCTTCTTGACTGGTCAAGCAATCTTATGGATGGCGACGATGACCACTGTATTTGGATACTTTGCTGGGTTACGTGGGATTGTCTTGATTTTAGTTGGTGGTTTCATTGGGGCAGTTTTTGCTATTGCGATGCCAGCGATGGCGCAACCAATCATACGCAAGGTCACTGGTTCAAACGATATTGCTTTAGGGCATTTTTGTACGATCGGTTATTTATTTGAGGCTGGGGTGGCAAAAATTTTTGGTGAAAAAGGCGAGAACAAGAAATCGATTGAAGATATCAAATTGCCTGCTCACTTTGAATTTTTACAAGATACGTATCTATCGGTCATGGTGGTGATGGTACCTCTTTATATCGTGACTGTGTTGTTTGCAGGAGAGACGTTTGCGGCTGAACTATCAGGGGGCCAAAACTACATCATGTTTGCCTTTTTACAAGCTATCCAGTTTGTGGTGGGTGTATACGTATTACTTTCAGGGGTCCGCTTATTACTAGGCGAAATCGTTCCAGCTTTTCGTGGGATTGCGATGAAACTAGTTCCTGATGCGATTCCAGCGTTAGACTGTCCGGTGTTCTTCCCTTATAGTCCGAATGCAGTGATTTTAGGGTTTATCACAACAACGATCGGTACGGTCATTGCGATGTTTACGTTGCCGATGTTTGGATTAGCGATGATTCTGCCAGGGATGTTGACGAATTTCTTTGCTGGAGGGACAGCGGGGATTTTTGGTAATGCAGTTGGGGGACGACGAGGAGCAATCATTGGCGGGATCGCTCATGGTTTCTTTATTACCTTGTTGCCAGCATTACTAGTAACGATTTTTAACTCAATGGGATTTGTCAGTGCGACAGCGACAGATGTCGATACAGTAGTGGTAGCGCTACTTTACGCTTGGATCTTAAGTCCGATTTTAAAAGCATTCTAATGTGAAAGTAGGGATCATGATGTTTGGTTTTTTGAAAAAGAAAAAAGAGCAACCTGAAGTAATACAGACGCTTTCCAGCGAAGAAAAAGAAGAACTTCAAACAGCAATCGAACGACTCAAGAAAGAGATCGACCAGACAGAAGAAACAGACCAACGAGCGGTTCTTTTTGAACAAGTAGGACTAAAACTCGCTGAGTTAGGGGATAACGATCAGGCAATCGAACAGCTTGAGAAAAGTTTATCACTGAAGAAAAGTATCAATGATGGGTACAAGAAGTTGATGTCTTTATATAATGCAAAAAGAGCAGAAGCTGCACGAGCTGGGAACGATCAAGGGATTGATCATTATATGGGGAAAATGGACGAGATGCGACAAATTGCTAAACAACTCACGATTACAGGGAATAAATAAGAATAAAGGTGGCTATAAAAAATGTATACGACATTAAAAGAAGTAACAAAAACAGCAGAAGCTTTGAATTTTACCGTGGGCGCATTCAATGCGCATAACTTGGAGATGTTGCCGGAAATGTTACGGGCAGCCAAAGAAATGGGTGCGCCGATCATTATCCAAACAAGTGTGGATACGGCGAAATATATTGGGATGAATGTCTTAGTCAATGTAGTGAAAACGATCGCTGAAGAAGAAATGGTGGATGCTGTTCTTCATCTGGATCATGCGCGTGATTTCTCTGATATCAAGCAAGCAATCGATAGCGGTTATACTTCAGTAATGTATGATGGTTCCCATTTACCTTTTAAAGAAAATATCTTGAAAACAAAAGCAGTCGTTGAATACGCCCACGCTCGTGGTGTCTCAGTGGAAGGGGAGCTAGGGACGATTGGTGGGACGGAAGAAGGAATCCATGTGGCAGAAGATGATAAAGTGTATACGAAACCCGAAGATGCGGTAGAATTCGTAGCAGCAACTGGAGTAGACGCATTAGCAATTGCTATTGGAACAAATCATGGACAATTCAAATCAAAAACAGAAGTCAATCTACCACTCCTGAAAGAAATCGACGCAGTAGTCGATGTTCCCTTGGTCATCCACGGCGGTACTGGAGTGAAAGAGGAAGATTATCCAGAGTTGATCAACCATGGAATCCGTAAATTCAATGTTGGGACAGAGCTACTTGTCAACTGGACGAAAACAGCAAAAGAAAGCTTTAGTGAAACAGAAGTCAGCCGATCATTACGCCACAATGTGATCCCAGCCAACGAAGCAGTAAAATCGATCATTAAGCACAAGATAGGACTGTTTTTGAATACAGGAAGTGAGATTTATGCAGGAAAGAGCTAAAATGAAAAAATATTTGCTTCTTTTGGCAGGAAGTCCTGGGACAGGGAAAACCTATTTGATGGAACGACTCTTCGAACGGTTTCCAACGATGTATCGTCTTACCTTAGATGAAGTCAAAGAGTATTACGCTGAATCAATTGGGTTCGATAATTTAGCTGAACGAGCAGAGCAAGAAAAAAACAAGGTGTATCCATTCTTTTATCAGGCGTTGGAACTGTACATGGAAGCTGGGAAGAAAGTGATTGTTTCAGAGTATCCTTTCAGTGACAAACAAAAAGGACCATTAGAAGCGTTATCAAAAAAATATGGCTATGAAGTGATCACGATTCGCTTGCACGCAGACTTTGATGTACTATGGCAACGACGTTATAAAAGAGATCGTGATCCTGAACGTCATTTGAGTTATATCATGGACCATTATCATTATGGAGATACGTTGGACGATCGATCGTTAGGAACCAATCATATCACCAAAGAAGAATTTAGAGCTGTTATAAATGATCGAAAGTATGAACACTTTGAACTTGGAACGCTTTATACATTCGATGTGACTGATTTTACCAAAGTGGATTATACGCCGCTGTTAGACGAGTTAGAGTGGCGAGTGGCGAATGACCAATAAAAATTAATGACAAATTGATTGATTCGACTGGTGTTGAATGGTTAGTAGGGATGTTGCGCACGATTTTGAATGTCAATTCTGATGTGTATTCAGCGATCCTAGTGGCAAAATCAGTCGATGAAATCGATTATGAGATTTTTAACCGTGGCTAAATGAATAAAAAGAAAGGGGTTGCAATTTTAAAAAATACTTGTTATAGTAAATGTAAATAAAACAGGCATGTGACTGGTAAAGCAGGCAGGACCTAAAGAAAGACACACAAAGAATCCTTTGTTGTTATTTCTTATGGTCTTGCCTGCTTTTTTCTTTTTTGTCTGCGCAGCGAAAAAGGAAAACGAAAGAAGGAGTGGAAAAAATGGATTATCAAACTTTAGCAAAGCATATTTTACAATTCGTTGGCGGAAAAGAAAATATCATTCATTTGGAACATTGTTCAACTAGGCTTCGTTTTACGTTGAAAGATGTCAAACAAACAAATCGTGAAGAGTTAGAACGCTTAGATGGGGTCATCGGTGTTCGTAGCAATGCTCAATTCCAAGTAATCATTGGGAATGAAGTAGTGGAAGTTTATGACGAATTAGCCAAACTGATCGGAGAAATCTCTGCAGATCAGAACATAAACAAAGAAAAGAAACCTGTTGGAACAATTTTACTTGATTTTATCATTTCAGTTTTTCAACCGTTGATTCCCGCGATTGCAGGTGGCGGTGTCTTAAAATCACTTTTACTGCTCTTATCTTTATTGGGTGTCATGGATGCAAACTCATCTACTTACCTTCTATTGAATTTGATCGGAGGAGCGCCTCTTTATTTCTTACCGATTTTAGTTGCGATGACGACGGCAAGAAAGCTAAAAGTCAATGAGATCGTAGCTGTTTCAGCAGTGAGTGCTTTGCTTTTACCAGAGATGGCAACTCTTCTAGCAGACGGAACCTCCTTTCTAGGGTTCTCAATTGAAAATATTGCGTATGCTTCTCAAGTCTTCCCAGCAATCTTAACGGTGTTGTTTTACAGTATCGTCGAAAAATATGTCACGAAGGTTTCTCCGAAGCCGATTCGTATTTTCTTTGTTCCGATGGTTGCTTTATTAGTGACTGTTCCAGTTGCACTGCTGATTTTAGGCCCTTTAGGATATAACGTTGGTGGCGCATTCTCGTATTTGATCGTCGAGTTATATCAACGATTAGGCTGGTTAGCAACAGGCTTACTTGCCGCAGTTCTACCATTGATGGTCGTTACTGGTATGCACAAAGCGATGATTCCTTATGCTGTTTCTTCAATGGGAGAGTTAGGAAAAGAGATGCTCTATTTACCGGCTTCTTTGGCTCACAATATCGCTGAATCTGGTGCATGTTTTGCCGTAAGTTTAAAGACAAAAAATATGAAATTGCGACAAACAGCGATTTCTGCAGGAATCTCAGCTTTGTTTGGTATCACTGAACCCGCATTATATGGGGTCACGATCTTACACAAAAGGGTATTGAGTATCGTGATGGTTTCTAGTTTCATCGGCGGGATATTTGCCGGAATCATGGCTTTAGAAGCTTTCGCATTGGTTGGACCAGGGATTGCGAGTATCACTATGTTTGCCAGTGCAGATCAACCGATGAATCTTGTCTGGGCATTCGTCTGTACAGCTCTTTCTTTTGTTGTGTCGTTTGTAGGTGGCTTGGTATTTTTTAAAGATCAAGAAGAAGCAACCACACAAGAAGAGAACGAGAGTCGTAGGGGAGGAACTTGGGGTATCGTGAGCCCAGTCAAAGGGCAAGTGATTCCTCTTGAAACAGTCCCAGATGATGTCTTTTCTAGTGGGATGGTTGGCGAAGGTGTCGGGGTCATTCCAGAAGAAGGTATTGTTTTTTCTCCTGAAGAAGCACAAGTGACCATGCTATTTGAGACAGGTCATGCAATCGGGTTACGAACGGTGAGCGGAGTAGAATTACTGATTCATGTAGGAATCGATACAGTCAAGTTACAAGGTGAAGGTTTCCATGCCCTTGTTCAAGAAGGGCAGATGGTGCAACCAGGCGAGCGTTTACTTGAGTTTGATATTGAAAAAATCAAACAAGCAGGATTTGATCCAGTCGTTGTGGTGGTCGTGACCAATCAGAAGGAGTATCACATCGATCGTCAAGTAGAAAATCAATCAGTGACACCCGAAACTGAGTTATTGATGATTTCTGCTTTAGCAAAATGAAAAAATAAAAGTGAGGAATAGAAAAATGGATATGACACAAACAGGTTTTCCCGAAGGATTTCTATGGGGAGGTGCAATTGCAGCAAACCAAGTAGAAGGAGCATGGAATATTGGTGGAAAAGGGTTATCTGTGGCCGATGTTGCAACCTACAAACCCAATGTAGACAACAAAGATTACGCAGCTCATGTAGGTGTGACGATCGAAAAAGTAGAAGAAGCAATAGCCGACCCTACAGACAAGTGGTTCCCTAAACGACGAGGGGTCGATTTCTATCATCGTTACAAAGAGGATTTAGCGTTATTTGCAGAAATGGGGTTTATTACATTACGTTTGTCGATTGCGTGGTCCCGACTCTTTCCAAATGGGGATGAAAAGACAGCTAATCCTGAAGGTGTCTCATTTTACAAAGAAGTTTTTAAAGAAATGAAGCGCTTAGGAATCGAACCGATTGTGACCTTGTCTCATTATGAGATGCCATTAGCATTAGCGATGAAAGGCAACGGTTGGATTCAACGAAGCGTGGTGGATGACTTTGTTCGATTTGCAGATACTTGTTTTGATGAATTTGGGGAGTATGTTCATTACTGGTTGACGTTCAATGAAGTGGATAGTATTTTTAGACACCCATTTACGACTGCCGGGATTTTGACTGATACGATCGAACCAGACAAAATTGAAGCAGCTATCTATCAAGCGTTACATCATCAATTTGTAGCAGGAGCTTTAGCAACGAAACATTGCCATGAAAAGATCCCTGGTAGCCAAGTTGGTTGTATGTTGACCAAATTGATGACCTATCCGTTGACGAGTCGACCAGAAGATGTGGAACGAACATTGAAAAAGAATATGAACAATCATTTTTATGCGGATGTTCAAGTAAAAGGTATGTATCCACCACTCGTGTTGAAAGACTTAGCCAACCGTCATATCACGATCGACATGTTACCTGGTGATAAAGAATTATTGAAAGAACATACGGCAGACTTCCTATCGTTTAGTTATTATATGTCTATGTGTGAATCCGCAGATCCAAAGGCAGAGCGGACACCGGGGAATACCGTTTTGGGTGTTAAAAATCCTTATTTAGAAGCGACAGATTGGGGCTGGCAAATCGATCCTTTAGGCTTGAAAATTTCTTTACTAGAATTATATGACCGTTATCAAGTACCGTTGATGATCGTTGAAAATGGCATGGGAGCCTTTGATGAAGTGATTGACGATGAAATCCATGATCCTTATCGAATCGCCTATTTTACTGCACATTTCAAAGCGATGAAAGCAGCCATCGATGAAGGGGTTGATTTGATTGGTTATACAAGTTGGGGACCTATTGATTTAGTCAGTGCCGGAACCTCTCAAATGTCAAAACGTTACGGATTCATTTATGTAGATGCGGATGATGAAGGAAATGGAAGTTATGATCGCTTGCGTAAAGATTCATTTTACTGGTATAAAGAAGTTATTAGAACGAATGGTCGATCGATCAAGTGAAGGAACTGTTCGATGCGCTCAAGGAGTGAACTGGATCGAAGGAGGGTATCATGAGAAAAATACTAAAGGTGCTTAACTCCAGTGTGGTATTGATCGACAGCAATCATCAAAAAATGATTGCTTTAGGAAAAGGGATCGGTTTTGGCAAAAAGCCCGGGGAGATCATCTCGGATGATTCGATTGATGAAATCTATCTACCCTATGATGAAGGCAAAGCCATGCAATTATTGGATTTGATCAAAGAAGTTCCTTTGACCTATTTTGAATTAACGAAAGCAATGGTCTCTAGTATGGAAAAACGACTAGAGAAACGGTTGAACTCTAGTATTTATTTAACATTACCTGATCATTTACATTTTTCAGTTGAACGTATGACCCAAGGGATCATCATCACCAATCGTTTATACTGGGAAATCAAGAATTACTATCCGGAGGAATATCAAGCAGCGGAGGAAGCCTTGATGATCTTCAATGAAAAATCCGATGTGGAGTTACCCATTGAAGAAGCGGCAAATATCGCCTTTCACGTCATCAATTCATTGTCTCAAGAAAGTCAAGGAACCGATAGTATGAAGCAAGCAAAGCTGATTGGTGGGATCGTCAACTTAGTAAAATATTCGATTCGGATCGACATTGCTCCAGACTCGATCCATTATAGTCGCTTTATTACTCATGTTCGTTTTTTCGTTGAACGGTTGTTTGCGAATAAGATGTTGGATGGTCAAGATGATGGGCTATATCAACAAATGTGTATCTTGTATCCATTGGCGATGGAAAATGCAGACAAAGTAAGGCAGTATATCCAGAAAATGATCCAACAGGAAATCACGAATGAGGAAGTCACCTATCTAGGTGTGCATATCAATCGATTGATGCGGCACCCTGATTGAAGATAAAAATAGATAAGATGATGTAATGAAAAGCAGCAAGCCAAAGAACATTTCTGGCAGCTGCTTTTTTGTGTCGAATAAGAGGAATAGGTATTTTTTTAGCGAAATGTATGTCCGCCAAATACAAGATATACTATTTTTAGAATACGATCGTGTGTTAGTTCACAAGTTTATGTGATTAGTTATATAACACTTATGATTTTAAATTTAAGAAAAATAATCGCGGTTATATTAAAAAAACGGGCTGTTTTTAGTGTATAATACTCCTTAGTGTCGTGCGACAACCCATCCAATTGGGCTTAAAATGATTAGATAACGCTTACGTTTGTGAGCAATCAATCAGGCTATTTGAAATAAATTAAAGGAAATGGGAAAATGAGTCAAGTAAAATAGTTTTTCAAGCGAATAATCAGTCATAACTAGCGGACATTGTGAATGATTGAATGATCGTAAGGGGAATTATTTGCTTATTCGTCGTATAACCAAATTAAAGGGGGAGAACAAAGAAATGAAGATAGCAATTGCTGGTGCAGGTGCAATGGGGAGTCGGTTTGGACTCATGTTGCAAAAAGGTGGAAATGACGTGACATTGATCGATGGTTGGAAAGACCATGTAGAAGCGATCAAAGAAAACGGATTGAAAGCTAACTTTAACGGTGAGGACATCGTTGTCGATATCCCAGTCGTTCTTCAATCAGAAATCAATGACGTAGAAAAAGTTGATTTGATCGTCTTATTCACGAAGGCAATGCAACTAGAAAAAATGTTGGAAGATATTCGTCCAATGATCAAAGATGAGACAAAAGTCCTTTGTTTATTGAACGGAATCGGCCATGAAGATATTATTGAAAAATTTGTACCAATGAAAAATATTTTTATTGGTAATACAATGTGGACGGCAGGCCTAGAAGGTCCTGGACGTGTGAAATTATTTGGTAGTGGTTCAGTAGAACTACAAAACTTAGGAGACGGACAAGAAGAAGCTGCGAAAGAATTGGCAGAAACTTTAGCTGAATCGGGTTTGAATGCGAAGTATTCAAGTAATATCCATTACTCGATCTATCGTAAAGCTTGTGTCAATGGCACAATGAACGGCTTATGTACGATTTTAGACGTGAACATGGCAGGACTTGGTCGTACTTCTACGGCTCATGATATGGTTGTTGCTATCGTAAATGAATTTGGTCAAGTAGCAAAAGCCGAAAATATTGATTTGGATGTGGAAGAAGCAGTCGCACACTGTGAAACTTGTTTTGATCCTGAGACGATCGGTATGCATTTCCCATCGATGCATCAAGATTTGATCAAAAACAACCGATTGACAGAAATCGACTATATCAACGGTGCGATTTCACGTAAAGGAAAGAAATACGGGATCGCTACGCCTTACTGTGACTTTTTGACAGCGCTCGTGCATGCAAAAGAACAGATTTTACAGGCGAAATAGGAGGAACAAATAAATGGATACGACGAATAAATTAACGCCAAGAATTTTTTTGAACAAAGTATTAGCTGGAACAGCAACAGGGATCATCGTAGGACTGATTCCAAATGCTGTTTTAGGAGCTATTTTAAAGTATTTCAGTGAATATCCTGTTGCTGTGACGATCGCACAACTAGCTGTGATCTTCCAATTAGCGACTCCGTTGATCATTGGTGGTTTGATCGGGTTACAATTTGGGTTTAATCCGATGCAAATGATGGTAGTAGCTGGTGCTTCATTTGTCGGTTCTGGTGTTGTCCGCTTTATGCCAGACCTTGGTGAAGCAGGTGTATATGTAGGGTCAGGTACAGGAGATATCATCAATACTATGATTACTGCAGCGATTGCTGTTGGTCTGATCCTATTGATCGGCGATCGTTTTGGGTCAGTCGCAATCGTATTGACACCAATCGTAGTCGGTGTGGGCGCAGGTCTTATTGGGTTTTATTTATTCCCTTATGTGACAGCGATCACCTCTGCAATCGGTGAAGGTATCAATAACTTCACGACATTGCAACCTCTTTTGATGTCTATTTTGATCGGTTGTTCATTTGCCTTTTTGATCATCTCACCGATTTCAACAGTGGCGATTGGTTTAGCAATCCAGTTAGACGGTGTCTCTGCTGGTGCTGCTGCTATGGGTGTTGCAGCAACAACCTTTGTGTTGATCGTCAATTCTTGGCGTGTCAATAAATCAGGTGTCACGATTGCGATTGCGTTAGGTGCGATGAAGATGATGATGCCGAACTTATTCCGTAAACCGATCATCTTAGTTCCATGTTTAGTAAGTGCGGTTATCACAGCGATACCTGTTGCACTTTTCTCTGTATCAGGAACACCAGCTTCTGCGGGCTTTGGGATCGTTGGTTTAGTTGGCCCTCTTGCTTCATTAGATGCTGGACTAAATATCGTGATGGTGTTGATTTGTTGGTTCGTCGTACCAGTCGCGGCTGCTTTATTTACGCAATTGGTATTTGAAAAAGTCTTAAAACTTTACGACCGGGAAGAAGTCTTCAAATTCTTAGGTTGATCAAAATTATAAAAGAAAAAAACGCAAAACAGAGAAATTTCTGGATTGCGTTTTTTTTTGAGAAGAAGCTGGTGTTATCTGCTATACTGACACTAAATGAAAACAATGGATCATTTGATCCAATAGAAGGAGAATACATGAGAAATATAAAATTAACGATCGAATATGATGGAAAAAGATATTCTGGTTGGCAACGACTTGGTAATGATGAAAAAACGATCCAAGGAAAGATCGAAGCGATCATTTCGCAAATGACCGGTGAAACGATTGAGATTATCGGTTCTGGTCGAACAGACGCTGGGACACACGCCAGAGGTCAAGTAGCTAACTTCAAAACAGCTAGTACAATGAGTCGAATGGAGATGCTGGATTTCCTCAATCGTTATTTGCCAAGAGATATTGTGGTGAAAAAAGTGGAAGAAGTACCTGAACGTTTTCATGCTAGATATAATGCAAAAGGGAAAAAATATAGTTACTACGTTTGGAATGCACCGATTCCAACAGTGTTTGAAAGAAACCATAGTTTTGATTATCCGAAGGCACTTGATTTGGAGAAAATGGAAGAAGCTTGTCGGAAACTAGAAGGAAAACATGACTTTATTGGATTTTCAGCATTGAAAAAAACAAAAAAATCAACAGTACGTACAATTGAAGAATTATCGGTCCAACAAGAAGGCAATATGCTTCATTTTACATTTGTAGGAGATGGTTTTTTGTATAAAATGGTACGGATCTTAATGGGAACGATTTTAGATATTGGTTCAGGTAAAGCTGATTTATCTTTGATCGATACGATTTTTGAAACGAAAGTCAGACAGCAAGCAGGCGAGACAGTTCCCGCACATGCGCTTTTTCTAGATGAAGTGTATTATTAAGAGATGTTAAATGATTCAAAGAAAATAGTGAAAAAGCAATCTCAGCTTTTTCCTGTTTCCTTGGATCGACAAGGGACACTTTGGGAGGAGGAGATCCGATGAAGAAAGAGGAAGAAATCACCACTCTCTATAATTTGATTTTAAACCCAAACACGCGAGACTGGGAACGGCAACAACTAATTACAGCAAAAGAAGAGTTAGCAACTTCTGTTTCTCTAAAAGAGGTACTTGAAAAGTTGGAAGTTTCTTTACGACCATTAGCTTTACGACAAAATCTAACGCCAGACGTCATGGATTTCTATTTGCAAATGATCGGCGATCCGTTAGGGGAAGCGCGGTATGATTTTTCTAAACACGAAATGACAGATCCGACTGTTCAAGAACGAGCAGTATTTGCTGGCGGTTGTTTTTGGTGTATGGTAGAGCCTTTTGAGCAAAAAGCAGGGATTGTTTCTGTGATGTCCGGGTACACAGGTGGACAGTTTGATTCCCCTAATTATGACCAAGTCAGTGGCGGCTATACTGGTCATGTGGAAGCAGTGGAGATCATATTTGATAAGCGAGTGATCAGTTATCAAGAGCTAGTCGAGATTTACTGGCAAGTAACGGACCCGACGGATGAATTTGGACAATTCCAAGACCGCGGAGAACAATATCGCCCAATCATTTTTGTTCAAAATGAAGAGCAACAAAAAACTGCTGAAGCGTCGAAACAAGCATTAAGCGCATCAGGTCGCTACAGAAAACCGATAGTTACAGCTATTTTGCCAGCGACAGCTTTTTGGCCGGCTGAAAATTACCATCAACAATTTTACCAGAAGCAACCAAAACGTTACAAAAAAATAAAACAAACCCGTCGTCAATTAGCATTTTTGCAAAGAATGACGCACAATTGGGGAAAAAAAGCCAAGAAATAAATAAGTTAACACAATTATGATAGCGTTTTCTGACAGAGCTGATGTATCACTTGAAAGTAGACGAGGTTACATGGGTACTTGAAATAGAGATGGATCAAAAAGCTGGGTTAGTAGTCATCTGCTATCCTTGAAAATGAAAAACGGCATTCCAGAAGTAACTCCTTATTTTTTCGGAGTGGAAGACTTCTGTGATAATCATAAAAAATAAGGAGTGAATGAAATGTATGTAGCTGATAAAACGCGTTACGAAAACATGGAGTATCGTAAAAGCGGTCGATCTGGCTTAAAGCTGCCCTTACTGTCTTTAGGGTTATGGCAAAATTTTGGGGAATATGATCCCATCAGTAATCAGCGGGAAATTTTAAGGGGGGCTTTTGATTTAGGCATCACCCATTTTGATCTAGCCAATAATTATGGTGGACCTGCTGGAGCAGCTGAAACAAACTTTGGGCGACTTTTTAAAGAGGATTTCAAATCCTATCGAGATGAACTGATTATCTCTAGTAAAGCAGGCTATCATATGTGGGATGGCCCATATGGCGATTGGGGGTCTCGTAAGTCGATCATTGCCAGTTGTGACCAGAGTTTGCAACGTATGGGTTTGGACTATGTGGATATTTTCTATCATCATCGTCCAGATCCTGAAACACCTTTGGAAGAAACCGCAGAGGCATTGATGCAATTAGTTCGACAAGGAAAGGCCCTTTATATCGGTATCTCTAACTACAATGGGGCGGACACACAGCGAATGGCGGAAATTTTACGCAAAAAAGATGCCCCCTTCGTGATCCATCAAATGCGTTACAATCTGTTTTCAAGAGAATTACTTGAGACGGACTTAGCACCTGTTCTTGCTGAAAATGGACTAGGTGCAATCACGTTTAGTCCCTTAGCACAAGGCTTGTTAACGAATCGCTACTTACATGGTATTCCTGAAGATTCACGTGCCCATCGAAAAGAAATCCCTTTTCTTTCAGAAGAACAGATTGCACCGACACTACGTAAAATCACACAGTTACAGGAAGTGGCGGAAGCGAGAGGACAAACATTGGCTCAGATGGCATTGGCGTGGAATGTGCGACAACCATCAGTGACAAGTGTCTTAGTCGGTGCTAGCCGTTTGAGTCAGTTGCAGGAAAGTGTCAAAATGAAAGATAATCTCGTCTTTGCACCAGAAGAACTAGCAACGATCGAAACGATTTTGGCAGAAAATTAACGTGTGAGAAAATCACGTTGAAGTGGATACAACAAAAGCAAGAGTGTCTGGGGCATTAGTCCTCTAGCATATTTTAAAACCGAATAAAAGGCGGAAACAGGAGTAACTTCTTCGGAAATAAGGCGCCATCCACAAAAATTTGAAAAACAATTTTCGTGGATGGCGCCTTATTTATCGAGGCTAAACACTTCTGTTCCAACCTCCTCTTGTTTCTGCTATCGTATTTTGTGTTTGAGAGGTGATGTAGGGACAGACGGCGCAGATTGTTTTCTTCACTTCTTTTTTACTTGGTACAATAACTTGCCTGCTTGTTCTTCTAAAGTGAAGGTTTTATCGTCTTGCTTTTTTTGTTCCTGTTCTATTTGTTCCAAATTTGTTTCAGACGCAACAGAAGGAGCCTTCACATACAACATACGCCCATCTTCTGCGGTTTTTATTAAAGATACGGGAGACGAGTGGCTATCGATTTCTGTTTTTTTTTCTGACACTGTCGCTGTTTCTAGCGTTAGCTCACTTATTTTTCTTGTGAATGGTTCATGTAGTTCTTCCTCAGTTTCCAAATCAATCTCTTCCTCTAGTGGTAGTTGATAAATTTCATCTAATAAACTTTTTGAGAAAAACCAACCATCATTCTTTTTTTTACCCATAGTTGTCAAACACTTCCTTTTATTTAAAAATAACTTTTCCTAAAATACGAGAATGACTAACAAGTCCAAATGTCCGACTATCTTCAGAAATATCCGGATTATCGCCTAAAACAAAATAGGTATTTTCAGGAAGATAGGTCAAATGTTTCATTTGCGCGACTGCTTCTGGACTCAGTCGAAAAATCTCTGTAGGAGAATGCGGCTTGTTGCCTAAATGCAAGGTCAGTTCATTCCCATGTACTTTTATAGAATCTCCTGGGATTCCGATAATCCTTTTTACGATTTCATCCGTAGAGGATCGCTGAATAGCGATGATGCTATAACGTGTAAGCGAAGAAAATTTGTCCACGATCACTATGTTGCCGTTGACTAAAGTATCCTCCATCGATGTTCCAGTAACTTGATGAAAGTGATAGCGGTGAAGCGAATAAGTAAACGTAACGCATAGAAGCAGACATATTAAGAAATAGGGTCCTTTCTTTTTCCTTTTTCGAAGTTGACCATTCACCCAAATAAACAAGAAAACAGCCCCCTTTTTTTACTTGCTTGTTCTTTTTGATTAGTCCAATCGATTTTTTAGTTCTTGGACCCGTTCAACTAACTCAAGGATTGTCTGATGGTCATTTATTCGAGTATTTTGTAGTTCAAACAGCATGTAGACACAAAAGGCCAATGCAATAGTTAGCAAGCTATTAATGATCAAAAGATAAAAAAATTGTTTTTTCAATAATTTCAGTTCATAAATACTGATTTTTTTATATAGAAGCGGTTGATCACCGGCTTTCTTTTTTAGCAAAATCAATCTCCCTTGTTTTATCATTTGGATTCCCAAGAAAAATAAAATAGCCAACACAACAAGGGATAAGATACTGTTGATAAGCATGAAAGAGACCTCCTTTATAAGTAGTTCTTTTGAAGATGTTTTGCTCAATGGGGGAAAACACTTAAACAAGATGGAACAACAGTATCGGTATCAATAAGAAAAAAACGATCGGGATCAAGGTCTGTAATGGCTCGGCGACGATCTTAGACGCCACGGACATTGACCACGAATTAATGGGATGGACGGGAGAGTCCGCGAGAATCGTGCCATCTATGTTTGTACGGTTTTTTTCTAAGCCTAATTGGGCTAATTCAGTAGCGGATAAGGTGCTTAGACTTTTTACGCTACTTAAATTTCCTTGAACGACTCGACGAAAACGTGTGCCGATGTCACCTTCACAACGCACTAAAGTGATCATAGCTTGTGGTGCTTCTTTTTTGATTTCGAGTAACTCGATTTCTGTATCAACAACGACATCGTTGTAGCTCACTTCATAGACAAATAGCTCGTTGAAATCTGTCGCATAGATCTTTGCATTGAGACGAAGTTGAGCGATTTGATGAAGCAAGACATTTTGTTCAAATACATTATGTGATAAGAGGACATAATTTCCTTTGCCGAGTTGTTGATTTTGCGTGTAAGTGGCTACGCCATTCATCAAGTTGTCATTATTCATACCGGCAAGTATCGGTAAGTCGATCGCTACTTCTGGGATCATTATTTTTCCGATGCCCCAGTCATTGATGCTTTGTTGGTAATTGATCTTCGCTTTGGAAAAATTACTGAGATTGACACTCGCAATGTCGATTTCAGAGTAGTTAGCTGCCGCTATTTTTGGCAAGTTGAACGTTGAAAGGTCTGTATTTTGTCCTATATCAATGCTCTCCATTTCTTGTTGTTTCTGAATTTGTGTATAGCCATAGATTCCGACACTTAGTAAAGCAACCATTGAAAGAACTAAAGTAATAAAGAGTCCTTTGGTCAAGAAATAAAGGCGAAGCAATTTTTTTCTGGATTTTTCTTTGACAAAGGGGTCTTCAGAGCGAAAGCGTTTGACTAGATAACGAAAACGAACAATAAGTAGGAGAGCGAGAGTGAGACAAACACTGAAAGAGCCTAATACAATGGTTTGATAACTCCAGAAATTTCGTTTTTCAACTTGTCGATTAACGGCTTCGTTGTAAGGAATCCGGACACCATTTACTAATAATCGATACGTATTGATTCCTGGTGGCGTGCAAGTCAATAAGGTGACCATATCCTTTCCAGGGATGATTTTGGCTTTATCGACTTCAGTAGGCAAGACTTCTTCAAAGGATTCGATTTGATAAGCGAGGCGTTCACCTAAAATCGTGAGAAAGAATAGATCGCCAATTTGAAGATGGATGATATCAGTAAATAAAACTTGGTTCTGGATACCGCTATGACCAGTGATGATCGATCGTGTGTTTTCACCGCCCACTGGAATCGAACTCGCTTCGTAATGTCCTAAGCCACGATTAAGTGTCAAAAAATCAGTGCCGTGATAAAAAGGCATGGTTTCGATTGCCAAAGCGGGAATGTCTAGTGTACCCATTACCCCAGCGGTATTGATCAATGTTTGGTACTCAATTTCATCGAAGTCAACCAAGTCTCCTTGTTGTTCTTTATAAATCAATTCATTGTAACGTTTTGCTTGCTCGAATTTATGCCCTAATTCATCTTTCGTTAGCTGTTCTAATGCTTGATGGTAATTGATGGAAGCAGTACTACGTTCACGATTTGCGAGATAGTTCGCAAAAATCGGATAGATCAAAGTGAGCGTTCCTAAAAGAATCAATAGTGAAGCAAATAACAAAAGAACAGACTTCTTTTCTTTTTCAATCAAGGTTGTTCACCTCATTTTCATTTCATTATTTTTGTTTTTAGATTTGCGAAAAAAGCAAAGTCATTTCTCTTTTCTGCTTTCGGAAATGTAAAAACGAGAGTTGTGAAAAATTCTGAAATAAGCGGAAATCCACAAAAATCAACACTCGATTTTTGTGAATTTCTTCTTACTTCTTAGGTTAGAAACAATTGGTTCTAGACTGTTTAAGGCTTTTTTTTCCCTTTTGGTTTAAAATTAACGATTGTGACGATCCCTAGTAAGATGATCAATGCCAGTGTAAAATAAACCGGAAAAAGTGAACCGAGATTCCCACTTGTTTGTGGAATCCTTTTTGTAGTCGCTTGCCCTTGTTTCGGTATAATCGATCTAGGAGTAGCTCCTTCTTCAGGAGAGACGACCACGCTTGATTTTGGATAAATAAACAATTGATCTAAACGAGTGCCATCGGCAGTAATTGCAGGTAATTGGACAACGACTGGCTTAGCTGGGGAAGACAATGCATCGTTTGCAAGTTCGGTGACTTCATAGAGTCCTTCAGTCAATGGAATAGTCGCTTGCCCGTTTGACCCCGTGATGATTTCGATTGGTTCAAAACTTGGGATTTCCGTAAAAGGATCACTGGCATCATTACTCGGTGTGACCTTCTTGATTTGATAACGAATCCCAGGAAAGGGGGTTAATGCCTGTCCCTGTTCGTTCGTTAATCCCGTTTCTAAGGAGCCAGTTGGCTCAGAAGGAAGTAGGTGATTATCCATTTCCTGCTCTGAAAGCTTATATTTTACAATTGTTAATTGGAAGGCTTCTTCTGCGTATGCCACAGGAGTAGTCCATTTTCCAATTGAACCACCGAAGAGGAATAGTAGAACCAACAGGAGGCGAATAAATAAAATGGAATGATCATCTTTTTTTGGGTTCATCTTTCTTTCCTCCTGTTTTTTTTCGATTCATTTCCTCCAATTGGTATTTTGTACCTAATCCGATTAAACCAATCAGGGATAAACTAGCAGCTGCGATAAGGACACGTTGCATGATTGAACTGTTACCGGCAAAAGGCAATTCAGTGATCAGCTCATCTTCGGCAAAGAGATGAACGATCGTGTTGTTTTCATCCAATGTGACCTCGCTTGGTTGTTTCAATAGTTCATAGCCATCGGGTGCGTTTGTTTCAACCAACTCATAGGTACCGAAGGGAACCTCTTCAAAATGAATACGTCCATTCGCGTCAGTTGTCTTCGTTTGGAGGATCACGCCTGATTCTTTTTCGTGGAGGGAAAACTCAGCGCCAGCCAGTTTATTTCCTCCAATCAACTGATTTTCGTCATTGATATCTGGTTGATCATCCTGATCATCATCTACAGCGGTACCTGCTTCTAACTTATACAAATAAATCTCTCCGAGTGTACTGACAAGCCCTAGATTCAAATAAGGAATATGATAGATAGAATCATCTGTCGTGATCATTCCCGGTAAATTGGCTAAAGGTTCAGCGATATACTCATTGGTTCGGAAGGTGGTTTGATTTGCTTTTGAGTTGATGGAAGGATCTTCACCAACCATTGGTATCGTTACTGCAACTTCTTTTCGTTCGATTTGATCGCCGATTTGGAATTCTACTACATAGGTTCCTTCTGGTAGATAATTAAAACTGTAATGACCATTTGCATCTGTTTTTAGTGTGGAATTTCCGTTGCTGTCAACAAATGATGTTCCTTTCAAGTTATGCTCGACCAACTGATCGGCTACTTCGCTTGGGTGAGTCAGGCTTGTTCGATAGAGTTTGACAGGAATATTTGCTAGCTTTTCCTCGCCATCATCGGCTAGACCATCGCGATCTTCGTCTAACCATACGAATCCGCTCAACTCTCTGCCATATACTCGGGTAATGGTTTCTTGTGAATGGACCGGTAAGTCGATTTGCGCATTCATATGGGCGGTATTTCGATATTGGTCACCCGGTAATTGGTCAACTGGTTGGACGGTGATGGAGAGAGTGACCGATTCACCAATCGGAACAGTTGGTTTGGTGATCATAAAACCTGTGGCATATTTGATTTCTTCGTCAGGTGTCGAACCGGGTGTGTATTCCGTCCATGTAGCAAGATCGATCTCATTTGGGTTCGTCTCATCTTCTATTGGTTCGGTGGTGTAATACATCGTATATCCTTCTGTGTCGACATCTACTGAAAGAACTTTTAGCGTGCCATGGAAAGAAGAGCCACGAGAATCACCGTTATACGGTAAGATATCCATCAGACGAAAATCTTGAGCTGGCTGTAAGGCACTGTTAGCAGAAGTGATCGAATAAGTGAATGAAGTATCAGCATCCGCTTCGGTCAAAGGATTCATTTCTTGATTTCCTGTTTCGATTACTGTCTTATCCACTGTTTTAGTAATTACTAGTTTTTGGGATAATTCAGTAATAAATTGATCTTGCGAAGAACGAGTTTCTTCAGTACGGATATCAAAAATATCTGGTGTATCAGATGTCCACATTTCTCCAACTGTTTGGATAACAAGGGGGGACGTTAATCCCATATTGTTAAATGTCAATTCTGAGATATCACTCATTGCTTGGAAATTAACCTCGGTACCGGTAGCCAGAGAAGAATTGGGAAAGACCCAACGTAACGTTGTTGTGCCATCTTCGTTTGTGGTGATCACGGGATCAGGTAACGGATTGTTGTGGGCATCTTTAGACGAGCCGAACAGATAATGGATCCCTCTTGGTAAGGTGGTATTCAGGGCGCTATCATACGAAGTTTCTTCGGCACCAGTAAGTAATCCTCTGACTTTAATATCGATCTTCTCTTCTGTTTGATACAGAGACTTGCTTACTTCTGTATTTGTATCAATACCAAAGTTCAATATAAATGCATTAGTTCCTACAAAAGGAGCATAAGCATTTAGTGAGGTATTATATGGTGATAGAATATCGCTACCATCCGCTTCCCAAGTCGCTGGTATAAATGTAATATTGTCTGGTACACTTTGTTTGACCACGGTTCCTGCACTATTTTTTATTCCAAATATAGATAAATGAACATAGGGATTGTTTTCTTCATCGAAAGGACCTGGCTGACCAATAACTCTCACTGGAATCCCATTCCAAGTAGAAAATAATCCTTCATTTATATAGTAGCTAAAGCGTGCGGCACTGATTGTTCCAGCAGCCTGTGCTTCCTGTGACGTTTCGTACCAAGTGTATTGAGCAGCTACAGCATCTAAATTTGAATGGGTAAGGTTCGGCATAGCATTTCCATTATTGCGAACACCATAAGACAAATAATGACGATTAGAGTAATCTGGTTCATATCGTTGAGTATAAGGTTGCCTAGTATCATCATATTCAAAACCATTCGTATTCCATTGGAAGATCTGTTCGGTAGTGGAGTTAGGAGGATGGTATTCACTAATGAACCATCCTCCTAAGTAGGTTTCTTGTCCTCTCATCAGTACTGGTTGTCCAATATTATAACTCCAAATGCTATAACCCATATCTTGATTTGTTGCTACCGTTCTTCTCCCTGTATCGGGGTCAGGTTCCCCCAAATCAACGATATTCGGACCACCTGTCATAGGTCCTGAAGGTGGAGCGTAGTTACTGAAATTCAATGTGGTATTATTTTCTGACACTTGTCCATCATAGCTAATAGTAGGGATACTTAAGTGTAAAGTATAATACTCCCAAGCATTCGCCTCTCCTAATGCATGTAATTTCGCGTCATCCCAATTGAAAATAAATTCTGTACTGATAAATGTATCGTTTGAAAAAGTAGTCCCTGATGTAGTATATGTGTAAGGATTTTTTGAGCCAGTATAATTTGAGATTTCCCAAGTTTCTTTGTAAGATCCTAATTCGATTGACACATTTCCTGAATTGTATACCCCAATTGCCGTTCGATCGCCAGAAGGTTCAGAAAAGTAAAGGGCTTCCGTATCTCCATTGGGGATTTGGATTGGATAGATGAGGCGTGTTGGATCAAAGGTCGCCGTATATGGACTTCCGGCGGTAGTTGCTTGCCAATTTGCTTCTGACCGATCCGTATGGGTAACCGAATAAAAACGTGTTTGTGCAGCATCATATTCATCCTTACTAACTGGTGTAACCGTGTCGCCTGAAACACTAGTGACTTCTTGGACAAGATCAAAGGAAATCGGGCCTTCTGGGTAGGCGGAGCCACGTAGATCTCCGGTAATTCTTTCTGGTAAACGCTCCAAATTGATGACTAAACCAATGTTGTAAACCAAATCTGTATTTGTTGCATTAGGATCATAGATTTGATAGGTTGTTTGTTCGCCACGAACAAGTTGAGCAGTGATTGACGGTTTGGAAGAAACCGTTGTTTCAGGCACATTCAATTCGGAAAGATGTTCTTTTGTATACGTTTGATTAAAGGTTTCGGTTTCGCCTGTATCGACATTCACTGCATCAATAATCTGTAATTTGAAAGTTGGTTGTATGACTGTACCTTGCTTTGCCCCAAACACATTGATAACGATAGGAACAAATACTTGTCCAGATGCGCCAATCGTTGATTCCATGATTCCTTCAGAGAGTTTCGAACCATCACCAACGCCGCTGTCTGCATAAGTCCCATTGGCAATTTCTCCATTAATAAACGGCGCATCATTGATCAAGGTAGTCGCGTTAGGCAATGTGCTAACGACACGATAGCGGATATTCGTATAATGATCAGTCGCCAATGTTTGGATAGAAAAACCAAGTCGGTATAAGATTTGATCGTTGGAACGGACGATATTATTATCCGGAGAACTATCATACCCAGGTGCATCATGGGAATCAAAACTATCTGTTCCAGTTGCCATCGTTAACTTCGCATCTTTAATCGTGATGGGACTACTTGCTAGTTCTTCCATTGTGTGGAGTTCTTCGGTCAATAACTTAGGGGTAATGATGGAATCTTCCGCAGGAAACTCTTCTTCAAGAAGTTCTTCCATTGTTAAATCGGTTTCTTTCGTTTCAACCACTAAGACATTGTCCTCAGCGATGGCTTCCTCAAATGGAGGAAGTGTGGTGTCGCTGGCTTCCTCTTGTCTTTCAGTTTGTTCTGTTTGCTCCTCGTAGTCTGCTTTTTCAGAAGAAAGTGTCGTTTCTTCAGTGATGGATTCAGCAGTTTCTTCTACTGTTACATCAGATGAACTTAACCATTGAAATAGCGTTTGATATTGTTGAGAATAGACATCCGTTAATACGATACTCATATCTTTCATTGGTTCTCGAAAAACGAGAGTGACTGGCTGATCTTTGACTAAACGTAAGTAAATAGTCGCTTGTTCCGAGGTCTCGTCGGATGTCACACCAATCACATCACTTACTTCTGCCGGTTCAACCATAGTAACAAGGGAATCGGCCATGGTCTCGGTAGTTGAGGTGGTAGTTGTTTCTGTCGTTTCTAGACCAATGCCTAGACGAGCCAGCTCCTCTTCTTGAACAAAATCTTCGGTGGTATAGATCGGGATGGTTTGCTCCTGTTCCTCATTTAAGGTAGTGATTGTATAATCCGTACTAGATGGAAGAACGAGTAAACGATTTTCGCTACTTCTGATCGTGACCATTGCCGGGTCGTCAGAAATTTGTGTATCTTTGGTCAAATATGTCTGATCGCTATTAATGACTTCGACTAAATTTGCTTCTTCTTTGGCTCGAAGAGGACCACCTACAATAACGACTTTAGCGATTATACCAAGGATAATCGCTAAACCAATCACTATTAGAATAGGAGGTTTTACTTTGAGTCTAGAAAATCTAGTATTCATTGCAGTCTCCTTTCATTCTGGACTTACGTCTGTTTTCGCTTTTTCTGGATAATGACCACTGTTGTGCCAACAATGATGGCTGCAAGTGCAATCGCAATAATCAGATTTCTTCCTATACCGCCAGTAAAAGGCAAGCTTGTTTGCGGTTTATTAGTGACTGTCAGTTCAATCGTTGCATCATCTGCGGTCGTTAAATCGACAGTTACTCTTTGGGCGGCCTTCAATAATTCATAGCCTGTAGGCGCCTGTGTTTCCACTACCCAATAATCGCGTGCGACTTCGCTGTTTTCGACATAGTTATTATTATTGGCATCTGTCCAATCTAAAGCTAATCCATCAAAAGTAGCGTGGCCATTTGCATCAGAAGTCGAAGTTAAGAAAGTGACCCCTGATGGTAAATTGGCATCTTCTGCATAGCTATTTCCGTTACTAGCAATGAAAATTTTATTGTTCGCATTACTTTCAGAGATGGCAATTTTGAATTCTGCATCAGCTAAACCAGTCCCGCTATTTTCTGAAATTTTTTCGATATCAAAGCCACCAGTATAGTATTTCGGGTTCGTCGTTTCTGGTGGTGTCGTACTTTTTGGTCGTTGACCTGGGAGTTGGTGATTGACGGTAAAGGTATTTTCAACAATGTTGTTCCAATATTCTGGAACATGTGTAGTAAGCACCGTACGGATATCAGTATAGCCATTTGCGACTGATCCCGCTTTGATTAGACCGGCTTCTGTCAAAGTGGTTGTCAGTCTATTTGCCTCAACATCAAATGAGACCGTATAATCGGCAGGCGCCAAGTCTGTCCATTCACCACCAGCTTGTCTCACTTGCATTTTTGCACTATCTGGAACATAAGTTAAGTCACTATTCAGTTCGTCTACCATTGAAAAATTTGGCTGTAATAACCCATTAGTATCTCGATATACAATGGGCTGACCAGCAATCATCTCGACAGTGTCCACCGTCTGTCCAGCGGCATCTAAGATGTCGATCGTTCCTGTTTGACTAGCTATTTGCCAGAGTCCGGCAGGGATATTCGTTGTTAATTCCCATCTAATGGGTTGTCCTGCTTGCACTGAATCCCCTTTTTTGTCGTTGAATGTTTTATCTGGGTGGAGAAGATCTTCTAAAATATTCTTTGGTTCAACTTGTACATCATAGATCAATGAAGATAAATCGGTACGACTGGTTTGGGGAATATGCACAAAGAAAGGGTAAACAGCTGTTTCGATTTTTTTTCCATCGGTTGCAGCTAAATTTGCGCCTGTTCGTTCATCAGGTAATTCAGTGACTAAATAGATGCCATCATTGGCTCGACCAATGCCTAAGTCGAGAGTGGCTTTCCCACTAGTGTCAGTTGTAATCGTCTGTGCGTTGAAAGTGGTGTCGATTTCGTAATCGGTGCCCAATTGTTGTTGTTTTGGATCAGTTAAAGAGCTGCCACTTGGTAATTTTCTCACCCGTTCTATTTTGAAATTGATTCCTGGAATCAACTCTCTATCTGGGTTGGTGATAGTACCATCTCCTCGTGGTTCTAACTCGCTGAAGTCAGTGATCGCATACTTCCAAATCGTCAAACTTCGTCTTGATGTTTCGTTGGCGATGGCATTATCCACGGTTTCTGCTAAGGCTATTTGGGTGTTCGGTAGTCGTAACGAGTCAATACCAGAAGATAGACTGATTGATAGAGATGTTGTAGCTAATATGAGTTTCGATAGTACGTTCATTGTTGAATTTTTTTTCTTCATTTTCTCCCTCCTCAACTGGAAAGCAATACATGTCCAATAGTGAGTGATCCATGGGTTCACTGAACAAATAAACAGGTACGCTTTTTTTCCTATATAGATCAAGAGTAGAGGATGAAAGAGTTTTTTATCGTAAAAGTTTCATTAATGACACTTTTATAATTAGAATAAGATGAGTTTATAATGATAAAAGGGTTAGTTCTGGCTTTTGGATTCTATACCCTTGTAGGACTCTTTAAAAAATAGTTATGGAAATAAATATGAAGCATCACTGGGAAAATGACGAGGAACATAGGTTTTGAGTAGATAAAAGAACAATCAGATGGATAGCTGTGGGAAGCATCGTCTGATTGTTCTATACGTGTTGGGTGATGGGATCGACTGTTGAAATTATTCGGGCATCTGCGCAATGACCTCCACTTTTTCCCATAATGTATGGAGTGTTTTGATTTCGAATACCCCTTTTTGTTCGTCTCTAAAGACATAGGCAATGATTTTTTGTAATCGGGTATATTTTTTTTGTCCTCGTTCAAATTCTCCGTTAAGTGTTAGTTTTGCGGCATACAAGAATAATCGCCAAATTCGAAATCGGTAATTAAAACGGTGGGGCGTCCGCTTCAAAATAAATGTTGTTGCAACTAGGACATTGCTTTTATGGCAAGAGTCTAAGGCTGTTTCGTAATACCCAAAGTACAATAGATCCAAGACTAAGGGGTCTAATACTTCTTCATGATTCGTTCTGCGGTATAAAAAGCGTTTAAAAAAATAATCATATTCTTCAAAATTAAGCGTTTCCGTAATTGAAGAAAAAAGTTTTAGTTCAATATTTGTCCATAAATCTATACTGTTCAAGTAATTTTTTACTTGTTGGATCAATGTTTCGTATTCTTGATAATCCCCAACATACTTGCTATGGATTAGACCAGCACGCCAATATACATATTGATAACCCAAGCCATCTGTTTTAATAAATTGATCCAACGCTTGCGTTTTTATTTTTGCGATCTCAAGATAATCAAACGTAGCAAGGGCTTCGGCTAATTGATTTTCTAAAATTTTAGAACCTTGTTTGATCAAAGGAATCACTTCTTCAAATTCAGTTAATTCGATCCCAAGAATATCAATGATTTTTAGAAAATTGGTCAGACTGATTTCTCCTTCTCCGCGAACAAAGCGATAATAAGTAGGTCTTGTGATGCCTGTAGCAAAAATCGTTTTTGTGGAAATCTTTTTTTCTTTTCTAATATCATTTAAGAGTTCTCCTAAAACAAGAGGATTGGTTACGTTGTTGATCATCGGATTCAGCCTTCCTTCCTTTTATGTTCAAAATAAAAAACAAATAGTTATTTTATATATAATGAAAGTTATGTTTTTGTATAATTTAATAATTTAGGAACGAGTAAATCAACTATAAAAACATTATAATATTGGGTTTATTTAGTATGGTAATTATTGTTGATAACACTTATAATTTTATTTTTGTTATTAAAAAATAATTTTTAGGTTATCTTAAGTGTAATTTTTTTTGGTTGAGTGATAAAGTTATTTGCTTGTTGAAAGATCAAACTGTTTTTAAGTTAAGAAAATTTTAAGAAATGAGTCACTAATCTGATTTCTGTGAAAATGTGTACAAAAAATCCTTTGATCGTACTTAAAAAATCGTAGAAGAGTGTCATATATGAAACTCTCTGCCACTGTAGATCTATTTCAGTTTAGGGTAAGGATAATAAGCTATTAACTACTCGTATGTAGGAGATAAAATAGGATCACTGAAAATCAATGATTCAGTAAAAGGAGTAATTTTTATGGAAAAGGAAAAAATTTTATATAAAAATGGCAAGAAAATAATTATTAGGAGTACGAGTATCAAAAAAAGTAATATTTACAAAAGAAAGATTGCAGGAGCATTGATGGTCATCGGTACGGTAGCAAGTAGTTTTAGTCATAGTATTGCTTCAGCTGATCAAATCATCACGAATGCGGTTGAAATAGAAGAGACACCAATTCTACCGATCGATGAGATGGTCGTATCAGAAACTACTGAGGAACCAGATAGTGAACTACCTGAAGTCAAAGAGGAGGGAGAGATATCTACAGATGAAGATACTGAAGTGATTCCTCCTTCACCTGTCCCAGAGGTGCCACATCAACCGGCACCAGAGACCTCTAACCCGCAACCATCTGTACCAGAAACACCCAAGCCGCCAATACCAAGACCGCCAACAATAACACCTGAGACGCCAACAACGCCTCCACCAACAGTATCGGAAACCAATGGCAGTGAGGGCTCCGGCATAAATGATGTTGGGTCAGTTCCGATTCAAACGGAACCCGAGGGGGAGTCATGGAGGTCTATATCTGAATCATCTTTGGAAGCGGTACCTACTGAGGCGGTGCCAACTGAAACGGGAGAAAGTGTAACGGAAACCAACGGACCGACTGCCCGAACCGAACAGAGTAACATCTTTTTTAGAGGTTTTTCTGCCAATACGACCACGGAAGCTTTTATCCAAAAAATTGCGCCGGGGGCTAGAAAAGTTGCTTTAAGCAACGATTTATATGCATCTGTGATGATCGCCCAAGCCATTTTAGAATCGGGTAGCGGAAGTAGTCAATTAAGTTCATCTCCTCATTATAATCTCTTTGGAATAAAAGCTTACACCGAGGAAGATTCGGTGGAATTTTTAACACAAGAAGATGATGGGACAGGAAACTTATACACGATCAGTGCACGTTTCAAATCTTATGAATCCTATGAAGAAAGCTTTTTAGATTACGCCAAATTATTACGAGAGGGATTAACGCACGATGCTGATTTCTATTCAGGTGTCTGGCGTTCGAATACTTCTTCCTATCAAGATGCTACAAGGTTTCTAACGGGCAGATATGCCACAGACACGTCCTATTACCAAAAATTAGATGCGTTGATCGATGTCTATGACTTGGAAAAGTTTGATATTGAAATCGATGAACTAATGATGGGAGAAAACGGATTTATCAACCCGTTGGAACACTTTACGATTACGAGTCACTACGGTATGAGGGGAGCAGAGTTCCATCGGGGGATCGATTTAGCTGCAAATGCCGGAGCGCCGATCTTTGCCAGTGAAGCAGGGACAGTTATAAAATCCGAATATCACGCTTCGTGGGGGAATGTCATTTCGATACGTCATGAGAACGGACTATTTACATTGTATGCGCATCAAAGTGTCAATGTTGTTGAGCCAGGGCAAGTGGTTCAAAAAGGGGAAGTAATCGGTTTTGTTGGTTCGACGGGAAATTCTACAGGACCACATTTGCATTTTGAATTATCGACAGATGCCAGTATGGAACAACGATTTTTAATCGATCCGCTTGAAATCATGCGACGATGAAAAGGAGGAACCTATGAACTTTAATGCAGAGCAATTAAGGAAGATCACTTTCCCCACGGTTTCTCTCGCGGGGTACAAAAAGCAGGATGTAGATGATTTTTTGACACACGCAGCAAATGATTATGATGCGATGAAAGAGACCAACACAGAATTAGAGAAAAGACTGACACTTGCTGAAAATCAAAAAGAGAATTTATTAAAAGTATTTGAAAAAGAAAAAAGTGATTACTTGGCTGAGATCAAAGAATTAAACGCTAAATTGAATGAAGCAAGTAAAGATGAAAGAGACGTGCATGCCAAAAAAAGAAGTTTTGAAAATGCCTTGATCATTGCGCAAGATGCAGCGTTGAAGATTGAAGAAAATGCTGAATTAGAAGCCAGACGTATGGTAGGTGAAGCAAGGACTGAACAAGAAAATATTCTCAAAGAAGCAAAGGTTGAAGGGAATAGCATCAAAGCCGAAGCCTATAATTTATTAGCTGAAGCAAATGGAAAAGTCAGTGAAGCGAACTCTTATTATGAAGAACAGATGACGAAGCTGGAAAGCGAAAAAGAAAAAAGGACCAAAGAAATCCTGCAGTTGGAAAGTGAAGCGAATAACGTTCGCTTGCAAATCATTTCAGAATATCAACGTGCCATCAATAATTTGTCTGAGGGGAAATGGCAAAACTGGATAAATACAGTTAAAAAAACAGTCAGCGATGGTATTGAATAGTTCGAATAACCTTTCGACTACCCCTACTTTCACCACGAACTTAGTCGGAGGATATAATAAATCGGAAGTTGACCTTTTTTTGGAAAAAATCAAAGTAGAGCATGAAGAAATGACCCACACTATCCAAAAGCTAACTCTTGAGAATGAAAAGAAAACAACAGAATTGATCAATTTGATCAAAGCTAATGCGACCGTTTCTTCTATATTAAAAGAAAAAATGACTAAGATAAATGTGTTAGAAAAGTCTTCCTCGACCGAACAGACTGAGAAGTTAACGGATGCGATTCAAATCACCCAAGCAAAAGAAGCACTGTCTATTGAAAAAGAAAGCATCCATTGTTTGAAGAAAGAGTTAAAACAGAGGCTATATGAATTCGAAGATTTTCGAACAAGGAATATCGAAGCATGGCGCCATTCGATGGCTCTTCTGAATGAAGAGATAAACGAAAGTACAAGGAAGCATGAGAGAAACGTTGGATTAGTTCAGCAAAAAAAGTTTGGAGGTTGAAGAGGTGACAGGATTCGATAAAAACGTATGGGCTTACAAACGACAAAAATTAGAAGTCTTGGCTAAGAAACGTGTTACTTCTATAGAAGTATTACAAGAATTGAAATTTATGAAAAGAATCGATACGATTGAATCAAAAAATAAATCAATGAAGTAACTACTTGTTGATTTTTCTAGCAAACAATCATCGAAATCCACCAAGTGAGGAGTAGCCATACTTTTTACTTGGTGTTTTTTGTACTCTGTTCTCTCTTTTTGCACACTAAAAATAGTGTGCAATACAAAGATTAGAGTGTGCTTGATAAAAAAACAACATGAAAACCCTTTTATACCAACTTGATAAAGCGATTTCAAAGTTGGCACGATACTTGCATTATATAAAAGTGTAAGAAGAAGAAAAGGAAGTGTTCACAATGGAAAAAAGAACAATCATGCTTGTCTGCTCTGCAGGAATGAGTACAAGTTTATTAGTGACAAAAATGCAAAAAGCAGCAGAAGAAAAAGGCGTAGAAGCGGATATCTTTGCAGTTTCAGCATCAGAAGCTGATAGCCAACTAGAATCAAAAAATGTAGACGTTTTATTATTAGGGCCACAAGTACGTTTCATGCAAAGTCAATTTGCTGAAAAACTAGCACCAAAAGGGATTCCGTTAGATGTTATCAACATGCAAGACTATGGCATGATGAACGGTGCAAAAGTATTGGAACAAGCAGAATCATTGATCAATAAATAAAAACAAGAAAAAGAGGGAAGAAAATGGAAGATCAAAAAAATTTAGAAGCGATCATGGGCTTGATCATGTTCGGCGGCAACGCAAAAAGCGATGCAATGGAAGCGATTGCGGCTGCGAAAAAAGGTGACTTTGAATTAGCAGATGCAAAAATCAAAGATGCAGAAGAATCATTGGTTCAAGCACATCATTCGCAAACAGGGTTATTAACACAAGAAGCACAAGGGGAACACATGGAAGTTACTTTGTTGACCGTTCATAGTCAAGATCATTTGATGACATCGATCGCGTTTACAGATTTAGCAAAAGAAATTATTGATCTATACCGTCGTATAGAGGCTTAAATAAAAGTTTTTTAAAGGAGAAAAGAGGAAAAGATATGGATAGCTTTGTAGCATTTATGGAGAAACACTTTATACCAGTCGCATCAAAAATCGGTGCGCAACGCCACTTAGTGGCCATTCGTGACGCTTTTATGGTCAGTATGCCATTGATGATCTTAGGCGCTTTAGCTGTAATGATCAATAACTTGCCGATCCCTGGATTCCAAGAATTGATGAATTCGATTTTTGGTGGTGAAGCATGGAAAGGATTCGGTGCGGCTGCTTGGAACGGGACGTTTGCGATTCTTTCTGTTTTGATTGCGTTCTTATTAGCTTATCATTTAGCAAACGGTTACCGTAAAGATGGCGTATCTGCCGGAGTGATTTCATTAGGTTCATTCTTCGCACTAGGCGGCGCTTTAGGTATGAGTTCAAACGGATTATTTATTGCAATTATTGTCGGAATTATTTCAACAGAGATTTTTGTTCGTTTAAGTGGAAATGAAAAATTGATCATCAAAATGCCAGACGGAGTGCCACCAGCAGTAGCAAAAGCATTTGCGTCATTATTGCCAGCAATGATCACGATTTCATTGTTCGCACTAGTTGCTGCAATCTTTGCAGCATTCGGTGTTGCTGATATTGTCGGAGCATTCTACACAGTGGTTCAAGAACCATTCATGGGTCTTGCTAACTCTTACCCATCTGCATTATTGCTTGCATTTATTACACCGTTCCTTTGGTTCTTCGGATTACATGGAGCAAACATGGTCGATCCATTGATGCAAACCATCAATGCGCCAGCGATCCAAGCAAACGTCGAAGCGATTGCCAACGGTCAAAGTGCACCATTTATTGTCAACAAACCTTTCTTTGACAGCTTTGTCAATTTAGGTGGTACAGGTGCGACACTAGGATTACTGATTGCGATCTATTTAGTAGGACGTAGAAACAAACCTTATATGGTCGTAACGAACTTATCGATTGCACCAGGAGTATTCAATATCAACGAACCAACCATGTTTGGTCTACCAATCGTTTTGAATCCAGTGATGTTTATTCCATTTATTTTAACACCAATGGTTTTAGTAACTGTTGCGTACTTTGCGACATCAACAGGACTTGTACCAGCAGCTACAGTAATGCCACCATGGGTAACACCACCAGTGATCGGCGGATTTTTAGCAACAAACAGTCTTTCAGGCGCAGTGTTATCTGCAGTTAACTTACTGATTTCAATTCTGATCTATCTACCATTCGTTAAAGTAGCAACGATCCAAGAAATGAAAAAAGACGCATTGAACGCCTAAGAAATAATAAACGGAGAGCAAGTGATTGCTTTCCGTTTTTTTGTTACTACTGTTATCATTGCTATTTTTCAGAAAGCAACGTATAGTTTTTGTAAGCATTTTATTTGAATAGGAGGATAGCGTATGAATACAACAGATATTCAAAAAAGGATCGAACGATTCCAAGCATATGGGAACACACTTCCAGGAGCTAGAGTATATTTTCGTGAAGATTGGGAAACGCTTTATTTTGATTTGGATGGTAAACAGTTTGGGATGATGAGTCCAGAAGCGAATGAAAAAGCATTGATCACGTTAAAACATTTTCCAGAAAAAAACGAGGAATTACGAACGATGTACCCTGGGATCATTATACCTGGTTACTATGCCAATAAGAAACATTGGAATTCGATCATGTTAGGCAAAGATGAATTGTCAGACGAGGAAATCGAGAAAATGATTTTGATTTCTTATGAATTGGTACTAGCTAAATTCGCTAAAAAGAAACAAGAAGAAATCAAAAACTCAGTGATAGAAAGTGATTGAAAGCTTGAAGGGGCATCAATCATTTTCTAGTCGATGAAAAAGGTCTGGAAATAGGGGGAACCTGTTTCCAGACGCTTAATAAAATTTGTGCAGATGGACTAAGAATGTTTGGATCGATGATTCGCCTCTACCTCTTTGTCACAGAAATAATCAACATCATCGGACGTCTTAATTCGTCTTTCATACCAGGCATATCTAACATATGTGACGGTGGCATTGGTTCAAGCACATGGTTGATTTGAAAGCCATTAGACAATAATGTCTCAAGGTAAGTTGTAATCGTTCGATGATATTTTTTTACAGAAGATCCTAGGAAGTTTGTGTCACGCTCCCCTTCGTCAAAATAATGATTAACTGGAAAGTGCATGATCTGACCGTTGTCTGTATAAATCCAGTTTTGCCGACCATCTGCTGTAAAAATAGGATGTTCAACTGAAAAAAGAAATTGACCATTTGGTTTTAGAAAGTGATGGACATGCTGGACGAGTTGTTCCCAATTTTCTACATAATGGATCGCTAAAGAACTGAACACGAAATCAAATGAGTCTTTGGCAAACCTGATCGTTGAAATATCGTCTTGCATATAACTGATCGTGGTATCGTTTGTTCGAACTCTAGCTTCTTCTAGCATCTTCTCAGACAAGTCGACACCAATGATTTTTTTTGCCCCTTGCGAAGCAGCGTAACGACAGTGCCACCCATAGCCACATCCAAGATCAAGGACTGTTTGTCCATGGAGATTGGGGAAGATAGTTGCAAGCGTGGGCCATTCTCCAGCACCTTGTAAGCCTTTTTGGCTACGAGGCATTTCTTTGTATTGGTCAAAAAATTGTTGATCATCGTAAATATTTGTCATGTTTGATTCCTCCATGTAATTTTTTTATTTGCTTAAACTACATGGAGTCCGTCTCTTTTGTGTGCAATCATCTCGCTCACTCCTTTGACATCTATTCTAGCTTAGGTCGTAAGAAGAAGCAAAAATTCAAACATAGATAAACATGCTTAGGAATCTGTTTTACACGACGCATGAATAATGAATGGAGGTTTAAAAGTTGAATATGTATCAATGGATCAAATTAAATGAACACCCAGAATTACTGGAAGAAACCGCAAGTTGGTTTTCCTCAAAGTGGGGCATTCCTGCGGAGGTTTATGCGGAAAGTATACGTACTGGAATCATCGAGAAGGAAAGTATTCCTCAATGGTATGTCATTCTCGATGCAAAAGGTGCAATCGTTGGAGGAGCAGGTGTCATCGAAAATGACTTCCATGACCGCCCAGATTTAGCACCTAATCTTTGTGCTTTATATGTTGAACCGGAGCATCGGAATCAGGGATTAGCAAAATGGATATTAGAACAAACCAGAGAAGAGATGCATCGATTAGGGTTCAAAAAACTTTATTTGATGACAGACCACACCTCTTTTTATGAACGATATGATTGGTCATTTTTAACTATGGTCAAGGAAGAAAGTGGAACAACTGCCCGGTTGTATCAAATCACTACAACAACATAAAGAGAAGCATGAGATGTTGGATCAAATCTCATGCTTCTCTTTTTTCGCTTGTTCTCTTCGTTGTTTCTTTTCATCGTAAATAAAGACATTTCGCACGATACGTAAGATGGGGCGAGTAGTCAAGAAGATGGCGCCTGCTAAATACAAGTAATTACTGTAATAATCAGGGATTTTCGTGAGTAAAGCAATACTCCCTAAGACATAAAAAATCCCTGTGAGTAAATCAACCGCTAAAGAAATCAATGTGTAACGATTTTGGAAATACAAGCGAAAACGCCGTCCGCGGATCTCAATATCTTCTTCTTTGCCAATCTCGACATCATGGGTATTTCGTTTGATTCTTGGCATATAAAATCACCTAACTAGTTTTTATTTCTACGGTTTCAAAACAACTTTGATATTTTTGTCTTCTTTTTTATCAAAAATCTCGTATGCTCGAGCCGCTTCTTCTAACGGCATCGAATGAGTGATGATCTGAGTTGGATCAAACATTCCTTCTGCAATCATGTCATAAATTTTTGGCATCAAATGGACAACTGGTGCTTGCCCATGTTTGACGTCAATATTGCGCATAAAGAATTCTTGAAGTGGATAGGAAGAAGCAGGTGTCATATAAACACCAGTGATTTGCACTGTCCCAAATTTTTTGACCGCTTTAGCAGCCATTTGGATAGGTGAGATCGTTCCACTTTGTAAGCTAACTAAATTTTTAGCTTTTTCTTTTGTTGGCTCTAAGCCATCCATTCCGACACAATCAATGATGACATCTGCACCGCCACGAGCTAACTCATATAAATCATCTCCGGCTTGGTTCACGTCGTCTAATAGATAGGTTTCGATTTGATTATAGCGGACTGCTTTGTCTAATCGGTGTTTGACTGGATCGACCGCAATGACACGTTTTGCTCCTGCCATTACAGCAAATTTTTGTGCAAATAAACCAACAGGACCTGAACCTAAGACGACGACTGTATCATCTTTTTTAACCCCTGCATTTGCAACGCTCCAATAAGCGGTTGGTAAAATATCAGATAAAAATAAAACTTTTTCATCAGGTAAATCATTATCTGGAACGATAAATGACGTAGAGTCGGCGAAAGGTACCCGAAGATACTCTGCTTGACCACCCCAGTGATTTCCGTTCAATTTACCAAAACCGAATAATCCGCCGTATAATTCTTCCTGATTGGAATTATCACACTGACTTTCCATATGGTTTACACAAAAATGGCAATGACCACAACTAATATTAAAAGGAATAACGACACGTTGTCCTTTTTTCAACTTCTTCACTTCAGAACCAACTTCTTCAACAATCCCCATAGGTTCATGTCCAACGACATAGCCTTTTTCCATAACGGATTCCCCATGGTGATAAAGATGGAGATCAGATCCACAAATCGCTGTTGCAGTGATACGGATGATTGCATCGGTTGGTGCTAAAATTTTTGGATCATCAACATTTCTAATTTCCATTTTTTGCTTTCCTTGCCAAGTGACTGCTTTCATCGTAGTGCTCCTCTCCTGTTTTCGTTAATAAAACTAACGATAGTTATTTATAAACTCATTCTAAGGGAATGTTACTTTTTTTCACAATGAAACGCGCTTTTAGTTTTAGTTTAAAACAGTAAAATAACTTTTGACGAAAAAAGGAAGTTGTAGTTTTATTGACTGAAAGTTATAATTATAGTAGTTGATTTTCAACGAAATAAAACGTAAAAGAACAATTTTTTGTGCTGACCTAGGAAAGGAGAGAAATGAGAAATAGTCGATTAATCAAAATAATTATAGGAGTTGTGTGTACAGTCTGGCTCTTTTTTTTATCGATTGGCGGACTTTTTTATACGACTTTAGCAAATGAAGGATTTATGAATGAACAAATCAAACAAGCAAACTACATACAAAAGGTAACGAAAGAGATCAATGGTCGTGTCCAGAGCTATCACCAAGAAGCAAGAGTCACTCCAGAGGTGCTTGCCGACAGTATATCTGAGGAATTAGTCAAAAAGAATATCGAGCATTTTGTCAAAGAAACTTATCGTGACAAGCAACCAAGCTTGATCCAAGCAACGGAGTTGGAAGAACATATCAAAGAGACGATCCATACATATAAAACAGAACATGAGATCAATATTGAAGAAGGGATTGCGGGAGAAGAACTCGCTTTACATATGATCGGCGGGATCTTTGAACGAAGTGTCCAACCAAGTTATCTGCATCTTTTTATTCGAGGAATCAATGACCTGAGCCACCAGGTACTTCACTATGCTTGGGGCATTGTGAGTGTGAGCCTATTGATCTTAGCAGGATTCATTTATTTCAATCCAGGCTCTATCCGTTCACGTATCAAAAAATTTGCGTGTAGTCTGATGGGCGCTGGACTGATCAGTCTAGCATTTGCCACAACTTTATACTATGCGCAGATTTTGCAGACGGATGAGCAAATGGAGTCACTTCAAGGCTTGATGCGAACATATCTCACTAACTTTACCCTGATTGTTTTATTGATCGGAGGAAGTGAGATTGTTGTGGGCGGCTTCGCATGGCTCCTTGCAAAAAGAGAAAACAAAAAAAGAACTGTCGGACAAAATCAAAAATAGCGAAAAAACAAAAGTCTTCCGCCTATTTCCATAGGTGGAGGACTTTTGTTTTAGGACTGAAGTCGCACAGGAAAGTGGACTCCTTTAGTGAACCTCAATCAAACATTTTTTTCGCTGCACGCATCAACGTAGGGATATCTTTGTCATAACGTGGTGTTTTCACCAAACGTGACATTGGAATACCTGCAAAATGGAATGCCGCAATTTCTCCTGAACGAACAGCACTTTGTTCGGTAAAGATCATTTGATAAGGCTGTTCCACGAACTCACCAGTAAAGGCAAGGTTTGTTGAATGTTTAGGAATGACTTTTGGTCGATCACTTTTCGCACGATTGTTAAATAAGGCAGAAGCATATGGCATGTAAACCGGAATATTATTGATGACACTATCGTAGATTTCGGTTTCTTTTTCGCGAATGTTTACTGGACCAGGATCAACTTTTGAAAGCTGACCAAGCAATTCTTCCAACATTTCTTTTCCGTTCATTTTAATATACTCTTTGTCGACAAATTCACCACGACGTCTTGGATATAAGAAGTAGCCCCAAATCACTGTTTCATTCGGTTTTTGTGAAGTGAAATGCGGTTGATGATGCACAACGATCGACATATTGACATCTTTTTGACCAAGTGGGGTAATCGGTGTCGTTGAAATAAATGAATTCAACGCATTACCTGGTTCTTGTGTCGTGATACGTGTGATCTCGTTTAGCAACACATGATTTTTCGTTGTCAACGTAAAGCTGACCCATTCACTTGCGTCACGATCTGCGAAAAATTTATCTGGATTGCCTAAATTGTAGAATTTTTCACTGGCTTTTTTCCACAAACTAGAAGCAGCACCGTAATCCATATTTTCCTCTGCGGGTGTTTCGTAGTCGCCAAGTGTTGCTGAATCAGTGATCGAACCATTCGTAAATAATACGCCAGTATCTCCATCAACGACGACATGTTCTTCTTCTTGTGTTTTTGTATTGATCATCTTCAAGCCAGTCACAGTGATTTCATCTTGCATCGCTGTTTCTTTGAATTCCCAGTCAACGACACGACGATTCAAAATGATTTTACAACCTTGTTCTTTCAAATAATTGATCAGTGGCAACATGATACTTTCGTATTGATTATAGCGTGTCCGATTGACCCCAACTAAATGCTCGATTTGAGTAAACTCATAAATCATTTGATGCATATAGCGACGTAATTCTTGTGCAGAACTACGTGTTCGAAAAGCAAAAGTCGTTTCCCACATAAACCAGAAGTTTGTTTCAAAGAAATGAGGATCATCTTTGAAATACTCAGCGATCGTCACATTATCTAATTTTTCTTCTTCTGAATCAGGCATGGCGATTAGTTTCGTTAATAATACGCGATCTTTATTGTTGAAGCCTAATTTACCGCCATCAACGATTCCCTTGCCACCTTCCAATAAGCGAGCTTTATCAAATGTCGGATGTTTGGCATCGAAATCTCGTGTATCTTCTTCGGCTGTCATGCCCGGTTCTGTGGCAGAAGGGATACGACTGAGTAGATCCATCAAATCGACATACGTACGGTAATTCAGCATACGGCCACCACGTGCAACGTAGCCTTTTTGATTTTCTAAGGGGTGATTTTTGTTCCAATATTCATCAGTAACTGTGTCCACAGGAGCGCCGTCATTTGATCCATGGTCATCTAAGGAGTAGAAAGTGATTTGATCTCCACGCCATTTGCCTTCTTGGATCAAATAAACAGCTGCTGCCATATTCGCGATTCCTGCACCAATCATAATTGCTTTCTTTTTTTGCATCATGCGTTCCTCCAATATTTACCAATTCATTTTCAAAGCGATTTTTCTAGATTGATTCAAATTCATCATAAAGGTGACTATCATCTTCTAGTAAGCCTGTTTTTTTGCCAAGATAAACAGCACCTATAGCAACTAGTCCTAAGCCAATGCCTACTTTCAACCATTTCTTGCTCATAAAAAAACCTCCTTTTGGTTTGTGAACTATTTCTACTTCAAAGCATAGAGCGTTTAGAAAAATAAGCCAAATGATAGGGTAAGTGAGCAACCAGAATTTTTGACAGTTCAGAGGAAGTGTCTGTTTTTTAGTGTATTTTGTAATAAATTCTTAACAAAGAGAAGTAAAAAAATTTTGGGAATGAGTTATAACGCGTTTTAATTCATGTGAATCAGAAAGGTGTGGAAAAGATGAAGAGTTTAAAGGTGAGAAAAATTGGGAACATTGTCGGTAGCATTTTACCAAAGGAACTTGGGTTATATGAGGGGGATATTTTGAGCTATACGAAAGAAGGTACAACATTGATAATTGATACAAAGGAAGTGATGAGAGAACAAGACCGTAAAGAAATAGAAAAAGCATTTACTGATTTCTCAAAAGATTTAGTAGTTTCCGAATCTGAAATGAAAGATACATTTAGTAAGTATGGTTGAGGTGAGTAGATGGTAGATACGATCGTGTATTCGGAGAGTTTTCGCCAGAGGTTAGAGCAGCTGATCAATGGATGGGGAAATGAATTATTTTTATCTAAAGAAAATATTCGACATTTTACAAGGATGATCGATCAATCAATAGAACTTACAAAAAATTTTCCCGAAATGCACGAAGAAATATCTGCGTTGAATCATTTTCATGAACGTACATATCATATACGAATCGAAAAAAATATGCATATGTTACCGAATAGTTAAAAAGAAACATCTTATTTTGATTGGTAATATTTGTTCAAACTGGACGAAACTCCGTACTCTTAGTAGGATAGGAGTAGAAGAAAAAGTGGGGTGTAAAGATGTTTAGTGAAACATTGGTCCATTTGTTGGAATGGGTGACTGCGATTTTGAATATTTTCTCGATTTTAGTCTTGTTGGTTGGTATTTTTTTAGTTTTAAAAAATTTGATAATGGAACGTCCATTGATCAAAGATTATGCGACGCGTAATCGGCGGAATGCGGATATTCGAAAACTACTAGCTAGTTACATTTTGTTGAGTTTAGAAGTACTGATCGTAGCAGATCTCATTGAATCTGTCATTAAACCAACTTGGACAGACATTTTAAAATTAGCATTGATCATTATCATTCGCACGATCATCTCTTATTTCTTAAATTTAGAAATCGCGAGTCATGTATCGCATGAAAGAAGGGAAGTTTGATGGAAATCAGTTGGATGACACTTCTTTATCCATATCTTGAATGGTTGGTCTTGATTTTAGATGTTTTTGCCATTGCGGTCTTATTATGGGGTGGTTTTCTTTCGATCAAAGATTTTTTGAAAGATTCCTTGAACCCGTCATTCAAACAAAATGAACGGGTTCACCAAAATAACGGCATCAAAAAAATGCTGGGTGGGTATATCTTATTGAGTTTAGAGATATTGATCTCTGCTGGGATCATCGAGTCGATCATCAAACCGACATTACAAGATATTTTTCAGTTGGCCGCATTAGTCGTGATTCGTACGATCATCTCTTACTTCTTGAATAAAGAAATCGGTCCAGCGGATGTCTAAGTTTGCATAATCATCATAGGCAGAATGGGCAAATGATATTAGTGATCACGTCTCTTAAAATTGGATAAATAGTTTTTCAGAAAGTAACAATTATAAAAAAAGCTAGAAAAACCAAAATCTTGTAGGATGAATTTTTGGTTTTCTAGCTTTTTTTATGGAACTGTCTAGTTTTTCACACGCTTTATACGACAGAATAAATGTGTGCAAGAGTTACTATTACGAAAGTATGCCTCCCTCATGAACTATTTTTTACAAGCAGTATAATCGCTTGTTCCACTGTTTCGACTGAGATTGGAATAACATGTTCCATGGACAAGGCAACAGGGGTGTAGAGTGTACGTTCACACAACAGCCGGTTAGAAGAGGCTGCCACAAAATCGAGAGCTTCTTTACTTAATTGTTTATAAATCATTGGCTCAACGGAAATGTCACATGTCGTAACGGCCTCTAAAGCTTCGCGATAAATCAAGTATTTGATATCTGAGTTGGTCACGATCCGCACAGTTAATTTTTGTTTATCTAAGCGTAAAATACCAGTCAATTCAATAACGAATGACCGCAGACAATTTGGATTGATCTTTAATTGATAAGGAAGTGCATGGCTCCAATCGCTAACGATCCGTTTTACTTCTTCAAATAACTCTCGTTGTTCATCGGTCAATAAATGAAATTTTTCAGGTAAGAACAATTGATAGTTTTTCCAAGCAGAACGCAAAATACGTATCAAAGCACGCTCAAAAGCTTTGTTTCCAAGAAAAGGATGGTCAAAATGTTGTTCAAATCGTTGGATCAATTGTTTTGTCTCTGGAT
Organism: Enterococcus sp. DIV1304_2; assembly: GCF_050555445.1. Taxonomy (NCBI): domain Bacteria; kingdom Bacillati; phylum Bacillota; class Bacilli; order Lactobacillales; family Enterococcaceae; genus Enterococcus; species Enterococcus sp. DIV1304_2. The sequence continues at coordinate 317,817 of NZ_CP187851.1, forward strand.
TATTTTCAATAAAGACCTGATGCAATTGGGCAAAATCCTCTTCGATTGCTTCATAAGAATCAAATCCATAATCACATAGATTGAAGAGTATCAGAATAAAATAAAATTCATTTGGTTGAAAAAATTGCTTAAACGGACTTTCTTCCCAAGCAGCAAGAACGAAATGATAAATCGGTCTCTTTTTGATTTCATCGATGAATGATGGATCGATTGATAGCGGGGCATCTTTTTGATAGAACAGACTGATCAGAAAGCCTGTTTGCAAAATCTCTTGGGTATCCCGATCATAGATTCGCCCACTTTTTTTAGTGACTGCTTGAATAAACTCTTGCGCTCGGACATCAAAAGAGCAAGGAAGAGAGAGGTCAGGCAATGTGCCTGTCCGATAGCTCACATTTAGCAAAACCAAGCGTCTTTCGATGTCAGTAAAGTGAGGGGAATGATGTTCAATGGCGATATCGCATGCTTGAAAGTAGTCTAACACTTGTTTCTTCAATGCGTAAGCTTTGCTGACTGAAACAAATTCGAGTTCGGTCAATTGGATATAATCTGGTTCATCTTCTAAGTAAAGAAGGCAAGTTTTTAAAAATAAAGACGGCCGAGAGAGTCGTTGCATCAATTGGAAGCGAGAAGTTGTTGGTGCGAAGTATAAAGAATAGGTTTCTTTTTCTTTTGATTGATAAATGATTTGGTCGCTCAATTCTCTACTTAATGATTTGATATCATTCAACAGAGTGGTTTGACAAACATGTAACAAAGTAGCTGTCGTTGGAAGATCGACTTCCTTATTTACATAAAACTGTCCACAAAGAAAGAGTTGGCGTAAGAGATTTTTCTCAAGATAATGTTCAATCATGGGGAATCCTCCCTATTTGTATAGTCATGCACAAGCACTTAGCTATTATGCCATGTTTTTTGTAGATACGCATCTATCACCCAACCTTTCTTAGCAAACAAAATGCTAAATTTACTTATTTTTGTTATTGTATCTGTTTTAATTAAAAAAATTGGGAACTGATTGATAAAAAGAACCAAATAGAAAAAACAAATATGACTATTTTTCAACGAATAAGTACATTTGATTTCTTTTTTTTGTTCGTGACTTAAACGTTATAATCAATAAATTGAACCATTCTTAGTAGGAAGTTTAGTCACAACGTTCGTTTTTTTGAGCTAAAAATACAGAATAATCAGACTTTATTTTTTTTGTCTTCAAAGTAAGAAATATAAAGATATGTTATTAAAAAAATTTTTTTTAAATTTGAGCGTATAGTCAAACACGTAAACTGATCAAGCAACAACAGCCGGCTGAGTATTTCCTGTGATCAGGTAACAAGAGAGGAGAAATGAATCATGAAAGATATGGACATCAAAGCCGTCTTTATTGGCGACAAAGCAGAAAATGGCCAAGTGTATAGAATGTTATTGAATAAGATGTTGGATGAACATTTAGGTTGGCGTGAAAATTATTTACCAGCTGACCTTCCCGCAATCAGTGAAGCAGACAAATCAACAACGTCTTATCTTACGACTCGACAACATATGATGGAGGTCTTAGATGAAGTCAGTGAACGAATGCGTGCCGGTTCAATTCCTTGGCATTCAGCCGGACGTTATTGGGGACAAATGAATGCAGAAACATTGATGCCAGCTTTGTTGGCTTATCACTTTGCGATGCTTTGGAATCCTAATAACGTGGCATTGGAATCCTCAATGGCCACATCACAAATGGAAGCAGAAATCGGAGAAGACTTTGCGAAGCTGTTTAGTATGCCGAATGGTTGGGGACATCTGACAGCGGATGGTTCAATTGCGAATTTAGAAGGTCTATGGTATGCCCGTTGTATCAAATCGATTCCTTTAGCGGTCAAAGAAACTTATCCTGAAAAAGTGAAAGACCTATCGGACTGGGAATTACTTAATCTATCTGTAGAAGAAATATTAGAAATGATCGAAACATTTACTGATGAAGAATTAGACAATGTCAAAGCTGCATCTTCACGAAGTGGGAAACACATCCAAGAATTGGGCAAATGGCTTGTTCCTCAAACCAAACACTATTCATGGATGAAAGCATTAGATATTTGTGGTGTCGGGTTGGATCAAATGATCGCGATCCCCGTTGATGACTGCTACCGAATGGATGTCCAAGTATTGGAAAAGACGATTCGTGAACTAGCTATCCAACATATCCCCATCCTAGGTGTGGTCGCTGTTGTAGGTACAACAGAAGAAGGACAAGTCGATCGTGTCGATCAAATCGTTGAACTTAGAGAAAAATTGAAAGATGAAGGCATTTATTTCTACCTTCATGTGGATGCAGCTTATGGTGGCTATGCCCGTTGCTTGTTCATGAATGAAGCGTATGAATTTGTACCTTACGCATCATTAGCAGAATTTTTTGAAGAACATCATGTTTTCCATCATGAAGTGAAAATCGAGAGAAGTGTCTATGAAGGCTTCAAGGCAATCAGTGAAGCCGAATCAGTAACAGTTGATCCCCATAAGATGGGGTATGTTCCTTATGCGGCTGGAGGAATCACGATCAAACATAAAAGTATGCGGAATATCATCTCTTATTTTGCTCCCTATGTGTTTGAAAAATCCGTTAAAGCACCGGATATGTTAGGTGCCTATATTTTAGAAGGTTCAAAAGCTGGGGCAACGGCTGCGGCAGTTTGGACGGCACACCGAGTTCTGCCTTTGAATGTCACTGGCTATGGTCAATTGATTGGTGCATCGATCGAAGCCGCTCAACGTTTCCGAGAATTTCTTGATCAATTAAGCTTTACTGTCAATGGGAAAACAATCGAAGTCTATCCATTGAATCATCCAGATTTCAATATGGTCGATTGGGCATTCAAAGTCCAAGGTTGTACAGATTTAAAAGAAATCAACCGTTTGAATGAAGAAATGTTTGATGTCTCCTCTTATATGGAAGGTGATGTGTACGCAGAACGCTTTATTACTTCTCATACGACCTTCACGCAAGCGGATTATGGCGATTCTCCAGTAGCATTTGTTGAAAGCATGGGTGTTCCACAAGAAGAATGGCAAAAAGAACAACAAGTTACTTTGTTGCGAGCTGCGATCATGACCCCGTATTTAACCGATGACAACATCTTTGCTTATTACACCGAAGCCATCAAACACGCAATGGAAGAAAAACTAAGAGAAGTTCTTGCGTAGTTTTAGTGATAGAAAGAAGGATCAATCATGACAGACTCAAAATCTACCAAACAACTGTCAACGTTAACGTTTATTGGGATGACTTGCGCTTTAGTCGCAAGCGTCCGCAATATTCCTGATGTCGCTGCCACTGGTTGGACGATGTTGTTTTATATGTTAGTTGCTGTACTCTTTTATGCGTTTCCGATCTCTCTGATCTCAGGAGAGTTTGCAGGGATGTTTCCTCAAAAGGGAGGGCCAGAACTATGGGTCTCTCAATCCCTCGGTAGAAAATGGGGATTTGTCGTCTCTTGGCTTTTATGGGTTCAAATGTTTCCAGGGATGGTCATGGTTGCCTCAGCACTCGCCCCATTGTTTGGCAACATGGTCAATAACGTCCCACTAGGCTTGAATAGTAAATTCACATTACTCGTGATTTTAGTCGTTTATTGGATCATCACACTATTGAACTTAAAATTCGACATGGCAAAAATTGGCGGGAAAATCGGTGTCTGGTTGGGGTTGTATATCCCGTTGGCATTGATGCTCCTATTAGGTGTTGCAGCATGGATCAAGGTCGGTATCATGCCAAATGGAACATTAGGGAAATTTTCTTGGGATCTTTTAGTTCCCGATCCAAGTACTGCAAAATCATTCGTTTATTTTGCACCGATCATGTTCATTTTTACTGGCATCGAAATGTCTTCTGTTTATATCACTCGATTGGCACATCCAGTTAAAACTTATATACGCGGTATTTTCGCTGCGTTAGTCTTTTTATTTGTGGTAAACACGCTGAATGCGTTAGTCGTTGCCAATGTAGTACCAAAGGGTCAAATGGAGTTGAATAATATTGCCCAATCCATTTCGATCGATTGCCAAATTCTTGGCTTGCCACATATGATTGTGAACCTATTCAGCTTACTTGTATTTGTCGGTGTCGCTGTACAATTGTCTGCTTGGGCTTCTGGTCCAGCCAAAACTGTTACAGAAAGTGCAAGAAAAGGCGCGTATCCTCCTCGTTTCAATTTTTGGAAAACCAATGAATTTGATGTGTCAAAAGCGGTGATCTTGACACAATCCATTATCATTTCTGTGTTTGCACTATTTTATTTATTGATTCCAGGAGTCAATCAAGCATTTTTGATGTTAGTAAATGCAACGACAGTGATTTATTGTATCGTCTATCTCATCATGGGTGTCGCATTCTTACGTTTTAGAAAAACAAATCCAACTATCCCTCGTCCATTTCGCATCGGTAAAAAAGAGGGAAATGGGAATCTCGGTGCATGGCTTGTTGTGTTAGTCTTATTTGCAGCAATCGTTTTTTCTGTCGGACTTACATTAAAAGCTGGTACATGGATCAACTTTGTGGCTGTCGCATTGATCAGCGGCATTCTTTTTGTTGCCCCATTATGTATCGAAAAAATTAGAAAACCTTCTTGGGAACAAGAAATAAAAAACAAATTGAGTGAACAAAAATCAACGAAGCAATCGGAGTAAAGGGAAAAAATTTCGTTTGAAAAGCAAACCTATAAACCTGGCTCATATTAAATCACACTAATTATTTCATGTTTGCCTGAAATAATCGACATAAGAAACCCTCCTTCTTACGTATAATAAGTATTATCAAATGAAATACAGGAGGAATTGCCGATGACATGGTACAAAGAAACTGCTGAACAAACAATGAATAAATTAAAGACGACCAAAGATGGTCTTTCAAATCAAGAACGTACCAGTCGTTTAGAAATACAAGGACGAAATGAAATAGAAGTGAAAAAGAAAGTCAGTCCGCTTCGGAAATTTTTGAAGCATTTTACGGATTTGTTGATGATCATCCTGATGGTGGCTTCTGTCTTGAAGTTTTTAACGGGTGATTATATTGAAGGTAGTATTATTTTACTTGTAGTGATCATCAATAGTTTTGTTGGTTATTGGCAAGAAAGAAAAGCAGAAGAGTCACTCAATGGGTTAAAAAGTTTAATGAGTCAAGACGCAGTGGTTCTTTCTGAAGGCGTCAAGAAAAGTATCCCTGCCACTGAGATCGTGCAAGGGGATATAGTTAGTTTAACAGCTGGAGATGTCGTGCCTGCCGATATTCGTTTAGTCGAAACATATGGTTTGATGATCGAAGAAGCTGCGTTGACCGGTGAATCCGATGCGGTAGAGAAAATGAGTGAGTCGTTAGTCGATGAATTAGGCGCAGGAGATCAACTCAATATGGCTTTTTCAGGTACACTTGTCCAAGCTGGATCGGCGCTTGGTGTCGTCGTTGAAACAGGGAATACGACAGAGATTGGTAAAATCAATCAGGCATTACAATCAGTTCAACAACAAACGACCCCTTTGGTTCGCAAGATCCATCAGTTGAACAAGCAAATCTTCAGAGGAATCGTTTTTCTAAGTTTATTCTTGATTTTCTTTACCTCATTTAGGTATGGCTTAGAATGGAACTTTTTATTCTCAACGATCATTGCGTTGATCGTTTCTATGATCCCCGAAGGCTTGCCAGCGGTATTGACGATGATCCTCTCACTGGGGGTCAATGAAATGGCACAAGAACAAGCGATTATCAAAGGACTACCTTCCGTTGAAACACTTGGTTCAATGACGGTGATCTGTTCAGATAAAACGGGTACGTTGACCAAAAATGAAATGACTGTTGTGGAAACAATGACAGAAGATGAGACACGCTTACTTGAAATCATGAAAAATTGTCAAGAAGTGCAAACGAAAGATGATCAAGTAGTGGAAACGTTGAGTGGCAATCCAACTGAGCTGGCTTTATTACGATACACAGCTGAACAGAATCTTCCCCTAAAAACGGCGCTTGCTAAACTGCCATTTAGCTCAAGTTATAAATATATGGCAACATTGCATGAAGAACAGGACCATGCAGTAGTGTTTGTCAAAGGAGCGCCAGAAGTTTTATTATCGAAATCTTCTTTGTCACAATCAGAACAGCAACAATGGATCAACCAAGCATCACAACTAGCAAAAAAAGGCCAACGTGTATTAGGGTTCGCCTACAAGCAATTGCCTATTGAGCAAGAATTAGACCATGCACAGTTGCAACAACTGACATTTGTTGGGATTGCAGGAATCATTGATCCACCAAAAGAGAGTGCGATCCAAGCGGTAAGAGAGTGTCAGCAAGCAGGGATCTCGGTGAAAATGATTACTGGTGACCATAAAGACACAGCCCAAGCAATTGCTGATCAAATCGGGTTGAAGCATACGAGTAATGTCCTTGAAGGGATCGATATCGATCGACTCTCTGATCAAGATTTAGCGAAGAAAGTGAGCAAAGTCGATGTCTTTGCTCGAACGACTCCGGAGCATAAATTAAGGATCGTAGAAGCTTTGCAGAAAAATGGCGAAATCGTTGGGATGACCGGTGATGGTGTCAATGACGCGCCCGCATTGAAGCGAGCAGATGTGGGAATCGCTATGGGGATCAAAGGAAGTGAAGTCAGTAAACAAGCCGCAGATATGGTCTTAGGCGATGACAACTTCCATACGATCGCTAAAGCAGTCAAAGAAGGACGTCGGATTTTAGATAATTTACAAAAAACGATCAGCTTCTTCTTACCTACATCTTTAGCACAAGGTTTGGTGATCATCTGGGCATTACTTGCGAATCAGCCATTGCCTTTGACACCGATCCAAATCTTATGGGTCAATATGGTGACAACAATCACGTTATCCTATGCGTTAGGCTTTGAACAAGCAAGTAAAGACACGATGAGTCGGCCACCAAGAGATCCTAACCAAGGGATTTTGACTAAGTACAATGTTTTCCGGATTTTCTATGTGTCCCTTTTGATCATTATCCCAGCTTATTGGTTGGCAATGCAGTTTGAAGGTCAAGCCTTACAACAAACTGTTCTTTTACAAAACATTGTTGCTGCCCAAGCCGTCTATATGATCAATTGCCGTGAGCAAGTCGATGCTTCATTGAACAAAGGCTTCTTCCAAAATAAATTCTTATTTATTTCATTAGGTATTTTATTTGTCCTCCAAACTGGAGTCATTTATCTACCCTTTGCGCAACAAGTCATTGAAACAACAAGTTTGAGCTTTGCTCAACATTTGCCAATCCTTGCAAATGTACTTCTATTATTTACAATCGTAGAAGTCGAGAAACGAATCAGTAAAACATGGATCAAAAGAAAAGAAAGAGAAGCTTTTGCCGGTAACTGAGAATCGTCGATCGTTTTACAGGTAAAATCCAAGCGGCAGTTTTCCCCTATACTACATTAGAGGAAGACTGCCGCTTTTTCTGCCTTAATACTTGGAGCTGAACGGCTTTTTCACAACCTATGATAAACGGTGTTCAAGAAGCAACACTTCAATAATAAGCCAAAAAAATCAAAAATGAAAAAGCCATTTTCGATTTTTCTGTCTTATTACTCAGTGCTGAACGCTTCTTTCACAACCTGATAAATGGTGTTCGAAAAGCTGACCTTCAACATTAAGCTAAAAAATCAAAAAATATGGGGAGCTATTTTCTGATTTCCCATCTTACTGCTCAGGTCAAGGCGCTTTTCTCACAACCTAGATAAACGGTGTTCAAAAGCCAGCTCCTTCAATATTAAGTCAAAAATTGAAAAAATATGAGAAGCTATTTTCTCAATTTCTGCCTTAATACTTGGAGCTGAACGGTTTTTTCACAACCTAGATAAACGGTGTTCAAAAAGCTGACCTTCAACATTAAGCTGAAAAATCAAAAAATATGGAAAGCTATTTTCTGATTTCCTCTCTTACTGCTCAGGTCAGAGCGCTTCTTTCACAACCTGTGATAAACGGTGTTCGAAAGCCAGCTCCTTCAATATTAAGTCAAAAATTGAAAAAATATGAGAAGCTATTTTCTCAATTTCTGCCTTAATACTTGGAGCTGAACGGCTTTTTCACAACCTAGATAAACGGTGTTCGAAAAGCTGACCTTCAACATTAAGCTAAAAAATCAAAAAATATGGGGAGCTATTTTCTGATTTTCTATCTTACTGCTCAGGTCAGAGCGCTTTTCTCACAACCTTACAAATAACTTCTAAATGTGAGTTCGGTCAATTGGTCGAGCTCATTTTTTGTTGGTATGGTAGAGATGTAGATGATTGGTATCGGGACTTGGTCGAGGGGGGTGTTTGAGACGAACAAGTCGTTTTTATGGAACGTGATGTCAGAAAGTTGAGATAATTCTACTGGGATCAATTGAACTCGTTTCCCAAAGTAATCATTTAATTCTTGTTGCAAAAAGGCTTTCCAAGAGGGTTCGCCTTGAAAGAAGAAATATAGGTTCAATTTATTTGGACGAACGGATAAGATCGCTTGCTGGATCAAGAAGGATAGTAGGCGCAGAAAGTACTCGTCTTCTTGAACAGGTAACTCTTGTTTCAGTTGCTCAAGTAATTCTTGTTTGAATGGGTACAGCTGCGGATATTGTTGCTCATATTCTTCCAAAAAATAGTGATACTGCAAATTCAACTGCTCGATCAAGATAGGTGATTCATGGTATTTCAACAGTAACAAGATCAGGTTATCAGCAAGTTTTGTCTCGTTTAGTTTTTCTAAGTGCAAGGTATCAGCTAAATCCTGAACGAATTGTTTGATCTTGCCCGAAAAAGGATAACTTTGCAAGATATCTGCCACGGGTTCTTGGTATTGATTGTTGTAATTCCAACTTTCTAAAAAGCAAAAGAAAGCAAAAATCAATTCATCTTTTTGTAAATAAACGCCTTCTAATTCGTAAAGTTCGGTCAATTCAGTAGCATACGTGGAGTAAAGAGTATCTTCAGGTTCAAAGAAAGAGTCCTCGATACGGCAATTTGCCTTGACACGTATCGTGTTGATGAAAAACCAGCAAATGCCAAAAATCTCTTCTGTTTCAACAGAAAAGGGGGTTTGCTTCAAGCGTTTCAAAAAACGAAAGTAATGGGATTCATGGATGGAATAATCTTCAAAAAAATAATTATTATGAGTAAATGGCATCAAAAGACGATGATAAAACAAACGGATCGCATTCTCAGAACCACTCATCGTACTTGTATATTTTGTCAGCTTGATCTGTAACCCGTAACGAAGGAGTTGGCGATTGACTTTTCTTGTATGGCGTTTCAGCGTTTCGTAAGAAAGTCCATTGGCTGCTAAGAAATTCGTTGTCGAACATTCCTTTGTAAACAATAGTTCTTTGATCAATTGCACACTGACGGATTGTTTTAGAAATAACTCCCATAGATCATTGGCAAGTAAATTTTTTTGATTGAGTAAACGGATCCCTGACTGATCACTATCGATTACCCAGCCTTCAGGTAATTGTGAACGGATCACTTGTAAATCGGAAAAAATCGTACGTTCCGTTGTATTTGTTTCTTCAGCAAGCTCATTGACAGTGATTTTGGGATGGTTTAAAAGTAGTTCAATCAACGTGACTTGTCGTTGTAAATCTTTTTCAGTGATGATTTGGTGCATGAGCGAGTACATCCAACATCCCTCCTTTTAAAACAAATTATAACACAATCCTTGACTTACATAAGCGGTTTCTTGTAGTTTTGGAGTGAGAGATAACAGCGTGGATTTATTGAAAGGAATGAATTGCAATGGCAACAAAAAACGAAAAATACAAACGTTTATTAGCGATCGCAGAAGCCGGTCTCTTCTATGGCAAAGATCCATTTGACGAAGAACGTTACCAAGAATTGAAATCGATTGCTTTATCATTATTAAGTAATGGCGACAAGGAAATCGAAGAACGCCTTGAATTTATTTTAGAACAAAATGAAGGGTATCCAACACCAAAAGTCGATGTACGTGCTTTTATCAAACAAGAGGATAAAGTACTGTTAGTGGAAGACAGCCATACAAAAGAGTGGGCATTACCGGGTGGTTTTGCGGAAATTGGTTATTCACCAAAGGAAAATATCGAAAAAGAGGTGAAAGAAGAAACTGGGCTAACAGTGACGGTGGATCAACTACTGGCGATTTTTGATACCAATACCCGAAAAGATATTCCACAAGCCTTTCAATACTATAAAGTCATTTTTGGATGTTCAATCATCGGAGGTTCTTTTATCACGAATAATGAAACTTCAAACAGCGCCTTTTTTGCATTGGATGATTTACCTACTCTTTCCCAAAAACGGACGACAGAAGAACAGCTTGCGATCTTAGCGAAAGGTCATTTGCCTTATTTTGACTGATCAATATATTTTTGTTGCATTTGCAACAAAAATCAGTACAATAAAAGTACAACTAAAGGAGAGAAGAGATGGCTGAGATCATAAGAGAAATCGGCGCGATAGCACGAGCGTTAGATTCGATCAGTAATATTGAGTTTAAAGAAGTCGCTTTGACGAGGGGGCAATACCTGTATCTCGTTCGGATTTGTGAAAATCCAGGTATCATTCAAGAAAAAATAGCCGAAATGCTTAAAGTCGATCGAACGACAACTGCCCGTGCGCTGAAAAAGCTGGAAAGTAATGGCTTGATTCGACGTGTAACGGACGAACAGAATAAGAAAAATAAAAGGTGTTATCCAACGGCCCAAGGAGAAGCACTTTATCCGATGATCATCCGAGAACACCATCATTCTACGAAAGTCGCTTTAGCTGGCTTGTCTGAAGAAGAAATCCAACAGTTGGAAAGATTATTGACACACGTAAGGAAAAATATCAGCGAAGACTGGAATTTTGTAAAAAAGGGCAATAAACGCCTGTATTGAAAGGGATGTTGGAGTGGGAAAGGTAGAAATCAGACCGATTGTGGAAAGTGAAGTGGAACGCCTTCAAGCAATCAGCATTGAAACGTACACGGATACTTTTGGCGAATATAACACGCAGGCAGATATGGATGCATATCTTTCGCAAGCATATGATTTGCAGCGATTGACAAAAGAACTGATCCATCCAGAATCAGCTTTTTTCTGGGCACTAGATCATGGCGAAATTGCGGGTTATCTAAAACTGAACACAGGAAAAGCACAATCCGAGGAAATGCCTGAGGATCATCTAGAAATCGAACGGATCTATATTCGACCACCCTATAAGAAAAAAGGGATCGGCACTCACTTGATGAACTGGGCGTTGGCTCAAGCGAAAGCACAGGGAAAAACAGCTGTGTGGTTAGGTGTGTGGGAACATAATGATCCCGCCCAAGCTTTTTACCGTAAGCATGGTTTCATACGCCAAGGACAACATGTGTTTTATATAGGAGACGATGCACAGATCGATCATATCTTAGTCAAAAAAATCAATGAGGTGTAACGAATGAAAAAATTTGTAGCAGATCCATCATTTTGGGAAGTGTTCCCAGAAGCAAAAATCGAGATCCTAACGGTAGAAGGGATCAATAACGAAGTCGTTGAAGAAAACAAAGCAGATTATTATGACAAATTGAATCGTGCTGCTAAAGAAGCAAGAAATTATTTAACAGAAGAACCTTTTAGTCAAAATGAAGTGATTGCACAATGGCGTCAAGCGTTTACCCAGTTCAAGACAAAAAAAGGCGCACGTTCATCGATCGAGGCACTACTAAAAAGAGCCAGTCAAGGTCGCGAATTTTTCCCGATCAGTCCGTTAGTGGATATCTATAATAGTATCTCTTTGCGCTTTGGCGTACCCTGTGGCGGAGAAGATCTTGACACGATCGTTGGGGATCTTCATTTGGGTAAAGCCCAAGGTGGAGAAAATTTCTTGCCATTAGGCGCAGAAGAAGATGCGCCCGCATTACCAGAAGAAATCATTTATTATGATAAAGAAGGCGCAGTTTGTCGCTGCTTTAACTGGCGTGAAGCGCAACGGACCATGTTAACAGAAAAAACGACGAACGCTGTGTTGGTGATCGAGGCAGTCAACGCACAACAAGCAGAAGTTGCCGGAAAAGCAATGACTGCTTTACAAGAAGACATTGAACGAACATTTGGTGTAACGAGTACTAGACAAACAGTGACGAAAGAACAATCAGAAATCACTTTGTGACCGGACACGTAGGAAATAATCAAAACGATGGAGTCACTCGTAATCTTCAAACAAAGCAAACTTGAAGATGGCGGGTGATTTGTCTTTTGATCGCTTAACACGAAAATAAGCAACCTTCGCTCGATCATCTTGTGCTTAATAGCAGTGACTTCCACTAAGTGTGTTTCCGCTTTCGTGCTATAATGAAAACAAGCTTTTATTTAGAGGAGGCGTTGTCAAATGATCCATAAATCTCGTGTCATGCTATATGTCGAAGATGTCGCGTTAGTCAGTCGGTTTTTCGTTGAGCAATTGAAGGCAGAAATAGTAGAAACGTTGGAATTGCCAGAGGAATATCAAAGCATTGTCTTGCGTATGTCGCAAGAATTGGAGTTGGCTATTTTTCCTCGGACATTCGTTGAACGATTTTCACCAGAAGTGTTAGGTCCACCACCGTCTATGATTTTCTTTACAGATAAGTTTGATGAACTTTACGAACAAATCGAAACAGCTGGTGAAATTTTGGAGAATAATGGCTTGTTGACGTTTAACTTTTCCGATCCTGAAGGAAATTTTTTTGTGATTGCAAAATTAGAATCGACAGAAAAAGTAGATGAAAGGGAGACAGAAGATGAAAATCTCGATCACTGAAACACTTGAAGATTATTTCAAAAAGCAACGGATGAAAAAGAGTGATAAATTGAGAATGAAGAATTTGAAATCTGGGAAAAATCCTGCCAAAGGATGGAATAAAATGGTCGATACAGGCTTCGGTGGTTTAAATTCTTTAGATTATCGTGGAAAAGGGAGTAATTTACCGATCAGCCAAATCGACAATCAGCAATTTCGTGCGGAAGAACAAAAGCGAATCGGTAAAGAAACCCATAGATAGAAGCTTCTTCAACTATTGTGTACTTAGTTTTATTTATTAGTAATCGACATACTCTTCTCTAGATGAAAGCGGAATAGGTAAATATTAATGTTCGGATTTTTGATTAAATCCGAATTTTTTGTTTACTTATTTCTTTATTTGGGATAATATTAAACACGTTGTTTTATTAATAAATCTAATATAGTAAGAACTTTTTTATAAATGTTCGGTTTTAGGGGGATGAACGATGAAGGAAAAGATACTTTCCTACTTCGAGATTGACGCACTGAATACGACGGTGAAACGTGAGATACTGGCTGGGTTTACGACATTTATCTCTATGGCATATATCTTATTTGTCAATCCAACAGTGCTTGGTGCTTCGGGGATGGATGAAGGGGCAGTGTTTACTGCGACAGCATTAGCCAGTGCCATTGGCTGTATTTTGATGGGGGTCGTTGCACGCTACCCGATTGGAACAGCACCTGCGCTAGGAATCAATGCCTTTTTTGCTTACTCGGTCTGTTTAGGTATGGGAATTCCATGGGAAACAGCATTGGCAGGAGTGTTTGTCGCTTCGTTGATTTTTATTTTGATCACCATTTTTAAATTACGTGAGATGATCATTGATGCCATTCCAACAGACTTGAAGTTTGCGATTTCTGGTGGGATTGGTTTGTTTATTGCCTTTCTAGGCTTGAGTGAAGGTGGCTTGATCGTGGCAAATGAATCAACGCTTGTTGGCTTAGGTTCATTGAGTGTCGGTTCCACTTGGTTGACGATTTTTGGTTTGATCGTTACTGCGGTATTGTTAGTTCGTCGTGTACCAGGAGGGATTTTTATCGGAATGGTAGCTACCACACTTCTAGGACTAGTCACTGGACTGATTCCTATGCCTTCACAACTTGTTGCGGCAGCACCTAGCTTGAAACCCACTTTCTTAGTTGCATTGAAACACGTTGGTGATATCAATAGCTTACAAATGTGGGTAGTCGTTTTGACGTTCTTGTTAGTGACATTCTTTGATACAGCTGGAACATTGGTTGGTCTAGCAAACCAAGCTGGTTTCATGCAAGATAACAAAATGCCACGTGTTGGGAAAGCATTAGCTTCGGATTCTACTGCGATGTTAGCTGGTTCATTGTTAGGTACATCGCCCGTTGGGGCTTTTGTTGAGTCATCCGCAGGGATCGCCGTTGGTGGACGATCTGGATTAACTGCAATCACAACAGGGATTTTATTCTTGTTCGGGTTGTTTTTCTCACCATTATTATCAGTCGTGACTTCTCAAGTAACTGCACCTGCGCTGATTTTAGTTGGTGTGTTGATGGCCCAATCATTACGTCAGATCGAATGGGGAAAAATGGAGATTGCTATTCCTGCTTTCTTGATCTTGATCGGTATGCCACTGACTTATAGTATCTCAGATGGGATTGCACTAGGATTCATCTTTTATCCAATCACCATGCTAGCAGCAAAACGTGGCAAAGAAGTCTCACCGATCATGTACGCGCTGTTCTTTGTCTTTATAGGATTCATGTGGATCTTGAATGTTTGATTGATTTAGGTAGAACTTGAGTGTTCATTCGCTTTTAAAAGAGTGAGGGGCAGTCCAGTCGTCCTTTCTCAAAAATAAAAAACGAGTCTGATTTTGATGTTTTTTTGTCAAAATTGGACTCGTTTTTAGTCATATACACACTTTTTATCCATGTGTTCCCCTAATTTCCTTAGATCTAGTGCCATGAGCGCCAATCTGATACCACTCGCCCACGTTAGTGAAAAATTTAGCACCCCAAGTGGGCCTTTAGATGACCGGTCACTGGTTCGACGAGGTTGTGACAGAAGTGTTTTGACCTGAGCAGTAAGATAGAAAATTGAAAAATTGCTTTTTATATTTTACAATTTTTTAGCTTAATGTTGAAGGAGCCGGTTTGCAAACACTGTTTATTTGGTTTTAAGGTATGAAACAAAAATGAATTTTATTTTTTGTCCCACCCACAAATCGAACCGTTGAAAAATAAGGACTAGAATATGACGACATGAAATTAATCGATCTTTACGATAATAATTGTTTAAAATATATGTGGTCTTTTGAATACACTGATAAAAACTTTGTTAATTACGTAGCAGCAACCCTACAGTCCAAGTTTATACGATTAGTTGAAGAGATAGTTCTAAAAAAATTGAACATACAAAGGAAAAAGATAAATGAGGTACCATTTGAATAAAACAACAAATCATGATATGATTGTTTTGCAGAAAAAGAACATGTGAACACTGAAGCCCTAGAGTAGTAGGATACTCTAGGGCTTTTCTTTTTTTGGCTAATGCCGCCGTATTTGTTTTACTTCTTGTTACGAGTATTTAGCCAGTACTCGTATGTGGCTACTAGTAAACCGACAAGGATGTGGAATTAGGCATACACGAATACTTTTTCTTGCTCGTAAGACCGTAGGATAGACAACTATTTATTTGTTTAAAATATTTTTTTAGATTTAGGCAAATTAATCAAAGTAAGTATATTTACGATTATGACATTAAAAATAACTTTTATGACATCAAAAGCTACGTTTATGAAATCCATATTTATAATAAAATAAAATGTGTTTTTAGATGACAAAATTGTAAGTTAAAATAACGTGATTTTAAGCAAGAAAATATAAAAAATATGCTATCTTTTAAATAAGGACAATTATTTATTGTTCAAAAAAAGAGAGAAGGTTTAAGTTTTGAAGAAATTAACAGCAAAAGAAATGTCACAAGTAGTAGGTGGAAAATACTACGGTAATGGAGTCTCATGTAATAAAAAAGGGTGCAGTGTTGATTGGGGAAAAGCTATTGGCATTATTGGAAATAATTCTGCTGCGAATTTAGCTACTGGTGGAGCAGCTGGTTGGAAAAGTTAATTTAAGCCTTTTATTTTAGTGTATTATATTTTTAGAATACTCATTCAAAAATTCTATGGATGAGTATTCTTATTTATAGGTGATTCTTTGAGACAAAAATTAATAAAACAGTATAATGAAGTTGATTGTGGTATAGCCTGTATGCAGATGATTTTAAATAATTTTCATTCATGGATTTCAGTGGAAGTTTTAAGAGACTTAACTGAAACCGATTCTGAAGGTACCTGTGCATTAGGTATAGTTAACGGATTTGCTAAATTAGGAATAAATTGTGAAGCCTATAAAGCTAATAGTGATGTATGGAAAAAAAATGAGTTCAATTATCCCGTAATTGCTAATATAGTAACGAATAATCAATTTCTTCATTATTGTATTGTATATGGTATGAAAAAAGAGAAATTGTTAATAGCTGACCCTGCGATTGGAAAATACAAAGAATCAATAGAAAAGTTCAACAATAAATGGACTGGTGTTATTTTAGTTGCTGAAAAGACACCTGATTTCCAACCCATAAATAATACAAAAAAAAGTTTTTTTTCTTCAATAAGTTTATTAAAAGATCAATATAAAAAAATTTTATTGGTGATATTATCTTCATTAATAATAACAATTATAGGAATACTATCAAGTTGCTATTTTAGAATTTTAATAGATTGGTTACTTCCTGAAAAAGACTTTTTAAATCTATTTATGATATCAATTAGCTATATCATAGGCATTTTTATAACAAGTATATTTGAAATTACAAGAAGATATAATTTAGAAAAGCTAGGACAAGATGTAGGTAGAAGCATTTTATTTAAATATTTAGAACATATTTTCATTTTACCAGCTTCCTTTTTTTCTAAAAGAAAAACTGGAGATATTGTCTCTAGATTTTCTGATGCTAATAAAATTATAGAAGCTTTAGCTAGCTTTACCATATCTATTTTTTTAGATTTAAGTTCAGTCATTGTTGTGGGGATTATATTGATCAATATTAATAAACAATTATTTTTAATAACGTTAAGTTCTATTCCATTTTATATACTAATTATATTAGGATCAAATAAAAAAATGAGTCGATTAAACGGAGAAGAGATGCAAAAAAATTCAATAGTTGATTCTAATTTTATTGAAGGATTAAACGGAATATATACTATAAAAGCACTTTGTAGTGAGAATAAGATTGTAAATCAAATATATAGAAGTTTAAATGAATTTTTTGATGTATCACTAAAGAGAAATATGTATGATTCTATAATTCAAAATTTAAAAATTTTGGTTTCTCTTTTAACCTCGGCTTTTGTATTATGGTTTGGTTCGTATTATGTTATCAATGGAGAAATTACAATAGGAGAACTAATAACTTTCAATTCATTATCTATATTTTTCTCTACACCTCTACAAAATATAATAAATCTACAAGAAAAATTCCAAAAAGCACAAGTTGCAAATAATCGGCTTAACGATGTATTTTCTATAAATAATGAAAATAAAGACAAGTTTATTCATTTGGCTAAATTAACTGAAAAAGCAACGATTACATTTGAAAATGTATATTTTAGTTATTCTACTAAATATCCTAATGTGTTAGATAATATGAGTTTTTCTCTACCTGTGAGTAAAAATATAGGAATAAAAGGTGATAGTGGTGCTGGGAAATCAACTTTAGCACAACTTCTAGCTGGATTTTATTCTCCAGATAATGGAAGAATTTGTATAAATGAGCAAAATATTGAAAATATTAATAGAAAAGATTTACGTAAGTTGATTACCTATGTGCCTCAAGAATCTTTTATTATGAGTGGAACTATTAAAGACAATTTATTTTTAGGTTTAGAAAGTATTCCTGATGAACAAGAACTCGAAAAAGTACTGAAAGATACTTGTTTATGGAGTTATATTACTGCGCTTCCTCTAGGACTTGATACGTATTTAGAAGAAAATGGTGCGAATTTATCAGGTGGTCAAAAGCAAAGAATTGCTTTAGCAAGAGTTTTATTATTAGGAAGTAAAATTTTATTATTAGATGAAGCTACGAGTGCTTTAGATTCTAAAACTGAAATGTTGATTTTTGAAAAATTATTAAAGTACCCTAATAAGTCAATCATTATGATATCTCATAATGATAAATTAATAGACAAGTGTGACTTAATCATTGATTTAGACGAAAGGGATTCATAAAAAGGAATCAAGGAGGATGAATATATGAGTAATTTAAAGTGGTTTTCTGGTGGAGACGATCGACGTAAAAAAGCAGAAGTGATTATTACTGAATTATTAGATGATTTAGAGATAGATCTTGGAAATGAATCTCTTCGAAAAGTATTAGGCTCCTATCTTAAAAAGTTGAAAAATGAAGGAACTTCAGTTCCGTTAGTTTTAAGTCGTATGAATATAGAGATATCTAATGCAATAAAAAAAGACGGTGTATCGTTAAATGAAAATCAATCTAAAAAATTAAAAGAACTAATATCTATATCTAATATTAGATATGGATATTAGTGATTTCTTTATTCAAAATGCTAGAAAAAAGTAGATTTAAGGAAATTCAATTAGATAGAGTTAATTTTTATCGGTGTCGTTAAAAATACTTATAAATAGTTATTGGTTGTGGGAATGTATAACGATTTTAATTGAATCCCTATTGTTAATTCTAATATCCTGAATAAGTTACTAAAAGTTACAAACAAGTAAGACAATTAATAAAAGGGGTCAGAAGCTTTTAAGTTTTTGATCCTTTTTAACTAGCTTATTTTATAATTCTTTCAGCTGTTCACTTAATTAGGTTTAGTAAGATATTTACCTAGAGTCCAACAGAGTATACCTTGTTGGGTTTTTAATATAATATATAACTTGTTTACAGAATAAAAGGTCAAGGATACTGGGCAATGAAATCAGATAATATATTTGATTTATGTATATTTATTATTTTTAGGAAAAGAATAAAGGAGTTGAAAGTAAATGGAAGGTGTTATAAACACATTCTATATAATAAATTCTAATATAAAAAAGAATTTATTAAGTGATTATACTTTAGCAACTATTGAAGTAAGTAGTGGGAATGTATATAAAAAAACATTATACCCAATCAATTAGCACAAGAAATTCCAACGATTTACAAAGATATAGAGAAAATATTATCTAATGAAAATGAATTGTTAAATTATAGAGATTTAATTTTTTTTGATAGTAAATTATTAATTTCATGTGTCTCAGTTCTGTTACCAATTAAATTGGAAAAAGAGTATGTATTTCCAATAATGTATTTATATCATGATGGAAGAAAAATCATTAGAATGGCACATTCTTTTAGTGAAGCGGATATTAAAACAAATCATACAGTTCTACCTGAAACTTCATTCTATTCGTATCACTACCCACACGGTTTAAAAGCTTATAAAGAAGTAAGAGAAGAGTCAAATAAAGAAAAGATTAATGTACAAGATGTAATTAATAGCTATATAAAAACTTTCTTTGAAAAATGTGAAAAAAATCAGTTAGTTCAAGATTATAATATTTTCATAATCACTAGTGATGAAAATCAAAATAAACAAACTGAAAAAAAATTATACTCAATAAGTAAATCTCCATATCAAACAATACCTAAAGAACAAGAAATTGAGCACAATAAATTTTTATTAGATAAAATGACAGTTTTCTCAAATTCAAAGAAAAGCGTAATTGCTATCGGGAAAAAGAGAATTCAAGAAATGAAAGCAGGAGAATTAGATACTGATATACAAATACTCGGGAATATACAAGGTGTATTAGAACTAATTTTATTAAAAAGATTTGCCAATCTCATATTTAGTTCTGATTCTTGGGCGAACAAGAATATTTTAAAAGCGAAGAAAAAAAGACGAGAGTATCTTATCTCAGAAAATTTAACTATGTTTTCAAATTATTACAGTGGAGTTGAATTATATTACTACTTTAAATCAAAAATCATTCCTTTAGAAACTGAACAAATGTTGCAAGAAATTGATAATATGAACTTGGACATAATAAATAGTGAGATTGAAAATAAACTAAATAATAGTGAGTTTCTAATATCTAGTTTAGGAGTGTTACTATCTGTTATATTTTCTTACGAACCTATAAAAAATGTAACTACGGATTTGGGTGTAGCGGATCAAAAATTTTATTGGTATATTGGAACAAATATAGTGGTAATACTTTTTATTATTTTTAATAGAGTCAATTCGAAAAAATAAGTGATGTACAACCAAAGATTAAATCTCATTTTTTATTCGATAGACGGTTTGTCTTGTAACATTGTAGTCTTTAGCAATCTTGGAAATAGCAATTCCCTGATTTAGATCCTCAATGATGCTTTTATAAACAAGGCGATGTTGGGGATCTTTTGCGTCCGCACTGTATAGCTTAGGACTTCCTTTATAAACACCATTCGCATTAGCAATCTTAATCCCTTGCGCCGGGTGTCGCTTAGATTCAGTACGCTCTTGATCAGCAATCATGGCCAGGATCTGAATGATTAAATCCTTGATGAACTTATCCATGTGAGGATTTCCGATTGGCTTTCCGGAAAATCGGTCGTTGAGTCATCGTTGCGCCAGATTGTTTCTCAATGAAAATTTTTTCTGCACCGAACTTTTTCATTTCTTCGATTTGGCGTTGTTCATTTTGATCAATCGATGACACTCGAATATAAGCAAGTTTCAAAATTTTCACCTACTTTCTCGAACTATTTAAAATCCGCCCTAATCATACACTGAAACTAGATTTTTCAATGATTTCTCGGTGTCTATTTAGGGCGCACTCTAAACAGACATGTTGATAGCAATCTATACTTATTTCAATCAACAGTTTCTGTTTTAAGGCGCTAATCCATTGATTGAAACTTTCCCCTCGCTCTTTTTTATTTCAAAAATCCCGGATTTTATTGTTATCGGTAACATGTTTGTACCTGTTTACTCTTGTTTTTGTAAGCGTTACAATTCTTTAAGAATAGGACAAAACAAATGGAGGATCATATGGAGAAAAAATGGTGGCATCAATCAGTTGTATATCAAGTGTATCCACGTAGTTTTCAAGATACGAATGGAGATGGAATTGGTGATTTAAGAGGGATTATTTCAAGATTAGATTATTTAACCTATCTAGGGATCGATACGATTTGGCTTTCTCCTGTCTATGAATCCCCAAATGATGATAATGGTTATGATATCAGCGATTATGAAGCAATCATGGCTGAGTTTGGGACGATGGCTGAAATGGACGAACTGATTGAGGAAGCGAAGAAATCAGGCATCAAAATCATTTTGGATCTAGTCGTCAATCACACTTCTGATGAACATCAATGGTTTATCGAATCTCGCAAAAGCAAAGACAATCCATATCGAGATTATTATATTTGGCGTGATCCAGTAAATGGAGACGTGCCTAATTCGCTACGTTCGATTTTTAGTGGACCAGCTTGGGAATTTGATGAAACGACGGGTCAATATTATTTGCATCTATACAGCAAGAAACAACCTGATTTGAATTGGGAGAACGAGCTGGTCAGACAAGAAGTTTATGATATGATGAATTTTTGGATCGATAAAGGAATTGGTGGATTCCGTATGGACGTCATCGATACGATCGGCAAATTACCGGATCAAGAAATCACCAATAATGGTCCTCGACTCCATGAATATTTACAAGAAATGAATCAAGCAACTTTTGGAGATAAAGATTTGATGACGGTAGGAGAAACTTGGGGCGCAACGACAGAAATCGCGAAGCTTTATTCTGACCCCAAACGAAATGAGCTATCCATGATCTTCCAATTTGAACATATGACTTTGGACCAGCAAGCAGGCAAGGATAAATGGGATCTAAAAGCTTTAGATGTCTCTGAACTGAAACAAGTCTTGTCCAAATGGCAGACAGCATTAGGTGATGAAGGTTGGAATAGCTTATTTTGGAATAACCACGATTTACCGAGAATTGTTTCACGTTGGGGAAATGATCAAGAATACCGCGTGGAAAGTGCAAAGATGTTTGCTATTTTACTCCACATGATGAAGGGGACTCCTTACATTTATCAAGGAGAAGAACTAGGTATGACTAATGCTCCGATCCAGGACATTTCAGAAGCCCAAGACATCGAAACAATCAATATGTATCATGAGCGTTTCGCATCTGGCTATCGTAAAGAAGAGATCTTGCAGTCTATCAATGCCAAAGGGCGTGACAATGCGCGTACCCCAATGCAGTGGGATGAAACAGCACATGGTGGATTTACGACAGGAACGCCTTGGCTATCCGTCAATCCAAACTACAAAACCATCAATGCGAAACAAGCAATCGCAGATCCATCTTCGATTTTCCATACGTACAAACGCTTGATCGAGTTACGCAAACACAATGAAATCATTGTCTGGGGAGAATATGAATTGTTGGCAGAAACTCCAGATGAAGTCTTCGCTTATTATCGTACACTCAATGAAGAACGTTGGTTGATCGTTTGTAACTTATCTGAACAAACACATGAATTGACTGTGCCACAAGAAACAACGGAACTGATCATTGCAAACTATGACCGAGAAGTGCCTATGGGAGAAGTTGAATTACGTCCTTATGAAGCGTTTGTGGTGAAAATTGGATAATGAGTGATAGAAGTGCTTAGCTCCGAGAAATAATCGTGAAATACCAAAAATTGTTCTTCGAATTTTTGAGATTTACGCTTATTTCACTAGTCGTTATTTCTAGAACATCGTTCATTCGGTTTAAGTGTGCAAGATTCCTAATATCTTCCAGCCTATTGTTGCATTCTTTAAGATAGGCTGGAAGATAGTGTATAAAAAGCTATGTTTCTTTCTTTTTTGATCAGTCAATTAAGTCAGATGATGAAGCCTACATTAACAAGAAGTATAAGACAAAATTCAACCAATTTATGCTTATTGGCTTACGCTTTTATGTACGTTATTATTAATAATAAAGAAGGATGTGAATAGAGATGGAAGTAATTACACCAACGAAGGCTCGAAATAATTTGTATAGCTTGATTAAGCATGTTGTGGCACACAATCAACCGGTTGAAATTATCAATACTAAAAGTGAAGATGAAAGTGTAGTAATTATTAGTAAGGCAGATTGGAATGCAATTCAGGAAACGCTGTATTTACAAAATACAGGCGTGCTCAATCAGATTAAGCAATACGAAGAGGAAGAAACGGAAGAGTTAAATAAGATTGATTGGGATACATTATAGAAATAAAAAAATGCAAAAAAAATTTTACTAAACTTAAAATTGCTGGGTTACATAAAAAGTTTGATGAATTACTCAAGGTCATTCGAAAGAATCCTTTTCAGTCACCGCCACCGTATGAAAAACTAGTAGGGATTCCGTATCACTCAAGAAGAATCAACATTCAGCATAGACTAGTTTATAGTGTGGATATTGAGAGGAAAATAGTAACCATTCTTTCCGTCTGGTCTTATTATGAGCGTGGGTTGTTTTAAAGTGCGTAAACTGAATTGCTCATTTCATGATATATGACTGTTTAGACACTACAGTGGAAATTTGCCCTTAGTTATTTTACACATTCTAAAACTGAATAGATGCTTCTACATATCATTGTATTTTTATAGGTGATCATTTGAACTACATATGAATGCTATCCTCCTCTTTGACAAATCAACTAAATCATACTATGATATGTACGCTAACAGGAGGTGTAAAAATGGGGAAATCAATTGAACGTTCGTTAGAAGAATGTCTTTTTTTTAGTGTGAAGAAGCTCGATCGAGTATTGAATAAGTTAGCTGATGAAGCCTTCAAGAAAACGGGACTTGCACCTACTTATGGATTTATCTTACTGATTTTGAAAGAAAAAAACGGTATTCCTCAAAAAGATATCGCGCAGATGTTGTATTCAGCGCCTTCAACGATTGCACGTTTCGTAGAAAAATTAGAATATAAAGGCTATGTCAAAACGGTTACAGAAGGACGGTTATCTTTGGTATTTTTAACTGATGAAGGTCGTGAATTTGTCAAAGAGATCGACAGTAGTTGGGATGAGTTGCACCATGCATATAAAGTTGTTTTAGGTGCTGCCGAGAGCGAGCGGCTTTCTCAAGAGCTGAATGAAGCGACCAATAAATTACAAAAAAAATAAAATTTTTTAAACATAACAGTTGCATGTACAACTAATCGTATGGTTAAATAAATACGAGAAAAAATAAGTGACATTCGTCATATTGGAGGAAGAAGAATGGCAAAATTCAATGAATCAATCACATTTCCATCAGGTAGTGAGCTGAAAAATCGGTTGATGCTATCACCAATGACTACAGAACTTAGCTTTTTTAATGGGGTAATCACAAAAGACGAGATCGAATACTATGCACAACGCTCAAAAGGATTAGGAGCAGTGATCACTGGTGCAGCAAATGTGCAAGACATCGGTAAAGGTTGGCCAGGTGAATTGAGTATCGCCCATGATGAAATGCTTCCTCGTCTAAGCGAGTTAGCACAAGCCATTCAAGGCGAAGGCGCCAAGGCAATCGTGCAGATCTTCCATGGCGGTCGTATGACAAGCCGTGCGACATTATCAGGAGAACAAACAGTATCTGCTAGTGCGATTCCGGCAGAACGTCCAGATGCCGAAACACCTCGGGCATTAAGTGATGAAGAAGTTAGTGAAACGATCCAAGCATTTGGCGAAGCAACACGCAGAGCCATTGAAGCAGGATTTGACGGAGTAGAATTACATGGTGCGAATACTTACTTGATCCAACAATTCTTTTCTCCTCATTCGAACCGTAGAGAAGATCAATGGGGTGGTTCTTTAGAGAAACGTTATCATTTTATTGAAGAATTATTGAAATCTGTCTTCCGAGCAGTTGAAACACACGCAACCAAACCATTTATTGTTGGCTATCGTTTTTCACCAGAAGAATTTGAAACACCAGGTATCCGTTTTGAAGAAACGATTTGGTTGATGGAACAATTACGTGAAACGAAATTAGACTATCTGCATGTTTCATTGAACACCTATGATCGTGTGGCTCGTTCTGAAACTTATAACGAAAAATCAATTCTTGAATATGTCCACGAAGCGATTCAAGGGAAAATTCCATTAGTAGGTGTCGGGAATGTCCGTAACCGCAAAGATGTCGAGTCTGTGTTAGCTCATGCGGAACTCGTAGCAATAGGTCAACAAATGTTGGTAGATCCTGAATGGGCGGTCAAATTATTAGAAGGTCGAGATGCTGAATTTGTGACGAAACCTTTTTCTGAAGCATACAAAGACTTGTATTTACCAAGTCCGTTGTATAATTTTCTTGATCAACGCTATGGATCAACCATCAATATCTAAGAAAGAAGCTGAAAAAATGAAAGTTTTGATTGTTTTGACAAATGTAGAAAAATACGACAATATCGAGCGTCCAACAGGTTTATGGTTAAGTGAATTGACTCATTTTTATGATGTATTAGTCAAAAACAAGATCGAAGCTGATTTTGTTAGCCCGAATGGCGGATACGTACCATTGGAACCAAAAAGTATATTAGATATGGACCAAGTGGATTGGACCTATTACCAAGATGAAGACTTTCGTAATCGTGCGTTAGGTCAAACGTTACGTCCGGATGAAGTGGACCCAACAGAGTATACGGCGATTTATTATGCCGGTGGTCATGGAACGATGTGGGATTTCCCCGGATCAGAAAAATTAGCAGAGATTGGTTCTGCGATCTACAAAAATAATGGGATCGTATCAGCGGTTTGTCATGGTGTCGTAGGCTTATTACCTGTCGTTGATGAAAACGGACAGTCCATTTTAGCTGGACGTAAAGTGACTGGCTTTAGTAATGAAGAAGAGGAATTAAACGGAACAACGAATAACGTCCCATTCCTGACCGAAGATTCATTGAAAGAAAAAGGGGCCGATTATCAGGCAGGGAAAGCTTTTACTGAAGTTGTTCATGCAGATGGGCGTTTATTAACAGGACAAAACCCACAGTCTGCACATTTATTAGGAGAAAAAGTCGTTGCTGAATTGACGAAATAACGTGGAGTTTGGAGAGAAAATCAATGATGGAAACACGGACCTTGAACAACGGATTGACAATTCCTGTACTTGGATTTGGCGTCTTTCAAATCTGGGATCAAGAAGAATGTGAGCAAGTCGTTTTAGAAGCGCTGAATGCTGGCTATCGCCTGATTGATACTGCGGCTGTTTATTACAATGAAGAAGCCGTTGGTCGGGCAATCAAAAAAAGCGGGATTCCAAGAGAAGAGATCACTATCACAACAAAATTATGGGTCACTGATGCTTCTTACGAGGGCGCATACAAAGCGTATGAACGTTCTTTACAAAAATTAGGGGTAGACTATATTGATATTTTCTTGATCCATCAACCTTACAATGATTATTATGGTGCATGGCGTGCCATGGAAGAACTCTATGATGCAGGCAAAGTAAAGGCGATCGGAGTCTCCAATTTTTCAACAGGTCGTTTGACTGATTTGATTTTGAATCATCGGATCAAACCAGTGATCAACCAAATCGAACAACATCCATACCGTCAACAAAAACAACAAAGAGAAACAGCCACGCATTTTGATGTCGTGACCGAAGCATGGAGTCCCTTTAACCAAGGAAAAGATGGGATCTTTGATGAACCAGTTTTAAAGGAATTAGCTGAAAAATACCATAAAACTGTCCCACAAATCATCCTACGTTGGCAAACACAACTAGGGATCATCACGATCCCTAAGTCTGTCCATGTGGATCGTATGAAGCAAAATATCGCCATTTTTGATTTCCGATTATCAGAAGAAGAATTAAATTTGATTGAACAGCTCGATCAAGCACCAGAGTCGACCGGCCCTCGTGAACATCGAACCTTAGTTGAAAATCTGCATAATATCTCCATTGATCAAGCGGATCAATAAGGGATACGTGGACCCATTGACAATAAGTCATATAGATACGATGGTACTTCTCATAAGAAATAGGTGAAAAAATTCGTAGTTTGCCAAGTGAGTTTGATAAATGGAGTGAAGTTGATTTTCTCTACTATGGATTTGATTTTCATAGTATACTAAGAGACAGAAACATTGGTAGAACAAGGAGAGAGAACCGATGGATAATACAGCTCTTGCAAGGTTTATTACCTCACTAGGTAGTCTAAATAATTACGGTAGTACGGTTTTACAAACGAAAAAAGCACTTGATCAAAAATCGACGAAACCTTTGCGACAAAACAAAGACGATATCGCAATTTTTACAGATGCGTTAAAAGGAATCGATGTAATAAAAAAAATAGGATTCTCTACGGATGGGATCATTGCAGTAAATACACAGTTTGATTCACCATCAAATGAACAACCGGGTTTGCCCGGACATTTGAGAAATGCTTATTATAATGAAGAAGATCGCATCGCTATTATTATCGATCAACAAAGTCAGGAAGCGTATTTGCCACCGGAGATCGTTACGCGAGTCGATATTGATCAAATCGTAGAAACATTCAAGAAGTCGAAAAAGGAAGAAATAGATGCTTGGCGTGTGTTTGCACGATTATCAAAACTTCAAGCATTCCAAGATGGTAACAAGCGAACTGCGTTAATTGCAGCTAACTCGGCCTATGGAACATTTGAAAATGAAAATTACCTCACTCTTCCTTTCAATGATTTAGATCGAGTGGAATTTACATTGAATTTGATGCGTTATTACCAAGCAAAGACACCAACAGAGGAAGAAAAAGCGTTTGAACGTATGTTAGACACACTACCATCACCTAAAGAAAGAGAACTGGCATTACATGCACCTATTCAAGAAAATAAAAATTTTGATGCGAGTACGTATCGCATCAAAGAGCAATTGAGCAAGCCAGATATAGTAAGAGAATAAAGATGTGAATAGAGACTTGTAGTAATCCAAAAGAGTTTTTGGCCTTACTACAGGTCTTTGTTTATTCACAATAAATAGAGGAGCCAACTTTGATTTGTATAAGTGTGATATCCATAGAATAGGAGGATAGATTACCTTGCACGATTAAAAAGATTTTCATCAGTGTGGATCTAGTAACGTAGATTTTAGAAAAGTTTCCACCAACTTTTGAATTTCTCTTTGTCTGAAAAAAGGAATTTCTAAGTACAGCACCCTATTATCTAAACACCACTGTCTCTTTATTTCCATATTTCTTAGTATGTTTTGAAAACGTTTAGTAGTAGCTCTTTTCTTGAAGTAGTGATGAACACCATGATATTCAATAAAGTACCATTGATTATTTTGTTGAAATGAAAGATCAATTCTTAAAGGACGATTCTCGACTGTAGTAAGATTTTTGAACGTTCGCTCTCGATAATACTGAATATTCTTAGAGTTAAGTATTTGAGCAATAAGTTGTATCTGCCAGCTAGGTTGTGAGTGTAATAGTGGAAATTGTTTATACATTTTTTGTGCATCAGGATGATAAGACGTACCCACAATAAAAACTTTTTTCTTTTGACCATTGATATGAATAGAGGAATTCGTATGGATATGGAGCCTATCCTGATAATAATAAGGGAGGTACCAATCATAAATTTTTTTCATGACTTTCCCGTTTTTTACAAAAGCAACGGTTACGATGTTGAAATTTTCTTTGATATACACTAGTTCATTCATAAGCAATCAACTCTTTCTTATACATATATTTGTGGATTTCTCTGCTAAAAGTAGTGATATGTAATAGGAGGTACTTATGGAATACTTAAGGCGGAGAGAACAAACTAATGCCATAGCTCCTCAACAGATGAAATTTATTTCTATGTAAACATGGTAAACATGCAATCGTTTTTTCTATTTTGCTTCGTCAAAAAATGTCTTCTTTTTGTATATTATATATATACGCAAAACAAACTAAAATCAATTTTTCACCTTATTGCTCAAGTAAAAGTACTATTTTTACAAGTGAGAAAAACGCTATTATAAAAGTAACTTCTGAGGGAAATAAGTCGGAATATTAGAAATTACCGGAGCGGATTTTTACAAGTCTAAGCTCTTTTCTAAAATCTCCAACTCCAAGAAGTAATTTTAGTTAAATAGTGGATAGATCAAAAAAGTTGCTAAAAATTAATCACCAAAAACTATTGAATTTAGAAATAAACATGTCACCTAAACTGAAATTAGAAAAACTCAACAAATTATATCTGAAAAAGTAAGATAGACAGCAAAGAGGTAGTTAAGAAAATCAACTACTGATTTTTGCATCATTTCTCTTTTATGAGTTTGATATAATCAAATATATGATGATATTGAAATATTTTGAGTTTGTTTCACTCAATAGGAGGAGATAATATGAAAACAAAAGAGAAGGCAAAAAAAGGAAGAATACAAGTCGGAATTGATAAAGAGCTAAAAGAAAACGCAGAACAAATATTAGAAGAACTTGGTTTGAATGCGACAACAGCAATTACCATTTTATATAAGCAAGTTGTATCAAGAGGTGAGTTTCCAATAGAAATAAAATTGAATGAAGAAGAAAGACAAGCAATCAAGTTGCGCCAATTAACACAAAGTATGCCTGTTCAATTGCTTGATACAGATGAAAAGCTAAATGAGTGGCTAAATGAATACGAATGAAATAGTAACGGTTTATGTGACTTACACTGACAAATAAGGTGGAAAGAAAAGACCTATATTGGTTATATAAGATAAAAATGATTGTATTGAATTTTTTAGTATCACTAGTCAATATGAACATAAGTCAAAAAAGATAAAACAAGTATATTTTCCTATCAAAGATTGGAAAAAGTCAGTTCTACATAAAGCTTCATGGATAGACGTTGGTATATCAAGAGCAATACCTAAAGGAAATGAAAAAATAAAATACGCCAAGGTAGGTACGCTAACGAAAGAAGATGGCGCTCGATTGATGGAATTCATCAAAAACTTACAACAAAACGAGAAGTTGTAACAGAAGTGCTCAACTCCGAGAAATAAGCGTGAAACCCGAAAATTGTTCTTCAAATTTTGGGGTTTCACGTTTATTTCTGTAGGAGCTACTTTTGGAACATCGTTTATTCGGTTTTAAGGTATACAAGGTGACTAATGTCCCAGAATTTTTTCTACTAAAGCAGCTGAACTAGGGAATATCACAAAAGAAAGTATAATAATAAGTGAGAGGAAACACGATTGACCCAGCGCCTTCAGATGGCTATTCTTCTAGTAGAATTAACGAAAATAAATAAAAATAATTGATATAAAATAAACGAATAAAAAATAGGATGAATATCGTTTATAATGCAAGCGTATTATATATATGCTTACATATTTACTTTTTAGAGAGGTCTCTATCTACATAAATAATCAAATAAAGAAGGAATAGCTATGGAATATGAGGTTGAAGTCAGCCAGGCAATTCGAAATGTATTTACGGCGAATCAATCAAAAAAGTATCAAGAAATAATTATCTATAAAGTACATGAGTATTTGACGCACGATTTTTATCGAATCAAACCCGTTGAGATGTCTGTAAAAGAATCGATTTATGAAATGAAAATCCATTTAGGAAAGGAAAATTTCCGTATTGCTTTTAGGGTAAATGAGAAGAAGGTTCAGGTTTTTTATATTAGTCAAACGTTGAAAAAAGAACGATTTGATAAAGAAGTGAATAAAATAGTTGTTCGATCAAACAAAAAACACTGAGTGACTAAATCTATGATAAAGGTAGAGAAATAGTAAAATGAACATGATCTATAAAAAGCAATTAAAACAATTTTTGAAAAGAAACGTTAAGTCAAAGGACTGTGTCACTTTAAAAATCCTTACCTTCAAAAAAGATCGCTCGATACGCATCACGTATGATCAAGCACGATATAGTATTGTCGAAGATGGGTTTGAAAGGAGACAGTATCAGTTTGACTCTTCAGATGAAGTAATAAAAAAGGTGTTGAAACTAGCAGATATCGAATTTAGGAAGAGCCACAGACTTTATACGCAATTAAAGAAAGAATAAAATCTATAGTAGGTAGAAGCAACCAGCAGAATATGAATAAAGCAATTGACACGCTGTTTATACTCGCTGTTTCCTTTACTGATTGAAACGTTTTCTAAGAAATGATACTCTAAGGATAACAGATGAAAAAGAGGAGAATAACATATGAGGATCGTAATCGTCGGTGGCTCATTTGCGGGCATTCAGACAGCTATTTCTTTGCGCAACGACTGTCCAGAAAGTGAGATAATCATTATTGAGAAGCAAGCACGGATAGGCTTTATCCCGAATAGTGTCAATTTGATCTTAAAAGGGGAATTTCATGAAGAAGCCCATCATTATTGGATCACTAAAGAGCAATTGACTCAAGAACATCAGATAGCAGTACGGGTAGAAACAGAAGTGACTGCGCTAAACAGCGATAAAAACCAAATCCAATTAAATGATGGGGAAATATTGTCTTTCGATTTTCTTGTGATTGCGACAGGCTCACAACAACGCTTCCGTTTTAGTACACAAGAAAACGACACGATTTGGACAATCAAAGATCCTAAAACTTCGCAACAATTCCAACAACGTATCGGAAATGCAAAAAAAATCGCAGTAATCGGTGCAGGACAAGTTGGCTTGGAACTCATCGAAGGATTAGCGAACCTAGGAAAAGAACTTCATCTGTATGAAAGCCAATCGACAGTTTTATTCCGCTATTTTGATCCAGAGATGATCAAGCCGTTGTATCGCGAGCTGAACAATCGAGGTATTCGATATTTCTTAAATGAACAAGTACAAGAAATCATTGAAGCAGAACAAACAAAGATCTTCACGGAAAAAAGAAGTGAGACGTATGATTTAGTCTTGTTAGCAAATTACACCCGACCAGATAATCAATTATGGGAAGAATCCTTGCGATTGAATGATGATGGGACGATCTGGGTAAATGACTACCTGCAAACATCCCAGGAAAATATTTATGCGATCGGCGATGCCATCCAAGTAACCTATCGACCAACGCAAGAAAAGATGTACGTGTCTTTAGTCAATAATGCGATTCGAACGGCGAAGATCGCCAGTAAAAATATCAGTGGGCAACAAAAGAAGGATTTAGGTACGTATCGTCCAATTGGTAATCACTGGTTTGGACATTATTTTGGGAGTGTCGGTTTGACAGAAAGCGAAAGTATCTTTTATGCTGGAGAAATCAACACACAATATTTAACCACCAGAGCTTCTGCTGCGAATCAGGAGTTGATCCAAATAAAAGTGCTATTGACGGAAGAAGGAAAACTGATTGGCGCGCAATGTCATAGCCAAGCAGTGATTTTCTATCTTTTAGACCGACTGACTTTAGCAGTTGAGGAAGGATGGACACTCGCAGACCTGGAAGCGCGCGAATTCTTCTTTCAACCAGAGTATCGAGCGCCAACAGCTCTTGTAAAGGTGGTTGATTCTTTCGATGAAGATTGAAGAATTTTTAGAAAAAAAAGAGCAAATCCAAATTGAGATTTTACGAATGCTTGTATTAGAAGGTGGTTCCGCTTCAATCAATGAGTTGCGCTCCTCTGTGAAATTATCAAAATCTGCCTTCGACCAATATATCGAAGACCTTGAATTGATCGGTCGTATGATGAAAACAAAGATTTCTGTCCGAAAAAATGAATTTCAAGTCGTCCTTGAATTAGATGAGCATACGAGTTTAGAAAAAATCATGCTTTTTTTGGTACAACAAAGCGTGAAATATCAGATCTTGACGTATCTTCTTGAACACCAACAAGCTTCAAGTGTTCGTTTGGCAACAGCTTTTACGATCAGTGAATCCTCTGTCTTTAGAAAAACCAAAGAATTGAATCAGCTATTGAAAGAGTTCTCTCTACAGATAAAGAATGGACAAATCCAAGGAGAAGAGCTCCAGATCCGTTATTTTTATTATTCCTTATTTCAATTTTTCCCAGAGTCACAAAGACCACAGTATTTACAAGATACTCCAGATAAACGTCCGTTGATAGTAGGATTGGCGCATGTGTTGAATACAACTTTTTCCCCACAATCATCGACAAAAATTGCGACATGGATCGGTATTACACGGAAAAGGTTACTGTCAGATAAGATGAAGTTTTCTGGTACAAAAGAGAAAAAAGAAATATATCAAGAAGATCAACTGTACCAGACCATCCATCCGGTGATTTCCTTATATCTTAGTCGAACAGCAGCTGATGTTACGGCGTATGAGTCGATGATGTTTTATAGTTTTCTCGTTACTTTCTCGGTACTGGAGGAAGAGACATTTTATCAATACGAGTTGACTCGTAGCAAAAAGTTACCTACAGCGGTGTTGGATACGTATATTCGAGAAACCATGCTATGGCATTATCGACCAAGGCGTCTAAAAATCAAGGAAGAGAAAACAATTGGGTATCACTTGGCACAAATCAATAATGAGTTATACTTTTTTTCTGGCTATTTAACCATCTATGATCCGCCACACTTACTCATCCAACAACAACGCATGTTGGGTGATTCGTTGACTCAATTACTTGAACGATTGAAAAAAACGACAGTCGAACAGCTTCCTATGAAAAAATTGACCAATCAAGTTTTGGATAATCTGATGAGTCAATACGCGAATATTTTGATGATGATCGATTTCTATATTGAAAAATCTGTGGTTATTGGCATCGATCTACAATCCTTACCGATCTATCGGGTTGCTTTCCAACAGTTCTTGATTCGAGAGTTAAAGGGGATCAGCGGGATCGTGATCGAAGAAGTCCAACCAGAAAAAAGTTATGATTTTGTGATCACCTTCAATCAGGATAAAAAAGGTCAAGAGTACTATTATCTATCGGAGTTTGCTTCAAGTTATGATATTTTAAGGTTAAAGCAAAAAATCGAGCAAGAAAAAAAAGCCAAAAATTAAAAAACTGTCAAAAAAAAAGTGAATTGCTATTTTTTTGGCAGTTTCTACTCCTTAAATAGGTGTACCATAAAAGTAGTTAAAGAAAGCGTTTGCAAAAATGGAGGAGATCATAATGACAGAATCAACGTATATCATGGCGATTGACCAAGGGACAACAAGCTCACGAGCGATTATCTTTGATAAAAAAGGAAGACACATCGGTAGTTCGCAAAAGGAATTCACACAATATTTTCCCCGAGAAAGCTGGGTAGAACATGATGCGAATGAAATCTGGAACTCCGTACAATCAGTTATCGCAGGTGCGTTTATTGAATCTGGTATCAAGCCAACACAAATCGCCGGTATTGGTATCACGAATCAACGTGAAACAACAGTGATCTGGGAAAAAGATACAGGACGTCCGATTTATCATGCTGTAGTTTGGCAATCGCGTCAATCAGCTGGTATTGCTAACAAATTAAAAGAAGATGGGCACCAAGAGTTTTTCCATAAGAAAACTGGCTTAGTCATTGATGCGTATTTCTCTGCTACTAAGATTCGCTGGATCTTAGACCATGTAGAAGGTGCACAAGAGCGAGCAGAAAAAGGCGAGTTGATGTTTGGAACGATCGATTCTTGGCTTGTTTGGAAGTTGACAGATGGACAAGCACATGTAACCGATTACTCGAATGCGAGTCGTACGATGTTGTTCAATATCCATGAATTGGATTGGGACCAAGAAATCTTAGATCTACTGAATATTCCACGAGTGATGTTACCGAAAGTAACCTCAAATTCAGAGGTTTACGGTTATACACAAGGGTATCACTTCTATGGTAGTGAAGCACCGATTTCTGGGATGGCAGGAGACCAACAAGCAGCATTATTCGGTCAAATGGCTTTTGAGCCAGGAATGGTCAAAAATACGTATGGTACAGGTTCATTTATTGTGATGAACACAGGTGAAAAACCACAATTATCTAAAAACAATCTGTTGACGACGATTGGTTACGGAATAAATGGAAAGGTTTACTATGCGCTAGAAGGGAGTATCTTCGTTGCCGGTTCTTCCATCCAATGGTTGCGTGACGGTCTGCAAATGCTACAAAAAGCGAGTGATTCAGAAGATGCAGCGAAGCGTTCGACTAGTGATGACGAAGTTTACGTTGTACCTGCTTTTGTTGGACTTGGCGCTCCTTACTGGGATCAAGCAGCACGTGGTTCTATGTTTGGTCTTACTCGAGGAACAACGAAAGAGGATATCATCAAGGCGACATTACAATCCATTGCCTACCAAGTTCGAGATATCATCGATACGATGCAAGATGATACAGGCATCCAGATTCCTGTGTTAAAAGTTGATGGAGGTGCAGCCAATAATGAATACTTGATGCAGTTCCAAACAGATATCTTGAATGTACCGATCCAACGTGCCGGTAACTTGGAGACTACTGCATTAGGTGCTGCCTTTCTTGCAGGATTAGCAGTTGGTTATTGGAAAGATACGGATGAAATTCGTGAGTTTTATGAAGCTGGTAAAATCTTCGAGGCGGAAATGCCAGAAGAGCGTAGAGAAAAACTTTACACTGGTTGGAAAAAAGCAGTGAAAGCAACTCAAGCATTTGAGTAAAGGGAGGGAACACAAGATGTTTTCAAAAAAAACAAGACAAGATAACATTGACCACATGAAACAAGAAGAATTAGATCTTTTGATTATTGGGGGCGGAATCACTGGTGCAGGTGTAGCGATCCAAGCAGCAGCTTCAGGTATTAAAACCGGTTTGATCGAAATGCAGGATTTTGCAGAAGGAACTTCTTCACGCTCAACCAAGTTAGTTCATGGGGGGATTCGTTACCTAAAAACGTTTGACGTTGAAGTGGTCGCAGATACAGTAGGCGAACGTGCAGTGGTACAACAAGTGGCACCGCATATCCCTAAACCAGATC
Organism: Enterococcus sp. DIV1304_2; assembly: GCF_050555445.1. Taxonomy (NCBI): domain Bacteria; kingdom Bacillati; phylum Bacillota; class Bacilli; order Lactobacillales; family Enterococcaceae; genus Enterococcus; species Enterococcus sp. DIV1304_2. The sequence goes on from NZ_CP187851.1 coordinate 353,482, forward strand.
CAATGTTATTGCCGATTTATGAAGGAGAAGGCGCGACGACATTCAATATGTTTTCTGTAAAAGTAGCGATGGATCTTTATGATAAATTAGCAAAAGTAACTGGAACGAAGTATGAAAACTATACGTTGACACCTGAAGAAGTTCTTGAACGTGAGCCGTTTCTTAAAAAAGATGGCTTAACAGGTGCCGGTGTTTACTTGGATTTTCGGAATAATGATTCCCGTTTAGTGATCGATAATATCAAAAAAGCGGCAGAAGACGGAGCGTATTTGGTCAGCAAAATGAAAGCTACCGGCTTTATCTATGATGGTGACCAGATCATCGGTGTCAAAGCGCGTGACTTGTTAAGTGATGAAGTGATTGAGATCCGAGCAAAAATCGTGATCAACACAAGTGGACCATGGGTGGACAAGATCCGTAACCTGAACTTCAAGCGTGCGATCTCACCAAAAATGCGTCCGACAAAAGGCGTCCATTTAGTAGTCGATGCGAAGAAATTGCCTGTGCCACAGCCTACTTATTTCGATACAGGAAAACAAGATGGTCGGATGGTCTTTGCGATCCCTCGTGAAAACAAAACGTATTTTGGGACAACAGATACCGATTACCAAGGCGATTTTACAGACCCTCAAGTAACACAGGAAGATGTGGATTACTTACTAGACGTGATCAATCATCGTTATCCAGAAGCAAATATCACTTTGGCTGATATCGAATCAAGTTGGGCAGGATTACGCCCGTTATTGATCGGCAACGCCGGTTCTGACTACAACGGTGGTGACAACGGTTCAATCTCTGATAAGAGCTTCCGTAAAGTCGTTGATACGGTAACGGATTATAAGGAAAGCAAGGTATCACGAGTAGAAGTCGAAGATGTGTTGAATCACTTAGAAAGTAGTCGTGATGAAAAAGCACCATCAACTGTTTCTCGCGGTAGTTCATTAGAACGTGAACCAGATGGACTAGTTACTTTATCTGGTGGTAAAATCACCGATTATCGTAAAATGGCAGAAGGCGCGATGAAATTGATCCGTCAACTGTTACAAGAAGAGTATGGTGTAACCGTAAAAGAAATCGATTCGAAGACTTACTCGATCTCAGGCGGGGATTTTGATCCGACAAAACAAGAAGAAATGGTTCAAGAATATACAAAAATCGGTGTGGAAGCAGGTCTTGATGAAACAGATGCTGCCTATATCGCAGATTTCTACGGAACAAATGCGAAACACATCTTTGAATTAGCGAAAGAAATGAGTCCTTATCCAGGATTGACTTTGGCAGAATCTGCACGTTTGCGTTACGGTTTAGAAAACGAAATGGTCTTAGTTCCAGGTGACTATTTGATTCGCCGTACCAACCATCTACTTTTTGAAAGAGATCAGTTAGATGCCATCAAACAACCGATCATTGATGCGATTGCTGCATACTTTGAATGGACAGATGAAGAAAAAGAACGTGAAACGCAACATTTAGAGCAACTGATCGCTGAGTCAGACTTACGTGACCTGAAAGGAGAAAAATAAAATGAATGCAGACATGACCCAAATCATGGGAGAATTTATTGGAACGATGATTTTGATCCTTTTAGGGGACGGCGTATGTGCAGCAGTGAATTTAAACAAAAGTAAAGCGCAAGCCTCCGGTTGGATCGTCATTGCATTTGGTTGGGCAATGGCTGTTACGATGGCAGTATTTATTTCGGGATTCATGGGACCCGCTCATTTAAATCCTGCGGTAACACTTGGGATGGCAATGACAGGTGCGATCGGTTGGAATTTAGTTTTCCCATTCATCATCGCGCAATTACTAGGTGCGATCGTCGGTGCGGTACTTGTTTGGTTATCTTATTTGCCACATTGGTCAGCAACAAAGGATCAAGGGGCAATCTTAGGAACCTTTGCGACTGGACCAGCCATCCGCAACTATCCTGCTAACTTTATTACAGAGTTGATCGGTACGTTCGTTTTAGTCTTAGGACTATTGGCATTTGGTCAAACAGAATTTGCTGGCGGAACAAATGTCTTTGCTGTTGGAGGATTGATTTTAGCTATCGGGTTATCACTAGGTGGTTCCACAGGATATGCGATCAATCCAGCTCGTGACTTAGGTCCACGTATCGCTCATGCGATTTTACCAATCGCTAATAAAGGTGGTTCTGACTGGGGTTATTCATGGGTACCGATTGCAGGACCAATGGTTGGGGCAATCGTCGCAGTAGGCATGTACACGTTGATGGTTTAATGAAATAAATTTTCTATATTAAAATAAATGGTTCTCTTGGTCGTTATTCACAAACCAAGAGAACCATTTTTAATTGATCAGTCAAGTCATAATAACAAGAGAGTCGATAAACTTACATCAAGCTTTGATAGATGTCGATGATCTCTAACACGTTCGTTTCTCTTGGATTTCCTGGGGTACAGACATCATTGAACGCATCTTCAGCAATTTTTGCAATATCCGCTTCTTTGACACCTAGTTCGGAGATCGTCGCAGGGATGCCAACTTTTTTCGACAAAGCATCAATCGCTTCGCAAGCGGCATCACGAATGTCCTCGATGGAACGAGATTCTGCGTCTTTGATGTTCAGCGCCTTCGCGATTTCTCGATATTTATTGCCTGTAAACTCTTTATTGTATTTCATGACGGTTGGTAATAAGGCAGCGCAAGCGACGCCGTGGGGGATGTCATACCATGCGGATAATGGATGCGCCATTCCATGGACAAGACCTAAACCAACATTTGAAAAACCCATCCCTGCAAGATATTGTCCTAAAGCCATATCCTCTCGGCCTTTTGGATCACCATTCACGGAATCGGCTAAACTACGACCGATGATCTCAATGGCTTTGAGATGGAACATATCACTCATTTCCCATGCACCTTTCGTGATCAATCCCTCGATAGCATGTGTCATCGAATCCATCCCAGTTGCCGCACACAAGGCTTTCGGCATGCCCATCATCAAATCACTGTCAACAAAGGCGACGATTGGAATATCATGGGGATCAACACATACAAATTTACGAGAACGCTCTTTGTCGGTGATCACATAGTTGATCGTGACTTCAGCGGCCGTACCAGAAGTCGTCGGAACAGCTAAGATCGGCAAGCTTGGATGTTTTGTATCTGCCACACCTTCTAGACTACGGACATCAGAAAACTCTGGATTCGTTACGATGATTCCAATGGCTTTGGCTGTGTCGATCGGCGAACCTCCGCCAATTGCCAGGATCACATCCGCTTTTGCTTCTTGAACGAAAGTCACGCCCTCTTTGACATTCTCGATCGTTGGATTAGGTACGATACCGTCGTAGATTTCATAAGCAATCTCTGCCTCATCTAATAAGGTGGTGACTTTTGCTACGACACCGATTTTATGCAGCTCTTTATCAGTGATCACCACTGCTTTTTTGAAATTTCTGGCATGAAATTCCGTTGGGATAGCTGCGATAGCCCCTTTTCCATGATAGGATGTTTCATTTAAAATCATTCGATTTGCCATTTGGTTTACTCTCCTTTAGGTAGGTCGGTTTCAGAAATTATATATTCTGGTGGATAACGCAGTTTTTTGAAATAATAGGTGCGATCTTTTTTATTGAATGTCCGCACCACACGGCAAGGATTTCCTACTGCTAAAGAATTAGCTGGAATATCCTTCGTGACGACACTTCCTGCCCCAATCACTACATGATCACCGATTGTCACCCCGGGCAGTATGGATGTATTTGCACCGATCCAGACGTTGTCGCCGATCCTAACAGGTGCCCCAAATTCTGCTTGGTACTCTTGTCGTAAAACAGGATCTAAGGCATGGCCGGCTGTGTAGATCCCAACATTTGGGGCAAGTAAGACATCCTTACCAATCGTGATCGGAGCAACATCAAGTAACGTGCAATTATTATTGGCTAAAAAGTTTTCTCCAACGGTGATGTTGATTCCATAGTCGCAATGAAAGGGTTGTTCAACAAAGAGTTTGTCCCCAGTTTGCTTGAACATTTTTTTGATCAATTGCTGACGTTCAGATAATTTTCGAGGATGGATATGATTGAATTCATAAAGGAGATCTCTCGTGACCAAACGAAGCTGCAATAATTCTTCATCTTGACGATAGACCTCACCAGCAATCATTTTTTCGACATTGGATTTCATTTCGCACCTCACGATTGTTAATCGTTCAAATAGCCAGCACGTGGGACAACCCCAAACGCATCAGCCAGTAATTTCAAATTATCATCTTCTAGCGTCTGCTTGATGCCACCTTGTGCCATGACGATCGTATAGACTTGGGCAGCTTTTTCAGCTGTTTCAATCAAACCAAATGTTTCATCCATGTCTTTTCCAGAACCATAGATCCCATGTTGTGGCCAAACGACTAAACGGGTTTCTTTCATTTTTGCAGCAGTTGCTTCGCCGATTTCATTCGAACCAGGAACTAACCATGGAATGACCGAAATGCCTTCTGGAAAGACAACTAAGCACTCTGTACACATTTGCCATAATGTACGAGTCAATTCGCGTTCAGAAAGTGGATGACTAAAAGTCATGGCTAACAAGTGTGTTGCGTGACAATGCATGACGATGCGGTTATCTGGATCGACACTTAATCGAGCGATATGGCTCATGAAATGACTTGGTAACTCAGAAGTCGGAACAGCATCAGGGCTTAATCCCCATAAAATGTCGATCGCATGACCATCTCCAGTCACACGGATCAGTCCAAGATTTTCTTCTGGCTCTGCCTGTACATTTTTAAAATATTTTCCAGACCCTGTCACTAAGAAATACCTTCCGGCTAATTCTTGGGCATCAAATGGCAACGGCAGTGTTCGTAAAACTTTCGTAGGGTCGATAAAAGGTAAGACTTGCGCTTCTTCTAATAAATAGGTGATATTCCCACCATTACGTTCATCCCATCCTAGGCGGTACATATTGGTTGTTGCTTGAATCATCTCTTGTACAAATGGAGCAGTGAGCATCGCTAATTTTTTCACGAGTGAGACCTCTTTTCTTTTTCTGATGAATAGAAAGAACATGTAGTATGTGGTTATTTTGTAAATCAACAGAAAGAACCTCAAAATCAGTTAGACGGATTCTCGAAAGCTTCTGTTGATAGGTGAAGGGCTTTTTTTACAACTTGATAGATAGTGTTCATGAAGCAACACTTCGGTCATAAGCCAGAAAAATCAAAAATGAAACAGCCATTTTCGATTTTCCTGTCTTATGCCTTAGTGCTGAACGCTTCTTTCACAACCTTGATAAACGGTGTTCAAGAAGCTGACCTTCAACATTAAGCTAAAAAATCATAAAATATGAGGAGCTATTTTTTGATTTTCTATCTTACTGCTCAGGTCAGAACGCTTCTTTCACAACCTCTTACTTTGTACGTCTTTTTCGTATTGTAGGACTTCTTGGTACCAGTCCATGCCTACTGGGACGTTGTTGATTTCACAGAAGTAATTCCAAACGTCGGCGTATGGGAAGTCTTTTAATTCTTCAGTGAAGGCTAAGCGTTTGGTGAAGTCGAAGTTTAGTTCGGCTTCTTTTAATTCTTCGATTGGTTCAAGCATGGCTTTTAACAATGCCTTTTGCGTATTTCTTGTGCCGATTGCCCATGCGGCGATCCGGTTGATGGTTGCGTCAAAGAAATCGAGTCCGATCGCTGTTTTTTCAAGTAAATGATTGCGGACTAATTCTTTGCCGATTTCTTGTAATTCATCATCCATGATCACAACATGGTCTGAATCCCAACGCACAGGACGAGAGACGTGGAGCATGATCCCTTTTGAGAATAAGGCTAAAGACGAAAGTTTGTTGGAGATGACTTCAGTTGGATGGAAGTGACCTGCGTCTAGGCAGATCAATTTGTTACGTGTCAATCCATAGCCCATATAAAATTCGTGTGAACCTACTGTGTAAGCTTCAGCACCAAGTCCGAATAGTTTGGATTCTACGGCATCTTGTGTATATTCTTCGTTGAGTTCTTCTGAGAAAATCTCATCTAAAGATTCCATCAATCGTTGGCGTGGAGATAGGCGGTCGATTGGATTGTCTTTCATTCCATCAGGCATCCAAAAATTATCGATACATGTTTGTCCGATTTCTTTTCCCATATACTCGGCGATTTTACGAGCGCGTTTCCCATGTTCGATCCAGTAATCCCGTACTTCTTTGTCTGGATGAGCAAGTGTCAAGCCATCTTTCATCATTGGGTGAGAGAAGAAGGTTGGGTTGAAATCAAGACCGATCCCTTGTTCTTTTGCCCATGCGACCCATTTCTCGAAATGTTTTGGTTCGATCTCATTTAAATCGACCGGTTCGTCTGTATCTAGATACATGGCATGTAAATTCAATTTATGATTCCCAGGAATCAATGAGAAAGCTTTTTCTAAATCTTGGCGTAATTGGTCCGGCGTATGTGCGGCTCCAGGATAGTTTCCTGTAGCCATGATGCCGCCAGTCAGTTCTCCATCTGGTGTCAAAAATCCTTTGACATCATCGCCTTGCCAACAGTGCATCGAAATCTTCACTTCTGCGAGTTTCTGCAAGACCTCCTCGGTATCGACACCGATACTCGCATATTTTGCTTTGGCTTCTTCGTAACGTTCTTTGACATTCATCATATTGAATCTCTCCTTTATATTAAAAATTCTTTGTATCTAGCAAGTGCTTGTGTCATTTCCTCGGTATGTCGAGGATGAAAAGTGGCTAATGAAACGGAATCTCTGATCGCTTCACGCGCCAGTTGCAACGTACCGTAGCCGTTCGTCGCAATCATTTGGACCATTAGATTGCCAATAGCGGTCGCTTCATCTGGTCCTGCTTCGACTTCGATATTGCAAATATCGGCTGTCAGCTGATTAAGGAAGGTATTGTTTGAACCCCCACCGACAATGTGTAATCGATGAAATTTTTTTCCGGTGATCCGTGCTAAGTTCTCTAGTTCGACAGCGTAGCATAGAGCTAAATTGTCATAGATACAGCGAGCCAGCTGACCAGGGGTTTGAGGGATAGATTGGTTTGTTTCTTTACAATAATCTTGTAATTCTTGAATCATATTTTGGGGATTCAAGAAACGTGGGTCGTTGACATTGATCAATTGTTGGAAAGGCGCTTCCTGTGCTGCCAGTTCTGCCAATTCAGCAAAACTATAGGCACCATCTTGCAAACGAGCAACTTCTTGGATCAACCACATACCCATGATATTTTTTAAGAAGCGAATGGTTCCTTGCACACCCCATTCATTTGTAAAGTTAGCGTCAAATGCTTCTTTTGTTGAAATGCCTTCAGGAATCTCTACACCCATCAACGACCAAGTGCCTGAACTGATGTATGCCCACTCTTTACCAGTCGCGGGTGTGCCGACAACTGCTGAAGCAGTGTCGTGAGAAGCAATCGTGATAAAGGTCGCTTTTGGCAGATCATAGGTTGGAAATTGGGCAGTTTGTAATTCGCCTAGAATCTGTCCAGGCTCGGTGATTCGTGGGAAAAGCGAAGCGTCGATGCCTAGAACAGCTAAAATATCTGAGTCCCACTTCCGAGTTTCTAAGTTCAGAAGCTGCATAGTAGACGCATTAGTCTTTTCGGTGACTGCTTCTCCAGTGAAGAGGTAACCGAGTAGATCAGGCATCAATAGCAAGCGATGGGCATTTGTTAACGTTTCTTTTTCTTCAACAAGTAATTGAAACACCGTGTTGAATGGTTGCAGTTGGATACCTGTTTTTTGGTAAAGTTCATCTAGTGGCATGTTTTGTTCAAATTGTGGGATGGCATCTTTCGTTCGCTCATCACGATAGCTCGTCGGGGCGTCGATCAAATGACCATCAACATCAAGCAAGCCATAATCGACACCCCAAGTATCGATGCCGACATAACATTCTGCGATACCTTGTTGCTTGGCTTTTTCCAAACCTTTTAAGATTTCAGTGACTAGATGTGTGAGCGGCCACTTTGCGACACCATCGATTTTTTCAAATCCATTTTTGAAGCGATGGACTTCCTGTAAGTCAAAACGGCCTAATTCATTAAGATTGGCATGGATCAAACGACCACTTGAAGCGCCAATGTCGATAGCAAGATAATTCATCAAAATTCCTCCAATTTGTTTTTGCTTGAATCAATGAAAACTAGACTTCATTTGGGAGTGGCTTCTTTTTAAGAGTAAGGAGAAGAAAAAGAATACCTAAAACGGTCATCAAAATGCAGCCATTGATAAAAATATTTTGTAAAGCATCAGAACCGATACCGAATCTTTCTAAAAGTCGATGTCCATAGGGTGAAACAAAGTTACCGATATTTGCTAGAACGAGAATAAAGGAAGTGGTACTTGCTTTTGCTGCCTGCGGAACTGAACGAGTAGCATCATTGAAGATGTAAGGAACGAACAGAGCAAAGGCGATACCGTTCAGTGCAGCCCCTATACCGATCATAAATAAATGATTGGCTGTCAAGATGAGGAATAAGCTTGCTGCCATGATGAAAAAAGAAATAGGCAACGTCCATCGTTTCAATCCTTTGTAAATCAACCCGAATAAGAAACCAGCAACCATGTTAGCAATCTGCATAAAAGAAAGAAGCGTTCCGGCATCTGATTCTGTTCCTAGATTTTCAGTCACGATGAAGGTCGAAAGCTTAACGACAACGATCATGTAGAAAATACAGAGAAAGAAGATCAAAATGCCATACATGAGAGTGGTCGGACGGAGTGTTCCTTTTTCTGATGTTGCTTTTTTAGAAGCGAAGTTTTCTTTTTTCTGGGGTGGTTCAGGGACGAAAGCCATAAATAAGAAGATGATCGGAATGGTGATCAAGTAAACTAAGAACGCTTTTTGCCAGCCAAAAGTGAGGAGACGTCCGGCAGTGAAGGTCATGACTGCAGCTCCTAAACCTTGAAAGGCGGATTGGAAGCCAATCAATGTGGCAGCTTCTTCGCCTTCAAAAAATTCGCTGATCATACTGACTGCCAACGAGTTGAAGAGACCAAAGCCAGCACCTAATGCTGCGCGGGAGATCATCAATAAATAGAAGTTGGCAGTGAAGACAGGTAACACGCCAGCAACTCCAGCAAGCAACAACCCAAGTAAGACAGTTTGTTTCTGTCCGATGGCTTTGGCAATCAAACTACTCAAAGCAATAAAAATCACAACAGTTAGTTGAGGAATGGTCATCAGTAGTTCGACGGATGAAGCCGATTGATCATTGAAGTAGCCTAACATCATCGGTAAAGCGGATGCGATAGCAGTATTTGACGTTAAAACTAAGGAAATGGATAACAGCGACAGTTTCATCAACCAAGTCTTTCTCATAGCTTGTTCCTCCAGATGAAGATGTATTTGTTGCACTCATCATATCTTGTAACCCTTTTCGCAACAATGTCAGTATGTTACTATATTGGTGTCAAATTTACATATCAAGGGGGAGTAAAACGATGAATCCGTTTGTACAAAAGATCTTTCTGCCGTATACACCCGAAGAGTTAGAACAGCGAAAGACGGGGCAATGGATCAAGGAATTTGAAGGAGAAAACTTAGACGAACAAGACCAGCAATTCAAATTAGACGATCACCATCTTTTTCAAGAAAATAATATTTTGATTCGCCAACATCGACGCTTCGCTCATTATCCACTACATTCCCACCATTTTTTAGAATTCAATTATATGTATTGCGGTACTTCAGAACAGATCGTCAACGGTCTGCCAATCACTTTGAAAGAAGGACAATTATTACTTTTAGATACAAATAGTCGCCATGAACTGATGCCTTTGGGTGAACATGATATTTTGCTGAATTTCTTATTCAAAACAAATGATATCAATATCAATCTTCTGAAAAAAATCGATAATCGTAGTGGGGGTTTGACGTATAATTTTTTGATGAATGCCATTTTAGAACCCGGCTATAATGAAACACATCTTTTGTTACACTTAGCTAAAGAACCAGAGATCCAAGTCACGTTGGATCAGATGATCCTCGAATATTTTTCAAAAAAACATCTGGGAAATGAAATCATGAACGCTTTTTCACAAGTGTTATTTTTACAGCTTTCTAGAGTCTATCACTCACAATTAGCAAAGATCTACAAAAAAGATGGACAAAGCAACTTAATGATCAAAATTCTGCAACGGATCGAAAGTGACTATCGAACATTGAACCTAAAAACGTTGGCAGATGAGTTAGGGTATAATCCCAATTATCTGTCTAATTTGATCAAGCAACAGACAGGCAAATCCTTCAAACAATTGATTACGAATCAACGATTACATGAAGCACAGGATCTAATTTTATCTACCCGTTTCTCGATTGAGGAGATTGCGGCCAGTGTAGGTTTTTCCAATAAGACACATTTTTACAAAAAATATCGAGAATATTTTGGGGATACGCCAATCGCCATTCGCAAACGACGCTGAAATAGTTATTTATACATAAAAAGCCAACTGCGAAAAGGTCGGGACAGAAGCATTTAATCTCGGAAAATAAGGCGCCATCCACAAAAATTTGAAAAACAATTTTCGTGGATGGCGCCTTATTTTCCGAAGCGGTTCCTTCTATTCTCGCCGTTTATTCGATTTTGGGTGGTGAGGTTTAATGTCCTACTCTTAGATTGCGTTTGGCTTTTTTCATTTACTAGAAGTAGAAGCTACTTATTTCAACTTAGTTAAAACATCTTCTGGAACTTGGTTTTCATCGATCGTCGTTGGACCAGAGGTCACTCGTTTTTGACTTACCTCTGCTTTGACATAACTATTTGGCTCAAGGGGTGTTGGATGTTCTGAGGAGATCGTGTAACCTAACTTGATCGTTTTGCCATCTTTAGTCACAAATGTAAAGTCATAGTCATACGACTTCAACCCCCGAACTTTTTCACCGCTATCATCCACTGTATCAGTCAATGGTGGCACTGCTTCTGGTACTTTTGCATAAGCTACTTGACTTTTGTAGGTCTGATTGTAATATTCATACCCTTTGTAGCCACCAAACAATAACAATAAGAGAGCGATTGCTCCAATCAATTTTTTCATCATATCCATCCTTTTATGTTTCTTGATATATCCAATTATCGCCGATTGATACAGTGTTTGAAAATCGAAAAACGTGACAATTTTGAAATATTATTAAAATAATACCATTCAGACTAGTTCAGTATCTGTTTGACATTCTGGCAACCGCTTGCTATAGTAAAAAAGAAAAATAAATAAAACCTAGATGAACGAGGTATTTTGATGAGTGTAGTAGGTATCTAATCGAGTAAGTTGAATAACCAATAAAGCAGTAGGCTTATTTGGTGTGCTTATAGATGGTACCTGTCTGAAACATTTCTTGTAATCAAATCAAGGGGAGGACATGTCTTATTTTAGCTGTGTCCTGCCCTTTTATTCTATTTTAGGTCTTTATTTATTTTGGGGACAGGTATCTCTTCAAGAAAAGGAGAGAATATGAATCATACAATCAAACAATTACAATTTGAACAAATCAGAAAAGAAGTGATTGCCCGAGCAATCGGAGATCACACGAAAGAACGTCTGGCAGAAATGTCGATCCCGACAAATCTGCAGACCGTAGAAACAAGACAAACAGAAACGAAAGAAGCCCGTACGATTTTAGAAAGTAGCCAGCACGTGCCCTTTATGGGGCTAACACGAATTGTGGCATTAACTGACCAAGTGAAAAAAGGCTTGATCTTAACCCCCGCTGAATTGATTGAATACGCTGATTTTTTAAGAAGCAGTCGAATGATCACTCGCTTCTTTGAAAAAAACCAATATCAAACGCCATTACTGTATGCGTACAGTAAAAATCTACCGGATCTTCAATCAGTAGAGGACTTAGTTTATGAACAAATCAAGAACCAACAAGTCGCAGATGAAGCATCAAAAAATCTACGTAAAGTACGAAAACAAATCCAAACGGTAGAAAAAGAAATCCAAGATCGTTTGCTAAAATTCTTGCGACATCCTGGGAATAAAGAAATGATCCAAGAAGCGATGATTGTTCAAAAAGGGGAACACGCAACGATCCCGATCAAAGCGAGTTATAAAAATAAAGTAGCCGGAACGATCATTGAACAGTCGAATAAAGGTACGACGGTATTCATCGAACCAACAGCAGTCGCTAAAGCAAGCGCACAACATCAATTATTGAAAGCAGAGGAAATTGCTGAAGAATATCAGATTCTAGCAAGTTTGACTGGGGCATTAGCTGAAAATGAACAGGCAATCGATCAAATCATCGAAACGGTCACCGTTTTCGATATTATTTTCGCACGTGGGAAATACAGTAGAGAGATCAATGGCATCACACCTATCATCAATAAATCAGAACGCATCCATCTGAAACAAGCGAGACATCCACTGTTATCAGAAAAAGCTGTTCCCTTAGATTTTGATTTGGGTGCAGAATATCGTGGATTAGTGATCACAGGTGCAAATGCTGGTGGGAAAACAGTTGTTTTGAAAACAGTCGGATTGCTGACGTTGATGGCAATGTTTGGTCTGCAAGTACCAGCAAAAGATGGGACAGAGCTTGCCGTATTCGACGAAGTTTTTGTCGATGTCGGCGATCAACAAGATTTAGCGAATGCATTGAGTACTTTTTCTGGGCATATGCAAAATATCGCACAGATTTTGAATAAAGTGGGTAGAAATACCCTAGTTTTACTTGATGAGATCGGTAGTGGAACAGAACCAACGGAAGGTGCAGCTTTAGCAATCGCCATCATGTCTGCAATGTATGAGAAAGGTGCGCTGATGGTTGCAACGACCCATTACGGCGAAATCAAAGAGTTTGCGGAACGACATGAAGATTTTGTGCCGGCAGCAATGGCTTTTGACCGAGAAGCCTTACAACCAAAGTATCAATTACAGGTAGGAAAAACAGGGGAAAGCCAAGCATTGTGGATCGCTAAAAAAATGCAAATGTCAGAGGACTTGATCCAACAAGCTCAGCAGTATCTTTCTACGAAAGACTATTCAAGGGAAAAACGCTTATTCAAACAACAAGTGAAGACGCAAGAAGTCAAGAACGAAGAAAAGGTTTTATTTTCAAAAGGGGATCGGGTATATGCCACCCAATACAAAAAAGAAGCATTAGTCTTTGAAGACACTGGCGAAGAGACGATCGTGATTTTTGTCGATAACCAAAAAGAAACGGTCCTTCGACAGCGTGTCCTTTTAAAAATGAGAGCAGAAGAACTTTATCCTGTAGGCTATGAGATCGATCAGCTATTTACAGATTTTAAAACGAGAAAATGGGAACGAGATATCGAACGAGGTTCAAAAAAAGCCCACAAAAAATTATTAAAAGAAACCCGTCAGCGTCAGGCTGCACGAAATGGAAACTCCGAAAAAACATAATAACAGATTCACAATGGCATACGAAGGATTGGAAGAGCTCGCAATAAAAAACTGACAATTAATTGGTTCCACGTGGAAAGTACGGTAAAATAGATGAAATGACATTTTGGGAGTTGTTAAGTAATGAATGGAGCATCTGATTGGCGAAAAGAAATTCGCACGATTCCGAATCTACTATCGATTATAAGAATTCTTTTATTGCCTTTTTATTTGTATTTTATGAGTAAGCAAGCTTTCTATCTGGCTGGATCGATCATCCTCTTTTCAGGAGTCACAGACTTTTTAGATGGATACATCGCCCGAAGATTCAATCAGATCACAGAACTTGGAAAAGTTCTTGATCCAATCGGTGATAAGTTGACGCAATTGGTCTTGATCATCTCCATGGCATGGGAACGTCCGTATATCTGGCTCGTTTTAGCTTTATTTATTGTGAAAGAAGCATTTATGCTGATTGCTGGGATCGTTGCTTTGCGTAAACAGGTCAAATTAGATGGAGCAAAGTGGTATGGTAAATGGGCGACAGCTGTGATTTATGTAGGGATGATTCTGCTGTTACTTTTCCCGGCGATTCCTGAAGGATGGGTCATGGTGATATTTGCAATCATTACCTACAGTTTGGCTCAGTCCTTTGTTTTATATGCTTTGGAGTATCGTAAACTACTGAAGCGCTAGGTAGTTTGGTGTATCTTATTGTTGTAACGGCGAATGAGAAGAGCATCGTTGCAATTTAAGTGAAGAATTTATCGAAAATCAATCGAAGTCAAAATTGGCTGAGATTGATTTTTTTTTGTTTAAGATAAAAAAATCAACTGAATGCAAAAAAAATAGCTGGTAATATGCCGAAGCATAGATGTAGCAATGATTCAAGAGTAAATATTTCAAGGAGTTAGGCAATATGTGAAGTTGAAATTACACAGAGAAGACTATATGATTTTATTATAATCTATTCGAGAAACAGGTAGTTCACAAAAAATAAGGTCGATTCAATCAGTCATATGTACATATTTTAGGTTTTACTATCAATCATCAGAAGGAGAGGTAATTTATGAATTTATCGAATATTCAATCTAGTGAAGAATACTTAAAACATTATAGAGAATTTATGGAAAACTGTTTTTCCATCAACTATCCACTTTTAGCTTCTTTTTACAAAGAACTTCATCATCGTTTTTTAGAGGTCGTCTCTCAAAAGGACGGACCTGTGTTTGAGCAATTACAAGAGTTGTTAGGGATCGATGCACAGCTACAGATACTTTACGAAATGGCGGAATGTATCGAATCGTTGAAATTAGAAATGAATGAAGAGAAAATCATTGAAATGATCAAGAGAGATAGCTTTTCTTTTTATAGAGAACGGATAGGGTTAACGAAGAAAGATCCTATTCCGCGCGGATTGATCTATCTGAGTGAAAAATAGCCAGTCAATCTTACAGCTATTTCTCTATCAAGGGAAAAGATTCGACATAGTTTTTAACTTAATTCAGGCAGAAGTCGCTCATCCTCTATAGGTGGGTGATGAATGCCATTCGGTATGAGGGTTACCGTTGGTAACTCGAAAACCGACATATAAGGCATATTGCCTTTTTATTTTGTACTATGTTATAATCAGTCTATATAAGAAATGAGCTGATATAACAATGGAACTAGATACTAATAATCATTCAGTGTTTCTTCTCTATTATCATCTTGTACTGGTAACTAAATACCGTAGACAAGTGATTGATGATGAAATATCTGAATTTGCTAAAATAACTTTTGTACGAATTGCAGAGTCATATCACATCACTCTCGTTGAGTGGAATCATGATGAAGATCATGTTCATATTATGTTCAAAGCACAGCCAAAAACAGAGCTGACAAAGTTCATCAACGCTTATAAAAGCGCTAGTTCACGCTTGATAAAGCGTGACTATCCTAGAGTAAAACAATATCTTTGGAAAGAAATGTTTTGGTCTAAAAGTTTCTGCCTGTTGACAACTGGTAGCGCATCAATTGATGTCATCAAAAAGTATATTCAGAATCAAGGTAATAACCACAAATAGAGAGTTGGTGAGTCTTATGGAGCGACTAAAAGCATATAAATTCAGAATTTATCCAACAGAAGAGCAGGAAATTTTCTTTGCTAAGTCTTTTGGTTGTGTCCGTAAGGTCTACAATCTAATGCTTGATGACCGAATGAAAAATTATGAAGAAACTAAAAATGATTCTTCTACAAAAATAAAATTTCCAACACCAGCTCAATATAAGGAAGAATTTCCGTTTTTGAAGGAAGTAGATAGCCTTGCTTTAGCGAATGCACAACTTAATTTAGATAAGGCATATAAGAATTTTTTTAGAGATAAATCCGTTGGGTTTCCTCGATTCAAAAGTAAGAAGAATCCTGTACAAAGCTATACTACTAACAACCAAAAAGGAACAGTAGCTTTGATTGATAATAAATTCATCAAAGTTCCTAAGTTGAAGTCTTTAATCAAGATTAAACTCCATAGACAACCTAAAGGAATTATCAAATCTGCCACAATCTCACGTCATCCAAGTGGTAATTACCATATTTCTTTGTTGTGTAAAGAAGAAATAGTTGAACTTCCTAAAAACGATTCTTCTATTGGAATTGACCTTGGTATAACTGATTTTGCCATTCTTTCTGACGGTCAAAAGATTGATAATAATAAGTTCACGTCAAAAATGGAAAAGAAACTAAAACGTGAACAACGTAAGTTGTCAAGACGTGCATTATTAGCTAAACAAAAAGGTATCAATCTGTTTGAAGCTAGAAATTATCAAAAACAAAAACGTAAAATAGCACGACTACATGAAAAAGTAATGAATCAACGCAATGACTTTCTAAACAAGTTGAGCACAGAGATTATCAAAAACCACGATATGATCTGTATAGAAGACTTAAATACAAAAGGTATGTTGCGTAATCATAAACTAGCAAAAAGTATTTCGGATGTTTCATGGTCTAGTTTTGTGACTAGGTTACAATACAAAGCTGACTGGTACGGTCGAAATATTATCGAAGTGGATAAGTGGTTCCCATCTAGTCAAATCTGTTCGAATTGTGGACACAAAGACGGCAAGAAATCTCTAGAAATTCGAGAATGGACTTGTCCTGTTTGTCATGTTCATCATGACCGAGATATCAATGCTAGTATCAATATTCTGACCGAAGGTCTAAGACTACATTCTATGGGATTAGCTTAGATCCAATCATCAAAAACCGTAGGAACTACGGGGATAGCTTGGTAAATAAGAGAAACCGCTGTGAGTAAAGAAATACGCTTGCAAGTATGCTCTATTCCCAAGAAGCTCCCACTTCAAGCGTTAAAAACCGGTAGGTTTAGCTAAGTGGTGAGTAGTTCACTATACAGAAAAGCTGTGACCTAAGTGTTCAGCCCTGAGAAATAAGCGTGAAACCCAGAAAATTCCTCTTGGAATTTTGAGGTCTCACGCTTATTTCTGAAGGAGCTACTTCGCATTATCGCCAAATAATTACTGGATCTTCTGCTTGCACGATCCTGTCACTCTGGGATAAGAGAAAATCTACTGCGGAGGCGCCGATTTTTTTAGGGGAGAAATCAATAGTTGAAAAGGCTAATATCTCACTATATGGTAGATTTCCTTCACCTATGACAGTGAAATCTTTTTTATGAATGAATCCTGCCTGTTTCATTCCTGAAATTACACCGGCTGCTGTATCATCGCCATTGACATAGATTACCTCTGGAATAGAGGCGTGAGTTGTGATCTCTATTGCGAACGCATAGCCATCTGCATAGGTTTCGATACCAGTGAAATAGTTTTTTCCTTCAATCGCTTTTCCAAAATACGTTTCATAAGCAGTCAATTTATTTTTTGTAGTCTGGCTTTGTGAGGCACTGCGTTTAGTAGTAAAGATGACTCTGGAAATACCACGGGTATGCAGGGTAAGAAACAATTGATCATACGCTTTTTTTCGATCCGGATAAATCATGGCAAGGTCGTCATTGTCCATCTTTTCAGTTGAGACGATTTTTCCTTTGAAGCGAAGAGGTTCAAGTAGTTCATCATTTTTTGTTCGTGACGTCAGAATAAGACCGTCGATCATTTTTTGCTCTAGTAGTGTGTAATAGTGACTCTCCGTCTCCTTTTCGTAATAAGTAGGGAGTAATAATACTTGATACCCTTTACTTTTTGCCTGATACAAGATACTATCCACCAATTGATTATAGCAAGAACTATTGTTAGGCAAGGTAACACCTAAAGTATAGGTTTCTCCTTTACTCAATTTTACAGCATTGCCGTTCACCACATAGTTCGTCTCTTCAATAACGGATTGGACTTTTTTTCGTAAATCATCGGATACGTAACGGTCGTTATTTATCACTCTGGAAACGGTAGATTTGGATACTCCTGACATTTTTGCGATTTCTCGAATCGTAACGATGGGATTTTCCTCCTTTTCTCTTGACTTGGGACGCGTCCCAGTAGGTATACTTTTTCTGAAAGGTGGGAATGGAATGACAATCAAAATGATCGCTGTAGATATGGATGGTACATTTTTGAATGATCAAAAGAAATACAATGAAGAACGCTTTAAGAAACTTTTTGACTTGCTACAGGAAAAAGAAATAAAGTTTGTTGTAGCAAGTGGAAATCAATATTTCCAGTTGCGTTCATTCTTCCCTGATCTTTATAAAAGTATAGCATTCGTAGCAGAAAATGGGGCAAATATTTTAATTGGTGAAGACCATGTGTACAATGCAGAATTACGTCCTGAAAAAATCGTTCAGACATTAGATGTATTGGAAGAGTTAGCGCCAATGAACTTGATCTTATGTGGGAAACAGAGTGCCTATCTCTCTAATACGGTTTCTAAGGAGTTGTTTGAACGTGCAAGTTTTTACTACCCTAAGCTTGAAAAGGTAGAAGACCTGTATACGTTAGCTAAGGGAGAAGAAACGATTTTCAAGTTTGCTTTATCCTTCAATGAGCAAGAAGCGGCAGAAAAACTAACTGCCTTAAAGCATTCTTTAGGAGAGGGATTGATACCGGTCTCTAGTGGTCATGGAGATATCGATTTGATCATCCCTGGTGTCCACAAACTAAACGGGTTACGCTTGTTAGGCAAAAAATGGGGAATCAGTGAGGATGAGATTGCTACGTTTGGCGATAGCGGGAATGACTTTGAAATGATCCAACAGATCAAGCACAGTTTTGCTATGGAAAATGGACAGCCCAAGATCAAAGAAGCAGCTACGACGATTATCGGATCAAATAATACAGAGGCTGTACTCGATACGATCCAAGCAATTGTAGAAGGGAAATATACGTAACTTAGTGGTGGCAAATTACCGAAACATTGAGCTATAAGAAATAAGGCATCATCCACGAAAATTGTTTTTCAAATTTTTGTGGATGATGCCTTATTTTTCAAAGAGGTTCCATTTGTTTCCGCCGTTTATTCGGTTTTAAGTAGTGCGAGACAGAAACTTGCTGCGTTTATTTTTTGATGATCATATTGATGGCTTGTTCCATTTTTTTTGCTTGTTCCTCCACACTGTTTTCTGGATGCTCCAAGCAGTTTTTTAAATTTTCAGCAACGATCATCCCCATGACACGATCAATACTTGAACGAACAGCGCTTAATTGTGTAATGATATCCATGCACTCTTTTTCCTCGTCAATCATTTTTTGGATACCACGAATTTGTCCTTCTGTACGTCTCAAGCGATTTAGAATTGTTTTGTTGTCAATAGTCATCATAGAACCTCCCACTCTTTTTTTGCAAATAATACCCTATATAGGTATTATTTGCAAATGAAAACTGCAAATTTTTGAAATTAAAAGTTTTAATGGTTGACATAATCACATTTATCGTGTTGAATATACCCCGGTAGGTATATTTTTCTAAAAAAAGAGGAGAGAATGAAAATGGGATTATTTCAACTTAGTCAATCAATAACAGTAAAGGATTTGCAAGATAAATTAAAAGAAAACATCCAATTGATCGATGTTAGAACACCGGCTGAATACCGAGGTGGGCATATTAAGCAAGCGGAAAATATTCCTTTACACCGTATTAGTACGTATAATGGGGATAAACAAGCGCCGGTATACGTTATTTGTCAGTCAGGAATGCGTAGTAAGCAAGCGACGAAAGAATTAAAAAATCTTGGTTATCAGGCAATCAATATTCGTGGCGGGATGAATCAATGGTTTGGGGAAAAGATTGGAGGAAGATAAAAAATGAAATTTGTGATAATTGGCGGTGTTGCTGGAGGGATGTCTGCGGCTACTCGTTTAAGACGACTGCAAGAAGATGCAGAAATCGTTGTTTTTGAAAAAGGGCCCAATGTTTCTTTTGCTAATTGTGGCCTTCCTTACTATCTTTCTGGTGAAATCGATGAAAGAGAAAAGCTCTTGATCCAAACACCTGAAAGTTTAGCTGCACGCTTTCGTTTGGACGTTCGAGTGGATCATGAAGTCACAGCGATTTTTCCAGAAACAAAAGAAGTGGAAGTTTCTCATGGAGGGGAATCTCGCAAAGAAACGTATGATGCCCTTTTGCTTTCTCCAGGAGCTAAACCCTTTATACCTGAGATCACAGGCTTGTCTGAGGCAAAAAATGTATTTACTGTGAGAAATGTTCCAGATGTTGATGCTATCATGGGAAAATTAGAGGAACAACCTCGTAAAGCGGTAGTTATTGGCGCCGGTTTTATTGGGATCGAAGTAGCAGAAAATCTAAAAAAACGTGGACTGGATGTAACGATTGTCGAACGGACTCCGCAAGTCGTACCGACGTTGGATGAAGAGATGGCTTCTTTTATACAAAAAGAATTAGAAAATAATGATGTTCAAGTTTTAACCAATTGTGCCGTTACTAGTTTTGAAGAACAAGGAAACATGCTTCGTCTAGAAAATGGCGAAATGTTAGAGTCAGATTTGACGATTCTTTCGGTGGGGGTCCAACCAGATAGTCGTTTAGCTGAGATGGCAGGTTTAACGTTGGGATTACGTGGCGGTATCGTTGTGGATGAGCATTATCAAACGAGTGATCCGGCAATCTTTGCAGTAGGAGATGCGATTGTCGTGAAACATCAAATCACGAAGGAACCTGCATTGATTTCTTTAGCTTCACCTGCGAATCGACAAGGACGACAAGCTGCTGATAACATGGCTGGGCGGCCACGCCTGAATCAAGGCAGCCTTGGAACGGCTATTGTTCGAGCATTTGGTCAGACAGCTGCCTCCACAGGTATCACAGAACGACAAGCAAAAAAAGCAGGTTTATCTTTTCAAGTCCTCCATGCTTCAGGTAAAGATCATGCTGGCTATTACCCTGGTGCAACGGACTTGTTGTTGAAATTGATCTTCCATCCGGAAACTGGGGAAATCTATGGAGCTCAAGGAATCGGTCAAAAAGGAGTAGATAAACGAATCGATATTCTTGCGACAGCCATTAAAGGGCATTTGACAGTCTTCGACCTGCCAGAGTTAGAACTGACTTATGCACCGCCTTTTGGTTCAGCGAAAGATCCAGTAAATATGCTAGGTTATATTGCGATGAATGTCATCGAAGGATTGAGTGAGATGATACAGTGGCATGAATTGCCAGAAGAATTAGCACATGGGAAACAATTGCTTGATGTTCGGAATAAGGAAGAATTGCAAAAAGGTTATTTCCCAAAAGCTAGCCATATCCCTTTATCTGAATTGCGTCAACGATTGGACGAATTGGATAAAGAACAAGAATATATCGTCAGTTGTCATAGTGGATTACGTAGCTACTTAGCAGAAAGAATCTTGAAACAAGCGGGATTCACTGTGAAAAATTTAGATGGCGCTTTTTCTCTGTACCAAGCCGTCAGACCAGATGAATTATGCTATCCTCAAGGGTAGAACTTGAGGGTGTGACCGACGAGCTTTGTAAGGGAAGTAGTAAGCTTGGATGATCGTTTTTCTATTTTTAGAACTTGGCGCTTTTTTAGGCTATTTTTTTGAAGGATAGGAGCTGACGAATGACAAAACTCCAACCTTTCATCGATACAACTAGACAGAATACGTCAATTGTTTATAGGCGATTCCTCAGTTTTTTTCTATAATGAACAACTAGTGAAAATGAAAGGGGATGGCAGAGATGCACAAAATGAAAAAAGTACTTTTTGCTGCACTGATCTCCAGCAGTTTCTTTCTTTGTCAGACAGTCCGGGCAGATTCAAGTCAGCCAGCATCAGAAACCAGTGAGTCACAGATCCAGGAGAGTCAGGAGCCACTAGACTCGTCACATACACCTCTTAACGAAACTGATCCATCAGATTCGACTCGTTGGGAGAAGTTGGAGCAACAACGTAAAGAAGTGGAAGATACGTTGGAACAAGCGAAACAACAACTTATCGAAAAACAAAGGGAAATCGATCAAACAGTGAACGATTTAGCAAATCAAGCAGCGAGTGATCGCGATGAGTTAGCTGAGAAAATAGCTGAAGAGCGAGAAAAAGCCGAATTAGCAAAACAAAAAATAGCATCTGCGACCCAACGGGCAACCGAAGTACAAACGGAATTGCAAGATTTAGCGACGTCTACGGTTGCGTCAGTGGATCAGACACAAGCGGATATTCAAGCAGCTCGTACGGAAATCCATGAAAAAGCAGCAGAAGCTCAAGCGGCAATGGCCGATTTCGAAGCAAGAAAAGCAGATTTGTCTGCCAGTATCGAAAGAATCAAGGCGACCTTGCATTCCGCTGGAAAACGTTCGGTAGAAGCGGGGACAGTTACTGAAACAGAAACAAAAGTAGTGGAAGAACAACCCGCGAAGACATTACCAAAAACGGGCGATCGTCGGTCAATTTATTTGTCGGTGATCGGTAGCTTGTGCTTGCTGGTTGTTTTTGTCGGTGCTGTGTATCAAAAAAGAGTTTGAGAATGACATCTCAAACTCTTTTTTGTTGTTTGAAAACAACGGATTGATTATTGGTCTATATTTATTTTAAAAAATAAATGGTCGGATAATAGATTTTCACGTTCGTTTTCGTTGCTTTTACTGGTTTTTTAAATGTATTCAATCAATGCTTCCTATTTTTTTGGATAAATGGTATACTCGTTTTATTGTTTTTAGATATTTTCTAGAAAATTTACAAAAATAACGATAAACGCTCTTTCACGAGCGGAGAGAAAATAGGAGTGGAAAGAATGAAAGCATATATGCAACGAATGGGTCGCTCATTGATGTTGCCAGTAGCAGTCTTACCAGCGGCTTCTTTACTGGTTGGTCTTGCGAATTGGTTCGTAGGAGTAGGCATCAGTAATGCGGGAACGACCTTCTTAATGAATGCGGGGCTAGCGATTCTTAACCATCTTGCCTTATTGTTTGCGGTGGGTTTGGCATTGGGAATGTCAAAAGACAAAGATGGATCAGCTGCTTTGGCAGGATTGGTCGCTTACTTGATCCCTCAAACCGTTTTATCTGCGGATTCAGTACAAGGATTATTGCATCTGGGAGATCTCACTGAAGTCAATCCGGCTTTCAATACAATGGATAACAATGTATTTGTTGGAATCGTGGCAGGATTAGTCGCTGCTGCGATGTATAATCGGTTTAGCCAAGTGAAATTACCTATGGCCCTATCATTTTTTAGTGGGAAACGCTTAGTTCCGATCATGTCTGCCTTGAGCATGTTGGTTATTTCTGCGATATTATTATTTATTTGGCCGACTGTTTATGATGTACTGGTTTCCTTTGGGAAGGGGATTTCTCAATTAGGGTTTGTCGGTGCAGGACTATACGGTTTCTTCAATCGTTTATTGATTCCAACAGGCTTACATCATGCATTGAATTCTGTTTTTTGGTTCGATGTGGCAGGTATCAATGATATTGGAAACTTTTTAGCTGGACAACAAGCGTTAGATAGTGGAAAAGCAATAATTGGACAAACCGGTATGTATCAAGCTGGGTTTTTCCCAGTCATGATGTTCGGTTTACCTGCTGGGGCCTTTGCTATTTATCAAAGTGCACGTCCAGAAAAGAAAAAACAAGTCGCTTCTTTGATGCTAGCAGCTGGTTTTGCTGCGTTCTTTACAGGTGTGACTGAACCATTAGAATTTTCATTTATGTTTGTGGCGTGGCCGTTGTATGTTATCCATGCCATTTTTACAGGAATTTCATTAGCAATCAGTGCCTTTTTCCATTGGACAGCTGGTTTTGCTTTTAGCGCTGGTTTTGTGGATTACTTTTTGTCGTTGCAGAATCCAGTCGCCAATCAACCATTGATGTTGCTTGTTCAAGGAGTATTTTTTGCAGCTATCTATTATTTTGGCTTCCGCTTTGCCATCAAAAAGTTCAATTTGATGACACCAGGAAGAGAAACAGAAATTGGCGAAGAGACACCTGATATTGCTACGGGAACTAATGAATTTAGTCAACTAGCTGCGGTGATCTATGATGCATTAGGTGGAAAAGAAAATGTACAAGCAATCGATAATTGTACGACACGTTTGCGTCTACAGGTAAAAGACACAGCAAAAGTAAATCAAGAAGCGATTAAACAAACTGGCGTCCCAGGGGTAAAAGTAATTGATCAAACAAATATCCAAGTCATTGTAGGCACACAGGTCCAATTTGTAGCAGACGAAATGACGAAACTCCAACAAGGTAGTAAGCTAAAGAGAGAGACCGCTCAATCAATTCCTCACCAAGATGTGCCGGTTTCTGCTTCAAAGACAAGTAAGGAAACATTTGAACTCTATGCACCGGCGCTCGGTAAAATCATTCCGATCACTGAAGTCGGCGATCCTGTTTTTGCAGAAAAAATGATGGGTGATGGCTATGCAGTCTTGCCGGAAGCAAAAGAAATATTTGCACCAATCAGTGGAACGATCACTAGTATTTTTCCGACGAAACATGCACTGGGGATCGAAACAGACAATGGCCTTGAAGTATTGGTGCATATGGGAATCAACACCGTTGATTTACAAGGAGAACCCTTCACTCTTTATGTCAAACAAGCACAACGAGTGGAACGAGGTCAATTATTGGCAGTTGTTGACTTAGCGATGCTAGAAAAAGCAGGTAAACAAACAGATATGATCGTTGTATTTACAAATAGTGAGAAAGTTGAAAGTCTAACCATTGAAAAAAGAGCGATGGTTGAGGCGAATGAGGTGATTGGACAAGTCCAGTCATTGTGAAACGTGTGTGAGTAAAAAAACGAGTGGATACCCTAGAAATTTGGCGGGTCTTCACTCGTTTATTTGTTTCGTTTTTGTTAAATCAATCGAACAGCCGTCCCGCTACAAGTGACCATCAACATCCCATTATCTGAACCTAAGACTTCATAATCCATCTTCATCCCGATGATCGCATTTGCGCCAAGTGCTTCTGCGCGTTGCGCCATTTCAGCTAATGCTTCTTCTCTTGCTGTCAATAATTCCCCTTCATAACTTTTTGAGCGTCCGCCAAAAACGTTACGAATCCCTGCACCTAAATCTTTTAAGACGTTGATTCCCGTAATGACTTCACCAAAAACAATTCCCTCATAAGACTCAATGACTTGATGTTCTACGCTATTTGTTGTTGTAATGATCATTTTGATCACTCCTTTCTTTAAGGAAAGTATAGCAAATATCTCTTTTTAGTCCTATCTTTATCTTCACATAAATAAAAAAACTATCGTTCATTATATCGCATTATTTCCATTACCCATAGGAGTTGATATATACTTAATACAGTATCAAGAAAACCCTTACAGAAAGGGTGCTAAACTGAAGGAGGGGAATTCGTTGAAGAAAAGTATCTTACTGCTTTCCCATAGTAAGAAGGTCACGGATGGTATCAAAGAAATGATTGAACAAATGCAACAAACCGATGACGTAGAAGTATTATCACTTGGCGGAATCGAAGAGGGAGAACTCGGTTCTGATCCGATGAAGATCGTTGATGCCGTCAATCAATCAGCCGATTCATCTGCTTATTTTGTTTTTGCTGATCTTGGTAGCGCAGTGATGAATTCAGAATTGGCAAAAGATTTATTGGAGGAAGCCCAACAAAAAAACTACTACTTGGTGGATGCCCCCTTAGTAGAAGGAGCCTTTGCGGCTGCTATTACAGCAGGGACAACCGACAATATCGAACAAATCATAGAAGAAGCACGACAAGCAGGGAAGAAAGGGTGGATGTAAATTGAAAAAAATCATGAATGAACCTGGGGATATCGTAGAAGAAATGCTAGAAGGGATCGTAAAGAGTTATCCAGAGCTAGTACATCGTGTAGAAGATTCTCGTGTAATTGCGAAAAATCAGTTGAACGAACAAGTCGGGTTAGTTTCTGGAGGGGGTAGTGGACATGAACCAGCTCACGCAGGTTTTGTCGGAGATGGCATGTTAAGTGCAGCAGTTTTGGGGGATGTTTTTACCTCACCGACACCTGATCAAATCCAACTAGCGATCAAAGAAGCGGACCAAGGACAAGGTGTGTTATTGATCATCAAAAACTATACTGGAGATATATTGAATTTTGAAATGGCAAAAGAGTTAGCTGCTATGGATGAAATTGACGTCGAAGAAGTAGTGGTCGATGATGATATCGCGGTAGAAAACAGCACGTATACGGCAGGGAAGCGTGGCGTAGCGGGGACTATTCTTGTCCATAAGATTTTAGGAGATGCTGCCAAAAATGGCGCGAGCTTGACTCAACTGAAGGAATTAGGAGAGCGAGTGGTTGCTGCGACCAAAACAATTGGTGTCGCATTACGGGCTGCGACTGTCCCAGAAGTAGGGAAGCCGGGTTTTGACCTAAATGAAGACGAAATCGAATACGGTGTAGGGATTCATGGCGAACCAGGTTATCGTCGAGAAAAACTGCAACCCTCTAAATTGTTAGCGAAAGAGTTAGTCACGAAAATTTTGAGTGAATATACTGAAAAACCAAAAGAAGTCGGTGTCTTAGTGAATGGGATGGGTGGTACACCATTGATGGAACAATTTGTATTCATGAATGATGTGTTGACGTTGTTGAATGAAGAACAGGTGGATGTTACTTTCCATAAAGTCGGTGATTTGATGACTTCATTGGATATGCAGGGACTATCATTAACAATGGTTGACTTAACAGAAACCACTTGGAAAGAAGCTTTAACAAGTCACGTAGAAACGATTGCATGGTAAAGGATGATGAAAAAATGAAGTTGACGGTAAAAGAGATCCAAGCATGGCTTAACCGCTTTGCTGAAGAGATCAAAGAGAAAAAAGCGTACCTAAGTGATTTAGATACCCCCATTGGCGATGGGGATCATGGGAATAATATGGGAAGAGGTGTGACAGCTTATGAAGCAGCTTTTCAACAGAAGGCACCTGACACTATCAGTGATACCTTCAAGATGTTTTCTATGGCAATGATTTCCAAAGTAGGAGGCGCCTCGGGTCCTCTTTACGGTTCTGCGTTTATGAATTTGATGAAAGCAACAAAAGGAGTAGAGCAGATCGATTCACAAGAACAATTAGGTGAGTTCATCCGTGAAGGAGCGAACGGCATCCAAGCAAGAGGAAAAGCGGAACAAGAAGATAAAACCATGTTAGATGTTTGGTTCCCTGTAGCTGAAGCACTAACCGCAGGGAATCTTACGAAAGAAGTAATTGAGCAGGCAAAAGAACACACAGCAGGTTTAGTCGCGAAAAAAGGACGTGCTTCTTATTTAGGTGAACGTTCAATCGGTCATATTGATCCTGGTGCGGCATCTAGTGCCATCTTGTTTACTACGTTATTAGAAATAATCGACGAAATATAAAAAAGGTTGGATAGAAGGATCTAACCTCGATAAATCAGGCGCCATCCACAGTGGTTTTAACCTTATGTGGATGACGCCTTTTTTAAAACCATTATTTTTTGGTCCGTCCTTTATCCTGTTTAAGGTGAGACAAGTGGTTGTTTGTTAGATATTCCCAATGCCACCGCCCAATTCTGGACGATTGATTTCATCAACCACTGAGACTGTTACCGTTTTTTCGACTCTTGGATCTTCTGTTACGCCAAATGTCACGGCAAATTCGCCAGTTTTGTTTGCTTCAATCGAGGAATGCTTCACGTAAACATTTGCCTTTTGCCCAAGGAGAGTCACGGCATTTGCGCCGGTTGCTTGGATCAGTGAGAGGTCATCCGTTTGACCTAACTGGACAGTTGCATCGAATGCTTGCAAAAAGAATCTGGAAGGAACGTAGTTATCCGAAGTGACGGTAAGATTGACAGTTTTAGTAAATAAACTTGAGTCTCCTTTGAGACCGAATGTAACAGTGTAATTTCCTGGCTCGAACTTGATTGTGGAGTGTTTGATTTCTACAGGCAAGGAATGTCCTAAAATATCAGTTGCCTTGGCATTAGTCATGATGATCAACGTTTGTTCGTCCAATTGGTCGATCGAGACAGTAGCATCCGATGCGTCGACAAAGTAAAGACTTTCTTGCTCGTTCCCTGCGTCATTAGTAACTGTGACTTGGACTGTCTTACGGATCTTTGGTTCTTCTTTGATCCCTAAAACGATTTGATACGTACCAGGGGTATCATTCACTACATTTGATTTCTTGATCACAACATCTACTGGAGAGCCGCCAGAAGTCAGCGCTTGCGCATTTGTTGCTTGAAGGATAGCTGCTTCATCTACTTGCCCCACCGGAACCGTTGCATCATCAGCAGTTAATTGATAAATACCATAAGTCGGACAGTCTTCAAGTTTATCGACGACAGTGACTGTGATCTCTTTTTCTACTGAAGACATGATGGTCGTGCCGATCGTTGCTTGATAGATGCCTGGAGTGTCTTGTACATTGGCTGACTTGATGATCGGAGGGACTTCTACGCCAATCGAATTTGTGATGCGGGCATGAGAAGCTGTTAAAATATTCTCGTTAGACGTTTCGCCAACTTCCAATACAACATCTGACCCACTAATGGCAAAGGCGCCAATGAAGTCAGTTTCGCCAGCTGTTGGATGTATTTCCTCAGCGCCGACAGGTTGAGAGACATTCAAGCATGAGACTGCACATAAAATCGCACTAGCAGATAAAGCAATTTTCAAAATCATCGATTTCATTTTTTATTCCTTCTTTCTAAAATAATTTTTGATACCTATAACAATATAACAGCTGTTTGAGTTATTAACGTAACGACAATTATGTAATTAAAGAAAAAAATGGTGCGTGCAAGAAGAAGAACATGTTTCAACAGATCGAGCAATGGAATCAATAAAGGTTTCTGCAATTAAATCCATTTCCGCCTAGTTCAAGATTAAAAAACGATGTTATTTTTTATCGTTCGGATGATCAAGAAAAATTTTTTTGTTGACAAAAAAAACAGTGCGTTCTAAGATAGGAGATAGATGAATAAGGAATTAGACGATGAATAAAACGAAGTAGTGGATAAAGCCAATGTTTCAGAAAGCTAGTGGTTGCTGTGAACTAGTACATGCTTTAGCGCGAATTACATTTTAGGAGTCTATGGCATGAAGCCACGCGACAGCGTTAAATGTTAGAGAGATATGTTTGGAAAACAAACATATAATTTGGGTGGTACCGCGAATTTTCGTCCCTTGACTTGATTGTCAAGGGATTTTTTTGTTGTCTGCCCGTTAATAAATGACATGCTGGCAGGGACCTGCTTTCATAAAAAAAGATATGGAGGGAAATGTTATGAATATTATTGATGAATTAACTTGGCGTGATGCCATTAACCAACAAACCAACGAAGAAAGACTTCGCGAGCTTGTTGAAGAAAAGAGTATCTCGCTTTACTGTGGTGTCGATCCAACAGGAGATTCGATGCATATTGGGCATTTGATCCCGTTCATGATGATGAAAAGATTCCAATTAGCAGGGCATCATCCATACATCCTGATTGGTGGAGGAACTGGAACGATCGGTGATCCAAGTGGACGGACAAGCGAACGTGTCTTACAAACGATGGAACAAGTCCAACATAATGTGGATGCATTATCGAACCAAATGCGCAAACTTTTTGGGAAAGATGCCAATATTACATTTGTGAACAACTATGACTGGTTATCAAATATTTCTTTATTAGAATTTTTAAGAGACTACGGAAAAAACTTCAACATCAATACGATGTTAGCGAAAGATATCGTGGCAAGTCGTTTGGAAGTCGGAATTTCATTTACCGAATTTACTTACCAAATCTTGCAATCGATCGACTTCTTGCACTTACACAGAACATATGATGTGCAATTACAGATCGGTGGAGCTGACCAATGGGGAAACATCACTGCTGGTTTAGATCTGATCCGTAAATTGGAAGGACCAGAAGCGGAAGCCTTTGGGTTGACGATCCCATTGATGCTAAAAGCAGATGGAACAAAGTTCGGAAAAACTGCCGGTGGTGCAATCTGGCTAGACCCTGAAAAAACATCCCCGTACGAATTCTACCAATTCTGGTTGAATCAAGATGATCGGGATGTTGTGAAATACTTGAAATTCTTTACTTTCTTATCACAAGAAGAAATCAATGAATTAGCGAAAAAAGTGGAGACAGAACCTGAAAAACGTGAAGCACAACGCCGTTTGGCAGAAGAAGTGACACGTTTTGTCCACAGCGAAGAAGACTTACAAGAAGCGCAAAAAATCACAGCTGCATTGTTCTCTGGAAATATCAAAGAACTAAATGCGTCAGAAATCGAACAAGGCTTTGGAAACATGCCGAATGTAGAGATTTCAAGTACCCCTGAAAATATCGTGGAACTACTTGTTTCCACAAAAATCGAGCCATCAAAACGTCAAGCGCGTGAAGATGTGTCGAACGGAGCTATAAGTATTAACGGTGATCGCGTAACCGATTTAAATTTTGTCATTGATCCAGCTACAGAATTTGATGGTAAATTCGTAGTGATCAGAAAAGGGAAAAAACGCTACTTTTTGGCCAAAGTAGTTGATTAGAATTTAGTAATTTTTTACCTTGTAAAAGGTCTATTCCATTACAAAATTCCAATTTTTGAAATTTATCCTAATAGTTACGCCGGTTGTCGTTAATACAATCATGAGGAGAGAATTTACATTTGTAAATTCCCTCCTTTTTTTAATTTTTATCAATTGTACCAACAATTCAAACAATTAAAAACATTAAAATGAAATGAGGAAAATAGGAATAGTGATATTTACAGAAATAAAAAACAGGTGTAATCTAAGCCTCGACAAAATTTAAAAAATTATTTTAGGAGGGTTTCTAAATGGAATCAAAGGTAAATGATTTAAATTTGAATGCACTATTCATTGGAGACAAAGCAGAGAATGGCCAAATCTATAAAGCTTTGTTAAATGAATTAGTGGACGAGCACTTAGGATGGCGTCAAAATTATATGCCACAAGATATGCCGATCATTACGCCGGAAGAAAAAAGCAGTGAAAGCTTCGCGCACACGATCAATAAAACAAAAGACGTGTTAGCTGAAATCTCTACGCGGATGCGTACACACTCTGTCCCATGGCATAATGCAGGTCGTTATTGGGGTCATATGAACTCTGAAACATTGATGCCATCATTATTAGCCTATAATTTTGCGATGCTATGGAATGGAAATAACGTCGCATATGAATCTTCTCCAGCAACAAGTCAAATGGAAGAAGAAGTTGGAATGGAATTTGCTACATTGATGGGGTACAAAAATGGCTGGGGCCATATCGTTGCAGATGGCTCATTAGCAAATTTAGAAGGTCTTTGGTATGCGCGCAACATTAAATCATTGCCACTTGCAATGAAAGAAGTGGCACCTGAATTGGTTTCAGGTCAAACAGATTGGGAATTGATGAATCTTTCAACGCGGGAAATCATTGATCTGTTAGATCAAGTGCCAGAAAAAATCGATGAGATCAAAGCACATTCTGCACGCAGTGGAAAACATCTTCAACAATTAGGTAAATGGTTAGTCCCACAAACAAAACACTATTCATGGTTGAAAGCAGCAGACATCATTGGTGTCGGTCTAGATCAAGTGATTCCAGTGCCTGTGGATCACAACTACCGCATGGACATCAAGGAACTTGAAACAATCATTCGTGAATTGGCTGCTGAACAAACACCGGTTTTAGGTGTCGTTGGTGTCGTTGGTTCTACTGAAGAAGGGGCAATCGATGAAATCGATAAAATCGTTGAATTACGTCGCAAGCTAGAAAAAGAAGGCATTTATTTCTACCTACACGTAGATGCAGCTTATGGTGGTTACGGACGTGCGATCTTCCTTGATGAGAACAATGAATTCATCCCATTTGATCAATTAAAAGAAGTACACGCAAAACATCATGTCTTCACAGAAAATAAAGATTATCTTTTAGAAGAAGTACACCGTGCATATCAAGCAATTGAAGAAGCAGAATCAGTGACGATCGATCCACATAAAATGGGCTATGTTCCTTACTCTGCTGGAGGTATCGTGATCCAAGACATTCGTATGCGTGATGTGATCTCTTACTTTGCAACCTATGTATTTGAAAAAGGAGCAGATATCCCAGCATTGCTTGGTGCCTATATTTTGGAAGGATCAAAAGCCGGAGCAACTGCCGCAAGTGTTTGGGCAGCGCATCATGTACTACCGCTTAATGTGACTGGTTATGGTAAATTGATGGGAGCATCGATTGAAGGCGCACATCGTTTCTTCCACTTCTTGAACAATTTAACCTTCAAAGTGGGCGATAAAGAAATCGAAGTTCATCCATTGACTTATCCAGATTTCAATATGGTTGATTATGTATTCAAAGAAAAAGGAAATGACGATCTGGTAGCGATGAACCAGTTGAACCATGATGTGTATGACTATTCTTCTTATGTCAAAGGAAGCATCTATGGCAATGAATTCTTGACATCTCATACAGACTTTGCAATTCCAGATTATGGCAATAGCCCACTTCAATTTGTAAAACAATTAGGATTTACAGAAGAAGAATGGGAACGTGCTGGAAAAGTCACAGTCTTACGTGCCAGTGTCATGACGCCTTATATGAATAAAGCAGAACATTTTGAAGAATATGCAGAAAAAATCAAAGCAGCGCTTCAAAGCAAACTAGAAAAAATCTATGCAGATCAGTTAGTGGCAAACGAAACAAAATAAATGTAAATCTTTTGATGAACGAAGAGAGAGTAAGTAGAATGAGCGCTCATTTCTCGTTCCAAACGAACAAAGGATGAGCCTCCTTTCTCTTATCAAATATTTCACGTTGACGTGCCTTTGAAGCTTGATGATCCAAGCAAAGAATACTCAAAGCACAAGTTGGCCATACGTTTGCTTTTAGTTGCTGTTAATGAAAAGTTTCAAAGACACGCCTATTTATTTATGAATAAGGAGAGTGTCAAAATTGAGTAAAGCTCAAGTAAGTAAAATGGGGCTAGGAACATTCATTGGTTTGACCATGGCGCTATGTGCCACTGTTCGTAGTATCCCAACATTGTCAGCTGTTGGTTGGACATTGATTTTTTACACGATTTTTGCCGTCTTGTTTTTTGCTGGACCCATTTCAATGATTTCAGGTGAATTATCAACGATGCTGCCACAAGAAGGAGGCCCGCAACTTTGGGTCAAAACAGCA
Organism: Enterococcus sp. DIV1304_2; assembly: GCF_050555445.1. Classification (NCBI taxonomy): domain Bacteria; kingdom Bacillati; phylum Bacillota; class Bacilli; order Lactobacillales; family Enterococcaceae; genus Enterococcus; species Enterococcus sp. DIV1304_2. Next base: position 386,394 of record NZ_CP187851.1, read on the forward strand.
CTAGGTAGTAAATGGGGATTTGTCGTTGCGTGGTTACTTTGGGTGCAAATGTTCCCAGGAATGGTCATGGTCGCTTCTACCTTAGGTCCATTGTTAGGGAATACGTTTGGGAACGCGGCTCTTGGCAACAATCACTACTTCGTTTTAGGGTGTATCTTGGTCATTTACTGGATCATCACCTTGCTCAACTTGAAGTTTGACATGGCGAAAGTTGGCGGGAATATTGGTGTTTGGTTGGGTGTTTATATTCCTGTGGTGATCATGTTTGTTTTGGGGATCTTAGCGTTTTTCAAAGTGGGACTTGTTTCAAATGGCTATTTGGGGGATTTTTCATGGTCGAAAGCATTGCCTGATCTACAACACAGTGATTCATTGAAATATTTGGCAGGGATCACATTTATTTTTGTGGGAATCGAAATGAGCTCAGTGTATATGCCTCGTTTGAAAGATGCAACGAAGAACTATACTAAAGGGGTCTTTATTGCATTGATCGGACTAGTTTTATTGAATGTCATCAACGCCTTGTTTGTTGCAAATGTCGTACCAGAAGGAACAATGGAATTGGCAAACATCACACAACCAGTATTGATCTATTGTGATATTTTAGGATTGCCAACGATCATCGGTAATATCTTCAGCTTTATGGTCTTTATTGGTGTGTTATTACAATTGTCTGCTTGGGTAACTGGACCTTCTAAAACGATCATCCAGGTAGCACGTGAAGGATTCTTGCCACCAAAATTTGGCTTTCATAAAGAAAATGAATATGGTGTTTCAAGAAATGTGGTGTTGACGCAATCAGTAGTTATTTCCCTCTTTGCGTTACTTTATGGCGTCATGGATGATGTAAGTGCGGTCTTTCTTACATTGACGAATGCAACAACAGTGATTTATTGCATCGTATATCTCTTGATCGCCATATCTTTAGTGAAAATGAGAACTAGCCATCCAGAATTGCCTCGTCCTTATCGAATCGGTAAAAAAGGAAATGGCTTTGCGTGGCTGGTTAGCTGTATGCTGATGTTGGCAATTATCGCCGTTGTTGTTTCAACGTTAGGAACTTCAACATTAGCGGATGCATTGCTTGTTGCGGTCATCGCAATCGTGATGTTCGTTATTCCGCTGATCATCAATCGCGTGAAGAAAGCAACCTGGTTGACTGAAGTTGAAGCAGACTTAAAAGAATAACAGGAAAAATGATCTCTTAGAGAATATAAAACAACACTTATGAAGAACTGTTTTCTTCGTAGGTGTTGTTTTTCTTAAAAAATCAAGAGCAAAAAAAATAGAGCCGTCTCAACTTTTGGCGAAGTAGACGTGCTCTAATGCTCTATCGATGCCATCCGCTTTGAACGGACTACATGGGGCATGTTTAGGCATGCCTCTTTAACCACATTTTAAGAGATTTTTAGAAAGAATAGAAGAGATTTCTTTTTTTGATTATTTCTAGTCAAATACAAATGTGGACTTATCGTTAATGGATCAGTTGATTACTAGTAAAATAAATAGCAAAGTATCTTTTGTCCGAAGACAAGATGCTTTGCTATTTTTATTTGATTTGCCTAGGAATGGATGCCCTATTTTTCTTTCAATGGAACGACCGTTTCGCGTTTGATCAAACGATGGGGGATCACTAAACGTACACCATTGCTCACTTCTTCATGGATCAGTTCTTGTAATTTTTGCATCGCGACTCGACCTAACTCAGAGATATCGATGTCGATACTTGTTAAGTAAGGATGCATCAATGTAGAAAAAATCGAGTTATTGAAGCTGATCATCGAAAGGGTTTCCGGGATGATATAGCCATACATTTGGGCGAGTTGCATCGTGCGTAAAGCAAAAATATCATCGATAACAACTAGCGCTGTCGCTTCAGCTTTTTTTAAGATCGTGTCAAAATCCAAGTAATCTTCAGCCTGTTCCAAGGTCACACTTGGATGGGCGTTCAGTCCTGCTAACATCATCGCTTTTTGATAACCGAAATAGCGTTCAAAGTATAAACTTTCATGTGTTGTATTGGTCACGAAAAGAATATTTTTATGGCCATTATCGATCAAAAATTCGGTGGCTTGCTTTCCTAACAGTTGATTGTCGTTATCAATGTAGATGATTTCGTTCTCATGATGGTATGGTTGTCCGATCAGTGTGAACGGAATCTGTTGTTCATAAAGATAATCGATGACTGGATCATCACTATCGGAGTAGACTAGGATAAAACCATCAACTTGTTTTTGTAAATGCATCCGCTGAACGTTCTCTAATAAGACGTCGAAACTTTTTGCGGTAGCAATAGCTGTTGTCACACCGTGATGTCGTGCTTCTTCGTTGATTGCTTCCATGATTTCTAAATAAAACGGATTGCCAAGACGCTCTTTGGAATCGAGTGGTGGAAGAATGACACCTACAGCGCTTGATACACGTTTACCAAGATTTCTCGCTGTGATATTAGGGACATATCCTAGTTCATCCATGATTTTTCGTACTTTCTTTTTCGTTGTTTCGGAAATACTTGGATGGTCATTGATCACGCGAGAAACAGTAGATGTCGCTACGCCTGCTTTTTTTGCAACATCTTTCACTGTAATTGCCATAAGTTAAATCACCTTTCTTTTTCATCGTCCATCGTCTTGTTGAAACCAAGTTAAATAAAACTGGTTAAGTGAATGTACTAAATTCATAAGTTGTTTGGTTGACACGTTCTTGTCCAGGGCGTAGCATAATCGAGCCGAACTCCGGGAAATGAACGATATCTGGTATTTCTTGTGGTTCGATCGCTAAGCCAAAATGAGAATGCATGTTTTGACCGTTGATCTGTAAATCTGCATCGAACCCAGTTGTAGAAAATAATACCATACTTTTGTTCGTAGTTGCTATATTCATTTGACGACCGGAAGCTTCTTCTGATAAAGTTAAGCTATTTTTGGTGAGTTTAGGCGTATTTAATAAAAAAACGTCATCAAGACCTGAAGGATACGTGGATAAAATCTCTGTCAGTGTATTTGGTTCTTGAAAATTGATGGGTAAGTCCGCTTTGTCTAGTGTTTCCCCTGTAGGTAATTTGTCATGATCCAAAAGTAACAAGCTATCTAATTGAATCTGGAGTTGATGGGAATCAATATCACGTTTTCCATTTCCAGATAGATTGAAATAGGCATGGTTTGTCGGGTTGCAAATCGTTTCTACTACACTGTTGGCTTTAGTGATCATCACTAATCTATTTCCTTCTAATTGATAGGTCACAGTCGCGGTGATGGGTCCAGGATAACCTGAAAATGTATCTTTTAAATAAAAGACGACACCCACTGCTTGAGGTGATTTGAATACTTCTACCTCCCAAAACTGAAAGGACCAGCCGTTTGTTCCGCCGTGAATATGATGGTTGCCATTATTTTTTTCTAGTTGGTGAGGTTCCCATTCACCATTTCTGATCCTACCTGCCACTGGACCAACCGTTGCACCGAAAAAACTTTGATCAGATAAAACATCTTGAAGGTTGTCGTAAGAGAGTAAGATATTTTCCATTTGTCCAAATCTATCTGCTGTGAATATTTGATGCAAGCGAGCGCCATAATTGAGAAGAACGACTTCTAGCTCGTCGTTCTTCAATGTGATTTTTTTTAGATTTGTTTGTTTGATGGGGAGGACAGAGATGCTTGGTTCAGACATCTTTGCGCCAAACGTGTTGTAGATAGTCGAGTGTTAACGAAGACGTATCAGCGACGATCGGAATGTCCTCCCCAAGATCTTCCTTGCGTCCAACTCCTACAGGATAAGCACCACTTGCGATGATCGCTTGGATGCCTGCTTTTGCATCTTCAATACCTAAACAATCAGTCGCCTCTAATCCGATTTCTTTGGCTGCTAATAAAAAGATATCAGGGGCGGGTTTGCCACTTGCTACTTTGCTAGGATCAGCAATCGCATCAAAGTAATCTGTCAGTTGCATTTTATCTAGTAATAATGGTCCGTTTTTACTAGCAGAAGCCAAGGCGATCTTGATGCCAGCTTTCTTTAATTCTGTTAATAAAGGAACAATACCCGGAAATACGTCTGCTGGCGTGATTTCTTGGATCATTTCTAGATAATACTCATTTTTACGTTTAGCTAAAGCAGCGAATTCTTCGTTTGAAAAGTCATTTTCTTTCTTGCCATAAGCAAGAAGCAATGTTAATGAATCTTCTCGGCTGACCCCTTTTAATTGTTCGTTGAAATTTCGGTCGATTGAAATCCCGATTTCTTCACCAAGTTTTTTCCAGGCGCGATAATGGAATTCTGCTGTGTCGGTGATGACACCGTCTAAATCAAATAGGACACCTTTAAACATGTGCATCGTCCTTTCTTAATGGAATCGTCAATTGATCTGTTAGCTCTTGTGTTTGTCCATACACAGTCAATTCCAGTGCCTCACCATTCAGTAATGTAAAGGTGACTTGTTCATCAGAAACAGCGATGAAAATCAAGCGACCGCGGTAATTGATATGGAAAGAATAGGCATTCCATGTGTTTGGTAAAAATGGTGCAAAAGATAATTCGCCATGGGCGGTTTTCATTTGTGCAAAACCTTGAACGATAGCCAACCAACTACCTGTCATTGACGTGATGTGCAAACCATCTTCCGTATCATTGTTATAGTTATCCAAATCTAAGCGAGCAGTACGTTGGTACATTTCGACCGCTTTTTCTTCCAAGCCAAGTTCAGCAGCTAAAATCGCGTGGATACTTGGAGAAAGAGAAGACTCGTGAACGGTCATCGGCTCATAGAAATCAAAGTTCCGTTGTTTTTCCTCTTTTGTAAATTCTTCATTGAAGAAATAGATGCCTTGTAACACATCCGCTTGTTTAATGAAGCAAGAACGCAAGATCTTATCCCAAGACCATTTTTGGTTCAATGGTAATTCGCTAAGTGGTAAATCCGAAACTGGCATCAAATCTTTGTCTAGGAATGTATCATGTTGGACAAAAATTCCTTGTTCCTCGTCGATCGGGTAGTACATGTTTTCGACAATATCTGCCCATTTTGCTAATTCTTCTTCGCTGATTTCAATGGTTGTTTCTTCTTTGAACGCTAAATAATTTTCACGAGTATAACGAAGGACCCAAGCGGCAATCGTGTTCGTGTACCAATTGTTATTGATATTGTTTTCGTATTCATTCGGACCAGTCACGCCGTGGATCATATACTTGTTTTGACGTTTGGAGTAATGAACACGATCCGCCCAGAAACGAGCAATCTCAGCCAATACTTCAAGTCCTTCATTTTTCAGATAAGAGGTATCGCCAGTATAATTTGTATAATTATAGATCGCGTAAGCAATCGCACCGTTACGATGGATCTCTTCAAAGGTGATTTCCCACTCATTGTGGCACTCGACACCTGTAAAGGTCACCATTGGATAAAGCGCCCCTTTCAATCCTTGTTGTTGGGCATTGTGGATGGCTTGTGGTAACTGATTGTGACGGTATTTCAATAAATTTTTTGTGACTTCTGGGTCAGCTAATGCCAGATATAATGGCACAGCGTAAGCTTCTGTATCCCAGTACGTCGCACCGCCGTATTTTTCGCCAGTGAAGCCTTTTGGTCCAATGTTCAACCGTTCGTCTTCTCCGTAATAAGTAGAGAACAATTGGAAAAGATTGAAACGGATGCCTTGTTGCGCTTCGTCGTCACCTTCGATCACTACGTCAGCCAATTCCCAACGTTTTGCCCAAGCGGTTGTTTGTTCTTTTTTGGCTTCATCATAATGAGTAGTTAACTGATCAAATTCATCCATAAGTGTTGCCACTTGTTGTGCTTCAGGGATATCACGACTTGTCAAAATCAAGACTTCTTTATCTACGACCACAGGTTCGTTTTGTGTTAGATCATACGAGAAGACACCTTGTAACGCTAATGTTTGTTCTTCAAATAGAGGTGTCGCTGCTTCTCCGTTGATAAAATGACGCATGCCTGCAGTGACGGTGAATTGCTCAATGTCAAATGCATTAGGAATGGTCTTCGTTGTCAAATAACCGATCGAGTCTTTTGTGCCACGGTCGATCTGATTCCAGAAATGCTCATCGTAGTTACTATCTTCATTTTGGACATTTCCATCCAGTTTCGAAACAAATTTTACAGTGGCAGAGCCGGCGATCAATTCAACCTTTACACGAATATAAGCCGCTTCGCTTTTAACAATACTCAAGAAACGTTCAAATGAGAAACGGACTTTATTTGTAGCTGTCGTAATCGTAAACTGACGTGACAAGACCCCGTTTCTCATATCTAATTCCCAAGAGAAATCTTCTGGATCTAGTGAAGCTAAGTCAATCAATTGGTCGTTGATGTAAATATCCATTGCAATAAAATTTACTGCATTGATGACTTTTCCAAAGTATTCAGGATAGCCGTTTTTCCACCAACCCACACGAGTTTTGTCAGGATACCAGATGCCTGCTAAATAAGTGCCTTGGTGATGATCGCCAGAGTACGTTTCTTCGAAGTTTCCACGCATTCCCATGTAGCCGTTTCCAATACTTGTCAATGACTCTTGCAAGCGCAAGTTTTCTTTATCTAATGTTGTCGTGCTGATTTTCCAAGGGTCGATTTGGAATAAGCGTTTGATTTGTTTCATGATTCTCCTCCTAAATGTTTCATTTCTTAGGTTTATAATAAACGCAACCGGTTGCGTCAGTCAATAGTAAACTGATAAATACTCAATTTTTTTTATTGGCGAATACTTCGCAAGGGGATAGAAAGCATCATTGCCTTAGTTTTTCTTTATAGTTCTTATTATATTAGCTGTATCATGCTTTTGGATAAAAAAATAAATAAAATAAAAATAAAGCATTTACAAAAAAAGGAATTACCTCTATAATACGAATTAACGAAACCGATTGCGTAAAGGAGAGATAGAAATTGAAGAAAATGTTTAGTTTTGATTTTTGGCAGAAATTTGGAAAGGCTTTAATGGTCGTTGTAGCAGTTATGCCAGCTGCTGGTTTAATGATCAGTATCGGGAAATCGATCCCATTGATCAACCCGAACATGGCAGCACTTGTCACTACGGGTGGCGTTCTTGAAAGTATTGGTTGGGCAATTATTGGGAACTTGCATTTATTATTTGCATTAGCGATAGGTGGTAGTTGGGCAAAAGAACGAGCAGGTGGTGCATTCGCTGCCGGAATCTCGTTTGTTTTGATCAATCGGATCACAGGAGCGATCTTCGGGGTCACAACAGAGATGTTAGCAAACGAAGACGCCTTCACACATACGTTGTTCGGTACACGAATCATGGTGAAAGGATTCTTTACGAGTGTCTTAGAAGCTCCTGCATTGAACATGGGGGTATTCGTAGGGATCATCGCTGGGTTCGTCGGTGCGATGGCTTATAACAAATACTATAACTACCGTAAATTACCAGATGCACTTTCTTTCTTTAATGGGAAACGATTTGTTCCTTTTGTAGTGATTCTTTGGTCAACGATCGTAGCTCTTATTTTGGCAGCAGTTTGGCCAGCTATTCAAGCAGGAATCAACAACTTTGGTTTATGGATTGCACAATCGCAAGATAGCGCACCAATTTTAGCACCATTTTTATATGGAACATTAGAACGGTTATTACTACCTTTTGGTTTACACCACATGTTGACGATTCCAATCAACTATACGCAATTAGGTGGAACCTATGAGATTTTATCTGGCGCACAAGCCGGTACACAAGTATTTGGTCAAGATCCATTATGGTTAGCTTGGGCAACTGACTTAGTGAACCTGCGAGGTGCAGGAGACATGGCACAGTATGAATTCGTCTTGAACAATTGGACACCGGCACGTTTCAAAGTCGGTCAAATGATTGGTTCTTCTGGTATTTTGATGGGGATGGCGCTTGCGATGTATCGCAATGTCGATCCAGACAAAAAAGCAAAATACAAATCCATGTATTTCTCAGCTGCTTTAGCTGTCTTTTTAACAGGGGTAACAGAACCACTAGAATTTATGTTTATGTTTGCGGCAGTTCCACTGTATGCGATCTATGCAGTGATCCAAGGAGCAGCTTTTGCGATGGCGGATATTTTACCGTTGCGTGTCCACTCCTTCGGGAATATCGAATTATTGACGCGAACACCATTAGGGATCAAAGCAGGACTTGGCGGCGATTTGATCAACTTCGTCATCTGTGTCATTCTCTTTGGCGTAGTCACTTATTTCTTAGCAAACTTCTTGATCAAGAAATTCAACTTTGCGACACCAGGACGTAATGGAAACTATGACAATGATAGTGAAGAAACAACCGCTGGCACGACAACAGGAGCGGCGGATCAACAAATTATCCAAATCATCCATTTATTAGGTGGAAAAGAAAATATCAAAGACGTGGATGCTTGTATGACGCGTTTACGTGTAACAGTGGCAGATCGAGGTAGAGTTGGTTCAGAAGACGCGTGGAAACGTGCTGGCGCAATGGGCTTGATCGTCAAAGACAATGGTGTCCAAGCAGTTTATGGACCAAAAGCAGATGTGTTAAAATCAGATATTGAAGATTTGTTGCAATCAGGCGCAGATATTCCTGAACCACAAGTCAAAGAAGTCGTGATGGAAAAAGAAACAGCGACAGCAGCATTAGGAATCGAAAAAGAATTGTACGCAGTAGCCAAAGGAGAAGTGATTGCTTTAGCAGCGGTCAATGATCCAGTCTTTTCACAAAAAATGATGGGTGACGGTTTTGCAGTCATTCCTGAAACAGATGCGATCACTGCTCCAGTAGCGGGTAAAATCGTTAGCGTATTCCCAACGAAACACGCCATCGGGATGGAAACAGCTGAAGGCGCAGAAGTACTGATCCACATGGGAATCGATACTGTCCAAATGGCGCAACCTGCATTTGAAGTATCTGTGAAAGAAGGACAAGAAGTCACACCAGGTATGCCGATTGCTCGAATGGATCTGGCGAAAGTCAAAGAACAAGGAAAAGATACAACGATCATGGTCATTTTCACAGATGATAAAGTGAAAGAAGTGGCGATCACTACACTTGGTTCTGTTGAAATGGGTACAGAAATCGGAAAAATCAAGCTATAATAAATAAAAGAAGTGATCAGAGATTGTGACGAAAAAGCGAGACGATTGAGGAGAGATTTCTTCAATGATCAGCGCTGACGTAACAGTCTCTGATTTTTATGTAAAAATAGAAAAGAGGTTCAAAAAAAGTGAAAATAATGACGTTGAATACCCATAGTTGGTTGGAAGAAGAACCAGTAACTAAACTACAAGACCTTGCAGACAAGATTTTAACTGAGCGCTATGATGTCATTGCTTTACAAGAGGTCAATCAACTGATTGAAACAAAAATCGTAAATGAACAAGAGCTAGTCGGTTTTTGTCCAGTAACGAATCAGACCCCAATCCACAAAGATAATTTCGCTTATTGCTTGATCCAACGACTGGCAGAAGCAGGAGAATCCTATTTTTGGAGTTGGGAAATGAGTCATATTGGTTATGACAAGTACGAAGAAGGAAACGCTATTTTATCAAAGGCTCCTTTGGATAGTCGGGCATACATAGTGTCTGAAACAAAAGAAAAAGAAAACTACCGTACACGCATGATCCTTGTTGCCAAAACAGTTATTGACAATCAATCAATCGTTGTCGCAAGCTGTCATTTCTCTTGGTGGTCAGATATAGAAACGGGCTTTGCCTACGAGTGGCAATTCTTACAGAAAGAACTCCTAACTTATCAAATACCTTGCTTGTTGATGGGTGATTTTAATAATCCAGCAAGTGAGGAAGGGTATCGCTTAGTTAATGAAGACAACCAATTGAACATCAAAGATTCATATATTTTAGCTGAACAAAAATCTGAAGAAGCCACGATCGAGAAAAAAATCGATGGCTGGGAAAACAATACAGAAGCACTGCGAATCGACTATATTTTCGTTCCAACGGAGAGTAAAGTCAGTACGTATACGCGCGTCTTTGATGGGACGAATGGTCCGATCGTTAGTGATCATTTTGGAGTAGCTGTGGAAATGGATCTATAAAGTGAGAGTGAAAATAGAAAAAGGCGAATAATAAAAAAGCACATCTTTTAAAAACAGTCAGCTGTTTTAAAAAGATGTGCTTTTATAGCATTGCTGACTATTATTGGTGGTCTAGAAAAACATTTGTAAACCAATATTAGAATAGCCAGATAAAAATTGAGATAAGTAGCCTTGCTTTGCAGTTATACCAAGCTGTTTAGAAGGAATATTGATATAATCGAAGTAACGATATAAAAAGAGCAAGCTAAAATAAATAGGAGTGAAAATCCATGATAAATTATCAGACCAATGCACAGATACATAAAAGTGAACTTGAAAATCTATATGCCAGTGTGGGATGGACTAGTTATACGAATGATTTAGATAGGTTAGAAAAAGCAATCGCTCATTCCTTATCCGTAATAACTGCTTGGCATCAAGATAAATTAGTAGGATTGATCAGAGTGGTTGGTGATGGTCAGACAATTATATATATTCAAGATCTCTTAGTTCATCCTGATTACCAAAATAAAAAGATAGGAACTTATTTACTGGCTGAGATTTTACAGGAATATAAAGACGTAAGACAGAAAATTCTTTTGACTGAAGATGCTCCAGATGTAAGGCACTTTTATGAGGGATTTGGATTTGTTTCTTGCGACAAAGGTAATCTCGTATCGTTTTACAAAGAGTTTTAGTTGTTGAAGATAGGATAATTAAAGTATTTCACTATTTTGATAACGATTTCAAAGAAATGGTTTTAGTGTTTGTCAATGAATACTATGATTAAGGAGAATGAGGTTATGAAACGAAATAAAGCGGAAGTTTTATCAGATAAACAGAATGAACCCACAGAAGAATCAATAAAAATGTTTACTAGTGAGGATGCTTACGGACGACTACCTAAGATAGAAGAGATATTAAATAATCGTTATGAGGTGAAACGTGAGTTTAGATTTTGGGATAGTTGACAATTTGGTTATTGGCATAAAAAAAAGTGGCTATTTGATATTATTTTTAAAAAGAATGGCTTGATCGTAACAATGACGATAACCGATAAGAAAGTGAGTGAAATGGAACGGCTACAGGCCGAATTACAACCGGAGATCCAAGAAAACTGGAAAAAAAGAAAAAAATTCGGTCCATCTAGTTGGCCCTTGCTATTTGAATTAAAGACAGAAGCAGACATCAACGATTTGATGAAGATTGTGGCGATCAGATAGCTATTTAAAAAATAAAGAAGAAACAAACGTATTTATAAGTAAGCGGCAGAGTAACCATATAGAAAATATGGAGAATATATCTTACGGGGTACTAGAGAATGAAATTTAAAGTTATTAAAATAAAAATTTAAAAGAATGTTCATTTGATTAATTGTACAATTAATTCAGATAATACTAAAGGGGGAGTGAAAAGTCATGGAAGCAGTCGCATATTCTAATTTCCGACAAAATTTACGTAGTTACATGAAGAAAGTCAATGAAGACGCAGAAACTCTGATTGTAACAAGTAAAGATGTGGAGGACAAAGTGGTTGTCTTGTCAAAAAGAGACTATGACTCTATGCAAGAAACATTAAGAACACTTTCTAATAGTTACGTGATGGAAAAAATTCATCGAGGAGATGAACAATTTTCTAGAGTTTCGTTTAAGACACATGATTTAATCGAGGTTGAATCTGATGATTAATGCTTGATCTGATGATTCTTGGGAGGACTATCCTTATTGGTATGAGCAAGGAAACAAAACGAATATAAAAAAATTAATAAGTTAATAAAGGATATCGACCGTTCTCTCTTTGCTGGATTAGGAAAACCTGAACCGCTAAAGTATGTTTTATCTTGGAAATGGTCAAGAAGGATTACAGATGAACACAGACTGACATATATAGTTTAGAATGAGACGATCTTTATTTATTCTGCAAAAGATCATTACTAACCAATCGATTGTATGCAGAGAAAGGATGATTTTCATACTTTCAAATTTTAAAACATAAGTGGGGCTGTGACAGTCAATCTGTCACAGCCCCGCTTAGTCGTCAATTTATCATATATGTTTTGAACGTTCTAAAAAAATGATAGTCTAGCTGATTTTCACATTTTTTTCTTTCCTAAAATTAAACTTTTGTGAAAGATAGATGCCTAAAAAGGATAGCCAACCGGCAATAGTCGCAGCAACAACGAAGTAGAAATAGACTGGAAGGTCATAATAAAGAATGATCTCGTTAATGCCATTATGCTGCTTGACGATCGGTGTCCCGATATCGGTCAATTCAATATCCGTTAATTTCTGTCCATTTTGCATCAAGACGGTGCGATCATAAACAATGACTGGTACATGAACAGTTGGTTCACCAGTGTTTTTCCATTTGATGCTCAACCGACCATCAGGATGGGATTTGATAAACGTTGTTTCATTTTCCAAAATTTCTTCATTGTAGCGATCGTATTTATTCGCTGTCGTTTGTTTATAGATCGGCAAATAGTCTGGTGTTGTCTTTTGGAAAACAAATAAACTTTTCGACATATCACGACTATAGAAGGTTTTTCTTGCTTCATCAGGTGTATCGAACAAATACGTATGACGACTGACAAAGGTTTCATCTTCCCATTTATCGAGGTGACGGTATAAGTTTTGGATGGTCTGAACAGAACTGATCAGGATCAGTAAGGTCGCAGCTATCCGTAACCAGGTTTTGTGTTCCCAACGATTGGCGACAATCGCAAAGTAAAGTAAGAAAAGCAAGGTAAATGGGACAAAGAAACGAAACGGAAACTGGATCAAGCTAATAAATGGTACTTCGTTTTCAACTAATGTATTCCAAGGGATCAGGCTGGTTGAAAGTAAGAAGAACACAACACTTGTGCGCAACAAAAGTTTTGGAAACAGTTCTTCTCTTTTTCGGAACAATAAGAAACATAAAAATCCAGCAAATAAAACGACAGGTAGGATTTTCGGATAATTCAACCAGTAACTTCCCTCAAGATTGATTGATTTCTCTGTCATGCGTCGATTGACGAAAGGTGGAAGAATCTCATTACCACTGTAAACCATCGCCATACCTACCCAGATGTTTGCCGTTAGGATAAAGTAAAGCAAAATTGATTTCCCTAATTGTAAAAGAGCTTTTCCCTTGTTGGTTTGTGTGAAGAAATAATACCCATAAAAAGGAATATACATCAATACTAGCATCACAGAAGATAGCAGATGGATCTGCGTCATCAATGCAATCGCTGCAGTTACTTTAAGTACAGGGAATTTTTTATGCACGATGAAATCAACGAGCGGGATCATACATAAAGGATAAAATACTGTTCCCCAGCTCGTAAAACCTTGATTGACAGCCCAATATTGGATCGAATAGGTCGTCATGAACAGGACTGAAACCGGTACACTTACCCATTCACGTACTTTTACATAACGCAACAAAGTCAACATGGACCAACCTGCGATAAGGAAGAGGATAAAATTCGATAAAATCTGGTAATGATACCAACTTCTAGCAACGAGTACGATCAACCCTTGAAAGTATGAGAATAAGGGACCGTAGATTGCATTGACGATCCGACCGCTTTGTTGAAAGCCATACATCGATGGGAAGTAGTGTAAGTCTCCGTGAATAATTTGTTGGGCTGCATCATAAAAACGATTGTAATGAAATGGCGCATCAGCCCCGATGATCAATTTGTGTGATAATATATTTGGCAATACGAAAATAATTGCGAAAATAAAAATCAAAAAATATGGTCTATATTTTTTCAACTGTTTGGCTCCTTTTCATATAATAACTAAACTTATCATAAAGGTTAATGAAAAGAGAGGCAAGGAATTAGAAAAAATTTGAAAATAACATGAAATTATTTATGTAAATCATAAAGAAATCAATTGGAAAAGTTAAATGACCACATTTATTTACAATAAAATAAAGGGTAGAAACAAAAGCCTCCGTTTATAATGATCAAAAAGCCACTGGTCTTCATCAATTGAAGGAGTGGCTTTTGATTTTATACGAGTGAGGTAGAGTGATTATTTATTGATGCGACGGTAGTTTTCGTCGAAGTAACGACCTTCACGAATGTCTTTTGGCATGCCTTCATAAGGTTCTTCGCTAATTACATCTTCATTATCAACACCCGCATCACCCATATAAGTAATTGTCGCAAATTCTGGAACAACTAGTTTTGGGTATGTTTCATATTTTTCACGAGCAGCTTCCATTTCCGCAATATGTTCGTTTTGGAAAGTGACAGTGATCTCTGGATGTTCTTCGACCCATTTAGGGAAGAAAATCGTGCCATGGAGTTTTTTCTCATTTGGCATAAAGTCTAAAGCAACGTCTGTACCAGTTGGTTCAGTCCAAGTGATTTTAAAAACACCATCTGTTAATTTTACAATATCTGCTTCTTGATCTTTGACCCAACGACCTTTGACCATTCCGCCATGAATACGATAGTCAACGGTGTGGTCATTTTTTGCATACCATTCATATTCCCAACCATTATCATACGTATAGATAAAGTGAGTTCCAATAAAATCTTCTAAGTTTTTGAATTGTTTCATGTAAAACATCTCCCTTTAAATTAAAACATGTAATAATTTACATGTTTTTGATTACGTGATTATGATAGAATGATTTTGAGAGAATGTCAAGGAGGAAATTTTGATGGCTAGAAAAAATACATTACGCTATATATTACTGGGATTACTGAGCAAAAAAAATCAAACGGGGTATGAATTGAATCAAGCATTCAAAAATGAAATCGGTGAATTCTGGCAGGCAAAGCATAGTCAGATCTATCCTGAACTGGCCAAAATGGAAGAACTAGGAATCATCAAACATGAAGTAGGGATCACTGGAGTCAAGCTAGAAAAGAAAATTTATCAGCTGACTGAAGAAGGGCGTGTTTTGTTAAACGAATGGATCCATACCTCGCCAAATGAACTTCCAGTCAACCGAGATGAATTTGTCTTGAAACTGTATTTTGTGAAAGATATCAATGATCCAACATGGATCGAGATTCTTGAACAGCAAAAGGAGCTTCATGAAGAAAAAAGACAGCATTTATTCGTCCGACAACGAGTGATTTTCCCGACAGAAAAAGACCAACATGAAAATTATGGCCATTATCTGATCTTGTCTCACGCAATCAATCGAGAAACCGAATATATCAACTGGTTGACACAAGTATTGGAACAAGAAATAAGAAAATAAATGGAAAGTTTATGACAAACAACTTAAAAAGGCGCCATCCACAAAAATTTGAAAAACAATTTTCGTGGATGGCGCCTTATTTCTCGAGGATGAACACTTCTGTCTAGACCTCGTGGTGGCTTTTTATTTAACTGTAGCATGTCGGCTACAAGTTTTAATGGAGTAAAAAAATCAACCTGCAATCTTTTCTTATTTTTCCAGTACTTTTTTAGGATCGATCGTTTCATCTGCTGGAAGGATCTTATAAGATAGTTCATCCGTTTCTTCGTCATGAATAATACATAGCTGTTCCAGATCATTGAAGTCGCCAATTAAAAGGAGTGTATAACGTTCATCAATCAATTGGATGTCCTTGATGGACTTTGAGAAAACTTTTCGGACATGGTGCATTTTGTTTAAACGTTCCTGAGCTTTTTCAGCGGCTTTGGTCAACGTGTACCCTTCATCTAAAAATTTTTTGATGATCTCAACTTTGACTACTGTCGGTAATCGGTATTTTCTTGAACAATTCGCGTCAGCAGTAACGGATTGGATAAAGCCTTTTTGTTCCCAGTATCTCAATTGTCGTGGTGAAACTCCGACGATCTCACTCAATTCACTGATGCCTACTAATAAATGGTCATTTTCCAATAATTGTTTAAGTGAAGCCCCCACCATTCGTCACACTCCTTTGTTGGTTGTTCCCTTAATTATACTTTTGTTGACTATCGTGTCAAGTAGGTTGACAAAAGATAAAAATAGGAATAAAGTATCTTAGTGATTTCAGAAAACATTCAGAAAGAAGGAGAAACATGAGTAAGAATCAACCCGTAGATATTTACGGAAAACCATATAATCGTACACTATTAGTTGTCGTGTTATTGATTGGGACATTTTGTACAGTCTTGAATCAGACTTTATTGACAACTGCTTTTCCAGCATTGATGAAAGCTTTTGATATTTCAGCTTCTGATGTGCAATGGTTGACAACAGGATTTTTACTAGTGAACGGGATCATGATTCCCATCACTGCTTGGTTGATCAATAAATTTAGTTCTAGAAAATTATATCTGTCTGCTATGACGATTTTTTTGATTGGAACGATCACCTGTTTTACGGCTCCTAACTTTAGCACACTACTGATTGGACGATTGATCCAAGCGTGTGGGGTAGGGGTATCTATGCCATTATTGCAAAATATTATGCTATCGATCTTCCCACCAGAAAAAAGAGGTTCTGCTATGGGAATGTCTGGGATCGTTATCGGATTAGCGCCAGCATTAGGTCCAACATTATCTGGTTATATCATTGATAACTATCATTGGCGCGATCTGTTTGGAATGGTTATTCCAATCGTCGTTCTTGTCTTAGTACTCGCATTCTTTTTGATGAAAAGTGTGATTCCTTTATCTAATCCAAGTATTGATATTTTCTCTGCTATTCTTTCAACGATTGGATTTGGTAGTTTGCTATACGGATTTTCAAGCGTAGGAGACGCTGGTTGGGGAAGTACAAAAGTAATCAGCTTCTTGATTGTCGGTGTGATTTTTATCGCCGCATTTGCTTGGCGTCAATTGCACTTAGAACATCCTTTCCTAGAGTTACGTGTCTTCAAATCGCCAACCTTTACGATTGCAGCGATTTTAGCTGGCGTAACGAATATGGCGATGGTCGGTGCGGAAATGGTCGTGCCATTGTATATTCAAAATATTCGTGGAGAATCGGCATTCCACTCTGGCTTGATGTTGCTTCCTGGTGCATTGATCATGGGTGCCATGATGCCGATCACTGGTGCGATTTTTGATAAACACGGGGCAAAACGTCTTGCGATTGTTGGGATGTTCATCCTAACAGCAGCTACAGCACCTTTTGCCTTCTTGACTGAAACGACACCTGTTTTGTATATCGTCATTCTTTATGCGATCCGAATGTTTGGGATCTCAATGGTCATGATGCCGGTGACAACATCAGGAATGAATGCTTTACCTAACAATTTGATCAGCCACGGAACAGCGGTGAACAATACCTTCCGCCAAATCGCAAGTTCGATCGGAACTGCGATTTTGATCAGTGTGTTGACGAATGTTACGAAAGATAATCTACCAACGGATGCTGTATTGAAAAGTACACCTTTAGCCTATAAAGATCAAGCAATCAACGCGACTTTATCTGGTTACCATGCGGCCTTCTTTGTCGCAATCATATTCGGCTTGATTGGTTTTGCGATTGCTTTCTTCTTAAAAAGAAAAGAACCAGTAGTGGTGGAAGTGGGGGATAACGCATGATTATTTTCGTATTGATTGCCAGTGTCATTGCTTTTGCTTTGACGAATGTGTTTGCAAAAAAAATGTGGCAAACACTTCTTTCACTCGTCTTTGGCTTACTGTTTGTTCTCTCGTTAGGGCTGATCGTAGGAAATATCACTAATCATTTTGGTATGGAAGAAGTGACAGAAACAAAAACGACTCCGATCGTTTCTAGTGCGGACCAGTCAGAAGTAAATATGCTACTCTATCAGTCATTAGGAGATGGGACAGAAAAAGTCTACTTATATCGCACAGATGACAAGCAAAAAGAACCAAAAGCAACTGGCACAAAAAATGAAACAAATAAGGTCGAACAAACGGACGGCAAAGCAGAAAAAGTCAGTGAAACAACTTATTGGGTTTATAAAAATGACCAATACAAATTCTGGTTCAACTTGGCGGATAATAACCATGAATATGAACGCCGGGTCAATACGTTCAAACTTCCCGCTGATTGGATTGAATTAAGTACCGACCAAGCTTCTGAATTGGCAAAACGTGTCGAAGAACAAAAAAGCACGATGGAAGCCGATGCCCAAAAATTTGTCAAAGAAGGCTTGATGAAGGCTATGGCCCAAAATCCAACGATGTCTCAAGAAGAACAACAACAAGTATCAAAAGACTTAGCGACAACCTATCAAAAACAAGCATTGGCAAAATTAGTTGCAGAAGTGAAGAAGTAGATAGTTTAATAATATGATAAAAATAGTGGATGAAGTATTCGGTAATATACTTTATCCACTATTTTTTTATGGAAGTAGGAATGAAGAAAAATTAGATTTTTACGTATTTAGAGAGTAGAGGATAGAAAGTTCGTTAGCAACAAATTTAATTATCCTATGCCCAATTACTACAAGTGATAAAAATAGACCATTTCTTGTGCCTATTCAAAGCGATAAGTTCAAGCTAGATGAAGTAAAGAGAAGCAAAGTAAATACGCTTCAAGTATTCTCTCTTGACTATACCGAAAAAGCTAAAAGAAATGTTAAATACATTGATACATTAGAGGAAGAAGCTTTTTTTGATATTGCACAAAGATTTCTTAAAAATTTTTCTTTCCCTATTTAGAGATCGGGTGGTTGAGAATCAATTTATCTTAGGAAGAAATAATTGAATTGATAAGTAGATATATAGGCCCTTTTGAAACCGCGAGCTACATAGTACGAACAAAAGAATAAAGCAAAAACACAGTTGGTTTTGACAAGTAATATCAAAACCAACTGTGTTTTTTTCGATTATATTTTACTATTCTGCTCTTAAAGCAATCGCTGCATCTTTCTTCGCTGCCATACGAGCTGGGATGTGTCCGCCTAACATCGTTAAGATCGTTGATACAACAATCAAAATCAAGGCGTGTACAGGATTTAGTTGAGCAACATTTTCTAAATCAGTCATATTGTACAAGAGACTATTGATTGGGAAAGTCGCTAGCCAAGCAATCAAGACCCCTAGTAAACCAGAAGAAATCCCTAAGATACAAGTCTCAGCATCGAATACCCGTGTGATATCTTTCTTACGCGCACCTAATGCTTTCAAGACACCGATTTCCTTCGTCCGCTCGATCACAGAAGTATAAGTGATAATGCTGATCATGATCATACTTGTAACGAGTGAAATACCAGCAAAAGCAATCAGGACATACGTGATGGCATCCATCAATCCACCAGTCAATTCGGTCATCGTTCCAGCTAAATCAGAATAGATGATTTTATCTTCATCTGATTTTCCTTTGTTGAATTCATCTAAATAGTTTAGAATTTCTTCTTTATCGCCAAAATTATTTGGGTAGATCATGATGCTTGAAGGTAAGCTGTCTCCACCTAAATAGCTGATCAATGTTTGTTTTGCTGAGTCATCTACTTTTTCGGTCGTCAATACGTTCATATCGCTGTCTTTTTGCGCTTGAACGATTTCAGAATTTTTGTTTTCATTGACGATTTCTGTTGTCAATTGGTCGCTGTAAGCAATACCCGGAGATAACAGATTCATCGTAGAAGAAGATTTGACCCGTAGAATACCAGAAATCTTAACTTCTCTGGAGGCATCTTCGTACATCGCTTGGTAATCCGTATTAGGAATGAAGTTTCCTGTCGGTAATTTTGTATAGTACGTATCATTGTTCACTAATTTGAAAGTAGTGCCGACGATTTTGTCAAAATCAAGCGTTTCGCCGTCTTTCACATCAAAGCCTAAATTTTTCAACGCATTGATATTGGTATTGTTATTGCCATCGACGATCAATACGACATCATTTGCAGAGGTCGGATAACTACCAGAAAGTAATGAGTAATTTGATTCTAAGAAATTGTCTTTTTGGTCGTCTAGTTGTGTTGGGAAACTAGAAACACCTACGCCAGTCATGGAAGACATCGCACTTGAGAAGGACAGTGATTCAGAATCTGGGTTTTGATTCGAAAAGCTAACAGGCTGTACTTCGCCGTCAACATCTCTTAATAAATTGATACCAGTCGTGCGGGTAAAACCAATATTATTACTTAAATCAGGGTCGATACTCGTTACATAATCAACATATTCTTGGTCGATATTATTTGTATGTTGTGCCCGGTCTTCATCGCTGATTTTTGCGGTAACAGTTTTTGTATCTGGATATTCGGCTGTGTTGGAACTCAAGCCATCCGATTCAGAAGGAGGACTAGTGGTGACTCTGGAAATCGTAATTGGAAAACGAGCCATCGTTTCTGACTGTGTTTGATCAATTTGTTTTTGGAATCCTGTAGATAGGGCTAATACGATCGCAATCCCAATAATCCCGATACTTGAAGCAAAGGAAGTCAAAAATGTCCGGCCTTTTTTTGTGCGAATATTATTGAAAGATAATTTTAATGCGGTCCAAAAGCTCATCTTTGTCCGACGTAGATTAAATTGATCATCTTTTGGACGTTCGATATGTGGATTAGAATCAGAAACGATTTTTCCATCTGAGAACTCAATGATCCGATCGGCATATTCATGTGCCAACTCAGGGTTATGTGTGACCATGATCACTAGTTTCTCATTGGATAGTTCTTCAATCAACTTCATGATTTGGACACTTGTTTCTGTGTCTAAAGCACCGGTTGGCTCATCACATAAAAGGATGTCAGGGTCATTGGCTAAAGCACGTGCAATTGCGACACGTTGCATTTGTCCACCAGATAATTGATTGGGTTTTTTGTGCATGTGGTCGGTCAATCCAACACGATGCAATGATTCCTCCGCTTTTTTCCGTTTTTCATCTTTAGAGACACCACTTAACGTCATCCCAAGCTCGACATTTTCAATGATCCCTAGATGACCAATCAAGTTATAGCTTTGGAAAACAAAACCGATGGAATTATTACGATAAGCATCCCAATCGCTGTCTTTAAAATCTTTTGTGGACTTCCCGTTGATGACCATATCGCCAGAGTCATAATTATCCAAGCCGCCGATCACGTTCAACATGGTTGTTTTACCAGATCCACTTGGGCCTAAAATGGCTACAAATTCTTTTTTTCTAAAAGCGACGGATACGCCGTCTAATGCTTTTGTCGTTGTTTCACCAACTTTATAATATTTCTTTATCTCTTTTAATTGTAACATTGTCACCCTTCTTTCCGTTTGAAATATTCGTTATACTAATAAGTATAACAGAACAACGAACGTAGTATAATGAATGAATGTTAACTGAATATGAACAATCAGAAAAAAAACTGAAATTTTTCAAATAATTACATGAGGAGAAATGATGAATCGAATATTACTAGTAGAAGATGATGAGCGTTTGCAACAACTTTATCAATCCGTTTTAGAACGCGCTGGTTTTTTGGTTTTCGCCGTTGCAAATGGGACCGAAGCTTTGAAGCGATTAGAGAGTACTCAAGTGGATGTGATCATCACAGATATTATGATGCCTGTGATGGATGGGTATGAACTGTTGGAAACTTTACGAAGCAGTCGCGTAGAAACACCTGTGTTGATCATCACAGCGAAAGCAGATTTTGAAGATAAAAAGAAGGGATTTCAACTGGGAACGGATGACTATATGACTAAACCAGTAGATGTCAATGAAATGGTATTGCGGGTAGAAGCCTTGTTACGGCGAGCGAAAATCAATCATAGCCACCAATTGAACATCGGACAAACTAGCTTGAACCAAGAAACCTATGAAGTGATCAAGCAAGATCAAGCCATCTTACTTCCACAAAAAGAATTTCAATTATTGTACAAACTACTTTCTTATCCAAATAAGATTTTTACACGGCAACAATTAATGGATGATATATGGGGGTTGGATACCAATACGGAAGAACGGACGATCGATGTGCATATCAAACGATTACGCACGCGTTTTATTGAAAATGATGATTTCCAGATCATGACAGTTCGCGGCTTAGGCTATAAGGCGGTGATTTGATGCGTAAAAAAATCTTTTCGCAATTATGGATTTATTTTGCTTGTATTGTGTTTATTTCCATTTTAGTTACTTTGTTGTGTTTCTTAGGTTTTATTTTCTTACTGTCACATAAAACAGTTCCTGCTTCAGAGCAACAAGCGACATGGTTTCCTTTAGTCGTTTTTGCAGGATTTAGTATGATGGTGGGCACAGGAATCTCGATCTTTGTCGGTCGTCGGATCTTGCTGCCGATCAGTGATTTACGAACGAATATGAGCAAAGTAGCAACTGGCGATTTTTCGATTCGGATGGATGAGCAACAAAAAGTCGAAGAAGTGCAGCAACTATACAAAGATTTCAACGTGATGGTCCAAGAATTGAGTAGTATCGAAACGTTACGAAATGACTTTGTTTCCAATGTTTCTCATGAATTCAAGACGCCGCTTGCCACGATCCAAGGATACGTCCAATTATTGCAGGCACCTAACATTTCAGAAGAAGAAAAGCAGGTTTTCTTGCAACGGATCATTGAGAGCATCACTCAGCTTTCGCAATTGACAGAGAACACACTGAAATTGAATAAATTAGAAAATCAGCGAATCAAATTAGAAAAGCGCCCTTTTCGTTTAGATGAACAGATTCGTGAAGTGATTGTTTTTTTACAACCTAAATGGGAGCAAGAACACCTTCAACTGGAGATCGATCTAGAAAGTGTCAACTTTGTCGGTAATGAAGAATTTCTATATCAAGTCTGGCTGAATCTCATGGACAATGCCATCAAGTACAATCAACCACAAGGGAAAATCAAGATTCGCCTAACACAAAATGCCACTCAAGTGATCGTTGAAGTGACAGATTCTGGCGTGGGAATGGATCAAGAAACACAAGCACGACTCTTTGAGAAATTTTATCAAGGGGAATCCAGTCGTCAATTTTCTGGGAATGGGCTGGGCTTATCACTAGTCAAAAAAATCGTTGAATTGCATCATGGAAAAATCAGTTATAACAGTATCCCAAAAGTAGGTACGACCGTCATCGTTCAATTAGACAAAGAAAACACGCAACCAAATTCTCCGATGGAATAAGATCCAGAGAAGTGAACAGTTAATGATCTATAGGAGCAATAAACCAACAAAAACGAAGAAAAAAATGCCACTTCTGATTTAATCGTTCTAAGGTGTATTTTTCAAGTAATATATAATTGGAAAAGTGTACGAAAACAAGTCGTACATAAGTGAGCATTCGTATATTTTTCTAATAACCGTTATTGGAGGAATGATAGGAATTGAAAAAACAAGTCGGTTTATTGCTCGGACTTTTGACGTTAAGTGTTGGACTGAGCGGAGCCAATCCCATAGTCATTGCAGATGAAGCAACTCATTCTCATGGTACTCCCACTGTATTATTGAAACAGGATTCGGTCTTGAGTACACTTGTGGCAAGTTCAAGTGCAGAGGACGAAAAACAAGCAGATCGTGGTATCGGTTATTATTGGAAATGCCATACCTGCGGCTATCATAGTAAGTGGCATCTATTCCCTGGGACAGCAGTTTCTGCTGCCAATAAGCATGCACAGCAATACGATCATGTCACCTCTGTTTATCCAAATTAGCAACTGACTATTTTAGAATGGAGTGTAGCGAAAGATGAATGAAACGTGGTTGAATAGGAATAAAAAAGAAGTGATCCGTTTCTCTCTTGCCGTTTTTCTAGGTTTTGCACTAAGTTTTATCGTATTTGCTTTGTTGTAGGTAAGAGGATAATAAAAAAGTATTCAAAAGGAACAAAGACCAGAAATCATTACGGTCTTTGTTCCTTTTTTGTAAGCAGAATTTTTATGATAATTAGCATTGTTTTCGCGAAGATTGAAGTAATCAGGGGGATGATTGGGAATTTTACTTGCAAACAATATTATACGTGATATAATATTGGTAAATATAAAATATTGCAAACTATAAAGAAGGTGAAGTAATGCATATCCAAGTCCCAACAGTTTTACTTGATGGTACGGTTTTAGCGGCTTTGAGCAGAGAAGACATGTACGGTTACGCATTAACGAAGATCGTCCAAGAAAGTTTATCTGTCAGTGAATCAACGATGTATCCTGTTTTACGCAGATTAAAAAAAGAAGAATACTTAGAAACATACGACGAACCATTCGAAGGTAGAAATCGCCGATATTACCGCTTAACTCCGAAAGGACGTCAACATTTAGAAGAAATCATTGATAAATGGATCGTGTTTCGAGATTCCTTAAACCGATTACTGGAGGAGAATACGAATGAATGAATATTTAAATGATGTGTTGGACGAACTTCAAGAAATACCTGAAGATGATCGCTTTGATATTATTCAGTATTATGAAGAATACTTCTTGGATTCTGGCAAAACAGTAGAAGAAGTCGTGGATGAATATGGCTCACCAAAGCAATTTGCCCTGAAGCTGAAAATCAATTATTACTCGGAACAAGACGACGATGAATCAGAATACAGCCAAAGTCCTAAACGGAAAATCCGTTTGATTTGGATGATCGTTATCGGGTTGTGTGCATCACCTTTATTGATTCCTTTAGCATTAGCTTTTATTCTGGCGATTTTTGGTATTCTGATTGGCTTAATTGGCGTGATCATTGGAATCTATGTCGTATGTATCAGTATTTTAGGAGTAGGTTTATTTTCGATCATTTCAGGTGTTGCTGTCTTGCAACAATCGATTGCTAGTGGGCTGTTCTTTGTAGGACTAGGGTTACTTGCCACGGGAGGTGCCGTTTTCTTTGCACCATTATTGTTAAAAGGAACTAAATGGTTATTCCAAATGATGATGAACTTTGTCAAGTGGGTAGGACGCCGGTTTATTACGAAACGAGCGATCCATACGACGAATAGTGGGGTGTAAAAAATGAAATTAAAATATATCTTGGGGATAGGATTGGGACTGATGGTCACTGGTGGCTTGATGGCAGGATTAAGTTATGCCTCTGGTGCCCAAACGAGTCTGACGTGGGAAGGTGGACCAAGGATCATAGAAATGGCTCGCGAAACAAAAGATTTTTCGTCTGAAAAAATCGAAAAAATCGTTGTCCGTGCAGATTACCAAAATATCGTGATCCAACGAGGCGTGAACTTTGGGGTTGAAACGTCTTATGATAAAACGCAAAAACCAAAAATCAATCTGGAAGATCACACATTGGATATCTCAGCTGACGGTCAAACGCCAGCAGTGATGATCAACGTGACAGACACACGTTCGATGTTGAAAATCACGATCCCTAGAGGTGTAACCTTAAAAGAACTAGTGGTTGAAGGTAGAAACAATGAATTATTGTTAGACGAATTCAGTAGTAAGAAAATCAATTTGAATACAGCAAACACTTGGACATCGATCAATGAAGTAACAGGAGAAGCTCTTACTGCAGAGAGTCAGATGGGTTCGATCAATTTGAATGAACTGTCCATGAAACAAGTAAAACTAGAAGTAAGTGATGGTAGCATCTATTTTAATGATAATGAATCAGCAATAAAAGGTGAAGTTATCCTTCAAAATAGTAGTATTGATTTCTATGATAATGAAGATCAAGGATTGGCTGTCATACTAGATGGTGATTCTTACATTACCAAAAATTATGAACCACTAACAACGAAGACTTACAACCGAGGAAATAAAGAGCTCAAAGTGACTGGCCATAATAGTCAAGTGAACTTGACGAATGAAGATTATGAAGAGCCTCCGATGGATGATGAAGATTACGGCGAGTATGATTAATCGTTGAACAGTCAAGACTGTCTTTTTCTAAATAACGAATAAATAGTTGAAGAAGCGTATAATTCTTTATGGAATAAGGAATTATACGCTTTTTTATTTATTTTACATGAAATATCATCGCCTATCATTCAATAATATAGTAGAATAAGGAAAGGGAAAAACGTACATATATGGGGAAAATAGGGTGAATATTGAATGAAAACAGAGGAAATCAAGCGGGAAGAATTGAAAAGTGAATTAGGGAAATTGCATCATTTTTTAACAGAACTGAGTACCAAGTATTATGATACAGATAAAGAAAGGGTAACGATCCAATATCCAAATAATTCCGAAGGTCGACAACTTGAACAAGTGTACAACGAAATGTTCAAACATCTATTGAAAGTGAAAAAAGAATTAGATTATTATTCACTGCCAATCATCGATACGGGTATTTTAAAATACGATCAAACAAGTGAGCGATTTGTCTTCAAGTCGGTTCGTGAGAATCTTGAATTATCCGCCGGTATGGACCTAGAGATCTTAGTGGAAGACTATTTTACTGAAACAAAACAGTGGGTCCGTACACGATTAGAATATTTGCCAGAAGCATCAGGTGGCGTACACGAAAACGGTTGGTATATCACGGAAGACAAAGAATTGGAACTAGAAGGAGCCATGGCAAGGATTCGTAAAAAAACAGAATAGAACCAAAAAAATTAGGAGTGAGTAAATGAAAGAAAAAAAGGCTTTCACTATCAATGGCTATATAGGGCTATTTATTATTCTTCTAATGTTTGTCGTAGGAATCTTACTATTTTTCATAGGGGTTGCTCGATTTTTAGTTGGATTTTCAGTTGTTGGGATTTTCTTGTGGTTGCTCGTTTTCTTAGCAATCAGCGGACTGACAGTAGTCAGCCCCAACCAAGCAAAGGCCATCGTCTTTTTTGGGCAATACATCGGAACGATTCGTGAGAGCGGTTTTTTCTTAACGATTCCTTTTGCACAAAAAATCAACTTGTCGTTAAAAGTTCGAAACTTCAATAGTTCACTGTTGAAGGTCAATGACTTAGATGGAAATCCAATCGAGATTTCCGCTGTCGTCGTTTTTAAAGTAGTAGATACAGCTAAGGCGCTTTTTGATGTAGCAAACTATCATCAATTTGTTGAAATCCAAAGTGAAACCGCCATTCGTCATATCGCCAGTCAATATCCATATGATACATTCAACGAGGATGATCTTACTTTACGTGGAAATACCACTGCGATTTCAGATGAATTGGCAAAGGAATTACAAGAACGTTTATCGGTGGCGGGGGTCGAAGTTTTAGAGACGAGATTGAATCACTTGGCTTATGCAACAGAAATTGCCAGCGCGATGTTACAACGGCAACAAGCCAAAGCCATTTTATCTGCCCGTCAAACCATTGTTGAAGGCGCAGTGACGATGACACAAATGGCTCTGGAACAAATCGAAGCAGGTCAGGATATCACCTTTACCGATGATCGAAAGATCCAGTTGATCAACAATCTACTTGTATCGATCATTACTGATAAAGGCACACAACCAGTGATCAATACAGGTAATAACAAAGAAAAATAGCTGAATGAGGAAAGCATTCGTCAGTGGAATGCTTTCTCCAACGAATATCGGTTTGAATCAATAAAAAGGAATTTGGAGTGGCTTACACCTCCAGATTCTTTTTTTTATGGGACATATGACAATAATGAAAGAGTTTTGATAGTAAAAAGAAAGGAATTTTCACGGATACTTGACTATACTTAATTTATCAGAACAGGAAAGAAGGAGTCACAATGAAAAAATTATTGATTGGGTTGGGAGCATTTATCATCATCGCTTTTGGTGGCTACCGTTTAGCAGATCATTTGATCATGGGTGGCGAAAGCTACTATGTTCAAATCACAACGGATGGTGAAAAACAGGTGGATCACGCTGACGGTGGACAAGAAATCATCAGTTATCGTTATGAACTACCTGGGTTTAATAAAGAAGGTAAAGAAAAAACAATGGACTTCAATGGTTTTCAAGAGCGACCATTAAGAAAAGATGCATTTTTGAAAGTGACTTGGAATAAAAATAAAGGCGTGACGTCTTATGAGGAAGTACAGGCAAAAGACATTCCATCAGCAGCACAAGAAAAATTAAGTAAAGGAACGGTCAATAATGGATAAAATCGTAGAAATCAAGAACGTAACAAAAGTTTACGGAAAAAGTAATGAGAAACAGACACAAGCATTGAACGGTATCAGTTTTAGTGTGGAAAAAGGCGAATTCATTGGTATCATGGGGGCTTCTGGATCAGGTAAATCAACCTTATTGAATATCTTATCAACATTAGATAAACCAACAAGTGGCACGATCCATATCAACCAAGCAGATGTCACGAAGTTGAAAGGAAATCAGTTAGCCGATTTTCGAGCAAAAGAAATCGGCTTTATCTTCCAAGATTTCAATCTTTTAGAGAACTTGACTGCACAAGAAAACATTGCAGTTCCGCTTTCTTTACAAGGCGTGAAACCAAAAGAAATCAAGAAAAAAGTCAATGCGGTGGCTGAACGCTTATCAATCAGTCACATATTAGACAGCTACCCCGCAAAAATCTCTGGTGGACAAAAACAACGGGTAGCAGCTGCGCGTGCATTGGTGACTCAACCAACGATTCTTCTAGGTGATGAACCAACAGGCGCATTGGATTCAAAAAGTGCGAAAGATCTTTTAGACACGATGGAGGAGCTAAATACGAAAGATAATGTCTCCATTTTATTGGTGACACATGATGCTTTTTCAGCAAGTTACTGTCAACGAATCTTATTTATTAAAGATGGCGTGATCCATCAGGAAGTTAAACGCGGAGAACAAAGCCGTTCAGACTTTTATCGTCAAATATTAACGATTCTAGGTAATCTAGAACAGTAAGGGGGAAACTGAACATGCTTTGGAAATTATCACTTACTGGGATCAAGAGTCGGTTAAGAGACTATATTGTTCTATTTTCCGGTTTAGTCATGGCTTCAGCCATCTTTTATATGTTCGAGTCAATGGCCAGCAACACCGATTTTTTGAACAATAATTCCACTTTAGCGATGACAGTCTTTATCTTTCGCTTTGGGTCGGTATTATTGGGGATCATCACATTTGTTTACATTCTTTATGCCAACTCATTTTTGATGACGATGCGACAAAAAGATTATGCGATGTTTATGATGCTAGGAGCAAAAGGCCGGAAAATTGCTCAAATGATTTTCTCTGAGACCTTGATAGTAGGAACAGTCGCTACTTTGGTTGGTTCAGCGCTAGGTATTGGTTTAACAAGCGTTGTCCATCGACTATTAGTTGCCCAGTTAAATATTAAAATCACTCATTTTACACCGTTCAATATGAATGGATTATTGATTACTTTGCTGTTTTTCATCGTACTATTCTTATTAGCAGCGTTTGTCAATGCATTCTCGATTGTCAAAAAACCAATTTTGACTTTACTACGTGCGGATCAAACACCTGCGCAGATGAAACAACACAAATTCTTGTTTTTCCTTGAAGTAGTTTTAGGAATCATTTTTATCGGTGTCGGTTATTATATGATGGCAAATATCGGAACCTATCAGTTGATGGGAATCGCCGTCGCGTTAGTTACAATCGTTTTAGGAACGTACTTTATTTTCCATTCGGTCATCATTTTCTTCCTTAAACTATTGAAGAAAACAGAAAATCTTTCGATGAAAAAACTGAACAACTTTACGTTATCACAGTTAAGCTTCCGTATTCGTGAATACACACAAATGCTTTCAATGGTTGCGATGTTACTCGCATTAGCTTTAGGTGCATTAACAGTCGGTCTAGGCTTTAAAAACCAGATCACTCAGTTGACGAATGAAGTATCGAACTATGATCTAGTATTGAATCAATCAGAATTGATCGATCAATCTAAAGTGGCGAAACTTTCACCAACGATCAACGCGGTCTATCAACAAAAAGAAGACGAAAAAACAGTGTACTATAACTATAGTGAGTTTGAACAAAATCCATTTTTGATCATGGAAAATCAAACACCTAACACTGGTGAAAGAAACGTCAAAACGAAAAAAGTAACCGCAGAAGAATTAGCGACAAACTTAAACTATCAAGATGAGTTGCGCTATTACGAATTGCCAGAACAACGAGAAAAAGAAATCAAATTACTGCCAGCAGAAGAATTTGCTCAATTAAATCTTCCACAAACCAGTATGCAACTGATCCAAGCAAAAGATTTCCATGAGAGTATTGAACAAATTGGTGATCTGGTAGCAGAAAACAATAAAAATAATGAATCATTAAAAGATGGAATGTTTAGTTTCACGCAAAAATATGATGCGTACCAAATGATCAACGGTATGTTCTCAGGCTTTGAATTCATGGGCTTCTTCTTAGGGATCGCCTTCTTGACAATGTTAGCAAGTTGCTTGATGTTCAAGATCCTCTCAGGTAGCAAGAGTGATGTCGTTCGTTACGAGATGCTCGGTAAGATCGGTGCTCGTCAAGCATTGTTAAAACAATCGATTCGTCGAGAAATCGGTATTCTCTTCTTAGCACCAGGGATTCTAGGAGCCATCCATGTATTATTTGGACTTCAAATGTTTACTGTTTTGATGGATGATCCATATCACAACTTATGGATACCATTTACAATATTCTTTGTTCTCTACTTCATCTACTATGTTGTAACTACTTGGTTGTATACAGGCATTGTTTTGAACAAAAAAGAATAAGAATGAATTTAGATTGAAAAAAAGCGAGAAGATGGTTTGTAGAAGAACCTCCTTCTCGTTTTTTCTGTTGTCTTCGGTAAAATTTAGAGAAACATGATAAAATAGTAGAAAGAACATTGAATTCGATGGGAGGCTATTGATTATGAGTGAACTGGCTAGATTTTTCAAAGATGGGCAACTGCAACAAATCCCTAGAAAAGAAAAAAATAAACGTTTGATCTTTGATCATCTTTATTCAAAGTTTGAATTTGATAAAGATTACTTAGAGAAGGAGGTCAACGCAATTCTAAAAAGTATTTATCCGGATCATGCGATATTACGTCGCTACCTAGTGGATTATCATTATCTAGATCGAGAAAAGGACGGTTCGATCTATAAAAAGGCAGTGAGAGAGACAGAACCCAATACATAAAAAGCGCATCTCTTTAAAAACCAAATTGGCACGAAAGAGATGCGTTTTTTAGGAACTTTTATTTGTTTGTTTTTGCCAAGCATCATATTTCAACAAAAAATATTCGATCACGAAAAAAAGCGTTGAAGTTGTTTCAAAAGGTGTAAGGATATCTTCTTGATCTTGTAGTTCTGGATTCAAGAAGAAAATCGTTTCATCACAAAGTTTTGAGACAGTTGAGTTCCTAAGTTTTGTGATACCAATTGTCTGGATATTTCGTTGCTTCAGTTGCTTCGCTAATTTGACGACTTCAGGAGACTCACCATTTAGCGTGATCAACAGGACTAAGTCTTCTGGCTGAATGATTTGGTAAAACTGCTTGTTGATGGAAACTGCACCGAAGTCATAGAGTATCAATCCGTTGTGTACGAAAAGCAATTTCATATAACTTGAAACTAGTGTTTGTATATCACCTGATCCATAGATGAAAATCCGATTCGCATTAGCCATCATTGTACATAGATCAGTGAAATCTTTTTTCTTGAGGTTCTCAATTGTTTGGATATGATTTTCCAAGATTTCCTCCTCAAACTCGGATAGACGCACATTTTCCTGTGTAAGTTCATTTTTTAGATGATATTTGAATTCTGAGAAACCATCAAACCCTAATTTTTGGCAAAACCGCATGATTGTTGTGCGAGAAACGTTGCATTGTTTCGCCAGTTCGTTAATAGACATTGTTAAAGAATTTTTTTTGTGATTTGTGATATAGGACCAGATAAGAAAATCATTTTCAGTCAACCTTGACTGAAACGTCGTAATTCGGTCTTGTAACATCTTTTTTCATCATTGCCAAAAATCTATAAATCGTTAGAACTCACCATTAAAGTTTTCAGAACCATGTTTCTACTACGCTTGTTTGGTCATCTGTGAATATGGATCTGACGAATAGTGGTTATTTTTTTGATGGATCGATTGAATGTTCGATTCTAATTTATAGATATTACAGGTTTTGACAAATCAGTTTCCCCCTTTTTCATTTGATATTTTTGAGAGAGTTCACGCTGTAATCGACGGAAACGTTTCTCAATCTTGTTAGTTTTATTGCTATTTTCATAGGCCTTGCAAGGTGATACAACTGCTAAATCTTTGTTACCTAACTCAATAACCAATTCTTTATCAGTCAATTTTTGGTTGATCGACTGCCTTCACTCACCCTTTGCTTACTTGGAGGATTTTCCAATTGCGTGTGTCCTTCTTGTTCTCACCTCACTATTAAGATACGCCTTCATGTACCGTTTATTTGATTAACTACTACCTGACCTCCTGTTTTATTCTCGAAGATAGGATGTGACGATTCACAAATTTTGTGACAAAAACCTTTTTCCTGTGAGGAGTTTTTAAATCATCTTAAAGTGTTTCAGGAATCCATTTTAATAGTAAACTAAGAATCAGTAAAGCGCTTACTAAAAAATATGAAGGACTAAAAAACTATGATGAAAAAAATTCAAAGATTTGGTGGAGCAATGTTAGCACCTGTCATGCTATTTTCTTTTTTTGGTATCGTTATTGGTTTTTCTTTACTTCTTTCCAATCAAACGATCATGGGAGATATTGCTGCGCCTGATACACTCTGGTATAAGTTCTGGAATGTTGTAGCAGCCGGTGGCTGGACACCATTTTTTCAATTACCACTTTTATTTGTGGTCGGATTACCAATCAGTTTAGCTAAAAAATATGCAGCTCGAGCAACGATGGAAGCATTAGTGACCTATATTGCTTTCAATTATTTCGTCAATGCAATTTTAACGTTATGGCCAAATTCTTTCGCTGTGGATCTATCTCAAGGAACAGCCGTTGGTTCTGGGTTAACATCGATTGCTGGAATCATTACTTTAGATACGGGCATGATCGGAGCATTGTTGATCTCAGGTATCGTGGTTTATTTGCATAATCGCTTTTATGAAAAAGAATTACCAGAGATGTTGACGATTTTTAGTGGTTCTGTTTTCGTTACGATGATCGCTTTTTTTGTCATGATTCCTCTAGCACTTTTGATGTGTGTCGTATGGCCAATCATCCAAGAAGGAATGAGAAGCATGCAAGGTTTTTTTATCAATTCAGGAAATTTTGGTGTATTCATCTATCAATTTTTGCAGAAAATCCTTATTCCAACTGGCTTACATCATTTTGTGTACGCCCCATTTGCTTATGATAGTGCGGTAGTTGAAGGAGGGATGGCTGCTTATTGGGCATCAAATATCGGCGAATTCCAAACAAGTGCACTTTCGCTTAAAGAACTTTATCCTTTTGGGGGTTTTTCTTTATCAGGCATGTCAAAAGTATTTGGAACAGCCGGCTTAAGCTTAGCCATTATTCAAGCCGCTCGTCCAGAGAAAAAGAAGAAAGTCATTGCATTGATCGCCCCAGCTGCCTTAACTGCGATTTTGACAGGAATCACTGAACCTATTGAGTTTACGTTCTTATTTGTTGCTCCAGCTTTATGGGGTGTCCATGCGCTATTAGATGCGTCCATTGCTACAGTTTCTTACGCTTTTGGCGTCGTTGGTGATTTTGGTGGTGGATTGATCAATTGGTTAGGATTAAATTGGTTGCCTCTTTGGAATTTTCATGGTTCGACCTACCTCACCCAAATCATGATCGGACTTACATTTACTGCGATCTGGTTCTTAGTATTTACCTTCATGATCAAAAAATTCAATTTAAAAACTCCAGGACGTGAAGAGGATGTATCAGAGATACAACTTTATTCAAAAGCTGATTACGAAAACAAAAAGAAGACACAGCAAGGTGAACAAGAGAAAAACCTACCTAAACATGCTAGACAAGCACAAGCCTATCTAGTGTTAGTAGGTGGAAAAGAGAATGTACTGGATGTGACGAATTGTGCCACACGGTTACGACTTACCGTGAAAGATACAAGTAAAGTAGCCAGTCCTATTGATTTTCAGGAAGCTGGGGCCGCAGGACTTGTCAATCCAGGCAATGGTGGTATCCAAATCATTGTTGGGTTAACTGTTCCAAGAGTGAGAGAATCATTTGAAGAATTGATCGTAAAATAAGAGGAGGATAATTATGAATAAGAAAAAAAGTTCAATCTTGATCGCCGGTGGAGGGAGTACATATACACCTTCATTAGTGATGATGTTAATAGAAGACCGAGAACGATTTCCAGTCAGAAAAATCAAATTTTATGATAATGATGAACAAAGGCAAGCAGTTATAGCAAAAGCATGCGCGATCATCCTCGCAGAACGAGCGCCAGAAATCGAATTTGATTATTCAACAGATCCCAAAGAGGCATTCACAGATGTTGATATCGTCATGGCACAACTAAGAGTTGGAAAATATGCCATGAGGGAACAAGATGAAAAAATTCCATTTAAGCATAATGTTGTAGGTCAAGAAACATGCGGACCAGGGGGACTTGCATATGGGTTGCGCTCGATCGGGCCAGTCTTAGAACTAGTCGACTATATGGAAAAGTATTCACCGGATGCTTGGTTATTGAATTATTCTAATCCAGCAGCAGTGGTCGCAGAAGCAACAAGAAGGTTTCGCCCCAATTCAAAAATCATCAATATTTGTGACATGCCCGTTTGTTTAGAAGATATCATGGCTCGAGTGATTGGGCTACGGGATCGAAAAGATTTTGAAACGTCTTATTTTGGCTTGAATCACTTTGGGTGGTGGACAAGCATCAAAGACCATGACGGCAATGACTTGCTGCCGAAAATAAGCGCCCATGTAAAAAAATATGGCTATACAGAACAAACACAACAAGGCCAACACAAAGAAAAAAGCTGGTTGGAAACCATGCTAGCAGCCAAAGAGTTACATGAAATTGAGCCGACCTTTTTATCCAATACGTATTTAAAATATTATTTGATGGCTGATGAAACAGTTGCTCATGCTGATAAACAGTATACAAGAGCGAATGAAATCATTGATGGACGGGAGAAAATCGTTTTTGAAGAATGCCAGCGGATTATTAATAACCAAACAGCCAAAGACACGCTTTTTGTCTCTAATGAGCATGCCTCATTTATTACAGATCTAGCTTGCGCGTTGACATTCAATACGAAAGAGCGCATGATCCTGATCGTTGAGAATAATGGTGCCATCTCTAATTTCAATCACGATGCGATGGTCGAATTGCCTTGTATCGTAGGGAAAGACGGTTATGAAGTACTATCGATTGGTGAGATCCCTACTTTCCAAAAAGGTTTAATGGAACAGCAAATTGCATCTGAGAAGTTAGCAGTCGATGCTTGGGAACAAAAATCATATCAAAAATTATGGCAAGCCTTCATCATGAACAAAACGGTACCTAGTGCAAAAGTAGCGAAGGAGATCCTTGATGAAATGCTTGAAGTCAATGCTCCTTATTGGCCGGAGCTTCACTAGGTATTACTTATAAAAATGAAAGGGGTCGGCTGGAGGAGATCCTTCAGCCGATCATTTTGAAAGTAGATATGGCAGTAAAGAATAAATTTCAACTCGTCTATTTTTTTCAGTATGCGTTGATGGCTACTTTGATGACACAGATCGTGCCGTTTTTGACCGAACAAGGCTATGATGCGGTCCAGAGAGGCTGGTTTTTGGCTTCTTACAGTGTGACCACGATGATCTTCCAGATCTTTATTGGCTATTATTCTGACCGAAGCAAGCAGATAAAAAAAGTTGCCATGGTAGTTTCTGTACTATTCGTATGCTTTGCGATCAGTTTTTATTTGATAGGAAAAGACATCTGGCTGGTACATCTGATCTTACTGGCTATTGCGGGAGGGCTATCCAATACAGGAGCAACCGTCCTAGATAATTGGGTGTTATCAGAGTCAGAGATGCGAAACAACCTTGCGTCGATCAAAGCAATAGGTTCTTTAGGTTGGAGTGTGATGAGTGTATGTATTCCGGTATTCATTTTTAATAATAATTATCAGTGGCTGCTCGTTCCTTTTCTCTTTTTTCTAATCAGTTATTTGTACATCGCAAAAACAGTGCCTCAAACACCTCACGATACAAAGGAACCTAAAGAACAAAAAAATGAGGGATTTAATCTTTCGGATATGTATCAGCTGTGCAAGAATGGGGAGTTTTTATGTTATACGTTCCTATTTTTTCTTTTATATTTAACGATCGTCGCCAATAATACGATCGTGATTGACAAGTTACTCTTAATGGATAGTGGAAATACGTTCGTAGGATTAAAGTGGGCGATTCAAGGTTTCTGTGAAATTCCAGCGTATCTTTTATTGAATCATTCGGTAACAAAATGGAAAAATGAGCGATTGCTTTTTATTTCTGGTTTCTTTTTGGTCCTGCAATTTTTGATTTATGCAACTTCACGAACGCCGCTAGTATTGCTTGCTGCCAGTTTCTTGCAGTTTTTCACTGTACCAGCTTTTACTATCGGTAGTCGAATGATCATCAGTGAGATTACCCCTAAAAATGTTTTTTCCTCCGGACAACTTCTGTCTATAAGTGTTTATATGGGGCTTTCTTCCTTTGTTTCTCCATTACTAGGCGGTGTCTTGGCCCAACAGTTATCATTGAACCAAGCACTTTACTTTTTTAGTCTGCTACCGATCTTTGCTTTTCTTTTTTATTACTGCTACAGGAAGTATCAGAGAAATAGTTGACATGCTTAAACTACTACGTTCAGTGGCTTATCTAAAAATTGGGGAATTCCTTACTTTTCCTTACTTTTTTGGTATAATCGAATAAAGGAGAGGAATACTTATGGATAAAAAAGTGCAAGTCTCAGCTAAAATGACATCTAAAAATCAAATCACTGTCCCTAAGAGTGTGCGTCAAAAATTAGGCTTGAAAGAGAATCAGAGAGTTATTTTTGAATTCACACCTGAAGGTGAAATTAAAGTGACTAGTGAAAAAAACAATCTGGATTTTGAAGGATTTTGGAAGCATGAATTGGCTGTGGCGGAAGAATACGCGAGTTATGATACAGAAATTGTTGATTTTGGAGAGGATGTAGGTGAGGAGAAAATCGAATGGTAAAACAAGGGGATATTATTTTTATAGATTTGGGTCCAACAAAAGGGAACGAACTAGCAAAAAAACGCCCGTGTGTCATCATTAGCAATAATAACTATAATAAGATTTTCAATACCGTTTTAGTCATGCCCATCAGTAGTTCAACAAAATATTTACAGGAAAAACATCAACGCTCCGGTGCATTTCAAACAATTTCTGATACAGTGATGAATACAATCAAAGGAACGATATTATGTCAACATATCCGAAGCATCGATTTATCTCAACGCAGTAATCTTCAAGTGGTTGATCAAATTGATCCTCAAACGAAAGAAAGGTTATCAGAAATTGCCAAATATTTTTTCTAACCAATAATGCACCTTTCCAACGCCTATTTAGGTGGAGTAAGATACATAAAAAGAACCAGAACTCAGAAGTATTCCATCCACTTCTGAGTTTTGGTTCTTTGATGTGTGTCCATTTTTGCTATCTCAAAAATTGTTTCATCCGAAAGACACGATCAAGGTTCAAGCGACTAGCAAGTGGCTGATCGGTTTCTCTGACCGTTACAGAAAGTTTCTGTGGGATCTCTCTCACTGAAAAATGATGCCATAGGTCCCAGAAAGAAGCAAATCTTAATTCTGATAGATATAGAAGTGAAGGGTTTCTTTGATTGAACAACGAAATGGTCATTCTAGATGAGGTAGACGAAGAATTTCGCCAACGAGTAGGAACGACAAAGGAATCCATTCGCTCATTTGTTTCAGAATCCTGTTTTTCTTGTTCTTTTGGTTCGTCGTATTGCGTCAAGTCATAGGCTTCAATGATAGCATTCAATTTCCTAGAATATTGTCGATCTGTCGCATAGCGCCCTTCTAAATACTTCGTTGCTTCTCGGTAATCTTTAGTCTCAGATTTCCAGGTTGGTTTGTAAAAATCAGCATTATGAGATAAGCCGTTTTTGATCAAATCTGCGTAGTCTTCTAAGCTTTCTTTATAAGATGGGTATTTACGAAATGCTGCACGGATTTGATAGTTTTGCCCAGCTGCTGTTTGTTCTAAGGTGTTGAAGGAAATACTACTCCCTTTATAAGCGCCCTTGATCCCAAAAAGATTATAGTTCGGTGAACGAGAAAGCAAGCTGTTGCCAGAACCACTTTCTAGAATAGCTTGTGCCATCATAACAGAAGCATAAATATTTTCTTCTTGCCCAATTTCTCGAGCATCTTCAGCAATTTTTTCGACAAACTGATCTGTTGTTTGATTTTGTGCGAAATGGAATGAATCGTTGATCCCATCTAAAATCGGTGAATTAGCTAACGAATTTGTCGCTCGTGGTAAACCAGCTATATTGACACGTAAGGCAAAGTCGGGTCTGTAATCCTTGATGGAAGTGATCCGCACATGGTCACCCGGTTGAGGGGCATGGATGTAATTCCCATTACCAATATAAATACCTACATGATGGGTAGTACCCGAAGCAGGTCCCCAAAAAACTAGATCGCCCGGTTGAGCATTCTCGACAGGGATTTGTGTACCCGCGTATTGTTGTTCCCCTGTCCAACCTCCAATCGAATGGCCAGTTACTTTTTTATAAATGTAATAAGTCAAACCAGAACAATCGAAAGTCGTAGGACCTTTGGCACCCCAAACATATGGTTTTCCCAGCTGGCGATATGCTTCTTTTACAAGTGCTTGTTGGGTGCTTGTTGTGTTGGCCGGTAAAATTGCTTCGATCGGTGTTTTTACAACAAAATCAGATGATTCTGAAGCTGGGTTTTCAATTCGATCGGGCGTCTGAGGCCGATTAGTGTTTGTTGTCTGGTTTGAAGATGAGCCATTATTGTTTGTTGATCCAGTAGAACCACTTGTATTCCCATTATTATTTGAAGAACTTGGTGGTCGTGAAGGATTTGTCGTATTTCCTGTAGTTGAATTTCCGTTGTTGTTGCCATTATTTCCCGAATTGCCAGTATTGCCATTATTACCACTATCCGGAATATCTGGAGTAACTGGCGTTGGCTCAGAAGAATCCGTCGTTTCTTCTTCTGGAGAGGTTGGTTCAGAAGGGGAAGTCGACGACTCAAATTTTGCGGAGATCGTTAAATCAGTCACGCCGACTGTAAAAATTTGTTTGGTATAGTCGATTTCTTGCGCACCTTCGATTTTGACAGAAACTAATTGTTCATTCGTTTCAGGTGTGATCATATATGTAACTTTGGTTCCTTCTTTTAAGTCTTTGACTTTGCCAGACTTAGAAATCTCTAGAAAATCTTCTTCTGTGTACTCTCTTGTTTTGATCTCAGATTTTTCTTTCTCTTCATCAACGATCTTCAATTTGATTTTTCCACGTAAATTCCGAGCAATCGATAGCGTCCGAGTGGCTGTTTCGGTCGATTCTTCCGTTGATTCCTCTGGATTATCGGAAGAATCTGTTGAAGAACTTGATAGCGTGGAATCATTAGTACTTGAATCGGTCGTAGCTGAAGGTGACTCCGCAACGATCGTGCTTTCGGATGTCTGTGTTCGCCTGATTGTAGCAAATGCAGGCTGTGTAGATAACAAAGTTGGAGCAATCAGCCAAGATGCTGCAAGTAGGCGTATTGCTGTTTTTTTCTTCATAACGAAATACTCCTTTTCTTTTTCCACAGTTGCACTAATAAAGTTGCATCTGTTCTGTCAGTTGCTTGATTTCGTGAATATATTCAATCATGATTCACGAATAAAAAACAAATAAACATTGGACAAAAGTATTAAGTAGCTATTCATTTCGTTTGAACATTCATTGTTTGATGTACCCTATTTCATTTGTGGGGGCACAAATTTTGGGGGAAATGAGTACACTTACTATAAGTTTACCAAAGATTTATCAATTCTTCAAAACATTTCGTTAAATAACGAACGTAAAAAAAAGCCCTGGTTGCTGGCTTTTTATGGAAGAAATAAAAATATAAAATAACGCATTATTTTAAAAACCAATGATAACAGGTTCAGTCATCATTGATTCGCAACAAATATTCGTGTTATTGTGGGGCGGAGAGATCGATCGATTGAGTTGAGGAACGTTGGATCAACTCTACGGGCAATAAAAGTTCTTCCCATGATTTATCAGGGTGTTGGATGCGTTCTAAGAGTAAACGAGCAGTCGCTTTACCTAACTCTAAAATGGGTTGAGCAATGGTCGTTAATTTAGGCTTCATGTATTCACACATATCAATATTATCATAGCCAATGATGCTATAATCTTCGGGAATGAGTTTATCTTGCTCCGCTAATCCGCGATATACACCAAAAGCTAGTTCGTCATTCAATGCGAAGATCGCTGTAGTAGCAGAGGAAAGTAAATCAGGAACGATTTCATAGCCCCCTTTTTTTGAAAAGTGAGTAGGGAACCAATGAATCTGTTTCTCAGAATGATCCACATGTTTACACGCTGCTAAGAAACCATCTATCCGATTTTGGACATTTTGCGGTGTCTGTTGTGGATAGACTAAAGCAATTTCCTGATGACCTAAGCCTAGTAGATGCTCACCGGCTAAGTACCCACCTTGATAATCATCTGTTAAGACCGCATCACTAGAACCTTCTGCTTTTTTCTGATCTAATACGATAAATGGTTTCCCTTGTTTCTTCAAAGAAACTTGAAGGGCTATCGTTGAGACAGCCGAAGAGGCAATAATAAACCCGTCGACACCACGTTGCGTCAACTCAAGTAAATAATCCGTTTCTTTTTGATGATCAAAATCTGCATTGCATAGAATCGTGACAAAATTTTGTTGATAAAGATAGTCTTCGATCCCTTGCATCAACGTATTGAAAAAAGGATTGGTGATATCAGGGACAAGAACACCGATGGTTTTTGTTTTCTTTGTGATCATTTGACGTGCAATGTAATCGGGTTGGTAACCTAATTCGTCTCTTGCTTTTACTACTTTTTTGACCGTATCTGGATGGAATTTTGCTTCATTGCCATTCAAGATCAGTGAGACAGTTGCGATGGATACGCCTGAATGTTTCGCAACGTCTTTGATCGTCACTTTTTTCTTTGCCATTGCTATACTCCTATCTCTTTCTTAGTGTCATTTTCCCATGAATACGTAAAGAAGTAAATGATGATTCTGTGATATTCGTCATCTTGCACACTCTAGAACCGGATAAAAGGTATTCCAGAAGTAAAACTTCAATAATAAGCCAAAAAAATCAAAAAATGAAAGAACCATTTTCTATTTTTCTTTCTTATGCCTCTGTGCTAAACGTGCCTTTCACGACCTCTTTTGAAAAGGTTTTTTTCACAACCTTTCATTTCAGTGTTAAAATATAAGAGATTTACCAAATAGATAAATAAAAGGGAGAATGAAGGTGGAAGTTTTATGAAATATGTAGAAGTAAAAAATGAATTTAAGCGTTACCAGATGGGCGAAACAACGATTACAGCGAATGACGATATTTCATTCTCCATTGAAAAAGGAGAATTAGTGATTATTCTTGGGCCTAGTGGAGCAGGGAAATCAACGGTATTGAATATTTTAGGTGGGATGGATACACCGGATGAGGGACAGATCATTATTGATGAAACAGATATTGCTCAATTCAATGACAAACAATTAACGGCTTATCGCCGGACAGATGTTGGCTTTGTTTTTCAATTTTATAATCTTGTTCCTAACTTAACTGCAAAAGAAAATGTTGAATTGGCAACAGAAGTTTCGCCAAATGCGTTAGATCCTGTAGAAGTTTTGACACAAGTTGGGCTTGCGCACCGGTTGAATAATTTCCCATCACAATTATCAGGGGGCGAACAACAACGTGTGTCGATTGCACGAGCGCTTGCGAAAAACCCAAAATTATTACTTTGTGATGAACCAACTGGCGCATTGGATTTTGAAACAGGAAAACAAGTATTGAAATTGTTGCAAAATGCTAGTCGTGAACATGGCAATACCGTTTTGATCATTACACATAACTCGGCTTTAGCACCAATCGCTGACCGAGTAATCCATATCAACGATGCAAAAGTCCGTGCAGTCGAATTGAATGAACAGCCTTCATCTATCGATGAACTTGTTTGGTAAGGAGGTTTGCCATGAAAAATAGAACTTACCTCAAAGCAGGATTTCGTGAAATACGCCAATCAAAAGGACGCTTTATCGCGATTATATTGATCATTTTACTCGGCACGCTCTTATATGTAGGCGTCAAGACAGCTGGTCCTGTGATGCAAAAAACGATGGATGAATATGTCAGGGCAGGTAAACTCTCTGATCTACAGATCATTTCGACAGCAGGATTGACGAAAGAAGATGTTGCAGAAGCAGAGAAACTCTCAGATGTAACCGTTGAAACGGGCAAACAACTATATTACGCGAATGCCAATAAAAATGAAGTTGTCCAAGTATTCTCTTACGCTCCAGATATGAAACAAAATGAGTTGACGGTGATCAATGGTCGCTTGCCACAATCGGATGATGAACTTGTACTAGATGAGAAGGCAAAAAATCAAGGATACAGCATCGGTGACACCTACACGATTGAATCAGATGACTTGAAAGAGACGGCATACAAGATTACAGGTTTTGTCCGCTCGCCGTTATTCATCAATAATTTAGAACGAGGTTTTGCAAATGTAGGGAATGGGAGTATTGATTACTTTGCCTATGTCCCCCAAGATAATTTTAAAACAGATATCCAATCCGTATTATATCTTGACTTTGCAAATGTCGACGATTTAAATACGTACAGTGAAGAATACCAAGAAGAGATGGAAAAAAACATCGAAAAGCTGGAAGGGTTGTTTGAAGAGCGACCGCAACAACGTTTAGAACAGCTGAAGCAAGAGGGCAAGGATGCTTTAGGCCCTGCAAAACAAGAAATCGCAGCCGGAAAATCACAAGTGGCTGATGCGAAAAGTCAATTAGAAGCAGCGAGAACGCAGATTGATCAACAACGTCAAGTCTTGGAGCAGTTACCTGAACCGCAGCGAACACCGGCATTGAGTGCTTTAGCGGAACAAGAAAGTCAATTATCAGAGCAAGAAGCACAATTGACAACAAAAGAAGCGGAGCTAACAGAGGCCGAAGCATCTATTGCGGAGAATGAAGAAAAAATCAATGAATTAGCCAAGCCAACTTATCTTTTCCAAGAGCGATCGGAAAATGTCGGCTTTCAGGAATTTGGCGATCTAGCTGAACGCAT
The DNA here is from genome assembly GCF_050555445.1 of Enterococcus sp. DIV1304_2. Classification (NCBI taxonomy): domain Bacteria; kingdom Bacillati; phylum Bacillota; class Bacilli; order Lactobacillales; family Enterococcaceae; genus Enterococcus; species Enterococcus sp. DIV1304_2. The sequence continues at coordinate 429,371 of NZ_CP187851.1, forward strand.
CGCAGCCATCGCAAATGTCTTTCCAGTCTTTTTCTTCTTTATTGCAGCATTGATCACTTTTACCACGATGACACGGATGGTAGAAGAAAATAGACGAGAAATCGGTACATTGAAAGCCTTAGGATACAGTAAATTGGAGATTGCCAAAAAATATGCCATTTATGCTTGTCTCGCTTCAGGTATCGGAATCATTTTAGGAACGATATTAGGAACCAATCTTTTGCCACGGATCATTTTTGAGCTTTCAAACGAACGTTATGATATTGGCAGTGCGGTGATTTTCTATGATTGGCCACCAATCATCCAAGCAGCTATTGCGTTCTTCATTGCTGCTTTTGGTGCAGCGATGTTAGTTCTATTCAAAGATCTACGCGAACGACCAGCTGCTTTGTTACAGCCTAAAGCACCGAAACCGGGGAAAAGAATTCTTTTAGAATACATTACTCCTCTTTGGTCACGTTTAAGCTTCAATCAAAAAATCAGTTATCGTAATCTTTTCCGTTATAAATCACGGATGTTCATGGCAATCATCGGAATTGCCGGTTGTGCAGGATTGATGGTCGCAGGAGTTGGGCTAAAGGATTCGCTTAGCTCGGTTTCTGCCAAACAGTTTGGACCAATCATTGATTATCAAGCGATCGTAACGACCAATCAAACTGATGAAACGAGTCAAAAAGAAATCAATGACGCAATGGATGATCAAGCGAAGATCACTGATCGTTTAGCGATTGATTCGCAAACGATTGAACTACGTAAAAAAGGCCAAGCATCACAAAGTTTGACTTTGATGGTACCAGAAAATGAACAAGCATTAGAAACGTTCATCCATTTGAAAACAACGGACGATCAATCGGTAGAACTACCAGATCATGGGCTTGCGATTACACGTAAAGCGGCTGAATTATTCGATTTATCTGTCGGTGATACGGTGGAAATGTATGATGACGATCAACAAAAATTACATGGAACGGTGGCAGTCATTTTGCAAAATTATTTGGGTAATTTTGTCTATATGAGTCCAACGTACTATGAAGAGATTTCTGGACAGCCAATGACAACCAATGCGTATTTACTCAAAACAGAAAAGATGTCGAAAGAAGAAGAGGATACACTCTCAGAAGAATTATTGAAAACGGGGGCGGTTACTAATACCTCTTTTATTTCGACACAGATCAAGAACCAAGAAGAATCTCTTTCAAATTTAGATGCAGTGGTCATCATTTTCGTCGTTCTATCTGGTTTATTGGCGTTTATCGTTTTATACAATTTAACGAATATCAATATCTCTGAACGAGTACGTGAACTTTCTACGATCAAAGTATTAGGCTTTTTTGATAAAGAAGTCACGATGTACATCGTTCGAGAAAATATCATCTTTACTTTATTAGGGATCATTGGAGGATTTGGGATCGGTTATGTGCTGACCGACTTTATTTTACGCCAAGCTTCAATGGAATCAGTGATTTTCCCGTTAGTTATTACCTGGGTTGCTTATACACTATCCGCTGCTTTGACGATTCTATTCACGGTGATCGTGATGATCGTCACTCATTTCAAATTGAAGCATATTGATATGATCGATGCATTGAAATCAAATGAATAACGAGTGGGGGGACTAAGATGAGTATTACTGTGAATATCCTATATAGCGGTAAAGAAGGCAATGCAAAGGCATTTGCCCAAGAAATGACAGAGCGAGGAATCGTCGAACGCATTCGTGCGCAAGAAGGAAATGAACGTTATGAGTATTTTATTCCTTTAGAAGATGCTGAATCGATCTTATTGGTAGATCGCTGGACAGATCAAGAAGCAATCGATCGTCACCACAAATCAGAGATGATGGTGGAGATTGCTGAATTACGAAAAAAATATCAGTTGAAGATGAAGGTCCAACGTTTCATCGATGAACCAACAGAATAGATCAATCGATAGTTCTGATCCGTTTATTGCTTATTCTTGAAAAAGAAGATCGCAATAAACGGTTTTTTTGTTGAAAGATAGAGGAGAATAGATAAAGAGAGCTTCGAGGTAAAGCCAAAAAAGGATAAACGGTAAAGTTCCCCGTTTATCCCTAGGATTATTCAGTTGGATGAGTTGAATTAGCTGTATCAGTAGTGTTCTTAAAGCGAATAAAGCTACGGATCATCTCCCGAATGATCGTATACGTCGGCAATACGAGGATCATTCCTAATAAGCCAAACAAGTTCCCAGCGACAAGTAAAAGAAAAACAGTCGCAATTGGATGGATATGAATCATCTTATTCATCACTAGAGGAGACACCAAGTAAGATTCCCCAAATTGAATCAAGGTGATGAAAGCTACTAAGAGTAAGGCTGTTTTCACGTCTTGACTTAATGCGTACAGTAAAGCCGGTGCAGCACCAATAAACGGACCAAAATAAGGAATGATATCCATCAATCCACAAATCAAGGCAAGTAATAACGCATTTGGCAAGCCTAATACTTTAAAAACAAGATAACTCCCCACACCTACATACGTACAGACTAAAAGCTTGCCACTAATATAGGTCGAAGCTGCTAAATGGAAATCATGGCACCAATCTCTGACTAACTGATGGAATTTCTTAGGCGTGTAGCGTGTCAATATAGCTGGAATCCTGTCGCCATCTTTGAACATATAAATCAGTAAGAGTGGAATCGTAAAGAGAATGATCGCAGAGCGCGAAACGATTTCGAATACATTGACTAAACTTGAAGTGGCACCTGAAACAAATTGTAAAACAAAACGTGTCAATTGGTTCAATTCCAGTGTATCAATAAATGGGAGCAAGCGTTCTTCTAATAAGGAACCATCTAGATTCTCTGCCAAAACATAAAGAATTTGAGGAACCTGACCGATAAATTTACTGATTTCCAAAATGATGATCGGTAAAATCACTTGTACGGTCAAATACACAGTTAACAAAATCAGTAGCATCATCAGTGTGACCGCAAGCGTTCTTGATTTTATATATTTGAGGAGTTGATTGTATATTGGAAGAAAAATATAAAATACGAAAACTGAAATCAAGATTGGCAAGAAGATACTTGCCATGATCGCTTCGAGTGGCCTGAAAATAAAAGTGATCTTAGAAAAAATAAAAATAGTGATTCCTGTCAAGCTAAGTAAAACAAGTGTTGCAAATAATTTGGAACGTTTTAAAAAAGTCATAGTAGAGATCCTCCGCTTTTTGGCTTTTTATCGTTTAGGGTATGTATGAAAAAAGCATGTTACTTGAAGACTGTTCAATCGATTTTAGATGCTACAAGCTGATTTATATCACGACCCTATACTTAAATATAACATAACTAAAAGAATTTATTTTCTTGAAAAAGGAATTTGTAAAAAAATAAATAGTTAAATGAATTGAGCGCGGCGTGAATGATCGATTTAACGTAAAATATTTGCTGGAAAAATGATGGCACACATTTCCTAGCGTCATTGATTTACAAACGCTTACGTTTCATATATAATTGGATTATCAACTTGTATATATAAGTTAAAAAACAGCTGGAGGTACAGGCTTATGGCGTTTACAGAAAAAGTGATTTATCAGATTTATCCCAAGTCATATCGTGACACGAATGGTGATGGGATTGGTGATTTACCAGGAGTCAAAGAAAAATTGCCTTATTTAAATGAATTGGGCATTGATATGATTTGGTTGAATCCCTTTTACCCAAGCCCGCAAAAAGACAATGGGTATGATATCTCTGATTATCAAGCAATCGATCCATTATTCGGTACGATGGCTGATTTTGAAGAGCTAGTCGCTGAAGCAAAAAAATATCAGATCGACATCATGCTAGATATGGTATTGAACCATGTCTCTATTGAACATGAATGGTTCCAAAAAGCATTAGCTGGAGACAAGTATTATCAAGATTTCTTTATTTTAAGAGATGAACCAACAGATTGGGTATCAAAATTCGGTGGGAACGCTTGGGCGCCCTTCGGCGAAACAGGGAAGTACTATTTACATTTGTATGATAAAACGCAAGCTGATTTGAATTGGCGTAATGAAGCAGTCCAACAAGAATTATTCAAAGTTGTTCGTTTTTGGATGGATAAAGGTGTCAAAGGGTTCCGTTTTGATGTAATCAACGTGATCGGAAAAGACGAGGAACTGAAAAACAACGCGGAAAATGAAGGGAAAGCCGAGTACACAGATAAACCAATTACTCATACGTATTTACAACGCTTAAATAAAGAAACGTTTGGCCAAGACCCTGAAATCCTAACGGTAGGAGAAATGAGTTCAACGACTATCGAAAACTGTCTTTTATATACGTCACCAGAACGAAATGAATTGTCAATGGTATTTAATTTCCACCATTTGAAAGTCGATTATGAAAATGGCAATAAATGGACAACTCCGCCATTTGATTTTGAAGAGTTAAAGCGTTTGTTCCATACTTGGGGAGAAGAAATGAGCGCAGGAAATGGCTGGAATGCACTATTTTTGAATAACCATGACCAACCACGTGCCTTAAATCGTTTTGTCGATGTCGAACAGTACCGTAAACAAGGGGCAGAAATGTTGGCCACGATGATCCATTTAAATCGAGGTACTCCGTATATCTATATGGGAGAAGAAATCGGGATGATCGATCCTGACTTCGATTCGATTTCTGACTATCGGGACATTGAAAGCTTAAACGCATATAACCTGTTACAAGAACAAGGATTCACGCCAGAAGAAGCCTTTCGACGAATTAAAGCAAAGTCACGAGATAACTCACGCACACCGATGCAGTGGACAGATGAACCACAAGCTGGCTTCACGTCAGGGACACCTTGGTTACCTTTAGCATCGAAGCATGAAACAATTAATGTAGCAAACGAGCAAAAGCAAGAACAGTCGATTTTTGCCTATTACCAAAGACTGATCCAACTAAGAAAAACATATCCAGTGATTGCTAATGGTGATTACAAAGCCTATGCACCTGAGCATCCACAAGTCTATGGCTATCTTAGACAAACCGATCATCAAAAATTATTAGTTCTGACCAATTTTTACGCGAAAGAAACGTCGGTGGAATTACCGGAAGAATTTGTAGGTGCGGAAGTATTGATCAGTAACTACCCAACGACAGTTGAAAAAGAAATGAAGTTACAACCTTATCAAGCAGTCGCACTATTAGTGCAAGAAAAGTAGAGGCTGTGACAAACGAATAGTTTGAAAAATGAGGCCGGGACAGAAGTGTTTAGCCTCGAGAAATAAGGCGCCATCCACGAAAATTGTTCTTCAAATTTTTGTGGATGGCGCCTTATTTCCGAAGAGGTTACTTCTGCTCCCGCCGTTTATTCGGTTTTAGGTGGTGGAAGAGTGCTAATGTCCCACTTCCTATTTATGGGATTTGCTCATCTCTGAAAGGTTGCTCGATGAATACCGTATAGTTTTTTAGAAGATAGGAGTGGACTCATGTCTCACGCCTATCCTTTTTTGTTACTTAAAGTAATCCTTCTCTGAAAAATCAGCTTTTTGATAAACGCCTTGATCCCCATAAAACTTATTGTAACGCTGTTTGAATTTTCTAAAGAGAAAAACAACGAGTAGTTTGATCAATGTATAGATCGGAATACCAAAAATGACGCCCATGATTCCTAGAAGATCTCCCATGACTAATAAGACAATCAAAATCGTGATGGGGTGGATCTGTAACCGATCACCCATCACACGAGGGACCACAAGATCTCCGTGAAGCAACTGGACAACGAACCAGACGATCACAAATTTTACAGCCATGAACGTCGAATCTTGAAAAGCAATGAATAGTCCCGGAAAGAAAGCGATGAATGGACCGATATAAGGAATAATACATAATAAACCAGCAGCGATAGCCAGAATACTTGCAAATTCTAAGCCAATCAATAAAAAAGTTACCCAGTAAACGGCGCCTAGAATGAAAGAAGCGATGATTTGTCCTTTTAAGAAAGCACCTAATTGTTGGTTCGCAATTTTAGTCAAAGTCCGAAAATCTGTGCGAAATTTTGGTGGAACGATACCTAAGACCGATTGATAAAAATTGTGCGGATCTTTTAAAAGGAAAAAGGCAATGATCGGACCAGTAAATAAAGTGATAAAGGTCGTTGTGACCGCTGAGAATAGATTTCCTAGACTTTCTGCACCGCTCTGCCAATAGTTACCGATGAATGAAGTAAAGTTATCGGTGAAATCATCGATCGATGCAAAGAATTGATTGAATGAATCAGAAAATGGTGTCTGTGCTAAAAAGTCCTTCAACGTTTGTTGGAAATCTTGGAATAGGTCAGGTAGTTGTTGAATCAATGTGGTTGCTTGCTGTTCTAAAAACGGAAACAGCCAGACACCTCCTAAGCCAATCAGCAATAAAATAATAACAAAAACTAAAATGACTGACAGATTACGTGAGAGTTTCTTGCTGAGACGTTTGATCAAAGGTTCTAATAAATAATATATGACCAAAGCAAAAAGGACTGGTGGTAAAGTCGTGATAAAAATGACAACCAGTGGTTTGAATATAAAAGCAATCTTTTGGAAAAAGTAAATGACCAACGCGATCATCACAAGTAATCCTAGAACGTAATACGAAGTTTTCCCTCCTAAAAAACGAATCAGTCGGGAAGATTCTTTCGGTTTTTTTTCCACGATAGTTCTCCTTTCTCTTGAAATAAGTAGTTGGTTTTTGGGTTGGGCTATTCTCACGAAGCAACTATTGAGATCGAATGAAGCCTTTTTAATAGACAGCCAAACGATGAAAAATATGAGAAGCTATTTTCTGATTTTCCATCTTACTGCTCAGGTCAAAACGCTTCTTTCACAACCTAGATAAACGGTGTTCAAGAAGCAACACTTCAATAATAAGCCAAGAAAATCCAAAATGAAAAAACCATTTTTGATTTTCCTGTCTTATTACTCAGTGCTGACCGCTTCTTTCACAACCTTGTCCTACTCCAAGTTATTATAATCTGAAACGGGTATAAAAAGAAAATGATACAGTTGAAAAATCAATCGAATTTCGATAATAAAATAAATTTAGTAATAATGCTTGACGGTTGGTTTGATTCTATGCTAAATTAATTCCTGTTGCTAAAACGTAACTATTACGATTTGTGTTTATTAATCGTAATCAAATAGAGAAAGAAGATGAGAAGGAGCGAATAAAATGAAACGTTGGATCAAGGTGGTAGGAGGATTACTGTTGACAGGGATCCTTGCAAGTTGTGGCACAGGAGATACTGCAACAAATACAAATGCACAAAATGATGAAAACTTGAATGTAATGACGACATTTTATCCAATGTACGAATTTACGAAGCAAGTAGTTGGTGAGGAGGGAAATGTTGAATTATTGATTCCAGCTGGAACAGATTCACATGACTACGAACCTTCTGCAAGAGATATGGCAAAAATCCAAAATGCTGATGTTTTTGTTTATAATGATGAAAATATGGAAACTTGGGTTCCAGCAATTGAACATACTTTAAAAGAGGGCGATGTACTTCCAATCAAAGCAACAGAAGGAATGTTGTTATTGCCTGGGGATGGTCATTGCCATCACCACGATCATGACGATGAAGACCACGATCATGAAGACCATGATCACGATGATCATGCGGATGACCACGACCATGATCACGATCACGGAGACCACGGTCATTCACATGAATTAGATCCACATGTTTGGTTAGCTCCTAATCTAGCGATGAAGCAAGTAGAAACGATTCGTGACCAATTGATTGAGGCATATCCTGAAAAAGAAGAAGCATTCACTGAAAATGCTGCCTCTTATTTAGAAGAATTAGAAACGCTACACAACACTTTTAAAGAAACATTAGGTCAAGCAAAACAAAAATCATTTGTGACCCAACACGCTGCGTTCAATTATTTAGCTCTAGAATATGGTCTTAATCAAGTACCAATTGCCGGTCTTTCTTCAAGTGAAGAACCATCTGCTGCAAGAATTGCCGAGTTAAAAGAATTTGTTGAAGACCATGGGATTGAATATATCTATTTTGAAGAGAATGCCAAAGACAGTATCGCTCGTACTTTAGCTACTGAAGCAGGCGTATCGTTAGCAGTATTGAATCCTTTAGAAGGATTGACAAAAGAGCAAATGGATAACGGTGAAACGTACATTTCAATCATGGAAGCAAACTTAAAAGCGCTCCAAAAAACGACGGATACTGAAAATCCATTAGAAGATACATTGAAACCTGAAAAAGAAAAAACAGTTTATAATGGTTATTTTGAAGATTCAGAGGTCCAAGACCGTCCATTGTCGGATTGGAATGGTATCTGGCAAACTGTCGATACGTATATGGCAGATGGAACGTTTGATCAAGTATTTGAATATAAAGCCAAAACAAATCCAGATATGACAGCTGAAGAGTATCGTGAATATTATGAAATAGGCTACAAAACAGATGTCGAAAAAATTGAGATCAAAGATGATACGATGATTTTTACTTTCAAGGATGGCGAAGTTAAAGAATCGAAATACCGTTATGCTGGTAAAGAAATCTTGAACTATTCAGCAGGTAATCGCGGTGTCCGTTTCTTGTTTGAAGCGGAAGATCCTGATTCTGGTGCGTTCAAGTATGTACAATTCAGTGACCACTCGATTGCGCCTACCAAATCAGACCATTTCCATATCTATTTAGGAAATGAAAGCCAAGAAGCGTTACTAGAAGAAATGGACAATTGGCCAACTTTCTATCCTGAAGAAATGACTGGAAAAGAAATCGCGCAAGAAATGATCGCGCATTAAACGATACTAAAAAACGAAGAATGAATGGAAAAGAGGATTTTACGACTTTTTCATTCATTCTTCGTTTCTTTATTAAAAAGAAATTATTTATTTTATTGTCTTTCAAGAAATCAACTTCTTTAGCCCACGAATCGAAACAGGGATCACTTCCCCGTTGGATAGAGTCACTTCTCGTGTTTTCTTATTGATTGTTTGGACATTTTGGGTATTGATGACATAAGATTTGTGACAGCGGATAAAGTGTTGACTTTTCTTTTCGATATCTTTTATCTTCTCGTAAAACTGCATTTGGGCATGTGTCAAATGGACCTCCAGTTTATGAGGAGTACCTTGAGCAGTAGAAAAGTATTGGATATCTCGAATAGGTAAAAATTTGATTTCATCATTGAATTCAATTCTAAAAATATCCTTTTGTAATGGCGCAGTTTGGAAATCTTCGAATATCTTACTTAAGATACGTTCAACATTTTCTTTAAGATCAAAAATATCTTCTTTGATGATATAATCAGTCGGCTCAATGTTGCTTTTCAAAATCGTCATGGAAAGATCGGTGTGTGAAGTAACATAAATGATTTTTCCAAGCGAGTCCAAGTCACGTACTCGTTTTCCAATGGCAATGCCATCTAATTCACTGTCTTTCAGTTCGATATCCAAAAAATAAATACCAAAAGAAGACGTACGTATCCTTGCTGCATTGAGGAGTTCAATAGGATCAGAAGTTGCAATATGGACATAACTATCCAAATTTTCAATCATGATCCGATTCTTGATTACTGTAGAGATGACTTCCAGTTGTTTCGGATCGTCTTCACAAATGTAAATGGGAATCATAAAATTACTCCTTTAATTGTATATGGATTGTTTGTGAAAATCGCTGATTCTCAATCGATGTTTCAAGAAAAAGATAAGGATTCGTTTTTGTTAACTCATCAAGAATAAATAAACCTAATCCTTCATTTTTGGGATTTGTTTTCGTCGAGAAGCCTTTTTGTTTTAACTTACTCAATGGAAACGTATTCGTAGTAGTGTTGATGACGCGTATCATCAACGACTGTTTTTTCTTGATGATCAGCACTTCGATTTTTTTCTTTTTGGTTATTGTTGCACCTTCGATTGCATTATCAAGAATAATACCAAGCATTCTTACCAAATTGATCGTATATTTTTTACCAATGACGATTTCATCTGGAACGGTCAATTGGACAGAGATACCTTTTTCTTGTGCCATCATTAATTTTAAAGAGAATAGACTTCTTATTTCAGGTACCTTCATTTTGTCTAGTAAGCTAAGGTTTGCTGGGAAGAGATTCATCATTTCACGTGTAGGTAAAATCGTTTGGTTGTAATATTTTTGTAAGCCCTCAAGATCGCCTTCAGAAATATAACTATTCAAAGAAAACAACAGATTTTGATAATCGTGTTTAAATTCTCTAAGCTCTTGATAATTTTTTTCTAGATCTCTAATGTAATCTTGCTGCAATTGGATGCGTTGTTCCAATAATTGATCTGCCATCTTTTTATTTGATATTTTCCAATAGTAAATCAAGATAATTAGGCCGACACACAGATAAAGGATAAAAAAGCTCGTATTTAATGCTAGTACTTTTGGCGTTTCACCAGAAAATCGTGTATAAAAAATAATGATATAGTAGGTAAGTAAAACCAATGAACCGATTGTACCAATCATTCGACGGTCAACACTAGCGGACCAATTATCTAAAAACTTTTTGAATCCATACGCAAATAATAAAGATAAAATCGCTGATACAGTTATATGGAAATATTGTAATGCATCTCCAGGTTCAATGACAGCAGATTCCAATACTAAAAAATCCGCAACGCTCGTCAAATGATCGCCTAAAATGGAAGCTAATAATCCCAAAGGTAATGCGTAGATCATATGTTGGCGCGAGGATGAAAAGAAAAAGAAAAGTAGACTCAACATGGCAATTGCGACAAGTGCAGAAAAAATACCTAAAATCGGGTAAAGTATTCCCAACAGGGCTGCTGCCAAGAGACTAAACGTAGAAAATAGGTATTTATTTTTAATTTGGGAATTGATGATTAAGATAGAACTTGTGTAAATCAGATATTGCAAGGCTATGGACCACAAAAACATAAAGCACAGCTCCCATTGCGTTTTCCCAAATTATAGCATATTTATAATATTATTTTTTTAATTTTTCAGGTATTTTAAATTCTGAGCTCATACCGAAGCAACAGCCAGATACAAAGAAATCAGAAAGGTTAGTTAATTGTTTAACGATTGTTTTTTTCATAAAAAATTCCTCCAATATTCATCATGTAATTTGTAACTGGAAGCAACGTAGCTATTTCTAAAATAATCCCAAGTAGTAAATAGGTAGAAAAGTAAGAAGCAGAGAAAAATAATGTGAGTACTGCAAATAAAAGATACATGAAAATTGCTTTTTTTAGTAGGGGTGGGCGTTTCTCTGGTGCAATTGGGTTAAGGGCTGTGCCTCTTGATCCATAGCGAAGCAAAAGGAAAAAACAAACAATTAACAAAAGGACCATCATAGGGAAAGAGAAAGTCAATTGATAATGTTTCATTACTAAGGGAACCCCCCACAAATAAAGCAAAGTCCAAAGTAAGCAAACAAATTCAGAATCGGAATGGAGACCGTAAGCATATCTGCGAATACAGATATATGAAAGGAAAGTCATTCCTGTTTCTGCCCACGTGCCTGTCAATAAAGAAAATACAAAAACGACAGCAAGTTTTCCAAGATTGTTCAGCAAAACTTCCAGAGCAAACTTCACTTGGATGTAAGTCATATCTTCTTCATCTTGTTTTCCGTTGAATAATATTGCCAATATTCGATTTACCACTTTATTTTTCATCTCTATACGTACCTCCGAATACTATAATAAGCGAAAAGACATAAAAAAAGTTTTTCGATTCATAAAAGGACGTTTTGACATCAAAATCGTTAACTAAGTGAATTTTGTAACATATTTGTTATATAAGAATGAAAAGCTTTTTCTTATGTAAAAAATAAAAGACATGTTTATCTCTAAATAATTAAAAAATTTCCTGTAAAACTATCAAATCATCTTTAAATTTTCAACTAAACGTACGATTACACCAAAAAAGAGTGAGATTATTTAACAGTTTTGATGCCAAAAGAACTTTTTATGATATTTCTGTGTTATGTTTAAAAATTTATGTTAAAAATTAGTAGAGGTTGCGAAGATAAATGTAAGTGGCACGTTCTTATATTTTTGTTTTACCAACTTCTTAATAGAAGGCAGCAACTCCCCTTCCCCTTATGTTGTTGCCTTCTGATATCAACAACAAGGTAGTCTATGTTAAAATGCAAGCCTTTAAGAAGGTGGGTTTGTCAATAAAGGTAACAGATTCGAAATTTTATCAAAAGAAGTTGTGCCGTATGCACAACATAATGGAGGAAATAGCATGGAAAATGAAAATCTATTTGAAGTCGGTAAAACGTACGCATTTGTATCAGATTTATTTTGTTCTCCAATTGAAGCAGAAATTGAAAAAATCTATGAGAATAGTTTGATGGTTCGTGTTCTCAATTGCGCAGATGAAGACAATGAAACTGCACACAATTTACACTGGCAATTAGTCGTTCGTAAGTCAAGTGCAGTGAAAGAGTACAGCTACTAATAGTAACTGTTCATGAATGAAAAATAGTATTCTGATAAATAGCCAGTCAAATCTTGAATGATGGAAAATCATTTTTGGATTTGACTGGTTATTTTTACTTTGAAAGGTAAAGGAAAAGTGGGTTTTGCTTTTTTGGGGTTCTCATGTAGTTTTAGGAACTCATCAAATACATCAGTTGATAGTAGAGTTTCTTTTGTTTCTTCCTAAGACCACGATCGTAAAAGGGTGAAGCCCCATTTTATTTTTTGTAAAGGTCTGGTAGTATAAAGAAAATAAATGGAGTAGAAAATAAATAAAAGAAAGATGGGGAAGATGATCAATCAAGAAAATGAGAAAGAAATTCTTCGATTGCAAAGAGAAATCAGCCATTGGGAAAGAAAATATAAAAAGCTCCAACAAATTTTTCGAATGCAAGAAGAAATAATTGCTAGTTATGAAGCTGCATATGGGGAAGCACCAGGGTTGGTAGAAGAACAACATGAGGAAGAACAGCCAAATGAATCATTTTTTGAACATATTGAGAAGCGTTCTTATAATCGATTCAATAATGAACAAAAAGCAGCAATCACTTATGATATGAGCAAACACTTACGAATCATTGCAGGTGCAGGAAGTGGAAAAACACAAACGATATGTGCAAAAGCTGTATATCTGATGAATGAAGAACAAGTAGAAGAGCAAAGGATCTTAATGATTACCTTTACTCGAAATGCTGCCAATGAATTGAAAAAACGGGTGGATAATTTTAGTCAAAGAAAAACGAATGTAACGATCGGAACTTTTCATAGTATTTTTTATCGTCTGTACAGTGATATCAAACGGCAGTTTCCGGATCTTTCTGCCGAAGGGATTCAAGGTGAGTTTTCTAAAGACACACCATATAAAGTAAATCTTTTACTGCAGAAACTAATAAAAAAATATCAACTATATTCTTTCGATCAGTATGGTGAGAAAACGATTGCTAACAGATTGGATTATTGGCAAAACATGAATCTCTCCCAACAGGAGATCATCCAATTGATCAAAAAGAGATTTGATTCCATTGAAAAAGACCCACGTCAACCTATCTCTGAGCGTATGGATCAATTAATGACTGAACTATATGAAGAAAAACAAAAGCAACGACTTTTTGAATTCAATGATGTTCTACAAAATTTGAAAAATGCCCTCTCTCATGTAAATGTCAGAAGATATGTAGGTCAAAAATACGATTACTTGTTTATCGACGAGTTTCAAGACACGAATCCTTTGCAATGGGCAATCGTTCAGTTGATTACGAAAGACTCGCCAATCAAGTTGATCATCGTTGGAGATGATGATCAAAGTATCTATGGCTTTAGAGGATCAGAACCTGATTATATCAAACAGTTTGAAAAAGAATATCCAACAAAAACACTCTTTCTATTGACCAATTATCGTTCGCGAGCGTCGATCGTTCAAGGAGCTAATCGATTGATCACGTACAATAAAAAGGATCGCATACCTAAAGCGATGGTACCAGCACAAAAGGAACCAGGCGTATTACAGGCATTATCATTTAAAACGGTACAAGAGGAAAGTGACTGGTTGATTCAGCAAGTATATGCTTTTATAGAAGACAAAGGAAAATACAAAGAATCTATTATTTTATATCGCTCATTATCACAAACACAAGCATTGGTGCAACGTTTGATCCAAACAGATATTCCATTTGTACTAGAAGCAGATACCCAATATGCGGGAATCTATGGAATTAAGCTTTTTTATCAATTTTATCAAAAGTTTATCGGTTGGTATGATGCGGCAACACCGATAAAAGTGCAAGCACACCAACAGTTGTTACGACAGTTGATGATTAATTGTTATCTGAAAACAAATGAATGTGACCAATTTTTCTCTAATAAAAACAGTGACCAAGATATTGTCGCTTATATTTTAAAACGGCGGCCTAATTTAGAAGCTAGAGAAAAAGAACTAAAGACATTTGTAAGCGCGCTGGAAACATTTGATCAACCAACGAAGCGGTCATGTGTTTCACTGATTGAGGCCTATTGTCGCTTGCCAAGACCGAATAAAGAAATCGAGCAAGGTGACAAAGAATGGTTGCTGGAGACTGTCAGACAATATCCAACGATCCCACAATTGAAAAAATTGTATCTTGAGATCCAAGGAATTGCAGCAGAACTAAAAACAAGGTTGATTGCTTATCGTAAGGGGAAACTAGATGCCTTATGTATCCAGAGTATTCATAAAAGCAAAGGTTTAAGTTATCGTAACGTCTTTTTAATCGGTTGTAATGAAGGGATGATTCCTTACAATGGCGCGGTAGCAAAAGACAAAAGACTGAAAAGTGAGTTGAAAATCGAACCATTAACGACGATTGAGGAAGAGAGGCGTCTTTTTTATGTTGCAATGACTAGGGCAAGGAATCGTCTTTATTTATGTGTACCTGAGTTTAAAGGGAAAAGAAAATTAAAACCTTCACGTTTTATTAAAGAAACAGGTTGTAAAGTTAAAAAAATCAAATAAATGACGAAAAGCAAAGCGAGTAAAAATACACTTGCTTTGCTTTTTTATTCAAAAAAATAAATAACTGTAATTATTTATGTAAATTTTAAATAACCGTTGTTTATAAAAAGAATATAACCTTTATGTGATTGTTTAAATAACAATTTTATGAACAAAAACAAATTTTATTTATTTTGGGGATAGCGTATGACTGGCATTATTTTGATATTACGTTTAGAATGGGATTACAATTAAAAAGGAGTGAGAAAATGATAAAACTATACACTTCGCCTAGCTGTACATCTTGCAGAAAGGCCAAAGCATGGTTACAAACGAATCATCTTGATTTTGAAGAAAAGAATATCTTTGCAGAACCTCTATCAGAAAATGAGATACGACAAATATTGGCCGCAACAGAAGGTGGAGTCGAAGATATTATTTCTACTCGTTCAAAAGTTTATGAGAAATTAGGGATCGATTTTAATGATTTATCCTTAAAAGAAATGATCCGCTTGTTCAAAGAATACCCATCTTTACTTAGACGTCCGATTCTACTTGATGAAAAAAGAGTATTGATTGGATTCAATGAAGATGAAATACGAGCATTTATTCCTAGAGAAATACGAGGTGTCGCAAGAAACTTGATTTATATGAAACATAGTGTCTTGTATTCGTAAGAATAGGAGGAGACGTTGTGAATATCAAAATCTATAGTTCAACGAATTGCACCATAACGGTTAAAGCCATCCAATGGTTAGAGAAAAAGAACTTATCTTATCAATTTGTTGATCTAGAAAGTAGAGCTTTAAGTAATAAAGAAGTCAAAGAGTTATGTAGTTTTGAAAATGCAGATATTGAACAATTATTTACTACATGGTCATTTGAATTCAAAAAAATTAAAGCTGGACTTCCAAAAAAACAGGAAGATCAACTTCTATTTTTGTGCAAAACGCAACGTCATCTTTTAAGACGTCCTTTGATCATCATCGATGATGCGCTGTTTGTTGGCTACGATCAACGATTGATGGAGCAATTGATTTTACATGAATAGACTGTATCCAATTGTGTTACATACTGAAAAAGACAATTGGGATCATCGGTTTTTCCTTAGTAACAAGCCAAAGAATCAAAATCTCACTTGCCTGTTCTCTGGTTTTTTGGCTTATTACCAAAGGCGCGTTGCATATTTTTCGTAAAGAAACTAGTGATAACTAGCAAAAAGTGTAAGAGGCAAATCGTATATTCCAAAATAAAACATTTCGACTTTTTCGTATTTCTACTATAAAGAGGATCAGAATTGAAAGTATACCAGATAGATTTATCAGAAATAGTGATTGACAACTAAATAGAATAAATGGTATATTTTTTTTTGTTGTTTTTTGTTTATTACTGATTTTAATAGTGTAAATAAAACTTTAAATAATGCTTGACGAATAGAAAAACACATGTTAATATAACTAGTGTTGTTTGAGAAATTCATCAAGGAATGTTGTCTCTCCAAAAGAAGAGATGAAAAAAGTTGTTGACAAATAACAAACAACAAGTTATTATAAGTGAGTTGCTAAAACGACCTCGTGAAAAACGAGTTCAAAAAACTTTTAAAAAATAGTTGACAATCATCCGAGAGTTTGCTAAGATATAAAAGTTGCTACGGCAACCACAAACGATAAGTTGAGGCAGTTGTGTTTCAATTATCACGTAGACCTTTGAAAACTGAACAAAGTAAGACAAACCAAATGTGTAGGGCGTCTTGATTCAATTCAAGACAACAAACATTTTTAACAAGCAAGCAATATGCTAGCAAACAAATTGAGCTTAACAATCGCAAGATTGTTCTAACTTTTATTTATGAGAGTTTGATCCTGGCTCAGGACGAACGCTGGCGGCGTGCCTAATACATGCAAGTCGAACGCTTCTTTTTCCACCGGAGCTTGCTCCACCGGAAAAAGAGGAGTGGCGAACGGGTGAGTAACACGTGGGTAACCTGCCCATCAGAAGGGGATAACACTTGGAAACAGGTGCTAATACCGTATAACAATCGAAACCGCATGGTTTCGTTTTGAAAGGCGCTTTACGGTGCCGCTGATGGATGGACCCGCGGTGCATTAGCTAGTTGGTGAGGTAACGGCTCACCAAGGCCACGATGCATAGCCGACCTGAGAGGGTGATCGGCCACATTGGGACTGAGACACGGCCCAAACTCCTACGGGAGGCAGCAGTAGGGAATCTTCGGCAATGGACGAAAGTCTGACCGAGCAACGCCGCGTGAGTGAAGAAGGTTTTCGGATCGTAAAACTCTGTTGTTAGAGAAGAACAAGGGTGAGAGTAACTGTTCACCCCTTGACGGTATCTAACCAGAAAGCCACGGCTAACTACGTGCCAGCAGCCGCGGTAATACGTAGGTGGCAAGCGTTGTCCGGATTTATTGGGCGTAAAGCGAGCGCAGGCGGTTTCTTAAGTCTGATGTGAAAGCCCCCGGCTCAACCGGGGAGGGTCATTGGAAACTGGGAGACTTGAGTGCAGAAGAGGAGAGTGGAATTCCATGTGTAGCGGTGAAATGCGTAGATATATGGAGGAACACCAGTGGCGAAGGCGGCTCTCTGGTCTGTAACTGACGCTGAGGCTCGAAAGCGTGGGGAGCAAACAGGATTAGATACCCTGGTAGTCCACGCCGTAAACGATGAGTGCTAAGTGTTGGAGGGTTTCCGCCCTTCAGTGCTGCAGCTAACGCATTAAGCACTCCGCCTGGGGAGTACGACCGCAAGGTTGAAACTCAAAGGAATTGACGGGGGCCCGCACAAGCGGTGGAGCATGTGGTTTAATTCGAAGCAACGCGAAGAACCTTACCAGGTCTTGACATCCTTTGACCACTCTAGAGATAGAGCTTCCCCTTCGGGGGCAAAGTGACAGGTGGTGCATGGTTGTCGTCAGCTCGTGTCGTGAGATGTTGGGTTAAGTCCCGCAACGAGCGCAACCCTTATTGTTAGTTGCCATCATTTAGTTGGGCACTCTAGCAAGACTGCCGGTGACAAACCGGAGGAAGGTGGGGATGACGTCAAATCATCATGCCCCTTATGACCTGGGCTACACACGTGCTACAATGGGAAGTACAACGAGTCGCGAAGTCGCGAGGCTAAGCTAATCTCTTAAAGCTTCTCTCAGTTCGGATTGTAGGCTGCAACTCGCCTACATGAAGCCGGAATCGCTAGTAATCGCGGATCAGCACGCCGCGGTGAA
>NZ_CP187851.1:452500-702500 GCF_050555445.1 Enterococcus sp. DIV1304_2
CAGTTAAATGTTCTAAAGAATGCAAACCTGCCATATCCATGTGTTCTTTGTTTGGCTGTTTGAAACGGACATCATATTTGATGATCAAATCGCCATGCTCGCCTTTTTTGCGATCAGCTACACGAACATAAGGGGCTTTTACTTTACGGTGATCTAAATTAAAACTTTCGACATTCATTTTCATATTGAATTACTCCTAACTATCTGATGATTCTTTTTAGGGAAATGAAAATCCTCTAAAAAGATTGGGTCGATTTATCTAAATTCTAACACTTATTGCAGGTCAGGTGTAGAAAACTGATTGATTTTTTTTCAATTCTTTAAAGATAAAATGGATCAGTGATTTTTCAATTGAGTAAAGGCTTGGTTCAAATCATCTAAAAGATCTTGGGCGTACTCGATTCCTACGGATAAACGAATCAATCCGTCTTTGATTCCAGCTTTTTCGCGTTTTTCTTTAGGTACAGAGGCATGAGTCATCACAGAAGGAATTTCCACTAAACTTTCGACACCACCTAAGCTTTCAGCGAGGATAAATAGTTGCAAAGCTTCTACAAAAGGAATGGCATCTGCGTCGTTTTTCAAGGTAAAGGAAACCATTCCGCTATAGCCGGACATCTGTTGTTTCGCAATTTCATGATTATTATGAGTTGTTAGACCAGGGTAATAGACTGCTTCAACTTCAGGATGGTTCGCTAATAATTCTGCTACAGCATAGGCATTTTTTTGATGTTCTTCCATACGCACACTAAGAGTTTTGATCCCGCGTTGCATCAACCAACTATCTTGTGGACCTAATACGCTACCGATGGCATTTTGATAGTAACCAATTTGTTCCGCCAACTCTTGGTTGTTTGTCGTAACTAATCCAGCAACGACATCACTATGCCCGCCTAGATATTTTGTGCCACTGTGTAAAACAATATCAGCGCCTAATTCTAAAGGTTTTTGAAAGTATGGTGTAGCAAATGTGTTATCCACGATTGTTAACAGGTCATGATTTTTTGCAATAGCAGCCCCTGCTTTCAAATCGGTGATTTTAAGTAGAGGATTACTTGGTGTTTCTAGGTACAAAGCTTTTGTATTGTCTTGAATTGCTTCTTCAATCTGTGCAAGATTACTTGTATCAACGATTGTATACTCTAACCCATTTTTTGTAAGAACATTATCAAATAAACGGAAAGTTCCACCATAGACATCATCGCCTAAGAGAATGTGATCTCCAGATTGAAATAAGGAAAAGACTGCATGGATTCCTGCTAGACCTGAGGCAAAGGCAAAGCCACGAACGCCACCTTCTAAGTCTGCGATCAATTCTTCTAAAGCAAAACGTGTTGGATTACCTGAACGTGAATATTCGTATTCTTTCGGTTGTCCAACTGCATTTTGGCGGTAAGTCGATGTTTGATAGATCGGTACGCTAACTGCACCGGTTGTCGGATCTTCACTAATACCACCATGGATCAATTTTGTTTGAATATGCATAATTATTTCCTCCAATTTCTTCATTGAGTTTATTGTGTCGTTTGTTTCTTACAGATAAATATTTTTTGATAAGTAACGATCGGACGTGTCTGGAAATATGGTCAGGATAGATTGTCCGTTCGGTAGACGTTGTGCTTCTTTTATGGCTGCGGCAAAAGCGGCTCCGCTCGAGCTGCCTACTAATAATCCGTGTTCTTTTGCTAGTTGACGTGTGTAAGCAAATCCTTCAGCATCAGAAATCGTTTCAAATTGATCAATTGTCAACTCACTAAGAAAAGGGGGGACAAATTCAACGCCGATGCCTTCAATTTCGTGCCCATGTGAAGGACCACCATTCAAAATCGATCCTTCTGGCTCAACACCAATCAAGCGAAGTTCAGGTAAACGATCTTTTAGAAATTTTGCGGTTCCAGCAAACGTACCACCACTTCCAATACCGGCAACAAAACTATTGATTGACCCTTCCAATTCTTGAAATAATTCAGGCCCCAATGTTTGGTAATAAGTGGCTGGATTGTCTGGGTTTTCAAACTGCAAGGGAACATAACTATTTGGGATTTCAGAAGCTAATTGTTTACTTTTTTCGATCGCACCAACGATTCCTTCTTCTGTAGGAGTGTGTACGATTTTTGCGCCTAGTGCCTGCATGATTTTTTGTTTTTCTATACTAAATTTTTCTGGTACGACAAAAATTGTTTTTAAATTGAATTTCAAAGCTGCCAGACCTAAACCAATCCCTGTGTTACCAGCAGTTGGCTCAATGATCGTTGTTTCTTGATCGATTTTTCCGCTCTCAAGACCGGAAGTCAATAAATACAAACCTAAACGGTCTTTGATACTACCTCCTGGATTCAAGTATTCCAGTTTTGCATAGATCACGGAATCTTTTGGCATAGGAAAATCTTGCGCAGTAAATTTATAGACGGGTGTATGCCCGATTGCTTCAGTAATTGATGAAATGATCACGAATCCAAACCTCCAAAAAAGTAAAATAAAAAGGAGCTGACTATTTAATCAGCTCCTCGTAAGATCATAAATTGAAAAGACTAAGAAAGAAAACACTTTCACTACAGAAAGAGATCTTTCATTCAACTATGAAGGGCAATTAATAGACATGGCAAACAGTATGCTGTTTTTATACACCATACAACAACAACACTTCAATTGTTTTAAGTAATTGATTGCCATGTTTATCCCTCCAATAATGATTTAATTAAAAATAGCATGAAAAAATAAGAAAGTCAAAGACTATCATTTGAAAAGCAATAATTTCCTAGTTTTATAGACGTTTGTCTGATACAATAAGGGTGATTATGATTAAGAAAAAAAGGAGCAAAAAATAATGATCTCAGCAAGCGATTTAAAAGCCGGAATGACATTTGTCCAAGACGGAAAATTGATCAAAGTAATTGATGCAAGCCATCACAAACCTGGTAAAGGAAATACTGTGATGCGTATGAAGCTAAAAGATGTTCGTACTGGTGCTACTTATGATACGACACTAAGACCAGACGAAAAATTTGAAAAAGCACACATCGATACAAAACCAGTTCAATACTTATACACAATGGATGATACAGCATTCTTTATGGATCTAGAAACATACGAACAATATGAGATCCCTGTAGAAACTGTAGCTGAAGAAATGAAATTTATCTTAGAAAACATGGAAGTTAAAATCCAATTCTTCGGTAGCGAAGTGATTGGTGTCCAATTACCAACAACAGTTGTCTTACGTGTCGTTGAAACACAACCATCGATCAAAGGTGCGACAGTGACTGGTTCTGGTAAACCTGCAACAATGGAAACAGGCTTAGTAGTCAACGTACCTGATTTCATTGAAGCAGATGAATTACTAGAAATCAATACAGCAGAAGGTTCATACGTAAAACGTGCAAAATAACCGAGTGTAGTAAAAAAGCTTTTAAGCAAGATGCTTAAAAGCTTTTTTTTATATTATTAAGCAAACAATGTTTGTAGTTTTAAATGATGGACTTCTAACAGTCGTTGATACAGATTTGTCTCAAAGTCTCTATAATGACAAAAATCAAGGACTGTATACTTAGAAGAATCAAGACCATTAGGAATCAGCAGGGGGGAACCAAAGATGAAAAAGTCATATTCTTCAGTGATGGGAAGCGTGAGTCGCTCGATATCTACAAAGGGGATCTTCTTGCCTAAATTCAAGATTTCTGCGGAGATCAGATGCTCAGAGACGTTGACAAACCCAACTTTCAATTTATAGTTTTCATCGATTTCTGAATAATACGGATAAAGTAAACAGGCTTGTAGAAAGGCTAATTCACTTACGCATGATTTCAGCCATGTGTAGTTTTTTCGTTGTGCGACCTTTTTCCAAAATCCTTCGATTTTGATTGTCAAGATACGTAAAAGTGGATATTTATCTTGAATATAAGAAGAGATAAATAGTGTGGTCAAAGGGATTTTTTGTTTGAACATGCTAAAGTTACCGATGGATAGATAGAGATTCAAAAGTAAAGCGGGCTCTTTTTTAAAATGGAATGTACCGATAAATGTCTGACAATGCTCCTGAAATTCCTCTAAAATAGTTTTGATCTCATTGCTCGGTTGTTGATAGGAATGGTGAACGATCGGCACACGGATATCTTGATCAGAAGTAAGGAACGGCCAATAATAGAACAAATAAAACAAAGAGTTTACTTCTAAGATATCTAAACGAAGATCCGCAATTTTGAAGAAGTCGTAAAAAAAGTCAATGTTTGTTTCACTGGGAATAAAGGAATCTCTCGATAATCGATAGATATCCGTAAAATGATTATTTTCGATCCTCAGCAAACAAATCAGACAATGGAGACTAGCTTGTTTTTTTCCTAAGTCGAACTTATTTTTGAGCTGTGGACCTTCGTGCTTATAAATCAATGCGCGAACTTCTTGGCTGTAAGGAATGCTATCGAGACTTTCCCCTAATGAAACAAACCAAAAGAAATTGAAAAAGATGATACGAATCAGCGTTTCAGAACCAGATAAGATAAGATTCGACAAATTCAAGTTGATATTGTATTCCTTCAGATATTCAGCCAATTTTTTTGTTTGTCGAAAACATGTTGAGCGGCTGATAAAATGGCGATTGCAAAAAGCTGCAAGATCTTCATCTTGTTCAGTCAGAAGACTGATCAATAATTTATAAGGAACACTTTCTGTTGATAGGAAATGTTGGTATTGGGTATATTGAACAAGTTGTTCAGGAATGGATAACTTGTTTTTAGTATGTAACAGTTTAATATCAGTAAATTGTTCTAAATCA
Source organism: Enterococcus sp. DIV1304_2 (assembly GCF_050555445.1). NCBI lineage: Bacteria > Bacillati > Bacillota > Bacilli > Lactobacillales > Enterococcaceae > Enterococcus > Enterococcus sp. DIV1304_2. The sequence continues at coordinate 457,272 of NZ_CP187851.1, forward strand.
TCTTGTATAGCACATAGGATTTTTTTGAAACGGGTCGGACTGAAATAGAAATCTAAGTTTTCTCGTACATGATCTAAACTATATTCCCCCGGCCATAAGGTCATTATCTTTCCATACACATTTAATTTCATTCTTGCATGGTCATCTAATAAAATTTTTTCAATCAATTCTTCACCTTCTTTTTATATTTTTATTATTAATACCGTATTTATTTTTCCTTGTAAATACTTGTCTCAATTTTCTAAAAAAACTCTACCGGATTTAGAAATATTTTTTTAAAATTTGTCTCAAAATTATTGCTCAATGAGTATATTTTGTGAGAGAAAAGAATAATAAATCGGTTTTAAATAACTAATCATTCAATGTATTCGTTTTACTATATCAAATTTAAAGCTCCTTAAAATAACTGTAATTTAATAGTTAGAGACAAAAGAGAAGAGAACTAGAAAGATTAGTGAATTTTTTCTTTTTTTTATATTATCTAATTGAATTTTAAAGTTTTTCTAAGGAGGTATCCATAAATGAAGAAGCGAAATTATTTCATCGTTTTCTGTCTATTTTCTCTATTTTTCGTCACCTATTTCTATTTCCAAAAAGGAAAGACTGTGGCAGCTAATGAAGAGGCAACCATTGAAGTCTTAAATAATGAATATGGCAAAGTAAGTATTAGGAAAATAGATCGTCAGCTAACGGTCGTGTATCGATTAAATGAGCAAACACAAGAAAACAGATTTTTATTCCAGTTACATCCAAAAGATGCACCTGAAACGAATCTGCTTTCCTCTTATGTTTCTCAGGAATATCAAGAATACACAGATGAGCAACAACGAAAATGGCTAGCAGGTGATTTTTCTCAAGCCATTGAAGAAAAAGAATTGACCATTGAATTGCCGAGTACGAGCAAAGAATTTCAACTCAATATTCAGATAGAAGAAAAAACGGGTCAGTTACTTTTATCTGACCCAGCTTCCTTTTCATTTTCTATAGATAACGAGAATCAGGAAACTGCACAAACGAGTGAACCAACGTCTGAAACCACGACTTCTTCTGAAAACAGTGAGGTGTCGGATGATTCATCGATAGCTAAAAACGAATATCGTCCGTTTGAACAACCAAAATTATTCAATGAACAGTTGAAACCGAAAGGGTTAGCGACGATTGAACCGGAATATACCACAGATGAGCAAGGAACCTATCCGCAAGCGATGTGGCAACCGGAAAATGACGAGAATGTACGAAATCATCAAGGGAATCGTCATGGTCAATCACAATGGGATGGATTGACGAATTGGGATGGTGACCCAACCAATCAAAACAATTCTTATATTGAATATGGTGGGGAAAAAGAAGAAGCCGATTACGCAATCCGTAAATTTGCCAAAGAGACAGCGACTCCTGGATTGTTTGACTTGTATCTGAATGTTCGAGGAAATACCCAAAAAAATATCCCTCCTTTAGATGTCGTTCTGGTTGTTGACTGGTCTGGCAGTATGAATGAGGACAATCGTATTATTGAAGTGAAGAATGGGATTGATCGATTTGTCGATACCTTATCAGAAAGTGGTGTAACGGAAAAAATCAATTTAGGTTATGTTGGTTTTTCTAGTGAAGGCTACGACAATCGAACGATACCGATTGCAGGATTTGATTCTGTAAAGGAAGAAATCCAAGCAGCCACACCTGATTCAACAAGTGGTGGTACGTTTACTCAAAATGGTTTACGTCAGGCAGGCGAGATGTTGTCTGAACAAAATGGTCACAAAAAGGTGATCGTTCTTTTGACTGATGGTGTTCCGACATGCTCCTATCACGTATCAAGTGTGGTGACTGAAGAGGACGTTAGTTATTATGGCGCGACTTTTAGCAATCAAGTCGATCATCCCGAATATACTTCAAAAATTTCCCCGCCTTATCTTGTACCTGTTAGAGACCAATATTCACAATGGCGTTGGATCAATTCAACGTTTACAGCAACGATTGGTGAAGCAATGGCATTGAAACAACGAGGAATCGAGATCCATGGCTTGGGTATACAGTTGCAAGGAGATGAAACTGAAGGCATCACGAAAGAGGAAGTAGAACGTCGAATGCGTAAGATGGTTTCCACTGGCGAAGACGGCACGGCATATTATGAATCTGCCAATGAGTCTACAGATATTGCTGATTATCTAGCCAAAAAAGCTGTGCAGCTTTCTGGAACAGTCGTTGATGGAAAAATCACTGATCCAATCATTGATCCATTTGTTTATCAACCAGACAGCGCTTCTGTTACAAGTGTAGGGACAACCCCTCTATCGATTGAGCCACTTCTCTCTATTGATGGGCAAACGATCAACGTCGATAAAATCTATTTAGAAAAAGGGCAAGAAATCCAACTACATTATCAAGTGAGACTCCAAACAGAAAGCAAAATGTTCGAGACTGATACTTGGTATCAAATGAATGGGCAAACAATCTTCCAACCAACGAGCAACCCAGATGTTCTTGCTAAATTCGGTGTGCCGTCAGCCAAAGCACCAGGTGTATCTCTTGATTTTTTCAAAGAATGGGAAGAATTTGATCAAGATACGACGACTCGACCAGAGAAAGTGATTTACGAAATCAAGCGAACAGGAATCACCGAAACATCTAGTTGGGAAAGTGGCTATGTACAATTAAGTAAACCGGAAGAGGAGAACACCAATGTTTGGGAGCGAACCAATATCACCAAACTTCTAGCGTCCAGTGAAGCGTCTCGTGAAACCCTCAGCTTGCCAAAACACAACAATCAAGGGCAAGAATTTCACTATGAAGCGGTGAATGAGTTAGATGTACCAGGATATCAATCAGAAAAAGTCAACGCAACGACTTGGAAAAATAAAAAACAATTTGTTCCTTTAGATTTAAAAATAACCAAGAAAACTTCGTCAGCTGACCATCTCCTAAAAGGAGCAGTGTTTCAACTAACGATTGAAGGTCAGAAGATTCAGCTGATCGACCATGAGGATGGTACCTATTCATTGCCAGAAGGCACACGCCTTGAAAAAGGAAAATCTTATACATTGACAGAAATCAGTGCACCTGCTGGACATGAAAAATCGGAAAAGCAGGCGTGGGAAATTGCTATTTCTGACAATGGGGAAGTAACAGTGGACAAACAACAAGCTACAGTCACTGATCAAGTGATCCAATTGACGATTGAGAATCCATTTGCAGACCTTCCGATAGCCATAAGAAAATATACCGAAAAGGACAAACAAAAAATCAATCTGGCAGGAGCAACTTTTGCTTTACAAATAAAAGGAGAAACAGGAACCTATCATACACTGAAAGAGGAAGTTACCGCGTCATCAGGATTGGCAGAATTCGTGATACAAAAAGCGGGTGAATATCGCTTAGTAGAAACAGCAGGACCGCTTGGTTACGATACGATTCCAGGAAACTATGAATTTAAAGTTGACCCTTACGGTACGATTCTCTATGACGGAGAAAATGTAGAGGAAGATACCGTTTGGACATTGACGCATATGAATCAAATCAAACCTTTTGATTTAACAGTCCTAAAGCAAACGGATACAGGACAGGTGTTAAAAGGGGCAGTCTTCCGACTATCCGGTTCAGATGGACAGGTTGAATTACCAAACGACGATAAAGCAACTGATACATTTGTTTTTGAGAACCTAAAACCGGGTGAGTACACGTTGGAGGAAATCAAAACACCAGAAGGTTATCTGGGGTTAGAGCAACCCGTACAGATCGTTATCCAAACGGATGGAAAAGTAACTGTAGATGGTGAACCATCAGAAATCCAGTTACAAACTGATCATACGAACAACCAAATCCATTTGGTCATCACCAATCAGGCATTGATCCCACTGCCTGAAACCGGAGGATCTGGCCGACTTGGCTTCCTATTATTAGGTATCCTTGCGATTGTTTCATTTGTCGTTTATTTAAGGGGGATGAGACGAGGAGGCATTTCAAGTTGACCAAGTATTATTGGTTCTTGCTGTTGTTGCCTTTTCTGTTAGTTGGTGGTGCCAAAACGTGTATCGCCCAAACACAAGAGATGGTCCAGTTGATTGTCCATACTACGCAACCCTCATCAGATAAACAAACGGAATCTCATAAAGCGAGTTTTGCGGTTTACGATGTGACAAAATCATTTTATCAATTACGTAAAAAAGGATTTACTGTCGAAGAAACACAACAAATCATTGCGCGACAAGGTACTTCAGCAGGTTCTTTTCTAATGGAAAAACTGGTGAAGTCGAACAATGATGGAGAAGATGTAGCAATCTTTGATCTACGTGAGTCAACGAATCAAATAGGTAACGTTTATTTAGTGAACGAAACCACTCACATAGCAGATGCGTTTGTAGGATCACAAAATGTAGTCGTGGTTTTGCCTCTTTATGATTCATATGATCACCCACAAAAGGCAATCCATCTCTATCCTAAAATGAACCAAGAGCCATCTGCGATCGTCTTTGAAAAAAAGCTTGTAGAGGAAAAAAACACTTATTCGATTGGTGAAAAGATCTACTATCAATTGGATATCCAGTTTCCAAATGGAATAGCAACTGAAGAAACATGTGTAGTCACTGACAGTGCGACGAAAGAGTTGGAGTTGCTAACTGAATCGCTCAAAGTCCATAGTGAAGAAAAACGCTTGGAAAATCTGACGTTTCATAGCCATAGTCAAGGATTCAGTATTGCGTTTAACGGTCAAGACTTGCAAGATCTGGCAGGTAAAACAGTGAGGATCAACTATCAGATGCGTTTACGACAAGATGCAATCGCTGATCAATCGATCATCAATCAAGCGACATTAGATATCGGAACAGCATCATTGTCACGAAGTACACGTATTCGAACAGGAGGGAAGTGGTTTCAAAAAGTTACAAAAGATAAGGAACAACAGGTGCTAGAAGATGCAATGTTTATGATCAAAAACCAACAGGAAGAATACCTGCATTTGAAAGATGGAAAATATTGCTGGAAAAAACGAGCAAGAGATGCAATAACGCTGACTTCTGATCGAAATGGCTTATTTTCCATCAATGGCTTAGCAGACGGAGAATATTTACTTGAAGAAATCAAAGCACCAAAAGGGTATAAAAGAAATCCTTATGCTGTCTCGTTTGTCGTAAAAAGTATGTCATATGCCATCAATGGACAACCTAGTGAACCTTTGAAAATCACTAATCAGAAACAAGAAACGAGTTTTCTTTTTCCAAAAACAACTGACGAAAAAATAAGTGTTGGTATGATTGGTGGCATATCGATCATAGGTAGTTTCATTATTTATCAAAAGAACAGGAGTAAAGAAGAATGAAGAATAGAAAAAATTTCAAAAAAGTATTACTATGTCTTATTTCATCACTACTTACACTGGTGGCATTACTTCCTAATCCACAAGTGTTTGCTGAAGGAATGGATGCACAATTGGTGATCCACAAAAAGAAAATGTTAGATTTCCCACAACAAGAGATCCAAAATACAGGGAAAGAAATGACTGAATTCAACAACTATCAAGGGTTGGCAGATGTGACGTTCCATGTGTATGATGTCACCGAATCATTTGCTGAAGCAAGAAAAAATGGCGCGACGATTGAAGAAGCAAAAGCGATCGTCCAATCACAGACTTCTGGCACAGCTCTTCTTTCTGGTACCACAGACGCTCAGGGGGATCTTTCTTTAGCATTGCCAAAAAAACAAGCTGGAAAAGATGCAGTTTATGTGATTGAAGAAGAAGCAAAATCAGGAGTAACAGCTGCTGCAAATATGGTTGTGGCATTTCCAGTATATGAACTGATCAAACAATCCGACGGTTCATATCAATATGGGACAGAAGAACTAGACGTAGTTCATTTATATCCTAAAAATGTCGTGGAAAATGAAGGAACGCTGAAGGTCAAAAAAGTAGGTTCAGCAGAAGGTGAAGCACTAAACGGTGCGGAATTTGTCATTGTGAAAGAAGATGCAGGTGTTGCCAAATATTTGCAAGGTGTAGCACAAGGAATGTATACATGGACAACTGATAAATCTAAAGCAAAACACTTTGTGACTGGCAAAAGCTATGAAATCGGTGAAGAGGACGTTGCTGAAAATGAAGCAGAGAAAGGTCAAATGCTCATTACTGGATTAGAAGTTGGCGAATATGTGTTAGAAGAAGTAAAAGCACCTGAAAATGCAGCGATGATCACTGAGCAAACGAAGACACCATTCACAATTGTTGTTGGTAGCCAAACGCCAGTTGAACTTATAGTGAAAAATGATACGACGAAAGTAGAAAAAGAAACGCCGCAATTAGATGGGCAAGACGTAGCAATCGGAGAACCGATCAATTATGAGATCAGCGTCAATATTCCTCTTGGGATCGCGGATAAAGAAGGATCAAACAATAAATATACCACCTTCAAATTGATTGATACACATGATCCAGCTTTAACATTCATGAACCAATCAACGGGAGAAACAGGTTATGCACTTTACGATGGTGAAACGATCATTGATTCAACAAATTACCACGTAACTGAACAAACAAACGGCTTCACAGTAACGATTGAACCAACTTATATTCCTTCATTGACTCCAGGTGGTACGTTGCGTTTTGTTTATTACATGCATTTGAATCAGTTAGCAGAACCAACCCAAGGCTATAACAACGAAGCAAATGTTGATACTGGACATATGACAGATCAAACACCACCAACTGTGGAAGTACTGACAGGTGGGAAACGATTCATTAAAGTAGATGGAGCAGTAGCTGATATCAAACCATTAGCAGACGCTTCGTTTGTGGTACGTGATCAAGATGAAGCAACAGCGAAATATTTGATCATTGATCCAGTAACAAAAGCAGTAGCGTGGACGACTTCACAGGAAGAAGCAACGATTTTCACGACAACAAGTGATGGATTAGTGGATATCACAGGCTTGTCTTATGGTACGTATTATTTAGAAGAAACAAAAGCACCAAACAATTATGTGAAACTAACTGAACGAATTGCGTTTAAGGTCGATCAGCAATCTTATGCTGTTGCAGGTGAATTGGTTGCACCAGAGAAAGTACCAAACAAACACAAAGGGACATTACCAGCAACTGGTGGCAAAGGCATTTCATTGTACATTTTCTTAGGTGTGGTTTTACTGACAATCGTGGGTGCATACTGGCTAAAACGACCAAAAGTTAAATAGTATCAAATGAAGAACAAGTGACTCGCTGAGGAGAATAAAATGAAACAAAAAAAATGGCGTCTGTTAGATCTAATCATGTTCTCGGTATTTTTTATCGGTGTCCTCAGCTTGGCGTATCCTTTTGTCAGTGATACGTTGAATAATTATCTCGACCAGCAGATCATCAAAAATTATCAAAAAAAGGCAAAGTCTGAACATGCGACAGAACTTGCTGAATTACAAAAGCGGATGATCAAAAAAAATGAACAACTGGCATCAAACGTAGCGATGCCAGAAGCAGACCCATTTTCCAAGAAAAAAAAAAATGATCAAAAATCTCAGAAATCGTATATCGAATCACATACCGTTGGTGTTTTGACGATCCCCAAAATCAATGTCAGCTTACCGATTTTTGATCAAACAACGACGAAACTATTGGAAAAAGGCGCTTGTCTGCTCGAGGGCACCTCATACCCGATCGGAGGCAAATCGACACATGCGGTACTTTCCAGCCACCGAGGCTTGCCGCAAGCAAAATTGTTTACAGATTTACCTCAATTAAAAATAGAAGATCACTTTTATATTGAAATCAATGGACAGTATCTTGCGTATCAAGTCGATCAGATTAAAACCGTAGCACCGACAGAAACAGAAGCGCTACAAATCCAAGAAAATCAAGATTTAGTCACACTGGTTACTTGTACTCCGTATATGGTCAACAGTCACCGTTTATTAGTACGCGGACACAGGGTCGCTGTTGAACCAGAAGAAATAAAAGAATCGTTAGAAAAAGTGAAACGGGCGAAGCGTACTGCATTTTTACTCGTAAATGGCTTGATCAGTGTGTTTTTGTTGCTATTTCTTATCATGATGATAAAATATTTTACAAAAGTTATTAAAAAATAATATAGTTTCGGAAACTAGATGATAAAGTTTTTGTAAACAGAACATCTTTCATGTATAATGAAATTGAACAAACGAAATGGAGTGGATCAAGATGGAGATAGAATTTAGCCGAAAGTACCAAATCGTCAATGAAGTATTAAATGCGGTGACCCATGGGATTGCAGCTTTGTTAAGTCTGCTTTGCTTCAATTTGCTGATGGATCGCGCCCATACAACCTTAGATTATGTCGCTTTTGCGATTTATGGTAGTTCTCTTTTTCTGCTATTCTTTTCTTCTACGTTATTTCATAGTTTGATTTTTACGAAAGCAAAAAAAGTATTTCAGGTATTTGATCATTGTTCGATCTACCTTTTGATTGCTGGAACCTACACGCCATTTTGTCTGCTAGTCGTGCAAGGAACGACAGGACTAGTTTTGCTAAGTGTTATTTGGGCGACAGCAGTGATTGGCATCATCTATAAATGTTTGACTTTAACAAAGACAAACAAGGTATCAAAAGTTTCAACGATCATTTACAATGTGATGGGGTGGGCAATCATCGTTGTGCTACCTAAGCTCTATCAGAATATCGATTTGACTGGCTTGCTACTGCTAGTTGGCGGAGGAATCGCCTATTCTGTGGGATCACTATTTTATAGCATGAAAAGCAGACGATTCACCCATGTGATTTGGCATCTATTTGTCATGTTAGGTGCAGCGTTGATGTTTTTAGCAATCTATGTAAGTAATTGATTTAAGGAAAATATGATTCAAAAAACTGACCAATTTATTGGTCAGTTTTTTTGTCTATTTCTAAGAGAATTATGTGAAAATAAATAGTGGTTTTTTATTTTTTGTTTTCTGTATACAATAAAATTGAAAAATTAAACATTTTTGCTGAAAATAGCGATTTAAACTAGACAATTCAAACAATTTTGTTTAATATTATTCAAATAAAATTCAAATTATAATCTAAGGATATTTCAATTTGATGAGAAAATAATTTTTTGAAAAGAGGGAAAAGAGAATGACAGAATTAACGATCGGCGAAATTCCAGTGAGTCAATTAGCAAATGAATATCAAACACCCCTATATGTGTATGATGAAAAAAAGATGGAAGAAACGATAAAGTCGTTTAAGCTGAACTTTGATTCTGATTCTTTTCAAACAAAGATCTTGTATGCGTCTAAAGCCTTTCAAACGGTAGAATTACTCCATCTAATTGCTGAACAAGGGTTAGGTCTAGATGTCGTAAGTGGTGGGGAGATTTATACCGCGTTACAAGCTGGATTTCCTTTAGAAGATATTTATTTCCATGGCAACAACAAAACGATTGATGAATTAAGATATGCCATTGAAAATGATATACGCCATTTTGTTGCAGATAATGGGATGGAAGTCGAAGTCTTGGAAGAGTTAAGCCGAGAATATCAGAAAAAGCTACAGATCATGTTGCGATTGAACGTAGGGATCGAAGCACATACCCATGAATACATCGTCACCGCACATATCGATTCAAAATTCGGCATGCTTTACGATAGCGATGTTTGCCAACAAGCGATTGCACGTATCCAACAAAGTGAATTTCTTAGATTGGAAGGCTTTCATGCCCACATCGGCTCACAAATCTTTGATATGACTGCTTGGCTGGCTGAGATCGACCAGCTGGTTACCTACCTTGAAGATTTTCAACAACCGCTTTCTTTAAATCTGGGAGGGGGCTTTGGTATCCGTTATACCGAAGCGGACACACCTTTACCAATTGCAGAATCAGTCAAACATCTGGTTACACACACAGAGCAGACGCTAGCTGACAGAAACTTAACGATCGATCGCTTATTGATTGAACCTGGGAGAAGTATCGTTGGTGAAGCCGGAACAACACTTTATACAGTCGGCTATATCAAAGAAACACCTCACAAGAAATATTATTTTGTGGATGGTGGGATGACAGATAATATTCGACCGGCACTTTATCAAGCTGAATATACCTGTGATTTGGCAAATAAACTAGACATTGAAAAAACAGAAAAAGTGACAGTTGCCGGAAAAATGTGTGAATCAGGAGACGTGGTGATCCAAGAAACACAGTTGCCTCCTGCAGAGCCAGGTGATCTTCTGGCAGTGTATGCCACAGGCGCCTACGGATATTCGATGAGTAGCAATTACAATCGTGCACTGCGACCAGCAGTTGTTTTTGTCAAAGATGGCGTGTCGAGAGAAGTCGTGCGTCGGCAAACTTATGCGGATCTATTGAGAGGAGAAGTCTATGCAGATTTATAAATATAATGGTTGTGGCAATGATTTTATTCTCTTAGATTACGATAAAACGATCGACTATAGTCATTTGGCTCAAAGCTTATGTGCACCCACGGCTTACGATACGGATGGATTGATTGCTGTTAAAACCGAACCTTTAGAAATGATCTACTACAATAAAGACGGTAGCCGTGCGCCGATGTGTGGCAATGGTATCCGTTGTTTTGCCAATTATGTCAGCGATCAACAATTACTTGAAGCGCCACAATTTGCGGTCAAAACGCTTGCTGGGATGATCCATGTGACAATCCATTCACGAAAGCCTTTTTATTGCACAGTCGACATGGGTTCGCCGGACTACCGACCAGAGAAAGTAGGCGTAGCGCAATCAACACCTATCATCAAACAAACGCTGACGATTGATGAGCGAAAGGTAGAGCTGACTAGTTTATTCATGGGGACGATCCATACAGTTGTTTTTGTTGAAGATGCGTTGGCTGAATTAACCAAAGAGACTGGAGAAAAACTCTGCCATCATCCCTTATTCAAAGAAAAAACAAACGTCAATTTTGTCCAATCTGTCAATGAAGAAGAATTGATCGTCCGCACGTATGAACGTGGGGTCGGTTGGACACTAGCTTGTGGTACAGGTTGTTGTGCAGCGTATGTCGTCGCAAGAGATCAAGGCTACCTTTCCGGCTTACAAGCGACGATTCATTTAGAGCAAGGCGATTTACTGATTTCTGGCGATAAAACGATCACGATGGCGGGACCAGCCACATATGAATGGCATAAAAATTTGGAGGTAGAGGCATGATCAAAGGTTCGATTGTCGCGTTAGTGACACCAATGACGGAAACAGGTGCAGTGGATTATCTAGGCTTGGAGCAGCTGATTGCGTTTCATCTGAAAGAACAAACAGACGGCTTACTGGTCCTTGGAACAACTGGGGAATCACCCACACTATCTGAGGAGGAAGAGGAAGAGATCGTACGATTCACCGTTGAAAAAGTCAATGGACGTATCCCAGTGATTGCTGGTGCAGGATCAAATGCAACGGCGAAAACGGTCAAGAAAGTCCAACGCTTTGCTGAACTTGGGGCAGACCAATTATTAGTGATCACCCCTTACTATAATAAAACGAGTGATGTAGGGTTACTGGCTCATTTTAAAGCGATCGCAGACGCTTCCTCGCTACCAATCATCTTATATAACGTACCGTCACGAACAGGGATGACGATTTCGTTACCTGTATTAACAGAACTAGCGAAGCATCCACGAATCATCGGCATCAAGGAAGCCTCTGGTGATATGTCCTATACAATGGAAGTGGCGCAACTGATTGATGAATCATTTGCACTATACAGTGGCAATGATGATTTGATTTTACCTATTCTAAGTATTGGTGGTATCGGTGTGATCAGTGTTTGGGCAAATATCCAGCCAAAAGTAGTCCATGAAGTAGTTCATGATTACTTAAACGGAAACAGTCCTTCAGCAAAAGAAAAACAATTGACTCATTTAGCGTTGATCAATGCCTTATTCAGTGAAACCAATCCAATTCCAGTGAAAGCAGCAATGAATCATTTAGGCTTACCTGCTGGACCATTAAGACTACCACTGATTGAATTAGGCGAGGAGAAAAAGCAACAACTTATCGCACTGTTAACAGAAAACGGAGGGGCAAGCACATGAATATAGGGATCATCGGAAGTGGAAAAATGGGTAAGCGAATTGCAGAAGTTACCGAAGAATATCAACATCAGCCATTGAGTTTGACCGAATCCTTACAAGCAACGGAGGAATTATCGTTTGATCAGACACCAGCAGTCATGATCGATTTTTCTCATCCAGCTGGTTTGGATAAAATCTTGCGATACAGCAAAGCTCACCAAGTCCCACTGGTGATTGGCACAACAGGCTATACCGAAGAGCAATTTGCTGAAATCGCCCAAGCAGCTCAAACGATCCCTGTACTCTACAGTGCTAATTTTTCATTAGGGATCATGGTGATGAATCGCTTGATCAAACAAGCAGCTAAAGACTTAGCCAGCTGGCAGATCGAATTAATCGAAAAACACCACAGCCAAAAAAAAGACGCACCTTCTGGCACAGCCAAGCGCTTAGTAGAAACACTACAATCTGTTCGAGAGCTGACGCCTGTCTATCAATGGGCGGACAAATCACGAGAAGACCAACAAATCGGTGTCCATAGCCTACGTGCAGGCTCTTTTCCAGGAGAACATGAAGTCCTTTTTGCAACCAAAGATGAAGTTCTTTCAGTGAAGCACGAAGCCTTTTCAAATCGAATTTTTGCAGAAGGGGCAGTTCAAGCAAGTATCTGGTTGGCCGAGCAGTCAGCCGGTTCATATCAATTAGAAGATTTATTTGAACCTAGAGGAGGAGCCTAAGTTGAATGCACAAGAAATCATTCGTTTTATTCAAACAGCAGAAAAAAAGACCCCAGTCAAAGTTTATTTAAATGTATCAGAACCTGTCGAGTTTCCGAATGCGAAAGTATTTGGTGAAGTGCATAGTCCAATCGTTTTTGGAGATTACAAAGACATCGCGCCGGTACTAGAAAAAGAAGCGGAAAAAATCTTAGCGATCGAACTAGAACAAACTGCTAGAAACAGTGCAGTTCCTTTACTGGATGTCAAAGACATCAACGCTCGCATCGAACCAGGCGCTGTCATTCGTGATCAAGTGACCATCGGCGATCAAGCAGTGATCATGATGGGCGCTGTGATCAACATCGGTGCTGAGATCGGGGATCATAGCATGATCGATATGGGAGCAATCCTAGGCGGACGTGCGACTGTCGGTAAGAATTGTCATATCGGTGCTGGAGCTGTGTTAGCTGGAGTCATCGAGCCAGCTTCCGCTCAACCAGTAGTGATCGAAGATGGTGTATTAGTTGGTGCGAATGCAGTGATCGTCGAAGGCGTTCGTGTTGGAAAGAATGCAGTCGTCGCAGCAGGTGCAGTCGTTTTAGAAGACGTTGCCCCTGAGACGGTCGTTGGTGGTACACCGGCACGTGTATTAAAAATAAAAGATGATCAAACCAAAGAAAATACCGCATTGATTGCAGCACTAAGAGAATTGTAGACAAAGAAAGGATGAAAAACATGCGCGAAATAGATACCTGTATTGTCGGAGCGACGGGATTAGTCGGTCAAACTATGTTAAGAGTATTAGAGGAGTACGATTTTCCAGTAGGAAAACTCAAGCTTTTAGCATCCAAACGCTCTGCGGGGAGTCTGTCTGTGTTTAAGGGAAAAGAGTATGTTGTCGAAGAACTGACTGAGACTTCTTTTTCTGGGTATGATTTGGCGCTTTTTTCAGCTGGAGCATCCGTGTCTCAAACATTTGGCCCAATTGCACGTCAAGCCGGCTTAGTAGTCATCGATAATTCTTCAGCGTGGCGAGAAGATCCTACGATCCCGTTGATCGTCCCTGAAGTAAATCTAGAGGATCATACGTTAGATCCATTGATTGCCAACCCAAATTGTTCGACGATCCAGTCCGTGTTACCACTGAAAGCACTACAGAATACCTTTGGTGTGACACGTGTCAATTACACGACGTATCAAGCTGTTTCAGGTTCAGGGCAACAGGGAATCGCTGATCTACAGGCGACAAAAAATGGTGAACCAGCAACTTTTTATCCCCATGACATCAGTCAAACGGTCATTCCAGAAATCGATCGCCCAATGGAAAATGGGTATACCAAAGAAGAACAAAAAATGATCAATGAAACGAAAAAAATCTTGCATCAACCAGATTTGCCTGTATCTGCGACTTGTGTGCGTGTTCCCATCGAAAATGGCCATGGTGTCTCGATTGCTGTTGAGTTAGAAAAGGAATTTTCATTGGAACAAATCCGTGCTTGTTTCAGTCAGTTTCCAGGGATTTTGGTTGTCGATAACTTAGCAGAACACCAATATCCCACAAGTACATTAGCAAGAGGCACAGATCAAGTATACGTGGGGCGTATTCGTCGCGACCTCTCTGTTGAAAATGGCTTACTCTTTTATACCGTAGCTGACAATATTCGCAAAGGCGCTGCGGCTAACGCGGTGCAAATTGCTTTGGCGCTTCTACAAGAGGAGGTCCTTTCATGAAAGTCGCAAAATTTGGTGGAAGCTCGATGTCTCATGAAGAACAGTTCCGTAAAGTCCGTGAGATCGTGTTAGCTGATCCTAATCGAGAAGTCGTTGTCGTTTCCGCTTTAGGAAAAAGAACCGATGAAGACGATAAAGTGACCGATTTACTCTATTTGATCCATGCGTATCTTCAACATAAGGTTGATTGGACGCCACTATGGGAACGGATCACACAACGTTTTATTCAAGTAAGGGATCTTCTGTCACTCGACTTTCCGATTGAAAAAGAATTAACCGCGATCGAAACACATCTAAAACAGGAAAAAGTGACGATCGATTATTTAGTCAGTCGTGGGGAGTATCTGACTGCGCAATTGATGGCGGAATATTTAGGGTATACCTTTGCAGACGCAAGTGAGCTGATCTACTTTGATTATGAAGGGGGCATTGACTTTCCGCGTACAGAGCAAGCAGTACGCGAGATGTACCAGAAACACCAAAAGTTGATCGTCCCAGGATTTTATGGTGCCAACCCAGCAGGAAAAGAAAAATTACTTGGTCGTGGGGGCAGTGATATTACCGGCTCCGTTTTAGCAAGTGCCTTACAGGCAGATCTTTATGAAAATTGGACGGATGTTTCAGGCATCATGATGGCAGACCCAAGAATCATTGACTCACCGAAAGTCATTGAAGAGATCTCTTTCCGTGAATTACGAGAAATGGCTTATATGGGTGCCAATGTCTTGCACGAATCCGCGGTCTTTCCTGTACAAGAAGCTGATATCCCGATCCAAATCAAAAATACGAATCGACCGAATGATCATGGAACAAAAATCTCAAATCATGAAGTCGAAAAAGAAAATGGGTTGACGGGGATAGCAGGAAAAAAAGACTTTCTTTCGATCACCTTGTTCAAACGACATATGTCAGACGAGATCGGTTTTATTTGGAAAGCCATGAGTATTTTTGCAAAACATGGCATCTCGATCGAGCATATCCCCTCTGGCATCGATAATATCGGTGTCGTCGTTTCGGCGGAATTGATCATGGATAAATTGTTTTTGATCACGAAAGAATTACGTGAGGAATTAGGCGTAGAGGAAATCGAGATCATCGAAGACTTGGCTTTGATTTCTGTTGTAGGCGGCCCACATAAGGAACCAATTGGACTTTCTGGAAAAGTATTATCGATTTTGAATGAGTTAGAAATCAGGACCTCGATTTTATCGCAAGGTGCGCAAGAGTTGAATTTAATCATCGGTGTACCCAATACACAATATGAAACCGTGGTAAAAGGAATCTATGAAGGGATGGTGAGGCGACATGTTGGCAACACACCGAATGGCGTTACATCAAATTCCTGAACTTGGCTTTCATGAATTTAAAACGAAAGAATACCTTTACGAACAAATCAAAAACTGTGGTGGCGTGATCCATGAAATCGATGAGACAGGCTTATTGGTTTATTTTGATCAGCAACAAGACACAACGATTGCTTTTCGGACAGATATCGACGCGTTGCCCATCACTGAAGCCACAGGGTTACCTTTTGCGTCTACACACCCAGGATTCATGCACGCCTGCGGACATGATGGTCATATGGCAATGCTCTTAGGATTGACCGATTATATTGCCACGCACCGTCAAGAGATGCAGCACAATATCGTCTTGATTTTTCAACCCTCAGAAGAAATCGCTGGCGGGGCAGAAAGTGTGATCCGTTCTGGGTGGTTGGAACATTACAAGGTACAGGCAATCTTTGGTTTTCATTTATGGCCAGGCTTGCCAGAAGGAAAAGTATTTTCACGACCAGGTGCGTTGATGGCGCAAAGTAGTGAAACAGATATCATCGTCCAAGGCAGATCTGCGCATATCGCCTCAAGTAGTCAAGGCATCGATAGTTTAGAAGCAGCTGTGCGTTTTATGAAACAAGTCTATGACTTTGATGAATCTCTGCCAGAAAACCTTGAACATCTCTTGAAATTTGGTCAGATCACAGGTGGGACGATCCGTAATGTCTTAGCGAATGAAGTCGTGATCTCAGGCAGCATTCGTTCATACAGTCGTAAGACCCAAACGGACTTAAAGATGCAACTAGCACGACTAGCAGAAGAATTCCAACAAACTTCCCAAGCAAAGATCTCCTTTCGCTATAACGATGGATATCCTGCTGTTCGTAACGATGAACAGTTGTATGCAGCACTTGCCCACTCAGAGTTATTACATGAGTTGGCTGAGCCTGTCTTACAAGCGGAAGATTTCGGCGTCTATACAGAACACTATCCTTGTGTCTTTTTCTTCTTAGGTGTAGGTGATACGCCTGCCCTTCATGATGCAACATTTGATTTTGACATGGCTGTTTTAGAAAAAGGCTTGGAATGGTACCAAACAATCCTTTACACCAAGGAACTTTTCTGAAAAAATAAGGATAGTAACCAAAAGGGGAGAAGTCTATGAATCTACACCATCGTTTTAATCCAAGGCTGGCTAAAATTGAAGTCTCGCAGATCCGTATGTTCGATCAGCAAATCTCAAGCATTCCAGGCATCATCAAATTGACATTAGGTGAGCCAGACTTTTCAACACCTGAAGCAGTCAAAGAAGCAGGGATCACAGCCATCAAAGAAAACTATTCTCATTATACCGGGATGAGAGGTTTACCAGAATTATGTGAAGCAGCTTGTTTCTTCCAAAAAGAACGTTACGGTCTTTCTTATGATCCGCAAACGGAAGTACTGACAACGATCGGAGCCACAGAAGCTATCGCGACAGCTTTATTAGCGGTCTTAGAAGAAGGAGATAAAGTATTGATCCCAGCACCTGCATATCCCGGCTATCAACCAATCGTTGATCTAGCAGGTGCCGAGTTGATCACGATCGATACATCAGACACTGGCTTTATTTGTCAGCCAGAACAACTAGAAGAGGCGTTTGCCAAATACGGAGACGAAATCAAAGCAGTGATTTTGAATTACCCAAGTAATCCAACCGGAACATTGTTATCTGCGGAGCAAATGAGCAAACTTGCAGAAGTCTTGAATCAACACCCAGTCTTTGTCATCAGTGACGAAGTTTACGCGGAGTTGAACTACGTGGGAAATCATGTCTCGATGGCTACGTACTTGCCTGAACAAACGATCGTCGTGAATGGACTCTCTAAATCCCATGCCATGACTGGTTGGCGCATTGGGTTTCTCTTTGCTCAAAAACCAGTGATCGATGAATTGATCAAGGTCCACCAATATTTAGTTACTTCTGCCACAACGATTTCTCAAAAAGCTGCGGTCGAAGCCTTGACAACGAGTATGGACGAAGGGGAAAAAATGAAGGCCCGCTACGTCGAACGCCGAGATTATCTATTGCCGCAACTTACGGAATTAGGCTTTCAAATCTCTCAACCTGATGGTGCGTTTTATTTGTTCTGTCGCTTACCAGAAACCATCCAGATGAATTCGTGGGACTTTTGTTTAGCACTCGCAGAACAAGGTAAGGTTGCCTGTATCCCTGGCTCAGCTTTTGGACCGGAAGGCGAAGGCTTTATCCGAATCTCTTATGCAAGTGGGATGGATGACCTACAAGAAGCGTGTAAACGTATCGGCACATTTTTAGCACAATTAAAACAATAATATTAAAATAACGAATAAAATTTTTAGGCAAGCCTTTTCATTTGCATTATCATTCTTAGAATGATATCGTGAAATTGTTTAGAATGATTCTAAACAATTGTTATGAGGAGGGTTTTGTCAATGGAAAAAACGAAAGTAATTATTGTCGGTGCATCACATGGAGGGCATCAATCCATTTTAGAATTACTATCTAGATACGGAGAAAATGTAGATATCACTTTGTTTGAAGCAGGCGACTATGTTTCATTTATGTCATGCGGCATGGAGTTATATTTAGAGGATCAAGTCACTAGTGTGAATGATGTCCGTAATTTCAGACCGGAAAACTTTCCACAACCAAATGTGGGGATTTTAAATAACCACGAAGTTAAGACAATCAATGCAGATAAAAAAACAGTGACAGTTACACGTAAAGAAGATGGACATACGGAAGAGTATGCTTACGATAAATTGATCTTGAGTTCAGGTGTAAAACCAAACTCACTACCTGTTCCAGGAACAGACTTAGAAAATGTATATTTGATGCGTGGCTACAATTGGGCAACGAAAATCAAAGAACGCATGACAGACCCAGCAGTGAAAAAAGTAGCTGTGATCGGTTCAGGTTACATCGGGATCGAAGCAGCAGAAGTTTTCTTGAATGCAGGGAAAGAAGTAACGTTATTAGATATGATCGATCGTCCTTTAGGTACTTACTTAGATAAGGAAATGACAGATATCTTAGAAGCGCACTTAAAAGAAAAAGGCATGAACATCAAAACTGGCGTGAATATCAAAGCCTTCACAGGTGACGGTAAAGTCGCAGCCATCGAAACAGACAGTGGCACGATCGAAACAGATTTGATCATCCAAGCTGCCGGTGTCAAACCGAATACCGAATGGTTGAAAGGCATCGTTGACTTAGATGAACGTGGCTGGATCATCACAGATGAATACCTACAAACAAACTTACCTGATGTTTATGCAGTAGGAGATGCAACACTTGCTTACTCGATCCCAGCAGGCAAAAAAGTGCCGATCGCATTGGCAACAGTTGCACGTCGAGAAGCACGCTATGTCGTTCAACACTTATTCGAACAAACACCAAGCAAACCATTTGGTGGCTTAGTCGGCTCATCTGCGTTACGTGTGTTTGACTATCATTTTGCTGCAAGCGGCTTGAACAGCTTCACAGCTGATCGCGCAGGCGTAGCAATCAAAACAGCCTTCTATGAAGATACGATCCGTCCAAAATTCGTACCAGAAGAATTTGGGAACGGAAAAGCAGCTGTACAATTAGCCTATGATCCATTTACGCATCAATTGTTAGGTGGCGCTGTTTTATCAACGAAGGACATCACTGCACAAGGCAATGTCTTAGCATTAGCAATCCAACAAAAATTAACGATCGAAGACTTGGCAGAAGCAGATTTCTTCTTCCAACCAGGACACGACCGTCAATGGAGCTTACTAAACTTAGCCGCACAACAAGCACTAGGTGAAGAGCCATTTGTGGAGTAAAAACTACATTTATGTAATAGTAAATACGGAATAACAGGTGGATGGAAACATTCAGCCTGTTGTTCCGTTTTTTTATTTATTTGTAAGAGTTGTTTAGGCTGAAGGGAAATATTGACGATTATGCTTTTAAAACAGCTTTTTAGGAATGCAATAAATTTTTTTGGTATTTTTTGATATGATTAAGGTAGAAGTTATTTTAATTTGTTAAAGTAATATTTTAGTGCTTTACGTATATATATTTGTAGAGAGGGATCGGTTACTATTTATACATAGAATGGAGAGATGAAAGCTGACCTACGTTCGAATATTCAAAATAATCCAACTGGTTTTATTGGCGCTAAGCATCTATTTTGCAGCAATGAAAAATACGATCTATACCATACTGATTATGCTATCCCTATTTATTGAATATACCCAATCCGAGCAACCTAAAAATCCTTACAAATCGGGAAAAAATTCAATCTATCTACCGAATCAAACATCTAGAACGGAAGTGGTGTTTGCGCTGATTCCCACGATTTTAGTTCTTATGATTTGCTCCATTTTAGAATTAGAATTGTATCATTTTTAGTAACAGGAATAATTTGAACCACGTCTATTTATTTAGTAATAAAAAATGAATACATAAAAGTATCGATCGTATGAGAATTTTAGAGAAGGTGAACCGAGTGAGCCAAAAAATTGTTTTCACCTCCTATCTAGTGATGACGATTCTATTGATTGTCATGTGGAGGTATAAAAATAATAGAAAATAGTTAGAAAACAGGACAGAAAATCTACAAATAAAAGAAGAATAGAATGGAGAGATAATAATGACCTACGCTAGAATACTCAAAGGGACTAGTTTAATTTTATTAGCTTCAAGCATCTATTTTGCAGCACAACAAAATACTATTTACTTCACACTGATTTTATTATCAATACTTATTGAGTCTGCTCAACCCAACCGTCCTAAAATTCCTTATCAATCGAAACGAAAGGCAATCTATCTACCGAATCAAACATATGGAACGGAAGTGAAGGTTGAATTTGTTTTGACGGTTGTAGTTTCGATTATTTGTTTTGTTTTGGCGTGGTGACAAGACTTGAATGTAGAAGAACGTCATAAACCAAAAGTAAATAAAACTGAATCAACTCTTTCGTAAAGAAGCACCAATAGCCGAAATCTGTTTTATGTTTTCGGTTATTGGTGCTTCTTCCGCATTTTTTTCAATCCCCCTTCTTCACCCGTATCGCATACGAATCCAGCAAGATCCGCGCAATCACAGAAAGTGGCAGGCGAGAGCGGACTTCATATTCAGGGAAAAAAGAGATTTCGGATTTGAAGCCGATCAAGGATAATTCTGCTAAGTGATTCAAGCGACTTTCCCGTGAGGCGGTGATCAGGATCGAACTGATTTCCTCGCGGTAGCAATTCTCCGCTGCTGCTACGAGTTCTTCTGTTTCACCGTTTAAGGAAATAAAAAGAACGACATCTTTTTTGTGCAATTTGCGACTAACGGTTTTGATGATATTTGGATCGGTATGAAGGACACAATACTTATCGAGTAGTTGGAATTTTGTTTGTATTTCTTCCCCAATCATTTCTGAAAATCCTCTGGCAAAGATAATGATTCTTTGTGAACTCCAGATTTTTTGAATCGCATCTTCGATTACTCCTGTATCCAATAGATTGATGGTACGCACGACTTCCTGTTCGTTTTTTAGAATGGAAGTTTTTATTTCTTCATCTACTTTATCGACCGTAGCAAAATTGATGGTGGTATTCTTCTTTTCCTTTAAATGATGCTTAAAAGAAGTATAGCCTTCGTACCCTTTTTTCTTCATGGTACGAACGATGGTCGTGGTGGATACGTTGGCTCGTTCGCTTAGTTTGATAATTGATAGATTTGGGATTTCTTGGATGTGATTCATCATATACTCCCATAAAAAATGTTCTGCCTCGCTTAATTTAGATTCCATTTACTCCTCCCCCTTTTCTTTTTATTCTACCACTGATGTAAACCCTTACTCAGATGAGTTTTATTTTGTAAACATTTACCTAAAATTTTGCTTATTTAGAAAACATGTACATCCAAAAACAGGTCATACTGTAGATAACGTGAGGAGGGATACAGGTGGCTAACGTATATACATGTACGATGAATCTGGCGATTGATCTGTTTATTGAAGTGGCACGACTCAAACCGAATGTTGTGAACCGCTCAATCGATGATGATATCCAAGCAAATGGGAAAGGTGTCAATGTTTCATTGATTTTAAAAAAACTCGGGATACCAAATACTGCGTTGGGCTTTAGCGGAGGATTTACTGGGGCTTATATTGAGGAATGCTTGACGAAGGAAGGGATCGACGCTCATTTTGTTTCTATACCCGGAATGACTCGCATCAACGTATTTACACAAGTGAATGAGGAATCAAGTGAATACAAGTTGGTCAATCGTGGACCAGAAATCGACCAGTTAGCGATGGAAGAATTGCTTGAGACAATCAGTCATTTGTCAGCTGGAGATTATCTTTGTGTTTCTGGGAGTCTGCCAAGAGGGGTACCAGAAGAAATCTTAGTAATGATCAGTAAAATCTGTCATGAGAATCAAGTGCGCTTGATCTTAGATACGAGTGCTAAAATCGTTAAACGATGTCTAAAGTATCAACCATTTTTACTGAAACCGAATGAGCAGGAATTGGCAGAATGGTTTGATGAAGAAATAGCAGAAACGGAATATGTAAACTATTGCAAGAAACTATTAGCCGCAGGTGCACAAAATGTATTGCTGTCATTAGGTGGAGCGGGTGGGATCTATGTGAACGAAAATTATTGTTTGACAGGAAACGCCCCGCAAGGAAAAGTCGTTAATACCGCTTGTGCCGGGGATACACTCCTAGCCACTTTTCTGGCAGGATTGATCAAAGAAGAAAATAGTGCGGATTGTTTCAAGGACAGTTTAGCTGCGGGTAGCTCGACTGCGTTTCAAAAAGGATTGACTGATTTTACAGATGTCGCAGAGTTGAAAAAAGAAATCACCATTCATAAGGAGGAATTCAAATAATGGCTAAGTATCGATTAATTGCTGCAACTGGTTGTCCCACAGGTATTGCCCACACGTATATGGCACAAGAAGCACTGGAACAGGCAGCAAAGAAAAAAGGCATTTCGATCAAGGTGGAGACCCATGGGCAAGTAGGGATAGAAAATCGTTTGACAGATCAAGAAATCATTGAAGCGGAAGCAGTGATTATTGCGGCGGATAAAGATGTTCAGCCTGAAAGATTTGCCGGGAAAAGGATCATTGATGTTTCTGTTTCGAAAGGGATCAAAGAAGCCGATCAATTGATTGCTGCGGCTTTGAACGGTGAAGGAGTGATTTCTGAAAAAATCGAAATGGCAGAAGGAGATAAGGAAAAACAACATGCACAACAGAGTGTTGGTCACAGCATCTATAAGAACTTGATGAATGGTGTTTCCCACATGTTGCCTTTTGTGGTCAGTGGGGGAGTCTTGATCGCCATTTCTTTTTTATGGGGAATTTATTCTGCCGATCCTGCCAATGCGCAATACAATGAATTTGCTGCGAGTTTGAATCGAATCGGTGGTTTTGCGATGAGTATGATGGTGCCGGTCCTTTCCGCGTTTATTGCTGAAGGAATTGCAAAACGTCCTGGATTGGTTGTTGGGTTTGTCGGCGGATTGATTGCCTCAGATGGTGGTACAGGTTTTTTAGGTGGGATTATCTCAGGTTTCTTGGCAGGATATGTGGTGTTGGGATTAATAAAAGCGTTACAACCTTTGCCTAAAACACTAGATGGTTTAAAAGCAATTTTCTTATATCCCGTACTAGGGGTGTTGATTACTGGATTGATCATGACAGTCATTTCAGGACCGATGGCTAGTATCAATGAAGGAATGATGGATTTTCTAGCAGGGTTTGAAAACTCAAGTCCTTTAGTATTAGGGGTGATCGTCGGTTGTATGTGCGCATTCGATATGGGGGGGCCGATCAATAAAGCAGCCTACGTTACTGGAACTGCCCTGTTAGCACAAGGAAATACTAGCTTTATGGCGGGAGTTTCTGCAGCCTGCATTGCTCCACCGTTGATTACTGGCTTTGCGGTCTTGCTTTTTGGGAAATACTTCGAGCCAAACGAAAAGAATGCTGGTCTAGTGAATTTCATTCTAGGTTCAACACATATTACGGAAGGTGCGATTCCTTTTGCGGCAAAAGATCCGCTTCGTGTCTTGCCAATCATGATGCTTGGTTCGTCGATCGCCGCTGTATTGACCTATTTCTTTCGCGTGCAAGTACCAGCACCCCATGGCGGATTTCTCGTTTTACCAGTAGTGACGCATGGCTTATTGTGGGTTCTTGCGATTCTTACTGGTTCTATTGCAGGGGGAGTATTACTAGGCTTGGTTCAAAAAAGAAAGTCACTCAGTGTGTGAAAGGCGGAGGATTCATTTGATGGAAAATTTATTTGTTTATACCAATGTGGCGGCGAATACTCGTGACGCGGTATTTGCGTTTCTTTCAACAAAAATCGTTGAGGTAGGAAAAGCGACCAATGAACAGGCGGTCAAAATCGGCTTGAAACAACGCGAAGCAGAAGGCACGACTGGTATGATGGATGGCTTTGCGATTCCTCATGCGAAAAGTGAAAGTATAGAAGAACCAACGATCATTATTTTGAAATTAACGAATGCAGTCGCCTGGGATAGTTTAGACGGTCAACCGATCAAGTATGTGATTGCGTTGTTTATTCCAGCTGCAGAAGCAGGAACCAGTCATTTGGCGCTTCTTTCGCAAATGGCACGAATGTTGATGGATGAAGGCTTTAAACAAGCATTTATCACTGCTTCCACTCAAGAAGAAATTGTTGGGTTGATTGATTCTAAGTTAGAAGGGATGTTGAAAAAATGAGGAAAGTATCAGAGGGGAAATACCAAGCATTGGTAAACATGAGTAATCCAGACGGGATCATCGGGGCTTTAGCGATTGATCAAAGAGGCGCATTGAAAAAAATGATGGCGAGACATCAAGAGGAGGTCAAAGTGGATGATTTGATCCATTTCAAAGAACTTGTGTCCGAAGAATTGACACCTTTTGCTTCTTCGATTCTTTTAGATCCAGAATATGGGTTGCCCGCTGCCGAAAAACGCGCCAAGACAGCTGGACTATTGTTGGCTTATGAGAAAACAGGATATGATACAACGATACCTGGACGTTTGCCAGATACCTTAGCTTTTTGGTCAGCCAAAAGACTAAAGGAATCTGGAGCAGATGGCTGCAAATTCTTGCTTTACTATGATGTAGACGAAAGCGAAGAAGTCAATGAACGGAAACAGGCATATGTAGAAAGAATTGGTTCAGAATGTCTGGCGGAAGATCTTCCTTTCTTTTTAGAATTGCTATCTTATGATGCAACGATCCCAGATACGACCTCCAAGGAATATGCCAAGATCAAACCGAAAAAAGTCATTGAAATGATGAAGATTTTCTCAGAGCCGAGGTTCAACGTAGATGTCTTGAAGGTAGAAGTACCTGTCAATATGACTTATGTTGAAGGTTTTGGAAAAGAAATCATTTATTCCAAGCAAGAAGCATCCGCTTTGTTTATCGAGCAAAGCCAAGCCACTGACTTACCGTTTATTTTTCTGAGTGCAGGTGTCAGTGCCGAAGGATTCCAAGAAACGTTGCATTTTGCCAAAAACGCTGGCTCTTCGTTCAATGGCGTTTTATGTGGGCGAGCTACATGGGCAGATGGTGTGGCACCTTTTGTGGATCAAGGGAGACAGGCGGCAATAAAATGGCTAGCTGAACAAGGGAGAAACAACATTGAGGAATTAAATGGAGTCTTGAGGAAGACAGCTTCTTCTTGGCAAAATAAGATTAGTCGCTAGTTGGTTAGTCATCTTGAAATAGCAAAAGAGAAACACTTTGAACGCCTAGACGTGGGAAATGAAGTGTTTCTTTTTTTTTGTTATTTTTCATTGGAATTTAGTGGGATGCAAGAAAAAGAACCGTTAGATTTGTTCATTATTTTATAAATTTTCTAGGATAAACAAGCTTTTTAAGGCTAAGCCTTATGCTGCTTTTTATGAGGTTTATGCTGTTTTTTTATTTTAAGTGGTATTTTCGAGGTATTTAAAATGTTTTTATATATAGTTGATTAAAACGTTGTTATATAGCGGTTTTTAAGCAATTTTTATGTTGACAGGTAGTTATTATTACTTTACGATTGTCTTGTGGTTATAACCAGTTGGAAGGGGTAAAGAAATGGAAAATTCTCGTAAAGGGAAACCGTTATATTATCAACTAGTTGATGTACTAAAGAAACGAATTGAAGCAGAAATGATCCCGCATGATAAATTGCTGTCTGAGAGGGAGTTATGTCTGTACTATGGTGTGAGTCGGACGACGGTTCGATTGGCATTGCAGGAATTAGAAACACTTGGCTATATTTACAAAAAACATGGAAAAGGAACGTTTGTCAGTGACTTATCGCATCAAGCAGCGAGTTTAGCAGGTGCTTACAGCTTCACAGAAGAAATGTTGGCATTGGGGCGTACACCGAAAACGATTATTTTAGCTTTTGAAAAACAAGCAGCGACAAAGCAGTTGGCTGAACGATTGAATCTCAATCTAGGAGAAGCAATCTTCAAAATCAAGCGGCTACGTTTAGCGGATGATGTCCCTTTGATGGTTGAACGGTCTTATTTACCAGCAAAACTGTTTCTTGGCCTTGATTTGCCAATTTTGGAAAGCAAGCCTTTGTATGATGTTTTTCTGGAAGATTTTGATCAACATGTCCAAGTGGCAGAAGAAGAATTCTATGCCAGCATTGTTTACGCAAATGATGCCGAATTACTGCATATATGCGATGGGGCACCAATTTTACATTTGAAACGGACGACCTTCAATAGCAAAAACGAGATCATCGAATATACAGATAGTGTCGCCAGAGCAGACCAATTCCATTATAAGATCCGTCATGTTCGGAGTAATCTAGGAGGGAAATAACATGTTTGAACTGTCGAAGGATGAATTAGAAAAGATAGGTGCAAGGATCACTACAGAAGAAATCAAACAACAACCAGATCTGTGGGAAGAGGTTGTGGAAATCTTAGAAGAGAAGAAAAATGAATTAGCCCTTTTCTTTGATGCACTTGAAAAACAGGCAAACAAGCAACAAATCCAAGTCATCTTTACCGGTGCAGGCTCTTCTCAATATGTAGGCGATACGCTTGTTCCTTATTTGAATGAGCATGGAGACACCAAACGATTTGCTTTTCATAGTTTTGGTACGACCGATATTGTTGCTTCTCCAAGAGAGTATTTGTTACCTGATCAACCCACGTTATTGATTTCGTTTGCTAGAAGTGGTAATAGTCCGGAAAGTCTGGCGGCGGTCAAAATCGCTGATCAAGTCGTGGATACGTTGTTCCATTTAGCAATTACGTGTGCAGAAGAAGGACAATTAGCACAAGTTGCACGTGAACAATCGCAACATTTCTTGTTGTTGATGCCAAAAAAAGCAAATGATGCTGGCTTTGCCATGACAGGTAGCTTTACATGTATGTTATTGAGTGCCCTTTGGCTGTTTGATCAAACGAGCCAAGAAACAAAACAAAAGTATGTCACTTCCTTGAGCCATATCGGCAAAGATGTTCTGAAAAGAGAGCAAGAACTGATCCAAGTGTTAGCAGTACCATTCAATCGGGTCGCATACCTTGGCTCAGGTAGCTTGGCTGGTGCCACAAGGGAAGCACAGCTGAAAATCTTAGAGTTGACTGCTGGAAAAATTGCGACAATCTTTGATTCTTCGATGGGCTTTCGTCATGGACCAAAATCCTTTGTCAATGAGCAAACTTTAGTGATCGGGTTTGTGACGAACCAAGCGTACACACGCAACTATGATTTAGATATTTTGGAAGAAATCAATGGCAATGCTATTGCTGCAAAGGTGTTAGCCATTGCTCAATCGACGCAAAGAGACTTTTCTGGAGCAAACTTTTTCCTAGAACCAGCCGCGCTAGAATTACCCGATGCCTATCTATCCGTAGTGATGATTTTGACCGCACAAATCATTGCTCTTCAAATGTCGATCAAAGTTGGTAATACGCCGGACACACCTTCGCCGACAGGAACGGTGAATCGAGTAGTCAAAGGTGTAACGATCCATGAGTACCAAAATGAATAACAAGGAGGTCAATAAAAACGATGACACCAAATAAGAAAAAAGCGATGGAACAATTAGCAACAAAAGACGGCATCATCAGTGCATTAGCAATTGATCAGCGGGGGGCATTGAAGAAAATGCTGTCGGCTTTAGGAGAAACACCCACAGATGAACAATTGATTGAGTTCAAAGCGTTGGTTTCTAGTGAGTTGACGCCTTATGCTTCAGCTATTTTATTAGATCCTGAATATGGTTTGCCCGCTGCCAAAGTACGTGATCCATCCGCTGGTTTGCTCTTGGCGTATGAAAAAACGGGTTATGACGTATCAACTCCTGGACGGTTACCAGATCTATTAGGAGACTGGTCTGCATTGAGATTAAAAGAAGAACAAGCAGATGCAGTGAAATTTTTACTTTATTATGATGTAGATGAAGATCCAAAAATCAATCATTTGAAACACGTCTTTATTGAACGTCTAGGAAGTGAATGTGCAGGAGAGGATCGACCGTTTTATTTAGAACTGCTCTCTTATGATGCCAAATTAAATGATAGCGCTTCACAGGAGTATGCAAAGGTTAAACCGCATAAAGTGATTGAAATGATGAGAGAATTTTCAAAGCCTCGTTACCAAGTAGATGTTTTGAAAGTCGAAGTACCAGTCAATATGAACTTTGTCGAAGGTTTTGGTGACAAGGAAATCGTCTATAGTCAAAAAGAAGCAGCTGACTTTTTCAAGGCGCAAAGCGAGGCGACTCACTTGCCATTCATTTTCTTGAGTGCGGGTGTATCTTCTGAATTATTCCAACAAACGCTAGTCTTTGCCTATGAGTCAGGTTCCACCTTCAATGGTGTCTTGTGCGGAAGAGCGACTTGGAAAGATGGCGTCAAAGCTTATGTAGATGCTGGGAAAGAAGGAGCCGTCAAATGGTTACGGACACAAGGTAGACAGAATATTGAGAACTTGAATCAAGTAATCAATCAGACAGCGACACCTTGGTATCAAAAAACAGGTGAATAATGTAATCGTTACCTTTATTTTTAGAATGAACAATTTATTTGTAAAGGAGAATGAACAATGGCAATTATTGGTGTAAGAATCGATGGACGTTTGATCCATGGACAAGTCGCGAATCTTTGGGTAACGAAGTTGTCGATTACTCGGATATTAGTTGTAGATGATGAGGTCGCAATGAATACAGTAGAAAAAAGTGGCTTGAAATTAGCCACACCAGCAGGAGTAAAGTTAAGTGTCTTACCAATTGAAAAAGCCGCAGAGAATATTCTCGCTGGCAAGTACGATTCCCAACGTTTACTGATCGTCGCAAAAAAACCTGATCGATTGTTGAAACTTGTTGAACGAGGCGTGCCGATCAAGGAAGTCAATGTAGGGAATATGTCTCAGACAAATGAAACCAGATCAATCACCAAATCGATCAATGTGGTGGAAAAGGATATTGAGGATTTCAAACAGTTAAATGCGCGTGGGGTCCATTTGACCGCACAAATGGTACCAAGTGATAAGTCAGAAGATTTTATGAGTCTTTTGAATAAATAAGGGGGTTAAGTAGATGTCCATTCAATGGTGGCAAATCTTATTATTATCTTTATATGCAGGTTATCAGATTTTAGATGAACTACAAATTTATTCCTCAATGAGTGCCCCCGTTTTTGCCGGTTTGTTCACCGGATTAGTCATGGGGGATTTACAAGCTGGTTTAATTATAGGTGGTAGTATGCAATTGACCGTTCTAGGTGTTGGGACATTTGGCGGTGCTTCAAGGATCGATGCAAACTCCGGAACGATACTAGCAACTGCTTTTTCCATCTCATTAGGGATGAATCCAGAACAGGCAATTGCGGCTATTGCAGTTCCTGTCGCTAGTTTAATGATCCAATTGGATATTTTAGCTCGATTTGCGAATACGTACTTCGCTCATCGTATCGACCAACATGTTGAAACAATGAATTATAAAGCAATTGAACGCAATTATTTATTAGGTGCTCTTCCTTGGTCCTTGTCACGTTTGATCCCTGTCTTTTTAGCCTTAGCATTTGGTGGCGGACTAGTCGAAAACGTCGTCGCTGTGCTAAATGGCGATTTAAAATGGTTAGGAGATGGCTTATCTGTCGCAGGAGCGGTATTACCAGCAGTCGGTTTTGCTATTTTACTACGCTATTTACCAGTCAAGAAACATTTTCCTTATCTGATTTTAGGTTTTACGATCACTGCCTTATTAGCAACGTTGTTCTCAAATGTCCAGTTGCTTGGCACGAGTGTCGCAAGTGTCGTCAAAGATTTGCCGGCAACCTTCAATTCATTACCGATGCTGGCAGTAGCAATGATCGGTTTCTCTTTAGCAGCGATCAGCTATAAAAACAATCAACGAACAGAAAACCAGCAAGTAGCAAGTCCCCATACAACCTCTGAGGAAGGAGAAATCGAAGATGACGAAATCTAATTACAAGTTAACGAAAGAAGACTTTACACAAATCAACCGCCGAAGCTTGTTGACCTTCCAATTAGGCTGGAATTATGAGCGGATGCAAGGTTCAGGCTATCTCTATACGATCCTGCCACAATTGCGAAAAATCTACGGAGATGATACGCCGGAATTAAAAGAAATAATGAAGACTCATACACAATTTTTTAATACCTCTAACTTTTTCAACACGATCATTACTGGGATCGATTTAGCGATTGAAGAAAAAGAAGGTATTGCCTCAAAAGAAACTGTCTCTGGGATGAAAGCTGGATTGATGGGACCTTTCGCCGCGATTGGCGATTCCATTTTCGCCGCATTGATTCCGACCATTTTTGGGGCATTAGCCGCCAATATGGCGATCAATGGGAACCCCGCAGGTATTTTTATCTGGATCGTTGCCCAAATCGTAGTCATGGTTTTTCGTTGGAAACAATTGCAATTTGCTTACAAAGAAGGGATTTCTTTAGTGACCACGATGCAATCACGATTAACAGCGCTCACAGATGCCGCAACCTTGTTAGGGGTGTTTATGGTCGGTGCATTAGTTGCTACAATGGTGAATGTGCAAGTTTCCTGGGCGCCGAGCATTGGTGATGTGACGATGAACATGCAAAATAATATTGATATGATCCTACCTAAATTATTACCAGCCGCGATAGTTGGCGGTGTCTATTGGTTATTAGGCAAAAAGAATATGACCTCCACCAGAGCAATTTTTATCGTCTTGATCATCTGTGTCGTTTTATCCGCTTTAGGTGTGATCTCAAAATAGGAGAGTGTTGAAAATGAGCAAACAGTTAGTTCTTGTCAGCCACGGACAACTTTGTGAAGGACTAAAGGCAAGTACCGAAATGATCATGGGACCGCAAGCTCATATTCATACAGTGCCTTTATTGCCGGAAGAAGGAACAGAGGATTTCAAAGAAAAATTTTTTGCGGTGGTTTCTTCGTTGGAAGACTATGTTGTTTTTTGTGACTTGATGGGCGGGACGCCAGCAAATACTATTGTCCAATTGATCATGGAAGGCGAAGCGATCGAATTATAT
Organism: Enterococcus sp. DIV1304_2; assembly: GCF_050555445.1. Lineage (NCBI taxonomy): Bacteria > Bacillati > Bacillota > Bacilli > Lactobacillales > Enterococcaceae > Enterococcus > Enterococcus sp. DIV1304_2. Next base: position 488,516 of record NZ_CP187851.1, read on the forward strand.
GCTGGCATGAATATGCCAATGGTCATCGAGTTTATCAATAGTCAAATGGTCGGAACATCGCCGGAATATGTTCGTTCTGGTGCAGAGAATATTCTGAATGTGAACCAAGTAATTGCTGTATTGGCTGAAGAGGACGAATAAATCAATGTTTGACAACGATTACAAAAAATAGTATCTTTTTAGATAGGATAGTGATTATTCAGTTAAGCTAGACCTGATCAACGGCCTTTTTAGGTGGTTGATTGGGTCTTTTTTTATACTCAATAATAAAATAACTGTAAGACTATCATACCAAACTGAAAAGGGGCAATGACTGATGAGTTTTCCAAAGAATTTTTTATGGGGTGGCGCAACAGCGGCGAATCAATGTGAAGGAGCATGGGATGTCAATGGTAAAGGAGATTCGATCAGCGATCACAATCGTGCAGGAAATCGGGAGATGGGGGAACGGCGCACATTTGATTTGGTGATCGATGAAACCAAGTATTACTATCCGAGCCATACAGCGATTGATTTTTATCATCACTACAAAGAAGATATCGCATTATTTGCGGAAATGGACTTTAAAGCTTATCGTTTATCGATTGCGTGGACACGGATTTTTCCTAATGGGGATGAGGCACAGCCAAATGAAGAAGGCTTGAAATTTTATGATGCAGTGTTTGATGAGCTACATAAATATGGGATCGAACCGATCGTGACGATCTCACATTTTGAGTTGCCGTTTCATTTGGGAAAAACATATGACGGATTTTTAGACAAACGAACGATCGACTGTTACGAACGCTATGCAACGACACTTTTTGAACGTTACAAAAACAAAGTGAAATACTGGTTGACCTTCAATGAAATCAATTTTGGTGTCTTAGAACATGGCAAACAAATCAATGGATTATTCAATCGAACTTATACGGAAACAGAAAAATATCAAGCTTTACACAATGTCTTCCTTGCTTCTGCTCGAGCGGTGATTGCTGGACATAAAATCAATCCTGATTTTCAGATCGGCTGTATGTTGGCGTATATCACGATGTATCCTAAAACATGTCATCCATTAGATGTATTGAAGACGCAACAAATGAATGACCGGTTAAATTATTTCTGTGGCGATGTCCAAGTCAAAGGAGCCTATCCTTATTACATGAAACGCTACTTTGAAAAAGAAAAAATCGAAGTGGACATCACAGAAGAGGATTTGGCACTCTTGAAGGAAGGCGTTGTCGATTATTATACGTTTAGTTATTACATGAGTACGTGTATTGCAGATGATCTAAATACTCGGTCAGATAAAAGTGGCGGCAATCTATTTGGTGGGGTGGCTAATGAGTATCTTGAAACAAGCGAATGGGGCTGGCAAGTTGATGCAGTTGGTCTAAGGTACACGTTGAATCAGATTTATTCGCGCTACGAAATCCCATTGATGGTCGTAGAAAATGGACTTGGGGCTGTCGATAAAATTGAACCAGATGGCTCGATCCATGATGACTACCGGATCGATTATCTCGCCCAACATGTCCAAGAAATGGGGAAAGCAATCGATGATGGCGTGGACTTGATTGGTTATACTTCTTGGGGCTGTATTGATTTGATCAGTGCAGGAACTGGTGAAATGAGTAAACGATACGGCTTTATCTATGTCGACCGAGATGACGAGGGTAACGGAACGTTGGCTCGCTCGCCTAAAAAATCATTTTACTGGTATCAAAAAGTGATTGCGACAAATGGTGAAAGCGTAGAAATGAAATAATTCGGTAGAAAATAGCCCACCTCCAATCGACTGGATGTGGGCTATTTAGTGAGAGATTTTGTAGGTTATGAGTCCAAAACCAACGATTATGATCGGTTTGATCTAGACGAAGTCAACTCATGTTATAGTAAAAAAAGTTGCTTCTGGCAGATAGTGGGGGTTGGGGAGCAGAGGTAACGGAATAGGACGCTCTTTTAACCAAATAATTAAAAAATATCCTAAGAAAAAGAGAAAGGGTGTTATTGTTAGACGATAACCGCTAGGATAGAAGGAGAGAAATAGTGAGAAAAATCAAAAATATCCAAATCATTCGATTGATCAAAATCATCCAGTTCGGTCTTTATTTTATGTCGTTGTTTTTATTTGCAAAATCCAGATATAAAGTGGCACTCTTACCTTTATCAGGCGGGACGATATTAGAAGTGCAACTCCCTAGAAAGTATGGTTGGGGATTTGTGAAAAATAAGGAAAATGTCTTTCTTTCTTCGAAAAAAACATGGGTCGAACCAATGGTTGCTTTGATTGTTTTAGTATTTTTGGTTGGTCTTGCCTGTTATTCCCTATAAAAATTCGAACAAATCGAGGAGGAGCAGAAACGATGGATCATATTTTTGTGAAAAGCGAGTTTGCACCACTAAAGCGGGTTGTTTTAGCACAGTCTGAATTTGGCTTTCCTACGAAAGAATTAACCGGTGTCGATTTCTTGACAGAAGAAAACCATGAGTTATTTAGTGGGCCTGAAGTGATAGGCAAAGACTTTAGTGAAGTTTTCCCAGAACAACAAAAAGCTTGGGAAGTCGAACGGAAGAATTTACAAAAAGTACTAGAAAAATATGGGGTAGAAGTCCTTTTACCAAGAAAGTTGACCTCTTTTGAAAAAGAACTAGGGCTAGAGTATGGCTACAGTAACTTTTTCACCAGAGACCCCTTTTTTACGATTGGGGATCTATTGATTGAAGGTTCATTGAAGCTCCCACACCGCAGAAATGAGATTCTACCAATTCGTGAGATACTCATGAATGAATCGAATGAGAATGACTGCTTGTATTTTTCTATTCCTAAGCCAGATATTTCGCAAGGTATCGATTCAGAACAAGGGCCTTTCTTAGAAGGTGGAGATGTTTTAGTATTAGGAAAAACGATTTTTGCAGGTAACTCAGGGTTAGCATCCAATACTCTTGGTATTGAATGGTTAAGAAATCTAGTTAAACGATTTGGCTACAAAGTGATCGAAGTGCCACTTCATCCGACGATCCTGCATTTAGACTGCGCGTTAAGCCTTGTCAAAGATGGATTGATGATCGTGTGTGAAGAAGCGTTCCTAAATGGTATCCCAGAACAATTAAACCATTGGGATCGGGTAGAGGTGTCTTTAGCACAAGCCTCTCGATTGGCGACGAACGGACTGCCGATCAACGAGACAACGTATATCACAGATCCAGAATTTACTTTTATTGGTGAAGAATTAGAGAAACGAGGGATCACAGTCGAGTATATTGACTATAAATTGACAAGGATCTTTGGTGGTTCTTTCAGATGCAGTACGCAACCGCTTCTGAGGAACTAAGTGGAAACGATCCTAAATATGGGAAAAGGAAGGTCATTGCAGAAATGGTAAAAATCACAAATTTTCGCGATATCGGTGGCATCAAAAATAGAAATGGCAAAGAAGTTTTAACAAATGTTTTCTTGCGTTCAGGTGAACTATCTAGTTTGACAGAAGAAGATGCTAGACATTTAGAAACCACCTATCGTTTAAGTAAAATCGTTGATTTACGCGGTGAAGATGAAATTCAGGCTCGACCAGATAAAACGGTTCCACAGACGAAATATATCCATATCGACATCATGAAAGATGTGGCAGACGAAGGCGCTGGGCTGGAAGATTTTGTGAAGATCGGCTCCCCTGAAAAAGCCACGAACTATATGACAAAAATATATGAAGATATCGCATTGAATCCGACTTCGCAGAAAGGGTATGCTCGTTTCTTCCAAGAAGTACTTACTTTGGATCAAGAGGAAAGTCTTTTATTCCATTGTTTTGCTGGGAAAGATCGAACGGGAATCGCAGCCTTGCTAATATTAGAGTCATTAGACGTTCCTCGCAAGGCAATCTATGTCGATTATTTACGTACGAATGAACTACGTAAAAAAGAAAATGCGTTGATTTTGGCGCAAGCAAAAAAAGTCCACTTGAATGAGGGAAATCTAGCTGCTTTAGATGTTGCGTTGAATGTGGACAGCAGTTACTTGGACCGTTTTTATCAAGTGGTAGAACAGGAATATGGGTCGATTCAAACCTATTTGAAACAAGCCTTAGCTATCGACCAATTAAGTTTACAGGCAATGAATAATCAATTTCTTAAAGGTTGAGTTGCTATGTTTCATTACTCCGAAAGTTAAAACATTGATTTTTCAAAAAAATTGTAAGAAACCAACCATTTATAATCAACTGTATCGATAGACTTGCTGATCTAAGAAATTAGGTCAGTTTTTTTGTTTTCCGATAATCCAAGGAACAGTTGAAAAAGGATTCGGTTTATTTTGAGGAATAAATATCTTTTTTAGGGGAATGGAAGTGGATCTCAGGTTGTGCATCACATTGTCTTAATGGTTATAAAGATGTGTTTTTTTAGGGTAATGTAATTTTTGTTTTTAGTTTATTCTAAGTAAGGGTTTGAGATGTTTTTATCTTTTCTTTCAAATGTTATTTTATTTTTGGTTAATCATTCTTTTATATCAGGGAGATAGGCGTGAGTACAGTAATTTTTCTGCATTAGAAAAAAATAATAAATGGATTAAAATTAAATGAGGTGATATATTATTGAAAAAGAGAGAGCTTTTTTATTAATAGCTGAGAGATTAGATACATGATTAAGATATATTGTTTTATTGAGTAGGCTATAAGCTATTAATGACAAATTCTTTCACTTATATAGAGTTAGGGTGGGTGGCTACATGAGAAAGAAAGGTTTGTGGAAAAAACAACTTTTGATTTTCAACGTTGTGATGATGATGATGCTTTTGCCATTTGGGCAAGTAATTGCGATTCACGTAGAATCGGAGGAATCACCAGAAGCACATAGCAATGACGAATTGGTTTTAAAAGACGATGTGTTCCATTTTAATGGTATTCCGCAAGAAAACGGAACAGCAGATTTTTCTCAATTTGAAGAAATTGAAAATGATTGGCCCTATGAGGGAGCGGAGATAAGTACTGAACTTATAGAAGCGCGTGAGTTGACTATTGAACAAAACGATGTAGAAGAGTTTGTTAATGAGGCTGAAGGGTTTGATCCTGCAGTCGTTGAATCTGGTCAACTAGGAACGATTCCATGGACAGTCGATGCTTCTGGGACACTGACTCTAGGTTCTGGCATTTTCGATGAAGCCAATAATATTGGTGGACGGTATGAAGTAACGGACTATTTTAATCACTTGAGTATAAACCAAGACAGAATCACTAAAATCGCCATTACAGGAAGAATTGAATTACGAGGAAGTTTGATTGGTACAAGAAATAGTGTCCTATCGAATGCTGAGCAGGGGGAACATAACCAAGGATTTTTTGAAAATTTACGAAATGTCCAAACAATTGAAGGAATGGAGTATTTAGATACGAGTCAAGTAACAAATATGGAACGTATGTTTACCCAGATGCGCAATTTAAGAGAAATAGATGTGAGTCATTTTGATACAAGAAATGTAACGAATATGAACAGTCTGTTTTATCGAATGGAGAGTTTGGTGAAATTAGATCTCTCAAGTTTTGACACGAGTAATGTAACGGATATGACCTGGATGTTTGGGTTTATGGGAAATTTACAAGAACTAGATATCAGCCACTTTGATACTCAGAATGTGTTGGAAATGAATAATATGTTTAGTTATATGAGAAATCTAGTTGAACTAGATGTCACCAATTTTGATACGAGCAACGTGACATCTATGACCGGCATGTTTCTGGGAATGAACGAACTGACAGAAATCGACGTGACTAATTTTAACACGAGTAATGTCATTAGTATGGGTGGTTTGTTCATGTTTATGCCGAAATTAAAGGAAGTAGATGTCACCCATTTTGATACAAGAAATGTTACTCGTATGGATTATATGTTTTTTGACAATCGAAGTTTAAGGGAACTTGATCTCTCGAGTTTTGATACAGGAAATGTGACGACTATGCATTGGATGTTTTCACAGACGGCATTAGAACAACTAACACTTGGAGAAGCGTTCTCTTTTCACAGTAACGCAAGTTTGCCAGGGTTATCAGAAACTGCGACGCATCATGCAAACTGGCAGAATATCGGGCAAGGAACGGCAACTAAACCAGAAGGTGAATTTATCTTTACCAGCGCAGCGTTGATGGCAAATTATGATGGCCGCACGATGGCGGATACGTGGGTTTGGCAGCCGAGATCATTCTTATTGACGATTGAGAGTGAAGGGGCAGGTAACGTTACTCCTGAGAATCCAACGAGGCTTTTGATTGGTGAAACATTGGAAATCAGCGCAATACCGGATGCAGGGTGGCGTTTTTCTCATTGGCGTATCGAACGTGGAGATGGGACGATCGATCAAGTGAATGATGCCACGACCATATTTACGATGGGGATAGAAGAAGCACGGATCGTTGCAGCATTTGAAGAGTTAGAACCATTGATGACTGTGCGACTCCCGTTATCGGCAGTATTTAGCACGACGGCGAGTTCAAATCACGAGGAAATCATTTCTCCAGAATATGATATCCATAACGAGTCACCATTCAATATTTACGTCAATGTCGTCACAGCAACCGATTTAAATAAAATGGAGATCGTCAATGAGTTGAATGTGCTTGGAGAGGGACAAGCCAGCCCATTTATTCGTGAAGGGGCACCAGTTGCTCAAGAAAATCGGTTGTTTGAAGTAGGTACAGAAGCATGGAATACTTTTACTTTCACAGGAACTGCGAATCGTCTTCCAGCAGATATCATGCAGGTGGAGCCAACCTTCACGATGGTTTTACGATTCATTCCTAATCCATAAAGTAATTTAGAAATGAAAAACAAAACAAATGATTTCCGGAGGGAAGGGGGAGAGTCAGTGGAAAAGAAAAATAATCAAAAGAAATGGATTGTGTTGGGGGTGTTTCTTTTGATCATCGGGGGCGTCTTTTTATACCTTTCAACTAGAGCAGAGGAACCAGTACCAATGGTAAGTGCAGATCTCTTACCAGGATTAAGAGACGCAAGTGACATCGAGATAGCAGAGCGTGCCCAGGAAATTGCCGATGCCAATTATTTTACGTTGCAAATCGCACCTACAGCGACTTTTGAAAACGGCGAAGCAACAGGATCGATCGAAATCGTGAACCCAGGAACAAATGTATATCCAATTGCTGTGGATATCACACTAGCAGATAGTGATGAAGTGATTTATTCATCAGGATCGATTCATCCAAACCAACAAATAGTTGGGGCAAAGTTGGATAAGCCACTTGAAAAAGGGGAATACGTCGCGATTGCTCGCGTCAATATTTATGATCCAGAGACCAATGAGAGACAAGGAATCACAGAAGCAGAACTCTCGATTATTGTTCAAAATTGAGAACTGTATGAATGGTTAACAAGGAGGGAAACATCATCATGCGCATAATGAAACAGCTTCTAATCGTCGTAGGGTTTGTATTATTTGTGGGGGGTAGCTTAGCAGAAATTACTTATAGTGCTGAAAACCAAGCCTTTTTTAAACGAGTAGAAGGGAAAATCGGTCATCAAAGTCCACCAGCAGAATCTGTTACGCCAGAAAATGAAGGAAATAAAAAGGATATTTTAGTTGTAGATACGTCAAGATTTCCTAATCGAATGTCTCGGCCTTTAAAAGCCGGAGTAAATCTACCAAAAACAGGTAGCATTTTATCTAATTGGATAAAATATGTAGGTGCTATTTTAATGCTGATAAGTATCTTATTACTTTTTTCGAAGCGTGATAGTGATGCAATAAAAAAATAATTCAACAGACGGGATTAGCTACAATAAGCAATTCAATGAATAAGAAGCTGTTACATTATGCGCATGATGTGTTTTGGCGCATGATAGAAAACAAATCAAAGGAAAGAGGATGAAAGAATGAAAAAGCAAATGAGATTAGTAGGAACTGCAGCAATGATCGGAGCATTATTAGGAGGGGCATCTTCTGTCGCTGCGACAACTTTTAACGGAGAACCAAATGGAAATATTCCAGTTACAGGACGTGTTGGTTTAGATAATACCGTTGATCCAGGGGTAAACCCACCGACAAATCCAGATGAAATGATCAACGTGACTGTACCAACATCAGCAGTCTTCTTCACAACTGGTGCTTCTGGTCATACAGAGGTCCAATCACCCGTTTACAGTGTTACAAACAACTCGGCTTGGGATGTAAATATCAATATCACAAGTTTAGCTAACCCGACTAACTTATCTAGCTTAAGTGTGTTAGAGTTAGATGTAGAAGATCAATCCGACAACGTACGAATTGTTACAAGTGGATCAGCTCTAAGTGCGCCAGCATCCTTCATGTCATTAACGAAGAATGTAGCTGAAGGTGGAACAGCACCTACTAAAGAGTTCGGATTTGTAGGAACAGCGATCCCTAACTCAAATATTGCAGATGTGATCACACCGACATTTGACATGGTTTTACAATTCCAAGCAGTAGTACCAACACCATAAAACTAGTTTGACGTGTAGCAATGAATCTGTCATCTTATCGAAGGGGATAGATAATACTTCTGGGGGAAGATTTATTTATAGAAGTTGTATCCTATTGAAGTTGAGATAACGGACGGATGAAAAAGGCACTTTTTTAAACCTAAGAATACAGCATAAAAGAGCAAGCGAATGGAAGATAGCCATTACTTGCTCTTTTTGTTTGCTCTATAACTATAGGATTTCTATTTGAGTATTCGCTTCAGTAATTTCAATGTACGCTCATTATAAGGTGGGAATAGTCCAGGAACATTGAATTTCGTTCTATTTTCATACACTCCTTTTTGATGAGAGAAGGTCAAGAAACTATACTTGCCATGATAGTTACCAATACCAGATTCTCCAACTCCACCGAAAGGCAAATGATGGTTGGCAACATGCTTGAGGACATCATTGACGGTGACATTACCTGATGAAATCTCAGACATGATTCTCTCTTTATTCATAGTAGAGGTTGTAAAAAGATACAATGCCAATGGTTTGTCATAGTATTTGATTTGAGCGATTGCATCAGTGACCGTATCGAATGACAAGATTGGTAAAATCGGACCAAAGATTTCTTCTTGCATACTTGCTGCTTCATGGGAAGGGAGATCGATCAAAGTCGGTTCAATGAATAAGTCCTCCCGATTCGTTTCACCACCAGCGACGACGAATGACTGATCCGTTTCCAACAACTTGTTGAGTCGCATAAAATGCCGATCATTGATGATCCGACCATAATCGGTGTTATTTCTGATATCAGAACCATAAAATTCGTTGATAGCAATAATCATTTCTTTGATCAATGCTTCTTTTCGCTTGCGGGATACTAAAACATAATCTGGTGCAATACAAGTTTGTCCGTTGTTCTGCAATTTTCCCCAAACGATGCGCTTTGCTGCTACTTTTAGATTTGCGGTATCATCCACGACTGCGGGACTTTTTCCGCCTAATTCTAAAGTGACAGGAGTCAAGTGTTTGGCAGCAGCTTGCATCACGATCTTCCCAACAGGAACGCTACCAGTGAAGAAAATATAGTCGAATTTTTGTGCAAGTAATTCAGTCGTTACATCCACACCACCTTCGACAGTGGTGATGTATTCTTTAGGAAAAATCGAACGGATCAGCTTTGCCAGAACGTTGGACACATTTGGTGCTAATTCGCTTGGTTTCAAAATCACCGTATTCCCCGCAGCAATCGCCCCAATCAGTGGTTCAATAGCTAAATGAAAAGGGTAATTGAAAGGTGCGATGATCAAAACTTGTCCGTAAGGCTCATAATCCAGATAGCTTTTTCCCCACATATAGATCGGTGTATGAACAGGTTGACGTTTGGCGTATTTCTTCAATTTTTTGATCATCATAGAAATACTTTGATAGACGACCCCAATTTCAGTCACGTATGCTTCATGTGCTGGTTTTCGCAGATCTTTGAACAAAGCTTGCGTCAATTCAATCTCGATTTCTCTCATCCCTTGTTTCAATTTCGCTAATTGTGCCAAACGAAAGTCGATCGATTTTGTTTGTTCTGTTTCAAAAAAGTGTTGTTGCTCTCTTAAAAGTTGATTGATCACTTGAATTCTCCTTTATGATTGATTTGGCAACCGTTGATATAGGTCAATCATACGGGTATAAATTTACACTTGTCAAATTGTTTTGTTTTTGGTTCGACATTCTCGATTTGCTTGTCGTATGTTGTTTGACTAGTATTTTTCGCTGAACTCTGCTATAAAAATAATAACAGTGAACATTTTTTCGCCATCCATATCAATGAAGAGGAGTCCATATTATGAGAGAATTCCAGATAGGCTTCATTACGAATCCAGTGACCGTGCGTTGGGTACGAATACTTAATCTGATTGAACGTGAACATGCGTTTACCCTTATTCATCTTTCAGAACAGTTAAATATTACACAAAGAACGCTGATCAAAGATATCCAAGCGTTAAAAGATCACTTTGGAAAAAGTGCATCGTTTCATTCTGGAAGAAATGGCCACCGTTTCGAAGAAGTGGATCGCTTGCTTTATAAAGAAAGAAAAGAGCAATTGTTAGAAAATGAAGTGCTATTTGAGATCATTGGAAATATCTTTTATGGGGAATTGAGAAATGTGGGTGACTTAGCCTATGACTATAACTATGCAGAAAGTACCTTACGTCGTTTTTTGGCTCAACTTCAATCTTCGTTGAATGATTATGGACTGACGCTAAACTTAAATCCTGTGACGATCGTTGGGGATGAAGGCAGTATTAGAAAATTCTTTTTTGATTTTTATTATGGCGGAGAACACAATCCCCATACTATCCGGCCACCCGAAGGCTTACATCAGATGATTCTTCAAGAACTGAAAAGTCACTTCGAAGAGATTGAATTAGGAAGTGGGATGACGGTCACTGCCTTTTATTATGTCTTGTATATCACGATGGTCAGAGTACAGCAAAACCACTTTATTTCTTTACCGAATTGGATCAAAGAGATCAATCAAAAAGAAAATGATTTTCAATTGCTTTACTCTTTGGTACCACTGATAGAGAAAGAATATGGTGTTTGTTTACCTAAAGAGGAAGTTTCGTGGATCCATCTTTATATTTTGTGTAATCGACCAATCGATGAGATACAACATGAAAAGCTTTTTTATAAGCGTTTCAATCAATGGCCTGAAATCAGCAATGTCGCAAAGAATTATTTTTCTTCCGATAAATATGATAGTTGGAATCGTGAACTTTTAGAAGCTTTTTTGAGTGCTTATCTTGTCGCTCGGCGAATCAATGAAGCGATTTGTCCGGAACTAAATAAAGAGTTGTTTGAAGAACGTGAAATGGTTAAAAAGAATTATAGTGAAACTTATCTAGAAAATGACAGGTTTTTAAGAAAGAATCAGAAAAGATTAGGATTAGCTGATTCCTATTTTGAGGATATCGTCAACAGTTTTACGCTTTATATTGATTTACTGATTCACTATTATCAGCCAGTAAGAACTATTTTATTTTTGATTGAAGGGGATTATTTAGTTGTCCAGTCGATTCGTCTAAAAGCAACACGAATGTTAGGAAATCAGCATCAGGTGATATTTATGCCACTCAAAGGATTGACAAAAGAGCGACTAGAGTCTGAACATGTTGATCTTGTAGTTACCAATTATCGACCCTATCTATTTGACTATGTATTGAAAAAAGAGCCGATTTTGATGAATCCGATCCCTGACAGCAAAGATTGGGAACGAGTACTTGATCAAATAAACCCCTTTATAGATAGAATGACGAGTGAAATATACTAGTTGTTTTTTAGCAAGAGTCTATGAGTGCATAAATCAAAAAAATTAATAGTATTTATTCAAGTTTAGGACATAGCGAAAAGCTAATGTCCTTTTTTTTATTTTAGTAAGTGTTTTTTCCAAATTTCACGTTTTTATGAAAATTGCGATTTTTATTTAATTTTTAGTCAAGGTAATCTATAACATGTAAGAAAGAGATAGCAACTTATCTTCTTACAACTTGTCGATTCATGGAATCAATCGTTTTTGATAGTAAATTTAAGGGGGAGGGATATGAAAAAAATCAAGCCACACTTGCTTATTATAAGTATGTTCGTGGTACTTATCCATGCACCACATACTATGTATGGTTCAGAAGTCAAAGAATCAACAACGGAAGGTTCAGTCAGTTTTAGTGGCATTTATCAGCCAATCGGGGCACCTGATCCTTCACCTGATTACATTGCAAGACCTATCGATATTGAAAATGATCAGAATGTAGATAACCATACGAATTTGCCAAAAACCAACACAGTGATAAAGGATGTTTATCGGTGGCTTGGTCTAGGTATAGTAGGCTTTCTCTTATACTGGCGGACGTCAAAAAAATAAAAAATAGAAAATGAAAGTAGGAAATTATCACATGAAATTTATCCATTTAGCAACTGTTGCAGCATTAACAACGTCGATTTTAGCTGGAGGCGTAACAATTTTTGCGGAAGAGACAGAAGAAGAAAAAGTTGAAAGCAAAGAAGTACGAAATGCAATCACAGATGCAGAGATTGGCTTTACTGCAGTTGACGAAGACGGCGAAGGAGATGATACGGAAGTTTCTCCACCGGAAGATAATCCAGGGGTAGAAATCCCACCGGCTCCAGGACCAGATGGAGACAACAAAGGACCATTGACGATTGCTTATGTACCAACAATGAACTTCGGTTCACAAGTGATTTCAAACCAAGATCGTGAATATAGCATGTTAGCAGAAATGCAACAGCTTGAAGGAACAGAAGGCGACGAGAACAAAGTACCTTATGTCAGTTTTGCACAAGTCCAAGACACTCGTGGAACGAATGCTGGCTGGGATTTGAGTGTTAGTTTAAGTGACTTCACATCAGGAACTCAAAACGGAACATTGACAGGAGCCCAAATTTCATTGAACGATCCAAGAATCGACTATCGTGGAAACAACCAATCAAATGCACCAGTTGCCCATGCGAATGGCTTAACTTTACTTCCAGGAGTAGGTGCTGTGCCAGTGATGCAAGCGGCTGAAACAAAAGGAGCTGGAACTTCTTCTGTGGTTTGGGGGAATCAAGAAGATTTGATGGCGCAACATGAGGCTGAAGGTGATGCAGCAGTTAGAAATGAGTCAATTGTCTTATCTGTTCCGGGTTCAACAGCGAAAGATGTGGCGACGTACCGTTCAACATTAACTTGGGAGTTATCTGCATTACCAGATAATGAACCAGATGAAGAGACTGAAACAGTTTAAGGAACAACAATATTTATTGTGCAAGGTGAGAGGTAGCGTTACATCGTTTTGTAGCGCTACTTTTATGAAAGAAAGGAAGCAAATGAATGCCAAATACGATTCGTATACTAGCTAAAACAAAAAAGAAATGGTCGATTACTCTGTTGTTGCTTTTATCTTTGCTTTGGTTTTCGCCCTCCGTAGGTGCCGAAGAAGGAGAATTGAATTTCTATGTGACACCGGAGTTTCCAGAAAGCCAAGTTGAAGGAAAACTGAACTATTTTGACATACAAGGGCAACCTGGAAGTACGCACACCCTTCGCTTGAAATTACAAAATATTCGAGAAGAAGAAGCCATTATTCAGATCACACCGCATACGGCATTTACAAATGTCTTGGGGGTCGTCGAATATGGGAAAAATGCCGATGAAGCGGATTCTTCTTTAAAGTATGGAATGGATACGCTGATCGAGACACCTGAGCCGATCATACTTGCAGGAAAAGAAACAAAAACAATCACTTTAGAACTACATATGCCAGCAGAATCGGTTGAAGGTTTTTTAGCTGGCGGATTAAGAATCGAGGAAGTGACACCGGAAGAGGAACAAACACCAATCGAACAAGAAGGTGTAGCTATCCAAAATGAATTTGTCTATGTAGTAGCCGTTTTAGCTAGTAACGATCGTTCCTCGGTGCAGCCAGATTTGGCATTGCTCGATGTCTTTGCAGATCAATTGAACTACCGGAACGTCATTAGTGCGAATCTGCAAAATTTCATGCCGACATTTGTCAATCAGTTAGCAGTGGAAGCAACGGTTCATAAAGTAGGCGAAGAGGAGCCTCTTTATGAAGCACAACAAGAACAAATGCAAATGGCGCCAAATTCGAATTTTAATTTTCCAATTTCACTAGAAGGGGATCGATTTCAAAGTGGCGAATATCTTTTAAAGCTAAGGGCAACTGCAGGAAAAGAAGAATGGTCATGGGAAGAAACATTTATTATCGAAGCGGATGAAGCCCAAGCATTGAATCGTGCAGATGTCACGATCGATACGAGTATCAACTGGTGGATGATTGGGGGGATCATAGTGATTCTTTTATTACTAGTGCTAACTGTTTGGCTATATTTAAAACAAAAAAGAACGAATCACAAGACTGTATGATTCGTGAGAAGGAGCAAGGGTGAATGGGATTAAATTTAAGAAAACAACTCGCTCTTTTGAGTACATCTATCATGTTAATTCAAGTACTTCTGTCATCTACTGGGACAGTCTATGCGGTACAAAAAAGCATTGTCCAGCAAGCATCTGAAGAATTATCCCACGAGAGATTATTGGAAAAAGACTATTTGGGTAATCTCAGTCAATTGAACGAAAGTCTACCAGAAATACCAGAAATTCAACAATTTTCTTTTGAAGCACAGACGTTTTCCTCCACTGTGGATCAAGCATTTCTTCTGACCTTTACGAGTAAATTACCTGCCGATCATGTCTTACTACGTCTTCCACCAGAAGGGGAAATTTTAGAAGACCAACTGGCAGAAGGCATAAGATTGGTACATTCTCACGGTGACTATTGGCATGTGCATACAGCGCAGGAACAAACAACTTTCACGTTGCAAGTTGCTTTTGTAACTGCCGGTGCGTACTTTATCACCTTAGATTATGATGCGGATCATTTTTATGTTGTCGTTGAAGAATCACACATAGAAATTGCTGAATCAACTGTAGATGTAGTAAATGAAGAAGATACTGTACCTGAGAACGAATCGGAAACGCAAGAATCAACGATCGAAAAAATAGCACATAAAGAAGAAAACATTATCCAACCAATCAGCGTTCAAGAAGCATACCATACGATTCCTGAATCACTTATAAGTGAGGAAGAGCAACGAATACTGGAAGAAACAAGAGATCCACAAAATCGCTCAACTAGTAATGTAAGAAATTGGAGTCAGTTTAGGAGTGCATGGAATAATTTTAGGACGACAGAGATCTATCAATCGGGAAATATCATTTTTTCTAGCTCGATTTTAGGAGATTCTTTGAATACAAGAAATTCATCCATTCATCTTAGTAAAGCACCTGCAACTGGCGGACATCTAGGATTTCAGGATTCTTCCACAAATATGGAGATGAGTGGAAATGCGACGTTGACTGTAACCGGCTTATATGTCCAACGTTTAGCGAGTAGTCGTAGCAATCCAATTATTAGCCACACCGGAGATGGATTAGTGATCATTCAAATGTGTATTGTTGATGCTTTTAGTGGAACACAGCCTATGATTTCTGGAAAAAATGTTAGGTTGGTCGGTTCTACTAGTGTAACGAATACTAGATTCGCAAATGTGCCTGCCATTTCCATTCGCGCAGGTGGCGTATTGGATATTGGTTACAGTAACGCTATTCAGGGAGAGATTGTTTCAAGGAATATCAAACCGGTACAATTAGCTGCTACTAGCCGAATCTTGATAAAAGCGAATCGTTTTTCCATGACTAACTATAGAACGAATGCGATTAATTCGTGGCATCAAGTTGATGTAGAGCTTGGCGGTGTTGATGGTGAACAGGTCATCCGTGGTCAAGCAGATCCCGATGATTTCACGGAACGATATTTACAAACATTTCATAATTCCGAATATACAGGGTTAGTTTTTAACGGATCTGGTTCAGGCTGGGTTCCACCTCCTGTCATAGAAGGAACAGTAACAGTCAGACATGTAGATGTGTACCACAACGAATTAGCCGAAACAGAAACGCTCACTGGTCCGATTGGTGAAAGTTATGTGACACAACCAAAGGAAATAGCAGGATGGGTATTGAATGAAGTACCACACAATACTTCTGGTGTGTTTATGAAAACAGAACAAACAGTTACTTATGTTTACGAAGAAGAAATTGATTCCTATGATCCTGTTCATCCAGTTGATCCGATCAATCCAGATCAGGAAGTTCATCCAGAGAACCCGCCAGAATTGCCAGAAGAACAAGGTGCTTTGAGTATTGATTTTGTTTCCAGCTTTGATTTTGGTCAACAATTTATATCAACGCAAGATCGTTTGTACTATGCGAAACCTCAGCGTCTCTTAAACGACCAAGGGGTGGAAGCAACGGAAGAAGAGCGCCCAAACTATGTTCAAATAAGCGACCGTCGCCCAGAACATTTACGAAATGGTTGGCAACTAGCCGTTACTCAGAGTGGGCAATTTGTCAATCCAACCGGTAATGAATTGATAGGAGCTACGATCAATTTGGACAATCAAGCACTTGCGACAGCACAAGGAGGTATCGCTCCAACAATCCAGCAAAATGAGCGTCAGGAACTCATTCCGAATACAAGGAGTGTGCTACTGAAAGCAGCAGGCGGAACCGGTACTGGAACATGGATCTATCGCTTTGGTGATTTGGAGACTATGGGAGAAAGCGTAGGTTTACATGTGCCGGCAGGTGTGAATCCAGAAACGACAAGTTATTCGACAAAACTTGTCTGGGAATTGAGCAGTGTACCTGACCAATAGGGAATATACTCTTTTTGCCTTCACAAAATAAAATCAATAAAATCAGTTTGATTTTTAAGAAAATTAATTAAATGATCAACAAATAATTTTTCTGTTATTTTAAACAGAGTTTAAATTATTTGTTGATCGTTTTTTATTGTATAAAGGATCTTGAAGGCATAAAATAGGTGGAAACTCCCCCAATATTCATAGTGTTTGAAGTGATTGGAATTTTTTGTGTGTGGGATTGTAAGAGTTAGAGAATCATCTATAAGAAAAGAAAGCACACTAAAAATTAATGAATAAAGCGTGTTCTTAAAAAATAAAAAGTTGATAACCACTGAGCGAAAGGTCATAAATCCAGTCTGTTGGTCTAAGTTTTTTGTTATGGATATGCAGTAGTTTATTAAAAAATAGGAATAAGAGTACGAAAGTTATAAATAGCTTTTGCTTTTAAATTTAATCCAGTTATTTTTTCAATTTTTCACTTATTTATTATTAGTATTTCTCCATCATTTTTGTTATACATGTTTACAATCTATTTTTTTTAAGAATAGATATAAAAAACAAATGGGGTGCTAAAATGCGAGAATTACAGCTAAAGTTTATCACGAACACGATTACGGAGAGGTGGATGCGTATCTTAAATGTAATCGAGCAACAAAATATATTTACAATCGTTGGCCTGTCGCAGCAACTAGGTGTTTCTAAACGCACGATTCTAAAAGATGTCAGTGAACTGAAAACCTATTTTGAGAAGAGTGCGATTTTTGAGTCAAACACGACGGGCTATTTTTTTAAAGAAAAAAATCGACGACTGTATCATGAAGACAAAGAAGCATTGTTACAATCGGAGATTTGGTTTGAAATTATCAGTGACATTTTTTATGGAGAGCTAGTATCTGTCGGAGAATTAGCTGATCGCTATAATTATTCAGAAAGTACGATGCTACGATCAGTCGCTCAAATCAAAGAGCTTTTAAAAGAATATCAGCTTTCACTTAGCTTAAAACCAGTGGATCTTGTGGGAAAAGAAGAGAATATCCGCAAGTTTTTTTTTGATTTTTTTTATGAAGGAGAACCAACACCGTATACGGTCTATCCTCCAGAAAGTATCCACCAGATGTTTTTAAATAAGCTAGGTGAGCGTCTTGGTAAGTATGAGATAGGAACAGGGATCATGGTCACAGGATTTTATTACTGTTTGTATATCACGATGATCAGAAATAAGAATGGGCATATCATCTCTTTACCTCGTAAGATAAAAGAGATTGATTTTAGCAATGAGACAGATTTTTTATTGATGTCTGAATTGATTCCACTGATCAAAAAGGAGTATGGTATTTCGATCCACCAAGATGAAATCATTTGGCTTTTTCTGATTATAATCAGCAAACGAACGATTGATAATATCGAGCACGAGACTGTCTTTTTGGAAAAGTATAATCAGTGGTCTGAAATAGATCTAGTGATTGAATCTTACTTCCAATTATTCAACATCGACCGGAAGACTAATCCTATATTATCCACCTTTCTTTCTGCCTTTTTTCTGGGGAGGAAAATCAATAATGAAATGGCACCAATACTGAATAAATTATTAAGTGAAGAAATTATTATCATCAAAGATCTCTATGGTTTAGCCTATGAGAAAAATCGGAAATTTATTCATGAAAACCAATCATTGCTGTCTTTCTCAGAGAAATATTTAGAAGATATCATAGCAAGTTTAACGATGTATACAGAAATCTTGTTCTCTTATTATTCACCCAAGAAAACAGTGTTGTTTCTTTTGGAAGGTAATCATTTACTCGTTCAGTTGATCAAAGTCCAAGCCAATCAACTGTTGTCGAAGCAGCATCATGTGCTGTTTGTTCCGTTACATGAATTGACAGAAGAACGTTTGAACGTTGAGCATGTTGATTTGATCGTAACGAATTATCGTCCTTATTTATTGGATTACCAGTTGAACAAGGACTATTTGTTGATTAATCGAGTCCCTAATAGAAATGATTGGGTCAACATTTTTACTCAGTTGAATCCTTTACTCAATAGTATGCTGTAAGAAGTAAAAAACGACATTAATCGATGAAGTAACTAAAGAGATTAACTGATCTCCGCGGTTCTTCATCGATTTTTTGTTGTGCAAATAAAAGAGCGAATCTATCAAAGTCACATAGTGAAAGTGGGAACAAGCCACTTCACTAGTTAGTGAAAAATATGAATTTCTTTTCTTTTTGGGCTACGTTAATCTTATTTATGCAGAAAGTAATGATAATTACTATTATGTAAGAAAGGTTATAGGAGGAGGGAAATGAATCGTAAAAAAAAATACATACTAAGCCTGAGTATGTTACTTATTCAATGTTATGCACCTTTGGTTGTATACGGGACAGAGGTTCGATCAGTTGAAACAGAGGGGGCAGTCGGTTTTACAGGCGTGTATGAAATGCCTGGAGATCCAGTACCAGCTCCAGAAGTTGAAATCAAACCAGACTTCCCGAAAGAAATCGCTCAACAACCGTCAGAGGAGAGAGATGCCAGTCACAGAAGATTGCCAAAAACGAATGCACAACAAATGAGTAGTTGGATAATTTTAGGGGTTTTTCTTGTGATAATGACACTTAGTTTTTGGTTTTGGAAACACAAAAAGAAAAAACAATCATAGAAAGTAGGACGTGTATAAATGAAATTAGTTAGATTAGCAACAATTGCAGCCTTATCATCAACAGTTTTTGCCGGAGGTATGACTGTATTTGCAGAAGATGGTTCCACAGACACATCAAAAGAAGTACGTAATGTAACAACTAATGGAACGATTGAATTTACACCAAATAAAGATGAAGAGCTAGTCGTTGTTCCGCCAGTAAAAGAACCAGATGTCGAGATTGAGCCTGAAGTGCCAGGAACAACTGGCCCTTTATCGATCATGAAAGCTGTCACGATGAATTTCGGTTCACAAGTCATCTCGAATCAAGATCAAACGTACAACATGATTGCAGAAAAACAACAAAAAAAGGGAACAACTGGTGAAGAAAACAAAGTCCCTTATGTCAGTTTTGCACAAGTACAAGATGTCCGTGGAACGAATGCTGGTTGGGATCTGCAAGTACGCATGACAGACTTTAAAGCAACGAATACAACAGTGAATGATACATTGCTCGGTGCAGAAATTTCATTGTTGGATCCAAGAATCCAGTATGAAGGAAGCACGGCTGGTAATGCGCCAGTAGCTCATCCAGCTGGAATGAAATTAATACCAAATGCTTCTGCGGTATCCGTGATGACAGCAGAAAAAGATAAAGGTGCAGGGGTATCTTCAGTTGTTTGGGGGAACCAAGCAGACCTAGATGCACAAGAGGCGAACGATGAAGTTGAAGTAGTAACAAATAATGCGATCCAATTGTTTGTTCCTGGTTCTACAGCAAAAGATGCGACACAATATAAATCAACATTGACTTGGGAATTATCCAATACACCTGATGTTAGTGGTGTAAATTAACAAGAAAAAAAATATGAGTAACATAACGAATCATAATCATTAAAAAGCAACCGATTTTTGTTTATAGAAGTGAATGTGGTAGCGTTACAATTTTGTAGCGCTACCTCCTTTAAAGAAAGGGGTAAGTTTATGAAAAAGACAAGTACATATCGAAAAAATAAAATCCAACAAGTGGGGATCGTATTACTCGTCATGATTGTCAGCCTGATGGCTCCCATGTTGGTTGGAGCGGAAGAAGGAACGTTGAATTTTTATGTAACGCCTGAGTTCTCAGAAAATCAAAAATCAGGAAATGATCGTTATTTTCAATTGAATCTTGCACCAGAAACGACAGAAAAGCTAACGTTGAAACTACAAAACGCAAACGCAGAAGCCAAAAAAATCAAAATCACCCCACATACTGCTTATACCAACGTGATGGGGGTCGTAGAATACGGACAAGATGCGGAAGAAGCAGATCCAACGCTCAAACATTCGTTGGCTGAGTTGATTGAACAACCAGAAATCATTGAGCTTGCTGGAAATGAAACAAAGACCGTTACGCTTGATTTGAACATGCCTAAAGAAGAATTTGAAGGATTGTTAGCTGGCGGATTACGAGTGTCAGAAGTCAAAGAAGAAGCAACAGAAGAAACGAGTAATGAAGAAGGTGTCGCCATCCAAAATGATTTTGCGTATATCATCGGTGTGGTTGTGAGCAACAAACAAGATGCTGTACAACCGGACTTAGAGTTGTTAGATGTTTTTGCTGACCAACTCAACTATCGCAATGTGATCAGTGCGAATCTACAAAACTTCACCCCGACATTCGTGAATCGCTTAGAAGTCGAAGCTACGGTTCAAAAAGTGGGCGAAGAAGAGATTTTATACCAAGCCAGTCAAGAACAGATGCAAATGGCCCCCAATTCCAATTTTAATTTCCCGATTTCTTTAGAAGGTGATCGTTTTCGCAGTGGTGACTACGTATTGAAAATGACGGCACGTTCTGGGGAAGACGAATGGCAATGGGAAAGAACCTTTACGATCGAAGCAGATGAAGCACGAGCATTGAATCGAGCGGATGTTATGGTCGATACGAGTATTAATTGGTGGATGATTGGTTCAATCATGTTACTTGTTTTATTGCTTGGAATAATTCTTTACCTAATCCATAAAAGAAAAAAAGAGCAACCGAATAAGAGTAATGAGAAGGAGTGAATACAATGCCCTCAAGATTAAGAAGAACGATGCTTTTTTTAGGGACGACAATTTTAGTGATACAAACAGTAACTATACCGATAGGCATGGTCTACGCAGAAACCACGATGGACAATGTGGAACATGAGCCAATGGAACGTCCTGCTATCCAAAACTCCTTAAAAGAACTATCCAGTAATCCTAACTTTTTCTTTTCTCAATCTCAATTGCAAGGAACGATAAAAGTTCCGCTACAAGTGACGTTCTTTTCTGATCAAGAAGTGTCAGAGGCACGAGTGATCTTACCAGAAGAAGCAACGCTTATCCAAGACCAATTGTCGGCAGGGATTTCAATAGAACAAGGAGAGCAGCCTCATGAATGGATCGTTCAGTCAAAACATGCGCAAAATACGTTTGTTCTTCCTTTGGTATTTGACAAGACAGGAAACTATGAACTGTCTGTGGAAGAAACGACGACTCAGCTAAAAATCAGTGAGCCAGAAGCAATCAGTGATGAACTTCCAGCTGAAGAAAGTGACTCCCCTGATGAGGAGCTAGGCGGACAAAAGGAATCAAAAGAGGGAGAACATATAATAGAAGAAAATCAAGAGGATGATCAGACATCCGAAGAAGTAGATGAGCCTAAGGAAGAAGCTCCGCAGAATCAACAAACAAAGGAGAAAGAGCCTTTCGTAAGTGTTTCAACATGGGAAGAATTTCAAAAAGCCATAAGTAACGATGATGTACAAAAAATTATTTTGGAAAACGACATAGTCAGAAACGCTGGAGCGGCAGGTACGATCAACAGAAATATAGAAATTGACGGACAAGGATGGTCGATAAATTTTGCCAATAATACTGCTGGATTCACACTTGGAGCAGTGAGCGTAGAGACGACAATTACTTTAAGAAATATAACAATAACAAAACCGGGAACTACAGCAATTTTTACAGGTACAGCAGCCAACAGTCAAAGATGGACATTAAATTTTGAAAATGTTCATACAGGAAATGGGAATGTATCTGGTTTAGTTAATGCACCGAATGCAAAGGCAGGATATATAGGTGGCGAAAATACTTATAGGTCGACTATGAATGCGCGTGATGATGCTGTCTTCCGAGTCAATAATTTTTTTGCTCGAAATGGAAGTAAAGTAAGTATGGACCTGCAAGCAAAGTTAGCACAAATTTCAGGCGTATTACCGGTAGTTCAAATTACGGATGAAGACACTACAGTTTCTATTAATACAACTTCAACAAGCTCTGGTAGATACGGAGGGGTTATCAGACTAGATTCAAATGAATCGCTTATTGAGGTTAACAATGGAGCATCTTTGAAAATAGAAGCCCCTCAAACTAGTGCGCTTCTTTATGATACTGCTACGAATTCAAGAATTTTGGTAGACAATGGCTCTAAAATGGAACTTTACTCTTCTCTTCTTGATGGAAATGATGCAACAGTTAGATTTTATGGGGCTGCAAGCCGAGGTTCTCGATTTGATATAGATAATAATAGTACTGTTATTATTGAGGCTGAAGAAGGAGCTGCTCCGGCCGTAAGATTTCGTGCGGATGGTCAATTCTTTGTAAAAGGAAATAGTAAATTACAAATGTACAATGGTGGAAACGGATCACCTAATAATTCGGCGAATCAAGGGATAGAATTTGCTAATGATGGTGGAGTTTTTGATTTGAGTGGCGTGGGAACAGAAGTAAATATTGTCTCTGATTTTGGACCTGCTATTGGTGGTAACAGTTCGATGGAAATCAATGTTAGGGAAGGAACTAGTTTTACAGCAATTGGAAGATCGAGCACTGCATCAGGTGCAATATTTAATGGTTCAACTAGTAATATAACTATTGATAATCCACTTTTTTTTGATTTTAAAAATACACGTCCAAATGGAGGCAACATATATAATGTATCGTCATCCTCTATATTTGATTTGAAAAATTCTAATTTTGCAGCATGGGCTAATGGTTCTAATTTTGATCTTGAAGCAGAAAAGTATTGGAATAT
Source organism: Enterococcus sp. DIV1304_2 (assembly GCF_050555445.1). Lineage (NCBI taxonomy): Bacteria > Bacillati > Bacillota > Bacilli > Lactobacillales > Enterococcaceae > Enterococcus > Enterococcus sp. DIV1304_2. Next base: position 511,900 of record NZ_CP187851.1, read on the forward strand.
GGTTGATTTTGAATTAACGGGAAGCAATTTTAATACTATTAGAAAGACTAGCGATCCGGAATCATTTAATACAAGTACTTTTGGACTGGCTGGAATGACTGCATATAGTAGAATTAGTGCAAATAACGCACGTGCTGTTGTTGATGAATTAAGAGTTCCTACTAATGCAGATAAGTCTATTTTTGGTCATGTAAGTATTCCGGAAGGGAGTGACTATAGATCAGCGTTTGGAGGCGAGGTGGAACTAGAGATAGAAATTGAACGACTTACTGGAGAAAAAGAAACACATAGAGCAATTACTAAAGTAGATAGTATCTATGGTGAAGAAGATAGAGAGGGGATATTTGAAGTAAAATTACCGAATCTTTTAAATGAGGGAGATCGGATTAGCGTTCTATCTGCTTTTCGTGGTGTTGGTGAAGTTGGAGTTCCAAGTTTACCGGAGGATATCAAAATAGATAGTGTTGTCGTCTTTCCGATTATCCCACCAAAACCAGCGGAGTTTCCTTTGAATACCATCGGAAAAACAGCTACACATGTTCAGGGATATGTTGAAAACAAAGAGGTTGAAATAACCGCAACTCATAATGGACAAATCTTTGACACTTCTGATGTAACGATAGACAACGAGGGTAACTTTATCCTAGATTTATCTGACTTAACTTTAAAAGAAGACGATGAGATTCAGGTCTTTCTAAGAGATGCAGAAGGCTCGGCAGAAGCCGCAGGTGTGATCAATCCACCAGAAACCAATAACGTGCGTGGAAATATCAACCCAGCCGCTGAATTAACATTTCACGATGTAACTTTTGAACCGGCTACGACATTAATCGTTGAGGATGTAGGACCTTTCTCACCGGTAGATCCTTTAGATCCAGAATTAGAAGTGGAACCTGAAAATAAACCAGAATTGCCAGAAAATCAAGGGCAACTAAGTATTGACTTTATTTCGTCCTTCAATTTTGGCTCACAAGCTATTTCTGTTCATGAACAAACATATTATGCCCAACCTCAACGATTGTTGAATGAAGATGGGACAGTGAAAGAGAACGAAGAGCGGCCAAATTATGTTCAAATCAGTGATCGTCGACCGGACAATGAGCGAAGTGGTTGGCAATTATCGGTTACCCAGAATGGACAATTCAGTAATCGAAATGGTCATGAATTGCTTGGTTCGGAAATCCAATTGAGTAATCAACAATTGGCGACAGCACAAGGCGGAAATTCGCCTGAGCTACAGGAAGAATCCATGCAAAGGATTTTACCAAATACGAAACAAATCTTATTACAAGCAGATGAAGAATCTGGAACAGGAACATGGATCTATCGTTTTGGGGATGCAGAGACAGCAGATAAAAGTGTTGGTTTGTATGTCCCTAAAGGAACGAATCCAGAAGCCAAAGAATATTCAACGACACTTACTTGGGAATTAAGTAGTGTTCCGGGAAATTGATAAAGAAATAGAGCTATAACAGTAGTATACAATTCTGAGAAATAAGCCAGAAAACCCGAAAATTATTGGGTTTCTGGCTTATTTTTGGAATACTATTTACTCAGTTTTAGAGACTGTGAGATGACTAATATCATAGCGCTTTTTTTCCCTTCTTAATACGGAGTGAAAAACAATGACTATTATTATAGAAGAAAAGTTTCTATAAAAGATGTAAGGAAGGAGAAAATCCTTTACATTAGAGCGACTATAACGTATATAATCTAAATAAGGTGTGCTGTAACTAACATCGTTGACTGTCTCAGAAAAAAGAATCAACGACAAAATAAAGCATGCAAACATGGAGAAAACGATGATAAAGAATAAATTGCAACAATACAAAATATTATTGATTTTATTGATTCTTGTAGCGGTTTCACTGATTGTTTTTTTGAATCAAATCATTTATGCGTGGTTGATCGTGGAGATTTATGCGTTTCTTCTTTGTGGGTACTTAGTGATTTTTGATCAAAGGGAGGCAACATCTAAGATTGCTTGGATTTTAGCCTTATTATTTCTGCCAATCGTTGGAATCATTTTATACTATTTGATTGGTCGTGAGCCTCGTTTACGGAAGTTGCCGAAACAGCAAGTAGCGAATGAGCGAAACGTACAACAAACTGTTTCAAAGATCCTTCAGGAACATTCAGAGATCATCCATGCCAAGCACGATCTGTCTAACGAGATTTTCCATCTTTCAGAAAAGTATCCAACGAAAGACAATCAGCTAACTTTGTTAAAAGAAGGGGACGAAGCCTTTACAGCATTGTTGCAAGATATCAAGCAGGCAACGCATCATATTCACCTTTTTTACTATATTGTAAAAGGAGATGAAACCGGCGAAGAACTGACGGCTGCCTTGATTGAAAAAGCACGACAGGGAATCGAAGTCCGTTTTATGTATGACAGTGTTGGATCGATTGCTTTTCCGAATCGGTTATTAGATGCGCTGCGAGAAAATGGTGTGGAAGTACGGACTTATGATCTTTTGAATTCACCGTGGTTGAGTAACAAAGCGAATTGGCGAAACCATCGAAAAATCGTTGTGATTGATGGCAAAATCGCACATACTGGCGGTATGAATATCGGAAATGAGTATAGTGGTCGCGGTAATAAGTTCTCTTATTGGCGAGATACGAATGTTCGGATCGAAGGGCCTTCTGTATTAGAGGTACAAGAATGTTTCGTTTATGATTGGTTGTTCCTTGATGAAGGAACGGAAACGATCGGTCATTTTATCAAACATCAAGATACGTATTTTCCATTAAAGACGGATACACCCAAAGGCTCGGAAATCGTACAGGTCATTTATGGCGGTCCTTATGATCAAGAACGAATCATCAAAGATTCTTTTAATGACTTGATTGGTAAAGCAGTTGATTCGATCAAAATCGCTATGCCTTATTTTATTCCAGATGAAGAAACATTGGGCGCACTTAGACGAGCAGCACGTTGTGGGATCAAGGTGCAATTGGTCATACCGGGAAAAGGGGATCGTGGCATTTCATTCCATGGGACGAACTCGTTTATTGATGACTTATTATCGGCGGGGGTCGAAGTGTTTATTTATGATACGACCGCATTTATCCATTGTAAATATATGATCGTCGATGATGTAGTGGCAACAATTGGCTCGACTAATTTTGATATTCGCAGTTTTTATCTCAATCATGAGTTATCGATGTTCATTTATGGACCATCAAGAACAATCGATGAATTGAATGATCATTTTGCGGAAGATTTAGCCCATGCGAAAAGAGTCAAAAAAGAAGAATGGCAACGGCGAAGTGGATGGACGAAAGTCAAAGAGAAAATCAGTGGTTTATTTGTCCCGATTCTTTGATTGTGGAGAATAAACGGATTGTAAAAGCAATAGTTAGCCTGAGACAGAGTAGACAAAACGATTTTTTGGTTTTGTCTACTCTGTTTTTCATTTTATGTTTTCTTATTGTTTTATAACAATACAATGCGCAATGAAATAAGATTTTTTATGGATATGCTACTATAGATATAGATATGAAGTGTTTTTTTACAGTTGATTCATATAAAATGTCCAGCTGTAAAAATTTGCTTTGAGACTTAGAAAGCAAGAGGTACTGTTATGGAAAACAAACAAAAATCAGTCATTATTCTTGGTGGAGGCCTTGGGGGCTTATCTGCAGCAGTGTCTTTGGCACAAGCAGGATTCAAGGTTACTTTATATGAAAAAAATGATCATCTAGGCGGTAAATTAAACCGTTTAGAAGCGAATGGATTTGGGTTCGATCTAGGGCCATCTATTTTGACGATGCCTCAAATCTTTGAAAAATTGTTTATTGCAAGTGGCAAACAGATGGCAGATTACATTCCGATTGAACGGTTGGATTTGCAGTGGCGCTCTTTTTTTCCTGACCATACATCGATTGATTTATACAGCGATCTAACGAAAATGGCGCAAGAAAATCCAATGTTGTCTGCAACCGATATGGCAGAGTATCAAGCATTTTTAGACTACGCAAAAGAAATCTACGATTATACAGAAGTCGGTTATTTTGACAAAGGGCTTGATTCAACGATGGAGATTTTAAAAGAACATGGTGTGATCAAAGCGTTGAAAGGATTTGATTATTTTTCTTCGATGCATGATGGAATCGCAAAACGAGTGAGTCATCCTAAAATGCAAGAGATGCTTGGTTATTTCAGTAAGTACGTTGGTTCGTCTCCTTATGATGCACCAGCGGTTTTGAATATGATGATCTATATGCAACATGCGCAAGGGATTTGGTATGTGCCAGGTGGGATGCACAAGATTGCGGAAGGGATCGTGAAACTTGGGAAAGAGATCGGTGTGACGTTCCATACCGGCGTTTATGTTGAAAAATTAAATATAGAGAATGATCAGATCCGTTCTGCGCGATTGGCAGATGGCACGGTGATCGAAGCAGACTATTTTGTTTCGAATATGGAAGTCATCCCGGCTTATGAACAGTTATTAGATGAAAAACCAGCGTTTACTGAGAAGTTAGAAAAGAAATTTGAACCAGCAAGTTCAGGGTTTGTCTTGCATTTAGGTGTGAATAAAGAATATCCGCAATTAGCACATCATAATTTTTTCTTTTCAAATGCGGAGAAAGAAAATTTTGATCAAAACTTCCATCAGCACCAGTTGCCAGAAGACCCAACGATCTATTTGGTCAATGTGAATAAGACTGATCCTTCCCAAACGATTGAAGGACATGAGAATATCAAGATTTTACCCCATATCCCTTATTTACAAGATCAACCATTTACAGAAGCAGAATATGATGCTTTTCGTGAACGTATTTTGATCAAATTGGAAACGATGGGGCTAACGGATTTGAGAAAACATATTGTCTATGAAAATCGTTGGACCCCAGAAGATATCCAAAAAAATTATTTATCCCATCGGGGAGCAATCTACGGTACTGTCTCAGATCGTAAAAAAAATCATGGGTTCAAACATGGAAAACATAGTGAGCGCTATGACAATTTATACTTTGTCGGTGGAACGGTCAATCCTGGAGCTGGTATGCCAATGGTTACTTTGAGTGGGCAACAAGTAAGTGATAAGATCGTGCAAAGAGAAGCGAATAGATAGGAAGGAAGAGGTATTTTGTTACTGATCATGATCGTCCTTTTCGTCGCTTGGCTTGCAGGGTGGTGTATCTTTTATCGATTGCCGTTTCTCGCGAAAACAGCACCAACGACTCGACTTGCAACAAGTGTTTCAATCATTATTCCTGTACGTAATGAGGTTAACACGATTCCAAAATTGCTTCGATCAATCCAGAAGCAGACGATCCAACCACAAGAGATCATCGTAGTAGATGATGCTTCCACTGATGGTACAGCTGAAATCGCCAAGCGCTTAGGTACAGTAGTTTTTTCAAATGATCGTGAACAGCATGGAAAGGCGGCTGCCTGTTGGTTAGGTGCAACGCATGCTAAAAGTGAGACTTTCTTATTTTTAGATGCGGACACATTCTTCCAAACCGAGAATAGCTTGGAAAGATTATTGGCTGAATACGAAAAAAGAGGAAAGCGTGGACTAATGTCGCTACAACCTTTTCATCAGACCTTTCGCTTTTATGAACAGTTTTCTTTTATTTTTAATGTGATCATTCTAGTAGGATTGAATACTTTTTCTGTGTTTGGGGAAAAAGTAAAAGCAGCGGGGGCATTCGGTCCGTGTATCTTGTGTTCAAAAATAGATTATTTTCAGGTGGATGGGCATAATGATATGCCTAGTGGGATCTTAGATGACATGGCTTTAGCTAAGCGCTTCCTAAAGAAAGATCTTCCCATCCATTTATACGGCGGAAAAGAGTTGATTGCTTTTCGCATGTATCCAGAAGGGTTCAAGCAATTGATCCAAGGGTGGACAAAGGATTTTGCAACAGCTTCAAGAGCCACCAATCCCTTTATTTTGTTCGGGACCATATTATGGATAGCTGGTGGAGTTGGCTCTGTATTGGCTTTTCGTACGGATCAATGGCAGTTTGCGCTAGTCATCTACTGTCTGTATGTATGCCAATGCATCATCTTTGCCAAACGTGTTGGGAATTTCACCCTTGCTTTCTTGTTGTTTTTCCCGATCTTTTTTCTCTTTTTCCTTTTCTTGTTTTTATGGTCGTTGATCCAAACGTATCTGTTGAAATCAGTGACTTGGAAAGGAAGAAAAATCAAATTTTAGGAGGGTTTTATGCCGCTGATCCATTTGACCACTGGAGTATTAGTCATGCTCGACATTCTTGTCTGGTTTATATTCCATTTAGGAATATCCTACGGTGTCCGCCAAATCGCTGACTCGTTTTTTGAAAGAAAGCATCGTTGGTTTCGTTCCTTTTCTTTTGAAAAGCGAGGGAGTTTTTGGGAAAAAAATTTCCGAATCAAAAAATGGAAAGATAAGCTACCAGATGGTACGGTGATTGCTAAGAGAGGATTCGATAAATCAAGGCTTGGCAAGACTGATTCTGCTGCACTGAAGAAATTCATCATCGAAACGCAAAGAGCAGAGCTGACACATTGGCTATTGATCCCGCCAGCGTTCCTGTTTTTTTTGTGGAATCCAAGATGGGCGGGGTGGGTCATGGTTTTTTATGCGCTTCTTGTCAATGTTCCGTTTATTATGATTCAACGCTATAATCGACCACGATTAGAACGAGCGTTGATCAGAAAAATAAGGAATAACTAGGTGTTCGATATGTGTTTATGTTGTTGTTATGGTGATTTTATGTTGTCTTTATGTTAAAATAAAATTGAAAAATAATAGGGGTGATAACATGGAAACGACAAAAAAGAAACCAATCCATATATCAATTGATGAGGAGCTGAAAAAGGATGCTGAGCAATTATTTGATGAGTTAGGTATGAATATGACAACCGCAATTACAGTTTTTTTGAAACAGTCTGTCAATAAACAGGCAATTCCTTTTAAAATTGAAAAAGGAAATCCGGCCACTTTGCAAGCGCTAAAAGATGCAAAAGATGGGAATATTCATGGAGGATTCAGCTCTGTTGATGAGTTGCTGGAGGATTTGGATGCTTGATATTTTTTATACCTCACAATTCAAGCGAGACTATAAAAAAGCGAAAAAGCAAGGGAAAGATTTAGCCAAATTAAAAAAGGTGCTATCTCTTTTGCAAAGCCAACATAAATTGCCCAAAGTGTATCGTGATCATCATTTGACCGGCAATTATGCGGGATTTAGAGAATGTCATATCAGCCCAGATTGGCTATTAGTATATAAGATTGATACTGATCAATTACTACTAATACTTGCTAGGCTAGGTTCCCACAGTGAATTATTTTAAATGAAATGTGACGGAAATAGACAACTCCAAAAAATAAACGAGAAAATCTAAAAACTGTTTTTAAGTTTTGGATTTTCTCGTTTATTTTGTTTTAAGCGTTACTAGATAGCTAATGGCAAGTCTTTTTATTATGCGAAATCTAGTTTCGAGTTACCTCTAAAATCAAATAAGACAAAAAAGGACCTATCTGCTTGTTTTTGTCATGACGTGTCGCCAAAAGTGAAAGTATTCTTCTTTTAAATCGATCGTAGCAAGTTCTGTCCAATAAATAAACTGGTCGTTTATATAAAAACCTTCTTCTGTCATCATGGACTGGATTTTTCCTTGGTAATGTTTGCCGCTTTTTGTCAGAAGAGCAATTTCTTGCTTGGCGATATAAGCGGTGATGATCACTGTTTCAAAATGGGTATAGATCGTTTTCATAACGAACGCTTCCTTTTTTATTTAGTCGTTTAGTCATTGTCGGTTGGGAATTCTTGGTAAAATTCATCTTTGATCAACTGAATCTCTTCTTGTTTGTGCGATTGAGGCATACGATTGCTGATTTTTCCCATGGTAGCAAAAGTAGAGAGATGCGACCATTTTTCTTCTTGCTTTAATTCGATATGGCGAATATCTTGCCAAGGGATTTGATTGTCATCGATCGTCACCTCATCTTCATCACTTTCTCCAAAAAAGACGCCTTCAATATTTTCTAAATACCTGCCAAATTCATCCTTTGTATTTAATTGAATCGTTACTTTTTGCTGATAGAGAAAGGACTGTAACAGGACTTGGTCGATTTCCTCTCGCGTCATTTGTGATTGGGGAGGGAGGTCTTTTAGGGCGTCTTCAGCGTTTTCATCGATCCCTTTAACTAATTCATCCATGGCAAAAGCGGTTCCCCATTTCAAGCCAAAGGGGCGATCGCGGTATTCATTGTAATCGAGAAATTCTTTTTTCGTGCGTCGCATGTCCTTCACCTTCAATACCAGCCATTCCGCCAGCATGACCGCCTACAAGCGAACTGCGGGCGATTGCTCGACCACCTTCCAGTAAACTATGTGCATGGACGATTGCTTTGAATCCATATTTTTGTCGAATCTTATCCACGACAAAGTCAATCTTTGCCGCATTGACTTGCTCTTTAGGATCATCGAATAGATTCAATTGCAAGCCAGTCGCATAAACTAAGCGAGAACAATTGACGCCGATACTTCGGATATCTTGACGTTGATAATGTCGATCAAAAATCATCAATAGTGCTTCTGCTAAGACATGACTGGCGTTGGTCGGCTCGATTTTCATCTGTTGGTGAAACCCGGTTTTTCCTGAAACATCTGTGTAGCCTAAAGAAAAACCGACCCACAGACTAACTACTTGTGCTTTTGCTTCTTCTCGACGTAAGCGTGTGCCTACTTGATCCGCCATTTCCTTGATCACGATTTCAATCTCTTCTCGGCGAGTATAGTCCTTATTGAGGATTTGACTATTTCCGATGCTTTTTGATTTAGGGGTGTAGACTTCGCCAAGAAAGCTTCGATCGATTCCCCAGGCATGGGCATAAAGTTGTGTACCAATTACCCCCATTGCACTTTTTAAACGATAGTAATCCGCATGTGCAAGCTCATAGATGCTATGGATGTTCATTTTATTTAAACGAATCGCTGTTTTTCGACCGATCCCCCAAAAATCTGTCAGCTGAGGAATCCGCCAAAGTTTTTCAGGGACGTCTTCATAACGCCATTCGGCGATCATGTCTCGGGTATCCTTCGCTTCATTATCCAGAGCTAATTTTGCCAATAGTGGATTATCACCGATACCGATCGTGGTATAGATCCCTGTCTGATCATAAACGTCTTGACGAATTTTTTTTGCAAGTGCCCGGGCATCAGGTGCATCGAACAAATTCAAACTATTTGTGATATCCAAAAAACTTTCGTCGACCGAATAGACATGATGGTTACTCTCGTCTGCATAGGTTTTATAAATGGCATTGATTTCTTTGTTCTTCTCCATATAATAGGCCATTCGTGGTGGGGCAATATATAAATCACTGGGATAAGGAAAGGGCAAATCACGCGCACGACTGATATTCGTGATCCCGTAGGCTTTTTTTGCAGCTGGGCTAGAGGCAAGGATCAACCCGCTACCACGTTCTTCCCATGAATTTCCGGGATACGACATAACAACTAGTTTGGTTGTTAAAGGGTCTAATCCAAGTGAGACACATTCAACAGAAGCATAGAACGACTTACAATCAATACATAAAATATCTCTAGAAGGTTCTTTATGATAGTCAAATACAGGATTTTGATTTTTAAACATAACAGTCACCTCTTCTACATGATTAGAACACATGTTCGCATTTTTTGTCAACGAAAAAATCAATAGGAACTTTAAAAAAACATCGGTCTTCTAAAGGATCATTGGCATAAAGAGAAAAAGATTTGAAAAAGTAGTTGACTTATTTCAGAAAGAAATCTATACTTAAACCAATCTTAAATCAGTTTGGAGCGATTTCTTATGAAAATCACATTGAATTCACAACTGAATACGTATTACTTTAGCTATTTTAGATAGGTTTGTATTCATGACATTCATGGGTGCAAACACAACGTTTGTATCTATGATGGCTAAGGATGTTTGAGATGACTTGTCCGCCACATAGATGAAAATCTATAGTGGCTTTTTTGTTAGAATTGGTGAAGGCCCACTGTAGATTTGTCTACGGCGGGCTTTTTTTATACCTAACGAAAGGAGAACCACATCAGTTCATTTTCCAACGAGTTATTTTAAGTAAACAACGAACGATTTTCCATTGTCGATCAAGTGTTCAAACAGTGATAAAAAAATAAAAATAAAAAAGGATGTTATCTTATGATTTTAATTATTAAACCAGGAATTGAAGTAAACCAACTAGAACCAGTACTTTCACGTATCAAAGAAGAGGGCTTAGACGTCCAGATCAACCATGGCAAAGATCGTCTAGTTTTAGGATTGATCGGTGATCCAAAAATTATCCAAGGCGTACCGTTTGAAAGATACGACATGGTGGAGCGCGCAGTAAAAATCTCTAATACGTACAAACTGACGTCTCGAGAATTTCATCCGCAAGATACAGTCGTTGATGTGGATGGTCTGAAAATCGGTGATGGTAGTTTTGTAACGATGGCGGGTCCTTGTTCAGTAGAAGGCGAAGAACAAATCATGGAAACTGCTCGTATGGCAAAAGCTGGTGGGGCAACGGTCTTACGTGGAGGAGCCTACAAACCTAGAACGTCACCATATGCTTTCCAAGGATTAGGAGAAGAAGGGCTGAAAATGATGCGTAAAGCAGCGGATCATTACGGCTTAAAAGTTATTACCGAAGTCATGGATGAAGCCCATATCGATGTCGTTTGTGAATACACAGATATCATCCAGATCGGTGCCAGAAATATGCAGAATTTCCGTTTATTAGAAGCTGTTGGGAAAACAGGAAAACCAATCGGCTTGAAGCGTGGGATTTCAGGGACGATCGAAGAATGGTTGAATGCGGCGGAATACATTGCGGTACAAAACAACCCAAACATCATCTTTATTGAACGTGGTATTCGCACCTACGAAACAGCGACACGTAATACCTTCGATCTCAGTGCTGTGCCGATCATCAAAAAATTAAGTCACTTCCCAATCATCGTTGACCCAAGTCATGGTACCGGGGTTTGGGATCTCGTATCACCAATGGCAAGAGCCGGAGTTGCTAGTGGCGCAGATGGGATGATCGTAGAGATCCACCCTGATCCAATCCACGCATGGTCAGATGGACAGCAATCATTGAATGAAAAGAACTACCTAAGAATGATGGAAGAAGTCGAGATTTTAGTTGAAGCAATGAATAAAATAAAAGCCTTATAGAAAAGAGGAGCGTCATGTTAGAAGTTGTCTTACCAGAAAAAAGCTATGAGATCATCATTGAACGAAATGCACTCGATCATGTGTCTGTGTGGATCGAAGGAATCTGGAAAAATAAAAAAATCGCGATTATCAGTGATACGAATGTTTTTCCGATATACGGCGAAAAAATTTGTCAACAGTTGCGGGCAAGCTACGAAGTCGTCCACTATGTTGTTCCAGCTGGGGAGAGCAGCAAATCATTCGACATGGCAGCTAACCTCTATGCGTTTTTAGCAGAAGAACAATTTACGCGTAGTGATGCGGTGATTGCGCTTGGAGGAGGAGTGATCGGCGATTTAGCCAGCTTCGTTGCTTCCACCTATATGCGAGGGATCTCATTTGTCCAGATCCCGACTTCCTTACTGGCACAGGTCGATTCAAGCATTGGAGGAAAAACAGCGATCAATGCACCTATGGCGAAAAATATGATCGGGACATTTGCACAACCAGATGGGGTATTGATCGATCCAGAGACGTTAACCACTTTATCAGAACGTAGAATCCAAGAAGGGATCGCTGAGATCATCAAGTGTGGCGCAATCAGTGATGAAACGCTATGGCAAGATTTGGCAAGCTTAACAGGAGTTGCTGACTTACTGGCTAATAGTGAAAAAATCATTGAAAAGGCGTTGCGTGTGAAGAAACAAGTTGTTGAAGAAGATCAATTCGATAACGGGAATCGTTTGTTATTGAACTTTGGCCATACGATCGGACATGCCATCGAAAATACTGCTGGTTATGGTCAGATCAGTCATGGCGAAGCCGTAGCGATCGGTATGGTGCAAATCACCAAACAAGCCGAAAAGCTGGGACAATCACCAGTGGGTATCACTGCGCAATTGATCCAAATGATCGAAAAGTATCAGTTACCGATCAAGTACCAACCTTGGGAGGAGCAATCCCTTTATGATGCGATCACCCACGATAAAAAGGCACGTGGAAAGACATTGAAAATCATTTTATTAGATAAGATCGGACAAGCAAGGATCCAAGAAATTCCGCTTGAGTCCGTGAAAGACTATTTAAAGGAGGGGAAATAAATGCGTTTTTTAACAGCAGGAGAATCTCATGGTCCACAGTTAACTGCCATTATTGAAGGGATCCCGGCAGGTTTAGAAGTTTCACTTGAAAAAATCAATGAAGATCTTGTGAGGCGACAAGGAGGTTATGGTCGTGGTGGCAGAATGAAGATCGAGAAAGATCGTGTCCAAATCACCTCAGGTATTCGACATGGTAAAACGCTTGGTTCGCCAATCACAATGATCGTGGAGAATAAAGACTGGAAGAATTGGCAGACGGTGATGTCAGTCGAGCCAATCGAAGAAAAACATGTCACACGTCGCCGTGTAGCGAAACCACGTCCGGGACATGCCGATCTAGTCGGTGGTATGAAATACCAACATCAAGATCTTAGAAATGTGTTAGAGCGGTCTTCCGCTAGGGAAACGACGATGCGTGTGGCAATCGGTTCTTTAGCAAAACAGATCCTAGCAGCACTAGATATTGAAATTGCCAGTCATGTAGCGGTTCTTGGAGGAATCAAAGCAACGATACCTGAAGTGCTACCTGTAGCAGTCATCAAAGAAAAAACAACGATCTCCGAAGTTAATATGGTCGATCTTGAAATCGAAGAACAAGTCAAAACATTGATTGATGAGACGAAAAAAGCAGGTGATACCTTAGGTGGTGTCGTCGAAGTCCGGGTTGAAAATGTACCGGCTGGTTTGGGTAGTTATGTCCAATGGGATAAAAAATTAGATGGAAAATTAGCACAAGCCATGCTGAGTATCAATGCCTTCAAAGGGGTGGAATTTGGGATCGGTTTTGATGCAGCGACTTTACCAGGTTCTAAAGTTATGGATGAAATCACATGGGATCAAGAACAAGGCTACCGCCGGACAACCAATCATTTAGGTGGTTTTGAAGGTGGGATGACGAACGGCGAACAAATCATCGTTCGTGGTGTGATGAAGCCGATCCCGACACTTTACAAGCCATTGATGAGTGTCGATATCGATACGAAGGAAGCATACAAAGCAAGTGTCGAGCGTTCAGACAGTACGGCTGTACCCGCAGCTTCGGTGGTTGCTGAACACGTTATTGCAACAGCACTTGCCGTGGAGATCCTTGAACATTTCCCAGCGGATAACATGAGTGAGCTGAAAAAATCTGTGGCCAGTCATCGGCAGATGATCCAAGACTTTTAGTAAGGAGAGCGATATGAAGAAAAAGGTATTCGTCTTAGGTTTAGGTCTGATTGGTGCTTCGCTTTGCCGAGCCATCAAAGGATCGAATGTGACTCTTTATGGATGGGATCATTCAGCAGAAACTAGAAAAATTGCAGAAGAAGTCCAATTAGTGGATCATCTGGTGTCTGGGATCGAAGAAGCGAGTCAAATGGATGTTATTTTATTAGCGGTTCCTGTACAAGTTAGTTTGGATTATTTGCAACGATTAGCAACACTTCCGTTAAAGGAAACGGTATTGGTCAGCGATACTGGCAGTACAAAAGCAGCAATCATGACAGCGGCTAAGGAATTACCTTTTACTTTTATTGGTGGGCATCCAATGGCAGGCTCGCACAAATCAGGAGTCAAAGCCGGCAATCCCAATTTGTTCGAGGAAGCTTATTATATATTGGCCAATGATCATGAGAGTGAGCGCGTGGATGAATTGATGGAACTATTGGAACCGACGCGAGCGAAATTTGTGTTGATGGAAGCCAAAAATCATGACGAGATCGTCGGTGTCTTAAGCCATTTGCCTCATATCGTGGCTGCTGGTTTAGTGCAAACCAGTGATGAACTCAATCAGAAACATCCAAGAGCCTCCCAACTTGCCGCCGGAGGATTTCGGGATATTACTCGAATTGCTTCATCTGATCCTAAAATGTGGACAGATATCTTATTAACGAATCAAGAAATCATGTTGTCCTTGTTAGCAGAATGGCAATCCTCCATGGAAACATTGAAAACACAACTTGCGAGAAATGATGAAGAGGCCATTTATCGATTTTTTGCACAAGCGAAGCAGACAAGGGATCAGTTGCCGAAGAAACGACAAGGAACGATTCCAGCATTCTATGATCTATACGTTGATATTCCGGATATTTCCGGTGCAGTGGCTAAGGTGACAACGGCTTTGAGCCAAGCAGATATTTCAATCATCAATCTAAAAATACAAGAAACTAGAGAAGATATTTTCGGAGTCCTTGAATTGTCCTTCAAAAATCAAACCGATTTAGAAAAAGGACAAGCATTGATTCAAGCGGAAAATTTTCACTGTTGGATCAGGAGTTGAGACAATGCAATTACTTAATGCTACACATGGAATCAAAGGTGAGCTAACGGTTCCAGCAGATAAGTCGATTTCTCATCGCAGCATCATGTTTGGTGCAATCAGTCATGGAAAAACGACGATAACGAACTTTTTAAAAGCAGAAGATTGCTTGAGTACGATGTCCATATTTAGACAATTAGGTGTGAGAATAGAAGAGGAAGAAGAGAAAATCCATGTTTATGGTCATGGCGTAGAGGGATTACAAACACCAACAGAACGTTTAGATGCAGGTAATTCTGGTACAACGATCCGTTTACTTTTAGGGATTTTAGCTGGAAGTAAGATTTCGGCAGAAGTGTCTGGAGATGACTCGTTGAATCGTCGCCCGATGGGGAGAGTGATGAATCCTTTACGTGAAATGGGTGCGGATCTTAAAGGGATCGAACATCCAGATCTACCACCTTTACGAGTGACTGGTGGGCCTTTGAAACCAATCGAATATGAGATGCCGATTGCTAGTGCGCAAGTCAAATCAGCGATTTTATTCGCGGCACTTCAAGCAGATGGTGAGACAACGATCATCGAAAAAGAACGTTCACGGAATCATACAGAAGAAATGATCAAACAATTTGGTGGAGAAATCAGAGTAGAAGATAAAGTGATCACACTTGCTGGCGGGCAACGGTTAGTTGGACAAAACGTGGCGGTACCTGGGGATATTTCGTCAGCAGCCTTTTATCTAGTCGCAGCAAGTATTTTGCCAGATAGTGAAGTCTTATTGAAACAAGTAGGAATCAATCCAACACGAACAGGGATTTTAGATGTATTGATCGAAATGGGTGCTTCGATCCAAGAAATGCAGATCGATCAACAAAATCAAGCGGCTGACTTAATGGTACGTTCTGCCAACTTGCAGGCGTGTACGATCGAAGGAGAAATCATTCCTCGCTTGATCGATGAATTACCGATTTTGGCATTAGCTGCAACACAAGCACAAGGCACGACGATCATTCGGGACGCACAAGAATTAAAAGTGAAAGAAACAAATCGCATCGATGCGACAGCGGAAGAATTGATAAAAATGGGCGCAAACATCGAAACAACAGATGATGGGCTGATCATCCATGGTCCGACACCTTTACATGGGGCAATTGTTGACAGTCATGGGGATCATCGCATTGGCATGATGTTACAGATTGCCGCATTATTGACCGATGAACCAGTTGAATTGAACCATCCAGAAGCGGTAAATATTTCTTATCCTGACTTCTTCACTGATCTAGCTGGTCTGATCAAGGAGAAAAACTAATGGCTGCAATTGTGCTGATTGGTTTTATGGGCGCCGGTAAAACAACGATCAGTCGCAAGCTTTCTATGCAGTTAAAGAAACCATTGATCGATATGGATACAAAACTAGTCGAGGAGTTTGGCTGTTCGATCAGTCAGTATTTTGAATTACATGGCGAAGCTGCCTTTCGACAGGAAGAAACGAAGCTGTTGAAAAACTCGTTGCAAGAAGAAGCGATCATTGCGACAGGTGGGGGAGTTATCCTACAAGAAGAAAATCAACGACTGCTGACAGATCATCTGGTGGTTTACTTAAAAGCTGATCCCGATCTTTTGATCAAACGTATCCGCCAAGATCACAAACAAGCCCGTCCGTTGGCACTCGATAAAGATGATACAGAGTTAAAAGAATTATTTTTTTCGCGGAAAAAACACTATGAAACATTAGCAGATCTTACGATAGAAACAACTGGTAAGTCACCAGCAGAAATTGTCTCAGAAATCATAAAGCAGGTGATGAATCGATGAAAATTGGTTATCTAGGCCCAAAAGGTTCCTTCACATATAGTGCAGTAAAGAATTATTTCAACGAAGGCGATTGGTCTCCGTATCAAGCTTTAACAAATTTGATTGATGCCCAGATCAACGATGCGATCGATTATGCGATGGTACCGATCGAAAATTCCATCGAAGGTTCCGTATTGCCCACATTAGACCATGTCTATGAAACCTTACCAATGATCCAAGGAGAAATCGTTTTGCCCATCAAGCAACAATTGATGGTGCATCCTGAGCATCAACAGACGTGGCAAGAGGTAACAAAAATCTGTAGTCATCCGCAAGCGTTGGCACAATCGCAAGTATTTTTGAAGCAACAGTTCCCTGACGTGGAAATCGAGCAAATGGGTTCGACTGCCCAAGGTGCCCAACAAGTTGCCGAGCATCCTGAACAAAAAATCGCGGCAATCGGACCTAAAGAAGCTGCGGAACAGTTTGGTTTGACCATCGTTCAGCAAGATATCCAATCGATCCGCAACAATGAAACCCGTTTTTGGCTACTAGGTTCTTCACCGATGTCATCTAAGTTACCAGTTAGTACTTACAAAGCAACGCTATTTGTAGACTTGCCAGAAAATCGCCCAGGTGCGTTATATCAAGTACTTGCGGTATTTGCAGAACAAAAACTTAATTTGACCAAAATCGAGTCTAGACCGCAAAAAACCTCGTTAGGTGAATACTTTTTCGTGATCGAAGTAGAGATTGAACAAGCAGATACAAAATTGAACGAAGCAATCAAACTACTGGAACAGCGAGCATTTCCGGTCCAATTGATTGGAGAATATCCCGTGTACCGTAGCCGTGAGGATAAAAAAGCGACATACAGAAAATAAATCAAAGCAGCTGAACCTAGATAGCTGCCTTGGTTTTTTTATTGAATAATTTTTCTATATTTGATTTTACACGTATAACACGTGTTTTTTCTTTTCTTCACGTGTTACACGTGTTAGTATAGATATGTCAGGAGGTATTGTAACAATGCCAATGACACAACAGGAAATGGTCAAACTCTTGATTTCCATAGGTGGGTTAAAAGTTAAGGGTGGAAAAGGTTCTCATATAAAAGTGAAACTACCAGGAGTAAATCGACCAATCATTGTTCCTTCCAAGCTACCTAAAGGGACAGAACATGCGATACTGAGGCAGGCAGGGTTAAAATAGCTCTGTTCCTGCTTCTTGAGAGAGGAGGAGAATCATGCTTGTTTCATATCCGGCATTATTCTATTTAGAAACAAGTGAAGGCTATGACTCGGGATTTTCTGTTTTCTTTCCAGATTTTCCGGAGATGGCTGGTACAAGCGGATCTGACATTCCTGAAGCGCTCGAAAATGCCTCTGATTACTTAGGGATTCTTTTGGCGGCTGAGATAGAAGAAGACCGAACATTACCTGAACCATCTCTTATCAATTCATTGTCACTTATAGAAAATAACCCTTTTAAAAGTGACTCTGAGTTCATATTAGAATATGATGCTGAAAAATCATTTATTTCAATGGTCGCTGTAGATCTAACAGAATATTTAGGCTCAGAGGAACCTGTAAAAAAGACGTTAACGATCCCAAAATGGGCAGATAAGTTAGGTAAAGAAATGCATCTAAATTTTTCAAAGACATTGACTGAAGCCATTGTTCGTGAAAAACTAGGTGCTTAACTTTAAAAGAGAAACTATCATTTTTCTTTTAAATAAAATAAGTTATAAATCATAAACAGATGATTTGCACACTTTTCTGAAATCCTTTAGGCTAGAATTAAGCGATAAGAAAGGAAGAGGAAAAATGGCAAAAAAAATTGCAGCAATCGTAACTGATTTAGTCGAAGATATTGAGTTGACTTCACCAAAAGAAGCATTGGAAAATGCGGGGAATGAAGTGACAACGATTGGTTTTGAAGCAAACCAAACGATCAAAGGCAAAAAAGGTGGCGAGTTCACGATCGATCGCAGCATTGATGAAGTTTCTCCTGAAGATTTCGATGCGCTCTTGATCCCTGGAGGATTCTCACCGGATCAATTACGTAAGGATCAACGTTTTGTTGATTTCGTTACTTACTTCTTGAAAAATGACCAACCGTTATTTGCTATCTGTCATGGCCCACAATTGTTTATCCAAACCGGTCTAACAGAAGGCAGAACAATGACTGCTTACGATACTGTTCGTCCAGATGTGGCTTACGCTGGCGCCAATGTCAAAGATGAAGCAGTGGTGATCGATAATCAATTAGTCACTAGCCGTACACCAGATGACTTGCCTGAATTCAACAAAGCAATTGTTGAGATCTTGGGTTAAACGACTGAACACTTTGTAGCGTTGCAAGTCAAAATAGTGATACGAGTAATAAAAAAATTTTAGAATGATTGAGATAGAAAGAATGCATATAGCTTCTTTCTATCTTTTTTTGTGAAAAAGAAGGCTGATTGACTTTACTTGTTTTATACTATCTTTTTTACATATATATTGATAAAATAAAAAAAAAGAGTTTATAGTGAGTATAATATGTTCGGAGGTGTAGAAGATGAAAACAAAAAAAGAAAGAATTCAAGTCGCTGTTGAGAGTGATTTAAAAACGGAAGCTGAAGATATTTTGCAAGATTTAGGCATGAATCCAACAACTGCAATTACTGTTTTTTATAAACAAGTAATCGAGGAGGGTGGATTGCCTTTTGAAGTAAAGTTGTCTGAACGAACAAAGCAAGCAAGAAGAATTGCTAGACTAGCAAAAAAGTCATCTAATATAACTAGAATAGAGGACAATGAGACTTTAGAAGCTTGGTTAAATGATGATGAATAAAATCGTATCAATGTATGTTGCCTATGTTGGAAGTGAAGGTGGAAAACGAAGACCTGTTTTGATTGTGGAAAATAATAAGAATGAAGTATTCTTTTATGCAATAACTAGTAAGTTTAGAAATAAATCCGATTCGATAAAAAAATTCTATTTTCATATTGAAGATTGGATAGACTCAAACTTAAAAAAAGAGTCTTGGATTGATACTGGAAATTTATTTATTCTTTCAAAAAAATCAACTTTTTTTAAGTGTAAAGATATAGGAGAATTATCTAAACATGATATGACTCGACTCGAAGCATTTCTTGAAGCTAACAGTGAGGATAACTAAAGAAATTCAAGTAACTCTAGCTGTTTTATTGGGTCAAGATAGTTTTTTAGATTCATATACTTTTACGATAATAAGGTAGGAATTGAGAAACGATTTTCTCAATTCCTACCTTATTACTTATTGCTATATATGTTATCATGCTATTTTTCTAAACCTGTTTCTTGAAAAAAGAAGATTATGAAATAGAGGTATCTGTTGTGATTTTCGTCGTACCACTTCCAATATGTGCCACATAGAACTCTGGCTCATATCCTACAACCTCTAAATAACGTGCATGGACATTTTCTTTAAAGGCGGGGATTTCCTCTTCTTTGACTAGAGCGATGGCACAGCCACCAAATCCTGCGCCTGTCATTCGTGCGCCTAATACACCAGGTTGCGCTTGTGCAGCATCTACAAGTGTATCTAATTCGATGCCTGTGACTTCGTAATCATGACGGAGTGAGTAATGAGAATCATTCAATAATAGACCGAAAGCTTCTAAGTTTCCTTGCTCCAATTCAGCTTTTGCTTTTAATGTTCGTTGATTTTCAGTGACGGCGTGACGTGCACGACGGATCAGTGTATCATCACCGATCAAGTCCGTATTCGCTTCGAAAGTCGCTTCATCTAATTCGCCTAAAGCTTTGAT
Source organism: Enterococcus sp. DIV1304_2 (assembly GCF_050555445.1). NCBI lineage: Bacteria > Bacillati > Bacillota > Bacilli > Lactobacillales > Enterococcaceae > Enterococcus > Enterococcus sp. DIV1304_2. The sequence goes on from NZ_CP187851.1 coordinate 531,991, forward strand.
GTCCAGCTTCGTTTGTAGACGTTTCAAGGCTTCTTCACATTCACTGCGGCGTTCATTATACTTCGATTCTGCTAATTCACGTCGCTTATTCGTGTTCATGATAACCACAGCGTAGTCATCTAATTTAACTGGGACCATTTCATAGTGTAATGTATTCGTATCTAGCAAGATGGCATGGTCGATTTCTCCAAAACCGATCGCAAATTGATCCATGATCCCTGAATTGACACCAATGAATTCATTTTCTACTTTTTTTCCAGTTTGAACGAGTGTCAAACGATCGATCGCTAAATCAAACAAATCTTCCAGAACAACCCCCACTAATAATTCTAACGAAGCACTGCTAGAAAGTCCGGCACCATTAGGGATCGTTCCTTCAATCACCAATTCAAAACCGCTCTCGATGGTATAGCCAGCTTCTTTTAGTTTCAAGATCATTCCTTTGACATAATTTGCCCAGTTGTCTTTTTTATCAAATGTCAGGTCATCAAGCGTGAATTCGATCACGCCGATTTCCTCAAAGTTTGTTGAGTAAACTAATACTTTGTTGTCTTCTCGACGTGCAGCAACGCCGTAAGTGCCATAAGTGATCGATGCAGGAAAAACGTGTCCACCGTTGTAGTCCGTGTGTTCACCGATCAAGTTGATTCGCCCAGGTGAAAAATAGTTTGATGTTGGTTTTTCACCAAATAATTCATTGAATTTCGTTGTTAAATGTGCTGTTTTATTCATCTGTCTTGTTCCTCTCTTGCTTCAAGTTTGAATTCTGTAATCGTCTCAAATGGTGTTTCCGGTACCAAAGATATGTCGCCAAAAGAAGGGTAACGTTCTGCTCCTGGAGCGATTTGTGTTTCAAAAGTGATGCCGCCATGGTTCGCTAAACGTTGCCCGCGCATTTCAGGTGTATCTTCCCCAAAGTTGGCAGTGAAAATGACGATACTCGATGCATCCGTCCTGACACTGACTTTGATTGTTTCATCTGGACTTAAAAGAGAAGCGGCTGTTTTATCTAAGCCTGTGTCCTTTAAGAAGAACGGATGATCGATTCCATCAAATAATTCTTTTTGTGGAAAGTCACTGGTGAAAACAGTCGTTAGTTTTGTTGGTGTTTGAAAATCAAACGGTGTTCCAGTCACTTCTATTTGTTCACCTGTCGGAATGCTGTCCGGTCGTAATTCAGCAAACGCGTGACTGTTGACCCACAAAGTATGGTCATCGATTGGTTGCGTCACATCACCACTCAAGTTGAAATAAACATGATTGGTTGGGTTGAATAGTGTCAATTGATCACTGACTGCTTTCGTTGTGACACGCCAAATATTATCTTCTGTAAGGGTATAGCGAACTTCTACGGATAAATTCCCTGGAAAACCACGCTCTTTATCGGGACTAGTCGTGGTAAAGATCACAGTGGCTTCTTGTTCGCCATCAATGATTTCGTATTGCCAGATTTTTTCTTCAAAACTTGGCGCACTGCCATGTAAGGAGTGACCAGTTGCGGGATCGACAGGTAGTTGATACGTCTGGCCGTCGAGGGTGAATTTGCCTGCATCGATCCGCCCAGCAGTTCGTCCGATCGTTGCTCCGATAAAGGCATCTTTTTCGAGATACTCTTCTGCTGAATCAAAACCTAGAATCAACTCTCTATCCATGAATGTCAAACTGACGATCCGTGCGCCTAAATCGGTAACAGCGAGGGTCGTACCCTGTTGATTGGTTAAAGTAATCAAATGTGCAGATTGTCCAAATGTTTTTTTAGTAATGTCCATTTAAGTAGTCCTTTCTTGGTGCTGGATTATTAGTTGGTGTAGGCGCAGTTTACGCCTAATCAAATTAACTATACCATTAAATGAAGCGTTTACAATCAAGTAGTTACTATTTTTACCATTCAATCATATCAAAGAAGAGCACTTGCTTGAATGTATTTCTGTGAGCAGTATTTAACTTTTTGTTGCATCTATAGTAGAATAAAGAAAATACGAAAGAGGGTACGTCAATGGAAAAAGCGATTTTTTTGAAAAAAGAACATCAATCCATCTCACAAGAACTATACTTTGACTTTTGCGGTTTTTCTAAAACATTGCCCTTTCATTCATTTGGACCAGCTATTCGTCAAGATTATATTTTGCATATCGTGATGGAAGGAAAAGGAGTCTATCGCGTAAAAGATCAGCAATATCAATTAAAAAAAGGTGATCTTTTTTTGATTAGACCGGGTGATTCTACTTTTTATTTGGCGGATGGTGAAGATCCTTGGGTCTACTGTTGGATTTCCTTCGGTGGGGCAGTAGCCGATAAAATCATTCAACATTCTTTATTCAAAGATGATCAATACACGATGGTTTCTTCAGAAATTGCTAGATATGTGGAGATTATCTTGGCATGTATGAATTACTCGACAAAAAATCTAGTCGATGAGCTGCAATTAAATGCGTTGACGTATCAATTGCTCGCGCTCTTATTAGAAGATGGTGGCTATGTTCATTTAGGAGAACAAAAAAGTTATTCAGCCCTCGCTGTTGATGCGGTACAGTATATCGAAGAACATTACAGCGAGCGTTTGACTGTTGAGGAGATCGCAAAAAAATTATCCGTTAACCGAAGTCATCTCTCTCGTGTGTTCAAAAATCACATGGGGATCAGTATCAAAGAATATATGATCGGTGTTCGCATCAATCGGGCAGCGTTTCTCTTATCTCTGACGGAAGAATCCGTTGAAGCAATCGCTTATCAAGTCGGCTTCAATAGTTTGGTCGTATTTAGCCGCATGTTCAAGAAATTCACTGGTGAGACGGCGACAAACTATCGTAGACGAATGAATAACGAAAAGATCAAAGGAGTTTCCGCAGAACAATTAAAAAAGCAATTAGAAGAACAAGCCATCATTTCTTGGGCAACCTAAGACATAAAGGCATTGTTGACTGGGTTTTTCTTGGGATATGCTAGACTAGAAAACGGGAGGAAAAAGCTATGAAAACATTGATTATTGTCAGCCATCCGACAATTGACACATCGTTGAACCAACAGTTTTTTAAAGAAGCATCCAGCCAGCTATCGACTACTTGGCATCATCTAGAAGCTTGTTATCCAGATGGGAAAATTGATCTTCAAGCAGAACTTGCTTTATTGAAAGAGCATGACCGGATCATCTTCCAATTTCCTTTCTATTGGTATAGCGCGCCAGCCCATTTGAAAATGTGGCAAGACCAAGTGTTAGAAGCGGCAACAGCAGTCTTATCAGGTAAAGAATTAGGGATCGTCTTAACAACCGGCGTGAGTGAAAAAGAATACCAAGCAGGTGGGAAAGAAGAGTATACGATCTCGGAGTATTTGCGTCCTTACCAACGAATTGCCCATAAATTCCAGATGACCTTTTTACCTCCGTTTGTTTTAGCACAGTTCATGTACTTGACTCAAGAACAACGATTTGAACGCTTGATCAGTTATCAGCAATATCTCACATTAGTCGAAAAACCTTCATTGATCAATCGGATCGATTGGTTTATCGAACGATTTGCGCAAAATGAACGCATCAAGGAAAAAGCACCGATGAAGCAACAGATGATCGAAACGATGTTAGAAGAAGCCAAAGAAAACATTGAAGATCTGACATTTATACTACAAGAGATGAAAGGAAGGATCTTATAATGGATCAATGGTTGACAGAACAATTAGCCGAATTGAGTACGCAAGCGGATTATGAGGGCAAAGCCTTACTTCATGAAATGTCACGCTTATTTGTCGAAATCAATGAACGGATCAAGCAGTTGCAAGGAGAAATCGATGGAGAATCTTGGAATCATCAAAAATGGTGATTTTTCTTCAGTAATAACATAATAAAAAATGTTCATAACGCTTATTATTTGCTACAATGGAACTACAAGAAAGTTGGTAACGCTATTTTTTTTACAGAAATAACAGGTGGTGAATGAAATGAATGAAGAAAATGAACAGCGTGGCAATGTTCGATCAGCTCGAAGACAACAACAGAAACAAGCATCACGCATGCGTATGATGAAAATCGGTGCCGCTGTTGCAGTAGTCTTACTACTGGTTGGTGCAGGTACTGGATTATATCTCCATAGTAGAAACAATGCCAGTGAAAACTCGGTAGCAAAGACGAGTGAAACGACGCAATCGTCCACAGCTTCAACTACTGCTTCATCTGAAACTGAAGCAACACAAGAAAGCAGCGAAGCAACAGAACCTTCAGGAGCTATTTCTGAACAACTACAGGCAGTCGTTGCAGATTATTCGAAGAAAATCGAAGATAAAACCCCAGTGTTGATCGAAGAGTACCAAGCAGAGATCCAAAACAATCAAGACGGTGTCAATGGTCTTTCGGTCATTGCCAACCGAAAAGCAAGAGAACTTCAAGCTTTATCGGATGAAGGAATCAGTAAATTAAGAGGGATGTACCAAGATGCTTCCAATAAGGAGGATATCGACCTAGATACCATGATCAATCAGCTATCTGCAAGTTACACGGCGCAGGTCGCTCGGATCTCCGACATTTATCTGCGAACAAGTGCGGAACTTCAAGCAGCGACACCTAGTAGCGAATCCTCTTCGGAAGCGACGACACCTTCGACGGAAGCGACACCAGAAACAACAGAAACGTCGGAGTCACAAGCCAGTCAGTACACGGCACAGTCCACAGAAGATATGAGCAATCAAGCCAATCAAGCAGCTACAACCGTTGTACGTGAAGGCGAAGGTCCAAATCAAATTGCGCAACGGACTGGTGTACCAGTTGAGACGATCTTGTCCTTGAATGGCATGACGATGGATGATTTCTTCTTTAATCCTGGTCAAGAATTACGTTTGAATTAGGAAGATCAAGAAGAAAGATTCAACTTCAATTGATTAGATGAAGTCACAAAAGTGGTTCTTTTTGCCAATTTTTGTGGCTTTTTTGTTCTAAATACGTTTCGTTCGCCACTGGCTCGTCATGAGTGGGTTGTGATTGGTTGTTTTTTTGTTAAGATAAAGAAGTGAATGTAACCCGTAAAGGAGAAGATCATGAAAAAACGAGAATTCATCGTCCAAGATTTATTGAGTAAAATCTATCAAGAAGAATTTAAAGATGGAAAATTACCGAATCAACGAAAACTAGCGGAAATCTATCATGTTTCTCGCTTTACGATCCAACAAGCGATCAAAAATCTAGAAGAAATCGGTATTGTCCGTGTCGTTCAAGGATCAGGTATCTTTATCCATGAAAAATGGGTCAAAAATCCCTTGATCTTCAACTCGTTGACACGTACCCCTTATGATCGGATCCATTCAAAAATGATCGGTTTAAACAAAGCGCTAGCAACGGCTGATGAGCAAAAAATCTTTCAACTTGATGAAGGCGCCGAAGTTTGGACATTTGAACGTATTCGAATCGTTGATTATAAAATCGAGCAGTTAGAAATGTCAAAAATGCCGGTTGCAATGTTTCCCGACCTGTCCCAGGAAGTCATCGAACATTCCATCCAAAAATATGTAGAACAAAAAGGCTATCGAATTTCTCACTATATCACGAGTTATGACCCGATCACGACTTCCAAAGAACAATCAAAAATATTGCTATGTAAACGCGGTACACCAGCCATGCAAATCACGAACCGAGCTATATTAGAAGATGGACAAGTCTATGAATACAGCAGTATCATTGCCATTGACTACTCAGTGACTTACATCCGTCCCTTTGACCGTGAGATCCATCGGTCGAGGATTGATTGAGGATTTGAGTAGTCTCAAAATAGCTTAAGGAAAAAACTTCTGTAAAAATATAGCTTTTTTGAAAGTTAAGGGAGAAAATATTAAAACGAATTAGTTGATAGTGATTGTGAAGAAAGCACTGATGAAGCGTAAAACGCAATCATCAGTGCTTTTATTACAAGTGCTTGATAAGTGAAGTAAGTTATATCTATTATTTATAATAGAAAATATAAAACACAAAAAAATAACTTACAATAAGTATGAACCAAATAAGTCTTTCAACTATTTGAGCTATTGTTGATTGATTGTATGTAAAGATAATACCAAATTTATAGTTCCTGTTACTGCGTATAAAAATACTCTGTAAACCTAGAGAGAGCATGATAAGTAACTTCATGATCAGATTCGATAGCTGATAGGATTGATCGTTAGTTGTTAGGAAAAAAGTATACAAAGTTAAAAGTTGTAACAACCAAATAACTTGAATAAGTTTACTCCCAGCTTGGGTTTTATTCGACATAGATGTTCATTCTCCTTAAAATTATTATTGTGATTTAAGTTGATTATATGCCTTTTTTAAGTCAATATTCAATAAGTGTTTAATGAGAATGTGGCATTAAATAAAAGATTAAGAAGGTCTGAGAACTCTATTGATTTATTTTTGTATTAGTATCTTTTACGTTGTAAAATTTATTTTATGAGGAGTGATAAATGATGATTAATGTAAAAGCTCGTAAAATAGGGAATTCTATCTCTATTTCAATTCCTAAACAGTATCAGGTTGAAGCTGGATCAAAATATGTCGTATATAAATCTAAGAATGGAGGATTAATATTCACACCCCAAATAGAAAATCCATTTTTATCGGATGAACCATTTCAAAAGGATGAAGATGAGGGATGGCAAACAATAGCAAAAGAGGAGATTGGGAAAAATCTAGGAACCTCAACAAGGTGATTTGATATGGCTTAATTCTACGCCTTCTTTTGGCAGGGAAATAAGAGGGAAGCACCCGACTTTAGTTGTTTCCTCAAATGCTTACAATAAAAAAACGAACTATATTATTGTCTGTCCGGTAACGACTGGGGGGAATAACTTTTCTGGGTATATGTTTCTTTGAATGATTACAAGAAACGTGGAAGAGTGAACGCTAGACAAATTCATAGCTTTGATACTGACCGGATTATTAGTAAAGAATTTATTGATCGTCTAAGAGGAGACGATTTTCTTCAAGTCAAACAGATTTTAGATTATTCTTTAGAAATTGATTTTTGAAAATTATGTTTTACATAAAAAGCTGCTAAGATTTACACGTGTATTCATTATTGTAATAAGAGGAATACAGCGGAACCAAAAAAAGCTATCCCTACATGTTTCGTGTAAGGATAGCTTTTTTGGGAATTACGGTGTCACGATCGTCCCGTCTGGTGTACGGCTTTGTGTCCATTCATGTGGGCGATAGACAACTGGAAATTCTGCTGCCTGTTCTTCATTGAATGTGACACCGATCCCACTTTGTTCGATCGGATAGAAAAAGCCTTTTTTTGGTGTGGGGATATTTCCGAAAAGTTGTTTCGTATTTTCAGGAACATCGATGTTTTCTTGGATCGCCGCATTGTGCAAATGGATGTTCAAATGCGTATTCACTGCTAAGCCGATCGGTGTGATATCAGATGGCGTATGCCAAGCGATTCGTATCCCCATCGCTTCGCAAAAGTGTGCCAATTTCAAGGCAGGCGTGATCCCGCCGATTTGTGAGATATGGGCACGCATATAGTCGATTTGACGATTGCGAACTAATTCTTTCCATTCCATTGGATTATTGAACAATTCTCCAGTAGCAATCGGGGTCGTTGATTGACTTCGCAATTGAGCCAACCATTCATTTTGGTTTGGCGGTAGAATATCTTCTAAAAAGAAAAGATTGTACTTTTCTGCTTTTTTTGCAAAACGGATCGCTTGGTTAGGATGCAAGCGTTCGTGAACATCGTGTAACATTTGGAAACGATCGCCATATTTGTTTTGGATATGTTCAAACATGGACAGCGTAGTGGACATGTATTCTTCTTGATCGAAATAAGAGCCAGCAAGTGGTTGTTCAGGTGTGGCTAAATTCGTTGGATTTCCCCCATAAAAACCTAATTGACAACGAATATAGCGATACCCTTGTGCGAGAAATGTCTCGATTTCACGATCAAGGTCTTCTAAATTATCTGCGACAGCGTGCGTATACGCAGGGATTGCTGTTCGAGCTTTTCCGCCGAATAACTGATACAATGGCATATCAGCGATTTTCCCTTTGATATCCCAGAGCGCCATATCGACACCTGAAATGGCGTTATTTGTGATTGGCCCATTCCGCCAGTAAGAATTGACATTCATGACTTGCCAAAGGTCTTCGATTTGATTCGCATCGCGTCCAATCAGTAAAGGTTTTAAGTATTCTTCAACTACGGTCTGGACAGCCAAAGGACGAAATTGGAAAGTGCCGCAACCGAAGCCGGTCACGCCTTTATCTGTTTCAACTTTTACGACTAACAAGTTGTGACGATCTGGTTTGATTGCGTAACTTTTTATATTTGTAATGATCGTTGGTGTCATTTTTTTCACTCCAATATACATAAATATGAATCGTGTGCATCCTCATTGAAACATGGGGAAGAACATCCTGTCAATTTGGTCTAATAAAAACATCTAAACCGACTAAAAATCAGTCCAATTTTACGTTAGTATTTTTATAAACGTTGATATTAAAGCTTTTTCATTGGTTATTTACTAAAAAGGACTGGTTTTACAAGTGGCGTTCCACATGCTACTATTTGGGTGAAAGCGGAAACAAGAATCATTGTTTGATGAGAATAAGGGGGAGAACAAGTGAAGCATGAAGAAATAGCAAAACAAATCATACAACATGTGGGTGGAGCAAGTAATATCAACAACGCTTGGCATTGTATGACACGATTACGGTTTGATTTAAAAGATGAGAAAAAAGTGGATTATGCTGCGTTGGAAAAAACACCGAAAGTGGTGGGGACAAAGTATCAAAGCGAACAACTGCAAGTCGTGATCGGTACAGAAGTCGCTGACTATTTTGCACCAATTGCGAAAGAATTAGGGTTAGATGAAACAAGTGAACGAAGTGAAGGAGAGAAAAAAGGCGTCGTATCCTTATTTATGGATACTGTTTCCGGTGTATTTGGTCCGATCGTACCAGCAATTGCTGGGGCAGGAATGATCAAGGGTTTGATGGCCGGTTTAGTGGCATTGAATGTCATTTCGAACCAGACGGATACGTATTTGATCATTGATATGATTGCGAGTGGCGTATTTACTTTCTTGCCATTTTTCGTTGCTGCTTCTGCTGCTCGGATCTTCAAAACGAATCCATATTTAGCGATTGCGATCGCTGCAACTTTACAATTTCCCACCATGACGACAGCGGTTGCTGAAGGTTCGATCTCTGCTTTCCAACTGTTTGGCATTATTCCAGTTCCTGTCTTTAATTATGCAGGAACAGTTATCCCAATCATTTTTGCGGTATTGGCACTCAGCTACATTTATCGTTGGGTGGATAAGCTATTACCACAAGTGTTACGAACGGTGTTCACACCAACCATTTCACTATTCGTTGCAGGTTTATTGACACTAACAGTGATTGGTCCAATCAGTATTCATTTAGGTAACCTCTTAGCAGCTGGTGTGGCATGGTTATTCTCAATCTCGCCAGTGTTAGCTGGTATCGTGGTCGGTGCGATTCGTCCAATTGCGATCTTTACTGGGTTGCATCATGCGATGACCCCAATTGCCTTACAAAATTTTGCGAATCAAGGCTATGACATGTTGATGCCGATGATGTTTATGGCAAACATGGCGATCACTGGGGCGACAGCGGCTATTTACTTGAAAGTGAAATCAAAAGAAGAAAAATCATTGGTTCTATCTTCTGCTGTTTCTGGTCTATTAGGAATCACTGAACCTGCACTTTTCGGGATCTTATCAAAATACAAGAAAGCGTTTATGGCAGCTACGATCGGTAGCTCGATCGCTTCAGCGTTTATCAGTTTCTTTGGTGTTCGGATCTACGGCTATATTTTATCAAGTATTTTTAGCTTACCCGCCTATATTGGTCAGTATTTTGTGTTTGCGGTACTTGGGATAGTGATTGCCTTGGTTTCCTCTTTTGCGATTACTTATTTCTTAGTACCAAATGAACAAGCAGAAGATACTGAGTACACGAACGAAGTGAATCTACACGCTGTAGCTAAAGGAGAATATATTCCTTTAGAAGATGTGCCTGATGAAGTTTTTTCAACGAAAATGATGGGGGATGGTTTTGCAATCGAGTCAATCGATGGTGCCATCTTTGCACCGGTCAGCGGAAAAGTCACTACGATTTTCCCTTCCAAACATGCGTTAGGAATTAAAACTAGTAATGGCGTCGAAGTATTAGTCCATATGGGAATTGATACTGTCAACTTGAATGGGGCAGGATTCGATGTACTTGTAAAGGTCGGTGATCAGGTAACCGTTGACACTAAAATTGCTCAAATGGATTTGCCGTATATCCATAGTCAAGGGAAAAAGAGCATGGTCATCGTTGTGATCACGAACATGGATCGTGTGTCGAAATTCTCCGGGGAACGAAACCTAGAAGGGCAGCACCAAGCTGGAGCGCTCTTGGAACGTGCCTTGTTGAATGGGTAAAATGAAAATAGCATGATCAAGAGAACATACGCCATCTTCAAAGATTGGCGTATGTTTTTTGTTGTTGACAACCTCAAGTTTTTTGAGTATATCGTTATCTATTTTTTGTTTTAAAGTTATTTAATTAGTTGAGTAAAACATGAATAGATTTTATGCGATTCCATGATTCGCTAGGTGTTAGGGGCTTTGGTAATACTGGTTTACCAGCTGTTTTTTACTGTTTTATGAGTGTTAGTGGTTTTTAATGCAGTGGGGAATGGTATGGTGGATAGGCGAAAGAGGGAAAATATAAAAAAGATTCATTCAGTGTGTGGAATTCTTCGGGTTGTTTTATTTGATGTTTTTTTAAAAATAAATTATCCTTATTTTAAGAAGCGGTAAGCGCTTTTAAAATAAGCTTAGGAGGCGATAGATATGACTGATTTAGATGGAGGAATCACTATTCCAGACGCACCAACGATTACTGATGAACACAAGAAGCTGGTAGAAGAAGCACGCAAAACGTTAGATGACAGTAGTGAAGCTATACCATTTGCGCTATTAGGAACACAAGTAGTTGCTGGGACAAACTATTGGATCTTATGCAAAGTCAACATGTTTGGCCCCACACAGAGTAAAAAATTAGTGACTTACAAAATCAACAAAAATCCACAAGATGAAGTGACGCTTTTGGAAGCGACAACATTCGAGTTTTGATTGATCCAACTTTTTAAAATACTTCCCCACTTTCCCATACGGTCGATAAGAGAAGATGTTCATTCTACTATCAACTATATGGGATTTTTATTGTCTCAAGAACTGTCTTTACTGTGATAGAAAAACCATCTTTCCATCATTTACAGAATCAATCCGCTATATCCGTTGAAAGATCAGCAACGACTTCATAATAATGATCGCCCCAATCGCAGATATGTTGGACGATCGTTGAGAGTTCGCGCCCAATCTCGGTCAATTGATACTCTACTTTTGGCGGGACTACGGGATAGACTTTACGTGTGAGTAAATGATCGCTTTCTAATTCTCTTAATTGGCGAATCAACATGCGTTGGTTGATGTCTGGTAACATTTTCTCAATCTCACTTAATCGTAAAATCGGTTGTTGTAAAAAACACCAAATCAAGACGATCTTGTATTTTCCACTAAGGACGTGCATGGCTAAATCTTTCGTATTGGTAAACTCTTTTTCATGGTATTGATACATAAAGGACCTCACTTTGATTTATTTATTCGACAGCAATAGTTGCTATTATACAAATCTCACCAATAGAAGTAAAGAAATTGAGGATACTGACAAGTTTGTCAGTTTTGTTTCTCAACACAGCCTATGATACGATGAAGTGGAAAGATTACGGATTCGCTCAATAACAAAGAACCAGACGAGCGGAATAAGAAAGAAGGACGAAAAATGAAAAGTAGAGCTGCCGTAGCATTTGAACCAGGAAAACCGTTAGAAATCGTTGAAATCGATGTTGCTGATCCGAAACCGACGGAAGTAATGGTAAAAATTTTGTACACTTCTGTCTGTCATACAGATGCGTTTACCTTATCAGGGGAAGATCCAGAAGGAGTTTTTCCTGCGGTCTTAGGTCATGAAGGCGCCGGTATCGTTGTCAAAGTTGGGGATGATGTGACTTCTGTTGAAGTGGGTGATCATGTGATTCCGTTGTATACCCCAGAATGTGGGAAGTGTGAGTTTTGCTTGTCAGGAAAAACCAATCTATGCTCTGCTGTCCGTGAAACGCAGGGAAAAGGTCTAATGCCAGATGGTACGACACGTTTTTCTTACAAAGGCGAGCCGATTTATCACTATATGGGTACGAGTACGTTTAGTGAGTATACCGTCGTCAATGAAATCAATTTGGTGAAAATCACAGAGGATGCTCCGTTAGATACCGTTCCACTATTAGGGTGTGGTGTAACAACAGGATTAGGCGCTGTGGAAAACACGGCAAAAGTTGAAGAAGGAGCGGTCACAGCTGTCTTTGGACTAGGAGCGATTGGTTTAGCAGTAATCCAAGGATTGAAAAAAGCCAACGCCAAACGAATCATTGCAATCGATATGAACCCTGAAAAATGGCCGTTAGCTAAAAAAATGGGCGCAACGGATTTTGTTGATCCTAAAACACACGATCGTCCGATCCAAGAAGTCATCGTAGAAATGACCCAAGGTGGCGTGGATTATAGTTTTGAGTGTATTGGTAATGTAGAAGTGATGCGTTCCGCGCTTGAAGCGTGTCATAAAGGCTGGGGCGAAAGCATCATTATCGGAGTAGCTGGAGCTGGAAAAGAAATCCACACGCGTCCGTTCCAACTGGTGACTGGTCGTGTCTGGCGTGGTTCTGCTTTTGGCGGTGTCAAAGGTCGAAGCCAATTGCCAGGTATGGTGGAAGATTACTTGAACGGTGGAATCGATTTAGATTCATTCATCACCCATCGTTTAGATTTTACACAAATCAATGAATCACTTGAGCTGTTGCATCGTGGAGAATCCATTCGTACCATGCTCACTTATGGAGGTGATACTGATGGAACTACAGAAAATTGAAACACATCGGTCGTTTGGCGGGCAACAAATCAAATACCGTCACCTGTCAGAAACGCTACATTGTGAGATGACATTCAGCGTGTATCTACCAGAAACCACTGTTGAAAGTCAAGAAATCCCACTCATTTGGTGGTTAGCTGGTTTAACAAGTACAGATGATAATTTTAGTATCAAAGGTGGATTCCAACGCTATGCAGCAGAACAGCAAATCGCCTTCGTCATGCCGGACACATCGCCTCGGGGGGATGTTGCTGACAGTGAAGATTGGGATCTCGGTCAAGGGGCTGGCTTTTACTTGAATGCAACACAAGAACCTTGGAAGAAAGACTTCCAAATGTACGACTACCTTACGAAAGAGCTGACTGAGATCATCTACTCCTTGATCCCAAATCTTTCTGGAAAAGAAAGTATCATGGGTCATTCCATGGGTGGGCATGGTTCGTTAGTGATCGGTCTGAAAAATCCAGCACGCTTTGCTTCGATCTCTGCTTTTGCACCAATTTCGAACCCCTCAAACGTACCATGGGGACAAAAAGCATTCACCGCTTATCTAGGTGCTGACCAAGCGACATGGAGTGAATGGGATGCCACTGAGCTGATCAAAAAAGAAACAACCAGTCAACCGCCTATCCTGATCACACAAGGAACGGCTGATCCATTCTACGAAGTCCAGCTCAATGAAGAAGCTTTTTTAACAGCAGCAGAATCAGCGAAACACGAAGTTTTCTACCAAAAAGAAGAAGGCTATGATCATAGCTACTTCACCATTGCTACATTTGTAGAACAACATATTGCTTTTCATGCAACCTATCTGAAACAGTGAAAAGACCATTGTAAGAGATGGAATGTGAGTCAGACAAACGAGCAACTAACTGGAAAATCAGAAGAAGACAGAAAGATACAACTATAAGCAATAAGCAGTGAAACCTGAAATTTTTTTTGAGAGATACCTCTTTAGTTTGACTAGATCGTGCACAGAGCCACGAAAGCCAATTAGTGAAAGGAGTTCTGCCGGATACTAGTTTCAATTGTTTATAGCGGTGTAATTCTGTGAGTCAAAATTAAAAAATAAAATTAACAGGTTTACTTTTTAGAATAGATGTGTTAACTTAATTAAAGTTTCGGAGGATCCAAAGGGATTAGATAAGAATATTCTTATCTAATCCCTTTTTGTGTTCTTGCATTAAAAAATATTAGGAGGCGCATATGAAAAATCTATTCAAATATTTAACGATTACTTTGGGGCTGTTGATACTATCAATTAGTATCAATATGTTTTTTGGCCCGCATTATATTGCTGCTGGAGGAACGAGTGGTCTAGGAATATTACTTGAATACCTTGTTCGAGTAGATCGTTCACTCGTCGTGCTAGCATTAAATTCAGTTATGTTGCTATTAGCAATCATTTATTTAGGTAAACAAGTATTTATGAAAGTTTTATATGGTAGTTTAGTTCTACCGTTATTGTTAACTTATGTACCTAAAATAATGTTTACTGAAAATAAAATTTTATCGATCGTTTTGGGGAGTCTAATTTTTTCTGTAGGTATGTCCATTGTTTATTCACAAAATTCTTCTAGTGGAGGAACGTCAATTCCACCGATAATTTTAAAAAAATATTTCAATATAAAACTCTCTACAGGCTTGTTTTTCATAGATGGTATAGTCATACTGCTAAATTGGAGTATTTTTGGTTTCGATCAATTTTTACTTGCGTTGTCCTCGAATATTCTAGTTTTTCTAACGATGAATCTATTCTCGAAGCTATCCAACAAAACTGTGAAAAACTGTTGGTTTTCGAGTTGCTAACGGCACCCCTCATTCCGAACGGCAGTCATCATCCAGCTAGAGAGGATGGGCGACTTCTGCCTAATTACGTTAAATAAAAAATCAATCCTTTTACCCTAATAGCTAGATAACAATTATGATTGATTTTTTTCCCGTGAATAGTTGTGATGGCAAACATCAGTCGTTTCTAACTCTTAAATAGAGAATAATTCACCGGACTCATTTACAATGGATGCTTACAGTTGAAATTCTAACAAAAAATTTAAACTATCAGAATAATCGGATGATAAAAAAAATCATGTGCTATAAGAGTAAAAAGAGCAAATCTTGCTACTTTTTCATGTCTAGTTCCATTTAGTAACAAAACAATATAGTTTATCATTCCGCTTGCTTATGTTATTTATATTTAAGTATAAAGAAAAGCGTTCATTTAAAAATGAGGTGGAAAACTTGAAAGATCTACAATTGGCATTTATCAGTAATCGGACGACGAGCCGTTTGTTTCGAATATTGAGTATGATTGAACGAAGACGTTTGTTTACGATTGGAGAAGTGGCCGAAAAAATCCAAGTGACACAACGAACGATTGCCAATGATATCAAGTACATCAAAGACTATTTTGATGATTGTATCAGTTTAGAGTCAGGCAATAGTGGAATCCTTTTTGAAGAAAAAAAACCTTCGATATACCAAGAAAAAAAACAACAATTATTAGAAAATGAATGTTTATTTGAAATTATCGGCAATATTTTTTTAGGGGAATTGTCAAATATCGATGAACTTGCACATTTCTATCATTTTTCAGAGAGTACCTTTCGGCGATTATTGAATCGATCAACCACAGTTTTAGAGAGTTATGGACTAGAGTGGGTATCTAATCCTGTGTCGATTGAAGGAAGAGAAGCTAATTTGCGAAAATTCTTCAAAGATTTTTATTATGAAGGAGTAGAAACGCCCTATACGCTTGTTCCTGATATTGAATTACATGAATTGGTTTTAAAAAAATTAAGCAATAAATTGGGCCAAGATGAGGTTGGATCTGGAACTACGCCGGCAGCCTTTTATTATACTTTTTTTATCGCAATCAAACGTGCAGGACTGGGTTTTTCTATAGAGATTCCTAGAAAATTGGCGAAATTAGCATACAAAGCAAAGAATTTCTCTCTCCTTCATTCTTTGAAAGAGGACATCAAGAAACTTTATAAGGTCGAATTATCAAAAGAAGAATTCGCTTGGATTTATTTAGTCACTATCTGTAAACGTACCCTAGACCATGAAGAATCAGAGAAAAAGTTTTATCAAGATTTTCATGAAGGCACAGAAATTTCTCAACTCACGAATCGATATCTAAAGGAATTTGATTTCCCCCAAAATATTGATCAAAAAATCACAACATTCTTACGTTCGTTTTTTCTCTCTAGAAAAATAAATGATTTGTTATCACCTGTATTAAATAAAGAGGCGATAGAGATAAAAAAAGCAGTTATACGCTCAGATAATGAGAATTATCAGCGGAATTTAGGTTTTTTAAAAAAAGAAAGGAAAAACTACTCTATTTCTTCAAAATACATGGAAGATATAAGTGTGAGTTTAACGATTTATAGTAATTTAATTTTCGATTTTTATTTACCAAGTAAAACAATTTACTTTCTTCTGGAAGGGGATCATTTTGTTTGTCAACAAATTATAACTCGTGTACGTCAACAATTTGGGAGTAAACATACATTAGTTTTTTTACCGCTTTATTATCTAGCAGAAGAAGTATTGAACGCCGCACATATTGATTTGATCGTGACAAACTACAATCGCTATCTTTTAGATTACATCATTGAGAGCGATTTTCTCTTGTTGAAAGCTGTTCCAGATGATCATGATTGGCAACGACTAGAAAGAAAAATAAATCCTTATCGTAAAACCTATAATTAATGTTTTTCTTACAGTTGCTAATAAAAATAGCGACTGTTTTTTTTCATTTATTTCAGACGTTAATGAAATAGATGATTTTATTTCATTAAAAAATCAATGTAATCTTAGTGAAGTAATAAACATGCAAATTGACTTACAGAATTTTTGGGAAAAGAGTTATCTTCGAGCCCACAAGAAATGACAGTTGATAAAAAGAATGTCTAAACGTTGCTCGCTATAAGTTTCTAATAAGAATAATGCAGTAGGTCAAATACTAGGAGGAGTGGTATGAACATAAATACAATTAGCCGAATCGTTGGAAAGTTATTATTGATTATGGTTTTGCTTTTGCACCATCTCCCGTTTCAACTTACTTATGCGGATAATCAGTCAAGCTCTTCTGATAATCATGAAGTAACAGCGATTTCGGAATATCCAGAAAAGACAGAAGAATCAGAAGAATTAGAAAATAGTAAAGAGGGAAGTAATCGTACGACTGAGTATCGTTTAGAATTAGTTGCAAGTCCACCAGCTGGTGGTAATCCTAGACGAACTGATTCGTCAGGATCGAATGTGGTATGGCTCCGTGTCGGAGAGAGCCTGGGGAATATGAATGCATTTCCCAATCCCGGTTACCGATTTTTACGCTGGGAAGTCGCTTCAGGTCCAATAGTTATATTTCATCCAACTAGCCAGGAACTTGCTGTAAGCCAAAATGGAGCTGGAAACTCTGTGATTCGTGCAGTCTTTGAACCAGTTCAAGGTGGAAATGTTACTGTAAAGCATGAAGATGAGGAAGGGAATCAATTAGCTGATTCTAGCGTGCTGACTGGATTAGTTGATCAAACCTACACAACCGAAGCGTTAAGCATTAGTGGTTGGCAATTGAGTAAGACTCCCGAAAATGCCTCTGGAACTTTTAGAGTAGAAGAACAAACGGTTGTCTATACCTACGAGCCTGAACAGAATCTATGGGGAACGGTTCCTTGGTCGTATGAGGAAGGAACTGAAACAATCAGATTATATAGTGGAGAAGCTGGCGCAGTAGCAGATGCACCTTGGAAAACCCATTCTTCAGTTAAGCAAATCATCGTGGAAGATCAAGTGATATTACCGAAAAATTCACGGGCTCTGTTTATAGACTTGCGAAATCTGGAAATAATCGAGAATATTGATAGAATGGATGTTTCAAATGTCGAAAACATGCAGATGATGTTTTCCGGTACATCAAATCTAAGAGAATTAGATTTACGTAATTGGGATACGTCAAATGTCACAGATATGGGTGGCATGTTCCAATTGGCAAGCTCAATCACAGAACTAGATTTAGGTAATTGGAATACCTCCGCTTTAGTTTCTACTGTGTATATGTTCAGTGGTGCAACGTCTTTAACAAAATTAGATATCAGTAATTGGGATATAGCAAGAAGCATTTTTGTTGTAGCTATGTTTAATAATACACCTTTAAAGACAATCGTTCTGGGAGAAAAAACGGTTTTCCTAACCGCGTCATAAGTTGGTTCGACAAATTTGCCACAGATTGAAATAACTGATCAATATACAGGACGGTGGGTTTTAGAAGAAAGTTTAACGAGCGAAACGGGGGTTATCGCGTTTGAAAACTCAACCGAGTTTATGAATAACTATGATGGCACTTATCCAGGTACTTACATCTGGGAGCCAGTTCCGCCTGAACAACTCATTGCCAAACTGGACCCTGTGAGTGACCAATCTGTAGCGATTCACGGTCATGCCACAGAATTGGTGGATCATTTGACGATTACCTATAAAAACACAGAAGGAAATACGATTGTTCTTGAAAAAGATTCTCCTCGTATTGTCTGGGGAGACTATCAAGATAACCAACAGAAAGTTCGTTCCTTCCAAATCAACTTAGCAGAAAATGAACGGCTCGAAACGGGGTCAAAGGTCGAAATCAAACTGTCAAAGCCTTCTGGGGATACAACTGGGGATGTGACAGAAGAGCAAATAGTCATCAAAGGGATTGATTATCGGAGCAATAACTTTACGTTAGATCGTTCAAAGATCAATGAGTTAGAGACAGTCGAAGGATTACATGCGCTCATTCTCCAAGAAAGTCGTGCGCAAGCAAGAAACATCTTATCCGAAGAAGACATAACCAATGATTTTCGCATCATTGAGACCGATCTTTCGTTAGATAGTGAAGAAGACGGAAGTTACTACGCTATTCTTGAAGTCGGCAATAAAGCATATCAGATGACGATCGGTATCGATCTGACCTCAAAAGTTGAACATTTGCGGGTAACGATCCCTGTCAAAATGATCTTTGAATCATTGTATGACGAAGCAGAATCGAAACGCCAGTTTGAGAGCCAAACCTATGAGATCCACAACCAATCTTCGGTAGCTGTCGATACGTATATCAACCAAGTTGCTATTGATGATCCTGCTGGAATCGTTCTTTTGAAAGAAGGGGAAGATCCACTTGACTATGTAGAAAGTGATGTGGAGGATCCTAGTTATGAGGATATTACGAAGCCATTGTTGCGCTTGAATATTCAAACTCCAGAGGTCAAAAAACAGTTATACGCAACGATGCCAGAGCAACATCTGATTCGTTTATCAGAAGGAGATCGTACACCCCTTTCCTTATCAGGAGATTTTTATGGGGATTATCCACGGTGGGTTGATAATCCTGAGATTGAGCAAGGAGGCTATTACGAGAACACGCTCGTGCCTAATTACCGAATCGTGTTACGATTCGTCCCACGAATTTAAAGAAAAAATAGTTATCAAGGAGGTGAATCCATTGGAGGAAACGAACCAAGCACAAAATAAGAATAAGCGTAAATGGCTCTTGTGGTTTTTGCTATTTTCGTTGATTGCCGGTGGTCTTGCCTATTATTTCAATCAATCAAAAGATCAGGTTCCATTGATCAGTGCGGATCTTTTACCAGCAGTTGGTGATGCCTCTGATCAACGCTTGGCGGAACGTGCGCAAGAAGTAGCCGATGCCAATTATTTTACATTACAAATCAATCCAGAAGCCGTCTTTGAGAACGGACAGAGTGAAGGCTCGATCGAGATTGTCAATCCTGGGACGAATGTTTATCCGATCGCAGTTGATATTTCTTTACTCTCTACTGGAGAGTTGATTTATTCTTCGGGAGCCATCCATCCAAACCAATTCGTAGAGAATGTAAAATTGGAAAAACAATTAACTAAAGGAGAGTATCCTGCTAAAGCCACCGTTAATATTTATGATCCTGAAACGAAAGAAAAACAAGGGGTCACTGAGGCGGAAGTAATGATTATCGTTAAAAACTAAAAAAAAAGAAAATGAGGGAATTTAGATGAAAAAAATAGTAGCAGCACTTCTAAGTACAGCAACAATCGTAGGGATCATGGCAACTGGGACAATCGCTAGAGCGGAGCAAGTGATTGACGGGCGTGAAGGAGAGACGTCAGGAGACGTTCTTGTACGTGGGATCATCGGTGAATTCGATAATACGACACCTGGACCAAATCCTGAGGATTTGGATCAATGGATCAATGTGACGATTCCAACAACCGCCTTATTTTACACAACAAAAGCCTCAAATCATACCACAATTACGTCACCTGAACACACGATTACGAATAATTCTGCTGTTGGCGTGATTGCTTCCGTTTCTGGCGTAGATACACCAACGAATATGGCTGAAGTAGACTCATTGAAAGTGAATACGATTGATTTGTTTGAAGATGGCAAGCCAACAGAAACGGTAGCTGAACTTTTCAGACTCCAAGGAAATCAAGGGACGAATGAAGGAAAATTTACTTTCACTGGTAAAGTCACGCCGGTCAATGCCTCAGCAGAGTTAAACCCAACATTTAAATTAGTTTTGAGTTTCTCTCCTAATGTAGCGTAAAAAAGAATCACTTAAATCCCAAAAAGAAGGGATCAATCGTATGCAAAGAAGAATGAAGTTGTTCTATATCACGGGACTATTCTTTATTATCGCTAATGGATTGCTTACTGAGGTAGTTGGTGCAGATACGACAACGGGACAAATCACTGTCACTGGACGAATTGGAGAAGACACTAGCACAGAAAAAAGTGTAACGATCAATGGATCACATGGAAACGAGGACAAGAAGCACACCCTTGTCGCTGATATTTCCGAACTAAAACAAGGGAAGCTACCAAAAACAAACGCTTTGAGCGGTCAGCGTTTCTTGTGGCTAGGCTATTTACTCGTTACCGCCTGGCTTGTTATTTCGACTAGAAAGAATCATTGCTCAGGTAACAAACGTCCGAAAAAGAATAGTTACTAAAAACAAAATAATAAAGAAGAAACAAACCAATAGGCCTCCGTCATTGAAAGGGGCTTGTTGGTTTGTTCGTTTCATGGTGGATGTATATGCCGAATGAGCACAACTTCTAGTTGTAAAAACAGAAAAATTCTTGCTTTGCAGAAAAAACATTTTTGATATTCCATTTTGCTTTCAGGTATGATCGCTTTATAAAAGGAAGGCGTGTTAGATATGAAAAAAATTATGCAGCTCAATTTGGTATTTTTTTTAGGAGGAATAATAGGCTTACTCTTTGTACGTTCAACAACAAGTGAAGCGACAATGCATGATTTCCAAACAAATCTTGGAATCGGAGTGAAAGAATCGGTCAATGGGATTTTGCTGGAAGATGGTGAATCATTAGCCGATAACGTCCATCATTTTATCAGTGAAGATGGGGCGTACTATGTCGTAAACAAGGAAAATCGTAAAACAGTGGAGGTAAGAACGTGGTACCAATTTCGAAATGCCATCAACGATCAAAATGTCAGCGCTATCAATGTGTCAGCTAGCTTCAATACGACCTTTCATTCGTTGGATACGATTGATCGCCCATTGACGATCAATTTTATCAATGCTGCTCGTATAGATTTGGAAAATAATCATGCACTCAAGCTGGCAAAGCATTCTACTTTAGAAATCAAAGCGAACGCCAAGTCGCCTATATTTGTTAGTCAAAATCAATTAAAGCAACCATTTATCCAAAGTTCTTATGGGAGTACGATTCGTCTAGAAGGTGAGGTGATCATCGGAGATGGTTCAACTGAACTGAGAGAGCAACCCTTTATTCGAACAGAAGGATTGATCGAGGTTCCGTCTGGCTCCAATGTAAGGATACATGAAGCAATCGAAGCGAATGATTTATTTGTGATCAACTATGGTCGTTTAGAATTACGCGCACATGAAATCACCCCCATAAAAATGGGGATCAATGGGACGATTAGAGTCGGTGAATTTTCTTCGTTAAAAGTGACGCATGGGGGGAGTCATTCAGTGATCAAAATGACTGGCGGGGAGATTTTTTTTGATAATCCGTACAGTATACATTTAAAACAGACTGGCTTCGGCGGGCTTGTCGCTCCATTGATCGATTCTTCTGCCGTACTTATGCAAATCAATGCCGTAAGAAATGCCTTTTGGGAAAATTATAATATGAGTTTTTGTCCCACTCATGTTTGGAATAGTCAATTACAGATACGACTTGGTGGCTCCCATGGTTCACAAGTTCTTCGTTCTAATTCAGTTAGTTTTGAAAAACATTTTTTAGGATTTGGTTCTTATCGAGAATACACTGCTGGAATGGAGATGCCATTATTTCCTGATACATTCCCGGAGTAACATGATTGAAATAGAAATCACAACAGCTTTTGAAGAACCTGGAAAGAATCAATTAAAAAATTTCGTATAGTCACGAAAAAACACTTTTGATTCAATATGAGTTCTTCGTTAATCTTAAATTATCAAATGAATGGAGGAAAGAAAATGAAACGAATGACTCTGATGAGTACCTTATTATTAAGTGGTATGCTCCTTGCTGGCCCAATTTCAGTAACGAATGTCGCTGCAAGTGAAATCGTACCAGAAGCACAATCATCGACAGAAGGCGAAACTGCTGGTGGTGTTCTTCTGAAAGATGGAGAAACGTTATCAATGTATGGGGAAACATTTACAAATGATGAGGATGTGGAATTTTTTGTAGATAGTCAAAATCGCAAATCTGCATCCGTAAGAACATGGTCTGGATTTAGAAGTGCTATCAATGATTCAAATGTATCAGTGATCAATGTCACCTCAAGTTTCAATAGCGCTTTAACTAGTCTAAACACAGTGAATCGAGCGGTGACGATCAATTTCCTCAATAATTCGACTATCAATATGAATAATAATCATTCTCTACATGTAGGGTTTGGTGGACATGTTCATTTTCACTCTAACTCGAATCGACCAATTGTTACAAACGGAAACCAAGTCAGACAACCATTTGTACAAGGTGTTTCTGGTTCAACAGTAAGTTTTTCTGGGAATACGTTGGTTGTTGGGAATGAACAAACAAGACAGAGACAGCAACCATTTATCCGAACAGATGGTCTAGTGCAAATCGACTCTGGCTCCCAAGTGATCATGAATGAAGCCATCGTGGCGAATCAATTGAATGTGATCAACAACGGTAGTTTGACTGTCAATTCGAATATTTTATCACCTGTACAAATTTCAACAAATGGTCGGATGTATGTGGGGGAATTCTCAACATTTAAAGCAGATCATACTGGTGGCGAGCCAGTAGTAAAAGTCCTTGGATCTGGACATTTAACAATTGATAATCCTTACCAAATCCATTTAAGACAAACGGGTTCTGCCGCTTATTCTAGTCCATTGATCCATACGTTAGGAACAAATATCCAGATCAATGCCGTTCGAAATGCTTTCTGGGCGAATAATAATTTTGGACCAACACCGACTCATGCTTGGACAGCTCATCTACAAACACAGTTAAGTGGTGCAAATGGGAGTCAAGTGGTTTCTTCGAACATCAATAGCTTTACACAGAATTTCTTAGGGTTCAATGGTTATCGAGAGTATACTGCTGGAAGTGCTAGTCAGCTGTACCCAGATACATTTCCCTCAACTGAATCAATGAACGACTAACGTTATCACGTTTTTACTCCCTCAAAGATTATTTCAATTTGAGGGAGTTTTTTTGTCTTAAAAATCGATACATATTTGCAAATCTAAACAACAAGCATTTCATGATACAGGTGCTGATAAAATAATCGTAAGCCAGGGTTAGGAGTAATCGTAGACATAGTTAAAATCTGCTTAGCAAAGACCCATTCGAAAGGCCATTGGAGTATGGTGGATTTATCATTCGTATATGGATGAGGGAAAGCTCGTTTTATCAGCTAAAAAATATTGATTGATGATTTTCGGATTGATTTTTTCGAGTAAGCGATTCCAATCAGAAGCAGAAGGAATAGACCGAAAAAGAATACATTCTGTTACTTCTTGGAATTCTTCTACATGTTCAGGATGATTAGTGATCAAAAAATCAATCTTGTTTTTAAGAAGATAGTTCTTGTTTACTTCACTAGCGTTTGGATAGAACACATATTGATATTCCATAAAATATTTATTCGATATGGCTTCAATGAACTGTATGACATGATTATTGCCTTCAAAAAGAAAGGCAATATTTTTTTTGTTTTTCCAGTAGCGTTCTCGAATGGTTTCAACGTAGATCACTAGGCTAGAAGCGAAATCTACTAAAAAGTCATGAGAGTATAGCGAATGATAAGCCGAGCTGTTTTCTAGAAAATATTGGTACTTACGACACTCATTCGGGAAGATTTTTTGAATAAATCGATTGATATCTTGCGTATTTCGATTAGCAGAAATGCACAAATATTCTTTCAGTTTCGCGGTTGTAAAAAAAGATTCTAAAAAGATCAGATTGACGAGCTTATTTTCATCGCTACAGTCTAATATCTCTAGAAACTCTTTTGCAAGTCGTTTGCTTTCTGGCCACTGATTGTATGTTGAACAAAATTGTTTTTCAACAATGATATCACTCATTTTTCTCTGTGTAATAATGCTACAGAATAAGAAAATCAGTTCATCTTCAGGCAAACGGATGCCGTAATATTTTTCAATTACGTCATTTATTTTTTCGGCATGTACTTGTTGCAGCCGATCAGTCAGGACACAGCGTAAGTGGTTATTTACGTTCACAGTATTTCCCTGCATGAATCGCTCAACCGAGATATAAAGTAAGTAAGTGTATAAGAAAAATGAGGTGTTTCGATAGAAGTCATTCTTATACAGACAACTGATTTCATTCACCGCTTGCTGAGCGGAAACAGAAGGGAAGATGGTGTGCGGAGTGATTTCAGATTCATAAAAGAACGTGCAAAAAAAATGTCGTATATCTGCTTCTTGACCAATGATATTTACGGGATCATGCGTGATATCCAAATCAAAATGAACTAACTGTGCTTGGATTTTTTTGAGGTATTTCAAGAGGGTCGTTTTAGAGAGATGTAACTGATCGGACCAATCGTCAAGGGTATATAATTCAGCAAAAAAAATTTTCTCAAGAATTAAAAAAAGTGGCTCGTTCTCAAGTAAAGCAGTTTTTTTCTCTTCGTAAGTAACTAATTTTAGTTGTTTGAATACATACCCCTGATGGGTAGATTCAATTGTGATCGAATCTTCAAAATAATCTCGGATCTGACAGATATCTTTACCAATTGTTCTAGAAGTGCTCTCAGTAAGTATTGCTAAGTCATTCGCGTTGCAACAAGCATTCTTTTCAAATTCATTGAGGATTTGAAGCCATCGTATCAGGGGTTTATTGGTAATGAAATTCAGTTGGAATGTTTTCAATGTACCCACCTCTCGTAGATCAGTTTAGTTTAGGGTAGTTGATTCTTTGTTTTAGGTGTAGCTAATTTTAAGTAAATTATATCTATTAAGTATAATTAGTAAATAGTAATAATTTCAGAGTATGGTGAAAAACGCTAATTGCGAAAGAATACGTGTGTTGTTTAAAGTATATAATGTACTCTTCTAAAAAACAAACTTGAGTCATAAAAATGTTATTTAGAAGAAAATAAATGTAGTTACATAGAATAGGAGGAATGAAATAAATGTGAAAAAGAAGCCTTGGTATTTGTTATGGACCATTTTATTGTTTCTTGGGATGCTTCATCAACCAGTTCAATTCTTTGCGGCAGAAGGCTCCTCTGTAGAAACGAATAAGAATGTAGGGTTTTACGGAGAAATCGATTATGAAGGGGACCCTAAACCACAACCACCTTCTGAAGAGCAGACGCAACCTTCTGATAAAGATGAGCAGTTAAAGGTAAAAGGACAATTACCAAAATTAAATCAAATGTTACAACAATTTGGATTATTGGGTTTATTGATCCTATTATTGGTCATTCGAACCTGGCTAAAACGAAGAGATAAGAAAATAAACAGGCAAGTTGCACTATAAAGTAGATGTAAAAAAAATAAAACAAATAGGGAGAACGAATAAATGAAAGCATTAAAACTAGTATCAATGTCAGTGTTATTAGCAAGTCTAGCAACAGGAAGTATGGTTGTTCATGCAGACGATACAGCTCAGGATGGAACACTAAAAACGAATGGACAGATTCAATATCGTGAAGCGGATGAGGACAACGGTGAAACAATTGATCCAAATCCAGGACCAGAAGAAGTCATCGTACCTCCTACTCAAGATGGTGCTTTCGCAATTGCATACGTTGGCGATTATGATTTTGGTTCACGTCAAAATTCAGCATTAGATCAATCTTATCCAGCTGCCGCTTGGTGGTTTGACATCGATGAAGAATCAACTGATTTTCCTAATCCTGATATGAATAGCCCATGGGTCAATGAAGCGACAAAACAAGCTGCACGTGCACAATTTGCTCAAGTACGTGACTTACGTGAAGACCTAACAGGTTGGAACCTGGCATTGAAACAAGAAGCACAATTTACGAATGGGGAAAGAAGCTTAAATGGTGCTCAAGTCAAGTTTGCGAATGGGACAGCTCAAAATACAAGTGACGAATTACCAACGATAAATTCAGGTTTCACGTTGATTCCGGAAAATAGCCGCGTGATCATGACTGCCGGAAGCAACATAGGCTATGGACTAAGTACTGCCATGTGGGGAGATAAAGCCAACTTAGTGCAAGACAGTGAAGTAGATGGAGGATTGGCTAATCCTTCTGTACAATTAAGTGTACCTGGCACAACACGTACAGATGCTAATTCCAAATATACGACTAATTTATTATGGACATTGTCTGCAACACCGGCAAATATCAATTAACTAGCTAGAGATTTGAAAGGTTGATAAAAAACAACGATGCAGTCAGCATCGTTGTTTTTTAGAAAGGAGATAACTATGCCTTTATTGAACAAGTTTACTGCATCTTTTCTGGTTATGCTTTATGTAATGATCGGGTTTGTTGGTTTTTCTCAAGAGGTATTTGCCAATGGTGAACTAAATTTTAGTGTTCGCACAATGACGCCTGAAAGTCAATTTGGGGATGATAAAGGCTACTTTGATGTGGAATTGCAACCAGGAGAAACAGAAGAACTCACGTTAGTGGTGAAAAATGTTAGAAATATCCCGATCGATCTCTCGATCACAGCTCATACTGCCTACACAAATATCAATGGTGTGGTTGAATATGGCGGAGAAACTGACCAACCCGATCCTACATTAAAAGTGGAAATGAAGGACTTACTGGATGTCGAAGATGAACCCATTCGTTTAGAAGCAGGAGAGGAAAAACGGATCGTTACAACCCTCACTATGCCTCAGGATGAGGTAGAAGGATTATTAGCCGGTGGCTTACAACTAAGCGAAGTGGCACAAGAAGAAGAGGAAGAGGATTCTGAGGATAAAGGAATGCAGATCATCAATTCTTTTTCTTATGTAATTGGTGTCGTAGCGAGTAATGATCGTACACAAACGATTGTTCCAGAATTGGCGCTTTTAGATGTATTTGCGGATCAAATAAATTATAGAAACGCCTTTAGTGCGACGATTCAGAATTTCTTACCTACTTTTGTGAATGAACTAAGTGTGGAAGCCGCGATACGTAGAGAAGGATCTGATACGATTTTATATCGAGCATCAGAGGAGATGATGCAAATGGCACCTAACTCCAATTTTAATTTTCCAATCTCACTCAATGGCGAACGTTTTAGAAGCGGGACATATGTGCTGAATATGACGGCTCGCTCTGGCGAACATGAATGGACTTGGGAAGAAACTTTTGATGTGACAGCAGACGAAGCAAGACGCTTGAACCAATCAGATGTTTCCGTTAAAGATACCAACTGGTGGTTGATTTCAGCAATCGTTCTAATCGTGATCATTATTAGTGTACTCGCCTATACGACATACAAAAATAAGAAAAAAGCAAAACTAATGCAAGAAAAATACATGGATACACTTTCAGAAAATAAAACAGATGACTAGAGGAGGAGGACCAATGCGTCAAAAAGTATGTAAAATGATGACTAAAATAAGTATTTCAATCTTTGCACTATATACTTTGGGTATACCTTTCCTCGCTGTTGCGGAGACAATCGATCAAGGGAGTCAACCTATAAACACGCCGAACAGTAATAGTCAATCAACAGAATTAGCTGAAGTGAAGGATACCCAGTCACTGGCACCCGCTTTTTCTTTTGAGCAAGCGGTAATAAAAGGAACTGAAAAAACAGTAACTAGCCTTTCTTTTATAAGTACAGAAGAAGTGGACAACGTAGCAATCAAACTTCCGTCAACTGCTGAGATCATTGAAGATGAATTGTCATCAGGGATGAGTAGCAGTTATGATGAAACGTTCGACCAGTGGCTCTTATCATCAGAAACTCCGAAAAAGGAATTTACCGTACCTGTGATGTTTGCAGAAGCAGGAACCTATTCAGTAACTGTAGGAGAAACGGCGACTGTTAAAGTAGAAATCACGAAGGCTGAGCCGAATCATTCTTCAGAAGAAGAAAAGTCAGAAAACAACGAACAAAAGGAAGAAAGAAATCGCTCGGAAGAGAAACAGGATGAAGAAAATATCTTTCAAGGAGAAACGGTACCAGTTTCGACTCGTGCAGAATTTTTAAGTGCACTCGCCAATCCAGAGGTTTCTACCATTAATTTAGAACGTTCGATCGATATAGGTTCAGTTATCAGTCCAGAAAACTTAGACATTGCTCGCTCGCTGAAAATCAATGGACAAATGAATACTTTGAATATTGGCACCGGACAAATGCGTTTATTGACGACTACTGAGAGCAAAACTTTAAGAATTGAAAATACTTTTCTTAATAAAACAGATACCAATCCCTTTGTTATCGGGCAATCGACTGGTGAAAATTGGACCCTTCAAATGGAAGATGTTTCAAGAGACCGCTCATCGATCAATTATTTTAGAGTAGCTGATATCTCAAGCGCAGTGGTACGAATAACTGGCGGTGAGTTAACCATAGATAATAGGATCAATCTACCAGGCGCGTTGTTTACGACAAAAGAATTTATCGTAGAAAATCAGGCAGTCGTGAAGCTAGGGAATACTCAAAATTCTGCGTTGGCATTTACGCGTGCGAATGCAAAACTGACCGTCGCAGACGGAGCAGAACTGTTTATTACGAATAGTGGAACAACGGCTTTGCAAAATTCCGTCTATTTTACGGAGAGCAATGCGACAGTTTCTGTGAAAAACAACGGTAACTTACAAATACAAGCGGATGGTGCAGCATCTACTTCGACAGACGCTACAAGTAGGAATGCGCTCTCGATGACAGGGAATCAATCGAGCATTGAGCTGGAAAATGGAAGGTTAAATGCGACAACTACAGGTGGACAGGCAATTATCATGACAGGGGAAAACCCAACAATCGATGTGGCATCAGGTAGTCAATGGCAAAGTCAATCGAATACAGCGCATTCCATCAACCTTACAGGTGCAAATGGCGCATTCAACATAGCTAAATCAACGGCAGTAATCCAATCGACTACAGGAAATAGTCTAGTCATGTCTGGAAACGATGCAACTTTTGAAGTAAGTGACGCAAGTAATGTAACGATCAACTCTAGTACAGGCAATCGGCTGACAATGACTGGTATAACGCCGACAATGACGATCAATGACAGTGATTTGAAGATGACTGCGACAACCGGGGCAGGTATTCGATTGTTGAATCAAGAAGCGACGTTAACTGTTGATAATAGTGCTGTTGCTATTACAAATACAGGGAACCGAACCGAGGATATCAATCAACTCGGCACCACCACATTAGGTAAAAATTCTACGTTACGTATGCAAAATGGTGCAACGCTAGACGTGCAAGGTGCGTTAGTATCTACCGCAGGTGCGAATAGTTTGATTGGACTTTACGGGGAAGAGTCAAAAGCGACTCTTTCAGAAAATGCTCAACTGAATCTGACAGTCAACAGTGGAACAGGCAATGGCATATATTTACAAGGAAAGAAAGCGGGTATTACATTTGCAGATTCTAAGGCTGACATACAGACCGTGACAGGAAGAGCAGTGGAACTATCTGGGGCTGAGCCATCTGTCCATTTAGATAGAAGTGACTTGACAACGAAATCAACAAGTACCGGTGGAGCTATTCTTCTGACGGGTGAAACTAGTTTATTTACCCTAGATAACCAAAGTAATATGAGTGTAGAAAATGAAGGCGGAGCAATTGCTAATGTCTCTCTTCAAGGAAATCAAGCAAAAATGGTTGTTGACAACCAATCACAACTATCTGTCGCAGTTCCAAGTACTAATTCTGCTGACACCGTCATAACGAATAATAGTATCTATTTAAAAGGAAATGCTCCTACTATGGAAATTACTCGAGGAGCTAGCGTGGATGTATTGGTCCGCTCGGGTACGAAGAGAGGGATTCGCTTAGACGGTGCGAATGCTGTTTTATCACTTAATCAAGGCGGAAAGTTAACTGCGGAAACGCAAGCAGCAACAGCGATACAATTGAATGGTGATTATGTCAAACTCCTCGCAGAGAATAAAGAGACAAGTATCAATGCGAAAAGTAACTATATCGCAACAACTGTAAATGGTGTATCCACTGTGAAGTTAGGCGAAGAAGAAACAGAAAAAATTGGACGTGAGCCAATTGTAGGAGCATCCGATTCAGCAAATATCACACTTTGGGCGAACTCATCCTCTGCATTAGTCTTGCAAGGCATCAATGGACAGTTCAATGTAAATAGCAAGGCGACATTAAAGTTAGATTCAGGTCCTTCTGGACAACTTGAAGCAAATAATGCGAATGCTACTTTAAGATTCTTACGTTCCGGTCCAAATAATACAGGAACGACGCACGGTGGCTATCAATTTAATATCAATGGTGGGGATATGACCGTGACTAAGAGAAAAGGTAACGCAGGGGGTGCGGCGCAAATGGCGCCAGCAATCCGGATGTGGGGCAGTAATAATCAAGTGACTGTTAGTAATGCGGGGCGATTGTTAGTAGTCAATGAGGGGACTGGTATTGCTCATAATGGGAATACAGGTGGTGGAAACCAAGGAATCCATTATACTGCTGGATCAAATAATGGGTTTTCTGTCAATGATCCGGGTTCAGAAGTAAGAATCTATGCGAATGATGGTCCCGCATTGGATATGAGTGATGCGACAGTAGCCGGTGGAAATACAGCCGGTGGAAATGGTGAGATCAGAGTGAGTAATTTAGGTTATTTTGAAGCTTCCGGTCGTACGGCAAGCGCAAATGCAGGTATTTTTCGTGGTCGTTCAACTACTGTGAATTTCGATAATCCGCTATTTATGGACTATCGGAATAATCGTGTAGGTGGCGGGAATATTTTTAGTAATATTGCGAGCTCCACTTTAACTGCTACTGCAAGTGATTTTGCTGTTTGGAAAGATGGTACAGACTTAGATGCCGATCCGTATCTTCACTCGAACAATATGGATTATACTTTCTCTGGCACTAACTTTTCTACGCTCACTTCAATGGAACCAGCAGAACGTTTCGATTTTGAAGCATTTGGCTCAGCGGGCTTGACTTCTTATTCTCGACTCAGCTCAAACAATGCACGTTGGGCAATCGTGAATGAATTGAGAGTACCGACAAATGCGGATAAAAAAATCCACGGGTTGATCCGTATGCCAGTTGGTCTCCATGACAGCCGCCCCGCGTGGCAAGATGAAGTGAAGGTAACTGTGGAAATCAAAAGAGATGGGGCAGTGATTCAGACATACGAAACC
This sequence comes from Enterococcus sp. DIV1304_2, assembly GCF_050555445.1. NCBI lineage: Bacteria > Bacillati > Bacillota > Bacilli > Lactobacillales > Enterococcaceae > Enterococcus > Enterococcus sp. DIV1304_2. The sequence goes on from NZ_CP187851.1 coordinate 563,740, forward strand.
TTGACACATGGTCACACAGCGGAAAAACCAGGTATTAGTATCTATGATGAAGAGCCACAAGGCGGCGTTTTTGAAATCGAACTTGACGAATATTTACAAGCAGGCGATCTTGTACGTATAACAGATGTTGAGGTTTTAGCAGGTGAAATGGAAGGCGATTTTGAAAATGTGTATGAAGTGGAAGATGTCACCGTATTTCCTATCACACCACCTTCACCTGCGACTTTCTCCAATCATTTAGTTCCGGCAAATGCGCGGGTTATTTCAGGTCATTCCGACGATCCTGAGGTAGAGGTTACGGCGACTCATAATGGAGAAACAATCGATCCTACACTCATTACCATAGATGATAAAGGGGATATCAGGATTGCTGTTGAGAAGTTAAATTTAGCAGTAGATGATGTCATCCAAGTCTTCTTAAGAGATCACCAAGGTTCTGCTAGTGAAGCTGGTGTCATGAATCCACCAGAGACGAATAATCACGTAGGAAACATCAATCCGAAAACGCCATTAGCATTTCGGGATGCAACGTTTGTTCCTGCTACCACATTGATTGTCGGTGGTATGGTCGATGGAGAGCTAACGATCGATCAAGCAAGTAATTGGGACTTTGGGACCCAACCGCTTACGACTAAAACACAAACGTACCATGCATTACCGAGTCAGATAGGCGGTACGGAGCAGGAAACTTCAAGACCGAATTTTGTTCAGGTGACAGATGAGCGACCGGTATCAGAAATAAGTGGCTGGAGTTTGTTCATCAAACAAGAAGAACAATTTTCTAATCAAAAAACAGGTGAATTGAAAGGTGCCCAACTTAGTTGGAAAAATGGACAAGCCATTTCAAGCACTGGAGAAATCGGCAATGAAGATAATTTAGGTATCATCAGCACGAGTGGGATCTTGATTCCTAATAATAATAGTATTCAATTGATCGATGCCAATCTATTCATAGAGAAGCAGACATGGTTTTATAATTTTGGGGATGATTCGAATAAAGAGAGCAGTATCTTTCTAAATGTGCCGAATACAGCAAATGCAAAAGCAACAAACTATACGACGCACATCAATTACTCGTTTCAAGCCACTCCTAAAAATCGAATAGAATGAACCAGTCAGTGGTGATTAAAATTGACTGGAAATGAAAAAAATAAAAAGGAATTCAATTGATCGGTACATTAAGGTCAATTGAATTCCTTTTTTAGATGTAAGATGTAGCAAGTGATGATTATAAGTATAAATGCACTGAAAGAGTCGTCCGAAGACCATCTACTCCGAATCGGTGTAGTTGTATTTACTTGTTTGGATCACTACATTATGCAGTAGAAAAAATGAATAACTGTAAGTTTAACTAATGTTGCGTTCTAAATTTTTGTAATAATTGAGGATCAATTTTATTTAGTAATTTTTTCCAATCTGAGGCATCAGGTACTGTTTTTAATAAAAGACATTCAAGACCTAACGAAGAAAATGTCAAGTATTCATTGTAATTCGTGACTAAGAGATCAATCTCATGATTTTCAATATAAGAGGCGCATAGCTCATTTGGACGAAGAAAGTAGATATTTTGAAAGCCCCCTAAATATTTTCGAACTAAGGCTTCGAGATGTTGACTGATATACTCATTTCCTTCAAAAATAAATGCGATATTCGTAGGGTTTTTCCAATATTTTTCTTTGATTGACTCAGTGAATATCGTTAAACTAGCACAGATATCATCCAAATGATCATCAGAGAACAAATGATGGAAGGAGGAATTTTTTTCTAAAAAAGCTCGATTTTTTTTATATTCATTGCTAAACAAGGTTTTGGCATACTCATTTGTATCTTGGATATTTTTATTTCCGCTTTTAGACAATAGACTACGTAGCTTGATGGACGTGAAAAAAGATTCTAATAAGATTAACTCGTGTGCTTGTGTGTGCGTATTTCTCTTGATCATTTGATAATAGTCACTTGTAAGCGCTATTATTCGAGGCCATCGATTATACCTTTCACAAAAATATTTTTCCTGTCTCGGATTTTCGATACCTCTACGGCATAAAACAGAAATAAAAATAAAAATGGCTTCTTCTTGTGTTAGGTCAATATTAAAATAATCTTTTACAATCGAATAGGCAGGTGAAAGTCGGTGAAACTCTGGATCATTAAGGACAATATCTTTTAATTCAGGGTCGAGTTCCACCATACAACCACATAATATCCGTTCAATAGAGAGGTATAATAAATAACTAAAATAACCAAATGAAGAAACTTTTTGATTAGGACGCTCCAATAGGTTAACAATTTTAATCACTACTTCTTGCGTCGCAATTGATGGAAAAACCGTGTGGGGTGTAATATCTGATTCGTAATAGAAAGCAAAATAAAAATTTCGAATATCGGCTTCTGATCCGATCAAATTGACGGGATTTAGCTCAAGGGTGATATTGAATTCTTTTACTTGATCTGCAATTTTTTTAACGTACGTGATCATCGTGCTCTCAGAGATATGAAAATAATCTGCCCAATCATAAATAGACTGAAGTTCGTTGAAAAAAATTTGTTCAAGAATAATAAAGAGTGGTTCATCTTCGAGAATCGCTCTTTTTTTTTCTAGGTAGGTTTCTGAAGAATGGATGTTTAAAGAATAACCTTGTTTCGAGGATTGGATATCCGCGACGTTCTCGAAATATTCTCTCAAATAATTGATGTCGTTGACTAATGTCCTGGCTGTACTGTTTGTCATGCCAATCAGTTGGGCTGTCGTACAGATTCCAGTAGACTCTAACTCTTTCAAGATTTGGAACCAACGTAATTTTACTTTATCTGTTATAAAATTTAATTGAAAATTTTTCAATAGAACTTTTACCTCCTATCTAAATCTTTCTAGGGAATAGAAAATAGAGCATAGGCTTGCATCCATTGCGAAAGTTAAAGATATATTTTTGGAATTTTCCAATTTCTTATTTGTTAACAAGTGAGATAGAAATTCAAAAAAAGTTAGAATATTTTCAGATGTATATTTTTAATAAAAGAGTAAAGGAGAATTGCTTTTATCATAGTATTCATTTAGTTAGGAACTCATTAAATCTAAGTTTCTTACATGTTGAATATGAGAGTAATGTTCAAATTGAGTAGTGGACATTCATATAAATTAAAAGTAGCTTATGTTATCTTTTGAGTGAAAGGTTAACGTTTTTTATTTGCTTATTGGAGCGTTCAATTTTACATGGTTATTTTAATCAGTATCAAATGAGTTGGTTTTACTTCTATGATCAGTTTTTGATAGTGGTTCAAAGTGTTCAGTAGATAAACGAGCTACTAATACCATTCATTACGGATATTCGTCCTTTCTATTTTTTTTTAGCAATCCACTTTTGCACTAGCGTAAGGTTAAAAAACAAATCGCTTTCAGATTGATAATTAATATTACCTAATAACTATATTAAAATAACTTAATGACAACAATCGATAAATTTCAGAAAACTATGAAATTATTCAATTGAAGTATTATTTGAATACTGTAAAATTGCATGAAGAAGTTAGAAATTAGGCGTGTTATTAGTTCAATTTGTTTATTAATTATTGCGACGAAAGAGGCTTGTTCTTAAGGTAGTCTCACATAAACAATTTTAAGTAATGGGAAAAACTGATTTGGATCTAGTAAGATGTTCTCTGCATTAAATGTTATTATGGAACACATCAAATATAGAATCTGTTACTTTCATTAATGAGTAAATATAAAAATAATCTGTGAAGAAAGATATATTTTTTTGTAATTATTTTCTTGAGTGAAGTATCAAAATGTAAGCGTAATTAAATTTGGTGAATCTGACAAATAAATCTTAAAAGAAACATTAATGTGGTTTTTAATGTTTTAAGGAGGGAGTGAATGGAAACGAAAAGAATTGAAACGCCTGAAGAATACTTGGCCTATTATGATCAGAGAGTAATCAATCATTCTTTTATCAGTAAACATCCAGAAATGTTTGAATTTTATCTTGATTTACGAACAAAATTCCTAATGACTTATCAGCAAACAGATGCCACTCTTTTTCTGAAATTAGCAATATTATTAGATATTGATGCACAGCTACAGATCCTATTAGAATTGATCAAAAGTACAAACAAAAGTTTATGTGAAGAATTAGGGATGACAGAATCAGAAATCATTTCAATGATCGCCAAAGATAAAAAATGTTTTTACAGAGAACTAACAGGTCTTGACATGAATCACTCAGTACCATGGCAGTTGATTTATCTTAGTGAATCTTGAGGAAGCTTGATTGCTCTCATTAAGATAGAAAAAATTCAACGAACTAGTCGCAGGTAAAAAAACAAAGGTCGGGACAAGAGAAGTTATCTCTATCCCGACCTCATATACATATAAAAATTAATAGATTATTTCCGTGTCTTGATCATATCAAAAACGTCATAAGCAACAAATCCCATTGCAAGCAAATAAAGCGCCCAAGTAAAGATCGAATTTGTGATGAATTGGTAGTATAGATTTAAACTGCAAAGGGTGTATAATGCCAAGCGTAGGAATGTGAATGGTTTGGAATGATAATTAGTCAAAATAAAAGCCTCCTGAAAGATACATATCCTATTTAAACAATAAAATACTCGTTACCTATAGTGTACGGTGAAAGCTATTTCATTGTCAAATTCCTACAGGGATCAAAGCCAATTAGCTCGCAAGAAGATACGAGTAAAAGCAGGTTTATCTATGAAATAAATCACGTTGTTTTTTCTTTATTCTGTTATGATAAGGATAGTAAAACAAACAGATAGAAAGGAGCTGAATGTATGGCAAAGAAAATTGCTTCACCAGAGTTGCCCGAATTAGTTGAGGGAACCTTTTATTTAGAAGATGAAACAACCTTTTCAGGTATTTTTTCTGAAGGGGAAGACCAAAGCTATCTTAGTTCTCGCAATATCGTGTTGAAGAATAGCCATATCAAAAAATTAGCGATGCAAAAATCTCGGTTGGAGCGGTTTGAATGTAGCGATATCATTTTTGAAAAGTGTGATTTCTCAAATTTAGAATGGTTTGGTGCAAGCTTTCATCGTGTGCATTTCAAGCAATGCAAATTGACTGGAACCAATTTTTCTGACAGCTTTTTAAGAGACTGCGTCTTTGAAGAATGTGTGGCAAACCTGTCTTCTTTTAGCTACACGAATATGAAGTTCGTTCGATTTAGCGACAATCAATTGAAAAATACTGATTTTTTCGATAGCAATTGGAAAGATCTAGTAGTAGAAAACAATGACCTTTCAGGCTCAAATTGGGTCAATACGCCACTGAAAGGATTAGATTTTACAACGAATACATTTTCTCAAATCAACCTGTCATTGGAATTACTTCGCGGACTGATCGTCAATCAGGAACAAGCAATCATTATTTCGGCGGGGTTGGGATTGGTGATTGAGTAGGTAAAACAGAACGAACAATGTTAAGAAATTAGTCAATTTGATCGAATACATCCTAGAATCAACCTAGAGCATAGTTGAATTATTTCATGACCACTAAATTTAGTTTATTGGCAGAAAGGAGAACTTACCGATGGATTTGACAGAAAAACTTGTCGGTTTTGCTGCTACCTTGGAAGCCGTCCAAATGGATCATCCGTTTGGAAAATTTCCAGATTATATCGTGTTCCGCCATCAATCAACAGGTAAATGGTTTGGTTTGATCGTATCTGTTGAAAAAGACAAATTAGGTATAGAAGGCGAAGGTCAAGTCCCCCTCGTCAATGTCAAAGCAGATCCAGAAATCATCTCCATCCTGAAAAAGAGTAAAGGCTATTATCCTGCTTATCATATGAATAAAAACCATTGGATAAGTGTAGCTTTGAATGGTGCAGTCGCAGAAAAGCAACTCTTTTATCTGCTGAAAGAGAGTTATGATTTAACAAATGGTTAATAAAAAATCAAAATAATAGCAGAATATCTCAATTTAGCCAAAAGCAATCCAACGATCACTTGGATTGTTTTTTTTTTTTTGAAATTTAAGCGCTATCTTTTTGTTCAAAAAAAATTACCAAAAAAATTACACAAAAAACAGATTAGCTTTAGAAAGAGAATAGGTCTGTTATGTATGATAGTAAATATAACAAGAGAAACATAACTAAAACAAATAGAAGAGGATGGTTTTTTATGATGAAAAAAGGAACAAAGTATAAAGGTTATCTGGTATTAGTATGTTCTATCGGTCTTTTAGCAGCATGCAGTTCAGAGACTAAAGATACGAGTGAGTCAGAGATACCAAAAGTAAAAAGTGAACGAAAAGTAACCATTGATGGAAAGGAAGGGACGGAAAAAGTTTTGGATAATGGAACGATTGTTCAAGAGTTTGATGAACAAGTGTCGGAAAAAGACGAGGATTAAGTAGTGGACAGGATGTCATAAGCGCTTTTTTATGACTAATCTGAATGAAGGAGTAGGTACATGAAGCCTAAAAAAAGAAAAAAATTCAACCGAAAATGGTATTTGCCAGTAGCAGTCGTCACCGTTTTACTAGTGGTTGGTGCAATCAGTATAGTTGCTTCTAGTGGGAAAACAAAAGAAGAAAATTCAGAAACAAATATTGAAGCCCGGTCTGTCAAATCCCTTATTGATGAGGTGAAAGCGGCGAATTTGATTTTAGCAGGAAAAGTCATGCCAAATAATAGCAACAAAATCAAAATTGATCCAGAACGAGGAACAGTGAAAGATATTCTGGTAAATGAAGGAGATGTCGTAGAAAAAGGGCAACCTTTGTTTACATACCAAACGGATCAACAGAGAAAAGTTGAGGAAGCTGAAATGGACGTAGAAATCAAAGTGAGAGCAGTAGAACAAGCACGAGTGACTGCAAATCAAAAATGGACAGCACATAACCAAAAAGTAGCAGAGCTTGGAAAAGCAAGACAAGATTATGCGAAGGAAAAATCCGAAGAGTTACAAAGTACGATCAAAGCATTAGAAGGAGAAATCACTGGTCTACATGCAGAAGCTATTGCTGGCGACAATGAAGTGAAGAATGCCGAAACAGAATTGCGAAAAGCCCAATTACTTCACGAAAGTGAAAAAGAACGACTGAATGAAGACACAGTGACAGCTGATCACCCAGGAAGAATCAAATCATTGAATCGTGACTTAATCAATCAATCAAAAGAGCGTCAAAAAGAAGAAAACTTTATGGAGATCCTTGATGATTCGAACTTATACGTTGATGGCCAAGTCACCGAGTTTGATCGTGAAAAAGTCGCTGTCGATCAGCGAGTAGAAATCATGGATCGTAAAGATCAAGCGAACACTTGGCAAGGAAACATTGTACAAGTAGCGAACTTAACGAATGATGCAAAACAAGAGGACCAAAAAGAAGAAAACCCTAATTTGTCTAAGTTTCCTTATAAAGTTAAGATCGATCCAAAAGAAGAAATGCCACTGATTGGTTCCAATGTGTATGTCAATGTTTTACCGAAAGATTTTGTGTCAGGAAAAGTGATCATCAACCAAAGATACCTCATGGAAAAAGATGGAAAATATTATGTATGGAAAGTAGAAAATGGTCGGATCAAAGAGCATGAAGTAAAGGTAAATCCGATGGATAATGAACTCGCAGAAATAGTCGAAGGATTGACTGTTGAAGATCAGCTTGCTTTGCCTCAAACAGGAATGGTCGAGGGAATGGAGGTTGGTGCAAGTGTTGACGCTTAACAACATTCAGAAGTCATATTGGCAAGGCGGCAAAGAACTAAAAGTCCTTAAAGATATCTCTTTGCAAATCAATGAAGGAGAACTGGTCGCAATCATGGGGCCATCGGGGTCAGGAAAGTCGACGTTGATGAATATCATTGGTTGTCTGGATACAGCTACATCAGGGGATTATATCGTTGAAGGAACGGATGTCAAAACGTTAGCGGACAATTCATTGGCTGATTTTCGTAATGCAAAAATCGGCTTTGTTTTCCAGAATTTCAATCTCATGCCAAAATTAACCGTTTCGCAAAATGTGGAAATGCCATTAACGTATAAAAAAGTCAATAAAAAAGAGCGGCGTAAGCGTGCTTTGGATATGTTGCAATTAGTAGGGTTAGAAGATCGAAGTGACTTCAAACCGATGGAATTATCAGGAGGACAAAAGCAACGTGTCGCAATTGCGAGAGCTTTAGTGACTAACCCTAGTTTTGTTTTAGGGGATGAGCCAACAGGGGCACTTGATACAAAAACCAGTAGCCAAATCATGGACCTTTTTAAGGAATTCCACCAAGCAGGAAAAACAATTATTCTAATTACCCATGAGCCGGAAATCGCAGCGTTATGTCAGCGAACGATCACTTTACGAGATGGTCAAATAATCAGCGACGAACAAAATGAAGTGAGGTGATCGAGAATGGAAGAAATCAGATTTGCCTTACAATCGATTTTTGCTCATAAAATGCGTTCGGTATTGACTATGCTAGGTGTCATCATTGGGATTGCTGCCATTATTTCGATTTTCAGCATCATCGGAGGAAACACCGAAAAAATGAAACGAGAAATGATTGGTAGTAACAATAATACGATGAATATCCAATATGACAGAAAAAGTGCTTTTCAACAGAACACTATGTCAGATGGAATCCTATCTGAAAAGGAAGAGAAAAAACCGTTATATTTTCCATTTTTAGACGAGGATGTCCTAAAAAAAGTCAATGAGATACCAGAGGTCATAGCAAGTGGTTTGTCTTATCAAAAGGATGGGAAAATCTACAGGAAAGCCAAAGGGACCGACGCCAAAGTTTCTGCTGTCACTTCTTCTGTTCAGGATTTGGAGCAGTTAAACTTCATCAAAGGGGAAGGATTTACTGCCCAAGCATTCAAAGAGCAACAACAAGCAATTTTTCTGGAAGATTCCTTGTATGACGAATTATTTCCAAATGAAGAAGGGATCGGACAGTTTGTTGAAGTGAATGGGGTGCCATTCAAAGTTCAAGGTGTATTTCAGTTAGATCCCAATAGTAGTAATCTATTTAGCTTTGAGAAAAGAGCTTATGTTCCTTTACAGCAAGCGCATAAACTATCTGATGAGTTGGATATTGTTCCTCTTGTCACGATCCAAACAAATAATACCGATCAATTACAAGGCGCTGCAGAAAAAGCTGCAGAGATCCTCAATCAACAGATCCCGCCATCTGATTATGAGTACGGAGTGATGAATCAGAAAGAATTTGCCAGAGAATTGGAACGAATGAACCAGTCAAGTTTTATTCTTTTGTCTGGTATAGCAAGTATCTCGTTATTAGTGGGTGGAATCGGTGTGATGAATATCATGTTGGTCTCTGTCACGGAAAGAACGAAAGAAATCGGAATAAAGAAAGCACTCGGCGCAAGAAGAAAAGTAATTTTAAAACAATTTTTAGTAGAAGCGGTCGTCCTGACTTTGATTGGTGGGGTACTAGGTGTGCTTGTTGGTTTGTTAAGTGGCTATGCCATTACGCTATCACTGGATTATCCTTATATCGTATCCGTGATTTCCATTGTCGTTAGCTTAGTATTTTGTTCCCTGATGGGTGTGATATTTGGTCTATTACCGGCGATGAAAGCATCGAAATTAAACCCTATCGAGGCATTACGCTTTGAATAAGGAGAGAGTGATATGGAAAGAATTTTAGTTGTCGAAGATGAATATATGATCAATCAGATCGTGACGGAATTTTTAAAAGAACGCAAGTATGAAGTTTATTCGGTAAGAAGTGGCGAACAGGCATTGGAAGCTTTTGCTGAAGAAACATTTGACTTGATCCTATTAGACATTATGTTGCCTGGGATAAGGGGGACGGATGTTTTAAAGAAAATTCGGGAAACGTCGGATGTGCCGATCATCATGCTGACTGCCTTGGATGATGAATATACGCAGTTGCTCAGTTTTTCCCATTTGATCAGTGACTATGTCGTCAAACCTTTTTCCCCACTTATTTTGATCAAACGGATCGAAAATGTGTTTCGGATGAATCAAGGAAATCCCCACATCACTATCGGGGAGTACGCCATTGATCTCGATGGTGGTCTTGTAAAATACCAAGAGGAAGAAATCCATTTAACAAGAAAAGAGTATGATATTTTAGTGATTCTAATAAGAAACAAAGGGAAAATCATCACGCGAGAACAATTAGTGTATCAAGTTTGGTCGTATGAATATCATTTGGAAAATCGAATATTAGATAATCATATAAAAAATATCCGAAAGAAAATGCCACTTTTATCAATAAAAACGATCAAAAATAGAGGCTACCAGCTTGAGGACACCCCATGAGTATCATGCTGAAAAATTTTCTGTTTTCTGGGATCATCATTTTTCTAGTTTCGATTCTTTCGTTGATTGTCTTATATTTTACGATGCCAGTCTACTATGAACGAATGAAGCTGAACGAAATAAACAAGGAATTCAATCAAGTGGCAAAGAGTATAGAGAACAAAGATTTAGCTACAATGCAAAACGCTGTTGATCAATACTGGCTTGAAAGAGAACAAAATCTTGATATCATGCTGTTGGATAATAATGGCCTAGTTCTTGGTCCTTTCTTTGACGGGAATCTTGACTATTCAGGCATCAGTCTTTTATCTGATGAAAAGAGAATTTTTCAAGAGATTACTGACAAACAAGGTAACACTTATTATTTATTTGGCATATACTCGATGCAACCAGTCGCAGAAGCAAGTCAAGTGTTACTTCATTTATATCCATTTATCATCATCGTCTCACTAATCATTGGGGGGATCGGCGCTTACTACTATAGTATTTATTCGACAAAAAAAATCAAAGAGATATCCAAAGTAACAGAAAAAATGATCGAATTAGATGCGGATATTCGTTGTGATGTCAAAGGTACGGATGAAATCTCACTTTTAGCGCAAGATATCAACCATCTCTATGTTTCTTTGATCCAAACAATTGAAGTGTTAGAGCTTGAAGTAGCTAAAACGAAAGAATTGGAACAAGCAAAGTCAGAGTTTATGCAAATCGCTTCTCATGAATTGAAAACACCTGTTGCTTCATTGATGGGGCTGATTGATGGCATGATCTATAATGTCGGAAAATTTAAAGACAGAGAGCGATATTTAGAAGTTTGTAAAAATATTTTGCAAGAACAAACAGAAATGATCAATAATATCCTCTTTGCCTCAAGAAACAATTTGCCTTCAGATGATGTGGTCTATGAAGAAGTCTCAATCAAAGAAATGATCGAACATAAATTGACTTCTTTCCGGATACTTGCTGAAGCAGAACAGAAAAAACTAGTCGTCAATCTAAAAGGGGAGAAAATCATCGGTAATAAAAATGATATTGATAAAATTTTAGATAACCTACTAAGTAATGCCTTCAAATATACGAAGCATGAGGGAGAAATCAGTCTGTTTTTTGATGGTAAACAATTAGTGATTGAAAATGAAGTGAATCAGATACTTACGGAGGAGGAATTAAGTAAGATTTTCCAACCTTTTTATCGACCGGATTTTAGCAGAAGTCGAGATACTGGAGGTTCTGGTTTAGGATTGTTTATCGTACAACAACTTTTTGAAAAATATGGCTGGGAGTATTCATTCAAGTCAACTGCTAATTCCAGAATGTGCTTTTCTGTCATTTTTAGTGGAAGAAGCCTAAATTGATCGATGGTATCGCTAAAGGATAAACGGTCTGTCGCCACAAGATTTATTGGATATTTTTGTGATGGTAGCGAAGCTAATAGCTAAATTGCACAACTGCTATTTGCCAGGGACTTTGATTTTTTATTTTTACACACTCAACTGGAATGTACAAAACCACACTATACCATACCACTAAATAGTAAGAACAAAATGATCAAAAAACTCACAACGTACTAGAAACTCTTGTAGAAAATTTAGTCCCTGGTAAGTAGCAGTTGTGCAATCAGGTTGTGATAGATTAAAAGAAGTCAGGACTACGTTCGCGCAGTCCTGACTTCTTTTTGTATAGTTTCTTCTACTATTCCTTGATTTTTCTTTCGCGTACAAAATAGTAACCCGTCATATAGATCAAGAAAATCAAACCAATCATCAATGAGATTCTTGTTTCGGGATTGATGAACATAAAGATTAATACCACTGCCAAAAAGGCCAATGACAAGTAATTGGTATATGGGGATAAGGGCATTTTAAATGGATGTTCAAGCATTTCTATCGGATGTTTTTTTCTGAATTTGATTTGACTGATCAAAATAACGATCCAAGGTACCATCCCTGGTAAGATACTGGAACTATAGACAAAAACAAATAAATCCTGTGATTGGGAGTAGACGAAGGGCAACAAATAATTCAAAATCAACCCAATCAAAATACCAAATGAGATGGCTACTACTGGGTAAAATGGTACTCCATGACGTGTAAGTTTCAAAAACTTTTTAGACATTTTGCCGTTGATGGCTAATGTGTAGACCATGCGACTGGCGCTGAAAATACCGGAATTACAACCAGATAACGCAGCTGTGATGACAACAAAATTGATCAAACCAGCAGCAAACGTGATCCCGATTTTAGAAAAAGTTTGAACAAACGGTGATCCTAGTTCGCTCAATTGATTCCAAGGATAGATGCTGACAATGATGAAGATCGCCCCAATATAAAAAATCAAGATCCGCCCGATCGTTGATTGGACAGCGTCTACAATCGTTTTTTGGGGATCTTTCGCTTCACCAGCAGTCATCCCGATCAACTCGATTCCTTGGTAAGAGGCAACGACGATCGATAGAGCAAAAAAGAATCCTTTCACGCCACCAGTAAAGAAACCACCATTTTTCCATAAGTTTGAAATCCCGATTGCTTCTCCTTGGTTACCGAATCCAAATAAAATGATGCCTAAACCGGCGATGATCATCAAAATAATTGTCACTACTTTAATAGTAGAAAACCAAAATTCTAATTCACCAAATGCTTTGACAGAAACAAGGTTGGCGAACATCAAGAAAAGGATCACAACGATTCCTGGAATGATCTGGGGCAAGTCTGGCCACCAATAGTTCATATATTCCCCTACAGCAATGACTTCACTGATACCGACCACGATAAACTGAAAAATATTGCTCCAAGCCGTCAAATAACCTGCGACGGGATGGATGTATTCACTTGCATAATTAGCGAAAGAACCGGTGGAGGGATCTAGATACAACATCTCGCCCAATGCACGCATGATCAGGTACAAAAAGAAGCCTGCTACAGCATAAGCAACCATTACAGAAGGTCCTGTCCAACGGATGGTGGATGAAGCACCCATGAACAGACCGACACCGATCGTTCCTCCTAGCGCAATCATTTGAATATGACGTGCACTGAGACTACGAGTTAATTTTTCTTCTTCCATACAAAAACTCCTTTTTTAAGTTGAGTGATAAAGTAAAAAATAAGTTTATTCTATAACTAGCAAACATAAATAACGCCCATTACTTTATAGCTCTTGTTTGTGATTTTACAGAAAATTTTCAAAAATTGCGAGAAAAATCTAAAAAATCAAAAAAATTAGCTATAACACTTGTAAAAGATTTTGATATTAGTTAAACTAAGTTTGAACAAAAAGTTAGGTACACCGAAAAGGAGTGGTAAGAGGTGTCTAAAAATGAAATATCCGTTAAAGATTTGACGGTTGCTTATCAAGGAAAGACAGTATTAAATCATGTATCAACAGTTATCCAATCACAAAAATTTACAGGGGTCATTGGACCGAATGGCGCTGGGAAATCTACTTTTATGAAAGCTTTATTAGAATTAGTTCCTAAAATTTCCGGAGAAATCACTTTCGACGGTCGCTCCATAAAAACGATTCGCAAAAAAATTGCCTATGTCGAACAGCGTAGTGAGCTGGATCTTTCTTTTCCGATCGATGTATTAGGGGTAGTTTTGTTAGGAACCTATCCATCCTTGCGCTTGGGGCAACGTCCTGGGAAAAAAGAAAAGGAACGAGCAAAACAAGCCTTAGCGAAAGTAGACATGACAGATTATGAAAATCGACAAATTAGTGAATTATCTGGAGGACAATTACAGCGGATATTTATTGCTAGAGCCTTGGCTCAAGGCGCAGAATGGATTTTTTTAGATGAACCCTTTGTTGGGATTGATGCGGTCAGTGAAAGAAAAATCTTTGCTATTTTGGATGAACTGAAAAATGAAGGGAAAACTATTGTGATCGTCCATCATGATCTGCACAAAGTCGAAGCCTATTTTGATGAAGTAATTTTATTGAATAAAGAATTGATTGCAGCTGGATCAGTTGACGAAGTATTTACTTCAGAAAATCTACAGTTGGCTTATGGGGAGATCATTGGGCAATTAGTTAAAGGGGTAATGGAAAAATGATTCAATCGTTTATTGAGGGGTTAATGGATTATCAATTTCTGCAATATGCATTGATTACATCTATGTTAGTTGGATTGGCTTCAGGGGTGATTGGCTCTTTTATTATCTTGAGAGGGATGTCTTTGATGGGGGATGCGATTTCTCACGCGGTATTGCCTGGAGTCGCGATTTCGTATATGTTTGGTTTTAGTTACATTCTAGGAGCCACTGCATTTGGGATGTTGACAGCTGGCATCATCGGATTTGTCACACAGCGTAGCCGTTTGAAAAATGATACAGCTATTGGGATCGTTTTTAGTTCGTTCTTTGCATTAGGTGTCATCTTGATTTCTTTTGCTCAAAGTGCAACTAATCTGTACCATATCTTATTTGGAAATGTTTTAGCAGTTAGAGAAAGTGATATGTTGATGACTGCCATAGTGAGTGGGATCGTCTTATTGTTTGTATTTATTTTTTATAAAGAACTGAAAATCACTTCTTTTGATCCAATGATGGCAAAAGCTTATGGGTTGAATACGACACTTGTTCACTATTTGTTGATGTTCTTCTTAACACTGGTTGCCGTTGTGAGTTTACAGACAGTAGGAACGATTTTGGTCATCTCGATGTTGATCACACCAGCAGCAACTGCATACCTATTGACCGATCGATTGGCAAAAATGATTTTTATTTCGGCAACAGTCGGCGTATTAAGTGCAATCATCGGTGTGTTTTATAGTTATAGTTATAATTGGCCTTCTGGGGCGACCATCGTGTTGACCAGTGCAGTATTCTTTACGTTGGCCTTTTTATTTTCACCGACTAAAGGGATTGTTTTTTCAAGAAACAAAACGAAAAAAAATGCCGAGTCGTAAAAAATCTAACGAATAGAAATGGAGTATGTACATGAAAAATAAACTGAATATCTTATGGTTAATGGGAGCTGTCTTATTTATTTTTGCAGGTTGTGGCAGTTCCGCAGCAGAAGAGAAAGAAGAAAACCTGACCGTCGTAGCAACAAATTCGATCATCGCCGATATGGCAAAAGAAGTTGGAAAAGAACATGTCGATGTGCATAGTATCGTCCCTGTTGGAACTGACCCACATGAATACGAGGTATTGCCAGAAGATATCAAAAAAGCAAGTGATGCTGATGTCATCTTATACAATGGGTTAAACTTGGAAACAGGGGATGCTTGGTTTGAAAACTTGATGGATACGGCAAATAAAAAAGAAGATGAAGACTATTTTGCAGTAAGTAAAGAAGTTGAACCACTTTATTTGACCGGCGGAGAATCAGAGACAGAAGCAGATCCACATGCGTGGTTGGATCTTTCAAACGGAATCAAATATGTACAAGAAATCGCACGCATCTTTGCTGAAAAAGACCCAGACCATGCTACGCAATATGAAGAAAATGCAGATGCATATATCGAAAAATTGAAAGAATTAGATAAACAAGCGAAAGAGAGTTTTGGATCGATCCCAGACAATAAAAAACTATTAGTAACAAGTGAAGGAGCTTTTAGATACTTCTCACAAGCATACGATCTACCAGCAGGGTATATTTGGGAAATCAACACAGAAAGCCAAGGTACACCTGAACAAATGCAATCGATCATCAGCCAAGTTCGTGCTTCAGATGTTCCAGTCTTATTTGTGGAAACAAGTGTTGATCCGAGAAGTATGGAACGTGTCGCAAGTGAAACAGGCCTTGAAATCTATGATGAGCTATTCACTGATTCCATTGCAAAAGAAGGAGAAACTGGTGATTCTTATTATGGAATGATGAAATGGAACATCGAAACGATCCACGATGGTCTATCTCAAGAAAAGAAATAATCACTAATCGATCTAATAATCTAAAAAGAGGCAAAAGTGTGTAGCCTCGATAAATAAGGCGTCATCCACGGAAATTGTTCTTTAAATTTTTGTGGATGGCGCTTTGTTTTTGAAGAGAGTCCTTCTATTCCTTCCGTTTGCTCAGTTTTGGAGACGTGAGGACTAATGTCTCCACACTTTATACAAATAAAAATTCGTTCGTTTATTGTTTTAAAGATACCAATTTTAGTGAAATTCCGTTATAGTTAAAAGAGAGGAAAGGAAGGTGAAGCTATGAATTTTACTAGCAAAGACAAACAATTGATTGCAAAAGAAATAACAAAAAAAATCAACCAACTAGAAAATAAGGAGAAAGATCAAGATCTCCTATTTCTTGAAGCAGAAATGGCGAAAGCGTTCATAGCAAGCCCAGAAGAATTGGAAACAGAGGAATACCCTGGGAAATGGTTATTTGATGATTTTCAGCCATTAGATGAAGAAACAGGTATTGGCTACTTTGTCTTTCTTTCATCCGTCGGTTTTACTCCTGGCGTATTAGTCAAACAAAAGAACGAACTAAAGGTTCAAGCATGGCCCGCATTGTTTTCTTTGATAGGAACAGAGGGTGTGATTCCAAAAATCCAATCTGCATTTTTCAAGAGTGCATTTATTGCAAATAGCAAACTAATGAATACGTATTATAATCGTTTAGTAGAAATTGCTCGTCCAGGAGAAATTCCACAAACGTTCACTTATGGGCAACAAAAAAATCTATACGAAGATGTTGTTTATTCACGGGATCTATCTGAGTTCTCAGCAAGAGAACAACTCCGTTTACATGAACTACTCCACACAAAACCTGTTTCGTTGAACTTTTTCAATGCATTAGACCAACGTCGAAAATGGGTATCTGTGAATTTCTGGGAAGTATTTGCTGCTAGAAATCGTTGGATGGAAGAAAGAAAAATCCCAGATCAACAGATCCAATTCGTTCAATTGAAAAAAGAACGATTATATTATGGATTATATAGTCGTGTCTGATCGAGGGTGGTAATGATGGCACTAACATTAAAGGAAGAAATCATTCAAGAAAGTAAGCGGATCGGGATCGATAAAATCGGGTTTACTACAGCAGAGCCATTTGATCATTTGAAAGAATCGTTAGTAGAACAAAAAGCCGCTGGACATACTTCTGGATTTGAACACCCTAATATCGATGAACGTTTATATCCGGAGATGACGTTTGATCGACCGAAATCCATTATTGCAATTGCTTTAGCGTATCCGACAAAGATCCATGAAAAGATGCCTAGAGATGAAAAGCGTGGACAGTTTGCTCGTGCTTCTTGGGGCATCGATTATCATGATGTCTTACGGGATCGTCTGCAACAATTGATTTCATTTATTGAGTCACGAGCGACACATTGGCAAAAGGAAGAAGAATGGCGCTTGGCGCCGCAAGTAGATACAGGTGAGTTGATCGACGTAGCTGTGGCGCAACGTGCTGGATTAGGGTTTATCGGTCGAAACGGA
Source organism: Enterococcus sp. DIV1304_2 (assembly GCF_050555445.1). NCBI lineage: Bacteria > Bacillati > Bacillota > Bacilli > Lactobacillales > Enterococcaceae > Enterococcus > Enterococcus sp. DIV1304_2. Next base: position 581,389 of record NZ_CP187851.1, read on the forward strand.
TTATTGATCACAGAGGAATTTGGCTCGTTTGTCTATTTAGGTGAGATCGTGACCAATATCGACCTAGAACCAGATACTCCTGGTGTCTTTGGGTGTGGCGAATGTACGCGTTGTGTGACGGCTTGCCCAACGGATGCACTTTTAGGTGATGGGCGAATGAATGCTAAACGCTGTTTGTCTTATCAAACGCAGACAAAAGGCATGATGCCAGAGGAGTATCGAAAGAAAATGAGCAACGTCATTTATGGTTGTGATATCTGTCAGTTGGTTTGTCCTTATAATAGAGGGAAAGATTTTCACTTTCATCCAGAAATGGAACCAAAAGTAGACGAAGTCTATCCGAAACTCACGCCTATGTTAACGATCTCTAATAAAGAATTTAAACAGCAATACGGTCATTTGGCTGGCTCATGGCGTGGAAGGAAACCTCTTCAACGAAATTCGCTGATTGCTTTAGCCAATTTAGGAGAACGTGCCGCTTTGCCTCATATTGAAGAGTGTCTAAGTGATGTCCGTCCAGTGATTCGCGGGACAGCAGCGTGGGCAATCGGTAAGTTAGGAATCAAAGATCCTGAAAAATGGCAAGAGGTATTAAGTTGCGCACTGGAAAAAGAAACAGACGAAGAAGCAATCCATGAAATGAACCAAGCAATCCAATTGTTACAAAAGAAAAAAAGCCCTAAAAAATGACTTTTTTACTCAAATACGTCATTTTTCCCAGTAATTGTTGTAACAATTACTGGTTTTTTTGTGTTTATTGCATCAATTTTTGGAAAAATGAGAAGAATTTCGCAGAAAAATACAATAAATTGAAAAAAATTTATTCTAAATATTACAGAATGTAAGTTTTTTTAAAGTTTCTGGGAAAGGATTGAAAAACGATTCCAACGTTGATTTATAAAGCTTCTACGACTTTAGTCCTAGTTTTTCGGAAAATCAAATATTACAAATATTAAAAATGTGACGATTTTGTCATTAAATGTCATAATTCTTTCACCTATGAAATATTTCTAGATGATAAAGTTAGTGACGTTGAAACAAATCAAAGAGAAAAAAAGGAGCTTACTATGAATTCAATTAAAAAGATCGTTTTGGGGACAACTGTTGCCGCTGGAGCAACTGCAATGTTTGTAGGGACTACTGCTCATGCAGATGAAGTCTATACAGTAAAAGCTGGAGATTCATTATCTAAAATCTCACAAAAATTTGCAGGTGACAATTCACTGATCAAGGCTATTGCAGAGCAAAATTCGATTGACGATATCAACCGCATTTTCGTTGGTGAAGAATTAACAATTCCAACTGACGCTTCATCAGTAAAAACAACAGAAGTAGCACCAACAACTGAAAAAGTAGAAACTCCTGTAGTAACAGAAACACCAGCGCAAGAATATACATACGTTGCGCCTGTTGAAACAGTTGAAGTAGCACCAGCTACAACTACTGTAACAACAAACAGCAACTCTGCGAAAGAATGGATTGCACAAAAAGAATCAGGTGGTTCTTACACTGCAACAAACGGCCGTTACATCGGACGTTACCAATTAGATTCAGCATATTTGAACGGTGACTACTCACCAGCGAACCAAGAACGTGTTGTAGAAGAATACGTTGCTGGACGCTATGGTTCATGGGATGCTGCAAAAGCATTCTGGTTAGCAAACGGTTGGTACTAAGATAACCATCAATCATAAATCCAAAAAAGAGGGCTACGCAAGTAGGCCTCTTTTTTTTACTTCTTTTATAATCTTGAAAGATACGTATCAATCGGTTTTTGATAATGGTCGCCTCGCCAAATCCCTGTGTTGAGATACTCTGCAATCAAATAGCCGATATAAGGGCCAGTAGTCAAACCAGAGGAGCCTAAGCCACTTGCGGCGATCAAGCTTGGTTCATCTGGAACAGGTGCAAAGAACGGCGCAAAATCGGAGGTGTACGCCCGTGTGCCTACTCGCATGGTGTGTTTCCATGTAGCAAGTTGATCGGGTTCAGCTAAAAATGGTACTGTACTTTTTATCAATTGCTGATAAGCAGATTCGGTAGGAACCAAATCCCAACCCGCATCATTTTCATGGGTTGCGCCAACTAGTATAGTCCCATCGTTGAATGGGATAAAATCGGCTTCCCCTTCTAACATGGCAACAGGCCATTCTTGGCTATTCGCATAAGGTGTTTGAAAAACGATCAGCTGTCCTTTTTGTGGTCGAATATCGGCATGAAAGCCAATCTGCTCCAGTAACGGCTTCAATGAAGGGCCAGGCGCTAGAATGACTCGGTCAAAGTCAAGTTGTCCAAAAGTACCAGAGATGGCCCAGTGTGCGGTTTCTTTGCGTAACTGGACACGTTCAGAGATTACTTTGACCATTTGTTTCTCCAAGCGGGTGGCAAGGTGAGATAGATAGGCATGACCGTCTAAACGCCCTCCTCCAGTCACGAATAAAGCAGGTGTTGGTTTTAGTAGCGGGAGAGTCCTTGTCGTTTCTTCAGCGCTCAGCAGCGAAATCTCGCCGATTTCAGGTGCGTCTTTCTTTCGTTGTTCGGCAAGTGCAGCAAGATCTTCCAAAGCTTCTTTTTGGCGAAAAATCAGTGTGCCGGATTGTTTATAGATGGAATCATCAAGTGATAGATCCTGGATTAGTTTTGGGAAAAAAGCCGCACCATCTTTTGCTAACTGATACCACTGTTTATTTCGTCTTTTTGAAAGCCAAGGTGAGATGATGCCTGCACTAGCGCGAGTGGCTTGTCCTTCTTTTGCATCAAATAAGGTCACCTCAAATTTAGAGGTGTCTAAATAGTTGGCTAATGTCATACCGATGATGCCACCACCGATAATAGCAATTTTTTCCATAGAAAAACCTCCTTTACTTATCTACCATCTCATAGAATCATTAGAGATACAATATTTTATCCAAGGATTTTTTTCTATTTCCTCCGAACGATTGTATGGTGAAAACTGATTATTGATAAAGTTAGAGCCAAAACAAGGAGGAGTGAGCTTCATTCTCTCACACCTCCTTATCTATTAATTTTGTATTTGCTTAGGTTTTTGCACCATATAGCGGATAAATAGGATCAAACTAATGATCAACAAACCAAGTAGGACACTTAAAGCAACTTTTGATCCTAACGTTGTTGCTGCTTCATAACTATCTGAACGATGGTCTTGGAAAAAGTTGATGATCACAGCTACCAACGTAGTAGCGACAGCTCCGGAAAATTGTTGCAACGTATTGAATACGGCGTTGCCATCACCTTGTAATTCCATCGATAAAGCATTCATTCCAGTAGTCATCATATTGCTATAAGACAAACCAATACCGATCATATAGAAGAAATGACAGGCAATCAAAAATCCTAATGATGCGTGACCTAAAATCAGCACAAGGACGGTCCAGCCAACAAGTGAAAACAAAAGACCGATGAAAATTGGTTTTTTAGGTCCATGTTGGTCGAGTAGCTTTCCTGAAAAAGGAGATAAGAGGGCACCAATCGCTGCACCTGGTAGCATAGCTAAACCTGCGACAAAGGCATTGTTCCCTTGGACGATTTGGACAAAGTTCGGTAGGACAAAAGAAACACCAAGTAATAAAAATTGATAAACTAAAAAGCTAAATAAGAATAAGCGGAACGTATGGTTTTTAAAAATCTCAAGTCGGATCAAAGGATGATCGGCTTTTTTTGTTCGTTGATAGAAAAGGATGAATCCTAAAATGGCGATGACTAAGGATGCCCAGCCAATCCAGTCTCTGAACATGCTTAGAAAAGTTAAGCTTCCACTGAACATCAGACTAATACCAAGGACGCTGAGTAAATCTAAGCGGCCAGATTTTTCCACCTTAAATTTAGGAATCGCGTATAAGCCAATCCCAAGTGAAAGGAGTAACACTGGTAATAGAAAGAGAAAAATATGACTCCATGAGAAATTAGCAGTTAAGATCCCACCATACGTAGGACCAATCGCTGGTGCAATGGCGGTTGTTAAAGTACCAAGACCCATCATCGTTCCTCTTTTTCCCATAGGAGCAAAAGTCAAGATGATGTGAAACATCAATGGCAAGGCTATCCCTGTCGCAGCACCTTGGAGTACCCGTCCTAAAAGCAGTAACAAGAAGGTAGGGGAAAAGTAATCGACCAATAAACCAGCAATAAATAGTAAATTGGAACTCAAGAAAAGAGTTCGCAGGCTAAAGTTTTTTGTCAGATAAGTTGAAAGTGGCACAATGATCGCAATCATTAATAAGTAAATGGTTGTTACCCATTGTACTTGGGAGGTACTGATTTGAAATTCCTGAATCAGCGTTGGGAAGGTCACGTTCATTGCGGTTTCGATCAAAACACCTGCAAATGACATGATCCCTGTGGCAAGTACAGCAGGAATTAATTGTAGTTGTTTTTGTTTTTGCATGTTTTTCACCTCTAAATTATTTCGTAAAAAAAGAGAGAGATTTCTATTCGAAAATAGAAACCGCCTCTCTCTCGACACGCTAGGCGTGTTATCTGTACGATTTATCGTTCGGCTTATTCTAGCACAAGTCTAAAAATAGTGTCAACCAGATTAGCCAATCCAATGTAAAAGAGTTATGATAGTAATGAAGAAGAAAACAAGGAGGGCCTATGGAAAAAATCGAATGGAGAAAAACCGACCCTAGTTATCGTATGTCAAAGAAACCGCAATTGATCACACTCCCTGCTCAAAATTTTTTTTGTATCAACGGAATAGGTGATCCAAATGGAGAAGAATTTAAGCGCCGTGTAGGTTGTTTATACGCTGTTAGCTATACGATCCGAATGGCACCGAAAAATGATTGGCTGATCCCTGATTACTCCCCCTATACTGTGTATCCTTTAGAAGGCCAGTGGGGACTGCAAGAAAAATTTTTGAATGAGCCAGTGATGTTAAAAGAGCATTTTTCTTATCAGTTGATGATCAAGCAACCGGATTTTGTGACTCCTCAAGTTGCTGCAGAGGCGTTAGTACGAGCCAAAACCAAAATTCCAGAAGACCTAGCGAGTCAGCTCGTTTTTAAGACGATTGAAGAAGGCCTTGTGGCACAGATCTTACACATTGGTTCCTACGACGATGAACCAGAAACATTTGAAAAGTTGGCTTTATTTATCAAGGAAAAAGGCTATCGCCGAACTTCAAAAGAGCATAAAGAAATCTATATGAGTGATCCCAGAAGGACGGCACCAGAAAAATTAAAGACGATTTTGCGAGTAACCGTTGAACAAGACAAATCAGTCGAAGTGTCAGACGACAACTAAAAGAGAGAAAGATTCCCTGTTTTTTTGCTATAATAGATACGAAGAGGTGTTTTTTGTATGAAAAAAAATCAACGACAATCATTGATTCGCCAATTGATTACTGAGCATGCCATCGGTACGCAAGAGGAATTATTGAATCATTTGCAGATGAATGGGGTCAATGCAACGCAAGCAACGATCTCACGAGATATACGCGAGTTGAAACTTGTGAAAATCCAAGATGAGAATAAACAAATACGCTATGCGTTATTCAATCAACAAGCGGATTCTTTGATGGAAGATCGCTTGCGAAGTGCGGTCAAACGAGAAGTATTACGAATTCAACGGATTCAATTCATGATCGTTGTCTTAACCGAAAAAGATGGTGCGGATGTGGTAACAAACTGGTTAGATGAAGTGGATTATCCAGAAGTGGCTGCGACGATTGCCGGCGTTGATACGTTCATTATTATTTGTCGCACAGAAGAAGAAGCCCAGGCTTTCGCTGAAAAATTAGAGCAAATGAGAGAATAGCTCACGTTTAGTCTAATGATCAATGGAAGCGCTAAACATATTGACGTTGTGTAAATCGTACTAAATTCCATGGATACTGGACTTGCAAGAATGGTACGTAATGATTGGAAGGGTGTCTTTACAATCTGGATCATTCTAAAGCTTCAATCAATTGAACAAGTATACAGTGAAAGAGGGGCGAGCAGTCCAGTGATGACAAACATGATCATTTTTCTGACGATTTTAGTTTACGGCGTCAATTTTTTGGCATTTATGTACATTAAAATAAAAGAGATCAAAAATTACCTAGAAAAAATTGCGATTTATTTTGGTGTGAACATGACCTTGTTGTTCACCAGTAGTATTTTCCTATTTTTTGGTAAGATCGTCGAAGACGGAATATTGTTGATAGAATAATAGAAAAAACTGATGCCCATTAATATAAGGCATCAGTTTTTAAGTCTCATTTATTTTTTTTTGGGAGGGGTACCGTACATTTTAGGTGTTACCGGTTTTAATTTAGGTGCTTTGCCTTCGATCTTAGGTTCTTCCAACCATTGATATTCCCCTTCACCATCTAAAGCTTTACCTTTTGCCCAAGAACCTTCGCTACTTTCGTCACCTTCTGAAAAGTTATAGAAATCATAAGCAATATCTTTACGTTCTTCTTCTCTTGGGAAAGTCGTAGGAACAAGAATACCGCCTTCTGTTTCTTCTAATTCTTTGACAGCTGCTGCCCAAAGGTTTTGATGATAACTGTCTCTAGCCAATAAAACTGATAGTAGGTCTTTTACGCCACGATCATCGATCATTTCGTAAATACGTGCCACTTGTAGTCTTCCTTGAGATTCTGCGTTTAAGTTTGCACGAAAATCAGCAAGTAAATTTCCACTAGCAACAATATAACCACCACTCCAAGGATTACCAACGCTATCCGCAGGACGAGGTCCTAAGCCAGCTACAATAGCGTGTTGAGGATTCATGCCGGAAATGATCGCACCAATCGTTGGGTCTTTTTTCATTGCTTCTTCTTGATCTTCAACAGGTGCATCTTCAAGTAAGCGAGCAACCATTGTCGCTAACATTTCAACGTGTCCAAGTTCTTCTGTTGCAATGTCCATCAGCATATCTTTATATTTTTCTTCTCCACGACAGCTCCAACCTTGGAAAAGATATTGCATCGCTACACTCATTTCACCATACTGTCCGCCAATCAATTCTTGTAAATATTTTGCGATTAATGGATTTGGACGATCTGGTTTTGCCTCAAACTGTAATTCTTTTTGGTGTCTAAACATCAAATCTCCTCCTAATCATTTTTTAATACATTACTATTGTTATATGTAATGAAAAAAAATTCAAAGAAAACGCTCTAGATATTAGAGTTATTTTATAAATGTTGATTTATCAATGTTTTATTCTGTGAGAATGACTTTGTTAAAAGAAAATATTAGGAATAGCTCAATGAAATTTTTTTGTTTATAAATGATAACTATTGATAATTTCCAATTGTATTCTCATTTTTGTTAACGGAAAGTAAGTAACGAGAAAGAAGAGATGGTCACATCAAAGAACGATTGTTTTTAAGTCCATCTTACTGCTCAGATCAAAACGCTTTTGTCACGACCTCGATAAACGGTGTTCCAAAAGCTGACCTTCAACATTAAGCTGGAAAATCAAAAAATATGAAAAGCTATTTTCTGATTTTCCATCTTACTGCTCAGGTCAAAACGCTTTTGTCACGACCTTGATAAACGGTGTTCGAAAGCCAACTCCTACGATATTAAGTCAAAAATTGAAAAATATGAGAAGCTATTTTCTCAATTTCCGTCTTAATACTTGGAGCTGAACGGCTTTCTCACAACCTATTGTTACTTGTAGAATGTTTGCTTCTTTGATATGGTTAGTACAAGAAAAACATCGGAGGTATATCATGGCTAAAATTATGGTAGTGGAAGATGAAGAGATCATTCGTCAGCTGATTATGGAAGAGTTGGAGAAATGGCAATTTGAAACGTATGGAACGTCAGATTTCAATCAGGTTTTTGCTGATTTTGAGAAAGAAGAACCGCAACTTGTTCTTTTAGATATCAATTTACCAGTGTTTGATGGTTATTATTGGTGCCAGAAAATACGAGAAATTTCCAAAGTCCCAATCATTTTTATTTCAAGTCGTAATACGAATATGGACATGATCATGGCGATGAACATGGGGGCAGACGATTTTGTGACGAAGCCGTTTCAAATCGATGTCTTGATTGCTAAAATCAATGCTTTGTTGCGTCGTTCATATAATTATGGTGAGTTGTCGAGTGAAATGATGACCCATAATGGAATCACGTTGAATGTCGATAATGGCAGTATGGAGATCAATGGTGAAATGATCGATTTGAGTAAGAATGAGTATCGCTTGTTGTTTATTTTAATGAAGCAACACGGGAAAATTTTGACTCGTGAAAAATTGTTGCGTGCGTTGTGGGATGATGAACGGTTTGTCGATGACAATACACTGACGGTCAACATCAATCGCTTACGTCGTAAAATCGAACAGGCAGGGATCACCGATTATATCGAAACAAAAGTCGGCCAGGGGTATATTGTTCCCTGAAAGGATGAAATACAACTATGAACTTTTTTAAGTATTTGAAAGATCAATGGTCACTGATCGTCGGCTGGATATTTTTTATTTTATTGACAATATTTGTGATGTGGTTAGCCCCTAATATTACGGTCGATTGGGCCACGATTGCTTACTTAACATTGATCGAAGGTGTTTTCTTAATCTTTTTTTTACTTGTCTGTTACTTGAGTAAACGTCGGTGGTGGGCAAAATTGGCGAATCTACAAAAAAATTCTCCCTTGCAAAATTATTTAGATGGTGGACATACAGAGGAAGAGAAGTTGATAGAAGATTATATCAATCAACTGATACGTGAACATCAGGAAGTGATGCAAGAAGCCATCACGAACCAGCAAGATCAAAAAGATTATATCGACTCATGGGTCCATGAAATCAAAGTACCCGTAGCGGCTTCAGAATTGTTAGTACGATCGATCGAGTTTGATATCGATGATCAAAAATATACATTGTTAGAAAATGAGTTGTCTAAAATCGATGAGTATGTGGAACAAGTATTGTATTATGCGCGCTTGGATAGTTTTTCAAGAGACTACTTGATCCAAGAATACAGTATCAAGAGTATCATCCAACCCGTCATTCGTAGCCAAGCAAATTATTTTATCCAAAAGAAAATACGTTATGAAGTGATAGGTGAAGATCAAACGATTTTGACTGATTCCAAATGGGTGGCTTTTATTTTCAAACAGATTCTTAGTAATGCCATTAAGTATACGCCGGATGAAGGCGAGATCAAACTCTTGATCGAGAAGACGACAAAAGGCGTAAAATTTTCTGTCAAAGATTCAGGCATCGGTATACCGAAAGAAGATGTTGGACGGATTTTTGACAAAGGTTTCACAGGGGCGAATGGCCGTCTGAGCAAAACCCACTCTACTGGCCTAGGATTATACCTCGCTAAAAATCTTGCGGAAAAATTAGGGATTTCTCTCACTGTTGACTCGATCGAAGGAGAAGGGACGACTATGTCTTTGTTTTTCCCTATCTTGAGTTTTTACCAAGAAGAACGCTAAAAAAATGGGAATGCGACATGTTCACGCGTATTTCTGAAGGAACTACCGGTTGAACATGGTCTAATTTGGTTGTGATAGAAGTGTGTTGACCTTAGATGATGATTGGAAAAGTTTTAATATAGTTATACATCAGCTGTTGCCCCGAAAGTAGAAGAATTTTCGAGGTAACGGTTGATTTTGTTTATGGATTTATTAGTGACTGATTGAACTTCATAGAATCGTCAAGGAAGTTAAGTTAGAAAAAAGTGAGAAATAAAAAATAACTCTTGTGTTGTTAACGTTTTCGTTGATATGTTCTATAACATGTGACATTTAAAAGAAGGAGAATGTTTATGGAATTATTAATCGCATTAGTCCCAATGGTCGCGTGGGGAAGTATTGGTTTAGTCAGTGGAAAGATCGGTGGCGATGCCAATCAACAAACATTAGGAATGACGATCGGTGCATTTCTTTTTTCACTCGTTGCTTTTTTCATCGTTAATCCAACGATCACGCCATGGATCACATTGATTGGCTTTTTATCTGGTTTAGCGTGGAGTGTCGGACAAAATGGGCAGTTTCATGGGATGAAATTTATGGGAGTATCTGTAGGATTGCCGTTATCCACTGGTTTTCAATTAATTTTGAATACGATTGCGGGCGCTGTCTTTTTCCATGAATGGACACAAACAAAAGATTACGTTTATGGTATTTTAGCGCTGATTCTTCTTGTAAGCGGTGCGTATTTGACTGCTCGACAAGATGATGAAGGAAAAGTCGATACAGATAATAAAATGCTTGATTTTGGTAAAGGATTCAGAGCATTGATCTATTCTACTTTAGGTTATGGTGTCTATACGATCATCGTCAACTGGGCGAATTTAGATGCGATGTCGATTATTTTACCGCAAAGTATCGGTATGATCTTAGGGGCAAGTTTCTTTGCTTTCCGAAAAGTAAAAGTGGATCAATATGTTTGGAAAAATATGGCGAGTGGCTTGCTATGGGGAATCGGTAACGTATGTATGCTATTGACCGTGAAGTCATTAGGACTAGCAGTCGGTTTCTCTCTTTCTCAAATGGGGATCATCATTTCAACTCTAGGTGGTATTTTTATCTTAGGGGAGAAAAAGACAAAAAAAGAGCTTATATTTGTAATTGTAGGTTGCCTTTTAGTTATTTTTGGTGGTATCCTTTTAGGGTATATGAAAACAGCGTAAAGCTGTTTTTTTATATACTCAAAAATCAGGGGGAGGGAATTTAATGGATTTGTTTCGTAAGAAAGAAATCAGTCTCAATCATACGAGTGAGATGAAGAAAGAACTAAAAACATCCGATTTGATCATGCTTGGCATTGGCGCGATCATCGGTACAGGTATATTTGTCGTAACAGGAGTGGCAGCAAACCAAAATGCAGGTCCGGCACTATCATTATCGTTTGTTTTAGCAGCGATCGTTGTGATTTTATCTGGTCTAAGCTTTGCAGAATTTGCTTCGCGGGTACCAGTGATTGGCGGACCATATGCGTATCTATACGTCGTATTCGGTGAATTTGCCGCTTGGTTGACTGGATGGTTATTGATCGGTGAGTTCTTGTTGGCCGTTTCATCCGTTGCGTCAGGTTGGTCCGGTTATGTACAAGGGTTTATTGAAAGTCTTGGTTTTGGCTTACCAACGGCGCTAACAGGTGGATATAATCCAGCCAATGGTACATACATCGACTTAATTGCGGTGCTTGTTGTGATTTTCGTCACATACATTGTTTCTTTGGAAGCGAAGAAAGCGTTACGATTGAACAACATGATGGTTTATGTGAAATTTGGAATCATTGCATTATTTATTATTGTAGGAATCTTTTTTGTTAAACCAGAGAATTGGCAACCATTCACACCCTTCGGCTTTGAAGGTGTCCTAGATGGTGCAGCACTAGTTTTCTTCGCATTCTTAGGATTTGATGCGGTAGCAATGGCTGCGGAGGAAGTAAAAAATCCTCAAAAAGATGTACCACGTGGAATCATTGGCTCGATCTTGATCGCAACCGTGTTGTACATCATCGTGACATTGATTTTAACAGGGATCGTGCCTTATACAGAATTAGGTGTAAATGATCCTGTGGCATTCGCGATGCGTTATGTAGGACATGGTACAGTAGGAGCGATCATCGCAGTTGGCGCGATCTTGACCTTATTGACTGTGACGATCTCCATGATGTATTCATTGGCTCGCTTATTGTTTGCAGTAAGTAAAGATGGCTTGTTACCACAGTTCATGACAGAAATCGACAAGAAACATCGCACACCGAAGAAAGCGACGTATGCAGCAGGTATCGCCGCATTATTCTTCGCAGGATTCTTCCCATTGAATATCTTGGCAGAGTTGACGAACATCATGGCATTGGCTTATCTAATGTTAGTTAGTCTAGGTTTACTGAAATTACGTAAAATGTTTGGCAAACCAAAAGCAGGCGAGTTCAAAGTGCCATTGGTACCGATTTTACCAATCATTTCGATCTTATCTTGTCTAGTCTTGATGTCACGTTTACAAGCGGTGACTTGGTTAGTCTTTGGGATTACGATGGTGATCGGCCTAGTGATTTACTTTGGCTATGGTTACAAACACAGTAAGATGAATACCGAAAAATAAACAAATGAACAAAAAACCTTGTATTAAGCAGCGTTGCTGATACAAGGTTTTTTCATTCTATTTGTTATTGCGTTAAATCGAGTAATTTTTGTTTCAAGTCTTCTTCCATATGGCCAAGTTCGACTTCTGCATGACGACGTTTTTCTTTTCCTTCTTGTTGGATACGAAGTGTTTCTTGGATCGTTTCGATCAAATCATTTTGTGTGGTTTGTAATGTTTCGATATCCACGATGCCACGTTCATTTTCTTTAGCAGTTTCGATGGCAGAGATTTTCAACATTTCTGAGTTTTTCTTCAATAAATCATTGGTTGTTTCAGAAACTTGTCGTTGTGCTGTAACTGCATCTTTTTGTCGAAGCAAGGTCAATGCGATAACCACTTGGTTTTTCCATAATGGGATGGCTGTAGCAATCGATGCTTGGATCTTTTCTGCCAATGCTTGGTTTGTATTTTGGATCAAACGGATCTGTGGCGCTTGTTGGATCGTGATCTGTCTGGCTAAGCGTAGATCATGAGTGCGCTTGTCTAGGCGATCAAGAAACTGTGTATAATCATTGGCAATCTGTACATCCATTTGATCCCCTGTTTCTTCTGCTTTTCGCATGGCTTCTGGAATGATCTTTGTCTGTAATTCTTCCATTTTTAATTCGCCAGCAGCGATATAAATGTTCAACGCATCAAAATAATCTTTATTTTTTTGATAAAGTTGTTCTAACATCAGATTGTCTTTTAATAGGCCATCTTTTTCTTTGTCTAATTTGACTGAGATCTTGTCGATTTGCGCACCGATTTTTTGGTATTTGGCAGTGACTTCATAAATCGATTGTTTGACTTTACCGAATACGCGTTGGAAAATATTTCCTTCTCCTGCACGTAATTCATCTGGATTTGCTTCTTGAAGGCGGTACATCAGTTCAGTCAATGAATCACCGACTGGGCCGATATCTTGTGCTTGTACGTGATTCAACATCGACTGTGAGAACTCACCTAATTTTGTTTGAGCAGCTGAACCGTAGCTGATGACCGATTGAGAATCAGTGACATCGATTTTTTCAGCTAATTGTTTGGCTTGTTCTTGTCTTTCAGCAGGTAATTTATCAATCAGCCGAGCAGCAGTTTGCTGTTCTTGAAGTGCATTGATTTCATTTTGTTGTGTTTGAGTCAATTTATCGACGGGTGTCGAAAAAGGATTATTCAATAAATCTTCTAAAGTATCATTTACAGGGGTTACTTCGTGTTTTGGTTCATGTGGATTATTTTCCATTAAAATTCCTCCTTATCGATTAAGCTAGAAAAAGTACCCGAAACAATCAGACGATGTCTAAGTGTTCCGAGTCCAAGAAATAAACGTGCTTATTCTTCTGGTACATCTTTATTATCACGCTTTAAGCTTTGTTTCGCAACAGATATCTCTACATCGATATCTTCCAAATCTTCCGAAACGAAATCTTGATAGTCTTTCGCAACTAGTGAAGCAAGTTGATCAATGATCTGGGTACTTTCTTCCAGTTTTTGATAGGTCTGTTTGTTTTTGATCTCGTGTTCATTGATCTCAATATATTTGTTTGTCAAATCCACTAGGTTTGGCAAGTGGGTGTAAAGGAACTGACTCGCATCGTGCAATCGAGTGGGTTCTTTTACGAGTTCTTTGAACAAACCTTTTGCTGCTTTTACCGGTTCGTGACGAAGATCGATCGCTTTAAGCTTTGCCGTTTCGTACATATTTTTTTCTAGTTGTTCGATTTCATTTTTTGTTTGATTCATCGTTTCTCTGAAAAAAGAGATTTCACTCGGTGTCATGCCGTTTTCGCTATAATGGGTCGCTAATTTGTCAGATAGATTTGGTAAAGCTGTTTTGTCCTTAGGTTTTTTACGAAAACCAAAAAGCCCCCAAATCAGCAAAACTGCGCCAATTAACAAGATCATTGATATGATCGATACATCATTATAACTGAAGAACAGTATCACTAAGAGTAAACCTACGATCCATTTCCAATTCTTTTTAATCATCCTAAAAACCTCCGTGTATATTCATTGTCCACTCTGCTCATCTACTTCTTTATTTTAGCACAACCTTCTTAATAATTAGTATCGGACTAAAGGTGGATTTTATGAGTTTATAGAATTTCTAAGGTTTGGATATGGTAAACTAAGTAAGAAATCAAAAAGAAAATTGAAAAAAACAAAAAAAGTAGTTATTATAGGACAAAAGAAAGCAGGGGAAAAGATGCTTGAATATGAACAGTTTGAAGAGAAAACGATCCAACGAAAAGAAATTTATCATGGAGCGATCATTGATGTCGCTGTGGATGATGTTCGCTTACCAGATGGAAATATCGGGAAACGTGAATTAGTCTTTCACCCCGGTGGTGTAGGAATCATTGCTTTTGATGAAAAGGATCGTCTACTATTAGTCAAACAATTCCGCAAACCTTTAGAAAAAGTGATCCTCGAAATACCAGCTGGTAAAATTGATCCAGGAGAAAAACAAGCGCCTGAGATCACTGCTGCTAGAGAATTAGAAGAAGAAACTGGATACCGCGCAGAGCGTTTGGAGCATTTGACTTCTATGTATTTGTCACCAGGATTTGCGAATGAACTCCTGCATATCTATCATGCAGTAAATATCGAAAAAGTGGAACAGCCTCTCGCACAAGATGAGGACGAAGTATTGGAACTTTATGCGTTGACTTTAGCAGAAGCAAAACAAGCGATGTCAGATCAAGTCATTTGCGATGCAAAAACGATTTATGCGATTCAATACTGGGAATCAATGAACAAAGGAAAGTAGAGGGATCGATTGATGGTCAAAGGACCGCTAGTCACACGTAGCGAAATCCGTAAACGACAGCAAGAACAAGCACAAGAATCATTAAAAAAACAAAGAAAAGCGGAAGCTACGTACAAACAAGAAGAAAAAAAGATCGCGAGTTTTTATCGTAAAGAACAAAAGAAAAATAAGCCAATCACGAAAACAAGAGCAGGCGAACGAGAAAAAACACGTAAATGGAATGCTGTTTTGATGAAAGGCTTGGTTATCGTCATTTTATTGTTAGCCATCGTTTTTCTGGCAGTTGCATTTATATAGAAAGAAGGAACAACTAAATGAAAATTGGAATCATCGGAGCAATGGAAGAAGAAGTAAAAATTTTAAGAGAGCAACTAGGACAACCCTTATCATGGGAAAGAGCAGGTGCTCTGTTTATCTCAGGCTCATTAGGCAATCATGAAGTCATTGTTGTACGTTCAGGTATCGGGAAAGTCTTGGCATCGATCACAACAAGCCTATTGATCCAACAATATGGTGTCAACATGGTCATCAATACCGGATCAGCTGGCGGCATTGGTGAAGGTCTACGTGTAGGGGATGTAGTGATCTCTGACAAAGTTGCCTATTTTGATGCAGATGTTACAGGGTTCGGTTACAAGCCAGGACAATTACCAGGTATGCCTCTTTATTATGAAGCAAGCACGTATTTACGTTCAGAAATGAAAAGAGCCGCAGAAGCAACCAACTTGAATGCAAAAGAAGGCTTGATCGTCACAGGAGATACATTTATTGATTCGCCAGTCAAAGTCCAAGAGATCTTAGGCAATTTCCCTGAAGCACTTGCTTGTGAGATGGAAGGGGCTGCAGTCGGTCAAACGGCGCAACAATTCAATATTCCTTTCTTGATCGTGCGAGCAATGAGTGATACTGCGGACCATTCAGCGACACAAAGCTTTGACGAATTCATCGAAGAAGCAGGGAAACGTTCAGCTGAAATGGTCATTGAATTTGTCAAACATCTTGTATAAGGAGTGAACCGAATGAAAGCATTGATTTCGATTGATTACACCTATGATTTTGTGGCAGATGATGGGAAATTGACGACTGGAAAGAGCGGTCAGGCAATTGAACCAGCTTTAACGAAGTATACAAAAAAGTTTATTGATGAGAAAGAATTTGTCGTATTTGCGATCGATGCACATGATCCCGAAGATGCTTTTCATCCGGAAAACCAATTGTTTCCACCACATAATGTAGTCGGAACCAGTGGCCGCGATCTGTATGGTTCATTGCAAGAGATTTATGCGGAACATCAAACACAAGCCAATGTTTATTGGATCGATAAACGTCACTATTCTGCATTCAGTGGAACAGATCTTGACATTCGTTTACGGGAACGTGGGATTACAGAGATTTATTTGACAGGTGTTTGTACAGATATCTGTGTCTTGCATACAGCAGTCGATGCCTATAACCTAGGCTATCAATTATTTATTTACGAAGATGCAGTTACCAGCTTTGATCCAATCGGACATGACTGGGCATTGAAACATTTTCAAACAGCCCTTGGTGCGGAGATCATTAAGGGATAGAAAGAGTGAAATAGTGGATAAAATATTCGATCGAATATTTTATCCACTATTTCTATCGGCAAAACACAATAATGAAGTTGTTTTTATAGGATTAGTTACTAGAATAAGCAATTGATGTATATTTTTTCATATCATGTATAAAACACAGGTATAATCCAAGATAAATTTTCAATTCATTTGGGACGTTTATAAAAATTTAAGATGACAAATAAGTTGGTAGGATAAATTTTTAAAAATAACAATATTTTGTATTTTAGTGGAGAGGAAGTAGTGTGATGTAGCAACTGAAAGAAGATTTGGAAATCTGGAGAAAATTTCAAAGTGTAAACTCTGAACTATTGGATGTTTCAATATTATTAATGTATAGTTATTGGTGCTTTTCCATTTCTTTTCAGTGTAAGTATTGCCATTTCAACTATTAAAAGAGTAGTAGAAATGAAAAAAGTGATTTAGCCCCATAGCTGTACTTGCAAGTTTGGTAATAGGTTGAAATTATAAATATTCCTGTGATTATTGCAAATTAAATAATTATAATTATCGAAAATTTCCAGATGATAAATGACAATATGAATTATATTATAAAGTTATATATATTTGATTAAAAAACACAAATTATTATTAAAAGTAAATATTTTTGTGTTTTAATTAAATTAACTTAGTAAGCGCTTTCTGGGTTGTGTATCAAAATAAAAAACATATACATTTGGAGGCTAATTAAATGAATACTAAAAAGTTTGTTGTGTTATCTACTGTGACTCTTATGTTAGCAGCGACTTCTGCTTCACCTATGTTAGGATTAAGTAATGATATTTTTGCTGATGAGATTGGAACAAAAATTGATACAAATGCTAGTTTACCAGAATCTAAATTATTTAATAAAACGGTTGCCAACAAAGACCTTAATTCTAGTATTGATGTTTCTTATGATGGTAATACTAAAATCACTATGTTAATTGATGAAAATCAAAATGTACTAGCTACTGAAATTTCAAATCCTGTAACTTCAGAAATTGTAGCTGTTACGAGAACAGCTACAGAAGTTATTGTTGAAAAAACAATTAAAGGGTACAATGGTGAATACGATACACAGACCCATCATTTTTCATTAGCTGCACTGAATGAGAACGGTGATATTAATGATATATCCAGTATCAGTCCAAGAAATCACTATACAGCTTGGAGATATACTAATCTTGCAGTAGGGACAGCTGTATTTTCATTACTTACTGATGTCTCGTTTGGAGCAGTAGTTTCTTTTTTTGCAGGTATTTTTGGAATTACCGCAAAAGCTGCTGAATGGGCACTTGGATACATGGGTGCAAAAGGGTTAAGTACTGGAGATGCTATTGCTAGAGCATTGGATACAAGTGGAAATGGTTGGATTGGATTATATGTTCGTGAACTATGGAATGATTCACAGACTGTTTACTATGGAACACAACATAAAACAATGTAAGTAAGGTGAAATGATGAAAAAGCTGGATTCCATATATTTCGTAGGTGTATTTCTTTTACTGTTTATTTTAAAAGGAATCTTAGAATTTATTTGGAAAGGCAATCATTCATTTACTCTCGATGAAATTTATTTTAGAGTTGCGATTGTTGTTGGTGTTGTGATTGGGTTGATACCAATTAATAAAGGCTGGGGTACGCTTAAATCTCTTTTTACCATTTTTTTGAGTGATTATTTACTGAAAAAGTTGTTTGATTATTTAGGATTAGAAAAAATAACCTTTACACTAATACCTTATCTTATTATTTTAGGAGTTCTTTTAATTATTTTTTTTGCTAGATTGATTATAAAAACAAAAAAAGGGATTTCCCTACACTAAAAGAAGATTAGATAAAAAGGGGTCGTGACAGAAGAGTTCAGCCTTATTTCCGAAGAGGTTAATTCTGTTTCCGCCGTTAGGTGGTGGAAGGGAACTAACGTATCACTCCTTTTTTTGGTGTTTATTTATTAATAATGAATGGAAGAATATAACAAATAAGAAGAATCGGTAATTTTCCATTATTTTCAGATTCAGACTTCTGTTTGTGGTTGATAGGAGAAGTGAAAAGATGGTGGCTAATCTCTTGAAAAAGGGGTGATGCCTATGATTCATAGCTTTATCCCTAGAAGGGGGTAGGCAAGTGTCAAGTTTTGAAGCAATTCAACTGATGATTACTTTCGCGACGTTAGTTTTGCTGATTATTAACTTTAAGACGTTAATACAATGAAATATAACTTTAAAAATAAGAGTATAAAGCAAACATTTTGGTGTGTCTGCTCTATACTCTTTTGACTTGTTATTTAACTAAGGTTAGCTTTTGGAACACCGTTTATTTGAATTTAAATCAGAAACAAAAATGAATTTGTAAATGAATTTATTTTTTTGCCCCATACGCATAGTTTGTTAGGGAATTATTTACCAAATATGCACACGTTTTTCAGGTGCTAGATACATCGGATCTTCTTCAGTGATCGCAAATGTTTCATAAAACTCTGCTAAGTTTTGTGGCTGGATATTCGCCCGAAGTTTCGCAGGTGCATGAACATCGATTTGTAAAAGTAATTGTTGGTATTCTTTTTTCGCTTTTGTACGCCAGATTGTCGCCCAATTCATGAAGAAATCGGCTGCTGAATAATCGTCTTCTGTCATTGCAGCTTCTAGTGCGCAACTTAATCCGCCAGCATCTGCAATATTTTCAGAAACGGTTAGTTTTCCATTGACTGTGCCATCAGCAAAAGGTACACCGTCAAACTGTTCGATCATGGCTTGCGCTTTTTCTTGGAAATGAGCGAAGTCTTCTTCTGTCCACCAGTTATTCAAGTTACCGAATTCATCAAATTTCGCGCCGTTGTTGTCAAACGCATGGGAAATCTCATGGGCAATGACTGCACCGATTCCGCCGAAGTTTGCCGAGCTAGATTGTTCCAAACTATAAAATGGTGCTTGTAAAATCGCAGCTGGGAAAACGATCACATTTCGGAATGGATGATAGTACGCATTGACTGTATCCGCGCTCATTTCCCATTCATCACGATCAACAGGCTTGTTCCATTTACTGAAACGGTCTTTTAGGGTTAGATGACTAAAGTTCAACGCATTTGAAAGCAAGGTTCCACCTTCATTTGCGGGAACTGTTTGGAACGCATCGAACAAGGCAGGGATTTTATCAGGGTAACCGACTTGGATGCCTAATTTGTTCAATTTCACAATTGCTTTTTCTCGTGTCGCATCACTTAACCATTCATTCGTTTCGAGTCGTTTTTGGTAAACATTGATCATTTTCTTGACCATTTTTTCGACATCTTTTTTCGCTGCTTCGCCAAAATACTTGTTCCCGTAGTAATCGCCCAACACATGATCAAACTGTCCTGAAGCAAGGTAGTAAGCTGCTTTCTTTTGTGGCATTGCTTCATCGGTTCCTGATAAAGTCCGAGAGAAGATCCCGCTGACTTGACGGAAATCTTCAGATAGATAACTGCTTAGTGAACGCACCGTTTTTACGATCATCCAGCTTTTAAGTAATCGGAAATGTGGTGTCGTCAAAAGTTCAGCTAAATGTTCAAAGTAGACAGGGTCAGTAACAATCACTTGGTCTGGACGTGTGCCGATCAAGCCAGTGGTCAAGGTAGTTAAGTCAAGAGCATCGGTATATGCCGTAAATTCAGTAAAGGTACGTGGATTGTACATTTGGCTATAATCTGCATTTTCTTCCGCGCTTTTAACATGAGGCGCAATCAATTTATCGAATTGGATCGCTTGTTCGACGATTGCTTCTGCCTGACTTCTTTCTTTTCCTGTCATTTCTAAAAGTTGGACCATCATATCAAAAAAGACGGACAATAATTGAGCACCATTTGGATGTTCTGCTTCATAATAAGTTTTATCTGGTAAAAATAAAGAGGGTGGTGAAGCGAAAAAGGCATTGACCTGCGCATTTTTCATATCTGCATCCACATCTAAGACAACAGGTAACGGTAAACTGTCCAATGTCCATTCGGGAAATTGCTGATTTAATTCGTCAAAGGAAGTGAGTTGCTCGATCCTTTCGAGGATAGGTTTTAAAGGTGTCGCACCTAATTGATCTCTATATTCATAATCATTTGCTAGTTGATAATAAGCAAGGAAGTGACGCATTTTATCAGATGTAACTTTTGTTGGATCAGCTAACATCTCATCTGTATCTCGCATCATTAGTTGATCAATGCCATCAACTAAATCCTGAAACCCACCAGTTGCTGGCTTATCGGCAGGAATTGTTGCTGTTTTTAACCATTCTTCATTTACTGCTTCAAAAAAATCTTGTTTCAAACGTTCTTGGTTCATTGAATCATCGCTCCTTTTTAGTTCCGTGTGCCCATTATCTAACAAAAAAGCAGAATAAACAAATGGAATGTAAAATCTATTTCAAAGCGACAAGTTTTGTAATCGGTTTCTTTTGCAAACAAGATCTAAAATCATTTTACATACGAATCAGGAAAAATGTTCAAAACGCGCAATCGACCATTAGTCACTCTGATTTATTTTTTTAGGACTATCCCTTATAATGTAGGTGGAGGTGATTGATTCTGAGTAAAGTAAGTGGGAAATGGCAAGAAATCACGCTCGATGGCAAAACAGAGCGAATCAGTGAGTTTCGTCTGCTCAAAAGGAAACAGGAAAACGAATACTATTTAGCAGTGATTTTTGAAAATGAGAGTTATTTGATCGTTGATCCTCATGGAAAACCAGTCGAATTTATGACAGCGGTAAACGCCTATTCAACAAGCATTGCAACATCCACTATGTGGCAAGAAGCCAGTATAAATGCAGAAGGAATTGACGATGAGCTGATCGATAAACTTCTGGCAAAGTGGGCGCAACAAGCGCCAACGACTTATTTAGTTGATTGTTGGGTAGGCTTGCCAGAGCAACGTTTCTTGAATTATAAAAAGTGGCGAACAACGTCTGGTTATCTTTGTGGCACTTATGCGGCAGCAGTGTTACTTGCCTACTATCAAGATTATCGTATGCCGAATCTGATTCCTTCAGCTATTCGTCAAAAAGATTCCCGCGATGCGAAAGAATTGATCCAAAAACTGCGTAAAACGATCCAACCTTTAGGCTTGCCTACCGTACCTATCCAAGTAAGTACAGGGATCTCAGCCTTTTTTAGAACACAACAACAACCGATTTATGCCAGAAGTACAGTAGTCGGTTCTTGGCAACGAGCAACAAAGCGGATTCGCGAAGGAAAACCTGTGATGATCGGTATTTTAAGATTGCTAGGCAGTACCTACGGCAATCATTGGGTCACTGCTTATGCTTACTATGAATCAGCTTCTGGTGAGCGTTATTATAAAGTCCATGATAATTGGGGAAACACAAATAAAGTGATTCCTGCAAGTTGGGGAAATGGAACAGTCTCACTTCCTTGATTATTTTCAGAAAATACCAGAAATACGGAACGAAATATGTTAAACTATCGAAGAATAGAGAAGTTTGGGAGGATGTCATGAGTAAAAAGTATCAGGACGACACGTTGAAAATCTTTAGTTTGAATGGGAATCGACCGTTAGCAGAAAAAATCGCCAAAGTATTTGGAACAGAGTTAGGGAAAAGTGTAGTCAAACAATTTAGTGATGGAGAAATTTCAATCAACATTGAAGAAAGTATCCGTGGCGACCATGTCTACATCGTTCAATCGACGAATGCACCAGTCAATGATTACTACATGGAATTATTGATCATGATCGATGCGATGAAACGTGCAAGTGCCAAAACGATCAATGTGGTGTTGCCTTATTATGGTTATGCGAGACAAGACCGTACAGCGAAGCCCCATGAACCAATTACAGCAAAATTGATTGCGAACATGCTTGAAGAAGCAGGAGCAACTCGTGTATTGACCTTAGATCTGCATACGGTGCAAGTACAAGGATTCTTTGATATTCCAGTAGATAACTTATTTACAATGCCATTATTTGCGCATTATTACCGTGAACTTGGTCTGGTCGGCGATGACATTGTCGTTGTTTCACCAAAGAACAGTGGTGTCCAACGCGCGCGTAGCTTATCAGAGTATTTGAATAGTACGTTAGCGATCGTTGATCATGCGGACGAAGAAGTCGAAGGGACAGCAGCAAGTTACGTGATCGGGAATGTTCAAGGAAAAACGTGTATACTGGTTGATGATATTTTAAATACTGGATTGACATTCGCTCGAGCAGCCAAAGTCTTGAAAGAAAATGGCGCCAAAGATATCTATGTTTGTGCTTCCCATGGCTTGTTGTCAGAGCCTGCAAAAGAGATCTTGGACGAAGCACCAATCAAAGATATCTGTATCACTGATTCTGTGTATACACCAGAAGACCGTCACCCTGAAAACTTGACGATCGTCACTTGTTCAAACTTGATGGGTGAAGCCGTCAAACGTATCCATGAAAACACGCCAATGAGCCCACTGTTCCGTTTGGAAGAGAAGAGCTTTAGATAAAAATGAAACACCATAAATGACGGAATTTAGGTCATTTTATGGTGTTTTTTGCTAAGAACTTGGACATATCTACTAAAAAATCCTCCTTTTGTCTAAGTTTATTTTTGGTAACTGGCTATTTCTATGCTAGAATGTGCCTAGTTCTATTTGAAAGGGATGAATACATTGGGCAATATTTATTTAGATCATGCAGCGACGACGCCGATGCATCCGTTGGTAATCAAAGAAATGATGGATATCATGGAAGGGACATTTGGCAATCCTTCGAGCATTCATGGATTTGGTCGGATGGCTCATGAAAAATTAGAAAATGCTAGACAAATCGTGGCAGATAGTTTGCACGCCCGCCCGCATGAGATTATTTTTAACAGTGGCGGAACGGAAGGTGATAATACTGCGATTCTTGAAACAGCATTCTCACGTCAAAATGAAGGGAAACATCTAATCACTACAGTTATTGAACATCCAGCAGTCTTAAATACGATGAAGTATCTTGAAAAAAAGGGTTTTGAGGTTACATATCTACCAGTTGACCAAAAAGGAAATATCTCGATCGCTGATTTCCGTTCGGCTTTAAGAGAAGACACGATTCTAGTATCGATCATGTACGGAAATAATGAAATCGGTAATTTATTACCAATCAAAGAAATCGGTGAAATTTTACGAGAACATCCAGCCTATTTCCATACGGATGCTGTTCAAGCTTATGGTAATCAAACGATTCATCCTCAAGAGTTAGGAATCGATCTTTTGAGCATATCTGGTCATAAAATCAATGGACCGAAAGGAATCGGTTTTTTATATAAAAGAGATGGCGTAAATATCCCACCTTTGCTTTTAGGGGGAGAACAAGAAGAAAAACGCCGTGCCGGTACAGAAAACTTAGCGGGGATCTGTGGATTAGCGAAAGCGGTAGAAATATTAACGCTGGAAGAAAGAGAAGCACGTAATAAAAAATACTTGGGCTTCCAACAACTGATTTTAGATAAATTGACAGAAAATGAGATTGAATATGCAATCAATGGAGATTTGACGAATAAATTACCTCATGTACTGAATTTACGTATTCCAGGGATCGTCAACGATCTATTGTTGATGAAATTGGATCTACAAGGCTTTGCGATCTCGATCGGTTCGGCATGTACTGCTGGAAATATCGAACCTTCTCATGTACTAGAAGCCATGTATGGAAAAGGAACACCATTCTTGAAAGAATCCATCCGCATCAGTTTTGGCTATGGGAATACAGAAGAAGAAGTCCAACGATTTGCTGATGGTTTAGTCAAAGCAATCTAAGCGCTAAAAAACCTAGTAAAACGAGTTAGAAACTTTTATAATAAAGAGGAAACTAAACTTACTGAGGTGAAAAAGATGGCATTTGAACAAACAGCGTCCGTACTCGGTTCTCCAGTTAGCTACCGTTTACATCCAGATGCAAAAAGATACACATTACGCGACAATGGCTTTACAGAAACAAACGGCGGGAACTATCAATTGATTCGTCCGCTTGATGCAACACCACAAAGCAAAGAAGGTTTTAAATTAAAAATCACGGTTGCGAAAGACATCAAGACAATGAAGATGTCGATCACGACAGCCAATGGCTTGCGTGCAGTCGATATTTTTAAAGATCCAAAGCAAAAAATGAGTCAAGATAAGTTTTATTTCTTGATGGATAGCATGATCAGTCGTGGACTATTTGAAAAAGTAGAAGGCTAAGCACTCATGTGACACAATAAAGAAAAACAAAAAAGTACCCAAACACTAGAAAAACAAGTGCATGTATCGTCTTCATGTGACGGCGAGCATGCGTAACTGTCCTTCCTAGCGCTTGGGTACTTTTTTATTTATCGGTCAATGATCATTCAACTTTTGACCATTCATCTAATGTTTTTCCTTGGGCATCTTTTAGTTCTAGCCAACTATTTGTTCCGCCATAATACAGTAATAGGCTAGCTTCATTCACACTTTTGACGATGATATCCTCCACAACTTTCCCATCTTTGATCTGCTCTTGGTAGTCAGCCCGCATCTTATCTCCATATTTCGCGGCATAACTAACCGAACCATCTTTATTCAAAGGGGCATCAAGTAATAACGTAGCGCCAGCTTTGATCAACATCTCATTGCGACTGATCCAGTAAAGTGTTGCCTTGCTACCACGAAATTCCACAGTAAAAGGAATCTCGCTGATTTGTTTCGTCCACCGATGACGCGCTTTGGCAGGTCTCTTTTTCGTCTCAGGAAGCGGAGCGAAGCCATAGCCGAAAGTCGTCAACACAGTCGTTACCTTTTCGACAGTTGGGGCTAATTTTTTGGTTGCTTCAACTGGGATTTTTTCTTTGAAATCTTTGTCTTTTTCTAATGTTAGACCAGCTTCGGCGGCTTGATTATTCATTAGATACATAAAATAATCTGCTTCAAGATCCCATGGTAAATGGATAGTGATGACTTGGTCAAAGGATTTTGGGCGGATCTTTGTACCAATTGCCAGACACTTTTTGTCTAAGTAATAAAGATAAAAAGAATTTTCTATTTCTTTTACTGGCTTTGAACAAATAGAGAGTTGGATTTGTTCTTCCTCTAATTGGATCTGTGTTTCAGAAGCAGTGATCGTTGTGTGAAAGCTAACCTTGGTCATAGGTGTATCCTCCCGTTTTTTTCTACAGTGTACCATGTTTTTCAAGCAATAATAAAATAATCATAATTATAAAAAAATATAAGACAAATGAATGGTAAAATACAGAAAGAATACAAAATTAGGAGGCGTTATGCAGAAATACTGGAAAAAGAATATTAATTTATTTTTGATGGGACAATTTTTATCAGGAATCACAAGTATGGTCGTTCAATATGCTATTATTTGGTATTTGACGCAAGAAACAGGTTCTGCGACTATTTTAAGTTTTGCCACATTATTAGGAATGCTGCCGATGGTTCTATTAAGTCCGTTTGTTGGGCCGCTGATCGATCGTTGGGATAAGAAAAAATTATTGATTTATACGGATATCATTGTTGCGATCTTTGCACTTATTTTATCCATTGTAGGAACAGTGATGTCGACCTTTCCGCTGTGGTTAGTGTTTGTCTCTTTATTTATTCGTTCGGTCGCACAGACCTTTCAAATGCCGACGATCCAATCGATTTTACCGACAATGGTTCCAGAAGAAGAATTAACAAGGATCAATGGTCGATTGGGGATGGTGCAATCAGCGAATTATATCGTTGCTCCTGGATTAGGTGCTTTTTTATTTGCTGCGGTACCGATGAATGCTTTGATTCTTTTGGATGTATTAGGTGCCATTCTTGGTGTAGGATTGTTGATTCTTGTGGTAATTCCCAAGATGGACATCCAAGGAGAAGCGGTTCATTTGTTAGCTGATACTAAATTTGGAGTAAAGAAACTATATGAGAAGCGAGGGTTGTGGCATATCATGCTCAATGGGGCAGTTTTCATGCTGTTGTTCATGCCCGCTGCAAGCTTATATCCACTGATGACCATGGGCTATTTTAATGGCACAGTCGGACAAGCAGGGTTGATCGAAGTCATTTACGCTGTTGGGATGTTAATAGGCGGTGCAATCATCGGTTTTTCTGGTCATTTTAAGAATCGAATGAAGCTAGTGATCATCTCCTATATCGTCTTAGGTTTATCGGTCGCAGCGAGTGGATTATTACCAGCAACCTCACAAGGATTTATTTACTTTGTTCTGTTGAATGCCATTTCCGGCTTGGCTACGCCTTACTACAATACATTAGTCATGGCGATGATCCAACAAAGTTTTGAGCCAAGTATTTTAGGAAGAGTATTGGGCGTGTTCAATTCACTGATGTCTCTCCCTGGTCCAATCGGTTTGATCTTTGCCGGGCCACTAGCAGATGCTCTTGGCGTGGAGAAATTGTTTGTGATTGCTGGTGTCGGTACATTACTTTGCGCAATTGCACTTTACCTGGTTCCTTCAGCCAGAAACTACGATTTAGAATTACAAAGTAAACATAGCTAAGACAAAGCAATAAATTTCTTTTTTAAAGATAGGCATTGATTGCCTATTTTTTTGTTTTCACATACGATATTTATAAAGGAGAGTGAGCTTAGATGAATTATTTTATCAGCGATATGCATTTTTTCCATGAACGGTTGCTCGGTAATAGTGATTTTTCGCCGAGACCATTTAAAAATATTGCCCATATGCACCATCAATTAATCACTAGTTGGAATGCAGTCGTAAAGGAATCCGACCATGTTTATCATCTAGGAGACCTCGCGATGCACCCTAAGTATGAAAAAGGTAGCGCAGAAATTCTTTCCTTAGTCAAAGAACTGAATGGCACAATCCACTTTATCAAAGGGAATCATGACAGTCGGGCCTTTTTCAACTATTTGGAACAACATGATCCGTGGAAAAATGAAGGAAAGCAAAAGTTTCACTTTTATAATGTAGGTGTCATCATAAAATTCAATCATCAGCAATACTATCTGACCCATTATCCATTGTTGCTCGGAGGCAATGATAAAATACGCAATCTTCATGGGCATATCCATCACTACAGCGTACCCATCGGCAACGACGTCAATGTAGGAGTAGACGCACCAGAGCGAGAACTGATGGCAAAATCATTACCTTTTGGCACTCCTTTATCTGAAAATAATATTGAAGAAATCTATCAGAAAAAACAAGAAGAACTGGAATAGTTGAAGAAAATGTAACCGCAAGTACGAGATCGTAGTAAAAGCGGTCAGTCGATAGATAGTTGAAAAAGCATTCAAATACTACTCGTAAGGGGAGTACTTGAATGCTTTTTATTGTCGGTAGATGAGTTAGCTAAAGAAAAGTTACTTTTTCTATATAATACAGTTCACCCATTTTCCTTGATCATTCAGCCCTTTACCCACGGAAGCAGTCCCATCATTCAAACGTTTAAGATCATTCGTGATATTTGTTGAGTAGACGATAAGGACCTCTTCTTTTGTATATTGATTCAACCAGTCGATCGCGTAATCCACAGATTGGTTGACACCGATATGATAGTAATAGTTTTGGTAAATCGTTTTGGCTTCATCGGTCATTGTAAAGTCATGATTCAGTCCATACCCATTTCTCTGAGAAGCAGGCGTAGTGAAAGAGCCATGGAATCGTAGATAAGTAGCGGAGCGATAGGTGCCATTTTCTAGCTTGATCAATGCATGGAAATTATTAAAGAAATAATACCAAGTCGGACGGTTCTTCGTGTAGGATACATCATAATTCAATGGATTCGGATAGGCTAGATCATAATTTTCATAGACACTTAAATTCTCCGTGTAATCAAATTTTCTTTGAGTAAATGCTGGAGGAGTATGTACTACTTGACTAACTAAATAGCCATATGAAGGATGTGCTTTTTGATCGATTTTTGAATAAGTTGGATTATAGCGTAGGTGATTACTATCCGTCGTGATATCTTTTGAGTAAACAATATCAAAGCTACACTGAGTATAGCGATTGATCCAATTCATCACGTAATTTGGGATATCCGCAAGTTCAATACCATTAGGTACAACAGGGATATTTTTATCTGCGTATTTTTGCTTCGCTTCATCAGTCAAAGCGAAATTGGTGAATAAATCTAATTGTGCAACAACATTTCCACTGGCGTTACGACCGAGAGTAAGGGATTTGTTGGTGTAGGGACGTTGGTTGTTTTGATCGATGGCTAAGAAATGATAGTCGTTTTCAAGGTAATAGAGGTTAGAGTTTCTACTGAAAATAAAGTCTTCACCTTCCATGGGGGAACCTCCCCCCGCCCAAGTGATATTCTTTGTATAATCATTGTATTCAGGAAACGAAGGACTAATTTTTTCCAGTTTATCGGAGCGCCAGATATCGTTAGGTGTAATCGATGGCGCCTCGATCGGATCATCTTTAGACTCAAGATCAATCCCTTGGAAATTTGGGTCATCTCCAGGCGTCAGGTCATCAATGTTGCCATCAGGTGTAGCGTTCATGTAAGCAGCCCATACGAGCATGGAACAGTACCAACTTTGTCTGCTAAAAGTACGATCCCGATGTCCGAGCGACAATGATAAAGAATAACTTTTTCCTAATTGACTTTTCATAAATAAAATAGCAGCTTGTTTTTGTAACACTGTTGCCTCAGGAACTCTTAGGATGGAGGCATTGGTATAATCAAAACGCTCGTCATCTAATACACCGTAGACAACGCCATCACTTTTGGCACCAAAGTTTCCTTTTGTTGCTTCAATTGTTCGAATATAGGTAAAGGTTTCTTCTTTTCCATTGATTATATGAGTTTCTTCAACAATATCATCGACAATCATTATATGATGAAGCACAATCACTCCGAGATCTAAAATATCCGCTCGATTTACCTCAAAAATGAGATCTCCAGGCTGGACCGTATTCAATAAGTCATAAGTACCATATTCCGGCTTCTTTTCAAAAGTAATATTATCTAGAGAATTTCCAATATTGAAGGACCATAGTGGCGGGATTTTCGCTAACCGTTCTGCTTCCTCGGTTAAATACGTGTCATTGACGGAATGTGCATATTCTTTTAAGTGATCCTCATCTAAATAAGGTGTCTGGTTGTAGTAACCAGCTGAAAATTCCTCAAATGTCTGCTCGAAGGAAGCGTATTCATTTTTGAAAAATTCATAATAATCCTCTAAAGACTGATAAGAGTCCGCTTCGGCATGTACCTGCATATTTGAGAATTGAAGTGAAACGATTAATAAAAAAGTTGTGAAAAAAAGTTTGAGCTTCATGATATTTCCTCCTTAATTTTATGATAAAATAATAACATACAAACATTTATAAAAACACCTATTTTTTTAATTTTATATGTTTTTTTATATGGATTTATGGAAAAACTTTTATCTAATTATGTTTATCATTAAAAGTTTGTGTGAAGGATTTTTTATTATTTATCTGCAAGTTAATCGATTTATTTTAAAGTTATTTTAACTTTTATTTTAAATAACTATTTATTGGTTTTTGATTGTTAGGTGTATAATTTTTTATTAATCCAAAAATAGCTTCGATTATTTTAAATGAAGCGAAGAAAGGAGTAGCTTATGAATGGGACAAAATCGGCTTGTGTATGTCAATGTCCTTATCTATTCTGTGTATTATTGGTTCGCTGATTGATGGACGTGGACTAATTGGATTGTTGTTAGTTTTTTAACAATTATTCCAGGATTTTTTGAAATCTATTTTACAACTAAAATCACTATGGCTAGGTATCTGAAATCTTTTTGTTTATCGTAAATTATTTATTCGCCACGCATCTTCATATCAGGTAGTTAATCCAGTTTTTAACAAGGGTTCTATAGGGTGTAAGAGCGCAACGAATAAAAATCAGCTGAATCAATGAATGGTACTATCTAAAAGGTGTGAAAAGAAAGGAAGATTAGATGAACGGTTATAAAATCAGGTTAATTGTTTCTATGATTTTATCGATTTTATGTTTATTGGGAGCAATCATAGATTACGGAGGATATATCGGCTTCATCTTGGTGTTTGTGATCATTATCCCAGGACTTGCGGGAATCCATTTTACCACAAAAATCACTATGAGAAGGTACTTGAAATGGTCTCTGTTAGTCGTGAATTATTTATTTGCGACTACGCTCACCATATGGGATTTGGTCTATGTTTTCTTACAATTTTTTTATAAATAAAAAGGAACAGGCGTATCAAGAAAGATATTGAAAGAAGGAGAAAAAAATGATTCAAAATAAAAAATATTGGATTTTGTCGTTTGTATTATTGATACTTTCATGTCTACTTGCTAGACATTATTTTTTATCCTATAGACTATATCCACTTGTATATCAAAGGATTATTGTCTACGGTTGTTGGATACTAAGCGGATTTAGTTTATTTTTTTGTCGGGCGATCAGTAATAAATTTCTGAAGCGTATTGTCATTAGCATCAACATTTTCTGTATTTATGGTTGGTGGTTTATATATGATTTTTGAAACTACAGATATTCATAAAATTAAAAGGAGAATAAGATGACGAATAATCAATTCAGATTATTAATTGCGATGTTTTTTTCGATTTGTTGTTTTGTTGGAGGAATCGTTTATGGAGATAGTCCTCAGAGTGTCTTATTATTTTTCATTATGACATTTCCTGGATTAGCTGGGTTTTATTATTCGATGAAAGCCAATCTTGGACGATACAAATGGATGATTGTTTCTCTGAATTATTTTTTTGCTACATTTATTATTATTGGACAATTCATTCAATTAATTGTTTTAACTTTGAACAAAAAATAGAGTTAAATATTACTTGAAAGGGAGATTGAAATGAAAAGTACATACAAAAGATATTGTTCATTGATTATTTTACTCTTATCGATCAGTGTGATTACGTTCAGTATGGTTCAAGGAGGTCGCTATCGTATTGAATGGTGAGTAATATTGACATCGATTTGTTGGCTACTTAGCAGTATAAGTTTATTTTTTTCAACGTTCATTGAAAGTAAAGTCTTAAAAAACTTAGTCGTTTTTTTTAACTTTAGTTGTATCTACGGTTGGTTGTTTTCTTTTGGCTAAGTGTCTATTACTGATGAAATGAACAGTAACTTTACATAGAAAAAAGCACCATAACGCCACAATGAATAAAAGATGAATAGGAGATCACCATGAAATTCCATAAAATAGGATTGGGTCTGTCGATGCTGTTGTCTATCTTATTTATGATAGGGAGCTTTCTATATCGAGAAGAGCCACTTTCAAGTTTTGCATTTATCCTGTACATGGTAATTCCCGGACTTATGGGGATTTATTTTACGAACTGTCTTACGATGATTAACTATCAGAAAGGATTTCTCTTAGTCGTAAATTATGGATTTGCGACCGCTATGAGTTTGATGCGTGTGATTGAGTTTATTTCTAGTAAGCTATGATCGTTAATCGTTGAAAAAAGAAGTGAGATGAATGATTTCGACTGAACCTAAAAGATTTAAGTTTTTTTGCCTACTATTTATGTGCTTGTCAGTTTTTTTGCGAGTTTTTATTTTTTACCTTATTCACCATATACTTGCGAGATTAAATTGATGATTTCCACTATTTGCTGGTTCTTGAGTGGGATTAGTTTATTTTTTTCAACAGGAATAAAATTCGGTTGGGTAAAAGTATTGATCATTTTGGTTAACTGGTTCTGTATCTTTGGCTGGTGGTTTTCTACTAGATAAGTATTTTTTAAAAGGAGTGAGTGGAATGTTTGTAAAAAAAAGTATGCCGAATAAATATATTTCGTTCTATCTATTGGCGCTTTGTTTTCTATTAGGAAGTTTAGTTTTTGTTTTCAAATTTTATTGGTTATTTGCAACAGTCCAATATTCTTGGTGGATCATCAGTGGAATCAGTTTGTTTTACTCAACTAGAATCCCCTCAGCATTCTTAAAAAGAGTGCTCATTGGCATTCATCTTGTTTTGATGTACGGTATTGTACTAGGAACTTTATTAGGTTTTGTCAGCTTTGGTAAGGTGGAGTATTTATTGTTCCCTGTGGCGTACGTATTGATTGTGGGCGCGCTTCATGAGTTAGAGAAAAAGAAAGCATTCTTTATCATGGGATTGATCATCCCGATGTCTATTTCTACACTCGCATTTATTTATGCTCATTATTTGATTATTTTTCAAAGTCATTCATTCGAAAGTTATTATTTGATTCCTTTACTGATGTTGATGGTGATCACTGGCTTGATTGGATTATACGCCGCAACAAAGCTTGAAACTAGCCGGCGAAAATTTTACTTATTGTTTATCAACTATTTGTTTTCTACATATTTCAATGTTGTGCTGTTACTTTTGTTTTTGGTGAATGTAGTAAGAAACTAAATCATGAATAAAACGCCTCTTATAGCAAAGTTTTGGTATCTGAAAAGTACAGAATGGGCCAACTAAAAAACGTCGCTTTTTTAAATTGAATATTTAGGGGTGAAATTTTCAGAAAGATGACGTATAATGTAAAATACTGAAAAGTTGCGACCTTCAACTCGTAGATGTTTCAGAATCTAATTGAAATGATGGTGATACCATGACAGACAACAGCAAAACACGCGTTGTCGTTGGGATGAGTGGCGGTGTTGACTCATCTGTAACAGCACTTTTGTTAAAGGAACAAGGCTATGACGTAATCGGGATCTTTATGAAAAACTGGGATGATACCGATGAAAATGGCGTCTGTACGGCGACAGAAGATTATAAGGATGTAGCGAAAGTCGCTGCCCAAATCGGGATTCCTTATTACTCGGTCAATTTTGAAAAGGAATATTGGGACCGTGTGTTTGAATATTTCTTAGCAGAATATCGTGCGGGACGTACCCCAAACCCAGATGTAATGTGTAATAAGGAAATCAAATTTAAAGCATTCTTAGACTATGCACTGGACTTAGGAGCGGAATATGTTGCTACTGGCCATTATGCGCAAGTCACACGTGATGAAAATGGCGTGTCACATATGTTGCGTGGGGTCGATAATAACAAAGACCAAACGTATTTCCTTAGCCAATTGTCACAAGAACAGTTAGCAAAAACGATGTTTCCGTTAGGCGGTATGGAAAAATCAGAAGTACGTGCGATCGCAGAACGTGCCGGGCTAGCAACGGCGAAGAAAAAAGATTCAACAGGTATCTGTTTTATCGGCGAAAAGAATTTCAAACAATTTTTAAGTAACTATTTACCAGCTAAAAAAGGCAATATGGTGACCCTTGACGGTGAAGTCAAAGGTGAACATGCTGGTTTGATGTACTACACGATCGGACAACGCCAAGGCTTAGGCATCGGCGGCGGTGGCGATTCACAAGAACCTTGGTTCGTGGTTGGAAAAGATCTTGCGACGAACACGTTATATGTTGGACAAGGGTTCCATCATCCTGCATTGTATGCAACAAGTTTAGATGCAAGCGAAATCCATTTTACAACGAATGAACCAATGCCAAAAGAATTCAAATGTACAGCGAAATTCCGTTACCGTCAACAAGATGTGCCGGTAACCGTGCGCTTATTAGAAAATAATCGGGCAGAAGTCATCTTCGACGAACCCGTACGCGCAATCACACCAGGACAAGCCGTTGTTTTTTATGACGGAATGGAATGTCTAGGGGGCGGATTGATCGATCATGCGTATCAAGAAGCGAAAGTTTTGCAATACGTCTAAGATAATCTAAAAAAGCCACAGGATTTTTTTACGAATCCTGTGGCTTTTTTGCTATTTATTGACGAAAGCATGACCATTGCTTGTTTCTTCCTGTTTATGAATCTCCTTCGTATTATGGCGAACAAGCACAAAGTTTGCAAGTACAAGTAAGGAAGTGGATAAAAAGACACCACGATAACCGAAGATACTTGAAACGCTTGAACCAATCAATGGGCCAACGACATTCCCGGTTGCTTGGAAGGATTGATTGTAACTAAAGATTCTTCCGGCAGCTTGTGCGGGAGAGTATTTAGTAATCAATGCTTGCACCGCTGGAAGGAGGCAAGCGTCGGAAATCCCGATCAAAAATCGTAGTCCTGCAAGTTGCCATACATTCGTTACGAAAGCCATGGGGATATAGACGATCAAGGCAAAGCCTAATCCGATGGCTAAGATTCGTTCACTTCCAATCTTATCGCCTAAGCGACCGAAACGAGGAGCGGCTATCAGGGTGGCTATGCCGGGAATAGAAGCAATGATCCCGCTGATTAACGTGACGTTGCCGTGTCCATGTAACAATTGACGGATATATAAACTAATGATTGGACTGATCGAATTGTTTGATGCTTGGATGATCATTGTCGTAATGAACATACCGATGACGACATGTGGGTATTTCAGGTCACGGAAAATTTGTTTAGCAGAAACCAACTCGCTTTTTTCTACGGGAACAAATTGTTCATGGACAAAAAATAAACTAAGTAAGAAAACGAAGAACAAAATTGTCCCAGTAATAAAGAAGGTAGGGCGATACCCAAAAGCAGAAGCAGAAAGTCCACCGAGTAAAGGACCGAGCAATGTTCCGGTCACAGAGCCAGTCGCCAAAGTGCCAAGTACTTGGCCGCTTTTTTCTCTCGGGGTGCCAGTGGCGACTAAAGCTGTAGCGTTACTGATATAGCCGGAAAAAATCCCTTGCAACAGACGTAATGCGACTAATTGATACACGCTGGTTACTAGTCCCATCAAGGAAATCACTACCGCCATCCCTAGAGAAGCGCGTAACAACATCAACTTTCGGCCTTTTTGATCGGCAAGACGGCCCCACCATGGAGAAATCAAGGTAGTAACAAGGAATGTAGAGGAGAAGGTCAAGCCACTCCAGAAATTCAATTGTGCTGTACTGTAATTTCCTAACGTATCTATGTAAAGTGACATAAAAGGCATCACTAGACTAAACCCAATCCCTGCCATAAATGTACCAAACCACAAAACCACTAGATTTTTCTCCCAAGGTTCTCTTTTTCTGAATACAGCATCCTTTACTTTTGAAACCACAATAAAGCCTTCTTTCTGAAAATTTTCATCTACAATTATTTATTATAAACTACAATGTGTAGTTTATCAACAACAAGTCTTTTTTCTCTTCGTCTTTCATGGTAAACTGAAAGGGATTGAGTTTATTCCATAAGAGGGGAAATCAAATGAAAAAACGAACGCTGTCACAAGAGAAAATCATCGACTGCTTTCGAGAATTGGCAGAAGAGATGGCTGTACAGCAAATCACTTTCCAACATTTAGCTAAGGCATTGAATATCAAATCACCGTCGCTTTATAACCACTTTAAGAATATTCGAGAAGTGAAAACGGCATTGACTGCGAAACTTTTGACGGAGTTGAATGATCAATTACGTCGAGTGTTAGTTGGGAAAAGTAAAGGAGAAGCGATCCAAGCGTACGCGCAAACCTATCAGTCATTTGCGTTTCAAAATCAGGCAGTCTATGAACTGCTGATCAGTGTACCGCATACAAATGAAGAAATTCTATTAGAGGGAATACACGAAACGAACCAAATCATTTTACAAATATTTGACGCTTTTTCTTTGTCGAAAGAAGAAAAGGTCCATCGAAGTCGAGAACTGCGAAGTATGATCCATGGGTACCTTTCGTTACGTTTTTTAGGGTACTTTACCAATGAACCGAATGTTTCTCCAGAAGAAAGTTATGTCTGGATGATCGACGACTTTATTGCAACTTTACCAATAAAATAAAAGGCATCATTTAAATTAATTTTCTGAACATTCATAAAAAGCCCCTTTTAAGCAAAATTTCTTGCAACTTTCTTGGAAAGTGACTAATATGTTTTTAAGATGACCTGAGAAAAGGAGCGCATGTATGTATCAAGTAATTACAATGTTCGGTGATAATGAGCCTTGGTGGTTCTTTGAAGATTGGCAAGAAGATATTCAAATGGAGGAAACTTTCACCTCTTTTGAAGAAGCACAACAAAACTATGAAGAAAAATGGCTGGCCATTAAAGACAACTATGAGTATATCCATGCCAAAAATAATTTTCTTAGCGCTTTTTGGAATGATGGCGATGAGCGCTGGTGTGAAGAATGCGATGATGATTTGCAGCAATACAAAGGACTTGCTTTGCTGAAAGATTATCAACCGATTACTTTGGAAAGCAGAAAGGATTTTTATGAAACAACTAATTCTAGCGGAAAAGCCAAGCGTTGCGAAAGACCTAAGCAAGGTGCTTGGTGCTAATCAAAAACACAAAAACTATTACGAAGGACCCAAGGTGATCGTGACTTGGGCCCTTGGTCATTTATTAGGTCTAAAGATGCCAGAAGACCTAAATAAGGAATGGCAAAGCTGGCAGATGGAAACCTTGCCGATGATCCCTAAAAAACTAGGGATCAAACCCTTACCAAAAACTGGTCATCAATTGAAAGCCATCAAGCAATTGGCTAGTCGTAAAGATGTCTCAGAAGCAGTGATCGCCACAGATGCCGGACGTGAAGGAGAACTCGTTGCACGTTGGATCTTGGAATACGTTCACTTCAATAAGCCGGTGAAACGTTTGTGGATCTCCTCTCAAACGGACAAAGCAATCAAGACAGGTTTCAGCCAATTGAAACCAGCTAAAAGCTATGATGCGCTGTATGAGTCTGCTTTGGCTAGGGCAAAAGCAGATTGGTTGGTCGGATTGAATGTGACACGTGCACTGACAGTAAAATATCAAGACAATTTATCAGCGGGTCGGGTACAAACCCCAACCTTAGCTTTAGTGCGTAATCAGGAAAAGAAAATCGAATCGTTCCGACCACAAACGTATTTTACGATTTCATTGACAGTCGGCAATGAACAAGCAAAAATGGTCCAAAAAAACCAGTTTGCTTTGAAATCCCATGAAGAAGCCCAAGCGTTTGTTAAAACCCTTAGTCAGAGTAAGGGAACAGTAGTCAACATTGAAGAAAAAACAAAGACAGAAAAAGCTCCTCTGCCTTATGATCTCACGGAGATCCAACGAGAAGCCAACCAACGTTATGGCTATTCTGCAAAGAAAACGTTAGGACTTGTTCAAAGTTTATACGAAACGCACAAGATCGTCACCTATCCACGAACAGATAGTAAATATTTGACGAATGATATGAAAAATACCATGAAAGAAAGACTTCAAGCCATCAGCGATTTTGCACCAGAAGTGAAAACTTATTTGAAGAATGGGGCAGTGGTTCGTCAAACGAGTGTCTTCCAAGATAGTAAAGTAACAGATCACCATGCTTTGTTACCGACGGAAAATCGTCCACGCTATGAAAAATTAAGTAACGAAGAACAAAAAATCTACCAAATGATCGTGACACGATTCTTAGGCTTATTTGCAGAACCACATAAAATCAGTCAAACGAAAATCACTGTCGTATTTGGGAACGAACAATTTGTTTTCCGCCAAAACCGGGTGTTGGAAGCTGGTTGGAAAACCTCTGCTGAAAGTCATGTGGATTCGTTTGACTGGAAAAAAGACATGCGTATCCAACCTGATTTTACGATCAAAAAAGAATTGTCAGCACCGCCGAAACCTTTGACGGAAGCAAGTCTGTTAGGCTTAATGGAAAAACACAGTTTAGGCACGCCCGCGACTCGTGCGGAGATCATTGAAAAGTTGATCAAATCCGAATTGATGGAACGCACACCGCAAGGCTTACAAGTCTCACCGAAGGGCAAGCAGTTGTTAGAACTGGTCAATCCATCACTTGTGACACCAGATTTGACTGAAAGTTGGGAAAGAGATCTAGAAGCGATCGCGCTTGGAAAAAAACAAGCCAACGTCTTTTTACAATCCATCGAAAAAGAAACGAAGCGACTTGTCCAAGAAATCAAAACAAGTAAGCAAGAATACCAAGATTTTTCGATTACCCAAAAGAAATGTCCGGATTGTGGCTCGAATCTTCGTGAGAAGAACACAAAAGATGGCAAAATCTATGTGTGTACGAATCAAGATTGTAGCTATCGTCGTCGGAAAGATCCGAAAGTCTCTAACCATCGTTGTCCACAATGTCACCGCAAAATGGAGATCATTGAAGGCAAAAATGGCGCTTACTTCCGTTGTAAATTTGACGGGACGACAGAGAAGATGCTAGGGAAAAAAGAGCAGAAGAAAAAAATGACAAAACATGAAGAACGTCGCTTGATGAAGAAATATTCTCAAGCAGAAGAACCGGAAGAAAGCCCATTAGCAGCAGCCTTAAAAGCTGCGATGAAGAATAATTAAGTTACAAGACTTCATACCTTGGCAGATGATCCACATGAGCGAGTAGTCGCTCAAAATCTGCAAAGGGAAAAATGATGGTACTGGTGTTGCTGTTTGGATGAAAGCCCACGGTATCTTTGCGATCGATCGAGGAATCAATGACGACTTGGATCTCGTTTTCTAAATCGTTGACTAAGGCAAATGGATTGACGGTACCTGGCGGAACATGTAACAACTGTTTGACTTGGTCTTCTGACACAAACGATAAACGTTTTTCATTCAACTGTTCTGCCAATAACTTCAAGTCGGCTTGTTTTTCATCAGGTAAGACGACAAAATAAATTTGTTTGCCTTTCTTTGATTTGACCAAAAGATTTTTGACTTGTGGACCTGGCAAAGTAAAAGTTAGATTTTTGACAGAAGTAATGGCTGGATGGCTTACTTCTTGGTAATTGATCGCCAAAAGATCAAGTAATTCATAGGCCTCTTGTTTCGTGGCATGACACATAAAAAACAACCCTCCATTCATTTTTTTATTTATTTTAGCACAAAAAAGATTGACAAATAAAAATGAATCAGGTAAATTACTCATTAAGTTAAATAAAAGACATCGAAAAGAAGAGTAGCAATTAAGTGTTTGAAGAGAGTCTCTGGTTGGTGAGAAGAGGCAATAACTGATTGTGAAACACATC
This sequence comes from Enterococcus sp. DIV1304_2, assembly GCF_050555445.1. Classification (NCBI taxonomy): domain Bacteria; kingdom Bacillati; phylum Bacillota; class Bacilli; order Lactobacillales; family Enterococcaceae; genus Enterococcus; species Enterococcus sp. DIV1304_2. The sequence continues at coordinate 620,629 of NZ_CP187851.1, forward strand.
TTGGAGTCGATTTTCTGAACAGCCAGTAAGAAAATCCGGGAAGCCCGTTATAGCTGCGGTCGTTGTTAGACGACCAGATAAGGTTAGTTTTGCGAGAAACTAATAAAAAAAGGTGGAACCACGTATTTTGCGTCCTTTGATCTTCGGATCAAAGGACTTTTTTTGTTTTTCATGTGGTTGGAAGGGACAGCTAACAATGTACCCCTTTAAAGAAAAGAGGAGGAAAAGAAAATGAATGATTTATTAGAAGTGATGCCACAGTTGTTAGTAGGGGCGCTGACAACCTTGAAATTATTTGCCTTTACCTTGATTGGTTCTTTGCCATTAGGAATTATTTTAGCCTTAGGGTTGTCGTTACATTTTAAACCGATCCGTTATTTCCTACAAACGTATGTCTGGATCATGCGAGGAACACCGCTATTATTACAATTGATCTTCGTGTTTTACGGCTTGCCAACGATCGGGATCGTGTTTGATCGTTTCGAAGCTGCTTTAATCGCATTCGTTTTAAATTATGCTGCCTATTTTGCTGAGATTTTCCGTGGTGGTATCCAGTCGATCCCTAAAGGGCAGTATGAAGCAGCTCAAGTCTTACAGTTGAGTCCTTTCCAAACAGTGACAAGAATCATTATTCCGCAAGTAACAAAAATCGTGTTACCTTCTGTCGGCAATGAAGTCATCAATCTAGTGAAAGATTCTTCGTTGATCTACATCTTAGGTTTAGGTGATGTGATGCGAGCGGGTAAGATCGCGATGGAGAGAGATGCAAGTTTACTTCCATTGCTTGGCGTGGCACTGATCTATCTCGCACTAACAGGAGTGCTGACGATCGTGTTGAAGCAAATTGAAGAAAAATTAAATTATTACCGCTAAGAAACGAGGAGGGAACAGCGATGATTGAATTAAAAAAGATTAGTAAATCATTTGGTGACAAACAAGTGATCAAAGATTTTGATTTAGTAATACCGGAAGGACAAACATTAGCGATCGGCGGACCGTCAGGAGGCGGTAAAACAACGATGTTACGGATTTTAGCCGGTTTAGAAAAAGCTGACAGTGGTGAGTTTTACCTGGATGGCACGAAATTTGACCCTTTTGAATTGAAAACAGAAGAACAAGTGGTAGGCGTCGTGTTTCAAGATTTCCAGCTTTTCCCACACTTGAGTATTTTTGACAATATTACTTTGGCACCTAAAATGGTGTTGAAACAAAGTAAAGAAGAATACACGAAAAAGGCGGAGGAATTAGCGGACTCATTAGGGATTCGTGATTTATTAGGAAATTATCCTTATCAATTATCTGGAGGACAAAAACAACGTGTGGCCATTGCTCGTGCGTTAGCGATGAACCCACGAGTGTTAGCTTATGATGAACCGACGAGTGCATTAGATCCAGAGTTACGCCAACAAGTAGAGAAGTTGATTCTTTCATTAAAAGAAGAAGGCGTGACACAAATCATCGTGACCCACGATTTAGTCTTTGCTGAAAACGTTGGGGATCAATTGATCAAAGTTATGCCAAGTAAGTAGGAAAGCGGTGGGGAGAAAATGAAAAAATTCAGCTTTTTGATTTTAGCTTTGATTGGTTTTTTCTTTTTAACTGGCTGCACGAATGAGCGGACAGCGACAGAAAGCTGGTCAAGAATCAATGAAGAAAAAAAGATTATCGTAGGACTAGACGACAGCTTTGTACCAATGGGTTTTCGTGATAAAGATGGTAAACTGACAGGATTTGATATTGAGTTAGCGAAAGCTGTCTTTGATGAATATGGCATTACTGTTGAGTTCCAACCAATTGACTGGTCAATGAAGGAGTTCGAATTAAACAACGGAACAATTGATTTGATCTGGAACGGGTATTCAAAAACGCCAGAACGTGAAGAAAAAGTCTTGTTTACAAAACCATATATGAAAAATGATCAAGTGTTGATCACACCAAAAATTTCTGGTATTACAAGCTTTGAACAAATGCAAGACAAAATCTTAGGGGCACAAAACGGTTCTTCTGGTTATGATATGTTTGTCAGACATCCAGAAATACTCAAAGACTATGTGAAAAATCAAGAGGCAGTTTTGTACGCAAGCTTCAATGAAGCATTGATCGATTTGAAAAGTGGCCGTACAGATGGTGTGTTGATCGACAAAGTCTATGCCGAGTATTTTTTGAACATACGAGACGAATTAGACAATTTCAATGTGATCAAAGGGGACTTTGATGGAGAAGATTTTGCTGTCGGTGCGCGAAAAAATGACGAAATACTTGTGGAAAAAGTCAATGATGGCATAGCCGAATTGGTTGAAAACGGAAAATTTAAAAAGATCTCAGAGAAGTGGTTTGGTGAAGATGTCACACCAGAATAGGTAACAGGATGACATGAAGGATCGAATCATAGGGGAAGTCAAAATAGTGGAACAGCATCTGCTGCTCCGCTTTTTTTGTTTGTTTTGGACTTATTTTTTAAATGACTAGACTTTTATTTAGAAATGTCAAAAATCTACTTGGTAATGAAAAGGGTTTCGTGTTATTCTAAAGAGGTAAAGATTGAACTAGGAAAGGAAGATGTTCATGGAACACCAAAAATTAACGGCATTTCCTGATGATTTTCTTTGGGGATCTGCTTCAGCTGCCTATCAAGTAGAAGGCGCATGGCAAGAGGGCGGAAAAGGTGAGTCTGTTTGGGATCGCTTTGTTCGTATTCCAGGTAAGACATTTAAAGGAACAAATGGCGACTTAGCTGTTGATCATTACCATCGTTATAAAGAAGATATTGCCTTAATGAAAGAACAAGGTTTGAAAACGTATCGCTTCTCTGTAGCTTGGACACGTATTTTTCCAAATGGCCGCGGCGAGATCAATCAAGAAGGCTTAGCTTTCTATATGGATTTGATTGATGAATTGATCAAACACGACATTGAACCAATGCTGACATTGTATCATTGGGATCTGCCACAAGCATTGCAAGATGAATACCAAGGATGGGAATCTCGTCAGATCATCGAAGATTTTACGAACTATGCAAAAACATTATTCGAAGCATTTCGTGGCAAAGTCCACTATTGGGTTAGTTTGAACGAACAAAATATTTTTACTTCACTCGGTTATTTATTAGCGGTACATCCTCCAGGAGTGACTGATCCAAAACGAATGTACCAAGTGAACCACATTGCCAACTTAGCTAATGCAGCAGTGATCAATGCGTTCCATGAAATGGATATGCCTGGGAAAATCGGACCAAGTTTTGCGTATACGCCAAACTATCCGATCGACAGTGATCCAAAGAACATTTTGGCTGCTGAAAATGCGGAAGATTTGATGGCACATTATTGGATGGATGTTTATATGTGGGGCAAATATCCAATCGCTGCGATGAAATTCTTGGAAGAACAAGGGTGGGCGCCAACGATTGAAGAAGGCGATGAGGAGCTATTAGCATCTGCGAAACCTGACTTTTTAGGCATCAACTACTACCAAACAGCAACGAATGCCTTTAATCCATTAGATGGTGTCGGTGCTGGTAAGATGAATACTACAGGTAAAAAAGGCTCATCAGAAGAAACAGGCGTGCCTGGCATGTACAAAAAAGTAGAAAATCCATTTGTCGAACGTACAAATTGGGATTGGGAAATCGATCCAGAAGGTTTACGTATTGCTTTGCGACGAATCACGAGTCGCTACCGTATCCCTGTGTTGATCACGGAAAACGGTTTAGGTGAATATGACAAATTGACAGAAGATAAAAAAATCCATGATGACTACCGTATCAACTACTTGGAAAGTCATGTCAAAGCCATCAAAGAAGCTATTTCAGATGGTGCAGAAGTCTTGGGCTATTGCACATGGTCTTACACAGACTTGCTGAGCTGGTTAAATGGCTACCAAAAACGCTATGGCTTCGTTTATGTAGATCAGGATGAAACACAAGAAGGATCACTTGATCGCTACAAAAAAGATAGCTATTACTGGTACCAACAAGTAATTCGTGAGAATGGCGCGAATATTGGGAACCAATAAATATTGCACGAAGAATACGTACTAAAGTGGATGGCACAATTTTAAAAAAAGGAACAAAAGAGGAGGTTCTGCTCATCTTTTGTTCCTTTTTGTTTGTCTTTTAGCTTTTACATCACCTAGAATTTCTGTTGATCACTAGTCTAACATAAATTGTTGAAGCACCGTTACACCAAAATCAGGTGCAGTCAATAATGTTGCGCCGATTGCGGCATCCGTCAATTTCCCACTATATGAATTTAGTGTAAGTAGTTTTCCGCTTCGAACGTTTCTGAACTTGTACAAAGGAATGGTTCCATAGGCATTTCCTGCGCTTACTACTCGCCATTGTGCTCGTTTATCTGAAGCATTTAAAACCCCAGTGCGTACAATAGAGAAGCCATCCCATTTACTATCTGATTCATACATTGAAAAATTATTTGCTCGATTATGGATGACAAAGGAATTGTTAGCCTCATAGAATACAAATCTCCATTGTTGGTTCGTATTCCGATGTTCATTAAAATAGATGACATCATCACTACTTGCTGAATCATCTAGCGCTCTACTATTATTAAGAGAATTAATGATGTGATAAGAATTACCTACTCTATTAGCCAATTCTTTTTGCTGTTGGTAGTCTCTGTCATCATTCACAGCAGTGAGTCCTTTCGAATTTATAGCAATTGTATCAATGAGTTGTTTCTTTTCCCAAACATTGCCAATCACTCGATAGATTTTCATCTCATTTTTTGAATGATCGACTTCTGCAGTTAAGTAAGTTTTTTGAGAAGCACTGCCAGAAGAATAAACTGGGACTTTGCCAAAATACTGTGGGTAAGAAACCTTACCGATTGTTTTGTGATAATGCCCTGCAAAAACGGCTCGCAACGTTCCATTATCATAATATTTTTCTACCATTGCCTTGAATCTTCCTTGGGGATCACTTCCCAATTTCCAATCATTTGGTTTATGTATATAAAGAATAGCCGGTTGGTTTGCACTTCTTGCTTCTTCTAACTGTCTCTCGATATAGTCCATTCCAGGTGTTAACCAATAAGTAGGGCCAGTCCCATCAGAGCAAGAAAGATGCATCGTGGGATAATTGTTGGCTGTGATCATTCTAAAATCCCCGATTTTTTGTGAATAGTTTAGGCTACCAACATGCTTAGATTCGAAAAAGTAATCTTCTTTCCAAGTATCTTTTGAAATCCAATTATGAGGTCTATAGGTATGCATCCTGTTAAAGGTTATCCGCCAAGCTTGGTTGAGGAAAGTATCCTCGAAATTATTTTCAATATCATGGTTTCCTAGGCCATAAGAATAAGGCATTTTTAGTCTACTGAATAATTGATCCATGCGACTCCACTGAGAGCCTTGACCGTAGGCAGTGACATCCCCATTGACATAGGTATGTATTACTTTATTGCCGATGCTTGTTGAATAATCATTGATACTGTCATACTGATTTAAAATTAACGCAGCGGACTCCGCTCTGAGATCGCTATCTGATTGATAAATACCATCGTCTGTTTTTGCTGTCCATGGAAATTGAGGATCAGAGGTAACTACAAACGCATAGTCGATGTCTGCGAATGCCGTAGTGCCAACCATAATTGTACCTACTAGAATACTCGCACTCAAAGTAATGCTTTTGATCATTTTATTTATTAATATTTTAGTACGCTTTTCAAATTTCATTTCTACTCCATTCTCTTAAATTAATTTATTTTTTAAAGTTTGTTTCACTTTTATTTTGAAATTCTACACTCGAAGGCTTTTTTGATTCTTGTGAGTGCTATGACAAAACAAAAAGTGGTGTGATTTCCTATATTGTCGTAACCTCCTTTAAAGTTGATTGTTTATAAAAAAGTATATCTTCCTATAATAGGTACTGTTCATAGTGTGTGGTGTTGCAACAAATAATTCTTCTTACAAAGACATAAAAGAATTTCTATCCTCACCTCAACGAAAGAGCGAAGACCATGGAGGCAAAAGGGGTGGCGAGGATCGTAGGAAGAGTTTTGAAGAATCAGATAAAAAGAAAATCAGCAATCGGGCAAACAAAACTTTTGTTCGCTTGCTTTTTTTTGTATAATGGAACTTGATGAAAAGAGGGATATATCATGGCAAAGAAAAAACGTCCTGCTAAGAAGAAGAGAAAAACTAAAAAACAAAAACAGCAGCAGGAGCAAATGATTGCGATCGGTGTTGGCTTTGCTTTTATACTATTTGCCGTCTTTGGCTTTTTGAAATTAGGCTTTTTAGGCATTTTAGTGGCGAATGGCTTTCGCATAGTCGCTGGAAATACGTATCAGATCCTCTGTGTATTATTAGCAGTTTTAGGATTTTGGATCATGGTCAAAAATAGAGAATTCACGATGGGTAAGAGTCGTCGTTGGCTGGGAGTCGGTCTGTTTTATTTAGGTATCTTACTCTTTTTACATGCCAATCTTTTTGGAAAATTGAACAGCGGAGAACCCAATATCATTGGAACGACTTGGGATCTACTATCGGCAGATATTCGTCAAAGCCAAATCACCACGAATGTCGGTGGCGGTATGTTAGGTGCATTTATTTATAATCTGACATTCTTTTTGATTGCTCAACCGGGAAGTTATTTCGTAGCTGTTTTATTGATTCTTGGCGGAGCAGTATTATTCAGTAATGTTGAGGGGCATCAATTATTGAATGCCTTACAAGTCATGGGAGATAGATTCCAAGAACTGTTAGAAGGCGATCCAGAAAAGCAGGCACGTAAACAAGCTGCGAAAGAAGAGCGGCAAAAGCAACGAGCAGAAGCGAAGGAAGCAAAACGTCTTGCTGCGAAAGAAGCAGCCGAAGCTGAAGCTGCGGAAATGGAACAAAAGCGAGCCACTCGTCAAAAGAATCAGGTCCAAAAGGAAACTTCTCCTATTTATGAAGAAAGTGAACCTGAACAATTAAGTTTTGTGCCGATTGACAGTTTTCAAGGAAATGTCCAACCTCCTGTTATGGAACGTCCTAAACAGGATGAGATGAGCCCAGTACAAGAGTCTTCCGAAGATGAGTTATTTGAAGATGATGGCACTGCATTAGAATTTGAGATCGAAGCAGAAGAAGAAAATCAAGCATACGAGCTACCTTCAATCGATTTATTAGACTCAGCGCAAACCGTGGATCAAAGTGATGAGTACAAGAAAATTGAAAAGAACATTGGCGTGTTAGAACAAACTTTCCAAAGTTTTGGTGTCGATGCGAAAGTCGTCAAAGCAAGTTTAGGCCCATCTGTGACGAAGTTTGAGATCCAACCAGCTGTCGGAGTAAAAGTAAGTAAAATCGTTAGTTTGACTGATGATATTGCCTTAGCTTTAGCCGCAAAAGATGTTCGTATGGAAGCACCGATCCCTGGGAAATCACTGATTGGGATCGAAGTGCCGAATAGCAAGATCAGTATGGTTTCGTTTAGAGAGATCATCGAAGCCCAACCGGATCATCCAGACAAGCTATTGGAAGTACCTCTAGGACGAGATGTTTCGGGTCGTGTCCAAACGGCTGATTTATCGAAAATGCCTCATTTGCTCGTTGCCGGATCGACTGGTAGTGGGAAGTCAGTAGCGATCAACGGCATCATCACAAGTATCTTGATGCGAGCAAAACCTCATGAAGTCAAACTGATGATGATCGACCCGAAAATGGTTGAGTTGAATATGTATAATGGTATCCCGCATTTGTTGACGCCAGTTGTGACCAATCCTAGAAAAGCAGCACAAGCGTTGCAAAAAGTCGTACAGGAAATGGAAGAACGTTATGAGAAGTTTGCTGCAACTGGTGTGAGAAATATCTCTGGGTACAATGAATTTGTCCAACAAAAAAATCTAGAAAATGGAACCAAACATCCGACCTTACCATTTATCGTTGTCATTGTTGATGAATTAGCGGATTTGATGATGGTTGCAAGCAACGAAGTCGAAGATGCGATCATCCGTTTAGCGCAAATGGCTCGTGCCGCAGGTATCCATATGATCTTAGCGACACAACGCCCAAGTGTGGATGTTATCACCGGGATCATCAAAGCCAATGTGCCTTCACGAATGGCGTTTGCTGTTTCCAGCGGAACAGACTCACGAACGATCATTGATTCTAATGGGGCGGAAAAGCTCTTAGGACGAGGGGACATGCTCTTCTTACCAATGGGTGAGAACAAACCGATCCGTGTTCAAGGCGCCTTCATTTCAGACCATGAAGTGGAACGTGTGGTTAACTTTGTCACCGATCAACAAGAAGCCAATTACGAAGAAAAAATGATGCCAACGGATGAAGTTGAATCAGCTGGTTCAGCTGAACAACCTCAAGATGAACTATTTGAAGAGGCAAAAGCATTAGTTATCGAAATGCAAACCGCTAGTATTTCTCTGTTGCAACGTCGTTTTAGAATCGGCTACAATCGGGCAGCTCGTTTAGTCGATGAATTAGAGGCTCACGGCGTCGTAGGCCCTTCAGAAGGCAGTAAGCCTCGAAAAGTTTTTATTGAACAAATGGAAGAGTCAATGGAGCAACCATTATCTGAAAATCAGGATATATAAAATGAAAGCAAGAAATCTTTTCTTATCGAATTGATTTTTTGCTTTTATTTTGCGTTTAGTCCATAAAAATATTTTTTGTGAAAAAAAACAGGTAGTAACAAAACGACTATTATAAAATCATTCATGTTAAAAAAATGATAAGCTTAAAGTCACAATAGTTTTTTTAGATGAAAGGAGATTCACTGAATGAACGATGAGACAACGAAAAAGATTGATCAAGTAACGAATGAAGTTTCCGAAAAAATCACGAATGAACAATTAACAGAAACAAGGGATGAAGCGACTGGAAAACCAGTCAACGAACAACCTAAAGTACGAGCCAAAGAACCAATCGAAGAACCAGTCAAAGAACTGGATGCCGATGTAGATGCAACCGAAGAACCAATCGAAAAACCGATCGAAGAACCGATACAACCAACGAGTCACCCAAAAAAAGCAACGCGTGATGAACCCCAAGTCGGCTTGGCAAATTCTGAGTTTCAAAGGGGCAATCAGGAAGTACCGGAAGAAATCAAAAAATGGAATTGGGGCGCCTTCTCTCTTAACATCATCTGGGGAATTGGGAACAAAACGTATCTTCCATTACTGTGTCTGATTCCACTATTCAATCTTGTTTGGGTGTTTATTTGCGGATTCAAAGGCAATGAATGGGCATGGAGAGATGGAAACTATACGGATATTGAAACATTCAAACAAGTCCAAAAAACTTGGAGTCGAGCTGGCATAGCGATGTTTATTATTCAAATTGCGATCATCCTTTTATATCTTGTTTTCGTCGTATTCATTCTTTCTAGCTTATGGTATATTCGTGATTCTTTTATCCGGGATTCGTATAACTATGATCCTTACATTTATGATGGTTATTACTACTAGAAAGGAGAAAACAAGATGCATCAAAAAATGATCAAAACTATTTTTATATTGAACATCGTTCAAACAGTGATTTATCTTTTTGGTTTCTTTAACCGAGTAGCAGAGCAGTCAGGTCTGGTTCCTCTCGTCTATGTGACACGTCTATGGGGGAATTTTTATGGAATTATTTTTTGGTCGATCCTAAGTATGATGTGCGTGATCGGCTTCACTTTAACCTTATATTTATTGCTTTCAAAAGCAGTAGATTCTAAAAAAACAGTCGGGTTGATCATTTCTGCTATTGGTTATGGTTCCCCACTACTATTCAGTTTTTTCTTGATCATTCCAGCAACCTTGTTGATTTTAGGGCTTATCTTTATGAAATGGATGATTTTAGATCCAGAAAAATCAGTAGAAGAATACGATGAGTGGCATGATACCCATGCATGACCTAAATAAGATTTAGTACAAGTTTTTAACGATTATTTAGTTTCTTTTGTGAACTATTGCATTAATAAAGGGAATCAGTTATAGTATGTAGCGATACTTTGAAAAAAAGAGGGAATAATCGTGGAAAAACAATCCATTTATGGCTTAACAAATAAAGAATTGACTGCTTGGTTTTTAGAACATGGTGAAAAGAAATTCCGTGCCTCACAAGTATGGGAATGGCTCTATCAAAAGCGTGTCACAAGCTTTGAAGAAATGACGAATCTTTCAAAAAGTTTGATTGAAAAGCTATCAGAAAACTTTGAGATCAATCCATTGAAACAAGTGATCGTGCAAGAGGCAAGTGATGGGACAGTCAAATACTTGTTTGAGTTGCCAGATAAAAATATGATCGAAACGGTGTTGATGAGACAAGAATATGGCTTATCTGTGTGTGTAACTACACAAGTCGGATGTAATATTGGCTGTACTTTTTGTGCCAGTGGTTTATTAACGAAAAACCGAGACTTAACTGCGGGTGAGATCGTGGCTCAGATCATGATGGTCCAACATTACTTTGATGAACGTCAACTGGGGGAACGGGTATCCCATGTCGTGGTGATGGGGATCGGTGAACCGTTCGACAATTACGACAATGTCATGGATTTCTTGCATATCATCAATGATGCCAAAGGTTTAGCAATCGGTGCTCGTCACATCACGGTGTCAACTAGCGGGTTGGCAAACAAAATCAAAGAGTTTGCTGAAAATGGATTACAAGTCAACTTAGCGATTTCATTACATGCACCAAATAATGAAGTCCGTACGTCCATGATGCGTATCAATCGCCGTTTCCCAATTGAAAAATTGATGGAAGCAGTGGATGAGTATTTAGAGAAAACAAACCGTCGGATCACATTTGAATACATCATGCTGAATCAAGTAAATGATCGGCCAGAACATGCGCAACAACTTGCTGATCTGTTGAAAGACAAGAAAAAATTAACTTATGTCAATTTGATTCCTTACAACCCAGTAAGTGAACATGATCAATATTCAAGAAGTCCAAAAGCGGATGTATTGAAATTTTATGATGTGTTGAAAAAGAACGGCATCAATTGTGTGATTCGCAAAGAGCATGGGACAGATATTGATGCAGCTTGTGGGCAATTGCGTAGCAAACAAATGAAAAAAGAAAAAACTGTAGCAAAATAAATATTCTTAAAGTTAAGTTTTCTTTCCTTCTCTTTTTCCCGTTTGGCTGATAGAATAGGCTGAAATTGGAATGGAGGGGAATAGGATGATCATCAGTGAATTTGATCGTAGAAATATCGGTTTGAAGGATCAGCTAGCTGACCTTTTGCGATTGACTTGGCCGAAGGATTACGGTGAACAACCAATGAAAGAAGTCGAGCAACTGCTGGCGACGGATCGAATCGCTGTCTCAGCGGTGGAACAAGATCGTTTGGTTGGTTTTATCGGTGCGATTCCGCAGTATGGAATGACTGGTTGGGAAATTCACCCTCTAGTAGTAGAAACTTCTTATCGAAAGCAGTATATCGGTAGCCGCTTAGTTGCTTATGTGGAGAAAGAAATCGCCTCTAAAGGTGGTGTGATGGTTTATTTAGGAACATATGATACGGATGGGGACACGAGTCTTAGTCATACGGATCTTTTTGATCATCCGTTGGATAAACTGAAATCAATCGAAACTTTCAACAAGCATCCTTATACATTTTATGAAAAAATGGGCTATCAAGTCGTTGGAGCGCTTCCTGATGCAAATGGGGTCAATCAACCAGATATCATTCTGGCAAAACGACTTGGAGAAATAAATCAATGAATGAAGCACCAAAATGATTTTTTTTAAATCGAATAAAACATGCGAGCCTCCCCTAGTGTGGAGGCTCTTTTTTTTGGCAAAAACCGAACATTCATATCAAACGTTCTTATAACGACCATTTTTTTATGATTATTTTATTCGAAAGAGGATTAGATAAAAATCCTTGATTTATCTCATTTTTTCAGAAAAAAATAATAAAACGTTCATGGAAAAGTCATTATTTTTTAGAAAAAGCGAAAAAAACTGTTGCAATTTTAATAATTATTCATTAAACTCATAAACAACTCAGAAAATACTAATTATTCTGAAAATTTCGATAAAGGGGTACGGAAGATGAAAAAGAATTTAACTTTTGGTGTTGTGGCCTTATGTGGGCTTGTACTTGCTGGTTGTTATGGTGGCAGCAGTGCAGATACAAGTGGTAGTGGTTCTTCAAGCAGTGGATCAGCAGATGGAGGAGGCGTCTTCAACTTAGTAGTACCTCAAGAAATGCCGTCAGCCGACCTATCGGTTGCAACAGATACAATCAGTTTTACTGCACTAAATAATGTGTATGAAGGAATCTATCGTTTAGATGAAGATAGTAAACCTCAACCAGCCGGTGCAAGTGAATTGGCTGAAGTTAGTGAAGATGGATTGACTTATAAAGTCAAATTGCGTGAAGACGCAAAATGGTCAAATGGGGAGCCTGTCACAGCAGCTGATTATGTTTACGGTTGGCAACGTACGGTAGACCCAGCGACGGCATCAGAATATGCGTATCTTTTTGCACCAGTTGAAAATGCTGAAGCAATCACAGCAGGCGACAAAGACAAATCAGAATTAGGCATCAAAGCAGTTGGCGATTATGAATTGGAAATCAAATTAGCCAAACAAACACCATACTTCCAATACTTACTTGCTTTCCCTTCATTCTTCCCACAAAGTCAAGCAGTGGTTGAAGAACATGGAGATGCGTACGCATCATCAAGTGACAACGCAGTATACAACGGACCATTTACTTTAGCTGATTTTGATGGACCAGGTACTGATACAGAATGGACGTACAAGAAAAACGAAGAGTACTGGGATAAAGATGCAGTTAAATTATCAGAAATCAAAGTCAGTGTTGTAAAAGAATCTTCTACTGCATTGAATCTATTCAAAGATGGACAAGCAGATGATGTCATCTTATCAGGTGAATTAGCACAACAAAATGCGAATGATCCAGCTTATACGTCAGTTAAAGAAGCACGTACAAGTTATATCGAGTTCAATCAAAGAGAAGATGATTCACCATTCAAAAATGTGAACTTAAGAAAAGCCATTTCTTATTCAATCAACCGTGAAGCATTAGTGAAACAAGTCATGGGTGATGGTTCAGTTGTTTCAACAGGCTTGATTCCTGCAGACATGACTAAGAATCCTGAAACAAATGAAGATTTCGCAGCAGAAGCCGGCGAATTAGTATCATATGATCAAGACAAAGCAAAAGAATATTGGGAAAAAGCGAAGAGTGAATTAGGAATCGACTCATTAGAATTTGAATTGATGGCATCAGATGATGACTCAACGAAAAAAGTGATCGAATATATCCAAAACTCTATCCAAGAAAACCTTGACGGTGTGAAAGTAAAACCTACACCAGTACCATTCTCTGTTCGTTTGGATCGTTCATCATCTGGTGATTTCGATACAGTATTAGGTGGCTGGGGCGCAGACTATGCTGACCCAAGTAGCTTTACTGACTTATTTGTAACAGGCAATTCTTACAACCGTGGTCAATGGTCAAATGCAGACTATGACAAAGCCGTTGAAGCATCTGCTTCTAAAGATGCTGGTGACGAACAAGCGCGTTGGGCTGACTTACAAGAAGCGAATAAAATCATCGCTGAAGATATGGGTGTCGCACCAGTTTATCAAAAAGCTGAAGGTCATTTAGTTAATCCAAAAGTCAAAGGTATCGTTCATCATGCTGCTGGCGCATCATGGGATTACAAATGGACATATATTGAAGAATAATCTGTCCTAAAAAGAAAAAAGAGTGTCTGGGATGTATTACAAATCCCAGACCTCTCAATTTTCTGATCCTAGTTATTCTTTTGGCCGTTCATTTAGACAAGTGAGATGAGCGCAAAGACAATCGAAAACACAAGCAAAATTCCAGCGATGATCAGCCAAAAGGTATACATACCGTAGCTGACCGAAGATAGGGAAGTAAATTCTGGTTTTTCCTTCCGGTTTCTCGTTCGTGCTAAATGAAACGAACGTTGAAAGTGATCAAAGAAACCTGAGGAGAACACCCATAAAAATCCGCCGATAATCAAAAACGGCAACGCACATAAAAATAAATCATTGGATAATTGAAGAAGGGTCAACTGATCAGTCAAAATATTTTTAAGTAACACGAGGACGATCACTAAACCGGCAAACAAATAAGGACGATATTTTTTTTTCATTATTTTGCTCCTTTATCATTGGTTCATTAAATAATGTAGCGAAACATTGATCAGAAGTCAAAAGCTAGGGGGAAACATTCGTGAATAGTTATATAAAATATGTATTAAAACGTGTCTTCTTTATGGTCATCACACTTTGGTTGATTGCAACCATCACATTCTTTTTGATGCAATTATTGCCTGGTACACCTTACACAAACCAGGAACGTTTAAGTCCTGAAACAATTGAGATGTTGAACAAACAAGTTGGTTTGGATAAACCAGTCATCGTTCAATATGGGATCTATCTTTCTAATTTGATCCAAGGAGATTTTGGTATCTCTTTCCAATTCAAAAACCAACCAGTTGCTAACTTATTAGCAGGACGAGTAGGACCTTCATTACAGCTTGGTCTACAAGCAATCATTTTCGGAACTTTCTTTGGAACGATCCTAGGAACAATCTCAGCAATGAAACAAAATACATGGGTCGATACGTCTTCTACATTAGTCGCAATCTTAGGACGTTCTATCCCTAACTTTGTTTTTGCTGTATTGTTACAATATATTTTTGCCATCCAATTTCGTGTATTGCCGATCGCAAAATGGGATGGGTTCATGTATACGATCTTACCAACGATTGCACTAGCCATGTCGCCATTAGCCGACTCTGCCAGATTCATCCGCACAGAAATGGTCGAAGTCTTGCATAGTGATTATGTCGAATTGGCTCGAGCAAAAGGCTTGAGTCGTTGGGAAATTGCCTTCAAACATGGTCTACGTAATAGTTTGATCCCGTTGATGACCTTGTTAGGCCCATTAGCAGTCGCTTTGATGACTGGTTCATTAGTTGTTGAAAATATCTTTGCTATTCCGGGGATCGGTGAGCAATTCGTTAAGTCGATCACAACAAATGACTATCCAACGATCATGGCTGTTACGATCTTGTATTCATTTATGTTGATCTTAGTTATTTTAGTCGTGGATCTATTGTACGGACTAGTTGATCCGAGAATCCGAGTTTCTGAAGGGAGTCGAAGCTAGATGGAACTGATACCAAAACGCTACGAAACAATTGCAGAAATTCCTGCAGATGAATTTTTACCGTTACAAAAAAACACAGAAGAAGAACGTGAAAAAATCGAAGCTCCTTCACTGAATTTTATCCAGGATTCTTGGCGTCGATTGAAGAAAAACAAAGCGGCAGTTATTTCCATGGGATTACTGATTGTGATCATCTTTATCTCGATCATCACGATTTTCGTTTCACCCCATGATCCAACCGCTCAAAATGTCGATTACATCAACTTACCCCCACGTATTCCTGGTATCAATATCGACGGACTAAACGGAAAAGCAATGGTTGCTGGTGAGTTAGTCGATAAATATGCGCAAGCAAATGTTCCCGCAGACGTGAACTACTTTTTAGGAACAGATGGTCTAGGTCGTGATGTGTTAAGTCGTTTGTTCATGGGAACACGTATCTCTCTACTGATTGCCTTCATCGCTGCGTTACTAGATGTAACGATCGGTGTTGCCTATGGTTTGATCTCTGGTTTGTTAGGTGGTCGTGTGGACAATGCGATGCAACGTTTCTTAGAGGTCTTATCTGGTATTCCTAACTTAGTCGTGATGATTTTGATGTTGGTCGTCTTTGAACCAGGGATCTTCTCAATCGTGGCAGCGATGGCGATCACGAACTGGATTCCGATGGCTCGGATCGTCAGGGCGCAAACCTTGAAATTAAAAGACCAAGAGTATGTGTTAGCAGGAATGACATTAGGTGAATCCAAATGGAAGATCGCCTTTAAGCATATCTTGCCAAACATTTCGAGTGTGATCATCATCCAAATGATGTTCAGTATCCCATCAGCGATTTTCTTCGAAGCTTTCTTAAGTTTCATCGGCCTAGGCTTGACACCACCTTCTGCTTCATTGGGAACGATGTTGAGTGATGGATACAAAACATTCTTATACTTGCCGTACCTATTATGGATACCGGCAGCAACTTTATCGGTGATCATGATTGGTTTCAACTTATTAGCAGATGGCTTACGTGATGCCTTTGATCCTAAAATGAAAGAGTGAGTACGATGACGAAAATTCTTGAAGTAAAGAACTTACAAATCTCCTTTGATACCTATGCTGGAAAAGTCCAAGCAATCCGAGGCGTCGATTTTCATTTGAACAAAGGTGAAACATTGGCAATCGTTGGCGAATCCGGTAGTGGGAAATCTGTAACGACTAGAAGTATCATGCGTTTACTGTCAAGTAACGCATCGATCGATTCTGGTGAGATTTTATTCAAAGGACAAAACATTGTTGATAAAACAGAAAAAGAAATGCAAAAGATTCGTGGGAAAGAAATTGCGATGATCTTCCAAGATCCGATGACTTCATTAGATCCAACGATGACGATTGGTAAACAAGTAGCAGAATCTTTACGTAAGCATAATAAAGTATCGAAAAAAGAGGGGCAAAAAGCCGCTTTAGAATTATTGAATCTTGTAGGAATCCCGGAAGCTGAGAAACGCATCCATAGCTATCCTCATCAATTTTCAGGGGGACAACGGCAACGGATCGTGATCGCGATCGCGTTGATTTGTTACCCAGAAATCTTGATTGCAGATGAACCAACGACAGCCTTAGATGTGACGATCCAAGCACAGATTTTAGAGTTGTTGAAAAAAATCCAATCAAAAATCGACACGTCGATCATTTTTATCACCCATGATCTTGGTGTCGTAGCGAATGTCGCTGATCGAGTAGCAGTGATGTACGGTGGAAAAATCATTGAAGTGGGGACATCTGAAGAGATTTTTTACAATCCACAGCATCCGTATACATGGGGCTTACTTGGCTCTATGCCTACATTGGAAAGTGGCAATGACCGCTTATATGCAATCCCAGGTTCGCCACCGGATTTATTGAATCCGCCAAAAGGAGATGCCTTCTATCCACGAAATGAATTTGCATTGAAAATCGATGCGGAACAAGCACCACCGTTTTTCGAACTATCACCAACACACCAAGCAGCTACTTGGCTATTAGCCCCACAAGCTCCAAAAGTGACACCGCCAGAAGAGATTCAACGGCGCTGGGCGATTTTTCAAGAAAAGCAAAAAGCACATGGCCAAGGGGGATTGAACAATGAACAAAAAACTGCTCGAGGTTAAAGGCTTAAAACAGTATTTTAATGTAGGAAAGAAAAATGAAGTCCATGCGGTGAATGATATCAGTTTTCACATCTATGAAGGAGAAACATTCGGCTTAGTTGGCGAATCTGGTAGTGGAAAGTCAACCACAGGTCGAACGATCATCCGTTTGAATGAACCAACGGGTGGCGAGATTTTATTTGATGGGCAAGATGTGACGAAATTAAAAGGCAAACAAGCCATGACAAAGTTTCGTCATGAAGTCCAAATGATTTTCCAAGATCCATATGCTTCATTAAATCCAAGAATGAAAGTACGAGATATCATTGCAGAAGGAATCGATGTCAACGGACTAGCTAAATCACCCGAAGAACGTGCAGAAAAAGTCAACGAGTTACTAAAAACAGTTGGCTTAAATCCCAGCCATGGCACACGCTATCCTCATGAATTTTCAGGGGGACAACGCCAACGGATCGGGATTGCACGAGCATTAGCAGTCAATCCGAAGTTTATCATTTGTGATGAACCAATCTCTGCTTTAGACGTATCGATCCAAGCCCAAGTGGTCAATCTTTTACAAGATTTACAAAAAGAGCAAGGATTGACTTACTTGTTTATCGCGCACGATCTATCCATGGTGAAACATATCAGTGACCGTATTGGTGTGATGCACAATGGCTTGTTGCTTGAGATGGGAACCAGTGAAGAAATCTATAATCATGGAGTGCATCCATATACGGAAAGTTTACTATCAGCGATTCCATTGCCTGACCCTGATCATGAACGCCAACGTCGCCGGATCAAGTATCAACCTGAACCAGATGATGGACAAATCCGCACGTTAAGAGAAATTGCTCCTGAACATTTTGTATATGCAACAGAACAAGAAGTTGCTTATTATGCGAAAAAATTAAAACGGCAGAAAGAAGCCTTGCTAGTCGCAAACTAGGGGGAGAAGCCGATGCTAAAAGCCTTTAAATTTCGAATCTATCCCACTGATTCACAAAAACAGTGGTTGATCCAAACATTTGGTTGTGTGCGTTTCACTTACAATCATTTATTAAAAGCCAGACAGGCGTATTATTTAGAAACACAAGAGATTGATTATACGCTGACACCAGCTTCTTTAAAAAAGCAATATCCGTTTTTAAAGGAAGTCGATAGTTTAGCCTTAGCGAATGCCCAATTAAACTTGGATCGTGCATTTCGTAATTATTTTAAAGGACGCGCAAGCTTCCCCAAACTAAAAAATAAAAAAAGTATTTGGCAGTCGTATACGACGAATAATCAAAAAGGAACCATCTATTTAGAAGAAACATACCTCAAATTGCCAAAGCTAAAAGAGAAAATTCGCATCCATGCACATCGTCCGATTGAAGGAACGATTCGTTCAGCAACGATCTCATCTCGATACAACGAGATCTTTTATGTTTCCTTGCTCTGTGAAGTTCCCCAAAAGACGATGAAAGCGTCAAATAAATGGATCGGGATAGCCTATGATCCAGATCGTCTAGTGGAGATGTCCACACCACTTGACATTACGATTCCTAAATTCAAACAAGTTGATCAACAACTCCTGCGGGCAAAGAGAAAGCTTGTGATCAAAGGACGATCAGCACAGCATCGACGCACACACGTTGAAAGAGTAAAAAATTATCAAAAGCAAAAAAGGAAAATCAAAGACCTTTATTTAAAACAAAAATTTCAACGAGAAGACTATTTAGAACAAATTTCAGGAACAGTGATCCGTCATTATGATTATTTGTTTGTCGAATCGATTTCAGCAGATTGTCCGGAAGGTGATTTTTCTATCCAAGACTGGCATAAGCTATTAGCAAAGCTCCAATATAAATCGCAATGGTATAGCAAAAAGTTAGTATTGATCGATATGAAAGAACAAACAGATCCTTCCACAAATAAAAAGAGTCTGGAATTAGTTGAAATCGGGAAACAAGTCCTGTTTGAATAAAAAAACTGGTAGGGGCGCCAGGGTTCGCCTTGCTAATAAAAAACATCTATTGTTTTTGTTTCTAGGAATTTCTTTCAGAGAAGCTCACTAATTATGACAAACCAAAAAAGAGGAGAAGAGCATTCGTGCCCTTCTCCTTTTTTTATTCTGTATGTCCAGGTTTTAATTGATAGATCTTTGAGGGACGTCCGATACCGACAGGACGTTCACCGATTTCATCGAAGTATTGTAACATAGCTTTTTTGAAATTGGAATGATCGATCATTTTAAAATCGATCCCTAAGAATTTAGCGAATACTTTGCGTGCTTCAGTGATCGTGAAGTCTTTTCCTAGCACTTGAAGTACTTGTGGTTCATGTTCCATTTTGTTGACGACACGGTTGAAGGCTTTGACAATGATCTCGCTATGGTCAAAGGCTAATGTGTCTTTGCCAGAAGACTCGCTCGTCGTCAAGTCTAGAGTGATTGCTACATCCCCACTCGATAAATGCAGTTTGTTTGCATTGCGTTCAAGTGAAAACCACTGCACTTCTTTGGCATCGTCTCCAGCGATCAAAGGTTCTTCACCGATAAAGGCGAGATAGCTGACTGTCACGACCCAGCCACGAGGATCACGATTCGGTGTACTGAAGGTATGCAGTTGTTCAATATTTTCTTCGGATATGATGACGCCTGTTTCTTCTTTTGTTTCTCGCAAGACGCTGGCACCAGTCGATTCATTTTTTTGGACGAATCCTCCGGGAAGTGCCCAAGAATTTCGGTAAGGATGGCTTTTACGTTGGATAAGTAAAACTTTTAATTGATCTTCTTCTTTGTTGTAGCAGAGTAAAACGATATCGACGGTCAAGGAAGGTTTTTCATATTCAGGACGTTCTTGGTCTTGGTACCAAGATAAGAAATCAGTTTCAGAGGCCTCTTGTTCATAATATGTTTTTTCTTCTTCTTTTGAATGAAAATGTTCCACTTTCTCACCTCCTATTATGTTAAGGTACTTTTTACTTTATTGTAGCAGAATCTCCCTGAAAACCAAAGATTTCTAGACAAATAAATCCAACTCAGAGTTGAAAAAGAAACGGTAAGAGTAGATTAAATAGGAAGAAAAGCAAATAAAAAGGGAGAAGCTTCTGTTTTTCTTCTCGAATGGCGAAAAAGCCACAGAGGACGATATACCCTGCTAGGATCACTCGAAGGATCAAGGTGAGCAAAAGAAAAGTATTTAATTGCCCATGTAGATTGAAATAACCATACAGATGTAAATAGTAAAAACTAAATAATAGATGGATGAGAGAAAGTAAAGCAATGCTGATAATCATTCGTTTGTGTTTTTTTGTCATTAGTCTCAAAACCTTTTCTTATATGATATTGCTTATTATAGCATGTTTGTAAAGTAAAAATGAGAGAGTAGACGATCCTGAAGAAAAAGGAGCGAGAGTGTGGGTAGAGAAGGAAGTGGTTCATCACGATAACGTAGGTTCTTTATAAATGTTTTCTTGAAGGGAAAGGACATCTTTACATTTCGGGAGTTATCAAAAAAAGCTAACAGCGTATTCATTTTATGGTATACTAGCAAGGAAACGAATTCGCACCATGCGATAAAGGAGGAAGTACCCCATGGCAGAAAAGGAAACTTTTTATATCACTACGCCCATCTATTATCCAAGTGGCAAACTGCACATTGGCAATTCTTATACAACGATTGCATGTGATGCTGTTGCACGTTATAAACGTTTGATGGGCTTTGATGTGTTTTATCTAACTGGGGTAGATGAACACGGACAGAAAATCGAGAAAAAAGCAGAAGAATTAGGCGTAGAGCCACAGGAATATGTAGACAAAATGGCTGCAGATGTCAAAAAACTGTGGAAAACATTAGATATCAGCTACGATAAATTCATTCGCACAACTGATGATTATCATAAAGCAGCAGTTCAAAAAATCTTTGATCGTTTGCTTGAACAAGGCGATATTTACTTAGGTGAATATGAAGGTTGGTATTCTGTCTCAGATGAGGAATTCTTTACAGAAACTCAACTTGCAGAAGTATACAAAGATGAAGACGGCAAAGTGATCGGCGGGAAAGCGCCAAGTGGTCATGAAGTTGAGCTAGTCAAGGAAGAGTCTTATTTCTTCCGTATGAGTAAGTATGCAGATCGCTTGTTAGAGTACTACGAAGAACACCCAGAGTTTATCCAACCTGAATCACGTAAAAATGAGATGATCAATAACTTCATCAAACCAGGTTTAGAAGATCTAGCAGTTTCACGTACGACATTCAGCTGGGGAATCAATGTCAAAAATGATCCGAAACATGTAGTGTATGTCTGGATCGATGCGTTGTCGAACTACATCACCGCACTGGGCTACGGTTCAGAAGACGATCAATTATTCCAGAAATATTGGCCTGCAGATGTCCATATGGTTGGAAAAGAAATCGTTCGGTTCCATACGATCTATTGGCCGATCATGTTGATGGCATTAGATATCCCATTGCCAAAGAAAGTCTTTGGACATGGCTGGTTGTTGATGAAAGACGGCAAGATGTCTAAATCGAAAGGCAATGTCGTTTATCCAGAGATGCTTGTTGAACGCTATGGCTTAGATGCTTTGCGTTATTACTTATTGCGTGCAGTACCATTTGGTTCAGATGGCGTATTTACACCAGAAGACTTTGTGTCACGTGTGAACTACGATTTGGCGAATGACTTAGGGAATCTTTTGAATCGAACGATTGCAATGATCAATAAATATTGTGATGGCATGGTTCCTGACTATGCGTCATTAGTGACACCGTTTGACAGTGAGTTATCAACAACTGCTGCGAATGTGGTTGGTCGTTATCATGACGCAATGGAAAAAATGGAATTCAACACTGCTTTAGCCGAAATCTGGGTATTGATTTCTCGTGCCAACAAATATATCGATGAAACAGAACCTTGGGTCTTAGCAAAAGACGAAGAGAAGAAAAAAGAGTTAGAGAGCGTGATGATCCACTTAGCTGAATCGCTACGTATCACTGCGATCCTCTTACAACCGATCATGACAGAAACACCAACTAAAATCTTTAATCAATTAGGGTTGGATGCCGAGACGATGAACCTTGAAGGATTACACTTCGGTGAATTCCCATCTGGGACAAAAGTCGTTGCAAAAGGTACACCGATTTTCCCACGCTTAGAGCTGGAAGAAGAAATTGCGTATATCCAAGCAAAAATGTCAGAAGGCACTCAAACAAATGAGGACTCTGTCAAATGGGACCCAGAAGAAACAGAGCTTGTTTCGACTAAAGAAAAACAAATCAAGTTCGATGTATTTGAAAAAGTCGAATTAAAAGTAGCAGAAGTCATCAACTGCCAAAAAGTCGAAGGGGCAGATAAATTATTGCAATTCCGTCTAGATGCAGGAGATGACCAAGACCGTCAAATCTTATCCGGTATTGCCGAATTTTATCCTGATCCAAGTGAATTGATCGGCAAAAAATTAGTGATCGTTGCTAACTTGAAACCACGCAAAATGCGCGGGCTGATCAGTCAAGGAATGATCCTTTCAGCAGAAGCAGCTGATGGTTCATTACAAGTGATCGAAGCACCAAAAGGTATGCCAAACGGTTCTGAAGTTGGCTAATCAATGATTGTTAAGAACTATTCTAAGCAAATAAGCTTAGAATAGTTCTTTTTTTTATAGGATCACTTTTATGTGAATCTGTAAAAGTAAATGTAACGAGGTTGTGCCAACACCGTTTATTCAGTTTTAGGGTGGACAATATGAACGAATCCACCCGTTTGCAGATGGCAACGGACGTATGGGACGTTTGCTGATGTTCAAAGAATGCTTGAAGCACAATATCATGCCTTTCGTGATCAAAGATGTCGATCGTGAATTCTATTACAGAGGTTTAGGTAATTGGGGAACCGAGAATAATTATTTACTGGATACTTTAGGTATGAGTCAAGATATGTATGAACAGTTTTTAAAAAAAATGAAATTCACAGGATCGGTTCATCAATAAAATAGCTTTATAGATAATTAAAAAAAGTCGAGCGATGATAATCATCGTCCGACTCTTTTTAGTTTTAGCCGTTGTTTGACTTTCGTTGGCAATAATGCTGCGACGATTGAAAATGGAATACATAGAATATACCAAGCAATCAGGCGGCTATTGCCGTAACGTGCATAAATCTTGGTCAATAGCGAGTGAAGGATCACCAGCCCTAGGAGCAAGCTGATCGCAAAGAACCATCTTGTATCCCAATCAGTCAAGTGGCGCAAGGCGTTCATGGCTAAAGGATAGCCGTAGAAAAAAATCCCGACCATCGTGACGCGCCAATTTTTGACGATCGTTTGAACATTTAATAGTAAAAAGATGACCGATAGTAAAAAAGCAATGGGCGGAAACAAGCCGACGAGAAAGGAATAGACGATTCCCCACAACAACATCCCAGGCCCTTTGATCAAGGCGGCAATGAGAAGAAAACCAGCCATCAATAGCAATTGCTGTGTCAATGTCGCAATGGTTAGCCAGCCAAATAAAATCAACAATAACCAATGTAGCTTGGATTGTTTTTGTTCTTTTTGGGGAAAGAAAGTAGTACCTTTATCTTTTAGATAAGATGCTAGTTTTGGATCGATCGATTGAAAATCCATAGGGTACCTCCTGACATTTCAAGTAGCTTCATTCTATAAGAAGTAAGACAAGAATACATCCGTCTTTAGAGGGATATTTTCACTACAAATTTCTGAAAAGAATGGTAAAATGAAAAGTTCTCGGTTATACTGAAAAAAATAAAAAAGAAATACGAAATGAGGAAGAGGATGAAGGGGAAATTAAAACGCGAGATCAATTTGTTTGGTGCATTATCCACAGTAATGGGAACTGTGATCGGCGCCGGCGTCTTTTTTAAAACAGCAGCGGTAGTGGCAAGTACACAATCAACAAGTTTGACGTTACTCGCGTGGTTGTTAGGGGGATTCTTAACGATCTGTGCGGGGCTAACAGTCGCTGAATTAGCCACTGCCATTCCTGAAACAGGTGGAGCGGTCAAGTATATTGAAGCAGCTTACGGTAAGTTACCAAGTTTTTTGTTAGGCTGGGCACAAAGTTTGATTTATTTTCCAGCCAACATTGCGGCATTATCGATCATCTTTGCAACACAGCTGATCAATCTCTTACAGCTATCTCCTGATTATTTATTAGTGATTGCTATTATTACAGCACTTTCTATCACTGGATTGAATCTGTTAGGGACCAAAGTTGGTGCGTACGTTCAATCGATTACATTGGTAGTCAAGTTGATCCCAATTGCAGTGATCATTATTTGGGGGCTTCTGACACCCGGACAGGGTACTGTTCAATTATTTCCAGTAGAAGCCGGACAAGGTGTTTCATGGGCAGAAGGACTTAGTGGTGCTTTGTTGGCGACACTATTCGCTTACGATGGCTGGTTAGGTGTCGGAGCCATGGCTGGAGAAATGAAACGTCCAGAAAAGGATCTACCAAAAGCGATTATTTTAGGATTGAGTTTTGTGACATTCGTTTATCTATTGATCAACTTCGTCTTTTTAAAAACATTACCGATTGATCAAATTGCTGGGAACTTGAATGCTTCATCTGATGCGTCAGCGGTCATCTTCGGTGAACTAGGAGGGAAAATCGTTACGATCGGTATTTTGATCTCTGTCTACGGCGCACTGAATGGTTATACGTTGACTGGGATTCGTGTCCCATATGCAATGGCATTAGAAAATGAGTTGCCGTTCAGTAACCAGTTGACAAAGCTCTCAAAAAAATTCACCGTTCCTTATGTACCTGCATTGTTCCAACTAGCGATTGCATGTATCATGATGAGCTTGGGTTCATTTGATTTTCTGACAGATATGTTGATTTTTGTCATGTGGCTATTTAGCTTATTGATTTTTATTGGCGTATTTATTTTAAGAAAGAAAGCCCCAGAGATGCCTCGTCCATACAAAGTACCCCTTTATCCAGTGATACCGATCATTGCGATTTTAGGAGCCATCTTTATTTTAGGGATGACACTGATCACACAAACGAATTTGGCATTGATCGGAATCTTAGTCACATTGTTAGGTGTACCTGTGTTTTACTACAAAAAAAGACAAACTGAAAGTAACTAACTGATAATGAAAAGACAAGAAGTGAATCAAGTCATTTCTTGTCTTTCTTTGCATAATATATCTTGTTTTTTAGTCTTTGAGACTTCTTTAACGCCTACATATATGCTAAAGTAATGAATGAAAAGGAGAGATTAAGATGATATTTGATTCTCATACTCATTTGAACGCGGAACAATTCAATGATGATATTCCTGAAACGATCCAGCGTGCAGAAGAACTAGGTGTGACTAAAATGGCCGTCGTAGGATTTGATACACCGACGATCGAAAAGTCCTTGATGCTTAGTCAAGATTACCCAAACATTTATAGCATCATCGGTTGGCATCCTACAGAAGCTGGTAGCTATACGAAAGAAATCGAAAATAAACTACAAGAACAATTGACTTTACCAAAAGTGGTTGCTTTAGGTGAAATCGGACTGGATTATTATTGGATGGAAGATCCCAAAGAAGTCCAAGATAAAATCTTTAGAAGACAGATCGCCATCGCAAAAGAAATGCGTCTACCGATCAGTATCCATACGAGAGATGCCTTGGAAGACACTTATAAGGTGTTAAAAGAAGAAGACATTCGTGATATTGGTGGAATCATGCATAGCTTTAGTGGTGATTATGAATGGGCACAACGTTTCCTTGATTTAGGGATGCACATTTCTTTTAGTGGTGTCGTGACATTCAAAAAGGCGTTAGATGTGCAAGAAGCAGCGACAAACGTCCCAATGGATCGTCTATTAGTGGAAACGGATGCTCCTTATTTAGCGCCAGTGCCCTATCGAGGAAAAAGAAATGAACCAGGGTATACTCGTTACACAGTCGAAAAGATCGCTGAACTTCGTCAACTACCAATGGAAGAAGTAGCGGCACAAACATGGAAAAACGCCCATCATTTATTTGGATTATCAGAGCATGACTAAGTTAAAGATCCAAGAAATCATTGTTGTCGAAGGGAAAGACGATACGAGAAGGCTACAAGAAGTGGTTGAAGCCGACACGATAGAAACGATTGGTTCAGCGATCAATGAAGAAATCTTGATGCAGATCGAACATGCACAGGAAACTAGGGGAATCATTATTTTTACGGACCCAGATTTCTCAGGTGAGAAGATCCGTAAAACGATTATGGAAGTGGTACCACAAGCAAAACATGCATTTTTGCCAAGGAACCAAGCCGTACCGAAAAAAAAGGGAAGCTTGGGGGTCGAACATGCGAGTGATGAAGCGATATTAGAAGCGTTGAAAAAAGTCGTTACGCCAGTCGATGATGAGACCCAAGCGCCGGAGATCACTAGACAAATGCTGGTTGCATATGGATTGATTGCCGGAGCACATGCAAAAGAAAAACGTGAGATGCTCGGTGATGAATTACGCATCGGCTATACGAACGGAAAACAATTGGAAAAACGATTGAACATGTTCCGAATTACGTTAACTGAGTTTAAGCAGGCAATGGAAAAAGTGGAGGATCATTATGAGTGAATATCGGGATATTGCAACACCCACTAGAACAAAAGAAATTTTATTGAAGCACGGCTTCTCTTTTAAGAAGAGCTTAGGACAAAATTTTTTGACAGAGCCGAATATCCTTCGGAAAATCATTGAAACTGGTCAAATCGATCAGCAGACTAATGTCATTGAAGTAGGACCAGGAATTGGTGCATTAACAGAGCAAATCGCGCGTCATGCCAAACAAGTAGTCGCATTTGAAATCGACGATCGATTGATTCCTGTCTTGGCAGATACCCTTTCACCTTATCCGAATGTCACAGTCATCCACCAAGATATTTTGAAAACTGATTTAGCAGAGGCAGTCAATACTCAATTCAACGAGCAGTTACCATTGAAAGTGGTGGCTAATTTGCCTTATTATATTACGACACCGATCATGATGCACTTTCTTGAATCAGACGTTGTGGTTGACGAAATGATCGTGATGATGCAAAAAGAAGTCGCTGATCGCATCTCAGCCAAACCGGGAACAAAAGCATATGGTTCTTTATCGATCGCTGTGCAATACTATATGGAAGCAAGTTTGGCGTTTATTGTGCCAAAAACAGTATTTGTGCCACAACCAAACGTGGATTCAGCGATCTTGAAATTGACAAGACGCGCAACACCAGCAGTTTCCGTAACGGATGAAAAAGCCTTTTTCCGTTTGACAAAGGCTGCGTTTCAACAGCGTAGAAAAACTTTATGGAATAATTTGCAACATGCCTATGGGAAAGACGAAGCAACTAAAAGTTGGTTAACTGAAAGTCTAACGGAGGCAGGAATCGATCCGAAAAGACGAGGAGAAACACTTTCTTTAGAAGAATTTGCTGCTTTGAGCAATGCTATGGAACATCTAAAAAAATAAAATGAGGAATAGAAGGCTGAAAAAGTCTTTTCGCTCTAAGTCTGAAGGCATCACTTGAGAAAACCATTTTGGGTATTCTTCAAGTGATGCCTGACTATTTTAGGAAACAAGTTCCAAGATCAAATTCTTGGATTTTAAAGAGGGTGGTATTTCAGGCGCCTTGTGTCTCTTGATGTGTCTTGACACATTAGAAAGTTAGCGGTACAATAGGTCAAAACAAATGTGTCAAGACACATCAAGGGAGTAAAAAAATGAAAACAAATTCTGTAAGAAAATTGACAATTTCCGCTTTATTGATCGGGATGGGCGTTCTTATTCCGATGATCATGCCTAAGATCGTAATTCCGCCTGCTTCATTTACACTAGCTTCACATGTGCCATTATTTATCGCAATGTTTTTTTCACCCGGTGTAGCTGTGGCAGTGGCGCTAGGTACAACATTTGGCTTCTTCTTGACGACACCTGTGATTATTGCGCTTCGTGCATTGTCTCATTTGGTATTCGCTCTAATCGGTGCATGGTATTTACAAAAAAAACCAGGGATCGTCTTAAAAGACGGGCAATTCACATTAATGAACTGGCGTTTTCAAGGGTTTAACTTATTGATCGGCGTGATTCACTCGATCATCGAAATGTTAGTGGTGAGTGTCTTCTTCTTCATTGGGAATATGCCGGAAACCTACTATGCAGAAGGCTACTTCTATACGGTATTCATCTTGATGGGGATCGGTGGCTTGATCCATAGTTTGGTGGATTATAATATTGCTTATTTCATTGCCGGAACATTGAGCAAATTCTTTGATGTACCCGTCTTCACTGCTGCCAAGAAACAGCAAAAGAAAGAGATCGTACAAGGAACGATCAAAAAAGTCGTTTAGCAATGTCACAGATAAAGACTGAAAAATAACCAAAAAAAGACCCAAGATCGAACGATCGTTGGGTCTTTTACGTATCATCAAGTTCTGTTTCGTTTATGGGATCGTGATGACATCTTCTGTATCTTTATCAAAGAAATGGCCTTTATTGATATTGAAGGCAAGGTCGATCATTTCTCCTGGTTTATGGAAGTCACGCGCGTCAACTTTTGAAATGAACTCAGTTGTTCCAGTGCGAGTATAAAGCATGGTTTCTGCGCCTAGTAATTCTGAAACAACGACTTCTGAATTGACAACAGTTTCTGGTGAGGCATCCAAGACAACTTGTTCACTATGGATATCTTCTGGACGAATACCAAAGACAAGTTCTTTTCCTTCATAACCTTTTTCAACTAGTACTTTATTTTTGCCTTCAGGGATTCTCAATTTTAGTCCATGACCATCTGAGATAACGCCTTGGCTTAATTTTACGTTGAAAAAGTTCATGGCAGGTGAACCAATGAAGCCAGCAACGAACATATTGACTGGTGTGTCATAAACTTCTTTTGGTGAACCGATTTGTTGGATGAATCCATCTTTCATGATGACGATACGGTCTGCCATCGTCATGGCTTCTGTTTGGTCATGGGTAACGTAAATGGTTGTTGTTTCTAAGCGTTGATGCAACTTCGCGATTTCGGCACGCATGGCTACACGTAGTTTGGCATCTAAGTTTGACAACGGCTCATCCATCAAGAAGACTTTTGCATCACGTACGATGGCACGACCTAAAGCGACACGCTGGCGTTGTCCTCCTGAAAGAGCAGCAGGTTTACGTTTTAAGTATTCAGTCAACCCAAGGATCTCCGCAGCATTTTCTACACGTTGTTGGATGTCTGCTTTATCGTATTTACGCAATTTCAAACCAAACGCCATGTTGTCAAATACCGTCATGTGAGGGTATAAGGCATAGTTTTGGAATACCATCGCGATATCACGGTCTTTAGGAGCAACATCGTTCATTACTTTGCCACCGATATTCAATTCTCCTTCGGAAATATCTTCAAGACCAGCGATCATTCGTAGAGTTGTTGATTTCCCACAACCGGAAGGACCAACGAATACGATAAATTCGCGATCTTTGATTGCCAAGTTAAAGTCAGTAACAGAATAGTTTTCTGCATTGTCATATTTCTTGTATACATTTTTCAGAGCCATTTCTACCATCGTACAAACCACGCTTTCTTTTTTTCTTTTATTTGATGTGTTTAGTATAGTTGAAAGCGCTATCTATATTCAATGTCACAATGAACAAGAATTCGTAGGAACTTTCGTCAATGTGTACAAAATAATTGGAAAGTGCGTGGAAAGTGAGACAAAAATAAAATTCATTTTTGTTTCTATCCTTAAAAGCGAATAAACGGTGTTCCAGAAGTAACTCCTTCGGAAATAAGCTGAACACTTCTGTCACAACCTCATCACCTATAAAATAGAATAAATGATGTTCATGAAGCAGATCCTTCAATAATGAGAGCAAACTCCAGCAATATGGCAATTTATTTTTTGGTTTTTACTGCGCGAGTTATCAAAGATTTACCGTGTATTCACTATCTTAGAGCAATACTTTGTAGATATTAAGAGATATAAAAAAGCAGGCAACCAAGAAAACAAAATTTGTTTTTCATATTAAATTAAGTTAAACTCAATTTAATATAAGCTGGGAGATGATAATAATGGAAACGACTATTAGAAAGATTGGAAATTCTGTAGGAGCGATTTTTCCCAAAGATATTTCTCCAGAAGTTGGAAAAATATATACGATTATTAAAATAGGTGAAACATATGTATTAAAGCCCAAAAAAGAAGATATTTTTAAGACTCCAGAGGCATGGGCAGGCTTTAGAGATTCAATCACCCAAGAAGATAAAGAGTGGGATGAGATGAACCTTGAGGGGGAGGAACTATAAATGGATTATCCAAAGCAAAAAGATATTGTATGGCTGGATTTTGATCCAGCTAGAGGAAAGGAAATACAGAAGCGAAGACCAGGTTTGGTAGTAAGTAAGAATAACTTCAACCAATACACTGGTTTTTGTTTGATTTGCCCAATCACATCAATTGAAAGAAAATTTGATACATATATTAAGATCAAAGAACCACAAATCATTTCTGGACAAGTTGTTACACATCAGTTGCGTTCAATTGACTACACCGCTAGAAACATAATAAAAATTGAACAATGTGATATTCTGACATGGGTGGATGTACTAGAAGTTCTTGATATGTTTTTATAGAAATTTGAAAAATATCAAACCACAAAGAAATTTGTTACACTGGTAAAAAAGGAGTGAGGACGGATGAAAATAGCATTGATTGCACATGATCGTAAAAAAGAATTGATGATCAAATTTACAACAGCCTATAAAATCATACTTGAACAACATGAACTATTCGCGACAGGGACGACCGGACAAAAGATTGCAGAAGCCACAGGATTATCGGTCCATCGGTTCAATTCAGGACCTTTAGGCGGTGACCAACAAATTGGCGCGATGATCTCAGAAGATGAATTGGATCTGGTGATTTTCCTGCGTGATCCTTTAGCAGCTCAACCTCATGAACCTGATGTCACTGCGTTGATCCGCTTGGCTGATGTATATGATATTCCTTTAGCAACGAATATCGGTACCGCAGAAGTTTTATTACGAGGGCTTGAAGCCGGATTTTTGGAGTTCCGACAAGTGATCCATGAAGAAGGAAGTAAGATCCCTTTTCCTAATAAGATTTAAAATTCGGATTTTATGAGGATAGAGACAGTTGATCAAGGCGAATGTCTGCCATGTTACGAACTTAGGAATCGTTTTCGTTTAGAACATTAGTTTTTTTTATTTACAGTTCTTCCTTTTCTATGCTATAGTTTGTCTGGGATAAGTTCCCACTATTAACAGAGTAGAAAATAAAGCGTTAAGTGCTTAGAGGATGGGATGTTGCCTCTAGGACGAAGGACGTAAGTTCGCGGTTTTATTTTCGCATTCGCTGCATGAAACATGTAGCAGCTCTTAAAGGAGATGCTAGAAATGAAGAAAAATCGTTTAGATGCTCGTATGATTACGATCATGGGACTGCTGATCGCATTGATGGTCACGTTGTCTCGCTTAGTTTCATTTGAAACACCATTACTCAAAATCAGTGTAACGTTCATTCCCCAAGTAATCATGGGTATTTTATTTGGCCCATTTTGGACAGGGATTGGTTCTGTGTTAGCTGATGTGGTGGGTATGGCATTATTTCCTAAATCTGTCTTTTTCATCGGCTTCACGTTGAATGCTTTTATTGAAGGAGCGATTTATGGGTTCTTTTTCTATCGCAAAGAGATCACTTGGAAAAATGCAATCTTAGCCACGCTCAGTGTGACAGTGTTCGTTAGCTTGATCCTGACACCATTATGGTTGCTCATCATGTATCAAGTACCGATGAACTGGGTATTCTGGGGACCACGTTTATTAAAAGCCGTTATCTGGTTGCCGATCCAATCGACGATGATCTACGTGATTGGGCGCGCCATGCCATATAAAAGAATTTTGCGGAGTTTAACGACGCATACAAAATAAAAAACAAGCAGTCTTCCCATCCCAGAAGACTGCTTGTTTTTTGCATAGATCAGAAAAATCATCTGATTCGATGTTCACTATTTTTCAACCGATCCAGTAAATTGCGCTTGATAAAGTTGACGATAGCTACCATCTTCGATTTTCAATAATTCATCATGTGTTCCCATCTCAACGATTGCCCCTTGATCCATCACGAGGATCTGATCGGCATTTTTGATCGTGGACAAGCGATGGGCAATCACAAAACTAGTTTTTCCTTCCATCATTTTTAGGAAGGCATTTTGGATTTTCTTCTCTGTCAATGTATCCACTGAACTTGTTGCTTCATCAAGTATCAACATGGGTGGATTACTGATCATCGTACGAGCGATCGTCAGTAATTGACGCTGCCCATCGGAGATTTTTAATCCCTGTCCACCAATGCGTGTATCTAGTTTTTGTGGCAAGCGTTGGACAAATTCATACATATAGGCTGATTTTAGGGCCTCATTGATTTCTTCATCACTGGCATCTGGCTTCCCGTAACGTAAGTTTTCTCGTAACGTACTGTCGAATAACCAAGTATCTTGTAAAACCATCCCAAAGCTCTTGCGTAGGGAATCACGGGCGATTTGGGTAATATCATAATCGTCGATCGTGATCGTCCCAGAATTGACATCGTAAAACCGCATCAATAAATTCACTAATGTGGATTTACCAGCTCCTGTTTTACCTACGATTGCCACTGTTTGACCTGGTTTGGCAACAAAGCTGAAATTCTCGATCAACCGTTGTTGTGGCTCATAAGAGAAAGAAACATGTTTGAAAGCGACCTCGCCTTTGATCGTTTGAGGATCAAGTTGATACGCAAAAGGTTCATCTGGCGTTTCTTCCGGTTGGTCGATCAATTCAAATGCTCGTTCTAAACCAGAAAATGCTGTTTGGATCTGTGTCGTGATCCCTGATAATTCAATAAAAGGTTTTGAAAACTGACTTGAATAGATCGTAAAGCTTGAAATGATCCCGACAGTAATCGTTGAATCACTTCGTAAGGCAAGTAAACCACCAATCAAACCAATGGAGAGATAGGCTAAGTGATCGACAAAACGAGAAGATGGGTTCGTTAATGAAGAAGAGAATTGCGCGCGCTGCCCTTTCTCATATAAGTCAGCATTCAATGCGCTGAATT
This sequence comes from Enterococcus sp. DIV1304_2, assembly GCF_050555445.1. Taxonomy (NCBI): domain Bacteria; kingdom Bacillati; phylum Bacillota; class Bacilli; order Lactobacillales; family Enterococcaceae; genus Enterococcus; species Enterococcus sp. DIV1304_2. Next base: position 653,962 of record NZ_CP187851.1, read on the forward strand.
GCTGTTGATTGACTTCTTCTTGTTGGAACGCTTTGATGATTTTTTGATTACCGATACGTTCCGTAACGAATCCTGAAATGTTCCCAATGATTTTTTGTTGGTTATCAAAATCATTTTGAGAAGCCCGTGCGACTAACCAGCTGACTAAGAAAATGATTGGTGTCGAACAAATGACGACAAGTGTCAATAACGGACTCAAGTTGAGCATGAAGATCAGTGAGAGGATAATGATCGCTACCCCAGAAAATAATTGATTGAACGCCGCTGATATCGCGATGGAGATATTGTCCATATCATTTGTGAAACGGCTGACGATATTCCCATGGGAATTTTGATCATAGTATCTTAAAGGTAAAAGATTCAAACGAGCAAAGGCATCTTTTCGTAGATTCGCAACGGATAGGTAAGCCAATCGGTTACTTAATACTTGGATCAGCCATTGACTGATGACATTAAGTAAAACGATCCCGCCAAACATCACCAGAAGTTGAACTAATCGAGTAAAGTTGACTTGTCCCACACCAACCATTTGATCGATACTTTGACCGATTTGTAAGGTCATTACGACGGTAGCAACACCATTGACGATTCCCAACAAGACAGCTAACCAAATTTCACGTGGATGGGCCGTCAGATAAGGAACAAAACGTTTGAGTGTTTGCCAAGATAGTTTTTTTGTTTTCATTTTATTCCTCCTCCTGTGATGCCACGATTTCACGATACTCAGAAGATTGACTAAGCAATGTATCGTGCGTACCCTGGGCCACGATTTTTCCTTGATCCATGACGAGGATATGCTCTGCTTGTTGAATCGAACGGATGCGTTGAGAAATAATGATGACCGTTGTGTTGAGGGAAGTTTGTAGTGCTTGGCGCAAGTTTAGATCCGTTTGATAATCAAGGGCACTCAAGGAGTCATCTAAGATCAATAAGGCAGGTTTGGCGATCAATGCACGAGCAATCGTCAACCGTTGTTTTTGTCCTCCGGAAAAGTTTTTCCCATTCTCCATGACTCTTGTGTCTAAACCTTTGGGTAATTGGCGAACAAAATCCTCCGCTTGGGCAATTGCCAAAGCTTCCCAACACTCTGCGTCTGTCGCGTCAGGTTTTCCCCACTGAAGATTTTCCCGAATGGTACCGGTGAATAAGACAGCCGTTTGTGGTACTTGCGAAATCTGACTTCGTAATGAATCTAAGGGCCAGTCACGAACGTCTTGTTCATCAAATAGCACAGAGCCTTCACTAACATCATAAAAACGTGGGATCAATTGTGTCAATGTCGTCTTCCCACTTCCGGTCGGACCAATGATCCCTAAGACAGTTTGGCGTTTCAAAGTGAAATTGATTCCTTGTAATGACAGACCAGATTCTGGCGTATAACGAAAATCTACGTCTTTAAATTGTAGAATTGTTTCAGAATCCATGACTGGTTCACTAGGAGTCTCAGCATCTGTAATGGTATTTTCGGTATCTAAGACTTCTTTGACCCGCTGAGCAGAAGCTTCTGCACGAGTAAAAATCACGACAAGATTGGAAACGACGATCAAGGCTAATAACATTTGGTTCATGTAATTGATCAAAGCTAAAACTTGTCCTTGTTGTAAGGAACCGATATTTACCTTGACCCCGCCGACAGTCAATAGACAAATGATCCCGACATTCATGATCAATGTCGTTGCCGGAGAGAGCAAAGCGGAGATATTGGAAACACGTAAATAATTTTTTGCTAAGACATCTGTGTTTTCGTCAAATGTTTCGATTTCTTTATTGGTACGTGAAAATGCTCGGATCACACGAACCCCGCTTAAGTTTTGGCTAACAGTCTCATTTAGACCGTCCAACTTTTCTTGGACTTTTTGATAGAGGGGGATCGTCTTACGGATAATAAAGTATAAAATGATTGAAAAAATTGGTAATAAAGCTAAGAAGAATAGCCCGACTTGCCAGTCGATCACAAACGCCATCACTACTGATCCAATACTTAAAAAAGGTGCTCGGATCAATAAACGGATAACCATTGCGAGTGCAAGTTGTAACTGATTGATATCATTGGTCATGCGTGTGATCAATGTATCCGTCCCAAAATGATTTAATTCACTATGGGAGAAAGAGTTGATTTTTTTGATGAGTTGATTTCTAAGTTCTGTTCCAAACCCTTGAGAGGCAATGGATGAATAATATTGACAAATAATGGCACAGATCAATCCGATCACAGACATCGCGATCATCCAGATACCCATATTGATGATCACTTCACGATTGTTCATTTTTAGCCCATTATCGATCAGCGAAGCCATCAGTAAAGGTAAAATCAATTCAAAGACTGCTTCTAAAAATTTAAATACAGGACCTAGGATGATTTGTTTTCGATAGTCTTTCGCATAGCGCAATAACTGAATCATAAAAATTTCCTCCTAAAAACAAGTTACCCAATATTGTTCGAACGTCTATCGGCAAAAAACAACCGATTTATGATAAATAGATATCCTTAAAGCAACAAAAATATCTTGCAGCGAGAAATCTAACGATGATATAACTAGGTACTCTCATATTGTAGCTTATGAAATTTAGAATGAAAAGAGAACAAGCCTTTTCATAATCCACACATTTTAGTAAAACTTAAGAAATCACACCATAACGCTTAACGCGTTGTCGCTCTTGCAACGCCTATAATTGAATAAACCATAGAAAAAAATCACTACAAAAAAGCACCATCTACAAAAAATTGATGAACAACTCTCGTAGATGGTGACTTATTTTCCGTGGTTAAAGATTCCTGCCTCGGTCTCTTTCGGTCATTAATAATTTTTTATTTTTGTAAGTCAGCTAAAACTGTTTCACCTTTAACATCGACATCAATGACATTATAGAACCCATTTTTAGTATCAGCGACATCCCAAACAGCTAAGATCACATGATAACCTAAACGGTCATTGGGAATGTTGATCGAATGTGTCGGATTAGTAGAAGCTAGTTGTCCATCATTGCCTACTTCACCAATGAATTCCAAGTCGTCTCTTGTCAACGCATCATTTTGATCCCAACCGGCTTTTGTCATGTAGTAATGCCATTTCGTTGTTGCATGGTTGGCAGTGAATGTCCAAGTAAAATCATTTGCACCAGCTGTCAATTGTTGTTTTGTCCACAATGAGGCTGTTTGTTGATCCAATAAGTAATCACCTACCGCACCATTTGCAGAAGCGATTTGACCATCTTCAGGTCCAGCAGCTGGGAATCCTTTTGGTGCTTCAAGAGATTGTGGCTCATTGATAACAGCTCCGTATTTTTTGAATGCAGCATTCCAGTTTGTATTTTTGTCAAGGCTTCCTTGGTAGCCACGACTTGCTGGTTCAGAAACGTAACCATGAGCAGCAACATCAACAGAAGTAAGCGTGCTTGCTCCGATACCTGCTAAAATGAATCCTAAACCAATTAACGTACTCTTTTTCATAATAATTCCTCCGATATTTTTACTTTATGTAATGTACGATTGTTATCATAACTGATATATTTTTAATCTGAAAATTATGTGTGTTATTGCAACAAAAAAATTTCGTTCATCGCGAGTGTTATTAGAAATTATACTATTTAGTCATTTTTTAGGTGAAACGCAAATGTTCGCTGGAGAAAGAACTGCCACTGAAGGAGTCGCGTTTGCACGGTATAGAAAGGGGAGACATGGGGATAAAACAAATAACAAAAGAATTTATTGAGAGGAAATGTAGAGAACGAATCAGAAAATCAAGGAAGCAACGTTAGGCACCTACACAGGCAGTAGGCTGGTGCGCCCTTGTAGGTGGTCCATAGACTGGTCAGGGTTTTTTAGTAATCGGTGTCCCTGAAAGGAATACACGAAGACGCATTTCTTTAATGCGTTGCATTTCTGATAGTTCTTTGATCGATCATCGTCTGACTACGAAATGTGCAATGAACTGTTTAGAAACTTTCGTATCAAGTACGCCATTCCAGTGGAACCTATCGAATCAACCGAGAATAAATAGAGAGACTTAAAAACCGTGTATCTTCTCATTGGGAGTGAGGAGATACACGGTTATTTTAGGCAGTATTCACTTGGCGTTGTGGAGAGAGGCGATCGCACGTACTTTTGACAACGACTTTTGTGTGGTGATCATTGTGCGAAAAATCACATACTTCAGCGCAAAATTTTTCTTTTAGATTGATCATGTAGTCTTTACTCGTAGAAAGATCTAACCATTCAAAAAACGCAATACCCGTTTCTACTTCTTTTAAAGCTGTTTTTTGTCCATCAGCTAGTTTATCTAAAGCAGTAAACACTTTATAATGTGCAAGATCGAGTGTTTGTTTGTGTGTTGTCGCGATTTTTTTTAATTGGGCTAGAAATAATTTGCGTAATGTGGTTGATTCACGGTTAAAAGAAAGACGTACGCCGTTCAAAATAAAGTTAGAAAGAAGCTCAGAATAATAGGTATTATCTATGTAGGCTTTCATCTTTGTGACACTATTTTGGAACGAATAGGCAATATATTCATCATCAAAAATAAATAAACAATTCGAAAAAATAGTCAATTCAAAGTGCCCCCATGTATCAATCTTTTCAAGATACTTCTTTATAACACTGATTTCTTCTTTCATTGATGCGGTAAAAGAACTACTATACAGATAATTTGAAATCAATTTTCTTTGGGCATAGATCAAACGATAATAAATGTTTCCTGTTTTTTCAAATTCGTTGAGCAATTCTTGTTCTTGAGCAGATGTAATGGTTTTTGAAGTGATTAAATAATTCGTTAATTTTTGTTTATTAGACAACGAATTACTATTCAATAAAAACTGATATTCTTCAAGTGTGATATTCATCCGATCAAGGTAGTTTACTATTAGTTCAAAGCCGATTTTTGTTCCACGTGATTCGAAAGCTGCTAAGGTTCCTCTTTGTGAGATACCTGAAGTTAGTTGTTCTTGTGTCAACCCACGATCTTTTCTTAATTTTCGAATTAGAGCAGCATGTTCTGTCATGTTCATTTCCTCCAGAAGCTGTTTTTTGTACATGGCTATAATAGCATAATGTAGTTATGTGGATGTTATGTTTTCATATATGCGCCCTTTTGTTAAAAAAGTGCGATTTTTTTGTTTGGAAAGTTATTTTGTTGCAATACCAAACAAAAAAAATTTTGAAGGATAAGATATGTTTTAATCTGTTCTGTAATACAAATTTAGGAGGGAAAAAATGAATAAGAAAAGTTTATTATTCTCAGTTGGTCTTTTAGGTTGTTTGATTGGAGGCGGAACAGATGTGTTTGCAGCAGACGCAGCAGATACGATGCCAGATATCTCAAATCGCCAAGTTTCAGTAGGTTATTATCATAATTGGGTGCCTGAACAAGGTGCTGGTTACCAAGGTGGTCGTCCGGCAGATACTGATTTGGCAAAAGTAAATCCTTTTTATAATGTGATTGCTGTGTCATTCATGAAAGGAGAAGGTATCCCAACATTCAAACCTTACAATATGTCAGATGCTGAATTTAGACAAAAAGTAGCCACTTTGAATGCTGAAAATCGTGTGGTCATTATTTCACTTGGTGGTGCAGATTCACATATTGAATTACATAAAGGGGAAGAACAAGCCTTTGCCGATGAAATCATCCGTTTGGTTGAAGTTTATGGATTTGATGGCTTAGATATCGATTTAGAACAAACCGCAGTAGATGCAGGCGACAATAAAACAGTGATTCCAGATGCTTTGAAGATTGTCCGTGCGCATTTTGAGAAAGAACAAAAACATTTTATTATCTCTATGGCGCCAGAGTTTCCGTACTTAAGAACACAAGGTAAATATGTACCATACATTACTGCTTTAGAACAAGAATATGATTTTATTGCACCACAGTTATACAACCAAGCAGGTGACGGTATCAGTGTTGGAACTGAATGGATCGCTCAAAATAATGACAGCAAAAAATTTGAATTCTTATATGGAATTTCAAAAGCTTTCAACGAAGGAAGCGGTGGGTTTATCCAAATCCCAGCGAATCGCTTAGCTTTAGGTATTCCAGCAAACGTGGATGCAGCAGCAAATGGTTTTGTAAAAGAACCATCAAAAGTTTACGATGTATTCGAACAAATGGAAAAAGATCAAACACCATTAAAAGGTTTGATGACTTGGAGTATCAACTGGGATGAAGGAAGAAACTCAGCTGGTGTCGAGTACAATGAATCATTTGCGAAGTCTTATCAGGATCTATTCCAAGAAAAAACACCTGATACAGAAAAACCATCACAACCAACAAATCTAGCAGGCACAGCAACACATTCAACTGTTGCTTTATCATGGACAAAATCAACAGATGATCGTGGCGTAGCAGGTTATTACATTTATCGTGATGGCGAACAAATTGGTAGAGCAACAAACAATGCTTATACAGACACAAAATTGACTGCCAGCACAGAATACACTTATACAGTGAAAGCATTTGATGCCGCTGGTAACGTTTCAGAAGAAAGTAAAGCATTAGTGATTTCTACATTAGAAGAGCCACCAGCAGACTTAGAAGCTCCATCAGTACCATTGAACATTACGGCTTCATCAATTAGTGACAAGAGTGTTTCTTTATCATGGACACAATCAACAGATAACGTGGGTGTAGTAGGCTACTATGTTTACCGTGATGGTGAGCAAGTAGGAGAAACAGAAACAAATACATTTAGTGACGCAGGATTAACAGCTAATACAGAGTATTCTTATACAGTAAAAGCATTTGACGAAGCGGGCAACATTTCAGAAGAAAGCAAAGCATTAGTTGTGACAACGGCGGATGCACCATCAGCAGAAGCATGGGATGCAGATACAATTTATGATTTAGGTGATATCGTGACACACAAAGGAAACACATATCGTGCAAAATGGTGGACACGAGGCAATGAGCCTGGAACTGAACAATGGGGACCTTGGGAATTGATTGGCTAATCGATCCATACCCGTTTTTTATTAATGAAGCAATCGTTGATGCTGAATCAATCAACGAATAAGTGATTTGCTCAGTATTGTTAAGATTTTCGTGCATGTATAACGAGAATCTTAGCAATTGGGCAAACGCATGATAAAAATTCAATTATTTATTTATGTTTGTATAACAGAACATGAAAAAAACATATATTATAACAACTATTATAAAAATTCCAAGTCCTCTTTTTAGAGGGCTTTTTTTATTTTATCAAGTAACATGAATGAATTGAAATCATAACGTACAGGTAAAATGCTTATTAAATTTTTACACTGAGAAGGGTAGATCTATGGGTTTTTTTCCATAATTTATCAAGCATAATACAGACATAGATTGGTGACCACTTGGTAAAGGAGGTTGATATATGAGAAATAAATATAAGGTAAATGGTTGTTTTCAAGCTGAGTTTTTGATGGAAAAACCATGATCCACCTGAGCAGGCAACCATGAAAGGAAGAATGATCAACCTGATACTATTGGTGGGATCAAATTATCTAGTTGTACAAAAAAGGGATGTTTTTTAGGATGATAAAGATGAAGCTGGCAAAAAAAATAAAGGTAGTTATGTGTATAGTAAGTATCGTTTTTTCTTTTTATAAAGTAGCCATCAGTCTACCGTATCATGCGTCTGCTGATTCGACAACTGACAGTAGTGAAAATGCGCCGAGTGAAAGTACCACGACAAAGGAAATAGGTTCTTCAGAAGAAATAAGTGAACCATCCAATAGTACTGCGCAAAGTGATTTCCAGTCCGTTTTAGCTGTTCCTACAGTAGCTTCAGGCATAGCTAGTGTGGATAACTTCAATGATTTTCGAACCGCTTTATTGGACAGCACTATTACAGACATTTATTTAACTGGAGATATCAAGTTAACGGCATCTTTTAATATCAATTCGCCAAAAAATATTTATGGCAATGACCATACGATTGATATTAATCTTCAACTGATTGGCGTTGCATTAGCGTATACGACTTGCTCTATTTATGATGTCACACTAATCAATCAACATCCATATTCTTTTTTCTGGTCCGAATTCCCAGGAGTCACGATCAACTATACAAATGTTACATCTTCTGGACAACAATTCATTTATCTGCCTTATGGAACAGCGAATTTGTATGAGAATATTACAGCCTCATCAGATACGCAAGAAGTGTGTGAAGTAAAAGAATTAAATATACGAAATGGAGCAAATGTAGCATTCAATAATACGAGTAACAGCTATCCAGTAGTAGGTAATAACAGCAGCACTGTATTGAACATAGAAGATCATACAACTTTTACCGCACAATCAAATAATCCAACAGCAACTATTGCGATCGGTCAATCGCTATCAATCGCAGCGACTAGTAATTTTTCGATTGCTAATTCCAGAGGCTGTGCTTTAGGTTCATATTATAGCAGTGCACCATTCACGATCGCTTCAAATAGTGGGATAGGTACTTGGAAGCTAAATGACACAGATCCACTTCCCGATATCGGCTATACCGGACCAATTACGACAAGTTTTAATTTAACTTCGATTGATATTGCACAAAATACCTTGAATGTGACGTCCAATAATCCCATGTTTCCAAAATATTTCCAGTCTAAAAATGTAAGAAAAATAGCTAGTGGTCCATTCACGAGTAAAGCACAAGTAATTACCAAGGATATCGATCTATTATTGGGTGAAGTTTGGATACCACCATATAACTTTGTGAGTGCAACAAATGCGCTAGGGCAGCCACAAACCATCAATGATGTCACGATTCAAGGCGAAGCGGATGGAGAGGAAATAGGGACCTATCAAATTACTTTTATTTGTGATGATGCGGAGTCTGTGGCGACAGTCAATGTATTTGATATTCAGCTTCATTCCTTACCAACGATTTATGCCAAAGATACATGGAATGAATATGATGGATTAGATTGTATCATCGAATCAGATAGTAGCAGCAATTCATCTCTTTCATTTTTCGAGACAAACGTCAGTGTCACTGCACAAAAAATCGAAGGAGCGAATATGATTGATATTGATCCACAAAAATTGACAGAAGAAGAAGGACAGTATGTTCTCACCTATACCTATAAGCATAAATCGAAAAGTATGAATGTGACGGTTGAGGAGAACCTTTTCAATGATCAATCAATCTATCCATCCATACTTGATTTTGGCCATGTCGCAATCCAATATACAAACAATCAATTGATTGCTACAAATGCCACAGGGAAAATCGATATCACTGACAAACGAAGTAACAATGGAGACGGCTATAAAGTAAAAGTCACTCAGGACCATGTGTTGACTGGAATAAGTAATGGCTTTCAATTAACAGGGTCAATCATCCAATTTGAAACAGGGACTGCAACTAATAGTAGTGGGGGAGCAGTGATAAGTACTGGAAGTAATCAAACAATTGATATTCCTGTTGGGCAAGAAAAAGAAGTATTTCGAGTGGATAAAGGGAATAGTCGGGGACAGATCGTTTTGCCACTCACTGAGTTTAAGTTGGAGTTGCCAAGTGACAGTCCGAAAATCGCTGATTCTTATCAGGCAAAAATCACTTGGACACTTTCAGAAACGCCCTAGCCATAAGTTTCTAACGGACGATGGATACTGGTAGCATGAGAGTGTTCAATCTGAGGAGTCAGAAAACGAGAGATCGAAAAAAGAATCAGGATTAAGTTGTGCGCGCATTCATAGAACGTTGTGCCAATCGTTGATAGAGACAGCTCACAATGGATCATTTCTGAAAGCAAAAAGGAACGACGTGCAGACTGATCACAATTGAAGTGGCAACAAAGTCGGCTAGCTATAAAATATTTTATACAATGAAAAGGAGCATAAGATAATGGTAATCACAAAAAAATATGTCATGGCAGGTATGAGTATCTTAGTAGGAGCAAGTTTAGGGATAACATCGGTGAATGCCGATACAACAACCGATGGCACAGTGACTTTACAAGCACCAACTGGTGGAAATGGAGAAGATTTGAACCTAGCAACCAACAAGTTACCAACCAATCTGAATTTTGGTACTGCTAATATCAAATATGATCAATCCATCGAACAAATCGCTACAGTAGATGGTAATCAGGCGTCTAACCCAACAACTACGGATATCCAAGTCACAGATAATCGTGGTGATCTAACAAAAGGTTGGAAACTAAAAGTAAAACAAATTGCCCAGTTTAAGTCCTCAGTCAATCAATCTGAGTTAGCAGGGGCAGAATTATCGATCAATACAGGAAATGTGACAAATATTGGTGGCGATCTACCTACAGGCGGTGTAATCAATACTCAAGACTATGTGATTACTCCAGATGTGGATGTGGAAGTATTCAAAGCGAGTCCAGGAGAGGGATTAGGAATTTCAACATTGCCAATCAATCAATACAAATTAAGTATTCCTGCTGCAGCAAAAAAAGAAGCGGATACCTATCAGGCACAATTGACTTGGACGTTTTCTGATACATTGTAAGAACTGCCCTTGACAGAAAGGAAGTGTCCTGTGAAAATCAAAAAAAATATAGCCATGTTTTTATTTTTACTTGTTTTGTCTCATTTATGTGACGTACCTGTGTTTAGTGATGAAAACTCAGCTTCTCAGAATATTCCATTTTTGGTGTCTACGCAATTGCCGGACAATCAAATAAATAAACAGGTCTCCTATTTTGATTTACAAATGGTACCAAAACAAGAACAGACGTTGCATCTTAAAATCGAAAATATCTCGGATCAGACGATCATGCTAGACACAACTTTATATCAAGGAAATACGAACAGTATCGGGGTCATTGAGTATGATAAATCGGTCAAGGGGTTAGCCAATAACGCGCAAGTCAATATAGAAGATCTAGTGAAAATCTCAGAAAATAAAATCAAAATTTCTCCAAAGCAAACGCATGAATTACAAGTGAAAATCAAGATGCCTGAAAAAGAATTATCTGGGATTACCATTGGAGCGATCCGGGTAGTCCAGAATAATGAAGCAAACAAAGAAGGCAATATTCAAAATAATTTTGCAAGAGAAATCGGGTTAGTTTTACAATCAAGTGATCCGGAGCAAATTCCTTCAACATTAAAACTTTTAGATGCGCAAGCAGGACAAGTGAATACGCGAAATGTTTTTACAGAGAAAATCCAAAATCCAAAACCCAAATTAATCCGGCTAACCAACCTCAAAGCAATCATTACGAAAGAAGATGATCAAGAAGTTATATATCAAGCAAGCCAGCTGGAAGGCTCGATTGCTCCAAATACGATATTGAACTATAGGATACCATTAGACGGTAAAGCATTATTACCGGGAGTGTATGTTGCGACATTTGAAGCGGATGAGGGGGAACATCACTGGAAGTTAACAAGGAAATTCACAGTAAAAAACAATATAAGCAAAAAATTAAACCAAACAGATATATTGATAAAAAGTCAGCCTAGTTTTTTTGCAAAGTACAAATGGATGATGATAACTGGGTGTGTCTTATTAGTGATTATTCTAGGTCTGTGTATTTATATAGGTAAAATCAAAAGGAAGTTAGTTGAACAAGAGAAGAGCTAAGCTAGTTTATAATAAGTAAAAGGGGGAGAACAGAAGTGATGCCGCGTTCTTCCTCTTTTTTTACAAAAAAATAAATTTTTTTAAATTTTATGAAACTTTTACTTCAACTTGATTTTTTAATGATATTATCCATTTAATTTAACAGGTGGGTGGGGGAGTAATAGTGTTTAGAAAATATTTAGAGAAAGAAATTTTTCGAAAAGTAACTATTATTAATCTATTATGGGAAAAATCAAGTTTGACTTCGCTGGAGATGTCTCAACAATTGGATGTTTCTGTTTCAACGATAAAAGGAGACATAAAAGCAATCAATCTACAATTCGATGAGACTGATCCGTTGATTGAATCAAATCCAACAGGGTATTTGATCAGACATAAGTATAAACGAAATAAACGAACGTATATGAAGAAAGTCTATCAATATTCACCATTTATCAAAGCGTGTATGTATTTCTTTAAAACCGATTTTTCGAATCCCCTAGGTTTTGCCAAGCAAGAATTTATCTCTTCCTCCAAAGCATATCAACTAAAAAAAGAGGTGATGTCCTATGTCGCCTCTTATGGCATCGACCTCAATGATAAGAAGGTAGAAGATGAGTATCGCTTACGGTTTTTAATTGCACTTTTTCAAATGAAGAGCGGTATTCAAGTAGTTAAGGTGTCAAAAACAAGTCAGTACAAAATAAATCATTTGTTTCAACAAATCGAAAAAGAACAAAAATGTTTATTTTCAGATTTCTCAAAAGAATACGCACAGATTTTACTTCAACTGATGTTTGATCGAAAAATGAAGTTAAAAGACAATCTAGATATAAAAAAGTTAGAGATGTATAAATGCACACCTATTTATCATCAGATAGAAGATCGTCTTGTCGATTTTTTGAAACAAATGTTTTTAAGCCCAGATGAACGAAATTTAAACTATTGTACGATCGTATTCAATTTTTTAAACCAAAATTTTTATGAAATAAATGCACATGAAAAGAACTATCAATACTATATCGCTTTTACTAAAAAATTCCCAGTGATCCAGTATGAGTATCTGATCGACAAGATGGAACGTAATATTCCTAACTTTTCTAATAATCAACGAACCATCGAAGTACTAACTTTGATGTTTTTGCGGAAATGTCATTTTAATTTTCAACAGCTGATTCCTGAAGAACATGTTGTGGAAGGGACAGATATGGCAGAGATTCCTCAAGCTTTCTTTGAGAAAATCAAGCGGATCTTTATGGACTGGAATGATTTTTCAGGATTGAACCTAGCATTTTCAGATGATCATTTTCGGTATTTAGCAACAAAAATTTATTTTTTGACCTATCGGAGTAAAAATGAAAAAAGAGTCTTTTTACTGACAGGTGTTTGTACGGACTTCTTATGGGCACAAGAAATGTTAGAACAAGAATTTGGAAACACCCTGGACATTCAACAATTCAATCCGGAAACCATTCCCAGCAACTATAATAAACGTGACGTGATTTTATATAATATCAGCCATGAGAAACTACCACAAATTGATTGCTTCAAAATGAGGGTATCCTTTAATTTTGATTTTTGTGAATTGTTTAACATAAGGAAAGAATTGTTTGGTTATGATATTGCTATGTATAAAAAAATCATCGAGAAAGAATTACGATAAATAGAAGAGATGGGCAGAGACAGCTGATTTTTAGAAAAATAAATACAAAAACGAAAATCGCTTGTTGAACGACGATTTTCGTTTTTTTATTCTTGAGGATTTTGTCTATTCTTGAAACTTGCACTTACATTGGTGGAGTAACTGACCACATAAGATGCACCTCCTTTAGTTCGACTGTTGATAAATAGACTATATCATTGGAATAGACCAAAAAAACATCTTGTATGGTATTGCAACATTATAATTTCTATTTAAGTTAGATCAAGAAAGAAAATGGTTGAATAAAATGTTTCTGGGGCATTTGACCTCTCACACGTCTAAAAAGTAGCCACTTCGAAACACTTCTATCCCGACCTCTTCTTAAACAAAAGCTAAAAACAATGAAAATAAGTCCAGTATTTTGTTAATCTATACTATAATAGAAACTAACTATGAATTTTGGAGGAATTTCCATGAAACAAAAAATTGCAGTATTAGGCCCTGGCTCTTGGGGAACTGCTTTAGCTCAAACCTTAGCAGAAAATGGACATGACGTCCGTATCTGGGGGAATGTTCCAGAACAAATCACAGAAATCAATACGTATCATACGAATAAACACTATTTACCTGAATTACATTTACCAGAATCGATCATCGGTTACACAGAATTGGCTGAAGCTGTCAAAGAGGTAGATGCAGTATTATTTGTCGTACCGACGAAAGCGATCCGTGCTGTAGCACAAGAATTGCTACAACATTTAACGACAAAACCAGTGATCATCCATGCAAGTAAAGGATTAGAACAAGACACGCATAAGCGGATCTCAGAAGTGATTGCTGAAGAAATCCCAGAAGAAAAACGTCAATCCATCGTTGTTTTGTCGGGACCTAGTCATGCAGAGGAAGTGGCAGTCCACGATATCACAACGATCACTGCTGCAAGTGTTGATCAAAAAGCAGCTACTTATGTGCAAGAATTATTTATGAATGATTATTTCCGAATCTATACAAATAATGATGTGATCGGTGTGGAAACAGGTGCAGCATTGAAGAATATCATTGCAATCGGTGCCGGCGCGATCCACGGTCTTGGTTTTGGTGACAATGCGAAAGCGGCGATCATGACAAGAGGATTAGCTGAAATCAGTCGTCTCGGTGTAGCAATGGGCGCGAACCCTTTGACCTTTATTGGATTGAGCGGTGTTGGTGATCTGATCGTCACTTGTACCAGTGTCCATTCACGAAATTGGCGCGCGGGTCATATGTTAGGTGAAGGACAGAAATTAGACCAAATCCTAGAGAATATGGGGATGATCGTGGAGGGTGTATCGACAACAAAAGCGGCGGTTGAACTTGCTGAGCAACTAGGTGTAGAGATGCCCATCACTCAAACAATCTATCAGGTCCTTTATCAAGGGAAGGATATCAAACAAGCAGCAAAAGAAATCATGTTGCGTGATGGCAAGATGGAAAACGAATTTCAGTAAATCAACAGAATGGAGTATATAAATACGCATATGGAGAATAAAATCGTAAGAAAAGCAGTCATTCCTGCAGCAGGTCTAGGTACACGTTTTTTACCTGCTACAAAGGCAATGGCAAAAGAAATGTTGCCGATCGTTGATAAACCAACGATCCAATTTATCGTAGAGGAAGCTTTAGCTTCGGGGATCGAAGATATTTTGATCGTTACCGGAAAAGAAAAACGACCGATTGAAGACCATTTTGATTCGAATATCGAATTAGAATTGAATCTAAAAGAAAAAAATAAAATCGACTTGCTAAAATTAGTCGAAGAAACAACGAATGTCAATCTCCACTTTATCCGTCAGTCCCATCCTTTAGGACTAGGTCATGCGGTATTACAAGCGAAAACTTTTGTTGGAGATGAACCATTCATCGTTATGCTTGGGGACGATTTGATGGAAGATGAGATTCCACTGACAAAACAATTGATCTTAGATTACGAGAAAACAAAAGGTTCGACTGTAGCAGTCATGAAAGTTCCTCATGAAGACACGTCAAAATATGGGATCATCGATCCAGAAACAAAAGAATCTGAAGGCTTGTATGAAGTGAAACGATTCGTCGAAAAACCAACACCTGAACAAGCTCCGAGTGATTTAGCGATTATTGGACGCTACTTATTGACACCAGAAATTTTTGAATTATTAGAAACACAAAAACCTGGAGCTGGAAATGAGGTTCAATTGACGGATGCCATTGATGAATTAAATAAAAAGCAACCCGTATATGCGAGAGAATTCAAAGGCTCTAGATATGATGTCGGTGATAAATTTGGTTATCTAAAAACAAGTATCGAATACGGTTTAGGTCATCCTGAAATCAGCGAGCAGCTGAAACAATACCTCATTGATCTAAGTCATTCTCTGGACTAAAAACTTAACAATTAGAGAAATAAAATCTTGAGAAAAGAATAGTAAATGAGGTGTATTGCTTACATGGGGATTCTAATCAACATTGCACAAACGTTTCTTGATGGATTGAAATGGTTGATGGAGGGAAATAATTGGCTGTTTTTACTGCCAGTATTATTTATTAGTTTGTTTACGATGTTTTATATGGTCAGAATAAAAGAAACTTTTTTGATTTTTATTTGGTACTTAGCAACAGTGGCAATCGCTAGTTTGATCATCGTTCTTTTGTGGGGAGATCAACAGGCATTTCTTTTTGCGGCAGCTTTTCTTTTGCTGTACCTTTTTGCCTATATCCCGTATCTACTCAAAAGATTTCATGTCGTCAAAAAAGGCAAACATGCGGCTTCTCCGAACCGCTCAAAGGATGTCTCAGAAAGACGGACAAGGTCTGACCGCTGATATTTTGATACTTGCACTTGTTTCGCACTTTCCTTACAATAGATGCAGATAGAAATAACTAAAAAAAAAGGCTCCTTGATAGTTAGCGGCAACTAACTATCAAGGAATGACCAGTCACACGTATACACCCTGACCGATCATTTTGCCATAGTCGATGCAGCGCACCGACCGCATTTATTGTACCTGATTTAAGGAAGATTTTCTACCTTATGAATCTAAAAAGCGGAGGAAGCGGGGCAGTTTATTTACTATGTCAAAACAGATGTATATTCAAGCGAGAAGTTTGTTTAATCCGTTTTAAAGACTTGCTTTTAGCGATACATCGTTCCTATCTTTTACACTGAAGCCGAAGAACATCAAGATGCTGCTACATCAGATCTTTTGCTTGATTGTAATAAATAAGTGGTTAAGGTAAAGATGAGACTGAGCAATTGCTTCGTCTCATCTTTTTGTATTTTTCTTTTTGATAGTTGTCTCTATTCTGAAATAGCAGAAGAAGAGGAGAAAAGAATGAGCTTACCCTATTTTGATTATTGTCAAAAACTTGAACAAAAATTAAGGATCGAGGAACCCTTGATGGAACAAGCGGGTCGTTGGATTGCTACACAGATTCATCGAGGAGGATGTTTACATATTTTTGCTAGCCGTACCTTACAAGGTACTGCCTATGAATTTTGGCAACAATGTCCAAAAATCTTGCCAACTCAGTTGATTGAACATCCCGCAGCGGGGATTTATGAGTCGCTGGAAGGAACTGGCCAAGCAATCATTGAACAAATCAATGCGCAACCCGAAGATATTTTTCTTTTCTTATCAAATGAAGGTAGAAATCCTGCAATCATTGAACTGGCGGAATGGGTCAAAGAACAAGGGTATCTATTGATCGTGATCACCGGATTTGACTTATCCCGAAGTATCAAGTCAAGACATAGTAGTGGTTTGCGCTTATATGAATATGCAGATCTAGTATTAGATAACTATGCAACGATAGATGATGCCGTCCTTACGGTTCCTAAGTTTGAGCCAGCTATATGTGGTGCAGCTTCCTTAGCAACCTTAATCCTATTACAGCAGATCGTTTATTTTTCAGTGTATTATTTGTTGGAGAGTCACTAAAGAGAGAAGGTTAAGAGTCCGAAAAAGAGACAAGAAAGAATCATGAAGATTCTTTCTTGTCTCTTTATACACGTTGATGAAAGAGTCTTCCCCAAAACTCTTTACACTCCAATTATAGTACATTTGTTATGAATATTGCAATGAAGATACCTAATGAAAATAAAAAGAGAGGAAGAGAGAGGCAGAAATTCAATCAAAAACATCGGTTCAAATAGGAAAGGAGCGAGGAAGAAAATGTATAAATATTTGTTAATAGCTAAAAAATCTTTGTTTATACGTAATTAGAAATGAAAATAAATAGTCGGAAATAGCGACATTGTAAAAATAAAAAAAGAATTTTAATCCATTTTTATAGGTGCTATGGCTTTGAAACCAGCGTTTTTATTAAAATGTGTCTTGAGGATAACTAAAATCAATAGATTTTTTTAATTGTTTATTCATGTGGTATAGAACATTTTACTGTATAATCTATTTGCTTATTCATTATTGACAAAAACGTAGCAAGAAAGGAAGAACGAGTTTTGAAGAGAAAAAATTCTTCAGTAAAGAAAAAACGAGACTTTACCAAAATGACGACCCCGCATACGTATGTCATTATTTTTGGTGTAGTTGTACTTGCCTGGTTATTAACATTTATCGTACCAGCTGGGAGATTCAGTACGCAAGATATAGAATACAAAGATGCAAATGGAGAAACCAGTACCAGAACAGTATTGCGCCAAGATTCGTTTCGTTATGCTTATGAATTAGATAAGGCTTTTGTATTTGATCAACTGGAAGAATTACAAAATGATCCAAAGGAAAGAGAAAAGCTGGCTGTTCCTGAAGAAGGATTAGAAGAAGTCTTGGCAGCTGGTGAGAAAAACTTGACCCAGGAGAAACTAGATGAGATCTCACTGACAGATGATGTTTTATACGATGAATATGGTGAAGACATCTATGACACCTCAAAGAAATTGCATAAAACAGCAAAACTATGGGGGACCGATGATTTCGGTGGTTTTGGCTTTTTAAACTTCGTTTTTGAAGGTCTAGTATCAGGTGATAAATATGGTTCAGCAGTCGGGATTGCTGCACTTATTTTAGTCGTGGGTGGTGCATTCGGGATCATCATGCGAACGGGTGCCATCGATGCAGGTATTTATGCTTTTATCAATAAGACACGTGGTCTAGAACGTTTAGCTTTACCGCTCTTGTTCTTTGCTTTTTCATTTGGAGGCGCAACGTTCGGTATGGCTGAAGAAGTCATTCCATTCTCAATGGTCATGGTACCTTTTGTGATTGCCTTAGGCTATGATTCAATCGTCGCCGTCACAGTCACCTATGTGGCGTCACAAGTCGGGAATGCCACGTCATGGATGAGTCCGTTCAGTGTCGCCGTTGCACAAGGGATCGCAGGTATTCCAGTCTTATCAGGCGCCACCTTCCGATTGATCATGTGGGTCGTCGTGACTGCATTATCGGCTGGTTACTTAATGATCTATGGCGAAAAAGTTCGGAAGAATCCGGAAAGTTCATTAACGTATAAATCTGACGAATACTTCCGTAACCACTTGAAGAAAACATCCGATGAACAAAAACCATTTACATTAGGCCATAAATTGATTTTAGGCGAAATGTTGATCGTTTTAGTATGGATCGTTTGGGGAGTCACACAAAAAGGCTATTATATCCCAGAAATCGCCTCTCAATTTTTTGTTATGGGACTCGTTGCAGGGATCATTGCTGTTTTATTCAAATTGGACGGTATGACGGTCAATGATATTGCCTCTTCTTTCCAATCTGGAGCAGCAGATCTAGCTGGAACAGCGATCGTTGTTGGGATGGCAAAAGGAATCTTACTTGTATTAGGTGGATCAGATGCTTCTGTACCTTCTGCGCTTAATACGATCTTACATGGTATTGGAACAGCACTGACTGGTGTGCCGGCAGTGATCGGCGCATGGGCGATGTACGTGTTCCAAAGTTTGTTCAACTTAGTCGTCACTTCAAATTCTGGACAAGCGGCATTGACGATGCCAATCATGGCACCGTTGGCTGATTTAGTAGGTGTCTCTCGTCAAGTGGCTGTATTAGCTTATCAATTAGGTTCAGGATTCATGGATGCGTTCACGCCGGTTTCTGCTAGCTTGATTGGTGTCTTAGGTGTGGCACGGATCGAATGGGCAAAATGGGCACGATTCCAAATCAAAATGCAAGGATTCTTCTTTGTTTTAGGAACGATCTTCATTATGATTGCAATCGCGATCGGACTTCAATAAAACAAATAAGAACTGATTTATAGCAATCAAAGAAGTTATGCTAACCGATACGTAACTCTGAGACAATAAGCGAGAAAACCCGAAAGTATCTCATATTTTTGGATTTTCTCGCTTATTTCCGAAAGAGCGATGGATTGCTTATTAAACAACCTTTTGAGTGTTCTAAAAGGTACAGACTATTTTATAAAGGAGAAGATCAGATATGAAACTCATTCGACAAATCGATGTCTATGCACCAGAATATCTTGGTAAGAAGGATGTGTTAGTGGCAGGAAATAAGATCGTTGCTTTGGAAGATCAACTATCCGGCGGTTACGAAGAATTGATCGTGGAAGAAATTTCAGGAGAAGGAAAACTCTTGACCCCAGGTTTTATTGATGCCCATTTCCATATTTTAGGTGGCGGCGGCGAAGGAGGCTATCACAATCGCACGCCAGAAGTCACACTTAGTCAATTAACGACAGCAGGAGTGACAACAGTCGTAGGTTGTATCGGGACAGATGGCGAGGGTCGAGATATGACTGCTTTGATCAGTAAAGCAAGAGGGCTAGAGGCAGAAGGATTGACTACGTATGTTTATGTTGGTTCTTATCGGTTGCCGGTCAAAACGGTGACTGATTCATTGATCAAAGATTTTCTTACCATTGATAAGATCATTGGGATCGGAGAAATCGCTGTGTCTGATCATCGCTCTTCTCAGCCAACATTCGATGAGTTTGCTCGGGCAGTGGCGGATGCTCGTGTTGGGGGCATGTTATCAGGTAAAGCAGGGATCGTGAATGTCCATTTAGGTGGTGGAAGTCGAAAATTGGAACTATTGAATCGTGTGGTTGAAGAAACAGAAATTCCTATTACTCAGTTTTATCCGACGCATGCGAATCGGACAGCTGAATTATTAGCTGCATGTATCGAATTTGCGAAAAAAGGTGGAACGATCGATTTCACTGCAAGTGAAGATCCTGATTTTTGGGAAAAGACCGATGGTGAAGTTCGTTTCAGTAAAGCATTGAAGCAGTTATTGGAAGCACAAGTCTCTCTTGATAACTTCACCTTGACCTCCGATGGACAAGGTAGTCTCCCATATTTTGACCAAGAGAACCATTTTATCGGTATGGGCGTCGGTAGTGCGAAATCCTTACTGGTGGGGATCAAAGAAGCAGTTCAAAAAGAAGACATTCCTTTAGAGATTGCCTTACGAGCTGTGACGTCCAATCCTGCAAGAGTCCTTAAACTGGACCAAAAGGGAAGAATCGCTGTTGGTAAAGATGCAGATCTTTGTCTACTTGATAAAGAAACCTTAGAAATCGATACGGTGATCGCTAATGGCACCATCATGGTCCAAGAAAAACAAGTGAAAGTTTGGGGAACATTTGAGCAAATTCTTAACAACTAAATAACACAATAAGCATTCTGTTTGTTTGTTTTTATAATTGGTGTTACTCTAAAAGTAGTTACAAAGACAAATTTTAGAGGAGGAAATATCATGGCAGATTTAGAAGGACGCTCTAAAGATTTGAAAGACAAAGTTGCAGGCGAAGGCAAAGAAGCCTATGGAAAAGCAACAGGCGATAGAAGTAAAGAAACAGAAGGTAAAGCCCAATCTGTAGGTGCGGATATCAAGAGTAAAGCTCGTAATATCGGCGATGAAATCAAAGAAGGCTTTGAAGATGTAAAAGAAAAATTTTCAAAAAAAGACCATAAATAGTCGACTTGTAAATTCTTAAAAAAAAAGCGTCCTACCAATAAGGTGGACGCTTTTTTAGCGGTTATCCAATGGCAATGGACGCGAATGTTTTGTTCTTTAATTCAAAGACTTCATCACATTTTTTTGCCACTTCTAATTCGTGTGTCACAATGATGATACAGCGATCTTGCTCATGGGCGATTTCTTGGAAGAGTTGAACGATTTCTTGTGAAGTCGTTTCATCAAGGTTTCCTGTTGGTTCATCCGCAATGATCAACTGATGTTCGCAACAAATCGCTCGGACGATCGCTACGCGTTGTTGTTGTCCCCCAGATAATTTAGTGACTTGTTGTTTTGCAAGTGTTTCATTTATCCCAACGCGTGCCAACCGATCAAGTGCTACTTGGCGATACTCTTTTTGAGGAGTATTTGAAATCTCCATGGCGGTAATGACGTTATCAAGAGCGGAAAGGTAAGGCAATAAGTTGTACGCTTGAAAGATGATAGACACATCATTTTTACGATAATTCCGTAGGCCTATTTTAGCTAAAGCTCGCTCTTCATAATAAACAGTCCCTTCTTTTGGTGTATCAAGTCCTGAAATCAACGAAAGAAAGGTCGTCTTTCCTGAACCACTAGCCCCTAATATGGCGTACATTTTTCCTTTTTCAAAGGATAGATTCACATCTTTATAAAGTGCTTCTGTTGGATTCTGATACCAGAAGCCCAAGTTTTCTGTACGTAACATCCAATTCCTCCTTTAGTTTAATAAAATTTTTCGTGGATTTAATCGTAGTATGCCGATGGAGGCTAGAAAAACTGAGAGTAAGCTGATCCCAAATGCAACAGCTGCTAGTAGGCCAAGTTGAGCTGGTTGAACAGTGATTTCAAGGTCGCTTACTTGCTCCGAAACGGTAAATGGATTACTAGTTCCACCTGGTTGTCCGCCAGGTCCACGATTGCCACCACCAGGCATCTGCTCTCCTTGTTGCTCGGCAGGTGAGTCAGTTGACGTTTCAGTTTGTTGATCAAGCAACTGTTGACCGACCGCATTTGCAACGACATTTCCACTGAATGAAGCCACACCTAACGCGACGATCATACATATGGCCACTTCTGCAAACAATTGAAGGACGATTTTGCTTCTGGATTCACCTAATGAAAGCAATACCCCTAGTTCATGGCGACGCTCACGAATCGTGATCATGATGATCAAAGTCAAAATAATGATTCCAGCAACCGCAACGAGTAAAACGACATTTTGTGAAAAACTGGCCACGTTGTTAAGTGGTTCAAGCATTGCTTGGAACATGGTATCGTTTGATTGAAGACTGAACGTTGAAGTATCGATCAGGTTTTCTGCTTCATTGATAAAGTCTGTCATTTTATTAGGATCGGTCAGCGTATAAACCGCAGAATCGATTGTGTCATCTTCTGTCGAGCCATTCAATGTATTGGCAAACGTATAATAAGTATACAAAGTGTTCGCTGGATTCATGAAATTGAAATTCATTCCCATGCTACTACTTGTTTCACTTGACTCATAGATTCCTTTGATCGTCATTTCATAAGTCGTTTCTTCATCTTCCGTGCTAGTAATTATGAAAGTATCCCCTACGGATAAGTCATTCGCACTAGCTAAAGTAGAGTCGATCACAACATTGTTCGTATCTTTGTCGCTATCAGTGATTCCTTCTCCTTCGATGATTTTAGCTGTGCCATCTGTAAAGCCACTGGTTTGGGCTGTATTGGATACCCCGCTGATTTGAAAATCTGCTTGGATCATTTGGGGTTTGCCACCTCCCATAGCTCCACCCATGTTTTCACCGTTTGGTGCAGCATCAGTTGCAGTATCAGTTTCTTCGGATGTTTCTGAGGTATCAGAGCTTGAAATGGCAGTGATCCCGCTATTTGCTAAAGCTGATGCAGAGCTTTCGAAGGAAAAACTTGCTACATTATCTAGTGCTGCGATCTTTTCTGCATCGCTGACTGAAACAGGTGTGAGGGAGAAACTTCCAGGATCTGGTCGTCCACCGGATTCAGTATCAGTTGCCTCTGTTTGTTTTTGAAAAGCCGCTTCACGATTTGCACTTAAAGTGACCGTCGCACCGACATCTTTTTGAGCTTGCTCTGCTGCTTCTTGTGCCGCACTACGTATGGTTAGTCCAGCAAGAACGAAGACAAGGATTGCTGTAAAAACTGCTAATAATAGTAAAGAACGCCCCCATTTTACTTTTGTACTTTTTAATGCTCGTTTGAAAAAATTCATTGGTTCGATCTCCTTTCGAAATGAGTACAAAAAATAGAATAAAGGGAGTAGCTTAAGCCTACCTTAAAAAGCGGCCACGAATACAAACAGTTGAAAGCTAAAAACAGATCAAATGGAGCAGGAAATGAAAAACATTCTATAGTTATTGAGTAATTTATGTTAAAATAGACGAAGTATCTTCTAAAACAAAAGAAGAAAAAATGGTCTGGGAAAAACATGAAGACAGAAACAATCGTACATGCTAGCGATTTGTTTGATTTGTTGTATAATGATGTGGAGCAGTTGATCGAGCAACTGAAGTAATCCCGATTTTTTTGTGTCAAAAAAAGATCCTAAACGCCTGTAAGATTAAGATGGATTTGATTATCTAATGAAATCATCCGAAAACGAGGCACTCAGAAATTGGATCGTTTTAAATAAAATAGAGAATCGACATCGTCAAAATGAAGATGTCATAAGAAGAGGTGAAATTTGTGAGTACCATTAAGATTATCCCTTTAGGCGGTGTACGCGAAAACGGAAAAAATTTGTACATTGCAGAAGTAGGGGAAGCTATTTTTGTTTTAGACTGTGGTCTGAAATATCCTGAAAACGAATTATTAGGGATTGACGTTGTGATTCCTGATTTTACGTATTTAGAAGATAATGTCGATCGTGTAGCAGGTGTCTTTCTGACACATGGTCACGCAGATGCGATTGGGGCGTTGCCTTATTTATTGTCAAAGATTTCTGTTCCTGTGTTCGGAACCGAATTGACGATCGAATTAGCAAAATTGAATGTCAATCGCAATGATGCTGCAAAAGGATTCAAAGATTTTCATGTGGTAGATGAGCATACAGAAATCGATTTCGGTGAAACGATCGTTAGCTTCTTCCGCACCACCCATACGATTCCAGATTCAGTTGGGATCAATTTAAAAACCCAAGAAGGAAATATCGTTTATACGGGTGATTTCAAATTTGACCAAATGGCGATCCCAATGTACCAAACGGATTACGCTCGTTTAGCAGAGATTGGGAAAGAAGGCGTATTAGCTTTACTAAGTGAGTCAGCAAATGCAGAAAACGCGACCCCTGTTGCTTCTGAGTTCCAAATTGCTGATGAAGTATTTGATACGATCAAATATTGGGAAGGACGGATCATCGTTGCTTGTGTTGCAAGTAATCTTCAACGCGTCCAACAAATCTTAGACGCCGCTGCTAAAGCAGGACGTAAGGTTGTGTTGACTGGGCAAGACTTTGAACGGATCATCCGAACAGCTATGCGCTTAGAAAAACTTCAATTACCAAGTGAAGACCTATTGGTCACATTAAAAGATATGAAAAACTATGAGCCTGAAGAACTGATCATTTTGGAAACAGGCCGGATGGGTGAACCAATCAAGTCTTTACAAAAAATGGCGAATGGCGCGCATCGCCATATCAAGATCAAAGAAGGCGATCTTGTTTATATCACAACGACACCAAGTATTGCGATGGAAACAATGGTTGCTAAGACAGAAGACATCATTTACCGAGCAGGTGGAATAGTCAAACAAATCTCTGACAACCTGCGGGTTTCCGGTCATGCAAATCCAAATGACTTACAATTGATGTTGAACTTCATGAAACCTAAATATTTCATCCCAGTTCAAGGAGAATACCGTGAACTAGCTGCCCATGCAGACTTAGCCCATGCAGTTGGTATCCCCTATAAAAATATCTATATCACAGGACGTGGGGATATTTTAGAATATAAAAACAAGCGGATGAGTGTGGCAGGTACGACAAGTGCTGAAAATGTGATGATCGACGGACTAGGTGTTGGCGATATTGGAAATATCGTCTTACGCGATCGTAAAATCTTATCGGAAGACGGTATTTTTGTTGCAGTAGTGACAATTAGTCGTCGCGAAAAGAAAATTGTCTCAAAACCACAAATCACTTCACGAGGATTTGTTTATGTCAAAGCAAGTCGTGATTTGATCAATGAAAGTAGCAACATGATCGAAACCATTGTAGGCAAACATTTAGAAAGCGATGATTTCGAGTGGAGCAAGCTGAAACAAGAAATACGTGATCAATTAGGTCGCTATTTGTTTGAACAAACCAAACGCCGCCCAGTGATTTTACCAGTCATCATGGAAGCGACACAACGTCGCGGCAAAAGATAAAAAATGAAAAGCTGTACCAAAGGATGTTCAGATGATGGATATGTTTGGTATAGCTTTTATTTTATATGAGCGAGATTATTAAATATATACTATTGAAAGGTGGAAGAGTCTACAATGAAAAAGGAACTTGTTTTGGAAAATAATCAAATGAAAGAGATACAGATCATCGTTTTTGGCGTAACTTCAATGAGTACAGATAGTACCCTTTATACCAATTTGTTAGTAACAAAGATGAACAACTTAGCAAAAAAACAACATTTACTTGTGCATGTTGACATGCATAGCATTTCTAAGTTGGATCAGTATGCAAAGGCTGCCGATGTTATTCTATTATCTCCAGAGCTTTCTTCTATGAGAGAAAGTATCGTAAAAGATTATCCTACAAAGGTTATTGAAGTGATAGACATGAAAGATTATGGTCTGCTAAATGCTGAGAATATCTTAAAAAAATTTATTAATCACTAACCCAAAAAAGAGAAAATTTTCAATATAGTTAGCAAACTTCATTTTTTTATTCTCATGACTCCTCTAGCTAAGAAAGTGTAGCTATTTTGTTTGATCTTGTAGGATCCACAAGGGTATTTAAACTTAAATAAAATACCAATAGTAGAAACTAGAGTCTTAATTTCTACTATCGGTATTTTTATTTTTTCCAGTTTTTACTACATCCAAAAAGTCGTAGATAATGAATACAATTGACAATAACGTAAAAGTAGTTTTTAAAATATTATTGTTTACTAAGTGAAGATAGGGATTGAGAATACAAATAATATATATGCTCAACCGAACGATCGTGAATGATTTTGAATTATATTTTTCCAAATAGGGCCTCCTTGATTTTTCAAGTGCTTATATTGCATTAGTTACTTAACCATTGATCATATGGTTAATGGTATTTCTCTTTTATTTTATTGTCAAATGAAAGATTATGATGAATAGCGGATGCGCGCTTTTGTCTTATTCTTTTGATTTGAGCATGGTAACAGACCCGTAGTCATTTTAGATTTATTCACAGTGGATAACAATAAACAGGAACTGTCAACCCTAGACGAAACATTCTCTTATCTAGGCATTCCGTGTTAAGTACACGCTCACTTGAGACTTGGTACAACCTGTGTTATCTGTTACAATTGAATAGGATATACTGTACTACTAATTGTGTAAATGTTCGAAACGAAAACGAAAGAGTCAGTGACCAAAATGTTGAGGAGTGAGAAGATGAAGATTACTTATCATGGACATTCTTGTATTTCTCTTGAAATGCAAAATGGCCAGCAAGTGCTGATAGATCCATTTATTACTGGGAATCCTATGACTGATTTAAAAGTGGATGAAGTCCAGACGGACTGGATATTGATCACCCATGGACATGCTGATCATATTGGAGACATGTTGCCGATTGCGAAGAACAATGAGGCGACCATCATCAGTATTGTCGAAATCGCTGATTATGCACAACAGCAAGGAGCAAACTCTTTTGGGATGAATATCGGTGGCAAAAGGAAGTTTCCTTTTGGCACAGTCAAATTTGTCCATGCACAGCATAGTTCAAGTATTGAAATCGATGGTGTTTCGCGTTATATGGGAGAGCCTAGTGGTATTCTGATCCAAGCAGATGGGAAGACGATTTATCATGCGGGTGATACCGCAGATTTTAGCGATTTAGCGCTCTTAGGTGAACAGTTTATGATCGATGTAGCCTTTTTACCGATTGGCGACAATTATACAATGGGGCCTGAGGATGCGGCTCGTGCGGCGAAGCGAATCAAAGCGAAGAAAGTCGTGCCGATCCATTACAATACCTTTCCTGTCATTGAACAAGATCCGCAAATATTCATCGATTTATTAGCAGATACCAAAGGAAAAATAATGAGCGTTTCGGAAACGCTGGAAGTGTAGGGGAAAGAGATGGCGACAAAACATGATTTGATTTTAGAATATATCGAAAGCCTACCAGTGGGGAATCGAATATCTGTCCGTAGTATAGCCAAAGAATTGAATGTCAGTGAGGGAACGGCCTATCGAGCAATTAAAGATGCTGAAAATGTAGGCTTAGTGTCCACGATCCAACGAGTAGGAACCATTCGGATCGAGCGCAAATTGAAGAAAAATATCGAACGATTGACATTTGGAGAAGTCGTGCGGATCATTGAAGGCGATGTCTTAGGCGGGGCAGTCGGTCTAGATAAAGTCTTGAATAAATTTGTCATTGGTGCGATGACCGAACACGCGATGGAACGCTATATCACTCCAGGTTCATTGATGATCGTTGGTAACCGTACAGAAGTACAAAAGTTAGCGCTCGAAGATGGAGCGGCAGTGTTGATTACGGGTGGTTTTGATACGACACCTGAGATTGCCCAATTAGCGGATGAATTAGCCATGCCGATTTTACGCACGACCTATGATACCTTTACCGTAGCGACGATGATCAACCGAGCGCTTAGTGACCAACTGATCAAAAAAGACATCATGCTCGTCGGTGATATTTATCTGACTGCCCAGAAAACACATTATTTGTTACAGTCGGATACGGTGGCTGATTATCAACGGATTTCAGAAGAAACCCAACATTCTCGTTTCCCAGTAGTGAATCATCACATGCGTTTAATGGGGATCATTACGGCAAAAGATGTCGTAGGCAAAGCACCGACACAAGTCATTGATCGGGTCATGACAAAAGATCCAATCAGTGTCAAGAAAACGATGAGTGTCGCTTCTGTCGGGCATCAAATGATTTGGGATGGTTTAGAAGTCATGCCAGTCGTTTCCGATGATTTGACGTTAGAAGGATTGATCACACGGCAAGATGTCATGAAGGCGATGCAATTGGTGCAACGTCAACCGCAAATCGCTGATACGATCTCTGATCAGATTTCCGGTGCGATCCAAACAATCGATACAGACCGTGAAGGCAATCGATTGACGACACCTAAGTTCAAATTTGAGGTGTCGCCACAAATGGTGACAGGTGTTGGAACGATTTCTTTTGGGGTGTTAAGTGAAATCATTTCAGATGTTGCGCAAAAAACAATGATCATGAACCAACGAAGAAATATCTTGTTGGAGCAAATGAATCTGCATTACCTTCGTCTGATCCAGATCGAAAGTGAGTTAGACATTCGTCCAAGAGTTTTGGAAATCGGCAGAAGGTCCGCTAAACTCGATGTAGAAGTATTTATAGAAAACACGATCGTGGCTAAAGCCATTGTTGTTTGCCAAGTGATGGAACGTTCGTAGAGAGTAGGAAAGAAAATGACCATACAAGAAGAGATTTTGAATGAAATCAAGAAATATCAAAAAATCGTGATCCACCGACATCAAAGACCTGATCCAGATGCTTTAGGTTCACAAGTGGGATTAGCCGAGTTATTACGTAATAGTTTTCCAGATAAAGACGTTCGTCAAGTGGGAAAAGACGTAGAAGGCTTGCGTTATTTAACAGAAATGCAAGAAGTCGATGATGCCTTTTATCAAGAGGCATTAGTTATCGTGACAGACACAGCGAATGCGCCACGTATTGATGACAAGCGCTATTCCTTAGGAGATCAAGTGATCAAAATCGATCATCATCCGAATGATGAACCCTATGGCGATTTACTTTGGGTAGATACGAAAGCCAGCAGTTGTAGTGAAATGATCGCTGAGTTTGCTTTGATGTTCCCCAATGAGCTGAAAATGAACAGCGATTCTGCTCGTTTATTGTATGCAGGAATCGTTGGTGATACTGGAAGGTTCTTATATCCTTCAACAACAGGTCGCACGTTAGAAATAGCAGCAGCGTTAAGAAAGTATTCTTTCGATGCAAGCCAATTGAATCGTGAAATCGAACAAATCACCATGAAAGTAGCGAAACTATCCGGTTGTGTCTATCAAACGATCGAAGTTGACGAAAATGGTGCCGGAAAAGTAATTTTGTCACAAGAATTGTTAGGCAAGTATGGCATCGTCGATTCAGAGACCGCAGCTGTTGTCTCTTTACCGGGTGTGATTGACGAAGTGTTAGCTTGGGCGATTTTTGTCGAACAACCAGAGGGCTATTATCGTGTACGTTTACGTTCAAAAGGACCAGTCATCAACGAGATCGCCAAACGACATCATGGTGGCGGCCATCCCTTGGCAAGTGGCGCAAATGCAAAAGACCTGCAAGAAGTAGCAGAGATCTACAAAGAAATACAAGAAGCTTGCACCAATTATGCACGTTAAAAGTGTACTCCAAGTAGTCAATCGAGAATTTTAAGCAAACGTTACATGCTCTTTTATCTATTCCCTTTGGCACGAATAAATGGTGGGGGCAGAAGTGACCTCTTCGGCAATCAGGTTACTTCTGCCTTGACCTTTTACTCATCGAAGTTGATTGTCTTTTTATCAGGGATATGTGCAATCAAGGTCAGTGAGATTGAATCAGCGTAGGCAGTTTAGGATCTCCGATAAGAAGTTGCTCTTTTCAAACTGTTATTTTTCCGTTATAATATTGCTCAATAACGAACAAAAAGGAGAAACAACATGACAGTACCAAATTGCCCAGTATGTGGTTCAGAATATGCTTATGAAGATCGGGGATTATTGATTTGTCCTGAATGTGGAAACGAATGGACACCATCTGAAGAAACAGAAACAGAAGCAGAAGGCCTAGTAGTAATTGATGCAAACGGCAATCGTTTAACAGATGGCGACAGTGTGACCGTTATCAAGGATTTAAAAGTTAAAGGAGCTTCCTCACCTATCAAACAAGGAACAAAGGTGAAGAATATCCGTTTAGTTGAAGGAGACCACAATATCGATTGTAAAATCGAAGGGTTTGGTCCGATGAAGCTGAAATCAGAATTTGTCAAAAAGAATTAAAATATTCAATCTCTTTTCACAATTATTCTACTCGAACAATGGTAAAATAAAAGCAATGAGGAAAGGGTGAAACGATTATGTATGGATATGGTTTTTATGGCTTAGATCCAACGTTTCTTTTAGTTATTGCTGGATTAGCTATTTCCGGAATCGCTTCTGCTTACGTCAATAGTACTTTTCGTAAATACGACAAAATCAGAAGCAAAAATAATGTGACTGGTACACAAGCCGCCCAGTTCATTTTACAAAGTCAGAAAATCAATAACGTTGGCGTCCAACAAATCGCCGGTGATTTGACGGACAATTATAATTCAGGGAACAAGATGTTAAGCTTATCGCAAGCTACAGCACAATCTACATCAGTTGCTGCAATTGGAGTCGCTGCCCATGAATGCGGTCATGCAGTGCAAGATGCCGTTGGCTATGCTCCGTTGAAAATCAGAGCTTCATTAGTGCCTGTCGCAAATTTTGGCTCAATGATTTCGTTCCCATTGATCATGGTAGGTGTATTATTTAGTTGGAATACGACGTTGATCAATATTGGTATCTTCGCTTTTTCATTGGCACTATTGTTTCAACTTGTTACGCTACCAGTAGAATTCAATGCGTCAAGACGAGCGATCCAAATTTTAAGTGAAGGTGGCTTACTGACAGAAGAAGAGGTGCCGATGGCGAAACATGTGCTATTTGCGGCTGCCTTGACCTATGTTGCTGCGGCGCTATCTACATTCTTACAATTACTACGTTTGATTTTGATCTTTGGTGGTAATCGTCGAGACTAGGACAAGCCAATAAAAGTGAGGGACAGTCATTTAGACTGATCCACTCACTTTTTTTATTTTAGGAAAATCGGTATTACTTTACAGACCAGTCAGTAGAGTAACGCTGGCTTCTCCTATTTTTTCTTTGAATCAAATCATTTTATTGACATAAAGTTGTTGGATCTTTGTGACTAGATCTACCCACAAATCTTTTTCTTTACTAGGATCAAGGTAAAAAATTTTACTCGTTTGATGAAATTTATCGAACCAATCAGTGACGATCAAATCGGCTTGTTCTGGATTTTCTGTCAAGCGAATCATTTTCTCGTCAAATACTTGTCGTAATCGATTTTGTATATGATAATTTCCTGTCAGTGTTTTATTCATCTGTACATAGATCAATAATTTTTCATTTGTTTCAGACTGTAAAAGGTTGTAGATCAAGCTACTCAAATAATAAATAATCAAGCTTTTTTTGGGGTGGTCATGAAAAACTTCAGAGATGATGTGCTTGATTAGTTGTATTTGTTCATTCGATTCATCCACTTCAAGTGCTGATTTAGGAAAATGCAACGAGTAGAAAAAGGGTGTCGTATTTCCTAACATTAAAATAGAAACCAATGAAAGCATCAGATAGTAATTATAGAAAAACCTTTTTTCAGATGAAGAAATCACTGGAAAGGCTTGAGCTAGCTCTTTTGTCAGTAAGGTGATTTGGATACAAAGGCGATTACGTTTATTCGTCAAAGTGTAACCAATCAAACTTTTTTGCTGACTTGAAATGAGATTAGGAAAAAAACAATAGATCAGGAAATTAAAATGCAAGAGTTCATCAATAGCTGCTTCATGTGGTAAAAGTTTAAATAAATGATGTTTATAACTCCCAGAAACATCTTGTATTTGTTGTAGCAATTCTAAAATAGCATAAACCTCATTAGATTCAGATGTGATCAACGACGATTGTTGCGTACGAAGCGTAAAAATAGCAATCAACAAATACAGATTTTCTTGATACTTCAGTGAATGCTTTGAAACGAGCAATTTTTTGGATAATCGCCGCTCTCTTTTTAGTTGACTCAATTTGAATTTATCAAAAGGCCATTCCAACCCTTGAAAAGCATCAGATAGAATAAAAAACAGATAGAGTCGGATAAATAATTCGTTTCCTTTGAACAAATAACAGCCTTGCGATGAAACGATCTCGATTTCGAAATCTTGAAGTGTTTCATTCAATTGGTGTGTTAATTTTTCTAAGTAAGAGTGGGATATGTACAATTGCTCCAATAAATATTTTTTTGGAACATTCGCTTTGGGATAATTGACCATAAGTAATAAGTAGTTGAAACGATTGGATTCTCTTAAATAAAAAAGTTTGAGTTTGTGATAAATCATCATTTTTATTTCTTGGTACTCATCGGATATAGTTATTTCTCCTTTGTGTGTAGAGAAAATAAAAGCAGGAATGCTCAATTGCTGTTCAATCGTAGTATTCAACTTTCGAATCAATTCTTTGATTGTCCGTTTAGGGATGATCAGTTCATCCGCAAGCTCTTTCAACGTACATTGACTTTTTTGAGTGATCGTATAGAGGACTAATAACTCTTTCTTTTTTGCATCGATTAACATGTTGAACTCCTTTCTGACAATTAGTGTACTAGTAGTGACATAAAATGTGAGTGGAAAGTGTTTTCAATGTATGATATTCTCACATAGTAATAGAATTTGATTATATAACTTGTTATTTTAAGAAATAATAATTAGTTATCTATTCTATTGTTTATTTCTTTGCTTATTTTGTCAAGTTGGAATCAATTAAATAAACTCGGTTGAGGGAATGTATTGTTATTTAATTGAGTATATTGTTATTTTTAAAAACTTATTTATGACGAGGCATCAGATAAATCAAGCTTCTATTACAAAGAGACATATTTTAACCCCCGAAATATGTTATTATCGTTTTTTTTTATCAAAACTTGTTTCTTCATGGTTTACATAAGTTTTTCCTACTAGATGATGAGCTGGATAGTAAGGGGAAATTAAAGAAAGAATCATTGCCGGATATGAATAAGATAATCGGAAAGGATGGATGGTTTCGTGGGAAGAGTGACGAACTTTAGTAAAGAATATTTACTATTTAAGAGTATGGTATATGCTGAAGAAAATGGGTTATCGACAATCACAGCGAGAAGTTTAGCATCTTTTTGTGGATGTTCTACTTACCCGATTTATGCACATTTTAAATCAATCCGTATACTAAAAGAAAAAATTATCGAAGAGATCACGATATGTTTTGATCGATATTTAGCTGAATACGTTATTGACGATTTTTTCAGTGTCGTTCATTTATTGAAGGAGTTTTTCTCGATTCATGAGAGTATTAGAGGAGTAGTTATCAAATCCGAATTAGACATGGCCTCGTTGTTCAAACGAACGTTCTCAGAATTTGTCAGAGAACATACGGGAATCAAAGAAGCATATTTATTAGAACTTCTTTGGCTGAACGCACTAGGAAGTTTAAATTCAGATAAATCATCAAAGGAATTTTTTGAGACAATGACATTGATTTGGAATAAGTTAGCAGAATTAGAAGATGATTTGCCTGAAATGCTAACAAATATCCAATACGTTCCGGTTAATTGACCTTACATTTCTTAGTATGGATGATTTACATTAGTTGTTCGTGTGAAGCATCTCCAAAAAGGAGGTGCTTTTTTTACGCATCAAACTAAGGTTGCTTGAAACCGAAAATGCCAAATGAGGCGTCGTACAAAAGCAAATAATAAAACAAGACAGTATGTGCTTTTTGTAAATTTTTTTGCTATTCATCGGGCAGGGCTCATAGCAATTAGTTCGCTTATCTATTTGACTGTGATATGATTGTAGTAGATAAAAAGGAGCTGATAATTATGAAAACATCAACAAAAGTAACGATTGGATTAAGTGTCGCAGCAGCAGCAAGTGTGGCAACAGCTGTAGTTGTTTCTGGCAAAGTGATCGAAAAAATCCATCATCTAAGTAACCGAACAAAAGTAAAAAAATTCGTGTATGACAAATTTGATGGGAATGAAAAGTTATTAGATGTCGTCGACCATTTATCAGATAGCGATTTAGATTCATTGATGGGCATGCTAGCAAAGATTAAATCTGGCAAAAAGAAAATTTCTGTCTACGGTGACTCTATCAAAGACTCAACAGAAGATGCAAAAGGTCGTCTGATGTCACTTGTTGAGAAAATGATCTAAAAACGATTCTCTTTGAATTGATCGAAAAAAGGAACAAGCAAGGCGATGTTTATTGCTGCTTGTTCCTTTTTTATATGTGTAACAAAAGGAGATAACAAAAGAGTAAGTCATCTGCTTTTTTTAAATTGAAGCCTGTTTGTTCGTCAAACTTTTCGATCCGATATTGGAGAGTGTTTCGATGCATGAAAAGTTGTTTAGCCGCTGAACTGATATTCCCGAAATTTTTCCACAGTTCGATAATGATGTCTTCCATTTTAAAACTACGGATTATTTCTTGATATTCATTTGTTAGCTGACTGGATGTAACTAATTCTTTTGTATAATAATATAGGGCAATTTCTTGTATGGAAGTCGTTTGGTCGGCTACTTGTATGTGTGTTCGTTTATTCAGGAAAATTTTTCGTTCTTCATTGAACATAGCGGTTAGATTTTGTCCAGCTGAATGAAATGAACCGACAAAGGCTTGTGTCGTCATATCAAAATCGACATCAAGAGATAAAAAGATGCCTTTAAGATCTGCCGTATTCAAATAATTGGCATGCTTTCTTTCGATGATCAACGCATCTGTCTCTGTGTAAAGAAAAAAATCAAGAGCTTCGGGAAATAATCCGGAAATTGTTTCTCGCCATTCTTTTTGTAAGAAATCTGATCTCTTTTCAAAATGTAACTGAATGATTCGGCAGCTTTCTTCACATACATATACCTTTTCCTCAAATAAATATTTATACCAAGGATGGCTGTCTAAGGTGTTTGTTTTCTGGAATAACGCTTTCAAAAGTTTTTCTTCTTGAACGGACAAGGAACTTTTATCGATCCACAAGAAGTAATCTTCTACAACCAGTGAAAGAATTCGATCATCAGAAGAAGGAGCATTCTTTTTTTGTGCATTTGGGTATAATCCAAGTAACTTTTCTGTGTTCATTTACTTCACCTCATCCCCTAGTTTACCATAGGACATGGTGATAAGGAAAAACTCTTTGTACTTCACTAAAAAGCCAGTTATACTATGTTTGATAGAGAAGATAAGTAAATCTAAAAAAGGTAGGAATACAAGTGGAAGAAACAGAACAACAGCGAATAAAAGAAGAATGGATGCGTGTGGCTATTGAAGAAGCCAAAAAAGCAGAAGCGTTAGCAGAAGTACCAATCGGCGCCATCGTGGTTCACCAAGGACAGATTATTGGGCGTGGACACAATTTGAGGGAAACAACACAAAATGCAACAACACATGCTGAGATGATTGCGATCCAAGAAGCATGCAAGGCCATCGGAAGTTGGCGTTTAGAAGAAACACAATTATATGTCACGTTAGAACCGTGTCCAATGTGTAGCGGTGCCATGATTCTTTCTCGCGTAAAAGAAGTTTACTTTGGTGCCTATGATCCAAAAGGAGGAACCGCAGGGACATTGATGAATTTACTTGAGGATGAACGTTTTAACCATCAGGCCGAGGTGGAGGGCGGGATATTAGAAGAAGAATGTGGTGAACTTTTATCTGTGTTTTTTAGAAATTTGCGAGCAAAGAAAAAGAAATTAAAAAAGGACTAGCCAAGGATAATAAAATGCGGTATACTATTCCTTGCCGAAAGGCTAGGACAATGGTGGGCTTGTGAAGCGTGTCAGATCCGGAAGGAAGCAGCACTAAGCAGGTGCCGCCATGTGTCTGATTGATTGGATTTATTAAGCCTAAAGGGCTTTTTTTATTAGAGGCAAGTTTAAGGTATTTAGATTTTGTAAAAAAGTCTAAGTACCTTTTTTTGTGCAAAAACTTTCCATGTGAACAAAGGGGAACCCTATGGTATGATGAAAAAAAGTGAGGTGGAACTAACAGTGGAAGAAATCGTTCTTTTACACACGAATGACTTACATTCTCATCTTGAAAACTGGCCACGGATCAGAAGATTCCTTGAGCAAAAAAAGCGTGAAAATGAGAAAAAAAATAATACGACAACTCTCACGGTCGATCTTGGAGATTTCGTTGATCGTTGGCATCCTTTGTCAGAAGCAACGAATGGCCATGCCAATGTTGAACTAATGAATCAAATCGGCTATGATGCAGCAACTATAGGGAATAATGAAGGTGTAGGTAATTCCAAAAATGAGTTGAATCATTTATATGATCACGCGAATTTTGATGTGCTACTGAGCAACTTATTCGATAAAAATACTTTGCAACCACCAGTATGGACAAAGCCATATAAAATCATCGAAACAAAGCAACGAACAAAAGTTGGGTTAATTGCTTTTACTGCACCATTCCCTTTGACGTATAATCCAAATGGCTGGGATATCCGTCAGCCTTATGATCTGTTGCCAGAGTTAGTTGAGCAATTACGTCCACAGGTAGACGTCCTTGTTTTAATGAGTCATTTAGGCATTCAAGATGATTTACAGATTGCAAAAGAAATCCCTGCAATCGATGTGATTTTAGGATCACATACCCATCATCTTTTTATTGATGGGAAAGTCGTGAATGAGGTACAATTAGCCGCTGCCGGAAAATTTGGGCAATATGTAGGGGAAGTACATCTTTCATTGGAAAATAAAAAAATCGTCGGACACTACGCCAAAGCGATTCCGACAGATACAATGACTGCATTCGTAGAGGATGAGAAAGAAATCGCCGGTTATCTTGAACAAGGACATCGTCTTTTAGCCCAAAAGAAAGTGGCAGATCTACCATTTGACTTATCACTTGATTTATTTGATGAACATTCCTTTATCCAAATCGCTTTAGAAGCGGTAAAAGAAAGAGGGAACACAGAAGCATCGTTTCTGAATAGTGGTCTTTTTTTGAATAGCGTACCTAAGGGGCTGGTTGACCAAGATCAACTCCATAGTGCACTGCCACATCCGATGCATTTGATCAACGTCACGCTGAAAGGGTCAGATATGATTCGCTTAGTGTTGGAAATCGAAAAAAGTCGACTCTTCTTACGGAATTTCCCTATCAAAGGAATGGGGTTTCGTGGTCAGATATTCGGTGAGATTTTCTATAGTGGGATCACGTATGATGCGGTCAATCGAGAAGTTTTGTGGCAAAAGCAACCAATTGAAGAGGAAAAGAATTATACCGTTACTACGGTCGACCATCTGATGTTTGTTCCTTTTTTCCCAACCATCGAAATTGTCGGACAGGTCGATTTTTTATTTCCCGAATTTATTCGCACAGTAGTGGGAGACTACTTAAATGCTCACTACCCAACCAATGAAAAAGAAGGTATAATAGAGAAATAGGTGGTGAAAGCATGTCGACGAAACAAAATAAACAACACAACAGTGACAAAAAAAAGAGTCAAGAAACGGTCGATCGCTCACAAGAACAAACAGTGACCGAAGAAGTGACGGCAGTTTTAGAAGAAATAATCGAGGAAACGAAGCCAGAGAAAGTCAAAGGAGAAATCGTCACATTGACAGATGAAACGAATCTTTTGATTGGTGATAGACCTTATCGTATCGTAACGGATTACCGGGAAGGGTTCAATGCTGAGAAGCTTGGTGAGAGATATAGCGAAGTGCTTTCCAGATACGATTACATCGTAGGTGACTGGGGTTACGAACAGCTACGTTTGAAAGGCTTTTTTGATGCCACGAATCGACGTGCTCACCCAGATCAGCGAATTGATGCATTAGAAGACTATTTATACGAATATTGTAATTTTGGCTGTGCATATTTTGTCATTGAACGTATTGGTGGAAAAAAAGAAAAAAATACCCAACGACGTAAAAAGAAAAAAAATCCGAATCGCAACAATCAAGCGCATATCGATGAAAAAAAAGCGCCCGTTGAATCGGTACGCAAACAACCTGTGATCAAAAATCGTAAACCAGCAACTACTAAGGCAACACCAAAGGGAACTGAAAAAACATCAGAACGCCCAACAAAATCAACTTCTAAAAAGAATTTTACTATTAGACAAAGGGAAGAATGATCCTATGAATTATAAAGGCTATTTGATCGATTTAGACGGAACGATCTATCGTGGAACGGAGCCGATACCGGCAGGAAAACGATTCGTCGAACAGTTACAGGAAAATGGGATGCCCTTTTTATTTGTAACCAACAATACGACAAAAACACCGGGAACAGTGGCACAACGTTTAGCCACTGAGTTTGATATCCATGTCTCACCAGAAACGATCTATACAGCATCTCTAGCGACCATTGATTTCATGAAATCAGACGCTAAAGGAAATAAAGTGTATGTGATCGGTGAAGCTGGCTTGACAGATTTGATCTTGGAGGCAGGATTTGTATGGGAAGAAGAACATCCTGATTATGTCGTAGTAGGTTTAGACAATCACTTGACTTACGAAAAAGTGGTGACCGCAACCTTAGCGATCCAAAAAGGAGCAACATTCATCGGTACAAATCCTGATAAAAATATCCCTACAGAAAGAGGATTATTACCTGGAGCTGGCTCGGTTGTTTCTTTTGTAGAGACAGCGACACAAACCACACCAGTCTATATTGGTAAGCCAGAAGCAATCATTATGGATAAAGCAGTGGAACTTTTAGGATTGAACAAAGAAGAAGTCATCATGGTAGGGGACAATTATGAAACTGACATCCAAGCAGGGATTCGTAATGGGATCGACACACTGCTTGTGTTATCAGGCTTTACCAAAGAAGAAGACATCCCAGATCTGCCAACACCAGCAACCTTCGTTTTGCAATCGTTAGATGAATGGAGTTTCTAAAACAATGAAAAATAAACGATGGCAATGGGTGGAATATGCGGGGATGGTCAGTTTGTTCCTGACGTTGCTCACTTTAGCAATTGCAATAACGATCAATTTCCGCCCACTATATGTGTTTGATATCGGGCATCTAGGTATCTTGGATTACACTACCGTGGATCAGCCAACATTACTCCAAAATTATGATCAACTGATGAGGTATCTGAATAATCCTTTTGAGCAAGTGTTGGCACTTCCCGACTTTCCAATGTCAGCGAGTGGCTTACATCATTTTTATGAAGTCAAGTTATTATTCATGCTTAATTATGGGGTGTTGTTACTTACATTGATCCCAAGTGGCTTGTTCCTTCGCCAGTTGAAAAAAAATCAGCGTTTGTGGCGGCTGATCCGCCCATTCCAAATCGGCATGATCCTACCATTTGTTTTTGGCTTTTTCATGTTGATTGGTTTTGATCGTTTTTTTATTCTTTTTCACGAAACATTTTTCAATAATGATGACTGGTTGTTTGATCCTCAAACTGATCCAATCATCAATGTGTTACCTGAGCAATACTTCATGCATTGTTTCATTCTGTTTTTTGTGCTTATCGAATTATTTTTCGCTTTGATGGTTCTTGTTGGCAAAAGAGAATTGAAAAAGGGGAACAATTAAACAATCACTTTCGTGTAGCGCGTTGATTGCTTTTTCGGATATAGCAAAAAATCATCCATAAAAATCCTTTTGCGATTTTTATGGATGATTTTTTATTTTTATTTGATTATTGTGTCAAACGGCTTCGTTTTTCCGGTTCTTGGTGGGCCAAGCGGCTTGCGGCAGAGGCAGCAATTGCTCCCACGATATCATCTAAAAATGTATGGACATTTTTGCCATCGTGACTATTTAACTTTTTCAAGATCCCAGGTTTTACTTTATCGATATAGCCATAATTGGTAAAACCAATCGTTCCATAAACATTGACGATCGACAAGGCTAAAATTTCATCTATTCCGTATAATCCTTCATCATCTTCAATGATATGCTGAAGAGGGCTCATCAATTGTTTTTGTTCTGCCAAGATATCTAATTGGATGCCAGTAATGATCGCGTTATGGACTTCACGCTTTGTCAAGACTGCGTTAATACTTTCCGCACAATCCTCCAAGCTTAAATCTGAGATATAGTCTTTTTGTAAAAACATGACTAATTCAGCGATATCCTCAATCGTTACGCCACGTTCTTTTAGGAGATCTCGCGCTTTTTCTTCTAAGGTTTCTGTTTTTATGACCATTTTTGATTCCTCCGTCTCTTCTTTCTATCTATAATGGTAACGTAGTACGTACAAAAAGCAAGAATCATTTCTTTTATAAAAAAACAGCTAAGTTATTTTTGTCCAAATGTTTTATCGTAAAGGCTTGTACTATGACCAGGCTGCGTACGTTCTTTTGGATTGATGAAATGCAACGCGTTATTGACAGCAGTCGGTGCCTCTCCAAATCCCGTGGCAATCAATTTCACTTTTCCTTCATAGCTACAAATGTCGCCAGCAGCATACACACCAGGAATTGAAGTTGACATATCAGAGTGGACGGTGATCGCATTTCTGGAACTTTCAAGTCCCCAAGAAGATAAATGCTCTAAATTAGAAGTGAACCCATAATTGACGATCAATGAGTCAACCATGAGATCAATCGTTTCATCCGTCTTAGCTTTTTTTAGACGAATGTCTGACAACTCTCCATTTAAACCAGATAAACGCTCAATCAAATAAGGTGTTAATACATTTACAGAGGATTGATTCAACTGATTGACGCTATGTTCATGAGCCCTAAATGCCTCTCGACGATGAATCAAATAAACTTCACTCGCAATAGGTTCAAGCATCAGTGCCCAGTCGATTGCTGAATCCCCACCACCAGCAATGGCAACTTTCTTTCCTGCATATTTCATCAAGTCGTTCACGAAATAATCTAACCCATGGTTTTCGTATCGGTCAGCATGTTCTAAATTCAGCTTTCTTGGTTGGAAAGAACCACTTCCTAGCGTCAGGATCACAGCTTTTGAATAATGGATACCTTTCGTAGTAGTGATCTCGATGATCTCATCTTCTCTGGAAAGTGAGAGAACTTCTTCATTTAAATGAAATGTATGATTAAAAGTGGTCAATTGTTTCTTTAAATTATTAACAAGATCAACCGCTTTGATTGCTGGATAACCAGGAATGTCATAAATATATTTTTCAGGGTATAAGGTAGTTAACTGTCCACCAAGTTGAGGCAAACTATCAATAATATTGGTTTTCGCTTGGCGCATACCAGCATAAAAAGCTGCAAACATGCCAACCGGCCCTGCACCAATAATTGTAATATCGTAAATTTCCATTTGAAATTCCTCCCTTGGTGACACTATAACAGAATTTAATTGAGAATTCTTCTCAAATAGTTTAATTATGGAACGAGCAGTCACTAAAATATAAGGAGTG
This sequence comes from Enterococcus sp. DIV1304_2, assembly GCF_050555445.1. Lineage (NCBI taxonomy): Bacteria > Bacillati > Bacillota > Bacilli > Lactobacillales > Enterococcaceae > Enterococcus > Enterococcus sp. DIV1304_2. Next base: position 695,440 of record NZ_CP187851.1, read on the forward strand.
ATCTAACATCTAGTTTATTTACTTTCAATATTAGCTAAAAAGAGTTATTTTACTAGTACGAAGTGTTTGAATCTAAGAGGTAGAATTTTATGATTAAAAGAATAACAAGCAATGCAAAAGAAGACGGAGTATTGACACTGTCTTTTCTTTTAGCAATAGGTACCATGTTCATCATCCCGCCAAACTTCAATTATTTTTCTTATATCGATTTTCACACATTGATTCTTCTTTTTTGTTTGATGTTGATTGTAGAAGGGATACGGCAACAACAGTTTTTCGATTATCTAGGCAATTATTTGATCACCCAGACAAAAAATACGAGAGGGATTATTTTGATTTTAGTGTTTCTCACGTTTATCAGTAGTATGCTGATTACGAATGATGTGGCACTGATCATTTTTGTACCATTTGGTCTATTGATAGTAGAAAGGATCGGCATGCGAACATTGATTCCTCTCGTCATAACTTTGATGACGATTGCGGGTAATCTAGGAAGTATGTTCACTCCGATCGGTAATCCACAAAATCTTTATTTATTCGCACAATCACACTTACAACTGTTCGAATTTTTACAGTTGATGCTTCCCTATACACTAGCTGCTGCCATATTATTGGTGGTGTTGATCTATGGGAGAATCAAGAATAATACCATCGATTTGGCGAATACAGAAGAGATAATGTTAAAGCGAAAACAACTCATTTTTTATTTTGGTCTATTTTTAATATGTCTTCTAGCTGTAAGTGGCATCATCCCTCATTATGTCGTATTAGTCTTAGTGAGTGTCAGCATCCTAGGCAATGATCGCCGACTCTTTAAACATATCGATTACTCCTTATTATTTACGTTTGTTTTTCTTTTTATATTCATCGGGAATATCAAACAAGTAGATGTTGTCCGAGCCTTTTTTGAAAAAAGTGTGGCGCATCATGAAGTCAGTGCAAGCATTTTTGCAAGTCAATTGATTAGTAATGTTCCTGCGGCGCTCCTGTTATCAAGTTATACAGAAAATATCAAGGGTCTGATCATTGGGACGAACTTGGGAGGATTAGGGACATTGATTGCTTCAATGGCAAGTTTGATCTCTTACAAATTAGTCATCAAGCAATATCCGGAATGGAGAAAAAAGTATTTATTCGTCTTTGCATTCTACAACATCGTTTTTTTGATTTTCTTGTGGCTCATCTTTACCGTATATCAATAGAATATGTTATGATTACACAGGAAGACAGAATTTTTTAGGAGGAAGAAAAAATGGCATTTCCACAACTTGATCTTATGAATGAAAAGGGGCCTAAAGCTCTTATAAAAACGAACCGCGGAGATATTACAGTAAAACTATTTCCTGAGTTAGCACCTAAAACAGTCCAAAACTTTGTTGAATTAGCAAAAAAAGGGTACTATGATGGCGTGATTTTTCATCGTGTGATCCCTGATTTCATGATTCAAGGAGGCGACCCAACCGGTACAGGTATGGGAGGTGAAAGCATTTACGGCGAAAGTTTTGAAGATGAGTTCAGCCGCGAATTGTTCAATCTACGTGGCGCACTATCAATGGCTAACTCTGGTCCAAATACAAATGGCAGCCAATTCTTTATCGTCAACAACACAAATGTGCCAGAAAACATGCTTAGTCAATTAGAAGGAGCAGGATTCCCTAAAGAAATCATTGAAGCGTATAAAAATGGTGGAACACCATGGCTTGATTTCCGTCATACAGTGTTTGGCCATGTACTTGAAGGAATGGATACAGTCGATGATATCGCAAATGCGCAACGTGGACCACAAGATCGTCCAGTACATGATGTAGTGATCGAAACGATTGAGATTTCTGAATAAAGTAAAATTTTAAACATACCAAGCTCAAAAAAAAACACCGAACAGCAAAAGCAGAAAATACTTTTGCTGTTCGGTGCTTTTTTGGTTGGGGTGGTAACAAAGTAGGGAAGACTAACATTTTTTGTCCAATGACTTCTTTCGTTTTCTAACTTAAAGCACGTTGGATACGTAAAAGCCCTTCTTTTAATACTGATCTTGGACAAGCGACATTCAAACGCATATGGCAATGACCACTTGGTCCAAAACTGATCCCAGGATTCAAGACGACTCTGCCTTTTTCAATCAGCTTCTTTTCAAGTAGCCGGTCATCGTTCGTGTAGGCAGAAAAATCAAGCCATATAAGGTACGTTCCTTCTGGCTTCATCACTTTGACATCAGGGAGATGCTTAGTAAAGAAGGTAATGACTTCTTGGACATTTTCTTCCAGATAAACTAATAACTCATTTAACCATTCCTCACCAGTTTCGTAAGCAGCTTGAGTGCCTAAGAGTCCGAAAGTATTGATTCCTTGATGTTGATTTTTTTCTAATTGTTTCGTAAAGCGACTTTTTAAATCATGATCTTTGATGAAGACCATTGAATTTTTTATTGCAGCTAGATTAAATGTCTTAGTTGCTGAAGTGAATGTGATCAATAATCGAGAAAGGGCAGGATCAATTGTTTGCATCGAGGTGAATCCATGTCCGGAAAAGACGATATCTTGATGGATCTCATCACTAAATAAGAAGACGTCGTATGTTAAGCAGAGTTCACTTAACTGTTTGAGCTCTTCTTTAGTCCAAACACGACCACCTGGATTATGCGGGTTACATAGAATCATTGCTTTTATCTTGTTTGAGACGATTTTTTCTTCCATATCTTGAAAGTCCATTTCAAAATGATCGGCTGTTTTATTTAAAGGACTGCGAATCAATTGACGCTCATTATTTTCAACAATTGCACCAAATGGAGGATAAACTGGATCATGAATCAACACTGCATCACCTGGAGCTGTAAATGCTTGAATCGCCAATGAGAGACTAGCTAAGACTCCACTAGTGAAAAGAATGTGGTCTTTAGTTAGAGTCACATGATGGCGCCTTTCTTCCCAATCAATCACTGATCGGTAGAGACCGTCCGGTACGATCGAATAACCAAAAATGCCTTTTTGCAGATAGTTTTGAAAAGCGGTTGTTACTCCTTGAGGGGCAAGAAAATCCATATCCGCTACCCATAAAGGTAAAAGATCATTCCTATGATAAGTTTGTGAGATGGCATCCCATTTTACGCTATCTGTGTTTAGTCTTGAAACTATTTCATCAAATTGTTCCATCTATAAGACCTCCATATCTAGATGCAAGAACAGAACTTCTTTTTTTTTAATATTTACAGTATAATGATAAATGCGAAGAGAGGGAAGTATATGACTTATAGAATAGGCGAAATAATCAAAGGGAAAATTACTGGAATACAACCATATGGAGCGTTCGTTTCATTAGATGAAGAGACACAAGGGTTGATCCACGTATCAGAAGTGCAATCTGGTTATACGAAAAGTATTCATACATTATTGAAGGTGGGGCAACCGGTGACTGTACAAATCATTGATATTGATGAGTATTCGAATAAAATCAGTCTGTCGTTACGTACCTTAGAAAAGAAAGTACCATCGATCCCATACCGAAGAAAACGATACTTCACTAATAAAAATAAAAAAATCGGGTTTGCAACGATTGAAAAACAGTTACCTATATGGATCAAGGAAGCGTTGATCCAATTAGATAAAAAAGAATCAAGGAAATAAAAGTGTATTTTTTCTGAAAATATGCTAAAATTCTCTTGTAAGCCATAAACAAGTTGATCGAGGTGGAAATTTTGGCAAACAAAAGAGTCGCTGGTACAATTATGTTGCATTTGGAGGATGGATCTAAAAAATTTTTAGTTCATTCAAGAGAGAATAAATTAGAGTTCGCATGCGCAGACCACTCAAATGATAAGACTGGTTTAGCAAACATACTTAGTTTCTTAAAAGAAATCGTTCATATTGATGTGAGTAAAATCAACTTGATGGAGTTGACGAATACCCATATCAATCAAGAAAATGTTCCACTTTTTGTTTTTGAAACGGAACAAAAAAATCAACAAGAACAGTTAGGCGAAGGTTATCATTGGGAAGATCCAGGACAAATGCGTACGGTACTAGGGATTTATGAAGTAGATGGTGTACCGATTTTTTAAATTGATTCAAGTACCTCTACCAAAGAGAAATGAATACCGTTCGCAGGTGTATAGTTGACTACTTGAGAATCAACGAATAAAATAGGAGATCATTTTTTGGAACCAAGCAGGACTTTCAGAGAAGTTTGAATATCTTTCAAACTTCTTTTTTTTGTCTATCTTAAAAGAAAAGTAGAAGAGAATGTTCAGGATTCAATTGATTTTTTACCTGTTTTATAAAAAAAGCACTTAAATACATGGATAATCCGAATGATCATAAAATGATTGGAAACCTTGTCTTTTTTTTACTTAAAAATAAGTATTGACGCTAGGTGTGTAGCATGGTAAATTAGAAAACGTTGATTCGAAAAAAAGTTCTTTTGAAAATATTCAGAAAAACATCGAAAAAACTATTGACCGCTGGATGAAACCATGTTAATATAACGAAGTTGAATTATTTCAGCGCTTTGTGAGGCGCTTGTATGTAAGAATTTAAAGCGAAATAAAGTGTTGACAAATAACATGCGACGAGTTATGATAAGTGAGTTGCTAAAACGACCTCGTGAAAAACGAGTTCAAAAAACTTTTAAAAAATAGTTGACAATCATTCGAGAGTTTGCTAAGATATAAAAGTTGCTACGGCAATCACAAATGATAAGTTGAGACAGTTGTGTTTCGATTATCACGTAGACCTTTGAAAACTGAACAAAGTAAGACAAACCAAATGTGTAGGGCGTCTTGATTCAATTCAAGACAACAAACATTTTTAACAAGCAAGCAATATGCTAGCAAACAATTGAGCTTAACAATCGCAAGATTGTTCTAACTTTTATTTATGAGAGTTTGATCCTGGCTCAGGACGAACGCTGGCGGCGTGCCTAATACATGCAAGTCGAACGCTTCTTTTCCCACCGGAGCTTGCTCCACCGGGAAAAGAGGAGTGGCGAACGGGTGAGTAACACGTGGGTAACCTGCCCATCAGAAGGGGATAACACTTGGAAACAGGTGCTAATACCGTATAACAATCGAAGCCGCATGGTTTCGTTTTGAAAGGCGCTTTACGGTGCCGCTGATGGATGGACCCGCGGTGCATTAGCTAGTTGGTGAGGTAACGGCTCACCAAGGCAACGATGCATAGCCGACCTGAGAGGGTGATCGGCCACATTGGGACTGAGACACGGCCCAAACTCCTACGGGAGGCAGCAGTAGGGAATCTTCGGCAATGGACGAAAGTCTGACCGAGCAACGCCGCGTGAGTGAAGAAGGTTTTCGGATCGTAAAACTCTGTTGTTAGAGAAGAACAAGGGTGAGAGTAACTGTTCACCCCTTGACGGTATCTAACCAGAAAGCCACGGCTAACTACGTGCCAGCAGCCGCGGTAATACGTAGGTGGCAAGCGTTGTCCGGATTTATTGGGCGTAAAGCGAGCGCAGGCGGTTTCTTAAGTCTGATGCGAAAGCCCCCGGCTCAACCGGGGAGGGTCATTGGAAACTGGGAGACTTGAGTGCAGAAGAGGAGAGTGGAATTCCATGTGTAGCGGTGAAATGCGTAGATATATGGAGGAACACCAGTGGCGAAGGCGGCTCTCTGGTCTGTAACTGACGCTGAGGCTCGAAAGCGTGGGGAGCAAACAGGATTAGATACCCTGGTAGTCCACGCCGTAAACGATGAGTGCTAAGTGTTGGAGGGTTTCCGCCCTTCAGTGCTGCAGCTAACGCATTAAGCACTCCGCCTGGGGAGTACGACCGCAAGGTTGAAACTCAAAGGAATTGACGGGGGCCCGCACAAGCGGTGGAGCATGTGGTTTAATTCGAAGCAACGCGAAGAACCTTACCAGGTCTTGACATCCTTTGACCACTCTAGAGATAGAGCTTCCCCTTCGGGGGCAAAGTGACAGGTGGTGCATGGTTGTCGTCAGCTCGTGTCGTGAGATGTTGGGTTAAGTCCCGCAACGAGCGCAACCCTTATTGTTAGTTGCCATCATTTAGTTGGGCACTCTAGCAAGACTGCCGGTGACAAACCGGAGGAAGGTGGGGATGACGTCAAATCATCATGCCCCTTATGACCTGGGCTACACACGTGCTACAATGGGAAGTACAACGAGTCGCGAAGTCGCGAGGCTAAGCTAATCTCTTAAAGCTTCTCTCAGTTCGGATTGTAGGCTGCAACTCGCCTACATGAAGCCGGAATCGCTAGTAATCGCGGATCAGCACGCCGCGGTGAATACGTTCCCGGGCCTTGTACACACCGCCCGTCACACCACGAGAGTTTGTAACACCCGAAGTCGGTGAGGTAACCTTTTTGGAGCCAGCCGCCTAAGGTGGGATAGATGATTGGGGTGAAGTCGTAACAAGGTAGCCGTATCGGAAGGTGCGGCTGGATCACCTCCTTTCTAAGGAATATTACGGAGACTACACACGTTTGTCGATACTTTGTTCAGTTTTGAGAGGTCTACTCTCAAAATTTTGTTCATTGAAAACTGGATATTGAAGTAAAAATGTAAGTAATACAAACCGAGAACACCGCGTTGAATTTGAAAGCTAAACAAATCGTTTAGCCTTAAGCAAAATAGGCGGCCAGAAGTGAAAGCTTGCTTTCACGGATTGGACGATCTTTTTGTCGAAAAGGCTGATTTGTGTGCTGGATAGAGTTTTTTAATAAGTTCAATTGCTTATTTTTCTTGATTGGACTTCTATCGCTAGAAGAAAGATCAAAACCCAACCGCAAGGTTGATAAGGTTAAGTGAATAAGGGCGCACGGTGGATGCCTTGGCACTAGGAGCCGATGAAGGACGGGACTAACACCGATATGCTTTGGGGAGCTGTACGTAAGCTATGATCCAGAGATTTCCGAATGGGGGAACCCAGCATCTTTTATAGGATGTTACGTATACGTGAATACATAGCGTATACGAGGTAGACGCAGAGAACTGAAACATCTAAGTACCTGCAGGAAGAGAAAGAAAATTCGATTCCCTGAGTAGCGGCGAGCGAAACGGGAAAAGCCCAAACCAATGAGCTTGCTCATT
>NZ_CP187851.1:705000-1002500 GCF_050555445.1 Enterococcus sp. DIV1304_2
ATGAGATTTCCCATTTCTTTAAGAAAGTAAGATCCCTGAGAGATGATCAGGTAGATAGGTCAGGAGTGGAAGTACAGTGATGTATGGAGCGGACTGATACTAATCGATCGAGGACTTAACCAAAATAAAATGAAAAACTCGGAGAGTTTCTTACTAATACTTCAAATCCAGTTTTGAGTGAATAAGATTTACTCAATATAGATAACACCAAGTGTGGTGGCGATGGCGAGAAGGATACACCTGTAACCATGCCGAACACAGAAGTTAAGCTTCTTAGCGCCGATTGTAGTGAGGGGTTGCCCCTTGTGAGAGTAGGACGCCGCCACGCTGGTATTATTATTCCGGCATAGCTCAGTTGGTAGTAGCGCATGACTGTTAATCATGATGTCGTAGGTTCGAGTCCTACTGCCGGAGTTCTTAAACACAACATAAGCTGTTGTGTTTTTTTGTTGTCTTAGAATTACATAAGCTGTTACTGAATTTAAATCATAACCACCTTTTGGAAGGTGGTTATGATTTGTAGAGTCGCTTTTTCACATAAAAATCAATTTATCTCTTCATTTTATCAAGTTACACAGGAATTTTAAACGTAACTATAGTACCGAAATTCTTATTTAGTTGTAATCTATGTCCAGGTAAACATGTGATGAAATAGTTCGAATATGCTTTAACTTTAAAATAAGATTAATTAAAAATTTGTTTATAGTTAGTTTTTTTGTTGCAATACTAATCAAAATGTAATTATAAGTCATAACTTTGAGATACTAAGTTTAAGCAAATCGTAATAAAGGAGAATAAGATATGAAAAAAATTACGAAACTGATTTTTGGAATTTTTTTAGCTACAACATTTGGTGCAATACTAGGTTCGCATACTGTAAGTGCAGATGAAAATACTGCAAAAGCTCAGATTGAAAGTCGCGGGGTTGACGTGGGCGGGATCTATCATAATCGAATGGTTTCGATTCAAAGCCCTGCTAATACAAGGAACGTTATCGACTGGAGTATGTCCAATATTAATGATGTGATTATGTTTAATAATACTAATTCGCGTAATCAAAAATGGATACTAATCTATAATAATGTTGACCGTACTTACCAAATTATGGGTGGACCTTTAAGTGCAGGTGGCCCAGGTGGAATATTTAGAGCAGCCTACTTATCAGCTGCATCAACAGGTTCAGGTTTTAAAGTAGACACTCGCTGGAATATAAGCAGCGATAAATGGAGAATGTATAGAGTAAATACGCATGCAAATGGCAATATAGTTTATATCCAAAATGTTAGTACAAGCCTTGTGATGGAAACGCCTAATGGACAAAATAACCGAGCATTGATATTATCACCTCTTAACGGCAGGGATGGTAGTGCTAATCAACGATATATTGTTCATGTAGAAGGCACAGTTTAAAAATAAGACAAAAAACGATTTGCTTAAATCAGTAGAGAGTAGGGCGATAATCAGAAAAATATCTGATTATCGCTCATTTTTTGAATTTAAGAACATAAAAAAGCACACAACCTTAAATGATTTAAGTGACGAAACTAAATCAAAAAAGAGTGTGCTTTATGTTTAAAAATTATCCTATCAATCAAACAACTTTCTCCCTGCCTAAGTAACAGTTTATCCAAGAAATTTATATTGCTTTTGCCTTCAAATCCCTAGTCGTAGCAATTTCTCAACACCGCATCAATGAATTAGAACGGTATAATTTACAAATCAAAACAGAAAACCAGTATGTCTTACCCTATGACTTATTCCTAAACCTAAGGAACATTCAAAGCTCAGCACCATTTTTAGAACAATATAAAGAGCTACTAGAATTGATGTAGGTTATGGGAGTGAACAAAATTATATGTATATCATTGATGTTCTACATAAAACACCTTTGATCACCTACAGTACGTATTACAAAGAAAGCAAAAAGAAGAACAAGGAACATTCATGCAACATAGAAATTGGTTCTATCTGAAAAAACAATATGAGTATATTTGTTCAGCAAACTAACCTACCTTATTTAAAGGCTATAGTCGGAGGAAAGATAAAAGGAGCTTTGTCCGAGATTTCAAAGGTTATGAATGCGAAGAATGTCAAGCTTGTCCAGTTTGGAGTCAATGTACCCGTTTGAAAAGTATGTAAAAAAGCGATAACTTCTAGTGAATAATTCTTAGCGCTACTTCAAGGCAGAATGTAAAAAAGAAGTTTTTGATCATCTAAAAGTTCATTTCACGTTCCGCTGTTTTTACTTATATGATAAATAAGGAACGACGATTGATGTCGGATTGGCGCTTATGCACTAAATCTGAGAAAGTTAGGGAAATACATGGAGAGAAACGTGCGGTTACCAGCAAAAACGAATTCATTTTTGACAAAATACATCAAAAATTGGATTCGTTTCTATTTTTCATGAAGGACTATCGTCATACTGTCTTTTTTTTAACAAAAAAGACAACGTCTCAACAACGTTGTCTTAATGAAGCCACTTGACGGGCTTGAACCGTCGACCTCTTCCTTACCATGGAAGCGCTCTACCAGCTGAGCTAAAGCGGCATTTTTACTACCTAAATAGGATAACTAATTTATGGTCATTTGTCAATAACTTTTCTCTATGAACAGACGACATTTAAAAGAAATTGAGTTGTTTTTCACAAATATAAAATAACGATGGTTAATTAGTAATTATTTGAAAAATTGAAAAAAAGTATTGCGTTATATGATGAAAATTGATATTATATTTATGTAATTTGATTCCGGCATAGCTCAGTTGGTAGTAGCGCATGACTGTTAATCATGATGTCGTAGGTTCGAGTCCTACTGCCGGAGTACTATACAAAATCCAGAAGAGTTCTTCTGGATTTTTTTGTTTTATAATGAGAATAGGCAGATTGAATCGCATGATTGTTCTGAATTTTCAGAATAGCACGTTGTAATTCAAAGGGTTAAAGAGTAAAATGGAGATATATTTTCAATCGGGAAGGATGATTAAATGAACGCAATTACACCAGATATGACAAAAAAATTTGCCGATCAATTTCAAACGAATAAAAAGCAACAAGCCTTACAAAATGCTGTTGTAAAGAATGGGATCACAGCTTCAGCAGAAAATATTGCTTCACATACAAAAAACACACCGGTATTTTCTGTAGATCTAGCGACTGGAAAAGTCTCAAACCAAAAACAATCTGGCCGTTGCTGGATGTTTGCGGCGTTGAATACATTCCGTCACAAATTGTTGACTCAATTCCACTTAAAGGAATTTGAATTATCACAAAATTATACTTTCTTTTGGGATAAATACGAGAAAGCAAACTATTTTTATGAAAATATTCTTGCAACTGGCAATGAAGCATTAGACAGTCGTAAAGTCGCTTTTTTACTGGCTGTTCCCCAACAAGATGGTGGACAATGGGATATGATCGTATCATTATTCCAAAAATATGGTGTCGTACCAAAATCAGTGATGCCAGAAAGCGCGAATAGCTCAAATTCTCGTGATTTGAATAACTACTTAAACAAATTATTGCGTAAAGACGCCGTTAAACTACGTCAATTAGTGGCAGAAGGAAAAACAAATGAAGAGATCCAAGTAGAAAAAGAAAAGATGTTAGCTGGGATCTATCAATTTCTAACAACTTCTTTAGGTACTCCACCAACTGAATTTGATTTTGAGTATCGAGATGAAGAAAAAAATTACCATATCGATCAACAATTGACTCCACAAATGTTTTACGATAAATATATAGGTGTAAATTTGGATGATTATGTAAGTATCATCAATGCACCGACCGCAGACAAACCGTATGATCGCTCTTATACGGTTGAAATGTTAGGGAATGTTGTAGGAGGAAAAGAAGTCAAATATCTTAATGTCGATATGACAACGTTCAAAAATTTAGCGATTGCTCAATTGGAACAAGGAGAATCTGTGTGGTTTGGGTGTGATGTTGGTCAATCTTCTACAAGAGATAGCGGCATCATGGCAACAGACGTTTATGAGATGGATGAATTATTTGATTTAGATTTTTCTATGACGAAAGCGGAGCGTTTGGATCATGGCGAAAGTTTGATGACTCACGCGATGGTCTTGACTGGTGTCGATTTAGTTGATGGAAAATCAACGAAATGGAAAGTCGAAAATAGCTGGGGAGAAAAAGTCGGAGATAAAGGATTCTTTGTGATGAGTGACGAGTGGATGGATGAATATACGTATCAAATCGTTGTCCGCAAAGATTTATTGACGGAAGAACAGCTAGCCGCATTTAATGCTGAACCAATTTTATTAGCTCCTTGGGACCCAATGGGGGCATTAGCTTAATTTCAATATCAATCAAAACAGATACAGAGACTTGATAGTTTTCTGTATCTGTTTTTTGTTGATTTCTTGATTTCAGGATTTTATAAATACCTGTGTTATACTTTAAAATGATATAGGAGTTGTTGCGGGCGTACTTGATCGATGAATCATCGATCTTGTGAAATAGCAAGGAGGAGTGAAAATGGATATCCAAGAAGTGTTAACAGAGATTCGTTTGAGTGGTAAAGTGATACCGATTACTGGGGGAGATGTGAATCAAAACTATCGAATTGAAGAACAGCAAAAATCCTATTTTCTAAAAATCCATCCTCATGTGACCAAACGCTTTTTTGAAGCAGAAGTGGATGGTCTGAAAGAGCTTGCACCACATGTACGAGTACCTGAAACTTATATGTTAGGCGAAACAAATGAAGGTGCCTATCTATTGATGGAATGGATCGAACCAGGGAAAGGTGATCCTCGAGAACTGGCAAAAGACTTAGTAAAAATCCATCGTTCAACTGCACCACAGTTTGGTTTTCGCAAGGACAACTATCTAGGGAGTTTACCACAGCTCAATACATTTGAAGAAGATTGGTGGACCTTCTTTTTCAAAAATCGCTTGGAGGCTCAAATCGACATAGCGGAGAAAAACAATCGATGGAATGAAACACGTGAAAAAGAGTATCAACGGTTAAAAAAAGAGCTACTAAATCGTGACGATCATAGGAAGATTACGCCTAGCCTCTTGCATGGAGATTTATGGAGTGGTAATGTTTTCTATGATAAGCAAGGAAGACCAGTGTTTATCGATCCAGCAGTTTCTTATGGGAATCGCGAGCAAGATATTGCGATGAGTCAGTTGTTCGGTGGCTTTCGTCCTGAATTCCTGGAAGCTTACCAAGAAAGCTGGCCATTGGAAGAGGGCTGGGAGAGTCGTTTGCCACTCTATCAACTCTATTACTTGTTGGCGCATCTCAATATGTTTGGAGAGAGTTATGGGACACAGGTCGATCATATATTAATGAAGAAGTAATTGGAGGTTTTCTTTTGGCACAAAAATATACAAAAAAACATGAAGTATCTTATTATGAATGTGATATCAACAAAACAATGACTTTTCCGTCCATGCTGGGTGTGGTCATCAAGACTTCGGAAGAACAAAGTGATCATTTAGGCCGAGGAACCGACTTTGTCAGTAGCTTTGGCTTGACTTGGGTAATCACGAACTATTCGATGAACATCAATCGCTTGCCTCATGTCGGTGAAAAAATCGATGTTACCACACAAGCGATGCAGTATAATAAATTCTTTTGTTATCGTAATTTTTGGATTCATGATGAGGAAGGAAATGAATTAGTTGAAATCGAATCAGTCTTTGTTTTGATGGATCTAGTGAACCGTAAGATGAGTAGTGTGAATGAAGAAATCATTGCACCTTTTGAAAGTGAAAAAATCAAGAAAATCAAACGACAAGAAAAAATCGAGCCAATCGAATCAGGCTTGATGTTGCCATATCGTGTGCGATTTTATGATATTGACAGCAATCAACATGTGAACAATGCGATGTACTTCAACTGGATCATTGATGTTTTAGGTTACGATTTTTTGACAACACATACACCTAAACATGTGTTGATCCGTTTTGATAAAGAAGTTGAATATGGCAATGAGATCGAGAGTCATTATGAACAAACGGTGTCTGGAACAGAGGTAAAAACGAGACATGAGATCAGAATGCAAGAGCAACTTTATTGTGCAGCGAATATCTTATGGGAGAAAAATGAAGAAACAAAATAAATCGAGTGAGATAAGATTGTGAGATATTTTGCTTCGATAAATAAGCGCGAAAAGAGGTTGTGACAGAAGTGTTCAGCTCCGAGAAATAAGCCGAGAAACCCGAAAATTGTTTTTCAAATTTTTGGGTTTCTCGGCTTATTTCCGAAGGAGTTACTTCTGGAACACCGTTTATTCGCTTTTAAGGATAGAAACAAAAATGAATTTTATTTTTGTCTCACTTTCTTTTTCACGCTTATTTCTAAAGGAGTTTCATTTGGAACTCCGTTTAACAATGATGTGATTGTAGCGTCTATTGAGTTTTCCATATGAAGAGGCGAGCAAACCCTGTATTACTCAATTTGATTTCTATTGTGTCATAAATTTGATCAACTGTTCTTCTGACAAGCCACCGTTAATGGCAATCAAAAGTTTTATTCTAGCTTTTTGGCTATTGATACTATTACAAAAAATAACGCCCATACTTGCGAGTTCTTTTCCGCCACCTTCGTAATCATAGACGGGTTCAGCGATTCCGTTGAAACAACGAGAAACCAAGACTACTGGTATTTTTTGGATCAAGAGTTTCTTTAATGCTGTTAATGCCTGCGGAGGCAGATTCCCAGCGCCTAAAGCTTCAATGACCAGACCGTCGACTTTCGAATGGGCAAGTGCTTCTAATAAATCACCTTGCATACCCGCATAGGCTTTGACGATTGGGATCGTTCCTTTGACTGATGCGATATCTAGTCTTTGCGCTTCAAGTAATTCTTGCATAAACAATATACGATTTTTAGTGATCAAACCGATTGGTCCTAACGTAGGAGTACGAAAAGTAGCAACATTAGTCGTGTGGGTTTTAGTGACATAGCGTGCTGAGTGGATCTCATCGTTCATCACGACCAAAACACCTTTGTCTTTTGCTTCATCACAACTTGCTACCCGAATCGCACTTTCAAAATTATATAGACCATCGCTACCTAACTCATTACTTGAACGCATCGCTCCTGTTAAGACGATCGGTAATTTATCACCAATCGTTGAGTCTAGAAAAAATGCTGTTTCTTCCAACGTATCTGTCCCATGAGTGATCACGACCCCTTGGATGTCAGAAAGAACGGCTTGGTTGATTCTTTCTTTAAGTTGTAACATATGTTTAGGCATGATGTGTGGGGAAGGAAGATTAAAGATATCTTCCATGATCAAATCAACATTTTCTGGAATCGTTACTTCTGCATCTAATAGTGGGTTCGCCACATCTGGACTTACGCCACCTGTTAAAGAATTTTCTTTCATGGCGATCGTACCGCCTGTGTGTAAGATAAGAATTTTTTTCATTTTCAGAACTTCCTCACGAATAATTTTGCATAGGGTTTCTAGCTTATTGTATACTATATAAAAGAGTTTTGCTATGAATGAATCAAACGGAATAACTTGAACAAAAAGATAAAATGAATTTAAACGAATGGAAGTGATTCGCCGTGATCAAAGTTGGCTTGACTTCATTTAAAGAACATGACAAATTAACAGGAAAAAAGAATAATACTCTTTACGATTATGCGAGTGTCCTTTCATTAGTCGAATTAGATACCGCCTACTATGGCATCCCCAGAAAATCATCTGTGGAAAAGTGGGTGAATGAGGTGCCGGCAGCTTTTCGTTTTGTGATAAAAGCCTATCAAGGAATCAGTGGTCAAGGTGACTGGCAGAAGTATTATCAATCCGAAGAAGAGATGATTGAACGCTTTTTAGATGTGATGGCACCAATGAGCGAGTCAGGAAAACTCTTTTGTTTTTTAGTTCAATTCCCTGCTTCATTTAAATGCACCAAAGAAAATGTTGCCTATTTAAGAAAACTAAGAAAATGGTTCAATGGCTATCCGGTAGCTATTGAGTTACGTGATTATTCTTGGTATAGCGATCAATTTCTATCACGCACGAGACAGTTTATGACTCGCGCAATGTTTTCCTTAGCAATCATCGATGAACCACAATTACTGAACACGACGATCCCATTTGATCCTTACGTGACAAATTCGGATTTTACCCTTTTCCGGTTTCATGGAAGAAATGAGCAAGGTTGGCAAGCAAATGATCAGGATTGGCGAAAAAAAAGAACGTTGTATCGGTATTCTGAAGAAGAGTTACAGGAATTAGCAGCAGCCATCAAAAAAGTAGAAGGGTCAACGAAACATATTGGGGTGATCTTCAATAATAACTCTGGTGGAGATGCGGCTGAAAATGCTTTGGCATTACAAAAAATCTTAGGTATCGAACCAGATGAGCTAAATCCAAAACAAATCGATTTGTTTTGAAGACCTGGCTGTTGTAACCACTCTATATAAAAAGTAGCAAGCACGCCTTACCAATAAGAAATGAAACTGTTCAACTAGAAATTTTTACTAAATAATAATCGGAAGAGGTGATGGAACGACATGATCAAAGCAGTTTTTTTTGATATCGATGGCACATTAGTCAACAACCAAGCAAAAGCGTTGGCTTCAACTAAAGATGCGATTGATCAACTACAAAAAAAGGGCATATTATGCGGTGTTGCCACTGGGCGCAGCCCTGTAAGAATCAAAGAAGTGATCGATGAACTTGAACTAGATATGTTCGTCGTCTACAATGGTCAATTAGTCTTTGACCGTGATCAAACGATCGTCGACCATCCTTTTGATAAAACAGTATTAGCGGATATCGTCCACTTTTCGGATGCCCATCACCGACAAATCATTTTTGGTGGGCGAGATCAATTAGATGGTTCAACGACGATGATGTTAGGTCAATCGATCATCATCAAAAAAATAGTCAACCACTTACCAAAAAAATTCCCTGTACGTCTATTGAAAAAAATCTTACAAGTGTTCAGTCCTCACCGACAACGAAAACGGTATGAAACATTAGCGATCTTGAATGAGCCGATTTATCAATGCATTTTATTAAGCCAAACATCTGAGCAAGAAAAACTTATCCAACGATTCCCTGAATGTTCGTTCCAACGCTCAAATCCTTATACGGTCGATATTATTCCTAAAGGGGGGTCCAAATTGTTAGGAATCCAACAATTTGCGACAAGTAAAGGAATTGCATTGTCCGAAATCATGGCGTTTGGCGATCATTACAATGATGTTGAAATGCTAAAAGGAGTAGGAATCGGTGTTGCAATGGGCAATGCGCCAACTGGTGTGAAGCAGCAAGCGGATTTTGTCACGGCATCAAATGAAGCGGATGGTATTTATAGAGGATTGAAGCATTTTGGGGTAGTCGATTGAATATGTGTCAGTTAGGAGGAATACATTCAATATGGAACCAGAAACACCTTATCAAAAAGTAGAACAATTCCATCGGACGTTCGATCCAAGAATACCAGAGAGACCCACTGCGTTTACAAAAAAACATGCAGATGACCGAGCGGGTTTTAAAATCGAAGAATTAGTTGAATTTGTGGCGGCAGCCAGTGACGGTGATGCTGAAAAATTGCATGATTCCGTCCAATACTTGCATCACGCACTTGATCAAGCAGAAAAAAAGATTCTCACAAAACAAAATTGGGGAGAGGAAAGTCTCGTCGAGCAAGTGGATGCGCTGACTGATTTGCTTTATTTTACGTATGGCTCTTTTTCTTTGCTGGGCGTTGATCCTACGAGGATTTTTGATATTGTCCATCAAGCGAATATGGGAAAACTGTTTCCAGATGGAAAACCTCACTACGATCCTGTTACAAACAAAGTATTGAAGCCAGACAATTGGCAAAAGGATTATGCACCTGAAGAAAGGATCGCAAAGGAAATCAAGGAACAAATGAAGAAGGCAGAGCGACTAAAGTTTGCCGAAGAAAATGCTTCAACGAGTCTTTGATAAGGTCTTCTCATTTTAGTTGGTAGAAAGATAGCAAAAAAGATTTTTTATGTAGGTAGTGTATGACTGAACATAGTATGTTATAATATAAAATAGATGTCTTTTTGCACGAAAGACGTATTTACAATGTTATGCAAATCAGATTCGTCTGATCATAAACAAATAGAGACAGTAGATGCATATTGAAAACGGAGGAACCTTAAATGGGAAATAATGTTATCATCGGGATCGTCATTGCAATCATTATAGTCGCCATTCTGGCTTTTTTGGTTAGTTACGTAATGAAGAAAAAAAACCAAGATCGATTGGACGTCTTAGAAAAACGCAAGGAAGAATTATTCGACTTGCCTGTGATTGAAGAAGTTGACGATGTCAAAAAAATGCATCTAGTGGGGCAAAGCCAAAATACCTTTCGTGAATGGAGTCAAAAATGGAATGACATCTCTACCTCATCATTTGCCGAGTTAGAAAGTCAGATCTTTGAAGTTGAAAATCTCAACGAGAGCTTTAGATTCCTAAAAGGGAAAAAAGCAGTAGAAGAAGCCGAAGCAACCATGAACCAAATGGAAAAAGAAGTTGCGGAGATTCGTGACGGCTTAAAAGAATTGCGTGAAACAGAAGAACGTAATTCCTTAGCTGTTCAACAAGCTTTAGACGTTTATGAGGAACTAAAAGCAACGATCCGAGAAGAAGAACAGCAATACGGTCCAGCTTTACCTGAGTTACAAAAGCAAGTGAAAACGATTGAAAATGAGTTTACACAATTTGTTACGTTAAATACTTCAGGTGATCCAGTTGAAGCTCGTGAAGTGCTGGATAAAGCGGAAAAACACACGTATGAAGTGGATGCGTTAATGAAAAAAATCCCGCCATTATTTGAAGATTTGAATACGACTTTCCCGGCGCAAGTGGAAGAGATCCAAGAGACCTATGACCGCTTAATCAAAGAGGAGTATGTTTTTCCAGAAGAAAACCTGTCTGGCGATATCGAAACGATCAATCGTCGAATCGAACGTTCGTTGATCAATATTGAGAAAACGGAAGTTGAAACTGTTGAATTTGAAAATCGTGAAACGGCTAATCTGATCGATGCATTATACGATATTTTAGAACGTGAGATGGAAGCACAAGTATTTGTGACTAAAAATCAAGCAACGATCGAACAATATATCAAACATGCGACGAAAAACAATCGTCAATTGTTGATCGAATTAGATCATACCGCTCAAAGTTATACATTGAACCATAACGAAATCGGGCGTGTACGTGGTTTCCAAACAGAAGTGGAAGAAATCGAACGTCAAAACGAACAAATCAAACCACAGTTACAACAACATGAAGTGCCTTACTCAGAAGTAAGAACGTTCTATAAGAAAGTCTTCAAAGTATTAGAAGATATTGAAAACCAACAGGTTGAAATCAGCGATTCTTTACACGAACTAAGAAAAGGTGAAAAAGAAGCGCAAGAAAAAATCGACACATTCGAATTTAAATTGCGCAGTCTTAAACGGTTTGTTGAAAAACAACGTTTACCAGGTTTGCCAAATGATTATCTAGAGTTTTTCTTTGTGGCAACAGAACGTATCGAAGAATTGAGTACTGTGTTGAATAAAATCAGAGTCAACATGGATGAGGTCGAACGTCTTGTAGCATTATGTGAAGAAGATCTAGAGTTACTCGATAAGAAAACCCACGATCTAGTGGATGCAGCAGCATTAACCGAGCAAATGTTGCAATATGCGAACCGTTACCGTCACACACATGAAGAAGTGAAGGAAGCCATTGAAAAGAGTTATTACTTATTCAATAAAGAATATCACTATCAAGAGGCTTTGGATGAGATCGGCACAGCATTAGAGCGCACAGAACCAGGTGCATTCAAACGAATCGAAGATTTTTACTTCAATCATCCTGATTTAGTATAATCCTGCGATCAAAAAAGACAACACAGGCAAGTGCCGAGTGTTGTCTTTTTTTGGAAGTCATTGATGCGTAACTGTTGGGCAGGGAATACATTGATTCGATCGATTTTTTTATAGAGTCCAACTCGGAGAAAACGCCACTTGAAAGCACAAGGGACAACCGTTATAATAGGTAAGAATTTCAAAAAAAGAAGGTTTAAATATGATATATTTCGATAATAGTGCGACAACACCGATCTATCCGCAAAGTTTGGATGCGTATGTCAAAACAAGTCAACGGATCATCGGGAATCCATCAAGTCTACACGATTTAGGCAATCAGGCGAACCGTCTGCTACAACAAGCGAGAAAACAAATCGCTGAACTGATTGCTGTGTCTCCTGAAGAAGTGTATTTCACGTCAGGTGGAACAGAAGGAAATAACTGGGTGCTTAAAGGAACGATGCTTGAAAAACTAGGTTACGGTAACCACATGATCATATCAGGCGTTGAACATCCTGCTGTCAGTGAAACAGCTGAGCAGTTAAAAAAACTCGGTATCGAAGTGAGTATTGCTCCTGTCGATAAAAGAGGGATCGTCCGCGTAGATGAGTTGAAAAAATTAGTACGTAAAGAAACGATTTTGGTTTCCGTTATGGCAGTGAATAATGAAGTAGGTGCGATTCAACCAATCAAAGAAATCAGTAGTTTTTTAAATGATTTTCCTAAAATCCATTTCCATGTGGATGCGGTACAAGCGATTGGTAAAGTTCCTTTAGAGGAATGGTTGACTGAACGTGTGGATTTTGCCACTTTTTCTGCCCATAAATTCCACGGGCCTCGTGGTGTTGGTTTTGTTTATTGGAAAAAAGGCCGACGTTTAGCACCGCTGTTCACTGGAGGCGGACAAGAGAAAAATCAACGGAGTGGAACAGAGAATGTGCCGGGGATCGTCGCGATGGCAAAAGCGTTGCGTTTAGCTCTAGATATCAAAGCACAAAAACCAAACCAAACTGCCTATCTTAAACAAGCATTGATTGAAGCTTTACATACGTATGATAAAGTAACGATTTTTTCTGAAGGTGAAGATTACGCACCCCATATTTTGTGTTTTTCATTAAAAGGTATTCGTGGTGAGGTATTGGTCCATGCATTAGAAGAAAAACAAATATTTGTCTCTACGACAAGCGCTTGTTCTTCTAGAAAGCACATGGCAAGTAGTACGCTGCATGCGATGCAAGTACCCAATGATTTAGCTACTTCAGCGATTCGCGTCAGCTTAGATGAAAGCAATACGATGGCAGAAGTCGAACAATTCATGATCATCTTTAAACAGTTGTACAAGAAGTTTTCAGTCATCAATTAAGAAACAGAGGAGTGTTTTTGTGAAGTACAGTGAAATCATGGTTCGCTATGGTGAACTTTCAACAAAAGGAAAAAATCGTCGAAGTTTTATTATGCAGTTGGCACAAAATGTCAGACAGGCATTGAGCGATTTTCCTGAAATCAAGATCCACGCAGAGCGTGATCGGATGCATCTACTGTTGAATGGTGTAGACGGAGACTTAGTTATCCCTAAGTTAGCGAAGATATTTGGGATCCAAAACTTTTCACCTAGCGTGCGAGTAGAAAAAGAAGTACAAAGTTTAAAACAAGCGGTTCAGGAAATCATGCAAGAAATCTATACAGGAAAAGAAACATTCAAGATCATTGCAAAACGTAGTGATCATAGCTTTGAATTGGACAGCAATGAACTAAACCAAACATTAGGAAATGCAGTCATCGATGTTTTTCCGGATATCCAAGTACAAATGAGAAAGCCAGATATTGCGTTGCGTGTGGAAATCCGCCGAGATGGTGCGTATCTTTCCTATGAAACGATCAAAGGAGCTGGCGGTCTGCCTGTCGGTACAAGCGGAAAAGGTATGTTGATGCTTTCTGGAGGGATCGATTCTCCAGTTGCCGGTTATTATGCCATGAAACGTGGGGTAGAAATTGAAGCTGTCCACTTTGCTAGTCCACCTTACACGAGTGAACAAGCCTTGCAAAAAGCGAAAGACTTAACAGTGAAGCTGACACCCTATGTTGGTAAAATCGAATTTATCGAAGTACCGTTTACAGAAGTGCAAGAAGAGATCAAACGAGTGGTGCCCCAAGGCTACTGGATGACGATCACACGTCGGATGATGCTTCGTTTGACAGATGAGATCCGCCGTATTCGTCATGGACTAGTGATTTTAAATGGTGAATCATTAGGACAGGTGGCTTCCCAAACACTCCAAAGTATGGTGGCAATCAATGAGGTTACGAATACACCGATCATTCGTCCTGTAGCGACGATGGATAAATTAGAGATCATCGAAGTGGCTGAACAAATCGATACGTTTGATTTGTCCATTCAACCATTTGAAGACTGCTGCACGATTTTTGCACCGCCACAGCCTAAGACTCGTCCACGACTAGAAAAAGTGCATCAATACGAAGAACGTTTGGATATCGATGGGATGATCGAACGTGCTTTGGCAGGCTTAAAGATCGAAACGATCCACACAGAAACAGCAAAAGAACAAGTAGAAGAATTTTCTGATTTACTTTAAACGAAGGAACTTGTACTTCTTGTACGAGTCGATCATTCGAAATAAAAGATCCAGTCTCAAGAAGTAGACACGTGAAAGAGGACGAGACAATGGTTTAGCCTCGAGAAATAAGGCGCCATCCACAAAAATTGTATGTCAAATTTTGTGGGTGGTACCTTATTTTTCTTGTTTTTCATGGAGTTAAGCTTCCTCCTATTGCGAGGTTCCTTGTTCCATGCTAAACTAAAATTATGTGAAATGATTAACAAGGAGAAACGATATGCGAGAAAAATCAGAAACGTTACCCAAAGCAACAGCGAAACGGTTGCCTTTATATTTGCGCTATTTAAATATGTTGAATGATTCTGGTGTTCAACGAATCAAATCAAATGAATTTAGTGAGATCACACAAGTACCTTCTGCCACGATCCGTAGAGATTTTTCTCATTTAGGGGAATTAGGACGAAGCGGTTATGGGTACGATGTTCCCTATTTGATTGAAGTATTTGATCGAATTTTGAACACAGAAGAAGAAAAAAGAATCGCTTTAGTTGGTTTTGGGAATTTAGGAAAAGCATTGAAACACAATAATTTCAGAAGAAATGCAAATTTGAATATTGTTTGTGTATTTGACAATGATCCAGCCATCGTTGAAAAAGAAATCGAAGGTGTGATGGTTTATCCTATGGATCGTTTTAGTGAAATCGTTGAAAAAGAAGGAATCAAAGTGGCGATATCGACTGTACCAAGTAAGTATTCACAAGCAGCTATCGATGAAATCGTCAAAGGAGGCATTACTGCGATCTTGAACTTTGCGCCAGATCGTGTCAATGTTCCGCCACATGTCCATATGCAATACATCGATCTGACAACTGAGCTACAGACGTTGATCTATTTTGATGAAAATTATTCGCAAGTCTTTCCTTCCAAGTAAAAACTAAGTGGGAAGATCGCACAAAAAGGGAGTCTTTATGTGAATCGAACAGCGATTCGTTAAGAGCTTTTATTGACTTTGGCTACTAACCATTGTAAAATGAGTCAAGATGTTGATCAAGAGGAGTAACTAGTCCGACGTTTAGAGAGAGAGAACGAATGGTGGAACGTTCTTAACGAAAGCTAGTGAAGGTAGCTTGGGAGTTTTTGTCTTGAATCGAGTAGAGATGAACGAGTAGTGATCGTTAACTCACTTTGAGAGGTAATAGGCAACTATTACAAATTAGGTGGTACCGCGTAATTTATACGTCCTAAATACGAAAGTATTTAGGGCGTTTTTTTTTATTTTAAAGGAGGAAAACAGTATGACGGAAGAAAAGAATCTATCCACAAAGTACAATCCGCAAGAAGTAGAAGCGGGTCGTTATCAAAGCTGGTTAGACGAAGATTTGTTCAAACCAAGTGGTGACAAGAAAGCAAAACCTTATTCAATCGTTATCCCACCTCCCAACGTGACTGGTAAACTCCATTTAGGTCATGCTTGGGATACAACATTGCAAGATATGTTGATTCGTCAAAAAAGAATGCAAGGCTATGATACGTTATGGTTACCAGGGATGGATCATGCAGGGATCGCAACACAAGCAAAAGTAGAAGAAAAATTACGTGAGCAAGGTGTTTCTCGTTATGATCTAGGTCGCGAAAAATTTATTGATCAAGTATGGGAATGGAAAGAAGAATATGCCGGTCATATACGTGAACAATGGGCAAAAATGGGTTTATCTTTGGATTATAGCCGTGAACGCTTCACCTTAGATGATGGCTTGTCTGAAGCTGTTCGTAAAGTATTCGTTAGCCTATACGAAAAAGAGTTGATCTATCGTGGCGAATACATCATCAATTGGGACCCACAAGCACGCACAGCTCTTTCTGATATCGAAGTGATCCACAAAGAAATCGAAGGTGCCTTTTATCATATGAGCTATGAATTGGCTGATGGTTCAGGTGTGGTGGAAATCGCAACGACCCGTCCAGAAACGATGCTTGGTGATACGGCAATCGCTGTTCATCCAGAAGACGAGCGTTACCAAGCATTGATTGGTAAGAAAGTCATTTTACCACTAGTGAATAAAGAAATACCGATCATAGCAGATGAATATGTCGACATGGAATTTGGAACAGGGGTTGTAAAAATCACGCCCGCACATGACCCAAATGACTTTGAAGTCGGTAACCGTCATGACCTCCCACGAGTGAATGTCATGAATGAAGATGGCACGATGAATGAATTAGCAGGTAAGTATCAAGGAATGGACCGTTTTGCAGCACGTAAAGCGATCGTTGCGGATCTAAAAGAACTTGGTCGTCTGATCAAGATCGAAACGATGATCCACAATGTAGGCCATTCTGAGCGTACAGGAGTAGTTGTTGAACCTCGTTTATCAACACAATGGTTTGTAAAAATGGCACCTTTAGCTGAAAAGGCGATCCAAAATCAAGAAACTGATGATGCAGTTGAGTTTTTCCCACCACGTTTCAACCAAACCTTCTTACGCTGGATGGAGAATGTTCATGACTGGGTAATCTCACGTCAACTATGGTGGGGACATCAGATCCCTGCGTGGTATCATAAGGAAACTGGTGAAATGTACGTGGGCATGGAAGCACCAGCAGACAGTGAAAACTGGTTACAAGATCCCGATGTGTTGGATACTTGGTTCAGTTCAGCGCTTTGGCCTTTTTCAACAATGGGCTGGCCTGACGAAGACAATGAAGATTACCAACGTTACTTCCCAACAAGTACATTAGTAACAGGCTATGATATCATCTTTTTCTGGGTAAGCCGAATGATTTTCCAAAGCTTGGAATTTACAGAACGTCGTCCATTTGAGAATGTACTAATTCATGGATTGATTCGTGATGAACAAGGACGCAAGATGAGTAAATCTCTTGGAAATGGGATCGACCCAATGGAAGTCATTGAAAAATACGGTGCTGATGCGTTACGCTGGTTCTTATCTAATGGTTCAGCACCAGGACAAGACGTACGTTTTAGTTACGAAAAAATGGATGCTTCTTGGAACTTCATCAATAAAATCTGGAACGCTTCTCGTTTCGTTATCATGAATGTTGAAGGGATGACCGTAGAAGATATTGATCTTTCAGGGGAGAAAACTGTAGCCGATCGTTGGATTTTGACACGTTTGAATGAAACAATCGCTAAAGTGACTGACTTATTTGAACAATTTGAATTTGGTGAGGCTGGTCGCCAATTGTATAACTTTATCTGGGATGATTTCTGTGACTGGTACATCGAGATGAGTAAAGAAACACTTTACGGTGAGGACGAAGTAGCGAAACAAACGAACCGTAGTATTCTTGTCCATACGTTGGATCAGATCTTACGCTTATTGCATCCGATCATGCCATTTGTTACAGAAGAAATCTGGCAACACATCCCTCATAAAGGAACATCTTTAGTAGTGGCTGATTATCCAGTCGTGCAACCGGAATACGATGATGAAGCTGCTTCAAAAGGGATGGAAGTACTGAAAGAATTGATTCGTTCTGTACGTAATATCCGTTCTGAAGTGAATACACCATTATCAAAACCAATCACGTTACTGATCAAAACAAATGATCCGAAGATCGATCAATTCTTAAATGAAAACACTAGCTATATCGAGCGCTTCTGTAATCCAGAAGAGTTGACGATCTCAAGTGACGTAACTGCCCCGGATCTAGCAATGTCTGCGGTCTTGACTGGCGCGGAAATCTTCTTACCTTTAGCAGGGCTGATCAACATTGAAGAAGAAATCCAACGTCTAGAAAAAGAACTAGCAAAATGGACAGGCGAAGTAAAACGTGTACAAGGAAAATTAAGTAATGAGCGTTTTGTATCGAATGCACCGGATGATGTAGTTGAAGCAGAGCGTGCAAAAGAAAAAGATTATTTAGAAAAACAAGCAGCTGTCAATGAACGTATTGCGCAATTAAAATCAATCAAGTAAGACGAAAGAGAGAGGTGACGGAAGTTGCCTCTCTTTTTTAAGTAAAAAGAGCTCTTCTGGATTTCATTGTTTCCTACGTAAGCTTTTTTGTTATAATGAAGAGGAATGGGGGGATAGTAACGTGAAAATCGAAGAAGCAATCAATTGGATCCATAGCCGATTACCATTTGGCTCACGTCCTGGATTAGACAGAGTAGAGGCCTTATTAGAGGTAGTCGGACACCCAGAAGAAAAAGTCAAAACGATCCATATTGCAGGGACGAATGGCAAAGGTTCTACAGTGACTTATTTAAGATATTTATTAGAAGAAGCCGGCTTGACAGTCGGGACATTTACATCCCCATATATCGAATCCTTCAATGAGCGCATTTCGATCAATGGACAAGGCATTCCTGATGAATCATTGATTCGATTCGTAAAGAAATATCAACCGCTAGTTGAGCAAATGGATCAATTTGAAGCAGTAGCTGGCATTACCGAATTTGAAACGTTGACTGCTATGGCATTTGATTATTTCTTGGAAGAACAAGTGGACGTCGCGATCATTGAAGTGGGATTGGGTGGTTTACTCGACTCAACAAACGTAGCGAAACCTTTGTTAACGGGCATCACAACGATCGGTATGGATCATACAGATATTTTGGGCGACACGATCGAAGAAATCGCTGCTCAAAAAGCAGGGATCATCAAGCAAAATGTGCCACTAGTCACTGGGAAGATCGTACCAGAAGCGATGGCAGTGATCGAAAAGCAAGCAAAATTAAAAAATGCGCCACATCACGCATGTGGAGAGGATTATACGGTTACCTACAAACATCCGGCAGAAGAATGGGGCGAAATTTTTTCATTCCAAAATGAATTTGGTAAAATCCCTAAGTTGACGATCCATATGATTGGGAAACATCAAGTTGAAAATGCTGGTATGGCGATTGAAATGTATCAAATCTATTGTGGAATGATGAATCTCCCATTCCGCGAAAAAGACGTGATGAATGGCTTGAAAAAGGCGCAATGGCCTGGACGAATGGAACGATTAAGTGAAGAACCATTAGTGATTTTAGATGGGGCACATAATACGCATGCCATGGCACGTTTAGTCCAAAATCTAAAAGAAGAATTCAAAGGGTATCATATCCATCTTTTGTTCTCTGCTTTACGAACAAAAGAGGTTGATAAAATGTTACACCAATTACAAGAAGTACCAGATGCAACAATCTACGTCACTACTTTTGATTATCCTAAAGCCATTGAGCTGTCGGATATCCAAGCAACGACTGATGAGAAAGTTACGATTGTTTCAATGTGGCAATTTGGGCTTGCAGAGATCTTGGAGAAGATGACGGCTGAGGATGTTCTTGTAGTGACAGGTTCACTCTATTTTATTTCGGAAGTGCGACGTTTGCTTGTACAGTTGGGAGGAAAAAATGAAAGTTAATGCAGTGATTTTTGATATGGATGGCTTATTATTTGATACAGAGATCGTTTATTATGAGGCATCACAAACAGTAGCCGATCGGATGGGGTTTCCCTATGACAAAGATCTTTACTTGCGATTTTTAGGCGTTTCTGATGAAGAAGTTTGGGCGAACTACCATACTATTTTTGCAAACTTTGGTCGAGAAACTGTCCAAAAATTTATCGACGATTCCTATCAAGAAACGCTTGATCGTTTTGCTTTAGGTCAAGTTGAATTAAAACCAGGTGTTTTAGAATTCTTGAACTTTTTGGAAGAAAAAGATATCCCAAAAGTAGTCGCATCAAGTAATCAGCGACAGGTCATTGAACTGTTGCTAGAAAAAAATAATCTACGTCATCGTTTTGATACGATCGTCTCAGCTGAAAATGTCAAACGTGCAAAACCAGATCCAGAAATCTTTTTACATGCCCAGGCGTTTTTAGGTACTGAAAAAGCGGAGACATTGATATTAGAAGATTCACAAAATGGGGTACTAGCAGCGTATGGTGCAGGAATCCCAGTAATCATGGTGCCAGATTTACTAGCGCCTTCTGATGAATTAGCCGCTAAGACAACAGCGATTGTTTCTTCACTTCATGAAGTTCCGGCATTGATCAAATAAAAATAAAATAAATATCCTCCTTTTTCGTATCTTATTTTGAGCGCACGGGAAAGGAGGTTTTTTATGGAAAAAAATTTGCTTCAAACAGTACCCGCCACGTCTCTACCAAGGGAGAGGATGGAGACTTATGGAGAGGATGCGTTATCAGATCAAGAGCTTTTAGCCATTTTGCTTCGGACTGGTCAGCATCCATATAACGTATTAGAAGTTGCGGGTACGTTATTGAAGAAATTTGGTGGTTTAGCGCTCTTGAGACAAGCAACACTAGCAGAATTAGAAGCGGTTCGTGGGATTGGTCGGGTCAAAGCCTTAGAGATCAAAGCATTGATCGAGCTTGGTCGACGGATACAAGTCGATCAGTTGCGTCAAACAACGACTGTCCATGCGAGTTATGAATTGGCAAAAGAATTGATCCTAGAACTAAAAGATCAAAAACAAGAACATTTAGTTTGCATCTATCTTGATACAAAAAATCAAATCTTACTAAAGAAAACCTTGTTCATCGGGTCATTGGATCAGACGATCGCGCATCCTCGTGAAGTGTTCCATTACGCAGTCCGCTATTCGGCAGCACGGCTGGTACTTGCTCACAATCATCCCAGCGGCAACGTTCTTCCATCCAAGCAAGACATGCGATTGACACGACGCATTCAGGAATGTGGAGAGATGATGGGGATCGAAGTTCTTGACCATCTGATTATTGGCAGCAAACAATACTTTAGTTTGCGTGAAGAAGGATTAATGGAAAAAGAATGATGTAGCTTTCTTGCAAAAAAAAACAACCAAGTGTACAATTATAATGTAATTTTGTTTGGGAATAGAAGTTGAAACATCTGTTGCACCTCTATCGTACACGAGCAATGTTACAATCAAATAAGTGCTTTGGCACGAGGAGGGTATTATTAATGGAAAACGGAACAGTTAAATGGTTCAACGCTGAAAAAGGATTTGGTTTTATCTCACGTGAAGATGGAAGCGACGTATTCGTACATTTTTCAGCAATCCAAGGTGACGGATTCAAAACATTAGAAGAAGGTCAAGCAGTTACTTTTGACGTAGAAGATTCAGATCGTGGCCCACAAGCTACAAACGTTGAAAAAGCGTAATCTATACGAAAATATACTGTTATGAGGCTTGCTTCGTCATGGAGCGAACCAAATAATTGATGACAGAGGTTGAAACCAACGTGTTTCCCTCGAAAAATAAGATGAGACCCACAAAAATTGTTCTTTCACATTTTTGTGGGTCTCGCTTTTTTTTCTATAAAAATCTGGGAGTAGGACATTAGTTCTCACCACCTAAAACCGAATAAACGGCGGGAACAGAAGAACCGCTTCGATAAACAAGGCGCCAGCTACAAAAATTTGAAGAACAAATTTCGTGGCTGGCGCCTTGTTTATCGAGGTTGAACACTTATGTCGCAACCTCGGTTTTAAGTTAGTTTTGATCCGGTGTCATCACCATAGGGATGATCATTGGATGTCTTTCTGTACGATCGAACAAGTAAGGTTGTAATGCACCGACCATCGCTTCTTTTAATTTATGCTCCGAACAGTCGGGGGCATTTAGCACATCACGCAATGCGTGGAACAAAATACGTTGTGCTTCATTGATCATATCCCCTGATTCACGCATATAGACGAAGCCACGAGAAAGGATATCTGGTCCAGCTAGAATCTCTTTTTTCTTGATATCGACAGTTGTCACTGCAAGAACGAGTCCTTCTTCTGAAAGTAAATGACGATCTCGTAAAACAACATTACCGATATCACCGATTCCACTGCCATCGATATACACATCGCCAGCGACGAATTTTCCAGCTAAACGAGCAGAATCACTTGTCAATGCTAATACATCACCGTTTTCCATGATAAAACAATTCTCAGCTGGTACACCTGTGTCTTGTGCAAGAGAGGCATGGATCTTCAACATCCGAAACTCACCATGCACCGGTACAAAATATTTTGGCTTCATCAAACGAAGCATCAATTTTTGTTCTTCTTGACCACCATGACCAGATGTGTGGATATTATTGATTTTTCCATGAATTACTTCAGCACCAGCTTCAGACAATAAGTTGATCAAGTGGTTCACACTTGTTGTATTACCTGGGATCGGTGAGCTAGAAAAAATCACCGTATCATCTGGTTGGATTTGGATTTGACGATGGGTACCATTCGCAATGCGGCTCAATGCAGCCATTGGTTCACCTTGCGAACCTGTACATAGGATCATTGTTTCATTTGCAGGCAAACGATTGATTTCATGCGCATCGACAAAGGTACCGTCAGGCACTTTGATGTAGCCGAGACGTTGTCCGTTGACGATCGCATTTTCCATACTACGCCCGAAAACAGCAATTTTTCTACCCGTTGCTACAGCGGCTTCCGCTGCTTGTTGTAGACGGAAGATATTGGAAGCAAAGCTAGCAAAAATGATCCGACCTTCGATTTTCTCAAATATTTTCAAAATAGAAAGGCCAATCGTTTTTTCTGATTTCGTAAACGTTGGAATCTCTGCATTGGTACTATCTGAAAGGAGGCAAAGAACGCCTTCTTCTCCGATACGAGCCATTTTATGCAAATTTGCTGGTTCTCCTACAGGTGTAAAATCGAATTTGAAATCTCCAGTAGCCACGATGTTACCAGAAGGTGTTTTGACAACCACACCTAAAGCATCCGGAATACTATGGGTCGTTCGGAAAAAGCTGACGGATGTTTTTCTGAAACGGATCACAGTGTCTTCATTGATTTCATTTAGCACAGCGTCACGAAGTAAGCCATGTTCGTCCAGTTTATTTGTGATCAAAGCTAAAGCTAGAGGGCCAGCGTAGATCGGGATATTTGCTTGCTTTAATAAGTAAGGTATCCCACCAATATGGTCTTCGTGTCCATGAGTGATTACTAATGCTTTGATTTTGTGTATGTTTTGTACGATATAGTTGTAATCAGGAATGACGTAGTCAATGCCAAGCAGTTCATCTTCTGGAAACTTGATTCCAGCGTCGATGATAATGATTTCATCTTGGAATTGTACCCCATACGTATTTTTCCCGATTTCACCTAATCCACCAATCGCAAAGACGCCTGTCTCATTATTTTTGATGGAAAGTTTCATCTTAAAACTCCACTAATGTGAATGCTGGGTTTTCTTTTTCGTATTCTAGATGGTTACCTTCTAGAAGTTGTACGAATTCGATATTGTATGGGGTATTTTCTTCCACTCGTTGGCGTG
Source organism: Enterococcus sp. DIV1304_2 (assembly GCF_050555445.1). NCBI lineage: Bacteria > Bacillati > Bacillota > Bacilli > Lactobacillales > Enterococcaceae > Enterococcus > Enterococcus sp. DIV1304_2. The sequence goes on from NZ_CP187851.1 coordinate 728,665, forward strand.
CTTCAACATCGCTGTTTGCTTCGATGTATAGCGATTGTGTTTCTTCACGTTTTGGGTTACGGATTTTTGACTCTTGATAATAAACTTTGTAAATCATGGTTTATGTCTCCTTTATCTGCTTAAAGCAGTAATTTAGCGTATTTTTTGGACAACACAAAACGAGGGGACAAGCCACCTGTGTTTTTTTATACTTTAAGAAAAATACTTGATTCTCCTTAAAGAGACAAGCCTCGCATTTGCTTATCCAATTGGAATATTTTTTACTCGGATCCTCTGTATGAAACATACAATAGTTAATTGCTATTCTAGCATAAATCAAGAGATAAGTATAGAAAACGGTCACTGTAAAATGAAAAAAACGTACGAAGAGAAAATATTTTTCAGAAAAATTTCTTTTTAAAAAATGTAGTGTTCTATAAAGTAGTAGATTGTGCTACTATTGAAAGTAATGGCAAGATAGAATATTTAAAGGAGATGATAAAGTGAAGTTAATGTGGCATTACACCATGCGCTACAAAAAATATTTGGTGTTGAATTTTATTTGTGTGTTCGGTTTTATTCTGATCGAACTAGGTCTACCAACTATTTTAGCACGCATGATCGATGTTGGAATCCTCAACGATGATTTTGACTATGTGAAACAACAAGGACTATTGATGATCGTGATCACTGTGATCGGGATCATAATGAATATATTTTTAGGTTATTTTGGGTCAAGGATCACGACGAATATCGTTGCAGACATTCGTGATGATCTGTTCAAACATATCCAAACGTATTCACATCAAGAATATGAAACACTAGGCGTATCATCATTGATCACTCGTACGACCAATGATGCGTATCAAATCATGTTGTTTCTACAAAATATTTTAAGAATCGGTTTTATGGCACCGATGATGTTTGTTGTTAGTTTGTATATGGTTATGCGAACAAGTCCATCTCTTGGTTTATACGTGATTGGTGCATTGCCATTCTTATTATTAGCTGTTGTTGGGATTGCTAAATTTTCTGAACCTTTATCAAAAATCCAACAAAAGAATTTAGACAGAATCAATAGTATCTTACGTGAAAACCTATCAGGTCTACGCGTTATCCGCGCGTTTGTAAATGAAAAATTCGAAGAAAAAAGATTTGAAAAAGTCAACGAAAACTATGCTTCAAGTTCTAAAAGTCTCTTTCGCTTAATGGCAGTTGCCCAACCTGGCTTTTTCTTTTTATTCAATATCGTGATGATTTTGATTATTTGGAGTGGTACGCTACAAATTGCAGATGGACAGTTGCAAGTAGGGAATCTAATTGCTTTTATTGAATATATTTTCCACGCGTTGTTTTCATTTATGTTGTTTGCGAGTGTGTTTATGATGTATCCACGAGCAGCAGTCTCTGCTAGTCGTATCCAAGAAGCTTTAAATGCTACTCCTGCTATTGTTGAAGATCCAAATGGCATATCGGAAACAAAAACGAAAGGCTACATTGAATTTAAAAATGTGACCTTCGCGTACCCTGGACACTCGCAAGAACCAGTGATCCGTAACGTCAGCTTTACTGCTTCACCTGGTGAAACAGTGGCATTTATTGGTAGTACAGGTAGTGGGAAGTCTACATTGATCCAATTGATTCCACGTTTTTATGATGTTACGCATGGTGAGATCCTAATTGACGGCGTAGATGTGCGTAAGTACAAGTTGAGTAAACTAAGACAAAAAATCGGGTTTATTCCACAGAAAGCACTATTGTTTACTGGGACGATCGCTGAAAACTTGAGATACGGAAAAGAAGATGCAACGCAAGAGGAAATGGAACGTGCGGCTGATATTGCGCAGGCGACTGATTTTATTTCTAAAAAAGCGGACGGTTATGATGAACATCTTTCTGAAGGGGGCGCAAACTTCTCAGGTGGGCAGAAACAAAGGTTAGCCATTGCTCGGGCAATCATCCGCCGACCAGAAATCTATATTTTCGATGATAGTTTTTCAGCACTTGATTATCAAACGGATGCAAAACTTCGTGCAAGATTGAAAAAAGAAACAACTGAATCAACCGTATTGATTGTTGCCCAACGTGTGGGTACGATCATGCACGCCGATAAGATCATCGTATTAAATGAAGGAGAAGTAGTAGGTATGGGCACACATCGTGAACTACTAGAAAATTGTCCGATTTATTACGACATTGCCGCTTCTCAATTATCGAAGGAGGAACTAGCATGAAAAAAACCTTCGCTTCTTTTAAACGTTTAGCTCGCTATATCCGTCCTTACCGATTGACGTTTATCTTAGTGCTACTATTTACATTTTTAACGGTGGCTTTCAATGCGGCATTGCCTTATGTCGTCGGGCTTCCAACAACAGAAATCAGCAAAAATCTAGTGAATAATGAGGCAATCAATTTTTCTTATATCATCAACTGTTTGATTTGGATCGCGGTGGTTGGTACAGGTTATAGTATTTCTCAATTGCTTTCTGGGGTATTGATGACAAATGTTGTTCAGAGTGCCATGAAAGACTTGCGTAGAGATATTGAAGAAAAAATCAATCGTTTGCCGGTTTCTTATTTCGATAAAAATCAACAAGGAAATATTTTATCTCGTGTAACGAATGATGTAGATGCAGTTAGTGGAGCCTTGCAACAAGCCTTTATCGGTATTGTCAATGCTATTTTGGGCATCACGATGGCAGCAGCGATGATGTTTTATATCCAACCGGTCATGGCGTTGATTTCAATGATCATGATTCCAGCGTCAATTTGGATATCTAAACGAGTGATCAATGCTTCTCAAAAATATTTCCAAGAAATGCAAAATTCTTTAGGTGAATTAAATGGCTATGTTCAGGAAAACATGACTGGATTCAGTGTGTTAAAAGTATACGGTCGTGAGAAAGAAACATTTGAAGGATTTCATAAGGTCAACCATAGCTTGAAACATTTTGGGTTTCGAGCAGCCTTTATTTCTGGATTGATGATGCCATTAGTACAATTAACTGCCTACGCTACGTATATCGGTATGGCAGTTTTGGGAAGCTTTTATGTAATTTCTGGAGTCATTGTGGTTGGGCAATTACAAGCCTTTATCCAATATATTTGGCAAATCAGCCAACCAATGGGTAATGTGACGCAATTATCTTCCGTATTGCAAAGTGCATCCGCAGCCACGAAACGGGTATTTGAGATTTTAGATGAACCTGAGGAAAAAGAAAATAAGACCGATGTTCCTTTGCCAGAAACGATCCATGGAAATGTTTCGTTTGAACATGTCGATTTTGCTTATGATCCGAAGAAACCTTTGATCCAAGACTTGAACTTTGAGGTGAAAGCTGGACAAATGGTGGCAGTTGTCGGACCGACGGGCGCTGGGAAAACAACATTGATCAACTTATTGATGCGTTTTTATGATGTGACGCATGGCGCGATCAAAATTGATGGTATTGATACGAAAGCGATGAGCCGAAGTGATGTTCGTTCCATGTTTGGGATGGTACTGCAAGATGCCTGGTTGTACGAAGGAACGATTGCCGACAACATTCGTTTTGGTAAATTAGATGCAACGGATTATGAGATCGTTGATGCAGCGAAAACAGCGAATGTCGATCATTTTATCCGAACGATGCCTGATGGTTATGAAATGGAGATCAATTCAGAAGGAGACAATGTCTCGTTGGGACAAAAACAATTGCTGACGATTGCTCGTGCGGTTGTTTCCGATCCGAAGATATTGATTCTGGATGAGGCGACTAGTTCCGTTGATACGAGACTAGAGGCGTTGATCCAAAAAGCCATGGATAAAGTCATGGAAGGACGAACGAGTTTTGTGATCGCTCACCGTCTATCAACGATCCGTGAAGCCGATCTGATCTTAGTGATGGATCAAGGTCAAATCATTGAAAAAGGAACACATGAAAGTTTATTAGCAAAAGGCGGTTTCTATGAGAAACTTTATAACAGCCAATTTGCTGAAGCAGCGGAATAATGAAAAGAGGTTTCTAGGGGCGAACAGCCTTCTAGGACCTTTTTTCTTCAATAAATGAAAAGAGGGAAAAAGATGGCAAGGTTTATAGCAGATAATGCAACGGTTATCGGTGATGTAGAATTAGGAGAAGATGTCACAGTTTGGTACCAAGCAGTGGTTCGTGGCGACAGCAATTGGATCAAGATCGGTAAAGGAACCAATATACAAGACGGAACAGTCATACACGTTGATCATGATGCCCCAGTAGAAATTGCTGAAAATGTCACAGTCGGACACCAATGTATGCTGCATGGTTGTAAAATCGAAAAGGGTGCGTTGATCGGTATGGGAGCAACTGTTTTGAACCATGCAGTCATCGGTGAGAATAGTTTGATCGGAGCAGGCTCACTTGTGACAGAAGGAAAAATCATCCCACCGAATGTTTTAGCTTTTGGTCGACCAGCCAAGGTAATCCGTCCGTTAACAGAAGAAGAAATCCAAAAAAATAAACAGAATATCACGCATTATATCGAAATGGGACAAAAACATGCAGATGGATTCTTCAAAGAATGGCAACAATCGTTTTAACACATGTTTTTACAGCAAAAAAAGAAGGTCTGTCATCCAAGGATGAAGGCCTTCTTTTTTGATCTTGATAGGTTGATTAGCTTAATGAAGCACTGTTTTCCATGACTTCATCGATCAAGCCATATGCTTTGGCTTGTTCAGCAGTCATATAGTTGTCACGATCTGTGTCTTTTTCAATCACTTCGATTGGTTGACCAGTACGTTCCGCTAAGATTTTATTCAAACGTTCGCGGGTTTGTAAGATATGACGTGCAGCGATCTCGATTTCTGTTGCTTGTCCTTGTGCGCCACCAAGTGGTTGGTGGATCATGATTTCAGCATTTGGTAAAGCAAATCGTTTTCCTTTTGTTCCGGCAGTCAATAAGAAACTTCCCATTGAAGCAGCCATCCCCATAACGATTGTTTGGACATCTGCTTTGACAAAATTCATTGTGTCATAGATGGCCATTCCAGCAGTCACAGAACCACCAGGTGAGTTGATATAGATGTAAATGTCTTTTTCAGAATCTTGTGCATCTAGAAATAGCAATTGTGCGATGATTGAGTTTGCTAGATCATCTGTTACTTGTCCACTCAACATGATGATGCGGTCTTTCAATAAACGTGAGTAAATATCGTAGGCTCTTTCCCCACGTGAGGATTGTTCAATAACTGTAGGAATTAAATTCATAATAAGGTTCCTCCTTGATTTGTTTAGAAATAGTGTAACATAAATTGATTTTGATTACCTACAAAGTAGTATACATTTTTGGTCAATAAAGGTCAAATGAAAAAACTTTCCGAGAGCTAGTCTCATAAAGTGAGTTTATGTTATGATAAAAAAGAAATCAATAAGAAGGAGGAACCGTAATTGGTAATTGCTATCACAGGTTTTATCGGTGTATTAGTAGGAGCGATCTTAGTCTACTTAGGGATGGCGATCCAAATGCGTCATCTTGAGAATAAAGAGCAACGTAGACGCGAATTGGAACTGAAAGTCAAAGAAATCGAAACACTGAATCAATTAAATAAAAAAATCAATGAGATTCTCCAAAAGCGTGCGAGCTTGTTGGAAGAATATGTCAGCTTTGATGCTTTTGACGATTGTTATATCACAATCGATGACTTTGCGTATTTGCAATCATTTTCTGCACAAAATAATTTTTATTTACCAAATTATATTTTAGATGAATTATTCCAAAATATCGCTCATCGTAAAGTGATTCTTTCACCGGATGAAACGATGAAGATCGGCGGCTATGCTTACAAAGGTGGGCGTGTCATTTTGGAAAATTTCACAGATAATTTGACCGCAATGATCAATGAGAAAAAATCCCAGTTGAAAAATACAACGAGACAACCAATCGGCTTTTTCTCAAAAGATGATGTGTGGAGCTAAACAAAACATATTGTTTACTCAAGGATAAGAGAAACTAAACATTTTGATAAAGTAAAAGTTTGGGCACTTACAACGAGTCCAAGCTTTTTCTTTTTTGTTCCTGTGGTAAAATAGGGATGATCGGAGTGAGGACTATGGTACAGATTTATGCACATCGAGGAAGTAAAGGAACCCATCCGGAAAATACATTGCCCGCCTTTTCTGAAGCAGTAAGAGTGGGGGCGGATGGGATCGAGCTAGATGTCCATCTTAGTAAGGACGGTCAACTGATTGTTATCCATGATGAAACCGTTGATCGAACAACCAATGGCAAAGGCCTTGTTCGAGAAAAGACTCTCGAAGAGCTGAAAAAATTGAATGCAGGCAGTTGGTTTAGTAAAGATTTCCCAGCAGCGAAAATCCCTGCGCTAAAAGAAGTACTCTCGCTACTTCTCCAAAAAAATTATCGAGGAACATTGATGATCGAAATCAAAACGGACAAGTATGAGTATGAAGGGATCGAAGCACAAGTATCTGAACTTATGACAAAAAATGAGTGGCCGTTTCGTCATGCTTATTGTAGTTTCAACCTTCGTTCCTTAGAACGTTTATCCGTCATCGAACCAGACGCACAACTGGATCTTTTAATGAGTGATTCAATGAAAAAATTAGATCTAGCTAAGACCTTACCTTTTATTGAAGGTCTTCACCCTAAAGCAACTTGGGCATTTGCGCATCCTCAGGAAATACAGGAGTTTCCAAAGCGTATTCGTCTTTGGACAGTCAATACGACAGAAGAGCTTGAAAGAGGATTAAAGGAACCTGTGGATGCACTCATCACAGACTTTCCTGAACGTGCTTGGTATGTTAAACAATTAATGAAAAAGTAGGAGCCATATGGAAAAAGTATTAGTGATCGTAGGACCCACAGCAGTTGGTAAAACAGCGTTAAGTGTGACACTTGCCCAAAAATTCAACGGCGAGATCATCAGTGGAGATTCCTTACAAATTTATAAACATCTGGATATCGGTACGGCAAAAATCAAGCCAACTGAAATGATGGGGATTCCTCATCATTTGATTGATGTGATCGAGCCAGACCAGCAGTATTCGGCAGCGGATTTTCAACAGGCAGGTCGCAAGTTGATCAAGGAAATCACCGAAAGAGGACATTTGCCGATCATCGTTGGTGGCACCGGTTTATATATTCAATCGTTATTGTACGATTTTCAATTAGGAGCAAATGAAGAAACGGATGCTACTGTTCGAGAGAAATATGAAAAAATGGCTGAAGAACTAGGAAAAGAAAAACTTTGGGCTTATTTGAATGAACGCGATCCGCTTGCAGCGGGGAAAATCCATTGGAATAATCAGCGAAAAGTGATTCGCGCATTAGAAGTATTTGAGACAACAGGCTATAGTATCATGGCACCGAAAGATAGACCTGAGTGCTTGTATGATTATTATATGGTCGGTCTGGATACGGAGCGTGAGTTCCTTTATAGTAGAATCAACCAACGAGTGGATCAAATGCTCACAGAGGGATTGATTGCAGAAGCAAGAAAGGTCTATGAATTAGGGGCGGTTCAAGCCAGTCAAGGGATCGGCTATAAAGAATTCTTTCCTTATTTTGAAGAAAACATCACTCTAGATGAGGCAGTCGAACAAATCAAATTGAACTCTCGGCGCTATGCCAAACGACAACTGACTTGGTTTCGTAATCGTTTGACGGCGAATTGGTTTGATCTATTAAAAGAACCGACAGATCTTGCAAACATCGAAAGTGCCATCGAAGGTTGGTTAAAAGAGGCTAACAACAGTTAACTAGTATCTATAAAAATCTATAAATATATAGTCTTTATTATCGATATGTAGGATGCTCATATTGGGGTGAAAACGATGACTATGTATTCAATAGGAGAATTAGGAAAACAAAGAGGCGTAACACCACAAACCTTAAGAAACTAGGATAAAAAAGGTGGATTGACACCTGCTCATGTTTTGCAAGGTGGTACTCGTTATTATTCTGAAGAACAACGAAATCAATTTTAGGAATCGCTGAAAGAAAGCAACCTAAGCGAAGAACTATTGGCTATTGTAGAGGCAGTTCAAACAAAAAGATGACTTAGAACGTCAGATTGAGAATGTAAAAACTTACATGATTGCATGAGGATATCCCAAGTGTTAAATCAGTTGATAGATCGAATGACCAACGGAGAAATAGCGAAGAAAATGATTTAGGAGTTGATGGAAGATGATACGGGCCAGGAAAATAAGGCTACGCCCGACGAAAGAGCAAGAAAAACAATTGTGGCAATCAAGCGGAACAGCTCGCTGGATATTTAACTGGACACTAAAGATGCAAGAAATGAACCATCGATTTGGCGGGAAATTTATCGCCAACAATCATTTACGAAAGCATATTACTAAAATCAAAAAACGTCCTAAGTATGGTTGGCTGAACGATGTTTCCAACAACATTGCGAAACAGGCAGTAAAAGATGCTTGCGATGCCTACAAAAAATGGTTTGGTGGTAGGACAGGCAAAAGTCGTTTAAAGGCTGAAAAGCCAAGGTTGAAGTCAAGGAAGAAGACGAAACCAGCTTTTTACAATGACAACTTCAAGCTGAAAGTGAAAGCAAAATCAGTTTTACTTGAAAAAATTGGTTGGGTGAAAACCAGCGAACAACTCCCAAGGAATACAAAGTATTTTAATCCACGAATTAGTTTTGATGGCAAGTACTGGTATCTTTCAGTGGGGATTGAAAAAGAGAAGTTAGAACAGAACTTAACAGGTGAGATACTGGGAATTGACCTGGGTATCAAAGACTTAGCGACTGTTTCCAATGGAAGAGTCTACCAAAATATTAATAAAACAAAAAAAGTGAAAAAAATTGAGAAACGACTACGTCGGTTACAGCGTACAGTTTCTCGAAAATACGAGATGAATAAGGAGGGAAACCGATTTGTCAAAACGTGTAACATCTATAAATTAGAAAAGGAAATTCGGTATACACATCGAAAACTAGCAAATATTCGTCAGAACTACATCCATCAAACAACGACAGAGATCGTGAAAACCAAACCATCAAAAATCGTTATCGAAACATTGAATGTAAGAGGAATGATGAAGAATAAGCATCTAGCGAAATCAGTTGCACAACAAAAATTCTATGAGTTCAAACGCCAACTTCAATATAAATGTGAAGGGTATGGAATTGAATTAGTAGAAGCAGATCGATTCTATCCAAGCTCCAAACTATGCCATGAATGTGGGCATAAGAAAGTAGACTTGAAATTGTCTGACCGCACCTATCATTGTGAAGAATGCGGATATACAGCGGATAGAGATTATCATGCAAGTTTAAATTTAGCTAGTTATATTGCTTGATCTACGAGCTTCTACTGAAACGAAAAACATAGAGTAGGTAGGATTCGTTGTATCCGAATTGACGCCTGTGGAGTGTTAGAACAAACGAGAGTAGCGAGGAAGTGGCAAAATCGGACACGTAGAAACAGGAAATAAACATCAATCTGACAACTTTGATAGTTGGTTAGAAATATTTATAGATTTTTGGCAACGGTGAGCGCGTGAAAGAAGCAAAAGAAAAAGTAATCATTGTTGGTGTAGAAACGGAAGAAAATCAGCGATATTTTGCTGAATCAATGAAAGAATTGGAACAATTGATCGATACAGCAGCTGGTGAAGTCGTATATAGACTCACGCAAAAGCGCCCTCAAGTAGATCGGCAAACGCTGATCGGTAAAGGAAAGCTTCAAGAATTGACCCAATTAGCAGATGCTTACGAGGCAGATCTTGTCATATTCAACCACGAATTGACTCCGCGTCAAAGTCAGCTGATTACCGATGCGGTAGGGGCGCCGGTCATTGATCGAGTCCAATTGATCTTGGATATCTTTGCGATGCGTGCGCGATCTAAAGAAGGGAAACTGCAAGTCGAATTGGCGCAATTGCAATACCTACTACCTCGTCTCGCTGGACAAGGTGAGTCGCTTTCTCGTCTTGGTGGTGGGATCGGTACAAGGGGACCAGGAGAAACGAAACTGGAAACGGATCGTCGGCATATCCGCAACAAGATCTTAGGCGTAAAAAGAGAGCTAAAAGCAGTGGAGGCCCATCGAGAACGTAATCGGCAAAAAAGACAAAGTAGCGAAGTGTTTCAAATTGGTTTGATCGGTTACACAAATGCGGGTAAATCAACAATCCTTAATTTATTGACGCAAGCTGAATCATATGCGAAAGATCAACTATTTGCCACCCTTGATCCGCTGACGAAAAAATGGCGTTTTGCGGAAGGATTCGAATTGACTGTAACGGATACCGTTGGTTTTATCCAAGATCTGCCCACCCAGTTGATTGATGCGTTCCATTCAACCCTTGAAGAAAGTCAAGGGATGGATCTCTTGCTTCATGTTGTCGATGCAAGTTCTTCTGATCGAATCTTGCAAGAACAAACAGTTTTAAAGTTGATGGACGAGTTAGATATGAAAGAAATGCCTGTATTGACTGTCTATAATAAATCAGACCAGATCGACACAGCAGGATTTACACCGACTTTATTTCCGAATGTCTTGATTTCTGCTCAGACACAAGAGGGGAAAGAACGCTTGATCGAGGCCATCAAACGGCAATTGATGGAGTTGATGCTTCCTTATACGAAAATTGTGCCGAGTGATCAAGGACAAACATTAAGTGAGTTGAGACGGCAGACACTTGTATTAGATGAACACTTCATTGAAGAACAAAATAGCTATGAAGTACGTGGGTTTGCGAATAAAAATTCAAAATGGCTAAAAAAAGATGAGTTATTTTAAAAATGAAATAATAAGAAAAAACGAGCTTGATCGACTTCATATAGAAGTGGATCAAGTTTTTTTATAAAAAAAACTGCTCCCTATGTAAGAAAACCTAACATGAGAGGTTGACAGTCTTTTTTGTGATTGGTATACTTTATTCAATTGATAGGACGAAAGGAGACGTCAGATGGGAGAAAAGGAATTACGTCGTTCAATGTCAGTATTTCCAATTGGTACAGTTATGAAACTAACAGACTTGACTGCTCGACAAATCAGGTATTATGAAGAACAGGAATTTGTTCATCCCGAGCGAAGTGAAGGAAATCGACGCATGTATTCATTGAATGATATCGATATTCTATTAGAAATCAAGGATTATCTTTCAGAAGGATTGAATATGGCTGGAATCAAACGGGTCTATGAAATGGCACAGGCGAAAAAACAAGAAGAAAAAAGTAAAAAACCGCTGACCGATCACGACGTTCGTCAAATTTTCCGTGATGAGATATTAGCTCAAGGCGGGTTAGCCAAAACAGGACATTATCAGTCACAAGGCTTGCAACAACGTCAATACTTTGACTGAATGAAATAAAAAAAAGAAAGAGGGATACCATGGTAAAGAAACAAATCACAGGCGAAGAAATTAAACGAATCATTGAGGATGAGAACGTACGCTTTTTACGTTTGATGTTTACAGATATATTAGGAACAATCAAAAATGTTGAAGTTCCAGTGAGTCAAATCGACAAAGTACTTGAGAATAAAATGATGTTTGATGGTTCTTCGATTGAAGGATTTGTCAGAATCGAAGAAAGTGATATGTACTTGTATCCTGATCTTTCTACTTGGATGATTTTCCCATGGGAAAGCGACCACGGCAAAGTGGCGCGCCTGATTTGTGACATTTATAATCCAGATGGTACTCCATTTGCTGGTGACCCTCGTGGCAATCTGAAACGTTCATTAAACGATATGAAAAAACTTGGCTTTACCTCATTTAATTTAGGGCCTGAACCAGAATTCTTCTTGTTCAAATTAGATGAAGATGGTGGCATCACTACGACGTTGAATGACAAAGGTGGTTACTTCGATTTTGCACCAACGGATCTAGGCGAAAATTGCCGTCGAGATATCGTATTGGAATTAGAAAGCTTAGGCTTTGAAGTGGAGGCTTCTCACCATGAAGTGGCTCCTGGACAACACGAGATCGACTTCAAATATGCGGATGTCGTTGATGCTTGTGACAATATCCAAACGTTTAAATTAGTCGTGAAAACCATCGCTCGTAAACATGGCTTGCATGCGACTTTCATGCCAAAACCATTATTCGGGATCAACGGTTCTGGAATGCACTGCAATATGTCTTTATTCAATGAAGATGGAAATGCCTTTTACGATAAAGACGGAGATCTAGAATTAAGTCAAACTGCGTATCATTTCTTAGGTGGCTTACTGAAACATGCGCGCGCGTATACGGCGGTCTGCAATCCGACGGTCAACTCTTATAAACGTTTAGTTCCAGGCTACGAAGCACCTGTTTACGTGGCATGGAGTGGACGTAATCGTTCGCCATTGGTACGTGTACCGGAATCTCGTGGTTTATCCACTCGTTTAGAATTACGTTCTGTCGATCCAGCAGCGAACCCATACCTAGCAATGGCTGTTTTATTACAAGCAGGTTTAGATGGTATCCGTAATGAATTGACACCCCCACCGGCTGTTGATCGTAACATCTACGTGATGAACGAAGAAGAACGTGAAGAAGCGCAAATCCAAGATCTTCCATCAACGATCCACAATGCCATCAAAGAATTGCGCAAAGACAAAGTGATGATCGATGCGTTAGGCAATCATATCTTTGCAAACTTTGTGGAAGCCAAACGTCTGGAATGGGCAGCCTTTAGACAAACCGTTTCTGAATGGGAAAGAGAACAATATTTAGAGCTTTACTAATAAAATCCCGTTAAATCAAAGAAAAGTATAGAAGAGGTCGTGACAGAAGTGTTCAGCCTCGAGAAATAAGGCGCCATCCACGAAAATTGTTCTTCAAATTTTTGTGGATGGCGCCTTATTTCCAAAGAGGTTACTTCTGTTTCTGCCGTTTATTCGGTTTTAGGTGGTACAAGAGGATTAATGTCTCAGACGCTTTTTTTCTTCATCACTGGAGTGTGAATTTTTGGCCTTGTGGCTCGTTTGTAGTGGATCCTGAGAAAACTTTCCCATTACCTGCTTTGATAGAGTATGGAAAGGAGTAAAAAAGGTGACATCCAAATAAAATTTTCCTATAAAGCGATTATTTGATCGTTTATGAGATTTTTTGTTCCAACTATTTCGATATATATAGTAATATTTTTTTCACTATTTTTATTCCGTTTCATAGGACTTAATGTATTGACGTCAGTGAAAGTGCTTTTATCCATCAAGTAGGTATAAACGTAATTGAATACTTGACTTTCGTTTAGATAGCTTGTAATATACACCTTGGGCACCCTTTTAGAGGGTCAGAAGTTTACAGAAATCAACGCTCCCTATTCTTTAGAAGGATAGGGAGCCTTATTTATTTTCTTAGACTTTTCCTGCAGATAAAACAAGAAGGAGTTTTTGAACATATGACAAAATACATTTTTGTGACAGGCGGCGTGGTTTCATCGATTGGTAAAGGGATCGTAGCAGCATCTTTAGGCCGTTTGTTGAAAAATCGTGGATTGAAAGTAACGATCCAAAAATTTGATCCATACATCAACGTGGACCCAGGAACAATGAGTCCATACCAACACGGAGAAGTTTTCGTTACAGATGATGGAGCAGAAACGGATTTGGACTTAGGCCACTACGAACGTTTTATTGACATCAACTTGAACAAATACTCCAATGTGACGACAGGAAAAATTTATTCAGAAGTCTTACGTAAAGAACGTAAAGGGGAGTACTTAGGTGCAACTGTCCAAGTGATTCCGCATATTACGAATGAAATCAAAGAAAAAATCATGCGTGCAGCTAAAATGACTGACTCAGATATCATTATCACAGAGGTCGGCGGCACAGTTGGGGATATCGAATCACTGCCATTCTTAGAAGCGTTGCGTCAAATGAAAGCTGATGTTGGCTCTGACAATGTGATGTATATCCATACAACGTTGATTCCTTATTTAAAAGCGGCTGGTGAAATGAAAACTAAACCAACACAACACAGCGTAAAAGAATTACGTGGATTAGGTATCCAACCAAACATCTTAGTCGTGCGTACAGAGCAACCAGTATCTCAAGATGTCAAAAATAAATTGGCACAATTTTGTGATGTTGAACCAGAAGCAGTAATCGAATCACCAGACGTAGATACACTATATTCAATCCCGTTATTATTGCAATCACAAGGAATGGATCGGATCGTTTGTGATCATTTGAAGCTTTCAACACCAGAAGCAGATATGACCGAATGGAAAGCATTAGAAAATCGTGTCTTGAACTTGAAGAAAAAAGTTCGCATTGCTTTAGTAGGGAAATATGTTGAATTACCTGATGCGTATATCTCAGTTGTTGAAGCATTGAAACACTCAGGTTTTGCGTTTGATGCGGATATCGAATTGGATTGGGTAAAAGCCCATGAGTTAACGAGTGAAAATGTGGATGAACGATTGAAAGAGGCCGATGGGATCTTAGTACCAGGTGGGTTTGGTGATCGAGGAATCGAAGGCAAAATCGAAGCCATTCGTTATGCGCGTGAAAATGATGTCCCATTCTTAGGAATTTGTTTAGGGATGCAAATGGCTTGTGTTGAATTTGCACGTAACGTTGTAGGTCTAGAAGACGCTGCTTCAGCAGAAACGATTCCAGAAACTGCAAACAACATCATCGACTTGATGGCAGATCAAGAAAACATTGAAAATCTTGGTGGAACATTACGTTTAGGGCTTTACCCATGTAAAGTCAAAAAAGGCACGACTACTGCTACAGCTTATGATGGGGCAGAAGTGGTTCAAGAACGTCATCGTCATCGCTATGAATTCAACAATAAATACCGTCAACAATTTGAAGAACATGGCTTAGTCTTCTCAGGTGTCTCTCCAGACAATCGTTTAGTTGAGATCGTTGAGATCACAGATAAGAAATTCTTTGTTGGTTGTCAATTCCATCCAGAATTGATTTCACGTCCGAACCGTCCGCAAAAATTGATCAAAGCATTTGTTGGTGCTTCGTTAACGGAACGCGAATCAAAATAAAAAATACTAGAAATTGATCCGTCAAAATCAGCGGGTGTCAAATTATTAGAATTGTTATTAATAAATATTTTAAATGTTTATAGAGAACCTTTTACCTACGATATTTCGGTGGATTTTATTTATTTAATGAAAAAAGCGTCTTGAAAATTTTCATTTTTATTGATTTTAGTAGAAAACTAGTGAAATGTTTGGTAAAATAGGTTCGTTGGTTAAGGATCATCTTAACAAATTTAGTTTTCACAAAATTTAGGAGGAATTTATTATGCCAGTAGTATCAGGAGCTGAATTTTTACAAGCTGCTCGTAAAGGCGGTTATGCTGTCGGCGGGTTCAACACAAACAACTTAGAATGGACTCAAGCGATCTTAGAAGCAGCTGAAGCTAAAAAAGCACCAGTACTTATCCAAACTTCAATGGGTGCAGCTAAATACATGGGTGGTTACAAAGTATGTAAAGACATGATCACTAATTTAGTTGAATCAATGAACATCACTGTTCCAGTGGCAATCCATTTAGACCACGGTGACTACGATGCTGCATTAGAATGTATCGAAGTTGGCTATACTTCAGTTATGTTCGATGGTTCTCATTTACCATTCGAAGAAAACTTGAAATTAGCTAGAGACGTTGTTGAAAAAGCTCACGCTAAAGGAATCTCAGTTGAGTGTGAAGTTGGTTCAATCGGTGGAGAAGAAGATGGAATCATCGGAACAGGCGAATTAGCAGACATCGAAGAATGTAAACAAATGGTAGCAACAGGTATTGACTACTTAGCATGTGGTATTGGTAACATCCACGGTCAATATCCAGAAAACTGGAGCGGATTAGCATTTGATCACTTACAAGCAATTGCTGATGCTGTAGGTTCAGATGTACCTTTAGTATTACACGGCGGATCTGGTATTCCTCAAGATCAAATCGAAAAAGCTATCTCAATGGGTATTTCTAAAGTAAATGTGAACACTGAATTCCAATTATCATTTGCTGCAGCAACTCGTGAATATATCGAAGCTGGTAAAGACCGCGAAGGTAAAGGATTTGACCCTCGTAAATTATTAGCACCAGGTAAAGCAGCAATCGTTAAAGATGCTGAATCTCATATCGACTGGTTCGGTTCTGCTAACAAAGCATAATCGATAAAAGTTAGATCGAACGAGATAACTGATAGAAGAGAACAATGTGCCGATCCGGCGATTGTTCTCTTTTTTTATTTAAATAAAAGGAACGATACTCGTTTCTTCGTTTCATCTATGATAAAATACAAGCATATGTATAAAATTTGAGGAATAAACAAGGTGGGGAACAAATGAAAAAAATAATCATCGAAGGAAATCGTCCATTGACTGGTGAAGTAACGATCAGTGGTGCTAAAAATAGTGCAGTTGCCTTGATACCAGCAGCGATTTTAGCAGATTCTCCTGTGATCTTGGAAGGTGTACCTGACATTCAAGATGTTCATTCATTGATAGAAATTTTAGAAATCATGGGCGCAACTGTCCGTTTTGAAAACAATGTATTAGAAATCGATCCACGTGGTGTCGTTTCAGTACCGATGCCAAGTGGGAAGATCAATAGCTTGCGTGCTTCTTACTATTTTATGGGCACCTTATTAGCTAAATTTGGCGAAGCAGTTGTTGGTCTACCAGGCGGCTGTTATCTTGGTCCGCGTCCAATCGACCTTCATATCAAAGGATTTGAAGCGTTAGGAGCAAAGGTAACCAATGAACATGGTGCGATGTACCTACGAACAGAAAACAAAACGCTTCACGGAAATCGTGTGTTTATGGATGTGATTTCTGTTGGTGCAACGATCAATATCATGTTAGCAGCAGTGAAAGCAAAAGGACAGACGACGATCGAAAATGCGGCGCGTGAACCTGAAATCATTGATGTTGCGACATTATTGAACAATATGGGTGCCAAGATCCGTGGAGCAGGTACTGATGTTATCCGTATTGAAGGAGTAGAAGAACTGCATGGCTGCCGTCATTTCATGATTCCTGACCGTATCGAAGCAGGGACTTATTTGGCTGTAGCTGCTGCCGCAGGGAATGGCGTGAAAATCAAGAATGTGATCTATGAGCATCTTGAAAGTTTTATTGCTAAACTTCAAGAAATCGGTGTGAGCATGAAAATCAGTGAAGACGAGATCGAAGTCTATCCTTCAAAGAATTTAAAAGCCGCGAATGTGATGACTTATCCGTATCCAGGTTTTGCCACAGACTTACAACAACCGTTGACACCGTTATTATTGATGACAACTGGTACTGCTGAGATCGTGGATACGATCTATTCGAAGCGAGTGAATCATGTTCCTGAATTAGCACGAATGGGTGCTGATATCTCAGTAGAAGGTAATATGATCATCCTGAATGGGCCGAATAAACTCCATGGCGCTGAAGTTGTTGCTTCAGATCTACGCGCAGGGGCTTGTTTAGTGATCGCAGGATTGATGGCAGAAGGCACGACAACGATTTATAATGTCGAATATATTTTGCGTGGTTATGATCATATCATCGAGAAATTAACAGCAATCGGAGCAAGTATCAAAATGGTGGAGGAAGTGGAAGCCGAATGAGCGATTATTTGACAATGGCCGAACTGGAAAACAAAACACTAAAAGATGTTTACAGTTATGCAAAAGAATTTAAGATTCCTTATTACAGTAAGATGAACAAAAAGGAATTATCCCTAGCTGTTATTCGAGCTCAGGCTGAAAAACAAGGCTTTTACTATATGGAGGGGATTTTAGATATCGTTGGACAAGACGGCTATGGTTTTTTGCGTCCGATCAACTATGGTCCAAGTGTCGAAGATATTTATATCTCTGCCTCCCAAATTCGTCGCTTCAGTTTAAGAAACGGTGACAAAGTAGCTGGTAAAGCAAGACCGCCTAAAGAATCAGAACGATATTACGGATTGATGCACGTTGAAAGTGTCAATGGGAGAGATCCGGAAGATGCGAAAGAGCGCCCGCATTTCCCAGCATTGACGCCGCTTTATCCGGAGAAGCAACTTCGTTTAGAAACGACACCGCAACAAATTGCAACACGCATGATCGATATTTTCTCGCCGATTGGCTTTGGACAACGTGGATTGATCGTTGCACCGCCGAAAGCAGGAAAAACATCCATCTTGAAAGAAATCGCTAATGGAATCACTGAAAATCATCCAGAAGTGGAATTGATCGTCCTATTGATCGACGAAAGACCTGAAGAAGTAACCGATCTTGAGCGTAGTGTCAAAGGCGATGTGGTTTCTTCCACATTTGATCTGCAACCACAAAACCACACGCGGGTTTCTGAATTGGTTTTAGAGCGTGCCATGCGTTTAGTCGAAGACAAACGAGATGTAGTTATCTTGATGGACAGTATCACAAGATTAGCGCGCGCATATAACTTAGTTGTACCGCCAAGTGGTCGTACATTGAGTGGAGGAATCGACCCGGCGGCATTGTACAAACCGAAGAAATTCTTTGGTGCTGCTAGAAATATCGAAGAAGGCGGTAGCTTGACGATTTTGGCAACAGCATTAGTTGATACTGGTAGTCGGATGGATGATGTCATCTATGAAGAATTCAAAGGAACAGGGAACTTAGAATTACAACTATCTCGTGAATTATCAGAACGCCGTATTTTCCCTGCCATCGACATCAAAAAATCAGGTACTCGTAAAGAAGAGTTATTGATGGATAGTGATCAGCTAGAAGAAATCTGGAAACTCCGTAAGCATATGATTGGCGACTCATTAGAATATACGGAACAATTGATCCGTTTCTTGCGAAAAACTAAAAATAACCAACAATTTTTTAAAGATTTCCAAGATGTTTCTTTTGGCAAAAAAAATCCCACAAGAAATTTAAAAAGATAATTGCAAGCTTATAGGAAACATGGTAAGATGTAAATGTTGTAAATCGACAAATCAACTCTGGTTCAGCAAATGAAGCAGGGCAAAGGAGCGAATAGCATGAAAGAAAATATCCATCCAGATTACCATCCAGTCGTATTTTTGGATTCTACAACTGGTTTCAAATTCTTGTCAGGTTCAACAAAAACTTCACAAGAAACAGTTGAATGGGAAGACGGTAATACATACCCAGTCATCCGTGTCGAAGTAACTTCTGACTCACATCCATTCTACACTGGACGTCAAAAATTCACACAAGCAGACGGACGTGTGGACCGTTTCAACAAAAAATACGGTCTCAAAGACGAAAACGCTGCAGAATAATCAAACCATTGTTAAGTCAAGGTTTAACAGACTATCCTATCAGGATAGTCTGTTTTTTTGATCTTTTGTAATTCTTATGTAGAGCTCATAAAAACTGCAAAACGATTTGCTGTTTCTTCTGATTACTGGTTATGTGTTTACGAATAATCATAAATGTTAAGTTTATTCGTTTGTTATATCTAAATAATTTCTTGAGCCTTCACAAAATAATAATATGCTTCTGGACTAAATTTTTTAATCTTTCCCATTTTTTTAAAGAGTGGAACGCCAGTTAGTTCAGATAAAGGTTTAGAGGAATTGTAATGGTCAATATTAGTATGATTAGATTTTAACAGACAAGCTAAATATGCAGCTTTAGAAGCACTGACCACAGCTTCTTCTAAAATATAGTTTCTACTAATGATATGAGACTTGATTCTACGTATTCCATCTTCTAATTTTAAGAATGTTTCTTTATAGCTACTACCACGCCCTCCAATGATACATGCGGTCTTTAAGATATCGTCTAAAACATCTTCAGGATTCAAGCTACTCAATTCACGATATATAAGTTCTTGTTTAGCACATTTGTTGAATGCAGCTCTTATTTTACCTAAATCAATTGCTTGATCAAATAAACTTTCAATATCAAATAACTGCTTAATAATTTCCATTTCTTTTCCTTTATTGTAAGGAATACCAGTAGTATTTGGGGCAAATGCAGTTAACTTATCGCCTAGAATGTTTTCGATATCTGGGACGGAAACTGTTTTGTTTGGTGGTAAAGTAATAATAAAAGGACTTTTGATTGGAAGTTCTATTAAATGATTGTAGGGAGAGGGTTCAAATAAAATATCAAGTAACACATAGGATTCTGTACCATCTAATGGCGATGGATAGAAAAACTTGAAATGGGCCTTTGGAATCTCAGTTTGATAGCGTGATTGTTCTTCAAATCGGGTAAAAATAGAACAGTCAATAACTGTTTGCAACGTATTAGCAAGTTTTTCTTTGGAGATTATTTCAGTAATAACAATATCAATATCAATAGAGAATCGTTTGATTTTTTCCAGTAATAAAAGCAAACAAGTTCCACCCTTGAAAATAAACTCTAATTGAGTATCTGTAAGCTTTTCTAGTAAATATAAAGCGTGAGTTACTTTGTCCAATAAGTTATGATCTAAGTTTTGATAGTTATTTTCTACAGAGGCATACCAGTCAGTAGTAAAACTTGATTCTTGAATCATTCTTCTTCTCCTTATATAGGCAATATTTTTTTTAGTTCTTGGTGTACATTTCTCTTGTTTGCGTAACGGGTAAGTGTTGAATAATTAATATTGTACGTATCTAGAGCAGTAGAGATAATTGTCTGGATTTCTGAAGAACTGATTGGAAGAATAATCGGATTGTTTACAAGCAAATCGACAATTAATTTTTCTATTTTAGGAGTATAAAAGCTCCCATCAAACCTATTTAAAGGAGCATCAACATATAACCTATTGACAATAATATTTTCTTCTGAGGGGTTAATATAGTAGTCATACATCTTTTGATCTGGGGATACAAAAGTATTTGGAAACCGTTCCTTCAAATAATGAAAGGCAGCATTTAAGGTATCAATCTCAATCTCGATGATTAAATTATTTGTCTGATACATGTGATTGGATAAATTCCCAATCCATCCTGTAGAATATATACTGAAATTCATATACGGAAACTTAGTTTGTAAAAGGTTGGCTATGCGTAAAATTTTATCATTAGGTACTAAAGCAAATGTCTCCTTTTCATTGAGTGCATAGACACCTCTTTTGGGACTATATATGATTCCTTGTTGCTTGAGCGCATAAATTCGCCAACGTAATGTATTTAATGGTAATTCGGGAGTGAATTGCCGATAAAATACCAAGAGTTCTTGCGTGGAAACTTCTGATTTGTTTTTTAAATAATCAATTAGCTCATTTTTGTATAAATTACTAGACATAATAATTCTCCTGGGCAAATAATTGGGTTTAAACGAATTTTCAACCCGAATGTTTGTTTAATTCTACCAAATAATTGGGTGTAAATCAAATTATGACCCGAATATTTTTATTATTCTAATCTCTAATTTTTAAAGTCTGACTTGTGATAATATAGATTACAAAAGAGATGGCAAGACCTCACATTGATTATTTGGTAATTAATAATCTCATGCAACAAAAACATGTAAGAGAAGAGGCGCAGAAAAAGGAGAAAAAAATGAAGGATAAAAAAGCTTTTTTGTGTTTGATGTTCGGTCAAGCAGTAGCGAATATCGGTGATACGATTTATACAGTAGCAATCATCAGTGCAGTTTTTTCTTGGACAAATTCAGCATTTGCTTCAGCCGTTGTACCAGTCGTTGTAACAGGAGCAATGATGTTGGCTAGCTTTTTGACACCCTTATTATCCATGAAAATATCGCTTGATAGCATGTTGAAATGGAGTCAAATAATGAAGACCATTATTTTGACCGTTCTAGCAGTCTATCTCTCTTATTTGCCTAAACCAAGTAACCTAGGCGTGATTTATCTTTTGATAGCTTGTATTGCATTTTTAGACGGATGTGCGGAACCAGTCAGTATGGCACTTATTCCTCGATATATCAAAAAAGATCAGTTGATTCGGGCAAATAGTTTATTTAGCACGATGCTTCAAGTCGTTAATATCGGCAGTTGGGCGGTAGGTGCTTCTCTACTTATTTGGTTTTCTGTTTCTGAGTTAGTTTGGATAGATGTTGGACTATTTTTAGTTTGTTCTGTTTTATTTTTATTTCTACCTAAAGCTGTTGAAAAAGCAGCAAATCACTCAAAATGGCAAGAGTTGAAAAAAGGTTGGCAATACGTTTGGCGAGAGCCTTTGATACGGATAGTCGTGATCATGGATACAATAGAAGGAATTGCCAATACCGCATGGGCCTCTTCTATTGTGCTGGTTTTTGTATCGGTATTATTGGAACAACCAGCTAACTGGTGGGGCTATATCAATACTGCTTATTTTATTGGCGCGTTACTCGGAAGTTTGATCGTGATGAAAAGTCCGGAATTTTTTGATAAAAGTAAAGGAAAAGCAATCGTAGGAGGCTCTTTTTTGGGTGGTGTAGCAACTTTGCTAGTCGTGTTGCTCCCTTATGCGTCATTTGTTTTGCTCTGTACGTTGATGATCGGAATCTTTTTCCAGATAAAAAATATTCCGCAAGCAACGATCATTCAGCAAAAGATTTCAGAAGAAAAGTTACTTTCTGTGTATGCGATATCAGGAGTTATCCATATGGGCACTTTTTCGACTGCGATGCTAGTTATGGGGAAAATTGCTGATCTTTTTGGCGTGAAACTCGTTTATCTTTGTTCAGGATTACTTCTTATACTTGTGGCGCTCATTGGTCAATATAAGAAAAATCTATTTGCTTGAAAAGCCTAATATTGTTTCTAACACGAGATCGGGAAGTCTCATTAAATAAGGCGTCATCCACAAAAATTCGGAGAACGATTTTTGTGGATGGTGCCTTATTTCTAAAAGGGTTACTTCTGTTCCTACCGCTTATTTGATTTCAGATGGTGGGAGAGGATGGATAGCCCGAACACGTTTTTTTATTACTGTGAGAAAATATGACAAACGTGCTGTTGTTTATTTTTTTTACCTCATTATTTGATAAGGATAGTGATATAAACAGCAATTTTATGGGCTTTTTTAGATAGATGCACAAATAAAATAAATTTTCTTCCATTTTTTTTAGATGTGAAGAAAAATTGGTAAATAACACATTATTGTGGATGTTATAGTTATTTTGTAATAAAAAATGATTTTAGGGGAGTTATTTTAAAAATGAAGAAAAGTTTATTATTTAGCGCTGCACTGTTAGGGATGGTTATGTTTTCTGATGTAACTACCGCAGAGGAAGTTATTCATTCGGGGGATAATGAAAAAGCTACCACATCTGCAATCGTACAAAACAATCAAAATATTTCTACTAAACTAGAACTCAAACAGAGTGAGAATCTAAATACATATAGATCAACTATTTTAGATAATCCATATGGTCCGAGTACTAATCAATCGACCGGAATATATAAACGTGCGAATGATGTGATCGAGATATACGTAGATGAATCAACTGATCAAACACAACTACCGACATATACAGTTACTACACCTGCTTTAACGAATTTTTCGGAAGGCTCGGCAAATGGAACACAACTTGTTAAGGGACGTAATGTGATTTCTGGTTCGCAAGTCGGTCTGATCCACATTCGTAATGAATCTGGTCAAACAGCGCAAGGAAAACTAAGTATTGAAATCAAAGGCGGGGTAACGATTCCTCGATTTATTCTTGGCGAAACAACTCAGCAAGAATGGACAAAAATGATTGCCGATAATCCGACAGCAGTAGGCTATGAACTAGTCAGTGACCGTGTGTTAGTGACAGGATCGAATCGAACACTCCAAGATGCAAAGGATCCTGAGACGATTCTTAATGCACATGAGAAAGTCATTACGTTCCATAATCAAACATCTGGTTTAGATGGTAGTTCTACTGTCCATCGTAAGCCAGTTGGGTTGTTCCAACATTTGCGAGAAACTATTCAGTCTGGCTATTATATGTACGCTTTTTACCAACATACAGCTTATAGCAGCACCTCAGATGCAATGAGAGTAGTACTGAATCCTACGACTATGGGACAATGGGGGATTTGGCATGAACTTGGTCATACCTATCAATTATCACGAATGAATTGGAAAGACTTGACGGAGGTCACAGTAAACATCTATTCTATGCGTGCAGAAAAAGGACTGGGCGAGCGTAGTCGTCTAGAAAGAGATAATCGTTATCCAATTATTTTCAACTATTTGAATGGAACCGGACAAAAACAATTTGATAGCCAAAACGTTTGGACAAAATTAGGAATGTTCTGGCAATTGGAATTAGCATTTGGTGAAGATTTCTATCCAAACTTACATAAAATGTATCGAAACGAACAACGATCACTGCCGACGGAACAAGAAAAACGTCAGTATTTTGTTGTTGCAGCTTCAAAAATCAGTGGTCAAAACTTGCAACCTTTCTTTGAAAAATGGGGCATCCAAGTGACTGCTGAAAGTCGAATCGAAATGGAAAAACTACCAAGCTTGACTAAAAAAATCTGGGAATACCGAGATGAGATGACAGGTGAAGTAGGGGATATCGATGGTGGTACGAACAATAATGACAAAGAAGCACCGACGATCCCAACAGGTCTTGCGGCGAATGAGGTAACAAGTCATTCTGTCAAATTAGCATGGAACTCATCTTCAGATAACACGAAAGTCAAAGGGTACAATATCTATAGGAACAACGTAAAAGTGGGTACAACGGATAAGCCAGAATATTTAGATGGAAATCTAAAGAGCAACGAAGTATATGTGTATCAGGTAAGCGCTTATGATGAAGCAGGGAACGAATCAGCAAGAACGAGTTTCTTGACTGTTGTTACAAGACAAGAAGAAAAAGATGACGAAGCACCAAGCATCCCTACAGGTTTGACACAGGGAAGTGTAACGACTAATAGCGCACAGATCCTTTGGACTGCTGCGACAGATAATTTACGTGTAGCTGGCTACAATATCTATCGTGATGGGGTGAAAATCAATTCAGTAACAGGTTTGAATTTCACTGATACAAATCTAGCAAGCAATACTAGCTATACTTATCAAGTCAGTGCTTATGATGGAGCAGGTAATGAGTCAGGAAAAAGTCAGGCAGTGACAATCAAGACCAACGAGCAAAATGTTATTCAAGATACTTGGCGCAGTGACCAAATTTACACAGCAGGAGACTTAGTGATTTATAACGGCATCCAATACCGTGCTAAATGGTGGGTCAGAGGTGAACGTCCTGATACATCTCAAGCATGGGAAAAAGTAGATAAAACACAAACACAAGATTGGGTAGCGAACAAAGCATATTCTGGTGGGGATCAAGTCGTCTACAAAGGAAAGTCTTATGAAGCAAAATGGTGGAATACTAATAGCAATCCCGAAACAAGCAGTGTCTGGGTATTGAAATAATAAGTTGCAACAAATCAGTTTTACTAGAATAAAAAAACAGTAATGAAAAACAGCACCTACTTCTTTCTTTAAGGAAAGTAGGTGCTGTTTTTATGAAATAAAAGAAGTTGACTCAAACTTACTTTAAGTATTTCTCAAATTAGTTAGATAGTGGTGTCTCTCTTGGTGTTCCAGTTTCTAAAGCCTGTTCTTTTGCTAATTCATTTTTATCATAAATCTTAACAAATGGATAATACATGAAAATGGAAAGAATGATCAATAAAATGTTCAATACGGCTGCCCGCCAGTCACCACCTGTAGCTAAGTAAGCACCAATAGGACCAGGGAGCGTCCATGGTGCGGTGATGGTAACAGCACTGACTAAACCTAGTTTAGTCGCAAACCAAGCGATGGTTGCGCAAACCATTGGAGCAAAGATAAACGGAATGATTAGTGTTGGATTCAATACGATCGGTACGCCAAAGATAACTGGCTCATTGATATTGAAAATAGAAGGAGTGATGATTGCTTTACCTAATTTTGAAGCATATTTTGATTTGGCTGTGAAGGCAAGCAGAATCGCTAAACCGATCGTACAACCTGCGCCACCGATCCAAACAAACCATTGATAAAAAGGTTCAGCTGCAATGTTGGGTAAAGCCTCACCAGCTGCTGCTGCAGTTGTATTGGATTCTAAGATCTGCAACCATAAGGGGCGAGCAAGTGAACCAATGATGGATACGCCATGGATACCGAATGCCCAGAAAAAAGTGATTAGAAAAATCAGCAACAAGACACTCGGCAACGTATCGGTTGCGCTGATCAAAGGGCTGACAATTTTTGAAACGGCAGTGTGCCAATCAAAGCCGATGTAATAGCTGATCGATGCCATGACTAAAATCACGATCAAGGTTGGCGTTAATGCTTCGAAAGAACGAGCGACCGCAGGAGGTACTTGCTCAGGCATTGTGATTTTAAATTTCGATTTATCCGTCAAACGATACACTTCGACTGCAAAAATTGAAGTAATGATTCCGACAAACATCCCACCACCGCCAAGATTGGCCATAGGCAAAACAAAACCAGAAGTACCAGCAGCTTCCGCAGCCTCAAGAGGAATATTGACAGGGATAAAGGTCAACAAAAAAGCAATCGTAGCGAGTAACCCACCAGAAACAACATCTAGTTTATAGGTTTTGGCTAAACTGGCACCGATGCCAAATGTCGCATATAGAGACATGATATACATGGTCATGCGATAAGGTAATAAAATAGTTGCTGCATTTTCGGACAAGAACTGATAGATCCCCCAATTGGGCGGTAAGGGCGGAAAAGCAATGATCAAGAAAAACGAACCGACGATAATTAGTGGCAATGTAGCGATGATCCCATCACGAATGGCACGTAAATGTCTTTGGTTGGCAATTGTAGCCATTGGACCTGCCAAATAACACTCAATGATTTCTGTAAACTTTGTTAACATATTGACACTCCTTTTTTATCGATAGAATTTAGAAGATGATGCCTTGATACAACCATAGATAAGCGACGAACATCAGACAGACTGTAGCGATAAGAAATGTTCGGATACATCCTTTAGTAAAACCTGTATTAGTTGAAATAAAATAATAATTGCCAGTGATGACAGCAGCTAAAGAGGGAGGAAGAAAGAGAAAGACACCCAGTCGAACTTCCCAGTGCAATAAATAGAATAAATAGGGAATGAAGATACCACTGACGATACAAGCAAGAAGCAAGTAACAAGCCGATTTCATCCCAAAATGAATGATTGATGGAACGGTTTCTTTGTTATTCATGGTGAGACCTCCTTTTGTTTATTTGAAACGCTTTCATAAATCAAGTATACATTTATGAAATTAAAAATCAATATATTTATCTATCTAACGTAATTTTATTTCTATACCTATGATGTATGGACAAGTTTGTAAGTATTTGATGAAAGAATCAAAAAATATGGATCAGATAGAGGGAGTCCCTCATAATCTGATCCATGTTTTGGTTTGTGTTCTGTTTTCGTTTAATTAAAAGCTTCGGCCGCCGCCGCCAAAGGTACCGCCACCACTCGAATGAGTCGTGCTGCCACCACCACCGTTTCCTGGGGGTGGCGCTTTAGGGATACGACGAGTCGTGACAAAGGAGTTCGTTAAACGATCTGTTTTGTCCGTCAATTTGATACTTGCCTTTTCACGAAATGGGTATTTATATGTCCCGGATTTCAATTGGTATCGTGAGGCGGTGATCATATAAAAAGCGATGCTTAAGATAGCTGCCAAAGCCACCGCAATCACTATTTCGACGGTAGTCAAAACTTTATACCGAGTGATTTTACCTGTGGCTTCATCTATACGATAATGACCGCCAGGCACTCCTTCATCTACATAAGTAGAAGCTTTGGTCAAATAGGCTTGGGCTGCTGCATAATAGTTTGCATTCGTCATCTGATCATAGACATCATCTAAAATCGAATCGATCCGGCGATCCGTCAAATAGTCAATCATATTTCCAGAAGTGGAGATATAGATTTCTCGTTGCCCCATATCTAAAAGTAAAACAGAACCATTTTGATCATTTCCTATTGCGGTTCTTAAATAGTTGTCAGCGAAGTCTCTAGGTTCTGCACTATTTGAGGTAGTCGTGACGATAAATACTTGTCCTTTGATCTTGTCATTGATTTCTTTCGCTTGTTGGCTCAGTGTGTTGACTTGTTCGCTTGTAAATAAATTCGCCTCATCATTGATTGTTGGGGTAGCAGCTCCTACGATCGGTGTCCACAGTAAACTAATGGCTAATAAAAAGAAAATGGAGAGACTTTTTTTACTCATCATATCAAATAGCCTCCAATCATAAAGAGGATCGCTAAAACAGTGAATATCCCGAAAGAGGTCAAAGCGAGTTTTTTATGACTGATCGGTAATACACCGCTAACTTTACCCGTTTGGCCATTCATTGCATAATAATAGACTTTCTTGTTAGAATCGTTGCTACGGTAAGTAACAAGCCAGACCGGTAACAAGACATATTCATTTTTTTCGCCAGTGATTTCTGCAGAAGCACGTACTCCGGTCAAAGTAGTATAGCCATTGGCTGTATCTCGCAACAATTTTTCGGAATAGTCACGTAACTCATTTTGGATATCTGCTTTGATTGCTTGGTACTCAATGTCACGTTTCTCTGCTTGGAATCCAGCGAGATATTGACTCTTGAATCCGATAGCTTTAGCTAAAGGAAATGGTTGGACAGCTTCCACCATTTTTTGTTGAGTATTTTTTGACAAAGCATTTTTTACTAATTCTTTGAAGGAAAGCTTTCCTTCACGGTGTACGGCATATTGTTTTGTTTCGGTATACTCGATATCACCGATACGCCAGATTCTGACAACTGTCCCGTTGGCTTGTAAAGAACCATCTAGTTCAGCGTCGGTTGCCCAATATGGGAAATAAACGCCAGTTAATTTGTCGATTTGCTCCTGATTGAAAAATGCTTTTGGTACAAACCATTTTTTCTTCGTCCATGCGAGAAACTGTTTAATTGCTTCTTCTTTTTCTACAGCAAAAGGCAGAACTTTATTTGGTAAGAAGTCACCACTTAGTCGTCCGGATAGCACGACTGGATTATGACAGTAGTAACAATAGGTAGCAGCTGTAGTGGCTTCTGTGACGATTTCTGCACCGCAGTTTGGACATAAAAATAGTTCCATGTTGCTTTGTTCGTCAGTAGCCGTCTGTTCAGCTGTTGCCTCTGTATCAGTCATTCCACCAGCATCGGCAAATGCTTGACGTTCTGTTTCATCCATTTGATCGAGCTGTTCTTCTGCTGTAAAGGTGAACTCATCCTTTGCAACTGGTTGATCTTGAGTCCCATTGATGTCGCGGGCCGCTTTTTGTTCCTCTTCATATTGGCTGACTTCTGCTTCTGTATAAATATTTAGGCAATAGTCGCAATGAAATTTTTGATCTTTTGGATCGAAGGTCAATGGTCCGCCACAATTGGGGCATTTATGTGTTAAAGCATCCATTCAGGCACCCCTTTCAACTAGTCGAGTGGGATACCTTTGAATGGTTTTCCACAATTTGGACAAAACTTAGGAATTCCATTTGAAAGATCCACTACTTCATGACATTCGCTACATTTCATTTCAAGCTTTGGTTGGCTATTTGCCACTGGTTTTGCAGCACCACAGTTTGAACAGAATTTCCCGGTGTTTTCGGTACCACAGACAGGGCAAGTCCATGTATCGTTAGTACCTTGAGCTGTTTGTTGGTTTTGTTTTTCTTGTTGTTGCTTGATTTGTTCTTGATTATTTTGTGCGGACTGAGCTAAGTAGGAGCCATTGGCATTCATGCCCATTCCCATACCCATAAAGCCAGTCATCGCACCGGCATCATTTTTACCTGCAGCTTCCATCCCACGAGCAATCGAACCTTGCACATAGCCCTCACGGACACTAGGATCACCTAACATGGCACCTTCATTACGCATGTTGATGAGTTTGACCGAATCATCTGTGTAAGAGATGCTAGCAACTGCGACAGAAACAATCTCCATCCCACGAAGCTCACGCCAAGAATCGTCTAACGCTGTGCCCATATATTTGCTTAGTTCTAAACTTTTTGATGGGACATAGGAAATACGTTGCCCATCAGCAGACATTTGGTTGATCGCTGATTGTAAAGCAGTCAAGAATTCTGCTAAATATTGTTCATTGATATCTGCAATTTCAACTTGCGTCTTATTTTTAGGAATTGCATTTGTATAGAATAAGATTGGATCGGTGATATGGATCGAGTACGTTCCATGTGCACGTAAGAATAATTCTGCATTATAGAAATTATCAAAGTAATTTAATGGCGCGCTTGTGCCAAATTTGATTCCTTTGATCTCTTGTAGATTGATATAGAATACTTGTTGTTTTTGTGGAGTTACGCCACCAAATTTAAAGCGGTCAAAGGTTTCAGCGATTGCACCTTTCAATGAACCATTGAACATGGAAGGGGCAGCATCGTTTTTGATCGTATAATAGCCTTCTTCAGCTGTGTAATCGATGATTTTTCCACCATCTACCAAAAGCATCATCATGTTCGGATAGACATGAACGACTGTGCCATCTGTCAATACATCTTCTGTACCTTTTCGATTGGATCCTCTTTTATCGTCTTTACGTACCTTGACACCTTTTGTCATGACTGTGGTGTCGCTCATATTGTCTGGTTCAATGACTTCGATCCATTGATCTGCTAATCCGCCGCCGATCATGCTAGTTGCTGCTTTAATAAGTCCCATAAAAAGTCCTCCCTGTGAGCAAGTATTTTTTTACTACGTATATGTTTGTATTATACCATAGGAGACTGAAAATGCTCTCAGTCGAAAGATGTAGAAAACCAGAGCAACTATTTTCCACGTTCAGCCATACGTTTTAGAACTGAACTTTTTTTCAGAATCTGGATAAATACTGTTCAAGGCGCAACTCTTTGGACACAGCTCAAAAAAATCAACGATGAAATAGCTATTTTGACTGTTTCTGTCTAATAGTCTAGAGTTTAAGGTTTCTTTCGCAACCTAGACAAACGATGTTCGAAATTGGTATTTAGCCGAAACATCCCAAAATACGAGCAGCTTTTTTGAATGTTAAGGCTTATTTCTAAGTGTTGCTCACTTCTGTTACAACCGAATAAAGTATAGTAGTTTTTTTTGGCTAAATCACGTATAATAAAAGTTAGTGAATTTTTCAAAAGAAGGGGGATCCTTATGGCATATCAAGCACTTTATCGTGTGTGGCGTTCACAGCGATTTGAGGATATCGTTGGACAAAAAGCTGTGACACAAACATTGAAAAATGCGATTGTTTCCCATAAAACCTCACATGCCTATTTGTTTACAGGACCAAGAGGGACAGGGAAAACAAGTGCGGCAAAAATATTTGCCAAGGCGATCAATTGCCCAAACAGCAAAGATGGTGAACCTTGTAATCATTGTGAGATGTGTCAGTCGATCACGACTGGGACACAAGAAGATGTCATTGAAATCGATGCGGCAAGTAACAATGGTGTCGAGGAGATCCGTTTCATCAGAGATCGAGCAAATTATGCACCAACAAAAGCCGCTTACAAAATTTATATCATTGATGAAGTCCACATGCTTTCGACTGGAGCGTTCAATGCTTTACTGAAAACACTGGAAGAACCAAAAGAAAGTGTTATTTTTATTTTAGCAACCACTGAACCGCACAAAATCCCTGCAACGATCATCTCTCGAACACAACGTTTTGATTTCAAACGGATCAATGCAGCAGATATTACCGAACATTTAGAATATATCTTGGATCAAACAGAGATTGCTTACGAAGCGCCTGCGTTGACAGTCATCGCACGAGCAGCAGAAGGTGGGATGCGAGATGCGTTAAGTATTCTTGACCAAGCGATTTCTTTCAGTGATGGCACGATCACGTTGGATGATGCAATGCAAGTCACGGGGAGTTTGACGAATGAGATGATGGATGCGTATCTATCCGCTTGTTTTAGCAAAGAGATCCCACAAGCCTTACAAGAGTTGAATCAAATTTTAGCGGCAGGAAAAGAATCACGGCGCTTTTTAGAAGATCTGTTGTCTTATTGCCGTGATCTATTGATGTTTCAGCAAGCACCAAATCTATTAGAGGAAACCTCACATGTCAAAACAGAAACATTCACGACATTGGCGAAAGAAATCCCGGCACAACGTTTGTTTCAAATGATCCAAATTTTGAGCGATACACAAAATGAGGTGCGTTTTACAAATAGTGCGACTATTTATTTAGAGGTTGCGACAGTGAAACTAGCTCAATCTTCAGCAAATGAAAGTCAGCAAGTGCCTAGTGAAATCGATCAGCAACAAGTAAAACAATTGCAACAAGAGATCCAAGAGCTGAAAAAGGAAATCAAAGAAATCAAAAATGGCACGGTGAAAGTCACTGCGAATCAGCAAACGACGCAATCACCTGTTCAGAAAAAACAGCCAAGTACATACCGTATTCCTACGGAACGGGTGTATAATGTACTAAAAGAGGCGACAAGGAAACACTTGAATGAAGTAAAAGAAGTCTGGGATGATCTTTTGATGAGTTTGTCAGTGACCCAGCGAGCGATGCTCAAAGCAAGTGAACCAGTTGCGGCAGGACCTAATGGACTAGTGATTGCTTTTGATTATGAAATCGTCTGTCAGCGCGCAGCTAATGACGAAGAGCTTCAATTAGCGATCCACAACCAACTTAGTCGCATGATCAAAGATTATGCGCCAGAGCCTGTCTATATCACACGGGAAAGTTGGCCTGGTCTAAGAAAAAATTATCTCGTCCAAGCAAAGGATGGAGAAGCCGAAGAATCGTTTGCGTCTGATGATGAATCAGACGAGATCGAATTGCTTCCTCAAGAACAAACAAACCAAGAAAATGTAGTGACGAAAGCTGAAGAACTTTTCGGTTCAGCAGTCACAGTAATCGATGATTAGAAAAGGAGAGCGATAATAATGATGCGCGGAATGGGAAATATGCAAGGGATGATGAAACAAGTCCAAAAAATGCAAAAAGAAATGGGCGAAGCCCAAGAAAAACTAAATGAAACAGAATTTACTGGTAGTTCTACGAATGATCTAGTCAAAGTCGTCTTTACTGGTAATCGTCGAATGAAAGATATCCAGATCAATGATGAAGTAGTTGACCCAGAAGATACAGAAATGCTACAAGATTTGATCGTGATGGCTGTCAATGACGTATTAGAAAAAATCGATACAGAATCAGAAAAAACAATGGGAAAATACACTAAGGGCTTACCCTTTTAAATTTTCCTGAAGGGGAAATGAACATGCAATATCCAGAACCAATTGCCAAACTGATCGACAGTTATATGAGACTTCCAGGTATTGGTCAAAAAACAGCGACAAGACTGGCTTTTTATACGATCGATATGAAAGATGAAGTGGTCAATGAATTTGCTAAAGCTTTATTGAGCGTCAAACGCGATCTACATTTTTGTAGTATTTGCGGAAATATCACAGAAGAAGATCCTTGTGAGATCTGTAAAGATCCATCGAGAGATCGTGGCATCATTTTAGTCGTTGAAGAACCAAAAGATGTCATGGCGATGGAGAAGATGCGTGAGTATCGTGGCTTGTACCATGTGCTACATGGTGTATTGTCACCAATGGAAGGTACGGGTCCAGAAGATATCAATATTCCTCCTCTCTTACAACGTTTGCATGATGCAGAGGTCCAAGAAGTGATCATCGCAACGAATGCGACCACTGAAGGAGAAGCAACAGCAATCTACCTTTCACGATTGATCAAGCCTGCTGGTATCAAAGTCACACGGTTAGCACATGGCTTATCTGTTGGTTCCGATATCGAATACGCAGACGAAGTGACTTTAATGAAAGCGGTCGAAGGCAGACGTGAACTATGATTTTTTGCTACGAGTCAGATCGCGGTAGTTTGATCAACAAAGATTTTCAGATACAATAGAAAAGCAAGAGAAGAGATGGAGGAACAAGTGTGAACGGCTTATTTATTACGATCGAGGGACCTGATGGTGCAGGTAAAACGAGTATCATCAAAGAACTATATCCTCTTTTACAACAAGTAGCAAAAACAGAGATCATTCAAACTCGGGAGCCAGGGGGGATACCAATTGCTGAACAGATTCGTGCAGTGATTCTTGATCCCAAAAATGATCGCATGGACGAGAGAACAGAAAGTTTATTATACGCAGCTGCTCGACGACAACACTTGGTCGAAAAAGTTTTACCTGCACTTTCGAGTGGGAAAATCGTTTTGTGTGATCGTTTTGTCGATAGTTCGTTGGCCTACCAAGGTGCGGGTCGTCGGATCGGCGTAAACGAGATTGCTGAACTGAATGAATTTGCTACAGAAGGAACGACTCCTGATTTTACTCTTTATCTTGATGTGGATTCTGACACAGGATTACGTCGCATCGCTAAAAATCGCCAGAATCAAATCGATCGCTTAGATTCAGAAGGATTAGAGTTCCACCAGCGTGTCCGTCATGCCTATTTGAAATTGGTAGAGGAGCATCCAGAGCGTATCCATAAGATCGATGCAAGAAATAGTTTTGAAGAAGTGTTACAATTGAGTTACCACGCAATTATCAACCAATTTCCACAATATTTTGAAAGTCAGGAAGGTGAACGTAAATGAAAATCATTTTAGCAATCATTCAAGATAAAGATAGCAACCGTTTGTCCAATGAATTGATCGATGCAAACATTCGTGCGACTAAATTATCTTCTACTGGTGGTTTCCTTAAAGCGGGAAACAGCACATTTATCGTTGGTATTGAGGACGATCGTGTCGAAGAAGCATTAGAGATCATCAAAAAAACATGTGAGTCAAGAAAACAATTTGTTTCTACTCCAGTAACGTTAGATATTTCAATGGACGGTGGCGTTCCTTATCCTGTAGAAGTAGAAGTGGGCGGAGCAACAGTCTTTGTCTTACCAGTTGAAGGATTCCACCATTTCTAGGAGGAACTATGGCTCAAGAAAACATACTTGCGCAAATGCAACCTCTCGTGTATCAACAACTTCAACGAAGTTTTGAGCATGGGCGTCTCGCTCATGCTTATCTTTTTGAAGGTGAAAAAGGTACAGGAAAGCATGAGGTAGGCATTTGGTTAGCACAACATTTATATTGTACGAATATGAACAACCAACAACCTTGTGGCAGATGCAATAATTGTCAACGGATCAAAAATCAAGAACATCCAGATGTACTCGTTCTTGCACCCGATGGTCAGTCGATCAAGGTCGATCAGATCCGGCGCTTACAGACAGAGTTTAGTCGTAGTGGATATGAATCAAGGAAAAAAGTATTCTTGATCCAGGAAGCAGAAAAAATGAACGCGAGTGCGGCCAATAGTCTATTGAAATTTTTAGAAGAACCACCTGGTGATTTTCTAGCGATTTTAGAAACGGAAGCCGTTGGTCGGATCTTACCTACGATCCAATCTCGTTGTCAAACCTTGCATTTCCAAGAATTGTCAAAGGATTCATTGATTCAAAAATTACAAGATCAGCAAATTTCTGCGGAAAAAGCAAAACTTTTGTCATTCTTGACAAACAGTTTAGGAAAAGCAGTTGAAATCTCAGAAGATGAATGGTTTAATGAGGCTAAGGACTTGATTTATCAATGGTTTGTCTACTTAGATAAAAGAGATACACAAGCCTTTATCTATGTCCAAAAACGATTGGTGAAAGTATTTAAAGAAAAAAATCAACAATTTACTGGTTTTTCAATTTTAATGTATTATTATCAGGAAGCTCAAAAACAGGCGATAACATCTGGGGAGTATGGTAAAGTCAAACGGCTGAATCAAACGATTGAACGTATTTTGTTAGCAGAACAAAAACTGCGTAGCAATGTGAGTTTTCAAGCCGTCGCTGAGCAATTTGTATTACAAACGATTTTTTGATTTGTCAATTTATATTTTGCGTAATCAAGGAGGCCACAAATGGTAGAAGTAGTAGGTGTCCGTTATAGAGATGCTGGTCATGTCTATTATTTTACACCCGGAGATTCAGAATATGCATACAATGATAAAGTGTTAGTCGAGTCTCAGCAAACTTTACATATCGCAACGGTTGCTATTCCCAAAAGAGATATTGATCTGGAAGATTTACCTGAAACCATCAATCCCATTTTGCATAAAGCAACAACTGCTGAGCTAAAAAAATGCAACAAAAATGAAGAAGATGCAAAAAAAGCTTTTTTGATTGCGAAAGAAAAAATTAGAGAGAGAAAACTAGAAATGAAGATCGTCCAAGTTGAATATACTTTTGATCGAAGCAAATTGACTTTTTATTTTGCGGCAGATGGACGTATTGATTTTCGTGAATTAGTGAAAGATTT
Source organism: Enterococcus sp. DIV1304_2 (assembly GCF_050555445.1). Classification (NCBI taxonomy): domain Bacteria; kingdom Bacillati; phylum Bacillota; class Bacilli; order Lactobacillales; family Enterococcaceae; genus Enterococcus; species Enterococcus sp. DIV1304_2. The sequence continues at coordinate 764,762 of NZ_CP187851.1, forward strand.
GGCGGCCGTTTTTCGTACAAGGATTGAATTGAAACAAATCGGTGTTCGGGATGAGGCGAAGATGATCGGAAGTATCGGGCCTTGTGGGCGACCACTCTGTTGTTCTTCTTTCTTAGGAGATTTTGTCCCTGTTTCGATCAAAATGGCAAAAGAACAAGGATTATCACTGAACCCAACTAAAATTTCTGGCTTGTGCGGTCGCTTGATGTGCTGTCTACAGTATGAAAGTGAAGCATATGAAGCCGCAAAAAAAGAACTCCCTGACTTTGGGAAAACACTTGAAACTCCTGATGGTAAAGGGAAAGTCGTAGGATTGAACCTGCTTAGTCGCTTAGTTAGTGTGCGACTGAACGGACGGGAGAATCCTGTTGAATATGAATGGGATGAACTAAAAAATTTCATCCAAGTAGGTGAGATGAATGGATAAGAGATCATTATATGATGGGTTGAACCAATTGGAGTCAGAGTTACGAAATACATTGACTGAATTAGTAGAGATGAAACATGCACTGCATGAAATCGTTGAGAAAAATACCACCTTAGAGATGGAAAATCAACGATTACGTGAACATCTTCGTGAATTGAACCAAGTGGCGCAAGCTCCAGCTGAAAATGCCAAACAAGAACTATCAAAATCCCGAATGAATCTTGAAAAGATTTATGAAGAAGGATTCCATGTTTGTTATGATTTGTATGGTTCAAGACGTGAAAATGATGAACCTTGTGCGTTCTGTTTAGAAGTGATCTATCGTGAAAGTGGACGCTAAATCAAAGGATCCAGTGGCTTCTATCACAGTCAATGAATACCGCAAAGCATTCTTGTTTTGCGGTATTCGTCGTTGAACTACCAGGATAAATTTTTTAATTAGAGTAGCTTCCTTTACTCTGTTTGATAAGGAGAATCATATGTATAACCAAAAGAGCTTTAAAGGAAATCACGTGTTTGGTACACTTTACCTCGTTCCAACACCGATCGGAAACTTGGAGGATATGACTGTTCGCAGTGTGCGGACATTACAAGAAGCGGATTTGATCGCGAGTGAGGATACCCGTAATACACAAAAGCTATTGAATCATTTCGAGATCCAAACTCCCCAAAAAAGTTTGCACGAACATAATTATAAAGAACGTATTCCTCAATTGATCGACTGGCTAAAAGAAGGAAAAACGATAGCACAAGTAAGCGATGCGGGCATGCCATCTATCAGTGATCCTGGACATGAGCTTGTCGTTGCTTGTATCAAAGAAGATATCCCAGTTGTAGCATTGCCAGGTCCTACAGCGGGTATGACCGCATTGATTGCCTCTGGGCTCGTTCCGCAACCATTTTTATTCTATGGTTTCTTACCTAGAAAGAAAAAGGAACAACAAGACATATTAGCCTCTCTTGTCGCACAGAAAGCAACATTGATTTTTTACGAATCACCTTATCGCGTAGCCGCAACGTTGACTAACATGTTGGAAGTGTTCGGCAATCGTCAAGTGGTGCTTTGTCGAGAATTGACGAAGATCCATGAAGAATACCTACGCGGAGACATCGAAGAATTACTTGGTTATTTAGAAAAACAGCCGATCAAGGGAGAATGCTGTTTACTTGTTGAGGGAAGCAACGAGGAAATCGTTCCAACTGAACAGCTTCAAGGTACCTTGAAAGAACAAGTACAACAATTGATCGATCAAGGAGAAAAACCGAATGCGGCAATCAAAACGATTGCAGTCAAAAACGGAATCAAGAAACAAGACGTGTATCGTCAGTTCCATGAATTGGATAATTAAATGAAATAAGAAGAACAAGCTACATCAACTATTCTAGATAAATGAAGCGGAGAGACGGAAATCAGGTTTAGATTTTCGTCTCTCCGCTTATTATTGATGAATCATTTCTTAAATTTTAGTTTTCGTATTTTGAAAAGAGTAGAAGGGAACAATACAGCTATTTAGTTTACTGCGATGAATCCACTCTTTTTTGATGCAGAAATTATTTCGACAGCTTGTTCGTTTGATTGCATCTAAGTGATATAAGAATGGTTAAACGGATTAATCTACAGGATCACGATAAGGTAAAATAGAGATATTCCCGCTTTGCCCGGCTTGCCCAGCGCTACCACTTTTTCCAGCACTACCACTTGTTCCCGGTGAGCCCGGCTTGCCATCACTTTTCTTAGACCCGCCTTTTCCAGCAGCCCCGCCATTTCCACCTTGTCCACCACTTCCTGGGGAAACGTCATGTATACCTGTAAGAATATATTCCACTCCTTCATCTATATAGATAACTATATTTGCTCCGTTTCCACTTTTTCCACCATTTCCGCCATTTCCACCTTTTGCTCCGTTTCCACCGTTTCCCCCATCCGTGCAGCTCTTTGAGTCTTCGCCGTCTCCGCCGTCTCCGCCACTGCCACCATTTCCACCATTTCCGCCATTTCCGCCATTCCCACCATAGCTGCCAAAAGGAGTATCTCCTGTAAGTTTTTTGATATAAAACGTACATTCAGATGAGTTGCCACCCTCTGTTCCGGGAGAGCCATCTGCACCCTCAGTCCCATTTCCACCCAATTTTTTATTAATATCGGAACCACCGTTTCCTCCGTTTGCTCCAGCTGCGCCATTCCCTCCATTTCCGCCATTTCCTCCATGTGTCCCAATGACGACAATTCCATTATTCAAGGAAGTATGCTCCAATTGAGTCATCTGTTCAGTTTGAAAGTGGACATGTGTGTGTGCACAAACGAGACTAGCGTTCTTTTCTAATGTCACCGACTTAAAAGAAAGGGAGACAGTATCGCCAGAATCAATCACAAAACTAGTGTTTTCTTTGATTGTGAGATTTTGCTCCTTGCTGCCATAATGCTGGAGAGTCATAGGGAAGATAAAGCGATTCAACATTTCCTCGTACACCTGAGCATCATTAGAATTACCATATACATAAGCTTTTAGAACAGTACATAGATTTTGACTTGTACGGTTTTCTTTTAAATTGATATCTGGTAGTACTTTGAAGCGTTCATCTTTGGTTGTTAACTCATTTTCAAATAGAAAATCGGGCGTTCCAGTCAATAGTTTGAGAGTCTGAACATCAGGACATTTGATTTGCTGATACGCTATACCAATTTTTTTTGCACTATCAGGAGTTAAAGTAAAAATATCAGAAGTACTCACAATATGATTGGATGGTAGAGTATTATCGGGAGTAGTTTTTGTCAAATTTTTTTTTAAGAATTTAGTTCTGAACTGATTGATTTTTTTAAACTCTTTTTCTAAAACGGGGCTAACGTTATTTTTTAAGTTATTTAACATGGTTACTCTCCTTTAATTTTAATTAAGACTGGCCAGTCTTTTACAAACAGATAATAGCATAATATAATGATGTTTTAAAATCATAAGAATTGTTATTTAATATTGAGCGTGTCCAAACGAATAAGTAGACTTGCACAAATAGGGACGTGTGCCAAAGAAAAGACAGCGCGTATTCACAGGATTTAAGGAAAGATCTTTTCTTGAAAGGGAACAAAAGTTCGTGTATAATAATAGTAGGGTGAGTCTGATGGAATTACAGTTTCCTTTACATAATGATACGTCTAGAAAAATCATTCATATCGATATGGATGCTTTTTTCGCGTCCGTTGAAGAACGAGATCACCCTGAACTTCGTGGAAAACCCTTAGTGATCGCCAGACATCCCAGTGATACTGGCGGGCGTGGGGTAGTGACGACGGCTAACTATGAAGCACGTAAGTTCGGCATCCATTCAGCAATGAGTGCCCAAAAAGCCTATGAACTTTGTCCAGAAGCGATTTTCAAACCGGGAGACCACCAAAAATATAGTGCGATATCAAAAGAAGTCAGGGAGATTTTTTATCGCTATACAGACTTAGTCGAACCAGTTAGTATTGATGAAGCTTATTTAGATGTCACGAATAATAAAATCAATTGTAAATCAGCGATTAAAATCGCCCGAATGATCCAACTTGATATTTGGCAAACGGTGCATCTGACTTGTTCGGCTGGTGTCAGCTATAATAAATTTTTAGCGAAACTTGCATCAGATTTTCAAAAACCTAAAGGAATGACGGTCGTCACCCCCGAAGAAGCTGTCGATTTCTTAAAAGCATTACCAATCGAAAAATTTCATGGTGTCGGCAAGAAAACTGTTCCTAAAATGCATGAATTAGGTATTTTTACAGGAGAAGATCTGTATCAATGTACTGAAATGATGTTGATCCAACAGTTTGGTAAAATGGGGTATTCGTTGTATCGAAAAGTACGAGGTATCCATGATTCGCCGGTCAATGTCACCCGCGAGCGTAAGTCAGTCGGGAAAGAGCATACGTATGGACAACCACTAAGAACAGAAGAAGAAGTTCTTGGTCAGTTGCGTCAGCTGGCTGAGAAAGTGGAAGATTCTCTCCGGCGTGTTCAGAAACATGGAAAAACAGTTGTCTTGAAGGTCCGTTATACCGATTATTCTACAGTAACGAAGCGAGTGACATTACCAGAATATGTCTATAAAAAAGAAGCGCTGTTTTATCAAGCCAGTCTGATATGGGAAGAGATTTTAGGGATAGAGAAGGGGATTCGTTTATTAGGTATCACACTGACGAATTTAGATCCGATGACTTATGAGAATATTGTGTTACCTTTGTGGGAAACGCAAGCGATAGAACCAGAAATAGAATAAAGAATGCGCCATCTTAGACTTTGAGACAAAAGCGGAATTCACTTCTGTCTTGGTCTTTTAGATGGAGCATTCTTTATTTTGTTCAATCAAAACTGAGTATAGTTAAATCAGTTCTTGTTTTTTTATTTGTTCATATGTTTGCGTAGCATCTGTACATTTTTCCCAGATGACGACTTGTTTTTCAGCAAGCGATCGTTGCACGTCAACGATGCGCTGATTGCTGCTTCCACGAAATTGTAATTTGAAATCTCTTTTTGACCATTCAAAACGGCCATCAACGAGAATATCGATTTTCGAGAGCAGTTCTAGTTTATCTTCCGAATCTTGTAATAATTCATCGAAGGTATAACCAGTCCATGACCAGATATCTTTGCTGTGACCAAATTCTTGCCGGATTCGATCAACTACACGTAGGCAAACATTCGTATTCAAAAAAGGTTCACCGCCTAAGAGTGTCAATCCTTGGACGTAATCGTTACGTAGATCAGCCATGATCTGTTCTTCCAGTTCTGGAGTGAATGGTTTGCCGTAACGAAAATTCTGAGCGGCTTTGTTAAAACAACCTTCACAGGCAAATAAACAGCCACTTACATATAAGCTATTACGAACACCTTCGCCATCCACAAAGTTGAACGGTTTATAATCGGCGATATAGTCATGACTATAATCTTGAGCCAGCCATTCTTTAGGTTTAGGATTTCTCATAGTAAAACTTCTTTCATTATAAAATGGTATCCGTTATAAAAAATTCTTGACGGTCGTAGGAGACATAAGAAAATAGCCAGAGGAAGGGATGCTATCTCTCGTATGACTTGGAGCTGGGCGCTTTTCTCACAACCTTATCTACGGTGTTCAAGAAGCAACACTTCGGTAATAAGTCAAAAAAATCTAAAATGAAAGAACCATTTTTGATTTTTCTGTCTTATTACTCAGTGCTAAACGCTTCTTTCACAACCTTATCCACGGTGTTCGAAAGCCAACTCCTACGATAATAAGTCAAAAGATGAAAAAATATAGAAAACTATTTTTCCATCTTCTGCCTTATTACTTGGAGCTGAACGGCTTTCTCACAACCTTACTTCATATGTTTCACGCGTGATGAGATTTCTTTGTGTCTGCCGTGGACCATTGGGCGGGCTTGTGGGTTTCCTAGGTAGCCGCATGTTCGTTTGACTACGTCACATGATTTTGGATCGTGATTGCCGCATTCTGGGCATTCAAAGCCACGTTCAGTTGGTTGGAAATCTCCTTCAAAACCACATTGGTAACAATGATCGATCGGTGTATTGGTTCCTAAATAGCCTACTTTGTCATAGGCAAAGTCCCAAACAGCTTCTAATGCTTTAGGGTTTTGTTGCAAGACTGGATATTCACAGTAATGGATAAAGCCACCAGAACAGTATTTTGGATAGTCTTTTTCAAATTCAAGCTTTTCAAATGGCGTTGGATTTTTACGCACATCATAGTGGAAACTGTTAGTGTAATATTCCTTATCTGTGATATTTTCAACGATACCGAATTTCTCTGTATCTAAACGGCAAAAACGATCCGTCAAGCTTTCACTTGGTGTGGAGTATACGCTGAAGTGATAGCCATATTCATTTCCCCAAGCGTCGGCATTGGCTTTTAGTTTTTTCACGATATCTAGAGTGAAATCTTTGGCTTCAGCATTATTTTCCCATTCACCGCCAAAGAAAGAAGCAGCGACTTCATAAAGTCCGATGTAGCCTAATGAAACAGTTGCTCGACGATTTTTAAATAATTCATCTACGGCGTCTGTACGAGATAGTCGTTTACCGAATGCACCATACATGTAAAGGATCGGTGCATTTGCTGGAATCGCTTCTTTACAACGTTCGACACGATAAACTAAGGCATCTTTCATAATCGACAAGCGATCTGAAAGTAATTGCCAGAATTTTTCTTGGTCACCGTCTGCTTCTAAGGCGATCCGCGGCAAGTTCAACGTAACCACACCTAGATTCATTCTTCCGACATTCACTTCTTCACCGTTCTCGTCTTTCCAACCTTGTAAGAAGGAGCGACAGCCCATTGGTACTTTGAAGCTTCCTGTCAATTCAACGATCTTGTCATAATTTAGAATATCTGGGTACATTCTTTTTGTGGCACATTCTAAGGCTAATTGTTTGATATCATAGTTTGGATCAGTTGGTTTCAGATTGATTCCGTCTTTTAGTGTAAATATCAATTTGGGGAAGATCGCTGTCCGTTTCTCACTGCCTAATCCATTGATTCGGATTTGTAAAATCGCTTTTTGGATTTCTCGTTCAAACCAATTTTTACCTAGACCGAAGCCGAGTGAAGTAAAAGGCGTTTGTCCGTTGGAAGTGAAAAGTGTATTGATCTCATATTCCAAACTTTGCATGGCATCAAAAATATCTTTTTTGGTTTTTGCTTTTGCATAGGCTTCTTGCCGTTCGGGTGTGTCGATCCATTCTTTGGCATCAATTAAATGTTTTTTGTAATTTAATTGTGCAAAAGGAGCAAGCAATTCATCTGTGCGATCGGCAGAACATCCGCCATATTGGCTAGATGCAACATTGGCAATGATCTGTGAGATCTGTGCCGTTGCTGTTTGGATCGATTTTGGTGATTCGACTTCTGCATTTCCAATTTTAAACCCGTTGTTCAACATACCTTTGAAGTCGATCAAACAGCAATTTGTCATTGGTGTATACGGATGGTAATCGAGATCATGATAATGGATATCGCCTTTTTGATGGGCGTTGGCAATATGCGGTGGAAGTAATTTCAATCCGATCGATTTCCCAACGATGCCAGCAGTCAAGTCACGCTGCGTATTGAATACATTACTATCTTTGTTCGCATTTTCATTGACAACACTTTGGTCTTTATTGATCAGTTTCTCGATCGAAAAGTTGATGTCAGTTGCTTTACTACGAGCAAAATCACGTTTTGTTCGATAATGGATATATTCTTCTGCTAAGGCATATTCGTTTTTTTCTAACAAAATATGTTCAACGATGTTTTGGATCTCATAGATTTTTACGTTATTTGCGAAGCGATCTTTGACTTCTTTGATCACAAGTTCTGCGATTGATTGGATCTTTTCGTACGTAATAGGAGATAAGGAACCGTGAATTTTCTTTTCTGCTTTGATCAGTGCGGCATTTATTTTCTGTTCATCAAATGGCACCTCGCGTCCATCGCGTTTGATGACAGTCATTTTTTTGGTTTCAGGCTGTTTTTCTAGCACAGCCATTTCTTGATCTGTTCGTTTCATTTTCTTCAGCTCCTACAAAAAATAGTTCTTGTCTATCATAAAACAAATTGAAGAAAGGAGCAACTAATTATCTGCTACATATAGTGTTTTGTCGCTGTATAATTGAATGAGTATACTATATATGGTGTATATTATCTTGTGAAAAAAAGTGAAAACGTGCAGTATCAGCTTTTGAAAAATACGAATTATTTTTTTTTGAATAAAAAAATTGAATAAAAAAATTTCCAGGATAATTTTCGTGAGTGATCAGGTGACAAAATCAAAAGGGAAAAAAAGGAAAGGATGTGCTACTATTCAATTAAGGATAAAGGTGGAGGACTAGCATGAGTAAAATAATCGAAGTAAAACATTTAAGTAAAAGTTATGGAAGTAGTAAATCACCGGTCAAAGTATTAGACAATGTTTCTTTTTCAGTTGAAGAAGGAGAGTTTATTGGGATCATGGGGCCGAGTGGAGCGGGAAAGACTACTCTGATGAATATCTTATCAACGATCAATCTACCGACGATGGGTAGTGTGATGATCCAAGGAAATGAAATCACAAAAATGAAAAAACATGAATTGAGTGATTTCAGACGAAAAAAAATCGGCTTTATCTTTCAAACGTTCAATCTTATTGATACATTGAATGGTAAAGATAATATTTTACTTCCTTTGGCTGTTGAAAATATGGCGAAAGATGAAATGGACCGAAGAGTTTTACATGTTGCCCAGCTTTTGGGGATCGAAGAATTACTAAAACGTTATCCTGATGAAATGTCAGTTGGACAAAGACAACGCATTGCGGCAGCTAGAGCTTTAGTAGTAGAACCAGAGGTGATTTTCGCAGACGAACCAACCGGATCATTGGATTCAAAATCAGCAACAGAATTGTTGAATTATTTAAAAACAGTGAACGAAGTTGAAAAATCAACGATCTTATTAGTGACACATGATCCTTATACAGCTAGTTATTGCAACCGTATTTTATTTATCAAAGATGGGGTGATTTTTTCAGAAGTGATCCGCCGTGGGACGAGAAAAGAATTCTTTGAAAAAGTCATCGATATGCAGGCGACGATTGGAGGAGGCGGTAAAATCAATGCTTTATAAATTAGCCGCAAAAAGTTTTTTAAAACAATCAAGGGGCTACCTTGTCTATTTCTTCAGTTTGACCTTATCGACGATGATCTATTACTCATTTAGCGCGATGACCTATGACCAATCACTGATTCGAAGGGCAAGTCAAGATGTTTCGATAGATAATATTTTAAAGCTTGGTAGTTGGATCATTACTGTTGTCTTACTCTTTTTCGTACTCAGTGCTAATCGCTTTTTTCTCAATCGGAGACAAAAAGAGATTGGGATCTATCAATTATTCGGAATCAGCAAATTCCAGATTTCATCAATCTATGTGTTGGAAACGATGACCATTGGTTTTTTTGCTTGTATGTTAGGGATTTTATTGGGAAGTATTTTCTCAAAATTGTTTCAAATGATTTTAGTACGAATGATGAAGATGGACATTACTAGTCGTTTTTTTATTTCTATCCCGTCCATTTTTGAAACCGTTGTGGTATTTTTTGTTATTCTTTCGGCAGTTTCTCTTTATTCACTATGGAAGATTTGGAGTTATCCCATGAATCGTAGTTTTGGGGAAAGAGAACAAGTGGAAAGTTCAATGTTGCGTATTCGCACAAGGCATCGTTTATTGGGCGTGATTGGAGTATTGATGATTTCTAGCAGCTATTTCGCTGCATTGAACTTCAGAGAAACAATTAGCCAGCTATTTGAAAAAAAAGTCAATCTAGGATTGATGATTGCTTTTCCCTTTTCAATATTGTTTGTCTGCATATTAGGGACCTACCTGTTCTTTCGTTATTCTTTTCGATTACTGCTCCATTTGTTGAGTGAATCGAGATTTAAGTACCGGGGAACCAATTTTTTGTTGATTGGGAATACACAAATCCATCTGTTAAAAGGCTGGCGAATGAATTCGTTGATCACATTAGTTATTGGCCTATCTTTGGCAATGATCGGCGGAATGATTGGAATCTCGACGCTCATTGCTCATCGTGAGGAAATTGATGCGCCTGTTTCTTATCAATTAGATACTCAAACGGCAGATAAACTGCGACCAATCTTAACAGAAGAGAATCAGAAAATCAGCGACGAATTAGTCTTTCATTACAAAGTAGTAGGGAGCTATTATAACCTGAGTATCGGTTCGGTATCTGGTGGCAATGAAATCAAGCCAGTCAATTTGATTTCAGAAAAAGAATACCGCGCCTTTCGCAAAATCAAACCTAGTCTGCCAAACATCAAACTTACAGAGAAAGACCATGCAATTATGTTAGATTCAGTAGAAACGATGTTTCGTAATTTTTCCAGTTATGGGAAAAAGATCTATCTGCCGGATAAACAAGAACTTTTGATCCAACAGGTTCTTCCTGGATTTTTAGGAGATGAGGGCATGACCTATTATGGACCGACATTGGTCGTTGCTCAAGAAGTCTTTGACCGTGTCACTGGATTAGAATATCAGATCATCAATTGGAATGTGACTGGCGGTAATCAAGAAAAAATGACCGAACGATTAAATAAAGAAATAGCTACTAATTGGACACACACGATTTATTATAGTTATGAGATTACTGACCAAGGAATAGTTGGGACGATCCATACAGATGCTTCTAAAGAAGAGGAAAACGAATATTCAGAAAATAAATTGACAGGACAAACATCACGTTTGAATTATAATGCGCGCTATCCTAGGTTGCGTGCCATCGACCGCCAAATTGGGATTAATATCTTTGTTGCCCTTTTTGTTGGAATGATCGTGATCATCGCAACCGGTAGTATCTTGATGGTGCGACAATTATCCGAAGCTGAAATTGAACGAACCAATTATCAATTGCTGACAAAATTAGGGATTGCTCAACGCAAAACAAATCGGATGATCTATAAACAAAATGCGTTGATGTTTTTTCCACCGATGATTTTGGGCATCACTCATGCAGTATTTGCCATCAATGTGTTTTCTCAATATGTAGAAGGGGCAGACTATTGGTTGGCATACTTTGTCTGTGGCTTATTGATCGTCATTTACCTACTCTTTTACTTTATGACTAGTCGTTTATATTGTCGGATCATTGAGGAATAAGAAAAATAGAGCAAAAAGGGGATCTTATTCTAGCTGAACGAAGGACAGAATCGAGTTGTACGAATTTATTTTCGTACGGCTCTTTTTTTGTTCTCTTTAGTTAGTGACAAAACTGTTAGCTGTAAAGCGCATTCTGTTAGTAAAACAAATGTTTTTTTGTGGATAGAATGAGTAGAATTTGACTAAGGATCTAAATAGGAGGAAAAAGAGATGAAACAATGGTGGCAGCAACCACAGGTTCGATATTGGCGAACTTTTATGCTTCGAACCCTTGTTTATTCGACGATACTATTATTACTCATTTATTTGTATCATTACAAAAATATTCAAGGTGGAACATTTATATATAACGAATTCTAGGAGGGAAACGATGAAGAAAAAAGGAATCGTGGCTGCGATCGATTTTTGGGGAATAGCAGACCCAGATAGAATCGCATATCAGACAGCAGAGGAGCAACACACATATCAAGAACTGAAGCACTCCTCAGATGCATTAGGCTATTACTTAGAGAAGCGTTTGACTACGAAGGGGCCAATCGTCGTGTTCGGCAATCTAGAGTTTGAGATGGTGGTATCATTCTTGGGCGTAGTGAAAGCAGGACATGCGTATCTACCGATTGATGCCCAAACACCGAAGGAACGGATCGAAGCGATTTTACGTGTCGCACAGCCTAGTATGATCATTAGTTTAAGTGACTGGGAGATTGAGACAGATATACCAATCATCCAAAAAGATTGTTTACGCTCGATCATCGCCTCAATAGTTGGTTATCCATTTGAGCATGCAGTGAAAGGTGATGAAAATTTTTATCTTATTTTTACTTCGGGCACCACAGGAGAACCCAAAGGCGTGCAAATCAGTCATGATAACTTGGTGAGCTTTGTCGATTGGGTCTTGCGCGACTTTCCAATCAAAGAGGGACAAGCTTTTTTAGCACAAGCACCTTTTTCTTTTGATTTATCTGTGTTCACTTTGTATCCAGCATTAGTTTCTGGTGGGATCATCAAGCCTTTATTCAAGGAAAACGTCCAAGATTTTCAAAAATTATTTGCTATTTTACCACAATTAAAACTGGATATCTGGGTATCGACTCCTTCGTTTGTCGATATTTGCTTGATGGACGCATCATTTGACGAGGGGCATTTACCAGAGCTGACTACGTTCATTTTCTGTGGCGAGGAATTGACGAAGAAAACGGCGCAAGCGTTACTCGAACGGTTTCCTTCAGCAAAAATTTTCAATACGTATGGGCCGACAGAAGCGACAGTAGCCATTTCTAGTATATTGATCACAAGAGAAGTATTGGCTACGTATGAACGATTACCAATTGGCTATGTCAAGTCCGATACGACCGTATCCATTTTGAAAAATGGCGAAAGTGATCGTGGCGAGATTTTGATTACTGGTCCTAGCGTGTCAAAAGGCTATTTGAACAATCCTGAAAAAACGAAGGAAGTGTTCTTTCAAGTAACTGGGCATCAAAACTATCGAACAGGAGATGCAGGATATTTAGCAGAGGACGGTTTGCTTTTTATTGAAGGAAGAATCGATCAACAGGTGAAATTACATGGCTACCGCATTGAATTAGGTGATATTGAACATGCGTTGCTTAAAGATGAACGAATCAATCAAGCAATCGTTGTTCCCAAATATCAAGGGTCGAAAGTCCAACAATTAGTGGCGTTTGTTGTACTGAACCAAGCGATTCCGGATACTAACTATCAGTTGATACGTTCGATCAAACAAAGGTTGACCGATTTTCTAATGGACTATATGATCCCACAAAAAGTGGCGTTTATTGACCAATTGCCACAAACGAACAATGGGAAAATTGATCGAAAAGCATTGACAGCTGAGGTGAATAGGTGATGAGTCTCCCACATATGATTCCTTATGCGGAGCCGTATTATTTTCTATTACTGAGTTTCGCGTTAGCGCCAATCATTTTTTCTCTACTATTTTTCCAGAAACGTTTAGGAACTTATCAAGTTCTTGTAACTTTCTTTTTCTTGTTCATCAGTTTTGGAGGAACGTATTGGCAACAAGGGCTTGCTTTGATTGGCTATGTGGTCTGGCAAAGTATACTTGTTTGGTGTTATTTCACTTATCGAAAAAAAAGAAATCAGAGTGTATGGTTTTATCTAGCGGTAGTTCTAGCAATTCTACCTTTAGCGATTACGAAAGTCACACCATTTCTAACATCTGGTAAGGGATCACTGCTTAGTTTTCTGGGTATTTCCTATTTAACATTCAAATCGGTACAAATGATCATGGAAATGAGAGACGGTATGATCAAAACCTATCATCCTTACCGTTATATTCAGTTCTTGTTGTTTTTTCCAACCATTTCTTCAGGACCAATCGATCGTTATCGAAGATTTGAAAAAGATCAGCTCCAACCACCAACAAAGGAACAATATCTGGAAATGTTGGAAAAAGGGGTCCATCATTTGTTTATGGGTTTTTTATACAAATTCATCATCGGTCATTATCTCGGACAGGTACTGTTACCCATCGTATCAAAAGGTGCCTTGGCTCATGGCGGAATCTCATGGTGGCTATTGGGTTACATGTATGTCTATAGTTTGTATCTCTTTTTCGATTTTGCTGGCTATAGTTTGTTTGCAGTTGGTACGAGTTATTTGATGGGCTATGATACCCCGATCAATTTCAACAAACCATTTTTAGCTTGGAACATCAAAGAGTTCTGGAATCGTTGGCATATGTCTTTGTCCTTCTGGTTCAGAGATTACGTGTATATGCGGTTGATGTTCTTCTTGATGAAGAAAAAATTGTTCAAGAGTAAGATCGTGACGTCAAATATCGGATACTTTGCATTGTTTCTATTGATGGGTGTCTGGCACGGTTTGACATGGTACTACATTTTGTATGGTATCTATCATGCAACGCTGATTTGTGTGACAGATGCATGGATTCGCTATAAGAAAAAACGGAAGAAAAAACTTCCTTCCAATCGCTTGACCCACGCATTTTCTGTTTTCATGACGTTTCAAGCAGTATGTGCTAGCTTATTGATTTTTTCAGGATTTTTAGATCAACTATTTTTTAAATAAATGACGAGTTTAAAGGAGAGAATAGATATGGAAGAACAAGTTTTAACGATTTTAGCAGAGATTACAGGTACAGATGAAGTGAAAGAAAATAAAGAAATCGATTTGTTTGGTGAAGGTTTATTGGATTCACTAGGGTCTGTTCAATTATTAGTTGAGCTGGATGGACAGCTTGATGTACAAGTTCCTGTATCAGAATTTGATCGGGAAGAATGGGCAACACCAAACAAAATCATTGATCAAGTCAACGAATTGAAGGGATAATGATGAAGAAAAAGCTGTTTGCGATTTTTGGTCCAGTGATACTTGCGTTTATACTGATTGCGATTTTTTTCACTTCATCTTATCGCGTGAATGTAGCTGACCCAGAAATCATTCATAGAGCAGCCAGTTCGATGTCAGACAACGTCTTACGAGGGGATGTAATCAAAAATACAGCTTTTGCTGAAAAACAGTATGTGCCTTTTCTTGGTTCGAGTGAATTGAGTAGGATCAGTCCTTTTCATCCTTCTGTTTTAGCCCAGAAATATCAACGGAGCTACGAACCATTTTTATTAGGTGCCCCTGGGACTCAATCGCTGAGCCAGTTCATGATGATGCGCTCAGCTAGTAAGGATCTCAGAAATAAAAAAGTAGTGGTCATCGTGTCTCCTCAGTGGTTCGTAAAAGACGGGGTGAAGGAAGACTATTTCAGTACCCACTATTCAGAGTTACAGACATTGGATTGGCTGTTTTCAATAAAAAAAGTGACCGCTTCAGATCGCTATTTCGCGCGACGTTTATTAAGTTTTTCAATCGTTTCGAAAGATGAGGACATTACGCGGATTTTAAGTACAGTACAAAAAGGAATCAAACCCAATGATAAAGAATTAGCGGGCTTGGAAGATAAATGGAACATCTTGAAGCGTGAGGATGAATTATTTAGTGGGATTGGTTTGACGGATAAACAAAAACAGATCGATCAAGCGACTAAACCATTACCGACTAGCTATGAAAAAGAACAACTAAATAAGCTCGCTACGCAGATTGGTGCTAGTAAAACTAAGAATAATCCTTTTGCGCTAAAAGATGATTTTTATAATACCCGAATCAAACACCATTTAGCTGAGTTGAAAGACTCACAGAAAGACTGGGATTATCGTTTCTCAAAGGAATATTCTGATTTTCAATTATTATTGCAGCAACTAGCAAATGAACATACTGAAGCATTATTCATTCTTCCGCCAGTGAATGAAAAGTGGAGTGATTATACCGGTTTGTCTCAAGAAATGTTGCAAGGATTTGCTAAAAAAATCAAGTATCAATTAAAGAAACAAGGATTTCAACACATCGCAGATCTAACCAAAATGGCTAGTGTTCCCTACTTTATGGAAGATACGATCCATCTTGGGTGGCAAGGCTGGTTGACTGCAGATCAGTATATCCAACCTTTCCTAGAAGAGAAACAACCTGTGTCTCATTATCAGATGGATGATGCTTTCTATAGTAAGGATTGGCAATTTCAAACCCCAGATACACTACCAGAAAAATAAACGATGCATTGGAACCAAAAGAAAAGACGAATGAAGAAATTCGAGGAATGACCTGTAACGTCCCAATAGAGAGGATGTTATGGGTTATTTTTTAGATGTTAGCAGATTCAAAAGAAGACTGGTGTTATAATATGACTGCATAAATCAAACAAATATGCTGCCCAAAAATCAGTGAACAATGATATAATTCTACTATTAAGTATGGAAAAGAGGGAAAGCGTTTGAATAAAAATGAAGAACAATTATTGATTGATTTAACAACTGCGCGTGGCGTACCAGGAAATGAAGAAGAGGTACGAAAAGTCTATAAAAAATATGCAGAGCAGTTCACAGATGATATTTTTTACGATGGTTTAGGTAGTATCATCGCAAAACATGATTCTGGCAAGGGCCCTAAAGTATTTATCTCCGGACATATGGATGAAGTTGGTTTTATGGTTACAAAGATCACAGATAAAGGATTTATTGAATTTCAAACACTTGGTGGTTGGTGGGGCCAAGTCATGTTGGCACAACAAGTAGAAATCAAGACCCAAGAGGGAAAAATCATCCATGGCGTGATTGGTTCAAAACCACCACATGTCTTGACTGCTGAAGTTCGTAACAAACCTTATGATATCAAAGATATGTTTATTGACATCGGGGCGACAAGCAAAGAAGAAGCGACGGAATGGGGCATTCGTCCTGGTGATATGGTCACTCCTTATATTGGATATCGTCGAATGAATGATGGAAAATTCTTGTTAGCAAAAGCATGGGACAATCGTATTGGGACAGCTGTTTCTTTACGTGTACTTGAAAATCTAGCAAAAGAAGGACATCCGAATGTCTTATTTGCTGGAAGTGATGTACAAGAAGAAGTTGGTTTAAGAGGTGCGCGCACAAGTACTCATTTGGTCGACCCTGACATTGCGATCGCTTTAGATACAGGTACTGCTGGAGATACACCAGGGATGACACCGAAAGAGGCAGATTCAGTTTTAGGTAAAGGACCACAAATCTTGATTTTCGATGCTTCGATGATCCCACATAAAAAATTATTGAATTTTGTGATCCAAGTGGCAGAAGAAATGGCTATTCCATTCCAATATACTGTCATCACCGGTGGGGGAACAGATGCAGGCCAAATGCATGTGTCACGTAATGGTGTGCCATCTATTGCAATCACGGTACCCGTTCGTTATCTGCATTCACATACATCGATCATCCATGAAGAAGATTACTTCAACACAGTGAAGTTAGTTACTGAAGTAGTCAAACGTTTGGATAGTGAAAAAGTAGCAGAAATCAGGAGTTATGAGTAATGAAGAATGTTTCTGAATATCGAAAAAAAGCCCGGGCATCTTTAGAAGGACAGTGGGGGATCAATGCTTGGATCATTTTCCTTTCAGTCTTTATTGGGTTGATCATCCAGCAGCTTTTTGTAGGTATCTTCCCAACAGATAGCACACAGGCAAACATACTCAATTTTTTGCTCCAACACGTATTGATCTTTGCGTTTACTTATGGGGTCTATTATATCTCATTAGTTGTGGTCAGAGGTGGGCGAGCAAAATCCAATCTGTTGTTTGCTGTTTTTCAAAAAGAATATTTTGTACCGATTCTGCTTATCAATCTTTTAAATACCGTATTTAATTGGTTAATCAACGGTATTATACTTTTGCCTAGTTTTTTGATTGGCGGATTCAATACGTATATCAATCTACTTTTTAATGGAAATGCGTCACCGCAAGGGATGATGAATGATTTTACGATTGATCTGAGTTTTGCAGTCTTTACAACTTTACTATTCTTCGTGTCGCTATTTGTGATGACGATCGTTGCAGGATTATTCCAATTTGCTGCTTGGACAAAGTTTGACTATCCGAAACTGACAGTTATCCAAAGTTTGAAATATGCCTGGTTTTTATTGAAAGATCGTATTGGGACCTATCTTCTTCTACAACTTTCATTTATTGGTTGGTATATTCTCGGATTTATTGCGCTGTTCTTTGGTTTACTTTGGGTAATTGCTTATGTCAATGTGTCGATTGCACAATTTTACGAACAAGCTCGTATTGAAAAAGGCAGCCCAATGGAATACTTTCACTTCGAATAAGCAGTTTTTCTTATGAAAATAAGAAATTGTGGTAGCATAAGTTTTTGAGGGGGAATCAGTCATGAAATTAACCGTTTTAGGTTGCTTAGGTGCATATCCTTATAAAAAACAAGGAACGACGAGTTATCTGTTGCAAGCTGATCAATTTAATTTGTTGATTGATGCAGGGAGCGCAACGCTTGTGAAATTGGAAGACCATCTTGATCCGCTTGCTTTAGATGCTGTGATCATCAGCCATTATCATCATGACCATATCGCAGATCTAGGTGTTTTGCAATATGAATGGCAATTGCATCCAAACAGAGATCAGGAAAAGCTATTACCAATCTATGGACATACGAAAGATGCCAGTCATTTTGAACAATTGACGATGCCAGGAGTGTCCCAAGGAGTGGCATATGATCCAACCCAAGAACTTGAAGTCGGACCATTTTCGATCACGTTCTTGGAAACGATTCATCCAGTGGTTTGTTATGCCATGCGTATTGTCGAAAGAGCCACCGGAAAAGTACTTGTTTTTACAGGAGATTCTGGCTATTTAGAGAGTTTTATTCCCTTCGCTAAAGAGGCGGATCTCTTTTTGGCAGACACGTATCTTTTTGCAGGAAATGAGCGACACAAAGCGCATTTCACTTCAAAAGAATCTGGAGAAATCGCAAAAGCGGCAAAAGTCAAAAAACTGGTTTTGACACACTTGCCACAATTCGGTGACCTAACACAATTAGAGAATGAAGCAAAAGAAGCGGCTGGAGAAGAAATCGAAGTTGCTTTAGCTGAAGTCGATAAAGTGTTTGATATATAGGAGGACGAGCAGAATGATTTTTGTACCAAATGAAAACCATGATCCAAGAGTAAATTTAGCAATCGAGACCTTTTTACTCCAAGAGATGCCATTAGAAGAACCAATCTTGCTTTTTTACATCAATGAACCGTCAATCATTATTGGTCGAAATCAAAACACGATCGAAGAAATCAATCGTGAATATGTTGAAGAACATGGCATCCATGTGGTACGTCGTTTAAGCGGTGGTGGAGCAGTATATCATGATTTTGGTAACTTGAATTTCAGTTTCATCATGCCAGATGATGGGGATTCGTTCCGTGACTTTGCGAAGGTGACTAAACCAATCATCCAAGCGTTACACGAATTAGGTATTTCAGGTGCCGAATTAAAAGGACGTAATGACCTGGTAATCGATGGCTTGAAGTTTTCAGGGAATGCTATGTATGCTACAAATGGTCGAATGTTTGCACATGGAACGATCATGTTCGATTCAGACATTGATGAGGTAGTCAATGCGCTGAAAGTGAAAAAAGAAAAAATCGAATCCAAAGGAATCAAATCGATTCGTTCACGAGTTACAAATATCAAACCATTCTTACCTGAGGAAAAACAAGGGATGACAACCGAAGAATTTCGTGAAGACATTCTTTTGAAAATTTTCGGCGTATCTTCAGTAGAAGACGTAAAGACCTATGAATTGACAGAAAAAGATTGGGAAAAAATCAATCAAATTTCTGAGCAGTATTATCGAAATTGGGATTGGAATTATGGAAAATCACCAGATTTCAACTTTTCACGCCAAAAACGCTTTTCGATTGGGTCGATCGAGGTACATCTGAATGTCTCAGAAGGGATAATCGAGGATGTAAAAATCTTCGGCGATTTCTTTGGTCTAGGAGATATCAAAGATGTTGAACAAGTGTTGACAGGGTTAAAATATGACAAATCTACCTTACAAGAAGCAGTTGAAACCATCGATATCAAGAAATACTTTGGTGCGATCGAAGCACAAGATTTATTGGAACTACTGTACTAAATGAGATTGTGACAGAAGCGACTTGATCTGAGCAGTGAGATAGAAAATTGAAAAATATTTTTTTCATATTTTACAATTTGTTAGCTTAATGTTGAAGGTCAGCTTCTGGAACACCGTTTATTTGGTTCTAGGGGATAAGATGACCAATGTCTCATACCCGACAAATCTGTAAGATAACATAAAGGCCTTCAAAAACAGTCTGTTGACTGATTTTGAAGGTCTTTATTTAGCCAGGAGATATATTGATTTTTAAGCGATCGACCCACTTATCTTTTTCTTGGACCAAGGTGCTGCTGTATTTGTCGAGCGTGGTCTGGATCATCATCAAGTCATACTGTTCCTGTCGTATCAATTCTTCTGTCACATGTTTGGAAAAAATATTTTTCTCATAGTGTGTACTGTGCTCACAGTGGATCTGGATGTGAGAATTGATTTCTTGGATCGATAAATAGATTTCTCGATGCAAAGGATTTTCAATGGCTTGTGTTTCGCGAAACGAATGCTCTAAAATATGGATGAGTAATTGTGTGAAATCTTCATCATGGATCGGTAAAGAAGCTGGGATGTGGGTGTGAAAATCAACCTTGATATTCTTTTTAGCAGCGACTTCTTGATATCTAGCCAAAATCAAATTTGTTAGTTGGTGACCTGTCGGAAAAAGAGACAAATCCAATCGTCTTGTTTCGTCTACGATGCGTTTTAAGTAAGTTTTCACTTCGGCTTGTTCATTTGTATCAATCAATTGACTCAGTTCTTCCATTTGTACAACAAAGTCATTTTTTGCTTGATCGATTTGTTGGATCTGTGCTTGGATTTTTGCATAATGTGTTTCGATCAGATCTGTTTTAGTTTGTAAGAAAAGACGTTCTTTATGATAACTATCGATTTTCATGATATTCTCCATGATATTGTACCCGACAATAACAATCAGGAGAATCACAAATAAGAGCGTGGACCAGTTGATGATCGAATGCCCAATCCCTAAGGCAGTTTGAATATAAAACATACAATGAAAGATAGCGATCAAAACGATCCAAGGACTACATACAGTGAAAAAACGATTTTGTTTATATGCTTCACCGATACTTGCTATAGAAGTAACTAGAGTGCTTACAACACTAACAACACTAGCAAAGGGCATCAATTCAGGTAATTCAAAATCTGAAAATAATGCATAAAGTAAGATGTTGGCAAAAACAAATGTTTGGAAATAGCAGAAATAACCATACCATTTCTGATAGTTTGTCATTTTGGACTGATAGTAAAAAATAATCAGTATAGAAGTCAAGATTGCAAATAAGTGTGAAAAAATCGAATGTACGATTGGTTCAAAAAGAACACCGCTCAAGATATCTTCCGAAATCGATTCAAATCCAAGCACGAAAGAAAATAGGCTCAAAATCAATAATGAACGATCTAATCTATTATGCCTGTAGAGAATATAGCTAGTCCAGATCAACAATCCGATGGCGATAACGAAAGCCAAGATCATCGCGATGACTTGTGGGATCGATTGTGAAAAAATGAAGCTGATCATTGGACTGGTGGTCCCCAAATAAACTTTGGGTGTTAGACCAGCATAATTTTGATAAGGCGAGGAAACAACGATTTTCAACGTCTTGCCTACATAGGGCTCTGGTAGATCGATGATCGATAAAGACAATCCAGGATTGTTTCGTGCGCTTTCTTTGGAGCGACTGTAGAGTAGCGTGTCATCTAATGAGACACTTAACCATTGATGATTGCCTTTGATCAAGAGATTGGCATCCGCCAATTCTTTATGTAGAGTAGTTTCCATTATAAATGGTTCATTCTTGTCGATGGACGGCATGTAGTCGATATGGTTACTGTCGAACTGAAAATAAGGATCGTGCTCGGAATAATAGACCCATGAATCATCAATCTGAGACATTTGTTTATTGTCGATTGGCGTGAAGAGGTAATGAAAAAAATAAGCGATACTTATTATAAATAACGATGCAAATATAATAAGTACGCTCCATTTGATTTTCATAGAGAATGGTATAATTTTATTAAGTCTGTTATTAAAAAGAACCGTAGACAAATCTCCTTTAATCAATTATCTAATTCCAGAGTAAACTTTTTTCATTTAACAGTCAATTTTTAGCTATTTTTATCGTTTTTTTTGTTTGCTTGTTTATTTTTTTATAGAGAATCCTCAAACTGAGTATTAATATTGTCAAAAAAATTTCGTTATTATATTATAGATTTAATAAAATGTTTTTTAAGGAGGTTCAATGTGCCTATCTATAAAAAAATAACTTTTTTCAGTTCGATTTCGTTAGTGGTTCTTTTAGCAATCATTTTGTGTGTCGTGCTACTCCCTCGAGTATTTGGGCTGACACCGCATATCATTGATGATCAAGCGATGGCATCGTCTTATGCAGAAGGAAGTCTGATCTATGTACAGAAAAGAAAGACAGATACGATTTTAGTTGGAGATGTGATCACCTACTATGAAAATTCAGGTAAACATATCGTGACAAGAAGGGTCGTTGCTATTGAAGATCAACACCAGTATTTTTACACGAAAGCTGATGGAAAAACGCAAATCGAAGTTGAAGCAGTACGAGATCGTAATATTATTGGCACGCCTATATTCAAGATCCCGTACATAGGGTTATTGTTCTCACGGCATGCGTTCAATTGGATGAAATGGGTATTCCTAGGAATCGCTGTGTGCTTGTCCTCCATTACAGCTTGGCATACCTACCTTGAGCTGAAACAACGTCGAGAGAAAGAAACTGATTTTTTTTCTGACATGTAATAATCATATTTTTATTTACCAGCTTCTCCCTCTTGTCGAAAGATAGGTTTCTTCGTATAATGTTTGGAAGAGGAGGGGAAGTATGCGTAATGAAATGATGCATCGTCCCGTTGTAAAAGAAGAGTTATTGGATTTTATGCGGACAAAACAAAAACAGTTAACTGGAGAATTGGGGAAAGTTGAAGAGGAAGCACATGCGGCGGAAGTGCCGATCATTCCTCATGAGACGGTCGTCTTTTTGCAGTTTTTATTAGGACAGATCAAACCAAAAGAAGTGCTTGAAATTGGAGCTGCGATTGGTTTTTCCTCTAGTTTGATGGCACAAGTCATTGGAAAAGAAGGTCATGTGACGACGATCGATCGCTTTGACGTGATGATCAGAAAAGCGAAAGCAACGTATGAGCGTTTAGAGATGACGGATCGAGTGACATTATTAGAAGGCCAAGCGGCTGATATTTTGCCAACATTGACAGGTCCGTATGACTTTATATTTATGGATAGTGCAAAATCAAAATATATCGAATTCTTGCCTGAATGCCTTCGTGTATTGAAAAAAGGCGGCGTCTTGATGGTTGATGATATTTTTCAAGGAGGGACGATTCTTCTGTCAGATGAAGAGATCCCAAGAGGAAAACGAGCGATCCATCGTAAATTGAATGAATTTCTACGCGTGGTCATGGAACATCCGGATTTGACCTCTACGTTGTTACCTTTGGGTGATGGTGTGATTTTGATCACGAAAGAGGCAGAAACAATCGACTTATAATTGCCAGATTTTTTAGTAAAGATTCAAAAGAATGCTAGCTAAGCTAAGCGAGTAGCTAAGTCAATTTCATTGATAGCAAGGCAGAAGTTGAAAGTAGGAAATCTATCCAATCAAGTTCTGCCTTACTATGTTGAACGAAACAGACTTTCATGTTCTATGTTAAAATGACAAGTCGATCGTAGCAAAAAATTATAATATGAAAATCGTGGCTGTATTTTTATAGTAAAATCTGTAAGAAAAAAGTACGATAAAAATTTTTGTTTCATAAAATAACTATTTTGTATTGACATAAGCTTTCAATTTATCTATAATTATTTTTGTTCCGCTAAAGCTGTCATAGTAGCTCAGCTGGATAGAGCATCCGCCTTCTAAGCGGACGGTCGGGGGTTCGAATCCCTCCTGT
Organism: Enterococcus sp. DIV1304_2; assembly: GCF_050555445.1. NCBI lineage: Bacteria > Bacillati > Bacillota > Bacilli > Lactobacillales > Enterococcaceae > Enterococcus > Enterococcus sp. DIV1304_2. The sequence goes on from NZ_CP187851.1 coordinate 788,325, forward strand.
GACGTAAAAAACCGTTAGAAACTTTTGTTTCTAGCGGTTTTTTTGTCTCTTGTGCTAAATAAGATTGATTCATCGCTGAGCGTTGAGGGTGTTAACTTGATCGGATAAACAATCGATGGTTCAAATTCCAAAAAGTAAAATGATAAAAAGTAAAATCAAATCATATAAGATATGCGCAAGCATAGGGATCAATAAGTTTTGTGTTTTTAACCAGGCATAGAGAGAAGGGGCATGAGCCAAACCAATAACAAAAATACATTGATAGAGATTTCCATCGTATACGGCATAATGGCTGAGACCAAAAACCAATAGAGAAATCGTACTAGCGCCCCAAATAGAAAATTTAGTACGCATAAATGTAGAAAGTAAAAGAAAGATCAAAACAAAAATCGCAGCAATATAAAGTTCTTCTCCAATCAGGCTCACGCTAAGCTGTGATAAATATAGAATTATTCCACCAACGTTTAACCCTTCGTACCAGTTATCTCCACCAGCATTTGCGGCCATGGTTTGATTCAGCAGTTTTCCAGTCAAGATAAAAATATCTGAAAGTAGTGAACCAAGGATAAGGATAAAAGCAATCCAACGCCAATCTCTCTTATTGAGTTTTTTGAATAAAGTGTTTGTGTTGTTCCAACCAATCAGTATGATTAAAGCAAGCGCTCCCCCTATAGGTAAAAAGGTCCAATCTAACCTACCTGAGAAGATCGGATAAGATGTCATCATTCCCCAATCAGCAAAAATTAAAATAATGAGTGCTAAGAGTGACCGCCACAGATTGAATTTGACAGTTATAAACATTGCGAACATTAAATAACTCCTCCTATAAATAAAATCAACAAAGGGCGATTGTAACATTGAGATGGAATATCGAGAAATAATTTGCTGTCATTTTTAGCGTTTGATTAGAGACATCATAAGTAGATAAAAATGGAATGAATACGAGTACTCAGTAAATTAGCCTTTTTTGACAATAGAATAATTTGCTTATCAAAAGGAAAAAAAGATCTTTTTAATCATTACCTATTTTTTTTGAAGTTTTTTCATTTGGATCAATATAGGGAAAGTAGATATCTATGATAAAATAAAGTAACAACATCAACTGGACGATTAATAAGGACTGATGTTCCTTAGATCGAAAATCGAATGGGTGTATTTCAAGAGAGGATAAAGGGGAGCGCTTATGTTAATCACCAAAAAATGGATGGATCGTTTAACAAGTCCGTATCGAACATCAGGAATGCTTCGCTGTTTAGCGGAATCTCAGAGTTTGGACAGTATCAGTAGTAAAGTGATTTTATTGATCGATGAGACCAAAGTGACGATTTTATTTTTGAATTTTTTTCAAACGAAGGTTATTGATCATCTCACGTATGAACGCACAGCGATCGAAGAGGAACAAGTAACATTAGGTGGCGGTTTATCAGTTATCTGGCGTTTTTCCACTGGCAGTAAACATTGGCGGTTTCGAATCATCAAAAAAATCATCCCTTTAGGTGATGAACAAAGAGAATTTTTGATGCAACTCGAGTAAGGATATCACTTACGAAAAAAAGAAGAACACTAGCAACGATATTGTCGTTGCATAGTCGTTCTTCTTTTTTATTAAAACCGTGTGATGATGTCATCTAAAATAGCAATCAATTCTTCTTTCTCCACGTTTAGATTTCCATTGATCCACTCAGTCAGGACACTGGTAGTGCCGGAAATAGAAAAAAGAACCTCTACTTTAATTTTGATATCTTTCATATCTAATTGTTCTTCGTCCATGATTCTTTTTATCAGGATCTGCGTAAGTTGGACAGAGAGTTCATCATCCATGAAATCATTGAAGAAAAAGTGAAAAACAGCTTTGTTCTCATCTACATGATTGACTAAAGTATGGACGAATCGGCGAAAGTCATATTGCTCTTTGTTGGGGTAAGTTTGATCGAAGATATCTGTCAGTGTACAAATCGATTCTTCAATGATTTTTGAACGCAAATCATAGATATCCTCATAGTGAGTATAAAACGTCCCTCTCCCGATATCTGCTTGTTGTGAAAGCTCCGCAATCGTGATTTTATTGATGGGTTTTTCTTTCGTTAAATCTAAAAAGGCTTGTTTGATTGCGTACTTCGTTCTTTTGCTTCGACGATCCATTTGTATCTCCTTTTTTAGACAGTATCTTTCTAAGTGTTCATTATTGGACAGATGTTGAATCATTGCCTATAGGAAGTCACTTTTTAAGTAATTATAATAAAGTTACGTAAAGAAAGAAAGTTTTGTTTCAAAAGGAGTAGATGGATATGGAAAAATTAACGATTCGTTCAATTGATAGAAAAGACTTAAACAAAGCAAGTGAATTTGCAGCACAAGGGATGAATTTTTCGAGCTATACAGAAAATCCTATTGCACTTTATCTCTATCGTCAGTATGCATTTACAGGCGCATTGATGAAATCAACCGTCACATTAGGTGCGTATCTAGACGGTCAATTTGTCGGCTTTCTTTTTGCTCGCTTCGATGGGGAAACAAAAGTTCCTGTTGGATGGGGGAGACGCTTGTTTGTCAACGTAGCAGAAAAATTGATGGGATTGACCGGATATCGAGAGGCGATAGGAACTTATGACCAAGCCAATCAAACAATGTATCATGAATTTGCATCCACTCATCCAGAAGGCGAAGTCACTTATTTCGCTGTTGATCCCACATTGATGGGTAAGCGGATTGGTTCACGCTTGTTAGAAGAAATAGAGAGACGCTATAAAAATAAGCGAATATTTCTCTATACAGACTCTAACTGCAACTACCAATTTTACTTAAAAAAAGGATTTACCATTTTTGGTCGCCAACCAGTCGATCTAGATGGAGGAGAATCAATGACCTGCTACTTACTAAGCACGACCTTATGACTAAATAAAGACTACTGCTACAGGTCGGGACAGAAGTGTTTAGTCTTATTTCCGAAGAGGTTACTTCTGTTCCCGCCGTTTATTCAGTTTTATAATATGCAAAAGGAGTAATGTTCCCGTCACTTGTTTGTATTGTTACACTCTTGATTTTTGAGAGTAAGTTACAGAAAAAAAACAACAGTTCCTTTATAATCAAAGAGAGATCGTTTTCGTTTGGTACTTATAGCAATGATCCAGCTAAAAAAAGACGGTCGATCGCCGATTTTAGAAAGGAAGAAAACAGATGACATTATTATCTCAAATTTTAGTTACACTTGTTGCCTTGGAATTTCTTTATATCATGTATATTGAAACTTTTGCGACGGAATCTGCAACAACTAGTCGAGTCTTCAACATGCCGAAGGAAGAATTAGGACGTCAGTCCGTACAGACTTTATTTAAGAATCAAGGGATCTATAATGGGTTACTTGGTGTAGCATTGGTGTACGGCGCTTATTTTTCAAATGCACCAAAAGAAATCACGGGGCTATTATTGATCTATATTTTGCTGGTGGCGGCTTATGGTAGCTTTACTAGTGATCGCTTGATCATCGTCAAACAAGGTGGGTTAGCAGCGATTGCACTCATTACGTTATTCTTTTAGAATATAAAAGAATAACTGCTGAAAAAAATTATGAAAGTTTGTGAAAAAACTTACTTTAATCAACAAAATATGCTATCCTGTAACGTGCATTTTATCAATTTTTTATGAAAATGGGGTAGTAGTGTTGTTAAAGAATTATATTGGTTTATTGAAAAAAGAATTTTCTGGTTATAATCTTTCAGTATTTCAAAAAGATTTATTGGCAGGTATTACAGTCGCGGCGGTTGCTTTGCCACTCGCTTTAGCTTTCGGTGTTTCAAGTGGGGCAGACGCAGCTGCTGGTCTGATCACTGCTGTAATTGCTGGTCTAGTCATTGGTGGTTTATCTGGTGGGTTCTATCAGATTTCTGGTCCTACTGGCGCGATGGCAGCAATCTTGATGTCGATTGCCGCAAAACAAGGAATGCAAGGCGTCTTACTGGCTACTTTTTTGGCTGGAGTTCTTTTACTCGCTGCAGGTGTCTTACGATTAGGAACGCTGACTTCATTTATCCCTGCACCTGTCATCACAGGGTTTACCTCTGGTATTGCAATCATTATTGCTTTAGGTCAGATCGATAATTTATTCGGTGTTCATTCAGAAGGGGCCAATGTGATGGAAAAATTGGCTAGTTATCAAAACTTAGGCTTTGAAATTTCCTTTCCAACGATTTTAATGGGAAGTTTGGTCATTATTGGGATGTTGGTTTATCCCAAAAAATGGGGGCAAAAGATCCCAAGCTCATTGTTGGCAATCATCCTCACAACTGCATTGATGATGATCGTTGATTGGCCAATTGCGACCGTAGGGGAAATTCCCCAAACGTTGTTCAGTAGTAATCGTTTGGTACTTGGTGATTTTAGTTTGTCAGCGATCCAAACAGTGATTGTACCAGCAATCAGCATTGCACTGTTAGGTATGATCGAAAGTTTGTTGTGTGGTGCTTCGGCAGGCCGAATGGCGAATCGTCAGTTAGATAGTAATCAGGAGTTGGTCGCACAAGGAATTGGTAATCTACTGTTACCATTTTTTGGTGGGATTCCAGCTACAGCAGCCATTGCTCGAACGAGTGTCGCAATCAAATCCGGTGCTCAAACCAGAGTAGCTGGAATGATCCATGCAATCGTATTGTTTCTATCCATGCTTATTTTTGCACCAATCATGTCGAACATTCCGATGCCAGCATTAGCAGGTGTATTGATCGTCACTGCTTGGCGTATGAATGAATGGGAAACGATCAAAGAACTATTCGCTAAAAGATACTGGTCAGCGCTTCTTCTATTTTTCTTGACAATGGGGTGTACAGTGATTTTTGATCTAAGTATTGCAATCGTTATAGGAATTATTAGTGGGTGTGTATTTTTTATTGTTAAGAGTGCAGCCATCACGATCTCAGTGGAGGAAATCGACTGGCAGCGAATGAGCTTACCGGAAACGAAAAAGTTGGATAATTGGGCAGTTGTTTATATCAGTGGTCCTTTATTCTTCATGTCCGCCGAACGATTGAAAGCGACGTTAACAGAATTAGCAGATAAAGAAGGAATCATTTTTTCAATGCGCGGGGTGCCAAGTATTGATTTGACGGCGCAAAGTTTATTTGAAGAATTTCAAGAAAAAGCTGCTATGAAAGAACAAACGATTATTTACACCTCGTTACAACCAGAAGTGGAAAAGCAATTGCAACATCTTTGGGAAAAACAAAAGACAGAACAACATCTGACGGTGGCTCATGCGCTGACCTCTTTACACAAACAATATATGTTAGACAGTGAAATATAGTCAGTGGATTCGCTAAAAAAAAATTGTGGCTGCCGCCTGTTCTAAGGTAAAATAAGTTTATAGACGTTCGGGAGGTAGGAATGGATGAATATCAAACAAGTGAGTGAAGAAAAAGGAATCTCTGCGGATACGTTACGCTACTATGAACGAATCGGTTTGATCCCACCGGTGAACCGAACAAACGGAGGTATCCGAGACTATACGGAAGAAGATTTACGTTGGGTCGATTTCACCTTATGTATGCGTAGTGCGGGTTTATCGATTGAATCTTTGACGGAATATATTCGTTTATATAGCGCGGGTGATGAAACAATCCTTGCTCGTAGGGATCTTCTTATGAAAGAAAGTGAACAATTGGCAAAAAAAATTGCAGAGATGCAAGCTTGTCAGGAACGTCTCCAAAAGAAAATCGCGCGTTATAACCAAGATTTGGTCAAAGGAGATCCAATCTTAGTTTGATTTAGTCGCTAAAACCAATAACCAACCAATCGATCATGATTTGAAAGACTGGTTGGTTATTTTGTTGCTTTTACTTTTTTTCAGCAAGTATTTTTCCAAGTTCTTGCCAATCTTCTAAAATCGTTTCTGTCAGTGTTCGATTATAAAAAATGGCCGCTGGGTGGAAGAGGGGAAGAACACGATACTGTTTAGTGGAAAATTGATAAGCATCATGCTGTGGATTCAACTCTAAGACTGGTCCGGTATACAGTTTTCCATGATTTTTTGAAATCGTATAGCCGTTACCTAATAAACGTTGTAGCCCAATATTGCCTAGTGTGGCAATCAAAGAGGGCTGTATATGTTGCAGTTCGTAATCTAAGATTGGTGCATGAGCAAAAACTTCCGTTTTACTGGGCGTTCGATTCGGATAAACGATCTCCTTTTTTTTTGTCCGTCCATTAATGCGTTGGACGATTCGATAAGGACGGCTTCTGACAGCGCTAGTAATATACACTTCATCTCGAGATAAACCGACTGATTTTAGTGCGTTCATCAACTCTTTGCCAGCTTGACCGCTAAATGGAATGTGATTCTCAATTTCTGTTTTACCAGGGGCTTCGCCAACTAACATCAATTTGGGTCGGATAGGACCTTGCCCAGCGACAAATCCTTCCACACGGTGTCCTTGAATACGCCGAGTTGCTTCGTCAATCAAATGTTTTGGGTAATCCATAGTATCAACTCCTATTCTTGTCCATTATAGAAAGAAATCGTTCAATTGACGAATGATTGGCAAAATAAAAAAGTTGTTGACTATTATAGTAGGATTTGTTATTCTAGTAATGTTGTAATTGTGGTCTCCACAGCTACAACCGCACAGAATGAGTTTGATTAAGTGCAGGACACCCTGTCACTCTGGATGGCGAGTCTAAGTATGAAAATAAGGAGGTGCTTTAAAGCATGTACGCAATTATTAAAACAGGTGGTAAACAAGTAAAAGTTGAAGTTGGACAAACAATCTACATCGAAAAACTTGACGTTGAAGCAGGCGAAAAGGTTGTATTTGACGAAGTTATTTTAGTAGGTGGCGAAACTACGAAAGTAGGCGCTCCAACCGTTTCTGGTGCAACAGTTGAAGGTACAGTTGAAAAACACGGCAAACAAAAGAAAGTCGTTACTTTCAAATACAAACCTAAAAAACACTCACACCGTAAACAAGGTCACCGTCAACCATACACAAAAGTGGTTATCGACGCGATCAACGCTTAATCTGCGTTTGAGAAAGAAGGCCTAAACAATGATCAAAGGGACTTTTAAACGAAATGACGCTGGTCAAATCGTTTCATTTACTTTGACTGGGCACGCTGATGCCGGTCCTTACGGAAGTGATATCGTTTGTGCAGGTGTTTCTGCCTTAGCGATCAGCACTGTCAATGGGATTTCATCATTAGCTGGTTTTGAACCGATTGTTGACATGAATGAAGAAGAAGGCGGCTATTTGTACGTCGAAGTAATTTCACGATTGACACAAGAGCAAAACAATATTGCGGAAATCTTATTGGAGAATCTCCTATTAGGTTTACAATCGATCGAAGCTGAAAACCCAGAATATATCCAAACAAAAACAATTAATGATAAATAGGAGGTGCAGACCATGTTGTTAACAATGAATCTACAATTATTCGCCCACAAAAAAGGTGGCGGTTCTACATCTAACGGCCGTGACTCAGAATCAAAACGTCTAGGTGCAAAACGTGCTGACGGACAAACAGTTACAGGTGGATCAATTCTTTACCGCCAACGCGGAACAAAAATTTATCCAGGTGTGAACGTAGGTATTGGTGGAGATGACACTTTATTTGCTAAAGTTGACGGTGTTGTTCGTTTTGAACGTAAAGGCCGCGACAAAAAACAAGTGTCTGTTTATCCAGTAGCTCAAGAAGCTTAATGAACAGTTGGCTCTATTCCTTGCCTAGCGAGGAATAGAGTTTTTTCATTTTTTCTGAATCAATAATGATTTCCGGCTCAAACAGAGTCAGGCTTTTTTTGCGTTAGGAGAATGATTGGCTGTAAAAATAGTTGGTTTACTATTTTCGCTAGTTCTAACTGGAAAAAGATATCGCGCAAAGTAAAAAAGAGATAATCGTTATCTGTTATCTGAAAAAATAGTACACGTTTAGACTTGTCTAAATTGCTTAATAAATAAACAACGAATGTTCTTTTTTATTTTAAGCGTGTCTTGTTTTCTTTTTTGATATAAATAGTTGACGAATAGTGATTAAATCAATAGTATTAGGTTTTAAGGACAAGAGAAGAGGGGCGAAAATATTGGCAAAACGAATTGACCGAATTTATACGTATGTCAAAGAAAAGACCGCTCATTTATCTATAGATGAAAACGATCAAGGTGTAACGACCCAAGAGATCGCGGAAGTTTTGGGTATTCAACGTACCAATAGTAGTAAAGATCTCAATAAATTAGTACGTGAAGGAAAACTAAAGAAAATGGATGGTCGTCCAGTTCGGTATGTCTATCAAGAAAGACCGACCATTGAGAAACCATTATCCAAATATGTACCTAGTTATAAAGAAGAATTGACTCACGTGAAAAAACCGAGTCTTCAAGTAGATACAAAAGATATTTTTGCCAAAATCATTGGCGCCAATGGTAGTATGAAAAATTCAGTGGAACAAGCAAAAGCTGCCATTTTGTATCCTCCCAGAGGGTTGAACTGTTTGATCACTGGTCCGACTGGTTCTGGAAAGACTTATTTTGCTCATGCGATGTTTCATTTTGCTAAAACCAACCATGTGGTGGAAGAAGACACAGAGTTGATCGTCTTTAACTGTGCGGACTATGCTAACAACCCTGAATTACTGATGAGTCATCTTTTCGGGTATGTCAAAGGTGCGTTTACAGGTGCGGAAGAAGAAAAAATGGGAATCATAGATCAAGCGGATGGCGGGATGCTTTTTTTGGATGAAATTCATCGACTACCACCCGAAGGACAAGAAATGATTTTTTACTTTATGGACCATGGTACCTATAGTCGATTGGGCGAAACAACGAAATCTCATGAAGCGAATGTTCGAATCGTCGGTGCAACGACTGAAGATCCAGGTTCGGCATTACTTGAGACATTTGTACGCCGTATTCCGATCAATATCAAGTTGCCTGCTTTTGACCGACGTCCAGCGAATGAAAAAATCGATTTAGTCAAAATCATGATCGCTCACGAAGCGAATCGTACGCAAAGAAAAATTTCTTTAACAGAAGATGTTGTGAAAGCGCTAATAGGCAGTGTTACTTATGGAAACATTGGACAGTTGAAGTCGAATATCCAATTAGTTTGTGCGCGTGGATTTTTGAATCACATGAATAAACCTGAAATATCGATCACGATCGATGATTTGACGGAAGGGATTCGTAGTGGGTTGATCCAATTGGCAAGTAATCGGAAAGAGATGGCAGAGTTATCTAAGATTCTTGATCCAAAAATCACGGTTTATCCGAACGATGATGTGATGCAGTTACAAGCGGACTCTTATGAGTTACCTTACAATTTATACGATATTATTGGCGATAAAGCAGCATTGCTGAAGTCAGACGGATTGGACCAAGAAGCCATCAATCATTTTATCTCAACGGATATCAATATCCATTTAAAGTCATTCTACAAAGATCATGGATTTTCATTTAATGCAGACAATAAGTTAGCAGAGTTTGTCGATCCTAAAATCATTGAAGTAACGAATCAGATTTATATGATGGTCAAGCAATCTTTACCATATGAGTTTCAACAAAATTTTATTTATGCGATGAGTCTGCATATCAGTTCTTTTCTAAAACGAATCCATTTAGGAGAAGAGCGGCATACAAATGATAATATCCGAGAAATGGCCATTGATTTTCCTGAGGAATACGCACTGGCGAAAGAAGTACGGAAACATATCGAAATGTATTTCCAAGTGGAGATCCCAGAAAGTGAAGATTACTATTTGACTGTATTACTTGTTTCATTACGAGCCAATCAAGCAAGTGGTCGGATCGGGGTCGTTGTGGCTGCACATGGCAATAGTACCGCAAGCAGTATGGTGCAAGTGGTTCAACAGTTGCTAGATGCGGATAACGTCCGGGCAGTGGATATGCCACTAGACATGGACCCTAAAACTGCTTTAAGTCGGATTGAGCGTAGTGTGCAAGAAGTAGATGAGGGGAGTGGAACGATTCTTCTGGTGGACATGGGTTCGCTTGCGTCCTTCAATGCTCAGATACAGCAAGATACGGGTATCCCTGTCCGAACAGTCGATATGGTCACGACTTCTTTAGTTTTAGAAACAGTACGTAAAGTGTCGGTGCTGGGAACAGATCTTGACTTGCTATATGAATCCTTGAAGAATTTCCGAGGGTATGCTGAAGTCTCAAGTGGAAATGTTGCAGAAGCGGACGACAAACAACGAAAGGCCGTAGTGGCGATCTGTGCCTCAGGAGAGGGAACAGCACAACGAATCAAATCGTTGATCGAGCGTGCAGTCAGTAAAAGACAAGAAGCTCAATTGGAAGTAATTGCTTTGTCCATCGTTGATTTGAAAACTAAGCTACCAAATATCCAAAAAAATTATCAAATCATTGCGACAACTGGGATCACGGACCCACATATCGATGCACCATTCATTCCTTTGGAAAGATTTATTGATCAAAACATTGAGGTGATTTTAGATCAATTACTGTTAGAATCAGAGTTAGATGAAACCGAAGATGTTTTATTAAATGAAGAAACAGCCAAAAGTACATGTGTGTCATTTATCGCAGATAATTTTACATTTATCAATGGAGAAAAGTTAATCGATCCTCTCTGGAAATTTGCAGATGGGTTAATGGATTCAGCAAGCATTGATGTAAAAGAATACGGATTTATGATCAACCTTGTTCTACATGCGGCGGGAATGATTGAGCGTGTCATCTTAAATGAACCGCTCTCTTTAGAAAATCAAGATAATCGTTCGATTAAAAACGATCCGCTCTATGTTAAAATTGTTGGGCCACTAAATGATTTAGAAGAAAAGATCAAAGTGAAGTTTCCGTTAGAAGAAGTGTATTATCTATTGAAAATGATCACTAACCATTTGGAGAAAAAAGAATACACTAATGAAGATATACACAAAAACGATACACTAAAATAGTGTATCGTTTTTGTGTATTGTATAAGAAACCATTAAATAAAGCAGTGTATCTTTAAAAAGTTGGCACGGTTCTTGCTTTTAATAAAGTGTGCTTAACGGAAATGCTTCCGACAGAAGTGGGAAGATGTTTTGAGTAGTGATTTAATAAAAAGGAGATTTACGAATGGATATTCGATTAGCACGTATAGATGATCGTTTGATCCATGGGCAAGTTGCAACTGTCTGGTCTAAATTGACTGGCGTTGAACGTATCATCGTCATAAGTGACGTAGTAGCGAAAGACAAGTTAAGAAAGTTTCTTTTAAAAGAAGCTGCTCCACCAGGGATCATGGCAAATGTCATCACTGTTGAAAAGATGATCCAGATCTTTGAGAGTGGACTCTTAGCGCGAACGAAAGTGATGCTTTTATTTACTAATCCTAAAGACGTTGAGAAAATTGTCCAAAGTGGTATCCGAATTGATTCTCTAAATATCGGGGGAATGAGTTTTTCTGAAGGGAAGACCATGATCACAAATTTTGTGTCCGTCGATCAACGAGATATCGAAGCCTTTCATTTTTTGGATGGTCAAGGTGTGGAGTTGGAGATTCGGAAGGTACCCGCTGATCGGAAAATCTTTTTAATGGAATTACTGACCAAAGCCAAGAAAGCATAAAATTGTTGTTGCGTAACGGTCAAATGTATCTGTTGTAAAAGGCAAGCACTTATTTTTATTTTTGATTTTGTTACAACAAAAAGAAGTAGGAGGTATAAATATGGTAGGGATTATCCTAGCAAGTCATGGGCAATTTGCTGAAGGAATCTTACAGTCGGGTTCAATGATCTTTGGCGAACAAGAAAACGTCAAAGCTGTTGTTTTACAACCGAGTGAAGGTCCAGATGACTTGAGAGCCAAATTAGAAGAAGCAGTCGCTTCCTTCGATAACCAAGACGAAGTCTTATTCTTAGTTGATTTATGGGGCGGAACACCGTTCAATCAATCAAACACATTATTTGAAGAACACAAAGATAAGTGGGCAATCGTAAGTGGTTTGAACTTGCCTATGCTGATCGAAGCATATGCTTCACGTTTTTCAATGGAATCAGCACATGAAATTGCTGCTCATATCATTGAAACAGCAAAAGAAGGCGTGAAAGTCAAACCGGAAGAATTAGAACCAGTAGTAGAAACAAAAGCTGCGGCACAAGAAGCTGCACCTTCAGGAACACCTGGTAAGTTCACTTATGTTTTAGCACGTATTGATTCACGTTTGTTGCATGGACAAGTAGCAACTGCTTGGACAAAAACAACAAATCCAACACGGATCATCGTTGTATCTGATGCTGTAGCAAAAGATGAGTTACGTAAAAAATTGATCCAACAAGCTGCACCTCCTGGTGTAAAAGCACACGTTGTACCAGTTGAACAAATGATCAAACTTGCAAAAGATGATCAACACTTTGGCGGACAACGCGCATTGCTATTGTTTGAAAATCCTCAAGATGTCGTGCGTGCAGTTGAAGGTGGCGTACCATTAGAAACAGTGAACGTCGGATCAATGGCACATTCTCCAGGTAAAGTACAACCGAACAAAGTACTTGCTTTCAGTCAAGACGATATTGATTCATTCAATAAATTGAAAGAATCTGGCGTGAAATTCGATGTACGTAAAGTACCGAATGACTCTAAAGGAAACATGGATGAAATTTTGAAAAAAGCGCAAGAAGAACTAAAAAATCGTGCTTAATTAATTATCAGAAAAAATGGAGGATTACTATCATGGATTTAAATATTATTCAAGTGATCTTAGTCATCATCGTTGCATTTTTAGCTGGTATGGAAGGAATTCTTGATGAATTTCAATTCCATCAACCAGTTGTTGCATGTACGTTGATCGGCTTAGTAACTGGAAATCTAGTTCCTTGTCTTATCTTAGGTGGTACATTACAAATGATCGCTTTAGGTTGGGCAAATATCGGTGCCGCTGTCGCTCCCGATGCTGCATTAGCATCTGTTGCATCTGCAATTATTTTAGTTTTAGGTGGTCAAGGTTCAGCCGGCGTTTCTTCAGCAATCGCGATTGCTGTGCCACTTGCTGTTGCTGGTTTATTATTAACAATCATTTGTCGTACGATTGCGACAGCGTTTGTTCATTTGATGGATGCTGCTGCAAAAGATGGTAACTTTAGAAAAGTTGAATTATGGCATATTGTTGCAATTTGTATGCAAGGTGTTCGTATTGCGATCCCTGCTGGTTTGATCTTAGCTATTGGTGAAGGTCCAGTAAGAAGCTTGCTTGAATCTATGCCTGTTTGGTTGACAGACGGTTTAGCTATCGGTGGTGGAATGGTCGTTGCCGTAGGTTACGCAATGGTTATCAACATGATGGCTACAAAAGAAGTATGGCCATTCTTTGCAATCGGTTTTGTATTGGCAACTGTATCAGAAATCACTCTTATCGGTCTAGGCGCAATCGGTGTTGCTTTAGCTCTTATTTACTTGGCACTTTCTAAACAAGGTGGTTCAGGTAACGGCGGAAGCTCAAACACTGGTGACCCACTAGGCGATATCATCGATAACTATTAAAGGAGGCGTTCACGAAATGGCAGAAGAAAGAATTCAATTATCTAAAAAAGATCGTATTTCTGTTTGGTTGCGTTCGACTTTCCTTCAAGGATCATGGAACTACGAACGTATGCAAAATGGTGGTTGGGCATTCTCAATGATCCCAGCGATCAAAAAATTATATAAAACAAAAGAAGACCGTGCGGCTGCGTTGACTCGTCATTTAGAGTTCTTCAACACTCACCCATATGTTGCTTCACCAATTCTAGGGGTGACTCTTGCACTGGAAGAAGAACGTGCAAATGGCGCACCTGTTGATGATGTGGCGATTCAAGGGGTTAAGGTTGGTATGATGGGACCTTTAGCTGGTATCGGTGATCCAGTCTTCTGGTTTACAGTAAGACCAATCCTTGGAGCTCTAGCTGCTTCTCTAGCGATGGCTGGAAATATCTTAGGTCCAATCATTTATTTCGTCGCTTGGAATATCATCCGTATGGCATTTATGTGGTACACACAAGAATTCGGCTATAAAGCGGGTTCTAAAATCACAGAAGATTTATCTGGTGGTTTGTTGCAAGACATCACTAAAGGTGCTTCGATCTTAGGTATGTTCATCTTAGGTTCATTAGTTAACCGTTGGGTATCAATCGGCTTTGCGCCAGTAGTATCAAGCGTTAAACTTGACGAAGGTGCTTACATTGATTGGAGTAGTTTACCTGCAGGTGCAGAAGGTATCAAGAGTGCGTTGGAACAACAAGCAGCTGGACTTTCTCTATCTGACTACAAAGTAACAACATTACAAGACAACTTAGACAGCTTGATCCCTGGATTAGCTGCGTTGTTACTAACATTGTTCTGTATGTGGTTATTGAAGAAAAAAGTTTCACCAATCGTTATCATTCTTGGATTATTCGTAGTGGGTATCGTTTTCCACTTGATCGGATTAATGTAATCTAAGGCAATAAAAGACTAAATAAGCTGTGACAGAAATCAATCATTGATTTTTGTTGCAGCTTTTTTCATAGAATGCGACGAGACTTTACTTCAGCTTTCTTCTGATCGAATGGTGGACGATTGTGGAGAACCGTTTATTGGAGATAGTATCTATGCTCGAAAAGGTATACTATTTATGATAAGATGTCTTTGATATAGAAGTAAAAAACGTGAAATTAAAAGGATGGCTAAGCTGAACGAATAGCCAAATCATTGAAACGGTACGACTTCTAAGTACTGTAACTTTAGATTGATTAGAAATGGAGTGCTTGAAATGGTACAATCCCTGAATACAAAAGTTGACTTAACGATGAATGCGACATCTTATCTAGGTGTGGCAGAATATGGGAAGATCATGATTGGTGATAAAGGTTTTGAATTTTACAATGATCGTGATGCGCGGAAATTCGTCCAGATCCCATGGGAAGAGGTAGATGTCGTGATTGCCTCAGTGATGTTCAAAGGAAAATGGATTCCACGTTTTGCGATTCGCACAAAGAAAAACGGAACTTATTCATTTTCTGCAAAGCATCCTAAAGAAGTTTTGCGAGCAGTTAGAAAGTATGTCGATCCTAGTCACATGGTCCGCTCGTTAAGTTTAGTTGACGTAGTCAAACGAGGCGTGATCGGTATTTTCAAGCGTAAATGATCTGTAGTTAGCCCTCATCGTTTGCCTGCTATTTATTTCTTATGATAAAATTAAAGAGTAAAGAGGGAGGTTATACGATGAGTTGGTTATGGACATTGATTGTTGGTGCAATCATTGGAGCGATTGCTGGAGCAATCACAAGTAAAGGAAATTCAATGGGATGCATCACAAATATTATTGCTGGTTTGATTGGTTCAACGATCGGTCAAGCGATTTTTGGCAACTGGGGACCAAGCGCTGCTGGTATGGCACTTATTCCATCTATTTTAGGGGCAGTGATTTTAGTTGCAGTTGTTTCATTTTTCTTTGGTAAAAGATCTTAGAAATGAAAGTCTAAAGCGTTTTGACTTGAGGGGAAAGCTCAAGTCAAAACGCTTTGTTCGTTTCTATTGAAGGAATTTATCTTTCCTATGCCTTTAAAAAAGAAAGTTTGCTATAATGATAAAAAGAGTGCAAAGAAAGAAGGAATTTACACATGATGTTACGAGTAGAAAAGTTACGCAAAAAAATGCGAGAAGCGAATCTAGATTCATTTTTAGTGACAAGTCCTTACAATCTCCGCTATTTGACTAATTTTACAGGAACGACTGGGTTAGCGGTCATCACATTAGAGAAAGCCTTCTTTATTACGGACTTCCGTTATACAGAACAAGCAGCTGCGCAAGCGCAAGGTTTTGAGATCATCAAAAATGTCGCGCCGATTTTTGAGGAAGTCGCTGATTTGACTCGAAAAGAAGGATTGAAGAATCTAGCATTTGAAGAACGTACAGTTTCATTTTTAGAGTATTCAGTATTGGAAGAATTACTGGATGCAGAGTTGATCCCAGTTTCTGACATGATCGAAGAATTACGGGAAGTAAAAGATGAAGATGAATTAGTAATCATTGAAAAAGCTTGTAGCATCGCTGATATGGCTTATGATCATATCCTTAAAATGATCCAACCAGGGATGACAGAGATCGAGGTCGCGAATCAATTAGATTTCTATATGCGTTCACTAGGTGCATCAGGTGTGTCTTTTGAAACCATCGTGGCAAGTGGTGTTCGTTCAGCAATGCCACACGGAGTGGCTAGCCAAAAGATCATTGAACAAGGTGATTTGATCACGATCGATTTTGGTTGTTACTATGAAGGATACGTTTCTGACATGACACGTACGTTTGCAATCGGCGATCCTGGAGAACAATTGAAAGAAATCTATCAAATCGTTTTAGATGCCCAATTGGCAGTTCTAGAAGCAGCGAAACCTGGAGTGACAGGTATCCAACTGGATGCAGTAGCAAGAGACTACATCAGCAAATACGGCTATGGAGAAGCATTTGGACACTCCACTGGCCATGGTATCGGTTTAGAGATCCATGAAGGTCCTAATGTATCTGCGCGAGCAGAGAAACCATTTGTTGTGGGCAATGTCATTACGGATGAACCAGGAATCTACTTACCAGGAATCGGTGGCGTCCGAATCGAAGATGACTTATTGATCACTGCTGAAGGAAACCGGGTATTGACTCACTCACCAAAAGAATTGATCATTTTGTGATAATCAGCGTTTTTCAATAAATGTAAATGTCAAAACTCAGACTTTGTTATAGAAAATGGGCTCATTTAATGATACACTATAAGAGAAATCAAGCGATTGTAAACGGCGCGTTTTTTCACGCATGACTGATTTACAGGCGACAGTTTTCCTAGGTACATGACTTCGCTTTTTGAAGTGAAAGATGTATGTAGGCAAAAGGAGGAATAAATAAAAATGGCAGACGAAAAAAACTTAGTCTTACATGCTAATCAAGATTTAGGAGAAATCGTGATTGCACCAGAAGTGATCGAAGTCATTATCGGTATTGCAGCTTCTAAAGTCGAAGGGGTCTACGGAATGCGTGGGACTTTTGCTAGCAATGTCACAGAATTGCTAGGTCGCGCAGCGCATGGTAAAGGTGTATATTTAGTCAATGACGAAGAAGGTTTGAAAGTTGACTTATATTGTTATTTAGAATATGGCGTATCAGTACCAAAAGTAGCGATGGAAATGCAGGATCGTGTTCACCAAGAAGTACTTTTCATGACCGACATTGCATTAGCTGAAGTCAATATCCATGTCGTAGCAGTTGTACCAGAAAAATTGGAACAACCAGCAATCGATGAACTTTTTGAGGACGAAGAGGAAGAAAATGAATAAAGAGTTATCAAGACACGAGATCCGCGAGATGGCATTACAGGCATTGTTCCCATTAGATTTCAACACTGATCTGACAAAAGAAGATGCAATTTTCAATGCGATCGAGTTGGACCATCAAGAGATGATCAATGAAGAGCAATCAGAATTTGTTCCAGTATATCTAGACACACTAGTTGGTGGCGTCTGTGCAAAAAAAGCATCGTTAGACACGATCATCGAAAAGCATTTAAAAAATAATTGGCGGATCAACCGCATTTCCAAAATGGATCTGATTATTTTAAGAATCGCGATTTTCGAAATGATGTACGTGGATGACGTGCCTGCAACTGTTGCATTGAATGAAGCAATCGAGTTAGCTAAAACATTCAGTGACGACCGTTCACGTAAGTTTGTAAATGGTATGTTATCGAATGTGTTAAAAGAATTAGAAGCTGGGGCGTAAGTCCTAGCTTTTTTCTATGATAGTTAGTAAATCTGGTTATGTTACAAGTGGTTTATATGGTAGAATGAAAGCAAAAATATCTGGGAGTGATCGTATGTCAGAATTGATGAATGGAAAAGAATTAGCAGAAAAAATGCAAGCAGAACTTGCGTTAAAAGTAAAAGAGCTTAATGAACGACAGATCAATCCCGGATTAGTTGTTTTATTAGTTGGAGAAAATCCAGCAAGTCAAGTCTATGTTCGTAACAAAGAACGAGTTGCGAATCAATTAGGTATTTATTCAAAAGTAGAGCGTTATAGTCAAACAATCTCCGAAGATGAGCTTCTAAATGAAATTGAAAAATATAACAATGATCCACGCTTCCATGGGATCCTTGTGCAATTGCCTTTACCAAAACATATTGATGAAGAGAAAGTGTTATTAGCAATCGATCCGAAAAAAGATGTTGATGGTTTCCATCCATTGAATCTAGGACGTTTATTTGCAGGGAATCCTGATAAGATCCCTTGTACGCCTTATGGGATCATGAAGATGTTTGAAGCATATGATATTGATTTGACTGGCAAGCGTGCAGTAGTGATCGGTCGCAGTAATATTGTCGGTAAACCCATGGCGCAACTTTTGTTGATGGCTGATGCGACAGTCACCATTGCTCATTCAAAAACGAAAGACCTTCCAGCGTTAACTCGTGAAGCAGATATACTCGTAGTAGCGATCGGGCGTGGCCATTTTGTAACAAAAGACTTCGTCAAACCAGGTGCGGTAGTTGTCGATGTAGGGATGAATCGGAATGAGGATGGAAAACTGATCGGTGATGTCAAATTCGATGAAGTCGCTCCTCTTGCAAGCTATATCACGCCTGTCCCTAAAGGAGTAGGTCCAATGACGATCACGATGTTGATGGCACAAACGGTCCAATCAGCTGAAGCAGAGCGAGGAGAGTTATGACGCAAGAATATTTAACAGTTACCACCTTAACCAAATATTTGAAACGAAAATTTGAAGCAGATCCATATCTGGAAAGAGTTTATCTAACTGGCGAAATCTCGAATTTCCGTATGCGAGCGAATGCGCATCAATATTTCAGTTTAAAAGATGATCATGCAAAAATCTCTGCGATCATGTTCAAAGGTGCTTTCCAAAAGTTACGTTTTCAACCAAAAGAGGGAATGAAAGTGTTGGTGATCGGTCGGATCTCCCTTTACGAAGCCAGCGGTTCTTATCAAATTTACGTGGAACATATGGAGCCTGATGGCGTCGGTGCGTTATATCAAGAGCTAGAAGAACGAAAAGAGAAATTGATGAAAGAAGGTCTATTTGCTGGACCTAAAAAGGCATTGCCGAGATTTCCAAAACGCATCGCCGTTTTAACAAGTCCTAGTGGTGCGGTCATTCGTGATATTATCACGACGGTCAAACGCCGCTACCCAATCGCGCAACTTGTTTTGTTCCCAACTGTTGTGCAAGGAAACCAAGCAGCAGATGATGTCGTCCGCAATATCCAACGCGTTGAAGCGTTAGGAAATTTCGATACAATGATCATCGGACGTGGTGGTGGGTCGATCGAGGATCTTTGGCCTTTCAATGAAGAACGGGTGGCTCGTGCGATTTATCAAGCAAAAACACCGAGCATCTCTTCTGTCGGTCATGAGACAGATACGACGATTGCTGACTTAGTGGCTGATGTTCGAGCAGCGACACCGACGGCAGCAGCTGAGTTGGCTGTTCCAGTATTATCGGAAGAGTTGATGCGGATCAAGGAAAGACAAGCCCGCTTAGAGCAAGGGTTTTTACGCCAAATCCAACGAAAACAAGAGCGGTTTGCCCGCTCAAGACAATCCTATGTCTTTCGCCAACCTGAACGACTTTATGAGGGACAAACGATCAAACTAGACCAATTGCGGCAACGCTTGTATCAAGCAACGCAACAAATTTACCATGCAAAAGAAAAACAAACCATGACCTTAAGACATCAGTTGCAACAAGTTGCACCAATTTATCGAGTGAAATCAGCCAAGCAAGAAACGAGCTACTTAGAAAAACGACTAGAAGAAAAAATGTACCAATATATGCAACAACAGCAACAAAAGTTTCAACAGACGGTTCAATCACTTGATTTACTTAGTCCTTTAAAAATCATGGGTAGAGGGTATAGCTACACCACGTTGCATGATCAGGTGGCAAAAAGTGTCGATGAGATCCAAGTCGGTGATGAGTTAGTCATTCATTATGCAGATGGACAGGTCAAAGGCAAAGTGGAACAGATCAAAAAGGAGACAGAATAAGATGGCAAATCCAACATTTGAAGAATCATTGCAAGAATTAGAAAAAATCGTCATGCAATTAGAGCAAGGAGACGTTCCATTAGAATCAGCGTTAGATGCGTTCAAAAGAGGAATGGAATTAAGTAAGCAATGTCAAGATACTCTTTCTAAAGCAGAAGAAACCCTTACAAAAATGATGACTGAGACGAATGAAGAGATCACTTTTGACGAGAAAGAGGGGACACAATGAAACTAACCGATTTTTCTGCGACGCACCTTCCTTTGGTAGAAGAAGAAATGGTTTCTTTCATTACGGAATATACTTCGGATGAACGCTTGAAAGAAAGTATGATCTATTCGATCCATGCAGGAGGAAAAAGAATCCGCCCACTTGCTTTATTAGCAACCGTGGCTTCTTTTGATGCCAAGATCGATGCTTCAGCTTATCAAGTAGCAGCAGCATTAGAGATGATCCATACGTATTCATTGATCCATGATGATCTTCCAGCAATGGATAACGATGACTTGCGTCGAGGAAAACCAACCAACCATAAAGTCTATGGGGAGGCAATCGCAATTTTAGCAGGGGATGGATTATTGACGGGTGCCTTCCAGTTGATCAGCATGACCCACTTAACGAACTCACCAAAATTGTTATTATTGCAACAATTGGCTGTTAGTGCTGGGACACAAGGCATGGTTGCAGGACAAGCGGCAGATATCCAAGGGGAAACGAAAGATTTGACGCTAGAAGAACTAGCATTGATCCATGAACGAAAGACTGGACGTTTGATACGTTATGCTTTGCTAGCAGGTGGGATTTTAGCAGAACAACCAGAAGAAGTTTTGGTACAATTACAACAAATTGCCGCTCATCTTGGGTTAGCTTTTCAGATCCGTGATGATTTATTGGATGTGACTAGTACGACAGAAGCATTAGGAAAAACAGCTGGCAAGGATGAACGAGCGGACAAAAATACGTATCCACGCTTATTAGGGATCGAGCAGACAAGAGCTGCGTTGCAACGAGAAATCCATTCCGCCAATAGGATCATTGCCGAGTTAGAACAAGAAGTTTGTTCATTTGATGGAGAGATTCTTCGTCAGTTGGTCAAACGATTTGATGAGAAGTGAGGAAGAGGATGGAAAAAGAACGAGTAGATGTATTAGCCGTCAAACAAGGGCTATTTGAAACAAGGGAACAAGCAAAACGTTCCGTGATGGCAGGGTTGATCTATAATGAAAAAAATGAACGTTTTGATAAACCAGGAGAAAAAATCCCCGTTAGTAGTGAATTAAAAGTCAAAGGGAAAAAATTGCCGTATGTTTCTCGTGGTGGGTTGAAACTAGAAAAAGCATTAAAACAATTTGATCTAACAGTCAAAGATAAAGTATTGCTTGATATTGGGGCATCCACAGGAGGGTTTACCGATGCTGCCTTACAAAATGGAGCAAAAATGAGCTATGCCTTAGATGTAGGCTACAATCAGTTAGCATGGAAAATCAGACAAGATCCAAAAGTGGTCGTGATGGAACGTGTTAACTTTCGTTATGCAAAACCTGAAGACTTTGATCAAGGTGTACCAGAAGTCGCTGTCATTGATGTATCATTCATCTCTTTGAAGCTGATGCTACCGCCATTACATGCAATTTTGAAGCCAGAGGGTGAAGTCATTGCATTGATCAAACCACAATTTGAAGCAGGTAGAGAAGCAGTCGGTAAAAACGGCATTGTTCGAGAAGCAACAACCCATCAACAAGTCATCGAACAAATTTTGACGTTTGCCACAGAGCAAGGGTTTGATGTATTAGATCTAAGTTACTCTCCTATTACAGGTGGAGAAGGAAATATTGAATTTTTAGCGCACTTAAAAAAAGTATCAGATAAAGGAACGATCTATGCGAACGTTGATCCAGCTCACATCGTTGAAATGGCTCATGAACAATTCACGCATAAGCGGTAGTCTGAAAATTGACAAAAAAGACTATGAGTTCTTCTTTATTAAGCGCTTAAAATAAGCTATCATTGAAAGAAGAAGGATTGGTGAAGGAGCGGATTGAGCATGAGAAAAAAAGATCGACATCGTTTGATTACTCGATTACTAAATGAACAAGATATACGTAAACAAGAAGAATTTGTTGAAATATTAAAAAATAAAGGGATTTCTGTTACACAAGCAACGATCTCAAGAGATATCAAAGAGCTTAAATTGATCAAAGTTCCCGCAGTTGATGGTGGCTATCGCTATAGTCTGCCTGCTGAAACAAGTGAAGATGTGAGCACAAAGCTAGAAAAACTATTGAAGGACGCATTTGTAGCAGTTGACCAGATGGAAAAATTTGTTATTTTAAAGACTTTACCGGGCAATGCTTCTGCAGCTGCAAATTTAATCGATAAACGTTACAAAAAAGAATTATTCTCGATTATCAACGATGATGACAATGTGTTGATGATCACACGATTGGAAGAAGATGCTGTTCAATTAAAGAAAGATTTTCTGCATTACCTTTAATCTAAGGAGTGATTGCAATGCTACAAGAAATCAGTATCACCAATTTTGCGATTATTCCTGAATTGCGTTTGTCGTTTCATGAAGGAATGACAGCATTAACAGGAGAAACCGGAGCCGGCAAGTCAATTATTATTGATGCTTTGGGCTTATTAGCAGGTGGTCGCGGATCAAGTGATTATATTCGTCAAGGTGCCGATAAATGTATTCTGGAAGGGTTGTTTGAATGGCCTAAACAAGAAGGTTTTGAAGCTTTGATGGAAGAGTTAGGGATTGAGTCCGATGGTTCAAATCTGATCGTCCGTCGAGATATGTCTTTAGCAGGTAAGAATGTTTGTCGAGTGAATGGACATATCGTGACATTAGCGAATTTGCGACGCGTAGGTAGTTATTTAGTGGATATCCAAGGTCAAAATGAACATCAGGAACTATTACAACCTGAATCACATCTTGTGTTACTTGATCGTTTTGGAGACTCGACATTTCAACAGAAAAAAAGAGCGTACCAAGAAGCCTATCAAGCGTATCGTGAACTTGAAAGAAAAGTACGTAAGATCCAACAAAACGAAAAAAACTATGTCCAACGTATCGATATGTTGAATTTCCAACAAGAAGAAATCGCAGCCGCCCAATTAGAAGTTGGTGAAGAAGAAAAACTTCGAGAAGAGCGCGATAAATTAAGTAATTATCAAAAAATCGTCGATGGTTTAGCTACTGCTTATGGGGCGCTCAGTGAAGGCGAACAAAGCAGTCTTGATGGGGTGGGAATGGCTGTTTCCGAGATCCAAAGTATTGCCCACCTTGATTCAGAGTATGAAGCAATTTTTGATAATATCCAGAGTGCCTATTATTTATTGCAAGATGCAGTAGGGGACATGAGCAGGCAAATCGATCTGCTTGAACTGGATGAGAATCGTTTGGAAGAAGTGACGCAACGCATGGAAACGATTCGTCAATTGAAGCGTAAATATGGCGATTCAGTTGAAGCTATCTTAGCCTACTATGAAGAAATCACAGAAGAATTAGATTCATCTGATTTTACAGAAGGTCAACTTGATAAAATGAAGAATGAACTGACCCAAAAAGAAGAGTGGGCGTTTCAATGTGCAGAAGAACTCCATCAAGCAAGAAAAGCGATCGCCAGTGACTTAGAACAGTCAATTCTGCGCGAATTAAAGAGTCTTTATATGGAAAACACCGAATTTGAAGTTCGTTTTTCAACACAAGCAAATGGACGCTTAGATGAGCAAGGTTTTGATATTGTCGAATTTTATATCACGACAAATCCAGGAGAACCATTGAAGCCACTAGTCAAGGTAGCATCAGGTGGGGAATTGTCACGAGTATTACTTGCTCTGAAAACCATTTTTTCTTCGGAACAAGGTGTGACTAGTATCATTTTTGATGAAGTTGATACTGGTGTTAGTGGCAGAGTGGCACAAGCCATTGCAGATAAAATATTGAAAATATCCAAATATTCCCAAGTACTTTGTATCACGCATCTCCCTCAAGTGGCGGCGGTAGCGGATTATCAATATTACATTGTAAAAGAAGTCGTCGGTGGAAGAACACAAACATCCGTCGCCGAATTAGCCGCAACCGAAAGAGAAAATGAAATCGCACGAATGTTAGCGGGAAGTGAAATCACGCCTTTAACGATCGAACACGCCAAAGAGTTGTTACGTTTGGCGAAAAAATAAATAAAAAATAAAAATCACCCTTTGCCTACATTGGCTAGGGTGATTTTATTTTGCTTTTTTAAGGAATAGAGGTAACAAAACAGTTGAAATCTTTCCCGACAGAAAAAATAATTAGTTATTTTTATATTGTATTTTATTATATTTTTTTTTTGATTTTGAGAATGAAATTTGTAAATCCAAAAGCTGTCGATAGTCAATCAATAGTTAATTCGCTTACAAAGTCCTATCATTTTTAAGCATAAAAATTTTGTTTAATGACAAAAAGATAAAGTCAGTAGTAATGTTTTCCCAGATTTTGATTATGTTTGAAAAAAAAGCACTACACATAAATTAGTTTAAACGTATGATTATTGAAAATAATTCTTTTTTGAACGCTAAGAACAGATACTTGAGGTTAGTAGGAAAAGGATGTCATAAATAGTCTAAAGTATTTCTGTAAATAAACAAGAAATATTATCTGTGTAACTACTACGGATAAAAGATAGGTTTGTAAGAATGTAATAGATTAGTAAATGAATAATACGAATATTCTTAGATCAATAAAAGCTATCATTGATTCACTTAAAGTATTGTATTAAAAGTATCGTCATATCGTCTATGTAAATGATTCGTTTCCGCTGGTGATTTATTTGTTATAGAAATAGCAAACTCAATGATTATTGTTCGTTGTTTTTGTCTAAATGGTGGTTACGTCGTATTTTTACTCATAGAGAATACCGACAAGAAAGGGAGGAAGGGACAATTCATTTAAAATTTTTTTGTAAATGGGTGATTTAGGAACATCCACTTTAGAAGTTTCCTAAGAAAAAGGATTGGAACAAAACAAATATATAAAAATGCGAGGAGTGTAAGATATGCCAATAATTGATTTCAGAGAAACCGGTGGAAAGTTCATTAATCGAATGCATGACGCTAATAAGACAAATACTCAAGAAGATTTGAGTAGATTAGCTGTTCGCATAGGAAATGAATCCTTAAATGTGAGAGCAAACCCAATTATTTCTTATCTTTATTATTCGACAGGTATTCTTCAAAATATAACACTACAGCCGATAAATCAAAGGAATGATCGAATTGTAGGAAATGCAAGCACCTCATTTGGAGAAAGAAATCAAGAAAATCCTTCGTTTGATTTAAATACTAGAGCAAATGCAACTCAAAGCTATCGTAATGTATTACAGAGCATTCCCCAAGTCAGTATAGATCAAAGAGTTACAGCGCCAAATGAGCTAGCTAATGTGACAGGTACGGTTCCTAAACAATTTAATAGTGAGTATGTTTCTAAAAAGAAATTGAAATTTAAACGTAAAGAATCAAGTGAATATAAGGGCAATACATCTCGCAATACAAGTGATGTATTGCAACAATCCCTAAATGAAAGTAGACAGATCAATCCAAGACAACAGCGTGCGCTCTCCAAGAAATCCTCCTATTTAATCAAGAAATTCACAAGTGAGTTACATGATCAGAGAGTAAAAATTCTGAATAGTATTCAAAAAGATGAAATGTTTAAGTCTGAAGTAAGATCATCCAACCAAGAGCAAACATCCCAAACAAAAGACAATGAGCTAACGAATAATGGGCATACTTCCTGGCAAGAAGAAAAGTTTCACTTGTCACAGGAAGGTGTAGATTCAATTAAGAAAGATACAAGTGAACTACATGATCAGGAAGTAAAAAGTCTGAATACTATTCAAAAAGATGAGACTTCTTTTGTTTATAAAATCCATAAGTTTGAAGCAAGACAATCCAATCGAAATCAGGGAACAGACTCTCGTAATCGAACAACTAATATGGAAAATCAGGGAATGACAAAGAAATTTGTAGAAGGTTCTCAGCAAGCCTCTTCATCCCAAACAAAAGATAGTCCAAATTCAGATTTTAGATTGCGAGAAGAAAATGAGTCAACAAGCACTGGAATAGCGTCATGGCAAAAAGGAAAGTATCACTTGTCACAGGAAGGTTTAGATACAACTCAGAAATCGACGATTGAACTACAGGATAAGGTAATACAAAGTTTGAAGAGTATTCAAAATGATGACATATCTAAGTTTGAAGCAAGACCATCCAAGCGAAATCAGGGAACAGACTCACGTAATCGGACAATCTATATGGAAAAACAGAGAATGACAAAGGAATTTGTAGAAGGTTTACAGCAAGCCACTTCATCCCAAACAAAAGATAATCCGAATTCAGAGGTCAGTTTTACAACGCATGGAGAAAAAGAAATTGACACAGTTAAACTGCGCAATCTCAATGATAATCCTGTATTTGAAGCAAGAAATATAAGAGGTGAAAACGAAGAAAGCTTAACACACGGTATAGGAGAAAGTCTAATCAAGTTCGGAGAGCAAGCATACCCTTATCGTTCTAAGGATGAAATATATCAACAGGCGATTCCTACGCAACCGTCTCAAAATAAATCACAGGATCTGTATCACAGCTTGGCGAATCAAAAAACTATTGATTTAAAAGATACGCGGACAGGTGAATATATTTTAAAAATGATAGAATCATCGGATGGACAGAATTTCCCCGCAGAATTGAAGGATTTTTTGAAAGATTTACAGCAAGCTCCTTCATCCCAGACAAAAGACATTCCAATTCCAGACTTTAGATTGAGAGAAGAACATCATATAGCAAGCAATGGGATCGATTCTTGGCAAAAAGAAAAGTCTCATTTGTCACAGGAAAGTTTAGAACCAATGAAGAAAGAGTCAAGGGAACTATATGATCAGTTGGTACACGGCACGAGCAGCAAAAAAAAAGATGTGACTTCTTTTGTTTATGGAACGCCTAAATTTGAAGCCAGAGCATCCAAGGGGGATCAGAGAGCAGAATCACTCGATCGACTAACGAATATAGAGAATCCAGGAATCTTTAAGAAGTTTTCAGATGGGCTAAGCATCGATCAATTTTCGTCAGCCAAAGAAAAAAACAACATTGATAAAAATCCACAAACGTTTATTGAAAAACAAAACGGAAATAAGCCAAGGTTATCTATGCTTGTAGGGAATGCTAAAGTAAAAAGTCAAAATATAATTAATCAAGAAAAACAGCGTCCAAGAGCAAATCGAAAAGAACCAAGTTTGAGCATATAGTTAATTGAAGACAATAAAAAGATGACTAAAAAATTAGGATAGTAGTACTTTTCTACCACAAACGTTATCAAGGCTAACGGGAAAACAGAATGTTAACTACGGTAAATAATGAATGCCAATTAAATAAATAGAAGGAGTGAAAGGAATGCCAGGAGAAAATCATAACGAGAGAATAGGACGATTCAACAACAGTGTTATAGACAAGCAAGATCCGCATGGGTTAGAGCGTGAGTTAAGGGCTCTGAGTAATCAAAGAAGATTTCATCTGAATAGAGGGAAATTTTCTGCTTTCACGGGAGCGGTATACGCAACCAGTGTGTTAAGTATGTTAACACCAGTGGTTGCGCATGGCCCTAATCGATTGAATGTACCAAAAGAAAAAAACAACGAAATGAAAAGAACTTCCGAACAATCAATGGATTATCTACGCACCTCCAACATCACAACTAGTCATACACAGAGCAATAACGTTTCCCCTCACAACATGACAATTGATTTAAAAAATACACTTAACCACTGGGACGTTGAACTTAACAATTTAATGGTTTCAAATAAAAAGGATATTAATAAAAATGTTCCTCAGAGATCACGAAGAACACCAAATCAGCGAAGCCAATTTAGAAATCTTACAGCAGAAAATGCTGCAGAACAACTTAAAAATACTTTGAAAGGTATTGTTGAGGAAATCCAGAAGCCCCCGACGTCGATTGGCCCAGCAAATCTACCCTTAGAAGAAATCCAGAAGCCCCCGACGTCGGTTGGAGCAGCAAATCTACCCTTAGAAGAAATCCAGAAGCCCCCGACGTCGGTTGGCCCAGCAAACCTACCCTTAGAAGAAATCCAGAAACCCCCGACGTCGATTGGAGCAGCAAACCTACCCTTAGAAGAAATCCAGAAACCCCCGACAGCGGTTGGACAAGTAAATCTACCATTTGGGGAAGCCCAGAAGCCTCAAACAGCGATTGGACCAGTTAAAAAAACGTTTGAGGAAATGTCCAAGCCTAGCACAGCACTTGAACGATTGGATCACCCTCCCAAGATAAACGAGGCATTTTGGGATAAAGTAACTAAAGTCTTTACTGATTTTTTCAAGCAATATGAAACACCAACTGATAGAGGTGGTGGGCAAGGAGCAAAGGATCAATCCATGTTGTCGTATGTTTCAAATTTGATGTCTTTTGCATTACCTGATCTCCAATTATTTACTATTAATCTAGGGAAAGCAAATAAAGACAATATATCACCCCAATCGTTTGATCAACCTACTTCCTCTGACCATAGTTTGGGACAAGAAAATTTTGCAACTCAAATTTTGGATGCAACAAAAACGCTAATCAATGTGTTTACGAACCATGATTTATCTAAAAGATTATCGAAGGAGATAGCAAGTTACAAAAACCTGAGGGATGAGCAAAATTCAGGGCTTACGCCAGAAGCGAAGATTTCAAGCCAATCCAATCAACGTCAATTTGATTCTCAGCCTGGAATGAGCAATTTCAAAAATACTGAGGTAATTCTTCATCCTCAGGCTACTGATATCCCTGTTTCAAGTAAGAAAGAATTAGAACAAGAGTACTTAAAAAGAAGAAGAGAAGTGATAAAGCAATGGGATGAGCCAGATAGAGTGAAGAATCAAAGAGAAATGTCCGCAGATCGCGAAAATTCACATCTGGCAAACAGTGTGGAAAGAATGACGACTAATAAAGAAGTGGGAATCGATCCGAATAATTTCGATACGAGATTAGAAAAAAACTTTAATAAATTTAAAGAAGCTATGATAGGAACACAGAAAAATTCTCGGCAGAATTTGGCTTTAAATAATCGACATTCGAATCCATTGCCCAATACTTTGATGAATCAACAATCTACTCAAACAGCAACAGGTAAAAAAGTGTCAACCTTAGAGAATAGTGGGGCTCAATATCAGAAAAAGCAAAAAGAAGGAAGTAATCAAGTAAGATTCGAACAAGTGGGTCATTCAACACGGTCGGGGGCTGGAGTTCGAAATGAAAACAAGCAAAGTTTTTCGATGCTAACAAGTGATGCGAGAGTAAAAAGCCAACATAAAAATATATCGAATCAAGCAAGGCAGCAACAAAGAACAAACAAAAAAGAGGTTAGTTTAAGTATGTAGTCATCAATGTGACAGACTCTTGATAACAGCTAATAACAGGAAATGGAGGTTGCGCCAAATTTGGCGCAACCTCCATTATTTTTACATAACACTGATTACAGCAGTTAGAACGACTGAACCGATTGTCAAAATCAACATTGTCCAAATCACTAATTTTGTGACTTTCGCAAAAGTGCTTGTTTGTTTTTTTTCTCGCATCGTGATTACCTCGATTTATTATTGTTATCTTGATTTTACATGCTTTTCACTGATTCTACAAGAGGGCATCTCTATAAAAACTTACCTTTTTTTAAATAATAAGTGGTCAGAAGTGAAATGATCACGGTCAATAGTATCAACCAAAGGAAAGCATCATCCCTTTCGGCAATTGGTAGTTTAATGTTCATGCCGTAAATGCTTCCAATGATTGTTGGAATCGTTAAGATAATCGTTAAAGAAGTTAAAATTTTCATAATATTATTCAAGTTGTTTGAAATAATGGCTGAAAAAGTTTGGTTCATCTGTTCGACAAGCTTCAAGCGGATACGAGCGGTGGTCTTTGCTTGTTCTGTTTCAATGATCACGTCTCTGAGGTGATTCATCATCGCGTGATTATTTTTTACCGATTGGTTCTCGGCTAATTGTTGTAACGCTTCAAGATTCGAGGCAGTCGCTTCTTTGAAATAAACCAAGCTTTTTTGGATATCCATGATTTGATACAATTGTTTATTTTCAGTTGACACTTTTAGTTGTGTCTCCAACAGATCGCATTGGGCAAGTAAGGTAGAGAGATAGGTGTTATAGGACTGAGTGATCTGCCAAAGTAACTGCATAAAAATATTTAGAGTTGTCGAAAGATCGTTTCTTTGAAACGTTTGATGAAAGACTTTTTTCAAAAAAAGTGGTTCGTGATTCGTAATTGTGATAAGCTTCTTTTTGGGCGTGAGAATAATCGAAAACGGATAAGTATCTACTTGGAAATATCCGCTAGGACTAGTTTTTGGAAAAGGGTATTGTAATAATACTAATGCTGGTTTTGTTAGCTTTTCTTGATTAAATTCTTCTACCCGGGAGTTTTCTGCATCGTCTAAGACAGACGTGAGGTAATCTTTAGGTATTTGGAACTGTTTGATCAATTGATTGATTTCTTCTTCTGTTGGTCGCTCGACACAATACCAAATGGTTTCAGCCGTTTCTTCCATTGAATCAACCAATTTCTGGTCTTCAAGTGTGAAATACTTTATCATTGGGAACCTCCTCAATACTTCTTTCTTCTATTATAACCAATTCTTGAAAAGAACACATTGAAAGAGACTACCCACTGATCATCAATCTTGATTGGTCAAAAAATGGCTGCAACAAAATAATAAAACAGTATAAATTTAAACTAAATGAAATCGTTGTGTAAACTAAATCACGTATACTGAACGCAACGATAAAAAAGGAGATTTGTCGAATGGGCAGTTTTTCACCACTTGTATTGTTTTGGTACATCTTTCCGGCAATCGTGATTTTTGGTTGTCAATTTCTAGTAAAAATGTTTGCATTGACTCGTCGTTTCAAAGTCAAAGCACCTGATTTAGCCGTTCCTTTTTTGTGGGGAGGCATCCACGCATTGTCTCGTAATACCGCTACGTCTTCATTTTTGCCCTTTTTATTGATCACCATCCTTTTAATGGCAATCTGTATCGCGTTATTCCAAGCTTATTACTATGACGAACTTGTGTATTCACGTTATTTCAAAATGACTTGGCGTCTTACTTTTTTGGTGACATTAGTCATGTATATCGTTTTGATCGTCCTAAACATCCTTTCGTTTCTCTAATATGGCGCAATCAGGCTGTTAAAAGACTTTAAAAAATCTTTTAGCAGCCTGATTGTTAAAATTTTTTTTACTAATCAAAAAGTTATTCTCAGATTTCCCATAAAAGGTGGTAGAAAGTGGGGGATTGTGGTAGACTGATTTTAGTTAGTGGAGGATTGGGGGTAGTTTCGATGTTAATGGGCGAATTTCGGCATAATATTGATGCAAAAGGTCGCTTGATCGTGCCTTCAAAACTGCGCGAAGAATTAGGCGAACAATTCGTGTTGACTCGTGGATTAGATGGCTGTCTTTTTGGCTATCCGATAAGCGAATGGAACGAATTAGAGTCGAAACTCAATGATATGCCCCTAGCAAAGAAAGACGCTAGAACCTTTGTCCGTTTTTTCTACTCAGCAGCTACAGAATGTGAGTTGGACAAGCAAGGACGTATCAATATCCCTAATACATTAAGAAACTACGCAACAATAACGAAAGAGTGTGTCATTGTTGGTGTGTCAAACCGGATCGAAATTTGGGATGAAGCCAAATGGCAAGAATTTTCAGAAGCTGCGGAAGAAAACTTTGATGAAATCGCTGAAAATATGATTGATTTCGGATTATAAGAAATAGGAAGAGGCTGACCAATGACTGAAACATTTCAACACTATACAGTCATGTTAAAAGAAACGGTAGATGGACTTGCAATCAAACCGAACGGAATTTATGTGGACTGTACACTCGGCGGAGCCGGGCATAGCGAATACTTATTAAGCCAACTGAATACAGAGGGTCATCTTTATGCGTTTGATCAAGATCAAATAGCAATCGATCACGCAAAAATCCGTTTGGCTGAGTATGTCGAAAAAGGTATGGTCACTTTTATCAAAGCAAATTTCCGTGAGCTTGAAGAGCGCTTGACTGAATACGTACCTAAGGTCGATGGGATACTTTACGACTTAGGCGTGTCTTCGCCACAATTAGACGAAGCAGAACGTGGATTCAGTTATCATCAAGATGCGCCTTTGGATATGCGAATGGATCAATCGGCACCTTTGTCAGCATATCATGTGATCAACGAATATCCTTACAACGAATTAGTAAAGATCTTCTTTCGTTATGGAGAAGAAAAATTTTCAAAACAAATTGCCAGAGAAATTGAACGGGTGAGAAAAGATCATCCGATTGAAACAACCGGGGAATTAGTAGAAATCATCAAACAGGTGATTCCTGCCCCAGCAAGACGAAAAGGCGGTCATCCTGCAAAACGCATTTTTCAAGCTGTGCGAATTGCAGTCAATGATGAGCTAGGTGCGGAGGAAGCCTCTTTAGAGCAAGCAATCCGCTTATTGAAGGTCGGTGGCCGGATCAGTGTGATCACTTTCCACTCATTAGAAGATCGGATCGTCAAAAACATGTTCAAAGAATATAGTACGGTCAAAGATTTACCACCAGGGTTGCCGGTCGTACCTGATGAGTTCCAACCTGAATTAAAAGTGATAACGAGAAAACCGATGTTGCCATCTGAAGAAGAATTGGCAGAAAACAATCGTTCTCGTAGTGCAAAATTGCGTATCGCTGAAAAAATACGAGAGAAAGAGGAGTAGAAGAATGGCAGAACTAAAGAAAGTCCAACAATATCCATATGATTTACAAGAAATTGAACTACCAGAGCAACCTCTGCCAGATTCACCCTCAGAGAAAGAAATCGTTCTTCCTCAATCTCCAGCAAAACGCTTGAAGCAAATCTCTATTTTCGAAAAGCTTGCCGTAGTGTGTATTGCTTTTTCTGTCATCGCACTTTGCGTATTAACAGTGATGTTACGAACCAATATTAGTGGTATGGAAAAGCAAATCGGTGCGTTACAGGTTGAATATAACGAAAAAAATCAAGAAAAAATCAGTTTGGAACAAGAGAAAAGTGAACTTTCTCGTACCGAGCGTGTTAAAAAAATCGCAGAAGAAAAAGGGTTGTCAATCAATGACGACAATTTAAGGAAAGTGAAGTAAATGAGTCTTAAAAATAAATTCCGGCGGTTTATGGAAAAGAAAAATCTAAATCCGATGAACAATCGCAAAAAAGTAGGTATCATTTTATTTGCTACGAGTATTGGATTGTTCTTTTTATTTGCCGTTCGTTTTGCATACATCGTGATCGGTGGACATGTGGCTGGCACATCACTAGAAGAAAAGACGAACCAGCTTTATCAAGGTAGTGAAGAGGTCAAGGCAAAACGAGGCACGATCTTTGATCGTAATGGGGTGGCACTAGCAGAAGATGCCACGTCTTACTCGATCAAAGCAATTCTTTCCGAAACATACACGACTGGAAACAAAAAATTATATGCACAAGAAAAAGATTTCGATACACTTGCGGATATTATCAGCAAAAACCTTTCAATGGAAAAAAGTAAAGCCTTGAAGGTGCTACGCGATGGAGCCGAGCAAAATCTCTACCAAGTAGAATTTGGGAATTATGGACGTAATATCACCCAAGAGACGAAACAAAACATCGAAGCAGAAATGAAAGCAGCCGATGTTACTGGGCTTTATTTCGATAACCACCCTGCACGTATGTATCCTAGTGGAGTATTTTCTTCCCATTTTATTGGTTACGCGGTACCGGATGAAAAAGAAAATGGCTTGGTCGGCCGACTTGGGATCGAATCTGCTTATAATGATATTTTGAGTGGACAAAACGGAAAGATCTACTATCAAAAAGATAATTTCCAAAATCCATTACCAGGTACTGTAGCAGAAGAAGAAAAGGCAACAGACGGTAAAGATGTGTATACGACTCTTGATAGTCGTCTGCAAAGTTACTTAGAAACATTGATGGATCAAGTCAATGAAGAATATCAACCTGAAGAATTGACTGCGATATTGATGGAAGCTAAAACTGGCGAGATCACTGCGATGAGTCAACGCCCGACGTTCAATCCTGAGACGATGGAAGGGTTGACTGGTGAAGATGCTGTGTGGCGTAACATCCTTGTACAAGATTCTTATGAACCAGGTTCAACAATCAAAGTCTTCACGACAGCAGCAGCGATCGAAGAAGGTAAATTCGATGAAAATGAGTCTTTCCTATCCGGACAGATCAAAGTAGCTGATGCCACGATCAATGACCATGACTTTGGTAAAAAAGGAATGCTGACCATGCGTCAAGCTCTTTCATGGTCTAGTAACGTGGGTATGGTAATGCTGGAACAGCGTTTAGGTGGCAAGTGGTATAACTATTTGCAAAAACTAGGATTTGGGCAAAGTACTCACTCTGGTTTGGATGATGAAGTTGCGGGTGCTTTACCAACTGCTAATATCGTTGACCAAGCGATGAGTGCGTATGGTCAAGCGATTGGTGTGACGAATTTCCAAATGATGAAAGCTTTCACTGCGATCGCCAACAACGGCACGATGATCCAACCACGTTACATTAGTAAGATCGTTGATCCAAATACTGGAGAAGAAGTCTCTACTGAAACGGAAGTGTTAGGACAGCCATTTTCAAAAGAAACGACAGAAAAAGTTCGTGAGTATATGCGAGATGTCATAGAAAATGAAAATTACGGTAGTGCTTACGGAGTATATAATGTTCCGGGATACAATATTGCAGCTAAAACAGGAACAGCCCAGATTGCTTCAGATACAGGAGGTTATCTAACAGGTGATACCGCATATCTGTATTCGATCGTCGAAATGGTACCAGCTGAAGATCCCGAATATGTCCTTTATCTGACAATGAAACATCCTAAGACGTATGAACGCACGGCTTTAGCAAAAATTGCGAACCCATTACTGAAACGAGCAATGGATTTCAAAGAAGCGGAAACAGCTACGCCAGAAGAGAAAAAGACGGAAAATATCACTGTTTCTGACTATCGTAATTTAAATCCTGATATTGCCGCTGCTGATGCACAAAAGAGTGGTTTGCAACCAGTAGTCATTGGCGATGGAAATAAGGTAGAAGCGCAATCCACAGCAAATGGGGATGAGCTGATATCGGGAGAAAAATTGATTCTATATAGTGGTGGTACTGCGTTGATGCCTGATGTGACAGGTTGGTCAAAGGCGGATATCATGAAATTAGGAAAAATACTTGGTGTCGAAGTGACGTTCCACGGTGATGGTTACTGTACAGAACAAAGCCTCGCACCTTATGAAAAAATATCTGATGAAACATTAAGTTTCCATCTAAAAGAATAATAGGAGAGAAGAGAGCATGGATTTGACACAAACATTAATTCCCATTGCGAGTAGTTGTGCAATGACGATTGCAACAATGCCGTTATTTATTGGTTATTTTCAAATGAAAAAACAAGGCCAAGCCATTCGTGAGGAAGGACCTAAATGGCATAATGTAAAAGCCGGAACTCCAACGATGGGGGGATTGGTGTTTTTAGTCAGTGCGCTCTTGACTGGTATCTGGGTAGGCGCTTGGCAACAACAGTTGACGCCTACTCTTTTCATCCTACTTTTTGTACTTGCCCTATATGGAGCAATTGGTTTTTTAGATGATTTCATCAAAATCTTCAAGAAAAGAAATATGGGATTGAACTCAAAGCAAAAATTGATTGGCCAAATTGTTGGGGGAATCATCTTTTATCTCGTTTATCGTGGTGAAGGATACCCTGGAACACTGAATTTTTTTGGAATTGATCTTCCATTAAGTTGGTTGTACGGATTATTCGCGATTTTCTGGTTAGTTGGCTTTTCCAATGCTGTTAACTTAACAGATGGTATTGATGGCTTAGTAGCTGGATTAGGAAGTATTTCTTTTTTGACCTACGCAGTTATCGCTTGGCACCAACAGCAGTATGATGTCTTAATTATCTGCTTGAGTGTTTTAGGTGGTTTACTAGGATTTTTCGTCTATAATCGCAAGCCTGCCAAAATATTCATGGGGGATGTCGGTTCCTTAGCATTAGGAGGATTGTTAGCAGCAATCTCGATCATGCTCAATCAGGAATGGACATTACTATTGATCGGTCTGATGTATGTCATCGAAACAGCTAGCGTGATGTTACAAGTATCTTCTTTCAAATTGACTGGTAAAAGAATCTTTAAAATGTCACCGATCCATCATCATTTCGAGATGAGTGGTTGGTCTGAATGGAAGATAGATACTGTCTTTTGGATAACAAGTGTAATTACTTCATTAATCACATTGTGGATCGTATGGTAGGAGATGACGAGAATGAAAAAAATAACAACTTATGAAAATAAAAAAGTCCTTGTATTAGGATTAGCAAAAAGTGGATTCAGTGCGGCCAAGTTATTACATGAACTGGGCGCACTTGTCACCGTTAATGACGGAAAACCGTTTGATGAAAATCCTGAAGCACAAGAATTGCTTTCTTTAGGGATCAAAGTAGTGACTGGTAGTCACCCAATTGAATTATTAGATGAAAAATTTTCAATGCTGGTCAAAAATCCAGGTATTCCTTACACACATCCATTAGTTGCAAAAGCTCAAGAAATGGGTATTCCGGTAATTACGGAAGTTGAACTGGCTTACGAAGTAGCGGAATGCCCAATTATCGGCATAACAGGCACCAACGGAAAAACGACGACGACAACAATGACTGGGTTATTGTTGAATGCGGGGAAATCAGCAGGTATCACTCGTTTAGCTGGTAATATTGGCTTCCCTGCAAGTAGTGTGGCACAAGAAGCTAATCCGGAAGACAAGATTGTTATGGAACTTTCAAGTTTTCAATTGATGGGGATTACTGATCTTCGTCCCCACATTGCAGTGATCACGAATATCTATGAAGCACATATCGACTATCATGGCTCTCGTCCAGCCTACGTCAAAGCTAAATGGCATTTGCAAAAAAACATGACGTCAGAGGATTATCTTGTACTGAATTGGAATCAGAAAGAATTACAGGAACTAAGTAAAAAAACAAAAGCGAAAGTGTTACCTTTTGCGACAGATCAAGTCTTAGAGACAGGTGCTTATTCTTTTGAAGGAGTTATTTATTACGACAAAGAAAAAGTCATGGAGATCTCAGAAATAGGTGTTCCAGGGGCACACAATGTCGAAAATGCGTTAGCAGCTATTACTGTTGCAAAACAATACAATATCTCAAATGAAGAAATTAAAGAAACATTGAGTCATTTTCATGGCGTACCACATCGTACACAATATGTCGGTGAGGTCCAAGGACGTAAATTTTACAATGATTCGAAAGCCACAAATATCTTAGCGACCAAGATGGCATTAAGCGGATTTCAACCAGAAAAATTGATTCTGATCGCCGGTGGACTTGATCGGGGCAATAGCTTTGATGAACTCATTCCATCACTTGAAGGTGTGAAGGGATTGATCACTTTTGGTGAAACCAAAGAGAAATTGAAGGATGCTGGTGAAAAAGCGGGCATACCAACGATCTGCACAGCAGAGTCTGTGGAAGCTGCGGTTCCTGTAGCTTTAGAAAATAGCGAGCCAGGAGAGGTGGTTTTATTATCACCAGCCAATGCAAGTTGGGATCAATATCCTAATTTTGAGATCCGTGGTGATCGCTTTATGGAAGCCGTTAGAAAATTGAAAATAGAAAAGTAGAAACGAGCGATAATAACTATGAAAATTTTGGTAACAGGTGGAGGAACCGGTGGACATATCTATCCCGCGCTAGCCTTCGTCAATTATGTGAAAACACAAGAGCCGAACGCCGAGTTTATGTATGTAGGTGCAAAACGTGGTTTGGAAAACAAAATCGTTCCAACCACTGGGATTCCTTTTCATACCTTAGAGATCCAAGGATTTCAGCGAAAGTTTTCACTAGCTAATGTCAAAACGATCCAATTATTCTTAAAAAGTATCCATCAAGCGAAAAAAATACTAAAAGAATTTCAACCAGATATCGTGATCGGAACCGGTGGGTATGTTTCTGGGGCAGTTGTGTATGCTTCTGCTAAGTTAGGGATTCCGACAATCATCCATGAACAAAATAGTGTGCCGGGGATGACAAATAAATTTCTAAGTCGTTATGTGGATCGAATCGCGCTTTCTTTTAAAGATGCAGCAACTTTTTTCCCGGAGGAAAAATCAGTTTTAATCGGTAACCCGCGAGCACAAGAAGTTGCAGATACGATGAAAACAGATATTCTAAAAAAATTTGATCTTGATCCTGAGAAGAAAACAGTTTTGATTTTTGGTGGGAGCCAAGGGGCATTAAAAATCAATCAAGCCGTTACTTCTTATTTAGGCACGTTTACTGCTACTGACTATCAGATCCTCTACGCATCAGGTGATCGCTATTATCAAAGCATCAAGGAAACACTTGGAGAAACGAAAGCAAACATCAGCATCCAACCTTATATCAATGATATGGCTGAAGTGATGGCGGCAAGTGATTTGTTAGTTGGTCGAGCAGGAGCAACATCGATTGCTGAATTGACTGCCTTAGGGTTACCTGCGATCCTTATCCCGAGTCCCTATGTGACAAACGATCA
Organism: Enterococcus sp. DIV1304_2; assembly: GCF_050555445.1. Classification (NCBI taxonomy): domain Bacteria; kingdom Bacillati; phylum Bacillota; class Bacilli; order Lactobacillales; family Enterococcaceae; genus Enterococcus; species Enterococcus sp. DIV1304_2. Next base: position 827,002 of record NZ_CP187851.1, read on the forward strand.
TCAAACAAAAAACGCGATGAGTCTCGTTCGAGTTGGGGCGGCTAAGATGATTGCGGATGGAGAGTTGGATGGTGATTCGTTGGGTGCCGCGATAAATGAGATCATGACAGATGAATCACTGCAACAAAACATGTCAACTGCCTCTAAAACATTAGGTATTCCGGATGCGTCTGAGCGCTTGTATCAACTAGCAAAATCGTTAATCATAGAATAAGGTGGTGGTCATAGATGAGTAAGAAAAAAGAAACAAAAAAAATGCCTGAGAAGTCAAACGATGAAAACTCGCTGACGCCTTGGCAAATGGCCAACCGAAAATACTTAGAAGAACATAAAGAACACACAGATCATCAGACAGAAACAAGTGAAAAAAGCGAGCATAAAGAGGGACAAAAAGAACCTACACCTCCTAAAAAAGAAGAACTGCTTGTTGAAGAAGATGATTTATTAGACTATGAAGAAATCGAACATAAGAAAGACGGGGGACCGTATAATGGTTCGTTTATCGATCGCTTGCCTAATTTAAAAAATTATCGAAACAAAGTTTTATACAAAAGGCTGAGTTTAATCATTTCCATTCTTTTGATTCCTTTGTTATTTTTGATTTATTACGTTTCCCCGTTGAGCAAATTAGAAGGCGTTTCTATTTCCGGAAATGAAGTTGTTTCGAAAGAAGAAATATTGAAGGATACGCAATTGGCATTGAATCAGCATATTTGGGGACAGTATTGGCAGCGCCAAAGTTACATCGATCATTTGAAAAAAGAGCAGCCTCGAATAAAATCTGCTACGATCGGTTTTAGTAGTGTCAATACATTTGATCTGTCTGTCACTGAATATAAAGAGATTGCTTTGATTTTAACGGACGGAAAATATAGCCCTGTGATCGAAGATGGAACAGTGTTGGATGAAATAGTTGAAAGTCCAACAAAAAATTTGCCGATCCTAGAAGGATTTACTGACTCAACAAAAATCAAAGATTTAGCAAAAGAATATAATAAATTATCTCCAGAGTTACAAAAAGCCATTTCGGAAATCAAATATACGCCGCGTAATACGAATCAAAATTTGATCCAGCTGAATATGAACGATGGGAACCAAGTGATCGTCAATATTACTAACTTAGCAACGCAAATGAATTTTTATGCGCAAGTAGCTAGCGAAATGGAAGAAAATGGTGTGATCGACATGGAAGTAGGGATTTTTTCTTACCCTTACTCAAATAATAGCGAAGAAGCGCAAGAAGATGGATCAGAAGAAAGTACAGATGAAAGTCCGCAAACTGCGGATCAAACTTCTACTCCAGAAACAGGCGTTGATGAGCCTCAAATAAGTGAGAATCAAGACGAAATGAATCCAACGAATGAAAATACGACCCCATCTTCGTCAAGTTTAGATGAAAATTAAGAAAACCACTGTAAAATGTGATAATCTACTTTCTAAAAACTGGTAATTTATGGTAAAATTGGAAACAGTGAATATATCTATAAAGTATATTTTTAAAACGGACGTTATTGGTTCGCATGTATATGGAATAGTTAAGTAGGAGGGAATCCCATTCATGGCAAAAACAGGAATGTACGTAGGCCTTGATATTGGAACGACATCTGTCAAAGTTGTCGTGGCTGAATATATCGACAGCCAAATGAATATTATTGGAGTAGGGAACGCAAAATCAGAAGGGATTAACCGAGGCATCATCGTTGATATCGATAAAACAGTACAAGCGATACAGCGAGCAGTGCGTCAAGCAGAAGAAAAAGCCGGCATTCAAATCAAAAGTGTAAGCGTGGGTCTACCAGCAAACATGCTTGAAGTAGAAAACTGCCAAGGGATGATTGCAGTAAACGGAGATTCAAAAGAAATCACCGATGAAGATGTCCGCAATGTGGCTTCAGCTGCACTGGTTCGTTCAATACCTCCTGAACGTCAAATCGTGTCAATTTTACCACAGGACTTTACGGTAGATGGATTCGAAGGCATCAAAGATCCTCGTGGGATGATCGGTGTCAGATTAGAAATGTATGGTCTATTATTTACTGGACCAAAAACAATCATTCATAACATTCGTAAATGTGTTGAAAATGCGGGATTGATCGTCAATGAATTAGTGATCACACCTTTAGCGTTGACTGAATCAATTCTTTCGGATGGAGAAAAAGATTTTGGTACAATCGTTATCGATATGGGTGGCGGACAAACAACAACAGCTGTCATGCATGACAAACAGTTGAAATTCACGAGCCTAGATCAAGAAGGTGGCGAATTTGTCACAAAAGATATCTCCATTGTTTTAAATACTTCCTTCAACAATGCAGAAGCATTAAAAATAAATTACGGGGATGCATATCCAGAACGTACCTCAGAGCAAGAAGAATTTCCGGTAGATGTGATCGGCCAAACAGAACCTGTTCGAGTCGATGAACATTACCTATCAGAAGTGATCTCTGCTCGAATGGAACAAATCTTCAATAAAGCAAAAGAAGCGTTAGATCAAATCGAAGCGTTAGAGCTGCCTGGTGGTATCGTATTAACTGGTGGGGCAGCTAGCCTTCCAGGTGTCGTTGATTTGGCACAGGAAATATTTGGCGTAAATGTGAAGCTTTATGTACCAAATCAAATGGGTCTAAGAAATCCAGTATTTACAAACGTGATCAGTATTGTTGATTACTCGGCGAATTTAAGTGAAGTATACCAATTAGCTAAAATCGCTGTTATGGGGGAATCAGCACCTGTTCATTATACAACCAATGAGCCGGAAGCTCACACATCTTATGAACAATACGATGTGGCAGAAGAAACAACGTATAACGAAGAACCAGAAGAAAAAAATTCTGGCGAAAACGTAACAAGTAAAATCAAAGGATTTTTTACCAATATATTTGATTAATCATCGTGGGAGGAAAAAAACATGGAATTCTCAATTGATAATAACATCAATGACGGCGCAGTCATCAAAGTAATCGGCGTCGGTGGTGGAGGCGGAAACGCTGTAAACCGTATGATTGAAGAAAACGTTAAAGGTGTTGAATTTATCACTGCCAACACAGACGTTCAAGCATTAAAAAATTCAAAAGCTGAAACAGTGATCCAATTAGGCCCTAAATACACACGTGGTTTAGGAGCAGGTTCACAACCAGAAGTTGGCCAAAAAGCAGCTGAAGAGAGTGAACAATCTTTACGTGAAGCATTAGAAGGCGCAGACATGATCTTCATCACTGCTGGTATGGGTGGTGGAACTGGTACTGGTGCTGCACCGATCGTTGCTGGAATCGCTAGAGAATTAGGCGCATTAACAGTAGGTGTTGTCACTCGTCCATTTACATTTGAAGGACCAAAACGTGGCCGTTTTGCTGCGGAAGGTATCGCACGTTTGAAAGAAAACGTAGATACATTATTGATCATCTCAAACAACCGACTTCTTGAAGTCGTTGACAAAAAGACACCAATGCTTGAAGCATTCCGCGAGGCAGATAATGTCTTACGACAAGGTGTGCAAGGTATCTCTGATCTAATCACTGCACCAGGTTACGTAAACTTGGATTTTGCTGATGTGAAAACAGTGATGGCAAACCAAGGTACTGCTTTGATGGGTATCGGAGTAGCAAGCGGTGAAGAACGCGTGATCGAAGCAACGAAGAAAGCAATCTCTTCTCCATTATTAGAAACATCGATCGATGGGGCAGAACAAGTCCTATTGAACATCACTGGTGGCTTGGATATGACGTTATTCGAAGCACAAGATGCTTCAGATATCGTAGCAAATGCAGCAACTGGCGATGTAAATATCATCTTAGGTACATCGATCAATGAAGAAATGGGCGATGAAATCCGTGTAACGGTCATTGCTACAGGTATTGATGAAACAAAAAAGGAACGGAAGTCTAGTCGTCCAGCTAGACAAACGTCAACTAAAACGCAATCTTCTGCTCAAAGCAATCGATTAGACATGGACCAAGCAAAACCAATTACTGCTGAAGATGAAAGCAGTTTTGGTGATTGGGACATCCGTCGCGAACAAAATGTTCGTCCAAAAGTGGATGAGTCTAATTACGAAACTATTGAGAAAAAAGAATTTGATACATTCAATCGTGAAGAAACAAAAACAAAAGGTGACGACGAATTGAATACACCGCCGTTTTTCCGTCGTAAAAAATAAAAGGAGGAAGAGCACATGATTGCTGACAACTTGCAGAATATCAAGCAAGACATTCAGGATTCGTGTGCTCTTGTTCATCGTGACCCGAAAGAAGTGACATTAGTAGCTGTTACAAAATCTGTAGAATCACTCCAAGCTGAAGAATTAATCAATGCTGGAGTCACACATTGTGCAGAAAATCGTGTCGATAAATTGTTGCAAAAAAAACAAGATTTGCTTAAATATTCTGAAGTGAAGTGGCATTTAATTGGTAATTTACAACGCAGAAAGGTAAAATTGATTGTAAATGAAATTGATTACTTTCATGCGTTAGACAGTTTGAAATTAGCAGAAGAAATCCAAAAAAGATTAGAAAAACAGCTAGCTTGTTTTGTGGAAGTCAATGTGTCTGGTGAAGTATCGAAACACGGTATCTCACCAGCGGAGCTTCTACCTTTCTTAGAATCTTTAGCAGCCTATCCAAATATACAGGTAGTGGGACTTATGACTATGGCACCGAAGGACGCTTCTGCTGAACAAATTCGTAAAGTGTTTGAAACGCTGAGAGAATTGCGTGATCTTGCCCAATCAAAACAATACACACATGCACCATGTACCGAACTGAGCATGGGGATGAGCCAAGATTTTCAACTTGCAATTGAAGAAGGAGCTACATTTATCCGTGTAGGAACAGCGCTATTCAAAGACGAGGAGGAAGAATAATGCCACTTTTAAACAGGGGAGCAATTGCTAATTTTTTCGGATTAGCTGATGAAGAAGAGTACGAATACGAAGATTATCCTGAACAACAACAGGTTGCTAAGCAGCCAACTAAATCAAACACACAGTATCAACAACATTCTCCAGCTGTTTCACAGCCGATTGAAAAAAAACAACGCCCAACGACGACATCTCGTCCGGTTGGTCGTGAGAATGCGCCGACGAACGAAACAAAAAAAATTATCGAATTACATCAAACTTCTACAAAAAATACGCAAAAAGACCAACGACAAACGAGACCATCTGTTCAACCTAACACACAGTTAGCAGGAAAAATCACAGTGATGGAACCTCGTGCCTACTCTGAAGCAATGACGATTGCTAAAAGGATCATTGCGGGAGAAGCAACATTAGTCAACTTTCGGTTAGTAGAAGAAAAGCAGGCTCGACGTATCGTGGATTTCCTAACAGGGACAGTCTATGCGTTAGACGGCGATATCAAACGAGTAGGTGATGAGATTTTCCTTTGCACACCAGCTGGTCTGGAAATCGATAGTTCAACGGCTCAATCTTTCGCAGATGGAAGTATGTTTGATCTGTAAAGAGGAGGAGCAAACATTTATATTCTTTTTATGTTACTTAATTTAATTTCACGTGCTGCATACTTTTATAGCATGATCCTAGTAGTTTATGCGTTACTATCTTGGTTTCCAGGAGGGTATCAATCTAGCCTTGGACGTATATTAGCAAAGATTTGTGAACCATATATCAGCCTATTCGATCGTTTGCCTTTAAGATTTGGACCAATGGATTTTACGATCTTAGCATCAATTGTGATTTTAAATCTTGCTGTCCAAGGATTGCAGCATATCGTTTTATGGATGATTACGTTAGCTATTTAGTGTAGAACAACCAGGGATATATAGGAGGGAATCAAGTGGATACGAATGTGTATCAGCATTTCCGAGTAGATGAACGTCCGTTTATTGACTCTGTTGGAGATTGGATCGAACAGGTCCAGAGTCAGTATGCACCTTATCTGACAGAATTTCTTGACCCAAGACAATGTTACATCTTGGAGACCTTGATTCGTCAAAATAGTGACTTGCGTTTTCAATTATACGGTGGCTATGAGCAAGCAGAACGGAAAAGATGCTTGATTTTCCCAGACTACTATGAACCAGTTGACGATGATTTTGAAATGTCGTTATATGAAATCCATTACCCAAGTAAATTTGCCAGTTTGAGTCATGGAAAGATTTTAGGTACACTAGTTGGCACAGGGATCAAACGTTCTTACTTCGGTGATATTATTTCAGATGATGACCGATGGCAAGTTTTCATTGCAGACGAAATCGATCATTTTGTCGTTAATCAAGTGACTAAAATTGGCAAAGTGGCTGTTCGCTTAGAGGAGATCAATTACACAGATATGATCTTGCCAAAAGACAGCTGGACTCAAGAAAGAGGTACGGTCAGTTCACTTAGACTGGATAGTGTGATTTCGGAAATTTATAATATTTCAAGACAGCGTTCAAAGCAACTGATCGAATCGGGGAAAGTAAAAGTGAATTGGACAGAAAATACGAAACCGGATTTTTTGCTTGAGTTATTAGATATTGTTTCGATCAGAGGATATGGTAGAATACAAATCCAAGACCTTGAGGGGAAAACAAAGAAAGACAAGTGCAGGGTGTTGTTTGGTGTATTACGTAAATAAAACAAGAAGGTGGTTTACTCATGGCTTTAACTCCATTAGATATTCAAAATAAAACATTCCCAACAAAAATGCGGGGATATAATCAAGACGAAGTAGATGATTTCTTAGATTTAGTTGTTCGTGATTACGAAGAAGTAACACAAAGAAATCGTGAGTTAGAAAAAGCAGTGAAGCATTCAGAAGAAAAACTTGAATACTTCAATGAACTGAAAGATGCGTTGAATCAATCGATTATCGTGGCACAAGATACAGCCGACAAAGTAAAAACAAGCGCAAGTAAAGAATCAGAAGTGATCGTGACTTCTGCGCAAAATAAAGCAGACGAAATGGTAGCAAACGCTGAAAAACGCGCACATCAATTAACAACGGATGCAGAAGAAAAAGCACGTCGTATTTTGACAGACGCAACTGAAAAAGCAAGACAACTAGCTACAGAAACAGAAGATTTGAAGAAGAAAACACGTGTATTCCATCAACGAATCAGCTTGATGTTAGAATCACAACTTGAACAAGTGAAAAGTCCAGAATGGGATGAGATCTTACAACCATTCTCTAGTTATGTAACGGACAGCCATGAAGTAATCAAAGAAGTTTTGGCAAAACAGCTTGACAATGAAATTGAAAGTGATGTACACTCTGAAACAGGAGTATACGAGTCTCCAGTGACTGCTTTTGATACGCAAGCAATCGATCTTTCGATCATTCCTGGAGAATACGAAGAAGAGTAGAACAGAAAAGCATTTTGACATTCTTAAAGCGAGCCAATGACAGTGTAAGATTGGTAAGACCCTGCAAAGTGAAAGATCCTCTACTTGTTTTATTTCTGAACGATAGTAAGAAATAGCGGTTAACCTCGTTATCGGTCTTTGAGAGTTACGATCGTAACTAAATTTGGGTGGTACCACGGCATGTTCGTCCCTAGGATGAACATGCCTTTTTTGCGTTCTGTAAACTAAAGCTAAGGAGTGTTTATATGAAAATGAAAGAAACCTTGCAATTAGGAAAAACAAGTTTTCCTATGCGTGGGAATTTGCCGAACCGTGAAGGTGAGTGGCAAAAAGAATGGGAAGAAAATCAAATCTATCAACAAAGACAAGCGTTGAATGAAGGCAAACCGAGCTTTATTCTTCATGACGGCCCCCCGTATGCAAACGGAAATATCCATTTAGGGCATTCTTTAAACAAAATCAGTAAAGATATCATCATCCGTTCAAAATCAATGTCTGGTTTTCGTGCGCCGTACGTTCCCGGTTGGGATACGCATGGCTTGCCGATTGAGCAAGTGCTGACGAACAAAGGGATCAAAAGAAAAGAAATGACGATGGCTGAATACTTGGAAAAATGTCGTGAATACGCCCTTTCACAAGTAGACAAACAACGGGAAGACTTTAAGCGTTTAGGCGTTGCTGGTGATTGGGAAAATCCTTATGTCACTTTAGATCCTTCCTATGAAGCTGCACAGATCCGTGTGTTTGGTAAAATGGCTGAAAAAGGGTATATCTACAAAGGATTAAAACCAATTTACTGGTCACCATCTAGTGAATCTTCATTAGCTGAAGCTGAAATTGAATATAAAGATGTCAAATCTCCTTCAATCTATGTCGCTTTCACTGTGAAAGATGGCAAAGACCTTTTGGATGAAGATACTGCTTTCGTTATTTGGACAACGACACCATGGACATTACCAGCTAACCAAGGGATTGCTGTAAATCCAACATTTACGTATGTCTTAGTAGAAGCTGATGGTCGCAAATTTGTCGTTGCCAAAGATTTGATGGAAACGGTGCAACAGGCAATTGGCTGGGAAACAGTCACAGTCTTAAAAGAATTTGCAGGACAAGAGATGGAATACATGACAGCGACACATCCATTCTATGATCGTGAATCTTTAGTGATCTTAGGCGATCACGTGACCTTGGATGCAGGTACTGGATTAGTCCACACTGCACCTGGGCACGGGGAAGATGACTATATTGCTGGAAATCGTTACAAATTACCTGTGGTTTCGCCAGTTGATTCTAAAGGTGTATTTACTGATGAAGCACCTGGATTTGAAGGGATCTTTTATGACAAAGCCAATCCAATGATCACGGATCTATTACAAGAAAAAGGTGCTTTGCTGAAATTAGATTTCTTCACCCATAGTTACCCACATGACTGGCGTACTAAAAAACCTGTCATCTATCGTGCAACACCACAATGGTTTGCTTCAATCAATGATTTCCGCCAAAACATCCTTGATGAAGTGGAAAAAGTTGATTGGATCATTCCATGGGGAAAAACACGTCTTTACAATATGGTACGTGATCGCGGCGATTGGGTCATCTCACGTCAACGTGCTTGGGGCGTTCCGCTACCAATCTTTTATGCTGAAAATGGTGAAGCAATCATTACACCTGAGACGATTGAACATGTCGCTGAATTATTTGCGGCACATGGCTCAATCATTTGGTTTGAAAAAGAAGCGAAGGACTTACTACCAGAAGGCTTTACGCATCCAGGATCACCAAATGGCGAATTTACGAAGGAGACAGATATCATGGATGTCTGGTTTGATTCAGGTTCTTCTCATGAAGCTGTTTTACGTCAACGTCCTGAGTTATCTTTCCCGGCGGATATGTACCTTGAAGGTTCTGACCAATACCGTGGTTGGTTCAATTCAAGTATTACAACAAGTGTCGCAATCAATGGCGTTGCGCCATACAAATCAGTTTTATCACAAGGCTTCACATTAGATGGTGAAGGTCGAAAAATGAGTAAATCATTAGGCAATACGATCGTTCCAGATAAAGTGATCAAACAATTTGGTGCGGATATCCTCCGTCTATGGGTATCTAGTGTGGACTACGAAGCAGATGTTCGTGTATCAATGGATATTTTAGGTCAGGTTGCTGAAGTTTATCGGAAAATCAGAAATACGATGCGATTCTTATTAGCAAATACGGATGATTTTGATCCTAAGAAAGATGCAGTAGCGTATGAAGATCGTCGTTCAGTTGATAAATATATGACAGTTCGTTTGAATCAAGTCATCAAAGAAATCCGTGAAGAAGGATATGATAAGTATAACTTTATGCAAATCTATCGCACGGTGATGAACTTCTTGACAGTGGATCTTTCTTCTTTCTATCTGGATTTTGCGAAAGACGTGGTCTATATTGAAGCAGAAAATGATCATCAACGTCGTTGTATGCAAACTGTTTTTTATGAAACGGCTGTTTCATTAACGAAATTATTGACACCGATCATTCCTCATACAACAGAGGAAATCTGGTCATTCTTAAAAGAAGAAGAAGCTTATGTTCAATTAAGTGAGCTACCAGGATATGTTGAATATGCTAACCAAGATGAGTTGTTAGATACATGGGCAGCCTTCATGGATTTCCGTGATAAAGTCTTAAAAGCACTAGAAGAAGCAAGAAATAGTAAATTGATCGGAAAATCATTAGAAGCAAAATTAACGATCTATCCAAATCAACAGGTGAATCAATTATTGACAGCAGTTGCTGCTGACATTCCTCAATTATTGATCGTCTCACCAGACTACTTTACGATTATGCCAGAAAACACTGAAGCGCCTGAGAATGCTTTAGTCTTTGATGATGTAGCGATTTTAGTCGAAAAAGCAGAAGGTGAAACATGTGATCGTTGCCGTCAAATCCGTAAAGATGTTGGAACTGATGAAAAATTACCACACTTATGCGGACGTTGTGCACAGCTTGTTGAAGCGTTCTACCCAGAAGCAGTCGCAGAAGGTTTTGAATAAAAGTTAGTAAAAAACAACCAAACACATTTTGTGTTTGGTTGTTTTTGATATATAAAAAAGTATTTTTAAGCGAATAACAAGTGATTGGTGACTAATCCAATTTTCCACGTTCACGGTACCAATGATCTGGTTGCCAGATCCATTCGAACCCGTCTTTTTCTAAAAGCTCGAATGCTGCTTCAGGCCCCATAGAACCAGCTTTGTAATTTGGGAAATCTGGTTGTACTTGATCCCAAACTTGGCGGATCACATCAACGATGTGCCAAGATTGTGCGACTTCTTCCCAGTGAGAGAAGTTTGTGCTATCGCCATTCAACGCATCTAACATAAGCTTTTCATAGGCTTCAGGACTATTTTCGACCATTTCAGCACTATTGCGATATTCCAATTTGATTGGATCTGTTGCAAAACCCTGACCAACTTTTTTTCCATTTAATGTAAATGAAAAACCTTCTGTTGGTTGAATATAGATAGTCAAAACATTTGGTGGTAACGTTGGATCATTACAAGGTTCGTCGATCGATGTTTTAAATACATTGACAGGTACTTGTTTAAAGACAATATTGATTCGTGTACCTTTTTCAGTAAGACGTTTCCCAGTACGTACATAAAACGGTACGCCAGACCAACGGAAATTATCGATCGTGAATTTTCCAGCAACAAATGTTTCAGTTGTTGATTCTGGATCAACGTTGTCTTCTTCACGATAGCCTTTGAATGTCTGGCCATCTAGTTGACCTGCAGCATATTGCCCACGTACAAAATTTTCTAAGACTTCTTTTTTTTCATAAATACGAATCGCTTTTAACGCTTTGATTTTTTCTGATCGGATTTCTTTTTCGGAAAAGGCAACGGGTGGTTCCATCGCAAGTAATGCTAATACTTGAAGGATATGATTTTGGACCATATCTTTTAACGCACCACTGTGGTCATAGTAGCCGCCACGATCTTCAACACCTAAACTCTCACCAAAAGTGATTTGGATGTTGTCAATGTAACGATTGTTCCATTGAGACTCAAAAATATTATTGGCAAAGCGAATCGCAGAGATATTTTGGATCATTTCTTTACCTAAATAATGGTCAATACGGAAAATATCGTCTTCTGGAAAGACTTGTCGAATTTTTTCATTCAATTCAAAGGCTGAATGGAAATCAGAACCAAAAGGTTTTTCGATAATCAATCGATTGAAGCCAGTTTCAGTGATGATTTTCTGAGATTTCAAATGTGAAACGATCGTACCGAAAAATTGTGGAGCCATGGCTAAATAGTACATTCGATTACCATTCAAGTGGTATTTTTCATCTAAACGATCAGATAATTCTTTTAATGTTTGGTAATGAGAAGAATCATTGACATCATGAGATTGGTAATAAAAATGGCTAGCAAATCGTTCGGCTTCTTCGGCAGAAGGATTCAATGTTTCGATTGTTCCTTTAACCACTTCACGATAGTGTTCATCACTCCAAGGACGACGTGCTGTACCGATCACAGCAAAATGTTCGCTCAAGTTGCCCTTTTTGTATAAACGAAAAAGGGAAGGATACAATTTACGTTGTGCTAAATCTCCTGTACCGCCAAATATAGTAAATAATACGTTTTTTTCATTCATTATTTGGGTAATCTCCTTTACAGTTTATCAACAAAAATTGTACTGGCGGCTTTAAAGCTGACAGGAATTTTTTTAGTTTTATTTTGGATGGTGATTGGTCCTTCATAGGCCGCTACATCAGTAATTTCATAAGTTTCATCAATATTGACATCGATTGTGACTAAATAGTCTAATAATTCCTTTTCATCAAGGACACGAGCAATCCGAATTTTGGTACCGACTGGGTAGGATTCCAGTGTTTGACGACGCTCTTCATGGACAACCTGTTCCTTTTTAGGGATAATGCCTCCATGTGGGCAATGTTTAGGATGATTTAAATAACTTTCTAAATGATCCGCAAGCTGTTCAGAAGTCACATGCTCAAGGACCTCAGCATCGTCATGAACCTCATTCCAGTTGTAATCTAAATGTTCGACTAAAAAAACTTCCCATAACCGATGTTTACGTATCAGGCTACTTGCTTTTATCAGTCCGCTATCAGTCAATTGTACACCTTGGTAAGGAGAGTGTTCGACTAGTTTTTCTTTAACGAGTTTAGAAATCATTTCGCTTACTGAAGCAGGTGACACTGCTAGGCTAGAAACGATTTGTTTATTATTGACTTTTGTTGTGTCACCGCCTAATTCCAGAATGATTTTTAAATAATCTTCTCGGTTTGGTGTCATATGCGATCATCCTTTCATGGTAAGAAACCATCACTTGTAAGTGTAACAAAAAAAACACAAATTGACTATTTTATGCGAAAAAAATAGGACGGAAATGTCGGTTTTTTTATTTTTCGTATGCCATCGTTTGTCCATCTTTCTAAGTAGTTGTTTGAGATGTATAGTGATCAAATAGCCGCTAATTAAAAAGTACTTTGCTCTTATCATAGCATAATTTGTTCGATCGTTGTGACCTAGAGGAAATTGCATGGATGAAACTTGTAAAACGAGACAAAAGGTTTAGAAAACAGCAATTTTCTAAACCCTTTGTCTCGTTTTTATAAAAAAGAAGTACGTTAATGAAGTGATTGGCAGTGTAACATCTACTAAGCTAGGATAATCATGATTTTTTTGATAATAAATAAGCGGAATCAATTGCTTCATCGTACAGTAACATGTCGTTGTAAGAAAACGTTAGGTAAAAGCCGTACTGATCTCTAACAATCAATTTTTCGGAGGTTACTTCGACTAATAGTGTTCCTAAAGAACGGTCATCAAGCCAAAAAGAATAATCAGAATGGATGGTCAGTTCATGGTGTGTTTGGCTGGTATCCGTAAATGACCAAGTTCCACAGTATTTATTCAAATGATCGACCTGTGCTTCTTTCTTTTTATGATCGAGTACTTTTTTTCCAGCAAGTGTTGCGATACCGGCAAGTAGGATATAGATGATTCTTTTTTTCATTTTTTTCCACTCCTTTGTCTTCATTTATGATAAAAGCATATTTTGCTTATTGTTCCTTTTCTTATAGTTTACTAAAGAAAGTGCATGATTTCTCTAAGACTTTCGACTGGTTTTTCAAGTGTTTTTAGTAAAAATATGGTAGGATACAGTAGTAGGGAGACAGGTGATGACTATTGGACTACCAAGATGTTGAAATTGCTTACTTCATTGAACGACCAAATCGCTTTATTGCTTTTTGTTTGAACAAAAAAGGAGAAGTAGTCAAAACTCATGTTAAGAATACAGGTAGAGGCAAAGAGTTGTTGCTTCCTGGTGCAGAGGTGGCGTTAGTACACATTCCTGGAACAAAACGTAAAACTGCCTATGATCTAATTGCTGTAAAAAAAGAGCAGCAGTGGTTCAATATCGATAGTCAGTTACCAAACCGATTAGCGATTGATGGAATTTTAGATGGGACGATCCACTTACCAAATTTAAATGGTGATATTGAGTTCTACAAACGTGAAGTGACCTTTGGAAAGTCTAAATTCGATATTTATTTAGAAACAAGTTGCGGTCAAAAAGCATTTGTAGAGGTCAAAGGGATGACCCTGGAAAACAAAGCAATAGGTGCTTTTCCCGATGCACCGACCATTCGTGGACTTAAACACGTCAATGAATTGATCCGCGCGCATCAAGAAGGCTATGAGACCTATATTCTTTTTATTGCACAATTTGAACACTTGCATCAAGCAACGATCCATGAACAGATGCAACCAGAATTAGCTACTGCTTTTCGTTTTGCTCAACAAGCAGGTGTTCAAGTAATCGTATATAATTGTCAAGTAACAGAAAAACAAGTGGTATTGAAACAAGCAATCCCATTTGACCTAAATACAGTTTTTGAAGATCCTAATTTATAGAAAGAAGGCGTAAAGATGATCCATTTAGGTATAATCGGTACAAATTGGATTACCCATCAATTTGTTCAAGCAGCATTAGCGACACGTAAGTATGAACTAACAGCTGTTTATTCAAGACATTTAGAAAAAGCGCAACAATTTGGCGCAGAATATGAAGGCGATATCGCATTCGCAACAGATTTAACTGTTTTTTTTGAGTTAGAACACATGGATACGGTCTATATTGCTTCGCCAAATAGTTTGCATTTTCAGCATGCGAAGCAAGCAATTTTGGCAGGAAAAAATGTGATTGTAGAAAAACCGGCATTTAGTACACCAAAAGAAATGGAAGAGATCATTCATTTGGCAAACCAAGAGAAAGTCTTTTTCTTTGAAGCCGCGCGAAATATCCATGAAGCTGGGTTTAAAAAAATTGCAGAATTTTTACCTTTGAAAGATGAGATCATTGGCGCAAATTTCAGCTATATGAAATATTCTTCTCGTTATGATCAAGTATTAGATGGGGAAGAACCGAATATTTTCTCTCCGCGTTTTTCAGGTGGAGCAATGATGGATCTCGGCGTTTACCTTGTCTACGCAGCTGTAGGTTGGTTTGGCAAGCCGCAAGAAGTCCATTATTTCCCTAGAAAAATAGCTACAGGTGTTGATGGATTAGGTTGGGGGATCTTGCGCTATGCTACTTTTGATGTAGCAATCCAACCGGGCAAAATTGGTGATTCATATCTACCTTCCGAGATTTATTTTGATAGTGGAACAGTGATCATGAATGGCGTCAATGCAATTGAGCAAGCAGAGTACCATGATCGTAACCACGAACAAATTGAAAAATTAGAGATCGTAGCTTCTGAAAATCCAATGAGTGAAGAGGCAGAAGATTTTGCGAATGTGATCATGAACCCTAAAGATCCACAATGGGGATTACAGTATGAAGAATGGGTCGAACTTGCACGAAACGTGAATCAAGTCGTTTATGATTTGCGAATCAGTGGTGGGATCGAATTCGATGCAGATAAAGAGGGAACTGAGTAATGACTGATTTTGTAAAACATTTTCCAACTAATTGGCAAAACAAATGGGAAGAAAAAGGGTTCACTGTCCCATCGTTTATCCAACAAGAAGTATTCACTGACTTAAAAGAAGGTAAAAGCTTAATTGCTGTTTCTCCAACCGGTTCAGGTAAGACCTTAGCTTATCTATGGCCGTTACTATTGAATGTGAAAAAAGGAGAGGCAAGTACCCTATTGATCCTTGCTTCTTCGCAAGAATTGGCGATCCAAGTTGCTGAGGTCACCCGTGAATGGGCAAAAGATTTAGCAATCTCTGTCCAATCTGTTGTGGGCGGCGCAAATGTCAAACGCCAAATCGAAGGACTAAAAAAGAAACCGGAAGTATTGGTAGGCACACCAGGTCGTGTATTAGAGTTGATGAAACAAAAAAAAATAAAGGCTCATCAAATCCAAACAATCGTATTTGATGAGGCGGATCAGCTGTTTGATGAAGGAAATCGACCATTTATCGATCAAATCATGCATCAAGCACCAACAGACTATCAATTAGCTTTCTTTTCAGCTACAGCCGATCGTTCGATCGAGCAAATCGAAGCGTTGACTAAACAATCGCTGAAAGTCATCGATGTCACTAAAATGGATGATTCAAGAAAAGGACTTAGTCACTACTTCATTCGTGTCCCGGCACGAAAAACAGAAGATTATTTAAGAAGACTAGCCCATGTAGAAGGTTTCCAAGCTCTTGTTTTTTTCAACCAGTTGAGTGAGTTAGGCATGATGGAAGAAAAAATGAGTTATCGAGGAATCCGCGTGGCGAGTTTAGCATCTGACCAAAACAAGCTGTTACGAAAAGCGGCATTGAATCAATTCAAAGAAGGCAAAATCAGCATGTTGTTATCAACGGATGTAGCTGCTCGTGGGCTAGATATCGCGGAACTGCCTTATGTTGTCAATGTCGACGTTCCAATGACAGAAGAATCATATTTGCATCGTGCAGGTAGAACTGGTCGAATGGGGCAAGAAGGACAAGTCATCACCTTTGTGAATGAACATACACTAAGAGACTTAAAAAAAATGGCTCGACAAACAGAAACAGAACTCACTGAATTATTTATTTATGGGGGAGGCTTACAGACAGAAGCTCCTGAAAAAGCCCCAACAAAAATGCTCCCAAAAAAGAAAGAATTAGGAAAAAAAGAAGCAAGTGAAACAGTTACAAAAAAAGTTGCTTCTTCTCCTAAAACAAAACACAAAAACAAGCATAAAAAAGATAAAAATAAAGGAGCAAGGCGCAAATAAGCGCCTTTTTGTGTTATTATATTGAAAATGGAAACAGGTCGTTTGGTTAAAGGAGAGTTAGCATGAACGAAAGACAGGAAGAAATCTTGGATTTACTTACGGAAAATCATCAAGGATTGACAGCAACGGATGTTGCGAAGCAATTAGAGATTGATCGTAGTAATGCAAGTCGTTATCTAAGTGATTTATATAAAGCGCATTACATCGTGAAAAGCACTGGCAGACCTGTAGTTTATTCTATGCCTCCCAAAAAAACAGCTTCAGATAAAGTTCATGTGGACGCTTCTACACAAGTCACTTTTGAAACCCTAGTAGGGGAGAATGAATCATTAAAAGTAAGTATCCAACAGGCTAAAGCAGCGATTTTATATCCGCCAAGAGGATTGCATACGATTATTTTTGGGGAGACAGGAACAGGGAAATCGATGTTTGCTGAATGTATGTACCATTTTGCAATCGATTCGGAAATGCTTTCTCCAGATGCCCCATTTATTTCATTTAATTGTGCAGATTATGCGCAAAACCCACAGTTGTTGTTTGGACATATCTTCGGAATAAAAAAAGGTGCTTATACAGGTGCAACACAAGATAGCCAAGGTTTGATGGCTAAAGCAGATGGGGGGATCTTATTTTTAGATGAGATCCATCGCTTACCTCCAGAAGGGCAAGAGATGCTCTTCACGTTTATCGACAAAGGCGTTTATCGCCCATTAGGGGAGAGCGCACAAGTCCATGAGGCGTCTGTTCAGATCATCGGAGCAACGACAGAATCATCTGAAAGTTTTTTGACGACATTTAACCGCAGGATACCGATGGCAATCACTTTGCCAAATCTGGCCTCTCGTTCATTAGATGAGCGGTATGAAATCATTTCCTTGTTTATCAAGCAAGAAGCGAATCGCTTGAATCAGCGGATCGATATTGAAAAAGAAGCGATTTTAGCTTTTATGTTATACGACGCAGAGGGAAATATCGGGCAAGTGAAACGTGACCTGAAATTAGTCTGTGCTAAGTCATTTCTTCATTATCGTATGCACCAAGAAGAAAAATTAGTTATTCGAAAAGAAGAGTTATCCCTGCAAGTCCAAAAAGGATTATTACGAATCAAAGAAGTCCCTGAACGATTAGATCGCTTCATGGATAGTAAGAGTCAATATTTGACATTTGAGCCAGGATTCGCTGATGTGGTTTGGTCTCGGGACCCAGAAAGAAATATGCAAGTGTACAATGATATTGAAGAAAAGGTGATGTCGCTTTCTGAAACGGGTGGCGAAAATATTGATCTTGAGGCGTTGATCTCGAAAGATGTTGATGCCTATTTTCAAACGTATGTCAAAGAATTGACGAAAAGTACGATTCCTAAAGATTTACTTCCAGAAGACATCTGGCGTTTGACAAATGAGCTATACGATGTTGCTGAGAAACGACTAGACCGAATCTATAACCAAAAAGCACGCTTTGCCTTTGCCTTACATTTGCAAAGTACGTTGGATCGTGTGAAAGATGGACATATGATCGTTCATCCAGACTTGAATAATATACGAAAGAAGTTCAAAAAAGAATTTCAAGTTGCAATCGATTTGTCTACGATCATTGAAGAAGATCAACAAGTAGAGATACCATTTGATGAAATTGGCTTTATCAGTATGTTTTTATCGATCAACCTCGGAGAAAGTGAACCAGTCAAAGAAAATAAAGTCGACGTGTTAGTCTTGATGCACGGGCGACAAACCGCTTCAAGTATGTTGGAGATGGCGCAAGCTTTACTCGGAACAACGATCGGTCAAGCGTTCAATATGCCATTAGAGATGGAAGTTCAATCCATGTACGAAGAAGTATTGAAATATGTAAAGAATCGTCAAAGCAATTTAACAAATGGGTTGATTTTACTGACTGATATGGGTTCACTGAACACATTCAGCGATTTGATCTATGAAGAGACGGGGATACGTACAAAAGCAATCACAATGACCAGTACCATGATCGTCATCGAAGCAATCCGGATGGCAAATGTTGGTAGAAGCTTAGAAGATATCTACCAAAGTATCCAAATGTCTTTTGAATCGATTGTCAAAGATCAATTTAAAATCGAAAAGCAGGAAATGAACGAACGGAAAAAAGCAGTGATCGTGACTTGTTTTACTGGAGAAGGTGTGGCAGCAAAACTGTATCAACGAATTGTGCCCGTTATCAATCAGGATAAAGTTGAAGTGATCCAAATGCAGTTTTTGGAACGTGAATCATTTAAACGCCACATTGATGCGTTATTGGAAGAATATGAGATCAAGGCGATTGCCGGAACTGTTGAGGTAGATTATCAAAATATCCCATTCTTTTCTGCCTATGACGTATTCGATGATGAAAAACTCAATACATTGAAACGTATCGCAGATGACGAAGTTCCGACAGCAAAAATTGTTGATTCATTAAAAGATTCATTGAATGCGATATCATCTGTTGAGCGTTTGATTCAAGCTTTGCAAAAAGCGATCCAACAAATCCAAACAGACTTATCGATCATCGTTGAACCAGGTGTGGATACGGGTATCGTGATCCATGTTGCTTTTTTGATTGATGGTCTAATCAAACATGAAAAATTGCGTACATTTGATGATTTCCCCATTTTTGCAAAAATGTATCGCTTAGAAATGGATATTGTTCGAACGAATTTGATCGGGATCGAACGTAAATATGGTGTGAAAATCCCAGAACATGAAATTGCTTTTATCACACAAATGTTTATAGAAAATAAAATAAAAAAATGATTGAAATTACACAGTGTACACACTAACTATTAGTGTGTACACTGTGTTTGTTTGATTAGTGTTATGAAAACGCTATTTTAGCTGTTTAGTGTTTGGCATGCTTCTTGCATTATAGTTATAGTGTAAAACCAAATTTAAAGGAGTGGAAAAAATGGAGAAAAAAACAATCATGTTAGTATGTTCTGCAGGAATGAGTACAAGTTTATTAGTAACAAAAATGCAAAAAGCAGCAGAAGAAAAAGGAATGGAAGCAGATATCTTTGCGGTTTCAGCTTCAGATGCTGACAATAACCTTGAATCAAAAAATGTAGATGTTCTATTATTAGGTCCACAAGTTCGCTTTATGAAAGCACAATTTGAACAAAAATTAGCGCCAAAAGGAATTCCATTGGATGTTATCAATATGCAAGATTATGGCATGATGAACGGTGCAAAAGTACTTGAACAAGCTGAAAAATTAATGAAATAATCAATCGTGAAGCTGGAGGTAGAATAGTGGAAGATCAACAAAATCTAGAAGCCATCATGGGATTGATCATGTATGGTGGAAATGCAAAAAGCGATGCAATGGAAGCGATTTCTGCGGCAAAAAAAGGAGATTTTGATTTAGCGGAGAAAAAAATACGCGATGCTGAAGCCTCTCTGGTAGAAGCACATCATTCACAAACTCAAATGCTCACGCAAGAAGCACAAGGAAATCATATGCAAGTAACGCTGTTGACTGTGCATAGTCAAGATCACTTGATGACATCGATCGCATTTACAGACCTTGCAAAAGAAATCATTGATTTATATCGTAGAACTTACGTTGAATAACCAAAATACTTCTTTTTTGAACGGAAGAAGAAAAAAATTTTTGAACGGATTTTTTTAATTTGGTATAAGGAGTTATTCTTTATATAAAAACTTATAGGAGGAAGTAATAATGAATGGATTAACAAGTTGGATGGAAAAATACATCCTTCCAGTTGCCGGAAGAATCGGCGCGCAAAAGCACTTAGTGGCATTGCGTGACGCTTTTATCGGTACGATGCCTGCAACGATGGCTGGATCAGTAGCTGTAATGATCAACGCAATTATTCGTGATTTACCACAGCAATTTATTAGTACGTATGCTGACAGCTTAGCAGCAGACAAAGGTTTTTTTGCTGTATTGAATGTGATCATCGGCATCAATGGGTTCGTTTGGAATGGTACCTTAGCAATCGCCGGACTGATCTTTGCCTTTTCATGGGGATATAATTTAGCCCGTGCATATGGCGTGAATGATTTAGCAGGAGGGATCGTTGGTTTAGCAACACTGATCCAAGGAATCGCTTTTGGCCCGTCATTATCAGCTGCATTGAATGTCAATGTTCCACAAAATGTGGCAGATGCGATCAATGGCTCGGAAATTGGGGCAACGATTGCTGATGGCACTCTATCAGTTGGTTTGTGGGGATGGTTGAAATTAGATCATTTAAACGGTAACGCCTACTTTACAGTAATGATCATGGGTGCAATCTCTGTTATCATTTTCTGTAAATTGATGCTTGCTAATATCACGATCAAAATGCCTGACTCAGTACCACCCGCAGTTTCTAAAGCATTTGCAGCAATCCTACCAGCAACGATTTCATTATATGTCATCGCTATCATTAATTATGTTGTTGGACGTGTGGCAGATGGTCAACTGATCATTGATTTAGTACAAAAATATATTGCAGAACCTTTCTTAGGCTTATCACAAGGTATTGGTGCTGTATTAATCGTTACGATCTTCGTTCAGATTTTCTGGTTCTTTGGTATCCATGGTCCGAACGTATTAGCACCAGTATTAGAAGGTATTTGGGGTCAAGCACAATTGATCAACATCGATATCTTCCAAAAAGGTTACAATGGCAAAACAGGAACACCTGCAGTATTAGATGCGATTGAAGATGGTAAAGCTTACA
Source organism: Enterococcus sp. DIV1304_2 (assembly GCF_050555445.1). Taxonomy (NCBI): domain Bacteria; kingdom Bacillati; phylum Bacillota; class Bacilli; order Lactobacillales; family Enterococcaceae; genus Enterococcus; species Enterococcus sp. DIV1304_2. The sequence goes on from NZ_CP187851.1 coordinate 848,251, forward strand.
TGTGGGTACGTGGCTCATTTGATGCGTTTGCATGGTTTGGTGGATCAGGTGGAACAATCGTTCTATTGATTGCTATCTTACTATTATCAAAACGTGCAGACTACTTGACTGTAGCAAAACTTTCGATTGGACCTGGTATCTTCAATATCAATGAACCAGTGATGTTTGGTTTACCAATCGTCTTGAATGCGATCATGTTTATCCCATTCTTGGTTGCGCCAGTTGTTGCAACAACGATTGGTTGGGTAGCTACTTATCTAGGATTAGTCGCACCGGTATCCCAACAAGTGACTTGGGTCGTCCCACCGTTCTTGCTATCGTTCCTTGCAACAGGGGCAGACTGGCGGGCGCCGATTGTCACATTAGTATGTATGGTCGTGACCTTCCTGATCTGGGCACCATTTGTGATGTCAGCAAATAAAATGGATCCAGCAGCAGGGGAACCTAAATAATCAGTTGAAGTAGGGGCTATGGGCGATGACGATCCGTCAAATCCCTAGCCCTCGCTTCATTCGAGTAAAACTAAAAGTAATCAATAAAAAAGAAAAGAGGAGAACAAATGATTTCAATCGCTAGTGCTATGCAACAAGATGCAATCAAAGAATTATTAGAAGGATACAATGAAGAAGGCGTGACCTTTACATTCAAAGAAAAACAAGGAATCAAATTATTCTTTGAAACAAGTGCAGAAGATAAAGAAGCAGCTGCCAAAACAGCAAAAGAATTGATCAAAGCTCAACCATGGGGCACGGTATTATATTTCCAAGCAGCAGCAGTCTAAGAAACAAGATAAGGGTGGTTCAAATGATAAAAAATGGATTGTTTTTGTGTAGTATTGGTTCACTGATCATACTATATAGTTTAAATCCGGGAACACAACAATATGACATTTATAGTATGGTCACTGGGTTGTTTTTTGCAGGACTAGGGATTTACTTCTTTTTAAAAGGTAAGAAAAAAGAAGAAGCAAAGGAGAAAAAGAACTAATGGAAATAATTAAAACACTAAACATTCCGGCATCGTTTTTCTATGATAAAGTGATGGATTCTGTTCTTTTTGATGTCCGCAAAGCCACTGGGAAATCAGTGACACGCAAACAATTAAAGAATCTTGAATACGTCAAACAATTCTCTCAAAATAATCGTGCACGCATTATCATTGAGGAAGTCATTGATAACCAATCTTATAAATTTCGTACCTCAACGACTAAAAATGATTTTGTCGTTCATTATCAAATCAAACCAATTGATGAAAAATCGTGTGAAGTCCACTATACGGAACAAATGGAATCACATGGTATGTTGCAGAAAATGAATGATATGATCTTAGGAACGATGTTGATGTATTTTAAAAAGAGACGTTTTAAAAAGATGCTAGGGATGATTGAAGAATCCTATTAAAAGAGGATGGTAAATCAAATCGTCCATCCAAGAGGATAACTAATGGTCAAAATGAGAATAAGTTGTGGAAACAACGTTTGGATCAAAAAAACGAAGCGCTAAAAACCAAAATCGTTTGTTCTATTTTGGCTTTTTAGCGCTATTTTTTGTAAATCATTTTTTGAGAGATACTACTTTGTGAAAGTAATGAAGGTCCGCTTGCTATTATAAAGAAAATAATAGTACAATTGGTATAGATATTTAAAGGGAGAAGGGAAAGTATGACGAATGTTATAAAAGAATTAGGGAACCAAGCGCTAGAAGAAATGTACGCTTTAGCAACCTATGCTTTTAATTCACAAGATACAGACGAACGACGTGAACGATTTAAAATGATTGTTGAGAATTCATGGAACTACGGCTTTTTAGATCCAGAGGGCCATTTGACAAGTCAAGTAATGGCCACACCTTTTTCAGTGGATTTCTATGGAAAAAATTACTTGATGGCTGGGATTGGATACGTTGCTTCCTATCCTGAAGCGCGAGGGCAGGGCGGTATCAATCGAATCATGGAAAAAATCCTTGAAGACTGTCGAGAAAGAAATGTCACGCTGTCTTATCTAGCACCATTTTCTTATCCTTTTTATCGTCGCTATGGCTACGAACAATTATTTGATCGAATCAGCTATGAGTTGGCGAGCCGTGATATGCCAGCTGTAAAGAAAACAACTGGTTATATGAAACGGACAAGTTTTGAAGAATCAGTGGATGCCATACGATCCATTTATACAAATATGCCGGAGAGTACGCGAGGCGGTTTGGTCCGAGAAGAATGGTGGTATTCCTACAAGTTTAAACAACGAAAAGAGAATCAATATGCACTGTATTACGACCGTGAGGGGAATGCTACAGGATATGTCGTTTATAAATTAGCCGCCCCTACATTTATCATCGTCGAAATGGGTTATCTGAATCATGAAGCATTGAAAGGATTGATGCGTTTCGTTGGTTCACATAGTGGCGCATTTGATTCGTTTGAGTATACATGTGGTTTTTCTGGCTACAGTAAAAATTATTTATTGGATAATCCATTTGCTAAAACCACGATCACGCCTTATATGATGGGGAGAATCGTAGATGTTGAGAAATTTATGCAGACTTATCCATTCCGACATGCAATCAACTTTTCTATCCATGTGACAGAAGATCCGTATGCAAAATGGAACGAAGGATTTTTTGATATTTCTTATGTCAATGGAGTACTTGAAGTAAAGAAAGTCCAACAGACAGAATTACCTGTGGTCAGTGGAACGATTCAAAGCTTGACACAATTATTGTTAGGATATCAAACAGTTGAAGAGCTTAATTTCCATGAAAAAATCAAAGTAGAAGGCGCATTGGTGGCTGAACTTAGTCAAGCACTGCCTAACCAACAACCAATTCTCAATGATTATTTCTGAGTGAAGACAATCAGATGATAGGAGGAGCATAGAAATGGAAGCAATGACGTATTGTCAAAGTTGTGGGATGCCACTTGATTCAGTTGAGATTTTAGGGACAAACAAAAACAATAGCAAGAGTGAAGAATATTGCATTTACTGCTACAAAGATGGCGCATTTTTAACTGATTGTACAATGGATGAAATGATTGAAGAGAGTGTCAAGCACATGAATGAATCAGGCATGCTGAAAGAACAAGGCAAGACAAAGGAAGAAGCACGGGAATTCATGCATCACTTTTTCCCAGATTTAAAAAGGTGGAAACATCAATAAAGTTTATTCCAATAGCAAAAGATGGATGCTACCTCATTATCGAATAAAATGACTTCATATAATGTATTTGGTAATAAGTAAAAAATGGGATTTTACTTTTGTCGCTATTTTTTAAAGAGCAGAAATATAATAGGGGATTGTGACTTGAGGGATCTCATGATTATTAAAACTGAATAAACAGTGTCCATAAGAAATAAGCCCGTCCCCCAAAATACAAGAACAAATTTCTGGGGAGCGGGCTTATTTCTCGGAGCTGAACATCACTATCACAAACTCATGATAAGTTTAAGACGTTCCTGACTGGAATCGAACCAGCGACCTATCGCTTAGGAGGCGATCGCTCTATCCTACTGAGCTACAGGAACAAGCATCAATACTATTATTTTAGCGCTTTGAAGGCATACATGCAAGCTGATTTTTAGAGCAAAACGTTTCCAATAAAGGAATCCTGAGTGGTAGAATGAGGGTGATAAAGGGGGTTTTGATTATGTCTGATAAGCCAAAAGAAGAAGTAATTGCAGAACGTTTAGATGAAGCAAAAAGAGAACGTGAAGAAATTACGAAAGAGGCAATCCAAAAACACGAAGAAGAAAAACCTGTAGAAAAAGAAAGTCGCAAATTTACGTTTACTAAAAAAGAAGATTTATTATAAACATATCTATGGAAAAACAAAAAAAGATCTGAGATTTCCAGATCTTTTTTTGTTTTATTATTACGCCCAGTCGCCATTTCTGAAGATCGGTACGCGTGAGCCATCTTCGCGGATACCATCAATATCCATTTTATCTGAACCAACCATGAAATCCACATGCGTCTGGCTTCGATTCAAACCAGCAGCTGCCAATTCTTCATCGGTCATTTCTGTTCCCCCTTGCACACTAAACGCATAGGCTGAACCAAGTGCTAAATGGTTTGAAGCATTTTCGTCGAATAATGTGTTATAGAAAATGATACCAGATTGTGAAATCGGTGAAGGATCAGGAACTAGAGCAACTTCGCCTAAACGACGTGCACCTTCATCGGTATCTAGTAGTTTTGCCAAGACTTCTTGTCCTTGTTCCGCTGAAAAATCAACGACTTTACCGTCTTTAAATGTAAATTTCATTCCAGTAATGGTCGTTCCTGCATAACTTAAAGGTTTCGTACTTGAGATATACCCATCAACGCGATGACTATCAGGTGCGGTGAAGACTTCTTCTGTTGGCATGTTTGCCATGAATTTTTCATCACGAGCATTATAGCTTCCAGCGCCTTCCCACAAGTGATTTTTCGGCAAGCCAATTACGATATCTGTCCCTGGGGCAGTATAATGTAAAGCTGTAAATTGTTCTTTGTTCAATTCTTCTGCTTTTGTCGCTAGTTTTTCATCGTGATTTTTCCAAGCAATTACAGGATCAGATTCATAAATGCGAGTCGTTTTGAAAATCTCATCCCATAATGCGTCGACTTGTTCTTCCTCTGGTAAATCAGGGAATACTTTTGCTGCCCACTGTTTCCCAGCAGCTGCGACAACTGTCCAACTTACTTTATTTGATTGTGTCGCTTTTCTTAGATTCATCAATGCTTTTCCAACTGCTGATTGATAAGTGGCTACACGATCATTGTCAACTCCTGCGAATGCATCTGGATCAGAAGAAACAACGCTGATTCTGCTCGCACCTTTTTCAATCCAATCATCTGCTTGATCGATTTTATATTGTGGAACTGTAGAGATTCGATCATCTGCAGCGTGAGCCAAAAATTCTTTTTGAATGACATCATCTGTCCATTGAACGATCACCTCATCTGCACCTAATTGGTAAGCCTCTTTCGTGATCAATCGGGCTAATTCCGCTTGCTCTACATTGATTTGTAAGACTACTGTGTGCCCTTTCGATACATTGACCCCTGTTTCTGCAATTAAACGGGCGTATTTTTTTAAATTAACATTAAAATCAGCTAACATAATTAAATTCCTCCTCATCGTATTTTTTGTAATTCCTCATTGTATGATAACATTTTATTAGAAGTGAAACAAATAAACATCTGATAAAATAATCATTTGTTTTTAATTAGAAAACACAAAAAAGCGTTGATATCCGAGTATAATGACAGAAAAATTTGTAAAAAATAAAAAAACAAGTTTTGCTTATTGAAAAAAAATGGTACAATAGTATTAATCAATGGTGGAAGCGTTATAAAAAATTTCAAGGAGATTAGAAAATTATGGCAAGAAAAAAAACGATAACAAAGGAGCAGATTTTGGCAGCCGCCTATGAAGTTGCTGCCAATGAAGGATTTTCAAAATTCACTGCGAGAAACATTGCAAATAAAATGAACTGTTCTACTCAACCAATCTATCTAGAGTTTAAAAATATGGATGATTTGAAACACGCGCTATTTGAGCAAATCTACGATTATCTAAAATACGAAGTCTTTCCTGTAGAACATACCGGCAATACGATTGTCGATCTAGCGTTGAATTACATCCATTTCGCAAATCGTGAAAAGAAATTATATAGCTCACTTTACTTGGAAGAGTATGGCGGCGGAAGAGAGATGCAAAATTTCTCCTATAATTACTTTATGGACGTAGTGAAAGAAGATCCAAAATACATGGACTTGTCAGATGATAAACTAGTCTCGCTTCACAATGGGACTTGGATCATTGCAACAGGTATCGCAGCTTTGATGTCATCGAATATCATCCATCCGACGGATACACAAATCGAGAAGATGATCCAAGACAGCATCAATGCCATTTTAAGCTTAAAAGATCCGATTGAAGTAGACTGATCTGCTTATTTGAAAAATTGATCAACCCCATTTGATAGTAATGCCTTGATTTACAAAACGTAATGCTTCTAAATAAAAAGAAGGATGTGGTAAACACATCCTTCTTTTTGTGATTAAGATAACATGGATACAAGAGATTTTGCGAACGCTTCAAGATTTTCAATATCTTCTTCCTCAGCGTTTAAATCAACTTTCACGCTTTCGGCACCTTTAACAGCACCAGTTTTTGCAAAGGCAGCATCAAAATCGTCCACTGACTTACAAAACTCATCATAGAAAGTATCTCCAGAGCCACACACACCGTAGATTTTTCCAGGTAATTCAAGTTCTTGTAAATCTTCATAAAAATCAACGATTTCGTCCGGTAGATCACCGTCATCGTATGTATAAGTAGCAACTACGCAAATATCTGCTTCTTGAAAGTCTTCTGCATCTACTTGTGTGCATTCATTGATTTCAACATCGATATCCATATTTTCCAGAGCCTCTGCAACAATATCGGCGATTTCTTCCGTGTTACCAGTCATACTTGCATAAACGATTTTTGCTAAAGCCATAAGGCGCCTCCTAAATTTTAATGAATAGCATTTCAACAACTACCAATTATACCAAAAGTTTGAGAAAAAGGAAGCGAGATTTATAAAGGTACTATGGGATTTGGCTAAATACTTCCTACTATGTTAAAATAAAAAGGATTTGTAAAAAGGAGACGAGAATAGATGATAACATTAAAATCAGCACGTGAGATCGAAGCAATGGCAGAGTCTGGTGCATTATTAGCAGATGTCCATAAAAATCTGCGAGACTTCATTAAACCAGGAGTAACTAGTTGGGATATCGAAGTATTTGTACGTGATTATATCGAAAGTCACGGCGGAGTCGCTGCCCAAATTGGATTTGAAGGATATGAATATGCGACATGTATCAGTATCAATGATGAAATCTGTCATGGTTTTCCCCGAAAAAAACCACTAAAAAGTGGCGACTTAGTGAAAGTGGATATGTGTATTGACTTAAAAGGCGGAATCTCTGATTCTTGCTGGGCATATGTAGTCGGTGAATCCACACCTGAAATTGATCGTTTGATGGAAGTGACAAAAAAAGCACTATATATCGGTATTGAGCAAGCGCAAGTTGGTAATCGTATTGGGGATATTGGTCATGCGATCCAAACGTATGTCGAAGGAGAAAATCTAGGAATCGTACGAGACTTTGTTGGACATGGGGTAGGACCAACGATCCATGAAGAACCAACTATTCCTCACTATGGTGAACCAGGTAAAGGGCTACGTTTAAAAGAAGGTATGGTCATTACGATCGAGCCAATGGTCAATACAGGAACATGGAAAATGAAAATGGACCCAAATGGTTGGACAGCTTATACCAGAGATGGTGGATTATCTTGCCAATATGAACACACATTGGCTATCACCAAAGATGGTCCAAGAATCTTGACTTCTCAAGGTGAGGAAGGAACTTATTAAGTTCTTCTTTCAACGAACAGTTTGCAAACTGTTTAATATTAAATGGAGAAAGTTGTTGATGACCTTCTTCTTCAAATAATGGATAAAAATTGTAGGAAAGCTAGTAACTAAGATAGTAGGGTGGCAATTGGAAAAATATGTCTATTATTTTCTGGTTTGCCACCCTTTTCCTCAGTGTTATTAGTTTTTTTACAACCTAGATAAACGGTGTTCGAAAGCCAGCTCCTTCAATATTAAGGCAAAATTTGAAAAAATATGGAGAGCTATTTTCTCAAATTCTGCCTTAATACTTGGAGCTGACCGGCTTTTTCACAACCTATGATAAACGGTGTTCAAGAAGCAACACTTCAATAATAAGTCAAAAAAATCCAAAATGAAAAAGCCATTTTCGATTTTTCTGCCTTATTACTCAGTGTAGACCGCTTCTTTCACAACCTAGATAAACGGTGTTCGAAAAGCTGACCTTCAACATTAAGCTAAAAAATCAAAAAATATGGGGAGCTATTTTCTGATTTTTTAGCTTAATGCTCAGGTCAAAGCGCTTTTCTCACAACCTATGATAAACGGTGTTCAAAAGCCAACTCCTACGATATTAAGAGCAACATCGAAAAAATATGAGAAGCTATTTTCTCAATGTTGCTCTTAATACTTGGAGCTGACCGGCTTTTTCACAACCTTGAACAGGAGATTACTATGAATATTTTGAATAAAATAAAACAACATAAGAATTTAATGCGTTTTATTGAGACGACGCAAAAGAGGATCGTTGATTCTGAAATGGGAACGACTTCAGTAGTTGTGGCTTATTATTTACTCTTATCTTTGTTTCCATTGATTATTGCGCTTGGAAATATTCTACCGTATCTTCAAATCGATCAAGAAACTGTCTTGACTTATATTCGCCAAGTGATTCCTGAAACGATCTATCAGTTTATTGGACCGGCGGTAAAAAATTTGTTGACACAAAGTTCTGGTAGTTTGTTGTCATTGTCGGCTATTGCAGCTTTATGGTCAGCTAGTCAGAGTATCAATGCGTTACAGATTGCCATGAATAAAGCGTATGGAGTTGAAAATAGAGAAAATTTCATCATTGTCCGTTTCTTTTCCTTAATAGTTATCATCTTGTTCATGATTGCGATTAGTGGTGTCACTTTAGTACTTGGATTAGGACAAATGATTTTAGAGGCGATTCAACCGATCTTTAAAATACCTGTAAACTTTATTGACCAATTCCAAACATTGAAATGGCCGATTACTTTGGTGGCTTTATTTGTGATCATGTTTATGATTTATTGGATTGTACCAAATGCGCAATTGAAATTTAAAGCAGTGATTCCTGGTGCTGTATTTGCAACGACTGGTTGGATGTTGTTGTCACAAGTTTTTGGAATTTATGCTCGTTATTTTGCAACGCGTGTGAGCGGTTATCAAATCATCGGAAGTTTTATCGTTTTGATGCTTTGGTTAAACTTTGCTGCGACGATCATTATTCTTGGTGGAATCATCAATGCTGTTGTGCAAGAGTACATAACAGGAAACGAAATAAAAGAACGAAGAAGCATCACATCAACATGGCTTGGTAAACTAAAAAATAAATTTTCTCAAAAAAAGAATTAGAAACACGAGTTCTTATTGTAAAATAGCGATAGTGTTTTATAATTATTAATGACTCTTTAAATAAAGTAGGTGCCCGTATGCTGGTTTCTTTTAGTATTGTAATAAAGATTTTTTTGACAATTTTATTGTCTTTGATATTGACCCCCATTTTTAAAATAATTTCAGTTCAAACTGGAATGGTCGATAAACCGAATGAACGACGAATAAACAAAGTGCCGATGCCTTCAGCTGGTGGCTTACCTATCTTTGTTTCCTTCGTGATATCTAGTTTGTTTTTATTCAAAGATATCATCCCTAAATTTTATATTCTACCTATATTATTGGCTGCATCCGTCATCGTATTGACCGGATTACTTGATGACAAATATGAACTTTCACCTAAGCAAAAAAGTATTGGTATTTTATTAGCGGCTTTGATCATCTATTTTGTCGCTGATATCAGGATCGATTCTTTTACCTTACCGTTCTTAGGATATATCCAATTAGGTTGGCTTAGTTTTCCTGTCACCATTTTTTGGATTTTTGGGATCACTAATGCAGTCAATTTGATTGATGGTTTAGATGGCTTAGCAGCAGGGATATCTTTGATTGGCTTGATGACCATTGGTATTATTGGTTACTTTTTTTTACATGCCTCAACAGTTTATATACCTATAGTTATTTTTTGTTTAGTCGCAAGTATCATCGGCTTTTTTCCTTACAATTTTTATCCTGCCAAAATATATTTAGGGGATACAGGTGCACTTTTCTTAGGCTTTATGATGGCGGTTTTATCATTGCAAGGATTAAAGAATGTTACTTTCGTTTCATCGATTTCTTTGTTGATCATCATGGGGGTACCTGTTACAGATACTTTTTTTGCAATCATTCGTAGAAAAGCGAATCGAGTATCATTTTCTACGGCAGATAAGAAGCATTTGCATCATCGATTGCTCGCTTTAGGCTTTACCCATAAAGGAGCTGTTTTGACGATCTACTCCATCGCTTTGATGTTTTCATTTACTGCAATGATCATGAATTATACGGGAAGTCTTGGAACGATTGCTTTGTTCTTAGTGATGCTATTTGCTGCTATTTTATTATTTGAATTGATCGGATTGATCAATGAAAAATACCAATTCATTCTAAAAACATTACGGTTTTTAGGGAATAAAGAATACCGTACACAAGTGATGCAGAAATACTTTAAGAAATGGAAAAGACCTTAATGGAGAACAATAAAAAAAAGCCGATTTTAATTAGCATTGTGACAGCAAATAGTAAAAAAATATTCCAGACATTAGATACGATCATTGCGACGATCGGTGAAGAACCGGCAATTGAATTTCAAATTTTTGATAATAACTCGACACCTGAATACCAAGACCGATTACGCGAATATTTAAAATATCCGTTCATGAATATTTATTTCAATAATGAAAACCGAGGCTTTGGATTTGGTCATAACCATACCTTGCTCCAAAGCGCTGCAAAATATGCGGTGATTTTTAATCCAGATATTTTAGTAGATGAGCAGACGGTGATCGACCTGGTTGCGCTCTTAGAAACGCATCCTGAATGTGCGATGTTGGCACCTAAAATCTTGAATGAAGATGGGACGACTCAATACTTGATTAGACAGCGTTTAGCTCTATTCGACTATGTACTACGTTTCATTCCTTTCAAATTTGTCAAAAAAATGTTTGATCGGCGATTGAATCGCTTTGAATGTCGTGATTTGCCGGAGGATCGTGATTCTTATGTTCGCATGATTTCTGGTAGTTTTATGGTAGTAGATGTTGCGAAATTCAAATCAATCAATGGGTTTGATACTCGCTACTTTATGTATTTTGAAGATAATGATCTTTGTTTAAGTTTTGAAAAAGCAAACGAAAAAATCCTTTATACGCCACGTTATAGCGCCATCCATCTATATGGAAAAGGGGCACATCGTAACTTCAAGCTTTTTCGAATATTTTTAAATTCAATGATGAAATTCTTCCATAAGTGGGGGTGGACTTTCTTCTAATGACACCAGAAATAGCAGTAGTGATCGTATTGTATCACCAAAAAATCAGCCAATCGCCTTCTTACGATTATTTAAAAGCAGCTACCCAAGCTGGGACAGTAGAGTTAGTTATTTTTGATAATAGTCCTGTTGCACATGCTGATGTGCTTTATTCAGAAAAGAACGTCCATTATCATCATGATCCAGCAAATCCAGGCCTAGCGGTTGCTTACAATTATGCAATTGACCACATTTCAGATACAGTACAGACACTTATAACATTAGATCAGGACACTCAGTTAGGTACTAATTATTTAGAAACCATAGCCGAACTCACTTGGACAAAGGAGCGAGTAGCTGCGGTCCCCTTAGTATTTTCTGGTACAAAACAAATCTCTCCGGTGTGGGCAGACCACTATATCAATCGCCACTTCGAAGTGATCGAAGAGCCAGTAGTAACACGTCAACGGATTATGGCAATCAATTCTGGCGCGGCATTCTCGCTCACATTTTTAAGAGAGATCAATGGCTATAATACAGTGTTTCCACTCGATTTTTTAGATCATTGGCTTTTTTGGCAAATCAAACAATTAAACAAAGAAATTGTAGTTTTAGCCACTAGAATAACTCATGATCTCTCAGTATTGGATTATAAAAAAGTCAACGTAACACGCTATCAGTCGATATTGGCTGCTGAGTCGATCTTTTACCAAGAATACGACCGTCAGCATTTGGCGCAACATCGGAAGCAGTTAGTATTAAGAATGACAAAGCAATTTTTGACTGTCAAGAATCGTCAAATCTGGCGAATGACTTTACGTTCGTTTGTTGATAATTGGAAGGTGTGAAATGATGCGATCGGTTTGTATAGCAACCTTTAATGGTAGCGCGTATTTAAAAGAACAATTAGATAGTATCTTAAAGCAACTTTCTCCAGAAGATGAAGTGATTATCTCGGATGATGGTTCTGTTGATGATACTTGGTCGATTTTAACAGAATATGCACATAATGACCCACGTATCAAACTTTTTGAAGGTCCTAAACAAGGACTGATCAAAAATTTTGGCTTTGCGATTGAACAAGCTCAAGGAGACCTAATATTTTTAGCAGATCAAGATGATGTGTGGTTAGATGGGAAAGTAGAGAAAATCACACAATACTTTAGTCTTCATCCTAAACAATTAGTAGTTATTTCAGATTTAGTGATCGTAGATAGCCAGTTGAATGAGATCCATTCCTCATACTTTACCTTTAGAAGATCCAAAGAAGGTTGGTTGACGAATTTGATTCGTAGTAACTATATCGGTGCGGGTATGGCTTTTCGCTCTTCATTAAAAGAGACGATCTTACCGATACCTGACAATGTACCGATGCATGACATGTGGATTGGATTGCTTGCTGGGAATCATGCAAGTTTTATTCGAGAACCGTTGACCCTTTATCGAAGACACGATTTTAATGCAAGTGAAATCGAAACGAAGAGTAGTTGGCGTCAGAAAATTGCTTGGCGGATTCATTTGATCCAAGCACTCATTCAGCGGAAATGGAAAAAATATCCCTAAAAGATATTGTTAAATTCTCAAGAAATCCATGACAAATAGTAGGATTGATGAGATAATAACGAAAGTGAAAATTCAAAGAAAAAGGAGCGCTTATATTCATGAAAGGAATCATCCTTGCGGGAGGAAGCGGAACACGCTTGTATCCACTAACAAAGGCAACCTCGAAACAGTTGATGCCAGTCTACGATAAACCAATGATCTATTATCCAATGTCTATTTTGATGTTGGCAGGTATCAAGGAGATATTGATTATTTCAACCCCTCAAGATACCCCACGCTTTAAAGAACTATTTGGAAATGGTCATGATCTAGGTATCCATCTTGAATATGCGGTTCAAGAGAGTCCCGATGGCTTAGCTCAAGCTTTTATCATTGGGGAAGAATTTATTGGCGATGATAGTGTTTGTCTTGTTTTAGGAGATAATATCTACTATGGTGGCGGACTATCAAAAATGTTACAACGTGCTGCCTCAAGAGAAAGTGGAGCGACCGTTTTCGGGTATCATGTCAATGATCCGGAACGTTTTGGTGTGGTCGAATTTGATGAAAATATGCAAGCTCTCTCTATTGAAGAGAAACCAACAGAACCAAAATCAAATTATGCTGTCACAGGACTTTATTTCTACGACAACGATGTGATTTCAATTGCAAAAGAAATCAAACCATCTGAGCGTGGTGAATTAGAAATCACTGACGTCAATAAAGCATATTTAGAAAGAGGCAAACTTTCTGTAGAGATCATGGGGCGTGGTTTTGCTTGGTTAGACACAGGCACGCATGAATCTTTACTTGAAGCTTCTACATTTATTGAAACGATTGAAAAGCGTCAAAACTTAAAAGTTGCATGCTTAGAAGAAGTTGCTTATCGAATGGGTTATATCGACAAACAACAATTAGCTGTTTTGGCAGAACCACTGAAAAAAAATCAATATGGTCAATACTTATTAAGATTGGCTGCTGAATAAGGAGTTTTTAGTGATGAAAGTGACGGATACTAAATTAACAGATGTTAAAATTATCGAAATGGATGTTTTTGGGGACCATCGTGGTTTCTTTACAGAAAGCTATTCAAAAGCAAAATTTGCGGAACATGGATTAGATTTTGATTTTGTCCAAGACAATCACTCTCTATCTGCTGAAGCAGGAGTGATTCGTGGTTTGCATTTTCAAAAAGGGGCATCCGCTCAAACAAAATTGATCCGTGTCACTTCAGGAGCAGTCTTAGATGTGATCGTCGATATTCGTAAAGGTAGTCCAACCTATGGTCAGTGGGAAAGTTATATCTTATCTGAACACAATCATCGTCAATTACTTGTTCCAAAGGGATACGCACATGGCTTTGTGACGTTGACACCAAATGTGAATTTCCTTTATAAATGCGATAATTATTATGATGCCGCAGCAGACGGTGGAATCGCATTTGATGATCCAGAGTTAGCGATTGATTGGCCGATCGATCTTTCAAAAGCGATCATGTCTGAAAAAGATCATAATCATCCTACACTGAAAGAATTTGAAGCGGAAAACCCATTTGTTTATGGTGAAATCTAACATTTGATGAGGAGAAATATTAAATGAAAAATATCATTGTTACTGGTGGAGCAGGCTTCATTGGATCAAATTTTGTACATTATGTTGTACAAAACCACCCAGAAGTACATGTGACAGTCTTAGATAAATTAACTTATGCAGGAAACAAAGAAAATCTAGCAGGATTGCCAACTGATCGTGTCGAGCTAGTTGTCGGAGATATCGCAGATGCAGAATTAGTCGATCGATTAGTGGAAAAAGCAGATGCAGTGGTTCATTATGCTGCTGAATCACATAATGATAATTCACTTAAAGATCCGTTTCCATTTGTACACACGAACATCATTGGTACGTATACATTGCTAGAAGCTTGCCGTAAGTACGATGTTCGTTACCATCATGTTTCTACGGATGAAGTCTACGGTGACCTACCATTACGTGAGGATCTACCAGGTCATGGCGAAGGTGAAGGTGAGAAGTTCACTGCGGAAACACCTTATAACCCGTCCAGCCCGTATTCTTCAACAAAAGCTGGTTCTGATCTGTTAGTGAAAGCTTGGGTCCGTTCATTTGGACTAAAGGCGACAATCTCAAATTGTTCCAACAACTACGGACCTTATCAACACATTGAAAAATTCATTCCACGTCAAATCACAAATATTTTAAGTGGTATCCGACCTAAGTTATATGGTGAAGGGAAAAATGTTCGTGATTGGATCCATACGAATGATCACTCTTCAGCCGTATGGTTGATCCTAACCAAAGGAAATATTGGAGAAACCTATTTGATTGGTGCTGATGGCGAGGAAGATAACAAAACTGTGATGGAAATGATCTTAGAAATGATGGGTCAGCCAAAAGATGCCTATGAACATGTCAAAGATCGTGCCGGACATGATTTGCGTTATGCGATCGACTCAACCAAACTTCGTCAAGAGCTTGGTTGGCAACCAGAATTCACTAATTTCCGTGATGGTTTAGCAGAAACAATCAAGTGGTACGAAGAAAACCAAGAATGGTGGCAAAAAGAAAAAGAAGCAGTTGAAGCAGCTTACGCTAAAAATGGACAATAAGAGACGAGAAAACAAACTCCCTCGGACAAGCTGCGTAGATAAGAGCAAGGGATTGTCTCTTATCAGATGTTTTTCTTGCTTGAATAGATAGCTTGAAAGACTCAACCTCTTTTAAATAGTCATTGAAGGGGCACTGCGTTTAACTGACGCTGCCCCTTTTTTCATGGAAATGTTTTTAAGAGTACCTGATGGATGCACATCCTCTCGAAAAGCGAGAACCGATATGGTAGAATAAGCTTGGTTCTTAGAACGTGGTTAGAACATGGTTAGAACATAACTGTTCTGCCGTTGTTTTGGGATAAGGGGAGAAAAAGATACCGTTATTTTTTCCGCTACTCCGAACAAACAGTTGAATGAATCGGCTTCAAAAGATAAAGCGTTCATTAAATACAACAAGATAGCTAATGATATTTTTACAAAAACACTTTAAAAAAATAAATAAATCAAGGAGCGATTGCGTTATGTTTTTATTAACAGGTGGAAATGGTCAACTTGGTACCGAGTTACGTCATTTATTAGATGAGAAAGGGTTAGATTATGTTTCGACTGATGCCCAAGAACTGGATATCACGGATGCAGAAAAAACAATGACTTATATCACAGACTTAAAGCCTGAAGTCATCTTCCATTGTGCAGCCTATACCGCTGTCGATAAAGCAGAAGACGAAGGAAAAGAACTAGATGAAAAAATCAATGTAGACGGAACGAGAAATGTTGCATTGGCAGCGAAAGCAGTGAATGCAAAATTGATTTATATCAGTACCGATTATGTCTTTGATGGTAAAAAAGAAAATGAAGAATATCTAGAAGATGATGCAACGAATCCATTGAATGAATATGGTCGTACAAAATTACTAGGTGAACAAGCAGTGCAGGAAATTTTAGAAGATTATTATATTATTCGTACGTCATGGGTATTTGGCATATATGGTCATAACTTTGTTTATACGATGCAACGTTTGGCACAAACCCATGATCGTTTAACTGTAGTCAATGACCAATTTGGACGTCCGACATGGACACGCACATTGGCTGAATTTATGGTCTATGTAATTGAACAAAAAGTACCATATGGTGTTTATCATCTATCAAATGAGAATAGCTGTTCATGGTATGAATTCGCAAAAGAGATCTTAAAAGATACAGCAGTAGAAGTAGCTCCTGTTACTTCAGCCGAATATCCACAAAAAGCGACACGTCCGCAGTATTCAGTGATGAGCCTGAAAAAAACGGAAGATCTTGGTTTTGTAATCCCAACGTGGCAAGAAGCACTTGAACAAATGTTACAAGCTTCTGAAAAATTAAACAAATAAGGTTTTTCCTTAGAAAAAAGAAACAACGAAGAAATTGGAGAATTTTATGGAAAAACAAACAAGAAGTGCAAGGCGAGATAAATCACGAGAACCGGAGACAGAACAGACGAATCTATTTTTAGATATCCTATTGAAATTGCGTTATGTGATCGGCTTACTGGTGATCGTTATCGTTGTGACCTTCAACTTGAATGGTAGCTCGATCGGCAGTTGGGATAACTATGTGTCCCAAAGAGATGATGGGAAAAAGACGGATGTGATTTTTGGTCAAAATCGAGAAGTTCGCTCAGATGAATGGCTGGTACAAACGCCTTTTTACTTCTCTCAAGCAGAATCGGGTTATCCGGTCATCAACGAAGATTATTCACTGAATGGTCAAAATATGATCATTGCCTACAATTCACCAGTGAAAGATATCACTGTTATCGGTAAACCATTTAACTGGGGATTCTTCTTTTTAGGAAGGGATCGAGGGTTATCTTTTTATTGGGCAATGAAACTGGTAGTCATGGTTTTGTTAGGATTTGAACTCCTGATGATCTTGACGAAACGAAACAAGCCACTTTCGTTGATTGGTTCATTTGCATTGACCTTCTCACCAGCTGTTCAATGGTGGTTCATGCAACACGTTGGCGATTTGATTTTCTTTACGATTGGTTTAATGGTCGTCTTTTATCATTATTTTTATCAACATGAAAAAAAGTGGCTGCGCGCATTGATGATGTTACTAGTAGTCATATTCGGTCTCGGATTTATCTTAGTCATCTATCCGGCCCATCAAGTGATGCTCGCCTATCTATTAGTTTTTTATTTTATCGGGTTACTGATCTATTACCGCAAAAAAATACAATGGGATTGGTTTGATGCGGTGTTGATTACTGCCGCCTTACTATTTATTGGCATTGTCATGTGGCATTTTTGGTCAATCTCTAAAGATGCTTTGCTCGCCTCTTTAAATACGTTATATCCTGGGAATCGAGTAAGTACAGGTGGAAAATGGAAACTAAGTGAATTTTTCTATTTCTTAACGAACTGGAAAATCCCATTCGAGGATATCAGTTTCTCAAATAATTCAGAAGTAGCACTATTTTACCATTTCTTCCCAACGGTATTCTTAGCAAGTCCATTTGTCTTGTTTGGGAAAAAAGACGACGATCAAAAAATCATTGGTCGAATCTTAATGATTTTTTGTCTCTTCGCGATTTTTTGGATCACCGTTGGCTTGTCTAGAACGATGGCTCAATTGACGTTGTTATCATTTGTCCCACCGTTTCGTGCAATCTTGACTTTCAGTTTTGCGGCCTTTCTACTATCGATTTGGTTTATCGCATATATTTGGAAACACGATGTCATCCCTACTTGGTATAAATTCGTCTTATTGATTGCTAATGCAGGGATCTATTACTATGCGTTACAAGGTTCCAAGATGGAAGGATATTTCTCAGACCTTGAGCTGATCAGTGTAATTGTATTGGGAACACTCCTTTTAGCATTTGTACTGTTTCGACAACGTCTACTTTTCTACCTTTCATTTAGTGCATTGATCATTGCTTCTGGTTTCTTTGTGAATCCAGTTGTCCAAGGAACAGGCGCAATTTTTGAAAAAACGTTAGCCAAAGAAATCCAAAAAATCGATCAACAAGATCCAGGTCAAGTTTGGTTAACGGAAGATGAGCTTTATAATTTCACACCAGCTTTAGGAGTGAAGGCGTTCAATACGGTCCGTTTTTATCCCGACAAAGCTGCATGGCAGTTGATTGATCCAGAAGGCGAATATGAGCGTTTCTACAATCGTTATGCCCATACTAGAGCTTTTATTGCCAAAGAAGATACAGCCTTCAAACTAGATCGTCCAGACATGTTCTCAGTGACTCTGAATTTTGATGATGCTGAAAAGTTAGGCATTAAATATGTGGTAACCAAACGTCCTTTAGATGACTATAACCAGCGCAATGAAGCACAGTTCACTAAATTATATGGACCAGACGACGATGGGCACATGATTTATGAAGTTACCTATCCAAATTATGCTATTTGGCAAACACAATCAACAGGTCAATAAAAAATGTGTAGTTTGAAAAAGATGTGTGCTAAAAAAATGGAGATATTGGATCAGTCAGAAAAATTCTTGGTAACGCTGATCCAATGATCCGTTTAAAAAATGTATTGTTTAGCAGAGGAGGTGGAAAACATTCAAACATTTGTAGAAAAATTCGTAAATAAAATGAGTACTGGAATCTTGTTACTGATGCTGATCGCCCTTTTTTCTGTCTGGACGATCGGTATAGGAACACCAACTACTTTATTTTTATATGAGCATAGCGCACAATTCGTCACGTTTGGTGTCTTTGTTTTAACAGGACTGAATATCTATAAAGCAAGAGGATTTGACTTTTTTTATCTAGGAGCAGCAGTTGTCATCTTCTGTTTCTATACGTATTTCAGTGGAATACGAGAAGGTTCTTTGGCAGGTAATCTGTTGATCCCGATCTTGATTCTGATTGGATTGAGTGTAAAGTGGATCGAATTTGACAAAGTCGATCGGGGAATTTATTTGCTTGTCTTCTCATTTTTCCTTGCTGTTACGGTATATCGAGTCTTTACAGAGATTCAAGTACCTGAAGGACAAAGTATATGGAATCAAGATAATAAATTATCCGATATTTGGATCAATACGAATACGATCGGTAGCTCGTTGATGATGCTTGGACTACTGATCAGTGGTTTCGCCAGTTCATTTGAACGTTGGTATATTCGGATTCTTGGAGTACCAGCAATCATTGCTGCATTTTTAGGGATCTGGGTATGTCAATCACGCTCAGCATTGATCGCGATCATCATTTTTGCTTTATTGGATATCTGGCCTAAAAGATTCTTTAAATTTATTCGGGCACCTTTTATCGGCTATTTAGCTATTTTTAGTCTAGCACTACCGATTTCCTATTTAGCTGCCACTTCTGAAGAGATCAATCTCTTCACTGGTAGAGAGGGTATATGGCTAAAATTTTATCAAACGATTTCCGAGAGTACGGAGCAACTACTGGTTGGAATGAAGCCTTTTCTTTATTTTCGTGGGGATGAGGTTTTAGGTAATCACAATAGTTATAATTCTATTTTGAATTTATATGGATTGATAGGAATCGCAATTGTAGGGATTTTATTACTTGTTTTTGTCGGAAGACTAACACTGAAAGCTGATTTTTCGAATGGTCAGCTTACGTTTTTATGGGCATTCATGGCAGTAATGATCCAATCGTTTATGGAAGATACATTGACTTCTTTCCCTTGGGTACCTATCGGCTACTTGTTGTTAGCGATGGCAAGTCATCGTTACGATCAGCCACCAGGTAAGCGAATCAAAATACAAGAGGAAGAACAACTGTCAACTTCAAGACTTGCACGTTATCACTAAATTTGAAAAATAAGGGTGTGCGCCAAAAGTGTCCATTACTTTTGACTGTCACCTTAGAATCGAATAAATGGTGTGAACAGAAGCAACCTCTTCTGACATAAGGCTCAACACTTCTGTTCTTACCTCAATCAATAAAATGAAAACGTGGGTAAGCCATTTTTAGGCAGACCCACGTTTTTTGCTTCATTGCATTTAAGTATCATCTTTTGTAAAATAGTAACGTTGACAAAAAGTTTGCTTAATAGAAAATTAAGAAACAACGAATATCGCAGTCCTTAGCTCAAAATGTGGTAAAATGGCTGTTGACTGTAATTAATTGAAACTGCTTGGAGGAACACAAATGTTTAAAGATTTGTTTTTATTTATGAAGGATATCTATCAAAATCGAAAGTTATTACTTCAATTCTCGTTAAATGATTTTAAATCACGTTTTGCGGGTTCATTTTTAGGGATTTTATGGGCGTTCATCAATCCTGTGTTTACGGTTCTCATTTACTGGTTAGTCTTTGGCTTTGGCTTGAAAGCAGCGATGACTGATGGGAAGTATCCGTTTATCGTCTATCTGATCACAGGGATGGTTCCATGGTTCTTTTTCTCAGATGCGTTTACCTCTACAACACTTGTTTTCCGGGAATACACCTATTTAGTAAAAAAAGTAGTATTCAATATCCGTATCTTACCAACAACTAAAATCCTTTCAAACTTGTACTCACATATGTTCTTTATTTTGATTGGATTAGTCGTAACAATGGGACATGGTATTTTTCCAACGGTCATGTCTTTACAATTGATTTATTACCTATTTTGCATGGTCGCTTTTTTGACTGGTTTGACGTGGTTGACGGCATCGATCCAACCTTTTATACCAGATATCATGCAATTTATCACGATTTTGTTACAGCTGATTATGTGGACCTTGCCGATTCTTTGGAGTCCAAGTCAATTTAATCCAGCAATCATACAGATTCTAAAACTAAACCCCTTGTATTATGTTGTCCAAGGTTATCGTGAATCCTTCCTAAGTCAAGCTTGGTTCTGGGAACATGGCACTTATACAATCTATTTTTGGGTAGTTACATTAATCATGTTCGTAATCGGTTCCTTAGTGTTCCGTAGATTGAAACCACATTTTTCAGATGTGCTGTAAGGAGTATAGTTATGACAGAATACGCAATTAAATTAAACAACATCACTAAATCATATAATATGTATGCGAAACCGACGGATCGTTTTAGAGAAGCTTTGAATCCGTTCAAGAAATCGTACCATGATGTTTTTTATGCATTGAAAAATATTGATGTAGAGATCAAAAAAGGTGAAATGATTGGTTTTGTCGGTGAAAATGGTTCCGGTAAATCAACGATGCTCAAAATCATTACAGGCGTTTTGACTCCAACAAGTGGAACCATGGAGATCGAAGGAAAGATTTCTGCCTTACTTGAATTGGGTTCAGGTTTTAATCCAGAATATTCTGGGTATGAAAATATTTATTTAAATGGAATGGTTCTTGGCTTTTCCCGTGAAGAAGTCGATGCGATGGTGGATGACATCATTGATTTCGCAGATATCGGAGACCACGTTTATCAACCAGTCAAAACTTACTCAAGTGGGATGTTCGTTCGCTTAGCTTTTGCGGTAGCGATCAACGTCAATCCAGATATTCTGATCGTTGATGAAGCACTTGCAGTTGGAGACTTAGAGTTCCAATTGAAATGTATGGAAAAATTTACAGAAATCAAAAATTCTGGGAAGACGATTTTATTTGTTTCCCATGATATCAGCTCGATCCGTCGTTTCTGTGATCGCTCTTACTGGCTAAAAAATGGTGAAGTCGTAGAATTTGGTGACACGATGGATGTGACAACCAATTACGAAAACTTCTTAAAGAAAAAATCAGTAAAAACAGTGGATCGTAACAAAAATCAAGTGGAGCGTTTTGCTGCCCCAGATATCGTCGATGTGTTAAGCGCTGAATTACTAGATGAAAACAAGCAACCGATCGATATGTTAGAACAAGGAGAAGATCTTTATGTAAAGGTCACCTATGAAGTAAAAGATGATACCATCAAGAAACCTGTGTTAGGGATTGCTCTGCGAACGGTCGATAATTTCTATGTCTGTGGCTTGAATACTCTATTGGACGATATCACGATTCCTTGGGAAAAAGGAAAAAATGTCTTTTATCTCAAGTATAAGAAGTTAGGATTACTTGCTGGTGAATACTATTTCGATGTGGCGGTTTTTGAAGAAAATGCCACTGTTCCATTAGTTTATAAGACGAAGTATATGAACTTATTTGTGACAGGTTCTTATATTGGTGAAGGGATCGTGGTCTTGGATCACCAGTGGAAAGAAGGAGATCAAAACAATGAAGTATGATTTCGAGATGGACTTAGATGAACAAAGTAGCGTAGGTAAGATTGTCGGACAAATCAAACCAGGAAGTAAAGTCTTGGAATTTGGTCCAGGCAATGGACGCATGACGAAACATTTGATCGGTGCAAAAAACTGTGAAGTAAGCATTGTTGAACTGGACAAAGAACTATTTGATTACGTCAATGAAATCGCCCAAGATGGTTTTTATGGGGATATCGAAAGTTTTGAATGGGCAAAATATTATGCTGGTCAAACGTTTGATTATATATTATTTGCAGATGTGTTGGAACATTTAGTTGATCCTTTGAAGACATTAAAAAAAGTCAGAGAGTTTCTAAATGAAGAAGGCGAGATTTTGATTACTTTTCCTAATCTCGTGCATAACTCTGTATTGATCCACCTCTTTAATAACGAATTGCCGTGGGCTTCTTTTGGGCTACTGGATGAAACACATAATTCATTTTATACCCACGAAGGCTTTCAAAAAGTATTTGCAAAAGCTGATCTGCACATCAACATTGAAGATTATTTATATCTAGCAGTAGGGGATACTGAATTGAAGTCAGCTTATACTGACTTACCAGAAGCAGTTCGTTATGATTTCAAAATGCGTCCATTTGGCGAAGTGTATCAGTATTTCTTTTCATTGAAAAAACACCCAAATGTGGAAGCTAAAATCAATACACCGCAAAATTCAAATTATGTCAAAATGATCGAAATCATCAAAAATAGTACGCAAGAAGAAACATTGCAGATACCCTTCAATAATCATACGGGAGAAAACCAAGAATTGACTTTCCCACTGACAGAAGAACCGACCAGTTTTATTTTTCAATTTGAAAAGCAACCAAGTTACCTTGAGTTCAGTGTGGAAGTAGATGGAGTAAAGCTTGATTTTATTACATCGAATGCAGTCATCAAAACAGCGACAGACTGCTATATCTTTGATGGATCAGAAGCACCAAGATTGGAACTGACCGATATAAGTGGCGAAACGATCAAAATCTCTTGCCATTATCGATTTATCGGTGAATTACCAGCAACGATGGCTGAAGTCCTTAGAGAAATCAAACCTATGGCTGCTGTTCAAAAAGAATTATCTGCCGAAAATGAGAGACTGACGAAAGAAAACCAACGATTACAAGCAGAGAATAAAGAACTGACGAGAGTCTTGAAGACTACGACTGATCGATATTATGACTTGTTGCAACCTAACAATTGGGCAATAAAGCCAAAAGGACGATTGGTGAAATCAAAAGAAACAGCGAAAAAAATCCAAGCCAAAGAACTTTCTCTTTGTGTTGACGAAAAAAGTTGGGATCCAGAAAAAAAATTACTCAAAATCATTGGATGGGGAATTTCTAATGCGGAACGTAAACCTTTATCTTACAAACTATCTGTAGATCAATCACCATTCTTCGAGGTTCAACAGATCGAGCGAGTCGAAGTGAATGAAGCCGAAAAACTTCCTCCCCACACAAAAGCTGGTTTTGAGATCCAGATAGCGTGTGAACAAGAAAAATCATTTTTATTCGAATTGATTGCAGAAAATGGGCAGTCTTGGCTAGTTGAAATGTAAATAACTTATTAGGTAAAGGAGTACCAAACCAGTGCAAAAAAAAGAAATTGCTGTATTTATCGATAAGATCACTCGTGAGCGGGCGACTGGCGATTTATTGATCGTTGGTTGGGCAATCGATGAAGTAACGAAAGAAATTCCGACGATCCAAGTCGAAAAAGAAAATATTATAGCAAAAAATACGCCAGTCGTACGTTTGGATATCAATCATCTTTATGATTTGGATGTAAAAACTCAAAGTGGTTTTAATCTTCGATTATCTGGAAAGATGAAGGGAAAAGCGATTTTAGATTTTCAAACGAAAGATCATCAAAATGGGATATCGGTCAAATTGAATGGGCGCTATCCTTATGATGATGGCATTGAGTCTAGTTTAGAAAAGAAAAAAAGATTACTAAAAAAAGGGTTGAACTATGCTCGGACCCATGGCCTGAAAAAGGCTGTACGTCGCGTGAAAATGGAATTGAAGCCAGGTTCGATCGACTATGCACAATGGATTGCTAAACATGAACAAATCGATGTAGCGGCGCAAAAGACAAAAGCACAAGCCTTTGGCTATCGCCCATTGATTTCTGTCGTGATGCCAGTTTATAACGTAGAAATCAAATGGTTAGAAAAATGTATCGATTCTGTGATTGCTCAAACATATGATTATTGGGAATTGTGTATCAGTGATGATGCCTCTACCGATCCTAAAATCCATAAATGTTTAGAACGTTATCAGCAAAAAGACCCACGGATCAAAGTTGTCTTTCGTGAAGAAAACGGACATATTAGTTTAGCTACGAATTCTGCACTTGAGATCGCAGAAGGGGAATTCATGGCATTACTTGATAACGACGATGAACTTCCTGTTAATGCGTTGTTTGAAGTAGTCAATGTGTTGAATGAACGACCAGAACTTGATTTGATCTATAGTGATGAAGATAAGATCGACGCGGATGGCAATCGTTTCGACCCTCATTTTAAAGCAGACTGGTCACCTAATACGTTGATGGGAAATAACTATATTTCTCATTTAGGGGTCTATCGATTAAGTATTGTCAAAGAGCTAGGTGGCTTCCGTAAAGGCTATGAAGGCTCACAAGATTATGACTTAGTTCTCCGTTTTACCGAAAAGATCCCAGCAGAACATATTTATCATATCGACCGCGTGCTTTATCATTGGCGCACGATTCCAGGATCAACAGCCAGCAGTGGCGAAGCTAAAAGCTATATTTACGATTCTGGTGTGAAAGCTTTGACGGATGCGTTGGCTCGTAGAAATATCAAAGGGCAAGTGCGACCAGGTAGAATCTCAGGATTTTATGAGATCAACTATGACGTCTTACAAGAGGAGCTAGTCAGCGTCATCATCCCAACTAAAAATGGGTATGACGATTTGAAAATGTGTATTGATTCAATCATCGAAAAAACAACCTATCCTAATTATGAGATCATCGTAGCCGATAACGGTAGTACTGATCCGAACATGCAGAATCTTTTTGACTCCTATAAGGAACAACTGAAAGAACGATTTATTGTTGAGTTGATCGATATTCCCTTCAACTATTCTCGTATCAACAATCTTGCGGCAGAAAAAGCAAGTGGGAAGTATTATTTGTTCTTGAACAATGATACGGAAGTGATCGCACCTAATTGGATGACGACAATGGTCTCATACGCTCAGTTTGATTCGATTGGCTGTGTTGGTGCAAAACTTTATTATCCAGATGATACGACACAACATGCGGGTGTACTAGTTGGCATCGGCGGCGTCGCTGGTCATGCGTTGAATAATTATGATCGCACACATTGTGGTTATTTTGGTCGCTTAGTGATCGACGTCGATTATTTAGCAGTGACCGCCGCTTGTATGATGGTCAAAGCAGATGATTTCAAAGCGGTGGGTGGCTTCGATGAGACATTACAAGTTGCCTTCAATGATGTAGACTTATGTCTTAAAGTCTATGAACTTGGCAGAAACAATGTGTATGCTCATCAGGTTGAACTATATCACTTTGAGTCAAAATCTCGCGGGTACGAAGATACGCCAGAAAAGCAGAAACGCTTTGCGGGTGAAATCAAAAAAATGCAAGATAAATGGCCAAAATATATCGCACATGATCCTTTCTATAATGACAATTTGACAAAACAAGGAATTGGCGATTTTTCGTTGCGACCAGAATAATTCTTGCATATTATGCTATGCCTTAAGCAGACCTTCGCTACTTATCGATGGTTAATGATAGTTCATGGAGATATCCTTTCTTGAGAGAGTTTGTTTTAGACGACTTAATTCTATCAATTTGGATATCTCTTTTCTATTTTTTCACAAAAATGTGAAGAGATTATGCACATGGTGGATAATCATCAGAATTTTTAACCGATTATTTCAAACTAAAGTTTGCGGAAATTCTATTAGAATTAGTTGTTCAAAATAATGGTTATCACTATAATTATACAATAAAGAATAAGAACGATAATATCCAGAAAATAAATATGATTTAGTAAAAAATATGGCAAGAAAAAAGTAATTTTACTTAAATTTTTACACTGTTCAAATAACCTTAATTCGAAAGTATAATACGAGGGAGGTGGACTCAATCATCTGTGTACAAGATAGATGAAAGGTATAATCGCTTATAATACTCGAGCAAATACAATAGTAAATTAAGAAATGAATCAGTTAGTAAGGGTAATAGATAAAATAGCCAGGATTATTATTTACTCATTATTACTTTAATTCCCTTATGATGATTCCCTACAAAAGTTACTTTTAATCGTGCTGAGCATATCGTTAATTCAGAGGGAAATAATAGCTATACGGAAGAAAGTAGGGAGTACGAGGGAAACTGGAACTTTAAAGATATTGCTTAAGCAGATGGATCAATATAATTAATTTTAATATCATGAGACCTTCGTTTTATGGTTTACTAGTGAAATCGAAATACTGTCAAATGATCCTATTAATTTTAATTTGTTGAATGTCCTAACTATTCACTGATGAAACATTATGATTATAAAATGGTAGTATAAACGACCATCTTGGTAAAGATTAAATTAGGTTTTATGAGATGCTTAGTGCTGATTCGCTGAATAGGAAGAGTATTGATATTCTTCCAAGAGTTTATAATTAAGTTTCAGCGTGTTACTGAAACTTAGTACATAAATTTTTATTTAGCTAGATTATTTAAGTAAAAAATGCTATTGTTATAATATAAAAAAATGTGAGGAAGATATATGAAAAAAAAATATATATTTATTAAAATATTTATAATTTACGTGTTTGTTAGCTTTTTGTACTTATTTCCGGCGTTTAAAAATATGGAGATTTTTGGCTTTTATGATAGTGCGTTTCATATCAATCGTGCTTTAAGTTTGGAATCTATTTTTAGTTCCCCTATTAATTTTAATACATTTAGATCATATGGTATGCAAGTTAATATCTTTTATCCATGGTTGACAATATATCCTTTATTTTTGTTAATTAAATTTACAAATTTGGCTATAGGTTATAATCTTTTCCTTTATGTTGTTACATTATTTACGCTATTTATATGCCATTATGTAATGTTTGAAATTAGTAAAAAAAATTTTACTAGTTTTATTTTTGCTGTTATATATACAACATCTTCATTTAGGAGTGTAGAAATATTTCTTCGTGGAGCGCTAGGAGAACTACTCGCGATGTCAATCACCCCCCTTATTTTACTTGGATTTATAAAACTCTACGACTCCAAGAAAGAATCATGGATTATATTGGCAATTAGCATGACTTTGTTGACTTATACACATGTCCTTTCTGTGGCAATGACTGTATCAATGATTGTACTTGCGTTAATACTTCAATTCTATCGAAAAAAGAAGGTGGAATTTTCTATAGTAATTAAATTAATAAAAGCAACTATTGTTACGTTACTCCTTTCACTAGCATTTATATGCCCTATGATTGAACAAACACTATACCAAGATTTGAATCGTCCTTACGTGGATATATTGCAAAAAAGAGCAATATATCTAGGTAAACAGTTTTTGATTGGAAGTATAGATTCAGATTTACTATCATTTGGTATTGGTTTAGTCTTGCTTATTTTTCTAGTTATATTAACAATAAACTTTAAAAAATTAGGGCTTTTATCTAAATTCACTTATTCTATGGGCGTAATATCTATTCTACTTTGCACGAAAATTTTTCCGTGGTTTGCACTACAAAACACTCCTTTAAATATTATTCAAGCGCCTTGGCGGTTTATGATATTTTCAACATTGTTTATATCTTTTTCAGGAGTCTTATTTATTTCCCCGTGGCTAGAAAAAATTTCACATACAAAGAGAAGAGATACCATATTAATATTAATACTAGCTGTCTCCATATTAAATTACTCATCTGTAGTTAATCTGGTAAAAGAAATGAATATCCAAGGAATTTATTCTAATTCACAGATGGTAAACAAACTTGCTAATTTTGAAAACTTTGACTATGTTCCTAAGGGTTATAAAAAACAGCAATTACTTTTGAAAAATCATCAGGTTACAGAAAATGGACAAGTTATTGCTAGTAGTTTTTCTCCAAACAAAGATGAAATTATATTTACTTTTAAATCATCAAAAGATAAAACGATAGTTCTTCCTGTATTCCATTACAAGGGTTTAAGGGTTAATGTCAATTCCAAGGATATTGAAACACCTAAGCAAATCAGTCCCTTGATTACTATAAAAGGTGAAAATGGAATAAATAAAGTCTCAATCAAGTATCCATACACATATTTATCAAAAGTATCCTTAATTATCTCTATACTATCGTTAATTCTACTTATTTTTTATTTGTATAATGTAAAAAAAAGAACACACTGATTAGACTAATATATATTTCTCAAAGATTTTCAATTATTTAGTTTGAATTGATCGAATAAATGTTCGACATAATATGATTTCAAAATAAACAATTATCCAAGTTTTATCTGTTGCTGATAGATAGTTAAAAATCTTGCCTATATAAAAAACTGAAAAAAGAAGTACTTGAAAATCCTTTTTTAACAGCACAGAGTAAGATAGTGGTACAATTTAGCTTTTATCGTTTTGTCATGTTTATCAATTCAACAATCAAACCGATTATAGCAATGTTAAGCATAACGAGGCTAAAATCGGTTTAGATTGTCTCATATGTAGGAATCCGGAAAAAGTGTTCAACCTTTAGAAATAATGCCCTAGCCACGAAAATTGATTTTCAAATTTTTGTGGCTCTTCGACAAGTAGTGTTGGTGAGTTCAAATTGAAAGAATTTCATCGAGAATCAATCGAAGCAGAAAGAGGCTTCGATTGATTCTTTTTTGTTCTGGATTGATCTTGGAAAACTAAGTCTTGAATCAAGTAAATGCGGTCACGAAAATGGAGGAAATTACGGTAACCATAAGCGACACGTTTAATGACTTTGATTTTATTATTTGTCCCTTCTAATGCTCCGTTACTATAGGGTGTTTTGAAGGCATTTTCGATTCCTTTTCTATATTTATTTAAGAAAGTGAGCTTCTTGCGAAACCATTCAGGAAGCTGCGCGTCTAAAGTATTCACCACTTCAAAAAAGTAGTTTGTATCTTTTTGTTTATAGTGATACAGAAGAAATTGATAGGTGTCATAAGCCAGCTTCAATGTGGAATCATAGCTTAGTAGTTCATCGACTGTGGTTTTTTCAGTCATCGGTCGCTTAAACGAATAATCATAACGGTAGTGTGAGCTATCTAATAGATAAGAATCCTTTGGAGTTGGTCGCTAATTCTGCCATGATTTTTCGTTTCAAGTCGACAGAAATCGAACAATTTCTATCGACTAAAGAAGTTTCAGACGAGAAAGTTGAGCCACACTCTTTACACAGAAAGCGAGTTTTCTTAAGATTGAAGACAGTTTTATGTGAATGAATTGGTAATAATTGAATGGTGGTTTGATGCGTACCATATTTAATCACTTGTCCTTCATTTTTAATTCCACATTTTGTACAACAAGTGGGAGTGTAATCTAAGCGTCCATGAATCACGTAGGTGGTAATACCACCTTCTTTCTTTTCAGAAAGCCATTCTGTAGGGAAAATAATATTTTTATCTGTTAAACCGAGTATTTTTTTAGTATGATAGTCCATGGAGATATCCTTTCTTGAGAGAGTTTGTTTTAGACGACTTAATTCTATCAATTTGGATATCTCTTTTTCTATTTTTTTTATTTGTTTCAAATATTTTCTCACATCAAAACCTAGTCATTGATTTCAAATTTAAAAACTTCTTAACTTTGAAAGAATGAGTTTTTTCTGTGGAAACCAGTAGTTTTTAAATATGATAGCCCAGTACATGGAGCTACTTTTTTCTTGCTGAGCAGCCAAAATTTACTTCTATTTTTGTTCTTATTTAACATGATTTTATACCTTACCTAAGTGACTAAAGAAATCTTTGAAATTAGGTTACAATTTGGTTATTCACTAGTTTTTTACATAGTGCTATGGTAAGATGATTAAGGTATTATTTTGTGGTTAGGAGTGTATAAATGAATAAAAATGGAGAATGGAATGCTGCCCGACGGATACTTATTATCATAATGGATGTCCTAGTCTACAATGCAGCAATATATATTAGTTTCTTAATAAAGTTTCAAGGAGAAATTCCGTTAAGGAATTTTGAGACATTTCAGTATTCAGCTTTTTTTACTTCCATTATTTTTGTCGCGCTGAATATTTTACTAGGAGTATATGTTTTCTATAACCGTATGATTAGCGATATCGTCTCTGTAACAGTTATTGGACAGGTATTAATGTCTTTAGGTATCATGGTGGTTACTTTTGTTGGTAGATGGTTCGCCTTCCCTCGAGCAGTAATTTTAATCTCTTTTATTGTAGGAGCATTTTTATTAAGCATATATCGGATACTCGTTTACAAATTATATCTACGTGTAAGTAAAGATAAAAAGGTGATAATAATTGGGCTTGAGAAAGATGTGGCTCCGGCTATACAAAACTTCCAATCTAAAAAAAATAATAAGCATAAAGTTGAGGCTGTGATTGTAGATCATTATTATAAAAATGTGAAGAAAATGATTGACAGCATAGATATCATATATATAGCTTCTCATATAGAAGAAAAAGAGAAGACAAAAATTTATCAATTAATTACTAAAAAAGAGAAAAAATTATTCTTGAATACAACCTTCGAGAACCTAACAATGATTAATCCGAATATCATGAACTTTGAAGATGAAAGTATCATTGAAGCTTCTGGATTTAGAATTCAACCTGAATATGAATTATTTAAACGATTATTCGATATTGTTGTGTCATTTATTTTATTGATTCTTGCCTCACCGTTTATGTTACTGACAGCAATATTAGTCAAAATCACTTCTCCAGGACCGGTAATCTATAAACAAGTTCGCATAACTAAAAATCAAAAAGAATTTTCTATTTACAAATTCCGATCAATGACAGCAACCGCTGAGGCCAATTCCGGACCAGTTTTAGCAAAAAGTAATGATGCTCGAGTAACGCCAGTGGGTAAGTTCATTCGCGCAGTCCGATTTGATGAGCTCCCACAAATTTTTAATGTACTAAAAGGTGATATGTCCATTGTTGGTCCACGACCAGAACGTCCTTTTTTTGTAGATCAATTCAATGCAGAAAACCCGTACTATTATTTAAGACATAATGTACGAGCAGGTATCACTGGTTATGCACAAGTATATGGAAAATATGCTTCTGATTATAACAGCAAGTTACGATTTGATTTATTGTATATTAAAAAGTATTCTTTGATGATGGATTTAAAAATCCTATTACAAACAATCAAGATTCTCTTTGATAAAATGTCCTCTCAAGGGTTAGAAGAAGAGGAAATATACACATCTTTGAAAAAAATGAGATTTCCTAGCGAAAAGATTTTAAGATAATTTGAGGTGAAAGGATGTCTACACCAAAATTCAGTATTGTTATACCAGTATACAATGCAGCTGAGACAATCGTTCAATTAATTAGTATATTAAAAAAATTTAATAATGAAGAATTTGAGGTCTTACTTATTAATGATGGATCAACAGATAATACAGAACAAGTCATAAGAGATTGTATATTTGAAGATTTTCGCTTTCGACTGTTAAACAAAGTGAACGAAGGTCCTGGATTTGCACGAAACTACGGAATCGAACGTGCTAATGGAGATTTCCTGCTTTTTTTTGATGCAGATGATTTTCCAGACATAAATATTCTAAATGATTATTCAGCTATTATTTCTAAGAATCCATTTGTAGATTTGATTATAAGTTCCTTTATTTTTAGAACGATTGATAGGGATAAGATAGTGGATGAAAAAAATTATCTTGTAGATGGATACACATATCAAAGTAATAGTGAATTTCTTTTAGATATGTATAAGTTAATGAATAGACAACTATTGTATGTTGTTTGGAATAAATGTTATCGACGAGACGTAATTTTAAGGTATGGTATTCGGTTTGAAAAATACCACAGTTGTGAAGATCGGATATTTAATCTAGATTATTATAAATATTGTAATCAGGTAGTTATGAATCCTAAAATTGAATATATCTATGAATTTGAAAGTAGTCAAGGAATTACAAATAAATATAAAAAAGATAAATTTGAGACATTTAAAGAATTTTACGAACGTAGTAACGCTATAACAAATAATGAACATAAAGATGGGATGGCAGCACTATTACTGAAAGGTACAACGTCTGTCATTTTTTCTATTTTTGAGACTAACGAAATAACTATTCAACAGAAAAAAAATGAAATAAAGAATATTTTAAAAGATGATTTAGTCAAGGAAGCAAAGAATATTGCTATAACCGATACTTTGACAAAAAAAATCACTAAACTTTTATTCAATTTGCCAATACCACTTGTAACATTTGTGTTCTATCTAGGTTCATTTATAGAAACAAAAATGCCAAAGGTAATGGCAAATATTAAGAGAAAGTATTAGAAAGGATTTAATATGAAAAGAGTACTTCATTTTCAAGGAAGAATGGGTTTAGGTGGAGCAGAATCGTTTATGATGAATTTATATAGAAAAATAGATCGTAGTAAATACCAATTCGATTTTTTGATATATGATGATTTCACAAATGTAACGGATTACCATGAAGAAATCAAGCAATTAGGTGGACGCATATTTGTTGTAGCAAATCCTAAAAAAAATATTATTAAATACTTATTCCAAGTGAACCGTTTATTGAAAAAGGAATCCTTCGATGTAGCACATAATGAGGTTTATTTTGGTGGTGGAATTAATTTATGGCTGGCAAAAAAAAATGGAATTAAACATAGAATTGCTCATAGCCATGCAACAGAAGATGGGAAATCCCAAAACATTATTATGAATATTCTACGATTTTTTTTGACACATCTCTTATTGAATAATGCGACTGAATTTTTAGCCGTAAGCCAAGAAGCTGGTCAAAGTTTATTTAGAGAACATCCTTTTAAAATCATTCATAATGGTATAGATATGCAAATGTACAAAAAAAACAATGAAGTAGAAAAAGCTAAAAGAAGTGAATTGTCTATTCCTGACGGAGCTTTCATTGTAGGGAATATTGGAAGATTAGAAAAGCAAAAAAATCAAATATATTTATTGGATGTTTTTTCAGAAATAATAAAAATAAAATCTAACTCTTATCTTCTGATTGTTGGTGAAGGTTCGCTAAGATTAGAATTAGAAAATAAAATTAATGAATTAGGCATAAGCGACAAGGTAACACTTTTAGGTGAGCGCAATGATATCCCAGAGTTATTATCAAT
Source organism: Enterococcus sp. DIV1304_2 (assembly GCF_050555445.1). NCBI lineage: Bacteria > Bacillati > Bacillota > Bacilli > Lactobacillales > Enterococcaceae > Enterococcus > Enterococcus sp. DIV1304_2. Next base: position 881,890 of record NZ_CP187851.1, read on the forward strand.
TATTGATGTCTTTGTAATGACATCTCTTTATGAAGGACTTCCAATGGTTGGTCTAGAAGCTCAGGCAGCTGAAATAAAACTTGTTTTAGCTGAAACTATCTCTAAGGATACTAAGCTAACAAATAATGTTATCTTTTTACCGTTGAAAGCAACAAAAAAAGAATGGGCAAAACAAATATTATTGGAACCTTATACAAATGAAATTACTCCAGATTTGGAACAATATGATGTTTCATATACGGCTAAACAGATGGAAGCAATATATAATAAGAGCATAAAGAACTGATTTCTAAATGTTTCGGAGGGTTAATGTTGAAAGATATATGTTATTTAGTATTAGCTTATAATGATGTTTATAACTTGAAAAGATTAGTGGATCGTCTAAACACAAACGCAGTTTTTTTTATTCATATTGATAAAAAAACGAATATTCGACCTTTTATTAATGAATTTAAAGGTTATGACAATGTGATATTTTTGGATAATGAGGAGCGAATTAAAATTTATTGGGGGGGATTTTCGATAGTTCAAGCTGAAATCAATTTAGTGACTAGAGCGCTGAAAAATGAAGAGTATTTAAAATATGTATTATTATCAGGTTCTGATTATCCAATAAAATCTAGTGCCTATATTTATCATTATTTTGAAGAAAATAAAAATGTTGAGTTTATTCGTGGAATCAATTTGGACAAAAATGAAAACAAAGAATTATATGCTAAACATATTGATGTTTATCAAAAGCATGATTATCCGATGATAAATAAAAGTAATACAACAATATTCAAAGTATTTCGAGCAGTAATTAATCGTATTTTAAGAAGGTTTAAGCTTTCTAAAAAAATAAGACATCGTAAGTTTGATTTGTATCATGGCTCGCAGTGGTGGGCCTTGTCTAAGGATTGCTTGATTGAATTAATGGAGACATATACAGCTAATAAAAAAGATTATTTAAACTTTAGAATTGGTATGTTTGCATCTGATGAAAAATTTTTTCATACTCTTTTTTTTAACTCCTCCTTTCAATATAATAATTTAATAGGAGGGCCAGATAAACCAATAAAACTAGCAAATGAACAAGATACACCATTGCAAACTTCGAAGTTAGCCAATCTTCATATAATTGATCCTTCAATGAATAAATGGTTTGATGAGCATGATTTTGACCAAATAAAAAATAGTGATAAACTCTTTGTCAGAAAAGTAAAATCAGGGTACTCAGATAAGCTTTTAAATAAAATCGATAAAGAAATTCTGAAAGTTGGAAATGAAGATGAATAAAATAATATCTTGCTTTGAATCTGTTGTACTAAACCGTGATCTATTTAGAGTTGTAAACCTAGTTATATGTTTAATTTATTTTATGCCAAGCACTTACAACATAGCTAACATGCCTATGAAGGGTGCTGTGGTATGGGGCAGTATTATAATCGTATATGAAATTTTAATAAAAAGAAGTTTTTTTAAAATGCGTTATTCTTATTTATTGATTCTAGGAATAGTAAGTTTTATGATCACTGTATTATTAAATAGAGCTTATTTTTTTGTACCATCAATTTATAATCTGGTTTATTTAATGATTACATTGATAGTTATTTACCCAGTGGACTTCTCACAAGATAGTGAAACGAGGAAGAAAAAAATAATTCAATTTAACAATGTATTCATAGTTATTATTTTAATTGCAACGTTTATTTCGATAGTACAATTTGTGCTCTTAATTTCTTATCGTGTTCCAACCGGAACTCCAGGTATAGTAGCAAGACAAGGATTTATCGAAAACAGACTATTTGGAGTATATACTAGTCCTAATGTGGGGGCAATGTTTGGTTATACTTCCATAATATTAAGCATTTTTAGTGGTCTGCTTAATAATTTAACAAAAAAAATTCAACTTTTATATATTATAAATTTTGCTGTACAAGTTATTTATATTATACTTTCATCCTCAAGAGGTGCTCAGTTAGTTATAATCAGCTTTTTATTCCTTTTTCTTGTATTTCTTTTTCAATCGAGTTTTAGAAAGGCAGTTACTGAAAGGACTAGTATTAATATTCGATGGTTAATAGCCATAGCGCTTATTTTTCTAGTTTTCTTTACTATTGGAAATACTTATGCGAAAAATCTATTAGCAAAAATCCCCGTGGCAATCGAAAATAAAATAGAAATAAAGAAAACAGATCAAGTAGAAGATAATCTTGACAGACCAGACAAAGTTGTTGTACAACATTCTGATGGTAATTCTGAATTTTCAGCTGGTAGATTCTCAATTTGGAAGGCTGCTGTTAAAGCGACAGAACCAACTCTATTCTTTGGTCATGGCGAAACTGATTTTTTTGGAAATAGTGATGGAACTGTTCTAGACAAAGTGCAGCTTAATTCTATGGATATAAATGAATTAAGACGAGCTCATGGGAATATGCATAATGGTTATATCCAAGTAATTGTATCAAGTGGAATAATTGGTTTCATTTGTTTTTATATATTTTATATGTGTAATATTTTTAAATTAATTAAATTATTCTTTATAAAGAAGTCTCAAAGTGTGGAGATCGATTATGCCCTTTTAGGGATAGTATTAATTTTCTTATTATCTATTTTTGCAAATGAATTAGTGGAATCCCATCTCTTGTTTAATAAGCGTGATGTAATATCAATAGTATTTTGGTATTATTTAGGAAATATATCTTTTATGTATTTAAAAAAGGAGAATTAATATGAGATTAGCCTTTGTTGCTTGGACTCCACTACACTTAATTAATATAATAAATGTATACCACAACTTCTACCATGAAGCACAAGGAGATCTTTTTATCTATTCTGAATTTGAAAATGCTGAGGCTTATAGCCGTCGGATAGATGAACTGGGAATATTTGATAAAGTAGTTTTAGTTGACTACAAGAAAATGGGCTCATTTATAGAGAGAAAACTTAATTTGATAACTAACCACAATCCATTTTTTTCTGACAACCTAAGTAGGTATGATGAGATTTTCTTACAAGGTGAAAACTATTTTTCAAAGATTTTATTCTCAAAACTTCATAAAAATAATCCGGACATCAAAATGAATTATATAGAAGATGGATTAGGAACGTATTTAAACAATAAAGTTTTTACGACAAGCAAAAACATACAGAAGTTCTTTGCTTTAATCAATAAACATAGCATTTTCAAAAAAAAATTTAATTCTTACTTTGTATATTGTCCAGAATTGTTGCTTTACAATGTAGAGAAAGTCACTAGAATTCCAAAAATAAAAGAAGAAAGTGATCTAATGGGAATTTTTTCGACTATTTTTGGAGTAGAAAAAATTTTTATCAGAAACAAGTGTTTATTCTTTGATCAACCTTTACTTAAAGATGGCTACGGAGTCGATGAAACACAGATCTTTGAAAAAATCAAAGAAATTCTTCCAAAAAAAAAAGAAATCTTAGTCAAACTTCATCCAAGAGTTGAAATTAACCGTTATGGACAGAACCAGTTATTGAATTCCGCTTTACCATTTGAAGTTTTATTGGCGGAAAATGATTTTTCGAATAGTTTAATAATAAGCCCAATCTCTACAATCTCCTTCTCTCCATCTATGATGTTTGAGAAGAAAGTCCATTCAATATTATTAGCTAAGCTAATAATAAATGAGTTTTCAACTTTACCTAATGAAAAGAAAGAAATATTGGAAAATATCGTATTATTTTGTCAAAAATATAATGAAGTATCTGAAATGAAAATTTTACTCCCTGCTAATTGGGATCAATTAAGAAAGTTGGTTGAATAAGTTTATGGGATTACTTAACACGCTCTCCAAATCTAAATTAGTTACTTCTAGCTTTTGGTATACGATTGGTAATTTTTTTATCAAAGGTATTTCGTTTATTACTATTCCGATTTTTGTTAATATTACTACTCAAGAACAATATGGATTAATAAATAATTTTGCATCATTTGTATCAATTTTTTCTATCCTAATCGGATTAAGCTTAAATTCGGCAGTAAACAATGCTAGCTTTGATTATAAAGAACAAATTAATCAATTTATGTCATCTGTTCTAACGTTAGCGACTATTTCGCTTGGGGCATTCATGTTAATCGGAAACCTATATTTTGCGTTTTCTAATACTTTTTTTGATATGAATCAAATTTTGTTCAACTTAATGTTGATCCAAAGTTTCGCTAGTTTTATTATTAGCTATATCCAAGCATACTTTACTATTAATTTTAATCATTTTAAATTCTTAATTTTATCTTTTATATCTACTATGCTAAATATTGGGGTCTCAGTAGTCTTGATGCAAACCATATTCTCTCAAGATAAATATGTGGGCCGTGTAGTTGGAGGTACATTAGCACTTGTATTAATCAGTTTAGTTATTTATCTGAGGATTATGATTAAGGGAAAATACTTTTTTGACCGAACACAATGGTCTTATGCGCTAAAAATATCTTTACCACTTATTCCTCACTCCGTAGCAAATATTGTTTTGGCACAATTTGATAGAATCATGATAAATTCATATTTAGGTCCAGCTTCTGGGGGGATATATTCATATATTAGTAATATTGGAATAATATTAAGTGTTATATGGGCATCAACGAACAATGCATGGGTGCCGTGGTTTTATAATGAAATGAGTAAAGGTAATGAAAAAACAGTGAGGAAAGTAAGTAACTATTATTTACTAGCATTTACTTTTGTTGCAATGATTGTGATGGTAATCTCAATTGATTTAGCAAAAATAATGGCGCCAAAAGAATATTATTCTGGGTTATCTTTAGTAATACCTATTTCATTGGGTTATTTTTTTCAGTTTCTATATAGTTTACCTGTAAACGCGGAATTTTATAAGAAAAAGACTACATTTATAGCAGTAGGGACAGTTGCTAGTGCGGTAATCAATATTTTATTAAATATGCTTTTTATTCCTCGTTATGGAATAATAGCTGCAGGATACACTACGGTTTTTACTTACTTTTTATTATTTCTCTTTCATTATAATATTGCAAAAAGAATTATTGGTAAACAATTATTTGATACTAAAAAAATAAGTATCATAGTAATTTTTGTGTCATTATTTTCACTGGTGCTTCATATATTGATTGAACAGTTAATTTTTCGCTATATACTAATTGTTTTGTTAATTATAATTTCTGGTATATATTTTTATAAAAATAAAGATAGAATTATAAACGAGTATAATTCATAAGGAGAGATAAAACTGTGTTTAAAGGAAAAACGATATTAGTAACAGGTGGAACTGGATCTATTGGAAGCGAGATTGTACGCCAGTTATTAAAGTATGAGCCCAAGGCAATAAGGATTTTTAGCCGTGGAGAGGAAAAACAATTTTTTATGCAACAAGAGCTTTCAGCTTATTCTAATCTAAGATTTTTGATCGGAGATATTAGAGATTCTCAAAGAATTGACTTTGCATGTAGAGATGTTGATATAATTTTTCATGCTGCAGCAATGAAGCATGTACCCGCGAGCGAGTATAATCCTATGGAAGCCGTTAAAACAAATGTTATGGGTACTCAAAACATAATTGATGCAGCAATAAAAAATGAGGTTAAACATTTTGTAGGCATAAGTACTGACAAAGTAGTTAGTCCTACAAATACGATGGGAGCGACCAAATTATTAAGTGAGAAACTAATTATTGCAGCAAACCAATACAAAGGGAAAACAAAGACCATTTTCTCATGTGTAAGATTTGGTAATGTGATAGGTTCTAGCGGTTCTGTGATTCCGCTTTTTTGTAGCCAGCTAGAACATGACAAAGATATTACATTAACTGATAATAATATGACACGTTTTATGATGTCTATTCCTGATGCAGCGAAATTAGTTCTTTTAGCCGCTATAAACTCGAAATTTGGCGAAACATATGTACTAAAGATGCCTTCAATTAAAATATCCACACTTGCCGACGCTTTAGTTCAATATTATAACAATACACACGATAAAAAATATCAGGGGAAAATAAAAATAGTTGGAATAAGACCCGGCGAGAAATTATATGAAGAATTAATGACTGCTGATGAGATTGAAAGATCATATGAGAATGATGAGATGTACATTATTCCGCCTAATTATCATGCAACAGATTCGATATATGAAGGTTATGAAAAAATAAAAATTACTGCTTATTCTTCTGATACAACTGATTTAATGAATGAACAAGAATTTCTTGATATATTAAAAGAAAATAATGTTGTTAATTGGTAAGGAGGTGGAAAAGTGAAATCTCAAGTATATGTGATTGCAGAAATTGGAGTGAATCATAACGGTCGTCTCGATTTAGCTTTAGAAAGTATCGATAAAGCCAAAGAATGTGGTGCTAATGCAGTAAAATTTCAAACATTTAAAACAAGTAAGTTAGTATCCAAAAAAGCAAAAATGGCAAAATATCAGAAAGATAACATGCAAACCAACACTTCTCAATTTGAAATGCTTGAAAAGTTAGAATTAACAAAGTCAGATTTTGTAGAGATTCGGAATTATTGTATTAAAAATAATATAGAGTTTTTGTCTACACCTTTTGATGAAGAAAGTGCAGCATTTCTAAAAGAAATTGGTGTTCAAGGATTTAAAATTGGGTCTGGAGATTTAACAAATATTCCTTTTCTGAGAAAGATTGATATGTATGGTTTGCCTGTACTATTATCAACAGGCATGTCTGACTTAGAGGAAGTAAAAGAAGCTGTTAATTGCTTTACAGAAAGTCCAGTGACAATTTTGCATTGTACCTCAAATTACCCTGCTGCATCAGAAGATATTAATTTATTTGCTATAAACACATTGAGAGAAAAGTTTGATTTACCTGTAGGATATTCGGATCATTCATTAGGGTATGATGTAGGAATTTGCTCAGTTGCACTAGGGGCTAAAGTTATAGAAAAACATTTTACATTAGATAAGTCTCTTCCTGGACCGGACCATAAAGCTTCTTTAAATCCGGAAGAATTTGAGCGATTTGTCGATCATATTAGAAACGCGGAAGTATTTTTGGGTAATGGTGTAAAAAGGGCAATGCCTTCTGAAATTAGTACAAAAGAGGTAGCACGGAAAAGCATAGTTGTGACAAAAGACTTAGAACCAGGGGATGTTTTAACTGAAGATTGTCTCACAATCAAACGCCCAGGGAATGGTTTACCACCTAAATATTTGTACCAGTGTATTGGAAAGAAAGTTAATAAATCAATAGGGATAGATAGTGTATTGTTGAAGGAAGATGTTGAATGAAAAAAGTACTCATAGTTAGTGGTACCCGTGCTGATTACGGTATATATAAACCTGTAGCTTCAGCCTTGAAAAAAGATGGTTGGGATGTTTCATTTATTATTTCTGGTATGCATCTGGCAAATAAATATGGCCTCACGAAAGAGTTGATTACAGCAGACAAGTTTGAAATAGTGGGAGAAATTCACAGCCTTTTTTTAGAAAACACTAAAGGTAACATGGCACGTTCACTTTCCTTGGAACTAAGTGGCTTTACAACTATCTTTGAAAAATATGAACCTGACTTTGTAATTTTGTTAGGTGATAGAGGAGAAATGCTGGCTGCTGCAATTGCCTGTTTATATTTAGGTATAAAAACAGCGCATATACATGGTGGTGAACGCTCCGGTACGGTAGATGAGTCAATTAGGCATGCAATCTCCAAATTGGCTTCGATTCATTTTACTGCAACAGAAAAAAGTAAAGAACGCTTATTGAAGATGGGAGAAGATAGTTGGCGTGTATTCAATGTAGGTGCACCTAGGATCGACACCATCGCTAATAGCAAGTTACCTAGTTACAAAGAAATCAAAAAAAAATATAATCTAAATTTTGATGAAAAAAAATATGCGTTACAAATTTTCCATCCTGTAGTAACAGAAATGGATAAAATAAACCAGCAAGTTATGACATTGATTAACGCAATGCGAGATCAAAATTTTCACATATTATGTATACTACCCAATAGCGATGCGGGTAGCGAACTTATTCGTAAAATTTACCAAGAAAACTCTTTATCAAATATCTGTTATATCACTAATTTAGCTTCGGATGAATATTTAACCATACTAAAAGAGTCTAAATTTATGATTGGTAATTCATCGTCAGGTATCATTGAGGCAGCGTCTTTTAAAATTCCAGTTATTAATCTAGGATCAAGACAAAATGGACGGGAACAATCTAAAAATACGATTAATGTAAAATTAGAAGTAGAGGAGATCCAACTAGCTTTAAAAAAAATACAATCACCTCTTTTTTTAGATAACCTATCAAATGTTAAAAATATTTATGGTGATGGTAAAAGTTCACAAAGAATTGTTGAGAAATTAAACCAAATTCTGATAGATAAGGAAGAATTGAAGTGGATTCAGAAAAGAATTGCTTATTAGGCTCATCTAGATATCCATATATAATTATTGGTGCAGGAGGACATTCTAAAGTTATTATCGATATTTTAAAATTAAGAAACATTGAAATACATGGGTTTTTCGATGATAATATAACTGATTTAAAAGGATTAGCATATCTAGGTAAGATAAGTGAAATTAATGAGTTAACTAAAAAAGATAATTATAAGTTTGTAATTGCTTTGGGTGATTGTGCATTGAGAAAAAAGATTGCCGATAATTTAAGTTTGACAAATGAAAATTATGGAATAGTCATTCATCCGAATGCAGTATTGTCAACTGATACTTCAATTGGAGTTGGAACTGTTATTTTTGCTAATGCTGTGGTTAATCCTGGTTCACTGATAGGTGAACATGTAATTGTCAATACAGGTTCAATCATTGAACACGACTGTATAGTCGAATCATATGTTCATCTATCACCAAATGTAGCCCTAGCTGGTGGAGTACATGTAGGGAAAGGTACCCATATTGGAATAGGTTCTCAATGTATACAAATGAAGAAAATCGGTGTTTGGTGTATAATTGGTGCAGGTAGTACGGTTGTAAGTGATATCCCATCTTATACTTTGTCTTATGGGACACCAGCTAAAATAATGAAAGAGGGAATCTATCTTGAATTCTAAAATTCTATTATCAAGCCCACACATGGGTGGAACAGAAGAAAAATATGTTGAAAAAGCGTTTAAAGATAACTGGATTGCACCACTAGGAGAAAATGTAGATAAATTTGAAGAAAGTATTACAAACTATACCGGCTCTAAAGGGGGAGCTTCAGCTTTAAGTTCTGGAACAGCTGCTATACATTTAGCATTGCGTTTACTAAATGTGGAGAGAGGCGATATTGTCTTTGCACCTTCATTCACATTTATTGCATCTGTAAATCCTATTTTATATCAAGGTGCAATACCTATATTTATTGATTCTGAACCAGATACTTGGAATATGAGCCCTATTGCATTGGGGAAAGCTTTAGAAGAAGCTGAAAAAAACAATAAACTTCCTAAAGCAATAATAGTTGTAAATCTATATGGACAGATGGCTAAGTATGAAGAAATTATAGCTCTTGCCAATCGATATAATGTACCGATAGTAGAAGATGCAGCTGAATCTTTAGGCTCCACTTATAATGGTTTATCTTCAGGATTATTTGGTACAATTGGAATATTTTCATTTAATGGAAATAAAATTATTACTACTTCTGGTGGGGGAGCGTTAATAGCAAATGAAAAAAAATATGTAGATCACTCTAGATTTTTAGCTACACAAGCAAGAGACCAAGCTCCATACTATCAGCATAGTGAATTAGGGTATAATTATCGTCTAAGTAATATATCTGCTGGGATTGGACGAGGACAGATGGAAGTTTTAGACGAACGTGTTACAAAACGTAGAGCAATTTTTGATAGATACAGAGATGCTTTTTCAGGAATTGATCAGATAGAAATGATGCCTGAAGTAGAAAATATGAAACCAAATCGGTGGTTATCAACGTTAACTATTAAAAACTTTTATTCAATTGATCAGGTAGTCGAACTAATAAGTAAAATGAACGAACATAATATTGAAACAAGAGCTTTATGGAAACCACTTCACTTGCAGCCATTATTTAAAGAGTCAAAGATGTATTATCATAGCGAGGATATTTGCGTATCAGAGTATTTATTCAATCGAGGCCTTTGCTTGCCATCTGGTAGTAATATGTCTGAGGATGAGCAAGAGTACGTTATCAATAAAATTAAGAAATTATTGAAATAGGAGTGCTATTTATATGATAGTGGGAATTGTAGGATTAGGATCGATGGGTAAAAGAAGATTGCGTCTTATCCAAAATAACTTTAAAGATATTCTTGTATGTGGAATCGATACTAATAAGGAACGTTGCGTTGAGGTCGAAAAAAAATATAGCATACCCACGTATGATAATTTAGAAGCTGCAAAAAATCTATTTAAAATTGATATAGTTTTCGTATGTACTTCTCCTATCTCTCATGAGAGCATAATAAAAGATGCGCTAAATTTAGATTGTCATGTTTTTACGGAAATCAATCTATTAAATAATTACTATACAGAAGTAATCGATATTGCTAAAAATAAAGATAAATTACTATATTTATCTTCTACATTTCTTAAAAGAAAAGAGATTCAATATATTGAATCAAGAATCCGTAAGGATAGAAACGTTTCTTATCGATATCATGTTGGCCAGTACCTTCCAGATTGGCATCCTTGGGAAGACTATCGTAATTTTTTTGTTGGAAATAAAACCACGAATGGTTGTAGAGAAATTTTTGCAATTGAATTACCATGGATCATCAATACATTTGGAAGAGTTAATAGCTTTACTGTAACAGCAAAAAAATTATCTCAACTTGATATAGATTATCCAGATAGCTATAATCTTTTGATCGAGCACGTTGATGGAGTTGTTGGCACCTTAACTGTAGACATTCTTTCAAGAAGTGCAAAAAGAGAATTAACAGTAATAGGTGAAGGAACGTTCATTGAATGGGGCGGTAATCCAGAAACTTTATTCTCATGGAATGATACAAATGCTAGTATGGAAAAGATTAATTTATACGATCAGATTGAGCATGATAGCAATTACTCTCATACAATTATCGAAGATGCGTACCTTGAAGAAATAAAGGAATTTTTTGATGCATTAAAATTTAAAAATGAGCTAGAATATACTTTTGAAAAAGATGACTATATTATTAATTTAATCAATGAAATTGAGGCAACATAAAATGAAAGTAATTTTTTTTGGATTAGGGTCAATTGGAAAGAGACATTTAAAAAATTTAATAAAATTTGGGCATGAACATTCCGTTAAATTTGATATTACTGCGTATAGTAGTAGTGGTAAAAAGGAATTTTCTGATATCGCATATATTGAACACGAAGAGGAGTTAAAAGATAACTATGATCTAGCGTTTATTACTAATCCAACCTTTAAACATCTTCCAACGTTGAATATGATTTATAAAAAGGCAAATTATATATTTTTAGAAAAACCAGTTTTTTCTGAAAGTGTTGATTTGGCTGAATATGATTATAACGAACAAAATATTTACGTAGCTGCCCCATTAAGATATAAAAAAATTATGGATTTGACTCGTAAAAAAATTATGGACTCTAACATATATTCTGTTAGATCAACTTGTTCTACTTATCTACCTGATTGGCGGAAAAACACTGATTATAGGGTTAATTATTCTGCATACAAATCAATGGGAGGTGGAGTAGAACTAGATTGTATACATGAACTTGACTATATTATTCATTTATTTGGCTTTCCAAAAGAAGTAAAGAAGCAGTTTGGTAAATTTTCTCATCTTGAAATAGGTAGTAATGATTTAGCCACTTACTTATTGAGTTATGAAGATAAAATCGTCGAAGTACATTTGGACTATTTTGGTAAAGACCCGATGCGTAAATTGGAACTATTTACCACTGAAGGATTAGTTGAAATAAATTTACTAACTAATGAAGTGAGCATAAATAATAGCGTAGTGTGTAAGTTAGTTGAGAACTCTAATGATATGTATGAAGAAGAATTAAAATATTTTTTAAAAAATGTTATCACAAACAAAAGTAATTGGAATAGTTTATATCATGCGAATGAAGTACTAAAGATTGCCGAGGAAAAATAAATGGAAATTTTATTTACTATTTGCGGAAGAGCAGGATCTAAAGGTTTTAAAAATAAGAATTTAAAATTTTTATCTGGAAAACCATTAGTGCATTATGCTTTAGCAATCATTGAGATTTATAAGAAAAAACATCCTGAGCATTGTTGTACAATTGCGTTGAATACAGACAGTAATGAATTGATTGAAATAACTAAAAAACTAAACGATAAAGTAAAAATTATATCGCGTAAACCGCAGCTCGCCACAGATACTGTTGGAAAAATCGAAGTGATAAGGGACACATATTTAAATCTAAAAACGAAAAACCATTTCTTCGATTTGATAGTAGATTTAGATTTAACATCACCTTTACGAGAAGTTTCTAATCTGGAAGAGTTGATTTCACTGCACATGAAAAATATGGATAAAGACGTATATTTTTCTGTTGTACCAGCAAGACGTAATCCTTATTTCAATATGGTCAAGCTTATTGATAATACCGTGACAATAGTCAATTCATCGCACTATACTTCTAGACAGCAGGCACCTGATGTTTTTGAAATGAATGCTTCAATGTATTCGTTTAAACCAGAATTTTTAAGAGACAATGATTATCTGTTTGATGGTAATTGTGGCATTATAGAAATGAAAGATTACTTAATTTTAGATATTGACAGCGAAGAAGATTTTAAATGGTTAGAATTTTTATTACCCAAATTGTTAAATGAATCAAATGAACTCCAAGAGATTTATAAATATGAAAAATAACGAAAAAATGGATAATCCTCTTTATGATAGACACTATAAAAATCAAAAAGCTCATATTCTTCGATAAGTAGTGTTGATAAAGAGAAATATTAGAACAGATAGAAATTGGATGTTTTCTGTCTGTTCTTTCCATAATTTAACACTTAGCTTTTCTAATACTAGAGAATTCATAGTTTTCGTTACGCCAGCATGTTAAAATAGGCTTATGTTTTTTAATAAATATTCGGGGGGAACAAAGTGTATAACATATTGATCACTGGTGGAGCCGGCTTTATCGGTTCTACATTAGCCAATCATTTGAGTGAAAATAATAAAGTAGTCGTTATCGACGATCTATCTATGGGAAATAAAGAAAATCTTGATTCCACCAAAAACATTGACTTCGTTGAGGGGGATGTAGCTGATGAAAAAGCAATGGAAGAACTATTAAACAATCACCAGTTTGACTATATCTTCCATTTAGCTGCTATAGCTAGTGTTGCTGATTCTGTTGAACGTCCGCTGGAAACTCACCGAGTGAATTTTGATAGTGTCTTGATGTTACTTGAGTTGATTCGTAAGTATCAGCCAAATTTAAAGCGTATCGTATTTAGCTCTTCTGCAGCTGTTTATGGAGATGAACCAACACTACCTAAAAAAGAAGAGTCAGTTATACGACCGTTGACGCCTTATGCTATCGATAAATTTGCTGCTGAACAATATGTACTTGATTATTGTCATCTGTATGATGTGCCAGGAACTGCGGTACGTTTCTTCAACGTATACGGTCCAAATCAAAATCCAAATTCGCCGTACAGCGGGGTGATCTCTATTTTAGTGGATCGCTATAAAAAGCAACTTGCTGGTGAAAAAGCGTCATTTACTTTATTCGGTGATGGCAGTCAATCAAGAGATTTTGTCTATGTTGAAGATGTCGTACAAGCTTTATTGCTTGTTTCGAAAGAAGAAAAAGCATTAGGGCAACAATTCAATGTTGGAACGGGAAATAGTACAACTTTACTTGAGTTGATCCAGACGATCAATCAGATTCTTGAAGTTGAATTACTGTTGGATTACCAAGAGGAGAGAACTGGAGATATCCATGACTCTTTAGCTGATATCACTAAGCTTTCAGCACTAGGTTATCAACCTAAACACAGCATACTTGATGGCATGAGAAAATATTTAGCAACAGAAATAAATACGACACAATCATAAAGTTTCTATATCTAGGAAACAACTGAGAAAACCTTGTATCAAGCCAAAATGCTTATACAAGGTTTTCTTCATTCTTATTCAATTATCCACAGATGGCAAGTAAACAAATTGCTTATTCATCATTTCCCATCAATTTATAAATCTGATCTCTAAGATCGGTGGCTGTTGTTTTATATTTTTTATCGGCTTGGATATTACTTTCCAACACAACTGCATCAGAAGTATCTTTTTTCATTGCTAATACTGCATGGAACCGATTGATGTTCCCTTGAGCAAATATTGTATCTCTCCCACTGTAGACCCCGCCGTTATATGGACGTCCACTCAAATTCTTTCCCCAAAGAGAAAAAAGTAAATCTTGTGGAATCAATTTTCCTTTTAATACTTTTGTAAAAAATTCGTTCAAGTCATACACGGACATACTGATATTTCCAGTTCCTAATTCATTGCGTATATCTGTTTCAGATTCAGTCAAAGCTTGATGATAATCATCGTCTGGACTCATTTGATAGGAAACTGCGTGTTCTGAAGTGTTTTTGACTTGGTCATAGAAGGTCGTCTGTTTTAACTGTAACGGAGTGATGATTTGATCATACACCAATTTTTCGTATGGTTGATGGGTCAATTTCATTAAAATACCTGTCAATAATGTGAAATTCAATGGTTCATATTTGTAACTTTGATCATTGGTATATTCGAGATGATCAAGCGCAAATTGGATCACCTCTTGATCATTCATCGGTACGGTCGGAGAAGCTGTTTTTTTCAATCCTGATCGCATATATAGTAAATCTTTGATCGTGATTTTGTTGCTGCCGTTGATTTGGGGATAAAATTTAGCCAGTTTAGTATCTAAAGAAAGTTTCCCTAGATCAACTTGTTTGAGTATCAGTAGCGCAGTCATTGCTTTTTGGATCGAACCGATTTGATAATACAAAGATAGAGTGTTTGGTTGCTGTGCCTCTTCGTTAGCGTATCCGTAGCCCTTTTCAAGGATCACTCGACCATTTTTACGAATATAGACAGATCCAACATAATCATTTTTTTGTAACAATTGATCGATCTGATCGGCAAGGGCTTGTTCATCTTCGGTCAAGTCTAAGGAATCATTTGCTACTTGAATCGAAGCGGATACTCTTGACTGGGCCATTTCATAGGTAGACCATGTGATAATCCCAATAGTTACGACTAAAATGAATAAGCAGAGTTTTTGAGAAAAAGAAAAACGGGAAGCTGGTTTTCTTTTCAAATGTTTACTTTTGTTCATGTCTATCAATCCTTCCTGTTTAGGAGCTTAGTGATTAAAATAAGCAGATTATTGTTATTTAGTAAATAAGAATCATTTTATTTTCTATTTTAAGCCGAAGAGAATCGATTTACTACTTACAATTTTGACATAAGAATTGTTAAAAATAATTCACCTCCGCCTGAATTTCATGTATAATGAATAAAGTTATGAAGTTGATAGTAAGGAGGAGTTGTTTTGTCAGAAAACAAACAACATCCAGATGAGAAGACACGACGACAAAAGAATACAACTGATTCGACAGATGTAGTCAGTAAGCGAAAAGACCTACGTAAAAAAGAAGATAAAATCGTAGGAAAAATTATTTTAGTGATTGCGCTTACGTTGCTAATTATTGGATGTGTATTTGGTTTTACGGTCTATCGCTATATTGATAGTGGTTTAAAACCTTTAGACCCAGAGAATGAACAATTGGTTTCGATCGAAATACCTAGTGGCTCTTCAAATAAGCAAATCGGAGAGATTTTAGAACAAGACCATATCATCAAGAGCGGTATCGTATTTAATTATTATACAAAATTTAAAAATATGACTGGTTTTCAGGCTGGTTTCTATCAATTAGCCCCTAACATGACGTTAGATGAAATCGGTAAAGAGCTCCAAGAAGGTGGCACCTCAGAACCTACAGAAGTGGCAGATGGGAAGATCACGATACCAGAGGGATTTGATGCAGAGCAGATTGCAGAACGAGTAGCAAAAATCACTGGGAAAGATAAGCAGGAATTTTTAGATCTACTAAAAAATGAAGCCTTTTTCACTGAGTTGACTCAAAAATACCCTGATTTATTAGAAAGTGCAGCTAAGGCAGAAAACACCAAGTATCGCTTAGAAGGTTATTTATTCCCAGCGACTTATGATTACTATAAAGATATGTCACTTAAAGATCTGATCATTCAGATGGTCGAAAAAACGAATACCGTGTTACAACCTTATTTTTCTACGATCAAGCAACAAAATCATACGGTTCAAGAAATCATGACACTTGCTTCATTGATCGAAAAAGAAGGGGTATCTGAATCAGATCGTAAAAATATTGCCAGAGTTTTCTATAATCGCATTGACATAGGAATGCCATTGCAATCAGATATTTCTATTTTATATGCGTTAGGCGAACACAAAGAATTTGTCTCTTATGAAGATACGGCAGTAGATTCACCTTATAACCTTTATACAAATAAAGGATATGGGCCAGGACCATTCAACAGTCCAAGTGAAGCAGCTATCCAAGCTGTGATTGAACCGGCAGATAATGATTATTACTATTTTGTCGCAGATATCACTACAGGTGAGGTTTATTTTGCAAAAACATATGAGGAGCATATGGAATTAGTACAAAAATACGTAAATAACTAAAATTGAACGTTATCTACATCTTGATTTATTTTTAGAAAAACATTTACATTTTAGAAAAAGCATGGTAATCTTTTTTGGACTGTAGTCCGTAAAAGATTACCTTTTGCGGTATTCGATAGAAAAAGGAGAAGAGTTATACATGGTAGAAAAAGTATATCCTATGACGCTTGAAGGAAAAGCAAAATTAGAGCAAGAATTAGAAGAATTAAAAACAGTTAAACGGGGAGAAATCATTGAACGAATCAAAATCGCCCGTGGCTTTGGTGATTTATCTGAGAACTCAGAATATGAAGCAGCTAAAGATGAACAAGCTTTTGTAGAGGGGCGCATCACTACAATCGAGAATATGATCCGTTTCGCACAGATCATTGACAACGATGGGGTTGATTCGGATGAAGTGTCTATTGGTAAAACAGTGACGTTCATTGAGTTACCAGACGGAGAAGAAGAAGAATACACGATCGTAGGAAGTGCTGAGGCAGATCCGTTCTCTGGAAAAATTTCCAATGATTCACCGATTGCACAAGCTTTGATCGGTAAGTATAAAAATGATGAAGTGACGATTTCAACACCTGGTGGCGATATGCAAGTAAAAATCGTCAAGGTTGCACAAGCATAAGTAGAAATTTGGACACAGATAATTAATTATTAGTTTGTCTATGCAAAAGGTCTGGGACCATGACACAAAGTCCCAGGCCTTTTGCTGTAGAAATCGATAGTTACATCTAAAGTCCTATAGCATCTCGAAACAAAAATAGGTATGATAAAAAAGAGAATGAAAAGGGAAGGAGAATAGCGATGAATAGCTCTTGGCGCTTTTTTATAGTAGTAGAAGCATTACTATTGATCTTTGCAGTTTGGCAAATCGTAAATAATGTTGAATTATTACTATTAGTCTTATTTGGTATTTTTAATATCTATCTTGCATTGCGAAAATCACCGAGATCGGGCTTTCAAAATTTTCAATTTGTACTAGGTGGATTAGTTATTTTCTTCAGTTTGATCAATAGTCCAGCGCTATGGGTAATGGCAGTTTTTGCTGTCTTGTTCATTGGTCTTAAAGGCGTAGAGATTTCTGGGATCGATCTAACCAAAAATGCTTTTTGGCGAAAAAAACAAATCATTATGGTTCAAACAGAGCAAGTGAAGTCCCACAACAATGAACGAAAGAAACAACAATTATTCGGTAACCAGCGAATTGGTAATGATGTGTATGAATGGGACGATATCAATATCGCGCTTCTTTCAGGAGATACGATCATTGATTTAGGAAACACCTTGTTACCTAAAGATGATAATATCGTTATCGTCAGAAAAGGCATCGGTAGAACACGGATCTTAGTTCCTTTAGGGATTGCAATCAGTCTTGAGCACGCAACCTTAGTAGGGAATGTACAATTTGAAGAAGAACAATTCTCATTGAAGAATGAGTCAATCAAAATCTATAGCAATGATTACGATGAAAATCCACGTCGTTTAAAAATCATTACGAATACATTGATTGGAGATATTGAGGTGATCCGAGCATGATAGAGAAACTTTCTCGACCGATGCTAGCTATCTATGCTTCGATCGCCTCATTTATCGTCATTTTATTTTCTTTTTTTACTTATTTTTACGCAAGCAACCAAACTCATTTTTGGCGTACTTTATTAAGTGCCAGAATTTTATATGTGCCTTTGATCTTTCACTTACTAGCGATTTCGTCAGGTGTGGGCCTGATTGTTTTTTTGATTGTCTCTCTTTTACAAAAAGCACGTTATGGGAAAATCGAAGAACAATTACGTGCAATTTCTTCCGGCAATTATGAAGCAAAAGTTTTAAATGATTCCTTACCAAGCGCTTCTGACGATATATACGTGAAAGAAATTGAAAAAGAAATAACCAAAATCAAAGAAAAAATGGTTGAAGTCTCAAGTGAACTTCAAATATTGACGAGTCGACCTCAATATGTGGATGGACAAACAAAAGAAGAAATCTTAGAATTAGAAAGACATCGTTTAGCACGTGAGCTCCATGATTCAGTTTCCCAGCAATTATTTGCAGCGATGATGATGATGTCTGCTCTGACGGAACAAGCAGAAAAAAGTGATACGCCTGAAATGTTTCGTAAACAACTAAGGATGGTAGCGGATATCATCAATGCTTCACAATCTGAAATGCGTGCGTTGCTACTACATTTACGACCAGTCAATCTTGAAGAAAAAAGTTTGAAACAAGGAATCGAGCAATTATTAAAAGAATTAAAAAACAAGATACAAATTGCATTGAAATGGGATATTGAAGATATCACTTTATCTGATTCGATTGAAGATCATCTCTTCCGGATCGTTCAAGAACTACTTTCAAACACGTTACGCCATGCAAAAGCCAATGAATTAGAAGTGTATCTGCATAAAATCGATAATAATCTTTTATTACGAGTGATCGATGACGGTACTGGCTTCAATATGAATGAAACAAAAACCGGTAGCTACGGACTAAACAATATCAGAGAACGTGTAGCAGGTATTGGTGGAACAGTAAAAATCATTAGTTTCAAAGGACAAGGAACAAGTGTGGAAATCAAAGTTCCTTTAATAAAGGAGGCGGAAAAATGATAAAAGTACTACTAGTCGATGATCATGAAATGGTACGTTTAGGGGTTTCATCCTATTTATCGATCCAAGAAGATATCGAAGTGATCGGAGAAGCTGAGGATGGGCGGCAAGGCTATGAGAAAGCCATGGCACTTCGTCCGGACGTGATTTTAATGGATTTAGTCATGGAAGAAATGGACGGGATCGAATCTACAAAAGCAATCCTCAAAGATTGGCCAGAAGCAAAAATCATTATCGTCACGAGTTTTATTGATGATGAGAAAGTATATCCAGCTATTGAAGCTGGCGCAACGGGCTACTTACTTAAAACATCGACAGCCCATGAAATCGCTGATGCGATTCGTGCGACTCAAAGAGGCGAACGTGTGCTTGAACCTGAAGTAACCTCGAAAATGATGGAAAAAATGAGTCGACGCAATGAGCCGATCTTACACGATGATTTGACGAATCGCGAAAATGAGATTCTTATGTTGATCTCTGAAGGAAAAAGCAATCAAGAAATCGCAGACGAATTGTTTATCACTTTGAAAACAGTCAAAACACATGTTTCTAATATTTTAGCGAAGCTAGAAGTGGAAGATCGTACGCAAGCTGCCATTTACGCATTCAAGCATGGATTGGTAAAGTAAAAATAAACAAAATGGATGATTGCATAACTATATTGGGATACGATTAACAATATTCCGGATTTTTTTATCAAATACTCATCCTCTTATTGACAAAAACCAATTTTACCTGTAGGGTTTAATTATAAAAACTTGTTAGGTGAGGCTCCTAAAAGAACACAGGCTACTGCCCTCAAACGTCGAGAGACGCCACAGGGTATAACAGGCAACGTCGGCTTAAGGCGTGCTTAACGTAGCTATCTGGATCATATTTCCAGAATTACGTCTTTTAGTGCTAAAGCTCAGACGAGAAGTTCGTTCAGGTAAACACTGGTACCATTTTGATGGGATCTTATGAGACGGCTTCTTTTGGAGGCCGTCTTTTTTATGTACTTCCTGTTTTTCTAAACGAATCCATCCAACAAGTTTATATCGAAAAAACGATGTAACAAAGGAGAATGCGAGATGAGAACACTAAATGATACAAATAACCTAGAAACACAATTGACGATTCTTAACTATCTTGAGCAAAAAAAGCTTGAAGAATTGAAGAACTATTTAGCAACGATCGAGAAAGTGGAATTGCTCCAACTATTTGTTACGCTACCTTCAGATAAGCAAGTTCTTGTCTTTCGATTATTATCAAAGAACAAAGCTCTCGAAATCTTTGAAACATTTGAACCAGCTGTCCAACAAGACTTGCTTCGCTCTTTTACGGATGAGGGAGTGATTGAATTTGTAAATGAGATGGCTCCAGATGATCGGGTAAGGTTGTTTTACGAATTACCAGCGAGTGTGACTAAAAAATTATTGGCAGAGCTTTCCGAAGAAGAGCGTGCAACGACGAATCGATTGATGGGCTATGAACATGAGACGGCTGGACGGATCATGACGACTGAATTTATTTCAATAAAGAAAGAAATGACTGTTGAAGAAGCACTGCATAAAATCAGAAAATTAGCCAAAGAAATGGAAACAATCTATATTTTGTATGTGACAGATATGGCGAAAAAAATTGAAGGGGTCCTATCATTAAAGGATTTAGTCATTGCAGAAAGTGATCAACGCATTGAAGAAATCATGATCAAGCATGTTGCTTATGTAACCACAGACACTGACCAGGAAGAAACCGCACGATTGTTACAAGAGTTAGATTTGATCGCTATTCCCGTCGTGGATAAAGAAACACGACTAGTCGGCATTGTGACAGTGGATGACGCTATCGATGTCTTAGAGCAAGAAACAACCGAGGATATGTTCAATGCCGCTGGTTTAGCAGATGTCGCCTCTGTAGAAGCTGATCGTAGTACAGTACTGATCAACGGCAGTCTTTGGCAAATCTGGAAAGTCAGGTTGCCTTTCTTAGCCATCACATTGGTCGCAGGGATGTTAGCTGGTCTAGTGATCGATGAGTTTGAACAAACGTTAGAATCAGTGGCCGCTGTTGCTATTTTTATTCCTTTGATCATGGATATGGGTGGGAATGTAGGGACGCAGTCATCGACGGTTTTTGTTCGCGGATTATCTTTAGGACATATTGATCTAAACACATTTATTAAGCACTTTTTGAAGGAAACAGGGATCGGTTTAAGCTTAGGGATTGTTGTAGGGATCGTATCTGGAATAGTCGCTTCTGTATGGCAAGGGATTCCATTGTTAGGTGTAGCTGTGGGAATCTCCTTGGTCTTTGCAATGACCTTAGCTGCAGCCTTGGGTTTTTTGATTCCTTTTATCTTATTGAAATTGAATATTGATCAAGCTGCTGGATCTGCACCGATCATTACCTCGATCAAAGATATTGCTGGGTTATTTATTTACTTTATTTCAGTTAACGTATTCTTAGGTTACTTATTGTAGGAATAATTAGTATATATAGGCATACCTTTTTAGTATAAACATCAAGGAATATTCTATGGTCTACCATAGTAGTCCTTCTCTTGACCCTCCATTAAAATTAGGGTTTTCCGTAAAGAAAAGCAGGGTTACTTTTGTTTTTAGAGTGGCTTTGCTATACTTGAAATGGAATGGAAAAAGGAGGAGAAAAGTGAAACAGAATTTTGCAATCGTAGGACTTGGACGTTTTGGCGGTAGTATCTGTCGGACATTAGTCGAAGCTGGACAAGAAGTTTTAGCCATTGATAGCAGTGAAGATCGCGTGAATGAATATATGAATATCGCAACACATGCAGTGGTTGCGAATGCACAAGATGAAATGACTTTACGATCTTTAGGGATCAGAAATTTTGATCATGTGATCGTAGCAATTGGAGAAGATATCCAAGCAAGTATTTTAGTGACTCTGATGGTCAAAGAAATGGGCGTTCCGAATATTTTAGCTAAAGCACAAAATGAGTATCATGCTCGGGTTCTTGAAAAGATCGGTGCAGATCGCGTTGTTCATCCTGAGAGGGATATGGGGATACGGATCGCACATAATCTTGTTTCAAAAAATATTTTGGATTATTTAGAGCTGTCAGACAAATTTTCGCTTGCTGAGATTCGGGTGTCTAATCCCAAGTTCTTTAATAAAACGTTAGCAGAACTAAATTTCAGACAGCGATTTGATTTGACTGTGGTAGCCATCCGGCGCTTCGATCGTTCTGTCGTAGTGTCGCCAGCCGCAGACGAATATGTACGTGAAAATGATAATCTACTTGTTATCGGAGAAACAGAAGATGTAGATATACTTGATGATAAAATGAATCAATAAAAAGGGGCTCATCACATGGAATTAACAATAACGGACAAAGCAAAAGAATGGTTTCAAGCAGAGGTAGATTTACCTGAAAATTATGGTATCCGTTTTTTTGGGAAAGTATATGGCAAAACAGAAGTACATGAGGGATTTTCAATCGGTATGTCTGTGGAGTTTCCGGAACGTCCGATGAAACAAGAAAAGATCGATGGTCTATTATTCTTTATTGATGAAGCCGATGATTGGTTCTTCAAAGGCTATGATCTGGTTGTAGATTATGATCCTCAATTAGATGAACCAACATATCATTTCCAAGAAACAGCGGATGTATAAGGTGAGAGATAGTCTTATATATTTAGGAAAACAAGCCTGACGAACGGAAAGTAAGTTTTACTTACTTTCGGATTGTTAGGCTTGTTTTTTTAGACAGTCAAACGCTGATTCACTTTTACAGTGGTCATTAAAGGAAAAAGTCGTTCAAGGTATGAAGTGCATCCTACTTCATTCTTTTGAGAGTTTAAGCTAGACTGATAGGTAGAGAGGATGGGGTGTGATGACAAAAAAAATTATTTATTCAGTACGTTCGTTTCGTGAAGAATTTATCGAAAAGATCAAAGAAATAGCACCAGAGTATTCATTTCAAACGGAAGTAGCATCCGACGAACTTTCTGAAATAGCGATCAGTATCGGCTGGAATGGTGATTATCAAGAAGATATATTCGCTTCTGACAGCTTAAAATGGGTCCAATCGATTTCTGCTGGAGTAGATAATCTTCCATTAAACGAATTCGCTGACAAAAATATCTTACTTTCCAATGCGAGTGGTATCCATGTAGAATCGATCAGTGAGCATACCATGGGCATTATTTTAGGCTATTCTCGTGGATTGTTCCAAGCTCAACGAGCACAGTTCAATAAAGAGTGGCTAGGATCAGATATCCATTATCAGGCATTGGCAGATCAAAAATTACTAATTATTGGAACTGGACATATTGGAAAAAAATTGGCACAACAGGCAGCTACATTTGGTTTAGAATGTATCGGCATCAATACATCTGGACATCCAGTGGAAGGTTTCAAAGAGACTTATCCATTAGAGAAATTAAAAGAAATCTTGCCGAAAGCAACGATTGTGGTGAATATCTTACCTTTGACAGATCAGACAAAAGGATTGTTTGACGCAAAAGTATTTGAAGCTTTTGATAAAGAAGCGCTATTCATCAATGTAGGACGTGGGCCTTCTGTAAAAACATCTGATTTAATAGCTGCGTTAGACGATGGTCAACTGGCTTTTGCGGCTTTAGATGTGTTTGAAGAAGAACCATTAGCAAAAGATAGTCCATTATGGGAAAGAGAAGATGTGTTGATCACCTCTCATATTGCCGGTCAGACACCACATTTCCAAACGAAGTTTATGGATATTTTTCTGACAAACTTAAAATCCTACGTAGACAAAACAGAATTAGAAGTAAATGAAATCGATTTGAATGAAGGTTATTAAATGAAAAAGAATCTCTAGAAGAGGTGTGTAGTGACTACCTCTCCCAGAGATTCTTTTATTTTGGTAATTGGATTTTTGGCCAGCCTTTGACTGCTTGAGCGAAAATGAATATGCCGGCAAATGCAATAAACGCTGTCGTATCGAAAGTAGGGGCAAAAATCATCAGGATCGTTGCAATAACAGTAGGTAAAGATATCGCATAGATCATCGTTTTTAAACAATCGAGAAAAGTTACTTTAGCTAAACGTAATCTTGCGTATACATAAGCTGCAAAATTTGCCATAAGTAAAGTGATGATCAAATTTAAAAAGCTAGGATAAATTGAAATCAAAAATACTAAGGCTTTGATCCAAAAAGGAATCGTTGCTTCACTTAATGTACTGCGTAAGCTTTCACCAGTTAGATTTTTTAAGGCATTATTCGTATACTCAAATTCAAATTGGTTATTGTTCAATAATGCCGAAGTCGTGCCAGTATTCGGTAAAGCTAATACCAACTGATCCTTCAGAAGACCGACACTTAGGAAGTTCCCTATCAAATCTGAAGAGATATCTTCAGGGGTACGTTTTCCTTCTGGGTCAAAGGTGAAGATGATCGAATCCGTTTGATAAATAAAACCTTCATTTGTTGGCGAATCGATTTGTCCATCACGAATCTTAAAATCTGGAATTTCAGATGCAATTTTTTGACCATCTGATTTGATCGTGTCTAGCACTTGAAAAATTTGGTAAGAAATAGGTAGTGCCATCAGTATGCTTAAACATAAAAGATAGACTAATGATTTTCCAAATGATACGTTTTTAGCATTTTTAAGCTCGGTGAATCGAGCAAATGAGCTAATGATTAATTGTTTTGTTGTCATAATTACTCCTTCTGTAGAATTGTCATCACTAGCAATTCTAGCGGAGTATGCTATGAATTACAAGAGTTCTAAAACATTCTCTCACGATAGATAAGGTTATATTCTTATCGTTCATTGTTTTCTAGAGATGAAAAATATTAGCAGATAGAGTATGATAGGAAAGAATGATAGATAAGGTAGGTAGAATAATGAAGGTTTATGTTCAATTTAAAAGCTATTTAGAAAGTAAAGGATATTGGGAAGTTTTCATCTATCTATTTTTTGGTGGATTAGCAACAGTTGTCAACTTCGTCAGTTATGCAATCGCGCAACAAATCTTCCAGTTATCGATGCCAGTGTCGAATACGATTTCTTGGATCTGTTCTGTTTTGTTTGCATTTGTCACCAATAAAGTATGGGTGTTTCGATCCAAATCTCCAAGTTATACGCATTTATTTATTGAATTTGGGAAATTTGTTTTTTACCGAATCGTTTCTTATGGACTGGATATGGGCGCCATGTTCTTGATGATCAAAGGGTTGGATATGAATGATTATGTGGCTAAAATCATTACACAGGTCTTAGTCGTATTGGCAAATTACGTCTTTAGTAAATTATTTATCTTTAATAAGACAGAAATCATCGAAGAGCCAGCAGAAACCAGCGAAAAATTGGAAGACTAGGCATAACAATTGAAGAATTCCCCTCACTTTGTTACTCTTTTAGTGTAAAGATATCCAACAAATTTGAGGAGGAATTTTTTTATGACTTACACATTACCAGATCTACCATATGCATTTGATGCATTAGAACCATATATTGACGAAGAAACGATGCATTTGCATCATGATAAACATCACAATACTTATGTGACAAACTTAAATGCAGCGATTGAAAAATATCCTGAATTAGGTGAAAAAACAATAGAAGAATTAGTTTCAGACATGGATGCTATTCCATCTGACATTCAAACTGCTGTACGTAACAATGGTGGTGGACATGCGAACCATTCATTCTTCTGGAAAATCATGGCACCAAATGCTGGTGGCGAACCAACAGGAGCAATCAAAGACGCAATTAACGAAACGTTTGGCGATTTTGCAACATTCAAAGAAGAATTCAAAAAAGCAGCAGCAGGACGTTTCGGTTCAGGCTGGGCTTGGTTAGTCCTTGAAGATGGCAAACTAGCAATTACTTCTACAGCCAACCAAGACTCACCATTGATGGAAGGCAAGAAACCTGTCTTAGGTCTAGATGTATGGGAACATGCTTACTACTTGAAATACAAAAACGTACGCCCTGACTACATCGAAGCTTTCTGGAATGTTGTGAATTGGGATGAAGTAAACAAGCATTTCGCAGGATAAAATAGCACTCTTCCACTGACCATTGAATTTAGAAAATTAACGGAGCAATGCTTGCGAGCGTTTTCTAAATTCGGTATAATGTTTGTGCAAGGGTTACTTGCAAGAACTTTTTTGGAGGCTATATATCTATGGAACACGGAACAGTAAAATGGTTCAACAATGAAAAAGGATTTGGGTTTATTACAGTAGATGGCGGAGACGATGTATTCGTACATTTCTCAGCAATCCAAGGCGATGGCTTCAAAAGCTTAGAAGAAGGCCAAGAAGTGGAATTCTCTATCGTTGAAGGTGCGCGCGGTCCTCAAGCTGCTGAAGTATCTAAATTATAAGATCATGTTGACGAAAAAGAAGATACGGCTTGCCGTATCTTCTTTTTGTTTCTTTATTTTCTCTTTCTAGAAAAAATAGTTTTACAAGAAAAACCAGTTACTTTTGGTTGTCGCCATACATAATTTCTTTGATTCTTTGAACTAATTGTTTATTTTCTGAACCAGAGAGGTCATCGCGGATCGTAATATAAGGAATTTCATTTTCATAACTGATTATTTTGGTAGGTGCTTCAGTTGTGCGAATAATTACATCAGGGTTTAACAATAGTTCATTAGTGAAAAATACATTCAGATATAAGCGTAATTGCTCCTGTAAAACCTTTACATATAATAATTCGATACTTAATGGATAATCACTCTCTAATTTTACTTTGATCTCTTTATCAAAAAATGTAGGTGGGGCGATGACTAAAAATGCTTCGATCAACGTAGATAATTGAAGCCATGGGAACTGATTTTTTTGCATTTGTTGGGTCAAATCAACCATATTTTGATAGAAATAGGGATAATTTCGTTCGATAAAATCAGTAACTTCTCGTTTTTTACCAGAAAAAGGGCTAAAAAGATAATCATGGATACCATTTGCATATAATGTTGCATCTAATAACTTTTTCTTT
This sequence comes from Enterococcus sp. DIV1304_2, assembly GCF_050555445.1. Taxonomy (NCBI): domain Bacteria; kingdom Bacillati; phylum Bacillota; class Bacilli; order Lactobacillales; family Enterococcaceae; genus Enterococcus; species Enterococcus sp. DIV1304_2. Next base: position 909,105 of record NZ_CP187851.1, read on the forward strand.
GAGGTGATTTCATTGGACTTTATCCCAACTGATACCATGTAACGATAAAACTGATCACGAAGTTCATTGATCGGGGTTGCATTTTTTTTATGAACCTTTGATGTGTGAACCATAATATTTTTATTTACGTAAAATTGTGGGCGAGTTTGTATCCACAACAAAATAAAATTTAAATCAGAAGAAGGTAAATTATAAACAGAAATAATCGATTTTAGGTCTTTGATCACCTCAGAAAGACCTGCTAACATAGGATCTAAAAAGTGAGGAAGTTCATGTTCAGGGACAGCATACCCTTGCTTGGATCGATTGATATTAACAGCTAATATGAAGCACCATTCCATCGTTTTTATTTTGTTCTTTTTTAGTGAGATATTGGTAAAAACTTGTTTTACTGTCGTTAAAACCTTCTGGAAATCGAGCGTTAAAAAAGGCCATTCCACTCCTTCGTATACTTCCCATAAAAACAAATAAATCGTGTAGCGAATTTGAGTTTCTTTTCCACTGAAAAAAATAGTACCTTCTCGTGTTTTTAGTTTCAAATCGTAGTAACTGAAGAAATGATTCACTTGAGCCAACTGCCGTCTGAGAAAGGATTCGCTGATCCCGTGATGAGCGGCGAACTCGTAAAGCGTGAGATTTGAATGTAGACAGACGGCTTTGAGTATTTGGAAATTCAACGAGTTTTCAAGTATTGCTAGTTTCAGTTGATGAAAGTCATAATTGTCACCAATAAAATGGTAACTAGATCCGTCTTTCTTGAATATAGTATTTTGCGGTAGTGAACACAGGCGTTCGCAATAATTGAAAACGGAACGTCTATCTATGCGGAGTAGACCTGAAAGGTCGTCGATTGTCAGCGGTTGATGTGACTCGTAACAGCTTTTTAAAATAGTCAGTTGTACTTGTATATTTTTCTCTAGTATAGAATGAATATTCAATTAGGAACCTCCTTCTTGAGTAGACTAAAAATAGACAGATAAATTATTATAAAACGTTATATTTTTATTCAAAATATAATAATTATAAATTTATTCAATAGCTTTTGTGGTAGAGAATCGTATGGTGTACTAATGTTTTTTTAGTTATTTTAATAAAGATCTAGTACCCGTTTTTTGTGTAAAAATAAATAAGAAATAATACTCTATTCAAATAATATTATATGTTATTTAGACTTTTAAATAAATTTTTTTGCATAAGATAACGATTACATATACATTTTTAGGTGTTGTGTTCTATTTTTAGGTAGTTATTTCAAAATATATCAGAACATAATGATAGATTTCTTATATCGTCGTTGCTACTATTCAAGATAACTTAAGTTGTAATGAGAAAAATTAAAAAGATATCTTTTTAAATTTTTGGTAAAGGAGTGTCATTCAAGGGAAAGCATACTTATTCGTGTCGATTCAATCTGTGGGGGAGAACAAAAATACATGAATCTGCTTTAGGGGGAACGGGAATGAAAAAGGATTACAAAAAAAGTATGGATCAAAAGGCGCGTGCCAAAAGACGATCTAAAAAAACAATATTGATAGGTACGTCGATAGCGGCAGGAATAATGTTAGGGGTTACTCCAATCTCAATTGCAACACCTTTATTTACCCTTGGCACGCAGCAAGCTTATGCAGATGTGGTCAGTGGACAGATATTCAATACTTTGACTACAGCTAATACAAGTGGCACGACAGCTTCAGCTCCTTATCAGCTTAGTGGGACGAGTAGAAACGTTGACTTTACGATTTCAGGAGAAAATGGAATCAATGTGAATTTATTAAATGGAACGAGACGTGCTGTCTTAGTGATTCCAGAGGAAATGCAGGGGTTAGTTTCTCCGGCAGGCCCCGGGACTGTCCAAACAGATATATTACTTCCACAAGATGAATTAGCACCACTGCTGAATGCAGTAAATGGGGCAGTCACTCCTTTGATCACGGCAATTGATACCTTGTTGAGTGCGAATCCATTAGCAAGTGTGAATCTTGCCGAAGTCTATGAGCAACTGAACTTATTACAAAATCTAAGTACGTTGACTTCTGCTGAAGTGCAAATTCCATTGCAAGTACAAGGTGATGAATATATTTACGGTGATCTTGATGGGGCACTTGAAACAGTTGTTAGAGAAGGGTTAACAGAAATATTAACTGATTTGAACAATGCCGTTCAGGCGCTACAAGCAACTGGGAGTGGCCTTTTAGGAAATGCGGCAGCTGGGATTGTCAATACTGCCTTGGCAGCAACTGTTAAACCGGTATTTAACTTAGCGTTTGCCACTGCAACAGGTCTATTAGGACCAACTTCCTCTTTGGTTGGTGTTGTAGCAGATGCGAGTGTACTAGGAGGAACAGAAATCACAATCCCGACAACGATCCAAGATCCGAATTATGCTGATTTAGCAAATGCAGGAATTGATTTATCAACTCCTTATGAAGCAGGCTTTGTAGGAACTGTTGTGAAAGCAGATGTGTTGAACCTTAATGTAGGTTCAACTACTGACGGCTATTCACCGATTTTTTACCAAGCAGCCGAAGTAACTGCACCTTATAATGTTGAAGTTACAGGAAATTCAACAGAAGGATATGAAGTCACTGGGTTAGCCGATCCAAATGCTACAGTGCGGATCTATGACGATGCCAACAATTTGATCGCTGAAGGTCAAGCAGATGCGACAGGTGCATTTACGATACCGATTTCTCAAGACGATGTTGCGCCGCTTGATGATATCCAACTAATTGCCTACGATCAAAATGATAATCCAAGTTTACCAACGGCGGCAATTATCCCGGATGATGAAGAAGCTGATGCCGACGCTGACGCGGATGCCGATGCAGATGCCGACGCCGATGCAGATGCCGACGCCGATGCTGACGCCGATGCTGACGCTGACGCTGACGCGGATGCCGATGCCGATGCCGACGCCGATGCTGACGCCGACGCCGATGCTGACGCGGACGCAGATGCGGACGCCGATGCGGATGCCGATGCTGACGCCGATGCAGATGCCGACGCCGATGCGGATGCTGATGCCGACGCGGATGCTGATGCGGATGCTGACGCGGATGCCGATGCTGATGCTGACGCGGATGCTGACGCCGATGCGGATGCTGATGCCGACGCGGATGCCGATGCGGATGCCGATGCGGATGCCGACGCCGATGCAGATGCCGACGCGGATGCTGACGCCGACGCAGATGCCGACGCGGATGCCGACGCCGATGCCGATGCCGACGCAGATGCTGACGCCGATGCTGACGCCGATGCGGATGCCGATGCTGACGCCGATGCCGATGCCGATGCGGATGCTGATGCCGATGCCGATGCTGATGCTGACGCGGATGCGGATGCTGATGCCGATGCGGATGCTGATGCTGATGCGGATGCTGACGCTGATGCCGATGCGGATGCGGATGCCGACGCCGATGCTGACGCGGATGCGGATGCCGACGCCGACGCTGATGCGGATGCTGACGCTGATGCTGACGCGGATGCCGACGCTGATGCCGATGCCGATGCTGACGCGGATGCGGATGCTGACGCTGATGCAGATGCCGACGCTGATGCCGACGCTGACGCCGACGCGGATGCAGATGCTGATGCAGATGCTGACGCCGATGCAGATGCTGATGCAGATGCCGATGCGGATGCTGACGCCGATGCGGATGCCGATGCCGACGCTGATGCTGACGCCGATGCGGATGCCGACGCTGACGCCGATGCGGATGCTGACGCTGACGCGGATGCAGATGCCGATGCCGATGCTGACGCCGATGCGGATGCCGATGCCGATGCTGACGCCGACGCCGATGCCGACGCTGATGCTGACGCCGATGCAGATGCTGATGCAGATGCAGACGCTGATGCAGACGCCGATGGTCGTCTAGGCGGGATTGGAACCAACGGGGGAGACCCAGGAAATGATCCAGATGGAGATCCAGTTGGATTGTTCTTAAGTACACGTGGAACAAGCAACCAATCTGGTTGGTCATCTGCTAGAAGTGGAGTAAATCCTAGTGGACACCACTCAGCGACACCGAAAATGTATCCTAAAACAGCTGAGCATTCTTCTGTTGCCACTTCTTGGTTAGGTGCGATCACTGCACTACTTTCAGGAGTTGGTATCTGGAAATCCAAAAAAAATAAAGAAGATTAACGAACAGGAACTAGAAAATTAGCTATGGCAATCGGAACATTGTCTGCTTGTCATAGCTATTTCTGATAGAGGTGATATGATGCTAGTGCAGACACGTAGTAGACTCTCGACTTTAAAAGATATCTTGGATACCACAGAGATGGAGACAGAAAGAAAAACCGTCATCATTACTACTGGTGAAAACAAAGAACGTGGAAAAACGATAGAGTTACATGGGAAAAATATCTCTCAGCTTTGGAATAATATCGTGACTGCTTATCAAACGAATCAATGGGATAAAAATTCCTATTTAAGAATGGATCTTGTAACCGAAGAAGAAAAAATCGACTTCGACTTTTTAAACCAAAAATTAAAAAAAATCAAGCGCAATAATTATATAGATTTTAATGTACGGTTTGATGGGCTAAGGAAACGTTCTTTTTTAAAAGAAGAATTAGTAGGAAATGCCATTATCAAACCGGTGAAAACACATATTATTGGAAAAAATCATCCGAATCTACAAATTGATCCACAGAATTTTCGAGGATATGTGAAACGAAAATACAATCGAGAAGAGGTGGATTTAAGTTACTTAATGCGTTCGAACATCTATCTTTTTAAAACGAAAGCTTATTATATTGAAAACGACGAAGTAATCAAGCTTGAAGATTACGGAAATGGAAATCAGGTGAGAAAGATCACTGAAGAGTCTTTGAATGAAGTGACTGATTCCGTCATAAGAGAAGGAAGTAAGTATCTAAAAGGACAGCTAACTAACACTGGACAGTTTATCTACGGTTATTATCCTTGTTATGACCAATTAATCAAGGGCTATAATTCAGTCAGACATTTCTCTTCATTATATGCGTTGATTGAAGCTGCTGAGTATTTCTCAGATCATGAACTGTTGCTACAGGCAGAAAAAGGCCTTGCTTGGGGGATTGAAAACTTAACAACGAATGAACAGGGATATTTTTTGGTCAAAGATTATTTCAATAAAGAAATCGAATACAAATTAGGTGCCCAAGCAACTGCAATTTTAGCAATCGCAAAATATATCCAAGTATCTGAGGATAGTTTTTATAAAAAGTACTTGGAACAACTTGTTGATACGATTTCTGGAAAATTTATCTCAAAAGATAACCAAACAATCCATGTTCTGGATAAGCAATTGGCGATCAAAGAGCGTTTTCGGATCATTTATTATGATGGGGAAGCTTTATTTTCTTTGCTAAGAGCTTATGAGATTCTAAATGATCCTGCGATTTTTAGTACGTGTGAAATCTTGATGGAACATTTTGTCATGGAAGATTATCAAAAATATCATGATCATTGGTTGAGCTATGCGACAAACGAGATGCTAAAACATAAACAAAAAATTGCATATTATCGTTTTGGAATCAAAAATGCCCTCGAAAATATCAACTTTATTGAGCAGCGGGATACTGCCTACCCGACAATGCTTGAATTACTTGTGGCAGCGTCCAAAATGATGGGAAAGCTGGAACATAGTGAACTAAAAAATGAACTTTTCAACACGCAAAATGATTTCATTGAAGTAAAGGAACGAATCGATACAGTGATGAAGAAGCGCGTTTCTCATGAAATCAAAACAGGAGTCATGTTTCCAGAATATGCGCTTTTCTTTAAAAAACCAGTTAGTATTAGTTATGGTTTTTTTGCAAGACATGATCGTTTTCGAATGCGGATCGATGATGCAGAGCATTTTTTGTCTGGATTGATCAATTATCGAAGTCATTATAAAAAGGAGTGAATAAGATGGTTGCATTTATTCGTCTTGCAGCATTGGCATTGATCGGGATTTCCTATTTAGGTTATCGTCTAAAAAAGAAAAAGCATCATCAATCAGAATCGCTAGAAACGGATCTAAGCCAATACGAGAAAAATGAAGAAGGGCTTTATCCATGGGAAGTTGATGCCGATGACTCTCCCAAACGAATTGATCAAAAAGCAAGAAGATATGTCAATCAAGCAAGACCAAAACGTGGAAAATGGTAAATGAAGTAGGTGAAAAGATGAATACGATCAAGCAATTACTTAGTGATATCGAAGGTTCTTATTTTAAAGAGTATGCTAGTTTGGATCAGGAGATCGATCAACTGGAGTACTTCTCCGGACATCTAAAACAAACCAAAGATTATTCTAAAACATTATTTGTTTGTATAACAAATGAACGGCGTCAATATATCAACCAAATGCGCCCAGTCAAATGGGCGGACGGAAATGAACAAATCAAAGGAAAGGAAAATCAATTTGCTCTGATTGTCACAGAACATCCAATCGAAGACCCTCTTGTGACGACACCGCAATTCATTGTCCAAGATAGTTGGCGTTTCCTATTAGAATTTGCCAATCAAATGCGCCAAGAATTCCAAAAACCAGTGATTGCGATTACTGGTTCTGCTGGAAAAACATCTACACGTATGATGATCACCCATGCGTTCAAAGAGGAAAAGGTTCTAGAAAATCGCGGAAATCATAATGTAAGATTCGCGATTCCTCTTTATTTAAGTCAATTAGTAGGAGACTTTGATTTATTGAACCTTGAAGTTTCCCTTAATGCGTTGAATACCTATGACACGGGTTCGATGTCTACTTTAATCCAACCCGATATAGCAATCGTGACTTCGATAGGTGAAGCCCATCTTAGTTCCTTGAAAACGACTAAGAATGTCGCTTACTATAAATCAAAAATCTTTGACGGTTTAAAAAAGAATGGTACAGCGATCATCAATACGGACATGGGCGATGAAGAGTTAGCTATACTCATTCAAGCAGCCGAAAAGAAAACAACAGAAATTTTTACTTATTCACTATATGACACAAGTAGAGATGTATATGTCTCATCCGTTGAACAGAAAAAAGAGTTTTGTGAAGTAGGCATTCATTTTTTTGAGCAAGAGTTCAAGATCCGTCTCAGTGTTGCTTCTTTAGGGATGATTTCTAATACGTTGGCGACATTGATAGCCATTTGGAAGATCAAAGGGGATGTTTCTTCTTATCTTGCTTCTTTCGAGACATTCAAACCATTACCTAAAGTTTTAGAAAGAAAGGTTTATCCGAATGAACCATCTTTTACTTTTATTGATGATACACACAATGCGTCATTACCTGCTATGAAAAATGCAATCGACTACTTTAAAGCAGTACGCCCATTTTATAATGGAAAATCGATATTGGTTTTAGGGCAAATCGCGGATTTAGGAAATGCTTCTGAAAATGTCCATCAGCAAGTGATGGAGGCATTAACAGACGTACCAGCAGATCATATTTATGGCTATGGGGAACATTTCAGAGAATTATTCAATGAACAAAGTAAAAATGACCAGAAATACGAATGGTTTGAAACGTTACCTGAATTAACACAAAATATCGAACAGCATTTGACGAATGATAGTATCGTTTTGGCAAAGGGGTCAGTCACAGGTAGCGATTTTCATGAGATCAATAAGTATATTCGCCAGTTTTCTTTGCAAGAAATGGCGTGAGCTAAGAACCACACAAGGAAAACTATCAATATTTTTTCAACTACATTCACTTTTGAAAAAATTTAAAAAGACGGAGACAACGAAAAAAGTTATTTCATTTTCGTTGTCTCCGATTTTTTTGATGGAGAAGCTCAGTAGAAAGGAATAGACAAATCATAAAAATAACCATTTCTTTTTTATTTATTGAACGAAAAATCATAAAAATCCAATAAAACGTATAAAAAGAATCGCTTTCTTTCTTTTCTGTTCATGCGCCCTATGGTATGATAATTAAGAATTTTACAAAAAATACATATAAATCACGAAGATAAACACTATTTTTTAAAGTTTTATTAGGATTAAGTAGGTGGATTGCTGAATGATTGGGTGTATGAGAGAATAATCAAGAATATGTATGATAGAGGTGTATTATGAAGCGGTGGCAAAAAGTGATATTGACTTTATTGGGAATAATCGTACTTCTCGTCGGCGGAGTTTCAGCTTATGGAATCAAGTTTATGGGAGAGGCGAGCCAAACAGTCAATCGGATTTCAAAACAATCTGATCGTGTATCAGCAAAACGTGACGATCGTGTAAGTATCGACGACCAAGAACCCTTTTCAGTATTATTGTTAGGGTTAGATACAGGTGGTCTTGGACGCACAGAACAAGGGAGATCCGATACGATGATGGTCGTGACCGTCAATCCACAACAAAAAAAATCAACGATCATTAGTTTGGACCGAGATATCTATACGAATATCGTCGGATATGGGACGGTCGATAAGTTAAACCATGCTTATGCATTTGGTGGCGTGGAGATGGCAATGAATTCGATCGAACAATTACTTGATATCCCTATTGACCACTATGTCACAATCAATCTAGATGGTATGAAGGACTTGATCGATGCAGTAGGTGGGATCGAGATCGACAATAAAATCGACTTTACTTTAGATGGTGTCCATGTTCCAGAAGGAAAACAAACAGTTGATGGTGAAACAGGGTTGGCATATGCAAGAATGCGTCATGAAGATCCTGAAGGTGATATCGGCCGACAAGCACGCCAACGTGAGGTCGTAACAAAAATCGTCAATAAAGTAGTCAGTCTCGATGGCGTAAGCAATTATCGAAAACTTCTGGATGCTGCTGGAAACAATGTGACAACTGATTTGGATTGGGATGATATGCTTGATATTGCAACGAATTACACCGCTGCTTTCAAGACGATCAAGCAAGACCAGCTAAAAGGTAAAGACACGACGATCAATGATGTGTACTACCAAATACTCGGTCAGAATGACTTATTATCGATCCAAAATCAATTGAAAAAACAATTAGAAATCGAGCCAAGTGATACGTTGCCTAACTTAAAAAATGACAATGCCTATATGATGTTTTATGATGACTCAGAAAATGGCGAAGGGAATACCACTGCTAACACCACGACCGGTGAGACATCTGAGTATTCGCAAGACACGTACAATCAATATGGCACTGATGGATACGGTCAGCAGTCGGTCTACTCAGAAGACACCTCTCAATATTACGACCCGAATCAGTATAACCAGCAACAATATTATGACCCATACGGCGGTCAGCAAAACGAGCAAGGTACAGAGACTTGGACAGGCAATGGCTATTAATAAAGCTTTGTTCATATGATTTATACAATAAATAAAATGAGTAGATAGAGGTCGGGACAGAAGTGTTCAGCTTCGAGAAATAAGGCGCCATCCACGAAAATTGTTCTTCAAATTTTTGTGGATGGCGCCTTATTTCTGAAGAGGTTACTTATGTTCCCGCTGGTTATTCGTTTTAGGTGGTGTAGGAGAACTAATGTCCCAGACACTGTTTTTTTATTTTATTTTTTAAAATACGTTATTTTTAATTTACTTTAAGTGTTTTTCTTATAACGGAACATAACTTAGAATGATAGATAGATTTTATTTGTTGCAAAAAAGTCTCAAAAACATTTTTTATTAGGGGTTTGCGGTACTTTATTCAAAAACGAGTAATCTTTTATTTTATACTCTAAATTAAAAAACACTAATTCTTATTTAAAAATGTTATATTTTTAATTTTTATTTGTTATGATATCGTTGTGCAAGAGAAAAATACATAGCACGAGATAAAATTGTTGATGGGGGAGATACATACGAATGAAAAGAAATGTTCGTCTAAAGAAATTATTGGCTGGAGCTGCATTATGCAGTCTGCTAGTAGCGCCGTTGTTTTTGAATGAACAACAAAGTGCAGCCACAGAACAAACAGTCAAAGCAACATCTGATTTTGGTGTAGGGCAAGGTATTGAATGGCCAGAACAAGTCGTTGCACCATTTGTGGATATGACGGCTTATACGTCAGGTACAGAGTTATCGAATAATGGCGCGTTGAATCTAGCAGCGATCGCACAGGAGACAGGGCAAAAATTCTTTAATTTAGGATTCATGCAAGCGAAAGGAATCAAAGATGGTAAGATCGATTGGGCGTGGGGTGGATTTGCCGGATTGAGCGAGAATGACAGTGATCAATGGCAATACGAAGGAATCAAAAAAACGATCCGTGAATTAAGAGCAGTTGGCGGAGACGCGGCTGTTTCATTTGGTGGATTGAACACTGGTGCTTTCTGGGAAGTTAGCCATGATGGAGATATGCTTTATGAGGCTTACGTAGAAGTGGTCCAAGGATACGGCTTTACTCGTGTGGATTTTGACGTGGAAGCAGGAGCAATGGGTTATGCAGAAAATTTGGTCAATGCAAAAGCAGTCAAACGCCTACAAGATACTACTGGTGCCCAAGTGACGTTGACGTTACCTGTTATGCCGACTGGTTTGATTTCGACTGGACTATCCGTATTACAAGCTTATTTAGAAGCAGGGGTCGATTTGACCAATGTCAATATTATGACGATGTGTTACGGTCCGAGCGTCGCTGATTATGCACAAGGATCATTAGATGCGGTCGATAATACCATGGTCCAATTGAAGAATCATTATCGTCAATATGCTGGTATCACTTTGACTGATGAAGAGGCATATGCAAAATTAGGCACAACTCCTTCGATTGGTTTTGAGAACGAACAACATCCATACTTCACGACAGAAATGTTCAATCAAGTTGTCGAACATGCAAGAGAACGTAAAATTGGCATGGTCTCTTATTGGTCGATGAACCGTGATGCAAAAACAGATGGCGGACAAGGGCAAATAAAGAACCAATTTGAATTCTTGAAAGTGAGTGAAGCATTTGCTGAAGGTAATAATGGTGGCGGAAGCGAAACTCCGGAAGATAAAGAAAAACCATCTGTCCCAACAAATCTTTCTGTTGGCGATATCACGAAAAATAGTGCACGTTTCAACTGGACGGCGGCGATTGACAATGACCGTGTGGCAAAATATAACTTAAGATTAGTAGGAAATGGACAAACTACTAATGTCACAACTACCTCACTTTCATACGCCTTCACAAATTTGGAGAGCAATACAGAATATACCGTAGAGATTAATGCAGAAGATCGCTCTGGAAATATTTCAGATACCGCTAAACTATCATTCGTAACGTTAGCTGACGTAGTAGATCCTGGAGAACCGGAAGAACCAGACGAGGCTCCTGCATGGGAGGCGGCAAAAGTTTATTTAGGCGGAGAAGTTGTATCTTATAAAGGTGCTCTGTACCGTGCTAAGTATTGGACGCAAAACAATATACCGAGTGAATCAGGCCTATATGGTCCGTGGGAATTGATCTCTGGAACTCCGGAAGGTGGTCATGAGATTGAAGCGTGGGAAGCGGATAAAGTATACCTCCAAGGGAATAAAGTGACCTATGATGGTATTGTTTATGAAGCACAATATTGGACGCAAAACAATAATCCAAGTACTTCTGGATTATACGGTCCTTGGAAACAAATTGGTTAAAAATTTCGAATAATAGTTCATACAAAAAAAGTTACGTGAAATCCACGTAGCTTTTTTTGTATTAACTATTATAGTCGGACGAATCACTTTAGCTGAGATTTAATTCAAAATAAAAATCGCGTAATTTAAAATGGACGCGAAAAATACCCATAAATAGTAAGGGATCGTCAACCACATTGCTGTGCGATTGTGCAGCCATAAATGATAAACCAAAGCTGTTAGAAAAATCATTAATAAAGTGATATCGATAGCAGAAATCAAAGTATTTTGCACATTGAAAAATAAAGCTGACCATAAAAGATTGAAGATGAATTGAATTGTAAAGAGCCACAATAGTCTAGTGCGGTGTTTTTGATTTTGTGTATTTAAAATGAAGTACAAAGAAATGCCTATTAAAATATAGAGGATCGTCCACATAGGACCGAAAATCCAACTAGGTGGTGCAAAAGCTGGGAGTTGTAACGAGTAATAATAACTTCCCGGATTGCCGCTAAGAATGCCAGATAAAAATCCTAAAGCAACGATTCCGATAATGCAAACCCACAAACGATAATCTTTTAATCGATTGATAGTGTATACCATAAAAAAAACTCCTTTCTTTAGACAGTTTAACATATTTATTTATAACAGCACCTATTTATGGCTTGTAATTTTTTAAGTTATTTTAAGAAATGTTAATTTAGCATACATATTGACCTGTATAAGATAGTATCGAGGTGTTTTAACCATTGAAAAAGCATTTATACGTTAATTTTCAAGCGTTGTTGCAATACCGAACATTTTTGTTTTTTCTTTTTTATTTAACTATAAAACGGAGATAAAACGATTAAATAACCTTAATTTCTTTTTTGTTTTTGTTATATTATTTTGAGTTATCTGATATTATAAAATTTGTAATCGATTACGAACAAGGGAAATGAATTAGTTGAATGGGGAGAGTTTGGAAAATGAAGAAAAAAAGTGTAAAGAGATTATTAGCTGGAGCAGCTTTGTGTAGCTTATTGGTTGCACCGTTGTTTTTAAATGAAGAGCAAGGAGCGGCAACAGAGCAAACAGTTCGCGCAACACCTGATTTTGGTGTAGGTCAAGGAATCGAGTGGCCAGAACAAGTCGTAGCACCATTCGTAGATATCACGGCGTATACTTCAGATGAAGTGTTGTCAAATAAAGGTGCCTTAAATATGGCAGCAATTGCTAGAGAAACAGGTCAACGTTTCTTTAATCTAGGATTTATGCAAGCTAGAGGGATCAAAAATGGTAAACTTGATTGGGCTTGGGGAAGTTTCAATGGATTGAGTGAAAGTGATAGTGACGAATGGCAATATGAAGGAATCAAGCAATCGATCCGTGAGTTAAGAGAAGTAGGCGGAGATGCAGCTGTGTCATTTGGCGGATTAAATTCTGGTGCCTTCTGGGAAGTAACACAAGATGAAGATATGCTTTATGATGCTTACATGGAAGTAATCCAAGGTTATGGCTTCACTCGTATCGATTTTGACGTAGAAGCGGCAGCAATGGGTTATCACGAAAACCTAGCAAATGCTAAAGCGGTAAAACGATTACAAGATGCAACTGGTGTTGAAGTAACATTGACATTACCAGTTATGCCTACAGGATTGATTTCAACAGGATTATCTGTTTTACAAGCTTATTTAGAAGCGGGCGTTGATTTAACTAACGTGAATATCATGACGATGTGTTATGGATCAAGTGTGGCAGACTATGCGCAAGGCTCACTAGATGCTGTAGATAACACAATGGTTCAATTAAAAAATCACTACAAACAATACGCTGGTAAAACATTAACAGATGAGCAAGCTTATGCAAAATTAGGTACGACTCCTTCTGTAGGATTTGAAAATGAGCAGCATCCTTACTTTACAACAGATATGTTCAACTTGGTTGTACAACACGCTAAAGAGCGTAAAATCGGTATGGTATCATACTGGTCAATGAATCGTGATGCCAAAGTAGACGGTGGACAAGGACAAGTGAAAAACCAATATGAATTCTTAACTGTTGGTCAAAGATTTACAGATGGTTCTGAAATGCCTGAAGATACACAAAACCCATCAACACCGACAAATGTAGGTTCAGATTTCATTACGACACAACGCGCGCGTATCAATTGGACAGCATCAACGGATAACGATCGCATTGCTCGTTACAATCTTAAATTAACTGGTGCAGGCGAAACAGTATCAGCGACAACAATGGCTGTGTCTCATACCTTTGAAAACTTGAAGAGCAATACGACTTACACAGTCGAAGTAGTTGCAGAAGACCGTTCTGGAAATGTTTCGGATGCAGCAACTTATACTTTTACAACACTTGAAGAATCAGAATCTACTCTACCAGCTTGGGACCCTGCAACAGTTTACTTAGGTGGAGAGCGTGTTACATATGAAGGGCTGATCTATGAAGCGAGACATTGGACACAAAATGATATTCCGAGTGAATCTGGTCCTTATGGCCCATGGAGACTTGTGACTAAATAATCTAGCTATTTCTTATTACTCCATAGATAAAATGATAAATAGTAAAAATATTAATAACTTGTATTGAAAAATGATAGTTAAGTTATTATTTATATAGATAAGTAAGAGAGGAGAGTCCTAAAAAAGCTCTCTTCTTTTTACGTAAAAAACAATATGTATATTGAAACATTAAGAAAATATTAAGTGCATCAAAAAACATTTTAGGTAAATAACTATAGTTATCATATGGGAAACGCTGTTAAAACAACGTTTTTATCGTTTTAACTAAAATGAATTCATTTCAATAAAGTTATAAAAGCATAACGTTTGTTTTTATTTTAGAAAACGTTTACAATGAACCTATCAAAAATAGGAGGTTCAGTTATGAAAAAGTTTAGTGTTATGATGTTCGTAGGAATTGTTATGTTAGGTTTGTTTGGATTTGGTACATCTGGTTATGCACATGGTTATGTGACATCTCCAGGGAGTCGTGCCTATTTCGGTACAGCAGCTGCAGGTAATTTGAATCAAAACGTTGGACGCGCACAATGGGAACCACAAAGTATTGAAGCCCCTAAAAATACATTTATCGATGGAAAAATCGCGAGTGCAGGTGTCAGTGGATTTGAACCATTAGATGAACAGACAGCCAATCGTTGGCATAAAAGTGTAATTAATGCTGGTCCTTTGAATATCACTTGGAACTTAACTGCACAACATCGCACAAGCACTTGGGATTACTACATTACAAAACCAGGTTGGAACCAAAACCAACCTTTGAAATTCAGCGATTTTGAATTGATCACAAAAATCGATGATAAAGCAACAGTTCCACCAAAAACAGTAAATCAAACAATTACTGTTCCTCAAGATAGAAAAGGTTACAACGTGATTTTAGCTGTTTGGAATATTTCAGATACAACAAATGCGTTCTACCAAGTAATCGATGTCAATGTTCAATAGATAAACCTTGAAGAGAAACCTTTTTAACTGATCATATAAAGAACACCTATGAAGTGACTCTCATTTTCACTTCATGGGTGTTTATTTGTATATTCGAACCACCTAAAATCAAAAGGGGGCAGGTACAATGATGGTCCCATTTTTTTGGCGAACTTCAGATTGTATTGTATGATAGAAGTAAGGATACCAGAAGAAATGGGTTACGGAGGAAATCAAATGAAAAAATTTTTACGTAAAAAAAAGAAAAATAAAGAATCGATTGAAGATACTGTAATCGAACATGAGGAAACAGAGTTGGAAGAAACATTGGAGCAAACACCTGAGGAACAAAAAGAATTTGCTTCCTTTTTTGCTGAAACAATGAAAAGACTTCCCCAAAAAACATCCGCAGCTATTTTACGAAATTTTGATTCGTCGAAAAGCAAGGCGGAACAAACATTAGCAAAGAGTAAAACACAATTCGACCGTCTATTTGAAGAATTCTTAAAAGGGGTAGACGAACCTTTACGTAGAAAATGCCATGCAACGATTCATGCGGCCTCTTTGACAGCGGCTATCATCGGTTGTTCACCGATCCCTTTTTCAGATGCTTTTTTACTTGTACCTGTTCAGCTAACGATGATGGGACGTCTCCACAAGTTATTTGGGCAATCGTGGTCTGAATCATTAGGTAAGAGTGTCTCAAAAGAGTTGATCGTTGTTAGTTTAGGTAGAAGTGCAGTAGGGAATATCATCAAGATCATTCCGGCAGTAGGTACAGTGGCTGGTGCAGCAATCAACGCAACTGTCGCTAGTACGATCACTGAATCATTAGGTTGGATCACAGTGAAGATGTTGAATGATGGCGAAGATATTTTTGATGATGTCATGTCTTTCAAAGGACAAGTTCAAACGCTTTTTACTTTATTGAAACGAAAAAAACAAATGAAATAAGATTCGATCAGAAATGATCGGATAAAAAAATAAGCATTGACCTCTGAAATAGTTTTTGACCTATGCAGAGGAAAATGCTTATTTTTTATAAGGATTCTGGTTGGCGCTGTTGAATTATTTTTTTGTTAATTTCACGACAACTTCACAACGTGCTGTTTGAGGGAACATATCGACAGACTGCAGATACTCGACGTGAAAAACTTTCGCTAATTGGACGAGGTCTCTTGCTAAAGTTGAAACATTACAAGAAATATAAACTAATTTTTGCGGTGGGTTTTTTAAAATTGCTTGGATCAATTGCTCGTCTAAACCAGTACGTGGCGGATCAACGATGATCCCATCCGGACGAAATCCTTCATTCAACCATTTTGGTAAGAGCTCTTCCGCCGTCCCCACTTCATAACGAGTATTCTCATACCCTAAACGTTGTGCGTTTTTCTGTGCATCTGCAATGGCTTGGGGGATCGTATCCATTCCACGCACTTCTTTTGCTTTGTTTGCTACACTCAAACCAATTGTCCCAACACCACAATAAGCATCTACGATCGTTTCTTCTGGTTCGATGGCTAAAGCTTTGATTCCTTCACCATATAAGACTTCTGTTTGTTGAGGATTCAACTGAAAAAAGGCACGAGGTGAAAGGTCAAAAGTCACTTCATTGATTCGTTCCTCAATGGCTTCTTTTCCCCAAATATGTTTTGTTTCGTCGCCCATCACGAGGGAGGTTTTTAAAGGTTGCACGTTTTGCATGATCGAAACAACTTCAGGGAGTTGCTGATTGATCTCGCGAATCAGGACATTTTTTTGTGGGAATTTTTGACTTCTAGTAATAAAGACAACTTGTAGCTCACCTGTCTGTATACCCACTCGAACCATGATCGTGCGGAAAATCCCACTATCAGTACGTTCGTCATAAATCGGTAAATCATATTTATTCAATAAATCAATGACTGTATTCATCACTTTTTGTGTAGCTGGCTCTTGCACTAAACAATCAGTGATCGCCACTAAGTCATGAGAGTTGGCTTGATAGAGCCCAGCTTCGATTTTGCCTGTTTGTTTATTTTTTCTTAATTGAAATTGCGCTTTGTTCCGATAACGCCAAGGATCGTCCATTCCAATCGTCGGTAAAAGTGGATACTCACGATAGCCGACGGGCTTGAATTTTTCTAACGATTGCAAAAGCAAATCTTTTTTGAAATCCAACTGCGCATGGTACGCTAGATGCTGCAATTGACAACCGCCACATTCATAATAGACTGGACAAGGAGCAGTCACACGATCCTTACTTGTTTTTTTAACTTTGACTAGTTGTCCTTCGGCATAGCGAGGGGTCGCTTTGGTGATTTTCACTACGACTTCTTCTTTAGGAAGAGCATACGGAACAAAGACGATCATGCGTTTAAAGTAGCCGATTCCTTCTCCGTTGATCCCTAAACGTTTGATTTTCAATGTGATCGTTTGGCCGTTTTTAACAATTGCTTCTGGCATAGGTATCTCCCTTTTTTATCATTATGTGGCTATATTCTAACATATTATAGCGAGAGTTGGGGATTTTCTATGTTATGATAGGAATATATGTTCGAGGAGGGATAGTTTGCTTTCTATTGCAAGAATCAGTAAAGGCAAAGGGCCTTTTTATCAGATCGATCTTTCGGATGGCGAAACACTACAAGTATCAGAAGATATTTTAGTACGCTATCGTTTATTAAAAGGACAAGAATTAACAGAAGATAAATTAGCTGAAATCAAAAAAAGTACAGGTTATGATTTTGGCTTACAACAAGCATTGAATTATTTGAGTTACCAATTACGAACGGAAAAAGAAATTCGGATCTATTTAAAAGACAAAGAAATCGGACAAGAAGACCGTCATAAAATCGTTGAAAAATTAAAAGAATTAGGTCTTGTGGACGATTTGACTTTTGGTGAAAGTTACGTCCGAACGAATATGCGTTTGAGTGACAAAGGACCAAAAAAATTAGCACAGCAAATGCAACAAAAAGGGCTCTCGCCAGAAGTGATCGAGCAGTCTTTAAGCCAGTATCCGTTTGAAGAGCAAGTAGAAAATGCACGACAAACAGCGGAAAAGACTTACGAAAAAAATCGTGCAAAAAGTCATAAGGATCTATTACGGAATATCCAACAGAAGTTGATGACAAAAGGGTTTACTAATGATGTGATCCAAGAAGCGATACAAACATTACCACAGGAAACTGATCCAGAAGCTGAATACGAGCTTTTAGTACAACAAGGTGAGAAGATCTGGCGTAAGAACAGTCGCTTTGAACCGCAGAAAAGAAAGATGAAAGTAAAGCAGAGTCTCTATCAAAAAGGCTTTGATTTTGAGATGATCCAACGCTTTATTATAGAAAAGGAAGAAGAAACAAGTGAGTAGAGAATGGGAAAACTGGTCTTCAGAAAAAACAAAAGAGTTTCAAGAACGTTTCATTGAATGGTATGAACTCGAGAAAAGAAATCTCCCTTGGCGCTACAATCAAGACCCTTATCGTATTTGGATATCAGAAATCATGTTGCAACAAACCCGAGTCGATACAGTCATTGATTATTTTTATCGCTTTATGGAGTGGTTCCCAACGATCGAAGCGTTGGCGCAAGCACCCGAAGAAAAACTGCTGAAAGCTTGGGAAGGCTTAGGTTATTACTCGCGGGTCAGAAATATTCAAGCTGCCGCAAAACAGATCATGGAAGATTTTGACGGAAAGATGCCACAAACACCGGAAGAAATCAGTACATTAAAAGGGATCGGTCCTTATACGACAGGGGCAATTGCAAGTATTGCTTTTGGGGTACCTGAACCAGCGATCGATGGAAATGTCATGCGTGTGGTTAGTCGACTGTTTTGTATCGAAGAAGATATTGCGAAAGCATCGAGTCGCAAAGTATTTGATCAAGCCATGCGGAAAATCATTGACGAAGAGCATCCAGGTGAGTTCAATCAAGCATTGATGGATCTTGGCTCAGCAATCTGCACGCCGACCTCGCCTAAATGTGAAGAATGCCCGATCCAAGCATTTTGTCTAGCAAAAGAAAAAGGGGTCCAAACCGCCTACCCTGTCAAAACAAAAAAAGCCAAGCCACGAGATGTTTATTATGTTTGTGCCGCGATTGAAAACGCAGAGGGTGCTTATTATTTTGAACAACGAGATCAACAAAAACTACTCGCTGATATGTGGACATTTCCGATGGTAGAAGTAACGAAAGAAGTATATGGAAAATTAGAATCAGACTGGCAGCCTACGGACGAAATCAGTTTGTTCGATGAGGCATTAGTGGCTGAAGATGGTGCTTCAGTATTGCCTTTTGCTCATGTGGACAAAGTTGTATGGCAAAAACGTCACTTAGGGGAAGTAACGCATATCTTCAGTCACTTGAAATGGCATGTTTTATTGTTTTATGGTCGATTGCCTAAGAATGCAAAAGACCTGTCTGAGAATGGAAAACAGACACAGTGGCTGATACCAGAAGCGTTTGAACAAGTGGTTTTCCCGAAAGTGCAAATGAAGCTCGTCCAGCAGTTGGATAAAAATCGAAACAATAGTAATCCTTTCTAGGCAAAGATGATTTTTATTGCTATAATAATTACGATGTCGGTGTAATGAACACCCCAACACAAAGCACAAAATGTTGCTAAGGAAGGATTGCGATGGGAGTTCCAAAAGAAGGAGAGTTTGTAACGATCCAAAGTTACAAACACGACGGCAAATTGCATCGAACGTGGCGCGATACCATGGTATTGAAAACAAGCGAACATTCAATGATCGGTGTCAACGATCATACTCTTGTCACAGAGTCTGACGGACGACGTTGGGTGACGCGAGAACCAGCGATTGTATACTTTCACAAAAAATACTGGTTCAATGTAATAGCAATGATCAGAGAAAAGGGGGTTTCCTATTATTGTAATCTGGCTTCACCTTTTTTATTAGATGATGAAGCATTAAAATATATTGATTATGACTTAGATATCAAGGTTTTTCCTGATGGCGAGAAGCGCTTGTTAGATGTCGATGAATATGAAATGCATAGTCAAATGATGAATTATCCAAGTGATATTGACTTCATTTTAAAAGAGAACGTGAAGATTTTGGTTGACTGGATCAATAATGGAGATGGCCCATTCTCAGAAGGCTATATTGATATTTGGTATGACCGTTACAAGCAATTGTCGCAAAAGTAAACGAAAACAGTAAGTAAGTGAAGGGATCTTCATCTTACTTACTGTTTTTACTTAGATGCTTCACAAGTTTTTTTTCATGTTGAGATGTTGGATGCCTGCATCTTCGAAGGCTTCACCGTAGGGGTGATAATCAAGCTTCTCGTAAAAAGGAATAGCGGTCAGTTGAGCGCCTAATTTGATCGTATCAAAGCCTTGTTTTTTAGCAAAAGACTCTGCTTCTCTTAGTAAGACTTGCCCCAAACCTTGTTGACGGTATTCGGCAAGGATCGCCATACGTTGTACTTTTATCTGACCATTTTCAAGTGGCAGTAAACGAACGGTACCTTGCGCCTCATGCGCATCTGTATAAAGGACGAAATGGACACAATGTGCCTCATCCTGATCGATTTCTCTCTCGAAGGGAACACCTTGCTCGACAACGAAGACTTGATTTCTGATACGTACAGCATCGAGATAAATAGGACTCATTGTATCTTTTGTATGAACTACTTTCATCAAACAGCCACCTTTCTTTCCAGTAGTATACTGTAAAGTGATCGGAATGAAAAGTGCCTATAATAAAAACAAAAATAACAGATTTTTTCAAAAGAATGTTATATAATATCATAAAAAAGGAAAGAAGGGAATTATTTGTTCGATAAGTTAAAACAATCAAAGTTGATGTTCTGGTCATTTGAATTGTTGATTTTAGCAACATTGATCTTAGTGTCCTCGAAAATCAACTTTGTCTTCCAACCAATCGGGACATTCTTCTCCACATTATTTGCACCAGTTTTGATTGCTGGTTTTTTGTATTATATTTTGAATCCGATCGTTGGATTATTGATGAAAACGAAAATGAAACGGATCTGGGCAGTAGCAATCGTACTGTTATTGTTAGTAGCCGCTCTGGTCTGGATCTTGTTAAGTGTCATCCCAAGTTTAGTTCAACAAATTTCTTCTTTGGCCTCGAATACGCCTAACTTTATTCGTCAAGTAGAGACTTGGTTAGCAGAAGTCGCACAATGGTCCGTATTCAAAGATGTCGATATCAATAAATATTTTGAACAGTTGGATATCTCATATGGTACGATCATCCAACAATTTCTAAGTGGGTTGTCCAATAGTTTAGGCTCGATCGTTGGAACGATTGCTTCAGCAACCATCGTTATTATTACCGCACCATTCATCTTGTTTTACATGTTGAAAGATGGCGAAAAACTTGTACCGAATATCAAACGGTTCTTCCCAGAAAAACGGAGAGAACAAATCGTTGAGTTATTAGGACAATTGAATAAAACATTAGCAAATTACATCAGCGGACAAGCAATCGAATGCTTATTCGTTGGGACATTCACTTTTCTAGGTTATTTTGCAATAGGTGTGGATTACGCCTTTCTTTTCGGGGTGATAGCAGGGTTGACTAACCTCATTCCATATTTGGGTCCATATTTAGGTTTAGCCCCAGCGTTTTTAGTGACAGTATTCAATGATCCATTCAAAGCACTGCTATGCTGTGGGGTTGTCTTGATCGTTCAGCAATTGGATGGGAATATCATTTATCCAAATGTCATAGGAAAATCATTGAAGATCCATCCCTTGACAATCATCATCGTTTTACTGGTTGCCGGGAATATTGCCGGACTACTAGGGATTTTTCTAGGAGTACCATTCTATGCCATTTGTAAAACAATCATTTCTTATATCGTCAAGATCGTTAAAGAAGATAAACAAAATGAGAATAAGAAAAAAATCGCAACAACTCTTGAATCTTAAGATGTAATGGCTATTTTTATTGCAAAGAAATTTTCTTTATGATACCATTTTAACGTGGCTACCTTTAGCCACGTTTTTTTCTATAAAAAAATAAAAATTTAAATGAATAAGGAGAGAATGCGATTATGAATGCTGACCCTGAGAGTCAGCCGCTGTTAGCGCAAATTTTATTATTGATCATTTTGACATTGATCAATGCTTTTTTAGCAGCTTCCGAAATTGCAGTTGTATCGATCAATAAAAATCGGATCGAACAAAAAGCGGAAGAAGGAGATGTTAAATCTAAAAAGCTTTTAAAAATATTGCAGAACCCAAATAACTTCCTATCCACTATCCAAGTAGGAATCACTTTGGTCAATATTTTATCTGGTGCATCTTTAGCTAATACTTTATCCGTAAGATTAGCCCCACTATTAGGTGGCGGTGCCGCAGCAAGAAGTATTGCAAATATTATCGTACTGGCTATTTTGACCTATGTTTCGATTGTTTTTGGAGAATTATACCCGAAAAGGATCGCCTTGAATAAATCAGAAGAGGTAGCGAATTTCACCTCTGGTATGATCCGAATGATCGGTGTCGTAGCGAAACCTTTCGTGTGGCTGTTATCTGCATCTACCAGCTTGTTGGCACGGATTACACCAATGACTTTTGACGATGAAGATTCAAAGATGACCCGCGACGAAATGCGGTATATGCTTGAAAACGAAGGGGTATTGAACAACGAAGAGTTGGAAATGCTTCAAGGTGTCTTTTCTTTAGACACAAAAGTTGCAAGGGAAGTAATGGTTCCTCGAACAGATGCTTTTATGATCGACATTAATGACTCCATTGAAGAAAATGTCAACGAAGTACTATCGGAGAATTACTCAAGGATTCCTGTTTATAATGAAGACAAAGATAAAGTTGTTGGAATCCTTCATACGAAAAATTTATTAAAAGCTGCCCATAAATTTGGGTTCGAAAACTTAGAGATCAAAAAAATCATGCAGGAACCGCTTTTTGTTCCAGAAACGATTTTTATTGATGATCTATTATATGAAATGAAGAAAACACAAAACCAAATGGCGATCCTATTAGATGAATATGGCGGAGTCGTAGGTTTAGTGACATTGGAAGATCTACTTGAAGAAATCGTTGGAGAAATCGATGATGAGTCAGACGAAGTAGAAAATCTCTACGAACAAGTCGGTGAATACGAATATATCATCCAAGGTCGAATGCTGATCGATGAATTCAATGAGGCGTTTGAAAGTAATCTACACATGAGTGATGTGGATACAATGGCTGGCTACTTGATCACTGCTTTAGGTATGATCCCTGATGAAGGAGAAAAGCTGTCATTTGATGTTGAAAACATTACTTTGATCTCTGAAGAAATGGAAGGCTCAAGAATACTTAAAATTCGTGTGATCTTCCATGATCCAGAAGAAATAGAAGCTGAGCCTGAAGAAGAACGTCGCTATTTCAAAAAAGATTTTGAAGACGACGAACCACGAAGATAAAGCACCTTCGATGATCTTTTAACGAAACAAAGAGCGGATATATTACTTGCTTTCTGAA
This sequence comes from Enterococcus sp. DIV1304_2, assembly GCF_050555445.1. Taxonomy (NCBI): domain Bacteria; kingdom Bacillati; phylum Bacillota; class Bacilli; order Lactobacillales; family Enterococcaceae; genus Enterococcus; species Enterococcus sp. DIV1304_2. Next base: position 932,525 of record NZ_CP187851.1, read on the forward strand.
GTGATGTATCTGTTCTTTTTTTGGAGATATCAAATGAAAAGAAAAAGTAAAACTGTTTCGCTTACTTTTTCAAACTTAAGATCCATGCTATACTATTTGAGTTGAAGAAAAGGATAGAGGAACTATCGAATAGTCGAAGGGGTTCTCTTTTATGAAGCAATAGACAAATGAAGAATGGAGTAAATTTATGAATAATCCAGAATTAAAACAGCAAGTGGACAATCGACGCACATTTGCGATCATTTCCCATCCGGATGCGGGGAAAACAACGATCACCGAACAACTACTTTTATTCGGTGGTGCGATTCGCCAAGCAGGAACGGTCAAAGGAAAGAAAACAGGTAATTTTGCAAAATCTGACTGGATGGAAATCGAAAAACAACGTGGGATTTCTGTTACCAGTTCAGTGATGCAATTTGATTATCACGGAAAAAGAGTCAATATTTTAGACACCCCTGGGCATGAGGACTTTTCAGAAGATACGTATCGTACGTTGATGGCGGTCGATAGTGCGGTCATGGTAATCGATAGCGCAAAAGGGATCGAGGCACAAACGAAAAAACTTTTCCAAGTAGTCAAAAGAAGAGGCATTCCTATTTTCACCTTCATCAATAAGTTGGACCGAGATGGTCGAGAACCGCTTGATCTTTTAGAAGAATTAGAAGAGTTATTAGATATCGAATCTTGCCCAATGAATTGGCCAATCGGCATGGGGAAAGGACTGGAAGGATTATACGACATCCATCATAACCGAGTAGAATTTTATCGTCCTGAGAATTATCAAGATGAACGCTTGGCTCAATTAGATGAAGAGGGTCACTTACCGGAGGATCATCCACTAAGAAATAATTCGTTGTACGAGCAAGTATTAGAAGAAGTAGAGCTGTTAAAAGAAGCTGGGGATTCATTTAATGAAGAAAAAATTGCTCGTGGGGAACAGACACCAGTATTTTTTGGTTCAGCGTTGACTAATTTCGGTGTACAGACCTTTTTAGAAACATTCGTTGATTTGGCGCCATCTCCTTATGGCCACAAAACACGTGAAGATCAAGTAATCAGCCCTTATGAACAAGAGTTTTCCGGCTTCGTTTTTAAAATCCAAGCCAATATGAATCCAGCTCACCGAGATCGTATTGCATTTGTACGAATTTGTTCAGGGACTTTTGAACGAGGAATGGACGTCTCATTAGAGCGGACGAACAAAAAATTAAAATTGAGTAATGTCACGCAATTTATGGCAGATGCCAGAGAAAATGTTGAAAATGCTGTAGCTGGAGATATCATTGGTGTGTATGATACCGGAAACTATCAAATCGGTGACACATTATATGAAGGAAAACTAAAAGTAGCTTATGAAGAATTACCTTCATTTACGCCTGAGCTTTTCATGAAAGTAACGGCTAAAAATGTGATGAAACAAAAATCATTCCACAAAGGAATCAATCAATTGGTACAAGAAGGTGCCATTCAATTATATAAAACCTATGTGACCGAAGAATACATCATCGGGGCAGTTGGACAATTGCAATTTGAAGTTTTCCAGTATCGGATGTTGAATGAATACAATGCAGAAGTGATCATGTCACCAATGGGTAATAAGATTGCCCGTTGGATCGAACCGGAAGATCTAGATGAGAAAATGAGTTCTAGTCGTAACATCTTAGCGAGAGATCGCTTCGATCAACCGCTATTCTTATTTGAGAACCAGTTTGCAGAGCGCTGGTTTGCTGACAAATATCCAAACGTAAAATTAAAAAGTTTGATGTAATCAGTGGTTCTCGTTGCTGGTTCAATTGATCCATTTTTAGCATAAAAGCTTAAAAATATTTATTTAGTATATAAATAAAAAACGAACACACGACAATTCATGTTTTCAGCGAATTGTCGTGTGTTTTTGTTGGATTTTAACGTTTTTTTGGTTATTTTGAAAAAATCAATTAAAATCAAATAAAAAAATAGATTAGAATATTTTTGCGTACATATATATAAAATAAGCAAAGAAAGCAGGGAACAAATGGAAACAGAAATCGAGAAAAAACAGCGTATTGAAAGAAAAAAAGCAAAAATGCGTCAATTATGTCAGATGTTAGATATTGAGAACTGGGAAAAGAATGAACGGATCGTCAAAGAAATCCGCTCGATCATCCAAGCGGATCGCCCAGTAAAGGGGAGAGAAGTTGGAAATAGGAAAAAGAAAAAAAGGGAATGCCAAGTGACTTCGACAAAACCCTTTTGATTCATGATTTACTTTTTAGTACTACATAGCAATTGGTGCATTTAAATTTCTTTTTGGAATAGAGATTTCTACTAAGCCAGGTAACTCGATCACTTGGATGTCTTCAGGATGGTACTCAGCGTCATGGATTTTTTTTAAGAAGTAGTGTTGGATTTCTTCAATTTCCTTTGGTTGGATATTGCGGTTTTCATTCATCAGGACGATTTCATTGTGCTCAGGAGCTTCTGTATAAATAACGGTTGTATTTCCTGCGGTATACACCTTTACCATATGTGCATCTGTATTTTCTAATTGGTTTAAAACTAATCGTGAATGGCTGTTTGTTACATTAACTAGTTTCATGGCGCTCACCTCTCTTATGTATTTAAGAAATAACTTACATTAAGTATAATTTTTTTTTAGTAAAATGAACAGCATTTTGTCTTCTTAAAAATAAACGAATAAGAAAAAATCGTTACTATCTTTTCCAAAAATAAAAACAAAAGCGGAGAGTGGCAAACTCTCCGCTCAATTTTTTCTACCATTTGAGTGTGGAATTATTCTGTCGGTTCGTTGTTTGCTTCTTTGACTAAACGTTCAGGTTTAGAAGTAATGACGATTTTATCGTCTTTATCTAATTTTGCTTTAAGATCAGAGATCGTTGGATGATCAAGATAGAATTCGGCAATGCCATCTTCGATTTGTTCTTGGATCGTTCGACGTAATGGTCGTGCGCCCATTGCTGGATCGTAGCCAAGATCAACCAGCTTTTCTTTGACATTCGTAGGGACGTCCACATGCAATTGCTGAGCCGCCAACAATTGGTTGACATCATCAAGCATAAGAGTAACGATCGTCATCAAGTTTTCTTTTGATAAAGCACTGAACTCGATGATTCCATCAAAACGATTCAAGAATTCAGGTGTAAAGTAGTTGTTCAATTGATTCAAGACAGAACGAGTCACACCTTCACGGGCTGCACCAAAGCCAACATTGGCTTCTACTTTTCCGGTCCCAGCATTACTTGTCATAATGATGATCGTATCTTTGAAGCTGACTGTCCGACCTTGCGCATCAGTCAAACGTCCATCATCTAAGATTTGTAGGAACATGTGTAAGACATCTGGATGTGCTTTTTCTACTTCATCAAGCAGAACCAAACTATACGGATTTCTACGTACTTTTTCAGTCAATTGACCAGCTTCTTCATAGCCGACATAGCCTGGAGGGGAACCAATCAATTTTGCGACACTGTGTTTTTCCATGTATTCGGACATATCGAAACGGATCATTGATTCTTCAGATCCAAATAACTCGTAGGCGAGTTGTTTCGCTAATTCTGTCTTACCAACACCAGTAGGACCAACAAATAAGAAAGAACCAATTGGACGGTTTTTCTTGCTTAAACCAACTCGATTACGACGAATAGCTTTGGCTACCCGATCCACCGCATTATCTTGCCCGATGACATGTTTTTTCAAGTCGTCAGCTAAGTTTTTCAATTGAGTTTGTTCTTTTTCTTTTAGTTCACCGACAGGGATGCCTGTACGTTGTTCAACGATTTTTTCCATGTCTTTCTCAGAGATCACTGGGATTTCTTCTTCTGAAAGTTGACGTTCTTGCATTTTTTTCAACTTATTGATTTGATCGCGATAATAAGCTGCTTTTTCGAAATCTTCTTCTTTAGAAGCCAACAATTTTTGTTCTTCCGCTTCTTCCAATTTCTTTTCGATCATTTTTGGGTCAACGATTTGGATCGTCAAGTTTTTCTTAGATCCTGTTTCATCAAGTAGATCAATGGCTTTATCCGGTAAAAAACGATCTTGGATATAACGATTAGATAATCTAGCCGCAGCTTCGATCGCAGCATCTGTGTATTTGACATGATGGTAATCTTCATAGCGTTTTTGTAACCCTTGTAAAATACTGATCGTTTCATCTACAGAAGGTTCATCGACACGAACAGGTTGCATCCGTCGCTCTAACGCAGCATCTTTTTCAATGATCCGGTATTCATTCAATGTCGTTGCCCCAACCATTTGTAATTCACCACGAGCTAACGCAGGTTTTAGTATATTTCCGGCATCCATGTTACCATCACCAGCTGAACCAGCCCCAACGATTTCATGAACTTCGTCAATAAATAAAATGACATTTTCTGCTTGTCTGATTTCTTCGATCAGTTTTTGCATCCGTTCTTCAAATTGCCCTCTGATTCCTGTACCTTGGACAAGTGAAACGACATCTAAGCGAATCACTTCTTTATCAAGTAATTTTTGTGGGACATCGCCATCAACGATTTTTTGTGCGAGACCTTCAACAACAGCCGTTTTACCAACACCTGGCTCACCAATCAAGACAGGGTTGTTTTTTGTACGGCGATTCAAGATCTCGATCACGCGCTTGATTTCATCATCCCGTCCAATAACAGGGTCGATTTCTCCTTGTCGCGCTTCTTCTGTGATATTGATACCGTATTCGCCTAAAAGACCATCTGAAGCAGGGCCTTGTGGCGGTTGTCCACCATTAAAGTTGTTGTTCCCACCAAATTGAGTAGGGGGTGTTTGTTCAAAATTGCCTTGTTGTTGCATTTGACGAGACATCGAACGAAATAGATCGTCCAGACTCCCAAAGCCAAATGGATCATTTTGGGCCATACTTGTTAGACCTCCATTTTGCTGATTTTTGATTTTTTGGTAACAGCTCTGACAATAGTCAAGTTGTGTACGTTGACCATTGACAGTCGCATACAAGTGAATCGTTGCTTCATTTTTTCCACAGTTTTGACAAAGCATAAAACATTCACGTCCTTTCAAACATTGGTCAATAGGTCTATTTTACATCGCGTATTTCTCTTGGTAAAAGAATAACACTTGATCAAAAAGCCTTTAAAAGTCATAATGAGTTGACCATTACTGACCATTTAGTTTTATTATACTAAAATTTTGAAGAGACGCAAGCAATTGATTCTTTCCCTCAGGCAATGGTAATAAACTATTTGGCTGGCAAGTTTAAGTTGTGTTGGAATCTGGCAAGGACTATAGGTGAAATCTCACTAATAGATAATCTGCGCTACAATCAATGATTAGTGAGAAGAGCCTTGGGTTATAAAAAAACATAGATTGCCTTAAAATAGGAATAGTCAAAACCAAGCCCAAAACAAAACCACACAATAGTTTACTGGATTTTCTCTCAATTTAAATGAAAACTGTTGTATCTAAGGAAAAAAAATGGTAATCTTTACAGATGAAAGGGTTCATCTGATTAGTTCTATCATGGATTGCTAAAAAAGAAAACCCTCACATAAAAACAACACTCACTTAAAGGAGACCGATTAATATGGAAAAGAAAGAATTTCACGTAGTAGCAGAAACTGGGATCCACGCACGTCCAGCTACACTATTAGTACAAACAGCAAGCAAATTTAACTCTGATGTAAACTTAGAGTATAAAGGTAAATCAGTAAACTTAAAATCTATCATGGGCGTTATGTCTTTAGGTGTAGGTCAAGGTTCTGACGTTACTATCACTGCTGAAGGTGCTGACGAAGCTGACGCTATGGCAGCTATCGTTGAAACAATGAAGAAAGAAGGCTTATCTGAATAATGGTTGAAATGCTAAAAGGGATCGCCGCTAGTGACGGAGTAGCCGTTGCAAAAGCTTACCTGCTAGTTCAACCGGATTTATCATTCAGTAAGACGACAGTTGAGGATACTTCAGCTGAAGAAGCTCGCTTAGATGATGCTTTAGCAAAATCAACTGAAGAATTACAACAAATTCGTGAAAAAGCAGCGCAAAGCTTAGGTGAAGCAGAAGCGCAAGTATTTGACGCACATTTAATGGTTCTTTCAGATCCTGAAATGATAGGTCAAATCAAACAAAACATCAAAGATAACAGTGTAAATGCTGAATCAGCTCTTAAAGAAGTAACGGATATGTATATCGGTATGTTCGAAGCTATGGAAGATAATGCTTACATGCAAGAACGTGCAGCAGATATTCGTGACGTTGCAAAACGTATTTTAGCACATCTTCTAGGTGTGACTTTACCAAACCCTTCAATGATCAATGAAGAAGTTGTTGTCGTGGCGCATGATTTGACGCCAAGTGACACTGCTCAGTTAGATCGTAACTTCGTAAAAGCTTTTGTAACAGATATCGGTGGACGGACATCGCATTCTGCAATCATGGCTCGTTCTCTTGAAATTCCAGCAATCGTTGGAACAAAAGAAATCACTGCGAAGGTAAAAGAAGGCGTAATGTTAGCTGTTAATGGAATCGAAGGCGACGTAGTCATTGAGCCAACAGCAGAACAAAAAGCCGAATTTGAAAAAATCGGTGCAGATTATGCTGCACAAAAAGCAGAATGGGAAAAACTGAAACATGCTGAGACAGTGACTGCCGATGGCAAACACTTTGAATTAGCAGCCAACATTGGTACACCTAAAGATTTAGTCGGTGTACACAACAATGGTGGTGAAGCAGTTGGCCTCTATCGTACTGAATTCCTTTATATGGATTCACCAGATTTTCCTACTGAAGAAGACCAATACGTTGCTTACAAAGCAGTATTGGAAGGAATGGAAGGAAAACCTGTCGTTGTTCGTACAATGGATATCGGTGGAGATAAAGAATTACCATACTTGCAATTGCCGCATGAAATGAATCCTTTCTTAGGATACCGTGCATTACGTATCAGCTTGTCAGAACAAGGTGACGATATGTTCCGTACGCAAATGCGTGCGTTATTACGTGCCTCTGTACATGGAAACTTGCGTATCATGTTCCCAATGGTTGCTACACTAAAAGAATTCCGTGGTGCAAAAGCAATCTTTGAAGAAGAAAAACAAAAATTAGTAAATGAAGGCATTGAAGTCTCTGATTCGATCCAAGTAGGGATCATGATCGAGATTCCAGCTGCAGCCGTTATTGCGGACAAATTTGCTAAAGAAGTTGACTTCTTCTCAGTAGGAACAAACGACTTGATCCAATACACAATGGCAGCTGACCGTATGAACGAACGTGTTTCATACTTGTACCAACCATACAACCCATCAATTCTACGTTTGATCAAAAACGTCATTGATGCAGCACACGCTGAAGGTAAATGGGCTGGTATGTGTGGAGAAATGGCCGGCGATCAAATGGCTGTTCCTTTACTAGTCGGTATGGGATTAGATGAGTTCTCAATGAGTGCAACATCAATCTTAAAAACTCGTAGCTTGATGAAACGTTTAGATACAAGCAAAATGGCTGAACTTGCGGATCGCGCCTTAAATGAGTGCGATACAATGGAAGAAGTCGTAGAACTTGTTAATGAATATCTAGCTTGATTTTAAGAACAGGCACAGTATTTTGCTGTGCCTGTTTTTTTTGTCTTCCGATAATAAAAAAGAAAATTCCGTGCCATCTTACAAGTTTGTTGGGAAAAAATCGGACTTAAGGTTGAGTGACAGCTTTCACGCTGTGTTATAATATAAGAGTGAGGGGGAACGTAGATGAAGGTATTATTATATTTTGAAAGTGAGAAGATGCTTTCTAAGTCCGGCATTGGTCGTGCACTTGATCATCAAAAACGTGCTCTTAAGGATGTAGGGATCTCCTATACTTTAGATAGTAAAGAAGACTATGATATTTTGCACATCAATACATATGGTATCAATAGTCACAACATGGTCAACAAAGCGCGTAGAGACGGTAAAAAAATTATTTATCATGCGCATTCAACGGAGGAAGATTTCCGTAATTCCTTTATCGGTTCGAATCAATTAGCACCGTTAGTGAAAAAATATTTAGTTGGGTTGTATGAAAAGGCAGATTACTTGATTACACCAACCCCATATTCAAAAAAATTGTTACAAAGCTATGGTATTGATTTACCAATCCAATCCATTTCCAATGGGATCGATTTAGAAAAATACCAGCCAGATCCTGTCAAAGAACAAAATTTCAGGAAATATTTCAATCTTTCACCAGATCAAAAAGTGATTATTTGTGTAGGACTTTTCTTTGCTAGAAAAGGAATCATTGACTTTGTTGAAATAGCCAAGCAATTGCCAGAATATACATTTATCTGGTTTGGCCATGTTCCGATGTATTCGATCCCAAGCAACATCCGTAAAATCGTGAAAGAGGATCATCCAGATAATGTTATTTTTCCAGGCTATATTCGTGGAGAAATCATCGAAGGAGCTTACTCAGGGGCGGATCTGTTCTTTTTCCCTTCATATGAAGAAACAGAAGGTATTGTGGTACTTGAAGCTTTAGCAAGTAAACAAAATGTGTTAGTCCGTGATATCCCAGTTTATGATGGTTGGCTTGAAGATCAAAAAAATTGTTATATGGGACGAAACAATCAAGAATTTTCTGAACTTATTCAAAAAATCATTCGACATGAAGTGCCTAGTCTAGTTGAATCTGGCTATCAAACGGCTGAAGAACGAAGTATCAAAAGAATTGGTGAACAACTTCAATCCGTTTATGAACAAGTGCTAAAAGCATCAGATTCTTCAAATGAACAAATGCAAGAATCAAAATAAAGGTAGTTTGGAGGCGAAAAAAGATGAAAATCGGCTTTTTTACCGATACCTATTTTCCGCAGGTAAGTGGCGTAGCGACATCGATCAAGACATTAAAAGAAGAACTCGAAAAAATGGGACATGACGTGTATATATTCACGACAACAGATCCCAATGCAGACAAGTTAGAAAAAGATGTGATTCGTATGCCAAGTGTTCCTTTTGTCTCATTTAAAGAACGTCGAGTAGTGGTACGAGGAATGTGGTATGCCTATTTAGTGGCAAAAGAGTTAGAGTTAGATCTTATCCATACTCACACTGAGTTTGGAGCAGGTGTTCTTGGAAAGATGGTCGCGAAAAAATTAAAAATCCCATCGATCCATACGTATCACACGATGTACGAAGATTATCTCCATTACATTGCAAAAGGAAAAGTGATTCGACAATCTCATGTCAAATACTTATCTCGACTATTTGTAAACCATACAACAGGTGTGGTTTGTCCGAGTGAGCGTGTCATCGAAACATTGCGAAGTTATGGGGTGACAGCACCATTACGAGTGATACCGACTGGGATCGATATAGACAAATTCAAACGCCCAGAAATCACACAAGAACAAATCAAAGAGCTACGCACTTCATTAGGGATCAAGGAAAACGGTTTGATGATTTTATCTTTAAGTCGAATCTCTTATGAAAAAAATATCCAAGCGTTGATCCAAGGATTCCCAGAAGTCATCAAACACTATCCTGATGCACGACTAGTCATAGTTGGGAATGGACCTTATGTTGAACAGCTAAAAGAATTGATCGCGTCACTGGATTTAGCTGAGGTGGTTCAATTTACTGGAGAAGTCGATAACAATGATGTCGCATTTTATTATCGTGCGGCTGATTATTTTGTGTGTGCGTCGACATCAGAAACGCAAGGACTGACGTATACAGAAGCAATGGCAGCTGGTACACCATGTGTAGTTGAAGGAAATGATTACTTAAATCGTTTATTTGATCATGCTTCCCTTGGACGAACTTTCGAACGGGACGAAGACTTTGCTCCTGCACTTATTGATTATATTGAAAGCAAAGTTGAAAAAAATCCAGAAGTGTTTGAGAAGAAACTTTTCGAGATCTCTGCGACTCATTTTGGTCAATCAATGATCGAATTTTATGAAGATATGCTTGTTTATTACAAAGAAGAGATGCGTAAAAAAGAAGAAGAAGCATCCATTGAACGGATTAAAATTAAATTAAATTCGTTCAAAAGATAAAAAAACAGTGAATAATCCTAAAAAAATCCTTGTTTCTAGCGTATACTAGCATAGAAACAAGGATTTTATCGTTTAGGAGGACAAAAGATGAAAATTGGTTTTATCGGCACAGGAGTCATGGGAAGCGCAATTGTTCGTCATTTACAAAAAGCTTGTCATGAACTGACTGTTTATAATCGCACGAAAGCAAAAGCTGCACCGCTTATAGAAGAAGGGGCAGTATGGGCAGATAGTCCACAAGAAGTAGCTGAGACGAGCCAAGTCGTCTTTACAATGGTTGGGTACCCTCAAGATGTGGAAGAGATCTATTATGGTGAGAAAGGCATTTTCCGAGCAGGCTTAAGTGGGAAAACAGTCGTTGATTTAACGACAAGTACCCCAACACTTGCAGAGAAAATTGCAGCGAGCGCACAAGAGCTCGGAGCAGAAGCCTTAGATGCGCCTGTCTCAGGAGGCGATCTAGGTGCAAAAAACGGGACTTTAACGATCATGGTTGGTGGAAAAGAGCATGTTTACGAGCAAGTATTACCACTATTTCGTGAGTTTGGAACAACGTTTACCTTACATGGATCAGCTGGAAAAGGGCAACACACAAAAATGGCAAACCAGATCATGATTGCCGGTACAATGACTGGCATGACAGAGATGATCGTTTATGCACAGAAAGCTGATTTAGACTTGGAAAAAGTGATTGCGACGCTTTCAGGTGGCAGTGCGGCGAATTGGTCATTGAGTAACTATGCACCACGTATTTTACAAGAGAATTATACACCCGGTTTTTTTGTCAAACATTTCATCAAAGATTTAAAGATTGCTTTGGCAGAAGCAGACAAAGTAGGGTTGAACTTACCAGCGACAAAAGAAGCACGAAAGCTATATGAACAGCTAGCAGAAAAGGGTTTTGAGAACGATGGAACGCAAGCATTGATCAAGCTTTGGTGGGAAGATGGCAGACAGCCGAAAAAAAAATCCTAAAAAACTAGTTTTTTTGGAGAAAATCAATGCAAGTCGACGATGCTTTTGATACAATATAACAGAACTAAGAAAAGGAGGACCTCCGATGGCACATTCACAATTAGTCGCAATCATTAAACGACTGGAGGCTATGGTCGAATCAGCAGACAATGAGCTGCAAGTTCGTCGCTTTGAAAAAGAGGGCGTAGAAAAATGTACCGTAACTTATGATAAAGCGACAGAAACATTTGAACTAACTGAAACAGACACACATCAACAATACGAATTCGACAATATCGATATCGTTGCGATGGAGATCTATGATTTGATTCAATAAGATTTCGAGCTAGCTAAAAGAGCCTGGGATTCAACCAATTGGTTGGATTCCAGACTCTTTTTTTGATTGTTGTTCGTCTTTTACCAGTTTACGTTGGTAGCTGATCAAGATTTGAACAGGATCAATTTCTTCCTGAGACAGTTGTCGCTTGAGTGACAACCTGTTGTCTTTTTCATAATAGAAATGAGGCGCTTGTCCAGGCTCTGTAATCGTTGTGTCAGCCACTTGACCGTATGAAACCAAGAAATGTTTGATCTTGTTCTCATCGCTAGCTAACGGCATGCTCAATGTGATTCTCGGTGTTCGCAAAAATCTTTTTTGTTCTTGTATTCGATGAGTAAAATACGTTACCAATTCAATATCCCTTTGAAGAATAGCTGCCTTTTCAAAATTAAGCTGCTCAATAAAATGCAACTGACGTTTTTTTAAATAGCCTAATAATTTCTTATTTCTTCCCTGTAATAAGCCTTGGATCTCTTTTTTCTTTTGTTCAAAAGTCCAATCTTTTATTTCTGGAAGTTGGGCTTGTAATGCTAAATGACTGATTTCAGATAACCATGGCATTTGGTAGTTTTCTTCAATAATGCGTAGAATACTTGGCATTTTTTTATAAAGACGAAAAGGTCCATAAGTTCTTGCAGTAGGGATATTCGTGAGAAAAAGACCATCGGATTGAATATGTAAATAGTTATAGTTGTCAAAATAATTCATCCGACGATTATAGATCGGGCGATAGTGTTGGATCAGTTGACACTCTAATAATAAAGCATCTAATTCTGTATCAACGACAACGACCTCAAAATCAGCAATCGAACGAACTAAGCGCAAGACTTTTTTCGAGTGTTGTTTATTTTGATAAAAATACGTACTTACGCGATTTTTTAGATTTTTAGCTTTACCTACATAAATGATTTTACCTTCGCTATTTTTCATCAAATAAACACCAGGTAACAAAGGTAGGTTTTTTAATTTCTCTTTTAAGTGCATATGCGCTCCCCTAATTGAAATTGAATTAAAAAGATTATAACAGATTTCCGAAAATGAACAATAAAAGCTATCATATTTTATAAATAAATTATGGAGATACTTTGATAATCAAAATATTTTTTTTATATCTATATTTTAATTTTCAGTAAATAAAACGTTGATATATAAGCATTTCTTTTAAAATGAAAAATTAAAAAAATTTAATAATGCAAAAAAATTTAGTTAAAAGGTTGCATTTTGAAAAAAGTTAAGATATAGTTTGAACATCAAAAGATTTGATAATCAAACTAATTTTAGTGGATGGTGGAACATGGAACCTGATTTTAATACAGTAAATGATTATCTCGTTAGTGTCTTCAATGATATTTTGACGATCGAAGAATCCGAATTAAAAAAGTCACAATTCAAAGATCTGTCGATTACAGAGATGCATACAATCGAGGCAATCGGTATGTACAAGAAAAAGACAACTTCAGAAGTAGCCAAAGAACTGTCGATTACTGTTGGGACCTTGACCACTGCTATCAACAAGTTAGTTAGGAAAGGCTACGTTGAGCGTATCCGTAGTGAAGACGACCGACGAGTGGTGAAGCTGGGGTTGACCAAAAAAGGTAAGTTACTTTACCGTGTGCATCAGCATTTCCATCGTGAAATGGTCAAAAACATCATGGACGGTATGGCTACCGACGAACAACAAGCTTTGCTGTCTGCATTGAAAAACTTGCATGATTTCTTGCGAGATTACAAGTGAGGAAGTTTAATGGAACAATTTGGAACGATCACAGCAACGGCAAGTGTCTTACCGGAAAAAATCATCACAAACGATGATCTCTCAAAAATGATGGACACTTCGGATGAATGGATTTCATCCCGTACAGGAATTAAAGAGAGACATTGTGTGACCGAGCAGGAGACTTCCGATTTGTGTTACCTCGTTGCCGAAAAATTACTAAAGAAAAAAACACTCGATCCAAAGGAACTCGATTTTATTATCGTTGCTACGATGTCGCCTGATTATACATCGCCTTCTGTCGCAACTTTAGTTCAAGGAAGGATCGGCGCAACCAAAGCAATCGCCTTTGATATCAGCGCCGCATGTTCAGGATTTGTTTATGCCTTGAGTGTTGCAGAGAAACTGATTCGCTGTGGCTCAATGAAAGGTTTAGTAATTGGTGGCGAAACATTATCTAAACTGATCGATTGGACGGATCGTTCAACCGCTGTCTTGTTTGGTGATGGTGCTGGTGGGATTTTGTTAGAAGCTGGCTCAGATCAAAAATTATTGAGAGAATCGCTAGCGGCAGATGGTTCGCGTGCGCAATCTCTTACTTCTGGCTATCTACCAAATCAATCGCCTTTATACACGAAAGATTCAGAAGGTTCTTACTATTTAAAAATGGTTGGACGGGATATTTTTGACTTTGCTGTAAGAGACGTCGCGATGAACATCAAGGAACTCATTCAAGACACACCTGTTGATTATCTGCTTTTGCATCAAGCAAACTTACGAATCATCGAAAAGATTGCTCGCAAGGTAAAAATTCCCCAGGAGCAATTCCTAACGAACATGGATAAATATGGCAATACTTCCGCAGCAAGCATCCCGATTCTTTTAGATGAAGCGATAGAAAGCGGAAAAATTACCTTAGGTCAAAAACAAAAAGTGGTATTTACAGGTTATGGTGGAGGATTGACATGGGGAAGTATCCTCATGGAACTATAAACTGATAAAAATAAAAAATATAAAATAAAGAAACAATATCGGAGGAATTATCATATGGTATTCGAAAAAATTCAAGAAATCATTGCGGAAGAATTAGGGAAAGACACAGAAGAAATCAAATTAACGACAAACATCCAAGAAGACCTTGAAGCAGATAGCTTGGATTTATTCCAAATCATCAACGAGATCGAAGATGAATTTGATGTGAAAATCGAAACAGAAGACGGCATCAAAACAGTTCAAGATTTAGTCACTTATGTTGAAAAACAAACTGCATAATCATCAAGATTAGGTTGGGGGCTGGGACATTTTCCGAAAAAGGAATGTCTTAGCCTTTTTTTAAATGAAACAAAAAGCTATCTATCCTGAATATAAATTGGAGACTATGATGAAAACAGCATTTTTATTTAGCGGACAAGGTGCACAATACCAAGGAATGGGTCAAGACCTCTACCATGAACCCATCGTGAAACAGACTTTTGATGAAGCTAGTCAGATCTTGGGCTATGATATGGCGGAGCTTTGTTTTTCAACAAATGAACGTTTGGATCAAACGATCTATACGCAGCCGGCTATTTTGACTGTCAGCATTGCGTTCTATCGTTTGCTAAAAGAACATAGGATCACTCCTCAAGCCGTTTTAGGGCTTAGTTTAGGTGAGTATTCTGCTTTAGTAGCCAGTGGTGCGCTCTCCTTTAGTGAAGCAGTCGCATTGGTCGAAAAAAGAGGCACGTTTATGACAGACGCTGCACCTACCGGTAGTGGGAAAATGGTAGCTGTGATGAATGCACCGGTAGATGTTATCGAGAGCTGTTGTAAGCAGGCGGAAGAAATGGGGATCGTTTCCCCTGCAAATTACAATACACCCCAGCAAATCGTCATCGGAGGCGAAGAAAAAGCAGTGGATCAAGCGGTAGCACTATTACAAGAACAAGGGATCAAACGAATGATCCCACTCAATGTAAGTGGCCCTTTCCATACAGCAATCTTAGAACCTGCTGCTAGACAATTAGCGGAGGAACTAAGCAAGATCGTTTTTTCAGAACCTGAAATACCTGTGATCAGCAACACCACGACAGAGATCATGACGAAAGAAAGAATCCCAGGTTTACTTGAACAACAAGTGATGAAACCCGTTCGTTTTTACGAAAGTATCGAAAAACTTAAAGATTTAGGAATCGACCAAGTGGTCGAAGTCGGGCCCGGTAAAGTATTAAGTGGCTTTATGAAAAAAATCGACAAGTCGATCGCCGTTGCACGTGTGGAGAATCAACAAACATTTGAAGAAACAATCAATCGATTGTCATAGGAGGCAAGTTATGGACGTAACTGGAAAAAATGTATTTATTACAGGCAGTACACGAGGAATTGGTGAAGCAATCGCTTTAGCCTTTGCCAAAGCAGGCGCAAACATCTTCTTAAATGGTCGTGGAGAGATCCCAGCCGAAAAAATCAATGCGATCAAAGCGCATGGGGTTGAATGTGTAGGGATCTCAGGTGATATCTCCGATTATGATAAAGCAGGAGAGATGATCAAAGAAGCAGAACAGCAGCTGGGTTCTGTCGATATTTTGGTCAATAATGCGGGAGTTACGAATGATAAACTTGTCTTACGTATGGATGCAGATGATTTCAAAAAATGTTTGGATATCAATCTAACAGGAACTTTCAATATGACACAGCACGTGTTAAAGAAAATGATGAAAAAAAGAGAAGGCGCGATCATCAATCTTTCAAGTGTTTCAGGATTGATCGGTAACTTGGGTCAAGCCAATTATGCAGCAAGTAAAGCAGGAGTTGTCGGTTTTACTAAATCTGTGGCAAGAGAAGTTGCCACACGAGGAATCACATGTAATGTGATTGCTCCGGGGTTTGTCACTACAGATATGACAGATGTATTATCCGAAAAAGTAAGAGAACAAGCAGAAAAACAAATTCCAATGCAACATTTCGGCCAAGTGGAAGATATTGCGGAAGCCGCATTGTTCTTAGCGAAAAGCTCGTATATCACAGGGCAAGTCATCAATGTTGACGGCGGATTGGTCATGCACGGATAGGGAGGAAAATTTATGAATCGAGTAGTAATTACAGGTTATGGAGTCACTTCACCGATCGGTAATGATGCAGATAGTTTTTTAGCTAGTTTAAAAGCTGGGACGAATGGCATTGCACCGATCACAAAATTTGATGCAACAGATACAGGAATCACTTTAGCAGGTGAAGTAAAAGACTTTCCTTTTGATAAATACTTTGTAAAAAAAGATAGCAAACGGATGGATATGTTTTCAATCTATGGCATTTATGCTGCGATGGAAGCATTGACGATGAGTGGGATCGAAAAAGAAACGATCAACCAAGATCGTTTTGGCGTTATCGTTGGCTCTGGGATTGGTGGTTTACCAACGATCGAAAGCCAAGTCATCCGCATGCACGACAAAGGAGCCAATCGTGTATCACCAATGTTTGTTCCAATGTCGATCGCCAATATGGCAGCTGGTAATATTGCGTTGCGTGTAGGGGCGAAAGGAATTTGTACGTCGATCGTGACCGCTTGTGCCAGTGGAACGAATGCGATTGGTGAAGCATTCCGCAACATCAAACATGGTTATTCCGATATCATCCTTGCAGGTGGAACAGAAGCAACAATCTGTGAAATGGGGATCGCCGGATTTGCGGCATTGACTGCTTTGTCAACATCGACAGATCCTGAACGTGGTTCGATGCCATTTGATGAAGACCGTAATGGTTTTGTTATGGGTGAAGGGGCAGGAGTATTAGTCCTTGAATCACTGGAGCATGCACAAGCTCGTGGCGCAAAAATTTATGGTGAAGTCGTGGGTTACGGCTCAAATTGTGATGCTTACCATATGACAGCTCCAACACCAGATGGTTCTGGTGCGTCAAAAGCAATGAAATTGGCGATGGAAGAAGCCGGGATCGATGCAAAAGAAGTGGGCTATATCAACGCACACGGAACAAGTACACCTGCAAATGATCAAGCAGAAGCTAAAGCGATTCAAATCGCATTAGGACACTCTTTCAAAGAAACCTATGTCAGCAGTACGAAATCAATGACTGGTCACTTATTAGGTGCTGCAGGTGGGATTGAGGCGCTTGCCACTTTGATGGCGTTAGAGCATCAGTTTATTCCACCAAACATCAATGTTGAAAAACAAGATCCTGAAATCGATCTGAACGTTGTGATCAACGAAAGTAAACCAGCTGAACTGTCTTATGCCATGAGTAATTCATTAGGATTTGGTGGACATAATGCTGTACTATGTATGAAACGCTGGGAGGAATAATGTTGAAGATCAATGAAATCAAAGAATTAGTCAGTCAATTTGATCAGTCAACTTTAACAGAATTTGACTTGAAAGACGGACAATTTGAATTATATATGAATAAAAATGAAATGAGTCGGGGAATGGGGCAAACAGTACCAACAACGAGTGCTTCTGAACCACAACCTCAACAAGTTGTACCGGCTTTACCAAAAGAAGAAAGCCATTCTGTTCAACCAGAAGCAGTTGCGCCGACAATTGATGGGACTGAAGTGAAATCACCAATCGTTGGAATCGTCTATCTACAACCATCTCCTGACAAACCAGCATTCAAAAAAGTAGGAGATAAAGTCGCTAAGGGTGAAGTGATCTGTATCATTGAAGCAATGAAATTGATGAACGAAGTAACGAGTGATGTCGATGGTGAGATCGTTGCGATCTTGATCGACAATGAAGAAGTCGTAGAATACGGACAACCACTCTTTATCATCCAACCAAATTAAGCCAAGGAGAACCAGACCTATGAATATACAAGAAATCAAAGAAATCATCCCTCATCGCTATCCGCTGTTGCTGATTGATCGAGTGGAAGAAATCGTCGAAGGCGAACGGATCGTTGCTAAAAAAAATGTGACGATCAATGAACCTTTTTTCCAAGGACATTTTCCAGAAGAACCTGTGATGCCGGGGGTATTGATCGTAGAAGCGATGGCCCAAGCAGGAGCAGTAGCTCTATTATCATTGGAACAGTTCAAAGGAAAAACTGCTTACTTTGGCGGATTAGATAAAGCGAAGTTTCGTAAAAAAGTGACTCCTGGAGATACGTTGATATTAGAAGTGGAAATCACTAAAATCAAGTCTTCTGCAGGAATAGGCAAAGGAATTGCAAAAGTGGACGGCAAAAAAGTTGCTGAAGCTGAATTAACCTTTATGATTGGATAGGTGAGTTATGTTTTCAAAAGTCTTGATAGCAAATCGCGGCGAAATAGCCGTACGGATCATTCGTGCCTGCCGTGAGCTTGGAATCCAAACCGTTGCGGTCTATTCTGAAGCGGATGCGGAGGCATTACACACACAATTAGCAGACGAAGCCGTCTGCATCGGTCCTGCAAGAGCAACAGATTCCTATTTGAATGTACAAGCAGTTCTAAGTGCAGCCATCGTTACAAAAGCAGAAGCAATCCATCCTGGATTTGGATTCTTATCTGAGAACAGTCGATTTGCTTCGATGTGTGAAGAATGTAATATCGTCTTTATTGGACCTAAAAGCAAAACGATCGATGATATGGGGAATAAAATCAACGCACGTCAGTTGATGCAACAAGCAGATGTTCCTGTGATCCCAGGTAGTGATGGTGTGCTATCGACTGTTGAAGAAGCACTGGAAGTGGCAGAAAAAATTGGCTATCCAGTGATGCTCAAAGCCGCCGCTGGTGGTGGCGGTAAAGGAATCCGCAAAGTCTTGTCAAAAGAAGAATTACCACAACATTTTTCATCCGCCCAACAAGAGGCAGCAGCTGCTTTTGGTAACGATGATATGTATTTGGAAAAAATCATTTATCCCGCAAGACATATTGAAGTACAAATATTAGGTGATCAATTTGGTCATGTTCTGCATCTAGGTGAACGTGATTGTTCCTTACAACGGAATAATCAAAAAGTCTTAGAAGAATCACCATCTGTTGTGATCTCTGAGGAAAAACGAAATCACTTAGGTGCAGCAGCTGTCAGAGCAGCAAAGGCAGTGAATTATGAAAATGCAGGAACAATCGAATTTTTAATGGATGAATCCGGTGATTTTTATTTTATGGAAATGAACACCCGCATCCAAGTCGAGCATCCAGTAACTGAAATGGTCACAAATATCGATTTAGTTAAAAAACAAATCGAGGTTGCGGCTGGACGACCATTAGAGATCCAACAAGAAGAGATCATTTTCCAAGGTCATGCGATTGAATGCCGGATCAATGCAGAAAATCCAGCATTTCATTTCGCTCCTTCGCCAGGTAAAATCAAGAATTTGTTGCTGCCAGCTGGTGGTATGGGATTAAGGGTCGACAGTGCGGTTTATTCAGGTTACACGATTCCGCCTTATTATGATTCAATGATTGCTAAGGTCATCGTACATGGCGATACACGTTTCGATGCGTTGATGAAAATGCAACGGGCATTGAGCGAGATCGTGACAGATGGCGTGATCACGAATGCTGAATTCCAAATGGATCTGATCAGTCACCCTGCCGTGATTGCTGGTGATTACAGTACCGCATTCTTACAAGAAGAGTTTTTACCAAATTGGATTCCCGAGACGGAGATAGGAGACGAATAAGATGGCTTTATTCAAAAAGAAAAAATACATTCGAATCAATCCTAATCGAGAAATCAAGCCAACGAATGCACCATCGGTCCCTGACAATATGTGGGCGAAATGCCCAAATTGTAAACATATCATCTACACAAAAGATATCGGGGAAGAAAAAGTATGTCCACACTGTAGTTATAACTTTAGGATCGGCGCATGGCAGCGATTAGCGTTGATCATTGATGAGAAAAGTTTAGAGGAATGGGATACGGATCTAGTTACAAAAGATCCCCTTGATTTTCCTGATTATCAAGAAAAGATCGGCAAGATGCAAGAAAAGACTGGCTTACATGAAGCAGTTCTAACTGGTCAAGCGACTATTAAAGGCATTCCTTTTGCTATCGGTGTCATGGACCCTAATTTTATCATGGGAAGTATGGGCACGATCGTAGGGGAAAAGATCACACGCTTGTTTGAACGTGCGGCGAGTAAAAAATTACCCGTCGTATTGTTCACTGCTTCAGGGGGCGCCCGGATGCAAGAAGGGATTTTCTCTCTCATGCAAATGGCCAAAATCTCCGCAGCGGTCAAACGTCATAGCAATAAACAGCTATTTTATTTGACTGTCTTAACAGATCCGACGACAGGTGGTGTTACCGCCAGCTTTGCGATGGAAGGGGATATCATCTTAGCTGAACCGCAAAGTTTGATCGGCTTTGCTGGCCGCCGAGTGATCGAACAAACGATCAAACAAGAACTACCAGAAGATTTCCAAAAAGCAGAATTTTTACTGGAACATGGCTTTGTGGATCAAATCGTTCCAAGAAAAGAACTCAAGGACACGATCCATCAATTATTAGAATTGCATACGCAGAAAGGATGGATCAACCATGAATAAAACTGCTCATGATATCGTCCAATTGGCGCGGGCAAAAGATCGTTGGACAAGTCTTGATTTTTTTGACACGATTTTTGAAGGGTTCCAAGAATTTCATGGTGATCGCTTCTTTGGTGATGATGAAGCGATTGTCGGAGGCGTAGCAAAATTAGCCGGAAAACCAGTGACCGTCATTGGCATCCAAAAAGGCCGTGACTTGCAAGAAAATATTCGTCGGAATTTTGGCTCTCCTCATCCGGAAGGTTATCGTAAAGCACTGCGTTTAATGAAACAAGCAGAAAAATTCAACCGTCCGGTCATTACGTTGATCAACACTGCGGGTGCCTATTGTGGAATCGGTGCAGAAGAACGTGGCGAAGGGGAAGCGATTGCCCGTAATCTATTAGAAATGTCGGATTTGAAGGTACCGATCATCAGTATTATTATTGGTGAAGGCGGTAGTGGTGGGGCACTAGCCTTAGCATTAGCCGATGAAGTCTGGATGTTAGAACAAACGATCTATGCTGTTTTATCACCAGAAGGCTTTGCTTCGATTCTTTGGAAAGACGGCAGCCGAGCAGCCGAAGCCGCTGAATTGATGAAAGTCGCTGCTGGTGAATTATTAGAGTTAGACGTCATTGATCGAGTGATCCCCGAAACATTCAATGGAGAGCCTTTAGGCAAAGAAAAAGTTGCGCGTATGATGCAAAAAGCATTGATCGAAAAACTGACCGAACTCTGTCAGAAACCAACCGAAGAATTGATCGAACAACGCTACCAACGTTTTCGTAAATATTAAGAAGATTTTTTGATTTAACTGTAGAGAGTTTACTCTACAGTTTTTTCTGATTTATCATATGAAGGTATAGTAATTGGTTTATGATTTGTATATTTAACGTGATTATATGCATGATTTACTAGTTAAAAAAAGAAATAAATTAGGAAAAACATATATTTTTTTGATAATAACTTGTTTTTATACTTATTTTACGAGTTAAATGATAAAACAAGTAGTTGTATGGGTGGTTAGATAATGTGTTCTAATTTAGATGGACTTTTTATTGTTGATGAAATAATTGCAAATAAAAAAATGAATGATTTTTAACATCTGATTTTACAACCGCAGAACAAGACTTAAAAACGACTGAACTTTTTCAAACGTTTGTTAAAGAAATCAAACATGTCACAGTCGAAGTCAATCAGGAGAAGAAAACGACAACATTAGTCGGGAAGGATTATCGAAAAGAATTATCTTGGATAGATGAAACGGGGAATCGCTTAGCTGACATACATAAGATTGAATATAGTTTTGTGTCAGGGGATGAGGAATAGTTGAGTAAAGGAGTAGACTAAAAAAATTCCTCTTCTTGCAAAATGATTTTTGAAGAAGAGGAATTTCAGAATAATTTGAACAGAAAGAAGGGGGCACCATCTTTTCCCTGTTCTTTTAATTGATTAAAAATATTTTTCTGTACCAAATCAGGATTCTTGATTTGAAATTTTAAAAGCTGTTGAAACCATAGGCATTTCTTTTTAGTGCTTGGATATTGGCACTTAACTATTCAAGCAGACCCTTTAAATAGTTACAGCGTAAGGCGTTCTTGGTGTGTGCATAAACATGTTAACGTATCTTATCGTCTTGGTATAGCTTTCAGGAAGTTATATTGTCCAGACATTCGTGAAACATTCATTACACACAGTAATCTCCCATTTCTTTTCCGCATAAAGAATGCCTTGTTACAATTACACTATTATGATAAGTTTAATGTAGTGTATTTGTAACGTAAGTGAGGGGATTAGATGCAAGCTAAGTTGAAAGAGTTGTTGCGTATTCGCGATGGAAATTTATCTATGAAGGAAGCTAGAAAATTAGGAATTTCAGCAACTACTGTACAAAGATTGGTGAATCAAGGAATGTTGATGAAAGTTGATCGTGGGTATTATGTAGAGACTGGTCATGGAATCGATGATTTATTTTGTCTTCAGCAACGATTTTCCAGAGGAATATTTTCTCATGAAACGACATTAGATATATATCAACTTTCTACAAACATGCCGAACTTCATTCATTTGACTTTTCCACATGGCTATAATGTGGATCGTTCAATTACAAAAGAGCAACAGTTACAATTTCATTTTGTGAAGAAGGAAGTATACGAGCTAGGGAAAGTAGAGGGAACTTCCTTTCAAGGAAATCCTATTACTATATACGATAAGGAACGTACCCTTTGTGATATTTGGAAACCGAGATATGAAATTGAATACGAAATGAAATTAGAAGCTTTAAAAGAGTACATGAGAGATCCTATGAGAGACCCAAGTAAATTAAGAGATTATATGACAAAACTACATGTAGAAAAAGAAATGAAATATCATATGCAGAGTTTGTATTGATGGAGAGAAAATATGACCCCTACACAATTTACAGCAAAAACAAGAAATCTTGCAAAAAGTATAGGATTAAATGCACAGTTAGTTCAAAGGCATTTTATGATGGATCGCTTAGTTGAACAAATCTCTGAATCGAAGTATAAAAATGACTTTATTTTAAAAGGTGGCTTTCTATTGGGTTCAAAATATGGAATCGATAGAAGAACAACAATTGATATTGATACGACATTTAGAAATAGCAAATTAACTAAAGAAAAATTGAAGAACATCTTTAATGAGCTAACTAGTAAACCTACGAAAGAGGGGATTGTTTTCTCTATTCAAGAGATTAAAGAAACAAGGGAAATTGATTTTTATCCTGGGTTTCAAATTAAATTGATAGCTCATTTAGAAAAAATACGTGTCCCATTTAAATTGGATGTAACAACAGGAGATTCTATTTATCCTGAAGTAGATATACATTATCATCAATTGATGTTTGAAGATAAAAAAGTGGAGATTCCAGCTTATCCAACAGAACAGATTATTGCAGAAAAGCTGAGTGCTACATTTAGCTTTGGGACAGATAATTCGAGATTGAAAGATTACTACGACCTATTTGCCATCCCAAAACTAGAAAATATTGATATGAAAGAGCTATATAAAAGTGTCCGAAATACTTTTACAAAACGTGGAGACAATAAACTGTTATCTTTTTATTATGAAAGGGAAATGGAAAAGATCAAAGAGAGCGATTATTTGGAAAAACTATGGGACAAATATCGCTCGGTAAATTCTTTTGCGAATTCTATTTCATTTGCAGATACAGTTAACGGAGTTGCTTATTTAATGCAAAATGTAATCAAAATTGAAAATCAAGAAAGAAAACAATAGTTTACAAGAATTGAACAAATCAAGATGGCAAACGATATTAATTGTGTGATTTAGCGTAAATCAGCGGAACCAATGAGCTTGGTACAGAGGTGTTTGGCCTTGAGAAACAAAGTAAAATAGACTGAAAATCAAATAAAAAAAGCTGAGACTTGGTTCTCGGCTTTTTTCATTTCTTTCCTTGAAACATTAAAATAAATATTCTTTTTTCGTTTATATTATTCATTTTAAGAGCATAAAAACGAATTAAATTAAATAAATATACAAAAAAGGTTTATTTTTGAAATTTTCATGCTATAATGACAGAACAAAATGAATAAGGGGCGAGACAATGAAAAAGATTTCAGGAATTATTTTATTTTTAGTTACAACATTCGCATTAGGTGCTTGCGGGAATGGGGATGCAGCGGAATCAAACGATCAATTAGCAGCAATCAAGGAAAGTGGTGTATTGAAAGTGGCGACGTCTGCTGATTATGCGCCGTTTGAATTTCATACGATCGTCGATGGGAAAGATCAAATCGTCGGATCGGATATTGATTTAGCAAACGCCATCGCAGATGAGCTTGGTGTGAAATTGGAGCTCTCAGATATGAGTTTCAACACGGTGTTAGCCTCTTTAAAAGAAGGAAAAGTCGATGTAGCGATCTCAGCGATTTCAGCGACCGCAGAACGAAAAGAACAATTTGATTTCACCGACAACTATTACAATCCGCCACAAGTTCTCGTGATCAATAAAAAAGATGAAAACACGTTCACAAGCATTGATAGCTTAGCAGGTAAGAGCTTAGGAGCGCAAAAAGGCTCGATCCAAGAAGCAGTGATCAACGAACAAATTAAAGAAGCTAAAGTAGTCACGATCGATAAAGTGCCAAATATGGTGATCGAGATCAATCAAGGTTCACTGGATGGCATGGTCGTTGAACAAACGATTGCCGAAGCATATATTGCTCAGAACCCCAACTTGATGATTGCCGATATCCCTTTGGAACAATCAGATGATGAAGCTTTTGCTGTTGCCTTACCAAAAGGGAGTACAGAATTACAAGAAGAGTTGAATAAAATCATCAAAAAATTAAGTGATGAGGGAAAAATCGATGAATTCATCAAAAAAAATCATGAACTAGCTGAACAAACAGCGACAGAATAGAGGGACGCAGTGTGAATTTTTCGTTTTTAGATAAGTACTTACCGTATTTTTTATCCGGCGCGGTCGTTACGATCGTCATTTCGATCTTGACAGTCATCTTTGGTACAATGATTGGCCTAGCCATGGCATTGATGAAGCGCTCAAAGATCAAGCCTTTGAATTGGTTAGCTAATAGTTATATCGAATTACTAAGAGGCACACCGATGTTATTGCAGATCATGATCGGATTCATCTTATTGCAACGTTTCTTTCCAGCGGTGGATTGGTCCGTGGGGATTTTAACCATCGACTTAGGGCGTTTGATACCAGGAATCATCGTATTATCACTGAACTCTGGGGCGTATGTTGCTGAGATCATTCGTGGAGGGATTGCGGCTGTTGATATGGGACAAACAGAAGCTTCGTATTCACTAGGCTTACGTCCTATACAGGCGATGCGTTATGTCATTTTCCCACAAGCGTTGAGAAATATCCTGCCACCATTAGGAAATGAGTTTGTCACGTTGATCAAAGATTCTTCTTTACTGACAGTGATCGGTATCAATGAATTGATGGGATCTGCTCAGATCGTTATCTCAAACTCCTATATCCCATTGGAACCTTATTTTATTGCCGCAGGGTTATACTTTGTTATGACCTTTGTAACATCGCGGTTGTTGAGTAGTTGGGAGAAAAAACTCGGAAAAGGGTATCAACGTTAGGAGAGAATGTCGTATGGAAAAATCAATAATAACGATCAAACAGCTAAGTAAATCATTTGGAGAAACAGAAGTATTGAAAGGAATTACTACGACTATTTCCGCCGGGGAGGTTGTGGTGATCATTGGTCCTTCAGGTTCAGGGAAAAGTACGTTTCTCCGTTGTTTGAATCTACTCGAATCTCCTACAGCCGGTACGGTGGAGTTTGAGGGAACGGATATCACACATAAGCAACACGATATTTTTAAAACAAGAGAAAAAATGGGGATGGTTTTTCAACAGTTCAATCTATTTCCCAATATGACAGTATTAGAAAATATCACCTTATCACCAATCAAAGTGAAAAAAATGCCTAAGAAAGCAGCCGAGGCGATCGCTTTGGAATTATTGGCAAAAGTTGGCTTGTCAGATAAAGCCACCGCTTATCCTTACTCTTTATCAGGTGGACAGCAGCAACGGATAGCGATTGCCCGAGCGTTGGCAATGCAACCAGACGTCATGTTGTTCGATGAGCCTACTTCGGCACTTGATCCAGAAATGGTGGGTGAAGTACTTTCGGTTATGTTGCAATTGGCACAAGAAGGGATGACGATGGTCATTGTCACTCATGAAATCGGCTTTGCGAAAGAAGTGGGTGATCGAATCATCTTTATGGATCAAGGACAGATCGTGGAAGAGGGGACACCTAGTGAGGTGCTGGAGCGGACGAGCCAGCCTCGGACTATCGATTTTTTGGCCAAAGTATTGTAGTAAAAATAAGATATAAGAAATGGCGCTCTTTTCCAACATTACCTATGGATAGTGATTTCAGTTCTTTAGGTTTTTCTAAAATTGTAGGAATGATGTTCCAAAAGCAACTCTTTCAGTAATAAGCAACCAGCTCAAGAAATAGAAGAATCTATTTTATGAGCTGGTTGCTTATTTTTTGGAGCTGGTTCCTTCTGTTATTACCTCCATTAAAAGGTTTAATGTATAGAGGTAGTTTTTTTTTAGATTTTACAGTATAATATGGGGTTGAGGAGTACATATCGTGCTCCTTCATTTTTTGCAGATGAGGAGACAACATGTTTTCAAATTATAAACCTACATGGATGGTAGAAGCCGTCTATAAAATTACCCCTGCACAACTGAAAAAACTAGGGATCAAAGCCGTCTTGACGGACCTTGATAATACACTGATTGCTTGGAATAATCCAGATGGAACGGAAGAATTGTTCACTTGGATTTTAGAAATGAGAAATGCGGGCATACCAGTAGTCGTTGTTTCTAACAACAACTCAGAACGCGTAGCTCGTGCAGTTAAAA
Organism: Enterococcus sp. DIV1304_2; assembly: GCF_050555445.1. NCBI lineage: Bacteria > Bacillati > Bacillota > Bacilli > Lactobacillales > Enterococcaceae > Enterococcus > Enterococcus sp. DIV1304_2. Next base: position 959,405 of record NZ_CP187851.1, read on the forward strand.
AATTTGAGCTACTTTATGTTGCAAGAGCGTTGAAGCCTTTGCCAGTGGGAATCAATAAAGCAAAAAAAATGTTGGATCTGGCAGATGAAGAGATCATCATGATTGGTGATCAGATCATGACCGATATTCGTGGCGCGAATAGTGCCGGTATCCGTAGTGTCTTAGTTAAACCAATCATTGAAACTGATAGTTGGAAGACGAAATTCAATCGGTTCTGGGAACGTAAGATCATGAGTTATTTAGTAAAGAAACATCCAGATATGGATTGGCGAGGTGGCATTGAATGAACGAAGAATTACAATGTATCGGTTGTGGCGTGATGATCCAAACAGAACATCCTGATGAATTAGGCTATACACCAAAAGCAGCACTCGAAAAAGGGTTAGCAACAGGGGATGTTTATTGTCAACGTTGTTTCCGTTTGAGACATTATAATGAGATCCAAGATGTATCACTGACAGATGATGATTTCTTGCGATTACTAAATGAATTAGGTCAAAAAGACGCATTGATCGTCAATGTGGTGGATATTTTTGATTTCAACGGTTCACTGATTCCTGGATTACATCGTTTTGTCGGAAACAATCCAGTTCTTTTGGTTGGGAACAAAGTCGATATTTTACCTAAATCATTAAAAAAATCAAAAATGATCCAATGGATGAATGAGCGTGCCCATGAAGCAGGGCTAAGACCTGTCGAGGTGTTGTTGACAAGCGCAAAAAAAGCACCTGAAATGACAACACTTCTAGAGAAAATCGAAAAATATCGTGAGGGTCGAGATGTGTATATCGTTGGTGTGACGAATGTCGGGAAATCGACATTGATCAATCAGATCATCAAAAATACGGCAGGCGTCCAAGAAGTGATCACGACTTCGCAGTTCCCAGGAACAACGTTAGACAAAATCGAGATCCCATTGGATGATGGCCAATTTTTGATCGATACACCAGGAATTATCCATCGCCATCAAATGGCGCACTATTTAGGCAAAAAAGACTTACGTATCATCGCACCGACGAAGGAAATCAAGCCTAAGGTGTATCAGCTGAATGAAGGTCAAACGCTTTTCCTTGGAGGATTAGCTCGATTCGACTTTATCAGTGGCAAACGAGGTTCATTTATTGCTTATGTATCAAATGATGTCAATTTACATCGGACAAAATTAGAAAAAGCCGATGCTTTTTATGAAAAACATGTAGGCGGCTTATTGCAACCACCACGTCCGAATGAAGTCAGTGAATTCCCTGAACTTGTTCGCTTTGAGTTTTCTGTAAAAGAAAAGACAGATATCGTCTTTGCAGGACTAGGCTGGATCACGGTAACGGAACCAGCAGTCATCGCAGGCTGGGCGCCAAAAGGGGTACATGTGTTAAGAAGAAAAGCACTGATTTAAGAAAGAAGGAAAAACATGAGTTTAAGAGGAAAGCAAAAACGATTTTTACGTAGTCAGGCACACCATCTTCAACCGATCTTCCAAATCGGTAAAGGTGGGATCAATGAAGCAATGATCGTCCAAATCGAAGAAGCACTTGAAAAAAGAGAATTGATCAAAGTATCATTGTTGCAAAATACAGATGAGATCGCAGAAGATGTGGCACAAGTATTAGAACAAGCTATCGCATGTGAAGTGGTTCAGATCATCGGACGCGTGCTTGTTTTATACAAAGCATCATCTAAAGAGAAATACCAACGGATATCTAAAGAAGTACATGCAATCTAAGGAGTGACGAAGATGAAATCGCAAGCGAAATCCTTTGTTCGACCTCAAGTATTTCCAAAAGAAATGCCCCATCTTTATGAGAAAAGAAAACAGGTGGGGATCTTGGGCGGAACTTTCAATCCTGTGCATCTAGCCCATCTAGTGATGGCAGAACAAGCAGGACAGAATTTAGGACTAGACCATGTCTGTTTAATGCCTTCCTATCAACCACCTCATGTGGATGAAAAGCCAACTATACCGGCAGAACATCGCTTAAACATGCTGGAACTTGCGATCGAAGACAATCCTTTTCTAACGATTGAAACGATTGAAATCGAACGAGGCGGCAAAAGCTATACGTATGACACGATGAAGGCTTTGACTCAAAATAATCCTGATACGGACTACTATTTTATCATCGGCGGTGATATGGTCGAATATTTACCAAAGTGGTACAAAATCGACGAGTTATTGACAATGGTCCACTTTGTCGGTATCCATCGACGTGGGTATCAAGTGGAAACCCCGTATCCTGTGATCTGGGTCGATGTCCCTGAGATTGATCTAAGTTCGACAAAGATTCGTCAAAAAATTCAACAAGGTTGTTCCGTCCGTTATTTGGTCCCAGATAAAGTCTTGGATTATATTCAGAAAGAAGGATTGTATCAACATGAATTATAGTACAGATTATACGGCCTATACTCGAGAAATCTTGATGCAAAAAGTCCAAATGAGAATGAGTGAACAACGCTTCAAACATGTCTTGGGTGTAGAACAAACAGCTGTTGCACTTGCTGAAAGGTATGGTTGCTCGCCAGAAAAAGCGAGTATCGCCGCATTGACACATGATTATGCGAAAGAACGACCAGACGATGAGTTTATCTTATTCATCGAACGTGAGCAACTTGATCCAGAGTTATTAGCTTATGGAAATGCAATTTGGCACGGATTAGTCGGTGCATCATTTGTTGAACGAGAATTAGGCATCACTGATGAGGAGATCTTACAAGCAATCCGTCTCCATACGACAGGAGCTGCTGAAATGTCCTTACTCGATAAAGTCATCTATGTGGCTGACTATATCGAACCAGGACGTTCTTTTCCAGGTGTCAAAGAAGCCCGTGAGATTGCCATGATCGATTTAGATGAAGCAGTTGCATTCGAAACCAAACATACCTTAGCACATTTGATTGCGCAAGAAAGCAAAATTTATCCAAAAACAATTGAAACATATAATCATTGGGTGGCAAAATAGCTGACCCATTAGGAGGAAATCATCATCGATAGTAAAGAACAATTAAAAATCGCTGTCCAAGCAGCAGATTCAAAACGTGCAGAAGATATTTTAGCTTTAGACGTCCGTAAAGTGTCGCTATTAGCTGACTACTTTATGATCTGTTCAGCAAACAGTGAACGTCAGATCAATGCCATCGTGGAAGAAATCATTGAAAAAGAAGAAGAAAGCAAATACGAAGTAAAACGCGTAGAAGGAAAAGAAGGCGGCAAATGGATTCTGATCGATCTAGGTGATTTGATCATCCATGTATTCCATGCCCCAGAACGTGGGTTTTATAATTTAGAGAAGTTATGGTCAGATGCGCCACTTGTCGATTTGACTGAATGGTTGGATTAACATGGCCTACGAAACATTTGCCTTTATTTACGATGAAGTCATGGATGACGGGCTTTATGAACAATGGCTCGCATTTTCTAAACGCCATTTGCCTGAAACAACTAAAAACATCCTTGAACTAGCTTGTGGTACAGGCGCATTAGCTGTGGCTTTTGCCAAAGACGGCTACAATGTAACTGGCTTGGATCTATCAGAAGAAATGCTGATGATCGCCAGTCAACGTGCCTATGAAGAAGAAGCAACGGTACAATTTGTTGAAGGGAATATGTTAGATCTATCAGAGAGTGGGCAATATCAAGCCATCACTTGTTTCTCAGATTCTTTGTGCTATATGCAAAACGATCAAGAAGTACAACAAGTATTCGATGAAGTCTATCAGGCATTGGAAGAAAACGGCCGTTTCTTGTTTGATGTCCATTCCGTTTATCAAATCGATCAAGTATTTCCGGAGTATAGTTATCATTACCAAGGAGACGATTTTGCCTTTCTTTGGGATAGTTATACGGGGAAAGAAAAACATAGCATTGAACATTATTTGACATTCTTTGTCGAATCACAAGAAAAAGACGGTACGTTCACACGTGAAGATGAATTACATCAAGAACGTACGTATCCACTAGAAAACTACTTGCGGATGTTAGAGAATAGCGGATTTGCTAAAGTAGAAGTATTCGCTGATTTTACAGACGAAACACCTAACGAAGAATCCAGACGTTGGTTTTTTGTCGCCCAGAAAGAAGAAGGCGAAATCGACGAACTGTAGCAAACAATAAAAAGGAGAGACGGCTGGATCAAAAAGCTTAGTCTCTTCTTTTTTACTAGGCGAAAGGAGAAAAGCGAATGAAAGTATGTGGCATCATTGTTGAATATAATCCCTTTCACAATGGTCATCTTTATCATGTCCAGCAAGCACGGGAACGAACCGGTGCCGACGTAGTGATTGCGGTGATGAGTGGCAATTTTTTGCAGCGAGGTGAACCGGCGATTTTAGATAAGTGGCAACGTGCAGAAGTAGCCTTGCAAAACGGAGTGGATCTCGTAGTTGAATTACCAATTGAGTGGGCAGTACAATCTGCTGATTATTTTGCTAAAGGAGCAGTTCAACTGTTGCAAAAATTAAACTGTGACTATTTATGTTTTGGAACAGAAGATGAAGCGACCTTCGATTATCAAGCATTTGGTCAATTTGTTTTGCACCATCAGGATCAAATCACCAAAGCATTTCAAGAGTTGCCCGATCAGACAATGAGTTATCCGCAAAAGATGACACAGGTATTCAAGCACGTCTACCCAGAAATCTCACTTGATTTTTCCTCGCCTAATCATATTCTAGGGCTGAGCTATGCAAAAGAAAATGCTACCTATGAACATCCAATGGAACTAGTTCCGATCAACCGTAAAGGGGCTGGTTATCATGATGAAGAGTTACCAAAAGAAACAATAGCCAGTGCCACAGCGATTCGTAAAGCATTAACGGAAAATCGATCGATTTCTGCAACAGTTCCCTCAGAGACAGAGAGATTTTTAAAGACAGAAAGTTTGCAAACTTGGACATCCTATTGGCCCTTGCTAAAATACCGTTTGCTTTCTTCCACCGTTGATTCGTTGCAAAAAATCTACCAGATGACGGAAGGTTTAGAGATCAGGATGTTAGAAGCGGCCAAGACAGCTAATACATTTTACGAGTTTGTCGAACAAGTCAAAACAAAACGCTATACGTGGACGAGGATCCAACGCCTGTCGTGCTACGTGTTATTGAATATCCAAAAAGAAGAGATGAGAGAGCAACAGATGCAAGAATACATCCATGTGTTGGGCTTTACAGCAGCAGGTAGAGCATGTCTCAAAAATAAAAAAGCCTTAGCCCTTTTTGCGAAAATCGGCAAAAAAGAAGCGCAAGTGGCAAAACTACTCGTTCGCAGTGATCAAATCTATCGCTTAGGTGGCGAGGTAGCGGAACAAGTATTTGGGCGAAAACCAGTCTTTATCGAAACAATGGAAGAGAAAAAAAGCTTCACATAAACCTGATTCACAAGTATAATGAAACAGGACGTTTTGTGTGTTCCCGCACGAATCAAAAAGAATCTATCCTATATCAAATCAGAAAGCGAAGTGAAACTATGGGACGTAAATGGGCCAATATCGTAGCTAAAAAAACAGCTAAAGATGCAAACAACAGCCGAGTTTATGCGAAGTTCGGAATTGAAATCTATGCAGCAGCAAAATCAGGTGATCCTGACCCACACGCTAACCAAAAACTACGTTTCGTCATTGAGCGCGCTAAAACTTACAATGTACCAAAACATATCATCGACCGAGCAATTGAAAAAGCAAAAGGTTCTGGGGATGAAACATACTCTGAATTGCGCTATGAAGGATTTGGACCAAATGGCTCAATGGTGATCGTAGACACATTGACCAACAACGTAAACCGCACAGCCGCTGATGTGCGTGCAGCATTCGGTAAAAACGGCGGAAATATGGGTGTCTCTGGGGCAGTATCTTATATGTTCGACAATACCGCGATTTTTGGTTTTGCCGGTGAAGATGCAGATGAGATCTTAGAATACTTGATGGAAAAGGACATCGATGTACGTGATGTCATGGAAGAAGATGGCCAAATCATCGTTTACGGAGAAGTGCCAGATTTCCACAGTATTCAAGAAGCACTAAAAGAAAAAGGCATCACTGACTTTTCAATTGCGGAGATCCAAATGATCCCTCAAAATGAAGTGACATTGACTGGCGAAGACTTGGAACAATTCGAAAAAATGATCGATGTATTAGAAGATCTAGAAGATGTCCAACATGTCTTCCATAATGTTGCCTTAGAAGATTAATCGAATAAAGCGGATAAAAGAGGTCGGAACAGAAGTGTTTAACCTCGAGAAATAAGGCGCCAGCCACGAAAATTGTTTTTCAAATTTTTGGGCTCTTTGTCAATAAGGACTGATGAGTTGCGAAAAATTAAATCTGGGTCAGAATGAACCACATTCTGGCTCAGATTTTTTGTTATCTAACTTTGATTAATTGATTGGTCAAAAAGATTCTAATTTTCATGTTCTCAAATGATCTAAATCCGTAGGATACTCGTTTCATCGTTTTTATGTGGGTATTCTTTGCTTCTATTTTTCCATTGGAGTAAGGATAAATCATCGCATTGGCGATGCCTTCTTCGTAGGTCAGTAGGTTTTGAAGTTTCTCACGAAAGCCGTCATCTAACGTTTCGGGAAGTTCTGCCAATAAGGAGAAAAACAAGTCAGGGTCTTTGTCTCGAAAAGCTTCAACTAATTCATGGAAAAAGGGATACGCCTCCTTTAGGGGCTTAGAAAAGCTAAGCAATCGATCAATCATCATTGCTTCAGTAAGAAATGGGTATTTAGGTGCTCGGAAACTTTTCCATGTTTTATACTCATAGTGATTAATGTTTGCACGATTTTTTAGCAGAAAGCGCCAGTTCTTTTTCAGTTTTTCTGCATGGCTTTTCTGTCCTGCTTTACGCAGTTCATTCATTTCACGGATACGCAACTCATTGAAAGCTTGATTCATGTGTTTGACAATATGGAACCGATCAATCACTACTTTCGCATTTGGCAGAACGCGTTTGGTGAGCTGGAAGTAGGCGGCGTTCATGTCTGTGACTAAGAATTTTACTTCTTCTGGATTGGTGCAGCCCAAGAAATAGTTTGTTAATCGAGGTAATTTACGAGTAGGTAAGATATCAATTAAATTACCTGTTTCTCCATCTGCGCAAATAAAGCTCATTTTATCTTCTATGGAAGTGTGCGAACGAAATTCATCAACCATCAATACTTTGGGGAGAATCCTCTTAGTGGGCTTTGGTAAATAGCTTTTAAACTCTTTCAATGTACGAATAACGGTAGTCAAAGATACCTGACAGCTTTTCGCAATAAAAGATAAAGAGACTTTTTCAGTCAGTAAAGAAGCAATTTTATATCTGACATGATCCGCAATTGAATGTCTTGGGCGTACAAAATAGCTTTGAGCAGTCCAATGGGTTCGACAGTTTTTACAGGTATAGCGTTGCTTTTTTAAGCGCATAACCATTGGCATATGATTGTATTGTTCAAAGCGGACAATGATTTCTTTCTTCCCATTTTTCACCACAATTGCTTTCCCATTTCCATCTACCACAGTAGAACCACAACTTCTACAGGCACAAGGATCAGGTGAGAGAATGGCATTAATGACCAATGTCTTTTCCTTATGAAAGATCTCGTAAGAGATCTCAGTAATCATCAAATCTTTATCTATTAATCTTAGCATTTTTTTGATAGAATCATTCATATAGCATATCGTCCTCTCAGTTGTTTATTTTGTGGTGATTTAATCATACTAGAGAACGATATGTTTTTTAATACCTAAAATGAAAATGGGACTGAAGAATCAATTTTGATTCATCAGTCCCATAAATTATAGAGCCAATTTTTGTGGCTGGCGCCTTATTTGTGAAGAGATACTTCTGTTCCCGCCGTTTGTTCAGTTTTAAGTGTTACGAGAGGATGAATGTCCAGACACTTTTTTATTTTCCTAAAAAAACAAATAGCTGTTATCCTGCTTAAAAACCTAATGTCATGTTTTGCTTTCGTACTTTTATTTATACGATTTTTTCGGAGAAGAGAAAATATCGGTGAGGCTAAAAAAGAAGTATAGTCATACGATATGAAAGAAAGAGAACAAATACAGAGTAGTTAAATTAAAAATCCTGTGTTATTTGTTACAGTTTTTTTGTGATTTATTATCATTTCTATTTCAACCTGTGTTATTATTAAAGTATCGTGAGTAAACGAATAGTAATTTGATGTAGGCGGGGAAAGAATAATGGAAGCAAAAATTAATCTAGAGCCTTTCGAACGTATTCTAAGCGGTTACCAAAAAGTAGAAGAGTTGGCAGTCAATATCACCGATTGCTCAAAGCTTGCACAAAAATATGCACCTTATGGGGTAGAAGGCTATCGTTTAGGAAACTATATAGGCACAGGCTATTTGAATCGTTATCTAGAATGTATGGTTGATCGCGCGCCCATGCTGATCTATAAAAAAAAATATTTGATTCCATTGCTTTTTCGACGTTCTGACTCAGCATTTCAGTTGTTTGAAGAAGATTATCGGATGGAAGCTTTCTTTTTATTATTGGACTGGAGTCTGAAGCATCAACCAGAAAAGATATTGATTGAAACAAGTCAAAAAGTTGATACGAAAAAAGAAAAAGTCATTGATACAGCTTATTTGGCTTTTCGTGTATCAGAAATATTGGATAGTGGGGGTTACCCGATCAGTAATTTCCAAACAGTCGAACAATTTATGGATTGGAATCGTATTTATCGTCTGATCGATAACGGAGGGATTGGTCGCCATAGTAAAGTATTTGACCCAGAATATCCCGAAAATATCGAAGAATTGCGAATGATCGTCTCACTTGTTCGTTTGAAATACCCAAACACAGAATTGATGTTATGATCGATAGATGAATAAAAAGAGGCAGAGACAGAAGTGTTTAGCCTCGAGAAATAAGGCGTCATCCACGAAAATTGTTTTTTCAATTTTTGTGGATGACGCCTTATTTTTTGAAGAGGTTACTTCTGTTCTCGCCGTATATTCAGTTTAAAGTGGTGCGAGAGGACTGATTCCCCTGATGCTTTTTATTTTTAATAACGAATCAATCTAAAGCGAGAGACTCATGACTTTCAGTAGCCAATGCTTGTAGAAAAGAAGCGTCTTTCGCTGATGTAAATAGGATCAATTCATGCATGGCACGCGTACACATTGTATATAAGATTTGTTTGTCATGACCAGAATTAAAATGTGCATCATCGACATTCCATAAAAAGACTCGGTCAAATTCTAATCCTTTTGCTAGATAAGCAGGAAGAAGAATAATCGAACGTTTCATAAAATCAGATTCATCAGCAATCAATTGGACTTGATCTTTCAGGGATACAGGCAATTGTTCATAGAGTGCTTCACATTCAGCGATCGTTTTACCAATGATCGCGGTACGCCAATATTTTGCTTGCTCTTTCGTGTCAATGATCGTTTGTTCCAACCAGTTGATTTTGCTTGCAGATGAATCACTTTGGACGATCAACGGTAGGCGACCTTCACGAGCCGTTGTTTCTACAAGATTGTCGTGAGCTAAGAAATGATTGGCAAAATCAGTGATCTGTTTCGTGGAGCGATAGCTCGTCGTCAATTGGAATTGGGTCACTTCTTTCTCTGGGAAAAGCGACTCTAACGAACCAGTGATCGTCTCGTTCCCAAAAACATTTTGGTTCAGATCCCCACAAAATGTTAGATTGGCAGTTGGATAGATTGATTGCAGCAATGCGACCTGCGAAGGAGCAAAATCTTGCATTTCATCAATGAAAATATACCTTGCCTTTTGTGTGACTGATACAGGATGGATTCGACGCATCAAGAGGAAGTACAAGACAGCGTCTTCCTGTGGCAATTCTCTTTTCCGTAAGTTCATTTTGACTTCTTGAAGATGTTCGTTCCAAGAAGTTTCGCTGATTCCATGTGCGGTTAACATCGTTTTAGGAATCGTTTGTAAAAAGTGAAGAAACTGTTTCGGTAAGTTGACGAATTGATAATGTAAAATTCCTCGGTGAACTTTACGGAATCTTTTTTTCACGATTTGATTCGTGAGTTTTTTACGCAATGATTTTTCTTTTTGTTCGGTGTATTCTAAATTTGGATCGGTTGCATATAGTTCTTGAAGTTGTTCTTCAGCAAGCTCTTTGACCCACTTCTGACGGGTTTCATCCTTTTGCAGACCGCCTAATTTTTTCAATAACTTTGTCTGTAATAAAGATAGACGTTGATGCAATGGAAGTAGTTCATTGGTTTCTTGGTACCATTTTCGGATCGCTTCTTTGGATAGGATCGTTCGACCATTGATTTTCATCTCACGGAACAATGGCCCAAAATCAGTGATCGTCTGGATGTAAGTCTCCAGGTGATCAACGAAAGTCAATCCGGATTTCAACGTTTTTATCGGGTCATCAGCACCAGAAAGGAAACCGACTTCTTGTTGTTCTTCTTCAGTCAACTCAAATTCAGGAACCAATTGCTGTAAATAATTTTTGAAGGTTTGTGTCGGAACACCACTTTCACCAAGAGATGGTAAAACAGTGGAGATGTAATCAGAAAACAGATGGTTTGGTGAGAACAATAAGACGTTCTCAGCATCCAGCCATTTCCGATTGTGATAAAGGATGAATGCGATACGTTGAAGTAATGCTGAAGTCTTACCGCTTCCAGCAATTCCTTCGATCAGCATCACTTTACTGTTGGTGTCACGGATAATGGCATTTTGTGCTTTTTGGATCGTCGACACGATGTTTTTCATGTGAGCACTTGATGCATCATCCAAGATTTCTAATAGAAAATCATCATTGATGACTTCAGATGTATCGACCATCGAGACGATTTTTCCTTCAACGATTTTGAACTGTCGTTTTAATAGAAGTTCGACGTCGATTTTTTCGACATCTGTTTCATAAAAAGCGGGGCCGATTTCTCCTTCGTAATACAAATTAGCGATCGGTGCACGCCAGTCGATCACGATGGTTTCTTCTTCTGTATCTCTCAATGAGGCGATTCCTAGATAGAGGGTTTCTTTTTCCGCTTCTTCTTTGAAATCGATGCGAGCAAAGTAAGGACTTTCTTTCATTACTTCTAATGTTTGTAGACGTTTTTGCTGAGATTCTAATGTATGGTATTTTAAAAGCAATTCTTGTTCATGTTGGCGGTATTCGACCACTGACTCATAAAAAGACTCGTTGGAGCCGCTACGTATTTTGTGATTGGCTGTTTCTTTTGTGGAGTCATTCATTTTTTCAGTCAAGTCGCTTAATTTGCGATTCAATAGGCGTTGTTCAAGTTGGATCATTTGTGTGGTTTCTTCCACATGCTGTTGTTCTAATTGTCTTTCATTCATTGCATCGTTTACTCCTTCCGCCGTAAATAACGAATTAAAAGTATAGCACAGTTTGACTAAAAAAGGTACACAAGTGAGTTAACTAAAAATAAACGTAAAACTACATGAGAGTGATAGTTGTTTTCATTTAGGGGTTTTTAGTTTAAATGGCTTTAGAGAACAGGTATTCTAAATGTGGAGAAAGGAGCTGAACGAAATGACACATTTTAAAAAATTTGCCATGACACTACTGATTGGAGTGGTGGCCCTCATCAGTGAGTTTATGTTCGACCGTCCTCGCCTTGCGTTTATGATCATTGCTATCACCGGTGGTACACTTGCCTTCTTGATGTTTATCGAAATGATCAAAACGCTGCGTTCAGGAAAATATGGGGTCGATATCTTAGCGATTACGGCTATTGTTGCGACGTTGCTCGTCAATGAATATTGGGCGAGTTTGATGATTTTGATCATGCTGACAGGTGGCGAAAGTTTGGAAGACTATGCGCAAAAAAAAGCAGGTCAGGAATTGCAATCCCTATTAGATAATACGCCAAGAACTGCCCATAAATTGCAAGGAGATCAACAACTTGATGTTGCGGTAGACACACTTGAGATCGGCGATCATCTGGTGATCAAACCAGGAGAAATCGTTCCAGCTGACGGACGAGTGATCATGGGGGAATCTACTTTTGACGAAGCATCACTGACTGGAGAAGCAAAACCGTTGAGCAAGAAAGTCGGTGATGAATTGATGTCCGGTTCGGTCAATGGGGACTCATCTGTCAAAATGGTGGTTGAGAAACGGGCAGAAGATAGCCAGTATCAATTAATTATCAAACTAGTAGAAGAATCGAAAGAAAAACCCGCACGTTTTGTCCGTCTAGCAGATCGTTATGCTGTTCCCTTTACTTTGATCGCTTACTTGATCGGCGGAATCGCTTGGTGGGCTAGTGGTGATCCTGTACGCTTTGCGCAAGTCTTAGTTGTAGCATCGCCATGTCCATTGATTTTGGCTGCACCTGTTGCTCTAGTAGCGGGAATGAGTCGTTCAAGTAAAAGTGGGATCGTTGTCAAGACTGGTACCGCTGTGGAAAAATTAGCAGAGACTAAAACGATTGCCTTTGATAAGACAGGAACAATCACCAAAGGGATGCTTGAAGTAACTGGTGTCGCTCCCGTTCAAGGGTTTTCAGAAGCGGAATTATTACGTGTGGCGGCGAGTGCGGAACAAGGCTCAGCCCATATCTTGGCCCGTTCCTTAGTTCAAGCAGTTCCCCAATTGTTGCCAGTCACTGATTTGAAAGAAATCTCAGGGCAAGGGATTACCGCTACGGTTGATGGCAGGCAGGTTAAAGTAGGGAATGCACGCTTTATTGATGTTCCAGAAGCTAAAACAGATACGACTGCGATCTATGTGGCGATTGATGAAAAATACGCCGGCACGATCTACTTCTCAGACACGATCCGTCCAGAAGCAAGTAAAACAATCGCTCGCTTGAAAGCTCAAGGCATCACCGACTTACTGATAGTGACTGGGGACGGACGTACTGTGGCAGAAGCAATTGCCGAGGAAGTTGGCTTGACCGAAGTTCATGCTCGTTGTTTACCACAAGATAAATTAACGATTTTAACTAGTATCCCCAAAGAAAAGCGGCCTGTCACGATGGTAGGAGATGGTGTCAATGATGCTCCTGCCTTGACTGTCGCAGATGTAGGCATCGCCATGGGCGCACATGGCTCAACTGCTGCAAGTGAAAGTGCAGATGTCGTCATTTTGAAAGATGATTTAGAACGAGTGGCAGAAGCAGTGATGATTTCTAGAGAAACGATGAAAGTAGCGAAACAATCTGTTTTGATTGGGATTTTTGTCTGTGTCTTTTTGATGATCGTTGCCAGTACAGGAGTCATTCCAGCATTGTTTGGCGCGATGCTTCAAGAAGTGGTTGATACAGTTTCCATTTTAAGTGCGTTACGTGCAAAAAAATCAGCGAAACAACAACCACATGCCATGATCACACAAAATTAAAGGCAAAATGATAAAAGAGACTTTTCAGCAAAATCTTTTTGCGGTATGATGCAAAGAGAGAAGCAATAGTTGATCAATAAAAAAGTGAACGATGAAAGGAAGTTGAAAACATGCCATTCGTACATGTTGAACTAGTCGAAGGACGTAGCCCAGAACAATTAGAAAACATGATGAAAGATATCACCGAGGCGGTCCATAAAAATACGCAAGCACCAAAAGAACACATTCATGTAATTATCAACGAAATGAAAAAAGGCACGTATGGTGTCAATGGTGAATGGAAAAAATAAGTGAATTCGAGACTTGATTTTTTGAAATAATAGTGGTTAAATAAACACATAGATGATTGATGAGAAAGACAACTGAATTTGAGAGTCTTCGATAAGAGAGGAAAAGCTAGGCTGAAACTTTTCCAGGAGAAAACCAAAGGATGACCACTTTCGAAACCTTTGTTGAAACAGAGGCGGTCGTACCGTTATCACGCTTGAGGAATACGCATGTCGTATTCAAAATTAGGTGGAACCACGAATTTTTCGTCCTAGTATCTGTACAGATACTAGGACTTTTTTTTATTGGTGGCGAAGCTAAAAACGGAAATTTAAAGGAGGAACCCCTATGATAAAAATGACATTTCCTGATGGTGCAGTCAAAGAGTTTGCGCCAGGGATCACCACTGCAGAAATTGCAGAAAGTATTTCTAAAAGTTTAGCCAAAAAAGCCTTAGCTGGAAAAGTGAATGGCGAACTGATCGACTTGAACCGCGGGATCGAAGAGGATGGCTCAATCGAGATTGTGACACCTGATCATGAGGACGCACTTGCTTTGATTCGTCATTCAAGTGCTCATTTGATGGCACAAGCCATGCGCCGTTTATATCCCAATATCCACTTTGGTGTAGGACCAGCAATCGATTCAGGATTTTACTATGATACTGATAACGGTGAGAGCCAAGTCAGTGTCGAAGACCTACCAGCGATCGAAGCGGAAATGATGGCGATCGTCAAAGAAAATTTGCCGATCGAACGTCGTGTGTTATCAAAACAAGAAGCATTAGAAATCTTTGCAAGTGACCCTTACAAAGTGGAACTGATCAGCGAATTACCAGAAGACGAAGTCATCACTGCCTACCAACAAGGAGAATTCATCGATTTATGCCGTGGGCCACATGTCCCATCAACTGGTCGTATCCAAGTCTTCAAATTATTATCTGTGGCAGGAGCTTACTGGCGTGGAAATTCAAATAACCAAATGATGCAACGTGTTTATGGAACAGCATTTTTTGATAAAAAAGCATTAAAAGCATTTATCCAAATGCGCGAAGAAGCAAAAGAAAGAGACCATCGCAAACTAGGTAAAGAGCTAGAATTATTCATGGTAGCTCCTGAAGTTGGCTCTGGTTTACCTTTCTGGTTACCAAAAGGTGCAACAATCCGTCGTACGATCGAACGATACATCGTAGATAAAGAAATCAGCTTAGGCTATCAACATGTGTATACACCGATCATGGGGGACGTAGAGTTATACAAAACTTCAGGCCACTGGGATCATTACCAAGAAGATATGTTCCCACCAATGGATATGGGAGATGGCGAGATGCTCGTGCTACGCCCAATGAACTGCCCACATCATATGATGGTCTACAAAAATACGATCCATTCTTACCGTGAGTTACCGATCCGTATCGCAGAACTTGGTATGATGCACCGTTATGAAAAATCAGGTGCGTTGTCTGGATTACAACGTGTACGTGAAATGACATTGAATGACGGACACACATTCGTTCGTCCTGATCAGATCAAAGATGAATTCAAACGTACGTTGGAGTTGATGGTCGCAGTTTACGCTGATTTCAATATTACAGACTATCGCTTCCGTTTAAGTTACCGTGATCCAAACAACACGGACAAATATTTTGACGATGATGCCATGTGGGAAAAAGCACAGATCATGTTAAAAGCTGCGATGGATGAAATGGAACTTGACTATTTCGAAGCGGAAGGAGAAGCAGCCTTCTATGGACCAAAATTAGATGTCCAAGTTAAAACAGCATTGGGAACAGAAGAAACATTATCAACGATCCAATTAGACTTCTTGTTACCAGAACGCTTTGATTTAACTTATGTAGGAGAAGATGGCGAAAATAATCATCGCCCAGTCGTTATCCACCGAGGCATCGTTTCAACAATGGAACGCTTTGTGGCATACTTGACAGAAGTATACAAAGGCGCATTCCCAACTTGGTTGGCACCGATCCAAGCAACGATCATCCCAGTTTCAGTTGATGCTCATTCAGATTACGCTTATGAAATCAAAGAACGTCTACAAATGAAAGGCTTGCGTGTAGAAGTCGACGATCGCAATGAAAAAATGGGCTATAAGATCCGTGCCTCACAAACGCAAAAAATCCCATACCAAATCGTAGTTGGGGATAAAGAAGTGGCAGATGCAACAGTCAATATCCGCCGATATGGTAGTAAAGAAACTGCTGTAGAGGACTTGAATATCTTTGTCGATGCAATGGCAGAAGAGGTTCATAATTACAGCCGTTAAGACGAGTTCGCAAGAGAACCAACGCCTAATTTAATAAAAACAGGAAGGACAACAAAGAATTGTTCCTTCCTGTTTTTTTATGGGGCACTTATTACACACGTCAAAACGCTAGATCGTGCTAAAAAAATGTATTAGATAAATAAGGGGGAACGTAGAGAATGTATCAACCGATCCAACCTCATCATCTGTTTCATCAAGCATATGAAGAAAAAATGCATTATAAAGAAACGGTTCTCCCAGACTTAGCAGATGTCTTGGTGTGTATGTGGGAGTCTATTTCATTTGACTTTAGCGGTACGGTCAACGACGTGATCATCGCCGACGGCTGCATTGATTTGATTGTCAATGTTTTGGAGCAATCTGTTTTCTATACTGGTTCAAGTAAAACGGACTTCAACTTTCTCTCAAGGTTTCCCGAACACTATATTGGTTTTCGCTTAAAGCCAGGCACTTTTTCTGCCTTAACTGGTCGAGAGGCAACAGCAGCGATGGATCAAGTGTTGTTCATTGAAGAAGTAGATATTGGGTTTGATACAACCCTTCTTTTTACGCTCACGATTGAAGAAATGAAAGAATCGCTGATCAGCTATTTATCCGGATTAGCCAAATGTATCTCTTCGACGGAATACATTCAGTTATTTGAAAAACTATATATAAAAAAATTAGCTTCCCCACAAGCATTATACGAATATATGAGGCTTAGTCCAAGGCATGTCCAACGGCTATTCAAAAAGCATTACGGTCTCACCCCACAATTGGCTCTATCGACCATAAAATTTCATCATAGTTTGACCATTTTATTAAAACAACCTGCCGATCGAAGGGAGCTTGTTGGAAATTATTATGACCAGTCCCATTTTATCAATGAGTTCAAAAAAAATATTGGCCTCACACCCATTGAGTTTGTTAAGTTGAGTGAGCAGCGAAAAATGTCGCTTCTATCCAATACGTTACTAACCTAAGTTGCTACAATAAAACTAACTTAAAAAAGGAGTGGTCGATAGATGAACTTTAATCAGGCAAAAATCGGGTTGTTGATTCAAAAAGATTATGGGGAATGTTATGATTTTTACACAAAAAAATTAGGATTGGTTCCTACATGGGGCGATCGAAAAGGTCCGTATACGTCATTTGCTATGGCAAAAGGAGAACCTAACTGTTTTGATATGACATTAGCAAAAGAAATGTCTTTGGTCAAAGGGTATATACAGTCTGCTAAAAATGGAATATCTGATACAGTGGTGATCATATTACCTACGAAGGATATCCAAAAAGACTATGCGAAGTTAACCGCAAAGGGTGTCACTTTTTTAGGTGAACCACAGAAAATAGAGGCTTGGGGAGGAGTTACCAGTGCCTACTTTAGAGACCCGGAAGGCAATTTGTTTGAACTGAATGATGGGTATTAGTTTCTTTTTGGATGTTGCTTCTTTCTTTTTTATTTTGTTTTTTATAGCTGGTTCTGTGAAATTCCATAAATGATAAGTCAAAAGAAACCAAGATAAGGGTGTGACATGTTGCCACTTATACCTTGGCTTCTTTTTTTAGCGATTGATTTTTAGGAATAACAGTAATCGGTTGAGCAGGCAGAGAACAAAGGATATTCTCTATTTTCTTGTTTAGTATGAGAATTGTTTGCCTTTGAGTATGATATAATGACATAGACATTTAGAAAAAGGGATGTGTATGAGATGAGCGTAGTGAGTCGCATTGAAAGTATGATGAATGACTATTCTTCTGCCGAAAGAAAACTAGCAGATTATATCGTAACACATGTAGAAAAAATACCAACGATGACAGCCAATGAGTTAGCAGAAGCGGCGGGCCTGAGCGCTCCCACAGTTGTTCGTTTCTCCAAAAAACTTGGCTTTCAAAGTTTAACGGATTTTAAAATCACTATTTCCACCGAATTACAAGCAGGTATCGTGGAAGGATTCAGCGATATTGAACCAAATGAATCATTTTATTCAATCAAACATAAATTAGGGAATAATGCGCAAGTAGCGATCAAAGAAACTGTGGATATTTTAGAAGAGGAGATGATCCAACGTGTCGTTGAGCGTCTGGAAGAAGCACAAACAGTTTATCTATATGGTGTGGGCGCATCTTCTTTAGTCGTTGAGGATATCCTCCAAAAATGGTCTCGTGTAGGAAAACCAATCATTTTTGAAAAAGACATCCACGTCTTATTGCCACAATTAGTGAGTAATGAAACAAAAAAAGTGCTATGGCTTGTCTCTAACTCAGGAAACAGCAAAGAAGTGGTAATGATCGGACAGTTAGCCAAAGAAATGGGAATTGATATTATCGCATTGACTCAATTCGGAAATAACCGATTAAGTAAATTGGCCGATGTCGTTGTCCAGACATCAAGACCAAAAGAAATCACGAACCGAAGTGCAGCAACTAACTCATTATTGGCTCAATTTGCAACGATTGATATCATTTTTTATCTTTATATGGCAAAGAATGAAAAATTAACCGAGAAAGTCACTCAAACCAAAGAAGTGATCAAAAATTATGTCAAACAAAAATGAAATAACAGATGATAGTTTTCCACAATGTCATATTTGTTTCCATTGTTTCACAGTAAAAGAAAACTTTATTTTCAAAAATAGCCATATTTTTTAAAGTTTTTTAGAATCCATTTGTGTGACACATTGCTTGTTTGTGAAACAAACTAGTCTTTTTTGGGTCGAGAATTAAAGAATTTCTTGCGGATCAGGATTTTACTTTTTAATTTTGTTTTTTTTAGGTACAATGGAGCCTATAAGTAGGCGAAAAAGAAGGAATGATGAAAAGTTTTATGAAAAAAAATACAAATAATTCTTGGTTAGATCGAATAAAAAAAGGAACACAAGAACCAAAAAATAAAACGTTTCGACGGTCACATGTTCCCTTTCGTTTAAATTTCCTTTTTTTCATTATATTTACGTTGTTCGTGTCATTGATTGCTCGATTAGGTTATTTGCAGATCGTAAACAGTGAGGAACTAGAAGCAAAAGTCAAATCATCTTCGTCTCTAACGGTACAAGTAAGTTCACCACGAGGCATGATCTACGATGCCACCGGGAAAGCTTTGGTGACAAACCAAGCCAACCAAGCAATCACATTCACGAGAGGCAGAAATATGACAGCGGAGGATTTGCTGAAAACAGCAAATACCTTGACACAGTTGATCGATATGCCAGTGGATGAAAATTTGACTACACGTGATAAGAAGGATTTTTGGTTAGCAGATCCCGATCATTTGAAAGCTGCGACTGAACGCCTATCGGCAAAAGAAAAAAGCTTGAGTACGAGTGAGCAATACCAAGCAACTGTAGATAAAGTGACAGATGAGGAAATCAATTTCAATGAGGAACAATTGAAAGCAGCAACGATTTTTAAACGAATGAATAATGCGTATGAACTGAATACAGTTTTCATCAAAAATTCTGGTGTTACAGATCAAGAATTGGCGATCGTGGCAGAACATGCATCAGACCTGCCAGGTGTTTCAACAGGAACTGACTGGGTACGCCAGTATAATGCGGCGGATTCCATAAAGAGTATTCTAGGAAGCGTAACATCAGAAAAACAAGGCTTACCTGCCGATCAAGTGGAAGAATTCTTGGCAAAAGGCTACTCACGTAATGACCGAGTAGGCCAAAGCTATTTAGAAAAACAATATGAAGATGTCTTACAAGGCACAAAGACACAATATGAAATCACTTTAGATAACAATGGAAATGTCATCCAACAAAAAGAATTGTATGCAGGAGAAAAAGGATCGAATTTGATGTTATCGATCAATGCAGAGTTCCAAGCGAAGGTCGAAGAGATTCTTAGAAACAATTATCAAAAATTAGTCGATAATGGAAAAGCCCAATACTCACCAGGTGCGTATGTAGTCGCGATGAATCCTCAAACAGGTGAAGTATTAGCGATGACGGGTTTCAGCCATGAGCAAGGCTCAAAAGAGTTGACTGAAAATGCCCTTGGTACGATCACGAATGCCTTTGTTCCAGGATCTGTTGTAAAGGCAGGTACGTTAGCCGCCGGTTGGCAAAGTGGCGTGATCAGCGGTAATCAAGTATTAGTAGATGAACCGATTCGATTACAAGGCTCTTCAGAAAAAAGCTCCGTCTTCAATCGTACTGGATCTGTACCTTTGGATGTGGTCCAAGCGTTAGAGCTTTCATCAAATACCTATATGATCAAAGTAGCGTTGAAGATGCTGGGGTTAGAGTACGTACCAAATATGGGCTTACCTAGTCTAAGTGAAGAGGCACAAGCGTATGAACAATTGCGTGACGGCTTTAAACAATTTGGACTTGGAACAGTCACAGGGATCGATTTACCAAATGAGTCTGCGGGGATCTCACACTCTGTTGAATACATGAAGAAATTCAATGCAGACAACGGACAAGACTGGTTCACACCAGGAAACTTTACTGACTTGGCATTTGGCCAGTTCGATACGTATACCCCGATCCAGTTAGCGCAATATGCAGCAACAGTAGCGAACGGTGGAAAAAGAATCCAACCACGCATTGTCAAAGGCATTTACGGGAACGACGAGAATGGTAACTTAGGTGAAGTGAAAAAAGAGATGGAACCAGTTGTCGAAAATACAGTAGACGTGTCTCCTGAAGAGATGGCCCTTTTACGTGAAGGATTCCATCAAGTAGTCCATGGAACAAATAACTACACGACTGCTCGATCATTAGCAGATGCAAAAATGGATCTTTCTGCTAAAACAGGGACAGCCGAAACAGTCGCTGAAGGTCATCCCGATATCGTAACAGTCAATAGTAATATTGTGGCTTACGGACCAACAGAAAATCCTGAGATTGCGGTAAGTGTTGTCTTACCAAACCTGCTAGATGAAAAAGACCATATGAATTCGGTCATAGCCAAAGAAATCATGAATGCTTATTACGATATGTTCATGGCAAACAGATAACAGAGGTCAGAGCAGAAGTATTTAGCCTCAAGAAATAAGGCGCCATCCACGAAGATTTTGTGGATGGCGCCTTATTTTCGAAGAGCTTACTTCTGCTCCCTCTGTTTATTTGGTTTTAAGTGGTGCGAGAGGACGAATGCCCCAGACAGATTTTTTATAATGAAAGTAATTTTTCAAGGTAATTCGCCAAACCGTCTTCTTCATTCGTTTGTTCAGTGACATCGTTGGCTACGCCTTTTAGTTGCTCAGTCCCATTAGCCATTGCCACACCCCAGCCCGCATATTCAAGAAGTTCTAAGTCATTGTGTTCATCACCAAAAGCAATCACGTCTTTTTGTTCGATCGATAGATAATTCGCTACTTGATGGATTCCTTTCGCTTTTTCGATCCCTTTTGAAACAATCTCTAGTATCGCCATTGGGCCACCCCAAGTCCTTACATCGACATGCTTCCCAAATTGACGTGTTAGTTCGGCAGAAACTTGTTCAGCATATTGTTTTTCTGTACGTACCAATAAGGATGTAGGGTTAGTTGTTAGATTTCGTGGAGACAGTAAGTTTTCTGGTTTAGGATTTGGTGAAGCAAAGAATTTTGCGTCAAAAAAATCAAAAGTATCGATAAAGAAAGTGTCGCGATTCTCCGCAGCAATAAAGTCTAGATTCAATTGATTTTTTTGCGCTAAGATCTCAAAAACGATCTCTTTGTTGATCAATGTTTCTTGCTCCCCAGCCCATTGTTGGTTTGGGATATGCACAAGCGCACCGTTAAAGTTGACCATCGGTGTTGTCAATTCTAACTGTTGATAATATTGATAACTCATTCGATAAGGACGTCCGGTTGCAATACTGACATGATGGCCAGCATCAATGGCTTTTCTCAATGTCTCTTGGGTTTTAGAAGTAATGATCGACTCAGGATTCAACGTTGTTCCATCCAAGTCGATCGCAATCAATTTTTTGTTCAATGCTGTCATTCCTTTCAAACAACGATTTGTTTCAGTCTAGCATATTTCAATGAATAAACAAGGTACAGATCTTTCTGAAAAATAAATGCTTTAAAGCAAAAATAGAAAAGAATCAAAACAAATCGAGCTAAACACGAACATTAAAAGATAAAAATGACATTTCATAAAGTTTTGTGTTGAAAAACGAATGAAATGTCTATATAATCTATAAATGTTCGACGGAAAATTATATTTGGATTTATTTTTACATATTATATAGTCCGTTAGAAAAAGTCAGGGAGTGGAAATTTTTATGGAAAAGTTTTTCCAACTAAAGAAAAATAATACAAATGTACCAACAGAAATAATGGCTGGTGTAACAACGTTTTTTGCCATGAGTTATATATTATTTGTTAATCCGACGATCTTGTCAGCTGCTGGCATGCCATTTCAGGCAGTCTTTTTAGCGACGATCATTGCTTCGATCATCGGTACTTTAGTTATGGGATTATTTGCTAATGTGCCTTATGCACAAGCCCCAGGAATGGGTTTGAATGCTTTCTTCACATTTACAGTTGTTTTTGGGTTAGGTTATTCGTGGCAAGAAGCATTAGCCATGGTCTTTATTTGTGGGTTGATTAATGTATTTATTACAGTAACAAATATTCGGAAAATGATCATCCATGCTATTCCTGAGAGTTTACAACATGCAATCGGCGGTGGTATTGGGATTTTTGTTGCATACGTTGGGATCAAAAATGCTGGATTTTTGTCTTTCTCTGCAGATCAATCAGCGATAACTAGTTCTGTGGTTGATAATGGTCAAGTGACGAATGTGACGATCAACGGTGGGATCGTTCCAGAACTTGCAAACTTCAATAATGCGCCGATCCTACTAGCTGTCATTGGATTAGTTTTGACATCGATCTTAGTTGTTAAAAATGTTCGTGGTGCAATCTTGATCGGTATCGTAGTAACAACGATCATCGGGATCTTGATGGGTGTTGTGGATCTAGGAACGATCGATTGGGAACAAAATTCTTTAGGCAATTCAATCAATGAACTAGGCACGACGTTTGGTGCAGCATTTGGTGCGGAAGGGATGCAATCTTTATTCAGCGATAGCTCTAAGATCCCACAAGTCCTGATGACGATCATTGCCTTTAGTTTATCCGATACATTTGATACGATCGGTACGTTCATCGGTACTGGACGGCGTACAGGTATTTTCTCTAAAGAAGATGAGGAAGCTTTGGAAGATGGACGAGGATTCAAAACTAAAATGGATAAAGCGTTGTTCGCTGACGCAATCGCAACATCGATCGGTGCGATTTTCGGAACATCGAATACAACGACTTATGTCGAATCAGCAGCTGGTATTGGCGCTGGTGGTCGTACAGGTTTGACTTCAGTTGTCGTAGCCGCATTATTTGCTTTAAGTAGCTTATTTTCTCCACTGATCGCTATTGTACCGGCACAAGCAACTGCACCAGCATTGATCTTAGTTGGTGTGATGATGATGGCTTCGTTTGCTGATATCAATTGGTTAGATATGGAAGAAGCATTACCTGCCTTTTTTGCTTCGATCTTCATGGGATTAGCTTACAGCATCTCTTACGGAATCGCTGCTGGTTTTATCTTCTACACGATCATGAAAGTGATCAAAGGCAAAACAAACGAGATTTCAATTGCTCTATGGGTTGTTGATATTTTATTCATTCTCAACTTCGTCATTTTAGCAATCATTTAAAAGACATTTTTAATAGGAGTGAAGAGTAGGTTAACTCTTTGCTCCTATTTTATTGTTGTCTTTAGACCAAGTTGAGCTCGCAAAGCGAGTGAAACAGAAAACCACCTGCTATGCGGGTGGGGAATAAAAGGTTCTACCAAAAAGCCCTTCCTATCGTTAAAATATGATTGTTCAGGTCATATTGATAACGAAAGGAAGGGAAAAGAAATGGCTAATAAAGCAAATAGTTTAGCCCATACAAAGTGGTTGTGCAAATACCACATTGTATTCACACCAAAGTATAGAAGAAAAATCATCTATAATCAATATCGAGCAAGTATTCAAGAAATTATCAAACGACTATGCAAGTACAAGGGAGTAGAAATCTTGGAGGGACATATGATGCCAGATCACGTCCATCTGTTATTGAGTATCCCGCCAAAAATAAGTGTGTCAAGTTTTATGGGTTATCTTAAAGGAAAGAGTGCATTGATGATTTTTGATAAGCATGCAAATTTAAAATATAAATTTGGCAATCGACATTTTTGGGCAGAAGGATATTATGTAAGCACTGTGGGATTGAATGAAGCGACCATAAGGAAATACATTCAAGAACAGGAGAAACATGATATAGCGCTAGATAAATTGAGCGTTCGAGAATATGAAGACCCTTTTAAGGGTTAAAGAGTAGAACAAACACCTTTTTAAAGGTAGGCAAAAGTGACAAAGGCAATATGGCTTGAACATGAAATGAGAAAGCCAGCGTCTTTAGGCGCTGGCCGGTGTTAAGGGCTTATAGCCCTAGAGCAAACCATCCTTTTGAAGGGTGGTTATGATTTGGTCTATGTCCTCTTTGACAAAAATGAATGATACTGGCACATACGTTGCACACACGTACAAAAATAGGTATGATAATAGAGACGAAAGAAGGGTGATAGATGAAGGTTCAATGGAGAAAAAATTTATTCGTAGCTTGGATAGGCTGCTTTTTTACTGGTTCAAGTATCAGTTTAGTCATGCCATTCATTCCAGTTTACGTCGAACAACTAGGTACACCTAAGGATCAAATTGAATTATTTTCAGGATTAGCGATTTCAGTAACAGCCTTTGCTGCGGCGATCGTTGCGCCTATTTGGGGAAATCTAGCCGATCGAAAAGGACGGAAAATGATGATGATCCGGGCAGCAGCAGGTATGACGAT
Source organism: Enterococcus sp. DIV1304_2 (assembly GCF_050555445.1). Lineage (NCBI taxonomy): Bacteria > Bacillati > Bacillota > Bacilli > Lactobacillales > Enterococcaceae > Enterococcus > Enterococcus sp. DIV1304_2. The sequence continues at coordinate 984,079 of NZ_CP187851.1, forward strand.
CACTATGGGATCACTAGCTTTTGTCCCAAATGCTTATTGGCTTTTAGTCATGCGTTTCTTTAATGGGATTTTATCTGGATACATACCTAATGCGACAGCGATGATTGCTTCACAAGCGCCTAAAGAGAAAAGTGGTTGGGCGTTAGGCACGCTTTCTACTGGGGCAGTGGCAGGGACGCTGATTGGTCCGTCAATGGGAGGCGCTTTGGCGCAATGGTTCGGAATGGAAAATGTTTTTTTGATTACTGGAGGGTTATTACTGATCACCACGATCTTAACGATTTTCATGGTAAAAGAAGATTTCCAACCGGTAGAGAAAAAAGATATGATCAGTACCAAAGAAGTTTTTGCTAAAATGGATCACTTTTCTGTGTTAGTCGGTTTATTTGTTACTACTCTGATCTTACAGTTAGGGATCACCACGATCAGCCCGATCTTGACATTGTACATTCGGGAATTGAGTGGTGACACATCCAATATCTTATTTGTTAGTGGACTGATTGTTTCAGTATCAGGTGTTTCAGCAGTATTTTCTTCTCCAAGACTGGGGAAATTAGGGGATAAGATCGGAAATCAGAAGGTGCTGTTAGCAGGTTTGGTACTTTCGTTTTGTTGTTACTTACCAATGGCATTTGTGACTACGCCCTTACAATTAGGGATCTTACGTTTTATATTAGGTTTTTCGACAGGTGCGTTGATGCCATCGATCAATACATTGATCAGCAAGATCACACCAGAAGAAGGTGTCAGTCGCGTATACAGCTATAACCAAATGTTTACGAACTTTGGTCAAGTACTAGGACCGATGTTAGGTTCGACAGTCGCTCATGCGTACAATTATAGTACAGTGTTTATTGTGACTAGTCTCTTTGTTCTGACGAATATCCTTTTATCACTATTTAATTTTAGAAAAGTACTTCATCAAAAACTATGATCAAGAAAAAAACAGATTGGAGTATTTCTCCAATCTGTTCGGCTTTTATGAATGTGAAGCGGACGAAGTTTCTTTTTTAGGTGTTGCAACAGCGCTGATCAAAATGACGATCAATCCTGCAACCAATGAAATAATAGTCGTCATGGTAAAATCATATGGGCTACTAGACAATGCACCACCGATATAGCCAACCACTTGACCTAAAATGACTGCCCAAAATAATGTGACGATATATCGCATATCAAACACCTCTTTTCTAAGTTCAGTTTACCAGATTTTTTTTGAATGTAAAGGGAGAAACAGGCATTCAACGTCAGTGGATAGTATAAAAAGTATAGATCGTTCATCGAATGGGAAAAGCATGATGAAAGACGAATACACGTAACCAGTCATACAAGGTAACGAGTTGATGTTACGAATATTCCCCTAAAAAGAAAGTGAATGGAAAAGGTGGTATGTAAAAATGTTTCTTCCACAACTTTATACGATCACCTCGTATTCTTTGTTGCAAAGTACGATTCGCATAAACGAATACGTTCGAGAAGCAAAGAAACTAGGCTATCAGACATTAGCGATCACAGATAAGGATGTGCTATCTGGGGCAGCGGAATTTTACCGCATCTGTATGAGTGAAAAAATACAACCAATTATTGGACTGAACTTGACCTACCAGTTTCAAGAACGTCATTATGAGTTACTACTCTACGCAAAAGATAGGATCGGCTACCAACAATTGATCAAGCTCTCAAGCAAGAAAATGATCCGAGAAAAAATCGAGCTTCACGAGATCGATGAACTCGATCATTTGCTTGTCGTTTTACCAACCAAAAAATCGATTGCTGATGACTACGGTGTGTCAGCATCATTTGATAGCCATTGGCAAAGTTTGCAAGAAAAAATAGCATCTTCTCATCTTTATGTTGGTGTCACAGAAGAAACGCCCCTAGAAGCTCCAGAATGGCTAGCTTATTTACGAACAAATCAATTTCAACTTTGTGCAGTACATCCGATTGCTAGTTTGCACCAAGAGGAACTTTTTTCTTTGGAAACAATGAAACATCTGCGTGAAGGAACGCAACTCTCTTTTGATGAAGTGCGACAAACGACTCGTGATTCAGCCACAGGTTTTTTACTTCCCGAAGCAGAATTACGACAAAGATTCATAAACGCAGGATTGGAAGAAGCGTTGAACAATGCGCAGCAATTAGCTAAAACAGTAACTTTTGAATTTCAGTTCCATCAGAAATTACTACCACATTATCCGGTACCAGAAAATCGAAGTGCAGGAGAGTATTTACAGGAACTTTGTCAGAAGCAATTAGGCAAGCGTGTGGAAAAGATCACTGCAGCTTACCAAGAGCGCTTAGATTATGAACTGTCAGTGATCCACCAGATGGGATTTGATGATTATTTCTTGATCGTTTGGGATGTCATGGCTTTTGCTCATAAAAAAAACATCGTTACTGGTGCTGGTCGTGGTTCAGCTGCGGGGTCATTAGTCGCCTATGTGTTGGAGATCACAGATGTAGATCCATTGGAGTACGACTTGCTATTTGAACGTTTTTTGAATCCAGAACGATACACGATGCCAGATATCGATCTAGACATTCCTGATAATCGCAGAGAAGAAGTGCTGATTTATGTTCGTGAGAAATATGGTCAATACCATATGGCACAAATCGCCACGTTTGGAACCATGGCAGCTAAAATGGTGCTAAGAGACGTGGCACGTGTCTTTGGCCTCTCACAAAGCGAAGCAAATCGTTGGTCTAAAGCGATTCCTAATCAATTGAAAATGACGTTGAATGAGGCTTATCGAACTTCTAACAAGCTGGTTGAATTAGTACAAGCGAGTGAAAAAAATCAATTGTTGTTCCATACTGCAAAAATACTTGAAGGTTTGCCAAGACACGTTTCTACCCATGCAGCTGGTGTCGTTTTAAGTGATAAGAATCTACTAGAGTTAGTTCCTTTACAAAAAGGATCAGATGAAGCATATTTGACTCAGTATACAATGAATGATGTCGAAGCTATTGGGTTGTTAAAAATGGATTTTCTTGGATTAAGAAATCTGTCTATTATCGATTACACAGTGAAAGCAATCAAACGTGTCGAAAACAAAGATATCGAACTCAAAGAAATACCATTAGATGATCCTAAAACTTTACAGCTTTTCCAACGTGGCGAAACAACAGGGGTCTTTCAATTCGAATCTGCCGGGATTCGGAATGTCCTCCGGAGATTAGGACCAGAAAACATTGAAGATATTGCCGCTGTCAACGCCTTGTATCGTCCTGGACCAATGCAAAATATCGATACATTTATCGCTCGTAAGAAAGGGAAGGAAAGAATCCATTATCCCGACGATTCACTACAACCGATGTTGAAAAATACGTATGGCGTCATTGTGTATCAGGAACAAATTATGCAGATTGCTTCAACCATGGCTGGATTTTCTCTTGGACAAGCGGATATTTTGAGGCGAGCAATCAGTAAAAAGAAAAAAGACGTGATTGATCAAGAAAGAGATCATTTTGTTCAAGGTGCCAACCAACAAGGGTACAGTAAGGAAAAGGCCAATGAAGTGTACGAATATATCGAACGCTTTGCTAACTATGGGTTCAATCGTTCCCACGCGTTTGCTTACTCCTTTGTTGGCTTTCAAATGGCCTATCTCAAAGTTCATCACCCTGGTGCATTTTTTATGAGTTTGATGAATTCCGTCCGTCACAACACGGCAAAGTTAAAAGAGTATATTGCTGAGGCAAAAAAGTATAAAATAAAGCTGACCCCTCCATCCATCAATCAAAGTTTTTATGGTTTTGAGCTGACGGATAAAGAAACCATTCGTTTCGGATTGACAGCAATCAAAGGTGTTCGTCGAGATTTTGTTGAGGAGATCATTCGTGAACGAAAAGAAGATGGGCCATTCCGTTCGGTTGATCAGTTTCTGATTCGTATCAATAAACGTTGGCTCAAATTGGAGTTGCTACAAACATTAGTTGCATCAGGTGTTTTTGATGAATTAGTAGGAAACCGCAGACAGTTGATGTTGGATCTGGAAGGTAAGATCCAAAACATCTTATATAGTGGTGGTAGTTTAGACCTTTTAGATATCATGGCTTTAAAAGAGGAAGAAGTCGCAGATTATAGCCTCGAAGAGAAGCTTCAATTAGAAGAAGAGCATTTAGGTGTCTATTTATCTGGTCATCCGACAGAAGGGTATGAGCGACTTAAATTAGCAAAAAAAGTCCATTTAGTCACAGAAATCGTCCCTAAACAAGCCACAAATGTTTTAGTGATGGTCAAAGAGGTAAGAGAAATCCGTACGAAAAAAGGAGCGTTGATGGCTTTTGTCAGCGGGACAGATAGTAGTGGAGAAATAGCTATTACCGTTTTTCCAGAGCTGTACCGCCAAGCGCGTCCATTATTCAAAGAAAATCAAGTGATTTTCGTGCAAGGACGTTCAGAAATCAGTAAATATAATCAAGAATTGCAGCTGATTGCAGAAGTAGTCGCTGATCCTGAAGAATTGCAACAGCAGTATCCAGAACAAACGTGTTATTTGAGAATCAGGGAAGAGGCAGATCAACCAGATACGATGAAACAACTGCAAGAATTGTTCAAAAAATTCCCAGGATATATTCCTGTTGTGATGTATCATGAAAAAGACCAACGAAAAGTTGTGTTATCTGAAGCCTTTTGGCTCGATGGTTCAGACAGTCTCAAGCAGCAATTAGCTTACCTTTTAAAAGAAGAAAATGTTGTTTTCAAATAACTTACGGTAAAAGATACTATTTGCTTTCATTTTTTTTCATTTTTTTATCAGGAAATCAAGACAAGTGAGCAAAATAATGTTAGAATGTTAGTCGTGGTTAATACAAAGAAGGTTATAAACCTAAGTCTTGCTTAGGATAAAGTAATTTAATGAGGTGAAGATGAATATGAAACGCATCGGAATTTTGACTAGTGGTGGAGATGCTCCTGGGATGAATGCAGCAGTTCGTGCAGTCGTTCGTAAAGGTATATATGAAGGATTGGAAGTTTACGGGATCAATTATGGTTTTGCTGGATTAGTTGCCGGAGATATCCGTCGATTAGATGTTGCAGATGTCGGTGATAAGATCCAACGCGGAGGTACATTCTTATACTCTGCACGTTATCCTGAATTTGCAACAGAAGAAGGACAATTAAAAGGAATCGAACAATTGAAAAAATTCGGTATCGAAGGTCTTGTTGTGATCGGTGGCGATGGTTCTTACCATGGCGCGATGGCTTTGACTAAACGTGGTTTCCCAGCAGTGGGTGTACCAGGTACGATCGATAACGATATTCCAGGAACTGATTTTACGATCGGTTTTGATACTGCAATCAACACAGTATTAGAATCAATCGACCGTATCCGTGATACAGCAACTTCGCACGTTCGTACATTCGTGATCGAAGTAATGGGACGTAATGCTGGAGATATCGCTTTATGGTCAGGTGTTGCTGGTGGAGCGGATGAGATCATCATTCCTGAGCATGATTTTGATATGGCAGTTGTTGCCAAAAAAATCCAAGATGGCCGCGATCGTGGCAAAAAACATTGCTTGATCATTTTGGCAGAAGGCGTAATGGGCGGAAACGAATTTGCAGAAAAATTGTCAGAATATGGCGATTATCATACACGTGTATCGATCTTAGGACACGTTGTACGTGGTGGTTCACCAACTGCACGCGACCGTGTATTAGCAAGTAAATTTGGCGCACATGCTGTTGAACTATTGCAACAAGGTAAAGGTGGTTTGTGTATCGGTATTCGCGACAACGATATCGTTGAGGCTGATATCATCGACACACTAGAAAATAACAAACACCAACCAGATTTATCATTATATGACTTGAACAACTCACTTTCTTTCTAATAAAGAAAAGTAGTCAGATAAATCAATAGATATATATGGGAGTGGGAAGCAGGTCTTCCCAATATCTAACAGATATTTAAGCTTTGAATGGCTTTAAATAAACAATTTGAATGGGAGAGTTTTGTAAAATGAAAAAAACGAAAATCGTTAGTACATTAGGACCAGCCAGTAATTCAGTAGAAACTATTTCTAAATTGATTGAATCTGGAGCAAATGTCTTCCGCTTCAACTTTTCACATGGTGACCATGAAGAACAATTATCACGTATGGTAATGGTTCGCGAAGCAGTGAAGAAAACTGGTAAAGATGTCGGCATCCTTTTAGATACAAAAGGTGCAGAAATCCGTACAACAGTTCAAGGCACAACTGAAGAAGATTTTGGCCGTGCAGGCTACATCAAATTTGAAGTTGGCGACAAAACACGCATCTCAATGGACCCTGAACATGTAGGTTCAAAAGAAAAAATCGCAGTAACTTATCCAGGTCTTTTTGAAGACGTTCATGTAGGTGGACATATCTTATTCGATGATGGTTTGATCGACATGGAAATCATTGAAAAAGATGAAGCAACGCGTGAATTAGTAGTAGAAGTGAAAAATGCAGGTATGCTAGGATCACGTAAAGGTGTTAACGCACCAGGCGTTTCAATCAGCTTACCAGGTATTACACCAAAAGATGCAGACGATATCCGCTTCGGACTAGATAACGACATCGACTTCATCGCTGCAAGTTTTGTTCGTAAAGCACAAGACGTATTAGATATTCGTGAAATTTTAGAAGAAAAAGACATGACACATGTTCAAATCTTCCCTAAAATCGAATCTCAAGAAGGTATCGACAACATTGATGAAATCATCAAAGTTTCTGATGGTATCATGATTGCTCGTGGAGACATGGGTGTTGAGATTCCTGCTGAATTAGTACCAATGGTTCAAAAACGTATCATCAAAAAATGTAACGCTGCGGGTATCCCAGTAATCACTGCAACACAAATGTTAGAATCAATGCAAGAAAACCCACGTCCAACACGTGCGGAAGCATCTGACGTTGCCAATGCAGTATTTGACGGAACAGACGCAACAATGTTATCAGGTGAATCAGCAAATGGTGACTATCCTGTTGAAGCTGTTGCAACAATGGCTCGTATCGACCAACAAGCTGAATTAGCATTAGCAGAATTAGGTTCATTCCAATTAAATGAATTTGACAAAACTGATGTAACAGAAACAATCGGTTTATCAGTGGCACGTGCTGCGAAAAACTTAGGCGTAAAAACAATCGTTGCTGCAACTGAATCTGGTTACACAGCAAAAATGATCTCTAAATACCGCCCAGATGCTGACATCTTAGCTGTTACATTTGACGAACGCACAAAACGTGGTTTGATGCTTAACTGGGGTGTATATCCAACAGTTGCTGAAAAACCAACAACAACAGACGAAATGTTTGAATTAGCTGCGAAAAAAGCAGTCGAATTAGGTTTCGCTTCAGAAGGTGACTTGATCTTGATCACTGCTGGTGTACCAGTTGGTGAACGTGGAACAACAAACGTAATGAAGATTCAAATGATTGGTTCAAAATTGCTTGAAGCACAAGGAATTGGCCAACAATCTGTTGTAGCGAACGCTGTAGTTGCTTCATCAGCAGCAGAAGCAATCAAAAAAGCAAAAGATGGTATGGTATTAGTTGTTCCTTCAACTGACAAAGAATTCATGCCTGCAATCGAAAAAGCAGCAGCAGTAGTTGTTGAAGAAGGCGGTTTGACTTCACATGCAGCAGTTGTGGGAATTGCACAAGATATTCCTGTAATCGTTGGTGCGAAAGATGCAACTTCAACAATCAAAGATGGTGAATTGATCACTGTTGACGCTCGTCGTGGTATCGTTTATCGCGGAGAAACAACAGCTATCTAATTGAAATCAAAATCAAAAAGAGTGTTGAGAGAAATCTCAGCACTCTTTTTTTGTTTTTTATTGTGTGTGAGTTGAGCAAGTCATTTTTGAGTTTTCATAAATTCATGGATGACTTCGATCACGTTTTCATGTAAAACCGTTGGTAACTGCTGTGCACGAGTGGCTAATGAAATCAAAAAACGTGGTTGAGCAGTATCTGCTAAAGGAATAGCTACGAGATTATCTTCAGGATGAATTGCGATCTCGGTGAGAAAGCCAATCCCGATATTTTCTCGGATCATGCTTTTCAAAATAGTTAAGTCATTACTCTGATAAACGATCTTAGGTACAATATGCGTTTGCTTAGAAAGCTTTGTAAACGCAGCAGGATGGACGTAGTGTTCATTTAATAAAACAAATTGATCGTTGACTAGCTCCTTAAAAGAAATGCTTGTACGATCTGCTAGAGGGTGTGAAGGGGACACAATGATCATGAAGCATTTATCCAACAATGGCTCGACTTCTAGCTTTTGATCAACGATCGGTTGCGTTGATCCAAGAATCGCAAGATCAATCCGCCCTTGATGAATCATGCCATATAGATCACGAGAACCTCCGTCGATGATATCGATTTGACCCATTAATTGATGCTTGATAAAATAGCTCGATAATTTTGGAAAATATTCATTGCCAATGATAGGTGGCATACCAAAGCGCAATTTTTTCTTTTGTAGTTGAGCAATCTCTGCCTTAGCAAGTGTAATTTCTTGTAAGACGGATTGTGCATGGATCAATAATTGCTTACCAGCAGGAGTGATGATCAATTCATGATGGGAACGATCTCTTGTAATCAGTGTGGCACCAATTTCTTTTTCCAGGCGTTGTAAGGCATAAGTGATCGTCGGTTGACTGACCTCAAAAAACTTAGCCACCTTAGTAAAGTTTTTTTGTTTGACGATTTGAACATAGTATTCAAGATCTCTTGTATTCATGAATCGATTCGCTCCCTTGACATATAAATAATGTTTATTGTAATCGATAATTTTGACTATAACAAACCTAAAAGACTACACTTAAAAAAGAAATAAGTAATCTGCTAGGCTAGTGGCACGCGAATCGTCTTTTAGATTAAAACAAAAAATAGAAGAAGCAACATGTTTGAGCAGTGCTGGCTCATATTTATAAAGAGATTGCTTCACTAAATGGGTACTGAGGAGATGGAAGAAATGGTATTTTTTCAATCAATTGAAAGTGTGATCAGTATAATCTTGATGATTGGACTAGGCTATGTACTAAAAAGCTTGGGGTGGTTTGATGAACAGTTTGGGGGAAGTATCTCTTCCTTGATTACTAAAGTAGCTTTACCCGCCTCGATTTTTGTTTCAGTTATGAAGAATTTAACTAAAAGCAGTTTGATTGAACTATCTGGAAGTTTGATATATCCGATCGCTGCAGTGATCATTTCCTACCTGATTGCTTATGTGCTAACAAAATTACTCAAGATACAACCAGGTAGACGGGGGATTTTTATGAATGCAGTAGTGAATGCCAATACGATATTTATTGGCTTGCCACTCAATATTGCCCTTTTTGGCGAAGCCTCTTTACCTTACTTTTTAATTTATTATGTGACAAATACCGTATCGACCTGGGCATTTGGTGTGTTTTTGATCGCTAATGATGACCCGACAAAAGATCGAACAGAAAAGAAAACGAAGCTGAATTGGAAAAAGCTTTTGCCAGCGCCTTTATTAGGTTTTATTCTTGCGCTTTTCTTCTTGGTGTTAGAGATCCCTGTACCTGATTTTGTCAATTCAACACTAAATTATGTAGGCGGGATCGTGACGCCATTATCATTGATCTATATCGGAATTGTTTTATACGATGCAGGGTTGAAAAGTATTCGATTTGATCGGGATACGATCGTTGCTTTGATCGGTCGATTTATCTTAGCACCAGCTATATTGATTGGACTCATGGTAATAGGTAAATATGCCTTTGGTGCAGAACTAGCCCCTCTACTGAAACAAACGTTGATCGTACAGTCAGCTACACCTATGCTAGCTGTCTTACCAATCCTTGCAAATGAAGCACACGGTGATGTGAAGTATGCAACGAATCTTGTCACGACGAGTACCTTACTATTTGTGTTCGTTGTACCTATTTTAATGCAATTGATCCAATACATTTGATATCTGATCAAACGGTGATAGCTAGCGACAAAGTAAACGCAGAGCGAATAAATCTCACGTAGATGAGAAAAACGCTCTGTGTTTTTTTATGAAGTGTAAGGTGTCAAGAAAATTTCATTGACAACCGACTTTTTGCCCTGTATAATAGCTTTTGTTGCTTAGGAGTGATGAAACTATGAAATGGTCTTTATTGGAATTGAGAAAATACCAAGAGACACCGTTAACTTTTCATGAGACCCTTGACGTAAAAAAGGCTCTTATGAAGCGAGACGATTCAATTTTAGATGTTGCGCCTGTGGAAGTCGAAGGTCTAGTCTCAGTAGATAACAAAGGCTATCTCGTTCATTACACTGCGCAGACGACACTGACTGTTCCGTCCACTCGTTCATTGACACCAGTTGAATTACCAATCAAACTGTCTGTAGATGAATTGTTTATGACGATGGAGCAATACCAACGTAGAGATGTACAGTTATCTTCAGAAGAGATCCTCTTAATCGAAGGAACGCATCTAGATGTGACAGAGTCGATCGAAGACAACATTTTATTGGCGATTCCGATGCGTGTACTCACAGAAGAAGAAGAGCATTCCACTGAATTACCGAAAGGGAACGATTGGGAAGTGCTATCCGAAGAAGAGTACGAAAAACGCAAAACGGAAGAAGCTGAGACAAAAGTAGATCCTCGTCTTGCAAAACTATCAGAATTTTTTGATTCAGCATCAGAAGAAGATGATAACGCGTAAGATTGGAATATATTGTATCAAATATTGATACGAGACTTTACAAGGAGGTGTAGCAAAATGGCAGTACCAGCTAGAAGAACATCGAAAGCTAAAAAAGCAAAACGTCGTACTCATTACAAATTGACAATCAAAGGATTGAACGAATGTCCAAACTGTGGTGAAATGAAAAAAAGCCATCACGTATGTGCAAGTTGTGGTTACTACGATGGTAAGGACGTAATGTCTAAAGAAGCTTAATACATTTTATTTAGAAAATGTAAAACCTCAAGGCTAACCATGGAGCCTTGAGGTTTATTTTTTTGATTCTGAAATAACAATTGTATTCGGAATGACAAGAAGTAAGAAACATCATCGATTCGTACTTATTTGGTTTGCAAGTAAGCTATGTTAAGCTATAATGAGAGAGATTAGGGAGAACATCCCATATGTAGGAGGAGTTTATATGTCAAAACAACAAATCGGCGTTGTCGGAATGGCCGTCATGGGTAAAAATCTAGCCCTTAACATTGAAAGCCGCGGCTACTCTGTTGCACTATTCAACCGTACAGGAGCAAAAACAACAGATGTGGTAGAAGAACATCCAGACAAAAACTTCAAAGCAACATACACAATCGAAGAATTTGTTGATTCAATCGAAAAACCACGTCGTATTCTTTTGATGGTCAAAGCAGGACCAGCAACAGATGCAACGATCCAAGAATTATTACCACATTTAGACAAAGGTGATATTTTGATCGATGGCGGGAATACCTTCTTCCAAGATACGATTCGTCGAAATGAAGAATTAGCCAACTCTGGTATCAATTTTATCGGGACTGGTGTTTCAGGTGGAGAAGAAGGTGCGTTGAAAGGACCTTCGATCATGCCTGGTGGACAAAAAGAAGCGTATGAATTAGTTGCACCGATCCTTGAACAAATTTCTGCAAAAGCAGAAGACGGCACCCCTTGTGTAACTTACATTGGTCCAAATGGTGCAGGCCATTATGTCAAAATGGTCCACAATGGGATCGAGTATGGTGATATGCAACTGATTGCCGAATCTTATGACTTGATGAAAAATATTTTAGGTTTATCTGTCGATGAGATGGCTGATATCTTCAAAGAATGGAACGAAGGTGAATTAGATAGCTACTTGATCGAAATCACTGCGGACATTTTGACACGTAAAGACGATGAAGGTACAGGTCAACCGATCGTAGACGTGATCCTTGATGCTGCAGGGAATAAAGGAACAGGGAAATGGACAAGTCAAAGTGCTTTAGACCTTGGCGTGCCACTTCCATTGATCACAGAGTCTGTCTTTGCCCGTTATATCTCTGCATACAAAGATGAACGTGTACAAGCAAGCAAAATCTTGACACATACGAATGATTTTGAATTCAACGGCGATAAAAAAGAATTTATCGAAAAAATTCGTGAAGCGTTATACTTCAGCAAAATCATGAGCTATGCACAAGGGTTTGCACAGCTACGTGTCGCATCGAAAGACTATGGCTGGGATTTACCATTCGGTGAAATTGCAAAAATCTGGCGTGCCGGCTGTATCATCCGTGCTCGTTTCTTACAAAAAATCACTGATGCCTACGAAAACAATCCTGACATTGAAAATCTATTATTGGATGACTACTTTGTTGAGATCACTAAGAAATACCAACAAGCCGTGCGAGAAGTTGTTGCGTTAGCTGTTCAAGCAGGCGTACCGGTACCAACATTCTCTTCAGCGATTGCTTACTTTGATTCATACAGAGCCGAACGTTTGCCTGCAAATATCATCCAAGCACAACGTGATTATTTTGGCGCACACACGTATGAACGTGTTGACAAAGAAGGAATCTTCCATTACTCATGGTATAACGAAGATTAATCAGCTTCTTTATTCTTCAACATGCTAAACAAATAAGTAATAAATGAAAGAGCTGAGGTCATTTTATAGAGGGCGACTTCAGCTCTTTTTTAAAATAGTATTCCATGATAAAATGATTATAGATTTTAAATTAACTATTGGTATAATAATGGAGTTTAGAAGCCTAGGAGAGAAAGGACAAAATTGAATGAGTAATATTCTAATCATTGAAGATGAGAAAAACTTAGCCCGATTTGTCGAGTTAGAATTAAAACATGAAGGGTATAATGCTGAAGTACATTACAACGGACGAACAGGTCTGGATGCTGCTTTGAATAATGAGTGGGATGCAATTTTATTAGACTTGATGTTACCTGAATTGAACGGACTTGAAGTTTGTCGTCGCGTACGCCAAGCGAAAAATACACCAATTATCATGATGACTGCGAGAGATTCTGTCATTGATAGAGTTTCTGGTTTAGATCATGGTGCAGATGATTACATCGTCAAACCATTTGCAATCGAAGAATTGTTAGCGCGTCTACGTGCTTTATTACGCCGCATCGACATCGAAGGAGACAAAAATGTGGCAAAACAAACAACGATCACTTATCGCGACTTAACGATCGAAAAAGAAAATAGAGTCGTACGTCGTGGCAATGAAGTCATTGAATTAACGAAGCGTGAATATGAACTATTACTTACTTTGATGGAAAATGTCAACGTGGTACTTGCACGGGATGTTTTATTAAACAAAGTTTGGGGCTACGAAACCGAAGTGGAAACAAACGTAGTGGATGTGTATATTCGTTATCTCCGTAATAAAATCGACGTTCCTGGTGAGGAAAGCTATATTCAAACAGTACGTGGGACTGGTTACGTGATGCGCTCGTGAGCAATTACAATCAAACCGAAAAAAGAGAACTTAAAGGTCCATCCTTGACGATCAAGTGGGCCTTTGCAAGTTCTTTCTTCATATTTGTCGTCTTTACGATTTTTGCAGTGATCACCTATAAATCATCGATCAATCTGATCGTAGCTAAGGAAAGAGCAAATGTCGAACATACCATTTCTGAAGCGGCTTCTCGTTTATCAAATTCAGATGAGGAGTTGACATTGATCAATGCCTATCGAAACTTAACGAACGCTGACCAAACCGGTGGTACTGGAGATGATACTGCTGTCATTGAAGGGAACTTGATGAAAATCGACTCCTTTATTTCCGAACTTGGTCAAGCATCGATGGATCTGTATGTTTACGATCTGGATGAAAAATTGATTTTTAAAACACATGAAAAAAGTCGTTCATTGATCCAAACGACCAGGAAGATCCCAACGATCGTTACTTTAGACGGGAAAACTGGCTTTTTATCGATCCAACCTATTTATTCTAAACAAACAAGAGAAAAAATCGGCTATACTCAAACGTTTTATGAACTTTCATCTTTCTATGATATAAGAAATAATCTTTTGTTGACTTTGATCGTGCTAGAGATTGTCTCCTTGATACTAAGTAGTATCTTAGGTTTCTTCCTATCTTCTTACTTCTTAAAACCGTTAAAAGTATTACGAGATACGATGGATACGATCCGTAAAGATCCACAATCAGATATCCATATGCCAGAGATTGATACAGATGATGAGTTAGCAGACCTTGCTGAGATCTTCAATGAAATGCTAGATCGTATGCGTTTGTATATTGAACAACAAGAACAATTTGTGGAAGATGTATCACATGAATTAAGAACACCTGTAGCAATTATTGAAGGGCATCTCAGCTTATTGAATCGCTGGGGGAAAGATGATCCCGAAATTTTAGAAGAATCCCTAACTGCAAGTATGCAAGAAATCAGTCGGATGAAAAGTTTAGTACAAGAAATGCTAGATCTATCACGTGCAGAGCAAGTGGATGTTTATTATGCCAACGAAACGACGAATGCAAAAGAAGTGACTTACCAAGTATTCAATAATTTTAAATTACTTTATCCTGATTATGTTATTACACTGGATGATGACTTACCTAAAGAAGTAACACTACAAATTTTTAGAAATCATTTTGAACAATTGATTATCATCATTTTAGATAATGCGGTAAAGTATTCAACGACAAGAAAAGAAGTCCATATCTCCATTTCATCCACGCTTAGCGAATTTGAGATCGCGATCCAAGATTTTGGGGAGGGAATACCTGAAGAGGACTTGAAGAAAATATTTAATCGTTTTTATCGTGTAGATAAAGCAAGAGCACGAACAAAAGGTGGAAATGGCTTAGGATTGTCGATTGCCAAACAACTTGTAGAAAGCTATAAAGGAAGAATATTAGCAGAGAGTGTAGTAGGGCAAGGGACGATTTTTAGAATTTTTGTACCAATTGTACGAACAGAAGACAAGTAAAGTGATGACTTTACTTGTTTTTTTTATGGATTTATCGACAAACTTCCCTAGGCTATTGATTTCTAAGAAGTTCTTACGTAGCCTTCCCTCTAAAAAGAGACGAACTTTAATTGTAAAATACTAGAATAATACAATTAAATAACATCAAAAAACTGTTGATTTTTAAACATCTTCTACGAATATTCGGCTTTGAAAATAATCGTTGAAAAAAGCATTTTTTCTATTGCAATTTTTTTAAGTCCTTGATATATTATTATTTGTTCTGACAAAGCAGTAAGAAAAGTCATGATAAATTGTTGAATTTAAATGTTGACGAGGTTTTGATGCTGTGTTATAATAACGAAGTCGTTAAAAATAAGGCGATAAAAACCTTAATATACCAACGAAAAAAGTTGTTGACAAATAACAACTGAGATGATATATTAATGAAGTTGCTAAGAAACAACGACAAACAACTTTCTAAGTTAAGAAAGAAAAACTTGTTGACAACTTCTTAAAGAAATGTTAAGATATAAAAGTTGTTAAATAAGAAAGAATAGACCTTTGAAAACTGAACAAAGTAAGACAAACCAAATGTGTAGGGCGTCTTGATTCAATTCAAGACAACAAACATTTTTAACAAGCAAGCAATATGCTAGCAAACAAATTGAGCTTAACAATCGCAAGATTGTTCTAACTTTTATTTATGAGAGTTTGATCCTGGCTCAGGACGAACGCTGGCGGCGTGCCTAATACATGCAAGTCGAACGCTTCTTTTCCCACCGGAGCTTGCTCCACCGGGAAAAGAGGAGTGGCGAACGGGTGAGTAACACGTGGGTAACCTGCCCATCAGAAGGGGATAACACTTGGAAACAGGTGCTAATACCGTATAACAATCGAAACCGCATGGTTTCGTTTTGAAAGGCGCTTTACGGTGCCGCTGATGGATGGACCCGCGGTGCATTAGCTAGTTGGTGAGGTAACGGCTCACCAAGGCCACGATGCATAGCCGACCTGAGAGGGTGATCGGCCACATTGGGACTGAGACACGGCCCAAACTCCTACGGGAGGCAGCAGTAGGGAATCTTCGGCAATGGACGAAAGTCTGACCGAGCAACGCCGCGTGAGTGAAGAAGGTTTTCGGATCGTAAAACTCTGTTGTTAGAGAAGAACAAGGGTGAGAGTAACTGTTCACCCCTTGACGGTATCTAACCAGAAAGCCACGGCTAACTACGTGCCAGCAGCCGCGGTAATACGTAGGTGGCAAGCGTTGTCCGGATTTATTGGGCGTAAAGCGAGCGCAGGCGGTTTCTTAAGTCTGATGTGAAAGCCCCCGGCTCAACCGGGGAGGGTCATTGGAAACTGGGAGACTTGAGTGCAGAAGAGGAGAGTGGAATTCCATGTGTAGCGGTGAAATGCGTAGATATATGGAGGAACACCAGTGGCGAAGGCGGCTCTCTGGTCTGTAACTGACGCTGAGGCTCGAAAGCGTGGGGAGCAAACAGGATTAGATACCCTGGTAGTCCACGCCGTAAACGATGAGTGCTAAGTGTTGGAGGGTTTCCGCCCTTCAGTGCTGCAGCTAACGCATTAAGCACTCCGCCTGGGGAGTACGACCGCAAGGTTGAAACTCAAAGGAATTGACGGGGGCCCGCACAAGCGGTGGAGCATGTGGTTTAATTCGAAGCAACGCGAAGAACCTTACCAGGTCTTGACATCCTTTGACCACTCTAGAGATAGAGCTTCCCCTTCGGGGGCAAAGTGACAGGTGGTGCATGGTTGTCGTCAGCTCGTGTCGTGAGATGTTGGGTTAAGTCCCGCAACGAGCGCAACCCTTATTGTTAGTTGCCATCATTTAGTTGGGCACTCTAGCAAGACTGCCGGTGACAAACCGGAGGAAGGTGGGGATGACGTCAAATCATCATGCCCCTTATGACCTGGGCTACACACGTGCTACAATGGGAAGTACAACGAGTCGCAAAGTCGCGAGGCTAAGCTAATCTCTTAAAGCTTCTCTCAGTTCGGATTGTAGGCTGCAACTCGCCTACATGAAGCCGGAATCGCTAGTAATCGCGGATCAGCACGCCGCGGTGAATACGTTCCCGGGCCTTGTACACACCGCCCGTCACACCACGAGAGTTTGTAACACCCGAAGTCGGTGAGGTAACCTTTTTGGAGCCAGCCGCCTAAGGTGGGATAGATGATTGGGGTGAAGTCGTAACAAGGTAGCCGTATCGGAAGGTGCGGCTGGATCACCTCCTTTCTAAGGAATATTACGGAGACTACACACGTTTGTCGATACTTTGTTCAGTTTTGAGAGGTCTACTCTCAAAATTTTGTTCATTGAAAACTGGATATTGAAGTAAAAATGTAAGTAATACAAACCGAGAACACCGCGTTGAATTTGAAAGCTAAACAAATCGTTTAGCCTTAAGCAAAATAGGCGGCCAGAAGTGAAAGCTTGCTTTCACGGATTGGACGATCTTTTTGTCGAAAAGGCTGATTTGTGTGCTGGATAGAGTTTTTTAATAAGTTCAATTGCTTATTTTTCTTGATTGGACTTCTATCGCTAGAAGAAAGATCAAAACCCAACCGCAAGGTTGATAAGGTTAAGTGAATAAGGGCGCACGGTGGATGCCTTGGCACTAGGAGCCGATGAAGGACGGGACTAACACCGATATGCTTTGGGGAGCTGTACGTAAGCTATGATCCAGAGATTTCCGAATGGGGGAACCCAGCATCTTTTATAGGATGTTACGTATACGTGAATACATAGCGTATACGAGGTAGACGCAGAGAACTGAAACATCTAAGTACCTGCAGGAAGAGAAAGAAAATTCGATTCCCTGAGTAGCGGCGAGCGAAACGGGAAAAGCCCAAACCAATGAGCTTGCTCATTGGGGTTGTAGGACTCCAATATGGTAGTTCTTTCAGATAGTCGAATGACTTGGAAAAGTCAGTCAGAGAGGGTGAAAGCCCCGTAGATGAAATTTGGAAGGCACCTAGGAGGATCCTGAGTACGGCGGAACACGAGGAATTCCGTCGGAATCCGGGAGGACCATCTCCCAAGGCTAAATACTCCCTAGTGACCGATAGTGAACCAGTACCGTGAGGGAAAGGTGAAAAGCACCCCGGAAGGGGAGTGAAATAGAACCTGAAACCGTGTGCCTACAACAAGTCAAAGCCCGTTAATGGGTGATGGCGTGCCTTTTGTAGAATGAACCGGCGAGTTACGATTGCATGCGAGGTTAAGTTGAAGAGACGGAGCCGCAGCGAAAGCGAGTCTGAATAGGGCGTTTGAGTATGTAGTCGTAGACCCGAAACCATGTGATCTACCCATGTCCAGGTTGAAGGTGCGGTAAAACGCACTGGAGGACCGAACCCACGTACGTTGAAAAGTGCGGGGATGAGGTGTGGGTAGCGGAGAAATTCCAAACGAACTTGGAGATAGCTGGTTCTCTCCGAAATAGCTTTAGGGCTAGCCTCGGAATTGAGAATGATGGAGGTAGAGCACTGTTTGGACTAGGGGCCCATCT
>NZ_CP187851.1:1005000-3032500 GCF_050555445.1 Enterococcus sp. DIV1304_2
GGATACATTGGAGGTTTAGCTCAGCTGGGAGAGCATCTGCCTTACAAGCAGAGGGTCAGCGGTTCGATCCCGTTAACCTCCATAATGATTTGGTTCCGTGGTGTAGGGGTTAACATGCCTGCCTGTCACGCAGGAGATCGCGGGTTCGATTCCCGTCGGGACCGTCATTTCTATTCAATTAACAAAAATAAATAATTTATTCTTTATGGCGCGGTAGCTCAGTTGGTAGAGCAACGGATTGAAGCTCCGTGTGTCGGCAGTTCGATTCTGTCCCGCGCCACCATGGAGGAGTAGCGAAGTGGCTAAACGCGACGGACTGTAAATCCGTTCCTTAGGGTTCAGTGGTTCGAATCCACTCTCCTCCATTTTATAGGGGCATAGTTTAAAGGTAGAACAGCGGTCTCCAAAACCGTTAGTGTGGGTTCAATTCCTGCTGCCCCTGCCATGGCGGATGTGGCGAAGTGGTTAACGCATCGGATTGTGGCTCCGACATTCGTGGGTTCGATTCCCATCATTCGCCTTTTTTTCATTGGGGTATAGCCAAGCGGTAAGGCAAGGGACTTTGACTCCCTCATGCGTTGGTTCGAATCCAGCTACCCCAGTCCTATAAATATTAATTTATAGCTTAAAATAGTATAATGGCGGTATAGCCAAGTGGTAAGGCAGAGGTCTGCAAAACCTTCATCACCGGTTCAAATCCGGTTACCGCCTTAGTACTAATTACATTGCCGGCGTGGCGGAATTGGCAGACGCGCTGGACTCAAAATCCAGTGCCCGTTGAGGGCGTGCCGGTTCGACCCCGGCCGCCGGTATTAACTAAGATGACCACATCTTAGTTTTTTATTCGGAAATTAAATAACAAATTGTTTTATTATGGCGGATGTGGCGAAGTGGTTAACGCATCGGATTGTGGCTCCGACACTCGTGGGTTCGATTCCCATCATTCGCCCTTTATTATTGGGGTATAGCCAAGCGGTAAGGCAAGGGACTTTGACTCCCTCATGCGTTGGTTCGAATCCAGCTACCCCAGTTTTTATCTATTTATTGCCGGCGTGGCGGAATTGGCAGACGCGCTGGACTCAAAATCCAGTGATCTCACGATCGTGCCGGTTCGACCCCGGCCGCCGGTATCATAATCCCCCTAATGTAGGTGTATCTTACATTAGAGGGTTCTTTTTTTATGTCAAAATGCTAGTACTTATGTTGTAACGTCATACCCAACTTTTTATCTATTATAGAAATAGGAAAAGTAAATCTTTATAGTGTTGATTAATTTCTCTTATTTTTCTTTTTAAGCTAATTTGGTAGCAGTCGCCCATCTTCTATAGGGGAGTTAGGAAGAAAGCTATCCGGCTTGGCAAGAAATCTTAGTAAGAAGCGCACCTATTTCAATGTCAGAAGCTGAAATAAAAGAAATGATGAAAAAATATTTTTATGATTGCTGATTTTTCGAAGTTTCTCTCATTATTATAAAGATAGAAAAAGACAATTACCTGTTGCACGTTATATATAGATTCAAACGTTAGGTAAAATCCTATCATCTATATATAGAGATAGTCATTTTGAACCATTCGTCTAATCAATAGGGTTACAAAATGTTATGGTGTTTACAACCAATGGATATTGATTTAATATCATAGATATAGATTATTCATACTTATTAAGAGTGAGTATCCTGTTGGTGATTTTAGTTAGGTGTATACTTTCTTTCATTTATTCAAAACTGAGTATAATTGATTGCTAAATATTACTAAAATACAAGATAAAGAAAGGATATTAATGAAGGAGATGATGAAATTTTTTTTGTTTTAGTGTGGCTTTTTCCCATTATTTATCTATGTATCACTGCAGTACAATGGATCATTACCATGGTTCTACATGATATTATTACAAAAATACATATCTACGATGTACTTGATGGGATACATAAAAAAATGAATCTTAAAAAAAGCTGGAGAATCGTGGTTGCTTTAGGTTCAACTGCTATTCTTGCTCTTGGAACCGCTCAGGTAGCTAAATTCTATTTATTGAGTGGGGCATATTTTTGGATTGTTTATTTGTCATTCGGATTGTATTTATTTGTATTCTTATTGCCGTGGTTAAATCTAATATTACCTTATCGAAGGAATTTCCACTCAAAATCTATGTTCCTTTTTAATATGAGTACTGGGACACTGCTACTATGGATTATTGTACTAAGTATTGCTCCAAATATTATCTATTTGGATGAGGCGGGCGTCACTTCAATCCCAGCAAATGTTTCATTAAAGCTTATTACTATCGGATTGTTGATCATATATTATATTTTATCAGTAATATTGATGATTTTGGCTAACCACATATACATACTTGATGAAGAGAGAACAGTTGTTAGTTTATATCGAACGCTCACAGACATAAAAATTCTAAAAGTTAAAAATCGGGCTAAAAATAGATTAGATTATCAGAAAATAGCTGTAGTTAACTCGACCGTTCCAATAATATTCTTACTGATAGTCTTATCAATAGAAAATATAATTAAGTATGATAGTAATATACAATTTGTTGATAATATACTGGTAATTGCTACAATTGTAACAATAATTGGTGGATTTATAAGCACACTATTTTTAGGAAATCACAACAAATGGATCAAGCTCACTTCACTAGTTGTTTATACGATTGTTCTATGTTTTAATTTGATGATCACATTTTTGTATACTCATTCTGGTTTTACTCTTTTATTTGAGATTATAGCTGAAGGTCTACATTATTTTTCATTATATTTAATTGCAATAAAGCGGATAGGTGTCCTTTTGTTAAATATATTAGCTTGTATAGTTCCATATATACTGCTGTATAGAAAAAAGAAAAAATCGTCGATTGATCTAGAGTGAAACGCATTTTAGGCCCTTCATCTATGCTGAAGAAATAAATCAATTACCCCAACTTATCAATAAAGATAAGAGGGCAGCAATCATCTAAATTAAAATAATAAGGATGGTTAACCCACAACTTGTTTAAATCGACTAAAAGTCAGTATAGGCTTATTTATTTTTATCAGATCGAATTATAGTAAAAAGAGGAGTGAGATTCACAATCTGGTATTCTCACGATCGTGCCGGTTCGACCCCGGCCGCCGGTATTTTGGCACTAACGTAGTCTATACGTTGGTGCTTTTTTCTTTGTTTAACGTTGTCGGTATTGAGACATATATACGAACGGATAATATACGCCAGGAAAAATACCCATTGAATTATTTGAAATCTCAAAATAATTCAATGGGTATTTTTTATAAATAAATATCTAAGTGATTAAAAATAGCCTGTATAGTTTGTTGTGGAAGTGGCTGAATTTAAATGAGTGATTCGATCCATTAGAAGCGTCCAATCGTCTTGTGTAGGAATATTAGGCAAACGGTGAATTGGACACGGGAAATCTTCGTTTACATGTAGATCATAGTTGCAGATGATCAGGTTGGCTTGATGATCATTGATTTCTTTTTTTGTTACTGGTTGTTCAATCAAAAATTTGACTGAGATTTGTCGCAAGAAGAGTAATTCTGCTTCTTGAATAATATAATCGTCCATCGAGGGGCAACTTTGTAGTGCTACGATGACCCTCAGAGGTTGTTGTGAGTTGATCCTTAAAATCGTTGCATGGAACGTGGTCAGGCTAGCAGCTAAATGATCAAGATGTGTGAACTCAAACATCGGATGGACTTTTAATCGCTCTAAATGCTGAAGCCAAAGGTGAAAAAGCTCTGGGTATTTTTCTTTCATTAAATCAATCAAAGCAACAGAGGTCATTTCATATGACGGGCTCATCTTTGAGAGTAATCTCGTATTGATCAAGAAGGCTTCGATTTTATCTAAAGCACCATTATCCAGCATCTGTTTAGGAAAAACCTGTAATAAAAAACGTTGGACTGCATCGACTACCACTGCGCCTTCTTGACAACGAAAGGCGTAGGTGCGTTCTTCATCTAATCCTTGCCAATTTGAATAAGAGACACAATGTAAAAAGACAAGATACAGCCATAGTGATTCTGATTCAGGAATCGTTAGCTTGAAGAGTGAAGAATAGTAGGAGGCAATCAGATGTTCAATCAGCTGATAGCCTCGATTTTTTTTGACTAAAGCAACGGTGTTATTGTTAAAGTGACAAAAATTTTTAGACTGCCCTCTAACTTTAGCAATCGATAACCAAAGTGAAAAACGAAAATGGCTAAAATGTAGAAAAGTTATCCCACTTTTTCGACCATGAGCGATAATTGATTGCGCATGATGATTGCTATCAGAATCGATGATTTGACTATCACCAAAGCTTGAATAAAAAGAAAAAAGTAAAAAACGAATATCTTCTTCTTTGCCAATAAAAGTGAGCGGACCGGTTGCTATCGATATGCGATACTCTTTCAGTACTTCATTCATATGACGAATGATATTGAAAATTGAACTACGAGAGATCATCAAGTAGTCCGATAATTGTTCTGTACTATACGTTTTGTTATGAAGCAATAGATCCATCATACGATAAATGGTTGTATCTTTAGCTAGTATAGTAATGACTGAATCGACAGAGATTTCTTGAGGATCTATTTGTAAGAATCCTTGTTCATTGTAAGTAATCTGAAAATCAATCGTAGGTAAGGAATGATTGATAATATCGATATCTTTTCGTAAAGTTGGTTTTGAAGTTCCTAACTTTTGTGATAGATCACTAAGGGTTAAATTCTTACTTTGGTGCGTACGTATAAATTGTAGTAAGTTATACTGTCGTTTGAATTGATTATCTAATTGTAATGTCATAGGTAAATTATTCATGAGAGAAACCTTTCTTTAAGACAAATGTAGAATTTGATAATAAGTACACTTTAGAAGATGAAATATAGTTATTACTAATAGTTTATTAGTTATTTAAAATTTAATCAATCTTTTTATCATTATTCTCACATTTTTATTTAACTATTGTCGATGAGCGATGATTTCCTCGGCTTTTTTTGGCATTATCTTTGATAAAACTTATTTTTAAGCGGTGAAATTCATTTGTGAATTAGATGAAATATTATTTTAAATAGATAAAACGTTATGTTGAATCTCATTGTGCTTAAATTTAATAATGAATATAATTGATTTTGCGTAATATTAGTTAGCAATATAAGGTTATTTATTTGCTTAATCTAATTTAATTTTAAATAAAAACTTATTTTATGGATATAAATATGTAGTGAGATATTCAGTTGATAACACTGAGTTTTAGTAGTAGTAGCAAGTTTGAATATGAATTTATTAGAAATGGAAATAGTATTTCTAACTAAATAACGAAAATTAAATTACTAAATATTTAGTAAAATAAATCGTTTTCTTTTCTTTCCAGTCACGTTATAATAGATAAAAATGATCACTAGGGGGTAGTGAAATGACGAAGTTAACATTAGCGGTTTATGATAAAGAAAGCGTTCCAAGAAAAAGTTTTCAAGGAGAAGAAGAAATAGAAAAAGATTTGGTTGTGACAGCAGAAAATTTTGTGCATTTGTCTATGAGAAAATTTGAGTACCAAGAAGGAGATCAAATAGTTGTCGAAATGGATGAGTCTGGGAGGTACCTATGGGTCAAACTTGATGAAACTTTAGAAAGTTCTCTTGTCTATCTACCGGGAAATAAATGGACCTATGAAGTATCATTTCATTCCAATCGTATCAAAGCCAGACCGGAGACTCGTTTTTCTGGGGGACGACATTATCTAAGTGTTCGTTGTGCTTCTGAAGAGGAAGTGAAGATGTATCGTAATTTAGCGTTGAATCCGCATGATCAAAAAGAAGAAACTGGTGCGTATCCACATGCGAGTGCAAATGTGGAAACGAGAAATGATGCCACTTTCTTTGCGTGTAATGCGATTGATGGCGTATACGCGAATCATTCTCATGGTTCATACCCATTTCAATCTTGGGGCATCAATCAGCAAGCTGATGCAGCTTTGACGATTGATTTTGGTCGAGAGGTCCAATTGGATAAAGTTGGTTTTACATGGCGAGCAGACTTTCCCCATGATAGTTACTGGACGAATGTGACGATTCAGTTTGACGATGGAACTAGTGAAACGTTTGCGACCGAAAAAACAACTCAACCACAATATTTTTCATTTAGTGCAAGAAAGACCAAAACTATTCGTTTTTGTGATCTTATTCAAGCGAATGACCCATCGCCGTTTCCTGCATTGACGCAAATTGAATTGTGGGGCATGAATGATCAGCCGATGAAAGGATAAGCAATGAAAAAATACTTTTTGAAGCAACTGTCAGAAGCCAAAAAAGAGTATCTTATGAATAAAGTAGTTCCTGAGTTGCCAGTCTCGGGGTATAGAGAGTTTTTGATGACTGGAGAGCGATTGGTTTTTGAGAAGGCTTACTTTGCAAGACGTAAACATGCTACAGTCTTGGCGTTGTCCTTATTGCAAAAAAAAGAAGCCGAAGTAGTTGAAGGGTTAGAACAAGTTTTGTGGGAGATCTGCAATGAGTATAGTTGGAGTTTACCAGCTCATTTACCAATTGAAGCGAATCACTTTCGTGTGGATTCCCCGACATGGATCGATTTATTTGCAGCCGAGACAGGGCAAATGTTAGCAGAGATAATCAAGTTGTTTGAGAAAGAATTATCCGAACTATTGACGTTTCGAATCCGGTCGGAAGTCGATCGACGACTCTTCGTTCCTTTTGTAACAAACACATGGCCGTTTGAATCATTTGAAAACAATTGGAGTGCGGTTGTAGGTGGTTCGATTGGTATGGCTGCCTTGGATATACAAGAAAAAGGCGGTGAATCACAAGCGGAAATATTGAGGAAGGTAGATCGTTGTATGGCCTCTTATTTACGAAGTTTTGGGATGGATGGCGCATGTGAGGAAGGCGTCAGCTATTGGGCATATGGATTTGGTTATTATATTTATTTTGCAGAAAAGTACCAACAAGTTTATGATGATGACCGCTATCTGTTGGGTGATAAAGTGAAAAAAATCGCGGCTTTCCCTAATGATGTGATGCTCGCTGAAACAGAGGCTATACCGTTTTCCGACTACCACCCAGCGGAGTTACCAAGTGGATTATTGAGTTTCTGTCAGGAAAGGTTCCATGTCGCAATTCCCGAAATTGTGAGAATCAATGACTTAGATTTTGATCATTGTTATCGTTTTGCCCCTTTATTACGTAATTTACTCTGGTCAAAAAGACATATTGTGAATGATCAAAAAAAAGTCCTTCAATATTTTGAGGATGTAGCATGGGGCGTTCTTCAATCTTCGAAAGAAAATTTGGTGTTTGCAGCAAAGGGAGGACGAAATGATGAAAGCCATAATCATATAGATATTGGTCATTTCGTATTTGGTACGAGAGAAGACTTATTTCTTACTGATCTTGGAGCGGGAGAATATACAAAAGATTACTTTGATGAAAAAACACGTTATCTTTTCTTAGTGAACAGCGCACTTGGGCATAGCATTCCTATCGTTGCGAACAGTTACCAATTACCTGGAGCTGTTGCGGCAGAACATACGAGTTTTCAATCAACGCGAACTGGTGGAGTCTTCAAGACAGAATTGGCTTCCACGTATCCTTCGCAGATAGGACTACGCCAGATGGATCGGACAATAGAAGTGGATCGTTCGAAACGACAACTTGTTCTGAGTGATGTATTTACATTCGAAACAGAAAATCAGTTAGTTATTGAAAATTTTATAACGACGAATCCAGTGGAAGTTATAGGGAAAATGGTATGTATCACAGGAGAAAAAGAAAAGTGTGAGATGTATTTTTCAAAACCTGTGCAATTGATCAGAGAAAGTTATTATGATCACTATGGCCAAAAAAATGAAGCTACGCTGATCCAAGCGACTTATCAGTTGCTGAAAGAAGAAACAATCCAGATCAAGATTGCGATCAAAAGTAAATGAGGACACGTGATTATCAGCGGTAAGCGTGGGACTTGTTTAATGGAATGAGGTAGTGTCACACACATCCTCGCAAGTGAATAAATGGTGTTTCAGAAGCAATTCCTTCGTAAATAAGCTAGAAAATCCCAAAGTTTTAAAAATTCGGGTTTTCTAGCTTATTTATCGGAAGTTCATCTATCTATCATGAGTTCTTTTTATTTGGTGGGGTAGTTGAGCCACGGACGATTAATTCTGTATCTAATAGGATTCGTTTCGCAATACCAGGGGAGTGGATACGTTCGTGTAAAAGATTGATGCCTGTTTCGCCCATTTCCTCTGTATAAGCTCTGACCGTTGAAAGGGGTGGCGTGATGTAGCGAGAAATCGATAAATCATTGATACCCATCACGCTGATCTGTTTAGGTACTTGGATCTGATGAGCATTCAATGTATGGATGATACCGATAGCAAAAGCATCATTTGCGGCTAAAATGGCAGTCGGTAGATCGTCTTGCCATTGTGCTAAGGCTTTTTCTGTCAGTGATTCACTCGTTTTGACGTCAAGAGAACTATTTTCTTTTACGAAAAAATATTTTTCGTCGAATAGCTGATGATGTTTCATCATATCGATATACGTATTAGTCGTTGGTGTTTTGTAGGTTCGATACCCGTAGAGATTGGCACTTTCTTCTGCACCGATATAGGCAATCTTTTTATGTCCTAAATCTAAGAGATGAGTAAGTGCGACTTCAGTGGCTTGACCAAAATCAGTATTGACACAGTCATAATCGTGAAAAGGAAAATTTGATCCGACGACGCATAGATTTGGCGCAGTAGTATTTAATTCATCAATTTTTTCTTGCGTGAATTTACCGATTGCTAAGATGCCATCGACTGTTTGGATTTGATGTTGTTCGTTTTGGGAAAAGTTAATGACGTGATAGCCAAGTTCTACTGCACGTTTTTCGGCAGCTAAACGAATGGACATGTAATAAATATCTTCTAGTTCTTCGTCACTCGTGCGCCAAGTAATCAAACCAAGGACACCTTTTTTTTTCAACAGTTCATTTGCTGAGTGGGAATTGCCATTTTTTTTTGCCTTCTTTTTATATTTAGTGTAGTTCAGCTTTTCTGCAATTTCGAAAACTTTACGTTTGGTTTCTTCTGTTGCTGAGAGTGTATCATCATAATTTAAAACGCGTGAAACAGTAGAAATCGATACGCCTGCTTCCTTTGCGATGTCGGTGATCGTCGCCATAAGCTACCTCCGGATAATAGACTTTATTAATTATAGTATAGGTAATTTCAGTAAAAAGGCAAGTAAAAATATTTATTTTTTTACCAAAAAAATGTTGACTTTTTACTAATTTTAGGTAAAATTTAGTAAAAGAAAACGATCTCATTAGGAGGGGAGCCAAATCAAACGATTTCTCTTCGGATTACAATTCATTTTTATCGTTAGTTTTTGTACAGGATGTCAAACAAATAGCCGACAACAAGAGAAGGCTTTTGAAAATCAAATCAAAGAAGAAATCCAGCAAAAGGCGCGTGTTTTTACTGAAAAAGAATATCAGTCAGCAGAGGTTCCATTGCATCAGTGGGTAAAAATCGAAGGAAAAATTATACGATCAGATGGTCAAGAACAAATAGAAAAAGGCGATCGCTTTATTCTGAGAAGTGGTTCCAGTGATTACCAAGTATTCAATGAACAAGCAGCATCAATCAATGTGGGCGATGGAGTGATCGTTTACGGAGAATATTATGGGTTTATCAAAGGATTTTTAATTGAAAGGGAGAATATACATGCAACAATTTCGTACAAAAAAACAATGGCAAGAAAATTTTCGCCAGTTAATGGCACCGTTACGTCCTTATTACAAAAATCAACCGGGTAAATTAAAACTAGGAACACATGGCACCGTCTATTCAGAGGCAACAAGAGAAGTTGAAGCATTTTTACGACCACTCTGGGGATTTGGTCCTTATCTGGTCGACGAAGATGATGCTGAATTAGCATCTGATTATCTGAAAGGAATCATTGCAGGGACTGATCCACAGAGTGATGAGTATTGGGGGACAGTAACAGACTATGACCAGTTGATTGTCGAGATGGCTTCAATAAGTACGACGTTGCTTTTGAATCCTGAAAAAATCTGGGGACGTTTAACTTCGATGGAACAGACGAACTTGGCAGAATGGTTATTCACAGTGAATTCGCGTAAGATACCTAAAAATAATTGGTATTTTTTCCGTATCTTGGTGAATATCGCATTGAAAAAATGTGGCAAATCCTATTCACAGCAACAAATCGATCAAGATTTTGAAGTGATCGAGCATTTTTACAATGACAATGGTTGGTATTTTGATGGGGCAGATACGCAATATGATTACTACGTCTCATTTGCGATCCATTATTACAGCTTAGTATATGCCCATTTTATGGCAGAGGAAGATCCAGTCCGCACAAAACGGATCAAAGAGCGGGCCGTTCTTTTTGCTCAAACATTTAAATATTGGTTTGATGCTAATGGCGAAGCATTACCTTTTGGTCGTAGCTTGACATACCGCTTTGCCCAAGCGAGCTTTTTCAGTGCCTTGGTGTTCGCGGATGTGGAAGCACTCCCTTGGGGTGAGATCAAAGGGTTGCTTAGTCGTCATTTAGAAAACTGGATGGATAAAGAGATTTTCTCGACAGATGGGCTTCTAACTGTTGGATATCATTATCAAAATCTAGTGTTTGGAGAAGGGTATAACGGACCGGGTTCTCCTTATTGGGCAATGAAGAGTTTTCTCTTATTGGCTGTACCTGATGATCATCCGTATTGGCAAGCAGAAATATGTCCACTACAAATTGAAGAAAAGACGCTAGCGTTGCCGGAAAGTAAAAATTTTTACCAATACAATCAGTCATTGACGCATCTTCAAGCTTTCCCAGCTGGGCAGTTTGTCAATCAGCAAAGCTTCCCACATGCCAAATATAGTAAATTCGTCTATTCGACACGTTTCGGTTTCAGTGTCCCAAAATCTGATTATTGGTATTACGAAGGTGCTTACGACAGTACGTTAGCTTTGGCAAAAGATGGTCATTATTTCCGTCCGAAAGGGTTAGACCTAGATTTTTCTGTTCTACCTGATCGTATCATCCATGAATGGTCTCCGTGGGAAGACGTCAAAATCTATTCCACGATCATTCCATTGGAAAACTGTCACGTCAGAGTCCATGAAATTGACACAACTGCTCCTATACAAGCACATGATGGAGGTTTTAGTGTCCCTCTCGAACAGACTTTACCAAAAGGAGATGCGTTAAGTATCGAAGCAAAAACAAGTATCGGAACATCGAAGATCGAAGGAATCATCGGATATGAAAAAGCAGATGTCGTGCGAACGGAACCAAATACGAATCTCTTTTACCCACGTACGATGTTACCTTTTGTCTCAGCTGAGATCTCCTCAGGCAAACACTTGCTTGTATCCCTTGTTTCAGGGACTTTACCTGGTGAAACAGTGATCCAGCCAGTTATTGAGCAAAAAGGACAAAAATTACTGATCCAACAAAAGAATCAAACGATCGAACTAACGATTAGATAATGGAGGTAGGAATGACACAATTTGATTGGTTGACACATGAAATTGATTTTGTAACTAATAAAGTCAAAAAAAATCTGACACTTTTTCAAGATACCGTACCACCTGCTGCGAGCGTAGACCTTGTCTACGTTCCAGAGGAAAACACGGATTGGACAGCTAGTTTTTGGATAGGGATGCTCTTCCTAGTAAAAGAACTGACGAATGACCAAGCGGTTGATGCAACGATCGAAAAACAATTGGTATCTTTTCGTCAACGCCTTGAAAATGACATTGCGCTTGAAACGCACGATATCGGTTTTTTGTACACACTCTCAGCAGTCGCTGATTATCAAGTGAACCGACGGGAATCTTCAAAAGAATTAGCAATTCAAGCAGCGGATCGGCTGATGAAGCGTTATGACGTTAATACACAGATCATTCAAGCTTGGGGAGATTTAAAGGATGAGCACCAACGTGGGCGTATGATCATCGATTGTCTGATGAACTTACCGCTTCTGTATTTTGCATCTAATATGACGGGAGAGAGCAGTTATAAAGAAGCTGCCTATGCCCATGCCAAACAAACACAACGTTACATCGTTCGTGATAATTTTACGACATATCATACGTATTATTTTGATCCGAAAACTGGCAAAGCAATCGGTGGTAAGACACAACAAGGGTTTTCAGATGATTCTTGTTGGGCGCGTGGGCAAGCATGGGGAATCTATGGCTTTACACTGAGTTATAATCATACAGGTGATTACACGTTTTTAGAAACAGCCAAAAAACTGGCTGACTATTTCATCAACTGCTTACCAGAAGACACTATCTGTTATTGGGATTTAGTATTTCATGATGGCAGTGGTGAAGAAAGAGACACTTCCGCTGCGGCAATCGCAGTGTGTGGTTTATTGGAACTGGCGAAGCAACTGCCATTAAGCGATCCGAAAAAAGAATATTATCAGACTGTTGCTATCGCAATTATGAAAACGTTATCAACTGATTATACAAGTGTGGATTCGCCACAATCGAACGGCTTGTTACTTGAAGGAGTCTATGACAAAAAATCAAATAAAGGAGTGAAGGAGTGCATGATCTGGGGGGATTACTACTATGTAGAAGCCCTGATAAGACTGAAAAAAGTTTGGTACAGTTACTGGTAAAAAACTAAGATGAAAGAAATGGAGGGAATTGGAATATGAAGTTTTGGAAAAAAAGTTTAGTTGCTGGATTACTTGTTAGTGGGGGGCTATGGTTGGGAGCCTGCGGAAATGAAAACCAAGCACAAGATCAAACGGACGGAACGGTGTTGACAGTCAGTACATGGAATTATGACACTACGCCAGAATTTGACAAACTTTTTCGGGCATTTGAAAAGGAAAATCCTGGGGTAACAGTGAAACCAGTAGATATTGCTTCAGATGATTATGATACGAAATTGACCACGATGTTAGCTAGCGGAGATTCGACAGACGTGTTGACGATGAAAAATCTCTTGTCTTATTCCAACTATGCATTAAGAGATCAATTAGTCGATCTGTCTTCCCACATCAAAGATTTAGACACAGACCCTGCCATGGAAAGCTACGAGATGTATGATATTGATGGAAAAACCTATGCGCAACCGTATCGTACAGACTTTTGGGTGCTTTATTATAATAAAAAGTTATTTGATGAGGCAGGATTGCCTTATCCAGATAATCTGACTTGGGAAGAATACGAAGAATTAGCGAAAGAACTTTCAAAACCAGAAGAGCAAGTATACGGTGCATACCAACATACGTGGCGTTCGACTGTTCAAGCGATTGCTGCTGCGCAAAATAATAAAAATCTGGTGGAGCCAGATTATGGATTTTTAGGTGAGTACTATGACCGTGTATTGCGGATGCAAGAAGACCAAGCACAGATGGATTTTGGTACGGCCAAGTCGACGAATGTGACCTATCAATCTCAATTTGAAAACTCCAAGGCAGCCATGATGTATATGGGTTCTTGGTACATGGGCGCTTTGTTGACTAATATCGATGCTGGAACAACAGATGTGGAATGGGGGATTTCTCAAATGCCACAAAATGAAAAAGGAAAGGAAATCCAAACATTTGGGTCACCAACAGCCTTTGCAATCAATAAGAACTCGAAAGAACAAGAACTAGCGCAAAAATTCCTTGATTTTTGTTCGGGTGAAGCGGGAGCTAAAGTATTAGCAGAAGTAGGTGTAGTACCTTCTTATCGAACAGATGCGATCAATGAGTTGTACTTTAGCCGCAACGGAATGCCAAATGACGAAGTCTCACAAACAGCTTTCAATCCGGAGAAGATCGCTATTGAGTTTCCAGTGGATGAAAACGGACCAGCTATCGATAAGATTTTACAAGAAGAACATGAACTGATTTTAGTAGGAGACGAAACACCAAAAGAAGCAATTGGTAATATGGAAAAACGAGTAAAACAAGAAAGTGAATAAAAAGGTGTGTGGCAATTTTGTCTTGAAGGTGTAAGATTTCTTTCATTTTCATATCAAATAAATAAGGGGGATAAATGATTTTCCTCCGCTATCTTGTCAACTATATGCTGAAGGAGCTTTCTCTGCGCCTTCAGTGTATAGCTAACAGGAATACCTGTTATTGCCTTTAATGAAAGGGGGAGCGTTAAAAGAACCAATTGGTTTTTTTGACATCAAGCTATGGAAGTAACGAAGTCAGCTTCACGTAAACTAAAACGTAAAAATACGTTGATTGCTTGGTCATTTATTGCGCCAAATTTTATTGGATTTTTGATTTTTACTTTAGTACCTGTTGTTTTTTCATTGATTTTAGCCTTTATGAAATGGGATTCCTTTAGTACACCCGAATTTGTTGG
The DNA here is from genome assembly GCF_050555445.1 of Enterococcus sp. DIV1304_2. Lineage (NCBI taxonomy): Bacteria > Bacillati > Bacillota > Bacilli > Lactobacillales > Enterococcaceae > Enterococcus > Enterococcus sp. DIV1304_2. The sequence goes on from NZ_CP187851.1 coordinate 1,019,338, forward strand.
TCTGCAAAATTTCACTCGCATGTTATCGGATGATACATTTTGGATCTCTCTTAAAAACACCTTTTTGTATACGATCGGTGTGGTTCCGTTGACATTGATATGTTCATTGGGCTTGGCCATTTTATTGAATCAGAAAATCAAAGGAGTCAAATTTTTTCGGACAGCTTTTTTCTTTCCGTATGTCACATCATTAGTAGCAATCGCAGTGGTGTGGAGTATGTTGTTCCATCCTACTATGGGACCAATCAACCAGTTTTTACGTGTGGTTATCGAAAATCCCCCTGGTTGGTTGTCTAGTTCAGATTGGGCATTGACAGCGATCATTATCGTTAGTGTCTGGCGAGGAATGGGATACTACATGATTTTATACTTAGCTGGCTTACAAGGGATCTCGAAAGAATTGTACGAAGCAGCTGCAATGGATGGTGCAAATAAATGGAAACAATTCATCCACATCACCGTGCCTGCATTGCGCCCAACAACCTTTTTTGTGACGATCATGTTGGTTATCAATTGCTTCAAGATTTTTGACCTTGTTCAAGTGATGACTGATGGAGGACCGGGGCGTGCGACCAATGTGTTAGTTTATCAAGTTTATAGTGAAGCGTTCGTAAAATTCAATTTCGGCTATGCTTCCGCGATTGCTATGGTCTTGTTTGTCATCGTCCTTGTGATTACAGTCATCCAGTTTAAATGGAATCAGATCCGAGAGAAAGTGTAAAGGAGGAGAACGGATGAATAATCGATCAGAAAAAAAATCATTTCATAAAATTTTAGTATTTACGTTACTTCTAATTTTTTCACTGCTCACTTTGATCCCTTTTATCTGGATGATCTCTGCGTCATTCAAAGCGAACAATGATGTCTTTTCGGTTCCGATCCAATGGATACCTAAAACCTGGCATCCAGAAAACTATTCGGTCATTTGGACACGCATTCCATTATTGACCTTTTTCAAAAATACAGCCATTTTAAGTATCGTGATCACGTTGATCCAGTTATTTACATCAAGTTTTGCTGCTTATGGTTTCTCTAAAATGCATTTTAAAGGAAGAAACCTCCTTTTTCTTGCATATATCGGTACGATCGCTGTTCCCTGGCAATCCTATATGATCCCACAATTTATCATGATGCGGCAATTAGGATTATCTGATACGTTACTTTCTTTGATTTTGTTACAAGCATTTAGTGCATTTGGGGTATTTTTATTGAAACAATACTATAGTAGTATTCCCGATTCACTTTGCGAAAGTGCAAGAATTGATGGATTATCCGAATGGGGCATCTATCGCAGGATCATCTTACCATTGACTAAACCAGCTTTGGCTAGTTTGACGATCATCACTTTTGTTAATACATGGAATGACTACATGGGACCTTTTATTTATCTGTCATCTACAGAAAATAAAACGATCCAATTAGGATTAAAAATGTTCGTCGGATTGTATGATACGGAATATGCCTTGATCATGGCAGCATCTGTGTTGTCTGTTTTACCCGTTGCGATCGTCTTTTTAGCCATGCAAAAATATTTTGTTGAAGGTATTGCTTCTTCTGGGGTCAAAGGATAGAAAGGAAAGACTATGTTTAAAAAACAAACATTTGAAACGAATGTTTACATGAAACTGTTTTGTTTAGCATATAGTTTTCTGGCGGGTAATTTATGCTTATTACTTGTGAATCTCCCATTTTTTTTAGTCGTAGTAACTACTGCAATCGATATCAGGAATAGCCTCTTTTTCTTAGGAAGTCTGTTTTTTTTCTTACCTGCCACCATGACAACTTTTGCCTGGTTTGTTGAGGGAGTCCAAGAAAACGAAGTCCCAGTCAAAACTTTTTTTCAACTGTATCGCTCGTTATGGAAAAAAAGTATGTACTTAGGTGGTCCAGGATATCTTGTAATCGTGATTTCTTTTGTCGATATCCTGTTTTTCATGGACCAACAAATCGGAAAATGGCTCATTCCTTTCTTTTTTATATTCATTATCTTGGCCATTAATCTGATAATCAATAATTTTTATCTCCAAGTGAAAAATCCAGAAATCTCCATACGAAACATCTACCATGTCTCTTTCTATTATGTAGTGAAAAAGTGGTACATTAGTTTATTGAATACTGTTTTGGTGTTTCTTTTGTTGGTCGTGATGGTCATTAAGCCCCAATTTGGTTTCTTACTCACTCCCTGTTTATTTCTAGGCTTGATTTATTTGAACTGTAAGCAGACCTATCGACATTTAAGTCAAAATCAGTAGACGCTAAAGAATAAAAAATTTGAAAAACAACCAGCCCCCAAAAGTGAGACCAAAAATCTAACTTTTGGGGGCTAATCATTTTGAATAATATTCATTGATCAGTGCCACGAAGATATAGGGGAAAGTTCAATAGATACTAGAATCGAAAGCTTTTTCCAACCAATAGCCATAGGACAAGTGGTATTAGGAACAGCCCGCTTGCAATCATGATCCAATCAATTGAGATGACATCTGCTAATGGACCTAAAATCAACATCGTAGCCGGTGAAGCAATACTGATTGCCATTGTTACTAAACTCATGACACGCCCCATATGTGCATGATCGGTTTTTGCTTGGAAGAATGAAACCATAGCAGTTCGTGAGATGGGCACAACAAAACCAATTGCTACCATCATGGCGAAATACAACCAGAAATTTGATGTCAGACCTAGCAAAACAAAAGGGATGACCAACAATGAATAGCCTAAAGCAATTGTCTTGATTTTGTTCTTAAAGCCTCCCCAAGTACTCATCGCAGATCCTCCAACTAACATACCAGAAGCAAAACCAATCTCAATGGCCGATAGCTGCCACAACCCGTCATGAAAATTACGAGTGATTTGTAAAGGCGCTAAATTTGCAGCAGGTGTAGAAAACACACTGCCCATAAAACCAGCGATGATCAATGCAAGCAGGATAGTATGAGTACGTAGGTAACTGATACCTGATTTTATTTCGGCTAACACGTTTATTTTATTTGTGTCTAGAGATTTCAATGGGGGAACTGTTACTCGGAAAAACAGCATAGTCACACCGATAACTGCTGTCACAAAGTCGATCATCAATATCATCTCTAAAGGTAAAACGGTCAGTAATGTCGCTGCTAATGCAGGACTTGCAAGCATCATCACAGCTTGGATCGTTTGATCAATGCCGTTGATCCTTACTAAGTGCTTTTCTTTGGCGATTTGTGGAATGATCGAAGAAACAGCAGGCGTTTGAAATCCTTGACCTACAGAGCGAATGAATATCAGTCCCAATAATAAGAAAAGATTATGCTCCATTTCTTTGTTTATCATCAATAAAATCGCCATGAACAAAGAAGCAAGTGCAACGCAGCTATCAGATAAAATAGCGATTTTTTTTCGGTCGTAATGATCAGCAAGTGCTCCTGCAAAAGGCATGACCAGCACCATTGGTAAGATGCCAATAGCGTTCATCAAACCAACCATCGTTCCTGATTGGGTTGATAATGTGACATGCCAAATAATAGCATACTGTACCAACATCGTTCCGATCATTGAGATGGCTTGCGATGTTAGTAAGTATGCTATGTTCGTTTTCCAATTCTTTTCATCATAAATAATTTTTGACATTTGTATTCTCTCCCTTTTGATATAAATCATGTGTTTAACAATTTATATGCCCAAAAGGGTTTTTCGGAGAATGTGTCCTAATTGCTGACATGAATTTATCATATCTAAAAAAATTTGTAAAGAACAAATAGGAGGGAAGTACTCATGCAAACGATTATGATACTAAAAAGATCTTTTATTAGGAATGTAATAAATAACAATGTAAAAATGATAGGATGAGTGACATAATCAATCGTTCTAAGATTTAGTGGTGAAATTAAAACTTCTAATATAAAGATGAATCAATCGCATTGAATTTGGATTTACATAAAAATAAACAGATATTAAATAACGATGTTATCTGGTGGGGGATAGCTGATAAATTGTTTGTAGGATGTTCTCAAGTTTTTCGTTTTTTGATTGTATTTGACGTATCTATTAAATAGAGAAGCGAAACTTTGTTTTTGAAAGGAAAAGAGGAATAGATGAGAAAACAAATAAACAAACGACTTGTAATAGGCATAGCAGTGCTGATCAGTTTGGTAATGATTGGAATCGGCGGGAAAGTATACATCGATAAGAGAGAAGAAAGAAAAGCGCAAGAATTGTTAGCAGTAGAGAAACAGTCGGTTCAAGCTTTGAAAAATACATTTGTGGATATTGCAGAGGTTAAATTTGAAGGTTCTGCTAAAAATGAAATGACAGGGTCATACACCCTATTTGTAACAATCAAAAATAAAAAAGGGGAACGGGACTCATTTTCTTTTTCTTTTTGGAAAGAGAGAAATGAAATTGGTTCATATATTATCAATAATGTAAATGTTCAAAAAGAAGGGATCACAAAAGAACCGATCCATATCGTATTCTCAAATAATATGGAGGGTAAACTATGACATTTAGTGATAAAGTATATCGGTTAGATCCAAATGATGATAAGAAATATGATTCAGATATGACAGAGGGAACTATTTTTAAAATAGATAAAAAATATAAAATTTTAAAGATTCAAGAGAACTCTGGTTCAGATGGCATGCAAGCTATGGCAGTCGGTCCACTGGATGAAAAAGGGAATGTTGATACTTCCCGAGTAGTGATTTGTTATGCAGGAACAAATATATAAGATATTAAGGATATAGAAAATGAATAAACGAATGAAAAGACAAATGTTAATAGGCATCACAGTAATAATTAGTTTGGTAATGATTGGAATCGGCGGGAAAGTATACATCGATAAGAGAGAAGAAAGAAAAGCACAAGAATTGTTAATCGCAGAAAAAGAATCGGTCCAAGCTTTAAAAAATACATTTGCGGATATTGTAGAAGTAAAAATTGAACAAACAGGATATGACAATATGACAGGTTCGTATGGCATGCTCGTCACTATGAGAAACACAAAAGGACAGGCTGTTTATTTTTCGTATGATTTTTCAAAGAATAGTAGAGAAATTGATACATACGGAATTGAAGATAGAAGTATACAAGTTGAAGGAATTACTAAGAATAAAGTAAAAGTGATTTATTCCAATAGTAAGGAGGAGTATGTATGATAATTACTGATAAGAACTATAATAAAATAAGTAATCAAGTATACCGTCTAGATCCTAAAAAAAAATATGACCCTACTTTAAAAGAAGACACAGTAAGGAAATTTGGTAGACTACATTCAAAATACTAAAACTCAAAGAAAACTCGAAAACAGATGGCATGCAAGCTATGGCAGTCGCTCCACTGGATGAAAAAGGGAACGTTGATACTTCCCAAGTAGTGATTTCTTATGCAGGAACAAATACATCAGATTTTAAGGATATAGAAAATGAAAAAACGAATGAATAAACAACTGTTAATAGGTATCACAGTAATAATCAGTTTGGTAATAATCGTAATTGGAGGGAAAGTATATATGGATAAGAGAGAAGAAAGAAAAGCGCAAGAATTGTTAGCAGTAGAGAAACAGTCGGTTCAAGCTTTGAAAAATACATTTGCGGATATTGCAGAAGTGAAAATTGAACAATTTGATAGAAATGATATGACTGGATTTTATGGAGCAATGGTCACAATGACAAATACTAAAGGAGAGTCAGTCTATTTTGATTATGGCTTTATATCACAAACAAATAAATTAGGCGCTTATGGAATAGAAGATATAGATATACAAAAAGAAGGAATAACCACAAGAAAAATAAAAGTAACTTATAGTAATGGTCAGGAGGATGAAATATGACATTTACAGATGAGCAGTATCAGTGGCTTAGCGATAGAGTATATTGGTTAGACCCTAAGCACTTAAAGCATAATACAAGTTTTAGAGAAGGTTCTATAAAATTTATTTGCGGGAAAAAATTCAAAATACTAAAACTCCGTGAAAACTCTAAAACAGATGGCATGCAAGCTATGGCAGTTGCTCCGCTGGATGAAAAAGGTAACGTTGATACTTCCCAAGTAGTGATTTCTTATGCAGGAACAAATACATCGGATTTTAAGGATCTAGAAACAGACTTACGAACGATTATTGGTCTTTTCGATGGCTCAGATAATCGAGTGGTTTCTTTAGTAACCAGGCAAGCACGTTTTTTGGGTCAATTGACGTCCGCTACTGAGTTTGCGAAAGAGGTAAAGAATGAGTATAAAGATGCCGAAATTTCTACAACTGGACATTCATTAGGACAGTATCTAGCCTTGTATGTCGCAGCTGAAAACCAATGGAAAAATGTTGGGTTCAATGGACCAGATCCTTACGAACTATTATCTCCAGAAGCAAAAAAATGGATAAAGGAAAATCCGGGGATGTTGACGAATTATCGTAATCGTGGGGATGAATTGATTGGCAATCTCATGGGAGATGGAACAGGCGCAGAAATAAAAATAAGTATGGAAATGGGGTTAATTAATCCGTTTGATTATCATGGTTTAGATATTTGGAGGTTTGATAAATACGGAAATCTAATCATTCCAGAGAACGACTATAATACGAAAGCAAGTATACAACAGGAAAAACATAAAGCAATGAGTGATTTCTCAAGTCATTTGGGTACGTTGAAAAAATGGCGTGAGAAGTTTACTGCGAGTGGAGGACATTTATCAGCGAATGAGCGAATTTATTTGAATCATAGTCAAACAAAGGTAGTTGTAGAAACAATGGGACGAAAGACTAAAAGTGCAATGGAAGAAGTCATTCGAATCAATCAGAGTAGTATTGAACGAATCGAAATGAATTGGGCAGAAGAGGTACGAAGAGCGGAACATGCTGCACCTTCTTTGACTGCTTGGGAAGTAAAAGAAACATTGGCATCTGTTGGCGTGACATGGGAAACACACGTAATGACGCCAAAGGAAAAGTGTCAACAAAGAATCCAAAAAGCCAGACGAAAAGGCGAACGCTATGACGAATTGGCGAAAGAAATCAAAAATAAAATCGATGATTTAGTCGCACGAGATCAAGAATTAGCCAATCAACTAAAGGGATGAGGGAAGAAAATGACGATTGAAGAGTTGCAAGCAGACTATCAGAGAAAACGAATCAAACTAGAAGAAGAGGAAGACTTGTTGCGTTATTTCAACCGAAAAGGAGAAGAAGTAGTTGAACAATCTGAACAACTGTTAAGGCGAAGTCTAAATGGGTTAGCCCTTGATAACGAACCATTGATGAGAGCAAGGAAACAATATCAGATTGCAGAAGAGCAATATAAGTCAGCGCTAAATTCAGAACGACGTCAGTTACATCAACGATTCGATGATTTAGAACGAGAGTATCAAGCGGCTTATCGAATGTTAAATCAGTGATAAAAGAGAAATAATTACATAGAAACATACCAACATGTCATTTTAAACGGATCAATAATGCATATCTTCTGGTTGAGGGGAAATTATATTAAAAGTTAATTCTGCTTTACTCGATGAAAGTGGAGTTTAAAATTCGAATTTGCCATGTTTGGCAATTGTCTCATATAGATTAGTCTGTAAAAATGTATCAATCAGAAGAGAAATTTAAGAATGATTGAGGAGCGCTTTCGTTGGTTATAGCGTAAAGTCTCTCAAAAATAAGAGGTAGATAAGGAGGAAACTAGTTTGTCAAAATATATAATCTCTATAAATTAGATGTTAGATAACTTTATCTTGAGGAACTAATTATAGATTTTTGGCAACGGGAAGTCATGGATGAATTAGAAGATTTGTTACATGAATTAAGAAAAACTTTAGAGCGATGGAATGTCCAAACTGTGGGAATTGCCATGCAGGGAAATTTAGCGGTAGAAAAGAAAACGACGGATAAAACCCATAAGGATGCGGTAAAGGAAGCGGAAAATTCATTTTCTAGTAGTCGTGATCAGTTAGAAAATTCTTTAAAAGGAGGATTTGCCAAAAAGGTAATAGAAGTATTCGATGAACAAGAAAAAGAATTGAAAGTGTTTGAATAAGTCAGTGTTATCATGAGAATAATAAGTGTTAGTTTGGCGGGCTGTTCACTCTGTGTTTCTTTTTATAATTGATTTATCCGAACTGCAAGCTACCTCGTCCAACAAGTGGAGTTAAAATGTAAAAAAGAACTTGAGAAAACGATTTGTTTTCCCAAGTTCTTTTTCGATGTTGGATGATGGATTTCGTTTCAAAAAACACGCGATGCATTAGTCTAAAGTATCAAGCCATTGCTTGGCATGGGTCAACTCATCCATTGTCAATTGATGTCCTTGATCTGTGATTTGTGTTGTTACTTTGGCGCCTCGTAAATCAAATTCGCGAACTAAATGACTAAATGAAGTATTAGAAACGATTGGATCTCCTTCGCCAAAGGATAACCAGACAGAAGTGTCAGGGAGTTCTGATTTTTCCTGATAGTCATCTAAGGACATCGGGTGAAAGAAGAGCCCTTTTTTTAGTTCTGTCTGTTGAGCCAACATGATATGAGCGGCAATATTTGCTCCGTTTGAAAAACCGACAACGATCCAATCAGTTAATGAGATATCCTGTAAGTGACTGATTTCCTTGATTTCATTATACAGATTTGTGGATTGTTCAGCTAAACTTTCATAATCGAATTGGTTCAAGCCATTTCTTTTGAAAAAACGATTCAAGCCTTGCTCGTTGATGTTCCCCCTAAAGGATAAAAGCGTACTTTCAGGTGCAAGAAACTCTGCAATTTCCAAAAGTGAGTGTTCGTCGCCGCCAGTTCCATGAAGTAAAATCAATTTTTTTTGTGTTGCTTTTCCTTGTCTATAAAGATACTTCAAATGACTCACTCCTGTCGTCGTTAATCTACCCGTTTTTGGTTTGCATCACGCGTGTCAAAAGGTCGAACATACGCTTCGATTTCTTCTCTTTTTCCTTCTAATAATGGCGGCAAAGCAAGGATCTCTCCAGCTGTTTCTGCGGGTTCATCTCCAAAGAATCCAGGGCCATCGGTGGCTAATTCAAATAAGACGTGCGTAGAAGCTAAGAAATATTCAGACTCAAAGTAAAATCGATCAACAAATCCAGAGCTAGGTAGGGACGTTTGGTTGATTTTATTGATCCAAAACTGTAGTGCTTCATGATCAGCGACGCGTAAAGCGAGATGATGGACATTTCCATATCCTTCGATCGCTTTTGGTAGATCAGCACGATGTTCGACGATGATGCTAGCGCCGTTCCCACCCGTACCGACTTCAAATAAATAAAAATCATCCACTTGTTCGATTTCTGTAAAACCGAGTAAGGCCAGCAATACTGTTCGGATCGGCTCAAGATCACTCACACGTACGATGACCGGACCAAGTCCAGTGATTGCCACGTCTGTTGGTATACTACTGTTTTTCCAAGGGATCCCCGCAGGAACGCCGCTATTTTTTTCATCTGAGATCAATTGATACGCTTGTTCATCGAAATCTTCGAATTCAAGATATTTCTTACCAAAACGTTCTTTGATCTCAGAATGAGTGATTTGGTATTTTTCAAAGCGAGCCAACCAATACTCTAATGCTGTATCGGATGGAACACGAAAAGAAGTGCGCGCGATCGTATCCGTTCCTTTCGTTCCTTTTGGCTGATTAGGAAAATCAAAAAAAGTCATATCTGTACCAGCAGAGCCGTGTTCATCGGTGAAATATAAATGGTAAGTTTCAATATCATCTTGATTCACTGTCTTTTTGATCAAACGCATGCCTAAAATGTCTGTAAAGAAGCGATAGATTTTTGCTGCACTAGATGTCATTGCTGTCACATGGTGGACGCCTCTGATTGTTGTATCCATAATTTATCCTCTTTTCTTTTAACTTACAAAAAGTAAGTAAATGTTATTAAAGTTAGTATAGGGCGTCACCAAAAATTTTGCAATAAATATGTCTTGCTAGTTGAAAGAGAGGTTGCTTCTGGAATATTGTTCGCTCGATTTAATGAGAGGAAGAGGTGTAGTCAGCTAAGACGATACAAAAAAGCAACGCTCACGATAGTAAGATCGTAGACGTTGCTTTTTTGAAATGACTATAGGAACAGTCAAAAATGCTTACTGATTTCCACGGACATCTAACAGTGAATAGTTGCGGACATCAAAACGATTGCGACTTGATGAATACTCGATCGGTTGTCCGTCTTTTAGATAGACTACTTGTTGGACTTCCAGAACTGGATCTGTTTCGGCGCAATTCAAATATTGTTGATCGAAGGCAGAACTTTTATCTGCTGAGATCGCGCGATAGGCTCCGGCAAAATGGACATTAAGTTCCTTGTGTAAATAGTCGTAGATCGATGATAGTAGATGTTCTTTCTTTAATCCAGGGACAAGTTGCACTGGCATAAAAGTGTGTTCTAGAATATACGGTTCATCATCTAAGATACGTAGGCGATGAATGTTATACACAGGCTGTTCCGCATCGATCATCAAGCGTTCTTGAATAAAAGCATTAGGAAACTCAACATCGAATTGAATGATCTGACTTGTCAGCGAGCGTTGTCGGCGTTTCATTTGTAAACTTAATCCTTCGTATTCATTAGCTGGAGAAGTATCTTTGTTTAAATAAGGATGGCTTAAAATCTTAGTTCCAGACCCTCTTTGGGAATAAACGAGTCCTTCCATGGCTAAGATGTTGATGGCTTTTTTGATCGTCATTCGACTAGCGTTGAATTCTTCGACTAGATCCACCTGATTTGGTAAAAAACTATTTGGTGGATATTTTTTTGAACGGATTCGATCTCTTAGGACATTTGAGATTTCTTCATATTTTGGCACGTTTTTCACCTCACTTTGAGTATAACGAAAGATCATAGCGCCGACAACCAATAAAAGCATGAGAAGCGCGGATAGCTTTATCAGAGAATTTACTTTTTAATTTTGGTACAGGAAATAGCTGACTGATGTTTTATAGAGGACAGTTGCTCATTGCGATCAATAAAATACCAATTTATGTATGTTTCAAAACTTAAAGAAGCACCCATGAAAATGCAACGAGCAAATTTTCGTGGATGCTTCTTTGATTATTGTTCGTGAATATGTTTATTTCAACTTCAAATACTACATTCCTTTAGTATAGGATCAAACAACATCCATATCAGGTTGTTTATCTAAGATCATCAAGAACGGATACCAGATAACTGCAACGATCACAAAATCGATCACTTGGAGTAAGCCACCTAACCATGAGTTTGTGGCTAAGACACCACTCGCGATGATTGGCACTGTCCATGGAACGGAGACACCAGTTGGCGCTGGTACGATACCTGCTGCCATTACAAGGTAGTTGAACGTTGTTACGACTAATGGTGCGACAACCCAAGGAATCAAAATAGTTGCGTTCAATACGATCGGTAAACCAAAAATTGCTGGCTCATTCACGTTGAAGATTCCTGGTGCAAGAGCTAAACGACCGACATCACGATATTGTTTTTTCTTCAAAACAAAGGCCATCAATAGTACAACAGCTAAAGTCATACCTGAGCCACCGATTCCGACAGTGAATGTTTCCATAAATGGTTTTGTGATGATGTGTGGCAATTCTTGACCATTTTGATATGCTTCTAAGTTATCAAGCATGAGTGTGTTCCAAATCGGGTCCATCACAGAGTTGACAATGATTTGACCATGAAGACCAAAGAACCATAAGAATTGTACAAAGAACAAAGCAATTAAAGTTGCAGGTAAACTACTTCCTAAACCAGTCAATGGTTTTTGGATAACTTCGTAAACCACATCATGCAAGTTTGCGTGGAAGACACCAGTCATCACTGCATTGATGATCAAGAAGACAGTTAAAGTAACCACTGCTGGGATCAACGCTGCAAATGATTTCGTCACAGCTGGTGGTACGCTTGCAGGCATTTTGATTTGCCAACCACGTTTAGTGATTCGGCAATAGATTTCACCGGCGATGAAAGCTGCGATCATACCGATGAACATTCCTTTTGCACCTAAGCGATCAAGAGTCAACACACCTGATACTTCTTCGCCACCAACAGTTGTCATGACGAAAGGTGTTAAGATCAAGAAGCTGGCGAATGAGACAGCCCCTCCAAAAATACCTTCTACATCATATGATTTAGATAAATAATAGCCAATACCAAAAGTAACAAAGACAGACATGATACTCATTGTTGCATTTTGTCCATTTCCAAATAAGCTAGACAACGTTCCTTTAGTCGCATCACTAAAGAAAGGTAAGTTATTGAAAACGACAACAATCGATCCGAACATCGTTAAAGGAAACGATAACATAAATGCATCCCGTAACACTGTCAAGTAACGATTTTGCCCTAGTAGGTTCGCTAAAGGCATGATTTTCTGAGCAAGTTTATCCATAAAACCGTTCATTTTATTCACCTCTATTATAATTTGCAATCGATTACAAAATGAGTATAACTTCAATCTGGATAAATGTCTAGTCATTTATTTAAAAAGTATTGATTTATTTTTATGGTTTGGTATGATTACGTTATCAAAAGAAAAATAAGCGAGGGACTAAACATGACAAACTATGTATTTCCAGAAAATTTTTGGTGGGGCTCAGCTGCTAGTGGACCACAAACAGAAGGACGTGTAGCAGGAGATGGAAAAGGAGAAAATATTTGGGATCATTGGTACGACTTGGAGCCTGAGAAGTTTTTTAACCAAGTAGGGCCAAGCAAGACTTCTCAAGTCTACACGAAGTATAAAGAGGATGTCGCATTGATGAAAGCTACTGGTCATAATACGTTCCGAACATCGATCCAGTGGAGTCGTTTGCTTCCTAATGGTACAGGGAAAGTAAATGAGCAAGCAGTCACTTTCTATCGTACGTATTTTGAAGAACTGATTGAAAATGGTATTGAACCCTTCGTCAATCTCTTCCATTTTGATATGCCGATGCCTTTACAAGAAAAAGGTGGCTGGTTAGCGAGAGAGACTGTTGATGCTTATGCTGAGTATGCCAAAACATGTTTTGAGTTATTCGGCGATCTTGTGAAGAAATGGTTTACGCACAATGAGCCGATCGTCCCTGTAGAAGGTGGCTATCTTTATCAGTTCCACTATCCAAATCATGTGGACTTCAAAGAATCTGTTCAAGTGGGTTTCCACGAAAACTTGGCAAGTGCGAAGGCGATTCAGATCTACCATGAAACAGGACAAGATGGGGAGATCGGTATTATCCTGAATTTGACTCCAAGTTATCCACGTGACGAAAATAATGCGGACGATGTGAAAGCTGCGGCGATTGCGGACGCCTTTTTCAATCGCTCATTCCTTGATCCAGCAGTAAAAGGTGAATTTCCACAAGAGTTGATCGATATCGTCAAAGAATTGGATATCATGCCTGTTATGGAAGAAGGCGATTTGACGATCATCCAAGAAAATAAAGTGGATCTATTAGGAATCAATTACTATCAACCACGACGGATCAAAGCGAAAGAAACACCGATCGACAATAATCGTGCGCCGTTACCAGATGATTATTTCGATAACTACGATATGCCGAATAAAAAAATGAATCCTTATCGTGGTTGGGAAATTTATGAGAAAGGTATCTATGATATCTTGACGAATACGAGAGAAAATTATGGCAATATCAAATGCTTTATCTCTGAAAATGGCATGGGTGTCGAAGGGGAAGAGCGCTACGTAAATGAACAAGGCATGATCGAAGATGATTATCGTATCGAGTTTGTGACAGATCATTTGAAATATGTGCATCAAGCCATTCAAGAAGGAACAAATTGTTTAGGGTATCATATGTGGACATGTATGGATAACTGGTCATGGACAAATGCGTATAAAAACCGTTATGGCTTTATCGCAGTCGATCTAGATCAAGATGGGAAACGGACGATCAAAAAATCAGGACACTGGTTTAAAGAAGTAGCAACAAATAATGGTTTTGACGCTTAATTAATGGCTTAAAAATCAATTATTTTATAACTAAATGAATGGGATAAATTATTTTGAAATAAGGCGGTGAATCTAAAAATTAGATTTTCTGCCTTATTTTTTCTGTTGGAGCCAGGGGCTTTTGAACCATATCCATAAGAATTGTTCTTCGTTTCTAATCGTGCTACACTAAAAGAAAAGAAGGAGGCGGTTTCAATGGTAGACACGTATAAAAATATTTTAGTAGCAATCGACGGTTCAGAAAAATCAGAAAAAGCATTTATTGAAGCAATCGCAACAGCAAAACGAAATCAAGCAAAATTACACATCTTGTATGTAAATGAGGTGTCAGGAAATTATTTTGGTGACTTTGCTTTTGTCACAACAAGTTTACAAGAAGAGTTAGATGAAGTGGCAGACAAACAAATGAAGGAACATCAAAATCTAGCGATCGAAAAAGGTTTGACGGATATTAAAACATATGTGTTATACGGTTATCCTAAAACATTGATCGCAAACTTCAACGAGTCAGAAGAGCCAATTGACTTGATCGTCATGGGGGCGACTGGGTTAAACGCCGTTGAACGTGCATTGGTTGGTTCAACGACTTCTTATGTGGTAAATCACGCGAAATGCAATGTATTAGTAGTAAAATAGAAGATGTTGTTCGAACTATTTACTTTTAACATATAATTTATCCGTTTTTGAGGATGCTGCATGAGTTATTGCGCATCCTTTTTTGTTTTTCAGCAGAAAATGCGGTAGGATAAACAAGACAAACGTATTTCAAATAGGAGATGGATGAAATGGAACAACAATATGTCCAAGTAATGACGATCGCTGGATCAGATAGTGATGGAAGTGCAGGGATGCAAGCAGACTTGCATACGTTTTTTACAAGAAAGGTCTATGGGGTATCTGTTTTGACTGCTTGTGTCGCTGGAAATTCTTATGGAATCGGTGCAAGTGTTCCTTTACCTACAGATTTTATCGATAAAGAATTTGAACTGATTGCAGAGGATTACCAAGTCAAAGCAGCAAAGACGGGGATGCTAGCAGATGCGACATTGATCAATACCGTGGTCAAAAATATTCAAAGGTATGATTTCGGTCCCTTGGTCGTTGATCCAGTCATCATGACGAAACATGGCAATCAATTATTGGAAGAAGAAGCATTGACTACATTAAAAACAGCATTACTGCCATTGGCAGAAGTAGTGACCCCTAATTTTTATGAAGCCGAAAAACTAACTGGTCTCAAATTGAGAACAGAAGAAGACTATGAAAAAGCGGCTAAGATCCTCCAAGAGCTGGGACCCAAAAATGTTCTGATCAAAGGACATCATACTAGTGATTCCAATCAACAAACAGTGAGGGATTATGTTCGTTTAGCTTCAGGAAAAACATTTTGGTTAGAAGCACCATTTTATGCAACAGATCGCATCAATGGAACAGGTGATTCTTTATCTGCGTGTATTGCTGCTGAATTAGCAAAAGGAGAAACAGTGGAAGCAGCCATCCGTATTGCGAAACAATATGTCAATCAAGCAATCAAAGAAGAACTTTTTATTGGACATAAATATGGCCCAATCAATCATTGGGCGGCAAGTACGATCGACTAACTGATAGCAAAAATGATTTTAAACAGCACTCCCCTGATAGCTACTAGTGCATCCTAATGGATTCTGGTGGTTCTCAGGGGAGTTTGTTGATTAAGTAGATAACTTTAGAAAAATAAGTAGTTGTTTTTTGAAAAATAGTTAAACACTGTCTGGACTCCAACTAACTCACCTCTAACAAAATAGTCTCATAAAATAACCTTTTTTTCATCTTTCTTACATCCTTTGTTAATTTTTTTGTGTTATTATATGCTACGTGGTTAGTATGCCTTGGTTTTTAGAAAGCGCAAACAAAAAATAATCTTTAGTAGGAGAAGGTTTATGAAAGCAATTCTATATCGTGTGCTAAGAAGACGTCAATTTATTTATATGTTAGCTTTTATGGTAGTTCTAGGTTTATCTTGCTTGTTTACATATGGTATCATTGGGCAATACCCATGGAAGGGAGGGTATGACGAACCGACCAGTCTTTATTCATTGCATATGCTTGTTATTCCTGCGGTTACTTTAATAACGTTTAAGTTTTCTTTTTCATTGCTTGCAACGATTCCGATCGGTGATATTTTAGCGGAAGATCGCCAGAGTGGTTATATGAAATCGATGGTGTCTCACATCACGTTAAAAAAGTATTTGATCAATCATTTTTTGTTGGCTTTTCTCATTGGTGGATGCTTAGTGGTTATTCCTGTCCTTGTTAATTTTATTAGCCTCCTGTTTTTTATACCTGTGACGCCTTTGCATCGATTTTATAGTATGTTTTTGGTCCCTTCTGATGAATTCATGCCCCATTTGTATTATGACCATCCAAGCATCTATTTGTTAGTGCGAAGTGCCTTTCTCTTTTTGTATGGTGGCTGTCTCTCTTTATTTGCTAGTATTTGCGCTTATTTAACACATAATCGTTACCTTGCTATCTTGATTCCAATGTTTTTTGTGTTAGTCAGCGATATGTTGATCAGTGTGTTGCGTGCTGCAAAATATAGTTTGAGTGATCAATTTATTGGTACAGAAAATCTTCAGTTGACAGGCGTTTTGTTTGTCATAACTATACTGCTATTTGCAGTCATGACGGTGATCTATGGGGTGAAGAAGAATGAGATTTAAGCAAACCATTTGCTATTATTTGTCGCTTACTTCACATAAGAAAATCTGGGGATTTTTTTTCATAGGGATGATCTTCAGTTTGGGTAATTTAGTTTATCAGTATTATCAGATGGGACAACAATACGACGAGTTAGATTTACTGCTTTATGGACCATACGGTATTTTAAATGGAGGAATAAATGGATTTATCAGTTCTATTTATTTGATGCTATGGCTGTTTTTTATCCATAGCATAGATAAAAAAACAGAAGAAAATTTTTACTTATTACATGTTAAAACAAAGTTGAAACTATTGGTGAATAAGGATCTAATCATAGTTTTGAGTCTGATCCTCTACATAATTTTCGTTTTCCTGGGATTTATTTTCGCCTACCTCATCATGTACGCTCTCGTTAAGGGAGAATTGGTGGAGGCAGAGCTAACTTTATTGAATGTTGGTAAGATCGCAGCCATCAAGTACTTACAATTTCTATTTATGGGACATCTTTTTCTCTTATTAAATAGAGTAATTAGAAATTATTTAGTCGTTGTATTAATGGTTATGACAGTATTTATTATAAACTTAGTTGACTCATTTCCGGCTTTTAATCTCGTGTTTATCGTTAATAGACAACAAATAATGGCTCAAGGTACATTTATCGCTTGGCTTGGTTTATTGATTTCTCTGAACCTTTTGCTTTTTGCAGCAAAATATACAGTCATTCTACTAAGGAGGTCCAACCAATGGTGCTTACCTCGATCATGATAGTCACTAGACGGATGATCAGTTTTACCTTTACCTATGGGAAAAAATGGTGGATCTCTACTGGGGTGTTTTTGATAGGTTACCTTTTAGCGATTAAGTATATGTATCCTAGGATTCTTTTTGATGGAGAAAGTATCCTTACTTTCTTGTTTCAAGGTCCTTATCCTATTCATAACTATACAGACTATTTACTTCCTTATCTTTGGCTTTTGTTTCATCTGTTCTCATTGCTATTTATTTTTTTCCCGATCATTGAATTATTGGAAACACAAAGTATTTTTTTATTGATCCGGATCAAAAGTAGACGTAAATTGGCAATTTCAATTTTTCTTACGATCATAGTGGATTGTTTTGCCTATCTTCTCATTTTTTTCAGCGTACTTTTTTTTATTTTTTATTCCGCTGATTTTTGGTCGTTGGCTGTTATACACTATAGCTTTCTTTTATTTTCGACGCTAATCTTGCTTAATTTTTTAGCCACATTCATTTATTTTATTTATTCAAACGGTATCTTCTCGTTATTGATTTGCATGGGCATGTTGGTTGTTGCAAGTCTAGTCAATTTTAAGTTTATGCCTTATAAATATTCATTGATTCTAACTAATGATATTCATTTCTATTTGACCCATCCTACATTATTCGTGGTTTTAGGAATACAGTTGGGATTATTGTTAGGTTATTTGGTTGGTATTTTATTTTTCATTCGTAGGCACATATTTTAGGAGGGTTTCCATGGCATTTTTAGAAATAAAAGAAGTAACCGTTGAAAGAAAAAAACAACGAATCCTTAATGAGGCAACGATTTCAGCTGAGCTTGGTGACGTTGTAGGTTTCATCGGTCAAAATGGTTCGGGTAAAACAATGCTTTTTAAAGCAATTTGTGGCTTTATTCGTCTTTCAAAAGGAAAGATCAAGGTAGGGGAAGAAACAATCGGCAAAGAAGTAGACTTTCCTTCTCATACAGGAATGTTGATTGAAAATCCTGGATTTATTGGTTCGATGACAGGTTTTGATAATTTATATAGCTTGTCGTTATTGACTGATAATGTCAAAAAAGCTGAGATTGTTGAACTATTAACACTCGTAGGTTTATTGGATAAACAGAAAGTTAAGGTTGCCAACTATTCTTTAGGAATGAAACAACGTTTAGGAATCGCACAAGCGTTGATGGGCGACCCGACGATGATCATTTTAGATGAGCCTTTTAATGGGTTGGATAATCAAGGCATCGAATTATTGATCGAGATTATTGAAGAATTGAAGTTAAGAAATAAGCTAGTCTTGCTGACTAGTCATCGAAACGAAGATTTGCAAAGAGTTTGCACCAAATTTTATCAAGTTGATCGTGGAAGTCTTTCAAGAATTGAGGTATCGAATGATGAAAAAAAGTAAAATTTTCTTTTTTTGTCTAGGCGGTTCAATAATCTTAGCAGTCGCAGCAACTCGTATTATCGAAATCAATCGTGGAGTACCCAAATCATTTGCAATTACCACTTACCATTTGAACGACGTAGTCTCTTTAAATGATTTAGAACTTACTGTTTTAAACTATTCTAAAGGAAAGTCCTATCATTATGATGGTGGGAACCCGATGGACCAATATGAGTTTATGCCTGTGACAGTTACAGTAAACGTCAAAAATATATCGCCGGATGCCCAGGATTTGGCAATTTTGAAAGAAAGTCGGTTATTTAGTGGCTACAACTATTACAATACAGGTGATGTTGACTTTCCGCAACAGGTACTAGATCCTCAACAGCAAACGACGCTTACATATGTCTACACGGTCGATGCAGAAAAAGTAGAAGAATCCTTTCAATTTGTGTTAACAACTCAAGCTTTACTTCGATTTGATCAAGCGAATTATCATGTTAGTTACGATAAAGGAGTCTATAAAGGTGTAGCTATCCAGCTATGATCGTTCCAATTCAATGGAAATTTTGAAGGGTCTCTTTTTTTCTTAATACTGTAAAGACAGCTCAACAAAAGAAACTCCCTTAGCAGCCTTTGAGAAATCTGCTAAGGGAGTTTCTTTCTTGAAATATCCTATCAATGAAATAAGGTTGTCATTACAACTGTTGATTATTGAAGGAAAAATAGGTTACAAAATCGGTGAGAATAGTCTGGAGATTTGTTGTTTGAACAGCAACCAATTTGACATTTCTTTGATTGTTTCAGTAGTCATCGGATTGCTTGCTTGTTCATCAAGTACAAATTGGTCGGCTAGTTGTTGCAAGAAAGCTGGATCATAAATGATTGCACTACTTTCAAAATTCAAACGATAGCTACGAATATCTTGGTTGGCTGATCCGACTATGCAGATTTCGTCGTCCATGATCAATGTTTTCGCATGTAAAAAGCCATTTTCATAAACTAAGATCTGTACATTTTCTTTGATCAATTGGCGAGCGTAGTACTGAGTTGCTCGGTAGATGAAAGGATGATCTGGTTTGTTAGGGATCATGATTTTCACCTCTACGCCAGAAGCGGCAGCGATTTTTAACGCAGCAATCACACTCTCATCAGGTACTAAATAAGGTGTTTGGATCCATACACGTTTTTTTGCTGAACTGATCAGCTTGATAAAGGATAACTTTATCTGTTCCCGTTCATTGTTCGGTCCGCTAGATACAAGTTGGATCGATGTTTGGTATAGTTGATCCTGATCTTCTTTCTCTGCTTTAAAGAAATAATCTAAATGATAGCCGACTTTTTTTTGATCTGGAACAGAGACATTCCAGTCCATTAAAAAGCGTAGTTGTAGTAATGAGGCTGCGGCGCCATAGATACGGATATGTGTATCACGCCAATAGCCGAATTTTTTTGTATGATTGACGTATTGATTGGCAATATTGAATCCGCCTGTGTAGCCGATCTTGCCGTCAACCACAATGATTTTCCGGTGATCATGGTAATTCAGACGGAAGCGTAGAAGTGCCCGCTGGGAAGTGATGAATGTATGGACATGACCGCCATTTTCGACTAACTTTTTAAAATCTTTTGTTTTTGTGCCATGAGAACCAAAGGCATCATAGAGTAAGCGGACTTCGACACCTTCTGCTGCTTTTTTTTCCAATACTTTTAAGATCTGTTGACCGATGTTGTCGGTAACAAAAGCATAATATTCGATATGGATGGAGTGCTTGGCTGCTTCGATATCTTTCAGCACAGCAGTTAATTTTTCTTGACCGTCTGTCAGGAGTGTGACGGCGTTTTTTCGAGTGAGTGGCATTTGATTCAAGGATGAAAAGAAATCAACGAAGTGCTGATGATCTTCATTCTGGATGATGGGATCATAATGTTCCAAGGTATCTCCCTTGAAATCTTGGAAATTCTCCAGTTCTCTCAAATCACTCTGACGGAGATGGAATTTTTTCTTGTCGGTCAACCCCCGGCCAAAGAAAAGGTAGAGAATAAAACCAAAACCAGGTAAAGCAAATAAAACGAGCAACCATGCCCAGATCGCTGCGACGTCACGAGGTTTGATCAAGATAGTTACAAGTGCAATAAGTGCGTTCAGTACATATAAGAAAGTAATAATGCTTCCTACCACGAGTGAATCCTCCTTTATATAATAACACTAGTATAGCATGAGAAAGGTGAGAAGCCTATTCACAAGAAAACAAAGGTGGAAATTTTTTGAAAATATCATGAGCGATAAGCAAAAGTTGTTGCAATTTAAAAATAAATCATGTAGGATAAAAGTACAGTTGAATATCTCCTTAGGGGAGTAACCGACAACATTTGTTGTGATAATATCAACAGTAAGTTAACCAAATGGTTTTCTGGTATTGTATGAAATGGTGAGACCTAAGACAAATCCGCATTTGTCTTAGGTCTCTTTTTTTTCAGGCGATAGCGGAAACACTAACTAAAATGGGGGATGAAAGTTGGAAAACAAGGAACACGCACAATCAACGGTCTACAAAGAATCGATCGACACGTTGATGCAACAAACGCAAAGCTCACCTGATGGGTTGAGTAGTACGCAAGCAAAAGAAAAATTGGAAAGAGATGGCTTGAACCAACTGAAAGAAGCGCCGAAGAAGCCAACTTGGAAACTGTTTCTCGAAACTTTTAAAGACGCGATGGTAATTGTGTTACTAGTTGTTGCCTTGATTCAAATGGTGATGGGTGATTATATCGAATTTTTCGTTATCTTTGCCGTGTTGCTATTGAACTCAGTGATCAGTGTGATCCAAACGAAAAAAGCAGAAGGTTCGCTTGAAGCGTTGAAAAACCTTTCTGCACCAGATGCAAAAGTGATTCGTGACGGAAAAGAAATGACGATTCCAGCGAATGAACTAGTGGTTGGTGATATCGTTCTACTTGATGCAGGTGACTATGTACCGGCGGATGGACGATTATTAGAAGCTGGTTCACTAAAAGTTGACGAAGGAATGTTGACCGGTGAATCGACCTCAGCTGAAAAAGAAGTGGTCGAAATCACTCAAACTGTACCGATCGGCGATCGCTCGAACATGGTGTTTAGCGGGACGATCATTACTTATGGTCGTGGGAAATTCTTAGTGACTGCTACAGGAAACAATACAGAAATCGGTGAAGTAGCTGGTTTATTAGAATCAACAACGGAACAAGTGACACCACTACAACGTGGGCTAGATAAATTCAGTAAGAAGTTAAGTTTAGCCATTTTAGGCTTATCATTGGTGATTTTAGGTATCCAGTTATTCCGTATCTATATGGGTGGCGGAACAGGAGATATGACGGCAGATATCGTTAGTGCCATCATGTTTGCAGTTGCGGTTGCCGTAGCAGCGATTCCTGAAGCATTGCAGTCGATCGTAACGATCGTCTTGTCACTTGGAACCAATAAAATGGCGAAGCGACATGCTATCATCCGTAAACTTCCAGCCGTAGAAACATTAGGCTCAACGAGTATCATTTGTACAGATAAAACTGGAACATTGACACAAAACAAAATGACGGTTGTTGACTATTATTTAGCCAATGGAGCAACTGGTGATTTTTCAAATGATCCAAAAAACTGGTCTGTCGATGAACGTCGTTTAGTTGAGATCAGTGTCTTGGCAAATGATGCGTCGATCAGTGAAGATGGTTCAAAATTAGGCGATCCTACAGAAGTAGCTTTTATTGACTTCAGTGAAAAAATGAACCAACCTTATCGTGAGATCCGTCAAACGTATCCAAGACAAGCGGAATTACCATTTGACTCGGATCGAAAATTGATGTCGACAGCACATGAAATCGACAATCAACAATTCTTATTTGTCAAAGGTGGACCTGATATCGTCTTTGGTCGTAGTACAAAAGCGTTGGTAAATGGTGAAGTCGTGCCAATGACAGACGAGTTAAGAAAAAAATTCCAAGAACAAAACGAAGCATTCTCAAATCGCGCATTGCGTGTATTAGCCTTTGCTTACCGTCCAATCAATAGCTTAGAATTATCATTTGATGATGAAGATGATTTGATTTTAGTCGGTATCATGGCAATGATCGATCCGCCAAGAGAAGAAGTCACACAAGCGGTGAAAGAAGCGAAAAGTGCTGGAATCAAAACGATCATGATTACTGGGGACCACAAAACAACTGCGGTAGCTATTGCAAAAGAAATCGGTATTTTTGCTGAGGGTGACCAAGCGTTGACTGGTACAGAATTAGATGAGTTATCAGAAGATCAATTGAATGAAGTATTAGAAAAAGTAACCGTTTATGCTCGTGTATCTCCGGAAAATAAAATCCGTATCGTGCGTGCTTGGCAAACAAAAGGTCATATCTCTGCGATGACAGGGGACGGAGTGAATGACGCTCCTGCCTTGAAACAAGCAGATATCGGTATTGCAATGGGTACAGGTACTGACGTAGCCAAAGATGCTGCGGCAATGGTTCTGACAGATGATAATTTTGCATCGATCGTCAGTGCAGTGGAAGTAGGACGTAATGTCTTTGATAATATCAAAAAGGCTATCTCTTACTTGTTCTCAGGAAACTTAGGTGCGATCATCGCAATCATCTTTGCTTTGATTGCGGATTGGTCAAATCCATTTACAGCTTTACAATTATTGTTCATCAACTTAGTCAATGACTCATTACCGGCAATCGCGTTAGGAACTGAAAAAGCAGAGCCAGCGACAATGAAACGTCCGCCAAGAGATCCAAATTCAGGTATCTTTACGGACAAAACATTGATTTCTGTAACGTATCGTGGCGTATTGATCGGTATTGCAGTTATTTTTGCTCAATGGTTAGGAATGCAACATTCTCCTGAATTTGGTGTAGCGATGTCGTTTACAACATTGATTTGGTGTCGTACGTTGCAAACATTCCCTGCTCGTTCAAATACGCAAACAGCGATCCAAGCTGGTTTCTTCTCAAACCGCAGTGTGCTATTAGCAGTTGCTGTATGTAGTGCGCTTTACTGTATTGCGATGATCCCAGGACTAAAAGAAGTCTTCTCGATCCCAGCAGCATTTGGATTGACTGAAGTCTTCACATGTATCGGAATCGCGCTAGTAACAGTTGTATTGATGGAAATCACTAAGATGATCTTGGTGCGTGTACAAGGAAATAAATAATCATCAAAGACAAAATAGTTCATCTATCACTTACGAATGACGATGAAATTTGATCGTTTTAAGTCTTTCGAATCAAAAAGAAATCCACGAGAATCGTTTCTTCGATTTTCGTGGATTTTGATTTATACTAAGTAACAAGGTTCATCGGTTTCTCTTATATAAATATTTATTCCGAAAAGTGAAAAAGAAAGGAGAATCATCCAAATGGACAAAGAAGAATGGAATACCTTTGCGAAAGACTATTACGAATCACAAAAAGAATCCAGTGCGACGATCGTAGAGGATGTCGTTGCTTATCTAAAAAGCGAGGATTTATTACCAGCTGGATCATTCGCAGATGTTGCCGGTGGTGCAGGGCGTTATCTGCCGTTAGCAAAAGAAATAGATCAATATGAGCTGATTGATTTTTCAGAAGAAATGCTTGTGTATGCTGAACATGAAGCACAAGTACTGGGGCTAAATAACTGTCAATTCATTCTGCAAGACCTTGCTAGTTTTTTACAAGAAGAGAAGATCTATGAACTTGTTTTTTCGGCAGCTAATCCCGCCTTGGTTTCTTGTGAACAATTGGAAAAACTGCGTAGGAAAGCGACGAGAGCTTGTTTGATCCTAAGAGTAGTCTCCTCAGAAGATAATGTCTTCGTACCCCTTGAAAGGCATTTAGGGATCGAGGAATCTGACCCTAACACCTCGCCAACTATTATGGATCGGTTTGAGACGTATTTAGCAAAGAAACACCTTTCTTATAAGAGAACTGAATTCACTTATGATTCACAGGAAGAAGTCACGGCTTCATTTTTGCGGGCTTATTATGAAGAAATGCAAGATGATCCACGTTTCCAGTCGGCTCTCCAAGAATTATTTAAAAACAGTGAGACAATTCAGAGTACAAATAAACTGACCTATCGATTATTGACTATCTATTAGTCAACGATCGAGGTCAGTTTTTTGCATTCATTATTTTTCTTTGTAAAAACGAATATCATTTTCTACTTTATAGATCGAGTAAGGTAGATCTGAATGATATTCAGCTGTTTCACCATTTCCCGGTAATGTTTCATTGAAGATCTTTTCATATTGATCAACCGTCAATGCTTCACGGTTATCTAACATCGCTTGATTGTCTTCTTTGGATAAGAAGTTTTGATAGCCTTCTTCTAAATATCCAGTGAAAAATTCACTCACAGCACCAGAACCATAGCTGAATAATCCGATACGGGCACCCGATTTCAATGCTTGAGAGTTTTCCAATAAAGAAATCAACCCCAAATAAAGGGACCCAGTGTATAGATTTCCTATTCGTCGACTATAGGTGATGCCTTCTTCATAACGAGCCATCAAACGTTTTTGCGTTGCCTCATCTGTTTCTTCGATCACACTTTGTAACGCTTTTTTCCCCATTTTTGTGTAAGGAATATGGAAGGTAAGCGCATCATAATCAGCAAGTGTTCGACCTGTTGTTTCTTTATATCTATTCCAGACTTTTTGGAAAGACTCAATATAAGTAGAGTTGGACAAAGGACCATCTACTACAGGATATTGACTATAATTTGGACGCCAAAAGTCATAAATATCTTCTGTTAAAAAGACGCTGTGGTCTTCAAGAGAAAGAATCCGAGGGTTTTGTGTGATCATCATAGCGACCGCACCTACACCTTGAGTCACTTCACCACCACTTGCTAAACCGTAGCGGGCGATATCGCTCGCAATCACTAAGACTTTACGATCTGGATGATTTTTGACATATTCTTTTGCCATGTGCAAAGCTGCTGTTCCCCCGTAACAAGCTTCTTTTACTTCGAATGAACGAGCAAAAGGTTGAACTTTTAACAAATGATGGATGATCACAGCACTTGCCTTTGATTGGTCGATGCCTGATTCGGTACCTACAATGACCATATCGATTTTTTCACGATCTTCTTCTGTGACGATTTTACTCGCTGCATTTGCTCCTAGCGTGACGATGTCTTCATAAACTTGATTGACAGCCATCTGATCTTGACCGATCCCGATATGGTATTTGGCAGGATCATCTCCACGTCTGTTTGCTAATTCAGTCATATCTAAAAATAAATTAGGAATAAAAAAGGAAAGACGATCAATCCCTATTTTCATTTCAACACCTCTTTACTCATGATAAAAAACTTACTTTATTAAAGTATCACAAAATCGCTAAAAGAAATACAAAAAAGCTAATTTTTAAGGATTTGTAAAAAAATATAGCGCTTTTTTTAAAAGGTGTATGTTATATTTGTATTTCCGGTAAAGAATGGTATATTTTTGTAGGAGATACTTGACAGTTAGAAAATAATCAACTGTCCATCTTTTATACAATTTAATAAGAAGTGTATTTTAATTTTTACGAAACCATTCACATTGTTCTATCCATTTGATATAGACAAACGTTTTGAAGAATGTCTCGTCGGTTACAGCGTGACGTTTTTCGCAAATATATGAGAAATAAGGAGGGAATCCGTTTGCGCAAAAGATTGTAACACCTATAAATCCGTCGCGTTTTATGTAATACGTGGATGAGTAAATTTATAGGCTTTGGCAACGGGTGGCTTAACTTGAAGGAAGTCGTTATTATAGATGCTGCACGAACACCGATTGGAAAGTATCGTGGTAGCTTAAGCAGTTATTCTGCTGTTGAGTTGGGAACATTCATTACAACAGAAATCCTTGAACGAACAGGGATAAACAAAGAAGCAATCAATCAAGTCATTTTTGGAAATGTGCTTCAAGCAGGGAATGGGCAAAATGTTGCACGACAAATTGCGATCAATAGCGGAATCCCCGTAAGTGTTCCGGCAATGACAATCAATGAAGTTTGTGGATCTGGGATGAAATCAGTGATCCTTGCGCGTCAACAAATCCAACTAGGCGAAGCGGACCTGATCATAGCCGGTGGTGTTGAAAGCATGACTAGAGCGCCGATGATCCAAGTGAGCGATCCAGAAAACGAGAAAATCGAAGAAATCTCAAGTATGGTCAATGATGGATTAACCGATGCATTTTCCAATACTCATATGGGACTGACAGCAGAAAATGTGGCAAAACAATTTTCTGTGACGAGAGCAGAGCAAGATCAATATGCACTGGCTTCACAATTAAAAGCAGCACAAGCCAGCGAGTCAGGGGTCTTCAAGGAGGAAATCATTCCAATTTCCCGTAATGAAGAAGTATTTGCAACAGATGAAGCAGTGCGAGGAAATAGTACATTAGAAAAATTAAGCACCTTACGGACGGTTTTTGCGGAGGACGGCACAGTTACTGCTGGAAATGCTTCACCTTTGAACGATGGTGGCTCTGTACTGATCTTAGCGTCGAAAGACTATGCGATTGCTCATGACTTACCGTATTTAGCTACGATCAAAGGAGTCTCTGAAGTTGGGATCGATCCAAGTATCATGGGGGTAGCTCCAATCAAAGCAATCAATACCTTGATGGAGAAAACAGAGCTTTCCTTGGACGACATCGATCTATTTGAAATTAACGAAGCGTTTGCTGCGTCATCGATCGTTGTGAATCGTGAATTGAATCTCCCATCAGAGAAAGTCAATATTTATGGTGGTGCGATTGCGTTAGGCCATCCGATTGGTGCTAGTGGCGCTCGTATCTTGACTACTTTAGGCTATGCGTTAAGAAGGCAGCACCAACGATACGGAGTAGCTTCATTATGTATTGGTGGCGGTCTTGGATTAGCTGTTCTTTTGGAAGCTAATTTGCAACAAACTGGTGATAACGAAAAAAAAAAGTTTTATGAACTAACGCCAGAACAACGTAGACAGCGATTAGTTCAAGAAAAAGTGATTTCTCAAGCAGAAGCAACAGGTTTTAAAGAATCTGTTTTAACAGAAGATATCGCCAACCATTTGATTGAAAATCAAATCAGCCAAGTAGAGATCCCATTAGGTGTCGCATTGAATTTTCAAGTGAACGGTCAAAAAAAATGGATTCCTATGGCAACGGAAGAACCTTCTGTAATTGCTGCAGCGAGCAATGGTGCAAAAATATGTGGCGATATCAGCGTTCAGATACCCCGACGATTGATGCGTGGGCAAATCGTCTTGACTGGTCGTTGTGATTATCGAAAAATCAAAGAAGTCATTGAAGCAAGAAAACCAGAATTGGTCACTTGTGCAAACGAAAGCTATCCTTCGATCGTCAAGCGTGGTGGAGGTGTCCGAGAAATTTCTACTCGAGAATTTATGGGGAGCGAGCATGCCTATCTTTCACTTGATTTTTTAGTGGATGTCAAAGATGCGATGGGGGCGAATATCATCAACTCGATTTTGGAAGGAGTTGCGGTTCGTATCAAAGAATGGTTCCCTGAAGAAGAAATCTTGTTCAGTATCTTAAGTAATCTGGCGACTGAATCTTTAGCGATCGCGACTTGTATGATTCCTTTTGAGCGATTGGCAAAGGACAAAGAAACGGGTCAGCTGATTGCTGAAAAGATTCGTCAAGCGAGTGAATACGCAAAGTTGGATCCTTATCGGGCAACGACCCACAACAAAGGAATCATGAATGGTATCGAAGCGGTCATCTTAGCCACAGGAAATGATACACGAGCAGCCGCAGCGGCTATTCATGCCTATGCTGCTCGAAATGGTAGTTACCAAGGGTTGACTGACTGGCAAATCAAGGAAGATCATTTGGTAGGGAAATTGACGGTTCCTTTAGCTGTCGCGACAGTAGGGGGGGCTTCCCGCGTCTTACCGAAAGCGAAAGCTTCTTTAGATATGTTAGCAATTGATTCTGCACAAGAATTGGCACAAGTGATTGCAGCTGTTGGTTTAGCACAAAACCTGGCGGCACTGCGTGCACTTGTTAGTGACGGTATCCAAAAAGGACATATGTCCTTACAAGCGAGAGCATTGGCAATCACAGTTGGTGCCAAAGGGGACGAAATCGAGAGAGTTGCCGCAAAGCTTAGGGAATCAGGAACGATCAACCAACAAAGCGCACTAGCTGCCTTAGAAGCTATCCAGGCGAGCAAAAACTAGGAATAATTTGCG
The DNA here is from genome assembly GCF_050555445.1 of Enterococcus sp. DIV1304_2. Lineage (NCBI taxonomy): Bacteria > Bacillati > Bacillota > Bacilli > Lactobacillales > Enterococcaceae > Enterococcus > Enterococcus sp. DIV1304_2. The sequence continues at coordinate 1,048,275 of NZ_CP187851.1, forward strand.
AAATGGGCGTAGTAGCTGAGGGAAAATGACAAATAATTTTCATTATTATAACGTGCCTCTCAAAACACATAAAAAAATACCTATGCTAAGTATGAAGAATCTATAATCTGAAATTTATTTTTTTCATAAGAGACCATCACGTCTTTTTATGCTATTTTCATTTTTATGTGAGGTTGTATAATATTAAACAAAACGTAACAGACCTTGTCGATTAAAGGTTTTCTGTTACGTTTTTTTACATACTCTGATCTAAAAAATATAGAACATATATTATTAAATTTTAAAAATAATTTATATAACATTAAAAAAAGCTAAAGTTTTTTAAGCTTATTTGAGGTTCTCTTGTGAATAAATAATCTAACAGGTATACTTTTCCTCAAATAGAATAACTTGTTAGGCGAGACTCCTAAACAAACATAGGCTATTGCGCAGAAACGTCGAAAGACGCCAATGTGTAAAACAGGAATTGTCGGATTAAGGCTCTTCATAAGATAGCTAAGAGAAATCTTTACGTTGTTTAGTGTCAAAACTCACACGATGAGACTGAAAAGCCAATCGTTTTTTTCGTTTGGCTTTTTTTATTCAAGATGGGTAAGTGACGTATCTCCGCTGTAACACAAAGGAGAAATATAGGATGGGTGTAAAAGACATAAGAAAAATAGATTTGTATTTGCTCGTACCATATCTGTTGATCAGTGTAATAGGATTATTGATGATCTATAGTGCGAGTACGTTCCGTTTGATGTCATTCGATCAAAGTACAAATCAACTTTTAGTTCGACAAATGGTATTTGTAGCACTTAGTTGGGCAATGATTTTTTTCATTTACCGAGTGAAACCTGCATTTATACTCAATCATCGAATCGTAAAAATAATGATGGGGATCGGTATCGTGGGTCTGATCTTGACAAAGGTACCTGGGATTGGTGTCAATATCAGTGGGGCGCAACGATGGATCTCAATTGCAGGTTTTCAATTTCAACCTGCTGAAATTGTCAATGTCGGTATGATTTTTTATTTAGCTTATTATTTTAGAAAACCCAAGCAATCATTGAATGAATTAAAAAAACCCTTTTTTATCATCGCTTTATGTTCTCTGCTGATTTTATTCCAACCAAAAGTAGCTGGTGCGATCTTGTTGATCATCTTAGCTGCAATCATGATCACGACGGTTCAATTACCAGTTCGCTATATTTTATTGTTTTTTGCAGGACTGTTCAGTCTCTTTTTGCTCCTTGGCGGCATTATTTATTTACTAGGGCAAAATGACCTATTACCAAGTATTTTTGCTCATACTTATGATCGCTTGAGCATTGCTTTTAATCCTTTTTTAGATCCTTATGGAAAAGGATTTCAGATGAGTCAATCTTATTATGCCATGTACAACGGTGGGCTTTTTGGATTAGGATTGGGAAATAGTATTACCAAAAAGGGCTATTTACCAGTAGCCGAGACTGATTTTATTTTTTCGATTATTTTAGAAGAGTTAGGTCTGATCGTGGGCTTACTGATTCTAGCAATGTTATTTTCGATTATTTTGCGCTTATTTGTCTTGAGTGCGAATGAACCAAATCAGCAGATCGGGTTGATTTATTTGGGAACAGGGATGCTGTTATTGCTACAGACAAGTATCAATATTGCAAGTATCAGTGGCATGATCCCAATGACAGGTATTCCGCTTCCTTTTATTAGTTATGGAGGATCAAGCTATTTGATTTTATCCATGCTTTTGGGCGTTTGCCTGAAACTGTCCTCACGAGGTAAGCAAAATGAAATTTAAAATAAATGAATTCAACTATGCATTATTTTTACCAATCTTTCTTTTATATTTATTAAGTGTCGGTGTGCAATATGGGGCAGCTGTTTATGACCAAGTTCCAGTCCGAGGAGTCGTGCTTCGACAAATCGTGTTTTGTTTGATGTCGGTCGGGCTGTTGTTTCTAACACAACGAGTGAAAACAGTCGTATTGTTAAGATATTCTCCTTATCTTTATGGCTTTTCACTTTTTGTGATGGGCCTGTTGTATCAGTTTTATGATCCGGTGATGTTTCAACTCACAGGCACCAAACGTTGGCTTAGGATTGGCAGCTTTTCATTTCAACCTTCTGAATTAGTGAAACTCACCTTTATCTTAGTGGTTGTTTATTTGACCTTGATCTATGAGCAAAAGGTGAAACAACGAACCGTTAAAACTGATTTATTTTATGTAGGAAAGATATTACTGGTTAGTTTACCGACCTTTTTATTGATGTACATGCAAAAAGATTTTGGAACAAGTTTGGTTTTTGTCATATGCTTGGGGGCATTATTCATGATCGCTGGGGTACATTGGAAGATCATGACGGCAATAACCTCGATTCTAGTTATTCTCGGGGCCATTTTGATTGCTTTAGTTTTTACTGAATACGGACACCAGATTTTATATCGTCTGAATTTTAAGACTTATCAGTTAGATCGAGTACGCGCATGGGTTGATCCATTTGCATATAGCCAATCGATTGGTTATCAACAATCACAAAGTTTACTTTCTATCGGGGCAGGTGGGTTTAGTGGCAGGGCCGAAGCAATCAATCCTATCTATGTGCCCGTTCGTGAATCAGATATGGTCTTTACAGTGATTGCTGAAACATTTGGCTTTTTAGGAAGTGTTTCTGTGCTCTTTTTATATTTTTATCTTTTTTACCAAATCATTTATAGTGCAATCGAAACAAATAATAAAGGAAATGTGTATTTTGCGATTGTCTTCGTATTTGGTTTGTTATTCCAAGTGTTTGAAAATATTGGAGCTGCGATCGGTCTACTCCCATTAACAGGGATTCCTTTACCATTTTTAAGTCAAGGAGGAACTTCCCTCTTGGTTATTGGCTGTGGTTTAGGCATTATTTTAGGATTTAAAAAGTATGAATGAGAAGTAGAAGGGAAGTTATTATGAAACAGATGCCAAAAGGAACATTGGTGGTAGCATTCGTATCATTCGTCTTATTGACGACTTTGACCACACTAGTTATGACAGAAAACACCTTATTCAACCAACTCGATTTAGCCATTTATCAACAGGAGCGATTAATCGAATTCCCAGTATTAACAACATTTTTTAGTTATTTTGCAAAACTAGCAACGATTATTCCTACTTTATTTTTCACAGGGTTGCTGGCAATTTTTAGTTGGCGGAAACAATACCATAAATTAGCCATTTGGCAAGTCTTAATGGTTTTGACAGTTAGTTTGATTGGCTACGTGATGAAACAAGCTATCCAGCGGACACGACCTGATGTGGAGCAATTGATTCCTAGATCTTCTTACTCTTTTCCAAGTGGTCATTCGATTTTGTCTATGACGCTATTCTTAGTATTTTTGATCACCATGTACATTATTTATCGTGAGAAAAGGGTAAATAAACTAGTATGGGTGGGGGCTCTTTATCCATTATTGATTGCTAGTTCTAGAATTTATTTGAGAGTACATTATCCTAGCGATATCTTAGCAGGTTTTTTACTGAGTTTTTCAGTTGTTTTCTTATGTTATAGTCTGTTTTTCTCTTTTATCACTGAAAAAACAGTAAGAAAAAAGCACCAACAAAAACGAATATTCACTAGAAAACAAAAAGTTTTATTGTCTATTATGGCATTTCTTTTCCTATTAGTAGGTTCTGCAGTTGCATATGGTGTTCGCTTTTACTACGATGCCAGACAGACCGTGACTTCGATGCAACAACCGCTACAAAGAGAAACCGTTCAGCGGGAAAAGGATACGCCAGTCAGCATTTTAGTTTTAGGTATCGCCAATAATTCAATTAGAAAAACGGACTATCGTGCAAATACGATCATGTTGGTGACATTGAATAATCAAAAGAAAACAACGACGATCACTAGTATTCCTCGAGATTCTTTCGTAGAAATTGCCAATATGGATGGACTGGTTGATAAAATCAACCATGCTCATTCTTACGGTGGTATCGACATGATGGTGGATACGGTTGAACAATATCTTGATATACCGATTCATCACTATGTATCGTTGAATATGGATGGATTAGAAGCGTTGATCGATGCTGTGGGAGGAATCACTGTAAATAATGCGTTTGAGTTTACAGCAGAAGACATCCATTATCCAGAAGGTACACTAGAATTAAATGGTTGGGAAGGATTACAGTATGCGCGCATGCGAGCAGAAGATCCTGAGGATGACTATGGGCGACAGAAAAGGCAAAGGGAAGTCGTCAATATTTTAGTCAATGAGTTCTTATCTGTGAAAAGTTTATTCAATTATCGCCAGCTTTTAGAGGTAGTCGGTGAAAATGGGACAACGGATATGTCCTTAGATGAAATGCTCGGAATGATGAATGAATACCATTCGGCATTATCCAATATCACGAACCATCAGTTGAAAGGTGAACAATATATTGGTGATGGCATCTTGGGAGAAGCAGGGATCTACTACGAGAAGATACCCGATGAGGAACGGATGAGAGTGATGCAGTTGGTGCAAGAGCAATTAGAAACAACAGGGAAGAACGCAGCGCAACAATAGGAACAATTGATATTCTCTTTTTTACATTTATAAATGATAAAAAAAGCAGTTGAAATGAACGATGATCGTCATTTCAGCTGCTTTTTTAGGTAAAAATCATCACGCAATCTATTTGCTTGCGTTTATCTTTCGTTGATCGGTGTAGCGGCAAATTGTTCGATCAATGGCACGAATGTCAATTTCACTTTGTATTTACGTTCTAAAGCTTTTTCGATCGTAAATTCATTGACAGCAGACATAGAGATCTCTGCTAATTTTCGTGTGTCGTCTTTGACTGTTTCATTGATCACTACAGCATCTGCTGTTTTTTCAGCAGTGAACTTCGGATATTCTGCTACTAGTTTTGCAAAATCATCGAAAGTCAAAGAATCTGTCACTACTTTTTCATCACTTGTTTTCTTGTCAGTTGTTGCTTCTTTATTGACTGATTGAGAAGTTGTCTCAACTTTTTCAACTTCTTTTGTTGGTGTTTCTTTTACAGACGCGTCATTAGTGACTGGTGTCGCTACAGGTTGAGCCGTTGGTTGATCTTTTTTCATGCGTTGATCATTCCAGTAAGAAACAATCTCAATCAATAGGTTGTCACGGAAACGTTCAAAAATCGTTGCTTCACCAGAACGAATACGTTTCAAGACAGCAGTAAAGTTATCGTCGATTGGTACATTGATGCGTGTATCTTCATTTGCTTGTCCTGCTAAGCCAATGATTAAGACTTGACGGTTTTTAGGATCAAGCATGACTTGCAATGGCAGCCCATAACGGCGTAAACTTTCTTCTTCCAATGAACGGAATAATTGCGTGCGAATTCCATCTAAAGAAGGACGGAATTGTTTTAATAATTTTTGTTTTTGTTTTTTCTTCATAAATACTCTCCTTCATTCATACCCTTTCGATTATAAGAAAAAAACGAGCAAATGAAAAGGTTTATCAAGAAAAAACTTTTATTACTTCGATGGAAAAACAAAATTGAGTGGGATTATCGACCTCTCACATATGCTAAAACTGAATAAACGGTGGAAACAGCAGTAAACTTCTCGGAAATAAGGCGACATCCACAGAAATTTGATGAACAATTTCGTAGATATCGCCTTATTTCCCGAGGTTAAATACTTCTGTTCCAATCTCTCAAAAAGGGGAGCAAAAGTCCACAGACTAATGCTCCCTCATCTAGTTATTTTTTTGGCAATAAGGCAAAGGTGACTAGTTCTGGTGAATAGATGACCTCATGTCCTTGCCATTGCATCGTCATCAATGAATGATCCAAGCGTTTTTTTATTTCCGCAAGTTTTTCATCCCTTGACCAGTTTCGAGCAGGAAAATGCTGGATTTTTTCTGGACGGATCAAAAAGATGAAATCTGGATCAAATGTCTGAGTCACTTTTTCAGATAAACGATCTAAGCGGTCCACGGGGTTCATAGAATATCACTATCCTTTACCTTTAAAATTGTGTAGTATCTGGATCTTTTGCTTTGCCGACGACACCATCTAATTGGTCGATCGTCTTCATTTCTTCTTCTGATAGCTCAAAATCAAATAATTCAGTGTTCTCCTTGATTCTGCTTGGTGTGACAGATTTTGGTAATGGTAAGAAACCATGTTGTAATGACCAACGTAGCGCTACTTGGGCAACGCTCTTATTGTGTGTGTTGGCAATCTCTTGCATTTCTGTGACATCGAAGATTTTACCAGTGCCAAGAGGGCTATATGCTTCAAGGACCATATCATGTTTTTTCGCGTACTCAACAACAGGTGGTTGCAATTCGCCAGGAGCAAGAAATACTTGATTGACCATTGGCATGATTTTTGCTGTTTTTGCAAGTTCATCTAAGTGATGCGGTAAGAAGTTGCTGACACCGATCGCTTTGATTTTGCCCGCTTCGTATAACTCTTCAAAAGCACGCCATGTTTCGGCATTCGCTTCTTGCCAATTTTCGCGGAAAGAAACTGGATTAGGCCAATGGATCAATAAAAGATCCACATAGTCTGTTTGTAATTTTTTTAAGGACTCTTCGAAAGAGGACATTGCTAGATCGTAGCTATGGTTTTCGTTCCAAAGTTTAGTCGTTAAGAAAATCTCTTCTCTTGGAACACCACTTTCTTTGATTGCTTGTCCGACACTTTCTTCGTTTTTGTACCCTTGAGCGGTATCAATATGACGATAACCGGCAGCTAATGCTTCTTTAACTGAGGAAACAGCAACGTCTCCGTCAGGGGTTTGCCAAGTACCGAAACCGACAACAGGGATTTCATAGCCATTTGATAAACGGTAAGTAGATGTTAGTGAATTCATACTTTCAGCTCCTTTGATTTTAGTACACTTTAAGTGTAGCTTATTTTCTAAAAAAAGAAATGTATTTTGTTTGTTATAAAATATTTTTTTGTTCGTTCCATTTTGTCTCTGGTATTTTTGTTTGATTTTCCGTAAACTAGAGCAGAAAGGAATGAAACGATGGATATCTATTTAAAAAAAGCAATCTTGCATATTATTGATCGAGAAACAGGATCTCCTGTATTTTCACAACAAGAACTGGATCTTACGAAAGATTTTGTCAGGGACTTTCTACAAAAGAAGATCCAAAAAATCTCTTCTGCACAAACTAAAACAGGGCAACTCACTGAAGAAAGCCTATTTTCTCAAAACTTGAAACAGTGTCAAGAAAATTTTGTCGAAGAAAGTGAGCGTTTAGTCCAACGGTGGTTTGACATCTATGCAGAAAGTGAGGAAGCACCTAGTGCAGATGTTTTCGTTGTCTTGTATGAAGTAGATACTGTGATGTATTTAGCTTTATTGAAAGTGAATTATCGTGATGCTTATACTCACTATGTGGAAGCAGATGAAGCCGGTATTGACAACCGTTTGATTTTGAACCGAGCGATCCTTGGCTCAAAATCTCAAAAAGCAGATGAAGCCTTAGCAGTCAATCTGACAGATCTGACGTATGAGTTGATTGAAAAACGCTATGAGTTCTCTGGTAAAAAAGAATGGTACTTTTCGGGAAAAGTGATTGAGAGCGTCCCGGCACCTTCGTTGGAAGACAACGTCAAAGTGATAAAAAAAGTGGCGAAGCAGCTAGGCAAGAAGTTTGAAGCAGAAGAGTTCGATATCATGGCGGACTTAAAAGAAGCTGTGTATGATACGATCGAAGAAAAAGGTAGATTGGATCATGAAATGATCGCGGAGAAAGTATTCAAAGAAAATATCACTGCCAAGTTAGCATTCCAAGAAGAAGTCAAAGAACAAGGCTTTATTCCAGAAGCACCACCAGTGAAAGAAGTACAAGAAATCTCAGAGAAAAAATTCGGAAAGCAAAAATTCCGTTTATCAAATGGCATTGAATTGATTGTACCAGTAGACGTTTATCGTAACCCGGATCTGATTGAATTTGTCAATAATCCTGATGGTACGATCTCTGTCATGATTAAAAATGTGGACGAAGTATTGAATCGTCTATAGTTTCTTTTAGATGAATCAAAGAAACCAAATAAAAGTGAATAGTAAAAAAGCAGTCAATATCCACGAAGATCGTTTTTCAAGTCTTGTGGTGTTGACTGCTTTTTTTGTGTTGTTTATTGTAAACTGGTTCATTGATCTAATTGATCTAACGCTTTGTCCGGCACTTGAGAAGCTGTTACTTCTTCCCAACTGATGACGCCTTTACGTGAATTAACTTTTAGTTTTAAATAAGCATCCATTTTTAAAGGACGTTCCCTCGCTTCACGTAAAGTGACTGCTTTTTCTTCTCCTTGTGCGTTGTAAGCATTTTGGTCGTATACATAAATAGAAACGTCCATGTCATTGTCTGCTGAGTCAACTTCTTTTTCTCCGTTAGTGGTGATTTTTGTATAATAAGTTTCACCGCCATAGAAATAATCATAAGCGATAAAGCTTCCTCCTAGGAAAATTCCCAATACAATCAATAATGCTATCAATTTTTTTATCATTTTTTTCACCTCGGATACTATTATTCAACAAAATCTATTATTCGTCTATCGAAAGTCCAAAATTTATCGTATTTATATATAATAATGGCATATTCGCCGTTTTATGTATAAAATACTTAATTTTTCTGTGAGAACATTTTTCAAAGTTGAGCTTACGATAATCGAATTTTAGGAGAGCTAGTTGCTTTGCTTAAAAAAACACAAATTATATAATAATGTTATGAAAGGTGGTATTAAAATGGAACTGTATTATTTAGTTGGTTTGTTTGGTATAATTTTTGGACTTTATGTGTTAGCAAAAAGAAACAATAAGATAAAACCATTCTTTTCCAAATTAACTTTAGCATTTTTGGTTGTATACTTGATCTGGCGTCTTTTCTACACGATCCCAAATGATGGCGTGATATCATTAACTTTCGGTCTTATTTTATATGTGGCAGAATTTATTGGTTTATTTGTGTATGGTTTTTTTATTTACTTGTTTTCTAATAAGTTGTCGAAAGAGTCCGTGAGAGTTCATTACGATGAGGAGCCATTTCAACCAAGTGTAGCAGCGTTTATATGTACGTATAATGAGGATAATAAATTAGTGATCGCGACTGCTTTGGCTGTCAAAGCGTTACGTTATCCAAATAAGAAAATATATATTTGTGATGATGGTCATCGTGAGGAATTGAAAGAACTTGCAGAAAAATACCATATTGGTTATCTGACAAGAGAAGGTAACGAGAACGCAAAGGCAGGAAATATCAACTATGCACTTTCACAAACAAGTAGCGACTTGATTTTGCTTTTAGATGCTGATTTCATCGTTAAGAAAAATATTATCTACGAGGCTATCGATTATTTTAGAAATCCAAAGGTTGCGTTAATTCAATATCCTCAAACTTTTTATAATAAAGATCCCTTCCAATTATTGAGAAAATCATTTTACAATGAACAGGAATTATTTATGCGTTTTTTAGAACCAGCTCTTTCACGTGAAAATGCGTTGATCCATATCGGGACCAACGCTATCATTCGACGCAGTGCTTTAGAGGAGATAGGTGGCGTCCCAACAAAAAGCATTACTGAAGATATGGCAACAGGGATGTTATTGCAAAATGCTGGTTATGAAACGATTTTCATAAATAAAGCTTATGCTTTGGGAATCACGCCTTATACAGCTCGAGAGCTGTCCTCTCAACGGACACGTTGGGCCCAAGGTACAAAGCAAATATTTGACCATTTTAAACCACGTAAATTTAAAGGGTTATCTCGTATGCAAAAATTGTGTTACTATAATTCTTATTTGTACTGGTTTACTTCATTTCAAAAAATCATTTTTTTATTAGCACCAACTCTTTTTATGGTCTTTGATATATTTATTGTTCGAAGTAACAACAATCAGTTATTATTGTTCTTTTTACCACCGTTTGTCATGATTTCTCTTTCGTTTCGGTTGTATGTTCCTAAAATCAGGAATCTTACTACTTCGCATATCTATGATTGTTTTGTCGCGCCGATCCATACTAGAGCATTGATCAAAGAGTTCTTTCATTCGGAAAAAAAATTCAAAGTGACAAAAAAGGAACTTGTTGACAGTCAATCTTTTGATTGGCGAACAGTTTTTCCTCACATGTTACTATTTGGTTGGATCGCTTTCGCCTCTATCGTTGCATTGTACCGACTTTATCGAGGAGAAGGATATGAAACAGGCTATATTGTGACACTTCTCTGGTCAGTGTATAACCTCTATGGGTTATTCTATGCGATTTTGATTGGTAAAAATCGAAAAATTGAAAGCGACAGTGAAGCATTGAGCATTGTAACAAAGAAACAACTAAGTTATCTATCCCAATCATTTGAGATGTATCAAATGAGTTATAACGGATTTAGACTTCGTTCCAAAAAATTAGTTACTCCTACTTTTACACCTGGGAAAGCTTATTTATTTATGGATGAGAAAACTGGACTCCGAATCAATTCGATATGTAAAGAAAATCATGGGAGATATGCGACTTTCTCATTTAATAATTTGACACAAGCTTCTGCAGAAGAACTTGCAAGTTACTACAGTGATCAGTTGAATGCAGCAAAACAATTAGAATTCGATATGGAAACCGATACTTTACAAAGTTGAGAGTATGACCATTACTAATAGTAAACGAACGCTGTCAATAATAACAATAGCGATATGACAGAGGTCGGCACAGAAGTATTTAGCCTCGAGAAATAAGACGGCAGCCACGTAAAATGTTCTTCAAATTTTTGTGGCTGCCGTCTTATTTCCGGAGAGGTTGCTTCTGTTCCCGCTGTATATTCGCTTTTTGAATATGCGTGAAGACTAATATCCTACACACTTTTTATTGAAATAGTATATCGAAACACTTTAATTGACTTTGACCAATTTTGACGTATAATAGGGTTTGTTCATAACTTACAAAAAGTAAGTGTAGTTGTTTTTTTGAGTTTATACTAAAAAAACTGTTATGGACGATGAGCTGAAATCATTCAGTGCATAAGACTATTTAGGAGGTTTGTTAATTATGGCAAAAGAACATTTTGATAGAAGTAAACCACACGTAAACATCGGAACCATTGGGCACGTTGACCATGGGAAGACCACATTGACTGCTGCAATCACGACAGTATTAGGGAAAAAAGGCTTAGCAAATCCTCAAGATTATGCAAGCATTGATGCAGCTCCAGAAGAACGTGAACGTGGGATCACCATCAACACAGCACACGTAGAATATGAAACTGATAAACGTCACTATGCACATATCGATGCACCAGGACATGCGGATTATGTGAAGAACATGATCACAGGTGCCGCTCAAATGGATGGTGCGATCTTAGTTGTTTCTGCGACAGACGGACCAATGCCTCAAACTCGCGAGCATATCCTTTTATCACGTCAAGTTGGTGTAAAATATTTGATTGTATTTTTGAATAAAGTTGATTTGGTCGATGATGAAGAATTGATCGATCTTGTAGAAATGGAAGTTCGTGAATTACTAAATGAATATGGTTTCCCAGGTGATGACACACCTGTCATCAAAGGATCTGCATTGAAAGCATTGCAAGGTGACCCAGAAGCAGAAGCTGCGATCAATGAATTGATGGAAACAGTGGATGACTATATCCCAACACCAGAACGTGATACCGACAAACCATTGCTTTTACCAGTTGAAGATGTTTTCTCAATCACTGGTCGCGGAACGGTAGCATCTGGTCGGATCGACCGTGGAGCTGTTCGTGTCGGTGATGAAATCGAGATCATCGGAATCAAACCTGAAACGAAAAAAGCGGTTGTGACAGGGGTAGAGATGTTCCGTAAAACGTTAGATTATGGTGAAGCTGGAGATAACGTAGGAATCTTGTTACGTGGTATCCAAAGAGAAGATATTGAACGTGGCCAAGTGATTGCGAAACCTGGTTCAATCACACCGCATACAAAATTCAAAGCGGAAGTCTATGTATTGACGAAAGAAGAAGGCGGACGTCATACACCATTCTTCAATAACTACCGCCCACAATTTTATTTCCGCACAACAGATGTAACAGGTACGATCGTGTTGCCAGAAGGAACAGAAATGGTCATGCCTGGAGACAACGTAACCATCGAGGTAGAGTTGATCCATCCAGTGGCAATCGAACAAGGAACGACTTTCTCTATTCGTGAAGGTGGTCGAACTGTCGGTTCAGGAATGGTAACAGAAATCGAAGCGTAAGTATTTTTATAGAAAAATATAAAACCTTTGGACAAGGTATTTACTTGAATATCTTGTCCAATAGTTCTAATAGAAGTGTTAATCACCGATAAAAAAGCGAGCAAACTCCAAATTTTCTTTGAATTTTTGGGTTTCTCGCTTTTTTTTGTGGGGGAATCTTCGAACAACATGTTATGAGAATTTAGTAGGTGCAATACGACTAGTATCCTTGTTGCTTGTTTCCATCGATTTTTCTTGTTTTTACCATGTCTATAAATTTGTTATAATAAATATATCTGTGTTTCTAAAAAACTATGACAAAAAGTTATGGGGGATTCAATGATTTTAGAAAATAAATTAGGATTGACCAGTCAAGTCGAGTTGGCAAAAGCGGAAGAAAAAATCAGTAAGCAAAAAGCAAAAAAATTATATGATTCTGGAAGAATAGATGAATTAGAAATTGGAACGTTCAAAGGGTTAAGTGAAATCCATGACTATTTGTTTTCTGAAATTGATGGTTTTGCTGGGGAAATTCGCTCAGTAAATAGTGCAAAGGGAAATTTTCGGTTTGCGCCGGTCATGTATTTGGAGTATTCTCTAAAACATATTGACCAAATGCCACAGTCTACTTTTGAAGAAATCATCAAAAAATATGTAGAGATGAACATCGCTCATCCTTTTCGTGAAGGGAACGGTAGGAGTACTAGAATTTGGTTAGATCTCATTTTGAAATCGGAGATACAGAAAGTGGTTGACTGGAATCTAATTGACAAGTCTGATTATTTATCTGCAATGGAACGTAGTCCGATCAATGACTTAGAGATCAGCTATTTGATTTCTAACGCGTTGACGGATAAGATTTCCGATCGTGAACTTTATATGAAAGGGATCGATGTGAGTTATTTTTATGAAGGTTATTCTGAATATACGATTGATGATCTATAAAAGAAGGGAAAGGTTTGTGAATAAACAAAAAACGCCTGATTTTGACTAAAACAGCAAAATCAGGCGTTTTTTTATTTACGAAACCATTTTTTTAAGCCATTCAAAGGCTTTGTTTTTTGATCAACGGGCGCATTGTCAATGATCAATAACGTGATCATTACATAAGCGATCCAACTATCTCTTGAATAAAGTGTATAGCGAGATCTCCAGTTGGTGGCATATTTATCTTTGTATTCTCTTAACCCTTGAAAAGAATAGAAATGTGAGCCAAATTCATAGACTAGATAAGCAATCCGTTCTTGAATGAAACTTTTTCTTGAAGTCCCCACATTAGACAAAGGAGCCATACCCAAATTGAACCATTGGATATTTTCCTCCTTCATATATTCAAAAAGATGGATGAATAAATAGTCCATGCTACCGGAAGGTGCAGTATCTGGATCATAGCGCATCAAATCAATCGTTCCGATCTTATCATTCGTATAAGTCGGCATGATCGAAGCGAAAGCGACCAACTCACCTTGATCGTTTTTGACGACTGCAATCGGTGCTCGCTGTAAATAGTCTTCTGAGAAGAAACCTAATGAGAAGCCTTTTTCTTTGCGACTGCCTAGCCAACGATCAGAAATGGTTTTAAGCTCAGCCATTTGTTGGGAAGAAAATGGTGGTTGAAGTACCTCAAACGTGAATCCTTCTCGTTCGATGCGATTCAGTATCGCACGTGTGCCTTTCATTTTTTTCCCAGAAGTCGTGAAGTCGGCTAACGAAACATGGCCTTCTTCGCCCATTTTGATAAAATCATAGCCAAATTCATGAAGGATCATAACCAGTTCTTCGCTCGTTTCATAAAAGACTGGCAAGTAGCATAAGCGATCTGTTTCTGCGATAAAGGCTTCGATTGCTTCTGGAAAATCTTCTTTTTTGCCTGAGGGATCGCCCATCACCACACACTTATTGTTATAACTAGCAAATTGTAACAAGACGGTTGCTTCCCCGTCTTTTTCATAGGTAAACATCCGTTTATCTTTCAAAAAAATCAGTTGACTATCTGAATTACCGCCGTAAGTTTCTAAAATCGTGGTGGCGACCGCTTCATCTAACTCTTGTCCAACTTGTGCCTTTTTACCTTGGAGATAGTGGACAAATAAAATCATGATAAAGGCTACTGCTAAAATTGCTAGAAAACCAGACAACCAAATTTTTTCTGATGGAAATAGAAAAAATGAAATAAACCGATGATTACGATGTGGGAAAGTGGGCATATTATAAACACCGATCACGATATATAAAACGGTCAATGCACCTATGATCAACCCATCGATCGTCAACCATTCCCACGAGTAGATCAATTGATCTCTGAACAATTCATTACGTGAAGCGATCACGATACCTAATAGCAATAGTAAGAAAATAATGCCAGTAGTGCTTAGATCATTCAGCCCAACATAAATTAATGAAACAAGGATCAAAAAAATGGTTGGCCAGTAGACACGCTTGACTCTGGCTGCGATGCCTCGTCCCATAATAACAAACAAGAAGCCTAACAATATGCTTGGAAATTGCATAATAAAATGCATCTTTATAGGATTGATATGATGCAACCAACGAAACTCAGTAAATGCTTGCGGGATCGTTGCTGAAAGAACCAACATGATGCCAGAAAAATACATTAAGATCACCAGGATCTTCCGAGCAATCTGGGTCGCTAATTGCTTTGGAATACCAGAGTATCGTTGGTCGATCGATACACCGACATTTTTAAAGAAGAAAACTAATCCAATGAAAAATGGAATAAAGTAATAGAAGATCCGATAAAGCAAGATCCAGATCACAACGGTTTCTTTAGGGATACCTAGAGCTGATAAACCAAAGATCATCATCACATCAAAACTACCGATTTCTCCTGGGATCATTGAGATGATCCCGATAACTGAAGCAGCGATAAATAGAGGGATTGTTTGCCATAGATCGATGGGGATCTCCATCAAATAGCCGACTGCAAGAAAGGTTCCTAAGACACCCGTCCATTCCAATAAGGAAACGAGTAACAATTGCCCTTGGGATTTAATTGAAAGACCACCAACATAGCCTTCTTTTTTGATCGTGGTAAAAATAAAAACGATGGGGAAATACAAACCACCGGCAATCAACCAAATCCAATACTGTTTAAGAAACGGAGCGACAGGAGTAAAGAAGACCATAAAAAACGAGACTAAACTATACAGAGATAAACCCGCCATCAAAAATAAAAATACTTTAGATAAAGCTTGCATGACTTGTTTGCTATCTTTTCTTTGACCGTAGAGTTCGGATCGTAAACCGATACTGACAAAGCCACCAAATCCAGCAATGTTATTAATAGTATTGATCATCCAACTTGTTTCAAATAAATATAATGGCTTTTGCTTTTGATTTAGTAACTTGTTGAAAATCAAATCATATCCAATCATGGGTAGAATAGAAATCAACCCAATCAAAAACATGACACCAATTTTCCAGAGTGGGATCGTGGAAAATGTTTGAGCTAGTTGGTCCGCAGATAACAAAGTACTGATTGTCATCAATTCACGAATAATAATTACTAATACGGAAATCAAAAAAATCGTTTTGATAAGTCTCAAGTGGCTTTTGAACCACTGAATGATTGGCTTGAACAAAAAATCACCTACTATTTTCAAATTTATTTTGTCAAGAAATCTAAAACTTCTTGATTGAAGCGTTCTGGGTTTTGGCGAGCTAATTGGTGTCCTTGTCCTGTGACGAGAACAAATGAAGCATTAGGGATCGTTTTCGCTAAATAAAGCGAATGTTTCAGTTTGATGACATCTTTTTTACCGACGATGATCAGTGTTGGACAATTGATTTTTTCTAAATGTTCTGTCGTGAGGCCAATATCATGAAGCAATAAATCGATGACCAATAAATGCTGACGTAAATGTGGCTGGAACAGTGCGCGCAACCAAACAAAGAAATAGTGAAAAGCACTGAGTAGTCGTGAGGACCAGAGAACCCCATTCAACCGTGTATTACCCGAATTTAAAATCAAGCGATTGACCCTATCTGGATAATTGCTTGAAAAAACTAAGGCAAGATTGGCTCCATCACTAAATCCCAAGATATTCGCTTGTGGGATTTGTTCCAGCAGCATGACTGTCAATAAATCATCTGCCATCAAACGAAAATTCAATGTTCCCGCTTGATTTGTCGATTGTCCATGCCCACGACTATCGATGAGATAAATCGTAAAGTATTGTTCTAAAACGGGCACTTGTTCTGAAAAGAAATCACCGCTCCCGTCATTTCCATGTAGTAGCAAGAGGGGAAATCCATGTCCACTTTTTTCATAATAGATGTCAGTACCATCTGCCATTTTTGCAAATTTCTTTTCTCTTTTCACATTTATCACCTACTATTTTGAATTATAACGCTCTTTATCTATTTTATAAATCGAAACTCTATAAAACGAACGATCATTTTCGTAAGGTGAAAGCGAAAATGAAACATTCATTTTTTATTAAATTAAATAAGAAAAAACAGAGAAAAAATAGCCAAGAATGAAAAGAAATAGTAAGATAAAAAAAGATGTCAAATAGCTAGGTGGGTTTGGATGAAGAAAAAAAGAAAATCAATCTTCCGTATGATCGTAGGTCTATTTGTCTTCACGATTCTGGCAACGATTCTTTTTCTATTCGGTAGAACATATCAATCGATCAAGCGTGTAGAAAATTATCAGCCACAGATTTCGTCAGCATTAGAAAAGTATCAAATGCAAGAACATGAGAATCTAGTGAAGGCAATCATACTTACTGAATCAAGAGGAAATGGTGTCGATTTGATGCAAAGTTCGGAAAGTGCCTATGGACAGATGGGGGCGATCACGACACAAGAAGGAAGTATTGACCAAGGAGTCAAATACCTCTCAGAGATGATAGCTGAGGCGAAAGCATTAGGTTGCGATCTGGCGACAGCGATCCAAGCGTACAATTTTGGCAAAGACTATATTGCTTACGTCAACGAAAGAGGCGGGAAG
This sequence comes from Enterococcus sp. DIV1304_2, assembly GCF_050555445.1. Lineage (NCBI taxonomy): Bacteria > Bacillati > Bacillota > Bacilli > Lactobacillales > Enterococcaceae > Enterococcus > Enterococcus sp. DIV1304_2. Next base: position 1,065,419 of record NZ_CP187851.1, read on the forward strand.
AACACGGTCCGTTTAGCCGAAGAGTATTCTAGGGATGTGTTGAGTCCGCTTTTAGGCAATGACAACAAAAAAACCTATCGCTATTGGCGAATCCAGTCATTATTGTATAATGGTGGGTATTTATACCATAATGGTGGTAATATGTTTTATGCTGATGTGGTGAAGATGAACCAACAGTTTCTTGAATGGTATGAAAATATTTTTTAAGCCTGTTGGATCGAACCAACTGCAAATCAAAGCAAGACGAATAATGAATACAATGAATGGAAAGAAGGAGTGCTTGGACGAGTGGAAGAAAATCAAAAAGTAATGGAGAAAAGAGAGAATACAACGAAAGATTGGGGATTAAGATTTTTCAAAGGAATGTTTATCGGCTCAGGCTTTATCTTGCCGGGAGTGAGCGGAGGGGCTTTAGCAGCAGTATTTGGAATGTATGAGCGGCTGATTTCTTTCTTAGCACATATCACTAGAAACTTTAAAGAAAACGTCTTATTCTTTTTACCAGTCGGCCTAGGCGGTGTCACTGGCGTATTCTTGCTGTCTTTTTTAGTCAGTTTTTTACTAGGGGCCTATGAAACAACGATTTTATGGTTCTTTGTGGGATGTATTGCTGGAACGGTGCCCGCTTTATGGAAAGAGTCAGGAAAAAAAGGCCGAAACAATACAGATCTCATTATTATGGTTGTGACATTTATTTTAGGTTATCTTTTCTTGTTATATGGTGCCCGTTTATTTGATGGGCAAGTAGAACAAAATGTCTATACCTGGATGATGGCAGGCGGTTTGATTGGTCTCGGAATGATCGTTCCTGGATTAAGTCCGTCGAATTTTTTAGTTTACATGGGACTGTATAAAGCGATGGCTGATGGCTTTAAAGAAGTGCGTTTAGAAGTGATCATTCCTATTGCAATCGGTGGAATCGTGTGTGTGCTAGGTCTTTCCAAAGTAATGGACTTTATTTTCTCAAAAGCTTATAGCAAATTATTCCATTTTATTCTAGGCATTGTTTTTGCATCCACGATCATGATCATTCCTACAAATTATAGTGGACTTGGCATTTTAGGTATCTTGGCATGTCCAGTGTTATTCGTTGCTGGTGCTGCACTAGGCTGGTGGATGAGCCGTTTAGAAGAGCAGTATAAGTAGAAGAAGCACAAGAAGAAAAGTCACGTGATCGTTGTATTCAATTATCCAAGTTCTTGATAGATGGTTCGAAGAAACGATTCTCTTCTGTGATTTTTCTAGGTGAAGTATATGGTGAGATAGAAAAATAGAAAACAGATCCGCTGTTTTTTGATTTTTCTATCTTTTTTTAAAATAAAAAAAACGAGTTGTTTTTAATCGTAGAAACAGCTAGACTAATTGAAGTGATTATTTTTGAAAGTTGGCGTGATATGGAAATGAAAGAATTAAAGGGACTTACAGAAAATGAAGTGAGTCAAAGACGTGCCTCTGGTCAACAGAATGATTACCAAGAGGATGCTACAAAAAGTACGAAACAAATTTTCAGCGATAATATTTTAACATTATTCAATTTTTTGAACTTAGGAATAGGACTCTGCTTATTACTAGTTGGTGCTTATTCAAACATGGCTTACTTAGCAATTATTTTTGTAAATATCACCATGGGGATCTATCAGGAAATCCATGCGCGTAATCTTGTGCGCCGGTTATCAATCGTTTCACAGGCGGAAGTAACCGTCATTCGTGATGGAAAAGAACAGATGATCGCAACGAAAGAACTAGTTTTAGGCGATCTTGTCAAAATCGGTGCGGGTGAACAGATTCCCTCAGACTTGCAAGTGATCAGTGGTCGGGCAGAGGCAAATGAAGCTTTACTGACCGGTGAATCTGATTTGATCATCAAAGAGTCAGGAGCAGAATTACTGTCAGGTAGTTACCTGACTAGTGGCTCTGTCTTTGCTACAGTTATTCGTGTTGGGGCAGATAATTATGCTGTCCGCTTGACCAACGAAGCAAAAACACACAAGGAAATTCATTCGGAACTTGTGGAATCGATCCGCAAAGTATCTAAGTTTACAAGTTTTGTGATCATTCCTTTAGGGATCATCTTATTCTTGGAAGCTTTGTTCATTCGAAATGCGTCGATCCAACTATCAGTCGTTGCTTCTGCGGCAGCCTTACTGGGAATGTTACCAAAAGGATTAGTGTTATTGATCAGTATCGCATTGACGACTGGTGTAACGAAACTAGCGAAGAAACGAATCTTAGTCCAAGATATGTATTCTATCGAAACATTGGCACATGTAGATACATTATGTCTTGATAAAACAGGGACGATCACCGAAGGAAAAATGAGCATCCAACGAGTCGAACCCTTAAATAAAACCTATGAAAAAATGATTCCAACCATTATGGGAACATATTTAGCTGAAAGTAGCGATAACAATGTCACGATGCGTGCGTTGAGAGAGTATTTCGAGATTTCTAATCGTTACGATGTCGGAGAAAAATTAGCCTTTTCATCTGACCGCAAATGGGGCGCAATGGAATTTCCTGAACTAGGTGTCGTCTATGTCGGGGCTCCGGAACGGTTAGTGGCAGACGATCAGTTGCCGGAAAGTTTAGTGGAAGCCCAGGCCAACGGGTTTCGTGTATTGATGTTAGGTCTTGCTCCCAATCAAACGTTGTCTTCAGGCGATCCTCAAGGGGTTGAACCGATTGCTTTGTTTGAAATCGATGATCCTATCCGTAAGAACGCGCAAGAAACCTTAGCTTATTTGCACGAAGAAGGGGTAGACTTGAAAGTGATTTCTGGAGACAATCCTTTTACGGTGTCAAATATTGCGCGACGTGCTGGTTTGCCCAACTATCAATCGTATGTTGATCTATCTGATTTGACAGAAGAAGCAGAAGTCAGAAAAGCGGCGCATCAATATACAGTTTTTGGGCGAGTGAGTCCGCAACAAAAGAAACTCTTAGTCAACGAACTAAAAGCAAGTGGACGAACAGTTGCAATGACTGGAGATGGCGTAAACGATGTATTGGCTTTGCGTGAAGCTGATTGTAGTATTGCGATGGCAGAAGGAGACGGAGCAACACGACAAATTGCTAATCTTGTCTTGTTAGATTCTGATTTTACGACATTGCCCGAGGTATTGTTTGAGGGACGCCGAGTCGTGAATAACGTAACGAAAGTTTCAGGTATTTTCTTTATTAAAACAATCTATTCATTTATCTTATCGATTTTATGTGCAGTGACGGCTATCGGATTCCCATTTATCCCGATCCAGATCACGTTGATCGATCTTGCTATTGAAGGGTATCCATCTTTCTTCTTATCATTTGAGAATGATAAACGAAAAGTCGATTATCGCTATCTGCCTACTGCGCTAGTCAATGCATTACCTAATGCATTGCTTGTTGCTTTCAATACTGTGGCGATCTACCTGATCGGTCACAACCAAGGTTGGACATCTGGTGAAACAACGACATTGATGTATTATTTATTGATCGGGATCAGCTGTCTGGCAGTGATCAAAGCCTGCTTGCCATTCAATCCATTGCGGATTTTCTTAGCAGTCACCACAGTGGTCGGTATTTATGTCGCTGCGATGCTTTTCCATCATATATTAGAAGTCAATCTTGGGTTAGGAAATACTTGGCCATATTTTGTTGGCTTTATGGGTTTGAATGTGCTATTACGTTTAGCGTATTGGAAATTAGGCATACAAAACAAATTATTGGATAAAGTAAATGCAAATAAAACTCCTCATACTCATGTGGAAGAAAATGTCATATAATCTAGTATCTATCACTTGAAAAAGTATAGGAATATGGTACAATGAAACATGTATAATTGTGTCCTTTAAAATCGCACTGATTTTCGTTAGTGCGATTTTTTACCGGTTATTCTCCTGAAATGTCTTGTCGATGAGTATGAGATATCAACTAATGCAGGGGGTGAGAATATGGCTCAAAGGATCCCTCAAGAGACTATTGAGACGATTCGTAATCAAACGAATATCGTTGAGGTGATTGGGCAATACGTCCAGTTGAAAAAATCTGGGAAGAATTATTTAGGTCTCTGCCCTTTCCATGAAGAACGTACGCCTTCTTTTTCGGTTGCGGAAGATAAGCAGATTTTCCATTGTTTTGGTTGTGGAAAAGGTGGGAATGTCTTTACGTTTCTTCAAGAATTGGAAGGTCTGTCTTTTCCAGAAGCAGTAGTCAAGGTCGCTGATTTAGAACAGATCCAACTCGAAGATCAGTGGCGACAACAAACGTCAACTGCTCAAACCGGAGATTCAGCTACTGGTAAATTGATTGCGGCTCATGAAAAAGCAGTAGAAGTTTATCATCACATGTTGTTGCACACAAAAGTAGGTGAGCCAGCGTTAAATTATTTACTCGAACGCGGTCTGACCACCGAGTTGATCGAAGAATTCAAGATCGGTTTTTCGCCAAATGAACGCTCATTTTTACAACAAGTATTCCAAAATGAAGACTATTCTGAGGAAGTATTCCAGCAGTCCGGCTTGTTTGTGACCCATGATGATGGACGGATGTCGGATCGTTTTTATCAACGGATCATGTTTCCTCTTCGTAATGGTCAAGGTCGGACGATCGGGTTTTCTGGTCGTTACTTGGCTGGTGAACACGATACAAAAGATCAACCAAAATATTTGAACAGTCCTGAAACGGATCTGTTCAACAAAAGACAAGTCTTATTCAACTTAGACAAAGCACGTAGTGAGATCCGCAAGTCGGGTGAAATCTTACTATTCGAAGGGTTTATGGATGTTATCGCTGCATGGCAAGCGGGTGTCAAGACTGGTTTAGCCTCCATGGGAACAAGTCTCACGACTCAACAGATCCAGCAGATGGAAAAACTGACAAAAGAATTAGTGTTTTGTTATGATGGTGACCGTGCGGGAGTAGAAGCTACGAACCGAGGCATCGAGCTATTGCGTCAAAATAGTCGAATGCAATTATCTGTCGTAGCGATCCCAGAAAAACTCGATCCAGATGAGTACTTGAGAAAGTATGGGGAAGATGCTTTTCAAGAATTAGTTTTACACGGACGAGAAACCATTTTTGCTTTTAAATCGCGTTATTTGAAGCAAGAAAAAAATCTGGAAAATGAAAAAGATAAAATTGAATATCTTGAAGCGGTACTAAGTGAATTGAGTAAAGTTGTTTCGCCAATCGAACAAGACATGTATTTAACGCAGTTATCAGCAGAATTTCAGCTGAGTCGAGAAACGATGCAAAAACAAATACGTGATCTGCGCCGAAAGAATCAACCAACCAAGCAAGAACAAGCTCAACCAACGACAGAGCAGGTGTCCGTAAAATCTGGAACGATCAGACAAAAACGTCCACTATCTCAGGTTGAAAAAGCAGAACAAATGCTATTGTATCGCGCGTTCAAAGAACTTGCTGTGCGTAATCTACTCAAGGAACAAGGGGTTCAATTTATTCATGATACTTATGCAGAAATCTATTTTTTATTTGATGCGTTTGTATCTCAAAATGGAGAATTCAAACTTGCGGAGTTTTTAGACTTCTTGCAAGATGAAAATTTAAGGCGGATAGTGGTCGAGATCGAATACATGCGAATGGCGGAAGAAAGTACGCCGCGTGAGATCCAAGACTTACTGAGAGTGATCAGTAAATCGGGCTTAGCTGAAGAAATCATAACAAAAAAACAGATGCAGCAAGAAGCACGACGTACCGGGAACAAACAGTTAGAATTGGAATTGACGATTGAGATCATTAATTTAACGAAACAGTTAAAACAAGCCGAATAGCTACTTAAAGGGGGCCTTCTTTTATGGCAAATGGAACAGATGTTAAAAAATATGAAGCAGCAGTGGCAGCGTTCATTAAAGAAAATAAACCAAAAGGGCAAGTGATTTATGATGATCTATCAAATAAACTTGCGACACCATTCACTTTAAATGCAGATGAGATGGATAAGTTGATCCAAAAAGTAGAGGATGCAGGTATCAGCGTCGTTGACGAAAATGGTGAACCATCGATCCACAGTCTGAAAAGTGCTGAGAAAAAAGCAGAACAAGCTAAAACAGAAGATCTTTCTGCACCAACAGGCGTCAAAATCAATGATCCTGTTCGGATGTACCTCAAAGAAATTGGCCGCGTCTCCCTTTTAACTGCAGAAGAAGAAGTAGCATTAGCATTGAAGATCGAAGAAGGTGACCAGGAAGCGAAACAACGCTTAGCTGAAGCTAACCTTCGTTTAGTTGTAAGTATTGCCAAAAGATATGTGGGTCGTGGAATGCAATTTTTAGATTTGATCCAAGAAGGAAATATGGGATTGATGAAAGCTGTTGAAAAATTTGACTACCGTAAAGGGTTCAAATTTTCTACCTACGCAACTTGGTGGATCCGTCAAGCGATCACACGTGCGATTGCTGACCAAGCCCGCACGATTCGTATTCCAGTGCATATGGTAGAAACCATCAATAAATTGATCCGTATCCAACGTCAATTACTACAAGACTTAGGAAGAGAACCAACGCCTGAAGAAATCGGTGCTGAAATGGATCTTCCTACAGAAAAAGTACGCGAAATCTTAAAAATCGCTCAAGAACCTGTCTCATTAGAAACACCAATCGGTGAAGAAGATGATTCACATTTAGGTGATTTTATCGAGGACCAAGAAGCAACTAGTCCTGCGGAACATGCAGCGTATGAATTATTGAAAGAACAATTAGAAGATGTCTTAGATACTTTGACAGATCGTGAAGAAAACGTCTTACGTTTGCGTTTTGGCTTAGATGATGGCCGTACACGTACGTTGGAAGAAGTAGGTAAAGTCTTCGGCGTGACTCGTGAACGTATTCGACAAATCGAAGCAAAAGCATTAAGAAAACTTCGCCACCCATCACGCTCAAAACAATTGAAAGATTTCTTGGAATAATCAAGAAATAATTTTTTAAACAAAAAAACAGATCATTTTTCTTGAATGATAGAAAACCCTCAAAGTAGGAGATCACTCCAGCTATTGAGGGTTTGTTTTTTATCAAACAATTCGACTAACTTTCAACAAAGGTCCGTTTAAACAAAGTAGCTCATTACGGTCGTTATTTATTTTTTACTGAAAGACTTATTTGTTTTTTTATAAAATCCTTAGGATATCCTATTGGCGTGTGGATTAGATTATGGTAGATTTAATGGTAGCGAAAACCTAGTAAAGGAGCCGATCGCTAAGTGATAAAAAAATGTCCAAAATGTGGATCAGAAAAAATCAAAGATCAATCAAAATGTCCAGAATGTGACTTTGAACCACAACAAGATGAACTAACACAATTACCGCAAACAGATGACAATCAATCGTTAGACGAAACAGCTGAGGAAGTTTATCCAGACAGTATCGTGAATGATCCAATCGAATGGTCAGAACTAAAAGATCTACCGTTGGAATCTGTCATGGAGTTGTTTGACTCAAGTGACACGAGCACTGAGTCAAAGGATGATCAAGTAGATAAAAAAGAAAATACCAATCTTGACAAAGAAAAAACAGAGACAGATCACGCTGCTACCTCTGAGCAAAGAGAAAAAGCGCAGCAGAAAAAACGAGTAGCTGAATTAAAAGAAGCAGTAAACAATGAAGAAGAAAATTCCATTCTAGCTGCTTACATCAAGGCGCATCGTGAAGATACGACTGAAGAACACGCAAAAGAGCTGCTTCGAATGATCGAAACGGCGGCAGCAACGGGTGAGGATTCAGTCGACATTCGTTTGTCGGAAAATACAACGGAGCAAGTTTCTCCTGAAAAATCTCAAGAGGATGCAATAAAAGAGTCACCAGTGGAAAAACCAACAGAAGAAACGATCATTGAAGATACTGTGGTCGAAGATTCTTCAACAAGTACAGAAGAACAAGTAGACGTAATTACAAATATAGAAGAAACTGCCCCAGTTTCTACGGAAGAACCTGTAGAGCCGACTGAACCGATCGAAGAGGAAAGTTCTAAGGTTGAGGGTACGAAAGCTGCTTCAACAGATGCACCGCAACCAAAAGAAGCTCCTGAAACAACTGAACTGGTGGAAACACAGCCGGAACAGACAAAGGTTGAGGAACAAGAAACAAGCAATGCGTCCATCAAAAAAGAAGAATTGCCAAATGATCGAGGATCAAAGAAATCCAAAAAAAGATTATACCTGACGAGTGCGGCAGTGCTTTTACTTGGTGCAGGTGGTTGGATGTATTATGATCATCAGCAAAAAGTCCAAGCAGAAATCGCAGCTGAAACCCAACGTAAACAAGATAAAATGGCTGATTTACAATCAGATTTAGCTGCGTTTTATTTAGATGATGATGAACAGTTCATTCGTACAAGTATGATCAATCAAGACTTGTCAAAATTAAGGGCATCATTGAATGAGGTCAAAGATGAAAAAGGTTATGCAGATCTGGAAAAAACCTTTGAAGATATCCAATCAAAGATCAAACAGATCCAAACGGTCAATGAATGGTTTGTTACACCAGTTATCGCAGATGATCAACTGATCGCAGAACCCAAATTGAAAGCTGACCAAGCAATCCAAAGTTTTGAAACAGAAGATACAGCATTTGGTCAATTGATCGACAAAGCGACAAATGAAGCAACCAAACAGTATCAACAACTTCAAACAGCAAAAGAAAAAACTGCTGTGGTCTATGCAGATGGTCAAGTAAAAGATTCAGCAACGAAAGAGCAGTACGAGACAGCAAAAGTAGAAGTGGCGAAAGTAAAAAATGCAGAATTAGTCAAAGCACTTGCGACTGAATTGGATAAAGTCGATGAAGCTTTGACGAAAAAAGAAGAAGCGAAGAAAGCAGAAGAGGCGAAGAAAGCCGAAGAAGCGAAGAAAGCCGAAGAAGCGAAACAAGCGCAGGCACAGGCTGAAGCACAAGCACAAGCAGAGGCAGCTGCTCAACAAACTGAGTCGACACAGACAACGCCAGCGACAAATTCCGCAAACCGTCCAATCATGGAAACAAGAGCCAGTGATGTCGCAGATGCTTCAAATCCTGCTTGGAATTGGGCACCAGGAGTCAAAGAAAGTGTGATCGCAACAAGTATTGCACGAGGATATATCGTTGAAGGTGGTTATCGATTAGAGAAAGCTCGCATCGAAAACGGTGAAGGTTACTACAACCTTTATGCGACTTCAACTAAATCGTCATTGATGAGTGGCATCGGCGAAAGTGCACTACCATTTTATATCGTCACGATCAATTGTAAAACTGGTTGGTTTGGTGGGAACGGTAGCAACTAGATGATTGTTAGTTTGCTTTAGTATGACATAGAGTTCTATCAACCTAATTTACTATTCCCTCAAAGCGAAACAACAATGGTCCACAAACAATTTTTCTTTCTATCATAACGTCAAGAATAGGCCTTAGAATCCAAAAATATGAGGATATTTTCGGGTTTTATGGCCTATTTCAGTTGAACGCTTGCGTCTCAACCTTTTATAGAGAATCTCTATCCATAAACATGTCGTTATGTTATGATAGCAAAGAAATGTTGGAATACAAAGGCCTTTTAGAAAAGGAGAAAAAGATGAACGAATTATTAGCAAATGTCTTTACCGCAATGGTGATTGACGAAAATGAAAAAAATTATTTTGTCCAGAAAAATGGACAAACTTTCCGTTTAAGTAAAGAGGAAGGGGAGCATACGATCGGCGAAGCAGTCGAAGGGTTTGGTTACCAGAATCAAAAACAAGAAAATCGTTTTACAACGGTGATCCCGAAGAGTCGCATCGGACATTATGCCTTTGGAACAGTCACTTCTTCAAGAAAAGATCTAGGTGTCTTTGTTGATATTGGTTTACCGGATAAAGATTTTGTTGTTTCACTGGATGAGCTACCTACAATGACTGAGTTGTGGCCTAAAAAAGGTGATCAGTTGATGATCGCTTTACGTGTCGACGCGAAAGATCGCATTTGGGGAAGTTTAGCAGAAGAAAGAATCTTCAAATCACTAAGTAAGCAAGGTTCAGAAGAATTGAAAAATAAAAACATCTCAGGAATCGCTTATCGTTTGAAGCTGACGGGAACGTATTTGCTGACGGATGATTTTTATATTGGGTTCATCCATCCTTCAGAACGTTACCGCGAACCACGTTTAGGTGAAAAAGTAGAAGGACGCGTAGTTGGGGCTAGACCTGATGGTGTGTTGAATATCTCTTTGAAACCACGTGCACATGAAACGATTTCTGATGATGCACAAATGATCTTAACGATTTTAGAACGTTCGGCAGATCAACAAATCGCATTCACTGACAAATCAGATCCAGATGAGATCATGCGTGCGTTTGGAATCAGTAAAGGAGCATTTAAGCGTGCGATTGGTAATTTATTGAAACAAGGATTGATCAAACAAGAGGATGGCGTGACGAAATTAGCAAAAAAATCTAATTGAGAATGACTTGCATGTTTTTCTCGTCTAGCTTATAATAATTTTAATCTAGAACGGTTGATTAGATATCTTAATTATAATCATTATAAATTGTTGGGGTTGAGAAAAATGGGCATGAATACAATGTCAGTAATGAAAAAAACAAAACAGCAGCTACATGAATCTGGGTTTAAACTGACCCCACAACGCGAAGCAACCTTGCTCGTCCTCTTAGAGAACGAAAAAGAACACTTGTCAGCAGAAGAAGTTTTCTTTCTAGTCAAAAAGAAAAACTCTGAGATTGGTTTGGCCACCGTTTATCGGACGTTGGAGATTCTAACGGATCTAAAAGTCATCGACAAAGTCAGCTTCAATGATGGTGTGGCTCGGTATGATCTGCGAAAAGAAGGAGCCAAACATTTTCATCATCATCTCCTGTGCTTAGATTGTGGAACGATCGAGGAAGTCGAAGAAGATCTGCTAAGTGAAGTTGAACAAGTGATCGAACAGCGTTACCACTTTTTTGTCAAAGATCATCGTTTGACCTTTCATGGTATCTGCCAAGAATGCTATAATAAGAAAAAAGAAAGAAAGACCGTCTGAATTGATAGACGGCTTTTTCTTTGAAGTGTCTACGAAAAAATAGACTACCGAAACCAAAGGCTATCTGATATGATAAAGAAGCATGAGGTGAGAATGATGGAAGAAGAAATCAATGAATATCTTCGCTATTTAAGTATCGAGCGTGGATTATCGTTCAATACTCGAAAAAGTTATGAACGAGACTTGAATCAATACTTGCACTATCTGAAAGAACACGAGATAACCTCTTGGCAAACAATTGATCGATTTGTCGTCATCCAATACTTAGAAACGTTGCATGCGGAAAATAAGGCTTCTGCAACGATTACACGTATGATCACAAGTTTAAGAAAATTCCATCAATTTTTGCGACAAGAACGGTATACAGAACAAGATCCAATGCAACATATCGAGACACCGAAGAAAGCCCAAAAGTTGCCAAGTACGTTGTCTTTAAAGGAAGTAGAACGACTGATCGAAACACCTGATACATCGAAAAATTTAGGGATCAGAGATCGCGCTATTTTAGAAGTCATGTATGCAACAGGGATGCGTGTGAGTGAGTTAGTCGGACTGAAGTTAGGCGATTTGCACTTGTCTTTAGGGCTGGTCCAAACCTTAGGTAAAGGAGATAAAGAACGAATCATTCCTTTAGGCGATTATGCGATTCAATGGTTAGAACGCTATTTGGATGAGGTTCGTCCTTTACTAGTCAAAAATCCATCTGAAACCCACGTTTTTTTGAATCATCATGGTTCAGGTCTCTCTCGACAAGGAATATGGAAAAATTTAAAACAACTTGTTCGAGAAGCAGGGATCTACAAAGACGTGACCCCTCATACATTGAGGCATAGTTTTGCGACACATTTACTAGAGAATGGGGCGGATTTACGTACCGTTCAAGAACTATTAGGTCATGCAGATATTTCAACGACACAGATCTATACACATATCACGAAAAAAAGAATGACAGATGTCTACAAGCAGCATTTCCCAAGGGCTTAGTTTATAGGATGGTGAGAAAATGTTAACACATTATCGAAAAGAAAACCGAAAAATCGCGATGGGACTATTGAGCTTTCATAAAAAGTTAAATGCAGAATCAAGTTTACTAAAAGAGATCGATACGTATGAATCTGCTGAGGATTATGAACTTTTTTTCTATACACCAGAAGATTCTACAAATATCCAAGGAGTCATTGGTGTTCATTGGAATGATAAAGATCAGATGACGATTCACGATATTTCGTTGAATCCTTCCTACCGGGGGGAGAATATCGGGTTTCAAATGTTGAATGAATTGCAAGCAAAATACCCTGATGTGTTGATCCATCCAACGGATATCACAGAAGCTTATTTAAGTAGATGGATTAAGGAAAATAAGAAAGAGTGAATGATGTGACAGAAATCAATATCAAATTAGATGTCTTTGAAGGTCCATTAGATTTACTCCTTCATCTGATCCAAGATATGTCGATCGATATTTACGATATCCCGATCGCCACTATCACGGAACAATACATGAACTATATCCATACGATGAAGACGCTTGAGTTAGCTGTGGCAGGAGAATATCTCGTCATGGCGGCAACACTGATGGCAATCAAAAGCAAGACTTTATTGCCTATCCAAGAAGTGAGCAATGACGAAGAAGAATTTTGGGAAGAAGATCCTCGTGACGAATTAGTTAATCAGCTGTTAGAATACCGCAAATTCAAATATGCAGCAGAGAAGCTTACTGAAAAGGCAGAAGAACGTAGTTTGTATTTCACAAAAGAACCTTCTGCAATCGATGAGTTATTGGGTCAAGAAAAACCATTGAAGCGTGGACAAGTGAAAAAAATCGATTTATTTCAAGCCATGCAGAAAATTTTAGAACGAAAGAAATTTGCCCAAAAAGAAGAAAAAACGATCGCACCTGATGATGCGACAATCGAAGAACGAATGACATTTATCCAACAGCGCATCGTCTCTCAAAAAAATGGCTGTTTGTTCGAATCTTTTTTTGAAACGCCTTCTAGAAACGAAGTCGTCACAACATTTTTGGCGATCCTCGAATTGATGAAAAATGGACAGATCGTGGCTCAGCAAGAAAAAAATTATGAATCAATCATGCTTTATCCAGCAGTAGGAGATACACAACATGACGAAATTAAGTGAACTTGAAGCAATCTTATTTATAGTAGGAGAAGAAGGGACGACAATCGAAGAATTGAGTGCCTTACTGACCTATACACGAGAAGAAACGACTGCTTTAGTGGCAGAGTTGGCAGCTAGTTATGAAGCAAATGACAACACAGCGTTACATCTTTTTGAAACAGAAAAACAAATCGTGCTGACTACCAAAAAGGAGTTAGCGCCGATCGTCAAAAGATACGCGCAAGGGACATCGAATACCTTGTCACAAGCGGCAGTCGAAACACTAGCAATCATTGCATATAAACAACCGATCACTAGAAGTGAGGTCGAGTTGATTCGTGGTGTTCAAGTTTCTGGCGCGATTCAACGCTTGACTGCACACCAACTGATCGAAGAAAAAGGGCGAGTTGATGGACCAGGTCGCCCGATCCTTTACGGGACCACAAGTCATTTTTTAGATTATTTTGGTCTGAGATCGCTAAATGAGTTACCCGATATTCAAGATATCGAACGTTCACTGGAAGAAGACGCACCCCTTGATTTATTTTTTGATGGCGTGCATGAAGGAGAAAACATATAATGGAAAGATTACAAAAAGTAATTGCTCACGCAGGAATTACCTCTCGCCGTAAAGCCGAAGAATATATTTTGGCTGGTCGAGTAAAAGTAAATGGTCAAGTCGTCAAAGAACTTGGCGTAAAAGTTGGCAAACACGATACAGTGGAAGTCGACCAAGTGCCGATCTATCAAGAAGAATATGGCTACTATTTACTTTATAAGCCAAAAGGCGTCATTTCTGCTGTAGCAGATGACAAGGGCCGGAAAGTAGTGACAGACCTATTACCAATGGTCAAAGAGCGCATCTATCCAGTTGGACGACTAGATTATGATACTTCTGGCATACTTTTATTGACGAATGATGGTGATTTTGCGCAACGATTGACGCATCCAAAGCATGAAGTTGATAAAGTATATGTTGCCAAAGTCAAAGGGATCGCCACTAAGTCAGCGCTGAATCCATTGACAAAAGGAATCAAAATTGAAGGAAAGAAAACGTCACCTGCAAAGTATGCTATTTTATCTGTTGATCCTCATACGAATCATAGTATCGTAGAATTAACGATCCATGAAGGCCGTAACCACCAAGTAAAAAACATGCTACAAGCCGTCGGGTTACCTGTGCAAAAATTAAAACGAGAAAAATATGGCGAATTGACCTTGCAAGGTTTACGTCCTGGTGAGTATCGTGAGCTCAATAAAAAAGAAATCAGTCAGTTATTGAATCAATCAAAATAAATAACTTACTTTTTGTAAGACTAAATACCTTGCTTTTTTGTTATGAAATAAGTATAATAAAATGGTAAACAAAAATTAGATATGGTTCGTCTTCAGGGGCAGGGTGAAATTCCCGACCGGTGGTTATAGTCCACGACCTACTTTTGCGAGTAGCTGAATCGGTGAAATTCCGATACCGACAGTAAAGTCTGGATAAAGAAGATAGAGCTTATTTGGCATACGTATGTACAAATGACTCTAACTCTATTTTCCCCTGCGAAAATAGAGTTTTTTTGTTTGTGTTTACGTGGTTGAATAGTTCGCTGAAGAGGAATCCCAACAGGAGGATTTCAACATGAAGAACACCCGAGTACAAAAAATGGTTGCGGTCGCATTATTTGCTGCAATCGGATTGGTTTTGCAATTTTTCTCATTTCCAATCATGCCAACATTTAGCTTTTTGAAAATCGATTTTAGTGATATCCCAGTTTTGATCAGCATGTTTTTATTTGGTCCGTTAGCGGGGATCGTTACCGCGTTTTTACGTTCGATCTTACATTTGATCATGACCGGTTTTAGTCCGGAGAATCTAGTTGGCGACGTCGCTAGTTTCTTTTCAACAGCGGTCTTTACTTTACCGATTTTCTACATCTTCAAAAGAAACAAATACCAAAAAGGAAAAAATCAAATTTTAGGCGTGATCAGTGGAACACTTGCACTAACCATTTTCATGAGTATTGCGAACTATTTTGTGATCACACCTCTTTATTTAACATTTTTAGGCCTTAACGCAACCCAAATGTTAGGTATGCCACTGGCAAATTACATTTTGATCGGTATCGTACCTTTTAACTTGATCAAAGGATTTATCGTTAGTGTGGCATTCCTTGTCTTACACGCCAAACTACTGCCTTGGTTGAGCAGAAAACAACACCAGTTAGAAAAACGACATAGCGTGGTAAAATAAAAGTAAACGACTCTTTTTAAAAAACTACGATATATTATAATACAGAAAATACAAGTAAACTTGAAAGTAGTAATTCCTACTTTCAAGTTTTTTTGGCTCTTTGTCAATAAGGACTGATGAGTTGCGAAAAATTAAATCTGGGTCAGAATGAACCTCATTCTGGCTCAGATTTTTTGTTATCTAACATTGATTAATCGATTGGTCAAAAAGATTCTAATTTTCATGTTCTCAAATGATCTAAAACCGTAGGATACTCGTTTCATCGTTTTTATGTGGGTATTCTTTGCTTCTATTTTTCCATTGGAGTAAGGATAAATCATCGCATTGGCGATGCCTTCTTCGTAGGTCAGAAGGTTTTGAAGTTTCTCACGAAAGCCGTCATCTAACGTTTCGGGAAGTTCTGCCAATAAGGAGAAAAACAAGTCAGGGTCTTTGTCTCGAAAAGCTTCAACTAATTCATGGAAAAAGGGATATGCCTCCTTTAGGGGCGTAGAAAAGCTAAGCAATCGATCAATCATCATTGCTTCAGTAAGAAATGGGTATTTAGGTGCTCGGAAACTTTTCCATGTTTTATACTCATAGTGGTTAATGTTTGCACGATTTTTTAGCAGAAAGCGCCAGTTCTTTTTCAGTTTTTCTGCATGGCTTTTCTGTCCTGCTTTACGCAGTTCATTCATTTCACGGATACGCAACTCATTGAAAGCTTGATTCATGTGTTTGACAATATGAAACCGATCAATCACTACTTTCGCATTTGGCAGAACGCGTTTGGTAAGCTGGAAGTAGGCGGCGTTCATGTCTGTGACTAAGAATTTTACTTCTTCTGGATTGATGCAGCCCAAGAAATAGTTTGTTAATCGAGGTAATTTACGCGTAGGTAAGATATCAATTAAATTACCTGTTTCTCCATCTGCGCAAATAAAGCTCATTTTATCTTCTATGGAAGTGTGCGAACGAAATTCATCAACCATCAATACTTTGGGGAGAATCCTCTTAGTGGGCTTTGGTAAATAGCTTTTAAACTCTTTCAATGTACGAATAACGGTAGTCAAAGATACCTGACAGCTTTTCGCAATAAAAGATAAAGAGACTTTTTCAGTCAGTAAAGAAGCAATTTTATATCTGACATGATCCGCAATTGAATGTCTTGGGCGGACAAAATAGCTTTGAGCAGTCCAATGGGTTCGACAGTTTTTACAGGTATAGCGTTGCTTTTTTAAGCGCATAACCATTGGCATATGATTGTATTGTTCAAAGCGGACAATGATTTCCTTCTTCCCATTTTTCACGACAATTGCTTTCCCGTTTCCATCTACCACAGTAGAACCACAACTTCTACAGGTACGAGGATCAGGTGAGAGAATGGCATTAATGACCAATGTCTTTTCCTTATGAAAGATCTCGTAAGAGATCTCAGTAATCATCAAATCTTTATCTATTAATCTCAGCATTTTTTTGATAGAATCATTCATATAGCATATCGTCCTCTCAGTTGTTTATTTTGTGGTGATTTAATCATACTAGAGAACGATATGTTTTTTAATACCTAAAATGAAAATGGGACTGAAGAATCAATTTTGATTCATCAGTCCCATAAATTATAGAGCCGTTTTTTTTACTAAAAAGGGCATTTCCAGTTATTTATATAGAGCCTAGATAGTTTTTTTTGGATGATAACAAATGACCAATCATAGGTATTCTTATAGCTAACACATATTTTTTTAAAGTTTTTCTTAATATTTTGTTATGAAAAAAAATTCAATAACCGACATTGTGTAAGCGTTTTATAAATCGTGTCTGAGTATTTTTTGCCTTTTTGTATAAAAATGTATTTTATGCGTTTTAACGTGAAATTCTTCTCCTTTTGTTTGTTAGATGGACCTGATATAATAGACGACGGAAACGCTACAATTAGTATGAATAAAGCATTTCAATTAAATAATCAAAGGAGGGACAATAAACGAGGGTTTTGAATAAAATTTATCGAATCTACTAGTTATTATTTTTGTTCTTATCATCTTTTTGATAAAATACCGATGTGTCAAAGATTTTTGAAACAAGAAAGGAAGAAGAAAATGGAACAAACAACGAAGAAGAAATTTCAAATGCCTTCAGCGTACTCGGTCTTATTCATTATTATTGCCATTATCGCTGTACTTACATGGTTCATCCCAGCAGGACACTACAGTGTGGATGAAGCCGGTAATATCATTGCAGGGTCTTACGAAAGAGTCCAACAAAATCCACAAGGACTTTGGGATATCTTTATGGCTCCAGTCAACGGGATGTTGGGTGTACCAGCGGGTGAGTTAACGAAAGAAACACCTGCGGCAATTCCAATTTCATTCTTTATCTTAATTGTTGGTGGTTTCTTAGGAATTATCAATAAAACTGGCGCATTAGATGCTGGGATCGCAACTGTTGTTAAACGCTTCAAAGGGAAAGAAAAAATGTTGATCCCTGTATTGATGCTTTTATTCGCTTTAGGTGGATCAACTTATGGAATGGCGGAAGAAACGATTCCATTTTACGCATTATTGATTCCTGTTATGATGGCCGTTGGTTTTGATACTGTCACAGCAGTAGCCATCGTGTTGGTCGGATCTCAAGTGGGTTGTTTGGCATCAACAGTTAACCCATTTGCGACAGGAGTTGCATCACAAGCCGTTGGTATTTCAATGGGTGAAGGAATTGGGTTACGTTTCTTTATGTTCGTTGTCTTATTAACAATCTCTATTATTTATGTGTATCGCTATGCGTCGAAGATCGAAAAAGATCCAACCAAATCTTTAGTATATAATCAGCGCGAAGAAGACATGAAACACTTTGATATCGAAGCAATCAATCGTCAAGAAATGATCACGAAAAAACAAAAACATGTGAATGTATTGTTCTTCCTTACTTTTGGTATCATGATCATTAGTTTGATTCCGTGGACAACATTGAATGAAAACTTCACTATTTTTGAGTCATTGACAAATTGGTTAACTGGCCTACCTGTAATTGGAACTGTTTTAGGTAAAAACATGTTGCCTCTAGGCGATTGGTATTTCCCTGAAATCACAATGTTATTCTTAGTAATGTCAATCGTTGTGGCAATCACTTTTGGTATGAAAGAATCTGATTTTGTCAAAGAATTCTTAGCAGGTGCTTCAGACTTGATCGGTGTAGCAATCGTTGTCGCTGTTGCCCGTGGGATCCAAGTAGTGATGAACAACGGTCTGATCACAGATACGATCTTACATTGGGGAGAACAAGGATTAAGCTCATTATCATCAAGTGTCTTCTTGATCCTTACATTTATCTTCTATATCCCTATGTCATTCTTGATTCCATCAACTTCTGGCTTAGCAGCTGCTACAATGGGAATCATGGGACCAATGGGAGAATTTGCCGGTGTCGGTAAAGATCTAGTAATCACTGCTTACCAATCAGCATCTGGTTTAGTGAACTTGATCACGCCAACTTCTGCTATCGTAATGGGTGCAATCGCCATTGCCCGCTTTGATATTTCCGTTTGGTGGAAATTCACTGGGAAGTTGATTGCCATCTTATTTGTTGCCATCTGTGTGATCTTAGGTGTAGCAGCAATGTTCTAATTCTAGACAAATGACAGCCAAAGTTCTATGATAAATGAAGAAACACTATCTATTGACTGAATAAAGAGATATGAATCCTTTATTTACCATGTACGATGTATCACTTGTATGTAAGAGATCGTCGGTAGAAATAAGACCTTTGAAAAAACGAGTTACTCTGTTGATGAAATGGTGACTGAAGAATCCAGCGCCAAGAAATAAGCGACAAAACCCGAAACTTGGATTTTGGGTTTTGTCGCTTATTTCCGAAGGCGTTGGCTTTTGCACAGAAAATTTCGTAAACAGTGTCCTATTGCACTCGAGCAGATGGACATGTGGATCAAAGTAGTATTTTCTGCCGTCATCTTTTTTTTAAAATAATGAGGAGGCAAAGTTGATGAAACAATTTGTAACAGAACAACATCATGAACAAGCATTAGAATCATTAAGTGAGTTGATCAGAATTCCTTCTGTGTTGGATGAATCTGATTCTGGAGAGGGACATCCTTTTGGGAAAAAAGTTGTAGAAGCTTTAGATAAAGTGTTAGAAATCAGTGAAGGATTAGGTTTCAAAACATTTAAAGATCCCGAAGGCTACTATGGTTATGCAGAAGTAGGCTCAGGAGACGAGTTATTTGGTATCTTATGCCATATGGACGTTGTCCCTGGAGGCGATGAAAAAAACTGGGAATCTAAACCTTTTGAGCCAACGATCAAAGATGGCTGGCTAGTTGGTCGTGGCTCTCAAGACGATAAAGGACCTTCGATTGCTGCGATGTATGCAGTGAAAGCATTGATGGATGCAGGGGTAGAATTTAATACGCGCATTCGTTTCATCTTCGGAACGGACGAAGAAAACCTTTGGCGTTGTTTAGATAAATACAATGAAAAAGAAGAAGGAATCACACAAGGCTTTGCGCCAGATGCAGAATTTCCTTTGATCTATGCAGAAAAAGGCTTGCTACAAGCTTACTTGACAGGTCCTGGCACAAATGAATTTTCTGTAAATGCTGGTGGGGCACTAAATGTAGTGCCGGATTCTGCACCATATTCGGGCGAAAAATTGGCAGAAGTAAAAGCAGCGTTAACGAAACACAACTTCGATTTTGAAGATCAAGGTAACTCGATCACAGTGCTAGGAAAAAGTATCCACGCAAAGGATGCCGCAGAAGGTGTCAATGCGATTTCTCGTTTAGCGATCGCTTTATCTGAAGTTTTTGATTTTGCGCCAATTAAGTTTTTAGGTGAATTAGTCCAAGAAAATGCGACTGGTGAAAAAGTAGTCGGAAAGACTGTTGACGAACAATCTGGTGAGTTGACGATGAACTTCGCTAGTTTAGAAATCACACCTGAGCAAACAAAAATCGGGGTGGACATGCGTATCCCTGTAACCTTCAAAAAAGAGGAACTTGTCGAAAAAATGACAGAAAAAATCAAAGCATACGATTTATCATATGAAGAATTTGATTTCTTGGATTCATTATACGTTCCTTTGGAGAGCGAATTGATCCAAAACTTATTAGGAACGTACCGTGATATCACAGGGGACATGACTGAGCCATTTGTTTCTGGTGGAGCAACCTTTGCCCGTACGATGAACCAATGTGTCGCTTTCGGTGCAATGTTCCCTGATACACCAGACTTCATGCACCAAGCCAATGAACGATGGGAATTAAGCAGCATGTACAAAGCGATGGAAATCTACGCAGAAGCGGTTTATCGCTTGTGTGGAAAGTAAACCATAGTTAGTTAAGAAACGAATAAGATTTATAAAAAGTAACCACCACTATTTTGAGAAACTTTGTCAAAGTAGTGGTGGATTTCTTCACCATCTAAACATCCATAATTAAGCAACAAGCGTAATAGCTATTTCACATACTCAGAAATTTGTTGGAATGTAGATACTATGATAATATGTATCTACATATTGAATATATTATAAACAGAAAGGAAAAAATTAATGGATAAAATTCGTAAATACAAAATCAGAAAATCTGGAAATAGTGATGTAACAACAATACCAAATGAAGTAAAAGAGTATATTGGAGTTAAAACTGGAGAGTCCATTAGTTATATATTTGATAAAGATGGGGCAGTTAGGATAGTAAAAGCACAAGAGGAAATTGATATTGATACTATTGTCGACTCTGTGATGAATCAATATGATCAAGCATTGAAAGATTTGGTCGACCTATGATATATTTGACTTCAAAACACATCATAAAGATAAATGCTAAAGTAATTTTAGCATATTCTCAAGGTGAAACAATCGGTATAAAAGATGCAACTGCACTAGATATGGCAATAAATCAACCTGCACAGTCAGTTTTTGGCAGAGATTTGTATCCTACGATATTTGATAAAGCATCTATACTTACAATCAATTTAGCTACAAAGCATCCTTTTCATAATGGTAACAAACGTACAGCATTTGTATCGATGATTACATTTTTGCAAGCGAATGGATATACAACAACTTTTACCCAGCAAGAGGCAGTTAAATTCATTTTAGATATTACTACTAGTAAAAAAGAATTTGATGAATTAAAACGAACTGTCTCGACTTACCTAACTCGG
Source organism: Enterococcus sp. DIV1304_2 (assembly GCF_050555445.1). Classification (NCBI taxonomy): domain Bacteria; kingdom Bacillati; phylum Bacillota; class Bacilli; order Lactobacillales; family Enterococcaceae; genus Enterococcus; species Enterococcus sp. DIV1304_2. The sequence goes on from NZ_CP187851.1 coordinate 1,086,916, forward strand.
TCAGGAAAAGTTAATCCAAAGTAGTTCCCACATCGATTTTCCAGTTGATTAATCGTTTCCTAGAGTAAATGAGGCGAGTTCATGCACAACAGTGAATACATAAATTGAGTTTAATATAACAATGTAAGAAACCACCACTATTTTGAGAAATTTTGTCAAAGTAGTGGTGGATTTTCATTGTCACTTGTTCCTCCTTACAAAGATATCCAATAATAACATCTTACATAAAATCATTTGCAATTTTACCGTATTTTATTTAGTGTATAAGAGTATCAAATGAAAGTTGACGGAAGGTGATGTTTTTTGAAAATATTCAAAAGAGTCCTGATAGGATTAGTGATCGTACTGGGATTAGGTGCTATCGGAGGTTATTTTTATTGGCAACAAAGTGTGTACGAACCATCGATTCAAGCAGAGCAATCATTTAAACAAGGAATAGATAAAGAGGATTATTTATTATTCGAATCGCAAAAATCGGCGGAACATCCAATGGTGATTTTTTATCCTGGTGCGCTCGTTGAACCAGAAAGTTATAGTATATGGGCAGAACAACTAGCAGAAAATGGCTATACGGTAGCCATTGCTAAAATGCCTTTTGAACTGGCGATCCTGAGTGGCAACAAAGCAGACAAAATCAGAGAGGATTTCAAAGATCAAGATTTTGTGATTGGGGGACATTCTTTAGGTGGCGTGATGGCAAGTCGTTATGCTAATGCAAATCTGGATGACGAACGATTAAAAGGTATTTATTTCATGGCAAGTTATCCGGATGAAAAGGGGACATTGGAAAAAACTGATTTACAGGTCATCAGTATCACCGGAAGTGAAGACAAAGTCATGAACCAAGAAGCAGCTGATGAAGCAAAAGCTTATTTACCTGAACAAACAGAATTTGTTTCCATCGCTGGAGGGAACCACGGCGGATTTGGTAGTTATGGTCATCAAAAAGGTGATGGTGAAGCAACAATCAGTAATGAAGACCAACAAACAGCAATCGTCACGACCATGATGAATTGGCTGAACCAAATCAAGTAAGAGCGTCACTTTTCGGAACGACGAAAAGAAATGATCCGTTTATAATTGAAAATTTCACAAGCTGATCGGCGGATACAGACGTCTCAAAGGAAGCTCCTAGAAAAATAAGGCGTCATCCACAAAAAAATTTAAGAATCATTTTCGTGGATGACGCCTTATCACTTGAGGGGAATACGATTACCTCATCTATTTTTTGTGAGATAGAAAAAACAAGTAGATCATCGGACAGTCCTGCTAAAAGTTAGTTGTAAGAGAGCGGTCAATTTTCTTTTTCCAATAAGATTGCTCGAACCGGACATTTTTGATAAGCTTTGGTTACGTTGGCTTCTTCTAAAGGCTGAACGAATTGTTGATGTGCTTCTGGTTCTTGTGCAAATAAGACGATTCCTTCTTCATCATAATCAAAGATATCAGGCGCCTCGATTTGACATAGACCACATGCAATACAACGTTCAGGAACTAATTTACATAATAATGACATATTCACCATCCTAACGTAAGGGGATTACTATGACTGAGTTTATTTTATCTTTATTTTCTTCAAGTGACAAGTTACGAGCAAGCTCACTCTATCAATTATTAAGTGGCAAGCGTACATCCTCGGTACTACTTTTTGGCTTTTTTCAGCGATTATTAGTTGTTCATGGTTGTTTTCCTTCACTTGAACAAGCAACGTTTGATAAACAGATCCAACAGATGATAGATGAGGGATTATTAAAGTGGGAAGACCGAGAGTTGCAACTGACGAAAAAAGGGGAAATGCAAAGAAAAAATAAATCCCTCCTTGGACTACACTATGATAAGTATGGACGTACAGCTACTGTTAGTTGGCGTTTGCTGAAATTCTCTGTACAAGTCGTCTCTCACTTATCCGCCAATGAAACAGCTTATTTACCAGTAGAGACGGGTCCTTTTTATGCTTACCAAGTTAAGAGATGGTTGAAGGAAGCAACGTGTACCAAAACGGAGCTGGTTGCTCAAGTATCAAAGGAACTTTCTACTATTTTTACTCTGATGCCAGACGAACAAGCGAACTTTTTAGCGAACCAATTTTCTGGTAAAAAGCAAACAGGCTTACTCGCGTACCAACTGACTACCCTTGAAGATGGCACAGCTCAGCAATTATTCCAAGATCAGTGTATCCATCGCTTATTAGCGATTATCGAACAGCATTCAGATTTCTTATTCTACGATTTGCTTGCACCGTTGCTTAGACAAAATTATAATCAAAGCATGTTGACGACGAGAGCATTGATTTTATCTGGGGATTCGGTGGAGCAAGTGATGGTGAAACGAGGATTGAAGAAAGGCACGATCAATGACCATTTGATTGAGTGGGCCATCTTTTTTGATGATTTTCCTTTTGAACGACTGATCCACTCCGAGACAAGAAGATCTTTAGCTTCGTTGGAGCGACCACTTCTTACGCTAAGATATAAAGATCTTGAAGGACAAACGATCGATTATGGCGAATTTCGTTTGGCACAAATCGAGGCATTTAAAGGAGGGGATAAAAATGGATTTGCTTGATCCATTGAAACAGTACTTTGGTTTTACCTCTTTTCGCCAAGGACAGGAAGAGATCATTTCCACCTTATTGAATCAGAAAGATGTTTTAGCGATCCTGCCAACTGGTAATGGCAAAAGTTTATGCTATCAGTTGACTGGCTATTTGCAAGATGGGATGGTATTGATCGTTTCTCCGCTACTCTCTTTGATGGAAGATCAAGTAGGGCAATTGCAAAAACGAGGAGAGAAAAGGGTGGTTGCCTATAATAGCTTACTCACTAGAAGTGAGAAACAGTATGTGTTAGCTCATTTATCCGAATATAAATTTGTGTTTGTCAGTCCCGAGATGTTGCAGCAACCGGAAGTGCTTCATGCCCTGAAGCAACAAAAAATCTCGTTGTACGTAGTTGATGAAGCTCATTGCGTGTCACAGTGGGGCATTGATTTTCGACCTGAGTATCAATCTCTCGGAAGAGTCGCCAAAGAATTAGGATCACCAACTACCTTAGCTTTGACGGCAACAGCCACGCGACCGGTACAAGAAGAGATCAAACACATTCTCTTTCGCACAAAACCTGCCCTCGTCAAACATTCAGTTAATCGAGAAAACATCTCATTATTTGTCTTTCATACAGATGAAAAAGACCAGCAATTACGTCAGTTGATGACACAAGCAGACGGAGCAATGATCATTTATTGCGCGACTAAAAAAGAAGTCGAACGTCTTTATCAACTGCTTCGCAAAGACTATGCTGTGGGGTATTATCATGGAGGGCTAGATGCCTCACAACGCCGCCAACTTCAACAACAATTCAGTCAAAATCAACTGCAATTTTTGATTGCGACGAATGCGTTTGGTATGGGGATCGATAAAGCAGACATTCGGTATGTCATCCATTACGATCTACCAGATAGCCTGGAAAATTATATGCAAGAGATTGGTCGAGCAGGCCGAGACCAGCGACCTAGTAGCGCTGTGTTGCTTTACCGGCCAGGAGATGAAGCGATCCATTACTTTTTCCAACAATTATCTAAAGAACAACGCCAAATTTTCGAAGAACATCTGTCAACTGGGCAAACAGAGGCGCCCCAGTTCGATGAGATCCAGCAAAAATGGCTGATGCTGGTAAATGAAATGCAAAGTCCTGATACATGGCTTCTGCAATTAAAAAAACAAGAACAAGTGAAAATCAAGCAACTACAGCAGATGCTTGCTTATATCCATACAACATCATGTAGACGAGAACGTCTGATGGATTATTTCGGTGAAACCCTCAAAGAAAAACCTGAAAAATGTTGTGATCGAGATGGTGCGTCCTTATTTCTTTCTGAAACTGGACATACTAGTCCAACCGTAGAAGCAAAAGACTGGCAAACCATTTTACTAAATTTATTTTAAAAAAATGGTGCGAGGTATTTTTTTCGTACAATCAAGATTATCCTATGGTATAATAACTAGGAAAGAATTTAGGAGGTCAATAAGGTGAGTAGAAAAGATAGACATCAATCATCAGAAAATAACGAAACACAAGAACCATGGGAGCAACCAATTTACGATACAGAGGACGAAGCATCTTCAAGAAGTACGCAAAGACAGCAAAAGAAAGGGAACACCCTGTTCTTATCGCTATTTTTGATTTTATTAGTTTTATGTATTGCCATTCCGGCAGGAGCTTACTTCTGGATCAGAAACGGATCAAGTAATAGTGCGACCGCTGCATCTTCTTCCTCTACGACTTCATCGATCGTAGAAAGTTCGACTGTAGAATCAACTGTAGAATCGACGACAGTTTCTAGTGAACCAACTTCTGATACACAATCAGTTGCTGGAGAAACAACACCCACGAGTGCTGTGACACCAGAAACAACACCATCTTCAACAGTAACAGCGCCAGAACAAACAACACCAAGCAGTGTGGCTCCACAAGAAACAACACCTACTTCAACACCAGAGGCAGGCACAGGTGTTTCAGGCTCAACCACAGTCGTTCAAGCGGGTGAAGGCCCTAGACAAGTAGCAGAACGCGCAGGCATTACAGTCGACCAATTGTTCCAATTGAACGGAATCGATCCAAACAACTACATGTTATATCCAGGACAAGAACTTAGAGTCCAATAAATGGAGTTAAAAAGATAATACTGAAGAGTTGTTTTTCCTCAGAGTATCTTCATAAAATGTAACTAAATAAGGAGCAGTGGCTTGAGCCACAGCCCCTTTTTTTTGAGAAAAGGGAGTTTATGAAAAATGACACGAATTAGTATCGCAATTGACGGTCCTGCCTCTTCAGGCAAAAGTACGGTAGCTAAAATCATCGCAAATGAATTGAACTATATTTATACAGATACGGGCGCGATGTATCGTGCAGTCACTTACTTGGCAATCAAACATCACATTGCTTTTTCAGATGAAACAGAGTTAGTCGATTTGATCAACAAACACCCGATTTCATTTGAGCAAATGGCGGATGGACAACATGTCTTTGTAGCTGGGCAAGACGTTACTTCAGATATTCGACAACCAGATGTTACACGAGCGGTCTCTGAAGTAGCTGCGCATTCAAAAGTACGCGAAGCTCTTGTTGCGATCCAGAAAAAAATCGGTGAAGATGGTGGTGTCGTCATGGATGGTCGAGATATCGGTACCGCTGTTTTACCAAAAGCCGAAGTGAAGATTTTCTTGGTAGCCAGCGTATCTGAACGGGCACAAAGACGACACAAAGAAAACCTTGAAAAAAATATTCCGACAGACTTAGAAGAATTGACAAAAGAAATACAAGCACGTGATGAATATGACTCTACTAGAAAAGTTTCACCCCTGAAGCAAGCAGAAGATGCGATACGGATCGATACAACCGGTAAAACGATTCAAGAAGTTGTCCAAGCGATCAAAGAAGTGATTCAACAAAAAGGATATTTTCTTGACTAAATAGAAAAAAAGCGAAGAATCCGACCATTTTAATGGAAAACAAACGAAATCGCTTTATTTTTTTTAAATAATCAATTAAACTATAGGCAGTACCGTAGTTAACGGCAGAATGTTGGTTAGGAGGACAAGTGTTATGACAGAATTTGAACAAAATCAGACAGATAACAACCAATCTATGGAAGATGCAATGAATAGCGTTCAAGAAGTGAGCGTTGGCGATGTCGTCAAAGGAGAAGTTTTAGTCATTGAAGACAAACAAGCCATCGTTGGAATCGAAGGAACGGGTGTTGAAGGCGTAGTTCCTGCAAAAGAATTATCTACTTTACCGGTTGAAGATATCAACGAAGTGGTAAAGGTTGGCGATACGTTAGATCTAGTCGTGATCAGCACGATTGGTAAAGACAAAGAAAACGGAAGTTACCTTTTATCAAAACGACGCTTAGATGCGAAAAAAGTTTGGGAGGATATCGAAAAAGATTTCCAAGCTGGAAACATCATCGAAGCACCAGTGACAAATGTAGTTAAAGGTGGTTTAGTTGTCGATGTCGGTGTTCGTGGATTTGTTCCGGCATCAATGGTAGAAGATCATTTTGTCGCTGATTTTTCTGAATACAAAGGAAAAACGATGACATTCAAAATCGTTGAAATCGAACCATCAGAAAATCGCTTGATCCTTTCACACAAAGCAGTCGTTGAAACAGAAAAAGAAGCACAGAAAAAAGAATTACTATCAACTATCCAAGAAAATGACGTGATCGAAGGACGCGTTGCTCGTATCACAGATTTTGGTGCGTTTGTTGATTTAGGCGGCATCGATGGATTAGTACACGTTTCTGAGATTTCTCACGGACATGTTGCTAAACCGAGTGATGTTTTAGCTGTTGGCGATGAAGTGAAAGTCAAAGTTCTTTCAATCAATCCAGAACAAGGACGTATCTCATTATCGATCAAAGACACATTGCCTGGACCTTGGACAGATATCGAAACAAAAGCTCCAGTAGGCGCTGTACTTGAAGGTAAAGTGAAACGATTAACTAGCTTTGGTGCCTTTGTTGAAGTATTCCCAACTGTGGAAGGGCTTGTCCACATCTCACAAATCTCACATAAACACATCGCGACACCACATGAAGTGTTACATGAGGGCGATGATGTCCAAGTGAAAGTTTTAGAAGTCAATCCAGAAGAGCACCGGATTGCATTAAGTATCAAAGCATTAGAAGAAAAACCTGCTTCTGATAAAGAACCAAAAGAAGTTGAGTCTTATGAGTTACCTGAAGAAAACACAGGATTTACAATGGGTGACATCTTAGGCGAAGCCTTAAAAGGGGAAGTAGAAGAAACAGCAACAGATGATTCTGAAAAATAAATGAATGATCGTTCCCGAAGCGCGAATTTACAGCATCAAGGGAAGTTGTACATGTGTAAAACAAGTGGTCTGGGGATTACGCCCCAGACCATTTTCTTTTGTAATAGGCAGTGATCCAGAAAAATACTTGAATGTTCACCGATCTAAGCTTGAAAGTTCGCGAAGTATTCGGTACACTAAGTGAGATTGGAAACATGTGAGGAGGAAAAAATATGGCAAATCCAACAATTGCAATCGTTGGTCGCCCAAACGTCGGTAAGTCGACGATTTTTAACCGTATCGCCGGTGAGCGTATTTCGATTGTCGAAGATACTCCAGGAGTTACTCGTGATCGTATTTATGCTAAAGGGGAATGGTTAGGTCGTGATTTCAGTATTATTGATACTGGTGGGATCGACTTAGGCGATGAACCATTTATGGATCAAATCAAGCACCAAGCAGAAATCGCAATCGATGAAGCAGACGTAATCGTCTGTGTCGTCAGTGGCCGTGAAGGCATCACTGATGCAGATGAAGTCGTAGCAAAAATTTTATATCGCAGCAATAAACCGGTGATCTTAGCCGTTAATAAAGTCGACAATCCTGAAATGAGAAATGATATCTATGAATTTTATGCACTAGGTCTAGGTGATCCTTACCCTGTATCTGGAAGTCATGGATTAGGGATCGGCGACATCTTAGATGAGGCAGTGAAATTCTTTGATGAAGAAGCAGAAGAAGAAGAGGATGATACCATCAAATTCAGTTTGATCGGTCGCCCGAATGTAGGGAAATCTTCCTTGATCAATGCGATCCTAGGTGAAGACCGAGTGATTGTTTCGGACATCGAAGGAACGACACGTGATGCTATCGATACGCACTTCGTCTCAGAAGACGGTCAAAAATTCATGATGATCGATACAGCTGGTATGAGAAAACGTGGGAAAGTTTATGAAACCACAGAAAAATACAGTGTGATGCGTGCCATGCGTGCGATTGACCGTTCAGACATCGTGTTAATGGTCTTGAACGCAGAAGAAGGCATCCGTGAACAAGATAAACGAGTAGCTGGCTATGCGCATGAAGCTGGCCGTGGTGTGATCATCGTTGTCAATAAATGGGATCTAGTCAAAAAAGAAACGAATACGATGCGTGACTTCGAACAAGAGATCCGTGAAGAATTCCGTTACTTAGACTATGCGCCGATTCTGTTTGTTTCAGCTGTGACTAAGCAACGATTAGAACGTTTGCCTGAAATGATCGAAGAAGTGAGTATGAACCAAAACTTACGTGTTTCTTCAGCAGTCTTGAATGATGTGATCATGGATGCCGTAGCGATCAATCCGACACCGACAGATAAAGGTAAACGATTAAAGATTTTCTATGCCACACAAGTTGCAGTCAAACCGCCAACCTTTGTTGTTTTTGTTAATGAAGAAGAATTGATGCATTTCTCTTATGAACGCTTTTTGGAAAATCAAATCAGAAAAGCATTTACGTTTGAAGGAACTTCGATCCGAATTATCCCACGTCGAAGAAAATAGGCATTTTACCATAGTAGTCCGTTTTTTTCAAAAAAAATAAGCATATTTTTGTATTACGTTTTTATGACTAAAAAAAGCGGTTAAAAAATGCCAAAAACCTTGCTATTAAGCGATTCATATGATATCGTGATAACAGAATATTGAAACTTAATCAATATTTCTTATAAACTTCTGGACCACTCAGAAAGTTTTTAAACTAAAATGATGTTCCTATCATATCTCTTGTTGGAGGAGGTGAATCTATCCATGGCAAATAAAGCAGAATTAATCGAAAAAGTTGCTTCAGCTACAGATTTAACTAAAAAAGACGCAACTGCAGCAGTTGACGCTGTATTTTCAACTATTCAAGATGCTTTAGCTAACGGCGAAAAAGTTCAATTAATCGGTTTTGGTAACTTTGAAGTACGCGAACGCGCGGCTCGTAAAGGACGTAACCCACAAACTGGTGAAGAAATCGAAATCCCAGCTAGCAAAGTACCTGCATTTAAACCAGGTAAAGCATTGAAAGACGCTGTTAAATAAGACAGTTGAAAAAGCGCTTGTGGCTACGGCTACAGGCGCTTTTTTTTATATAGATGGATAAAAGAGGCGGAAAGCAGTAGAAAGGCAACAAACAAATAGTTCAGCAACCAAATGGAACTCGTTACATATCAAATAAAAGAATAGAGTTGATCAAAAAAGGCATGGGTTCATTAACAAGTTTTTCTTATTCTTTTTTTATTTTACTTACTAATGGTAAAATAAAAGAAAAGGGGAGGGCAACATGGAGTTATCCTATCGCTACCAACAAGAAGAAACAACAATCTTTTATGGGGAAACATTTGTCAGTCAGTTGAAAAATGAATCGATTGATCAAGCGATTCTTTTTTTGACGAACCAACGTTATTATGATCTATACGCTGAGAAAATGACACAGTCATTCACGAACAAGTTAGCGATTGATTGGTATATTTGTGGCAATACGCAGTGTAATCAATTATCTGAATTGCATAGCCTCTTGTCCTATGCGAGACGCTATCCCGAAAATCGACCGCTTTTAGTAATCGGTTTTGGCAATGAGGGAGTTATGGAGTTGGCGGGCTTCTTTCAAAAACATACGTATCTTCAGACTACACTTTGGTTGATCCCCGTCTCGATCCGCTCCATGGCACGGGCACTTAATCCTCAATGCGAGATATTACATGGATCGAACGAATCGGCTCTTCAAACGACGAACCTTCCAGAACGGATCATTTATGATCGGACGATCAGTGAAAAACAAATCGAAGGGAAACAAATCGATTTTTTGATTTTTATCTGTTGTGGGTTAGTCTGTGATCATCCGTTTCTTCAAAATCTTTACAAAAATTATCCGAATCGCGAAAAATTATTCAATCGTCCTTTTGCTGGCATGCTAGAAGAAATCATTTATTTTTATCAAGAAGACGCTGAACAAGTGGCAAATTATGGTAAACTATTTGAGCAAGCTTTTTATCTGACTGAAAATAGTCATTTGCTTTCCGCCAGTATGAAAAAATTTTTAGGTATCTTGATGCAACTTATCTGGAATTCAGAAATCAAGTCGCTTTCTTTCCAATTGAAGAATTTTTTTATCTGGCTGCAGCATCTAGGCTATCCAATTATTTGGCCTGAAGAGATATCAAAAATGGATTATCTAGAAAATGTGCTGGTTTTAGCAGAAAAGAGCAAAAAAATTCTCGTTTTGGAAAAAATTGGTATAATAGATGGATATCAATTGCCAAACGAGCAAGAACTATTGAAAACAATGGCGTCCTATGAAAGGATCGTTCAAGAGATTAGAGGGATTTAGATGATGACAAATAGTGAAAAAATGCTACAAGCATTAGCAGACGAAAATTTGACAGAAGCAAATGAATATTTGGCAAAGGCGCTCCAAGAAGATCCGGCTGATGTGTTACATGAGTTAGGAGAAGAATTATTAGCCATCGGTTTTTTAGAAGAAGCAAAAGCAATTTTTGAACATCTGCTAACTGTATCGCCTGAAAATGATGAATGGAATATTCCGTTGGCAGAGATTGCTATCGAAGACAATGAGATCGATCAGGCATTTGACTATTTAGAAAAAATCCATCAAGATAGTGAGTACTATCCACAAGCACTATTAGCAATCGCTGACTTGTACCAAGTAATCGGTATTCCTGAAGTAAGTGAAGCAAAATTGAAAGAAGCAGCGAAGCTATTACCAGAAGAACCATTGATTCAATTTGCATTGGCTGAATTGTATTTTTCAGTTGACCGTTTCAATGAAGCTTCTGCACTTTACGAAATGTTGTTAACAAATGGTATAGAAGAAATTTCTAGTATTTCCATGCAAGAACGCTTAGGACAATCGTTGAGTATGCAAGGGGATTTTGAAGCAGCAATCCCACCACTGGAAGCAGCTTTAGCCGAAGAGCGGACAGATGATCGTTTGTTCCAATTAGCGTTCACGAATCTACAATTACATGAGAACGAAAAAGCTATCAATTATTTGCAAGAGTTACGGGAATTGAATCCACAGTATCAATCCTTATACCTTTATCTAGGTCAAGCCCTTCAAGAAGAAGAGATGATCGAAGAAGCACAACAAGTCTTAGAAGATGGTATCAAAGAGAATCCATTCCAAGTAGAGCTTTATCACTTAGCTTCTGAAAATGCGTTTCGTTTACACGACACAGAAAAAGCAGAGCAATTATTACTTGATGCTTTGAATGTCGGTGACAAGCAGGATGAGACATTGTTGACGTTGAGTAATCTTTACTTGGATCAAGAACGTTATGAAGACGTTGTTCAAACAGTCAACCAAATGGGAGAAGTTGCTAATCCTTATGCAGAATGGAACCTCGCTCATGCCTATAATCAATTAGAAGATTTTGCGGTAGCAGCAGTCCACTATGAACAAGCAGCCCACGAATTAGATCATGAGCCAGATTTCTTGAAAGAATATGCTTTATTCTTACGTGAAGAGGGCCAATTAGCAAAAACACGAGAATTATTGGAACAATATTTAACTTATGAACCAGGGGATATGGAGGTATTGTCGCTATTAGATGATTTAACAGAGAGGTGATGAATATGTTGATTGATGTTAAAGAAAAGAAGAATTTCTTAACTTGGATGGTTAACCATGTCTCTTTCAGTCGTAGAGAAGTATTTTGGATTTTGAACTATCTGGCAAATCATGAAGCAATCTTACACAATGTGCGTTTTGTTGAAGGTGCAAACTTAACAAGACGTGGTTTACAGATCACCGATCTTTCCTATGAAGGTGAGCCGATGAAGCTATTTTTAGATGGAAAGGAATTTACTGACACTGATCAGATCTTCCACGAAATCCGTCTGAATTGGAAAAATCCACTCTATGTCGAATGCCTTTTTGAAAATGCGTGGCAAACGAAAGAATATTTAGCAATCATCGAAGATAACCCGTTAGCCTCATGGGAAGATGCAATCAGCGAAGAATCAACAGAATTAATCGAGCATTATTTCCAAGAAAAAGAGCAAGCAGCAAAACTAAACATGCTTTACCAACAGATCGATCAGGCATTAGAAGAAGGCGATAAAGATGCGTTCCTTGAACTATCTGATGAAGTGAACCGCATGATCCTTCAAGCGCCACAGAAGAGTAAGAGCTGAGTGTGGGGAAAGCTGACCATGGAAAAGTAACAGTATGATAAGTAAGTATCTATAGTGAAAATATATATAATAAAGTCTAGGCTTCCTTCCGAGTAATATTCGTAAAGGAAGCCTAGTTTTTATTAAGTTTTTTAGATCAACAAAAAATGGATTTCAATAACAAAATTTCTTAAAAAGCTTATTATAATCAAATTTGTTCCAGAATATCTCTGGTCGCTTCCCTAAATTCCTTTGGTTGATCCGTATGAACGAAATGTCCAGAATTCTTTACATATTATAGATTTTTGGAAGGTGCGTTGATCTGCTAGAAATGTATACATCTTTGATTCCAGTGATATTTTCGGATAGTAATATAGGCTCTCTTAAATATTATCAGTTATATTTTAAATAGTTCATCTATCTTTCATTCTGTGCAAAAAAATATGAAACGACAAAGCCATTGATCAAAAAAAGATGTGACATAAGTATCCAGCTATGGCAGATAAGCGTGAATCCCAAAAATTTGAAGAGCCATTTTCGTTTTTCACGCTTATTTATGAAGGTAAGCTTGTGGAGCACCATATATTCGGTTTTAGGAAGCACAAAACGCCTGATCGCCCAGGTACTTCTGAATGAACTGAGAATATCTCTAAGTAGACAGTTGCAACTCCTTGATCACGAAGTACGCAGAACTACGTTATTCTATATACGTAGAAAGCTTCAGTATCAGGTTGATTGATTCAAAATCATTCTGTTATTTTTTTGAATCGCCTCGTTTGTGGTTTAAGATACGTAAAGCCTTCTCCTTCTACTTCATGGACATTTAGAATTGAAAGAAAGGCATGTTCGTCAATTTCATGAATGATCCGTTTTACTTCGTTTAATTCCCTGGCACTTACCACCATATAGATCATTTTTTTATCGACACCAGAAAAGCCACCTTCTCCATGCAAGAATGTGACACCACGTTGTAAGCCGGTCATCAATAAAGGTGCAATTTCCTCACTTTTATTTGAGACTACCAGAATCCCTTTGGCAGAGTAGCCGCCATCAAGGATAAAATCGATGACACGACTAAATACATAGGAAGCGATTAACGTGTACATCATCCGCTTCAAATCGATATAAGTTAATGAAGCAAGTAAAACGATGACATCAAAAGCTAAAAGGGAACGTCCCATAGAGATTCCATGATTTTTTTCAAGTATCCGAGCGATGATGTCACTTCCTCCTGTAGTACCTCCCATACGATAAACGATCCCGCTGCCGACACCGGCAATCAGTCCTGCAAGTAAAGAGACGATCAGTAAATCATGCTCTAAGTTGATTTGTAAGGGAATCCTTTGCCAAATCCATAAGAAGACAGAAAGCGAGACAGTGCCTAAGACAGTATACGCGAGCGCACGTTTTCCTAAGATTTTTCCGCCTAGTAGGATCAATGGAATATTGATCAATAAAGTAGAATAAGCTGGATCGATATGAAAAAGAGCACGCAAAATCAGGGTAATACCTGAAACTCCACCCTCGGCTAGCTGGTTTGCGATATTCAAATAGACTAGTCCAAAAGCATAAATACTTGTTCCTAAAATAATAAAAAAAACTTCTTTCATTGTTTTCAATGATGTCATCGAATCCCCACTTTCTACTATATGATATGATTCATTGTGCAACAAGCGGTAAATCCTAGATATAGACCTAGGGATTAGGAAACTGGTTCTTCATTTTTATAGTTATAGAATAGACCAAGTTGGCTTGTTGCTAAGAATTTATTAAGTGTACCTAACATAATGTAGCATGTATTCTTTGTTTTCACAATTGCACTTCTTGCGGTTTTGCTGTAAAGTTTTTTAGGAAGAGATGATTGGAGGGTTCTTAATGAAAGAAGAGCGTTCACTAAAAAGTATGCAAGAAGAGGTCGATGCGTACATCCAACAATTTAAAGTTGGGTATTTTTCGCCATTGGCGCAAATGGCACGTCTGACCGAAGAAGTAGGTGAATTGGCACGAGAGGTCAATCATTCATATGGCGAAAAAAGTAAAAAAGCAACAGAACCTAGTAATTCAGTGGCAGAAGAATTAGGCGATGTTCTATTTGTAACAATGATCATGGCAAACTCGTTAGGAATTGATTTGACGACGGTATTTGAAAAAAATATGGAGAAGTTCAATCGAAGGGACCATCATCGTTTTGCCCGAAAAGATGAGGAACAGTGAGAGGATAGAAGGAGTAAAAATGAGACTAAATGAATTACCGATCGAATATAAAAAAGCAATTCCAGTAATAAGAAAAATTGAGGCAGCTGGATTTGAGGCGTACTTTGTTGGTGGTAGTGTGCGGGACACGTTACTCGGACAAAAAATTCATGATGTAGATATTGCTACTAGTGCGTTTCCAGAAGAAATCAAGCAGTTGTTTCCAAAAACGATCGATATCGGGATCGAACATGGAACGGTTCTCGTCTTGCATGAAGAGGAGCAATATGAGATCACGACATTTCGTACGGAATCGACGTATCAAGATTATCGGCGTCCTGATAGTGTTTCATTTGTTCGTACACTAGAAGAGGATCTAAAGCGCAGAGACTTCACGATCAATGCTTTCGCTCTGAAAGAAGATGGTGAGATCATTGATTTATTCGACGGGTTAACTGATTTAGAAAATCACGTCTTACGAGCAGTTGGACGACCTTTTGAGCGATTTCATGAAGATGCTTTACGAATGATGCGTGGGCTTCGTTTTGTGAGTCAGTTAGGGTTCAAATTGGAAGAAGAAACGGCCAAGGCGATCGAAGACAATCATGCGTTGCTGGAAAAAATTTCCGTTGAGCGAATGAATGTTGAATTTATCAAAATGCTTTTAGGGGATTTTCGTAAAAACGGCTTGACGGCATTTGTTGAAACAAAATGTTACATCTATTGTCCACAATTAAAAGAAGATGGTGAGGCATTACTAAGATTTGCCGATTTACCATCTATGCCATTAAAAAAAGAAAGTCAAGCTTGGGCATTATTACTCAACCAACTCGGTCGATCTGAGCAAGAGGTGGCACCTTTCTTAAAAGCATGGAAATGTTCCAACCAAATGATTCGAGAAGTCCAACGTTTGGTCAAAGGATTGGCGAAGCGACAAGAACGACGATTAACACCATTGGAGATCTATCATCTTGGAAAAGACGCATCGTTGGATGTGGAAGAATTGATGATTTACTTCCAACAAACCCCTGACACAACAACTGTGCTAGACATTTATCATGCACTTCCTATCAAGACAATGAGTGAGTTGGCGATTGATGGCAAGGTGTTATTAGCTACGACTGAGAAAAAACCAGGTAAATGGGTCAGTGAAGCGTTAGCACTTGCGGAGTCAGCGGTAGTGAACGGACTGGTACAGAATGAACAAGCTGCATTATTAACCTATCTGAAAGAGCAACAAGGTTAGTCAACAAAATCGTGACAATCACTAATTACGTCTGATTGGTGGGCTAATCATATACTGACATGTCTAAAGTAAGGGCATGAGAGTTATCTATAGAAGCGTTTGGCTTTTTTGTAGGATGTTTCTCATGTCCCTTTTCTCTTTTAGAGGAGGATTGTTATCAAAAAAGCTGACAGAAAAGCAAACATGAGAGATGACCGCTTTTGTTGTTTTATGCTAAACTAGTAATGAAACAGAATATAATGCGTCAAAAAAGGAGATTTTTTTAATGAGCAAAGAAATGACAGCGCTAAAATTTTATTTCCGTAACGGCGAAACATGGACAATCAATCGTCGTCATATCGGCGACCTTTGGATCAAACAAATCACAACAAGTTTTGGCCGTATCAATGGGAGCGAATTTATCGAGATCCATCCATGTGCAGGCTTTAAAATCGAGATTTTCCATGAAGGCGATTCAGTAGCTACTCATGATATCAATCTAGGTGGTTTGGAAATGGGTATGTTCAATCGCGCATTGAAATATGAAGATATCGAACGTATGGAAATCTTGTATCGCAATGGTACACCTGACCTTGTATACTTCCCTTACTTGGACAAAGGAACAGAGGGATTAGATAACCAATACCAATCAACAAAAATCAGTGAAAAAACTGGTAACCTATATATTGTGATCAATCCGGAACAACGTGTTGACGATGTTTACGGTGAGTATTTCGAATAAGATCGCTCATCAATAAAAATAGCACGTACAAAACTTTTGAATAGGGTTTGTACGTGCTTTTCTTCTATTTTTTAAAAATTACAATTGATATTTTATGGTGATTGGACTAGAATGAGCTTCTGGAATCAAAACCAATAAGTAATCGTAAAGGTAGGAAGTTTTTAGTTGCATTCTAAAAACTTTTTGCTATAATTGGTGCAGTTTGAATATAGGAGATCTTGAAAATGAGAGAGAGTTTTGAAGAACAAAAGAAACGACTGGTTGATCACTATGGTACTTTTTCAATGGAAGATCGTCGCCAGATCTTATGTAAGTTGCGTAAAAGGAATATCTTGATGTATCGTCAATTGGGACGCTTGAAACACGAATTGCTCCGTTTAGAATCAAAACGTGTGCAATGTGAGTTAGACGGTCGGGTGACCCAAGCGGAAATTGTTGAAAACAAAATTTTAAAGAAAAAAGAGCAATATTTGAAAGTTCTTGCACAAAATAAAAAATAAAGGGGATCAAGCATGGAATTTGCAGAGTTAGTGATTGTTTTTGCAGTCACGATCACGCTATCCAACATAGCAAGTCGTATCTTGCCAATGATCCCTGCACCACTGATCCAAATATTTCTTGGCGTGGTTTTAGGATTGACCGAATGGGGTGAATCCATCAATTTTGAACCTGAATTATTTTTAGTGATGATCATCGCCCCCTTGCTTTTTAGAGAAGGAGAAAAAGCGGATATCGCCTCGATCCTGAAAAATTTCGATACGATATTGTTTCTCGCTTTTGGTGGGGTGATCTTGACTTTGATTGGCGTTGGAGCAACGTTATCATTTCTGTTGCCCAGTGTCCCTTTAGCCGCGTGTTTCGCTTTTGGTGCAGCACTAGGTCCGACAGATGCGGTGGCAGTCAGTTCGCTTTCCAATCGTGTGAACATTCCGAAAAAAGCCATGCATATTTTAGAAGGTGAAGGGTTACTGAATGATGCTTCTGGCGTAACAGCCTTCCAATTTGCCTTAGCTGCTTTGATCACTGGGACGTTCTCTGCGGTAAATGCAGGCGTTACACTGATTTTATCAAGTATTGGCGGGGCATTAGTCGGCTTTTTGCTTGTCTGGGTAAAAAGAAAAATCATTGGTTTGATCGAGAAAGCATCGGCACGTGACGTAACAGGCTACTTATTGATTGAATTGTTGTTGCCTTTCTTAGCGTATGTTTTAGCCGAAGTCTTTCATGTTTCAGGAATTATTGCAGCAGTGGTTGCAGGGGTATTACAAGCCTCAGGATTTAAAAAAATCTCAGTCTTTGATGCGGAGTTGTCAACTTTATCGAATAGTACATGGACAACGATTGCCTTCACATTGAATGCGCTGGTATTTATATTTTTAGGAATTGAACTGACACAAGTCTTTACACCAGTTTGGGGAGATGGATTGTATTCGAATAGTTTGCTGCTAATGATCATTTTATTGGTTTCAATCATGCTGTTCGTCATACGCTTCGTTTCAATCAGCTTATTTTATATGTTTAAGGGCGGTTTTCAAAGTTTCAAAAAACAACTGAATGAAGTCTTGATCTTAACCTTCGGGGGCGTAAAAGGAACAGTCAGTTTAGCGACTATTTTTATTTTACCATTCACGATCAATCAAATGGCATTCAATCAACGATCATTGCTCTTATTTTTAACGGCGGGGGTTATTTTGGTCACGTTGATTATCGGGATCATTGTATTGCCAATGTTGACTGAAACAGAAGAAGCAGCGACAACTGATTTAAAAGCTTTGATGATCTTGGAAGAAGTGATTGAAACACTACGCTTAGAAAAAGAAGCGGAAGAACCAGGATCAAAAGCTTATTTAGCGATAGAAGCAGTGATTGAGACTTATCAAGAAAGAATCAGTGAGCTTTATTTATCTGATTTGAGTGGAGATGAAAAGCAAGAAGTCCAAGAAATCCAAGCGTTGATTTTATCGATTGAGCGAGATGGCTTGGATGAAAGATATCGTTCTGGGAAGTTGTCTTCTAATGGCTATCGCTTTTATTCAAGATTCCTAGCTAACTTTGAACAGTCGATCACAAGTCAAATTTTGTCATTCATTGGATTTTGGTTTATTGTGGTACGCCGATTGATGCGGATCGTTCTCCACCCCAAAATGTTTTGGCAAAGACGGCAAAGTGATCGCCAAACGATGATCTCTGATAAAGACATTCAGGAAATTCGAGAGACGTATCAAAAGAATACGCAATTGATCATCGAAAGTTTGGAGAATCTAACGGACGTTTATGATGATACGATGATCGGATTCTTTATCGAACAACGAAAAGCTCAGGGGATTCGGATGATGAGTGGTAATCTGATTTCCACTTGGATGATCCAACAAGATCGTTTGTTTACGAAGAAGATGCTAAGAGGTTACTATTTAGAAAGAAAAGTCATTGATGAATATGAAGTCGCAGAAACGATCACGACTTTTTCTGCGAATCAATATAGACGAAATATCAATCTGTTGGAGTCCTATACAATGAATCAACCGACAGATCGTTTTTCATTTCGCTTTGCGTTCCAAGCGAAAGCAAAGAAATTTCAATTGAAACAAGACCAAAAGAGGAAGTTGTGACAAAGCACAGCTCCTCTTTTTTTTGAGGTTGTGACAGAAGTCGTTTAACCTTAATAATTAAGTTCATCCTGGAAGTCAGGTTTTTGAATCCTGTGTATTTGGTTATATGAAGTGAGAGAACACGTATCTTCAATGCTACCTAAAAAAAAGAATATTCGAAAAAAACTATCTTTTAAACAATTGTTTTATGTTACAATATCCAAGATAAGGGGGGAGTGCTGGTGAAAGAGCTAAAAATAACTGACCTCAAAAAAACATATGGAGAAAAAGAATTATTTAATCAGATCTCCTTTTTGATCCATGAACATGATCGCATCGGTTTGATTGGAACCAATGGAACTGGTAAAACAAGTCTTTTGAATATCATCGCTGGACTTGACAGTGGAGATGGTGATCAGCAGACAGTTTTTTATCCGAATGATTACCGTATCGGTTATTTATCACAAACCGATTCATTTGCAGAAAATGATACGGTCTTACAAGCTGTTTTTCAAGGGAATAGTCCATTGATTCAGACTGTACGACTCTATGAGGAAGCCTTGATTGCATTAGCTGAAAATGGCGATGATGAAGCAGTCCAAAAACGCTACGCATTGGCAGAAGAGCGAATGAATAAAGAGGACGCTTGGACGACGGATACAAATGCCAAGATCATTTTGCAAAAACTAGGGATCAGCCAATTAGAAAAGAAAATCGGTGAGCTTTCGGGTGGACAAAAAAAACGTGTCAGCTTAGCACAGGTTTTGATCGATGAACCTGATCTTTTATTACTTGACGAGCCGACAAACCACTTAGATTATGCAGCGATCGAATGGTTGGAATCTTACTTGAAACAATATCGTGGTGCCTTATTGATGGTTACCCATGATCGTTATTTCTTAGATCGTGTCACGAATCGGATCTTTGAACTTGCCTTTGGGAATCTTTATGAATATAAAGGCAATTATGAAGCTTATCTTATTGAAAAAGCCGAGCGAGATCGTGTCGAAGTCGAACAAGAAGAAAAGCGTAAACGCCTGTATAAGCAGGAGCTTTCTTGGATGCGAGCGGGAGTACAAGCTCGTGGGACGAAACAGCAAGCACGTATCAATCGCTTTGAAGATTTAAAAGAAAACTTATATCAAGTCAATCATGATACGGATATCGAACTCAATATCGCGACACAACGTTTAGGTAAAAAAGTGATCGAGATTAAGGATGGCTCGTATTCGATTGAAGGAAAACCTTTGCTCCAACACTTGGATCTATTGATCCAATCAAGAGAGCGTCTAGGAATCACTGGAGAGAACGGTGCTGGAAAGTCAACGTTGTTAAATATCTTAGCAGGGAAATTATCCTTAGATAGTGGCATCTATACGATTGGCGAAACTGTTCGATTAGCTTACTATACACAGGAAAATGAAAAAATGTCTCCGGACAAACGAATGATTGCTTATCTGCAAGAAGCGGCAGAAGAAGTCCAAACTGCGGATGGAACGCAAATCGGTGTCGCAGAACTTTTGGAGCGGTTCTTGTTTCCTAGATTCATGCACGGAACACTGATCCGTAAACTATCTGGTGGGGAAAAGCGTCGTTTATATTTACTCAAATTATTGATCCAGCAACCAAATGTTCTATTGCTGGATGAGCCAACCAATGACTTAGATATCGCTACTTTAACGATCTTGGAAGATTATTTCCGGACATTCCCTGGAGCGGTGATCACCGTTTCTCATGACCGTTATTTCTTAG
Organism: Enterococcus sp. DIV1304_2; assembly: GCF_050555445.1. Lineage (NCBI taxonomy): Bacteria > Bacillati > Bacillota > Bacilli > Lactobacillales > Enterococcaceae > Enterococcus > Enterococcus sp. DIV1304_2. The sequence continues at coordinate 1,107,390 of NZ_CP187851.1, forward strand.
ATAAGGTAGTTGATAAACTGTTAGTTTTTCTAGGAGATGGCAAACAAGAGCTTTATTATGGCGATATGTCTAGCTATTTAGCCAAACGCAAAGAAGATCAACAGATTCAACCAGAAAAAGTCAAAGCTAAGATAGAAGAAAAAAAATCTGAGCCAAAGAAAAAGCTTTCTTATATGGAACAGAAAGAATGGGCAACAATCGAAGATGAGATTGCGGAACTAGAGAATCGTTTGGATGAATTGCAAGAGGAGATGAATCATCAAGGGGATGATTTCACACGATTGCAAGAATTACAAAAAGAAGTAACCACAACTGAGGAACTGCTGGAAGAAAAAATGTCACGTTGGGAATATCTAAGTGAATGGGCAGATAATTAGGAGGGAAAAGATGGAGCAAGCATATCTTGATCTAGGGAAAAAGTTGTTATCTGAAGGACATGTAAAAGGTGATCGTACGGGAACAGGAACATTTAGTTTATTCGGTTATCAAATGCGATTTGACCTGCAAAAAGGCTTTCCGTTATTGACGACAAAACGTGTACCTTTTGGTTTGATCAAAAGCGAATTATTATGGTTTTTAAAAGGAGACACGAATATCCGTTATCTTTTACAAAATAATAACCATATTTGGGATGAATGGGCATTTGAACGGTATATCAAAAGTGAGGACTATCATGGGCCGGATATGACAAATTTTGGCCATCGTAGTTTGACTGATCCAGAATTCAATAAAGTCTATCAAGAAGAAAGCAAGAAATTCTGTGAAAAGATAGTGGCAGATGAAGAATTTGCAGAAAAACATGGAGATCTTGGTCATATTTATGGCTATCAATGGCGTCATTGGGAAACCAAAGAAGGTAGTTTCATCGATCAAATCAAAGAAGTGATCGAAGCTATCAAGCAAACACCTGATTCAAGACGACTGATCGTCTCAGCTTGGAATCCAGAAGATGTACCAAGTATGGCTTTGCCTCCTTGTCACACGATGTTTCAATTCTATGTGAATGACAATAAACTAAGTTGTCAGCTGTATCAAAGAAGTGCTGACGTGTTTTTAGGTGTCCCGTTCAATATTGCTAGCTATGCTTTATTGACACATCTGATTGCCCATGAAACGGGATTAGAAGTTGGTGAATTTATCCATACTTTAGGCGATGCGCATCTTTACTCAAATCACGTAGAACAAATGAAAGAACAATTGTCTCGTGAAGTTCGTCCATTTCCGAAACTAGTATTGAATACAGAAAAAAACTCTGTGTTTGATTTTGAAATGGATGATATCAAAGTTGAAGGATATGAGCCGCATCCTTCAATAAAGGCACCTATCGCGGTCTAAGAAAGGATGAGAAAATGTTCGCTGCAATCTGGGCACAAGATGAAAATGGCCTGATCGGAAAAGAAGATAGACTTCCTTGGCATTTGCCGAATGATTTGAAATTTTTTAAGCAAATGACTGAAGCGAATGTATTGATCATGGGACGAAAAACATTTATGGGGATGGGCGGTAAGCCACTACCTAATCGTCAAACGATTGTTTTGACAAGAGACCGTGAGTTTACAGCCGAGGGCGTACTAGTGATGCATGATGTCAATGAAGTATTGGCTTATGAAAAAGAAGCAGATGGAATTTTATTTGTTGCTGGAGGGTCAGCAATCTATGAAGAATTTTTACCTTACTGCACAATTTTGTATCGTACGGTGATCCATCACTCTTTCGAAGGAGATACGTATTTTCCTGCTGTAGACTGGCAAGCATGGTCATTGATCAATATCAGTCCGGGAGAAATAGATGGAAAAAATAGTTATGCACATCAGTTTGAGACGTATAAACGTAAAGAAGAACACACAACAGAAGAGATATAATGTCTCGTTGAACCTAAAGATTCAAAGCGGAAGAAACCGAAATGGATTTTTTATCATTCAGGTTTCTTCTGCTTATTTTGTCGTTCCATCAAAAAAGTAGAACAGATAAAGAAAACTGAGTAGAACCATGTTATCATAACAAACATTTATTTTAAAAATTTTGTTTATAACTGAATTTGATGAAAAAACAGAAGTTCTTTGGTATACTGAAAGTGGACCTGCCTGAAAAATGCTAGGCACTTTGTGAAAGAAAGAGTGTGAAATAATGACAAACGTAAAAATAGTAACAGATTCTTCTTGTACAATGGAAAAAGCAGTACGAGATCATTTGAATATTCATGTTATGCCATTATCAATTATGATCGATGGCGTTGTATATCCTGATGACGATCAACTAGGCGGAGAGAAATTCATGGAAATGATGGCTAAATCAAAATCATTACCTAAAACAAGTCAACCGCCGATCGGCGAATTCATTTCAACGTATGATGAATTAGGACAAGATGGTAGTGAAGTGATTTCCATCCATATGACGAAAGGGTTAAGTGGAACGGTTGAAGCTGCAAGACAAGCAAGCAACTTAACGAAAACAAACGTCACAGTCATTGATAGTGATACGACTGACCAAGGTTTATCTTTCCAAGTGATTCGTGCGGCTGAAATGGCCAAGGAAGGTAAATCAGCAGAAGAGATCCTTGCTGAAATCGAGAAGATCAAAAATAATACAAAACTTTATATCGGTATCTCCACATTGGATAACTTAGTAAAAGGTGGAAGAATCAGTCGTGCAACTGGTTTACTATCAAGTATGTTAAACATTCGTGTGGTGATGAACTTTGCTCATTCAGAGCTGATTCCTGTGACAAAAGGTCGTGGGAAAAAGACTTTCGACAAGTGGTTCGATGGCTTGAAGAAAGAACTGAAGGCTCTACCGAACGTTCGCCAGATCGGTATCTCACATGCAGGTGCCACAGAGCTTGCTCGAGAGTTTGAAGAAGGCTTGAAACAATTGTTTCCTGATATGGACATCCCAGTATTGCATACAAATCCGGTGATTGCTACCCATACAGGGGAAAATGCTTTTGCAATCATGTATTATACCGATTGATGAATGTAAAATAAGGAATAGAAGGACAGATCATGTGAAGACAAATAAACGTGTTCTTTGTGATCTGTCTTTTTTCGTTCAAGTGCTACTAGCATAAGGAAGTGAGGAGGAAAAGACATTTTGAGATGCTCCACTTCCTTTAGCAGATGAGAAACAGCCTCTTTCTTTTTTTCAGAAAAGGGCTATTTTTTTAATTGGAATTTTGGTAATATAAGAAACAATCATGGTCTAGAGGTGAAACAATGAAACGAATGAAACAACAGTGGTTGCTTGTTTTGATCCCTTTGTTCACTGCAGTTCTTCTCTTTGTCGGGCTCTCTTTGAGCGTGCCGAAAGCACAGCCTTTGTTAAAACCGGCAGCATCGGTTACTTCTGAAAGCAATCAAAAGGAAAAGTTACACTATGTAGCAATTGGCGATTCATTGACTGAAGGAGTAGGCGACCAGACGAAACAAGGTGGTTTTGTTCCGTTAGTCGCAAATGACATAAAAGAAAGATACGGGTTGACAGCCATTGAAATGGAAAACTATGGTGTAAATGGCGAACGAAGTGATCAAATATTAAAAAGATTGAAAAGCAATGAAGAAATCCAAAAGAATATCGAAACCGCAGACATTATTACCTTGACTGTTGGTGGGAATGATTTAATGAAAGTGATCCAAAATAACCTTTTTGGTATCAGTATCCGTTCATTCAATAAACCAATCAAGAAGTATCAAGAAAACGTCCAAGCCATCATCGAAGAGATACGAGGGTTAAATAAAGAGGTACCTATCTATATTTTAGGGATATACAATCCATTTTATTTGAACTTCCCTGAGATCACGGATATGCAAACGATTGTGGATAACTGGAATGAAGGAACACAGCAAGTAGTAAATGAAGCAGAAAATAGCTATTTTATCCCGATCAATGATCTATTGTATCAAGGATTAAATCAAGAGGTCGGAATTACGGAAGCTACTGATCAGTCAGCTTCTAGTGATAGTTCGACCGGGACGAAAAATAATGTGTTATATGAAGAAGATCATTTTCATCCTAATAACTTAGGCTATCAATTGATGGCTAACGCTGTGAGAGATCAATTGATCGAAACGCATGAAAAATGGCTGGTCAAGGAGGGAAACAAGGATGGATAAACGTAGTTCAACAGTTGTAAAAAACAAAAGACATAATTACTGGAAATACGCATTTCTGATTTTATTAGGCCTGATCATTGGTTCGACGATTTTCTTGGGTACGCGGATATTCGCCAATCGTGAACCTGATTTGCCAGAAGTACCAGCGATTACAGAAAGACAAGGCGATCCAGTATTGACGATCAATACTCAAAAAGAAAAAGTCAACCAACTGATCAGCTTTTTCTTGACAGATTTCCAAGAAGGACAAGATATCAAGTACAAATTTTATTTAGAAAATGAAGCATTGCTTAATGGGACGTTTGAAGTGTTAGGATTTCCCATTGATTTTTACTTGTATTTTGATCCTTATGTGATGGAAAATGGCAATGTTCAATTAAAAGCAAAAAGCTTGTCGATTGGCACATTGAATCTGCCGATCAAAGATGTGATGAATATGATCAAGCGAAATTACAAACTACCTGAATGGATCGAGATCAATACAGACGATTTAACGATCATGTTACGATTAGACCAATTCCGTATGCAAAATGGAATGTACATTAAAGCGGACAAAATTGATTTAGTCAACGATGATATTCGCTTTAGTTTGTATTTACCAAAAGATTCCTCAACGACGGAAGAAACGACCGAATCTAGTACTAATTAAGTGATATCTCGAGAGTAAGGGAGGAATCAACAATGGAACGAGCAATATTTGCAGGAGGTTGTTTTTGGTGCATGATCCAGCCTTTTGACACATTACCTGGCATCCACACGATCATGTCCGGTTATACTGGAGGTCATGTGCCAAATCCAACGTATGAACAAGTGAAAGCCAAAACAACAGGACATACTGAAGCAGTAGAAATCTTGTATGATCCTGAATTGATCTCATACGAGGCATTACTTGAGCTTTATTGGCAACAAACAGATCCTACAGACGCTTTTGGTCAATTTGAAGACCGAGGCGACAATTACCGACCTGTGATTTTTTATACTACAGAAGAACAACGTCAAAAAGCTGAAAAAAGCAAACAACAACTTGCAGCAAGTGGTCGCTTTAGTGATCCCATCGTTACGACGATTGAGCCAGCGGAGACCTTCTATTTAGCAGAAGATGAACATCAAGATTACTACAAAAAAAATCCTGAGAACTTTGAGCGTAATCATGCGCGTCGTGCGGCATTTATTGCTGACAATTGGGAGGGAAATCAATGAATCGCAGCTTCTATCACTATCTGATGACTCTTCGTGGAGGGAAATCTTCCGATGCGTTATCAACGTTTGCAACCGAAGCTGGAAAAGATATCCAGTTTCCAAAACATAGTACGAGTTATGAAGAAATCTCTGATTATTTAGAAATGAATGTTGATTATTTGCCCTCTATGGATATCTTTGATACAGCTTGGGATCATTATCTAGAGAATAATCATCTCGCCTGAACAATGGATCTGGTATGAAGGGTATGACTTAAAAAAGACGAGACAAGTACTGCTTAGACAATATTTTTGAATAGTCCTATTTGATACAGTGATTTTGGCCTATTCAATTATTTCTAAAGCATCGTACGTATGTCCGTCTTTTTTCGCGTCTATCTGTAAATGATTATTGAACCATTCGCTTTTTCTGTAGTTATTCTATATAATGAGGATAATAGGTTAAGATTTTACGAGGGATGGATTGATGGGCTTTGACAAAAAAGCAGCGTTATATTGACCGTTTTTGGTTATTTATTAAATTTTTACTTTGTTCCATAGTGATTGCATTTATTTTACGGGGATTTATATTGATCCCAGTACCAGTGGAAGGAAACTCGATGGAGAATGTCCTTAAGCAAGGTGATATGGTCGTTATGGAAAAATTCTCTGAAATCAGAAGATTTGATGTAGTCGTTTTCCAACTTTCAGATGGCACGATCTATATCAAGAGAGTCATTGGTCTACCGGGAGAAACTATTAGTTATGAAAAGGACCAACTAAAAATCAACGGCCAGCCAGTCGAAGAACCTTATTTAAGTAAAAATATCCGTTCGGACCATGAAAATGCACCTTATACTACCGATTTTACCTTGGAAGAGTTGACAGGATATACAGAATTACCTGAAGATAGCTATTTTGTTTTGGGGGATAATCGTCGTGTGTCAAAAGATAGTCGTTCATTTGGAACAATATCTAGAGATGAAATTTTAGGAAAAGCGAGATTTGTGTATTACCCATTAAATGAAATCAAATGGATCAGGTAAAATAAAAGAAGACTTCCCAATAGCAACATGTTGGAAAGTCTTCTTTTTTTGATTATATTTTCATCCACATTGGTTCCAATGTGTTTCCATCAGGATCTTGTACTTCAAGAGAATACATTTCTTCTTCCGGTATTCCCATCTCGACTGTATGGTAGCTACCACCATTTTCTTTTGCAATTTCACCAAAACGTTTGACTTCTGCAGCATTTGCTAAACTAAAAGCAATCAGTGCACCGCTCATTTTTTTTGTGTCTGCGATTTCTTTGTTTTTCAAGAATTTTTTGTAAAAGTCATGTGTCAAGAGCATCACCCAAAATGTGTCATCCCAAACCATTGCGCTTGCTTCCTCAGTTGAAAATTCTTTATTTTGTTTGAATCCTAATTTTGTATAGAATTCGACCGAGCGACCAACATCTTGCACAGGGAAATTGACAAAAACCATTGTGTTCACCTTGCTACAGCTCCTTTCAATTTTCCTCTATCATGCGCTCGTCGGTAAGCGTTGTCAAAGTATTTAGCTTGGGGAAGAATTTTTTATTTTATTGGACGTATCCGCTAAAAGTATAATCGACAGTACTATAAAATTCGTAATAAAATCTTGAACTTTGATCTGTCATACTAAGAGTACTAGAAATCGTAGAGTTCGCTGGAACGAAATGTGTTTTTAAGACGGCATGGTTGACTGAATTTCTCATTCGAATTTCTAAGGTTCCACGACCTTGATTGTGGAAGTAATAATTATACGTATTTCTTCCTAATATATTGTAGTTAGAATATAAATAATATTTGCCACTATAAGTGCCAGATATTGAACAACGTCCTGACGAAGCTACGTTCCAGTTTGCCGTTGGCACATTGGCTCCTCTGATCAATGAAGGGGTCAAGTTGATTAAACTTGCTTCTGTATTTGTGGCTTCAACACTTAATTGATCTGCATCTACTGACTGTTGTGGAGTGGACAAACCAAATAATAAGAAAATAGTAGAGAACAAAAATAATTTTTTCATAAGTACTCCTTTTTTGTTATTTTTTAGTGAACGTTCACCTCTTGATAATAAGTGTTTTGTTTCACATTTTCAATAGCAAGAATCCTTGTTTTACAAGGTGTCACAGATTGTGACATCGAATAATCGGAAATATATCGATTCGTTTCAATAATTCGCTTTTAAGTTCTTTTATGAAATGGTTATAATGAGAGATAGAATAAGGAGGCGATGTTGTGGATTTTGGTAAAATATTAAAAGAAAAAAGGCATCAAGCAGGAATTACACAGGAAGAATTGGCAAAGAGATTAAATGTTAGTCGTTCAGCTATTTCTAATTGGGAAATCGGCAGAAATTACCCAGACATACATACACTAGTGGAAATATCGACCAGCTTAGGTGTGTCTTTAGACGAACTATTGGAAAATTCTACTATGACTGAGACGATGATTGATACTACTAAAGAAATGGCGGTGAATCAGAAAAAAAAGCGAGGAAAATTGTTTTATGCAGTAGCACTTTGTTCGATTGTTTCAGTCATGTCGCTTTTATTTTTTTCATTTTCTAAGCAACCGACGATTGTCTTGAATGCAGTTGAAAACGCCGATTCAGAAGAGGTAGCGCTCTTTAACAAAGAAGACATCAAAGATATTACCCTCAAAGACAAGAAAATGACTGTTCTTTTTACTATACCTAAAGACAGTGAATATGTTGGCTACTATGTTGACGGAAGTAATCAAGAAGGATTTGTAAACCTTGATTTATATAAGACTGCTGATTCTGATGTCAATCAGCGGAAATTAGTACATGATGGACTGATTGAAGTAGATTTAGATATGTTTACAAAAGTGAATAAAATCAGTGTGAATTATAAAAAATAAAGCGTATTGCAAGAAGTAGTCAAAAATAGCTGTATGAGGACAAATGAAGGAGTTCTATGGTTAGTGAAGTTAAGTGTGGCAAAATAAAAATCTTCTAAAAAACTTTTAGAAATCAGGTGAATCTTCTTGTCAACGAGCTGTATACTTCGAGTCGGATCAGGTTAAAAAGTAAGCTTCATGAAACGAATCGTTCAGTCGATTGTTTTACGGAGCTTACTTTTTTCATTACTATGCAAGTTCTTTTTTACATTGATTGCTTTCTAACGTTGGCTGATTGATCGTTTGACTTTTCCTAAAACTGACTCATGATGTATGTCAAAAGATCGGTTAGGAATCAGAAATATGAAGTATTCCTCTTGTGGCTAGATCGGACAAAGGAGTTTACTCTGTTAAGGTATTCCCTCCGCATCAAATATTTTTGTCCAGTTTACGATCTGAATAAGCATGGATTCACTTCTCCAGAGTTTCGCATCATATGTCGGTACACGTTCTGAGATAACTATAAAATAGAAGACTTGTTTCAATGGTAAATATTTCTAGGATAGCCAACATTCTCCTTGATTGACTTTAACAAATAGAAACCTGCTTATTGAACGGATGTCTCTCTTTCCATTTTTAGAACATGAGGTGGAAGCGATATGGTAAACTGAAGAAAAGAGTCGAAAGCGAGGAGCTAGATGATCGAAAAGAAACCAAAAGGAAGAGACGGTGTAGTGACCCAAGAAGAGCAAGTGATTCGTCCTAAGAAAGTCTGGTCGGAGGAGGTCCAAAAATTTTTAAGTTACCTCAGGAACCAAGGTGTAACTTATGTGCCAGAACCACTAGGCTATGATGAGCAAGGAAATGAAGTGGTATCTTATCTCGCAGGTGAGGTCTATGATTATCCTTTGCCTCTTCAATTGTTGACGGACAGTGCCATTTGTTCAGCAGGTCGGTTGTTAAGAGATTTCCATGACCAGAATCAAGGATACCTTACTTCTTTAAGTGGCACAGAACCGTGGATGCTACATTCGTTCGGAGAGCGTGAGGTAATGTGTCACAATGATTTTGCGCCATACAATGTGACAACGAAAAATGGTATAGCCATTGGTATCATTGATTTTGACACGATCACACCAGGATCAAGAATCTGGGATGTAAGCTATGCCGCCTATCGCTGGGTACCTTTAGAGATGAATCAAGGAGATCCAATCACGGATGAAACGTGTCATCGTTTAAAAAAATTTATTGAAGCATACAGACTAGATGAGTCCGAGTATCCAAATTTGATTCCTACGATGATCGAGCGACTTTCTTATATGATGGACTTCATCACTAAAGCAGCGAGTCGCGGAGAAGCAAATTTTCAAAAAAATATACAAGAAGGCCATCTAAAAAAATATGAGCAAGATATTCAATGGTTGCTCGACAATGAGAAAAAAATTCTTAGAAAGTTGCAAAATGAAGAAACTTGAGAATAAGCCGTTTGATTTTTAGTTTTTTTCTTGTATACTCCTAGAAGTGTAGTTCATTCAAGTATTGTATAAGTAAAGAGCAACTTTTTTAGATTTTAAGTTTTAGAGGAGGAAACACCAATGACTATTCAATGGTTCCCAGGACATATGGCGAAAGCTAGACGTGAAGTTTCAGAAAAGATGAAATATGTTGATATCGTCTTTGAGTTAGTTGATGCACGACTACCTTTGTCTTCACGTAATCCAATGTTAGATCAAATCATCCAACAAAAACCAAGACTTGTTTTATTGAATAAAGCTGATCTAGCGGATCCGCAACAAACAAAATTATGGCAACAATACTTTAAAAAGCAAGGACATCAAGCCTTAGCAATCACCGCTCAAGAAAGTAAAGGAATCAAAGCGTTGATCCCTGCGGCAAAAGAAGCACTGAAAGAAAAACGCGAAAGAGACGCAGCTCGTGGCATCAAACCTCGAGCAATCCGCGCGATGGTCCTAGGAATTCCTAATGTAGGAAAATCGACATTGATGAATCGTTTAGTGGGCAAAAAGATTGCACAAACAGGGAATAAGCCTGGGGTAACGAAAGGGCAACAATGGCTTCGTTTAGGAAGTGAATTAGAACTATTAGATACACCTGGTATTTTATGGCCTAAGTTTGAAGATGAAGAAATCGGTAAAAAACTAGCCTTGACTGGTGCAATCAAAGACCAATTGGTACACCTTGATGATCTAGCAATTTACGGCTTAGATTTCTTTGCCCGTTACTACCCTAATAAAATCAGTGAACGTTATGGACTATCAATAGAAGAAGAGCAACAAGTTGCACCTGAGTTATTGATGACGATCACGGAACGGAGAGGGTATCGCCAAGATTATGACCGTGGGAGCGAGCTAGTCGTTTTTGATATCCGCCAAGGGAAACTTGGTCGCTATACTTTAGATCGATGTGAAGAAATGGAAGAGACTACTCATGAGTGAATCGATCCAAAGTATCAAAGAAAAACTGAAACAACTCACAACGCTTGATGATCCGATAGTCACACAACTAAGATTAGACACAAGAAAAGGTGTCCAACAAGCGTTAAGCTCTTTTGAAAAACGCTTAGCAAATGAAGCTTTGCTTCGTGAAAAATATGAGACGATGTCCTTCTACGAAAATGAAGGATACGCTCAAGGGTATGACCTGATTGCAGGGATCGACGAGGTAGGAAGAGGCCCCTTGGCTGGCCCTGTTGTAGCCGCAGCTGTTATTTTACCTAAAGGTGTAGAGATTTACGGATTGAACGATTCCAAGCAATTATCTGAAAAAAAACGTGAAGAACTGTATGAACAGATTCAAGAAAAAGCCCTCTCCATCGGGATTGGTGTGATCGATGAGCAGACGATCGATCGTGTCAATATTTACGAAGCAAGTAAATTAGCGATGTGTGAAGCTGTTAAAGAATTGACACCAGAACCTAAGTATTTATTGATTGATGCGATGACTTTAGATCTGCCGATTGCACAAAATAAATTGATCAAAGGAGATGCCCGTTCAATTTCGATTGCTGCTGCAAGTATCATTGCAAAAGTCTATCGTGACCGTTTGATGAACGAATACGAGTTACAATATCCTGGCTATGGTTTTGCCAAGAATGCAGGTTATGGAACAAAAGAACACCTGTTAGGATTAACACAACATGGCATCACGCCAATCCATCGTAAAAGTTTTGCACCAGTCAAACAATATTTATCATAAGCGATGCGCCACTTTTTCACGTATCTTATAAAAAAGATTAGAAAAGGTGGCGCTTTATGGTTATATACAATGAATTTATTACAAAGTTGGCATTGGTCAAAGGACTGAGCGGAGAGCAAAAATGGCGTGTGATCCGTCATCTATTAAGTGAAAAGAAAGAATGGTTGTCGGTTGATGATATGTTGGCAGTTTCGCACTTCAATCGCTCTAGAGCAATTTTTTATGACTATTGGAGCCAGATCAACTATACTTGGCGGAATAGAATAGGAGAGAATCCATACATAACTTTTCTTGATCCGATCTACCCTTCACAATTGCTTCATTTAGCAAATCCTCCGATCTTATTATTTTATCGAGGGGATCTTTCGCTGATGAAACGAAAAATGATCGCTGTCGTTGGTGGTAGACAAACATCTGGTTATGCGCGAAAAATCGTAGAGCGAGTGATCACTCCTGTGATTGACCAAGACTATCTAGTTGTTAGTGGCTGTGCGAAAGGCGTAGACACTTATGCGCATCAAGTAGCGATCCGCTGTTCAGGCAGAACGATTGCAGTGATCGGTACGGGGATTAATCATAGTTATCCGAAAGAAAATCAGCAGTTGCAACGAGGGATTGCTAGAGATCATCTTTTATTAAGTGAGTTTTTACCAGATGTTGGTCCACAAAAATTTCATTTTCCTATGAGAAATCGTCTGATTGCCGCTTTATCAAGTGGAATCTGTGTGATTGAAGCAAAAGCAAAAAGCGGCTCATTGATCACAGCAGAGCAAGGCTTAGAGATTGGACGTCCGATTTTTTCTGTCCCTGGGAATATTTTGACAGGTCAATCCACTGGTTGTCACCAATTGATCCAAGATGGAGCGATATGTACCTTTTCAGGACAAGATATCCTTAATGAATTGGAATCATAACGATTGATTTATTATTGCTTTCCTTGACAAACGATTTCTGAATGGATATGATAAGCTACGATTTGTAAAAGTCCTTGTAACATATATATAGTAGGAACCCGAAAATGGAAAGGAGTCCATTCAGGAATGGCATATAAATATTTAGTGATCGTAGAATCACCTGCAAAAGCCAAGACGATTGAAAAATATCTTGGCCGTAATTATAAAGTAATGGCTAGTGTAGGACATATTCGTGACTTACCTAAAAGTAAGATGGGGATCGATTTTGAAAATAATTATGAACCGCATTATATCTCGATTCGAGGAAAAGGCGATGTCATCAAAAGTCTAAAAGCAGCAGCAAAAAAAGCGCAAAAAGTTTACCTCGCAAGTGACCCGGATAGAGAAGGGGAAGCAATTGCTTGGCATTTGGCTTATTTATTAGGTTTGGATCTCAACGATAAGAATCGTGTTGTCTTCAATGAAATCACCAAGGATGCAGTCAAAGCGGCATTTAAAGAGCCACGTACGATCGATGTGGATCTTGTCGATGCGCAACAAGCACGTCGAACGCTTGACCGTATCGTTGGTTATTCGATTAGTCCGATCTTATGGCGTAAAGTAAAGAAAGGCTTGAGTGCTGGTCGAGTCCAGTCGATCGCATTGAAGATCATCATTGAACGCGAAAAAGAGATCCGTGATTTTACGCCGGAAGAGTATTGGAGTATTGACGGAAACTTTAAGAAAGAACGTAAGAAGTTCAAAGCAAACTTTTGGGGAGTCGATGGCAAAAAGAAAAAATTGTCCGATGCCGAAACTGTCAAAGAAGTGACTGACCGGATCACTGGTAAAGAGTTTGCAGTAACAAAAGTCGAAAAGAAAGAACGCAAGCGAAATCCTGCGAACCCATTCACGACAAGTAGTTTGCAACAAGAAGCCGCTCGTAAATTGAATTTCAGAACACGTAAAACCATGATGGTGGCGCAGCAGTTGTATGAAGGAATCTCACTTGGCAAACAAGGCACGATCGGGTTGATCACGTATATGCGTACCGATTCTACACGGATCGCCGATACTGCTAAAGCCGAAGTCGCAACGTTCATCGAAGAAACATACGGAAAAGAATTCTCCAGTCATTCGGAACGTAAAGCAACGAACTCTAAAGGGGCACAAGATGCCCATGAAGCAGTGCGTCCAACCAGTGCATTACGTACACCAGATGAGTTGAAACAATACTTGGATAAAGACCAATTGAAATTATATACATTGATTTGGTCACGATTTGTTGCAAGTCAAATGACACCAGCTGTATTGGATACGATGAAAGTCACGTTGGAACAAAATGATGTAAGGTTCATTGCGAATGGTTCAAAAATCAAATTCAAAGGGTTCATGCAAGTGTATGTTGAAGGCCGCGATGATGGGAAAGAAGACAAAGAAAACATTTTGCCAGAGTTAGCAGAAGGCGATACGGTGCAATCTGTCGATATCGAACCGAAACAACATTTCACACAACCGCCTGCACGTTATAGTGAAGCGACATTGATCCGTGCATTGGAAGAAAACGGGGTAGGTCGTCCCTCGACTTATGCGCCAACGTTAGATACGATCCAACGACGATATTATGTGAAGTTGACACAAAAACGTTTTGAACCAACCGAATTAGGTGAGATCGTCAATTCGTTGATCTGTGAGTTCTTCCCACAAATCGTAGATATCCATTTTACAGCTGAAATGGAAGATGACTTGGATAAAGTCGAAGAAGGAAAAGAAGAATGGATCGAAGTCGTCGATCGTTTTTATAAACCATTTGAAAAAGAATTATCGAATGCCGAAGAAAAAATCGAGAAAATCCAGATCAAAGATGAACCAGCTGGTTTTGATTGTGATTTGTGTGGGCATCCGATGGTGATAAAATTAGGGAAGTATGGTAAATTCTATGCATGTAGTAATTTTCCAGATTGCCGAAATACCAAACCAATCGTCAAGGAAATCGGCGTCACTTGTCCCGTGTGTCATGAAGGACAAGTCATCGAACGTAAATCTAAGAAAAATCGTCTATTCTATGGCTGCTCTCGTTTCCCAGAATGTGAATTCACCTCTTGGGAAAAACCAATCGGCAGAAATTGTCCGAAATGTGACCATTATTTGGTCGAGAAAAAAGTCAAAGGCGGCAAACAAGTGGTTTGTACGAATGGCGATTACGAAGAAGATGTTCAAAAATAAAGAAATGAGAAGAGGTTTTTAGTTGAAAATCGTCAATGTAGTAGGTGCAGGTCTAGCTGGAAGCGAAGCAGCCTGGCAAATCGCTCAAGCGGGTGTACCTGTAAAGTTATATGAAATGAGACCAGTTAAGAAGACAGAAGCGCATCATACAGATAATTTTGCTGAATTAGTCTGTTCCAATTCTCTTAGAGGGAATAGTCTTGCGAACGCAGTTGGTTTATTGAAAGAAGAAATGCGTCGCTTAGATTCAGTGATCATCCATTCAGCAGATGAAACAGCTGTACCTGCAGGCGGTGCCTTAGCAGTGGACCGCGATTCATTTTCTGAAACCATCACTCGTAAGGTCAAAGAGCATCCTTTAGTCACAGTGGTGAATGAAGAAATCACTGAGATACCAGAAGGAATCACGGTGATAGCGACAGGACCTCTGACTTCTCATCCTTTAGCAGAAAGCATCAAAGCATTCAATGGCTCAGACGGTTTCTATTTCTACGATGCTGCGGCACCGATCGTCGACAAATCCACGATCGATATGGACAAGGTGTATTTAAAATCACGTTATGACAAAGGCGAGGCGGCTTACTTAAACTGTCCGATGACCGAAGAAGAATTTAAAGCTTTCCATGAAGCCTTGGTCAATGCGGAAGTTGCTGAATTGAAATCTTTTGAAAAAGAAAAATATTTTGAAGGTTGTATGCCAATCGAAGTAATGGCGCAACGTGGCTTTAAGACAATGCTATTCGGGCCAATGAAACCAGTCGGCCTAGAAGAACCTAAAACAGGAAAAAGACCTTATGCAGTCATCCAGTTAAGACAAGATAATGCAGCCGCTTCTCTTTATAATATCGTTGGGTTCCAGACGCATTTAAAATGGGGCGAACAAAAGCGCGTGTTCCGCATGATCCCAGGATTAGAAAATGCAGAATTTGTCCGCTATGGTGTAATGCATCGCAACAGTTTCATGAATTCACCAGAACTCTTGAAGCCAACTTATCAATCGACTAAACGCGAAGATCTATTTTTTGCAGGACAAATGACGGGTGTAGAGGGGTATGTTGAAAGTGCGGCAAGTGGTTTGCTTGCAGGGATCAACGCTGCTCGCTTAGCGAAAGAATTGGAACCTGTGACGTTGCCACAAGAAACAGCCATGGGAAGTATGGCCTACTACATCACACATGCGGAAGGCAAACATTTCCAACCAATGAATGCAAACTACGGATTATTCCCAGAATTACCTGAACGAATCCGTGATAAAAAATCTCGGTATGAAGCAATTGCACAACGTGCCTTAGCAGCCAATGAAAAAGTGAAGCAAGAAGTCTTGAATAAAGAATTTGCTTCTCGTTAAATGGATGTTATGTAATAAGTCGAAGTGTCTCAGGATGGTGTTTGCCATTTTTGAGTACTTCGGCTTATTTCTCGGTTATTGACTGAACTCATGCCAATTTATATAATAACTATGGTTTTTTTATGTTGATTCTGGACAGCTCATCCCTTAATTGTCAAGCAAACGAATTGAATTGTGAACAAACTTAGAAATATTAGTTAAATTCTGACAATTTGTTTGTTTTTTCTCCGGGGCTATGCTAAATTTATTTTGGGATCTAAAGGTAGGTGTAAATAGAATGAAGCCAACTTTACAAGAAGATTTTTTGCGTTATTTAATCATAGAGCGCGGGTATTCAGAAAAAACCAAATCTGCCTATGAAGAAGATATCAATGATTTTCAACGATTCTTGGCGGAATCGGGAGAATCTGATCTACTGAAAGTCAGCTATTTGGATGTACGAGTTTATCTAAGTTATCTATCTGATAAGTCGTACAGTCGAAATTCGGTGAGTCGGAAAATTGCGAGTTTACGCTCATTTTATCAATACCTTCTTCGTGAAGAAAAAATCGCTGAAAATCCATTTTCATATGTTCATTTGAAGAAAAAAAATGTTAAACTTCCTCGTTTTTTTTATGAGAATGAGATGCAAAGCTTATTTGAAAGTGTGACAGGGGATAGTCCTTTAGCATTAAGAGATCGAGCATTATTAGAAGTACTATATGGATCAGGTATCCGTTTGAGTGAATGTAGCCAATTGACGATGTCTGCCATCGATTTTGGCTCAGAGGTGATGTTGATCCATGGAAAAGGAAATAAAGAACGCTATGCGCCGTTGGGTTCATTTGCGCAAGATGCTTTGCAAGAGTATTTTGCCAAAGGGCGCAGCGTCTTAATGACGAAATACCATAAGTCACATGACTATGTCTTCGTGAATCATCATGGAGAACCAATCACACCTACTGGGATCGAGTATGTATTAAATCAAATCATTAAAAAGAGTAGTTTGGATAGTGATATCCATCCTCACATGTTACGTCATACTTTTGCGACGCACTTATTGAATAATGGTGCCGATATGCGTACAGTGCAAGAACTTTTAGGTCATGCAAATTTATCAACGACTCAAATCTATGCGCATGTCACAAAAGAAAGCTTACAAAAAAATTATCGCTCTTTCCATCCACGAGCGTGATCACATTATTAGGAGGAAATATCTATGGTAGAATCACAGTTTCATTCAACAACCATTTGTGCAGTTGAAAAAAACGGGAAATTCGCGATGGCAGGTGATGGCCAAGTAACGATGGGCGAATCTGTCGTGATGAAGGGCAGTGCGAGAAAAGTACGTCGCATTTACAACGATGAAGTAGTCGTTGGCTTTGCAGGAAGCGTTGCTGACGCGTTTACTTTAGAAGAAAAATTTGAAGGTAAGCTAAATGAATACAACGGAAATCTCCAACGAGCAGCTGTTGAATTAGCCCAAGAATGGCGTACACAACAGTCGATGCAAAAGCTAGAAGCGATGTTGATCGTGATGAATGACAAAGAAATGTTACTCGTTTCTGGTACAGGTGAAGTGATTACACCGGATGATGGGATCTTAGCCATTGGTTCTGGTGGAAACTTTGCGTTAGCTGCCGCACGAGCAATGAAAAACTATGCACAAAATGAGATGAGTGCAAAAGAGATTGCTGAAAATGCGTTGAATATTGCAGCAGACATCTGCGTCTTTACAAATCACAACATTATTGTAGAAGAATTATAGAGGTGAATGACATGTATGAATTAAAACAAACACCAAAACAAATCGTCAGTGAATTAGATCAATATATCATTGGCCAACAAGCAGCAAAAAAATCAGTGGCAGTTGCCCTTAGAAATCGTTATCGACGTCTTCAATTAGATGAAAAGATGCAACAAGATATCACACCTAAAAATATGTTGATGATCGGGCCAACTGGGGTCGGTAAAACAGAGATCGCTCGTCGTCTGGCAAAAATCGTCAACGCACCTTTTGTTAAGGTTGAAGCAACGAAGTTTACTGAAGTTGGTTACGTGGGACGTGACGTAGAATCGATGGTTCGTGATCTTGTCGAAAATGCGATCCAGATCGTTGAAAAAGATCAGTATCTTCGTGTTCGCCCACAAGCCAAGAAAAATGCGGAAAAACAATTAGTGAAGATCCTTGTACCAGGTATCAAAAAAGAACAAAAACAATCAAACAACCAGTTTGAGCAAATGATGAATATGTTCAATGCCTCGCAACAACCGGCAGAAACACAAGAAGAAGTCACAGAAGAGATTCGAGTGAATCGTCGCACGGTGTTAGAGCAATTGCAAAAAGGCTTGCTTGACAACCGAGAAGTGACGATCGAAGTCCAAGATCAAAAAAAACCAGCACCGATGATGAACAATGGACTGGAACAAATGGGGATCGATTTGAACGAAACACTTGGTGCGTTGACGCCGAAGAAAAAAATCGAACGAACAGTGACCGTCAAAGAAGCCTTAGAATTATTGATCAAAGAAGAATCAGCAAAATTAGTCAATGATGCGGATATCCATAGTGAAGCGATCAAATTGGCTGAATCAAGCGGGATCATTTTTATTGATGAAATCGATAAAATCACTTCTAAATCGCAACAATCTGGGGAAGTATCAAGAGAAGGTGTCCAAAGAGATATCTTGCCGATCGTTGAAGGTTCACAAGTCAATACGAAATACGGTACCTTACAAACAGACCACATTTTATTTATCGCTTCAGGAGCGTTCCACTTATCAAAACCAAGCGATTTGATTCCTGAATTACAAGGTCGTTTCCCAATCCGTGTTGAGTTAGATGACTTAACTGCTGAGGACTTTGTCAAGATCTTGACTGAACCAAACAATGCGTTAGTCAAACAATATATTGCCTTGATTGGTACTGAAAATGTGACTGTCACGTTTACTAAAGAAGCAATCGAACGGATTGCCCAAATCGCTTATGATGTGAATCGTGATACCGATAATATCGGTGCACGACGTTTACACACGATATTAGAGAAATTGTTGGAAGACTTGTTATTCGAAGCGCCAGAAATGCAAATGGGAGAAATTACCATTACAGAAGCCTATGTCAATGATAAATTAGGATCAATTGCGGCAAATGAAGATCTAAGTCGCTATATATTATAAAATCGGAGGAAAAAAATGACGGATTTGTTGACGAACACTCGAAAGATAAACAAATTATTGCAACAAAAAAATACGTTTGATATGCAGGCGGATTTACCTTACGATAAAATGGCGGTCACTTTAGGTGCTGTTTTAGACAGCAATACGTATATCATTGGCAGTGAAGGGGTTTTACTTGGTTATAATGAACGGCACGATGTGAACAATGATCGTGTGAAAACAATGTTTGTGCAAAAACAATTTCCTGATGCCTACACAGAAACAGTCGATATGATCACGAAAACAGAATCCAATATCCCGATCACAAGCGATATGACGGCATTTCCATTTGAAAGTCGCGAAAAATATCCTTTTGGATTGACGACAGTAGTGCCGATCTTTGGCGCAGGTGAACGCTTAGGAACGATCATTTTAGCAAGAATGGAACAAGCCTTTAACGATGAAGACCTTGTTTTAGCAGAATACGGCGCGACAGTAGTAGGGATGCAGATCCTTTATCAAAAATCACGAGATATCGAAGCGGACGTTCGTAGTACGACCGCTGTCCAAATGGCGATCAATACGTTGTCATACAGTGAATTAAAAGCAGTTCAAGCCATTTTTGATGCTTTAGAAGGTAATGAAGGCCGATTGACTGCCTCAAATATTGCGGACAAGATTGGTATTACTCGTTCGGTCATCGTAAATGCCTTACGTAAACTAGAATCAGCTGGAATCATTGAATCCCGCTCTCTAGGAATGAAAGGCACGTATTTAAAAGTATTGAATGCTCGTTTTAAAGATGAGCTGACGAAGCATAGTTATTAAAAGGAAGATTTTTCAGAGGCTTGCTACTCGAAGAAGTGAGTGTCTGAGAAAAGATGGAGGATGACGATGACTGTTATTATTCAAAATGATCAGCTGATTGCTGAAATTTCCGAACATGGAGCAGAATTGATCAGTTTGAAATCAAAAGAACATGATCTAGAATATATTTGGCAAGGCGATCCTAAGTATTGGGGAAGACATGCCCCCGTTCTTTTCCCTATTGTTGGACGTTTGAAAAACGATCAATATGTGTACCAAGGAAAAACGTATTCAATGGGTCAACATGGTTTTGCTCGTGATATGGATTTTGAAGTGGCGGAGCACGAACAAGAACGTGCGAAGTTTGTCCTGAAAAGTACCCCTGAAACAAAAGAGAATT
This sequence comes from Enterococcus sp. DIV1304_2, assembly GCF_050555445.1. NCBI lineage: Bacteria > Bacillati > Bacillota > Bacilli > Lactobacillales > Enterococcaceae > Enterococcus > Enterococcus sp. DIV1304_2. Next base: position 1,127,591 of record NZ_CP187851.1, read on the forward strand.
ATCCGTTTGATTTTGAATTGGTACTTGTTTATGAATTAGGGGGAGACGGGATCACTGTTCATTATCAAGTTGAAAATATTGGGGAAGAAGAGATGTATTTCTCGATTGGCGGTCATCCAGCATTCAATGTGCCATTAGAAGAAGGTTTGACTTTTGAAGACTTTTATTTGGCTTTCTCTCCTAGAAAATCACGTTTGCGTTTACCATTAGCTGGACCATTCATCGACATGGAGCAAAAAACGATTGGACAAACGAATACCAACCTTGCGTTATTTCGGGAGCTGTTTGACCAGGATGCGTTAGTATTTGAAACAAGGGGATTGAATGCTTACAGTATCCGGAGTGAAAAGTCTAGTCACAGTGTCACCCTCAGTTACAAAGATATGCCTTACGTTGGGATATGGTCGCCCTATCCTAAAGAAGCACCATTTGTTTGTATCGAGCCGTGGTTTGGAATCGCAGATACTGTTGATAGTAATGGGCAGTTGAACGAAAAAGCAGGAATCAACCAATTAGGCGCTCACGAATTATTCAAGACGAAATATTCGATCACTGTCAAGTAAACACAAGTCGATTACATGTGTTCTCTTGATCTAGTTCGATGAAACAAAACATGCCTTCTGAACAAATGAACGAATGGTTGAGCAATCGATCAGTCATTTGTTTAGAAGGCATTGTTTTTTATCATTCATCAAAAAGATTATTTCTTTTTGCTACTATTCAAACCGAATGGGATTCGGCTTTCTGTTTTATTTTTGATACGCTTGATATTGTCTTTATGACGGTAAAAAATAAAAGCGGAGACACCACAAGCAATCAACGTCAAAAGTAAATTTGGTTCTGGTAAGATCACTGGTGCAATGTATGGTAAGAAGATGGTGGATAAAGTGATCAAGACCGCACTGATCATGCTCGTTAAGCTTACCATGCTCGTGCAGTATAAACTGATCACGAAAATTGCTGATGAATAAAGAAAGAACAGTGGATTGAAGCCTAATAACATACCGGCACTTGTCGCCACTGCTTTGCCACCTTTGAACTTAGCAAAGATCGGAAATGTATGTCCTAAGATCGCACAGACACCAAACCATAGCGGGTTGACAGAAGTGACATGGAAAATGACAGGTAAGGCAGTAGCTAATGTTCCCTTTAAGATGTCCATGAATAATACCACTGTTCCAGCGGTTTTACCTAGAACACGAAATGTATTCGTCGTTCCCATATTTCCACTACCGTGTTCGCGGATGTCTCTTTTAAAAAAGATTTTACCAACCCATACTCCAGATGGAATGGAACCCAAAAGATATGCTACAATAAACAATAAGATTATTTTCATTTTTTAACCTCTTTCAAGTTGAAACTAATGTATATTTTAGCATGAAAGAATGCTTCAAACAATCGAAAAAATCGAACGATCGAAAGGAGTCATCCACATGTCATTTAAAAATCCAGAACAAGCGAATATCTTTCGCTATCTTCAAGAAGCAAAAACGATCGCGGTCGTTGGTTTAAGTAATAAGCCCGAACGGACAAGTTATCAGATCGCACAATTACTACAAGAACACGGCTATCGTATCATTCCAGTCAATCCTGTATTAGCAGGGGAAGAAGTGTTAGGCGAAACTGTTGTCGCACAGTTGACAGATATCAATGAACCTATTGATATCGTGGATATTTTCCGCCGTAGTGAGTTTTTACCAGAAGTAGCGGTAGATTTTCTGAAAACAGATGCGAAAGTCTTCTGGGCACAGTTAGGCATTGAGAATGAAGAAGCTGCTGAAATGCTCCAAGCAGCTGGAAGAAATGATATCGTCATGGATCGCTGCATCAAGATCGAATTAGCAAAAATGGAACAATAAAAAACAGGAATAACAGAAGCACATATCCTGATAGTCAGTGACACTTTTACTGGCAAATGGTTTAGCTAAGTGATGAAAAATGGTTTGACCTGTTATCAAAAAAGAGTAAGTGATCGTTACCACTGACAAGCTGAGAGAAAAGAAAGAAAAAAGCGGGAGAGTTGGTTGTTTCTTGTAATTCTGACCTTCCCTCTTTTTTTTTGAGGACTTTTCTAGTATGATAAGCGTGGTGCGGTTATATCGCAAGTATTATTGAAGGAGCGTTTGCCTTGGCAAAAAAAATTAAAAATGAATACAATGATGCCTCGATCCAAGTTCTTGAAGGATTAGAAGCAGTAAGAAAACGACCAGGGATGTATATCGGGTCGACTGATAGCCGAGGCTTGCATCATTTAGTCTATGAAATCGTTGATAATGCCGTAGATGAAGCTTTATCAGGCTACGGAAATGAAATCGCTGTGACGATTCACGAGGATAACAGTGTGACTGTTACGGATAGTGGACGTGGTATGCCTGTTGGCATGCATGCTTCAGGTATCCCAACGGTCGAAGTTATTTTCACTGTGCTACATGCCGGCGGTAAATTTGGCCAAGGAGGATATAAAACTTCTGGTGGACTTCATGGTGTAGGTGCCAGTGTTGTCAATGCTTTATCTAAATGGCTAACAGTGACGATCGTCCGAGATGGTATCGAATACCAACAAACATTCAAACAAGGTGGAAAACCAGACGGAACGTTGAAAAAAATTGGCAAAACGAAGAAAGCCAATGGGACGTCTGTTCATTTCTTACCAGATGATAGTATTTTCTCAACCACGAAATTTTCCTATGATACGTTATCTGAACGTTTAAGAGAATCTGCATTTCTGTTAAAAGGTGTAAAAATCACTTTGACAGATCTAAGAGGTGACGAAACAGTTCAAGAAGTCTTTCATTACGAAGAAGGAATCAAAGAATTCGTTGCGTATTTAAATGAAGAAAAAGATACGTTGACGCCAGTAGTCTATTTCTCTGGTGAAAAAGAAGGAATCGAAGTAGAAGTGGCCTATCAGTATAATGATGGCTATTCTGAAAATGTCCTGTCGTTTGTTAACAACGTGCGAACAAAAGATGGTGGGACACATGAAGTCGGCATGAAAACAGCAATGACCAAAGCCTACAATGAATATGCCCGTAAAGTAGGCTTGTTGAAAGAACGAGATAAGAACCTAGAAGGTACTGACTTCCGTGAAGGACTTGCGACAGTCTTGTCGATCCGGGTACCTGAACATTTGCTACAATTTGAAGGACAAACGAAAGAAAAACTAGGTACACCGATTGCTCGTTCCGTCGTTGATAATGTCATGAGCGAACAAATGGGCTTCTACTTGCAAGAAAATAGCGAAATGAGCCAAATGCTGATCCGTAAAGCAATCAAAGCGAGAGAAGCAAGGGAAGCCGCTCGTAAAGCCAGAGAAGAAAGCCGTAATGGGAAAAAACGTAAAAAGGGCGAATCATTACTTTCTGGAAAATTAACACCTGCACAATCGAGAAACCCTAAGAAAAATGAATTGTATCTTGTCGAAGGAGATTCAGCCGGTGGATCAGCCAAACAAGGGAGAGATCGGAAATTCCAAGCGATATTGCCACTTCGAGGAAAAGTCATCAATACCGAAAAAGCAAAAATGCAAGATATCTTAAAAAATGAAGAAATCAATACGATGATCTATACGATCGGTGCCGGCGTAGGCCCTGAATTTTCACTTGAAGATTGCAACTATGACAAGATCATCATCATGACCGATGCGGATACCGATGGTGCCCATATCCAAGTCTTATTGTTGACATTTTTCTATCGCTATATGAAACCATTGATCGAAGCAGGGAAAGTTTACATTGCTTTGCCGCCGCTATATAAAGTATCTAAAGGCCAAGGGAAAAAACAAGTAGTCGAGTATGCTTGGACCGATGACGAATTAGCTGCAGTCATTAAGACTGTCGGTAAAGGCTATATGTTGCAACGGTACAAAGGTCTTGGGGAGATGAATGCGGAGCAGTTATGGGAAACGACGATGGACCCAACCTCTCGGACCTTGATCCGGGTGAGGATCGATGATGCTGCGCAAGCAGAGCGACGCGTAACCACCTTGATGGGGGATAAAGTCGAACCACGTCGTAAATGGATCGAAAACCATGTCCAATTCAGCTTAGAAGAAGAACGTAGTATTCTAGACAAAAAAGAAGAAACTGAGACTTCCGCGTCTGTTTCTAATGACCTATTAGAAGAAGAACGCGCAGAAGAAAACAAAAATGAACAATCAGTAGAGGTAGAATAGGAGGTCACCTAATGGAAGAACGTCAAGAAATCCAAGAATTAACGTTAGAAGAAGTGATGGGTGACCGCTTCGGACGTTACTCGAAATACATTATTCAAGAACGTGCTTTGCCGGATATCCGTGATGGTCTGAAACCCGTTCAACGTCGTATTTTATTTGCGATGAACAAAGACGGCAATACGTTTGATAAAGGATTCCGTAAATCAGCTAAATCCGTCGGGAATATCATGGGTAATTATCATCCTCATGGTGACAGCAGTATCTATGATGCAATGGTTCGTATGAGCCAAGATTGGAAACTACGAGAAGTACTCGTAGAAATGCACGGAAACAACGGAAGTATGGACGGAGACCCACCAGCAGCAATGCGTTATACAGAAGCACGCTTATCGAAATTGAGTGGTGAGATGCTTGCTGATATCGAAAAAAATACGGTCGACCTTGTGTGGAACTTTGATGACACTGAAAAAGAGCCGACTGTATTACCAGCGAGATACCCCAATCTATTAGTCAATGGATCAACCGGTATCTCTGCGGGCTATGCTACTGAGATACCAACGCACAATCTTGCGGAAGTTATTGATGGAACGGTCTATATGATCGACCATCCACAAGCCAGCTTAGACAAATTGATGGAATTCATTCCAGGTCCTGATTTTCCAACTGGGGGCATTTTACAAGGAAAAGATGAAATCAAGAAAGCTTATGAAACTGGTCGTGGGAAAGTGATCCTACGCTCAAAAACGGCGATCGAATCCATCAAAGGAAACAAGCAACAAATCGTGATCACTGAGATTCCTTACGAAGTGAACAAAGCGACTCTTGTCAAAAAAATGGATGAGATACGCTTGAACAAGAAAATCGATGGGATCGCAGAAGTTCGTGACGAAAGTGATCGTACGGGTCTACAGATCGTTGTGGAATTGAAAAAAGACGCTAACGCTCAAGGAATCTTGAATTATTTATTCAAGAATACCGAATTACAGATCAACTACAACTTCAATATGGTGGCAATCGATCATATGACCCCTCATCAAGTAGGGTTGAAGGATATTTTAAGTAGTTACATCGAGCACCGCAAACAAGTGATCACCAAACGTAGTCAGTTTGACTTGGAGAAAGCGCAAAGAAGACAGCATATCGTTGAAGGGCTGATGAAAGCTCTATCGATTTTAGATGAAGTCATTGCAACGATCCGTGAGAGTAAAGATAAAAAAGATGCGAAGCACAATTTAGTCCAAATGTTCCAATTTACAGAAGAACAAGCTGAAGCCATCGTTACGTTACAGCTTTATCGTTTGACGAATACAGACATTACCGAACTACGCCGTGAATCGCAAGAATTGATTGCTCTGATCACTGAATTAAATAAAATCCTTTCAAACGATAAAGAATTATTTTCTGTCATGAAAAAAGAACTACGTGAAGTCAAGAAGAAATATGCTTCTTCTCGCTTGACGATGATCGAAGATGAAATCGAAGAAATCAAAATCGATACACAAGTATTAGTTGCGCAAGAGGATGTCATTGTCAGTGTCACACGTGAAGGCTATGTGAAACGAACAAGCCTTCGTTCCTATAGTGCATCAAAACCAGAAGAAATCGGGATGCGTGAAGGAGATTATCTTCTATATGCTGGGGAACTGAATACGTTAGATCATTTGTTACTGGTCACCAATAAAGCCAATGTGATCTATCGACCAGTTCACGAACTACCAGATTTGAAATGGAAAGATGCCGGTGAGCATATCTCACAAACGATAGTGAATCTAGCTGTTGATGAATCCATTTTAGCGGTATTCCCCTATCAGAAAATCGATTCCGAAAAAACATTTGTATTTATCAGTAAAAACGGCTTGATCAAACAGACGCGGATGACAGATTTTGAACCATGGCGTACGTATAAGAGTCGTCCATTGAGTGGCATGAAGCTAAAAGCCAGTGAAGATGAATTAGTGGCTGTCTATCTTGAAAAAGAACAAACAGATCGTGATGTTTTCCTTGTTACGCATCAAGGAATGGGCCTACGCTATCCGTTGACTGAAGTGCCAGTTGTTGGAACGAAGGCTGCAGGTGTCAAATCGATCAATTTGAAAGAAGAAGATTATGTCGTTAATGGTTTACTTGTCTTAGCAGAAGGAGATACGCCTATCGTTATCGTCAGCCAGCGTGGGGCAGTAAAACGAATGCTTGCACAAGAAATCAGTCAGACTTCTCGTGCCAAACGAGGTGTGAGTGTATTGCGAGAATTGAAGAAACAACCACATCGAGTGATCTATATGTCAGAGGGGCATGCCAAAACGATGACGTTGATCAATCAAAAAGGACAAGAATTACCAATCGATCCGACGGATTATCCAATTGGTGATCGTACGTCTAACGGTTCATTTGTTTTAGATGAGAAAAAAGGCGGAGAAGTACAAATGGTGATTGATTCTCCAACGATGGATATCAAGGAATAACTGTTATAGTTTTTTTATGGAATAGCTGGCAACTGTATTATTACAGTTGCCAGCTATTTTTATTTATTAACATAAAATTAAGACTTGCACAAACAAAATATGAATAGATTCACAATAGATAAATGCCTATATATAAGCTTTAATAACTACTATTATTTTATATTCGCTTTATTTGTTAACAAAAAAACAAGAAAACCCTTGCATTGGAGGCAACATGTGTTATACTTATCACGTAAAAACTGTTACATAAAACAGAAACGGGAGGTCCATACGATGGAACAATGGAATGGATTTAAAGGAACTAAGTGGAAAGAAGGCGTGGATACACGTGACTTTATCCAAAACAACTATACAGAATACCGCGGTGATGACAGCTTTTTAGAAAAACCCACTGAAGCAACAGAAAATTTGTGGGAAAAATTACAAAAATTGAATGATATCCAATTTGAACGTAATGGTGTATATGACATGGATACAGATGTCGTATCAACAATCACTTCCCACGAAGCAGGATACCTAGACAAAGATTTAGAACAAATCGTCGGTCTGCAAACTGAAACTCCTTTGAAACAAGCATTCATGCCATTTGGTGGCATCAACATGGCGAATCATGCGTTAACAAGTAACGGCTATGAGCCAAAAGAAGAGTTAACACACATTTTCACAGACTGGAGAAAAACACATAACCAAGGTGTATTCGATGCTTATACTGCAGAAATGCGTGCTGCACGTAAAAACAAGATCATCACTGGACTTCCTGACGCTTACGGACGTGGCCGCATCATCGGTGACTACCGTCGTATCGCATTATACGGAATCGACTATTTGATGGCTCAAAAGAAAAAAGACCATGACAATACAGGCTACCATACGATGAGTGAAGAGGTCATCCGTCTTCGTGAAGAAATCTCAGAACAATATCGTGCATTAGCTCAAATGAAAGAAATGGCTGCAAAATATGGGTATGACATTTCAAAACCAGCTGCAAACGCAAAAGAAGCCGTTCAATGGTTATACTTTGGTTATCTAGCAGCAATCAAATCTCAAAATGGTGCAGCTATGTCGATCGGACGTATCTCTGCATTCTTAGACATTTATATCCAACGTGATTTAGACAACGGTGTGATCACTGAAAAAGAAGCACAAGAATTGATCGACCATTTAGTAATGAAATTACGTATGGTGAAATTTGCACGTACGCCTGAATACAACCAATTGTTCTCTGGCTTCCCGATCTGGGCAACCTTATCAATCGCTGGTATGGGCTTAGACGGACGTTCATTAGTCACAAAAAATGATTTCCGTATGTTGCACACATTGACAAATATGGGACCTTCACCAGAACCAAACTTGACTGTTTTATACTCAGAAAACTTACCAGAAGGCTTTAGAACGTATGCAAGTAAAATTGCGATCGAAAGTTCTTCGATCCAATTTGAAAATGATAACTTGCTTCGTGAACAATGGGGTTCAGATGACTGTGCGATTGCGTGTTGTGTATCTGGAACGGTTGTTGGTAAAGATATGCAATTCTTCGGTGCTCGCGCAAACTTAGCTAAGGCTTTGTTATACGCGATCAATGGTGGTGTGGATGAAATGACAGGCGCACAAGTAGGTCCTGAGTATCGTCCGATCACAAGCGACACATTAGACTTTGAAGAAGTAAAACACAACTTCATGAACATCATGGACTGGTTAGCTGAGCTTTATGTCAATACGCTAAACATCATCCACTATATGCACGACAAATATTCTTATGAAGCAGCACAATTAGCTGTCATGGATACTGACTTGAAACGTACATTTGCGACAGGTATCGCAGGTATCTCTCATGCGGCAGATAGCTTATCTGCAATCAAATATGCACAAGTTAAACCAATCCGTAATGACAAAGGGATCACAGTTGACTTTGAAGTAACTGGTGACTTCCCTAAATATGGTAATGACGATGACCGTGCCGATGAGATCGCTGAATGGATCTTAGAATACTTCATGGGTCAAATCAAACGTCATAAAACTTACCGTAATTCGACTCCGACAACTTCATTATTAACGATCACATCAAATGTCGTTTACGGAAAAAATACAGGGAATACACCTGACGGACGTGAAGCTGGTAAACCTTTAGCACCTGGTGCAAACCCAAGCTATCAAGCAGAACAAAATGGGTTGCTTGCAAGCTTGAACTCAACTGCGAAATTCAACTATGCACACGCTCGTGATGGTATCTCTAATACACAAACAATCAACCCTTCTGGTTTAGGGAAAGATGAAGAAACAAGAATCGACAACTTACGTAACGTCTTAGATGGTTACTTCTCAAGAGGAGCATACCACTTGAACGTGAACGTATTCAGTAATGACTTATTGCGTGATGCCATGGAAAACCCAATGAAATATCCAAACTTAACGATCCGTGTTTCTGGATATGCGGTTAAATTCCGTGACTTGACAAGAGAACAACAATTAGACGTATTAATGAGAACGTCACACGACAGAATGTAAGACAATCAATGCAGTGTAAAAAGGAAAGGCAAAAGTTCCGCATGAGCTTTTGTCTTCCTTTTTTACAACTATATGTAAAAAAGGATATATAGCGTGTTAGAGGCAAACAGATAGATCTCCTCTTCACAGCGTGTTGAGAAGTCGCAACATTGTCCGTGGCTCATAACGAAAGAAACTAAAGAAAAGAAGTGATTAAAATGGAAGAACAAACAAAAGGCTATGTCCATTCGATTGAAACATTTGGGTCTGTAGATGGACCAGGCGTTCGCTTTGTCGTCTTCATGCAAGGTTGTCGCATGCGTTGTGAATTTTGTCATAACCCCGACACCTGGAATATTGGTGGAGGAAAAGAATATACCGCAGATGCAATTTTAGACCAAGCAGAACGTTACCGTTCTTATTGGGGGAAACAAGGAGGGATCACGATCAGTGGTGGTGAACCTTTATTGCAGATCGATTTCCTGATCGAATTATTCCAAAAGGCGAAAGAACGTGGCATTCATACAACAATCGACACATGTGGAAAACCATTTAGCCATGATGAGCCTTTCTTTTCTCGTTTTGAAGAGTTGATGAACTATACGGACTTACTGTTATTCGATATCAAACACATCGATAACGAAGCACATAAAAAATTAACTCATTGGGGCAATGAAAATATTTTAGAAATGGCTCAGTATCTTTCAGATATCAAGAAACCTGTCTGGATTCGTCATGTGTTAGTCCCAGAACGTAGTGATTATGATGAGTATTTGATCCGCCTTGATGCATTCATCAAAACACTTGAAAATGTCGATCGTGTGGAAATCCTTCCTTATCATACAATGGGTAAATACAAATGGGAAACGCTTGGTTTGACGTATCCATTAGAAGGAATCGAACCACCGACAAAAGAACGAGTAGAAAATGCAAAACGTCTTCTTCATATCGAAGATTATACAAAGTATTTAACTAGATAGACGCGAACGGAAGGAAGATAAGTATTGCTTCTTTCCGTTTTTTTGCTATTATTGAATAGGAGAAAACAAAAAGGAGCGAGTCAAATGTCAAAAGTTTTAGTTTTTGGTCATCAAAATCCTGATACAGATGCAATTGGAGCAGCGATTGCATTTTCATATTTGCAAAATCAATTAGGAGTAAACGCTGAGCCTGTCGCTTTAGGCACGCCAAGTGAAGAAACACAATTTGCACTAGATTACTTCAAATTAGAGGCGCCTCGAGTGATCACATCGATCAAAGAGGAACAAGCAGATGTCATGCTTGTCGATCATAATGAATTCCAACAAAGCGTGGTAGATATTGCGGAAGCTACGATTCTAGCAGTAGTTGACCATCATCGTATCGCCAACTTTGAAACAGCGAATCCATTGTATTATCGTGCTGAACCAGTGGGTTGTACAAGTACGATCATTCTAAAATTATTTAAAGAAAATCAAATTGAGATTCCGAAAGAAATCGCTGGAATCATGTTATCAGCAATCATTTCAGATACATTGTTGTTCAAATCACCAACTTCAACAGAAGCAGATCAATTGGCTGCAAAAGAGCTAGTTGAAATCTCTGGTGTAGACTTAGAAGCGTATGGTTTAGACATGTTGAAAGCAGGTACAAATCTAAGTGATAAACCAGCAGAAGTATTACTTGATCTAGATGCGAAAAGTTTCCCTATGGGTGAAGCAAGTGTTCGTATCGCTCAAGTCAATACAGTTGATCTAAATGAAGTAATGGATCGTCAAGCTGAACTTGAAACTGCTATGCAAACAGAGATCGCGACGAATGGGTATGATCTTTTTGTTCTTGTTGTAACAGACATCTTGAACAGTAACTCAGAATTATTGATTGCTGGCGAAAGAAAAGAACAAGTTGAACAAGCTTTTGGCGTGAAGTTAGAAAACAATCGCGCATTTTTACAAGGGGTCGTTTCACGTAAAAAACAAGTGGTACCTCAATTAACAGAAGTTTTCAATTAGGCAATGAGATTGGAAGAAGGGAGTGGGAGTGTAACCAGTTGACTGGGACCTCCCGCTTTTTTCATTCAAGGTGTCACATAGAAAGCAGGTAAACAGATATGCAATATTTTTATTCTTTAGAGAACGAACGAAAACTAATTGAGCATCCGCTCTTCCAACCAATGATCGACTATTTGATCGAACAAGGCTCACAAGAGGTCATTTTACGCCAACTAAAGAAAGCATTTCCCCAAAAGAAAATGGTACACTTTCTTGATCAAATGATCGATAGTGGCTTGATCATCCGAGAAAATCGCCGTTACCGCTGTGCTTTTCCGGTCTATGACCAAGGAGATTTCCAAACAGAGATCAATCAACTGACTAAAGAATTGATCAATGAATTAATGAAACAACCGGAACACCGCAGAAATCTCTTCTTATCAGAAGAAATTTGGGATTTCTGCCATGAAACAACGTCTGCTTATTTTTATGCCACTACTTTTTCAGTTCCTACGATTGTGCGGTTGGAAGCAGGAAATGAGAACTATCGCTTTGTAACGCTCAACCAAGGAGAGAACGTGGTTTCTTTACCAACGTATTTCCATCTCCAAAAACAGCAAACCCCACTATCTGAGGAATTTCAGGCTCTAGGGCAGTTGATTGGCGATGTGAATGAAACCTATTTTTTTGACCAAATAGAAGTGATTATCGAACGAATTTGTGAAAACAAATACAAAAAACGCCGTGAGTCGATTTTTTTAGATGCCTTATTATTAGCGGGGGTTGTCGTCCAACAGGAGCAATATCAATTGCTCTTGCCTGTAACAGAGGATAGGAATGACGCATTGCTACAAAAATATGAACCTTCAACGGAAACACCAATGCGAGCCGCCTTTATTAAAGAACAAGCGTTGGTCGAAGTCATGCGGCAATTGGATTTAAAATCTTATTCTTATATCAAGAAAATATGACCTCGACAATTGTTGGGGACCCCACCGACTAAAACCGGAAAAAGTGAGAACAGAAAGAACTACTTCGAAAAATCAGGCAGCATCCACAAAAATTAGAAAATAATTTTTGTGGATGCTGCCTGATTTTTCGAGACTAAACACTCCTGTCCAGATCTCATTGGGATCATGCTGCTTGACGAAAATGCCACATCATATAAGCCAAATTCCCAATAAACAAGATATCTAGAATATTACTAGTGATTTGGATATTGGCAGAATTGATCGATGGCGCAAAGGCTAGGATGAATAGTGCTACGAGACTATAGCAAAAACAGAAAAAGGTGCTGGTTTGTATGACCATCGGCATTCTTAATTGCTTGGTGATCAATGAAAAAATAAAGAAAGTAAATATCGTTAAAATCACAACTAAACCGTTAATAATGAAGAAAAAAAGTGAATCTTGATTAACCGTATAGAGCATAGCTGTTAAAAGGTTCAGTGATTTCAGTATCACGAAAATAACATTTACTTCATTAAATGTATTCATCTTTTTTTTAGCAAAATAGGCGGCGAAACATAACGAGAAGATAAGGCCGCAGAAAGTAGAAAGAATCAAGAAGGTTGGGTTGTCAGTCGATTGATTCAGCTCGGAATGGTCAAGCAATAACCAGCCAAATGAATTGCATGGGATGCTTGAAGTCTTAAAATAAGCATAAAAGAAAAAAAGTAAAGCATTCAAAACGGCAAAAACAGATCCCCAATGTAGATAGGTCGTTGTTTTTTGTTGTATTTCCATAAGTACTCCCATAAATTTAATGATATACAATATAATAACAAAATGATGAGGAATTGTCGATGGTTTTTAATAAAACAAATAAATAGACGATGGTCGGATGAAATAAATTCATCGAATCATCGTCTGTTTTGTGAATATTCATTTCACATTGCTTCGACGTTTGCGCACTTTCTTTGTCCAGAATCCGCCAGAAATATATTTTGGTTCGTAGGAGATAATAAAAGCGCGTTCTTCAACTTCTTTGATCAAGCGATAAAGCTCACGTTCACTTTTACGTGGAGATAAAATCTCTAGGACTAACCGTTCACCTTCTAAACCAGTTGCTGACGTTTGAGTCACTCCAAACCCATTTTGTCGAAGAATGATCGGCAAATTTTTATCCTCTGAAGTATTTGCTGGTAGGATCGTCGTTACCATGATATATCCTAGTGCTAATTTATCCTCAATGGCAATCCCAACACTGATACCAACAGCATAGCCTAACGCATAAACGAACAAATTCAATGGATTATCTAAGCGGTCTAAAACCAGCGATAAACCAACGATATAAATAGTGATCTCAACCATACTAACTAATGGAGCAATGTAGCGATAGCCTTTCATGGTCAACATAAAGCGTAGGGTATTTAATGTGATGTAAGCGAAATTGATGAAAAAGATCATCGCTAACATTTTTGGATCGAACATAATAAGAACTCCTTTCAGTAGCGTCTATGTTCATCATATCAGAAATAATGCGATTAAAGAAAAGAATAAACGTTTATTACTTTAAAAAAATGATAAAATGATTATAATAGAATTATAAAGAGAGTCAGGTGAGCGCGATGAAGCGAATGAACAGGGTCATTGGAGTCAGTCATATATGTAGTATTTTTCTTAGTATGTATTTAGGGACCCATGCGATCCAACAACCCATTGAAGCGAATTCCTTGTTATTCCCAATCTCACTAACTGATGGGGTAATATTAAGTATTTTTCTTTTTCTAATGGTGTTTATTGGTAATATTTTTGGTAGTGTGGCTAGCTTCTTTAAAATGTCGATTTCCCCAGCCTTATCCATAGGATTAGGAACCATAGGAATATTGGCCATGTTATTCTTTGTTAAAAGGATGGATTTTTATACTATTACATTTGGGCTACTATGCCTTGTACAAGTCATGCTAAGTTTATGGTTGTCTTTACGGTCAACCAATCTAATGAAAATCAGGTGAATCAATCAGTGAATCCAATTATTTTGAAACGAACCATCAAAAACATACCCGTATTAGAAGTTGTCCAAAAAGAGTTGAAGACAGAGAAAATCCCAGTAGTGATCTACTATCATGGTTGGCAGACAAGCAAGGAGCTTGTATTGACTCAAGGTAGAAAAATGGCTAAAAAAGGGATGCGAGTTTTGCTTCCAGATGCGATGAATCATGGCGAGCGTAAACAACCCGTTTCAAAAATTCCTTCCTTTACTTTTTGGAGTAGTATCTACGGGAATCTATTCGAGTTTGATACATTGATCGAACATCTAAAAAAACGTGAACTTCTTTCAGATAAATTAGCTGTGGGTGGTGTGTCAATGGGTGGAATGACCACTTGTGCATTGCTAGCCAAACACCCAGAAATCACTGGCGGAATTTGTTTGATGGGATCACCATCACCACTTGAATATGGTCAAGAAATCTCACTTAGAGCACAAGAATTCCAGTACAAGTTGCCCGTTGACTACTTTGATTTGATTTCTTGGGTCAACCATTATGATCTATCTTTACACCCAGAAAAATTAGCAGGTCGTCCTTTATTTTTCTGGCATGGTGAAAAAGATGAAAAGATTCCTTTTCGACAAGTGTCTAAATTTGTCGAAAAAAACCAAGATAAGTCTTATGGTAAGGGAATCGTCTTTCGTGCTTCTTCGGAAAAACGTCACATGGTAGAAGTCCCATTGATGGATGAAGCAGCGGATTTTTTGAGCCAAATGATGGCTGTGTCTATATAGTAAGTAAGAGGTCTAAATAAATAAAACGTCTATCAAAGAGAAATTTTTTTCTTTGATAGATTTTTTTTTCAGAACTACTTGAGAGTTGCTCTTTTTTAGCACAAATCTTTGCTATAATGACTATAGTTATGGAATTAGGCATGGAAGGGGAGATTTTATGCCAACATTGGCAGATGTAGCTAAACGAGCAAATGTCTCAAAAATGACGGTTTCTCGGGTGATCAATCATCCAGAACAAGTCACTGATGAGCTAAAGGAACTAGTTTTTACAGCCATGGCTGAATTGGATTATCGTCCAAATATTGCAGCAAAAGCGTTAGTTTCGAACCGTTCACAGATCATCAAGTTGTTTATTCTTGAGGAAATCGATACCACGGAGCCCTATTATATGAATCTACTCATGGGGATTGCTAAAAGGATTGGTAAAGAGCACTATTCCTTGCAATTAGTGACCAACGATGCTTTTGACGTTGGCTCCTGCGATGGTTATATCATCACTGGCGTGCGTCAAAGAGATTTTGATTGGATCAATCGTCTAGAAAAGCCAGTCGTGCTATTTGGTGAAAATCGTATGGGCTATGATTATGTTGATAGCGATAATCAATATGGAACCGCCAAAGCGACACAATATGCCTTAGAAGTTGGTTATCAAACGGTTGTTTATATCGGCATTGATGAAGCAGAACCTTTTGAACTATCTAGAGAAGCGGGCTATCTAAAAGTGATGGAAGAGGCTGGGCTAACTCCGAAAATGCTGCGTTTTGATAATCACTCCACCACACCAGAAAAATATATCACAGAACATTGGGACGAATTTTCAGATAAAACGTGTTTTGTTTGCAGTTCTGATCGTTTAGCGCTTGGTATCGTTCGTGGCATCACACAAGTTGGCGGACAGTTACCCGATCAATTTGGCGTTATTGGTTTTGATGGCGTATTTCTTGATCAAATCAGTTCCCCAAAACTGACTACCGTTAAACAAGACATCATTCGTATGGGGGAAGTGTGCGGCGAAATGTTATTAAAGAAAATTACTGAAAAAGGAGCAAGTCAAGGATACCGTCACTTTTTCCCAGAATTGATCATTCGTGAAACGACAAGAAAGTTAAATAAGACTAACGCTTAGCTATAGAAAATAGACGATTTGTGCTATTATAAGAGAAAGTCCACTGAAAAAGGATGGTTTACATGACAGAAATCAAACGAAAACATTTTCGCTTTCCTGCATACGATGATCACATAGGTGTAAAGTTAAAAAATGAAAATAGGCGTGTGCTGTTTGACGGACAAGATGATCTGATGACCGATACAAGCGACAAACCATTGTTCGAGCAAATCAATGAATTTCATTTTGAGGATTATTCAAAAAATGAAAAAAATCCTCATTCGACAGTCAATGTTCGGCATGCTTCAACACAAAAAGCAAATCTAGCAAAACATAAACAAAATTTGCCAGACTATAGGCAGAGTAAAAAAACACAAACCAAACGAAACAGTCAGACGAATTTTGGCTATACTCGTCATGCCAGCCCTTCAGAGCAAAGATCAACACAAGAAAAAACAAGCCAATCACGAAGTGTATTCAATCGTTCGGGAAGAGAACGTTCTTATTTTGTACCTAAGTACGTACCCGCTTCGATCATTCCTGATCCGAAGAAAAATAAAATCTCTGAAGAAGAATTGCTCGCTTCGATCAAAAAAGAAAAGAATGCGTATCTTTTATTTGAAACAGAAAATACACCCTATGATGGAAAACAAGGTGTAACAATGAACCAAGAGAAAAGTTCAAGTAAGAAAACTCATGGAGTATTAGATCGTTCGTTGGAAGGCCTGATCAATGACCAAGGTAATTCCTTGAAAGGCAATGGTTATTTCCAATAAGTAGTGACTGCTCAAGTATGAGAAAAAGTTGTTCCTTCAAACATTCAGACACATAAGAAACAAGCAGGACTTGTGAAAAAATGTCTGGGTGTTGGAGCGGAACAGCTTTTTTTTGACCGACTATATTATTGCAGTAGAAAGGAACAGAAAAATGATAAATAGACCCTCATCAATGAAAAGGTTTGGTTTTACTTATGAGACCCCTTATCCGCAATTGATTGAAGAAGATACGATGGTACCAAAACCTGGCGAACACGACTTATTGATCGAAGTTGTAGCACTTTCAATCAATCCTATAGATACGAAGCGAAGAGAAATCGTCAAAGAAGAAACATTCACTGTGCTCGGCTATGATAGTGTGGGTTATGTACGGGAAATGGGCGCGGCTGTAAAAGGGGTTGAGCTGAATGACCGTGTCTATTATGCAGGAACGACTCAACGCGAAGGGAGTCAACAAGAGTATCAAATCGTTGATGCACGGATCGCTGCAAAAGCTCCTAAGAATCTTAGCGACGAAGCTGCTGCAGGGATTCCATTGACTGCACTCACTGCCTATGAATTGCTATTTGAAAAATTTCAGTTAGTTCCTCAAGAAAAAGCAAATGAAGGGAAAGAGCTTTTGGTGATCAATGGAGGAGGTGGCGTTGGTTCGATCATGACGCAACTAGCGAAGTGGACGGGTATGAAAGTGTATGCAACTGCTAGTCCGCAAAATTTTGGATGGCTTGAAAAAAATGGCGTAGATGTTCCGATCGATTACCATCATTCTATCTATGACCAATTAAAATTAGCTGGGAGCGATGGTGTTGACTATATCGCAGTGTTGTATGATATTGAAGCCTATCTACCAGAAATAAAAAATATCATTCAACCTTTAGGGCATATCGGAATGATCGTCAATACACAAGCGAAAATCGATTGGAATGAATATAAAAATGATTCAATCAGCTTCCATTGGGAGTATGTTTTCACGAAAACCGATCATAATAAAGAAATCGCAACACAAGGCACAATCCTAGAGACATTGACAAAGTTATTTGAAGAAAATAAACTTCATAGCCACGTAACAACTGTTTACTCAGATGGTATCACCCGAGCTTCCCTTGAACAAGCGATGAAGTTGGTGAAGGAAGGTAGCCAGCAAGGCAAAGTCGTTTTGTCAGGTGGGTTCAAATCCACCGGTGGAAAAATGGCTCGATAAGACAAGTAGTAAGAATGACTATAAAAAAGCAACTGTGGCTGGAACATGGTTTCTCTCGCACTATCTAAAACCAGATAAACGGCGAGAAATAAACACTTCTGTTCCGACCTCAGTTGCTTTTTATGGTAAGAGTTCAATCTATATATGAATCTTCCACAGGTTCTAATTGATTGACTGTTGGGGATGGAGCTGTGATTTTTTTGAAAGGATTAGCGAAGCGGAAGTACTTCACTTTATTCAATGTATAAGATAAAATTGAGCAACTCAAAAGAGTATAGGCAAAATGCGTAAAATCCAAATACAACAAAGACACAACTAAAATCCCAAACGTGATAACAAATAGACTTTTCCCGATATTCACATGATAATATTTTTCAATTGCTTGATAAACGATATCGGTGCCGCCAGTGCTGCCCCCAAAACGAAAAACTAAGCCACAACCGATTCCCGAAAGAATGCCAGTCATTAGACTATTCACTAAAAGATTTCCAACAGCAAAGTGGACATTTAAATTTTCCCATACATGCAAGAAGAAGACCAGAGAAAATGTTCCGACGATCGTTCGAATAAATGCATGTTTTCCAAAAATAAACAAGGAAATCAGCAATAAAGGTAAATTTATAATCAGTGAGGTGATGGAAGGCGCAAAGCCAAATAAATGATTAAGTAAAAGAGCAATTCCTGTGACACCACCGTCAGCTAATTTTGAAGGGAGATTGATTCCGGTTACCGCTAATCCATAAAGAGCAGCCCCAAAAATAATTCCACATAAGTCTAATAAAAATTTTACTTGTTTCATCTCTAACCTCTTTTCTTTTTGAAAATTTTCAGCAATCTTTATATTACACTGAATGGCTCTATAAATTCAATAGGTAAATAGAAAAAAATATACATAATGAAGTGTATTTAATTTTGGTCAATCATTCCTTGTAAAACAATCTTTTAAATCAAAAATGATTCTATGTAAAAATATGTATTGCATAATTTAGGGATAAAAAAATAGTGAATAAAATAGTGTGATAAATAAAAAAATGTATTTAAATATAAAAAAACATAAATTATTTTATTAAATTTAACGATTATGATGTTAAAACAACCGATTTTTACTTTTTTGGTCACTGACACACAACTTAAAGTATAATAATTATTGAACAAGCCAGTAAACAAGTATCTCCCCCACGAGATTTTAAAAGTTACTGGCTGTTTTTTTTTGTTCAAAATTCCAACTTCTCCTTTACAACGAGAACAATTGTTCGTATAATAAAAGAGCGAACAATCGTTCGGTATAAAATAATAGAGGTGATCAGAGATGCAATCAATGAGACGTTTTGGTGCGATGTTGTTGATTTTATTTTTTGGAATTATTATAGGTAATTATGGGTTACAAACAGCATTATTGATTTTTTTACCTTCGTTTGTATTATGGTTTGTGATGTGGGATGAAAAAAAGTATCGACAAAATGAACGAAAACGCAGGTATGAAGAAACCTTCTATCAACATAGAGCTACGTACGATTCAAAATAACTAAATACAAAAACAAAACTTGCAATCACTTCTCACCATCTAGTCGATTGCAAGTTTTTTTTTAAAACAACTTAGTTGGGGATTTACTTCGCTATGTTTATACTTAAAGGAGAACAGAAAGGAAGGTCATATGAATACGTTTATCGAAACGCTCAGTGAGAGAAAAGAAGAGTTATTCGCAGCAACATTTCAGCACTTATCTATTTCATTGATTGCATTATTGATTGCCGCAGTGATTGCGATCCCACTTGCTATTTGGGCAGTCAACCATAAAAGAATGGCAGAATTTTTGTTACAAGTAACGAGTGTGCTGCAAACTATTCCCTCACTTGCACTTTTAGGATTATTGATTCCATTTGTAGGGATCGGCACTTTACCGGCGTTGATCGCCTTGATCTTATACGCCTTATTACCGATATTTCAAAGCACTTATATAGGATTAGCAGAAATCGATCCATCAATCGAAGAAGCAGCAGTTGCTTTTGGGATGTCTCGTTTTCGAAGATTGATCAAAGTAGAATTACCCATCGCGCTGCCTGTCATTATCTCAGGTATCCGTACTGCGTTAGTATTGATCATTGGTACAGCAACATTAGCAGCCTTGATCGGTGCTGGCGGGCTAGGAACATTTATCTTACTAGGGATCGATCGGAATACACCTGTTTTAACTTTGATCGGCGCAATCAGCTCCGCCTTGTTAGCTATTGTTTTCAGTAGCTTGATCCGTCTATTACAACACTTGAAACCTCGTTATACGATGATCACTTTAGGCTTGATTTTGACTTTAGTCGCAGGTGCTTCCATTTATCAAACTGGTTTCTTGAAACAAGAGAAAATCACGATTGCCGGTAAGCTTGGTGCAGAACCAGATATATTGATCCAGATGTACAAAGGATTGATTGAAGAAGAAACCGAGGCGGAAGTCGAATTAAAACCGAATTTCGGTAAAACCAGTTTTCTATTCAGCGCTTTAGAAAACAAACAAATTGATATTTATCCTGAGTTTACTGGAACAGTATTAGAGAGTTTGGTTACAGTTCCAGAATCAATCAAGGACCAAAAATTAACAAAAGAAGAAACGTATCACGAGGCCAATAGACTGTTAAATGAACAGTTCTCAATGACACTTTTAAGTCCGATGGCTTATCAAAACACATATGCTCTTGCTGTTAAACGTGACTTTGCGGATGAGCACCAATTAAAATCAATTTCTGATTTAGCTAAAATCGAGAATCAAATGAAGGCAGGGTTCACGTTAGAATTTATCGACCGTGCGGATGGGTACAAGGGGATACAGGAACTTTATCAGTTAGATTTTCCGAGTGTCCAAAGCATGGAACCTAGTTTGCGTTACCAAGCAATAAATAATGGTGATGTCAATGTAGTTGATGCCTATTCTACCGACAGTGAACTGAAACAATACGATTTAGTCGTCCTAGAAGATGACCGAGGCTTGTTCCCTACCTACCAAGGCGCACCATTGATGAATGAAGATTTTGCCAATGATCATCCAGAAGTCGTGGCAGCTTTAGAGAAACTTAGCGGCAAAATAACGGAAGAACAGATGCAAACGATGAATTACCAAGTAAATGTCGAGAAAAAACAACCAGCTGAAGTGGCACGACAATTTTTGGTTGACCAAGGTTTAGTGAAGGAGGGTAACAATTGACCGAACTGATTGAATTTAAAAACGTCCAAAAAACCTTTAATGACAAGTATGCAATTAGACAATTAGACCTTTCGATCAATGAGGGAGAGATCTTTGTATTGGTAGGTCCTTCGGGAAGTGGAAAGACAACTTCACTAAAAATGATCAATGGACTCTCTTTACCAAGTGTCGGTGAGGTATATTTCAAAGGTAAATCATTAAAGGACTATAACTTGCAAAAAATGCGTTGGCAAATGGGATATGTCTTGCAACAGATTGCATTATTTCCAACGATGACTGTCAAACAGAATATCGAAGTGATCCCTGAAATGTTAGGCTGGGAAAAACAGAAACGATCCGAGACTTCGGATCAGTTACTGGCAAAAGTTGGTTTAGATCCTGATATCTATCGTGATCGAATGCCACAAGAATTGTCTGGAGGAGAACAACAGCGTGTAGGGATCATTCGGGCGTTAGCAGCCAATCCTGAAGTGATCTTGATGGATGAGCCTTTCAGTGCGTTGGACCCTCTATCAAGAACTTCCTTGCAGGAGCTTGTTTTATCACTTCATAAAGAATTAGGTACGACGATTGTTTTTGTTACCCATAATATGGAGGAAGCAATTAAACTAGGGGATCGCATCGCTGTGATGAAAGAAGGGGCATTGATCCAATGTGATACACCAGAACAATTATTGATGCATCCTAAGAATGACTTTGTACGTAGTTTCTTCGAGGAATCGATCCAAGAAAAAGATCAGACAGTTGAACAACTTGTACTTGCTGGCTTTTTTGAGAAAGAGATCACTGAACAACGAAGAGTGGTTCAGCTTGATACACCACTAAAACAATTATTTGCTCAACTAGAAGCAGTCGAAACAGTCAACATCTATAAACAAGAAATTCCGATTGGATCGATCTCCAGAGAACATGTCTTTGCATTTCTAAGTGGGAAACAGAGTTGATTTGGATGTTTTAGACAGGTGAACCCTGACTTATTTAGATAACTAGACACAAAGAAGTAGTGGTTCAATAAAAGTTATTTAAAAAAATATTAGAATAACAAATAAAGAAATGATTGAATAAAGGCGTTGATTTTCGGATGCTTTTATTCGATCATTTATTATTACAAATATTATTTAACTGTAAATTAAAAATATCTCATGTTATCTTCATTTTTCTTATAGACATAAGACGATTTATATTTTAAAATTATGATTAAGTAATAGTACATATATTTTTGTTGAAATCTTATTTCAATGATAAATCTAAATGAAAATTGAATAATCATATAAGAAAAAAATGGAAAAATCACAGACGGGGTGTTATTTTTTTGTTTATTACTGTGCTTTTTTATTAGATTTGGGGGAGTAAAATGAAAGGAATATTAAATAAACAAAGTACAAGGCAATTAGCATTATTAGAATTGCTATGGGAGAATGAATGGTTGACCGTATCGAAAATTGTCCAAGTCATCGGGGGAGTCGAAAAGACGATACGAACGGATATCAAACATTTAAATGAAATAATCAAACCGCTTAAAATTGAAACATCTTTTAAACACGGGGTTTTCTTGGATAAAACACTTGGGGTCTCAAAAACACATCTTTATTCTTTGTTTTTGCAAAACTGCATCGAATGTCAGATCATCGAAGAAATTTTTATCAATCCAAAGCTTTCTAAAGGTGAGTTATGTGATTGCTTGTTTATCTCAGAGACACAGTTGAACCGCTTGTTGGCCAAGCTAAATTCAGTTTTAGAAAAATTTTCAATACAGATCAGTCATGAATTGACGATTGAAGGTTCAGAGATAAATATTCGTAAATTATTTGCTAGTTTGATGTATGAAAAATATCTTTCTGCGGAAACGCTTCTTTTAAAAGAAGAGTTTGACCTGATCGATCGATTGATCCAATGTTTTTATGAGGAAAACATAACGATCATTGAAGCGAATGACCAACATCATTTTTTATTAAATAAAATACATTTAAAAGTACTAGCTGCGCTATATCGATGCAAGCAAGGCGCTTTTATAGAAAAAAAAGCAACTGTTTTTAACTACAAAACCATTTTGAATGACGAAGAATTAAAACGTAGATGTAAAGAATCTTTTGAAATTGAACTGAATGAAGACATATTATACAATTTATTTGCCAACTATTGCGAACCTTTTAAAGTGACCGGAGCTTGCCAACAGTTTGGTATGTTTCAATCATCCTTACATAGTAAAATTGAACGACTGATCAAAGATTTATCTCAACGATTTAATATCGAGTGTTCCCATAGTGATACATTGATTGCAGACATTTTATGGAGTAGTTATCGAATCACTGGACCGACTTTCATATTGAACAATGTGATTGAAGAATTTGTTTTAGAATTAATGGGTGAAAATCAAACAATCATGTTTGAATTAAGAGAGTGTTTTGCAGAAATATATGAAGAACTTGAACTTAAACCGTTTGATAAGAAAAATATGGTGTATCAATCGATCTATAGTTTGGTTACACAGTGGTCTGATTTTAGGATCGAGATGAAAAAGACCCATCAGATCAAGGCTGCATTGATCTTGGATGTTCCCATTGGTCATTTGCGTATGTTGAAGGAAGAAATCGAAATGCATTTCAGAAGTACGTACTCCGTTGATATCTTGTCACCATTTGATCTGTTCAGCCAAGTAAAATTAGAAAAATATGACTGTGTGTTGACAGATGTTTGTACAATCCGAGGGTCCATCGAACAACCGAGGGTGATTGGCATCCCACATTATTTCGATAATGAGTTCATTCACAAATTACATACTTTTATTATAAATAGAAAAGAAAGTATCAAGTTATTTAGAAAAGAACTTGTGATGTAATCTGTTTAATAATCCAATTTATTAGATATGCCTATACTGGCATATCTTTTCTTGTTCTTAATTAATAAAAATGCAAAAAATCATTGATAAATATCTGTTTTGGAAATGGTTATCAATCGAATGATCACTGAAAAAATGAGAGCACCTTAATTTTTTTAAACTATACCAATTTTTTGAATGATAGAATTATTGACATTTTCAATACATTTACCTATAAGTTCTAACGTTATTTTACCAAGCAGTCGGTAGATTGAGATTATTTTTAGATAAATCACTATGTTAAAAATAATGTAGACGTTCAATATTTTTTGTTTGGAGAGGTGGAAACGAAATGAGAGAAATCTTAGATGGACGTTTGAAACGTCAGTTGAAGATTTTGGAAATATTATGGGATACTCAGTGGATGACGACAGCTGAATTAGCCGAAATGATCGAAAGCTCAGAAAAAACAACTCGAAATGATCTTTCACAAATCAATGAGATGATTGCACCGCTGACAATTGAAACCTCCTTTAGATCAGGAGTATTGCTAAAGAAAAATCTGAAAACACCCAAAGCATTCATCTATTCAAAAATTTTGAGTAAAAGTTTGGAATATACCTTACTTGAGACACTATTTTTTAGAAGAGTAAGTTCAAAAGACGATCTAAGTGATAGTTTATACATATCTGAAACACAAGTATCACGTATTATTAATCGAATCAATCAAGTCATCAGTAAATATGAATTTAAAATCAATAATCATCTCGATATTGTAGGTAATGAAGGGAATATTAGAGATTTTTTTTCTGCTTTTTTTGCAGAAAAATATAATTTACCTGAGAATTTAATGAAAGGCGATGATATCTCTCTGATCACGGATATCATCGAAGTATTTGTAAAAGAGAATACGATCTGGGCATTAGTCAATAATGACAATCATTTATTTTTAGGAAATATGAAATTTCATTTATTTATTTGTTTTGTTCGTTTGAAGCAAGATTATCAGTTGATCTCAAGGAATGTACCGTTCATTTTCCAACATTTCGCAAATGAAACAGAACTTTTAGGACGTATCAATGAAAATTTTGCCGTCAGTTTAAGAGAAGAAAACCTCCAACAACTTTTCTATGAGTTTTATCAACCGATTCATCCGACTTTACGATTACAATATTTAAATGTCCAAGTTGATGCAGTAAATCAAAAAAATAAACTAAATCAAGTAATTGAATATTTAGAGAATAAGTTCGGTATAGTTTGTGAGAATCGTGATCAATTGATTCATGATATTTATTGGACAACTATGAATATGGTAAGACCCACCTATATTTTACATAATAAGAAACAAGAATTTTTTCAAAACGTAAAAAGAGATAGTCCCACACTAGTGAAAGATCTTGAAGACCGATTTTTTGAGATTTATCAGACATTAGGATCTGCATTTCATAGCTATCTAGATGAAATGATCCATCAATCCGTCTTCAAGTTGTTGACTTCCTGGTCAGATCTATGGGTACAAGTACGGAAGCAAAAGATAAAACTCCATGTCGCACTATTATTAGATAGTTCTTATGATCATATGCGTATGCTCAAAGAGGAAATCAAATTTTATTTTCGACACAATATCAATATAGAGATTCTCAACCCTGCGACAAAAATACAAAATGATTATTTAAAAAAGTTTGATTGTCTTCTGACAGATATCTATTCCAATGACTATTTTGAAGTGCCTACTCTTGGTATTTCTAACTATTTAGATGAAGCGATCATTGATAAATTGGTCGAGTACTATCACATCAAAGTGGATGAACTTGCTGAGATTTGATCGACTATACAAAAATCAGTTGGCAATTGTTTCAGGATAGTTTATTCGATTCCGCGATATATCGCTCAATTATTTCTTTTGGTGGGAATTATTAAGAAAAGTTCAAACTGATTGGTTAAAATAATATGTTATTTATTTTTTCTTGGTTTCATATGGACTCTATAATGCTATTTTATCACTGTTATATATGGGGTATTGGTCAATTATTGTAAGTCTGGTTTGTATTTGTTACTAAAATAAATAACTATATATTCTTATTTTATTTACCAAACTGGCGGTAAAACTTAGTTTTAAAAGTGCTGGTTTTTTAAGGATAATTGTTTTGTGGGAATCGTGTCGTTTATATTAGGAGGTGAAGGGTAAGATAAAAAAGACGATGTATTACATGATAGGTGTGTTGTTGTTATGCGTTATGAGTCCAACTGTCTATCATGCTCAACAATCAGAAATACAAACAGTTCATGTCGAAGCAACGATCGGTGATTTAGGTAATAGTTCCGAAAATCAAGACGACACAGGGCAGAGTACCCAAAATGAAGAACAGCAAGCTACAGGTCCAACATCAAACAAAAGTAAAGGTTCTTCCTCTAATTTTCCACAAACTGGGGAACGTTTGACCAATGGAATTGCTTTGATCGGTTTATTGCTTACTCTTTTTTCGATAGGATTGTTTTATACATTCAATCAAAAAGAAGAACGACTACAAAAAAATTTAGTGAAATAATATAGATTATTTCAGCAAGGAGAGAAATTCAATATGAAGAAGCTAAGTAATTTAGCAATTGTATCTACAATTTTATTAAGTGGTTTAGGACTTGGTTCAATGAACGCTGCTGCCAATGACTTGGGATGGATTCCTGGACAACCAGACAATTCACCGGGACAAACGATCAAAGGTGATGACAAAGCAGATGTTCAAGTTTCAGGATGGATCGGAGAATGGGATCCAGTTGATCCAGAAGATAAACGCTATATCGATATCACGATCCCAACGACTGTAAGATATGCAAATGCAATGGCAGAAGACGGAACGCCTCAACCAGAGATCGTTTCCCCATTATATGCAATGACAAATAATTCAACTTCACATAGAGTGATGATCGAAGTAGATAGTTTTGCGGAGACAAGCTCAACTGGGATCACTCAAGATTTGTTCTTTACACCATTAAATGAAGCAGCGGTTCGTTTGCAAAGTGCTTCTGGACAGTTCTTGAATACTCGTACTTACTTGACAACTATCGGAACAGGACAAACAAAATCCTTGAAATTTGAAGGAGCAATCACTAGTCCTTTCCAACAAGATGTTATTGTGACACCTGCATACACGATGTCATTCCATTTTTCTGCATTAGCTAACTAATCTTAGCAAAGTTGATAAGTATTCCATTACCTATTTTAGTAGAAAGAGTCTGAATAACAGACTTTTCAGTTATAATTTGAGAAAGGAGGTTGAGAAAAATGGCACATAGTAATAATATTGAAAAAAAGAATCATAGTAAAAAGAAGAGAACTTATATCTTGTTTTCTTTGCTACTCGTATGTCTTGTAGCAGGGATCGGCGGATACTTTTATTTTAATCAATCTCCTCCTCAAGTAGTGGCAGGATTGCCTGATTTAGATGATCATCTGTCAAGATTGAGTAATGAAGATATTTTAAAAGCAATGCAAGATCAAGTAGATAAAGACAAAATGCGTATTCTTTTGAAACATGATATAGAAGTTGATAAAGAAGGAAAAGCGAGTGTCGATGTACGTAATAATGGTCAGAATGCATTCAATATCCAAGTAGAATACTATCTAGCGTCAAATAATAAACAATTGTATAAATCAGGATTGATTCCTCCAAACAACCGAATAGACTCTATCCCTTTTGAGAATCTACCTGATGCTGGCAGTCATGATGTTAGAATTTTATACAATATTTATAACGAAGAAAAATTGGTCAATACAACAACGATCGATGGTACAATCAACATTAGTTGATCGCTGATTGAAGGTAACATAAATAAAAAATGGAAGGCTCTGAAAATAGATTATCTATTTTCGAGCCTTCCATTTTTTTATTTAACTTTTAACTCAATGATAAATTGTTCTTAGTACCAACCGTTAGCTAACCAGAAAGCCTTGGCTGCATCCCAAGAGCCATAACGAGAAGCCACATATTGTTCTGCCACTCTTTCTTGATTGGCAGCAGAGTAGTCACCGTTCAAGTAAGAAGAGTCTAATTGGTAACGGCCGATATAGCGTCCGTTTGTTGCTGTATAAGAACCGCTAGACTCTTTTTGTGCGATCCATTCTTTGGCATCGTTCGTACCAGTTGAAACAGCGACTTCAGTAGCTGGTGCTTGTTCTACAACTGGCGCTTGTTCTACTACAGGTGCTTGTTCCACTACAGGTGTTTCCACAACTGGCGCTGTTTCTTGAACAGGTTCCACAGGTGCTTGAGTAGCGACAGGTGCAGCTGCTTGCTCACCAGTAGGAATAGTTAATTCTTGACCTGAAAAAATCAGGTGAATGTTTGAGATTGAGTTAGCTTCGGCAATTGTTTGGATCAAGGAGTTGTCACCAACGTATTTTTGAGAAATCGTTGATAAAGTATCACCTGATTGAACAGTGTAGGCTTCGTCTGCGTGTGCAGAAGTACCCATAAATAATGCAGCGCCGGCGGCCAAAGTTGTTCCAAAAAGAATAGTTTTAAGTGATTTCATGAAAGATCTCCTTCGTATTTTAAAAAGTTATTTTGATTAGCTGTTTTCGCTAACGAGTAATACTTTACCATGGGATTATATTTCATAGGTGATAAAAACGTAACAGTTTATGACAAAGCTACCTTTTTTGTAATATTCAACGAAACATATGTAATCGAAAAACGCTTTCTTTCCTTTAATTAAAAGAATGTATGTTCTCTTTTTTTGATGAAAAAAATTAGTTAAGAAAATATTAAGCGGATAATAAATATGTTTTTTTCTATTGTAGAAGATAAAATGGGTGGCTATCTATCAGTCATAATAGCTATTCTTAAGCCTGTTGACGACAATACAAAGGAGTAAATAAAAAAACATGAAGCAAATGGTTGCCCCATGTTCTAAAAAAATCAAATCCCAATTATTGATGTTCTACACGATTGGAGATCATTGGAAAGAATTTCAAACAATAAATAGCACAAATCCCAACAATAATATATATAGCTTTAGCTAAAATAGTCGTAGAGCCGCCTGCAATCGTCGCAACTAAATCAAATTCTAATAAACCGACTAACAACCAGTTCAATCCTCCAACAATCAACAATGTTAAAGCGATCATATCTAATGTTTTCATTGAAATTACCCCTTTCCTATATGACATACTATTATTATAAAACAATTAAAGAATTTGTACTAAAATATTGCCTGTAATTTAATTTATAGTCCTTTCATTTCAACGTTTTATAGAATTTGAAAATTTAAAATAGATATGTCTTGACAATAGACAAGTAAAAGATTAGATTTAGCTGGTTATAAAATAATAATATTTATTAAGGAGAAGAACATGAAGAAAAAATGGATGATTACTGGATTGATTGCATTGTTGCTAGGGGCTATTGGTTATACGGGCACACGGTTTGCAGGAGAAGTTTTATTCTGGGGTGGAGAATCTGATATCACTAAGATCAACGAAAATTTAGAAAAACTTGATCAACAGTTAACAAGCCATGACCAAAAAATCACTGACTTAAATAGTCAATTAGCAATAAAAAATCAAGATCTTCAAAATATACAAACAAAAGCGCAAGAATACCAAACAAAGATCACTGACTTGGAAACGCAAAAAAGCCAATTGGTTGCTGAACATGCAAATTTACAAAACCAATTAACCAGTAAAGAAAATCAATTAAATGACAAACAAATCGAAATCAACAATAAGATCAATGAAATAACTCAAAAAATAAACGAAATCAATACCCTAAATAGTCAATGGAACACTAGACTCCAAGAAATCCAGGGCAAATATACAGAGATGCAAAGTACGGTTAATCAGTTAAACGAACAAATCAGCCAATTAAATCGAGAAAAAACAAATTTGCAAACTGATTTAGCAACCGCGAAGAAACAATTAGAAACTATTTCAGCAGAAAATAGTAATTTGAGAAGTTACATCGCACAATTAGAAAAAGCGAGAAACGATGCAAAGCAAACGGCGGAAAAATCTCAACAAATCGTTGATCGCCAAGTGCATAAGTAGACGTTAAAGATACTTTTTTAGAGTTGTTTTTCCAAGGAAAATCACTTGAAAAACGGAACGTTTGTTCGTATAATGGTGATGAGGGGAGAGATGACAATGGAAAGAAAATATGGAACAGTCTCAAAAATCAGAACGATCAAACTAGGGGAACGACCACTGATCCGTTTTACTTTAGGCTCAGAGAATTGCTTGATTGCTAATCATAGTCTTAATTTTATTGCCGATGTAGATGAAGGAATGAAGATATTTGTGAAAGGCTACTATAATAACCGTAAGCAATTTGTCGTCAAAGACTACACGGTATTAGAAAAACCAAACATTGTTGTCGCTTTTGAAAATAGTCTCTTCCCTAAACAGAAGATCATCAAATGAGAGAACAAAGTCAATGTTCGATATCAAGAACTAATGGATTACTCTTATATAGGTAGAAAAATTGTAAGTTGACTCGATGAACTGCCTTGTTTTTTTAATAACAAACAAAAAAACTCATGGCATAAACCATGAGTTTTACTTATTGATGCAGACGATGGGATTTGAACCCACACGAGCTTACGCTCACAAGACCCTCAATCTTGCATGTCTGCCGTTCCATCACGTCTGCAAGAAACAACACTTTAATCATAGCGAGTAACGAAATAGATGTCAAGATATGAAAGAGGAAAATCATGAATAAATATGATGGGGAATTTTCAATTTTAGGAATGGTGGCAGGCATTATCATTGGATCTGCATTTGGACAATTGACTATGGGGATATTCTTAGGTGTGATTATCGGGATCGCTATGGATTGGGCAGCAAATCTTTGGAACGATCGGCATGAGAAATAAAAGTAAAAAAAGTTGATTTTCATCTAGGATTTCTTTAAAACGGTGGCAAAATCCAGATGAATGGAGTATGATATGGAAATAAATGGGTATAATCAGAAATTTCTAACTTTTTTGAAACGAGGGATTGGATCACTATGAGAGAATTTGAAAAATCCAACAAATTAGAAGGCGTAAGTTACGATGTCCGCGGACCGGTTCTTGAAGAAGCAGAACGAATGCAAGAAGAGGGCATCAGTATATTAAAATTGAATACGGGAAATCCAGCACCATTTGGATTTGAGGCACCAAATGAAGTGATCCGTGATTTGATCATGAATGCCAGAGATTCAGAAGGCTATTCGGATTCAAAAGGGATTTTTTCTGCACGAAAAGCGATTGAACAGTATTGTCAATTGAAAAAATTTCCAAATGTGACGATCAATGATATCTATACTGGTAATGGGGTCAGTGAGCTGATCACGATGTGTATGCAAGGGCTATTGGACAATGGCGATGAAGTATTAGTGCCAATGCCAGATTATCCTTTATGGACAGCTTCTGTTTCTTTGGCTGGAGGAAAACCAGTTCATTATGTATGCGATGAACAAGCCGAATGGTATCCAGATATTGAGGATATCAAATCTAAAGTTACCAGCCGGACAAAGGCAATCGTGATCATCAATCCTAATAATCCAACAGGAGCTTTATATCCGAAAGAGTTATTAGAAGAAATCGTGAAAATTGCACGAGAACATCAATTGATCATTTATTCAGACGAAATCTATGATCGTTTAGTGATGGATGGCTTAGAGCATATCCCGATTGCGACTTTAGCACCTGATCTATTCGTTGTCACATTGAATGGCCTATCTAAATCACATCGTGTGGCGGGATTCCGTGTCGGCTGGATGGTGTTGAGTGGTGACAAATCAAATGTAAAAGGCTATATCGAAGGGTTGAATATGCTTTCCTCTATGCGTCTTTGTTCAAATGTCCTGTCACAACAAATCATCCAAACTGCCTTAGGGGGCTACCAAAGTGTGGATGAATTGCTATTGCCTGGTGGACGGATCTACGAACAAAGAGAATACATTTATAATGCAATCAATGATATCCCTGGATTATCAGCGGTTAAGCCGAAAGCAGCTTTTTATATCTTTCCAAAAATCGATACGAAACGCTTCAATATTACCAATGATGAGCAGTTCGTATTAGATTTTCTGCACGAGCACAAGATTTTACTTGTTCACGGAGGCGGTTTTAACTGGCCTGATCCAGACCACTTCAGAATCGTTTACTTACCAAAATTAGACGATCTAAAAGTAACGGCGAAAAAAATGCGTGAATTCCTGACAACCTACCAACAAAGATAGGAAATATCATAATTTGGCTGTTGTGCGTGTGTATTAAGTAGGTAGTATTAAGCGTAAGCGAGTAACTGATGGAACATATCAAGATTTTATGAAGTAAGTGAATCACTATAACAATTGGAATCAACGATTCTTATGGGCGTTTGCTTACTTCACTAAATCAACCGTTTTTGTCTGAGTTTTATTTTCATTTGACACCTGTAAATAACCAGTTTCGAGTAAGAGCCAACGAGTAGTAAAAACGATGTGATTGGTAACTTTTTTTATAAAGTAAATACGACTTCACCTAAAAGCCGTCCCGATACCGAGGCGTTTTTTTAATGTCAATTTTTGAAAAATGATTCGTTGCTTTTGGACTTTTCTTGAAGTTTACAAAGTAGTCAAGTACAATACATGTAGTCATGCGAATACGCATATTTTTTTGAGAGGGGGATACTTATGGAAGCATTAGTCGATTCCTTTGGTACGATCATCAAAGAAATCCGAAAAGAACAAAAAATGACTCAACAAATGCTTTCACAAGGCATTTGTTCTCAAAGTGTGCTGAGTAGAATCGAAAATAACGAAGAGTTACCAAATGTATTAGTGATGGCTCAGATCTGTCACAGGCTTGGTGTAACGATCGATTATGTCATGAACTTATCCAAGGACAAGATTCGAGCAGCAACTAGACAGTTTGATCTTCTGGATCTTTACTTTTTAAAAAGAGATTATCGTAAATTAGAACAAGAACTAAAATCAGCGAAGGTGACAGAGAATCTCTATTCAGCTGAGGATTTTCAACGGTATTATTATTATTTAGGTGTTTGTGAATTTACATTAAGGAAAAACCTAGTAAAGGCACTTAGTTACTTGAAAGAAGCATTGACTTACTCCAGCCAAAAAGATCGGACACATGTCTGTGATATCGAGATCCAATTGATCAGCTGTATTGGGAAAGTCTATGGGGTTGCAGGGAGAAGTACAGAAGCAAGATATTATTTAAGTCGTAGTGTCCAACTCTTGCATGATACGATCAACGAGCACAACAAAAGCGAATTGACCCAGATTTTTTATAATTATGGTAGTTTTCTATTTCATCAAGGAGAACGCCAAGCAGCCCTTGAACAAGTGAATCAAGGGATTCGTTGGGCACAAGAAAAAAATAGCTATTATTATTTAAATGATTTATTTATTCTAAAAAGTTTGATCTACAAACAGCAAAATGAACTATCAAAAGCATTGTTTTATGAAGAATTAGCTCAAGCAGTAAAAAAGATTGCTAAAAGTATATAAATGGTGTAGACCATTCTTGACTTCTTTCGTAAATAAGAGTAATTTAAAGGTAGATCATCAAAGGAGAGAATAGAATGAGAACTTATATCTATGCTGACAAATTCTTTTTAGCATCTGGTGTGAAAAACACTGGATATCTTGAAATCACTGATGGGCTTTTTGGCGAATATCTTTCAGAAAAACCAGCTGGTGAAGTAACGATCATTGATCAAAGCGGTAAATGGATCGCCCCTGGACTTGTAGACACACATATTCATGGGTTTATGAATCACGATGTTATGGATAATGACGCAGAAGGAATCAAAGCTATGTCAGAAGGTTTGTTATCTTGTGGGGTAACTGCCTTTTTACCTACAACATTAACCTCTAGTAAAGAACGTCTAAGAGATGTAGCAGAGACGATCGGAAAAATGTACCATGAAGCTCCTGGCGCTAAAATCAAAGGGATCTATTTTGAAGGACCATTCTTTACAGAAGAGCATAAAGGCGCGCAAAACCCAAGTTATTTTGGCGACCCTGATTTGGCAGTCTTCAATGAATGGCAAGAAGCTTCAGGCGGATTGATCAAAAAAATCGCATTAGCACCAGAACGCGCAGGTGTCGAAGAATTTGTAAAACAAGTGACAGATGAAGGCGTTGTCGTTGCTTTAGGTCATAGTAATGCAACGATCAATGAAGCACAAGCAGCTGTTGAAGCAGGTGCAAGCGTGTTTGTTCATGCGTTTAACGGGATGCGCGGCTTGAACCATCGTGAGCCAGGTATGGTCGGCGCATTATTATCATTGGATCACGTATTTTCTGAGTTGATTTGTGACGGTCACCATGTCCATCCAAATGCAGCACAGATCCTGATGGAAAAAGCAGGACATGAACATGTGGCTTTGATCACGGATTGCATGATGGCTGGTGGAATGCCTGATGGTAACTACAATTTAGGTGAGTTCCCAGTAGTCGTAAAAGATGGAACGGCTCGCTTAGAATCTGGAAATCTAGCTGGAAGTATCCTAAGATTAAAAGAAGCAATCAAAAATGTCGTAGATTGGGGCTTAGCTACACCAGAACAAGCCATTATGATGGCTACGTACGTTCCTGCAGTTAGCTGTAAGATCGACGATACATGTGGAAAGATTGCTAAAGGAAGAGATGCTGATTTCATCGTCTTGAATCCTGACATGACCTTAGATGCCACTTATTTAGATGGTGTTGAACGTTATCATGCGTAAAAAAGAATAAATGAACAGCCAAAAGGAAGAAGCAACTCGTAGCTTTACTCTCTTTTGGCTGTTTTTTTGTGGTGTTTTTTAGATAAATAGTTGGTTACTGGATCAATACTTCTAAGCGTGTAATAAATTCATTCTGGTCATTGGTTTCATGGAAATCTACGAGATAGAGTTCATAAAATGGACTTTTTAATTCTAGTTGATGTGTTTGTGCATATTTTTTCATTTCTTGAATGCCTGTGACTTGTTGCTCATAGGCTCCTTGGTAAGTGTAGGTCAAGTATTTCCCGGATGGTAACGTAGACACCTCATTGATCAAAGAGGCAGTTTCTGGATAGAAATAAAAGACTTGATAAGCAAAAGAATCTGACTCTTCATGTAAGATACTTCCAAATAAATTTTGATTGTTGGCACTGAGGTGTTTCTCATGTTTTTTATGCAGTTGTTTCAATGCGTAATCGACATCATCACTAGTCGTCATTTCATCGTCTTTGATGACTTGACGTAATTGATGTTCCATCACGATCGGTTGATTGAATGGAGTATCTTCTACTTCATAGATCAACTGTAAGCGATCATCTAATAAGGCGATTTTTTCTTTTGATTCTGCAATCAACCGATGCAAAGAATCAATTTCAAATCGTAAAAGTTCTTTTGTTCGATCGATATTTTTATTATTCAGATATTCGACGATCTCAGGCAAAGAAACATCAAAATATCGCAGATCGCGAATCGTATTTAGTTGTTCTAATTCTTTGTACGAATAATTTCGATAACCGTTGTCGTCATAATCTGGTTGGATCAAACCGATTTTTTCATAGTAACGTAAAGTATGTGGGGTAATATCATATAATTTTGCTAATTCATTGATTTTCAATCGATTCACTTCCGTTTGATTTTATTTATACTTTATATCTGTTCCTCATTTTACTATTAGTTGATTCAAAAAAGCGAGTATTTTTAAATTATTTACACAAAACCCTTGACCTTAGAGTTACTCTAACCTGTAAGCTGATTATAGATTAGTCAGTGTTGGAGGAGAAAAAGTATGGAATGGTATAACAAGTCAACGGAAGAAACAATCAAACAAGTTCAAGTCACAGAATATATCACAGAGAGTGATCGGCTGGAACGTCAACAAAAATATGGAAAAAATAAAATGGAAGAAAAAGATCAAACACCAGAATGGCAAAAATTCTTATCTTATTTCCATGATGCGTTGATGTACATCTTATTAGGGGCAGCGATATTGAAAGTTGCAACTGGTGCATTGATGGAAGGTGGCATGATCTTTTTAGTTGTTTTTCTAAATGCGATGATCGGGTACTTCCAAGAACGAAAAGCAGCTTCTTCTTTAGATAGTATCAAAGGATTATTGAGTGATAAAGCAGTGATTTTAGAAGATGGTAAAAAACGAGAGATCGATCCGGCAGACTTGGTCGTCGGCGATCAAGTAGTCTTGACTGCTGGAGATATCGTACCAGCAGATGTTCGGATCATCGAATCATTCAATTTACAAGTGGATGAGGCGATTTTAACAGGAGAAACACATTCTGTCAGCAAAACTGTTGATAGCTTACCTGAAAATACAGAATTAGCTGAACAAGTAAATATGGCTTTTTCGGGCACTAAAGTTGAATCTGGCAATGGATTAGGTGTCGTTGTTGAAGTAGGTTCGAATACTCAAATCGGTAAAATCAGTCATTCTTTATCAACTGTTGAAGAACAAGAAACCCCGTTATTGAAGAAAATCAAGGAAATGAATACAAGTATATTTAAAGGAATCAGTGCGTTGATTTTGTTAATTGCTCTTGTTTCGTATTTTTATTATGGTATGACATGGGGCTATATCGCTACGGCGATCATTGCTTTGATCGTTTCTTCGATTCCAGAAGGCCTGCCGTCGATTTTAACGATCATTTTGTCGATTGGCGTGAATCGAATGGCAAAGAAGAATGCCATCGTAAAAACATTGCCTACAGTAGAAACCTTAGGTGCGATGACGGTTATTTGTTCAGATAAGACAGGGACATTGACAAAAAATGAAATGTCTTTAGTTCATATAGCGACACTAAATGATTGGTATACGCCTGAATCATTTGCACAAGTAGCACATACAAAAGTCGAAGAATATTTGTTACAAGCAATGCATAATTGTCAAGAAACACAATTAGCAGATGGGGATTGTCCTGAAACGGGAAATGCAACAGAACTTGCATTATTACGTTATACAAATACGCAACAGGCAATAATCCATTCACCTATTGCCAAAATCCCTTTTGATTCAGCGTATAAATACATGGGGACTGTTCATGAGATCAATGGGAAGAATATCTTGTTCGTAAAAGGTGCACCGGATGTATTGATCGAAAAAGCGGGACAACAAATGGATGCTAGAGGTATGAGCCAGTCGATCGATAAAAAACGTTGGCATAAGAAAAATGAAGATTTAGCGAGTCAAGGGCAACGTGTGTTAGCTTTTGCGATGAAAGAAATCGGCGATGAAGACTTATCTCATGATGCACTAGATGAAGCATTGACGATGATTGGCTTATGCGGTGTGATCGACCCACCAAAAGAGTCAGCAATCGAAGCAGTGAAATCAATGCAACAAGCTGGAATACGTGTCAAAATGATCACAGGCGATCATCCACTGACAGCGAAAGCCATCGCAAAACAACTAGGATTGCAAAATCATCAAACAGCAATCACAGGAAAAGAGCTGAATCAACTGTCAGAGCAACAATGGCAACGCGCAGTAAGTGAAAACGATGTATTTGCGCGAACGACACCAGAACACAAATTGGCAATCGTTTCTTATCTACAAGCGCAAGGTGAAATTGTTGGGATGACCGGCGATGGTGTAAATGATGCACCAGCATTGAAAAAAGCTGACGTCGGGATTGCTATGGGGATCAAAGGGAGCGATGTTAGTAAGCAAGCAGCAGATATGGTTTTAGTCGATGATAATTTTGAGACGATCGCTTATGCAGTCAAAGAAGGACGTCGGATATTCGACAACTTGAAGAAAACGATTCTCTTTTATTTACCAACATGTTTGGCGCAAGGATTATTGTTACTTTTCTCATTGATCGGAAACTACCCATTACCTTTGACGACTGTGCAAATCCTATGGTTGAATCTAGTTGCTTCGATCACCTTGTCCTATGCTTTAGGATTTGAACGGGCAGAAAAACAAGTGATGAGTCGACGACCACGACCATTGAACGAACGGATTTTGTCACGATATGCGTTGATGCGCATTTTGTATGTAGGGATGATCTTGACGATCTTAGGCTTAACTGCGATGGAATATGTCTCAAACGATGCACGTCAGACGGTGTTGATCAATGCGATGGTGTTTGGTCAAGCCTTCTATATGATCAATTGTCGTAGGATCAGCGAATTTAGTTTAGATAGAGGATTATGGAAAAATACCGCATTGTTTTATTCAATTGGGATCATGATTTTGCTTCAAGCCGCGATGATCTGGTTCCCACCATTACGAATGGCTCTAGGAACAAACCTACTATCAAGTACGGAAGTCGTCATCAGTCTTTTACCTGGATTACTTTTATTCTTCTTAGTAGAAATCGAAAAATATGTTTTATCAGCTAGAAGTTACAGGGTAGGTGCTTGATCATCCATATTATTGAAAAAACATAGAAAGATACCAAAGTAACTAGGTGCTTTTTATTCACACTAAACCCAAGTAATGTTGGAAGAAGAAACTAGTTTATAAAATAAGTTAGTAAAAACGTCCGAAATGAGAATGATCATTTCAGACGTTTTTTTGTACGTTATTCTGTTTCATATACCTAAACATGCGCGATACGTTTTTTGTTAAATGTTCAAAGATAAAGCCCCAGTTTGTCATTGTTAATGCGAGCAACCTTAGATAGTAGAAAGTTAAAAAAATTCGACAATTGATTTCGAAGAGTTTGCGTATCTTATTAGTAGATCGGCAAAACTCCCATTAAATCGCTGGATTTCTTCTTTTTGGTGAGAGCGAGGAAACAAACAAACCGTTTTTTCATTTGCTAAGAGATAATCACCATCGATCGTACGAGCCACCAAGTAAAAGGATGAAAGGAGATTCGCGACCTCCGCTTCATCCAGGGAGGTATAATCGATTGTTCGCAGAATACTAGCTTTGAAATGTTGGTAAGAAGGGAAAAATACAAGTTCCTCATAATCGAACAGCTCGTTTTCTTCCAGCCATGCGAGTGTTTCTTCTAATGTACGATTTTGCTTCAATTGTTCAAACAATCGTTTCACCTACTTTTTATTTGGTATCAATACCGTAAAATCAATCGTTGGATTATTGCCTGTTCCTTTTGCCTCTAACTCGACACTTTCAGGGATGAGTTCATCGCCAACATAATGTGGAGTAACACGATAGCGTACAGTTTCACCATGATTCAACGCCTTACGGATTTTTAGTTCATAGTAGTTCATGTAAGGATCATTGACTGGAAATTGAAACAAAGTAACTAGATTTCTTTCGTCGTCGCCACTACCGCCGAACTGTTTAGCGATCAGATGTCCGCGAGAATGATCGTATCTGGGACCAGAAATAAATCCAGGAGGACGGATGTCACGGTTTGCGCTGGTTCCTGTATTGATCATTGATTTTTCCAATAAGGCATCCGCACCAGTGGGACGTCCTAATCGATCAAGCTCATGATACTCGATCCATCCTTTGTTTGTTGAGAGTTCAGCCCCATCAAAGGAAGCTGTTCCTAATTCTTGTGGCCCAGGATTGTTTCCAGTCGGTGCTAAGTCTTCTTCTTGTGGTAAGCCGTTGTTTCTTGGTTCAGATGAGTCAGGTATACTACTTGTGATAGTAGCTTCACTTTTGCTTGTACTTTCGACTGGTTTATCAGAAGACTCCATACTATATGTACTCATGTTTGATCGTTGTTCAGTAGAAACTTCCGGTTCACTATCGATTGAAGCAGTAAAACTAGATTCACTGTAATCCCTTGAGATCGGTTGTTCTACATTCACTAGATCCATTCCGATAAAGCCAATTGCGCCAAAAACAACTATAGAGATCAATGTACCCCATAGTTTTTTTAAATTTTTCATTCGTTCACCTCCTTTGTTAGTATAATCCAAAACCAAGCGGACTAAAAGTGAAAACTTTATCCAAAGTAGGTTAATTATATAGGTTAGTATGATATGATAATCTTGTACACAAAGGAGGCGAATGAGATGATAGGAGGAATCGCAATCATCACGATTTACTGGTACGTTTTACTCATATGCGCTGGGGTTGCAGTGTTACTTGTTATTTTTGGAGATGTCTTTGATTTCGATGGACCTATTGATCCGATGCTGATCGTTCCCTGG
The DNA here is from genome assembly GCF_050555445.1 of Enterococcus sp. DIV1304_2. Classification (NCBI taxonomy): domain Bacteria; kingdom Bacillati; phylum Bacillota; class Bacilli; order Lactobacillales; family Enterococcaceae; genus Enterococcus; species Enterococcus sp. DIV1304_2. Next base: position 1,167,574 of record NZ_CP187851.1, read on the forward strand.
TTGACTTTTACCAGTTTATTAGGTTATTTAGGTGAATCCTTGACCGACCAGTCCTCATTAGTGATTTTCGTGATCAGCGCGATTATTGCAACCGTTTTAGTTTTTTTGTTGAATTTTTATATCTTGATGCCGATGAAGCACGCAGAATCGACGCTATCAACTTCTGAAAAAACATTAGAAGGTCAAATCGCGACAGTGGTGACCCCGATACCGATCCAGGGAATGGGAGAGATCCAATTAAAAAGTGTTACTGGTTCAATCAGTCGCCCTGCTTGTTTTTATACGCCCCAAGAGAAAATGATCGGACGTGGCGAAAAGGTGTTGATCATTGAAGTAAGAGACCGTGTTTGTTATGTTACACCGTACGAAAGTATGTTGAAAATGTAAAGGAGTGGAAGAAATGGAAATATCTGGAGTGTTTGTTGCAATTGTTTTAGCAGTGTTGATCGTTTTAATGTTATTGATCGTCTTTGTCGCTAAGTACCAAACGGCAAAGCCTGACGAAGCATTGATCATCAGTGGTAGTTACTTGGGAAGTAAAAATGTTCATGCCGACGAGAGTAACAATAAAATCAAAATCGTCCGCGGTGGTGGTGCATTCGTATTACCAGTTTTCCAACGTTCGAATCGCATCAGTTTATTATCAAGCAAATTAGACGTGTCTACCCCAGAAGTTTATACAGAGCAGGGTGTGCCGGTGATGTGTGACGGTACTTCGATCATCAAGATCGGTTCTTCTGTCGAAGAAATTGCGACAGCAGCGGAACAATTTCTAGGGAAAACGCGAGAAGAACTTGAAAATGAAGCGCGTGAAGTATTAGAAGGTCATTTGCGGTCGATCCTAGGTTCGATGACAGTAGAAGAAATTTACCAAAATCGTGACAAATTCAGCCAAAGCGTGCAAGAAGTTGCCTCGGTGGATCTAGCAAAAATGGGCTTGATCATTGTTTCGTTCACGATCAAAGAAGTCCGTGATAAAAATGGTTATTTGGATTCTTTAGGGAAACCACGGATTGCTCAAGTCAAACGTGATGCAGATATTGCAGAAGCAGAAGCACTAAAAGAAACGCGTATCAAAAAGGCGGAAGCAGAGAAAGAATCTCAAGCTGCAGAATTACAACGCCAAACAGAGATCGCCGAATCTTTAAAAGAAAAAGAATTGAAATTAGCTGCCTATAAACAGGAACAAGATGTGGCACGAGCAAAAGCTGACCAAGCGTATAATTTAGAAAGTGCCAGAGAACAACAACAAGTAATCGAACAAGAGATGCAAGTAAAAGTCGTCGAACGTCAAAAACAAATCGAATTAGAAGAAAAAGAAATCATTCGTCGTGAAAAACAATACGATTCTGAAGTGAAGAAAAAAGCCGATGCGGATCGTTACGCCAAAGAACAAGAAGCCCAAGCGCAAAAAGTCAAAGAAGTGACTGAGGCAGAAGCAGAACAATTTAGAATCGAAGCCTTAGCCCAAGCCCAAGCCAACCAAACTCGTTTAGCTGGACAAGCCGAGGCAGAAGCCACGTTAGCAAAAGGGAAAGCGGAAGCAGAAGCAAAACAAAAAATCGCAGATGCGTTCAAAGAATATGGAGAAGCTGCTGTGCTTAGCATGGTGATCGAAATGTTGCCTCAATTGATGCGTGAAGCGGCACAACCGCTAGGCAATATCGAAAAAATCTCTGTTGTTGATACAGGAAACTCCTCAGGTGAAGCAGGTGGCGCCAATCGAGTGACAAGCTATGCGACAAACTTGTTGTCGACGACACAAGAAACGTTGAAAGAAACAACTGGATTGGATATCAAGGATATCATTGAGAATCTTTCCACACGTGGAAATTCTAGACAATTGAATGTCTATGAAGGATCAAATGAACCGAAAGAATAACTTAAGAAAGAGAGTGGGACATTAGTTCTCTCCCACCACCTAAAACCGAATAAACGGCGAGAACAGAAGTAACCTCTTCGGAAATAAGGCGCCATCCACAAAAATTTGAAGAACAATTTTCGTGGATGGCGCCTTATTTCTCGAGGCTGAACACTTCTGTCTCGACCTCTTTTGTTGGTTCGCTATTTATTTTCATTTTGCTCACGGATCTGTGCTTTTACTTCTTCAAGACTTTCAAGTAAAGCCTGCTCTTTTTTTCTTAATTGTTCTAAGTCCTCGACAATCTCTTCTTTTTTTTCAACTTCTGGCGGACGCAAGCAAAAATTGATACCGATAGCAATAAATGTCCCGATAAATGTATCGAAAACCCGCTCAATCGCATAGAAGGCTGACTCTCCTTGAGGGATACTTAAAGAGATCAGCAGTAATGTTGCAATAGCAGCAATGATCCCAGAATTATTATTGATACCGTCAGATAAGACGATCACAATGATCACTAAAAGTGGGAGAACGATCAGTTCAACTAAAAAATCATTGTGGAAGTAACTTTTTACAAAAAAATAGAAAATACCTAATCCGCCACCAAGTAGATTGCCAATAATACGCGAGCGACCAAAAGAAAAGGTCGTAGTCAAATCCTGGCGCAAGGAAAAAACAGCAGATAGGGCAGCAATCATTGGAATGCCACGATCAAAGAGATGAAAGATCAAAATACATAAGAAAACGGCTAAAGCACTCTTCATTGTACGCATACCAAGTCGAAAGCGTCCAAATTGCATAGTATACTCTCCTTTACGTTCTTTACAATATCATAACTAAACTTACCTTGGATTGCTAGTTTTTCATGAACGAATTTAGTATAATTCAATAAAAAGAAAGGAGCCGATCATGCGTATTGGAATGAGAACGGTAAAAACGGTCATCAGTGTATTTGCTTCCATGTTGGTTGCAAACTACTTTTCCTTATTATTCTGGCCATCTGCCGGTATTATTGCGTTGTTAAGCGTAGGGAATACTCGTCGCTCCACCTTGATGACTGGAATCTATCGAATCGCTGCATTTATTGTCGCTACACTTATTGCCTATATGTGTTTTACACTTTTGGGCTATCGAATCATCAGTTTCAGTGTCTTTCTATTATTTTTTATTCCAATCGCCGTGCGGTTCAAATTGACAGAAGGAATCGTTGTAAACTCAGTCTTGATCACTCATTATCTTAGTGAACAAAGTATGAGTTGGCAATTGATCACAAACGAAGCAGCCTTGATGATCATTGGTGTAGGCTTTGCTTTGTTATCTAATGTCTATATGCCAGATAGTAAAAAACGTTTAAAGGAAAATCAAATGATCATCGAAGAGCGATTTCGTCTTCTTTTGAAGAATATGGCAGACTTTTTGCTTTCTGGCGAAGCTTACGAAAATCAAGGGTTATGCAAAGAATTACAAGTTTATATTCGAGAAAGCCAAGCATATGCACGGAATCACCAAGAGAATAACTTGCTTAGACAAAATCAATACTATGAAACCTATTTTTCTATGCGACGGGCTCAGATCAATGTGATCCAAGATATGCAAGAAAATTTAGCTTATATCCAGGACCCAGTGCCTTATAGCGACCATATATACGGCTTGTTGATCTATACAGCTGAGACATTTTCTGAATCAAATGATGGCAAAGAAATATTGACACGGATCGAAGAGGTCTATGGGATGTATCGTCAAATGCCATTGCCGACTACTCGAAGTGAATTTGAAGATCGTGCGGAATTGTTTCAGTTTTTACAGTCATTCAAAAGTTTTATTGAAATAAAAGTAGAATTTTCTCAGCAGATGATAGTGGATGCGGAAAGATGAACAAATAAGACGAAGCGATGAGAAGACCATTCTCGCTTCGTCTTATTTTTATTTTGTTTATTTGTTATTCTTCCAATGCTCTTGCATATCATCTAAGAGTGCAATCACTTCGGTAGTTAAGTACAGGGAACGGTTTGGAAGTTCTCCTTCGATCATTTTTACCATATTTTCAATTTCATAATTCATTGCTTGCGCACGATGGCCACTTTCGATCAATTCTTTTGTACCGTCAGTATAAATGATTTCGGCTTGGTCAGCTCTAGGATAATCATTGATCGAGATATACCCATTTTCAAAAGCAACGATTCCGATTTTTGGCATTTTTGCTTGGAAGGTCAGGTTGATCGTAGCTAGTTCATTTTCTTTATTTTGTAAGATCGTTACAGATTGTTCATCGACACCTGTTTTAAATGGAATCATACGAGAGGCGATGACTTCCGGTTGTGAGCTCAAAAAGAAGCGAGCAAATGAAACAGCATAGGTTCCAATGTCAAGTAATGCTCCACCTGCTAAATCAGGGTTGAAGAAGCGGTTGGTCGGATCAGGTTCTTTGTAACTGCCAAAAGGTGCTTGGATCATCTTTAATGCACCTAACTTGCCTGAATCGATCATTGAACGAAGTTGATGATACAAAGGCATGTTGAAAATCGTCATCGCTTCTGCCAAGATCAGCTGTTTTTGTTCGGCTAATTGGATGGCTTGTTGAAGTTCTGCCTTATTCATCGTGATGGCTTTTTCGCATAAGACATGTTTCCCAGCTTCCAAGGCAGGAAGGATATAGTCGATATGTTGACGATTCGGAACGGCGATATACACGATATCAACTTCAGCATCTTGCAACATTTCACGATAATCGCCATATGCTTTTTTGATAGAATGGCGTGTAGCAAAATCCTGTGCTTTTTCCAAAGTTCGTGATGCGACTGCCGCCAATGTACTTGATGGTTGATCGAAGCTTTCTGCAAATTCGTTAGCGATCGATCCTAGACCGACAATGCCCCATTGGAATTTTTTCATTTTTTCATCTCTCCTTGACGTGATATATTTAATATAAGGGTATTTAGTTGAATACTCTTGGTTTCGCTATTATTATATCAAAAAAAGGACATCCCATCGTTTTGAAGAATTGCTTTCTAAAAAAAGGTGAAAGAAATGTTCTAATAGATGATTTTTTACCTTAATTTAAGTAGAATAAGAAGGAGGAGGAGATTGCGATGCATCAAGTATACGTTGATCTTATTATGAGTGTTTTACTCGAACAATTTGAAACAGAAGAAAATTTCTTAGATACTTATCTATTGGTGGATGAAACAACTTGGCAAGCTTGGAAGCGTGGTGAACAAAACTTACCATCCGAGGCCATGCAAAAAGTGAAAAATCTTTTTACGGACTATGAATGGATGTTGACGCAAAAAATTCTACGTCAAACCATTATTTTCCCTGAAAAAAGAAACGTTGCAGTAGCGGAATATAAGCAAATCAAAACACGTATTGCTCAGAAATGGGTAAGTAGTGGCAGTGCGAATGTAGAGTTGCTCCCTTTAAAAAATGATCAAATTGTCAATGGATATCTTGACTTGAAAGTCAGTATTCAATATGATGAGTGGGGTTATGATGACATTTTGAACTTTCGATTACCAGCAGAAGTTCAAAAGCAAATCGAAGGGGAGAAAATCGAGTTGTTAGATTGGGTAAATGAAAATCTGGAAGAAACTTACGTGAGTGAGAAAGTGGAACCAGAAAGGGAATGAAAGGATTTTTTGCGTGAATAAAATTTTAGGCGTTATCTCAGTCGTGATTATGATTGTTGCGATGGGCTATCTGGTTGTTAGTGAGAGTCGGACGGATACGAAAGCTCAAGCTGATAATTCAAAGACAGAACAAACAAACACGACGAGTGCGACAGAAGAAAGTACAGAAAAAGCAACAAAAAAAGCAACCTCTAGTGATTTACCAGATGTTAAGTTGGATGATTGGTCACTGGTATTGGTAGGACCTGATCATAAAATCGAGACAGAAATCGATGAAGCCAACCAATTGGCTGCGCTAGATAATGGCTATCTGATCGACAAACGTATTAAAGCTGATTATGAAGAACTGGCTAACGCAGCTAAAGCTGCGGGCTTTCCTTTAGTTATGGTATCGGCTTATCGCTCAGTTGCGACACAACAAGAGGTGTTCGCTCAAAATGTCCAACAGGTGATGAGTAGTCAGGGAGTCACTGAAGAAGAGGCGACCGCGATTACGAAAAAAACTATGACAGAACCGGGTTACAGTGAACACCATACAGGTTTAGCTGTGGATGTGGTCGATGAAACATGGTACAACAATTATCCCAATACTGTATTGGATGAAAAATATGGTGACGAACCAGGTGCGAAATGGCTTGCGGACAATGCCTCTAAATATGGCTTTATCATCCGTTATCCAAAAGGTCGAGAAGATATTACAAAAATCACTTACGAACCTTGGCACCTACGTTATGTAGGCAAAGAAAGTGCAGAATATATCACATCAAACGATTTAACGATGGAGGAGTACTTGGACCAACTAAAAGAAAAGTAGGAATAAGAGATGGCAAAAAACAAAGGGAAAAAACAAAGGCGTAAAAATAATCGCTGGTTTGCTGTAGTTTTAGGGAGTATGTTGATCATGATGGCTTTTGTTTTTTCTTTGAGAAGTTTGTCATCGCCCTACTCTACAGAAGCACAGCAACAAGAAACACTGACTCATCAGGAATTTATCAACGCATTAGTTCCACATGCGAAAGAACTACAACAAGGCTATGGCGTTTTGCCAAGTATCATTATTGGGCAAGCCATCCTTGAATCTGATTGGGGCAATAGTACGCTTGCCAGTAAATATAAGAACTTGTTTGGAATCAAAGCGTTTGGGAACGAAGAAAAAGTCAATCTGGAAACAAAAGAATATATCAATGAAGAATGGATCACCATCCAAGGAGACTTTCGAGTCTATTCTTCGTGGGAACAATCAATGGATGACCACACAGCTTTATTTGTCAATGGTGTCGATTGGAATCCTGCATTGTATGCGAATGTGATCACTGCGACCAATTATATTGAAGCAGCTCATGCGTTACAGGCGGCAGGATATGCGACAGATCCGACATATGCTGATAAAATCATACATGTGATTGAAACTTACCAGTTAAATCAATACGATCAATAATCAGAAAAGAACGGAAGTGGACGGATGGCAGATTTATTTGTTCCAGAAATAATGACAGAATTACGTAAGGATATCGTGAGAGTCCCAGAGGTCATTATGGAAGCAAGTGGTATTAAAATTTTTGGCAAGTTGATACGTTCGATTATCTTCACCACGGATATTGCGATCATCAGAAACACCAATGCAAATGCAGTGATCGCAGTTTATCCTTTTACACCCCATCCGGCGATTACGAAAAGCATCATTGAAGCAGCGGATATCCCTGTGTTTTCAGGTGTCGGTGGTGGCTTGACACAAGGGATGCGTTCGGCATATATGAGCCTTTTTGCAGAAGCACAAGGATCATTAGGCGTAGTCTTGAATGGTCCAACACCAGTAGAGACTGTCCATGATGTCTGTCAAGTGGTTGATATACCGGTAATCAGTACAGTCACGTCTAAATACTCGGAAATCGACGAAAAATTGGCAGCAGGCATTACGATCATCAATATCAGTGCGGGAAAAGATACAGCAGACACTGTTCGCTTTTTCCGAGAAAAGTACCCAGAATTACCAATTATTGCGACTGGAGGTCCCACGGAAGAAAGCATCAAAGAAACGATTGAAGCTGGCGCCAATGCAATCACCTACACACCACCTAGTAGCGGAGAGTTATTCAGTCGTAAAATGGACAAGTATCGAAAAATCGAGAAAACCAATTGAGTACCAAACGAAAATAAATATCATTCAACCAACCATAGATAATAGTTATCGATATAAACTTGGCTTTAGCAACCTTTTCCTTTATGGGATAGGTTGCTTTATTTCATAAATACTATTTTGTTTGCTAGGATGAAACTATGAGGTTTATCAAGTCTAATCTAAAGATAAATCCTTCATGAGAAAAACAAGAAATATAGTTGTAAGTTTCAGAAACAAGTGTTAGACTGTTTTCATCGTTTAAAAATTAAACTATTTTGTTTCTAAAAATATCATTTATCAATCGAATATCGAACAACTTATATATCGTCATAATAAGGATGACAGTTTCTAGCCAGCACCGTAAATGTTGGACTATAAGTGAAAAAGTAGTGAAACATCTTTTTTGCTTATACATGAGCAGTAGAGATGTTTTTTTTCTATTTTGAGTGGCATGAATTTAGCAAGAAAAGGAGTAAATAAAGTGAGAGAATTAGTTGAACGTATCAATAAAGATGGACAAGTCTTGGGTGAAGGCGTGTTGAAAGTAGATAGTTTTGTTACCCATCAGGTAGATCCAGTGTTGATGGAACAAATGGGCCAACGTTTTGCGGAAGTATTTAAAGAACAAGGAATCACTAAAGTGGTGACAATTGAAGCTTCTGGTATCGCCCCTGCTTTATTTGCGGCTAAAGAGCTCGGCGTACCGATGATCTTTGCAAGAAAAGCCAAAAGTTTGACGATGGATGAAGAATTATTGACGGCATCCGTTTATTCATTTACGAAACAAGTAACAAGCACGATATCGATTTCTCGTAAATTCTTGTCTTCTGAAGATAAAGTATTGATCATTGATGACTTTTTAGCGAATGGTCAAGCGGCAAAAGGGTTGATCGAATTGTGCCAACAAGCAGGTGCGAGTGTGGAGGGAATCGGGATCGTCATTGAAAAATCCTTCCAAGACGGTCGTCAACTTCTTGAAGAAATGGGCTTAAAAGTGGTCTCGCTTGCCCGCGTAGCATCACTTTCTGATGGTCAAGTAGATTTTCTTGAGGAGGATGCGTAAGCGTGGAGAAAGAAACACAAAATGGAAAAGCAGCAGTCTTAGGGTTACAGCATTTATTAGCGATGTATGCGGGAGCAGTCGCTGTACCGTTATTGATCGGTACGGGTCTAGGATTTAATCAAGAACAAATGACTTATCTTATCTCAATCGATATTTTCATGTGTGGATTAGCGACGCTCTTACAATTAACTGTCAATCGCTTTTTCGGGATTGGTTTACCAGTTGTTTTAGGTTGTGCGATCCAAGCAGTTGCACCGTTGATTTTGATCGGTAGTACTGAAGGTGTCGGTGCAATCTATGGCTCGATCATCGCATCAGGGATTTTTGTTGTGCTAGTTGCTGGTTTCTTTTCAAAGATCAAAAAACTATTTCCGCCGATTGTTACTGGAACAGTGATTACAGTGATTGGCTTGACGTTGATTCCAGTAGCCATCGAAAAAATGGGTGGCGGCAGTGCAACTGCTCCAGGCTTTGGTGATCTGACGAATTTATTATTAGCGTTTGTCACGATCCTACTGATCGTTGGTGTGCAATTATTAGGCAAAGGGTTTATTCGATCGATCGCTGTGCTGATCGGTCTGATCGGTGGAAGTATCTTAGCTGCCTTTTTAGGTAGAATCGATCTAGGAGCAATTGGACAAGCCCCTGTTTTTCACGTACCGCAACCTTTTTACTTTGGAAAACCGACATTTGAAATCTGGTCGATCTTATTGATGATCATCATTTCAATGGTAAGTATGGTAGAATCAACAGGCGTCTATTTTGCCTTAGGAGATATTACTGGAAAAAAAGTCGGGGAAGAGCAGTTGAAAAAAGGCTATCGAGCAGAAGGGTTAGCCGTCATCTTAGGTGGTATTTTTAACACATTTCCTTATACAGGATTTTCGCAAAATGTCGGGTTGGTACAACTTTCAGGAATCAAAACAAGAAAACCCATTTACTTTTCCGCTTTCTTTTTGATCATCTTGGGTCTATTCCCTAAAATCGGCGCAGTGGCTCAAATCATACCTGAACCAGTCCTTGGTGGCGGGATGTTGGTCATGTTTGGAATGGTGGCGATCCAAGGAATCCGGATGTTATTAGAAGTAGATTTTACAAATGACAAAAATTTATTGATTGCTGCAGTGTCGATTGGTTTTGGTTTAGGCTTCAATTTGATGCCCGAATTATTCAGCCAGTTACCTGAAACAGTTCAAATGTTCACAGGAAATGGGATCGTTATGAGCAGTATCACAGCAATTGTGTTGAACTTAGTTTTTAACGGACTAAAACAAGACGAGAGAATCATTAAAGAAGCATTGAAGTAATGATGTAGATCACTTTTATAAATCATAGCTAGTAACTGAATAAGGTAGAGACCTTTTTAGCTTAGAGAGATAAGGCGCCATCCACGAAATTTGTTTTTCAAATTTTTGTGGATGGTGCCTTATTTTCGAAGAGTTTACTTTTGTTCCTGCCGTTTATTCGATTTTAGGTGGTGCGAGAAGACGAATTTCCCAGACGAATTTTTTAATTGTAGCAAATTCATGAACAGATTCTCTCTGCATTTTGGATACATGAAGAAAAGTGTTATATCCTTAAAAAAAACAAATGATTTGGACCAGAAAAAACTTGATTTCAACAAGCAAGAGTTGATTTGTTAAAGACGAACAATAAACCTTTTTATCTATTTTTCATTCGAATTTATCTTGATTTACAGGGGGGCGATTGATAAAATATAAGTGAATACGAATCGAGAGGAGAAACGAATGGCTGCAAAAATTTCTGTAATAATGGGGAGCATCTCGGATTGGGAGACAATGAAACATGCGTGTGAGATTATTGAAGAATTTGGCGTTTCTTTTGAAAAGAAAGTAGTTTCAGCACATCGAACACCAGATTTGATGTTTTCGTATGCAGAAGAAGCTCGAGAAAAAGGTATAAAAGTGATTATTGCAGGTGCGGGAGGAGCAGCTCATTTACCAGGGATGGTTGCTGCAAAGACGACATTACCGGTTATTGGTGTTCCTGTTCAAAGCCGAACATTGAACGGATTGGATTCTTTGCTATCCATTGTCCAAATGCCAGGCGGCGTGCCTGTGGCGACGACAGCGATTGGAAAAGCAGGCGCAATTAATGCCGGTCTACTTGCGATACAGATGCTTTCAATGTATGATTTAGAGTTGGAGGCTGCATTAGCGAAACGACGCGCAATGTCGGTTGAATCTGTAATAGAAAGTAGTGATCAACTTGGTTAAACCATTATTACCAGGCTCGACGATCGGAATCGTCGGTGGTGGACAGTTAGGTCGCATGATGGCGATCAGTGCAAAAGAAATGGGATTCAAAGTCGGTGTACTTGATCCGATGAATGATTGTCCGGCTGCTCAAGTAGCGGACTGGCACATTGAAAGTTCCTACGATGATACATTTGCTCTAGAAGAACTTGCAAGACGAACTGAGGTTATCACCTACGAATTTGAGAACGTGAGTGTGGAAGCACTGAATGCGATTTTGCCGATGTCATTTATTCCTCAAGGAACAGATTTGTTGGCGATCACGCAAGATCGTCTACTAGAAAAATCATTTTTAGAAACAAATAATATCGTGATCGCTCCACATGCAACAATCGTCAGTCCCACAGATATCCAAGATGCAATCGATGGTATCGGTTATCCTTGTGTCTTGAAAACAACTCGAGGCGGGTATGACGGTAAGGGGCAATATGTACTGAAGAGTCGAGCGGACTTAGCTCCTGCGATGGATCTTTTAAGAGAAGGAACTTGCGTATTAGAAGCTTGGATTCCGTTTGAAAAAGAACTATCGATCATGGTCGCAGGCAATGGGCAAGGGCAATATACGACATTTCCAGTTGTTGAAAATATCCACCGTAATAATATTCTCCATGAAACGATTGCGCCAGCAACTGTTTCAGCGGATGTGATCGAAGAGGCAGAAAGAATTGCTAAAGTGATTGCTGAAGCAGTGAGTTTGTCCGGTGCACTGGGCGTCGAAATGTTTTTGACGAAGACTGGTGGATTGTATGTGAATGAATTGGCACCGCGTCCACACAATTCAGGACATTACACCTTAGAAGCATGCGGAATGACACAATTTGATGCGCATATTCGTGGGATTTGCGGTTGGCCTTTACCTAAAAAAGTCCCATTGTTAAGTGATGCAGTCATGGTCAACGTTTTAGGGGAACAACTCTTAGAAAGTTACAATTTGATTGCGAAAAAACAAGATTGGAAATTTCATTTCTATGGCAAGAAACAAGCGAAAAAAGGTCGTAAGATGGGACACATCACGATTTTGACAGAAGATATCGAGTCGACATTGAAAGAAATCGAAAAAACGAATATTTGGGACTAAAGGAGAATAGTTGATGTTAGAACGTTATACACGACCTGAAATGGGCAATATTTGGACAGAGCAAAATAAATATCAAGCATGGTTAGAAGTTGAAATACTTGCTGATGAAGCTTGGGCAGAATTAGGAGAAATACCTAAAGAAGATGTAGCGAAAATCCGTGAACACGCGTCTTTTGATATCGCTCGTATTTTAGAGATTGAGCAATCGACACGCCACGATGTCGTTGCTTTTACTCGAGCAGTTTCGGAAACACTTGGCGACGAAAGTAAATGGGTCCATTATGGATTAACAAGTACAGATGTGGTTGATACAGCTTATGGTTACCAAATCAAACAAGCAAATGATATTTTGCGCGAAGATTTGAAACGTTTCACAGCGATCATTGGTGAAAAAGCCAAAGAGCATAAGTATACAGTCATGATGGGACGTACGCATGGTGTGCATGCTGAGCCAACGACTTTCGGCCTTAAATTAGCTACTTGGTATTCTGAGATGAAACGAAATATCGAACGTTTTGAACATGCAGCAAAAGGCGTAGAAGCAGGGAAAATCTCCGGTGCTGTTGGTACGTTTGCGAATATCCCTCCGTTCATTGAAGAATATGTCTGCGAAAAACTAGGCATCCGTCCGCAAGAAGTATCGACGCAAGTTTTACCACGTGATCTACATGCCGAATATTTTGCGACGATGTCATTAATTGCGACCAGTATCGAACGCTTTGCGACAGAGATTCGTGGACTTCAAAAATCGGAAACACGAGAAGTCGAAGAATTTTTTGCTAAAGGACAAAAAGGCTCATCTGCTATGCCACATAAACGTAATCCGATCGGTTCAGAAAATATGGCTGGCTTAGCGCGAGTGATCCGTGGGCATATGATTACCGCTTATGAAAATGTTTCATTGTGGCACGAAAGAGATATCTCCCATTCTTCTGCAGAACGGATCATTCTACCTGATACAACGATCCTACTTGATTACATGTTGAACCGCTTTGGCAATATCGTTAAAAATCTGACGGTATTCCCAGAAAACATGAAACGTAACATGGATGCGACATTTGGTTTGATCTATAGCCAACGTGTCATGTTGAAGTTGATTGATAAAGGGATGACAAGAGAAGAAGCCTATGATCTTGTTCAACCTAAGACAGCGTATGCTTGGGATAACCAAGTGTCCTTCCGTCCGTTACTTGAAGAAGACGAAGCGATCACTTCTGTTTTGACACCAGAAGAAATCGCTGAAGCATTTGATTACAACCACCATATGAAAAATGTGGATGTCATTTTTGAACGTGTCGGTTTAGCATAAACCATTCAGTAAGAATAGATGTTAACAATGTTTCTCGACTGATCGAGAAAAACCGAACAATCACTAGCTAGAACTATTTTTTTAAATGCAAGAAAAAAAGAACATCCTTCAGACTAACTTCTGAGGGATGTTCTTTTTGGTTTAAGCATAAGCCATTTGATGACCCAAATTGAAATGTTGGGAATGTAGAAGATTCAATAATGTTTCAACAAATGTATAGCCAAATTCTTGTTGATCGAAGGTCACGAGCAATCGGTAATGATGTTTGAATAACTTTTGCTCATGGATTTGTTTGATCACTAGTTCATGGTTGTTTTGGGTCAAGTAATGGAATGTTCGTTTTCGACACTCCGATTGTCGTTTTGCTGCACGGCGAAGTTTTCTAAATGTATAAAAACTTCGATCCTTCATGCAGGCATCAACATCTTTGATAGCAAGTAGATCATTGTATAAGCGTGATTTTTCTTCAACAGATAAATCGAGTAAAAAGCGTTGGGCAGACGTACTTGGATCTTCCATTTAGTTACCTCCTTGAAACCTCTAACTGTTTTCTTTAAATCTACTATATCACCAATCAATAAATGTGTAAACGCTTCTTAACGAAGAACAACTATTCTTAATAAAAGCACGAAAGACGAACATTAAATGTTTTTAATGGTTTGAATGTACACTTTTGTATTGATTTGATTCCTGACCCTTGGTAAAATTTAAAGTGAAAAGACGAACAAATAATGTGTGTTGGTAATACAACGTTAACAAACAAGGAGTCGTAGACATGGAAAAACAGAACTTGCTCTATGAAGGAAAAGCAAAAAGAATGTTTAACACGAATGATGAAACTGTCCTGTGGGTGGAGTATCTAGATCAAGTGACTGCCCTCAACGGTGGAATGAAAGACCCAATGCAAGGGAAAGCAGAATTGAACAATCAAATCACAAGTACTATTTTTGAATACTTATCGAATCAAGGAATAAAAAATCATTTTATTGAGAAATTGTCAAAAAACGAACAATTGATTAAAAAACGGTCGATCATTCCCTTAGAAGTGGTCGTCAGAAATATTTCAGCTGGAAGTTTTTCAAAACGCCTAGGAGTAGAAGAAGGGCAAGTGCTACCGACACCGATCGTTGAATTTTATTACAAAAAAGATGAACTAGATGATCCCTTCATCAATGATGCCCACGTTGGGTTCTTAGGGTTAGCAACGCCTGAAGAGATAGCGGAGCTTAAAAAACAAGCGTTGCAAATCAATGACCATCTGATGGAACTATTCCAAAAAATCAATTTACGATTAGTCGATTTTAAAGTGGAATTTGGACGTACTGCGACTGGCGAGATCGAATTAGCAGATGAAATTTCTCCGGATACATGTCGCTTATGGGATCTTACCACTAAGGAACATATGGATAAAGATGTCTACCGGCGAAAGATCGGCAACATCATTCCTGTCTATCAAGAAGTACTCGATCGTTTAAATCAATTATCACTCGAAAATAAAGGAGAATAAATCATGTATTTTGTAAAAGTGTACGTAACATATAAAGACTCAGTATTAGACCCACAAGGAGAGGCAGTTAAAAATGCGGTACATCGTTTAGGCTACGACAACATTGAAGATATTCGTATCGGGAAGTATTTTGAAATCCAAGTCTCAGCTAGTGAAGAGGAAGTAGAAGCAACGATCGAAGCGATTTGCGATCGTTTATTAGCAAATGTCAATATGGAAACGTATCGTTATGAAATCAACAAAATGGAGGAAGTTTAGCATGAAATTTGCCGTGATTGTTTTTCCTGGATCGAATTGTGATGCGGACTTGCTTTGGGCGATCCGTGATGTGATGGGCGCAGAAGCAGACTATGTTCGTTATGACGAATCTTCTCTTGAAGGGTATGACGGAGTATTGATCCCTGGCGGCTTTTCTTACGGCGATTACTTACGTTGTGGAGCGATTGCTCGTTTTTCAACAATCATGGATGAAGTGATTCGTTTTGCGGAAGAAGGAAAACCTATTTTTGGTACATGTAATGGATTCCAAGTATTGACGGAGGCTGGATTGCTACCAGGCGTATTAAGAAGAAATGATTCACTACGTTTTATCTGTAAGTCAGCGTCACTGAAAGTCAACAATCAAACATCCTTTACTTCAGAGTATGACAAAAATGAAGTGATCCAGTTGCCGGTGGCCCATGGAGAAGGCAATTATTTTTGTGACGAAGAGACGCTTCAAGAACTGATCGACAACAACCAAATCGTGTTTACCTACGAGGGAGAAAATATCAACGGCAGTGTGGCCAACATTGCAGGGATTACAAACAAAGCAGGAAATGTGTTAGGGATGATGCCCCACCCAGAACGAGCAATGGAAGCATTACTTGGCTCAGAAGATGGCAAACGTTTCTTCGCTTCGCTATTGAAGAATTTCGGAAAGGTGACTGCATAAATGAAAACAATGATGGAGCCAACTGCATTAGAAATCAAAGAACAAAAGATTTATACGCAATGGGGACTGACGGATGAAGAATACCGGATGATCGAAGAAGACATCTTAGGTAGGATGCCGAATTATACGGAGACCGGTTTGTTCTCAGTCATGTGGAGTGAACACTGTTCTTACAAAAACTCCAAGCCGATCTTAAGAAAATTCCCAACAAGTGGGCCGAATGTCTTACAAGGGCCTGGTGAAGGTGCGGGGATCGTTGACATCGGAGACGGACAAGCAGTGGTTTTTAAAGCAGAAAGCCACAATCATCCTTCGGCAGTCGAACCTTATGAAGGCGCAGCAACAGGTGTTGGGGGCATTATTCGTGATATTTTCAGTATGGGTGCACGTCCGATTGCTCTACTTGATTCACTGCGTTTTGGCGAATTAGATAATCCTCGTACAAAATACCTGTTAGAAGAAGTTGTTGCTGGTATCGGAGGGTATGGTAATTGTATCGGCGTACCGACAGTTGGTGGTGAGATCGCCTTTGATCCTTGTTATGAGGGGAATCCATTGGTAAATGCCATGTGTGTTGGGTTGATCGATCATAAAGATATCCAAAAAGGACAAGCATCAGGTGTTGGCAATTCGATCATGTATGTAGGTGCTAAGACAGGTCGGGATGGTATCCACGGTGCGACATTTGCCTCCGAAGAATTTAGTCAGGAAGAAGAACAACAACGTTCAGCTGTGCAAGTGGGCGATCCTTTTATGGAGAAATTATTGTTAGAAGCTTGTTTGGAATTGATTTTGGACCACTCAGACATTCTTGTCGGCATCCAAGATATGGGTGCGGCAGGACTTGTTTCATCAAGTTCAGAAATGGCCTCAAAAGCAGGCTCTGGTTTGATATTGACCTTGGACGATGTACCGCAGCGTGAATCGCAGATGACCCCTTATGAAATGATGTTATCTGAATCCCAAGAACGGATGTTGATCTGTGTGAAGGCTGGTTCAGAAGCGCGTGTCCAAGCACTATTCCAAAAATATGATCTAGACGCGGTGACGATTGGAAAAGTAACAGATGATGGTCAGTACCGTTTGTATCATCATGGAAAAGAAGTAGCCAATCTTCCGGTAGATGCCTTGGCAGAAGATGCGCCTGTCTATCAGAAAGAAATGGTTGAACCAGGACGGATGGCAAAATTCCGTGAATTAGGTCAATACCAACCAGTGATCTCTGATCCAAATGAAGTATTGACTGCGTTGTTGAAGCAACCGACGATCGCATCAAAACGTTCGATTTATGAGACGTATGATTCGCGTGTCCAAACCAATACAGTGGTTGCTCCAGGTAGTGATGCCGCAGTTTTGCGTATTCGCGGGACCAAAAAAGCGTTAGCGATGACGACAGACTGTAATGCTCGTTATATTTATCTAGATCCAGAAATTGGTGGTCAGATTGCTGTTGCGGAAGCAGCAAGAAATATTGTCGCAAGTGGTGGTCAACCTTTAGCGATTACGGATTGTTTGAACTATGGTTCTCCGGATAAACCAGAAGTATTCTGGGAGTTATCGTACTCAGCTGATGGAATTGCCAAAGCATGTGAAATGTTGGAAACACCCGTGATCTCAGGAAATGTTTCTCTATATAACGAGACAGATGGCCAAGCGATCTATCCAACGCCGATGATCGGTATGGTCGGATTGATCGAAGCCCACGAACATATCACTACCCAAGAGTTCAAACAAGCAGGAGATGTGATCTATGTGATCGGCCAGACGTTTGCAGACTTTAACGGTAGTGAATTACAAAAGCTACAGCTAGGTAGAATCGAAGGAATGGTGGAACATTTTGATCTAACTACCGAAAAAGAAAACCAGACCTTGATGTTAGAAGCAATCCAAGCTGGACTGATCCAAAGTGCGCATGACTGTGCAGAAGGTGGGTTAGCGGTGGCTATTGCGGAATCAGCGTTCACAAATGGTTTTGGTGTTTCAACGAGAGTTGATCTGCCAGCTGCTCATCTGTTTTCTGAATCACAATCGCGTTTTATTGTATCAGTAACAAAAGAAAACCAACAAGCCTTTGAAACATTAGCTGGTGAGCGTGTGACACTTCTTGGTCACGTAACGGATGAAAAACAATTGGTGATACAAGCAAATGATGGAAGAGTTGACTTGGCAGTCGCTTCGGCGAAACAGTCTTGGGAGGAAGCAATCGAATGTCTTATGAAGTAAGAAGCATCAATGAAGAATGTGGAGTGTTCGGTGTTTGGGGACATCCTCAAGCTGCCAATGTCACTTACTTTGGGTTGCATAGTTTGCAGCATCGTGGGCAAGAAGGCGCTGGCATCGTATCAAATGATGATGGGAAATTATATGGTCACCGTGATCTTGGGCTTCTTTCAGAGGTATTCAAAGATCCAAGAAAACTAGCAGCTTTATCTGGACAAGCAGCGATCGGTCACGTTCGCTATGCTACCGCCGGCAATGGCAGTGTGGATAATATCCAACCTTTTTTATTCAAGTTTTACGATCAATCGATTGGGTTGGCTCATAATGGCAATCTGACGAATGCTCGCTCTTTACGAACGTCTTTAGAAAAAGATGGTGCTATCTTTCATTCAAATTCAGATACAGAGATCTTGATGCATTTGATCCGTTGTAGTAACGAAGAAACATTTTTAGACAGATTAAAGGAAGCATTGGCTGAGGTAAAAGGCGGATTTGCTTACTTATTACTGACAGAAGACGCTATGGTTGCGGCACTAGACCCTAATGGTTTTCGCCCGTTAGCTATCGGTCAAATGAAAAATGGCGCATATGTCATTACTTCTGAAACCTGTGCGTTGGAAGGGATCGGTGCGCGGTTTGTACGTGATGTCTTGCCAGGAGAAATCGTGATCATCAATGATGATGGCTATACGATCGAGCAATACACGACAGATACTCAATTGGCGATTTGTTCCATGGAATATATTTACTTTGCACGTCCGGATTCTGATATTGCAGGGATCAATGTGCATACAGCACGTAAAAATATGGGGAGACGTTTAGCGGCTGAAGCGCCGATCGAAGCAGATATGGTGGTTGGTGTGCCCAATTCTTCGTTGTCAGCAGCCAGTGGTTATGCTGAAGCAAGTGGTATCCCATATGAAATCGGCTTGGTGAAAAATCAATATGTGGCACGTACGTTCATTCAACCAACCCCAGAATTAAGAGAACAAGGTGTGCGGATGAAACTTTCTGCGGTTCGGGGCGTTGTGGAAGGAAAAAAAATCATTATGGTCGATGATTCGATCGTTCGCGGCACGACCAGCCGAAGAATCGTCAATCTATTAAAAGAAGCTGGAGCAAAGGAAGTCCATGTGCGGATCGCATCTCCACCATTGAAATATCCATGTTTTTACGGGATCGACATCCAAACGAGAAAAGAACTGATCGCAGCGAATCATTCCATCGAAGAGATCAGAGAATGTATCGGCGCAGATTCGTTGGATTTCTTGAGTGAAGAAGGCTTGATTGGAGCAATCGGCCTACAAAAAGATGCCCCTTATTCAGGGTTATGTATGGCTTATTTCAACGGCGATTATCCGACACCGCTATATGACTACGAAGAAAAATACCAAGAATCTTTAAAAGAAAAAGTATCTTTTTTTTAAACGGAGCAAATGAAAGGAGCAAGTAATCAAATGGGTAATGCTTATGCAAAAGCGGGTGTGGATGTAGAAGCGGGTTATGAAGTCGTGGATCGCATCAAAAAACATGTGAAGAAAACAGAAAGAATCGGTGTGATGGGCGCATTAGGAGGCTTTGGTGGCTGCTTTGACCTTAGTGGATTCCAATTAAAAGAACCTGTCTTAGTTTCCGGGACAGACGGTGTGGGTACTAAGTTAGCTGTAGCTATCGCCGCAGATCGCCATGAAACGATCGGTATCGATTGTGTCGCGATGTGTGTCAATGATATTTTGGCACAAGGGGCAGAACCTTTATACTTTTTAGATTATTTGGCAACAGGTAAAAATGATCCAGAACGTCTAGAAAAAGTCGTAGCAGGCGTTGCTACTGGTTGTGTTTCAGCAAACATGGCATTGATCGGTGGCGAAACAGCAGAAATGCCAGGTATGTATCAAGGGGACGATTATGATCTGGCAGGTTTTGCGGTAGGGATTGCGGAAAAAGCGCAATTGATTACTGGTCAATCGATCACAACAGGTGATATCCTGCTAGGTTTGCCTTCTAGTGGCATCCATTCCAATGGATACTCTTTGGTTCGTAAAATCTTTTTTGAACAGCAAGGTTTTTCATTAGAAGAATCGATCGAAGGGTTGGATACCTCTTTGGCAGATGTGTTGCTTGAACCGACAAAAATCTATGTTTCGACTTTATTGCCATTAATCAAAAAAGAGAAGATCAAAGGTGCCGCACATATTACAGGTGGTGGGTTCATTGAGAATATTCCGCGGATGTTGCCAGAAAATGTTGCTGCCCGCATCGATCTAGGCACTTGGCCAGTTTTGCCGATCTTCGATTGTTTGCAAAAGTATGGTGAGATCCCTGCACATGAAATGTATGAGATCTTTAACATGGGCATTGGAATGGTCATTGCAGTTGCTCCTGAACATGCGAGTGAAATCATTGATCAAATCCGTGAATCTGGCGAAGAAGTCTATCAAATCGGTCAAGTCGTACCGTTTGAGGAGCAAAAAGTCGTGATCGCAGAGGGGAAAAAATGAAGATTGCCGTCTTTGCTTCAGGAAATGGCAGTAACTTTCAAGCGCTGGTCGATTATTTTAAAAAGAACCGACTTTCTGCGACAATCGAGTGGTTGTTTTGTGATCAGCCACATGCTTATGTTTTACAACGGGCAAAAAAAGCGCAAGTTCCGAGCGCCTGTTTTTCACCGAAAGAGTTTGCATCCAAAACGGAGTACGAACAAGCGATCCTTGAAGAATTAGCAAACCGAGAGATTGATTTGATCGTATTGGCAGGCTATATGCGAATCGTTGGTGAAGGTTTACTGTCTGTTTACGAAAATAAAATGATCAATATCCATCCTTCGTTATTACCAAATTTTCCAGGTCTTCATGGGATTCGCGATGCTTTTGAAGCGGGTGTGAAGGAAACAGGTGTGACTGTCCATTATATCGATCGTGGGGTGGATACTGGACCAATCATTCGCCAGGAAAAAGTGATGATCGAAAAAGAAGATACATTAGCTACATTGGAACAAAAAATCCATCAGATCGAACATCAGATCTTTCCAGAAGTGATTGCAAATATAGTAAATATGGGAGATGTAAAAAAATGACAAGAGCGTTAATAAGTGTTTCAGATAAGACTGGGGTCATTGACTTTGCGAAAGGACTACGTGCTGCTGGTATAGAGATCATTTCCACAGGTGGAACTAAAACAGCTTTGGAAGAAGCAGGAATCGAAACCATTTCTATCGATGAAGTGACTGGTTTTCCTGAGATGATGGATGGCCGAGTAAAAACTTTACATCCAAAAATCCACGGAGGATTATTAGGGCGTCGCGATAGTGAAAGCCATATGGAGGCAATGGAAAAAGAAGCCATCCAACCAATCGATATTGTCTGTGTCAACCTTTATCCATTCAAGGAAACGATCTTAAAACCAGAAACGACCGAAGCAGATGCGATCGAAAATATTGATATCGGTGGACCGAGCATGTTGCGAAGTGCTGCAAAAAATCATGCTTTCGTAACAGCCATCGTTGATCCCGTTGATTATGGGATCGTTTTAGCAGAAATCCAGCAAGAAGGTCACACGAGCCTTGAGACACGTAGAAAGTTAGCAGCAAAAGTTTTTCGTCATACGGCTGCTTATGATGCGTTGATTGGTCAATATCTCACAGAAGCTGTGGGTGAAAAAGATCCTGAGAATCTAACCCTTACTTATACGCGCAAACAAGACCTTCGCTATGGCGAGAATAGCCATCAAGAAGCAGCATTTTATCAAGCGGCTTTACCATCGAGCTACTCGATTGCGTGTGCGGAACAATTGCACGGTAAGGAACTTTCTTTCAATAATATTCGTGATGCGGATGCTGCGTTACGTATCATGAGAGAGTTCACGGAACCAACTGTCGTTGCGTTGAAACATATGAATCCATGTGGGATCGGAAGTGGCGAGACGATTTTCTCTGCGTGGGAAGCTGCTTATGCTGCTGATCCGGTATCAATTTTTGGCGGCATTATCGTATTGAATCGGGAAGTCGATTTGGTTAGTGCACAAGCAATGACTCAATTGTTTTTAGAAATCATTATCGCTCCTAGTTACAGTGAAGAGGCCCTAGCTGTACTGAAAACGAAGAAAAATCTCCGCCTGTTGCAAGTCGATTTCTCGAATGTGGAAGGAAATGCTAACGAAATGGTCTCTGTCTTAGGAGGTTTACTGGTCCAACAAGATGATCGTGCAATGGAAGAACCAGAAAGTTGGACCGTAGTCACCGATCGTCAACCCACCAAAGAAGAGCAAGCAGCGATGGCTTTTGCTTGGAAAGCGGTCAAACATGTGAAATCAAATGCGATCGTCGTTGCAAATCAACAGCAAACCCTCGGTATTGGTGCGGGCCAAATGAATCGTGTGGGTTCGGTCAAGCTTGCGATCGAACAAGCTGGTGCTAAAGCCGAAACAGCTGCGCTTGCAAGTGATGCCTACTTCCCAATGGATGACTCTGTCGAATACGCTGCGAAGCATGGCATCAAAGCAATCATCCAGCCTGGAGGAAGTATCAAGGATCAAGCCTCGATCGATATGGCAAACAAGTATGGTATCGCAATGGTATTTACCGGCGTGCGTCATTTTAGACATTAAGAAGGAGCGGATAAAATGAAGTGTTTAGTGATTGGCTCGGGCGGGCGAGAACATGCGATCAGCAAAAAACTTTTAGCTAGTCCATTAGTTGAAGCTGTATATTGCGCACCTGGAAATGCAGGAATGAAAAAAGATGGGGTTCACTTAGTGGATCTTGTTGAAACGGATCATGAAGGATTGATCGAATTTGCTCGAGCTGAAGGGATCGCCTGGACATTTGTTGGTCCAGAAATCCCTCTACTCAATGGGATCGTTGATGATTTTCAAGCGGAAGGATTAGCGATTTTTGGTCCAACAAAAGCTGCAGCTTTAATTGAAGGTTCAAAGAGCTTTGCCAAAGAGTTGATGGCACGTCAAGGTATTCCTACTGCAGAGTCACAAACGTTTACCCGTTTTGCCGAAGCGAGAGAATACATTGAAGCAAAAGGCGCACCGATCGTTATCAAAGCAGACGGATTAGCTGCTGGTAAAGGGGTCGTTGTGGCGGAAACCCTCGAAGCCGCTGTCGAAGCCGCTTCAGAGATGCTAGAAAATGATCGTTTTGGTGCTAGTGGGCAGCAAATCGTTGTGGAAGAGTTCTTGTCGGGTGAAGAGTTCTCTTTACTTGCTTTTGTCCGAGATACAGAAGTTTATCCCATGGTGATCTCGCAAGACCATAAGCGAGCGTATAATGAGGATAAAGGTCCCAATACTGGCGGAATGGGTGCTTACACACCTGTGCCACAAATCCCTCAAACCATGGTTGATCAGGCTGTCGAAGAAGTATTGAAACCAGCAGTGCGAGGAATGAAAGAGATAGGTCGTTCATTTACTGGTATTTTATATGCAGGACTGATTGCCACAGCAGAAGGGCCAAAAGTAATCGAATTCAACGCCCGGTTTGGTGATCCCGAAACGCAAGTTGTGTTGCCACGACTTAAAAGTGATCTAGCGGAAGTCATTGACCGCCTATTATCAGGAAAGGCAGTCGAGTTAACATGGGAGACAGAAGGAGTTTGCTTAGGTGTAGTCGTTGCGGCAGAAGGCTATCCAGAAAAATACCAAAAAGGTGCCTTGCTTCCGGATTTTTCAGCTGATCCAGATGTGGCCGTCTATTATGCGGGAGTAGAGGAACAAGCGAAAGAACTGGTAGGTGCAGGGGGACGGATCTATTTGGTGGAAGCGAGTGGTCAGACAATCGAAGAAGCGCAAGAAAAAATATACTCTGTTTTAAAAGTCAAGAATACTGAGCGTACATTCTATCGGACGGATATCGGCTCAAAAGCCTTGGTACAAAAGTAAAAGTCACACAAAGAAATAAAACTATTTTTTGCTGAAACGGAAAAATAGTTTTATTTTTTTTGAAGCCTTTTCATGGTGGTTATGGTAAAATCGAGTTGGTAAGAAAGGATGAGATTTGATGAAAAAGATTCGTTTAGGGACTTCTGAACAGCTCGTATCCTCCGTCATTTTAGGTTGTATGCGTATGAATGGTTCTGAGCAACCTGAAAAAGTGATTGAAACAGCTTTTGAAAATGGCATCAACTTTTTTGACCATGCGGATATTTACGGTGGTGGGGACTGTGAAACAATTTTTGCTCAAGCGTTAGCAAAAACTTCGCTAAAACGTGATGAATTATTTATCCAAACGAAATGCGGGATCGTACCAGGAAAGATGTTTGATTTCTCAAAAAAACACATCATTCAATCGGTTGAAGATAGCTTGCGTCGATTAGATATGGAATACGTTGATGCCTTGTTACTTCATCGTCCAGACACGCTCGTTGAACCCGAAGAAGTGGCGGAAGCGTTTGATGAGTTGGAGCGATCTGGCAAGGTTCGTTTCTTTGGTGTGAGCAATCAAAAGCCAATGCAGATCGAGTTATTGAAAAAATATGTGAACCAGCCATTACTGGCGAACCAATTACAATTTGGTCTTAAACATTCCGAAATGATCGATCAGGGAATCCATGTGAACATGACGGATCAAGCAAGTATTGACCATGATGGCAGTATCCTAGATTATTCTCGTTTACATGAGATGACGATCCAAGCGTGGTCGCCTTATCAATATGGCTTCTTTGAAGGTGTATTCATTGGAAATGAAAAATTCCCAGAATTAAATCAGTCGTTAAACGAACTGGCAGAAAAATATCAGACGACACCAACAGGGTTAGCGTCGGCGTGGATCTTACGTCATCCTGCAAATATGCAGGTGATCGCTGGAACGATGAATCTGACAAGGATTGAAGAAATCGCGAAAGCATCGATGATCGATATGACCCGAGAAGATTGGTATGCATTATATCGTGCTGCTGGCAATATTTTGCCATAAAATAAAAGATATCGTTAGCCGACTCTCTGTTTTTTATGAGAAAGAGAGTCGGTTTTTACAAAAATAGAAAAACGATGAACAGTATCGAAGAAAAGAGGAGAATCAATGGATAAACAGTTAAGGAAACTATTACAAGATGAGAGAAAATACTTATACGCCGATTTTAGTACATTACATAAAACACAACAAAAACTATATAATGAGATCACCAAAGAACAAAATAACTTATTGAATAAATTTCCTGAAAATGAAACACAAGCAAAAAAACTTATCGACCAAATCAATTCTTATGAAAATAAGATCGAAATGTGGGTAGCCAACGCCATGCGGATGGAAAAAATGGAAAAACATATCCAATCTATCCGATTAAAATTACATGCGGGCTTTCATCAACCAAGCAAGGCTTTCGAAAGAATGGGTTATCAGGAAAATTCGGCAAGATTCATGCTTGAAAAACGTAACGAACAGTTTTATCCCAAGGTGTTTCAACAATTGATTTCAAATATCACTTCCTTCCTTGGTCAGGATGTAACTTTCGCCCGTGGTGAAGCAAAAATTCCACAATCGGTTGATCTAAACCTAAGTAAAAAAACATTACAAACACGTAAAGATCGTTTATCAGCTGAGTTTAAAGTACTACATAAAGAATCAAATGAATGGAAAAATGATTTAAAAACCTTAACGAAACAAGTATTACAGCATCGTGAAGATTTAGAAAATCCTGATTTTCGCATGGATTTCAAGAGAGGTTTGGAGTCGCATCATTCTATTGAACATATTGCAGCCCCCGTCATCAATTCGATCGAATCACTACATTCAAGTATGTTGAATTACGCAGAAAGTTTGATCCATTTAAATAAAAAAGAGGGAGAACTTTTTGAAACCAGAGCGCAAATCAACGGGAAAAATCAGTATGTCAATGGGAGCCATACGCTGAAAAGTTTGAATTATCAGCGTGGTCAGGCATTAACTGATCTAAAAGCAATAAGCAAATCACACTATACTCCTAAAGTGCTGTCAGCGATCGATTATGTACGTAGTTTAGGTGCGGGAGTACTAAGAACAGTTGATGTAGATAAGCATGTACAGACGGATAGAAAACTCCAACAAGTAGCTCAGTTGAAAGCGCAAGGTTCTTTCGCCGATCGGACGAATCGTGCGAAAAAAATGGCGGGAGATTTTCAACAAAATCGCCCAACAACAAGTAACCATGAAAAAAGTCGTTAAGAATCATTGTGATTTTACAAACAAAAAAGTAAGGTAGCAATCAAAAAAAGCGAACGTTTAAAAATGTTCGCTTTTTTTTACACGAAAACTTAATTAAAGGTAAAATACAACTTTTTTATAATAAAAAGCTTGATTTTTTAATTAAATTGCGTTAAATTACTTGAGGTGTTAAAAATAAGCACGTAAAAAGTAGATAATGTTCGTGTTTTTTACGAATATGAAATCGAGAGGACGATATGATGAAAGTATTTGATTACGAAGATATTCAACTGATTCCTAATAAATGTATCGTAAACAGCCGTTCAGAATGTGATACAACTGTGACTTTAGGTTCACATACCTTTAAAATGCCGGTTGTACCAGCAAATATGCAAACGATCATTGATGAAACGATTGCGGAATTTTTAGCTGAAAATGGTTATTTCTATATCATGCATCGTTTTGAAGAAGAAGCACGAATCCCATTTATCGAAAAAATGAAAGCAAGAAATTTAATTTCTTCTATTAGTGTAGGCGTGAAAAAAGACGAGTATGCTTTTGTAGAAGAATTAGCAGAAAAATCGCTTGTACCAGATTATATTACAATTGATATTGCCCATGGACATTCAAATGCTGTGATCGCGATGATCCAACACATTAAGAAGCACTTACCAGATACGTTTGTCATTGCAGGGAACGTCGGCACGCCAGAAGCCGTTCGAGAATTAGAAAACGCTGGAGCAGATGCAACGAAAGTCGGCATTGGCCCAGGAAAAGTATGTATCACAAAAATCAAAACTGGTTTTGGTACTGGTGGTTGGCAATTAGCGGCACTAAGATGGTGCGCGAAAGCTGCCCGCAAACCTATCATTGCGGACGGTGGCATCCGTACACCTGGAGATGTCGCGAAATCAGTACGTTTTGGTGCGACGATGGTGATGATCGGTTCATTGTTTGCAGGACACGAAGAATCACCAGGAGAAACAAAAGTTGAGAACGGTGTCGTTTACAAAGAATATTTTGGATCAGCTTCTGAATTCCAAAAAGGCGAAAAGAAAAATGTTGAAGGTAAGAAAATTTGGATTCAACACAAAGGATCTTTAAAAGATACGTTAGTTGAAATGCAACAAGATTTACAATCTTCGATTTCTTATGCCGGTGGTCGTGATTTAGAATCGATTCGTAAAGTCGATTATGTCATCGTTAAAAACTCGATTTTCAATGGAGATACGATTTAATTCGAAGTAAGAGAGGTCGGGACGGAAGTGTTCAGCCTTGAGAAATAAGGCGCCATCCACTAAAATTGTTTTTCAAATTTTTGTGGATGGCGCCTTATTTTTCGAAGAGGTTACTTTTGTTCCCGCCGTTTATTCGGTTATAGGTGGGTGAGGTGAACGAATGTCCCACTCCCTTTTTTTACATTTTCTTTCTTTTTGAAACTAAGCTACAATAGTAGAAAGTAAATATTTGGAGAATGCACATGTGGACGAGAATAACTAAACATAAAGGTTCTGCTTACCAACAGATCATGGATCAAATTTTGAAGAAAATCGAAAATGGGCAATTGCAACCAGGAGATAAATTACCTTCTGAAAGAATGTTTGCTGATTTTTTTGGTGTGAATCGTACGACTGTTGTTCATGCGTTAGATGAATTGCGTGGACTAGGGATATTGGAAAGTCGTCAAGGGAGTGGTCGGTTTATTTCTTCGATGACTTGGGGTGATTTTTCAGAGCCACGGATCGATTGGCGTCAATTGATCTCTGCAAGATACGATAAAATCGTTGATAGTTACGGAGAAAAAGTCAAAGAAGCAAGTCGAAAATCCGATTTTTTAGATTTATATTCAAGTGAAATGCCGCTTGATGTATTACCTAATATGAAGATGCCCAATTATACATTAGAAGGTATCTTAAAAGAAGAACAAGCCGTTTCCGTGTTTGGGTATCAACCGCTGATGGCGCAGATCAGAGAACGCTTGATCAGAAATAACGGATTTTCGTTTAAAAAAAGTCAATTGCTAATCACTGGTGGGGGACAACAAGCGATCTTTCTGATTTTACAAACCATTTTGTCGGTAGGAGATGCCATCGCGGTGGAATCCCCCACTTTTTTCTACCGCTTGCCATTGTTTAAAGCACTTGGTACCCGCTTGTTCGGTATTCCAATGGATGATCAAGGGATTGATTTAGAGAAATTGGAAGAAGCTATTCATAAGCATAAGATCAAAGCGGTCTTAGTCAATCCAAATTTTCAAAATCCGACAGGTACAGTGATGGCTGCTGAACGTCGCCAACGTTTAGTCGCGCTGTGCCGCAAATACCAATTGCCGATCATAGAAGATGATGTGTTTGCAGATTTAGCCTTTTCTCCGGAGAAACAAGCTTCGATCGCTCCGATCCATGCGATTGATCCGGAAAATGTCTTGTATGTCGGCTCGTTATCGCGTTTGTTGGGGGAAACGACTAAAATTGGTTGGATCGTGGGCCCAACTATTCTGATCCAACGATTGTCTGAGGCACAAAAAATGATGGATGTCTCTTTGAGTATCTTTACACAAATGGCTGCAACTGCTGTTTTTGATTCTTCTTTTGACCAAAACATGGCAAGTCTGTGTCAACGACTAGAAAAGAACAGTCAGCTTTTACGTAGTTGGGTCGATTCGCAAGACTTCTTTCATTTAGCCCCTCTTGCAGGCGGATACTATGGCTGGTTGACTTGGGAGGGTGAAAAGTTCACGAAAGTATTAGCAGAAAGATTATTGCGTGAGGGGTTAGGTGTGGCTCCAGGTTATCTTTTTGGCGAAGACATTGGTTTAAGAATCAACTATAGCCGTATGAGTCCTGATGACCTACCACTGTTCGTTTCACGAATGGACAAATTACGTACATGGTTGGAAGCGAAAGAGAAACAATAATAAGAAAAGAAAGAGTAACTTTTGTTATTTTTTCTTTTCTTTTTTATTTTGTGAAGAAATTTCTGGAAAAGTTGACGTATTGCCTGTCAATCAAAAGAAATATGTAGTTGGACAGGCTTATTGTTTGTAAAAAAGCCTATGTTAAGGATAAAATTAAAGTAAGTGATTTGTGTAATCACTCACTATCGAGAAAAAAATTAATACAGTGATTGGTAAAAGGTTGTAACAACTTGGATACAGAAAAGAAACGATTGTTATAAAAGGGGAGAAACATCTCTATGTTTTTTTAGAAAAAATGTAAACCGCTTACTACCTTGTGATTACCTTCACTATTTTAACAGAGATAGGGATTGTTATAATTTTTTTTAATGGTGAAAATTTGTGCTTAAAGCTTGTATTTCGGAGGAATACGTGATAATTTATTAGTGAAGCCGGAGAAATAGTGATACAGATATCGTCGCTGTTTCAACCGCGGAATGAAGAGAGTTTCTTATAGATGAGAGAGGAATGTGTGATAAATGGCAAACAAGAAAACACCTATCGACTTCCAAGCGTTGCTTGAAGAAGTCAATTCAGATTTTCCGGTATACCAAGCACTTGATCAAGATGGGAAAGTAGTAAACCCTGATCTTGTTCCAGATTTAACAGATGAAGAGTTAGTAGAATTGATGACTAGCATGGTTTGGTCTCGTGTATTGGATCAACGC
Organism: Enterococcus sp. DIV1304_2; assembly: GCF_050555445.1. Classification (NCBI taxonomy): domain Bacteria; kingdom Bacillati; phylum Bacillota; class Bacilli; order Lactobacillales; family Enterococcaceae; genus Enterococcus; species Enterococcus sp. DIV1304_2. Next base: position 1,197,316 of record NZ_CP187851.1, read on the forward strand.
TCAACAGCATTGAACCGTCAAGGACGTTTAGGATTTTTTGCTCCTACTGCTGGACAAGAAGCAAGTCAATTAGCTAGTGCATTCGCTTTTGACAAAGAAGATGTACTATTACCAGGTTACCGTGATGTTCCACAATTGATCAAACACGGCTTACCTTTATCTCAAGCATTTCTATGGTCTCGTGGGCATGCAGCTGGAAACTTCTACCCAGAAGAATTGAAAGCTCTACCACCACAAATCATCATTGGTGCACAATACGTCCAAGCAGCAGGTGTTGCATTAGGACTTAAAAAACGTAACAAGAAAAATGTTGTTTTCACTTATACAGGTGATGGCGGTTCTTCTCAAGGTGACTTCTATGAAGCAATCAACTTTGCTGGAGCTTACCATGCGAATGCTGTATTCTACATCCAAAACAATGGATTTGCGATTTCAACACCTCGTGAAAAACAAACAGCAGCAAAAACATTAGCGCAAAAAGCAGTAGCAGCTGGTATCCCTGGTATCCAAGTAGATGGTATGGACCCATTAGCCGTTTATACTGTTTCAAAAATGGCACGTGACTGGGCAGTCTCTGGTAACGGACCTGTATTGATCGAAACATTGACTTACCGTTACGGTCCACATACATTATCTGGTGATGACCCAACACGTTACCGTGAAAAAGATGTTGACGATGAATGGCAATTAAAAGATCCATTGATCCGTTTCCGTAAATACCTAACTGAAAAAGGTTTATGGAGCGAAGAAAAAGAAGAAGCAGTCATCGAACAAACAAAAGAAGAAATCAAAGCAGCAATTGCTGAAGCAGATAAAGTTCCAAAACAAAAAGTTTCAGATTTCTTGAAAAATATGTTTGAAGAAACACCACAAACAATCAAAGAACAAATTGCAATCTATGAAGCGAAGGAGTCGAAATAACCATGGCACAAAAAACAATGATTCAAGCAATCACAGATGCCTTAGCACTTGAACTTGAAAACGACGAAAACGTACTCGTTTTTGGTGAAGATGTCGGCAAAAACGGAGGCGTATTCCGTGCAACTGAAGGATTGCAAGAAAAGTTCGGTGAAGACCGCGTATTTGACACTCCTTTAGCAGAATCAGGTATTGCCGGATTAGGTTTCGGTTTAGCACTTGAAGGATTCCGTCCTGTCCCTGAAATCCAATTCTTTGGCTTTATTTTTGAAGCAATGGATGAAGTTGTAGCACAAATGGCTCGTACGAGATACCGTATGGGTGGAACAAGAAATATTCCAGTAACGATCCGTTCACCATTTGGTGGTGGTGTTCATACACCTGAATTACACTCAGATAACTTAGAAGGATTGATTGCTCAATCTCCTGGTATCCGTGTAGTGATTCCGTCAAACCCATATGATGCAAAAGGATTATTGATTGCTTCTATTAGAAGTAATGACCCTGTTGTTTTCTTGGAGCATATGAAACTTTATCGTTCATTCCGTGAGGAAGTGCCAGATGAAGCGTACGAAGTGCCTTTAGATAAAGCCGCAGTGACTCGTGAAGGAACAGATGTATCAATCATCACTTACGGTGCAATGGTACGTGAAGCCATCAAGGCAGCAGACAATCTTGAAAAAGAAGGTATCTCTGTTGAGATCGTTGACCTACGAACAGTTGCTCCATTAGATGTTGAAACAATCATCAAATCTGTTGAAAAAACAGGACGTGTCGTTGTTGTTCAAGAAGCACAACGTCAAGCAGGCGTAAGCACTCAAGTAATCTCTGAAATCTCTGAACGTGCAATTCTTTCATTAGAAGCACCAATCGGACGCGTTTCTGCACCAGATACTGTTTTCCCATTCGGTCAAGCAGAAAACATCTGGTTGCCAAATGCTTCTGACATCGAAGCAAAAGTAAAAGAAATCGCAGAATTTTAAGGAAAGAAAGGACGTTAAAAACCCATGGCTTACCAATTTAAATTACCTGATATCGGTGAAGGTATCGCAGAAGGTGAAATCGTTAAATGGTTCGTTCAACCAGGCGATACGATCAATGAAGACGATACATTATTAGAAGTACAAAATGATAAATCAGTGGAAGAAATTCCATCTCCAGTAACAGGAACAGTGAAAAGCATCGTTGTTCCAGAAGGTACAGTTGCAAATGTTGGTGACGTATTAGTTGAGATCGATGCACCAGGACATGAAGGAAACGAAGACAGCGGAAGCGAAGGCGTGGCAGCTGCTGAGCAAACACCTGAAGCACCTGCTGCTGAACCAACAACAGAAAGTTCATCTGCATCAGCAGAAGCTTCTGACGGCGGCGTATTCCAATTCAAATTACCTGATATCGGTGAAGGTATCGCAGAAGGTGAAATCGTTAAATGGTTTGTTAAAGCCGGTGACACGATCAATGAAGACGATACATTATTAGAAGTGCAAAATGACAAATCAGTGGAAGAAATTCCATCTCCAGTAACAGGAACTGTGAAAACAATCGTTGTTTCTGAAGGTACAGTCGCAAATGTTGGTGACGTATTGGTTGAGATCGATGCGCCAGGACACAATAGTGCACCTGCAAGCAAACTAGCGGCAGCAACTTCTGATGCAAAAGTGGAAACTTCAGGTTCTTCAAGTATCCCTGAAGCGGCAAACCCAGATAAACGCGTATTAGCAATGCCATCTGTTCGTCAATTCGCTCGCGAAAAAGACGTGGATATCAGCCAAGTTTCTGCAACTGGAAAAGGCGGACGTGTGACAAAAGAAGATATCGAAAACTTCTTATCTGGCGGAGGCGCTCCAGCAGCTGCAAGCAAACCTGCTGAATCAGCTGCACCAACAGAAGCATCTGCTGCAAAACCAGCTGAAACAAAAGCTGCTCCAGCAAAAGCATTCAAATCAAACTTAGGCGATCTAGAAGAACGTGTGGCATTGACACCAACACGTAAAGCAATTGCCAAAGCAATGGTCAACAGCAAACAAACAGCACCTCATGTCACTTTACATGATGAAGTTGAAGTAACAAATCTTTGGGATAACCGTAAGAAATTCAAAGAAGTGGCAGCTGCTAACGGCACGAAATTAACGTTCTTGCCTTACGTTGTCAAAGCGTTGACTGCAACAGTCAAAAAATTCCCAATCTTGAATGCGTCAATCGACGATGCAAAACAAGAAATCGTTTATAAAAACTATTACAATATCGGTATCGCAACAGATACAGACCACGGTTTGTATGTGCCAAACGTGAAAGATGCTGACCGTAAAGGAATGTTTGCGATCGCAGACGAAATCAACGAGAAAGCAAAACTTGCTCATGATGGCAAACTAGCGGCAGACGATATGCGTAACGGAACGATCACGATCAGTAACATTGGTTCAGTTGGTGGCGGCTGGTTCACACCAGTAATCAACTACCCTGAAGTAGCAATCCTTGGTGTAGGAACAATTGCACAACAACCAATCGTCAATGCTGAAGGTGAAATCGTTGTTGGCCGAGTGATGAAATTATCATTGAGTTTCGATCACCGAATCGTCGATGGTGCGACAGCACAACAAGCAATGAATAACATCAAACGTTTATTAGCTGATCCAGAGCTATTAATGATGGAAGGATGAGAAACAAATGGTAGTTGGAGATTTTGCTGTTGAATTAGATACAGTTGTAATCGGTGCGGGACCTGGCGGTTATGTCGCTGCCATCCGCGCTGCTGAAATGGGCCAAAAAGTAGCGATCATTGAAAGAGAATATATCGGCGGCGTTTGTTTGAACGTTGGTTGTATTCCTTCTAAAGCGTTGATCGCAGCTGGTCATCATTATCAAGAATCACTTGATTCATCGATGTTCGGTGTAACAAGTGAAAATGTCTCACTAGATTTTACAAAAACACAAGAGTGGAAAGACAACAAAGTAGTGAAAACATTGACTTCAGGTGTCGGCTACTTGTTGAAAAAACACAAAGTTGAAACGATCGAAGGTGAAGCATTCTTCGTAGATGATCATACATTACGTGTGATCCATCCGGATTCTGCTCAAACTTATTCATTCAACCATGCTATCGTTGCGACAGGTTCTCGTCCAATCGAAATCCCTGGATTCAAATTTGGTGGTCGTGTCTTAGATTCTACAGGTGGATTAAGCCTAACAGAAGTTCCTAAGAAATTCGTCATCATCGGCGGCGGGGTAATCGGTGCTGAACTTGGTGCGGCTTATGCCAACTTAGGTTCTGAAGTAACGATCCTTGAAGGTTCACCACAAATTTTACCTACGTATGAAAAAGACTTGGTGAAATTAGTGGAAGATGACTTCAAGAAAAAAGGCGTAACAGTCATTACAAATGCAATGGCTAAAGAATCAATCGACAATGGTGATAGCGTAACTGTCAAATATGCAGTAGACGGAAAAGAAGAATCAGTAACAGCTGACTACGTGATGGTCACTGTTGGACGTCGTCCGAATACAGAAGACATGGGCTTAGAACAAGCTGGTGTTGAAATCGGTGAACGTGGCTTGATCCCAGTTGACAATCAAGGACGTACAAACGTACCTAACATCTTTGCAATCGGCGACATCGTTCCAGGCGCTGCTTTAGCACATAAAGCAAGTTATGAAGCAAAAATCGCCGCAGAAGCAATCTCTGGCAAAAAAGTAGCAGTTGACTACAAAGCAATGCCAGCAGTTGCCTTTACTGATCCTGAATTAGCATCAGTAGGGATGACGATCAAAGAAGCAAAAGAAGCCGGACTAGAAGCAACAGCTTACAAATTCCCATTCTCTGGGAACGGTCGTGCTTTATCATTAGGTAAAACAGAAGGCTTTATCCGCTTAGTGACAACGAATGAAGACAATGTCATCATCGGTGCGCAAATCGGTGGAGTTGGAGCAAGTGATATGGTTTCTGAACTTGCTTTGGCAATCGAATCAGGTATGAACGCTGAAGATATCGCGTTGACGATCCATCCACATCCATCTTTAGGTGAGATCACAATGGACGCAGCTGAATTAGCTTTAGGCTTACCGATCCATATTTAATCATTCAACTAAATGCAACTTTCTCTGAGAAGAGAGAGTTGTGTTTTTTTTACTCTAAATAACGATTATAAAATTATTATGTAAACTAAAATAGAGCAAAACCACTTGGAAGAAGTCTTCTTTCTATGATAAACTGAAAGGGATGAATAGAATAGGAGATAATATCTATGAATGAGTATCAATATCCATTAGACTTGGACTGGACCACTGAAGAAATGGTCATCGTGATGAACATGTGGGAAGCCCTCGAAAAAGCGAATGAACAAGGAATCAATAATCAAGAATTTCTAACAACCTATCAACAATTCAAAACAGTGATCAAATCGATCGGAGAAGAAAAACGGTTAGGACGTGAGTTTGAAAAAGCTTCTGGCTATTCGCTATACCGTACTATTCAAGAGGCAAAGAAGAACACCAACAAAATGCTAAAAATGAATGGGTGAGACGATGGAGAAAATGATTGAGGAAATAATTGCCTGGTTGGTAGCAGCAAAAGAAAAGATCCTCCATGCACAAAATGAGCAACTAACAGTCGCAGAAAAAACGAATCGTAAAGATCTAGTGACAAACATGGATCGAGAAATCCAAGCATTTCTGATCAATAAAATCCATTCTGCCTATCCTCAAGCAAAAATTTTGGCAGAAGAAGAAGGATACAACAACTTATCTGATTTAAGTGGTCAAGTCTTTATCATTGACCCCATTGATGGTACGTTGAACTTCGTGGTACAAGGAGAAAATTTTTGTATCATGCTTGCTTATTACGAAGATGGAGTAGGACAGCTAGGATTCATCTATGATGTCATGCGAGATGAATTATACTGGGGCGGTAAAACGATCGGTGTTTACAAAAATGACGTGAAATTACCCCAACCGCAAGACCTTCCATTAGACAAAGGATTAGTAGCGATCAATAGCTATCTCTTCGGTCATGATCGATTCAATATCCATGCGATTGGTGAACAAAGTATCGGCGTTCGGATGTGTGGCTGTGCAGGCTTAGAATTGATTGCGATGTTAAAAGGCAACCACATCGGCTATATCTCCAATCTAAGTCCCTGGGATTACGCAGCTGGTAATGTCTTGTTGGAAGAGTTCGGTATGCGATATAGTGGGTTTTCCGGTGCACCATTGAGTTTCAGTGGCAGAGAATATTACTTAGCCGCAACTCCAACCGCCTATGCGACCATACTCGACATGTTTCAATTGGATTGATTATTTTTCTAGCTTTGAGATACATCCATCAAAAAGTTCTTATAAAATAAGTGGGGGACGATAAAATTGCTTTTTTGAGCAATGTAATCCTTCGCTTATTTTTTTGATCGATGATAGTATCGGAACATTCATTTATAGAATATGCTAATGGAAAAGTTTTGTAATGACTCTTTTTTACATAAATTCGGATTTTTCGTGCTGTTTTGATTAGAAAAAGGGCGAATTATTAATTTTCTCGAAAAAATGAAAACATTTCACTATATTTCATGAAAAAAGTTTGGTATAATAAACAGTCGAGTAAAATTGCCCTGTGATAAAGAATCGATAAAAAAGGAGTTACTTAAATTGAATAAAAGAAATGACATCCGTAACGTAGCGATCATCGCCCACGTCGACCACGGAAAAACAACATTAGTTGATGAACTATTAAAACAATCTGACACATTAGACGCCCACACTCAATTACAAGAACGTGCGATGGACTCAAACGCACTTGAACAAGAACGTGGAATCACAATCTTAGCAAAAAATACAGCTGTTGATTATAAAGGGATTCGCGTCAATATCATGGATACACCTGGACACGCGGACTTCGGTGGTGAAGTAGAACGTATCATGAAAATGGTAGACGGCGTTGTCTTAGTTGTAGATGCCTATGAAGGCACCATGCCACAAACACGTTTCGTATTGAAAAAGGCTTTAGAACAACATATCACACCGATCGTTGTTGTAAACAAGATCGACAAACCATCCGCTCGTCCTGAGTATGTGGTAGATGAAGTCTTAGAATTATTTATCGAATTAGGCGCAGACGATGATCAATTGGATTTCCCAGTGATCTACGCATCTGCTTTGAACGGAACATCAAGCTTATCCGATGATCCAGCGGACCAAGAACCAACAATGGCACCGATCTTTGATACAATTGTCGAAGCTATTCCTGCACCAGTTGACAATAGCGATGAACCTTTACAGTTCCAAGTATCATTACTTGATTACAATGATTATGTTGGACGTATCGGTATCGGCCGTGTCTTCAGAGGGAAAATCAAAGTTGGTGACCAAGTATCACTGATCAAACTTGATGGCACAGTGAAGAAATTCCGTGTGACAAAATTATTTGGTTTCTTTGGCTTACAACGTTTAGAGATCCAAGAAGCTAAAGCTGGTGACTTGATTGCTGTCTCAGGAATGGAAGATATCTTCGTTGGGGAAACAGTTACACCAGTCGATCATCAAGAAGCATTACCGATCTTGCATATCGATGAACCAACATTACAAATGACTTTCTTAGTCAATAACTCTCCATTTGCTGGACGCGAAGGAAAATACGTGACATCACGTAAAATCGAAGAGCGTTTGATGGCAGAATTACAAACAGACGTTTCACTTCGTGTTGAACCAACAAATTCACCAGATGCTTGGACAGTTTCAGGTCGTGGTGAACTTCACTTATCGATCTTGATCGAGAACATGCGTCGTGAAGGTTATGAGTTACAAGTATCACGTCCAGAAGTTATCGAAAGAGAAATCGATGGCGTAAAATGTGAACCATTTGAACGTGTTCAAATCGACACACCAGAAGAATACATGGGTAGTGTCATCGAATCATTGAGCCAACGTAAAGGTGAAATGCAAGATATGGTTCATACAGGAAATGGTCAAATTCGTTTGACATTCTTGACACCTGCTCGTGGATTGATCGGTTACTCAACAGAATTCTTGTCAATGACTCGTGGTTACGGAATCATGAACCATACATTTGATCAATACTTGCCAATGCTTCCTGGCCAAATCGGCGGACGTCACCAAGGTGCGTTAGTATCCATCGATACAGGTAAAGCAACAACGTATTCAATCATGAGTATCGAAGAACGTGGTACTGTATTTGTTGAACCAGGTACAGAAGTCTACGAAGGTATGATCATCGGTGAAAACAGCCGTGAGAATGACTTGACAGTCAATATCACAAAAGCAAAACAAATGACTAACGTTCGTTCAGCTAACAAAGATCAAACATCAGTCATCAAAAAACCAAAACAATTAACACTTGAAGAATCACTAGAATTCTTGAATGACGATGAATACTGTGAAGTAACACCAGAAAACATCCGACTAAGAAAACAAATCTTAGAAAAAAATGCGCGTGAAAAAGCATCTAAAAAGAAAAAATAATAATTTTGACCGAATCTTAGAGAGAAATCTCTGAGGTTCGGTTTTTTTTAGAAGTTCGAACGGATGGATAGTCAAATATGATGAATTAATTTTGGAAGTACACATGTCATCATAATCAATGACTGGTATTAACAAAAGAAACTCTAAAATTTTAATTCAACATCAAATGTGTGAGATAACCTTAAAAAGGTGTTTTTTTTTATTTTTCAGCTGATGGATAGGAAATTCTGTAGTTGCCTGATAGATAGGTTAAAATAACTAATATCTTTCAATATTTACCAATTAATTGAGAAAAAATGGCGTTATCAAATGACGGATTTCGTTTTAAAGTTAGAGAGTGGGACTTACCTATAAAAATGTCAGAAGAAAGGGATGTGTGAATGAGCATAAAAAGATAGCTTGTCATTTTTATGAGAATTGTAATATGAAAAAGTTGCGTGAAGGAGGAACATAGGTTGACGGTAAGGAAAAAAGCACTACATAGTTTTTTGATAGCTGGAATGATACTAGGTAATATGAATGGAACGATAGTACAAGGTATTTCAACGGTAAGCACAAGTAATAACGTACAAACACAACCAACAAAAAAAGGAATAGAGACTAAAACATCAAATAAAACAACAAGTGATACGGTAGCAAATAAAAATACGAAATCTGAAACAACAACTGAAAGCTCAAAGAAAAAAGAGCAAAAGACAGAAGAGCAAAAGACAGAAGAGCAAGTGAAGGAAACTGAAAAATTGATCAAAGGCTTAATTAGCCCTAGATATGCTATCGAACCACCCACAAGCATACCTGTCGCACCTAATCAACTATCTGTTGATCATGGGAATATCTTGTCTGAATATATTCAAAACGGAATCAGAAGTAAATTTGATATTTCAAGTGATACTTTAACAGTTGGGGATACGATTATCTTAACTAATGTATCACCGATTTATTACAGAGAAAGCCCAATTCCGCTTTATAAACCAGGGTCTGGACATCATACTAGGGTTGAAAATTTGAGTCCATTAAGAAACAATGGAGTTGGCCATCCTAGACCAGTTTATACGATCAATGTGGAATCAAAGAGTGGTAATTGGCGGATGCAACTTACTCCAACAGAGCAGGCGACAGCGGAAGATATGAAGTTAGGAGAAATTGGGGTTGTATTTACTCGCTTAAAGGTGGCACCACCTCAAGAAGAAATTTTTGATATACCTAGATTCCCTTATTCTTATTGGTGGGGAAATGCGGATGAAGGTGGTTATAGTATAGAAAGAATTAGCACAGAATTTAGTTTTGATGGTTTCTCAAAAACAAATATTGGTAATATCAAAGCTAGTGTAAAAGAAGGTTCCCATACTCTTGAGCACCAACAAAAGATTCCTGATCCAAAAGAGTATATTAAAGTAGATAATACGCGTGGAACAGTTAGCTATGAATGGGTCAAAGTACCGGATGCAACAAAAATAGGTAAGCAAGAAGTGAGTATCAAAGTAAGTGATGAATCGGGTAGAGCGCCAGTTACAGTAAATTTCGATTTAGAAATCAAGCCGTTGATTAAAGCTATAAAAGATAGTATACAGATTTACCAAAATGATCCTGTGCCAAAAATCGAAGAAATTTTTGAAGTCATTCATCAAGGTTCTTATCAATTGTCATGGGTAACTTCAACTAATACTTCAACCCCTGGGATGTACTCTTGGCAAGCAAAAGTTCTGACACAGGATGGTAGAGAGGCAACTGCAAATGTGAATGTAGAAATCATACCTGATGAAGGACTAGAAATTGAATTAAATTCAATTGAGGAACAGCAATTAGGAAATACCACTTCCTTACTCTCTAATAATCGATTTAAAGAGTTAATTAAAAAAGTAAGCTTTCGTGGAACATCAATAGATATAGATAGCTTAGAATTAGTTGGGGCAGAATCAGTAGAGCCAGACTATGACGTAGTTGGTGAACAGATTTTGCGTTTGACCGTTCAAGGAAGACGTCCAGATGTCAATGCGATGACAAAAGGAACAGTTGAAGCAAAAGTGAATGTTCGTTGGGGAAGTACAATTCTGATGAAAACAAGTAACGGGGAGTCGGCAGGTGCTTTTTCCTTAACGTTAGATAATTCTAGTTCAAATAGTATTCCTCTAAAAATCACTAGAGGACTTTCGTCCCCATTGGACGTACCAGTTGGACCTCAAGTATCTCCATTTTCTCTTTATTATTCATTTGAAGTATTAAGAAATCAACAAGTTACCTATAGTCAAGATGTGAGTAATCGTGCGACTTTACAGCAAATCATAAACCAATTTGGAAATTCATCAAGTACGATTGATGTGCGTCTAAATGATGTCATTAAAATTTATCATCCTGAACACACGACAAATAGTTCTGTTGTGATGATCGATGAAAAAGAAAATGACTTCACTTATGATACGCCATATGCGTATTACAAAGTGACAGCATATGGGTTTGAACCAATTCCATTGTTAGATGCAGAAGTTTCGCAAAAAAGTTTTGTTTTAGGTGAAAACACGAAAAATATCGATCCCGCTTCCCTATTAAAACATGTGACTATCAATGGTAGAATCATCGATAATAGTTTATATCAAGTAGAATCCTCAGTTGATTTTGATACTAGTACAATTGGAACCAGGAGTATGCGCCTGAAAGTTTCTATGAAGGATGGCTTAGCCACTAAAGAATTTGATGTCGACTACCAAGTGAAATGGGGTAGTACGATTTTACTGAAAGGTTTAGATGATGCAACAGTTGGCGCATTTAGTCTACTAAAAGAAAACGATCAATGGGCATTACATGCTAGTCAAGGTGTAAGTGGGACGGACTTGAGTCAACCGGTCAATAATCATTTTGGCCGAGACATTTACTATGGTATTGAAGTGATCGAAAATATTACTACCAAATACCAATATAACGTACTAGGAAATCAATCGATTAGAGAAGGAATCGAAGGGTTCAATCAAGGAAAGCCATTAAACGTTAAACAAGGCGATGTCATCAAAGTGTATCATGCAGAACCAACAGGTAATAGTCTGTTGATGCAAGATGAATTAGCCAAAGACTTTACGATGGGCTCAAATGATGCCTATTACGAAGTCACCGAGCATGGGCTAGAACCGATCCTGGCGATTTCTACAGATACTAAACCACAAGAATTTAGTTTAGGTGATGATGCCACAGAGATTGATGGCACACAACTGATTAATTATGTGACGATCAACGGTACCGAGTTAACACCGGATCTATATACAGTGAAACAATTAGGAAACTTCGATACAACCACAGTCGGTCAAAAAGAACTTGCTATCCAATTTGACACAAAAGATGGGGTAGTATCAAAAGTCATCACAGTGCCTTATGAAGTGAAATGGGGCAGAACGATCGTGATGAAATCTAGCACTGGTGGTTCAGCAGGTGTTTTCTCACTGCAAACTACTAATACGACCAGACAACTGAAAATTCATCATGGGTTTGACTCGCCATTAGATGAGCGCTTAGGAAACGATCAAGACCTCTATTATTCAATTGAAGTCTTACGTGGTGAAAAAGTCCAGTATAGTCAAGAAGTCCCAGGTCGTGTCACGCTACAAGACGTCATCAACAGTTTTGGAACGAATGGTACTCCAGCTGTCACTGTCCAGTTAGATGATGTGATCAAAATTTATCACCCGCAAAAATCTCCTGGTAGCTCGGTACTGATGGTCGATGAACTAGAAGAGGACTTCACGTATGGTTCAGATTATGCGTATTACAAAGTAACGACATATGGTTTTGAAGCAATGCCAGTCATGGAAGTCCATACAGCTAATAAAGCCTTTTATCTCGCGCAAGATGTGACTACTGCAGCTGATGCTGAATTAATTGATCGTGTGACGATCAACGGCAAAACAGTCGATCCAGAGGAATACACGATCGAAAGACGTTCAGAAATCGATACGACAACGATAGGAAATAAAAACGTCGCTATGCGTGTGAAAATGAACGACGGTTTATCTAGTGTACAACTTGAACTGCCTTATCAAGTCAAATGGGGAAGTACATTTATTCTGAAAGGTGAAGAAAAAGAAGGGAAAAGAGGAATCGTCGGCTCCTTTAGCCTGCTTGATCAAAATGATGAGTTGGCTATCTATGCCACAAAAGGCGAAGATGAAACAGAACTTAATGCGCCGGTCAACTCTGCCTATGGTCGGAATGCCTATTATCGAATCGACATCCTAGCAGATCCTAAAAATAAAGCCAATAGTTTATTTCCCGATAACATCAAATATACTTATGAGGTGGCAGGTAATCAAACGGTTCGTCAAGCAATCGAAGGGTTCAATAATGGAGAATCATTACCTGTGGAAGAAGGAGACATTTTCCGTGTCTACCATGCAGAAACAGATAACCAGAACTTACTGATGTGGGATGATATCGTCAAAAACTATACAGCTGGGTTGAATTACGCTTATTATGAAGTCAAGAATGGCGAGTTTGAGCCGATTACGATGATTCACGCAGATGTTGCTAGTCAGGAACTCGTCTTAGGTGAGGATACCAGTGAGGTAGACGTGACAACGTTGATTGAGAATGTTGCATTCAACGGACAGAGTTTGAACACAGAGCTTTACAAAGTAGAACAAACGGGAGCGTTTGATACCCATACGACAGGAGAAAAAACAGTAACGGTAAAAGTATCAACCGCAGATGGAGTTTCTTCGACTGACATCGAAGTGCCATATGAAGTGAAATGGGGCAGTACGATCCATTTAAAAAATCGTAAAGGTGAAACGGTTGGATCGTTTGGACTACTAAAAAACAGTAAACAAATCGAAATCCAATCTGTCCAAGGAACCGATCAAACAGTGTTGAAGAATCGAGTGAATGAATACGATGACACCGAAGTATATTATGGAATCGAAATTCTCAACGAACGTAAGCAAAGCAAATATCAATACGAGGTTCGTGGTACACAAACGATCGAGCAAGCAATTTCACGTTTTAATACAGGTAAATCACTGGCGGTGACACCAGGTGATATCGTGAAGGTTTATCACGTAGATACTAGTAATAATTTATTGATGGCAGAAGAGAACGAACGAAACTACACCTATGGCAGTAATTACGCTTATTATAAGGTAACAGATTATGGTTTTGAGCCTACAGGTGAGTTAACAGTTGAACCTGCTCAGCCTTCTTTTGCACAAGGCACTGAAAGAGTTGACCTGAAATCGTTAGTAAAAGAAGTGAAAGTCAATGGACGTGTAATACCTAAAAACGTCTATACTGTTTCTTTAGATGGGACATCTGAAATCGATACTGAAACTATGGGCAGTCGCTTTGTTTCTCTCGATGTCAAAGTGGATCGGAGTTATGGGAGTTTATCTACTCGTACAGAATCTTCATATGAAATCGTTGAACCTGGTCAAGAAACAACGCCAGGAGAAGAGGATGCTAATGCAGGAGGAGTAGAAGGTACTGACACATCAAACGACCCAGATGCAGATGGAATTTCAGCAGAGACTGGTTTAGGCGAGGGTTCCGCAGCAGAAGGTGATGAGAGTAAATTGCCACAAACCAATCAAACCATCAATCGAGTACTGCCATATATTGGTGCATGCTTCTTACTAATAGTAGGATTTGTTTTATGGAAACGAAAAGCATCTAAAAAATCGTTTGATAAACAGTAACGGATAGTTAAAATGACAACGAAGCAGTTGAAAGAGCGAAAGTGATAATTACTTTGGCATCCTTTCAACTGTTTTTTTATGACCAATAAAGGAGTCATAGACAAGAAATATAAAAATAAATCCTATGAGTAAAAAACAAAATTCTTGTAATAGGAAGTCAATCATTAGCTGTGGAGAACTTAAAGAAACAAAAAATGAAAGCAAGAATGGCAAGATGAATTTTTTAAAGAACTTTTAAAAAACTTAAAATACTCTGTTTTTAGTTTCACAAAAGGCGTTTTGTTTCACAGAGCGAGACTTGCTCTTATGAGCAGACAGAAGTAGAATAGATAGTACATGTCTGATGAATCATTTGATAAAATGCGTAATTAATAGTTAGATGAAAGAAGTAAAACATGAAAGTGTAAAAACAAACAGAAATCGAGGAGGGCGCATGTGGAGCAGTTATTAAAAAAATATTTTGGATATGAGCTTTTCCGCCCAGGCCAAAAAGAAATCATTGAAAAAATCATGGCTCAAGAAGATGTCTTGGGTATCATGCCGACTGGAAGCGGAAAATCAATATGTTATCAGCTACCCGCGCTAGCCTTAGAAGGGTTGACGATCGTCGTTTCTCCCTTGATCTCTTTGATGAAAGATCAAGTGGATGCTGCGAATCAACTGGGAATTGCGGCTACGTTTATCAATAGTTCATTAGAAGGATATGAAGTGGCACAACGTTTTCGTTCATTAGATGAGGGCAAGGTTCAATTGTTATATGTTGCACCAGAACGTTTTATCATGCCTGATTTTATCCAAGCGATGAATCGTTGGTCAGTTCGCTTGATTGCCATCGATGAAGCCCACTGTATCTCGCAATGGGGGCATGATTTCAGACCTAGTTATTTGCAGATGGCGATTATTTTAGAAGGTATCCCTCAGCGTCCGCCCATCGTGGCCTTGACAGCAACTGCTACTGTCCCTGTAGCGACAGATATCAAAAGACTTTTAAAAATCCCTGAACAAAACCATATTCAAACTGGATTTGCACGAGAAAATCTGAGGTTGCAGGTTATCAAAGATCAAAAAAAAGAACAATATTTGGTCGAGTATTTAAAAGTGAATCAAAATCAATCAGGCATCATTTATGCCGCGACTAGAAAAGAAGTGGATCGACTATATCAGTTGTTGGCGAAATTTGGTTTTTCCGTTGGCAGATACCACGGCGGTATTTCCGAAAAGGAACGGACGGAAATGCAAGAAGCTTTCCTTTATGATCGTATCCAGCTATTAGTAGCAACGAACGCTTTTGGAATGGGGATCAATAAAAGTAATATTCGTTTTGTCATTCACTACCAAATACCAGGTTCATTAGAAGCATATTATCAAGAAGCTGGTCGTGCCGGAAGAGATGGTTTACCTAGTGAAGCCATTTTGCTATTTGCGCCACAAGATGTGCAAGTCCAAAAGTTTTTTGTTCAACAATCGCAACGTGAGGAAGCACAAAAACATAAGGAATACGACAAGATCCGAGCAATGACTGAATACGTCCATATCGAATCCTGTCTGCAACAATATATTCTTTCTTACTTTGGAGAAGCAAGCGAGCCTTGTCAGCGTTGTGGCAATTGTCTTGATGATCGTGAACTGGTCGATGTGACCACAGAAACGCAAATGGTTTTGTCGTGTTTGAAACGAATGGGTGAGAACTACGGAAAACAATTACTAATGAAAGTCCTTGCCGGATCAAAAGATCAGAAAATCAAACAGTTTCAGTTTGATCGATTGTCTACGTATGGTCTACTAAGGAATCTGTCACAAAAAAACATATTACAGTTGATCGACTATCTGATTTCAAGTGGCTACTTACTTGCGGCTAGTGGTGAATACCCTGTTTTGAAAGTCAGCGATCTTGGGGTGCAAGTGCTTATGGGAAAAGTAACTGTCCACAAAAAGGAACCCAAAAAAGTGCAACAATTGTCGCATGACGAAACGGATGGTCTATTTGAAGTATTACGCCAGCTACGGACTGATTTAGCTGTTGATGCAGACGTTCCGCCCTATGTTGTTTTTTCAGATGCGACACTCAAAGAAATGAGTCAGCATCGACCAAATGACCGATTGGCACTTCTCCAAATCAAAGGGGTAGGACAAAGCAAGCTTGATAAGTACGGTGAAATGTTCTTACAGGCAATCAAAAATTTCCAAGAAAGCGCTACGCAAAGTGATAGTTAAAAAACATAAAAAAAAGCCTAGATAAATCTAGGTTCTTGCTCAGTTATCGCGTAAAATATGCTATAATGAATGAACTTAGAAATGGAGGGAAAGGCAAATGGATTCTCTTTCAAAAGAGACGGCACTCAATGTGTTGATTGATGAGGCAGATCGCATCAAGCGTTTGATCCAAAATCAAACAAACAGTCTTTGTATCTCGCAGTGCAAAGCCTTTGAAGAGGTAGTCGATACACAAATGTATGGATTTTCTCAGCAAGTGAGTTTTGCGATACGTGTAGGGATCATTGAAAAAAAAGAAGGGCAACTGATGCTCAGCGAGTTAGAACGTCAATTGAATCACTTATACAATGAAGTTTACCGAGAAAATTATGATAAAAAAGAAAGTGGCAAGGGGGAATAAGCTTGCCGAATAAAGTAAAAAAAAGGCATCTGTTGGATTACAGTATTTTAATTCCATATTTGATTTTATGTATCATCGGGTTGATCATGGTTTATAGTTCCACCTCCTACTTGTTATTAGCAAATGGGAGCAATCCAGCATCATCAGTTATCAATCAAAGTATTTTTTGGGTGCTTAGCTTGATTGTTATTGCACTTTTATACAAAATGAAAATCGGTGTATTGAAAAATCAGCGATTGATCATGGCGGCTATCGCAGTCTTGACGATTTTATTATTGATCGTCTTATTTTTTGGGGAAGAACGTAATGGGGCAAAAGGTTGGCTTGAAATTGCCGGATTTTCTATCCAGCCCGCCGAATACCTAAAAATCATTGCCATCTGGTATCTTTCCTTTACTTTGTCACAGAGACAAATGAGTGTGCAAAAAAACTTCATTGCAACGGTCAAACGACCTTTATTGTTAGTGCTTGCCTTGACAGTATTAGTGGCAAGTTTACCCGATTTTGGGAATGCAACGGTTATTTTTTTGATCATCATCGTGTTACTACTAGCTAGCGGCGTCAATTATTTTTACACCTTGATCGTCGGTGTCGGAGGAATCATTTTTAGTGTGGTAACAATTTGGTTGATCAACGTGACCCAAGGGAAACTTTTCCCAGGTCGCCTACAATATATTTATCATCGTTTTGAAATTTTTCAAAACCCTTTTTCTGATGAATTGAATAACGGACACCAAATGGTGAATGGATATTATGCGATGTTCAACGGTGGCCTATTTGGTCGCGGATTAGGGAATAGTATCCAGAAAAAAGGATTTCTACAAGAAGCGCAAACCGACTTTATCTATGCCATCGTAGTAGAAGAATTAGGAGTGATCATGGGTATTTTGATCTTAGCTTTATTGATGTTCATGATTGCGCGTATCATTTTAGTGGGCATCCGCTCAAAAGATCCATTCAATTCTTTGCTATGTATCGGAATCGGTTCGATGTTTCTGATCCAAGTATTTGTCAACCTTGGCGGGATAACTGGGATCATCCCATTGACAGGGATCACATTCCCATTCTTGAGTCAAGGTGGTTCGAGTTTACTGATGCTTTCGATCTGCGTAGGTTTCGTCCTGAATATCAGCGCAGATGAGAAACGTAAGAGTTTAGGTATTTACTAAAATTGACGTAGGAGTGATTCGATGAGAAAAGTTTTGGTAGCTAACAGAGGAGAAATTGCTGTACGGGTATTTCGTGCCTGTACAGAATTAGGGATCCAAACTGTAGGTGTCTATGCAGAAGAAGATGAATATTCCGTTCATCGCTTTAAAGCGGATGAGGCATATCTAGTTGGTAAAGGAAAAAGACCGATAGATGCGTATCTTGATATTGAAGGGATTCTTGAGATTGCTAAAGCTAGTGGAGCGGACGCGATCCATCCCGGTTACGGATTATTATCTGAAAACTTACACTTTGCCACACGGTGCAAAGAAGAAGGCATCACTTTTGTTGGGCCAGAACTTCATCATCTTGATATTTTTGGCGATAAGATCAAAGCGAAAACAGCAGCAATCGAAGCTGGTATCGCATCGATCCCTGGGACAGATGGTCCAGTAGAGTCAATTGAAGAAGTTTTATCATTTGCTGAACGTCATGGCTATCCAGTCATGATCAAAGCAGCATTAGGCGGTGGCGGTCGTGGGATGCGTGTAGCATATGACGAAAAAGGCGCTCGCGAAGGATATGAACGTGCAAAAAGCGAAGCGAAAGCTGCTTTTGGTAGTGATGAAGTCTATGTTGAAAAGTATATCGCTGATCCGAAACACATCGAGGTCCAGATCTTAGGGGATACCCATGGAAACATCATCCATCTCTTTGAACGTGATTGTTCAGTCCAGCGGCGTCATCAAAAAGTCGTAGAAGTTGCTCCTTGTGTTTCGATGAATGACCAACAGCGTCAACGTATTTGCGATGCCGCTGTCCAGTTGATGAAGCATGTGGGATATGTCAATGCAGGGACAGTCGAATTTTTAGTGGAAAATGACGAATTTTACTTTATCGAAGTCAACCCACGTGTCCAAGTGGAGCATACGATCACTGAGATGATCACGGATGTCGATATCGTAACGACCCAATTATTGATCGCACAAGGAAAAGATCTGCATAAAGAAATCGGATTGCCACAGCAAAGCGAAATAAAGATCAAAGGTTCAGCCATTCAATGTCGGATCACAACGGAAGACCCATTGAGTAACTTCCTACCAGATACTGGTAAGATCGATACGTATCGCTCACCAGGGGGCATGGGCGTCCGTTTAGATGTAGGGAATGCCTATTCAGGCTACATCGTTACCCCATACTTTGATTCACTTTTAGTAAAAGTTTGTACCCATGCGGCTGATTTTGCAACAGCGATCCAAAAAATGGAACGTTGTTTGAGAGAATTCCGTATTCGTGGAGTGAAAACAAATATTCCATTTATGTTGAATGTCATCTTGCACCCAGAATTTCAATCAGGACAAGCTAAAACGACGTTCATCGATAGTACCAATGAATTATTTGACTTCCCACGCTTACGTGACCGTGGAAATAAAACGATGAAATACATCGGAGAAATCACGGTAAATGGTTTCCCTGGCATCGAACGTGGTGAAAAACCATATTATGATGCACCACGTATGCCAAAAGAGCTGATCACTCGTCCGGATTACATCACAGCTAAAAATGTCTTAGACAAAGACGGCGCTTCTGCATTAGTGGATTGGGTCAAACAACAAGAAAATGTGTTATTGACAGATACCACGTTTAGAGATGCCCATCAAAGCTTATTGGCTACTCGTGTGCGCACAAAAGATTTCAAAGAAATCGCGCGGTTGACTGGTGAAGGGCTTCCGGAGCTGTTTTCAAGCGAAATGTGGGGCGGTGCTACATTTGACGTCGCCTATCGTTTCTTGAATGAAGACCCATGGAAACGCCTGAGAAAGATTCGCTCCTTGATGCCAAATACTTTATTGCAAATGCTCTTTAGAGGATCGAATGCTGTCGGCTACTCCAACTACCCAGACAACGTGATCGCTGAATTTATCAAAGAAGCAGCAGCACAAGGCATCGATGTCTTCCGGATCTTTGACAGTCTGAACTGGGTACCACAAATGGAAAAGAGTATCCAAGCCGTTCGTGATACAGGGAAAATTGCAGAAGCGACGATTTGCTACACAGGTGATATCAATGATCCAAGTCGTGCGAAATACAATGTGCAATATTACAAGGACATGGCAAAAGAGTTGGAACAGTTAGGCGCTCATATGATTGCAATCAAAGATATGGCAGGACTGTTGAAACCGCAAGCTGCTTATCGCTTGATCAGTGAATTGAAGGCGACAACGGATCTACCAATCCATTTACACACACATGATACAAGTGGCAATGGCATCATCACTTACTCAGCAGCAACCAAAGCGGGTGTCGATATCGTCGATGTAGCGATGAGTGCGATGAGTGGAAATACTAGCCAACCAAGTATGAGCAGTTTGTATTACGCTTTGGTCAACGGGCCACGTGTACCAGAAATCAATATTGCAAATGCGCAACAGTTGAATCACTATTGGGAAGATGTTCGCATGTATTACAAACCATTTGAGAATGGCTTGAATGCACCTGAAACTGAAGTTTATATGCACGAAATGCCAGGTGGACAATACTCGAACTTACAACAACAAGCCAAAGCAGTTGGCTTAGGTCATCGTTGGGATGATATCAAAAAAATGTATCACACAGTAAACTTGATGTTTGGTGATATCGTCAAAGTCACGCCTTCTTCTAAAGTTGTAGGCGATATGGCCTTGTTCATGGTCCAAAATGAGTTGAGCGAAGAAGACATTTACGAAAAAGGCGAGACATTGAGTTTCCCGGAATCAGTCGTTACCTTCTTCCAAGGTGAATTAGGCCAACCAGTAGGCGGATTCCCAGAAAAACTCCAAAAGATCATTTTGAAAGGTCGTCCAGCCATCACCGAACGTCCAGGATTGTTCGCTGAAACAGTAGACTTCGAAAAAGTCAAAGCAGAATTAGCTAAAAAGATCGGCTATGAACCAAAACAAGAAGAAGTCTTGAGTTACTTGATGTATCCACAAGTCTTCTTGGATTATCAAACCGCTTATAATCAATTTGGCGATGTCACATTACTGGATACACCGACTTTCTTCCAAGGAATCCGCTTAGGTGAAACGGTCAATGTCCAAATCGAAAAAGGCAAGATCCTGATCATTCGTTTGGATGAGATCGGTGAACCTGATATTGAAGGAAACCGTGTGTTATTCTTTAATTTGAACGGCCAACGAAGAGAAATCACTATCAAAGATACGTCGATCGTCAGTGCGGTAAAAACTAGACGAAAAGCAGAACCAACCAATCGCGAACAAATCGGTGCGACGATGTCCGGTTCAGTTCTAGACGTCTTGGTGAAAAAAGGCGATACGGTCAAAAGAGGCGATACATTGATGGTTACTGAAGCAATGAAGATGGAAACGGCCATTGAAGCACCATTCGATGGAGAAATCGCACATCTCTATGTTGTTGCTGGCGATCCCATTGCCTCAGGAGATCTATTGATCGAAGTTACAGAAAAATAAGAAAGGAGAGGGAACATTTGAAACGACTAGGTCTATTTATAGCAACACTACTATTCGTCACGTCGGCTTTATATTTGGAGCCAGTAGTGTTCCCTCCCAAACTTGAAACATCCACGCAAGACCAACAACTGATAGGAAATCAAAATCAGGTAACGTCTTGGAAATACCAGGAGCTAAATGCGACTGGCTTTTCTACATATATTGGTCGATCAGTCACCGAATTAGAAGCAAAGATTGGTTCACCTAAAGATCGTTTGACGAGCGGATTCGGCTTTGAGATCAGATATTATCAAGATCCAATTCAACAAATCGTACTTGAAGCAAATATACAAAATGACCGAGTGGAGGCTATCAAAGTTTTAAATGCGAACGCAACTAGTTTGACACCATTTGCCGTTGGCATGACTATGCAGGATCTGACAGAGATTACAACGATTTTTCCGAACTTCACATTTGAATATGAAGAGACAGAAGTCGGAATCGAATTGACAGAAGAAGACATGAATTATCGTCCCTTGATTGCTTTTGATAATGGTACATTTGCGATGCTTTTCTTTGATCAAGATACAGGTGGATTATTTTCAACAGTTTATTTAAATAAGAAAAGCTTATTGAAATTAATGCCTTACCAGGTCTTTGGGGAAGGATTGCCCCACTACGAAATGGATAGTTCAGCAGACTGGGAAAGTATCAATCAATCAAGAGAGCGTGTCATCATTCGAGTGTTGACGAGATTACGCCAAGAAGCTGAACTGCCTGATTATCATTACTCTCCAGATTTTATGATCCAAACGAATGTACTGTTAACAGACTTTATCGAACAACCAGAAGAATGGTTGGCAGAAAATCGTTTGGCAGAGTGGCAAATGGCAACACAGACTTCGCAAACTACAGTTAAATTTACGTTGTCAAATGATGAAATCAATCGCTTAGTGGAAAAACGACAATTAGATCAAACAACTGGAATTTTCATGCATCCAATCATTGATCCGACTTTTTCAGTTTTATTGTTATATACTGATCCTTATTATCATGATCGATTCTTGGAAAAAGAACCAACACAGTTAGGCGTTGCGTTTTCGAAAGAAAACATGTTAGTCTTAATGAAGGAAAAAGAGGAGACTAGTGAAAGCAGTGATAATCAATGAGGAGTTGTTTGAACTGGAGGACCAGTGTCATCAGCTTGTTCAAACGATTGTAACAAGTGAAATGATGGAACAATATCTCAAAACTAAAAAAGAGATGGAAACTTCTATCAACGTCAACCAGTTAAAAAATGATTTTATTGCAAGCAGACAAGCATTTGAAGAAATTTCACCTTATGGAAAGTACGTTCCAGAGTTTCGTGAAAAACAACGAACTGTACGCCAAGCCAAAAGGCAGTTGGATCTAAATGAAGAAGTAGCTGCTTTTCGAATAAGTGAAACAGAATTACAAAAGATACTAGATTCCATTGGAAAACAACTTGCACATACGATTTCGACGGAGATCAAAATCAGTGCAGGTAGTCCATTTTTTGAAAAAAGTGAAGGGTGCGGAGGAAACTGCCATGGACATAGAAAATAAAGAATTTGAACAAACACATCGGCGAGGGTTAGTCGTGTGGGTATATAGTTTAAAACAATTGAAAAATCTTCGCAAATTTGGATTAGTGCATTATGTCTCTCGTAAAATGAAGTATGTGATCATGTATTTAAATGAAGACAACTATGAACAAACGGAAGAAAGGATCAAGAAATTACATTTCGTACGAAATGTCGAACGTTCTTATCGACCAGATATCGAAATGAATTTTGCTGAAAAAATCGGTAAAAAGGCGGATACAAAAGAAGAAGGCTTCGAGATCGAAGAATTAAACACCAAGATCCGCTTAGCTGATCACGTTTTCTAGTAAAGAGAGTCCAGCGTTATAGTTAATAAAATCGGCGAAAATGAAGAAAATGTGATAAAAAGATTTTGAATAGTTATAAAAAGTTAAATTAAGAAAAAATAGACTTGAGAATTGACGATTTTAGTCGGAATCAAGTCTATTTTTTTGGTATACTAATAACAGTATGTTTCAAGGAGTGAGTAGATGCGAGTAATTTCAGGAGATTACGGCGGTCGCCGTTTAAAAAGTTTAGCAGGGCCAAATACTCGACCGACGTCTGATAAAGTCAAAGAGTCGATATTCAACATGATCGGTCCTTATTTTAATGGAGAGGTCGTTTTGGATCTTTACTCAGGAAGCGGGGGTCTAGCGATCGAAGCAGTTTCCAGAGGCTGTAGCTACGCAATCTGCGTGGAGAAAAACTATCAAGCACTAAAAATAATCAAAGAAAATATTGAAATCACAAAAGAACCAAACAAATTCAATACAATGAAATTAGATGCTGATAAAGCGATTGAGTCACTGGCGAAAGAAGATCAAAAGATTGATATTCTATTTTTAGATCCACCTTATGCTAAACAAAAAATCGTCGATCAAATTGAACGTATGGAAGAATTGGCTCTTTTTCAGGATGCTGCCTTGATCGTATGCGAAACAGATAAGTCAGTGGAGCTTCCTGAGACAATAGGAAATTTTCAACAAATCAAACAGCAGACCTATGGCATCTCTGCGGTGACCATTTATAGAAAAGAGGAAATATAAATGAGAAGAGCTTTATTTCCAGGGAGTTTCGACCCATTGACTATGGGACATTTAGACACGATCGAACGAGCTGCGAAGTTGTTTGATGAAGTGATCATCGGTATCTTTATCAATACATCAAAAAAAACATTGTTCACGGCTGAGGAACGCTTGGAATTGATCACACAAGCAGTCGCACACTTAGAAAATGTCCGAGTGATCCACCAAGAGACACAGCTGACAGTGACGACGGCAAAAGAACTAGGTGTTCAAGCGCTGGTTCGAGGTGTTCGCAGCTTCAAAGATTTTGAATATGAACGTGACATTGCGCAAATGAATCATCATTTGAGTCATGAATTGGAGACGGTGCTTTTTATGGCAAAACCAGAGTATAGCCATATCAGCTCAAGTATGCTTAAAGAAGTTCTTTATTTTGGTGGGGACGTGAGCGCCTATTTACCTACTGTGATCAACGAAGCATTAGCTAGAAAGCGTGAAAGTGATGCAGAATAAGAAATGGTGGAAAACATTATCCGTAATCCTTTTAGGTACGTTATTAGCAGGCTTTGTCATTGTTCCTTTACCCTATTACGTGGAGGCTCCAGGTGCCACGATTGATCTTAAAGATATGATCACAGTCAATGATCAAGAAGATAAAGAATCAGGCTCTTTCTCTCTCACTTCTGTAGGAATCAGAAGAGCAACAGGATTTGGTGTCGTCTCCGCACTGCTGTCAAATTTCAAAGATGTTATCAGTGAAGAAGAGTTGACTGGTGGAGCGACAAATGAAGAATATAATCAGATGCAAAAATATTATATGGAATCCTCACAAAATGCCGCCATTGAGCAAGCCTTGAAACTAGCGAATATTCCGTATACGATGGAATTCAAAGGTGTCTATGTCATGGGCGTCGAAAAAAATTCGAGTTTTTACAAGAAACTATCTGTTGGCGATACAGTCACGAAAGTAGATGGGATGAGTTTCAAGAGTGCGGAAGAATTTATGGAGTACGTGAAAGGACAGGAAGTAGGACAGGTTGTCACAATCACCTTCATCCACAATGGCAAAGAAGAAGAAGCTTCAGGTAAACTGATCGAGTTATCGACAGATAAAAAACCAGGAATCGGGATCACGTTGACCGACCATACAGAAATCGCCACAGACACTGAAGTGACAATCAATTCTGGTTCAATCGGTGGCCCTTCAGCAGGCTTGATGTTTACTTTGGAGATCTATGAACAGTTGACCCATCAAAACATCCGTAAAGGGAAAAAAATAGCCGGTACAGGGACAATCAATAGTGCAGGTGAAGTGGGACGAATCGGTGGAATCGATAAAAAAGTGGCAAGTGCAGACGAAGCAGGAATGAATATCTTTTTTGCGCCAGATGATACGATTTCTGAGGAAGTGAAAAAAGAAAATCCAGATATCAAAACGAATTATGAAGAAGCTAAAGCTGCGGCTAAAAAACTCAATACATCGATGAAGATCGTTCCGGTCAAAACAGTGCAAGATGCCTTAGAGTATCTTGAGAACATGAAATAAACGGTTTATCGACTTGTATGTTTTGTACTCATATTTTAAAGCGAGGTCTAGACATGTTTAGCCTCAACAAATAATGCGCCATCCACGAAAATTGTTTTTTAAATTTTTGTGAGTGGCGCATTAATTTTTGAAGAGGTTCTATCTGTTCTCGGCGTTTATTCGGTTTAGATGGTATGAAAGGGCTAATGTCCCCTCTTTTTCTTTTTTTTCAATAATTACAAAAAAACGTTTTGTTATTTTGTAGGTAATTTTAAGTAAGTTTGCTACCATATTAAGAAAAGAGTTAGAAAGGGGCAAGATAAATATGGAACAACCAAGCGATCGCCAATCATCATTTGATATCGGAGAATATTACTCCGAAAAAAAGTATAAAAAAAATTTTGGGCACTTGCGGAAAACAGCAGACTTTAAACGTGTATTAATTGATTTTGACAAACAACTGGAAGAAACGAAAGATCAACTGCCAAAACATCGAAACGGTGTGTTGTGGACTAGACGCTTACTTGCAGAATTTCGACAGAAAAAGTTGAGCAAAGCGGGTAGAGTTTTCAATTTTATTCTTAGGCGTAAGAATAAAGAGCCTGAAAAATATGAGAATACACTAAAGGATTTGAACAGTAAATATTTTAAATCAGAATATATTCAATCGATTGTTGATAAAGATGTATGGATTGATCCAAAAGAAATCGTTGATGAAATCAAGCACTTAGCTTCAAGAGCGAAATCTATCCCTACGGCTCGCGGGTTGGAACTAAGGGAACAGTTTCGAGCACAACCTTCGGAGCAAAAAAAATGGCGTCAACCTGAAACAGAAGAAGAATTACACTACAGTACCCTTTCTTTCCTAGAGGAAGGTGGAGAAAGCGAGAAGTCGCGCAAGATAACTATCAATAGAAAAGATGACCCCGTCATTTACGCTGTGATCCGACGAGAGGACAATGGGGAAAAAGTCTCATTAAATATAGAAGTTTCTCATAATAAAGAGAAACGAATCGAAAAACCTATAACTAGACACCACAGAAATCCTTCCGTTCATGGCGAGGTAGCCTTTACTGGTCACCATGAGCAACAAATCAAACAACCAAGACGGTTATCACCAATTTCAGAGTTGCAAGAAAATAATGGGAGAAAAAATTCATTGAAAGATGAGTTTGAACGACGTGATACGAAACTTCGAGAAGTAAAATCTGCGATCAATCAAGGACTTATTTCGTCAAAAAATTTATCTGGAGAAGGCGCTGTGCAATCGGTGAAACAACGGATTTGGGAAATAGAGAACGGATCTGGGAAGTCCGACCGTATGGTTTTTAATAGTCATAATGACTCAGACAAACGTTCATTTGGCATGACCAAACAAGCAGCAATGAGTAAGTCAGGGGAAAATCGACCACCAGCTCCGCCTTCTCCAAGTTTGAAGCCGAAACCAAGGATAGAACCAACTAGATAAACCCTGGATATAAAAAATAAAAGAAATAATCATTTGAGGCGTATCTAATATTGAAGGAACATCGCAGTGTAGATGTTTTTTCACTATTTTTTAGAAAGGAAAATGAAATAGCAAAGAATACCAATGAAGAAAATAGTTCAAGAAATCTTTGATTCGCCAAAACGCCTCATTCTATTTTTTATATGCAGTGTATCAGTTAGTATGATCGTAGGAGTGGTCATATACCGTCAGATCGCTCCAACTAAGATCCATGAATCTAGTAACATACCGTTGATAACTGCGACAAGCTCGGATAGTTACCAAAAAACTGCGACAACCGAAACAACGACAAACGACCCAATCATGTATGTAGACGTGAAAGGAAATGTCCATCGACCAGGAATATACGCATTTACAGACGAGGAACGTGTATTTGATATCATTGAAAAAGCAGGAGGATTGACTGCACACGCTGATGAAAAACAAATCAATTTTGCTGCAAAAGTTTCGGATCAACAAGTGCTTTATATTCCCCAAGTTGGGGAAGAGATGCCTCAGTTCGCAGAGGAAAAAGAACAGACAGAGGAAAAGAAAGTCAATCTTAATACTGCCAGCCTTGCTGAATTACAGGAGCTTCCAGGAATCGGGGCAATGAAAGCACAAGAGATCATCAATTATCGCGAAGCCAACGGTTCCTTCCAAACAATTGAAAGTTTGAAAGAAATATCGGGATTTGGCGAAAAGACAGTTGAAAAACTGAAAAACTTCGTTACAATTACAATAGAATAAACCAATGAGGTGACAAAATATGAGCAATGAACGAATTCCTTGGGATCAGTATTTTATGGCACAAGCCGTATTATTATCATTAAGAAGTACATGTACACGATTAGAAGTAGGTGCCACATTAGTTAGAGAAAAACGAATCATTGCGGGTGGTTATAACGGCGCAGTGAGTGGGGATGTTCATTGTATCGACGAAGGTTGCTATGTCGTGAATGGTCACTGTTTACGAACGATCCATGCAGAAATGAATGCGTTACTCCAATGTGCAAAACTCGGAGTTCCTACAGAAGGGGCAGAGATCTATGTCACCCATTTTCCATGTTTGGCATGTACAAAAGCATTGCTTCAAGCAGGAATCAGGAAAATCCACTACTTGCATGATTATCGCAATGACCCTTATGCACAGTCATTGATTACCCAATTAGATGCATCCGTCCATCAAGTCAATTTAGATATGAAATATTTTGCTAAACTTCAACAAGAGTCAACAGGAGAGCTTGATTAAACAATTTGGCGAACAAGTTCGTAATTACTTGATTTTACCAGCAATGTCTTCGGTCATTTTATGTTTCGTTTACTATAAGGAGCATGATCTGTCTCGCTTGATCGTTGCTGGTCTTTTTCTTCTGGTACTATTCAAACACAAGCAAGCGGTGATCTATCTTTGTTGTTTTTGCAGTCTGACAGTCTGGTTGGCTTGTCTTCGTTCAGAGGTTCCCTCGATTGATCACACAAGAACAACTGAAGAGTTTTTATTGATGACCGATACAATTCAACGGAATGGCGACTGGTTGACTGTAGAGGCGCGAAGAATCCCCACAAAACAAAAAGTCCAGCTAAGTTATCAAGCCAAAACAAAAGCAGAAGCACACCAATGGGAAGACTTTCGCGGGTATCCGATCGAACTTCGAGTAACTGGCAGTTATCAAACATCCGAATCGTTGCGTAATCGTTATGCATTTGATGCGGTCAAATATCTGAAGGGATCACGAACTAGTGGTCAGTTCCTTGGAACTGATTTCGAAGTCCTGCCTTCAACAAGGGGAGGGTGGACTCTATTTCGTGACCTCCGTGGAAAAGCAATCAATTATGTAAAAAAACGCTATCCTGAAAAAATAGGAATGTATATTAACGCGTTACTTTACGGTTATCGTGATGCTTCTTTTCGCGAGTCCGAATCAATTTTTAAAGCCACTGGATTACTGCATCTATTCGCAGTTTCTGGGATGCATGTCCACTATTATTTAGGATTTTTGTATTATCTTTTTCGACGAAGTGGTTGTCTTTTGTCTATTACGATTCTTCCACTGACATTGCTTACAGGGGGGTATATCCTATTAGCTGGAGGCTCATTTTCTGTGGTTAGAGCAGGGAGCTTATTTATTTTGAAGCTTATACTTAAATTGGCAGAAATCAAACTATCTACGCTTGATTGCTTTTCTTTGAATCTATGGTTGCTTTTATTGTTCGATCCATTGATCCTGCTTCAAATGGGTGCGCAATTAAGTATATGGATGAGTTTATTATTTATGACATTTTCTCACTCATCAAAAGGTTGGAACAATCGTTTATTCTATTTATTCCAAACAAGTGCAATTCAATTACCTTTAAGTGCTTGGTATTTCTATGAGTGGTCGTTTTTAGGTGGCTTATTCACGACACTTGGCATTCCATTATTCCAATACGTCCTTCTTCCAGGGGTGATCATTCTCTTTTTAGCAGGCAACATCCTTCCGCAGTCTTTATTAGAAATCCTCGAATCGTGTTTGATGCTCTTTGAAGACTTCCTCTCTTTTTTTGATTTCTCCACACTGACAATCGGGCAACCCGCTTTTTATTTCGTTTTATTGAGTATTGTCGTCCTCTTACTTTTGTTTGAGAGCGTAACGATTCCCCCATGGAAAACAATCATTTATTCATTATCACTCCTCCTCAGTTATTTCTTGATACCATTACTTGATGCCTCGACTACGATCACCTTTATCGATGTCGGACAAGGCGACAGTATCCTACTAAAAAGTCCGATGAAACAAGAAGTGATTGTAATCGATACTGGGGGCAGATTAAATGTTGAAACAGAAGCGTGGCAGCAACGTATTACTCGTCCTTATGCAGAAAATAATATCGTTCCGTATTTAAAAGGACAAGGGATCACCACGATTACAAAACTATTTCTCACACATAATGACACTGATCATATCGGGGAATTAGAAACACTCTCGTCACATTTCACCATCAAAGAAATTTACATTGGTTGGGGCGCTGCCAAAGAACCAAAGTTTCGCGAACGATTGATAAAAATTAGTCAGTTAGGAACCAAGATCATGGAAGTCAGGCAAGGAGATCGAATATCTGCTTGCTTTGACTTGTACGTTTTGATGCCAAGTAAAGAAGGGCAAGGAAAAAATGAAGATTCAGTGGTTCTCTGGTTCGCATATAAGAAGCAGCGCTTTTTATTACTGGGGGATTTAGATCAAGAAGGGGAACTCGACCTGTTGAATGCTTACCCAACATTAAGGGCGGAGGTCGTGAAACTAGGACATCATGGGAGTCGTAGTTCGAGTCATCCTATGTTTTTGGCTGCTTTGCAACCAAAGATCAGTATCTTATCTAACGGGCTTGACAATCGCTATGGCCATCCTCATCCTGAAGTCCTTGACACGTTGGAAAGCTTAGAGAGTACAGTTTATCGGACAGACAAAAATGGGGCGATCACTTTTTATTGGCATCCTATTTGGACCAAAAATGGCCAACTTCAGAAAATGATAGACTAGCAATTTTTGTTTTCTCGTGATAGGATAAATTGGAAAGTGGTGAGAGATGTGAGTATCCAAGTTGAACTACAAAAAATACGTAAAGATAAGCTCGCACCTTGTTATCTCGTTTTAGGAACGGAGAAGTTTTTACAAGACCAAGTGCGTACAGAAATCCTCAAGAAAATACAAATATCAGGAGAAGATGACCTTAATTTTCTGCGATTTGATATGACTCAAGCAACGATCGATGACGTAATCGCTGAAGCAGAAACCTTACCGTTTTTCGGTGATCAACGGGTGGTTTTTGTCGAAAACCCTTATTTTTTGACGGGTGAAAAAAACAGCAACAGTATCGAACAAAACACAGATCTTTTAGTAGACTATTTAAAAGAACCGCTTGAATCAACCGTACTCGTCTTTTTTGCGCCTTATGAAAAATTAGATGAACGAAAAAAAGTTACGAAACAATTGAAGAAAACGGCGATATCGATCAATGTTCAGCAATTGAATGAAAAAGAAGTGCGACAGTATTTATTGAACACATTAGAAAATACACCGCTTACTCTAGATCGTAAAGCAATCGACCTTTTTTTACGATTGACTGATTTAGACTTATCAAAAATGATGGCAGAATTAGATAAATTGATGTTATATGGACAGAATCAATCAGCAATCTCTGCGAAAGAAATCGAACAATTAGTGCCTAAGACATTGGAACATAATATCTTTGACATGACACAATATATGCTTTCTGGAGATACGGAACATACCCTGCGATTATTTGAAGATTTAGTCACACAAGGGGAAGAGATCATCAAGATCAATGCAATCTTACTCTCCCAACTACGATTGTATCTCCAAACGAAATTTTTAGTCAAAATCGGGTACCAACAAGCAAACATTGCGGAAACTTTGAAAATCCATCCCTATCGGGTAAAATTGGCGATGCAAGAAGTCAGAAAGTTCGATGAACGAACATTAGTCCAATTGTTCGACCAATTAGTCGAGATGGACTATCAAGTGAAAAGTGGGCAAATCGAAAAGAAATTGAGTTTTCAATTATTCGTTTTTCAGGCAGCTGAAAGACTAAAAAACAAGTAAAGACAATCGCAACAAAAAACACACAGTTTTGTCGGTGATCAGAAGGATTAGCGAAGAACTGTGTGTTTGTGTATAGAAAAGCAAATAAAAAAACCGGCCGTGGCCGATTTCCTTATTTAGCGATTTTTTTGCTTAAACGAGATTTGTCGCGGTTTGCTTTGTTTTTGTGGATAAGACCTTTAGTTTCAGCCATATCGATCGCTTTAACAGCGTCTTTATATAACGCATCTACGTTGTCAGCACCTGAAGCTACAGCATCCTCAAATTTTTTGATTGCAGTACGCATAGCACTAGTTTGAGATGAATTTTTTACATTCGCGTTTTCGCTTGTGCGAACACGTTTGATTGCAGATTCAATGTTTGGCATTTGTTTCACCTCCGATAAGTAAAGTTCTTACGCGTGTTACCGCATAATTCAACATTCATTATTATACCTAATGCGAGCGCGCATTGCAATATCAACATGACAAGTTTTTTTCCTTAACACGTAAGAAATATCAGAGAGCATGGATTTATGAGTGGCAGAAAAACAAAAAAACAAAAGAAAAAGCGCTGTTGTGGGAGACAACGAGCGCTTAACCAAACGTGGTTTAATTTATCTTGGTAAATAAATAATTGAATGGGATGTTTGGTACTGAAATAGTATATAACAAAGTCAACCGTTTGCAAAGTTTTTTTTGAAAAGGGATACGATTGCTTCAAATCAATGAATCATAACGTTAACATAGATTAGTTATTTTATAACTAATTAGAATGCATGAAAAGGAGCTATTCGGGTGTTCCAATGATTTTGATGTATTCATCGATGTTTTTGATCATCATTCGTTTGATGACTAATTGATTTCGACGATTCCATTTTCCGCTAACTTCCAATACATATTTGTTTAAAGGTAAACGTAAAACATATTTTGCCAAGTAGCGATCTTTAATTAGACAATTGATTACCCGATCTTCAAGTTGGAGATTCAAACCAGTCAACATCATTGGTTGTTCTTGTAAAACATACGTATCAATCAAAAGACCTTCAAAAGTTTCCACGAGCGTCTTCCTTTCTTCTAAATCAAACATTTCGCACTTCTTTTAAAATTTCCTGCATAAAAGAGGTACACTTACACTTAGTATAACAAAAAAGAAGCACCAAGCCAAAAAAAAGCCGAAAGAACTTGAATAATCCCAAGATCTTTCAAGTTTTCCGACTTTTTTTATAGATAATTGAAAAAATAGTTACGTATATTAAAAATTGGCATCAAAGACGTTTTGGATCAAATCAGGAAATAGTAAGTAGGTCAATCCAATAATCAATAGAACAGCCAATAAAAACCATCCAACAGTCCCAAAGAAATATTTTAGTTTTTGCATATGCGATCACCTCAAAACTAGTATACCACGAACAAAAAAATTATCCTTTTCTCAACCACTAGATGCATCATTATTTATTAAAAGAAAACAATTGGAGAATGCAATAGGCGATTCCAGAAGCAATCACAGGGCCCGCTGCGATTCCTTTTAAAAAGACAACGCCTAAGATCGTTCCAAAAACTAAAGCCACAGTGATTTGTGGATCTGTCGCGATCAAGCCAACGCCTTTAGACGACAATACAGCAACTAAGCCGCCACAGAAGATCGCGACCCAACCCATAGGTGATTTGAACGCATCAAGCAAATCTTTTAAACCAATATCACCTGTAGCAATAGGCACTAAAATCGCCGCAGTAATGATCGTCACGCCAATATTGATTCCTTTCCCTTGGAGCCATGTCAAAAAATCTTTTGATGCAGGAATAAACTTAACAAGTAAAATAAAACCAGTCGCTAACATCAGACTTTGATTTTTAGCAAGGACGGCTACCAGCATGATCAACCCAAGAAATAACCAACTTTCCATCAAAAAACCTCACTTTCTAATTATTCATCATACCATTTTTTTAATACGATGCAAAAGAGTCATTAGCAAAATATTTGATCGAATATAGAAGGAACAAAAAGGTACGAAGAATTAGACGAAAAGGCAAAATGAGAAAAATACCTACGTTGATGATATCAAAACATGTTTTTATGAGGTGAAGAATAGAGTGTCTGATTTATCATGTATACTTGATGTGAAAAAGTAACAAATAAACTGTCTGATGTCGCAAAAGGGAAATGGGTCAATAAGGCAACAAATGTGGTGGAAAACATGACAGAATCTTCTAGTTAGAAAAAATCGACAAATAAAAAAGTCGAATCATACCGAAATCCCTCGGATGATTCGACTAAATTGAGAAGTTATTTACGTTTCAATCTTTCAAGAAAATAGTCTTCTAATACACCGCCTAGTACAAAGATGAGCCAAGAGTAAGCCCAGCTTCGAGTCATAAAGGACCAAACCATGTAAACGATGAAGATACCCGGCCAGTATAAACGTTCAAATAAACGAATCGCTTCTGCTGAGTCTCCGTACATGTGTTGAGACGCTCGTGGTCCTGGCTCATCTTCATCTGAGATGAAGAACGTGCCTTCAGCCACTTTTGAAAACCAAGTGTAGATGATGCTAACGTAGACGATAAAGAAGACGCCGAGTGCCACGGAAGCAAAGAAAAGTAATAAAGCGAATCCAATCGGTAAGCCAAAGGCTCTATTCATCAAGATAGGTGTGACCGCAAGGATACATAAAATAATACCGAAAACTAGTCCTACTCGAAAACTTTTCGCATAGGCTTCTGTTTGTTGTCTTGCTTCGATTTTTACTTGTTGTGAATAGGGTCGATCATTTAGTTTTTTCTTACTAGCTGAATAGCTCAAACTTGTAGTAATAATCAAACCAACGCCTAAAGCGACCAGAAGAAACATTGCCAGAAAGCCGATGATCTCGCTAATACCATTAGCAAAAAATACGAGCATTCCTACAGCTAAGATACAACTAGCAATTCCAGTTGAAAGAAAAAGGGAGAAACGACGGACTTGGTTCCAAAATGAAATCACTTCATCGAGTTCAATCTCGTTTTCCCAGACTTCTTCGTCAAAAGAGGACCGAGAAAGTTCCAATTCTTGGAGGATCTCATCAATAGAACCAAATTCACTGATGACTGCACCAATGGCTTCATGCTCTGATTTTCCTTCTTCTAATAATCCGTGATACTGATCTTCCATGATTGCCAATAGGTCTTCTTTGGCTTTTTTTGTTTCAGGTGTATTCGGTACATTTAAAAATAAACTATCTAGATAATCCTTAATGGTTTTCATGTTTCTCCTCCTTGTAGAAAACGGTCAACAACGATTTTTGTTTGCTGCCACTCGTCTTTTTTTTCTTCTAATAATTTCTTCCCAGCACTACTGATTCGGTAATACGTTCGTTTCTTGCCATGGGTGACTTCGCCAGGATAAGAAAGGATCAGCCCTTGCTTTTCTAGGCGTGTAAACGCGGAGTATAAGGTTGTTTCCTTGATGATATACATTGAATCAGTTCCCTCGCGAATCTGTTTAGAGATTTCGTACCCGTAGGAATCTTCTTTGGAAAGAATCGATAAGATGATGGCATCATTATACCCACGAATTGCATCACTTGATATCACTCGATCGCCTCCTTCATAATTACTACATCTGTCGTAATAATTATAAAACAATTACTACGACAGGTAAAGTAAATAAAATGAATTACTTAGAATTCAGTCTTAGGTCTGAGTCTGTTTGTTAGAAATCGTTTTGCGGAGACAATATCTGGGGAAATGTCACAATGTTCAGTCTAGATGTTTATTTCTTTTAGTCTCATTTGAGCTTTTATGAGTGATTTGGTACAATTGATATAAATATAGTGAAAAGGAGGGACATATTTAATGGGCAGCTTGACTAAAATAACAGAAACAGATGATTATTCTAGATATCATATTAGCTTTAGTCATGCAATTATTTTTGTATTTTCTATCCAAGGCATCAGTGCGCTTAAAAATAGAAAAATCAATCAAAAATAAATGACCATTCAATATGTTTATTCCATTTTTAGCTAAGTACCAGATAAATGAAATAACAACAGGTCATGAATTTTTTCATGGCTTTTTTGATTGGTCTTAAGGAGCGGGAAAATGTATATTCAAGCGAATAAGATCAGTAAAAATTATAGTGGCGTACCTCTTTTTGAAAATTTGAGTTGCACACTCAATAAGCAAGACAAAATCGGATTGATCGGACAAAATGGCACTGGGAAAACAACTCTTCTTCAAATGTTGATCGGGTCTGAAGGTGTTGATGAAGGGACAGTTAGTAGGAAAAAAGGGCTGTCGATTGGTTATATTCCACAGAAAATGGAAAATGGCTCAATCGCTACTTTTGACTATGTGTATCAAAGCTTCAAAGACATCCAAGAATTGCAAACACAACTTAATTACTATGAAGAAAAAATGTGTATCGCAACGGAAGATCTGGACCATATCATGAAAGTATATGGCGACTTGCAGCAACGATTTGAGACGATGGGCGGATATGGATTAGAAGATCGGATCACGAGTGTTTTGAAAGGATTAGACCTTGCAGAACAAATTGAAACAACGCTTGATCAATTAAGCGGAGGCGAACGTATTCGAGTAGAATTAGCCAAAGTATTATTACAAGAAAATGATGTTCTTCTATTAGATGAGCCAACTAATCATCTTGATCTCGACTCCGTACAATGGTTAGAAGAATATTTAAGATTGACAAATTGTGCGTTCCTCGTGATTTCCCATGATCGTGCGTTCCTTGACAATGTTGTCAAAAAAATCATGGAGATCGAGGACGGTCAGATAATCGAATATTCGGGAAATTATAGTCGTTACATGACGTTGAAGAAACAACGGATACAGGAACTTCAAAAAAATCATGAACTTCAGCAAAAAGAAATCAAACGATTGAAAGGAATGATACGACGCTATCGCCAATGGGGGAATGAAGGAGACAACGAAGCATTCTTTAAAAAAGCAAAAGAAATCGAGCGTAGATTAGAAAAAATGATACTGATCAATGCGCCTAAGGTCCCCCGCAAAAAACTAACTACGATCAGTCAAGAAGATCTGTCGGGGAAAGAAGTGTTGGTTGCCAAAAATATAAAGAAAACAGTAGGTCACAAATGTTTGTTTTCAGATAGTTCGTTTATGATCTATCGTGGTGAGCGGATCGCCATATTAGGTAAGAATGGTTCTGGGAAATCAACGCTATTAAAAGTAGTGATGGGAGAAATGGATGTAGAGGAAGGAACAATCAAAACTGGTGCTAGTTTGTCAATTGGCTATTTGCCTCAACGCTTAACGTTTGATCAACCAGAACAACGGATATTGAATTATGCTAAATACCTGATACCTGATGAACAGAAAGCACGACAAGTATTAGCGAATTTTGGATTCTTCAGTGGGGATGTTGCTAAAAGAATCAAAGATCTTTCTGGCGGAGAACAAGTAAGGCTGTACCTCTTGAAACTGTTCCAAAAGAAAATCAATGTATTGATCCTAGATGAACCAACCAATCACTTGGATATCTATGTAAGAGAAGAAATCGAAGAATTATTGTCTACATTTACCGGTACCATTTTAGCAGTTACTCATGATCGCTATTTCTTGCGAAAGAATTTCGATCAGATATTATTAGTGAAAGATAAAAAAATCAAAAAGCTGTTGTATGAGGATCATTCAATTTAGCTTAAAAAAGTTTATAAAAAATAGTAGTAAGCTCAGCGATGCGTGAGCTTACTACTATTTTGTTTTGTTGTTGCGCTTACCAATCATTAAGCTGGTTTGCGATGAGCATATCAAATTACATTGCGATGAACCAGTAACCGATCAAGATGATCCCTAAAATGATACGATACCAGCCAAAAACAGTAAAGTCATTACGTTTCAAGTAGTTGATCAAGAACTTGATCGCAAAAATCGAAACGATGAATGAAACCACAGTACCCACTAAAAGAATAACTGTTTCTTCCATTTGGAAGCTGTTGCCATCAGCAAGGTATTTCACGATCTTTAATCCACTGGCACCAAACATCACTGGAATGCCAAGGAAAAATGAGAACTCAGTGGCAACGAAGCGGGAAGCACCAATCAGGATTGCTCCAAGGATCGTAGCGCCGGAGCGTGAAGTCCCTGGTATCAAAGCCAAGACTTGGAAAGCCCCAATCAGAATCGCTGCTTGGAAAGTCAAATCATTCAGGTTTGACCAACGAGGTGTTTTATTTTTGTTTCGTTTTTCAACAATGATAAAGCCGATACCGTAAACGATCAAGGCGATCGCTACTGGTAAAAAT
This sequence comes from Enterococcus sp. DIV1304_2, assembly GCF_050555445.1. NCBI lineage: Bacteria > Bacillati > Bacillota > Bacilli > Lactobacillales > Enterococcaceae > Enterococcus > Enterococcus sp. DIV1304_2. The sequence continues at coordinate 1,235,076 of NZ_CP187851.1, forward strand.
TTATAAAAATGGGCATCTAACCAATCGTCCAATAATAAACCAATAATAGCTGCTGGCACACAAGCAACAAGTACTTTTGACCATAAAACCCACGTATCTTTTTTCTCGATCGAGGACTTGCTTGGCGCAAAAGGATTCAACTTGTGGAAATACAAAACAACGACGGCTAAGATCGCTCCTAATTGGATCACGACATTGAACATCGACATGAATTGTGAACTCGCATCAAGCTTGATGAATTCATCTGCTAAGATCAAATGTCCTGTACTACTGATTGGCAGCCACTCTGTGATTCCTTCAATGATTCCTAGAATCGCTGCTTTTATGATATTTGCAAAAAACATAAATTCCTTCCTTCCCAATTAAAATACAACATTTAGTATACCGTTCTTTGTTTCCAAAGCCAAATTGTTTCTTTGAGATTAATACAAAAATAAAGGACTTCAAAAAAGAGGACGGGACAGAAGTGTTCAGCCTCGAGAAATAAGGCGCCATCCACGAAAATTGTTCTTCAAATTTTTGTGGATGGCGTCTTATTTCCGAAGAGGTTACTTCTGTTCCCGCCGTTTATTCGGTTTTAGGTGGTGGGAGAGAACTAATGTCCCACTCCCTATTCAATGACTCATCACATAAATGATTCTCTTGTCTGTTGTTTTCCTTGTTCGATATAACTGGTATCGTTGACACTTTCAATTGAAAAACGACCATTTTTATAGGTTACTTTTGTGACACTACCATTTAACAATCCAGCACGAACTGGTTGAGAAGGATCGATCAAGCTAAGAAGAAAAGCAATCGTTAGGCCGTGGGAGACGACTAAAACATTGCCACCATTGTTCTTCTCACACTGATGGGCGATATCTTCAAAACCTGACCAGACACGTTCTTTTAATTCGTCATAAGGTTGCGCCCAGCCAGCAGTATCCGTCTCATAGATGGCATTAGCGATTTGTTCAAAGGTAACATCTGTGGTGAACATCTCATCGTATGTTTGAAAATTTAGTACACGAGGAATGACACCCCACATCTCCATATCGTAGCCACCTTCTAGCGAACCAAAACACCATTCACGAATCCGTTTATCAATAAAGTAAGGAATTTCTTTCCCTTTTGTATGTTCGCTTAAAACGATCCGTGCTGTTTCGATTGCTCGACCACTGTCGCTTGAATAGGCGTAAGAAAAATCGATATCTTTTAGACCTTTACCTAAAAAATGGATACCTTCTTGTCCTTGTTTCGTCAATGGTGTGTCACACCAGCCTTGCACACGTTCAATCGTATTGAACATTGTTTTACCATGACGGACGATATACAGGGTTGTTTCACTCATGTTGAACGACCTCCTAAGTTTGATTAAGCGTTAAAAAATGGGTTTGTTTTTTTCTCGTGTTCAATCGTTGTTGGTTCTCCATGGCCAGGATAGACCACAAATTCATTTGGTAGAACAAAAAGCTGTGTCGTGATGCTATAGAGTAACTGCTCTAAATTACCGGTGTAGAGATCGGTGCGTCCGATACTCCCTTTAAAGAGTGCGTCTCCAGATATCACGAAGTCATCGAAAATAAAGCTAACACTACCGGCTGAATGACCAGGTGTTGGAACGACTTCAAATGACATATTCCCAAGACGGTATTGTTTCATTTCAAATTCATATTCCGCAGGAGAAACAATGATATTATCCATATCATCATGGCGACCAAGTCCTGAGAGATTCAAGATGGGATCTCCAAGCCATTCTTGTTCTAGTGGACTGACATAGACAGGGATGTCATAGGTATTTCTCAATGCTTCGACAGCGCCAATGTGGTCGTAATGCGTATGCGTTAGTAAAATAGCGACAGGTTGTTGCTGGGTCTTCTTGATTTGTTCTTGGATCATTTCAGCGTCAGCTCCTGGATCAATGATCAGAAGCGCTTCGTCGTTGTAGACAAGGTAACAGTTTTCCTCGATTGTTCCAGTTTTTAATTGTAAAACATGCATAAAAGGAAACCTCCAACTTTTAAAAATTCTTTCTTCTATCGTTCGATATAAGTATAACGCAAATATGGATCAGAAACAAAAGTGTCTACTTTTATAACATCAGTTATCTGAATTGTCAGATTATATGAAAAGTGTTTAAAAATTTTAAACGGAAGAATAGAAAATTTTCATTGATTTTTCATTTACTCTTGTTACATTGAGTGTATCCAAAAATCCAAATTCTATATCCTATATCCCTGCTTATCCGAGCAGGGTGTTTTTGTTTTTTGCGAAACGGTCTATTTTGCGGTACTCTAATACAAGAAGGAGGCGACCATGGTGAAAAAATCTAAAATCTCCGTCCGTCACTTAGTCGAGTTCATCTTGCGTCGCGGAAGTATCGATAATCGAAAGAAAAGTAATCATACCGCCTTGGAAGGTGCAAAAATCCACCGCAAGCTCCAAAAAGAAGCAGGCGAAGAGTATCAAAAAGAAGTGTTCTTACAAACCAGTGTACAGCTTGATCCTTATGAACTGATCGTTGAAGGACGAGCAGATGGTATCTTCAAAAAAGATGGCGTGTACCACATCGACGAAATTAAAACGTCGGAACCACGCTTTGAAGATTTAGAACCCGAACAAGTCGAATTGTTTTTTCATCAAGCAAGAGTGTATGCCTATATTTATAGTCAAGAAAACAACTTAGAGGAGATCAACCTCCAGCTAACCTATTATCAAACCACAGAAGAAGTGATCACACGGAAAGTGGAACATCAGACGAGAGAACAACTGGAAGTGTTTTTTAAAAAACTGACCGAGGATTACCAAGAGTGGCTGATTTTTCAGGAAAATTGGCGTACGGTACGTAATGCCTCATTGATGGCATTAAAGTTTCCATACGAAGAGTATCGTAAAGGACAAAGGGAACTGGCAGTTGCTGCCTATAAAACGATCCGGACAAAACAAAAACTGTTTGCGGAAGCCCCCACTGGTACTGGAAAAACGATCTCTACATTATTTCCAGCCTTAAAGGCGATCGGAGAAGATGAAGGAGAACGTATTTTTTACTTAACCGCGAAAACTATTACGAGACAGGTGGCTGAAGATGCGTTAGCAGCGTTAAAAGATGTTGGGGCTGAAACAAAAAGTGTGACCTTGACAGCGAAAGATAAGATTTGCTTCTTAGATGAGACCACGTGTAATCCAGATCAATGTCCTTATGCCAATGGCTATTATAATCGAATCAATGAAGGGTTATGGGATCTACTGAATCATGAAAACCAAATAACTCGCGAGGTAATTGAGAAATACGCGAAGAAACATACCTTATGCCCATTTGAACTCTCTTTAGATGTCAGCTTATGGTGTGACGTGATCATCGGGGATTATAATTATCTTTTCGACCCAACGGTTTACTTGAGACGATTTTTTGATGAAGAGAAAAATGAAGATCATCTTTTCTTGATCGATGAAGCACACAATTTAGTCAATCGTTCAAGAGAAATGTATTCTGCTGAGTTATCTTATGGAAAAGCACGTAAAGTCTATGGAGAGATCCCGAAGGAATTTAAAAAACTACGTCGTCGATGGAATCGTCTTTTAAAAGCTTTTGATCAGATCCAAGAAATTGCTCTTGAAGAAGGATGGAACTATCATCACCAAAAAGCCCCAGCAGATTCATTGATCAACGCAGGGTTTCAACTCGGTGAATTTATTCAAGAATGGTTGGCTGAATATCCTGAGCATCCGATGCAAGAGCAAATTTTAGGATTTTATTTTGACTTGAATCATTTTTTAAAAATCAGTGAATTCTATGACGATCATTATGAAACGACTGTAGAGAAAAGTTATCATGATTTGATCGTGAAGCAATTTTGTATCGATCCTAGTTTATTTTTAGAACAATCGCTGAATAAAGGGCGGAGTAGTCTTTTGTTTTCTGCGAGTTTTTCACCACTTTCTTATTATCAAGAAACACTAGGGGGCAAAGAGAGTTTAGCGTATCGCTTACCTAGTCCATTCCCAATTGAGAATCAACAAGTACTTATAGCAAGTTATCTTGAAACCACTTATCGCAAAAGAGAGCAGAGTATGCCACGTCTAGTAGAAACGATTCAACGTTTCATTCAAGGGAAGAAGGGCAATTATATGATTTTCTTTCCTTCCTATCAATATTTGGACCAAGTCGCCGAAGTGTTCAAAGAAACTTACCCTTCGACTCGCACACTTATCCAAGGAACCAAGTTGAATGAACAAGAACGAGAAGATTTCTTAGCAGAATTTATAGTCGAACCGCAAGAAACATTAGTAGGCTTTTGTGTACTTGGCGGCATTTTTTCAGAAGGAATCGATCTACGCGGATCACGCTTGATTGGTAGTATGATCGTTGGTGTGGGCTTACCACAAATGAATCATGAGCAAGAGTTGATCAAATCTTACTATGATGAAAAAGAACAGCTAGGTTTTGCTTATGCTTACCAGTTACCAGGAATGAATAAAGTATTGCAAGCAGCTGGGCGAGTAATCAGAGATATGGAAGATCAAGGCATTGTGCTTTTAGCCGATCAACGCTTTGCCTCGTTAAATTATCGTAAACTTTTCCCGCCACATTGGCACCAAGCAAAAGAAGTTCGAACAGTTGAGGCATTATCACAAACTATCCATCAGTTTTGGCAAGACCACTAAAAAAGGACGAAGCAAAATGCTTGTCCTTTTTTAGTGATATCTCAATAGTACCCATGAACTAACGGTAGTTTGTAAATTGCAATTCAATCGGCAAGTCTAGTTTTCTTAAAAGTGCGATCACAGCTTGTAGATCATCGCGATTTTTACCAGTTACTCGGATCTGGTCTTCTTGGATCTGTGTTTTCACTTTTAGTTTTTCATTTTTGATCGCGGTCGTGATCTTTTTGCCATTATCGCGGTCGATCCCATTGACTAGATCAGCAGATTGGCGTGCTTTACCACCTAAAGCGTGTTCCGTTTCAGAAAAGTGGATATTTTTGATTGGCACATTGCGTTTATTCAATTTTCCAAACAAAACATCTTTGATTTGTTCGATTTTAAATTCATCGTCACTTAGCACAACTAATTTATTTGTATTCTCTAACTTGATCTCAACCGTTGAATCCTTGAAATCGAAACGGTTAGTTAATTCTTTCGTGGTTTGTTGGATTGCATTTTTTACTTCTTCAACAGATACTTCTGAAATGATATCAAAACTTGCATCTTTTGCCATAATGTCCTCCTCGTTCATTCGGTTTTCTTTTATTGTAGCATAGGCTTATTTTTTTTGTGACATCTTTACTAAAATTCTTCTCATTTAAGTAGTCGCTATTTTATTTTCTGGAAGAAACTGTTATTCTTACATTTGGAATAAACTTGAAAAGGAGAGGTGCTTGTGAGCAGATTCATGACTGTCTATCAAAGAAACGAAAATCTTAAGAAAATAGTGGTTATCTTGATGACCGGTTTGTCTGCAGCGGTGGCATTGAATTATTTTTTGATTCCAGCCAACGTCTTTTCTGCAGGAATGAACGGGATCGCCCAAATCATTGCTTCACTATTATCTGAATGGGTCCATATAGATGTCGATACTGGAACGTTTATTTTTCTATTGAATATTCCTGTATTTATATTAGGCTTTTTAAAAGTCGGAAAACGCGCAACTGTACTTAGTTTCATCAACGTTGTTTGTGTGTCAGTCATGACGACAGTTTTACCGACAGGACAGGTAACAGATAATATACTGATGAATGCATTAGTCGGTGGTGTTTTACTTGGCGTCGGCGTCGGTATTTCTCTGAAAATGGGTTTTACGACTGGTGGAATGGACATCATTTCATTGGTTCTTTCTCAAACGACAGGGAAAACCGTAGGAAACTATATGCTGATTTTAAATGGCATTATCGTCGTAGCAGCTGGCTTCCTCTTTAATTGGGAAAGTGCTTTGTATACAATCATCTCAATCTATGCAATGACTCAAGTCATCGATGCGATCCATACGAGTCACCAAAAAGTGACCGCCATGATTGTCACTGTGAAACCAGAAGAAGTGACTGCTGAAATTGCGCAACGCATGGTTCGGGGGATGACTCTCTTACCTTCAGTTGGTGGATATTCAAAACGTGAAGGAAAAATGATCATGATGGTCATCACACGTTACGAAATGTATGATCTTGATCAAATCGTCCATGAGATCGACGAAGATGCGTTCATCAATATTTTACCAACGCATTCCGTTTTTGGTCGCTTTGCCAATGAGAACGAACAAAAAATGTATCGTTCAACAGGGGTTCTTCCTGAAATCAAACATGCATCTAAAAAGGCGAAAAACAAATAAAAAAGTGATAGACAAACAAATCTACCCCCTTGTTTGTCACCTTTGAACCAAATAACTAGTGGAAAAAGAAGTAACTTCTTAGGAACTAAGAGGATCTATAAAAAAATTCGAAAAACAATTTGCGTAGCTGTTACCTTAGTTCTTGAGGTGAAAGACTTCTGTCCAGACCTTGCTACCCAAATGAATATTTACAAACCTCTTAAAAAAAGGTATGATAAACAAAAATTGTGAGAAGGAGAATCCGAAGAATGAGTGAACAAAAATGGTCTGCTGAAGAAGTAGATGAAATCAAAGAGCGAATTCTCACCGCGTTAGAAATGGTGATTGACCCAGAACTAGGAATCGATATCGTGAACCTAGGTTTGATCTATGAAATCGAATTTGACCCTGAAAATGGAGATACCGTTGTTAAAATGACTTTGACAACGATGGGCTGTCCGTTAGCTGATATCTTGACTGAATCGATCCATGATGCACTAAAAGAAGTGCCAGAAGTGTCGAAAGCAGAAGTCAAATTAGTCTGGTATCCCGCTTGGACGACCGATAAAATGAGTCGTTATGCACGAATTGCGCTTGGGATTCGTTAGGTAATGGTTCTTTAGAAGGTAGATCGGATCTGTAATATAACGAATGATGAAGTAAACGTTGAACTCTTTAACCAACTTTTTTGAAAAGTTGATTAAAGAGTTTTTTATTATGAAAAATGTTGGGTTAGTTGAACGATACAGACGAAAATTAGCAAACTTTAATGTAATCGAAAATAAATAAATTAGTACGTTTTCACTCTTACAAACGATATAATAGTTATAGTAGCTATTCTCATGATCAATTTTGATGTAAAAACCTGTACATAGAACGGGTAGGTTGTTAACTTATAAAATTTTTGGTTACTTTAGAAAGGTTGGATTAAAATGATTTCTCAAAAAGACAATCAAGCAATTGTATTTAGTATTTCAATAGGATCAGGTTGTTATCGGCACATTAGTGTGTCAACAGATGAGACACTTGAAGATTTTGCTGAAATTATCTTGGATTCATTTGATTTTATCAATGATCACGCACATGCATTTTTTATGGACAATTCTGCTTGGAGTGGAAATAAATGTTACTACATGGCAGAAGTTGACATGGGACACGAATACCTTCATACCTGTGACTATAAACTTTATCAACTCGGTCTGAAAAAAGGAGATAAATTCAAGTTTGTCTTTGATTTTGGTGATGATTGGAGATTTCAATGCAAAGTGTTACGTGTCATTGAAGATGATGAAGGAGGCTATGAAGTATTAAAAAGTGTGGGAGAACCACCTGAACAATATTTCAATTTTTTTGAGTGATTTCTAATAAACGCCAAAAGAGTGAATATGAGTGATTATGTTTCAAAATCGTTGAATCTTTTTTTGTCTTAGATAGTACTACTATATGAAAGTGAATAAAACAGTTCAAAAAAAATCATTTTGTTTTTTACTAATTATGTGACACTTTTTAGTTTAGAGATAACCAAATTTTAAATGGAAGATGACAGAAATGTTTATCCGATCAATGAAACTCTGCTTAAAATTTTAAGTATCGTTAGGGATAACGTGTGTACTTTGTATGTAACGTATTTAAATTACTGCGAAGAAATAATATAATCTATCATGTAGTTAATAATAATAAGGAGTCGGTATTTATGGCAAACATAAGTTTGGAACGTCCAATTATTTTATCTAATGAAGATGTCAAAATTATTGAAAATACGCATCCTACAAAAAAATTCTATGACTTATTAGAAAAGAAATCTAGTGATCGTATTAGTAACAAGGATCAAGTACCTAATTGGATGAGAAAAAAATAATATGGACTATACTGTGATTTCATTAAGTAAAAAGATCAAAATGCTGGTTGAAGTAATTAAAGAAGAGGAAATTGAGATTGGAAATAAAGCTCTTAGAAAGAAGGTAAGAGAACGCTTTTCGAACTTTGTAGAATCTTCTTTTTTTGTGGAAACAATTCAGAAATGACTGAATTTTAAAACATGATGCCATACAAAAAGAGCTTTATCATGCGACAAGGACGTACTTGATTTTTAAAGACGAAACACAAGAACATCTCTTAGGTTTTTTTACGTTAGCAATCAAAGATTTAGATATTAGCAAGCTTGAAATAAAAGAGAAAAAGAAATTAGTATTTAACGGAAAATCGCCGAGTAAGGTAGGTGTTGCACCGTCTTATTTAATTGCTCATGTCGCAAAGAATGATTATTTTTCTAAAGAATTTCCAGGAGTAAAAATCATTGAAGAAGCTATACTTATTGTTGACGATGTTAGAAGATCAATTGGAGGAAAATTAATAATACTTGATAGTATTTGTATTCCTAAGGTGATGGATTTATATAAACAATTTGGATTTCGTGAAATTGGAGAAACATTTACATCACAAATTGGACAAGAGTTGCAGTTGATGGTGCTTTCAATGCCAAACTCATTTGATTGATAAATAAATACGTAGAAATTAATTAAGAGTACATCATTTTTTATGATAGCTTCTCTCTTCTAGACGAATTTTTTTGATTACATATAGCTTGTTTGTTTATCGATATAAAAATAAATCAAAAATAGGATCTTAGACTCTCTTAGCGATTGATTAAAAAATTGATAAGAGAGTCTTTGATTCAATGAATAGACTTGATGCAATACCTAATTAAACATTTTGATTATAAGTAAAAATAACTCAATCTTTTAAAACCACTTATTACGTATTCCCATCTAAGTACTTTTCCAAATACTTGATCTTTGCTAGATCCTTATGATTATTTTTCTCTGCACGGTAACTATCTTTAGCAGAACGTTGATAGACTTTCAAATATTGTTCCGCTGTAGGTAAGTAAAAGGAACAGTCATCGATCCTGATTAGAGAGAGTTCATTAAGTGGAATACCTGCAAAGGCGAGAAGACTGTCCATGCTGCCAAACTGGATGGTATAAGAATCTTTTGCAAATTCATGTTCGTGTAAATCAACTAGTTGGTAATTCAACGTTTCCATAATTTTCATGATGCTTTGCCAATTGTGCAAGCGATCTTTATCGGGTGCCTCCCAACCCCGTGGATCGCCAGGAACATGGATGTCAATGTCTCTTGGTTGCCAGTCGATATCTGTTAAGTAAGACAAGCCTAATGAACCTAGTAGTAGCGGAGTGATCTGCTGCTTGTTTAATTTTTGCGTGATCAATAAAAACTCTTTGAAATAAAGTTCCATGGATTTTCTCCTTTTCTTTGGTTGCATTTATTGTAACAAAGTGGATGTCTAATTTTCCATTTCATCCTGAAAACAAAACTAGATTCTCTAAAAAGTGAATCTAGTTTTTTTTATTTCTTGTATTTAAGAAGTGAAGTTGGTGAGCAACTATAAATTTGACTATCGGAGTTGTAAAAAATTGAGTGTGAATGGCTTAGTTTTCCTATTTTTGGTACACTTGATTTACTATCAATTAGAAAGTTGGTGACAGATTGAACCTAGAAGCACAAAAATATTGGGAAAGCTTTTGCTTAAAAAATGGTGTGCCACAAGCATCATTATATGAAATTTTTGCTTTTGGAAATACGAAAGAACACGCAGATGAATTAGCAGATTTGGTATTAAAAGGGAAGAAAACAGGGACAAGCTCAGGGTATGAGCTTTACCAAATGGATAACGAACCATTACCTAAAGTTGGTGACTACTCCGTCGTGGTGAATAGCTCTAAAGTACCGATAGGCATTATCCAGACTGTCGAAGTGTTGATCCTACCTTGGAAAGAAATCACCGAAGAACTGGCAGCTACAGAAGGTGAAGGCGACTTATCTCTTATGTATTGGCAAAAGGGGCATTACAATTATTTCAAACCTTACTATGAAGAACATGGACTATTGCTCAATGAAGAAACAAAAATCGTCTTTGAACGATTCCAACTTGTTGATCGATATTTGCCGAAAAAAGAGGAAACCAATGCGTATTGATTTAGTAGAAGAAGCAATAGAAAAGAAAAAAATCGTCCAAGAAGTCTTGAATGATTTGCCAGAATGGTTTGGCTTGCCAGATTCGACACAAGAATACATCGAGAACTGCCAAAAATATCCGTTGTGGGTCTTGCAAGAAACAAATGAATCAATAGGGTTTATCAGTTTAAAAGAAACAAGTAAAGCCACCGGTGAGATCTATTGTATGGGGATAAAAAAAACCTATCATCATCGAGGATTAGGTAAGCGATTACTAGGTGAACTAGAATCCTATGCAAGAGAACATTACCTATTTTTACAAGTGAAAACGGTCGCCGAAGGGCATTACGCTATCTATGATCAGACGATTGGATTCTATCGAAGGATGGGTTTTGTTGAGCTAGAAGTGTTCCCAACCTTATGGGATGAATGGAATCCATGTTTGGTAATGCTAAAAAGTCTTAACTAAAAAAGAAAGCGAAGTTGGAACTCTCGCACATGACAGCTGTCGTTCGTGGTCGTAAATGTTCGACAGAAGTCTTTACGGAGATCTTTGATGCAAAAGAAGTGTATTCGAGTAAGGAAAACAATACTCCTTATTTCCAGAAACATTCTTATTGATCGGTGATCTGTGGGTGGCATTGAGGGAAGATAAGCAGACAAAGCTTCTCAAAACCTACAATCATATTGATTTTTCAAATCTCTCCGGAACATCTTCTTTGATATAAAGAACAACTTCGTCTTCTAGACCTCAAAATTGAAGAAGAACGTTCGCGGGTAGCAGTAGACATCCATGCGGGCAATCTAAATGATCGTTTGAAGTGGTATGAAGAATAACTATAAGTTTTCAGGAGTAATGGGATGATTAAAAAAGTGAAGAAACTAGACCAAGAGATAATGGACCGACTACTAGGTATTTGGTTAACGACCAATATCAGGACACATGATTTTATTGATGCGACATATTGGTATGAGAAAAAAGCATTGTTGATAAAAGAATTGCCAAAAGCAGAAATTTATTATTGTGAAATGAATAGTCAGATTGTTGGTTTTATGGGCATCGTAGATGAATCTTATTTGGCTGGCATTTTTGTAGAGTCAACATATCAAAATAGAAAAATCGGACAAAAATTGATTGAAGCTGCTAAAAAAGAAAAAGAACGAATAAGCTTGCATGTTTATGGTAAAAATAAAGGAGCAATACGATTCTACTATAAAAATGACTTTAGAAAAGTGGATGAACAAATGGATGAATCGACGGGTGAGAAAGAATACCTCATGGTGTGGGAAAGAAATAGACAGATTTAATGACTACAAACCATGGGCAGTCTACCTACGCCTAGGTGTAAAAAAACAAGATCAATCTTTGAAGGTGGATCTTGTTTTTTCTATGGGATTACTAGCGATCAAGAAGTATAAACGGCAGACTTGCGAGGAAAGCGATCACTCCACAAATGAGTCCAAACAAAATGACGATGCCTACTTTTTCGATCCGATTTCTGACCTTGTTTCTTTGTTTACGTAGAGGTGCTACTTCTTTGTTTTCCATGAATGCAACGATTTCTTTGTAGGTTTTGATATTCTCTTGTTTTTTGAGTCCCTCAACTTTTATTGCGCCGTACATGCTGGCAATCCAAAAGATCAAGGGAAAAGCTAATCGCCAATTACCGGGTAAAAATAAGGATGGGCCTACTGAAATCAAGGTGAGAAGCATGAAAAATAGCATGATTTTGGTATATTTGTTCAGTTCAGTAAGGGTAACATTTTCTTTCATCTTTTCTACATCTCCTTTGACTAATTCATCCAAAGAAACGTCAAATAGGACACTCAGCAATAATAAATTATGAATATCAGGATAACTGCGTTCATTCTCCCAGTTTGAAATCGTTTGTCTTGATACATATAATTTTTCGGCTAATTCTTCTTGGGAGAAAGCTAGTTGTTTGCGATATTTTTTTATTTGATGACTTAAGTCCATAGTATCCGCTCCTTCTTATCTCAGTGTGATCGAAGAGGTCAAAATCGACGATCAAAGGTTTTTGTCATTGCCAGATTTAGCATGTAAAAAGTCTTTGACATGCTTTAAAATGCTGTTTTGTCAGTTTTGTTGGTTATTTGTTATGTAAATGGCGGATCATTGCTTTATTAAAAACCATACGTTTTTTTTGAATAAACTAACGATCCCTTGAATTTATGATATCATACACTTAATCCTGAAAGGATTAATGGATTGGAGGAATGGTTTTGGAGAAGTCAACAAGTGTAGAAAAGAAGAAAGTTTATTTTTTATGTACAGGAAATTCTTGCAGAAGTCAGATCGCTGAAGGGTATGGCCACGAATATCTGGAAGATCAATTTGAAGTTCGGAGCGCGGGAGTAGAGACACATGGATTAAATCCACGTGCAGTAAAAGTGATGGAAGAAGATGGCATCGACATCACGAGTCAAACGTCAGACTTGATTGACCCAGATTATTTTAATCATGCCGACTTGATCATCACTCTGTGCGGAGATGCGTTGGATAAATGTCCAGTGATTCCTGCTCATATTCGTCATGAACATTGGGATTTAGAAGATCCAGCAAAAGCGACTGGGACAGAAGAAGAAATTATTGCTGAATTTAGAAAAACTCGCGAAATCATCAAAGATAAAATCAAGAATATCGCTAACTAAGCGTAGAAAAATATGTATTGATAATATTGGTCTAAGAAAAATCAAGTGAGCATTGAATGGACGCGATAGACTAAGTTGTGAGGTGAGAGGATGAAAGAGCTGAACCGGCTGATCGATTATATCGAAGAACATTTGACAAGTGACATTCAATTAAGCGAAGTAGCCAAACAATCAGGAATCTCGGAGTATCATTTGAAGCGGACTTTCTCGTTTGTTGCAGGAATCACTTTATTTGAATATATCAAGAATCGGCGACTGGCTTGTGCCAATGTAGATCTTGTCAACGGCGCAAGTGCGACAGTGACGGCCTTTGCGTATGGATATCAAACGTTAGAAGGTTTTTCTAGAGCGTTTCGCGACTGGTCAGGTTATTTGCCTTCAGAGGTCAAAAAATCAGGGGTTTGCAAATCTTATCCTAAACTCACCTTTCACTTAGAAATCAAGGGGGGAAATTCAATGGATTATCGAATCGAAGAAAAAGGGACCTTTGCAATTATCGGTGTATCAAAGCGGGTACCGATCCAATTTGTGGGAGTCAATTCATCAATCGTCGAATTAGCAAAAGCGATTACAGAGGAACAAAAAGAGGAAATGCATAGGTTAGGTGATCTTGCACCTAATCAAGTGGTAAATGCCTCTTTTCAATTTGATGAAGGACGCTTGGAAGAAAAGGGCGCTTTGACGCATATGATCGGTTTCTTGACATCAAAAATCGACGAATGTAAAGGGTTAGAGCAACGAATCATTCCTGGACATACTTGGGCGATTTTTCCCAATCAAGGAAGTTTTCCAGAAGTCTTGCAAACGACGATGGCGAATATTTTTTCAGAGTGGCTACCGAACTCTGGGTACGAGTTGGTGGAGGCACCTGAAATCTCCTTTACCAAATGGCTTAATCAAGGGGAAGCGTATAGTGAAGTGTGGATCGCTGTCACAAAGCGACATGGGTAACATTGAAACAAGTCAGTGAAGACGAGTAATATCGAAGAATGAACATTCATTCTAGGATATTGCTCGTCTTTTTTTTAGAAATCAGGCATACTAGAATTATAGTTGGATTGGAAACGATTTAAAACACATGTATTTTGAATAAGGAGAAGAATATGAGACCAAAGTCAAAAGAGGAATTATTGATACTCGCAGCTGAAAATTATGAGAAGTTACAGCAGTTGATCGATTCAATACCTGAGGAACAAAGAGAAGCGACATTTGATTTTGAGGAAGTATTTCTTGAAAAGAAAAAAGAAGCACATTGGCGAAGAGATCAAACGATCAAAGACGTGTTGATCCATTTGTACGAGTGGCATTCTTTATTATTAAAATGGGTAAAAAGTAATCAATTGGGAGAAAGCGTATCTTTTTTGCCGGAACCCTATAATTGGCGAACGACAGCCGAGATGAATCGTGCCTTTACAAAAAAACATCAGTCTACTACGTTACGGCAAGCGTCTGACTGGTTGAAGGAAAGCCATGCAGAAGTGATGTTACTGGCGAAAACCTTCGATGACGATCAACTGTTCCAAAAAAACCAGTATTCTTGGGTGGGGAATACAACGCTTGGCAGTTATTTCGTTTCTGCTACTTCGAGTCATTATGATTGGGCAATCAAAAAAATCAAACAAAGTCAAAAGCAGAAGCGAAAACAAAAGGGAAATTAGGTGAAACAAGAACAAAAAAAATAGGAATCAATAAGATTCCCATTTTTTCAAAATCGTTCTTTTTAGTACCAACCGTTAGCTAACCAGAAAGCTTTGGCTGCATCCCAAGAGCCATAACGAGAAGCCACATATTGTTCTGCCACTCTTTCTTGATTGGCAGCAGAGTAGTCACCGTTCAAGTATGAAGAGTCTAATTGGTAACGGCCGATATAACGTCCGTTTGTTGCTGTATAAGAACCGCTAGATTCTTTTTGTGCGATCCATTCTTTGGCATCGTTCGTACCAGTTGAAACAGCGACTTCAGTAGCTGGTGCTTGTTCCACAACTGGCGCTTCTTCTACTACAGGAGCTTGTTCCACTACAGGTGTTTCCACAACTGGAGCTGTTTCTTGAACAGGTTCCACAGGTGCTTGAGTAGCGACAGGTGCAGCTGCTTGCTCACCAGTAGGAATAGTTAATTCTTGACCTGAAAAAATCAGGTGAATGTTTGAGATTGAGTTAGCTTCGGCAATTGTTTGGATCAAGGAGTTGTCACCAACGTATTTTTGAGAAATCGTTGATAAAGTATCACCTGATTGAACAGTGTAGGCTTCGTCTGCGTGTGCAGAAGTACCCATAAATAATGCAGCGCCGGCGGCCAAAGTTGTTCCAAAAAGAATAGTTTTAAGTGATTTCATGAAAGATCTCCTTCGTATTTTAAAAAGTTATTTTGATTAGCTGTTTTCGCTAACGAGTAATACTTTACCATGGGATTATATTTCATAGGTGAAAGATACGTAACAGTTTGTGACAAATGCTCCTTTTTTGTAACAAGAATGTGTTTAAATAATGTGCGTTTTAATTAGAAAAACATCATAAATGAAGAATTGTGCGCTTCTGACATTTGTTTTTTATTAGAAAGATTCAAAATAAAAAAATAGAAAATGCTCAATTTTAGTTTGAAAAGCCGAGAAAAAAGTGAATTTTTTATAAAATTTATACGAAGTGATAGAATAAAAGAAACAAGGAGAT
Source organism: Enterococcus sp. DIV1304_2 (assembly GCF_050555445.1). Classification (NCBI taxonomy): domain Bacteria; kingdom Bacillati; phylum Bacillota; class Bacilli; order Lactobacillales; family Enterococcaceae; genus Enterococcus; species Enterococcus sp. DIV1304_2. The sequence continues at coordinate 1,250,675 of NZ_CP187851.1, forward strand.
GGGATGGATGACGAATATGTATAAAAAAATAATGGTAGCGATTGATGGTTCGGAAAAAGCCGAGAAAGCATTTGGCGAGGCTTTAGAATTAGCGAGAGATAACCAAGCAGAATTATTGATCGTTTCAATTATCAATAAAATCGATTTGACACATAGTGCCTATGCGTTCTCAAAAATCTATGCAGAAGAAAAACAAAAAACAGAAGTGGAACTATTGAAGAGAATCAATGATGCCAAAGAATTTGGGATTGAAACGATTCATGCAATTGTGGAGACCGGTGATCCAAGAACATTGATCGCCACTGTCTTACCAAAACAAGAGTCAATTGATCTTATCGTGATGGGGGCAACAGGTAAAGGCTCGATCCAACAAGCGTTAGTAGGGTCGACAGCTTCTTATGTGGTGACTCATGCGCCTTGTAATGTGTTGGTCGTTAAATAGATGCCGATTACTGATAAGCTACGTTGCTGATTTCCAACGTGGCTTTTTTGTTCGTGAAGAGTAGTACTGGTAACTAAGGATGTTTGTAAAGGTAATAAATCCATAAGATCAATATCGTCAATGAAATAATCAACCCTAGTTCATGTGAAAGTAATTTTGCGGTGGGTTCCCAATGCCGAAGGGAAAATATTTTGTGGGAAAAATAAGCGACTGGTAAAAGTGTCAGCAATACGGAAAATTTACGCTTCGTCCATTTCGTGTAGTAGATTGCTAAAGTTGTCATTAGAAAAAAAGGAACATAAAAAACCAATTGTCCCAAAGTGTCCATATAATATACGCCTCCAAGGAAAAAAGAAATCTATAATTAAAAATAACACTTTGTATGTTTGTGCACAAGAGGATATGTTATAAAATTTCTTGTTTTTTAAATAAAGTTGTTTTTTTGATTCTTGATGTACTTATTGTTATAATTCTTTTAAAGAAAGGGTGTAGTATTTCATGGACCAAGTGATATTAGAAGTTGATCTACATTTAGTAAACAATATCCGTATTTGCTATTATATTGTTAGTAATAGTGTGGAACCGCGAGTGTTAATGAACAAAATCGATGGTATTTTATCAAAAAAGGATGTCCATCAATTTAACGATGGAGAAGAAAGTTACTACAGTATTCCAGTTGAAAAAGTGATTTATACGAAAGTGAACGTGCGAAAAGATTTAGATACGAAAGAAATACATGCGCCGATCTTCACTGAATATTGAAATAAGCTGGAGGCAATCAAAGATGAATCCCTATGAACAAATGATCCAAGAGTTGATGGATGGAAAAATCCAAAAAATAGAGGTCAAACGTGAGGAAGTCATGGCTTTTCGTGAAGCGTGGTTAAAAATTGAGAATCGCAAGTTTGTTGTTGGAAAGGCCGAACTGAATGGTAATGTGACGTACCACTATGACCCAACAAGATTGTATTAAAAGTAGGGTTTGATAGAAGTGTGGCGATTTGGAGATCAATCGTTTATTTTGAAGCACAAGAAATCCTAACAAAAAATCCCCGACAATCCTTGATTGTTGAGGATTTTTTGTTTCTAGATCATGACAGAATCGCTCCGATCATCCCTATGAAAATATAAATTTTATTTGAATAGATTTTTGAATTTATCCGTTATTCCTTGAAAATCGACATTTTGGAGAAATTCTTGGGCTTTTTCTTTGTAAGGACCTAGTTGTTCTTTATGCTCTTCGAAAAATGTTTTGGCTTCAGTGAAATTGCCACTTTGGACCAGATCTTTGATTTTCTGAAGTATTTCTTCTTTATTCATAATGAAACACATCCTTTCTTTCCTATTATAATAGCAAAAATCTATGAAATTTTGTAAAAATAACTTCTGTGCTAAAGTCCGATAAAAAACTCGATCTAGAGACGGATGAATGTGATTTTTTTACAGGCTATACTCAAAGAGTAAAGAGGAGGTAGGAAAATGAAAGTAATCAAAGTATTAGTAGGTGCCGTTGTATTCAGTGGGTTGGCGTTATTTGGCTTGAAGTTTTATACCCAAGACGCTACTGGAGAATTACCAGCAGTAATAGACCAATTGAATCCGTTAGTCACTAAGGGAGAAGTGTATGTCAAAACAAAACAGCCTGATGAAGTCAATTCGTTTGGGACAGCAAAATATATCCAAAAGGCAGTTGACGCTAATGGCAACGAACGCGAAATTGAATTTAACGGGTTATCTGTTTTAAAAAAAGACCGTTACTTGAGATTGACGAATAAAGGCGCTCATGTAGAAACATACGAAGAAATTTCCAAAGAAGAGGTACCTAAAGAAGCATTAGCTATAATTGGTTGATTTTATTTTTATTATGTAAACTAAGCATCGAATTAAAAAATAAGCCTAAGAATAATTGATTAATAACTTAATCATTCGTTCTTAGGTTTATTTTATTTTCTCGCCATGCTCAATTTCAATTGATCGATCCGCCGTTCCAGTTTTTTGATCAAACCAACAGGCAAGCCGATGATCTCAGCGGATGCTAAGACAGAAGAGAGCAACTGATATTCAAGTGCTTCTGCATGGATTTTACGATAGATGGTGGCTAGACGTTCGATGTACTCAAAATGAGTATAGCCAGTTTGAATGATCAAAAATTTCAACAAATCAATGGCTTTCTCGTAGTCTTGCTCAGAATAATAAGCCAATGCTTGTCGATAAAGTTTGATTTCAAGTAAATCGAGGGAAGCAGGGCTGTATCGGTTCGTCCATTCATTGACTGACACTTTTTTTTGGATGTTACCAGCAGTATCACGGACGAAGATGATTGGGATTTCATTTGGATCCGCCTTTTTATGAATAAATCGTTCCACAGATTCTTGCTCCTTCCATGCTTTGTTAGCTTGAGTATAAGCTATTTTTCTAGGAAATACTAGTTCTTTTCTAAAGTAAGCATTTGTCCGCCCATGGCAGTAAATACTTGCTCAAAGTCGTCGATTGGTACCGCACGATTTTTTATGCCATAAGGATCATTGACATAGATCGATTGATCGTCGTAGCCAGTTACAACACAGGCATGGACTAATGGCGTGACTTGTACTTCACCGTTTGCAGTCGTCCAAGTCATGAAATCATTTTCTGTCGGCACTTGAAAATCGATCGTGACAGAAGCCCAAACAGGTTTTTCTTCTTTTAACGCAGTTTTGATATCAGTTAAGTTTGCATCCGTTTGCGGTTCGGTATGATAATCGGTTTGCACGATTTCTTGAGCTAACGTAGCGATTGGCGGAACATAGACACCCATTGCCCAGTCACCACCCCAAATCTCACCAACGAACCCTTCATTTGGATCGCCATGAGTGCCATCGGCATTAAAAACGGGGACATAATTTAATTGTTCGGCTAATTGATTCTTGGTTGTTTCGTAGCCATAGAAGCGCAGCAACATCGACAAGGCAGTAACTTCACAGCCATTCTCTAGTGCAGGTTCATCGAATTGGTTCTCAAGAGGTACATCGAGAAGCACTTGTTTTTCTTCGGCTTTGATCGTTTGCTCTACGTTTTCATCCAACATCGCTTTTTGATCTTCTGTTTGTTTATGTGTAAAGTAAAAGACGCTTGAAAACAATACTAGTGCTGCACCACCTAGCAGTAATCGTTTTTTACTTTTTTGTTTTGACATGAAATACTCCCCCAGACTTCTTTCTATTATAATTGTTTTTCTAAAAAAAACTACATGAATCTGCCTGATCAAATGTAAAAAACAAGGAAAAACAGTCCCAAAAACGATTTTTTTATTATGTTTAGCTGTTAAAATTTGTGAAAACGAAAACAGTACGCTATAATGCGGATAGATCAAATAAGAGTTTGATCAAATCACCACTAACGAAACACACAGATAAAACGAAATGATTTTCTGTGGCAAACTGTTTGAGTAGTTTAGGAGGATTTTGATGACGGAAGAAATGATTAATTTAGGAGAACAATATTCATGTAGGCCCATTGGTTTTACCAAATCAGTTGTTGGAGAAGTTGTTTCAAAAATGACGAATTGCGCCGTAGTCAAAGTTGCCCAATGCGCTATAGAAGATCAAGAATTATTAGAAGAAAAAGCTAGCATGGTAGTAGCTAAATATGATACATTTGAATAAGAAAATATGGACATGCAACATCGAATGATCATGTTGCAGGTCCTTTTAAGGTTATGAAAGGGGCATTGAACACTAAGGCATAAGATAGAAAAAACGAAAACGCCTATTTCATTTTTGAGTTTTTTGGCTTATGACCGAAGTGCTGCTCCTTGAATACCGTTTGTTCAGTTAGAGGGGACATGATTTACCCCTTTGATTTTCTAGTTTCAAGAGTTGAAAATAAAGGTGTGGATCGATAAGATGGTTTCCTTTTTTACAATAGTTCTTTTTTTATTTGTCATCGTCATGTGCTTATTTTTATGGCTTGTACGACGAGAGATCGTTTATAAAACGGTTCGGAATCGCTGGGTCTATTTAGTTGTTCCGTTCCTTGCTGTACTGGTTTTATGGTATACATTGGTCAGTCAACCAACCACTGATGAGTTAGTGAAAGGCGTCTTGGCTTCTCTTGTGTTATTGAGTTTCTTGTTAGATAGTCGAGGACTTACTACAGAAGGGCTAGTTTTGAACAGCTTTGACCGTCGTGGAGTGCCATATTCTGAAATCAACAAAGTCGTTCTTTACCAACCAAAAGATTCGAAAGAAGTCAAAATGAATTTTTTCCGGAACGGTTGGCGTGGCCCGCTATTGAAATTTTCTGTCTCATTAGAAGAATTGATTCCTTTTTTAGCAAAACACTTAAATGATGATGCAGAACTTGATATCATGATTGAGCATGAGGATGAATGATCCATTGAAATGACAAAAAGACAGCTCCTTCTTTTAGTAGAGGGAGCTGTCTTTTTGTATTAGTAGAATTAGCCAAACACGCGGAAACGATCGGCATCGTTCATATATTCTTTTTCGCCAGCTGGAGATTCAGGTGAACCAAAGACTAATTGTGCACGTAATTTCCAGTTTGCAGGAATCGACCATTCTTTTGCGACAGCTTCATCGATCACTGGATTGTAATGTTGTAAGTTTGCACCTAAACCTTCTTCGCTTAATGCCACCCAAGTATTGGCTGTAGCAATACCATTTGATTGTTCTGACCAATCAGGGAAGTTATCTGCATATAATGCAAATTGCTCTTGCAAGTTTTTGATCACATCTGTGTCTTTGAAGAACAAGACAGTACCATAACCTTTTTTGAAACTAGCTAATTTGTTTTGAGTATTTGGGAAAGCATCAGCAGGTGTCAGTGGACGTAAAGCTTCTTCTGTCATTTCCCATAATTTTTCATGTGCATCGCCAAATAAGATTACTGCACGTGTTGATTGCGCATTGAAAGCAGTAGGGCTTTCTTTGATTGCTTCTTGGATCAATGTTGTTAATTCTTCATTTGATTGTGATACGTTACGGCCTAGATCATAGATCGAACGGCGGTTTTTTAAGATATTTGTAAATTCAGTCATAGATTAGTTCTCCTTTAATTCGCTTTTCTGCGTTTTTTTCTTGATGACAAAACGAAGTATATCATCTTACAAAAAGTAAGTAAAACAAAATGCTCAACAAAATGTACGAATAGAAAAAAGATGTTCTTTTACATAAAAAATTTGTTACGAGACCGTTTACATACTGAATATACCGACATTTAAGCTTTATGATATAAAGTAGACTATATAATTATTAAAAATAACCTATGTTTTTTCTTATCATTTTCCCATTAAATTTTTGTTGTATTTATAGAAAATAAGTATATATTTCTTAAATAAATATTTTTACACGGATTTTCGGTAAATATGTGTATTATTTTCTGAAAATTAAAAGAATTGGGGTATGGGAATATGGAAAAACAAGACAAAGGGTTCTTCGGTCAGCCGAAGGGATTGTCTACATTGTTCTTCACAGAGATGTGGGAACGATTCAGTTATTATGGTATGCGTGCCTTACTGATCTATTATATGTACGACACGGTAGCAAATGGAGGCCTTGGTTTACCTCGTGCCACAGCGTTGTCGATCATGTCGATCTATGGTTCGTTGATTTATATGTCGAGTATCGTAGGCGGCTGGTTTTCTGATCGTGTGTTAGGAGCCAAAAAAACCGTCTTTATTGGTGGGGTCTTCATCATGATCGGTCATGTTGTTTTGGCATTGCCGTTTGGTGTCTCTACTTTATTTATCTCGATGGCGTTGATCATCATCGGTACAGCTTTCTTAAAACCAAACGTTTCGGGAATGGTCGGGCATTTATATACGAAAACCGATTTACGAAGAGATGCAGGATTTTCGATCTTTTATATGGGTGTCAATTTAGGCGCATTGCTCGCGCCGTTGATCGTCGGTACGATTGGCCAAGAGTATAACTACCATTTAGGTTTCTCATTAGCCGCTATCGGTATGTTCTTCGGGTTATTGCAATATGTGATCCAAGGCCGTAAGACATTGGATGGAGTGGGTATGACACCTCCAAATCCTTTGACACAAGGCGAACGTAAAGGATTTATCCGTAATGTTGTGATCGCTTTGGTCGTATTTGCTATTATTTTTGGTGGAGCGCAACTGACTGGACATTTGACGATCGATTTCTTTGTTAATACGATCAGTGTCTTAGGAATCGTTTTACCACTCTATTACTTTATCAAAATGTTGACTTCAAAAGATGTTTCAGTGGAAGAAAAACCACGTGTATGGGCATATATCCCATTATTCTTAGCAGCAATCATCTTTTGGTCATTGCAAGAACAAGGGTCATCGATCCTTGCCCTATTTGCAAGTGAACGAACACAATCGACCTTGATGGGTGTTCCGATCCAAGCAAGTTGGTATCAATCATTGAACCCGATCTTCATCTTTATTTTGACACCTGTGTTCGTTACTTTATGGACACGTTTAGGTAAACGTCAACCATCAACTGTAGTGAAATTCTCTCTAGGGTTGTTATTTGCCGGATTGTCTTATCTGTTATTGATGTTGCCGGGGATGTTATATGGAACAGCTGGAAAAGTCAGCCCACTTTGGCTGATTGGTAGCTTTTTCATCATCGTGATTGCTGAACTTTGCTTATCACCTGTCGGCCTATCAGTGACGACGAAATTGGCGCCTAGAGCCTTCGAATCGCAAACGATTGCGATCTGGTTCTTAGCAGATGCTTCTTCCCAAGCCATCAATGCACAAATCGCTCGTTTCTATACACCAGGTACTGAATCTGCCTACTTTGGGATCATCGGTGTCGTTGCAATCGTCGGTGCAGTGATTTTATTTGCAATCAAAGAACCAATCAAAAAATTAATGGGGTCGATCCACTGATTGGATCTACATCATTTGTCGGAGAGGACAGTCGTCCTGCTCCGGCTTTTTTTATTTCCAAAATTTAAACGATAATAGAACAAATGTTCAGCTATCTTTGTTATAATGAAGAGGTATATCAACCAGGAAAAGGAGGCAATAAGGTGTCGTTACAATTTATCTTAGGGAATGGTCAAAAAGACCACCGCAAAGCACTGATCGATGAAGCCGCCGCTTGGCTTGACAAAGATGAAGACAATCAAGTATTTTTCCTTGTACCTAACTATAATAAATTTGAACAAGAGCAAGAATTACTCGCTGAGATGCGCAAAAAAAGCGGAAAAAGCTCATTTAGCACAACCAACATGCAAGTATTCAGTTTCTATCGTTTGGCTTGGTACTTATTGCAACAAACTACATTGCTGACAGGTAGTGAATTGACCGAATCTGGCTCAGCGATGATCCTCCGCCAAATTTTAGAAAAAAAACAAGAAGAATTGACGATATTTCGAGGAGAAATCCGCAAAAAAGGGTTTATCCGTCAGTTACAAGAGCTATATAGCGAACTACAAGTCGGAAAAATTTCCCCTGTTGATCTGTTGACTTCTGTGACAGGAGAATCACCAAAAGAAGAAGACCGACAATTGAAAATGAAGGATCTACAACTGATTTTCTCTGCATTCGAAGAGGAATTAGTCCAACGCGCCCTACAATCTGAAGATGCGCTGACGGTATTAGCGAATTATATGGCGACGCAGGATTATCATAAGATCAAGTTCTTAGTGAGTGGTTTCGCCCGGATCAACGCCCAAGAGTACCAGTTGCTGCAAAAAATGATGGAAAAAGGACATCTAGTGGTCGATTTGCTATTGGATCGTCCCTACAAATCCGATCTGCCTGATCCGTTGACCTTGTTTTTCAATACAGGAAAGATCTATTTCCAACTTCTCAACGCAGCAAGAGAATTGAATGTTCCTGTGGCTGTTGATCATTATGCACCGAATCGAGAACACCAAAACGAACTTCAAACATTACAACAAATGTGGGAAGAAACTTCCAGCCAGCAGAAAAGCCAACCTGTGAAACTTGGCGCGCAAGAGACATTACATCTGTGGGAGGCGGAGAATCCAACGGAAGAAGTTCGCCAATTAGCGGTGGAGATCCGTCGTTTGGTCAGTCAAGAAGGATTTCGCTATCGAGATATCCAAGTGTTGACGAAGGATATGACACTGTATGGCAATTTATTGCGACCAATTTTCCAAGAGATGGCGATCCCTTTTTATCTGGATGAAGAGCAACTGATGGAAAACCATCCATTGATCGAATGGATCAACAGTTTGTTTGCTTTGGATCGTTATCAATATCGCCTAAACGACATCATGCGTTTCTTCAAGACGGAGTTGACGATCGGTCGGACAGATGAAGAGCTCGATCTGGCTACTTGGGAAGCTACTAGAAATCAATTCCGCACGAATTTAGATATCACGGAAAACGTAGCACTAGCGTACAACTACCAAGGGAATTATTGGCTTCGCGAAAAAGATTGGCAATTTGTCGCCTATGATTTTGAAGCAGAACAGCTAGAAGACGTCAAACAACTGGAAGAGCAATCGAATACGGTCCGAAGACTTTTCCGCGACATGGTGCCGGTATTCCTGAAGAACATCAAAAAAAGCCGAACAGGGCAAGAAGCGGTCACTTTGTTTTATCGCTTCTTGATCGAAAGCGGTGTGCAACAACAATTGCTTTTCTGGCGAGACCAAGAAGTGGCGCGTGGCGGGTTAGCTGCGGCTAGAAACCATGAACAAACTTGGGGCGCTTTGATGGATCTTTTGGACGAGTATTCATTGATCTACGGAGAAACAGCATTCGACTGGTCATTATTTCAAGAGATCATCACGAGTGGCCTAGAAAATCTCAGCTATGGGAAGATCCCTACAGCAATCGACCAAGTGAGGATCAACCGGTTGGAACTTGTACGTGCCAATCAAGCAAAAGTAACATTTGCGGTCGGCTTGAATGACCAAGTGTTTCCAGATCGCCATGAAACTAAAGGTTTATTATCGAGTGAAGAACGTGAAGCGTTGAATCAAGGGTTAGGCGAGGATCAGTTTTTATTCGATCCAGCAAAAGAAAGTATGTCTTTCGAACCTTTCCAAGCGTATTTAGTGTTTGTTTCGGGAACGGAACGTTTGTACTTGAGCTACGCGCAGAGCTATGATACCAATCGGTTGAAAATGTCTCCGTATTTGAAACGAGTCGTTGACTATCTAGGCGTTCCAGTCGAGCCAAAATGCCAGTTGCAATTGACGAGTAAGCCAGATTGTTACGTTGGCACTTACCGTAGTGGGATCAATACGATCAATCGGGTCTATCGTTTAGCAAAAGAAGCCAAACAGGTAGTACCACTTTATTGGCAACAATTAAAAGAGTTAGTTCTGCGTTCGGATCAACGAAATTTTGCATTGACGATTTTTGAAAGTCAAGATCATCTGAATGTACCAGTTTCCTTATCAGAAGAAATGGCAGAAGCTCTCTATGGCAAAGAAATCTATACGTCGATCTCACGCATGGAAAACTTTTATAACTGTGAATATAAATACTTTGTCCAGTTTGGTTTGAAGCTGAAAGAACGTAATATTTATGGACTGACACCAGCTGCCACTGGCGACTTTTATCATGAATCATTGGATCGCTTCTTCAAATTGTTATTCTCGAATCAACTGTCACTTGTGGCGATGTCGGAGAAGGAACGACAAGAATTTACTGAAAAAGTCTTACAAGAAGTATTTGGTGAATTACGTTTTGAGATTTTAGATAGCTCTGCCCGCATGAACTATATTCGTTACCAATTAGGGCAAACGATCCAAAAAGTGGCTTGGGCGTTACAAAAACAAAGCAAGAATACGGGCATGAAACCATTGCAAACAGAGATTTTATTTGGTCAGATCGCTGGTGCACGAGGGATACCAGGTTTGGAAATACCTTTAGACAAAGGCGGAAAACTCCACGTTCGCGGAAAAATCGATCGCATCGATGTGGCAACTGAACAAAGTGATACGTGGTTAAGTGTGGTGGATTATAAATCAAGTGGTCGTTCTTTTGATGTGACTGAAGCTTACTACGGCATGGCGATGCAACTATTGACATATCTTGATGTGGCATTGATGGATGCTGTACGTTTGACTGGGAAAGCCGCAGTCAAACCAGCAGGCTCTTATTATTTGCATGTGCATAATCCAGTCTTGACGGATACGACAGACGTCGAGAAGAATACCTTGAAGAAATTCAGCTATGACGGTGTTTTTGTCGATGATCCAGGTCTGTTAGAGGTGCTCGATCATTCATTGGAAGCAAAAGAAAGTTCATTGATCTATCCGGTGAAGAAAAATGCCAAAGACGAGTTACAAAAAGGCAGTTATAGTAAAGAGAAGTTCTATACAGAAGAAGAACTTCAATTATTCATGAACCATAATCGTGAGAATATGCGTTTAGCGGGGGAAGCGATCACCTCAGGGGAGATCAAACTGAATCCCGCTTACAAAGATAAACAACGGATTGCTTGTGAGCATTGTCCGTTCAGAAGTATTTGTACGTTTGATGTCATGCTCAAAGAAAATAATTATCATCGTTTAGAAAAACTGGATAAAGATGAAGCATTGCGCAGAATACTAAAAAGGAGTGAAGACGAGTGACATCAATTCCTTTAAAACCGGAAAATGAACGTTTTACCGATGAACAATGGCAAGCGATTTTTGACCAAGGCGACAACCTACTTGTTTCGGCTTCCGCTGGCTCAGGTAAGACGACTGTGTTAGTCCGCCGAGTGATCGAAAAGTTAAAAATGGGTGTCAATATCGACGAGTTGCTGATCGTGACGTTTACAGAAGCAGCAGCAAGAGAAATGAAGGAACGGATCCAAGTAGCCTTGCAAGAAGCAGTGAATAGTGAAAGTGATCCGGTCTGGCAAAAACATTTTACGAAACAGCTCGTTTTACTACCTACCGCAAATATCTCGACACTCCATGCGTTTTGTTTAACGGTGATCCGTAAATATTACTATTTGATCGATATCGACCCAGTCTTTCGGATGTTGACGGATGAAACGGAAACGATCTTGATGAAAGAAGATGTCTGGGATGAGATCAGAGAACAACTCTATGCAGAAAATCGCGAAGGTTTTTTCCAGCTGACAATGAACTTTTCAAATGATCGTTCAGATGACGGTTTGACTAACCTCGTATTTTCTCTCTATGATTTTGCCCGAGCAAATCCTGATCCGTTGGCTTGGTTGGATCGCTTACCAGAAGCGTATCGCTTAGAAGATGGTTTAGCAGCTTCTGCATTGTATCAAGAACAGATCCGGCCGCTCGTTTTAGCTGATCTACTCCATTGTACGCAGTTATACGAAGAAATGGTCGTTTTGGCACAAGAAGAAGGACTTGAAAAGATGTTTGAACAAGTCTCACAAGAACAAGCAAGTATCCAACAAATCTATGAACGTTTTCTTGGTGATGAGTTAGACGAAGCTTACCAAGCTTTAGAAAATCTGACGTTTTCGACTTTCAAAAGTAGTCGTAAAGCAGAGTTGAAAGAGCGTTCGGCTGAAGTCAAAAACTTGCGAGACCGTGCCAAAAAAATCTTACAACAAATCGGCAAAAGCTACTTTCCAGTTTCGCCTGCGCAAATCGAAGAGTTGAGTCAAAAAGCCTTCCCCCTCGTTGAACAAATGACCGAAGTCACTAAGCTTTTCATGGAAGGTTTCAGTGCGCGCAAACGTGAAAAAGGCGTGCTAGATTTCAATGATCTGGAACACTTGGCATTACAAATTTTGACGAAACAGACTGAGGAAGAGTGGTTACCAAGCGAAGCATCAGATTATTATCGCAGAAAGTTCAAAGAAGTCATGGTCGACGAGTACCAAGACGTCAATCAATTGCAAGAAGAATTGCTCTATTGGGTCAGAGAGCCAGATGAGGAGAGAGGCAATCTCTTTATGGTGGGAGATGTCAAACAGTCGATCTATTCCTTCCGTTTAGCAGATCCAACTCTATTTATCAATAAATATGAGAAATTCTCGGAAGAAAAAGGCGGTCGACGAATCGTCTTGGCGGAGAATTTTCGCTCCCGTCAGGAAGTCTTAGCGTTTACCAACTTGATTTTTGAACAGTTGATGGACCCAACAGTCGGACAAATCGCCTATGATGAAGCGGCTCGGCTGGTTCTTGGTTTTTCTGGGTTTCCAGAAAATGAACGTTTTGCACCAGAAGTCTTGATCTATGAAAAGGAACAAGAAACGACAGAAATCGAGTTGCCGATGGACGATATGTTGGAAGATAAGACAGAAGGTGAACTCTTGATGACTGGTTTGAAGATCCGTGAATTGATCGATTCAAAATTCATGATCTACGACAAAAAAAGTCAAGAAGAGCGCCCGATCGAATACAAAGATATCGTGTTATTGACACCAACGAAGAAAAACAATTTGACGATTTTAGAAGTGTTCAAAACGTTCGATATTCCGTTGGAACTCAATGATGCGCAGAATTATTTCCAAGCGACAGAAATCAGGATCATGATTTCATTGCTCCAATTGATCGACAACCCTTATCAGGATATTCCCTTAGCTTCAGTGTTACGTTCACCAGTCGTTGGCTTGATCGAACCCGAGTTAGCACGTATCCGATTAGCAGATAAGGTGCATACTTACTATGATGCAGTCTTAGCTTACCAAAATAATAACCAAGATGAATTAGCGGCTAAGTTGCTTCATTTCAATGAGCAACTGCAACAATGGCGGGAGTTAGCACGGCGTTCTTCGATCACGGACTTATTATGGGAGATCTATTACCAAACGGGGTATTTAGAATATGTCGTTGGGTTGCCGGCTGGTGCGCAACGTCAAGCGAATCTGTATGCGTTAGTGGATCGTGCCAAAGCTTATGAACAAAGTTCGTTTCGCGGTCTCTATCAGTTTGTACGATTTATTGAGAAAATGCAGGAAAAAGACAAAGACTTGGCGGAACCAGTGATTGCTTCTAGTGACAATGCCGTTCGCGTCATGACCATCCATGCAAGTAAAGGATTAGAGTTTCCTATCGTTTTCTTATTAGATATGACGAAGCAATTCAATCTACAAGACTTGAAAAACCGTTACGCCTTCGAAGAAAAACTAGGTGCGGGCGTGCGCTACATGGAGCCAGACACGCGGGTCTTGTTTGACACCTTACCTTATCAAGCCATCAAATTAGCGAAACAAAAAAAATTGCTCTCAGAAGAAATGCGTAAATTATACGTTGGATTGACTCGGGCGGAGCAAAAACTGTTTATTGTCGGTTCTTACAAAAGCAAAGAAGACACGTTCAAAGCCTGGTCAGAAGCAAGTGAGCAAACGGATGTAGTGTTAGACCCTGTGATTCGCCTGAAAAGTTCGAGTAGCTTGATGAATTGGATCGGTTACAGCTTGATCCGTCATCCTAAAATGACCGAATATTTTCCAGAAATCACGCCTTTGCCACAACTGAAACATTCACCGGGAGATTTTACGATCACCTGGATGGATCAACAAGCGATTTTAACACAACGCCAAGCATTGACAGTCAAAGAAGAGCAAGCAGAGGAACAAAAAGGAGATCAAACACCATTAACGGCTGAACTACAAGCTCGTTTAGCCTTCACTTATCCTTATGAAGCCTCTTCGCAAACAACGAGTTATCAATCGGTTTCTGAGATCAAACGGCTGTTTGAAGATCCAGATGATTCCCCAGAGGCACGTTTGACTTGGGAAAGCAGTGATAAAAAAGCCTTTGCCCAGCCTTTCAGGTATACGCAAGACCAATTAGCTGAACCACGTTTTGTACAAAAAGAGCGCAAAGTTTCTGCCGCAGCTGTTGGGACAGCGACACATTTTCTATTACAAGTCTTACCATTGGAACAGTTGACGAAAGAAAGCATCAAAAAAGAACTGACGACCCTCGTCAAAAAACGTTTAGTCGATGAGCAAGTAGCAAAACGCGTGCCAGTTGATTCGATCTTATGGTTTTATGAATCTGCTCTTGGTCGATCATTGATCGAACATCCAGAAAAAGTAAAACGCGAACAACCATTTTCAATGCTTCTACAAGCAGAAAGGGTGTTCGATCACTATCCAAATGAAGAAGATGAATTATTAGTCCATGGAATCGTCGATGGTTATCTTGATTTTGGTGAGTATGTACAGCTTTATGATTTCAAAACTGATTTTATTCTACATCCTGAAAATCCAGAGGAGATTGCTAAAGTCATCAATAAATACCGCGGGCAATTGAACTTATACCAACGTGCGTTGAGTGAAGCATTGGCTAAACCCGTTCAAGATGTCTTTTTAGTTTTGCTACAAGCGAAGAAAATAATAAATCTTAATAAAGAATAAGAATTGAGCAAACTGGACTTACACTTTGTAAGTAATATGCTATACTCATGAAAAGAGGTGAGTAAAATGGAGCTAACACAGACAGAATTCATTCTGTGCCCCAAATTTGAAAAAACATTCTCGATTCTAGGGAAAAAATGGAATGGATTGATTATCGATGTATTACTCGAAAATGGTCCGCAACGCTTTGTTGATCTCTCTGCAAAAATCCCGATGGTCAGTGATCGTGTCTTGGTCGAACGATTAAAAGAGCTTGAGAAAGAAAAGATCGTTACCCGCAATTTTTCGTGTAATGAATCCAGTCGTTCAGAATATATGCTGACGGAAAAAGGGGCAGATCTACAAAAAGCGATGGTCCAGTTACAGCTTTGGAGTGAGAAATGGGTCACACCCGAAGAATGCAGTTGATTTTGCATCAAAAATCTTGTACACTAGTTTTTAATTGAATAGATAAAAAAGAATGTTGACGAAAAAGAGTAGTTTGGCTAAACCAGTATAGGGAGATCTGTCATGGACTGAAAGCAGATCCTGTGTTTGAAAAATGAAGTTCACTTTCCGAGTTCGTCTGAGATAGTTCAGACCGGCAGTATGTCTGTCGTTATTAAAATGAGTGTACGATCTCGTTGGGATCGTAAATTAGGATGGTAACGCGAAGACCTCGTTCCTTGATAGGAATGAGGTCTTTTTTGTAGTTGAATTTAAAGGAGGAAATGTCATGTCTTTACAAGCGCAACTCGAAAGCTTGAAAGAAGCAACGATCGTCAAGATCAAGCAGGCGCAGGATTTGAAAGAACTAAATCAAATCCGTGTCGAAACATTAGGGAAAAAAGGACCGATCACTGAGGTCTTACGTGGAATGAAAGATCTAAGTGCCGAAGAGCGACCTAAAGTAGGAAGCTTTGCCAATGAGATCCGTGATCTATTGACACAAGAAATCGAAGAAAGAAAAGCAGTCTTGGAAATCGCTGCAATGAATGAAGCATTAGAAAAAGAAACGATCGATGTAACGCTTCCAGGTAGCTCAGTCAAGCAAGGTACACGCCATATCTTGACGCAGATCATGGAAGAAATCGAAGATATTTTTGTCGGCATGGGGTATCAAATCGTTGAAGGATATGAAGTCGAGTCAGACCATTACAACTTTGAACGAATGAATTTACCAAAAGATCATCCAGCGCGTGATATGCAAGATACTTTCTATATCTCAGAAGAGATCTTGATCCGTACCCATACGTCACCTGTCCAAGCACGTACCATGGAAAAACATGACTTTTCAAAAGGTGCGCTACGCATGATCTCACCAGGGAAAGTTTTCCGACGTGATACTGATGATGCAACACACAGCCATCAATTCCATCAAATCGAAGGATTGGTGATTGACAAGAACGTGACAATGGGTGATCTGAAAGGAACGCTTGAAGTCGTGATGAAGAAAATGTTTGGTGAAGATCGTCAAATCCGTTTACGTCCAAGCTATTTCCCATTCACAGAACCATCTGTTGAAGTCGATGTCAGCTGTTTCAAATGCGGTGGTTCAGGCTGTAACGTCTGCAAACACACAGGTTGGATCGAGATCTTAGGTGCTGGTATGGTTCATCCAAATGTCTTGGAAATGTCAGGGATCGATCCTGAAGAATACTCCGGATTTGCTTTTGGACTTGGCCCAGATCGTGTCGCAATGTTACGTTATGGGGTCAACGATATTCGTAATTTCTATCAAAATGACTTGCGCTTCTTAAGTCAGTTCAAGGGGGAGTAAAAGAATGTTAGTATCATATAAATGGTTGAATCAATACGTTGATTTATCAAATGTGACACCGCAAGAACTTGCAGACAAAATGTCAGTCACAGGAATCGAAGTCGAAGGTGTGACTGTACCTGAAGAAGGGTTGAAAAAAATCGTTGTCGGAGAAGTGAAGGAATGTATTCCACATCCTGATTCGGATCATCTATCGATTTGTCAAGTCGACATCGGCGAAGAGGAATTATCACAAATCGTTTGTGGCGCACCGAACGTCAAAGCAGGAATCAAAGTCATCGTGGCTTTACCAAATTCACGGATTGCGGGCAATGTCAAAATCAAAAAAGGCAAGATGCGCGGACAAGTTTCGAATGGGATGATCTGTGCCTTACAAGAAATCGGTTATTCTGACAGTGTCGTACCGAAAGAATATTCAGAAGGCATCTACTATTTGCCACAAGAAGCGGTCAATGGAGAACCAGTCTTTTCTTATCTAGATATGGACGATGCTATCATCGAATTATCGATCACACCTAACCGTGCCGATGCGTTATCAATGAGAGGTGTGGCGTACGAAGTTGGCGCGATCTACCGCCAAACACCGACATTCAATGATGAAAAGTTAGTAGAAGTTGAACGTAAAGCTTCAGAGAAAATTGCGGTAAAAGTAGAAGACGAAGAATTAGTACCAGCATACCAAATCCGTATCATTGAAAACGTCAAGATCCAACCGAGTCCACAATGGCTACAAAATATCTTGATGAATGAAGGAATCCGACCAATCAATAACGTCGTTGATATCACAAACTATATCTTATTATTGTTCGGTCAACCGTTACATGCATTTGACTATGATAAGTTAGGTTCAGAAGAAATCGTGGTGCGTCATGCAGCAGAAGAAGAGAACATCGTGACGTTAGATGGCGAAACGCGTACATTGACTTCAGAAGACTTGGTCATCACGAATGGACAAGTGCCAGTGGCTTTAGCTGGGGTAATGGGGGGACTAGACTCAGAGATCACGGGAACAACGACAACCGTTGCGTTAGAATCCGCTCTATTCGACCCAATCTCAATTCGTCGCACAGCAAAACGTTTCAATTTACGTAGTGAATCATCTGCGCGCTTTGAAAAAGGCATCAATAAAGGAACCGTCGGCGAAGCAAGTGATGTTGCAGCGGCGATGATCGTTGCTTTAGCAGGAGGAGAAGTGTTACAAGGAGCGGTCAAAGGTTCTGAGTATCAAGCGAAAGAAGTCGAAGTACAGATCACATTGAACCGCATCAACCATTACCTTGGCACAACGTTAAGTGTCGCTGAAGTAAGTGAGATCTTTGAAGCATTAGGATTCGGCTATCAAGTCGATGGAGAAACTTATACTGTCGTTGTGCCTCCAAGACGTTGGGATATCCAGATCGAAGCAGACATCATCGAAGAAGTTGCACGTATTTATGGGTATGATCGTTTGCCTTCAACGTTACCGAGCGGCGAAACAGTTGCAGGTAGTTTGACACAAGAACAAGCGACAACACGGAAGATCCGTACATTACTTGAAGGCAGTGGTCTAACTGAAGCCATTAGTTATGCATTGACAACGGAAGATAAATCTCGTCAATTCGCTTTGAAAGAAACAGCCATCACTCGCTTGGATTGGCCGATGAGTGAAGACCGTTCTGTCTTACGTATGAACTTGATCAGTGGTCTTTTGGATAACGTCCAATACAATACAGCACGTAAAAATGCAGATATCGCATTTTATGAAGTGGGTCGCGTCTTCTATCAAGAAAACGATCCGTTGACACATCTGCCACAAGAAGTCACTCACGTAGCTCTTGCGGTGTCTGGCACATGGGAAGAAAAGAGTTGGCAAAGTAAGCCTCAAGCGGTTGATTTCTTTACAGTAAAAGGCATATTAGAGAATGTATTCGAACAACTTTCCATCAATGAGGAAATCACTTATCAAGCGTTGACAACGATCGATGAACTTCATCCAGGTCGTACAGCAGCCATTTATTTAGGTGAAACAATGATCGGGTTTGTTGGTCAAGTACATCCTATGACTGCTAAAGCTTATGATATTCCAGAAACGTATGTGGCAGAGTTTGATTTAGCGACAGTCGTAGAAGCATCGCAAAAAGGCATCACTTTCCGACCAGTCACAAAATTCCCAAGTGTGACGCGTGACATTGCCATGTTAGTAGCTGAACAAGTGACGAATCAAGAAATCGTTCGCACGATCCAATCAGCAGCTGGTCGATTCTTGACGAATGTGGAACTATTCGATGTCTATCAAGGAGCAAATATTGAATCAGGGCATAAATCAGTTGCCTATACGTTAAGCTTTGAAAATCCTGAAGCAACGTTGACGGATGAAGAAATCAACCAAGCAATGAGTAAGGTTGAAAAGGCGTTGACAGAAACAGTCGATGCAAGTATTCGTTAACCTTTAACAATAGAAGAAAAAAACTGGAACAAAAAATCATTCAATGATTTTTGTTCCAGTTTTATTTGTGTGATTACTTATTGAAATAATTGATGCCCATTGCCGCTTTCACTTCAGAAAGTGTGGCTGCCGCAACTTTAGCGGCTTCTTCACTACCATGACGTAAGATATCCATCACGGCTTGTGGGTCTTTCGCCAACTCTTCACGACGTGCGCGGATCGGTGCAAACTCTGCTTCTAATACGTCGATCAAGTAACGCTTGATTTTCACGTCACCTAGTCCACCACGACGATAGTGGGCTTTCATCTCTTCGATTGCTTCTTTGTCTGTACCAAAAACATCTAAGTAAGTAAAGACCATATTGCCTTCGACTTGTCCTGGATCTTGGACATGGATGTGATTTGGATCAGTATACATACTCATGACTTTTTTCTGTAAAACATCCGCAGGGTCAGAAATGTAGATGCCATTTCCTAATGATTTACTCATTTTTCCGTTCCCATCGATTCCAGGTAAACGACCCATTCCTTTAGGAGGGAAGACGCCTTTCGGCTCAACTAGCACATCACCGTAGGTATGATTGAAGCTTTGGACGATCTCTTGCGTTTGTTCCAACATTGGTTTTTGGTCTTCACCAACTGGGACTAGATTTGCTTTGAACGCAGTGATGTCAGCAGCTTGTGAGACAGGGTAGATAAAGAAGCCTGTAGGGACACTTTCGCCAAATTTCTTTTGCTCGATCTCTGTTTTAACAGTCGGGTTACGACGCACACGACCAACACTCACTAAGTTTAAGTAATACATTGTCAACTCAGCTAATTCAGGGATCTGTGACTGGATAAACAATGTTGATTTGGCAGGATCTAAACCGACCGATAAGTAATCTAAAGCAACTTCTAATACATTGGAAGACACTTTTTCAGGGTCTTTCGCATTGTCAGTCAAGGCTTGCATATCTGCGATCATTACGAACAACTGATTATTCTCATCCGCTTGCATTTCTACACGTTTTTTCAAAGACCCGACATAATGGCCTAAGTGTAGTTTGCCAGTAGGACGGTCTCCTGTTAAAATAATATTTTTCAAAAAAGAACACCTCTTTGTAATTTCTAAGACTAATACTTAATATCTTACCGTTTTTTTGCAGAATTAACAACAGGATAAACCGAAAATCATTGAAAAAATCAGTTAGGAAATCGTTATTTATACAAATGGTAAAAGAAAACGAGTAAAGGAATTTTCTTGGAAACTTTACAAGTTGCTTCGCTTTCGGATATAATGTGTTCTATTATATATCTTTAAATGAAATCTTACTAAATAATAATGGGAGTGTAATGTTATGACAATGATTAAATTTGATAGCGTGGAAAAGTATTACGGCAAATTCCATGCGTTGAAAAACATCAATCTTGAGTTTGAAAAAGGGGAAGTTGTCGTTGTCATTGGTCCATCAGGATCAGGGAAAAGTACGATGCTTCGCTGTATCAACGGCTTGGAAACAATCACTTCAGGAAAGCTTTTGATCAATGATGTCGATATTCGCGATAAAAACACAAAATTGACGGAAATCAGAAAAAATGTCGGAATGGTCTTTCAACATTTTAATCTTTACCCCAATAAAACAGTTTTAGAAAACATCACATTGGCACCAATCAAAGTATTAAAACAAGATGAGGCAACTGCTGTAAAAAATGCGGAAAAGTTCTTAAAGACAGTCAACATGCTAGATAAAAAAGATTCCTATCCTTCCATGTTATCTGGTGGACAACAACAGCGTGTAGCGATTGCTCGCGGCTTAGCGATGAATCCCG
The DNA here is from genome assembly GCF_050555445.1 of Enterococcus sp. DIV1304_2. Lineage (NCBI taxonomy): Bacteria > Bacillati > Bacillota > Bacilli > Lactobacillales > Enterococcaceae > Enterococcus > Enterococcus sp. DIV1304_2. The sequence continues at coordinate 1,271,377 of NZ_CP187851.1, forward strand.
AAATGCTGTTATTTGACGAGCCAACATCTGCCTTGGACCCAGAGATGATCGGCGATGTATTGGACGTAATGAAAAAATTGGCAAGAGATGGCATGTCCATGATCGTGGTCACCCACGAAATGGGCTTTGCGAAAGAAGTGGCAGATCGTGTCATTTTTATGGCGGATGGACAAGTATTAGAAGATAGTCGCGATGTACGTAATTTCTTCGATGATCCAAAAGAAGAACGTGCAAAACAATTTATCAGTAAAGTAATCAATCATTGATAGGAGGAACGATATGCGTAAGACAACATTCACTCGTTTATTATTTCTTTTTGGGCTAGTATTTCTAGTATTGAGCGGCTGTAAAGGTAGCAGTTTGGCAGAAAAAGATATTTTGACTCGTAGCAAAGAAACGAACGAGATCATTTGGGGTGTCAAATACGATACACGATTGTTTGGGATGATGGATATCGAAAGTCGCACAGTTCAAGGGTTTGATATCGATATCGCCAAAGCGATCACGAAAAAGATTTTAGGAGAGGATGGAAAAGCAGAGTTTGTCGAAGTTACTTCTAAAACAAGAATCCCTTTATTAAAAAATGGGAATATCGATGCGATCATTGCGACGATGACGATTACCGAAGAACGTAAAAAGCAAGTCGATTTCTCCTCTGTTTATTTTGACGCCGGACAATCATTGCTCGTTGAAAAGGGTAGTCCTATCAAAAGCGTAGAGGATCTAAACGCTGAAACGACTGTTCTAGCGGTAAAAGGCTCGACTTCAGCTGCCAACATCAGAGAACATGCACCTGATGCGCGGATCTTGGAGTTAGAGAACTATGCAGAAGCATTTACTGCTTTACAATCGGGGCAAGGTGATGCCATGACGACAGACAATGCAATCTTACTCGGGATGGCAGCGGAGAACCCTAGCTATGAATTAGCAGGAGGAACATTTACCGAAGAGCCTTATGGTATTGCAATCAACAAAGGACAAGAAAATTTCTTAGATGCAGTCAACCAAGCATTAGCAGAAATGGTTGAAGACGGCACCTACGATAAGATTTATGAAAAATGGTTCCCAGATACGACTCAGGGAAAAATTGATTAAGGAGGGAATACAATGAGTGAATTGATACAAACTTATGGGCCAGCCTTCCTTGATGGATTTAAAGTAACGATCCTATCAAGTGTCTTGGCACTTTTATTCAGTTTGATCATCGGAACGTTGATGGCGATTTTTCAATTGTCACACAATAAATGGATTCGTGGTTTAGCGAAAGCCTATGTTGAATTTTTTAGGAATATCCCGTTATTGATCATCGTGATGTTCTTCTATGTCGTATTACCACTTTATTGGATCAGCTTTGATGGTTTTCAAGCAGGAACGATCGGGCTGACGATCTATACTTCCGCATTTATTGCAGAAACCGTTCGTTCGGGCATTCAAACTGTGCCAAAAGGTCAAATGGAGGCTGGTCTTTCATCAGGATTTACTTACTCAGAGACGATGCGTTACATCGTATTGCCACAGGCATTTAAAATCGTTATCCCACCATTAGGCAATCAATTTATCAATTTGGTCAAAAATTCATCGATTTTAGCAATTGTTGCTGGTTTGGATATCATGTATCAAGGGGATTTGATCGCCAGTGAAACTTTCAACACGTTTGATACCTATATCATCGTCGGTTTATTTTACTTGATCATTACCTTACCATTGTCTTATTTGATGGTTTATCTTGAGAAAAAATGGGCAGTTCGTTCATAGAAAGGAGAATCTCAATGGATTTTAGTGGTGCATTTTCATGGATGAATATTCGCTTTTTACTGGAAGGACTAAAAGTAACGATCGAAGTTTCGCTCTTCTCCATCATTTTTAGTTTTCTGATCGGTGGGCTGACAGGTGTTCTTCGTTTTGCGAGTATTCCTTATTTATCAAAAATAGTAGGTTTGATTATCGACATCATTCGTAATCTGCCATTATTGCTGATCATCTTTTTCACTTATTTTGCTTTGCCGCAAATCGGTATCCAAATGAACATCTTTTGGTCAGCAGTTGCAGCATTGACGATTTTTGAATCTGCCATGTTATCAGAGATTTTCCGTGCAGGTTTGAATGCTGTGCCGAAAGGTCAGATGGAAGCAGGGCTTTCCACGGGATTAAGCTATGTGGAAACGATGCGTACGATCATCATGCCGCAAGCATTCAAGTCAATGATCCCTGCTATCGTCAGTCAGTTGATCTCGTTGATCAAAGACACTTCTTTAGCGGTGATCATCTCGTTGCCAGAATTGACACACCAAGCGCGGATCGTCTACGGTCAAAATACCAATTATGTCTTACCAATGTTCGTTATGATGACTTTCATGTATTTTGTCGTATGTTACGCACTTTCTTTACTTTCTTCTTACCTAGAAAGAAGAAAGTATAGTTATTAGTAGAAAAAATCGTATTTTACATGGGAATTAAGAAGGAATCCACGAAATTTTTTTTAAATTTTTTGTGGATTCCTTCTTACGTTATCCAAAAATTTTCATTGGAACACGTGTTGAGTCGTCATGTGGGAAAAGAGCAGGAAAGCAGATTGTAGGACTTGATAAATCACGTCAAAAAGTCCACAATATAGAAGGTAGAATTTTTTTGAAAAAGGATGATTCGATTGACAGATAAACGTCCGATCGGTTTTATTGATTCAGGAGTTGGCGGTCTTACAGTCGTCAAAGAAGCATTGAAGCAATTGCCGAATGAAAACATATTATACGTTGGCGATACCGCGCGCTGTCCATATGGACCAAGACCAGCAGAGCAAGTGATCGCTTATACATGGGAAATGACGAATTATTTAGTTGAAAAAGGCATAAAGATGCTTGTGATTGCCTGTAATACGGCAACTGCGGTCGCATTAGAAGAAATCAAAGCAACACTCTCGATTCCAGTGATCGGTGTGATTTTGCCAGGAACGAGAGCGGCAGTCAAACAAACGAAAAATCACCGAGTAGGGGTGATTGGAACAATTGGAACCGTCAAAAGTGCCGCTTACGAGACGGCCTTGCTGGATAAAGCACCCGAACTGAAAGTCACCAGCTTGGCGTGTCCAAAGTTTGTGTCAGTCGTAGAAAGTAAAGAATACCGATCATCAGTCGCTAAAAAAATCGTGGCCCAAACTTTGGCTCCATTAGAATTAAAAGGGATCGACACCTTGATTTTAGGTTGCACCCATTATCCACTCCTTCGCCCGATCATTCAGAATGTTATGGGGGATAAAGTCATGCTGATCGATTCAGGAGCAGAAACGATTGGCGAAGTTTCGATGTTACTTGACTATTTTGAAATCAGTAATTCACCACAAAATGGCCGAACGCTTTGTCAGTTTTATACGACAGGATCAGCTAAAATGTTCCATGAGATTGCCCAAGATTGGTTAGGATTAAAAGAACTGATCGTTGAATCGATTGATTTAGGAGGAAAAGAGCAATGATGCGTCATGACGGAAGAAATGTCCAAGATTTACGTAAAATCACGATTGAAACAAATGTGCTGAAGCATCCAGAAGGATCAGTTTTGATCAGCTTTGGCGATACGAAAGTGATTTGTGCGGCAACGGTTGAAGAGACAGTCCCCCCGTTTTTAAAAGGGACTGGTAAAGGATGGGTGACAGCAGAATACAGTATGTTGCCCCGCGCCACGAATACGAGAAATCGTCGTGAAAGCAGCAAAGGTAAGTTAAGTGGACGGACGATGGAGATCCAACGTTTGATCGGTCGTTCGTTGCGTGCGGTCGTCGATCTCGAGAAACTTGGTGAACGTAGTATCATCGTTGATTGTGACGTGATCCAAGCAGACGGTGGCACCCGAACAGCAAGTATTACCGGTGCATTTGTGGCTTTAAGATTAGCAATCGAAAAATTATTACAGGCAAAAGTGTTAGCGAATGATCCAATCAAAGAACATTTAGCCGCCATCAGTGTAGGGATTTTAGCTGATGGGACATGTGTGACTGATTTGGACTATCACGAAGACGTTGCAGCAGAAGTCGATATGAACTTAGTGATGACGGAATCGGGCAAATTTGTAGAAATCCAAGGGACAGGCGAAGAAGCTACCTTTGATGGTGAACAATTGAACGAAATGCTTGTTTATGGCAAAACAGCGATCGAATCACTGATTTTTGAACAAAAAAATGTTTTGTTGAGTGAATGGTCAGACACTACGCCTGAACCGACAGAAAAAACGATTGTGATTGCTACTCGAAACGCAGGGAAAGCAGAAGAATTCCGTTCCTTATTTGCGAAGGAAGGCTATACAGTCAAAACACTGTTCGATTATCCTGAGATACCTGATGTCGAAGAAACAGGTACAACATTCGAAGAAAACGCCCGTTTAAAAGCAGAAACGATTGCACAAGTATTGAATCAGCCAGTATTGGCGGATGACTCTGGCTTGAAAGTCGATGCGCTAGGTGGCAGACCAGGAGTTTATTCTGCTCGTTTTGCTGGCGAACACAAGAGTGATGCGGCAAATAACGCAAAACTGCTTTTTGAATTAACCGATGTAGCCGATGAAGAACGCACAGCGCAATTCCATTGTACATTGGTTTTCGCTGAACCAAATAAAGAAAGCCTAGTAGTGGAAGCAGAGTGGCCTGGACGAATTGGTCGGATACCTAAAGGCGAAAATGGCTTTGGCTATGACCCTTTATTCATTCCAGATGGTTATGCTCAAACAGCGGCAGAAATCTCAAGTGAAGACAAAAATAACCACAGTCACCGAGGCTTGGCCATGGCAAAACTAAGCCAAGTTTGGCAGGCATGGTTGGAAGGAGTGGAGTAGATGCGCTATTTAGTCGTTAGTGACAACCATGGGGATCGAGCAATCATAGAAGAATTACTCGCCCAATACCAAAATCAAGTCGATTATTTCTTTCATTGCGGTGATTCAGAACTTGACGCAACAGATGAAGTATGGGAAACCTATCTGGGTGTACAAGGGAATTGTGATTTCGGCACAGACTTTGAGACAAAACGAGTGGTAGATACTGGGCTTGATCGGGTATATATGACGCACGGCCATTTATCGAATGTCCGCTTTGGCTTGACTCAGTTAGCCCTTGAAGCAAAAGAACAACAAGCAACGATTGCTCTTTTTGGTCACACCCATCAACTAGGCTGTGAATTTGAACAAGGCATTTTGTTCTTGAATCCAGGAAGCATTTCCCAACCTCGAGGAATGATCCAAATCCCAGCTTACGCAATCATTGAAAGTACGAAAGAGACACTTGCTGTCCAATACTATAATCGATCACACAAAAAAATCGATAACATGGCATTTGAATATAAACGCTGACAAACAAACTCTAATTTTTGCTAAAAAAAGAAATGTTTGTATAGATTTTGCATCCGTTTTCGGTAAAATAGAGATATTGAAAGAATTTGAAATGGAGGGCCAATACATGATTGGACCAATTGTAAGAGAGTTATTACTGCAAAATCAAGAGACATTTTTGGTTCCAGCAGAAAACGTGGCAAATGTTATGTATCAACATCCGTTATCGCATGGACTATTAGTTTTATCGAAAGTTGGCTACACTAAAATCCCTGTGTTAGGGAAAGATGATCGCTTTGTTGGTTTAGTCAGTCTATCGAATGTTGTCAATAAGATGATGGACCTACAAACAATCAGTATGGAACCATTAGAAGGCCTAACAGTGGCTGATGTAATGGAAACCGATGTACCAACCATTGATGAAAATTGGGAACTAGAAGAAGTTCTTCATTTACTAGTGGATGCTTCGTTCTTGCCAGTTGTCACAGAGGATAAAGTATTCAAAGGAATCATCACACGAAAAGAGTTATTGAAAGCAGTCAATTACATGGTACACGAATTAGAACGTCAAAATATTGTATCACCTAAAATAGATGTAGATGATTTAAGAGAAAGAATCGATATCGTTAGTTAAAGGTAATTGATCCTACTCACAAAATAGAAAGACATAAAACAAATGAAGCGACGCCCAAAAGTTAGATTATATTTCTAACTTCTGGACGTCGCTTCATTTGTTGTATTAAGGAATGGCACGAGTGGGAATAAAGTTTGTCCTGAGAATCAAATAATTTAGTCATTTTAGACATTTTTCTAATGATTAAAAAAAGAGGTCAAACCTAAACACTTCTGTTCATTCGGTTTTAGATGGTAGGAGAGGGCTAATGTCCCACTCCCAGCGTAGACACTACATAAACTATTTCAACACGATCGGTGTATTTGGGATGCTGTAACCGGCAGCTGTCAGTTCTTTGACATATGAACTCAAAAATTCTTCTTTCAATTCGAACTGTTTACCATTTAAAACGTAACAAATCGTCCGAATCGCAAAGTTACTGTTGCCGATATCGACCAATCCAAAGATCGATGGCTCAGTTTGTAATTCCTCTTCGTATTTTACAGCTAACGTTTCATTAACTTTTTGAATGATCTCATAGATCTTATCATAGCCTTCTTCCGGAACGATCCGAATATCAAGAACGACTTGCATATTGGAACGAGAGAGGTTACTGATCGTTGTGATACTACGGTTTGGAATGAAGTGGACGGTGCCGTCAACACCTTTGAGTTGCAGTGTCCGGATACCAACGGATACCACGGTTCCTTCGATCGTAAGATTCGTTAATTTGACATAGTCGCCAACGTCCATTTGTTGTTCCATGATAATAAAGAAGCCAGTGATCACATCACTCATAAAGCCTTGTGCCCCTAAACCGATGGCTACTCCGGCAATCCCTGCTCCGGCTAATAGTGAACCAATCGGCACACCAATCACGGATAGGATGGCATAAATAAAGAAAAAGCCAATCGTATAATTGAAAATGGTATTTAAAAGACTTTGTAACGTTTTTAAGCGGCTACCGTTAAGAACGGTTTTTTTTGAATATTGTTTAAAAGATTTGTCGATCAAGTATTTACCGATTCGATTGATGAGTCCAAAAAGAATAATCAAAAAAATAAGGAATAATCCTTTTTGGATCATTGTAGAAAAAATCCCATCCCAATCAATATTATTCCAAAAACGTTGGAACGCATTGAGTTGACTGACCGCTTGATCGGTCAAATTTTCTCCGGTTGAGCTTGTTGTTTCTGCTGTTGCAATGAATGAAAACATAAAATCCCCTTTTCTAATTAGTCTCTTTTGTATTGTAACAAGAACAGCATAAAAATCAAAATAAATCATTAGATAAGCTACCAATCACACTTGCAATAACAAGTGGTTAAAATAAACGATGACAAATGGGAGAGATAGTGCTAAAATATTTCAAAACTGACGATTGGTGGTATGAACATGCAAATAGATTGGGATAACTTAGGATTTTCTTACATCAAAACACCTTGGCGCTTCGTTGCCAAATGGAAAGATGGAGAGTGGGAAAAAGGCGAATTGACTGAGGATAATTATCTGTCACTTCATGAAGGATCGCCCGCACTTCACTATGGCCAACAGTGCTTTGAAGGATTAAAGGCTTATCGCAGAAAAGATGGAAAGATCAATTTATTCCGTCCAGAGCAAAACAGTCGTCGCTTGAACCAGAGTGCCAGACGTTTATTGATGCCCATGGTTCCAGAAAAAATGTTTGTTGATGCAGTGAAAGAAGTCGTAAAGGCAAATGAATCCTTTGTGCCACCTTATGGTTCAGGAGCAACGTTATATTTACGTCCTTTCCTGATCGGGGTTGGAGAAAACATTGGTGTTCATCCAGCGCCTGAGTATGTGTTTGTTGTTTTCTGTACGCCTGTAGGAGCCTATTTCAAAGGTGGATTAAAACCAACGAACTTTATCGTTTCTGACTATGACCGAGCGGCACCTAATGGAACAGGAGCTGCCAAAGTAGGAGGGAACTACGCAGCAAGTCTATTACCAGGGACTGAAGCGAAAGAATTAAATTATTCAGATTGCGTTTACCTAGATCCAGCGACGCACACAAAAATTGAAGAAGTCGGCGCGGCGAATTTCTTTGGTATCACTAAAGACAACCAGTTCATCACACCGCAATCGCCTTCGATTTTACCAAGTATCACGAAGTATTCCTTGTTGCAGATTGCGGAAGAACGTTTGGGGCTTAAAGCAGTTGAGGGAGATATCTACATCGATCAACTTGATCAATTTGCAGAAGCAGGTGCGTGTGGAACCGCAGCGGTGATTTCACCAATTGGTGGAATCTACTATAAAAATGATTTACATGTCTTTTACAGTGAGACAGAAGTAGGACCAGTAACTAAGCGCTTATATGAAGAATTGACGGGTATCCAGTTTGGGGATATCGAAGCACCAGATGGTTGGATCGAAGTCGTCGAATAATGACTTGCTGTAAAAATAACTACAAAAAAATCAGCTCTCACATTGGAGGGCTGATTTTTTATTGGATCAAGATAAGTGAACACCTTTATCTACGTAAATGATATCACCGATGATCCCGCTAGATAGGGGGCTGATCAAAAAGGCACAAGTATTTCCGACTTCTTCGATCGTCACACCTTGTTGATCGGGGGTGCGTGATTCGGATAACTCGATCAATTTTTGGTAATCCTTCACACCAGTCACGGCTAACGTTTTGATCGCACCAGCAGAGATCCCATTGACACGGATTCCTTTAGGTGAGAATTCAGCGGCTAAGTAGCGAATGGCAGCTTCTAGTGAAGCTTTCGCGATGCCCATCATATTATAGTTAGGGATCGCTCGTTGTGAACCAAGATAAGACATACTTACGATCCCACTGTTAGGAGCTAAGTACTTTTGGGCATACTTCGATACAGCGATCAATGAATAGCTACTGATGTCTTGTGCTAATTGATAACCATCTCTTGAAATATCAGAAACGTTACCTGAAAGCTCTTCTTTGTTGGCATAAGCAACAGCGTGGACCAAACCATGGATCTCACCGGCATATTCACCAATCGTATCCATCGCTTTTTCGATGCTCTCATCGCTAGCGACATCACACTCTACAGTGAAGGCATCTTCACCGACTAATTTGACTAACGATTTCTTCATCCGTTCATTTTGGTACGTATAGATGATCTCAGCGCCTTGTTGCATCATTGCTTCCGCACAACCCCAAGCAATACTGCGTTTATTCGCAACACCCATGATCACGATTTTTTTTCCTTCTAAAAAAGACATATAGACACTCCTTTGATTCAATAAAAGTTTTGTTTGACGATAATATAAGTGCAAAAAAATAACTTCTTGATTTCTTATTATTCAGTAAAATGCTTTGATTGTCAAACTATTTTTTTGATGAATAAAAAATGATTGCCAAATAATCAAGAATATGATACTTTGATAATCAAAGTATTGATTACGGCTATTGCCCGAAAGAAGGAGTAAACTATGTCATACGCATTATCAGCAACGGAAGTAATGGATCTTATTCCAAACCGTTACCCAATTTGTTACATCGATTACGTGGATTCGATCGATTCAGGAAAGAAGATCATTGCAACAAAAAATGTAACGATCAATGAAGATTTTTTCCAAGGGCATTTCCCTGACAATCCGGTCATGCCAGGAGCGTTGATTCTAGAAACCCTTGCACAAGCAGGTTCGATCTTGATTTTAAAATCAGAAGAGTTCCTAGGGAAACGTGCGTATATCGGTGGGATCAACAAAGCAAAATTCCGCCAAAAAGTCGTTCCTGGGGATGTGATGAAGTGTCATTTTGAGATCATCAAAATGAAAGGACCTGTAGGGACTGCGATTTCTGAAGCTTTTGTTGACGATACAAAAGTGTGTGAATGTGAATTTACATTTATCGTCAATGAGCAAGCATAAAGATAAAAATAAACTTTAGGAACCCATAGAGCGGTTCTAAAAATATCAATAGATATGGCAATAGGGGAGCGGAAAGCAGCTTTCCACAAAAAAAGAATCATCTTCTGAATAGTTTTCTATTCTTGGATGGTCTTTTTTTGTCTATCTAAGACTGTTTTGAAAATGTTAAGTTTTACTAAAGGTAAAAATGAAAACAACTATTTTTTAGCGAAAATATAAAAAATAGTTGTAAAGTCTCAGCCATCAAAATTTTTTTAATTAAAAAAAGGGAGTGGGACATTCGTTCACCTCTCCCACCTATAACCGAATAAACGGCGGGAACAAAAAAGTAACCTCTTCGAAAATAAGGCGCCATCCACAAAAATTTGAAATACAATTTTCGTGGATGGCGCCTTATTTCTCGAGGCTGAACACTTCTGTCCCCACCTCATTTGATGTTTCAGTAGAAAGTGATCAAATGTGTGTTTATTTTGCTTCCTGTAAGATGTTGATTTTTTCGATCTTCACATCTTCTGTTGGCTTATCTGAGCTATCTGTTTCGACAGCAGCAATAGCATCAACAACGTCCATTCCTTCAACGACTTGACCAAAGACCGTATATTCACCATCTAAACTAGGGTAGCCGCCGTTTTTGTAGGCGTCAATAATGGCTTGTGGGTAATCATCTTTCAATAAACCATCATGCATATCATCAGAGTTTTGTACGATGAAGAATTGGCTACCATTACTATTCGGGTCTTGTGTACGAGCCATTGAAAGGGCGCCGCGGATGTTATACAGTTGGTTTGAGATCTCCGTTTCGAAACCTTCTCCCCAAATACTTTCTCCGCCAGTTCCGTTCCCTTCAGGATCGCCACCTTGGATCATAAAGTCTTGGATGACACGATGGAAAGTGACGCCATCGTAATAGCCATCTTTAGCATGAGTCATAAAGTTCTCCACAGCTTTTGGTGCAAGCTCTGGGAATAGTTTGATCTTGATTGTTCCTTTAGTTGTGACCATTTCAACTAGATCTTCGTTATCAGCGACTTCTGTATTCAATTGAGGTAACTCTAAAGAATTTAAATCGATGCTTTCTACAGTGCTAGTCTCTGTTGTTTTTTCTGTAGATTCTTTCGTACTTGAAGAGGCGGTATCTGAACCGTTCGACGTACAACCAGCTGCAAATAATAGCGTTGCAGCCATACTCATAGTTAAAAATAATTTTTTGTGTTTCATAAGTAATTCCTTTCTTTTTTTGTTCGTTGTTATCTTTAATGATAGCAAATTATCAGATAAATACCTACACTTTTTCGAACAATAAGCGAAATTATTTAATAAATAGCAAAAGGTGTAGACCATTTGAAAGCGGTTTGTTATAATGTAAGTGGATACAAAAACGCACATCCAGGAGGGTATCAACACATGGGAAAATTAGGAATTTCAATTTATCCTGAACGTTCAACGTTTGAAAAGGACAAAGAATATTTAGATTTAGCACATAAATACGGATTTAAACGTGTATTCACAAGTTTATTACAAATTGCAGACGATAAAGAAAAAGTCTTAGCAGACTTTAAAAAGGTAGTCGATTATGCCAATCAATTAGAGATGGAAGTCATGGTGGATATCAATCCAGCATTATTTGAACAGTTAGAGATCTCATATGATGATCTATCGTTCTTTGATGAGATGGGCGCCGACGGCATTCGTCTTGATATTGGATTTACTGGAGCTGAAGAAGCAAAAATGACTCGTAATCCATACAATATCAAAATCGAGATCAACATGAGTTCAGGTACGAATTATGTTGACAATATCATGAGCTATTCGCCGAACACAGATAACTTATTAGGTTCACATAACTTCTACCCTCATCGTTATTCCGGCTTAGGCTATGAACATTTTGTTGCTTGTTCGGAGAAATTCCGTAAATATAATTTGAATACGATGGCTTTCGTAAATTCACAAACTGCTGACTTTGGTCCATGGCCGACTCAAGACGGACTTTGCTCATTAGAAGACCATCGTGATCTTGAGATCGCAACACAAGTCAAACACCTGATGTTGACAGGTTTGATCGATGATATCTCTGTAGGGAATGCTTATGCGAGTGAAGAGGAATTACGCGCAATGTCTGAAGCCTTCTTTGCAAGTTATCCTACATTAAAAGTGGATGTAGCAGACGATATCACAGAAGACGAACGTATTTGTCTATTCGACAACCTTCATAGTTATCGTGGGGATCGCTCAGAGTATATCTTGCGTTCAACGATGACACGTATCTATTACAAAGACAAACCATTCCCAGCGCATAATACGAAAGATATGACCCGTGGGGATGTATTGATCGATAACGTTGGCTATGGTCAATATAAAGGCGAAACACAAATTGCCTTAAAAGAAATGAAGAATGATGGACGTGTGAACGTCGTCGGACGTATCTCAGACGATGAGTTATTCTTACTTGATTTCTTGAAACCATGGTCAAACTTCAAGTTGATCGAAAGCAAATAATTGTGTAATTATAAATATTGAAAAGCCCCGTAAAGCGATCAGAGCTTTACGGGGCTTTTCAATGACGATTATTATTTATTCTAGATTGCATCACACGTCCTCTTTGTTTATACTAATTTTAGATAGTATATCAATGTAAAAGCAAGGAAGGTATAAGATGAAACTTTGGATCAAAATTTTAATCGGCGTGACATTACTCGTGACAGTCGTATTAGTCTTTGCGGGTAATTATTTTTATAACTATGCCGTTGTTCCTTCAGAAAAAGACTTTTTAGAAGGCGATACTCCTGGCACAACAAAAACAAATGAAGAATCGAGTGCACAATCTTGGTTTGCGAACCCTGACAATCGTAAAGAGTGGCAACAGACATCTACGGATGGGTTGAAGCTATCAGCCATTTATCTACCAGCAACAGACAGTCATAAGACGGCGATTGTGGCTCATGGATATATGGGCAATGCAGAAACGATGGCAAATTACGCAAAGATGTTCCATGATCTTGGCTATAACGTATTAGTACCTGATGCGCGTGGACACGGAAAAAGTGAAGGGGATTATATCGGCTTTGGCTGGCACGAACGGAAAGATTATGTGAAATGGATCGATCAAGTGCTTGAAACAAACGGTCAATCGGAAGAAATCGTTCTATACGGTATTAGTATGGGGGCAGCGACGGTGATGATGACTAGCGGAGAATCACTGCCTACAAATGTTAAAGCGATCATCGAAGATTGCGGTTATTCCTCTGTTAACGAAGAATTGGCTTATCAGCTCAATGAATTATTTAGCTTACCACCGTTCCCACTGATCCAAGTAACCAGTTTGATGACAAAAATCAGAGCCGGCTATTTCTTTGGGGAAGCTGATGCGATCAAACAATTAGAAAAAAACCAATTACCGATGCTGTTTATCCATGGGGATGCGGATACCTTTGTTCCTTATGAAATGTTGGACAAAGTCTACCAAGCGACGAACGGACCAAAAGAAAAATATATCGTCCCAGGAGCAGAGCATGCCAAAGCATATTCGATCGATCCTGAGAATTATCAAAAGACTGTAAGTAGTTTCCTAGAAAAATATGTAAAATAACTGTTGTGACCAAAGTGTTTCTTAAAGAACTTTAAGAACTTTCTTGAAACTTTTGGTCACAACGTTTTATTTTGTCTCCATTCGTTCTTGCAGTAAAATAAAGAAAGAGTCAGGTATTTCCGTGAAACTTTCAGTTTAATGATGGACAAACGGGCCATTCACCGATAAAATAGACAGGACTTGTGTTTATTGTGGAAATTCAGGTAGTCAGTATAGTTAGAATAGATAAAAGGAAATAGGAGGACGATAATATGTCCATGTTTTTAGATCAAGTAACAATCGACGTGAAGGCTGGTAAAGGCGGAGACGGGATGGTTGCGTTTCGTAGAGAAAAATATGTACCTGATGGAGGACCGGCTGGTGGTGATGGCGGTCAAGGAGGCGATGTGATCTTAGTCGTTGATGAAGGCTTACGCACGTTGATGGACTTCCGTTTCAACCGTCACTTTAAGGCTCAGCCCGGTGAAAATGGCATGAGTAAAGGGATGCATGGACGTGGTTCTGATGATACGTATGTCAAAGTCCCTCAAGGAACAACTGTACGTGATGCAGAAACAGGGGCACTCTTAGGAGATTTGATCGAAGATGGTCAGACATTGGTAGTAGCAAAAGGTGGCCGCGGCGGTCGCGGAAATATCCGTTTTGCTTCTCCAAGAAACCCTGCCCCGGAAATTGCTGAAAACGGCGAACCCGGCCAAGAACGTAAAATCGAATTAGAATTAAAAGTACTAGCAGACGTAGGTCTCGTAGGTTTTCCTTCGGTTGGGAAATCGACCTTGCTTTCTGTGATCTCTTCGGCAAGACCAAAAATCGGTGCGTATCATTTTACTACCCTTGTGCCAAATCTAGGAATGGTCACTACAAGTGACGGACGTAGTTTTGCAGCGGCGGATCTTCCAGGACTGATCGAAGGAGCTTCACAAGGCGTCGGATTAGGCACACAATTTTTGCGTCATATCGAGCGTACTCGTGTCATTTTGCATGTCATTGATATGAGTGGAATGGAAGGGCGCGATCCTTATGAAGATTACTTGGCGATCAACCATGAGTTGTCTTCTCATAACCTGCGCTTGTTAGAGCGTCCACAGATCATTGTAGCAAATAAAATGGATATGCCAGATGCAGAAGAAAATCTAGTGAAATTCAAAGAACAATTAAATAAAAACAAAGAAGATGAATTTGCCGATGACCTGCCGGTATTCCCAATCTCCGGTGTGACTCGTAAAGGACTGGATGCGTTACTGAATGCGACAGCTGATCTATTAGAAGTAACACCAGAATTCCCATTATACGAGGAAGAGATCGAAGAAGAAACTGTGCACTATGGTTTCAATCCAGAAGGTCCTGAATTTACGATCGATCGTGAACCAGATGCGACATGGGTATTGTCAGGTGAGAAGATCGAGAAGTTATTCCAAATGACTAACTTTGACCACGATGAAACGGTGATGCGTTTTGCTCGCCAATTACGTGGGATGGGTGTCGATGAAGCCTTGCGTGCTAGAGGTGCAAAAGATGGTGACTTGGTCCGCATTGGTGAGTTTGAGTTTGAATTTGTCGAATAATTTTTTGGTACACCACATATCTAGGTGACTAGGTAGTCGTTCAGCTCCAAGTAGTAAGGCGAAATTTGAGAAAATAATCGTTCATTTTTTCAAGTTTTGGCTTACTCTCTTAGGAGTAGTTTTTTTAAAACGTTTATCAGATTTTAGGAGTTGACGAATGTCATACTCCTTTTTTTGTATACTGCGTTATTTTTTAAAGGTTTTCCCTTTTATTTTTGTTTATTCCAAGGTACACTAAAAGAAAATGAGAAAGAGGCGATCTCCATGAGCAAACGAGTGATCATATTGAATTTTGAGTTAGAAAGTCAAGCTTACCAAGCATTTTCCGAAATCAAGAAGCTTCACATGACGAGAGCGATCAAAGGCGAACAAATGGCGGTCATCAGCCATCAATCTAATGGCGCCCATCAATTCAAAATTGAAGACTTTTTAGATTTTACTGGCAATAATAAATCCTCTAAAGGTGGTCTGATCGGGATGCTAGTTGGCGTTTTAGGTGGCCCATTAGGGATCTTACTAGGATGGTTTGCAGGCGGAATGATCGGTGCCAGCCAAGATGCGAAGGAAATCAAAGATGCACAAACGGTGTTTGATTTTGTCGGTAATAAGATCGGTGAAGGCGCAACCGGTCTGATCTTGATCGCAGAAGAAGAGGACAACCGACCATTGAATCAACTTGTGATGATGGAATTAGGTGGAGAAATCACTCGATTGGATTATGAAGAAGTAGAACAAGACGTTCATGATGCAACTGAGGTAGAAAAACATGCAAAAGAAACAGCGCAGAAAAATTGGGATGAAAAGCACAAAAAGCCAACCGATAGCTCAGAGGATACTACGCCTTCTGAATAACGATAAAAAGAATGGATGTAAGAATAGTGGTACTTATTCACTCTTTTCATTTATAGGGACAGTCTTCTAAAAATAATCCTGCGAATTTCAGTTGATTGTCGGCTGATTTTACCCTAGAATTAATAAGAATGAATAGAAAGTTAGGTAAATTATGGAACTAGAATTTTTAGGTACAGGCGCAGGGGTTCCTGCTAAACATCGAAATGTCTCAAGTATCGCATTGAAACTTTTGGACGAGCGAAATGAGATTTGGTTGTTTGATTGTGGGGAAGGCACGCAAATGCAGATTCTACGAACAAATATCCGTCCAAGAAAAATAGAAAAAATATTTATCACTCATCTCCATGGGGATCATATTTTTGGTTTGCCAGGTTTAATCAGTAGTCGCTCTTTTCAGGGGGGCGAAACACCATTAGAAATCTATGGCCCTAAAGGAACGGAAGCATTTGTACGCAATGCGCTGACGATTTCTCAAACAAAATTAGGCTACCCCCTTGTTTTTATTGATTTATCAGAAGATCAAGCTATTTTTGAAGACGCACACTTTTCTGTGTATGCAAAAAAATTAAGCCATGGCATCGAAAGCTACGGATATCGGATCGTTGAGCATGATCACAAAGGCGAATTACAAGTGGATAAGCTTAAAGAACTGAATATTCCAGCTGGTCCCATCTATGGAAAACTAAAAAAAGGGGAGACGGTCCAATTAGACAATGGCCAGCTCATCAATGGACGTGATTTTGTCGGTCCAGATAAAAAAGGCCGAATCGTGACCATTTTAGGAGATACTCGAAAAACGACCAATTCTGTTATATTAGCAAAAAACGCAGATGTCTTGGTGCATGAAAGTACGTTTAATAAAAACGAGGCGAGAATGGCCCATAATTATTTCCATTCAACGACTCATCAAGCCGCAGAAGTGGCAAAAGAAGCAAATGTCCAAAGATTATTACTGACCCATATCAGTGCGAGATATCTAGGAAAAGCAACACAAGAACTTGAACAAGAAGCACAAGAAATCTTTCCAAATACAAAAGTCATGAAAGATTTTGAGGTTGTGGATGTTCCGTTTCAAGAGGAGGAAAAAAGTTGAATTTAGAAAATAAAGTCGTTTTAGTCACTGGTGGCTCTGGTGGTTTAGGTGCACAAATCTGTTATGAAGCAGCAAAACAAGGAGCAATCGTTGTCACATGTGCAAGAAGAATCCAACAAATCGGCGAAGTGAAGGCGGTTTGTCAAGAACTAAGTGGAAAACCAGCATACGCGTTTCAACTAGATGTTAGTAATCCTGACAGCGTAGATGAATTGTACGACAAGGTGATGACTGAGGTCGGTCGTGTTGATATCTTAGTCAATAATGCTGGATTTGGTATCTTTGAGGATTTCTTATCCTTTGACTTAGGAAAAGCCTACGATATGTTCGAAGTCAATGTCTTGGGGATGATGGTATTGACACAAAAATTTGCGATCGATATGGCAGAAAGACGCCAAGGACATATCATCAATGTGGCATCCATGGCAGGAAAAATGGCGACAGCTAAATCTACGATCTATTCCGCTACAAAATTTGCTGTTTTGGGCTTTTCAAATGCGTTACGTTTAGAGTTGAAGCCACTAGGAGTCGCGGTCACTACGGTAAATCCCGGACCAATCGAAACGGAATTTTTTGATAAGGCTGATCCAAGTGGTAGCTATTTGGAAAAAGTCGGTCACTTAGTTTTGGATTCAACTAAATTGGCGCAAACGATCGTGCGAGCGATGAAACATCCGAAACGTGAGATCAATCAACCGGTATTGTTAGAAATCGCGTCTAAATTTTATGCACTTTTCCCAACCATTGGGGATTATTTTGCAGGTGGAATTTTTAATAAAAAGTAGGTGAAGTAAATGAAAAAGCAAGGTAGTGTGATCGTTGGTTTTTTACTTGTACTTGTCATTGTCGTGTTCGCTGTATTGAACAATCAAAATGTTCCTGTAAGCTTTGGCTTTGCTTCTTTTAATGCGCCATTGATTCTAGTGATCATTGGTTCAGCATTGATTGGTGCATTGATTGTATTTTTAACAGCCTTTACGACACTATGGCAACAAAAGAAACAATTAAAACAATTAACAAAAGAATTAGCAGAGAACCAAGCAGATATCCAAAAGAAAATCGAAGAGGCGACAGAAGAACAACAAAGACAATTTCGAAATGAACGTGCGGAACTTGAAGCGGCCTATCAAGCAGAATTACAAGCAAAGCAAATACAGATCGAACAAATGCAAACACCTTCTGAATCACCTTCTCAAACACCAAAGCAAAGCGTCAATTACTTTGATTGATCATGGATAGCTGATGTTTTTTTGAAAGTAAATAGAATAAAGTGGTAGAAATCACTGTATCAAAAATCAAATAGAGGATTTATTACTCAATTTCTAAAAGGCAACCAAAGTAGGCAAACGAATCTGTTTTGTCTACTTTGGTTTATTTAAGTTAGTGATGTCAGAATCTAATCTTCTGAAATTCTTTTTTTTAGAGAAGACGTTTGCTATAATGACTAAGTTAGGGGTGAGTATGTGAGACGAGCAAATTTTGATTGGAAGGTCAATGAAACAACACCTTCTGAATCTTTTATCCAAATAATCAAACAACAAGGATTGTCTCCTCTGATCGGGCAATTGCTATGGCAAAGAGGATACCGAGAGGAAGAAAGTATCCATCGGTTTTTACATCCAAAAGAGCAAAAGTTGCATGATCCATATTTGATGTTTGATATGGACAAGGCAATCAGCCGTATCCAAGAAGCCGTGATCAATGGTGAACAAATCTTAGTTTACGGAGATTATGATGCAGATGGCATCACCAGTGCGACCGTCATGAAAGAAACGTTAGAATTGCTTGGTGCCCAAGTGGAAGTCTTTTTACCTAATCGATTTGAACATGGGTATGGACCTAATCTAACCGTTTATCAAGAGAAAATAGCCGCAGGTACCCAACTGATCGTGACTGTCGATAATGGGGTAGCTGGGCATGAAGCAATTGCTTATGCACAACAGCAGGGAGTAGATGTGATCGTGACAGATCATCATGAGTTGCCTAGTGAATTACCGACGGCTTATGCAATCATCCATCCCCGCCATCCACAAGGCAATTATCCTTTTGGAGAATTAGCAGGTGTCGGTGTCGCATTTAAAGTAGCGACCGCTTTGTTGGAAGAACCACCAGCAGAATTTTTAGATTTAGTCGCAATTGGCACAATCGCTGACCTTGTCTCTATGACTGATGAGAATCGGACGCTAGTGGCGTTAGGCTTAGAGGCAATTCGTCATACCGAGCGAGTAGGCTTACAGGCACTGTTTGCGAAAAGTAGTGTACGTGCGAATGAAGCGGATGAAACGATGATCGGTTTTTCGATTGCCCCGCGCTTGAATGCCATCGGTCGGATGGGAGACCCTAATCCAGCGGTTGAATTACTAGCCACATTCGACGAAAGTCAAGCTCAGACATTAGCCGAGCAGTTACAAACGGTCAATGAAGAACGTAAAGCAATCGTTGAGCAAATCACCTCAGAAGCATTAGCGATGATCAATGAAGAGAACCAGATCCATTTATTAGCACATCCAGGTTGGCATGAAGGGGTACTAGGGATCGTCGCAGGAAAAATCATGAATCAAACAGGCAAACCAACAATCGTGCTTGGCATCAAAGACCAGTCCGTTGCAAAAGGATCAGGTCGAAGTATCGAAGCGTTGAATCTTTTCGATATGCTGAATGAGATGCGTGAATTGTTTACATTTTTTGGTGGCCATCACGCAGCAGTCGGTTTAACGATGCCAGCGGAAAATATCCCCCAATTACAAGAACGGATGAATGCCTATATAGAAGAAAAGAAAATCGACTTGTCCAAGGGTCCTGCGTTGACGATCGATGAGGTCGTCTCGCCAAAAGATGTGACGGTCGAACAAATCGCTACATTGAAATCACTGGCACCATTCGGAACAGATAATCCTGTACCTAACTTTTTATTCAAACAGGTTGCTGTCCAAAATGTAAAACGAATCGGTTCGAACCAACAGCACTTGAAGCTTTCTTTAGTGGATGAAGATAGTCAATTAGATGCTGTCGCGTTTGGTTTTGGCCCACAAGAAAACGAATTTGTAGATGATTCACTTGATATTGTAGGACAGTTATCGATCAATGAGTGGAATGGACGCAAAAAACCACAGCTGATGGTTTCCGACTTTGCAGTAGAAGGATTGCAAGTGTTTGATTGGCGAGCAAAACGTTACCGAACGCTAGCAAATGAAATCGAACATCCGATTTATTTAGCTTTTGATGAAGCATCGATCAAAGAACTAAATAAGTCGATACAAAAACACATCATTCATTGGACAGATAAAGAAATGATTCAATCATGGATTCAGGAAAATGACCCAAACGCATTAGTCGTGATCGATTGTCCAACCGATTTGACCGACTTGAAAGAGATCTTATCATTTGGGTCCTTTAGCCGAGTTTACTTTTTAGGTATTTCTGTTGATGAAGCATACTTGAACGGTGTAGGAACAAGAGAACAATATGCTCGACTCTTCAAATTGATCCATGCGCAAGAACGGATCGATATCCGACATAAATTAGGTGCAATGGCCAACTATTTAAAAATTCCACAAAAATTATTAATTTTTATGATACAGGTGTTTTTTGAGTTGAAGTTTGTTACAATAAACAATGGTGTTTTGGAGAAAGTCGCAGATCCGGCGAGTCATCCATTGACTGCAAGTGACCGCTATCAGGAGCGATTGAAAAAAATCAAATCAGAGGAATTCTTACTATTAAGTGACATTCCCACAATAAAAAAATGGTTAACAACCTAGGAGGAAACAATAAAGTGGATTTAAAAAATTATATTGCCAGTATTCCTGACTATCCGTCCAAAGGAATTATATTTAGAGATATCTCGCCATTGATGGCTGATGGAGATGCTTATCGTGAAGCAACGAAGCAAATCGTTGATTATGCGAAAGAAAAACGTATCGATATGGTCGTTGGACCAGAAGCACGTGGATTTATCGTAGGGTGTCCAGTGGCTTACGAATTAGGCGTGGGCTTTGCTCCTGTTCGTAAAAAAGGAAAATTACCTCGTGAAACGATCGAAGTGACTTACGGACTTGAATACGGGACAGATACCTTGACGCTGCACAAAGATGCAATCCAACCAGGACAAAGAGTCTTGATCTGTGATGACTTATTAGCAACAGGTGGAACGATCAAAGCAACGATCGAATTGATCGAAGAGCTTGGCGGAGTTGTTGTGGGTTGTGCCTTTTTGATCGAGTTGATGGACTTGCATGGTCGTGACAAAATCGAAGGCTACGACATGATTACTTTGATGGAGTATTAATCAAATAAAATATTGAACAGAAAACCCCCTTCCACAAACGGATGAATCGTTTGCGGAAGGGGATTTTCGTTGGATGAGTAGCCTCAATTTATTGATAGAACAAATATGTGCAAGGAGTAGGTAGTCAGTTTGTCGTTAAAAAAAAGCAAACGAGCGATCATCGTTTGCTTGGACGGAATTTTCATAGAAGCGATCTTATTTACTTTTACGAGTGCCTGGAGCTGTAATAGGTTTCGTGATAGAAGGAGTCTTCATGGGATTGACGACGTTGTGATTGACGGTATTTTTTTTCATCCCACAACATAAACCACAATGTAAACAAAGGAACAAAAACCAACAGCGCTGTACGTAGACCAAAATTACCAATAATAATACCTAAAAACAAAACGATCAATACTAAACCAAAACGTCTCATTGATTTCATGATTTTCACCTCTTTATAGAATGCGAACAAAAGTTCGTATCATTATTATACGAACTTTTGTTCGTTTTGTAAAGAGGGAAGTTCAAAAAGAACAAAGATATCTACTAAAAGAGGAAAAGACGAGCTTGAGATCATGATCTCAAGCTCGTAAATAAATAACTGAATTTTCTTTTCTTATCAATAAATATGACTACGGTACAGACCAACGACACGACCTAAGATCGACACCTCATCTAAAATGATCGGTTCCAGTAAATCATTCTCGGGTTGCAAACGAAAATGATCTCTTTCTTTATAGAACCGTTTGCAAGTTGCTTCGTCTTCTGCAGTCATCGCAATCACGATATCACCATTTTGTGCAGTTTCTTGTTTACGGACAATGACATTATCGCCATCCAATATCCCAGCATTGATCATACTTTCTCCTCGGATCGTCAACATGAACAGACTGCCTTCTTCTGAGGAAAGGTTTGGTGGGACTGGAAAGAAGTCAGAAGCTTCCTCGACAGCTAGTATCGGCTCTCCGGCAGTAACAACGCCGAGAACAGGGATCGTCGTTGGGCGAATCCCAATTTTTGATAATCCTTGTTGCGTCAATTCGATTGCACGTGGTTTCGTAGGGTCTCTTTGAATAAAGCCTTTTTTCTCTAATCGGGCAAGATGACCATGGACTGTCGATGTGGAAGAAAGCTGAACAGCTTCTCCGATCTCACGGACAGTCGGTGGATAGCCTTTTTGGGTCACTTGTTCGTGAATATATCGTAAGACTTCGATTTGTCTTGTTTCAGTTTGTCGGGCCACAAGGTACACCTTCTTTCACTTGATAACTAAATAGTACCATAGAAAATACATGATTTCAAACAAATGTTCGCATTAAAGACTATTGATGTAGTTGTTTTTTTTTCGTTTTTTATATAAGATGTAGGAGAAGCAAAAGCGAGGAGGAATAGTTGTGTTATCGCCTGAAAAAATCGAACGTATCAATCAGTTAGCTAAAAAGAAAAAAGCAGAAGGATTGACACCAGCTGAAGTCAAAGAGCAAAAGGAATTACGAGAAGCATATCTGACAGCCTTTCGTTCTGGCATGAGACATCATATTGAAGGGATGAAAGTGGTTGATCCCGATGGAAATGATGTCACACCAGATAAATTGAAAGAAATCCAGAAGAAAAAAGGCCTCCACGACCGAAATAGCAAGTTTTAGTAAAAAAAACTAAAAGTCGTTGCTTTTTCAGAGGAGATACTATAAAATTAGAAGTAGAAATATAGGTAAAAAAAACCTAAATTACAGGAGGGGTTACATTGTTTGATAAAATTGATCAGCTTGGTGTGAATACGATCCGTACATTGAGTGTCGATGCAGTACAAAAAGCAAATTCAGGACATCCGGGGTTACCAATGGGTGCCGCGCCAATGGCTTATGCCCTTTGGACGAAACACTTGAAAGTGAATCCGAAAACTTCTAAAAACTGGGCAGACCGTGACCGTTTTGTCTTATCTGCGGGACATGGTTCAGCGATGTTGTACAGCTTGTTGCACTTAGCAGGGTACCAAGTGACGATTGATGACTTGAAACAATTCCGTCAATGGGAGTCAAAAACACCAGGACACCCTGAGGTCAACCATACGGACGGCGTCGAAGCAACGACTGGTCCGTTAGGACAAGGGATCGCAATGGCTGTGGGGATGGCAATGGCAGAAGCGCATCTAGCAGCAACCTACAACAAAGATCAATTCAACGTCGTTGATCATTATACCTATGCGTTATGTGGCGATGGCGACCTGATGGAAGGTGTGTCTCAAGAAGCAAGTTCGATGGCTGGTCATATGAAATTAGGAAAATTAATCGTTTTATACGATTCAAACGATATTTCTTTAGATGGACCAACCTCAAAAGCCTTCACTGAAAATGTTGGCGCACGCTATGAAGCTTACGGTTGGCAACATATCTTGGTCAAAGACGGCAATGATTTGGAAGCTATCTCAAAAGCAATTGAAGAAGCGAAAGCCGAAACCGACAAACCGACATTGATCGAAGTGAAAACGGTCATCGGATTTGGTGCACCAAACCAAGGAACTTCTGCGGTCCACGGCGCACCACTTGGCTTAGAAGGCATTCAAAAAGCCAAAGAGATCTATGGTTGGGAATACCCTGACTTTACCGTACCAGAAGAAGTGGCGGAACGTTTCCGTCAAACGATGGTTGAAGAAGGCGAAAAAGCTGAAAATGCTTGGCGTGAGCTGTTCGCAGCATACAAAGCAGCGTATCCAGAATTAGCGCAACAATTCGAAGATGCTTTTGCTGGGAAGTTACCAGAGAATTGGGATGCAGAACTTCCAACGTACGACGAAGGTGAAAGCCAAGCGAGTCGTGTCTCAAGTAAAGAAGTTATCCAAGAATTATCAAAAGCGATCCCAAGCTTCTGGGGTGGTTCTGCCGATCTATCTGGATCAAACAATACGATGGTGACAGCAGACAAAGATTTCACGCCTGAACACTATGAAGGCCGCAACATTTGGTTTGGTGTTCGTGAGTTTGCGATGGCATCAGCGATGAACGGGATCCAATTGCATGGTGGTACCCGGATCTATGGGGGAACATTCTTTGTCTTTGTCGATTACTTGCGTCCAGCTGTGCGTTTAGCAGCGATCCAAAACACGCCAGTTATTTTCGTCTTGACCCATGACTCTGTGGCAGTTGGAGAAGATGGCCCGACGCATGAGCCAGTGGAACAATTGGCTTCGGTTAGAAGTATGCCAGGTGTCCATGTCTTACGTCCGGCGGACGGGAACGAAACTCGTGCGGCGTGGAAAGTTGCGATGGAATCGACAGATACACCAACGATCTTAGTCTTGAGTCGTCAAAATCTACCAGTTCTTCCAACAACAAAAGAAGTGGCGGATGATATGGTTAAAAAAGGTGCCTACGTCTTGTCTCCAGCTAAAGGGGAACAACCAGAAGGAATCTTGATCGCGACAGGTTCAGAAGTGGATCTAGCGGTCAAAGCGCAAAAAGTATTGGCGGAACAAGGGAAAGATGTCTCAGTGGTTTCAATGCCAAGTTTTGATTTGTTTGAACAACAATCTGCAGAATATCAAGAAAGTGTCTTGCCAAAAGCAGTGACGAAGCGTGTTGCGATTGAAGCGGCTGCTTCATTTGGATGGGAACGTTATGTAGGAATCGAAGGTCAAACGATCACGATCGATCACTTTGGTGCTTCTGCTCCTGGAAACAAAATACTTGAAGAATTTGGTTTTACAGTAGATAATGTAGTCAACGTCTTCAATCAATTATAGACAAATACTGAAAGCAGTTCGATTGGAGTGCTTGGAGATTTTTTCCAAGCCTCCAATTTTCTATTTTTTTTAGGTACAAATTAGTAAAAAGGGATAATTGTCGTTACTTTTGTGTTACTTTTTGATTACGTGAAGATTACAAAAAGTAAATAATTGAAGATTCGTTTGAGTTTCAATAAAATAAAACGTATAATTTAAATGATTAAGTTTCGTTTAAGAGGAAGTTTTATTTACTGTTTCATTTGAGGAGGAATTTGAATGCAAGAGCTGAGAACCCGTAGCGCTCGACACCATAGGCCCAAAAGGAAAATGACCATCAATAAAAAAGCCATTGCACCTTTAGTGGGGACAAGCCTATTAGTTGGGCCAATGTTGGTCACAGCAACACCACAAACTGTACGTGCGGATGAGTTAGATGTCGCATCTTCTGCCGATCCGCAAGCATTTATCAATCAAATCGGATGGGCTGCTTCTGAAGTTGCAGCAAGCAATGACTTATATGCATCTGTCATGATTGCACAAGCATTACTTGAAAGTGCGTATGGTACATCTGGATTATCAAGTGCACCATATTACAACTTATTTGGAGTCAAAGGTAGCGCAGGTCAATCTGTGGTATATATGAATACGCAAGAATATTTGAATGGTCAATGGGTAACGATGAACGAACCTTTCCGTCGCTATTCATCTTATTGGGAATCATTCCAAGATCATGCGAATGTTTTACGTTCTACTAGTTTTTCGACAGGCGATTATCATTATTCAGGTGTATGGAAAAGTAATACAACCAGCTATTATGATGCAACAGCTTATTTAACTGGACGTTATGCAACAGATCCTAATTACGCATACAAATTAAATGAATTGATCAGCACATATAATCTGACTCGCTTTGATACACCATCAACTGGTTCAACAACAACTAGTACGACAAGTACCACAACGACAAGTACGACAACCTCTACAACGACTACGACAAGTAGTAACCAAACTTATACTGTCGTCTCTGGAGATACACTTTGGGATATTGCTCAAAAATTTGGTATGTCCGTCGATGATCTGATGGCAAAAAATGGCATGACGATGTCAAATTATTCATTATTGGTTGGACAAGAAATCAATGTCTAACTTTATATCAACTTAAAAATAGAGGCATATCATTGGATATGCCTCTATTTTTTGCTTCTCCAGTAAGAATCACTCGCAGAAGTACCTCTTTTGTATTATGATTAATAGAGAAGCAAATGAAGGGGGAAAAAACATGACACAGATTTATCAGTCGATCACAGAATTGATCGGTAAAACACCTATCGTTCGATTAAATAAGATGGTTCCAGAAGGAGCTGCGGATGTTTTTGTTAAATTGGAATTCTTCAATCCAGGTGGAAGCGTGAAAGACCGTATTGCCTTAAATATGATTGAAAAAGCAGAACATGATGGAATATTGAAACCGGGTGATACAATCATTGAACCAACTTCAGGGAACACTGGTATTGGTTTAGCGATGGTCGGTGTAGCCAAAGGATATCATGTGAAACTTGTCATGCCTGAAACGATGAGTATCGAGCGTCGCTTATTGATGAAGGGCTACGGAGCAGAACTAATTTTGACTCCAGGAACAGAAGGCATCAGTGGTTCAATCAAAGAAGCAAAACGTCTGGCTGAAGAAAATGGGTATTTCTTGCCTCTGCAATTTGAAAACCCAGCTAATCCATTAGTTCATGAAAAAACGACTGGTCCAGAAATCCAAGCGGCGTTTGGTGTGAATGGGTTGGATGCGTTTGTTGCAGGAATCGGTACTGGTGGAACGATCACCGGTGCGGGACACGAATTAAAACGGATCAATCCAGCGCTTAAGATCGTTGGGGTTGAACCAGCCGAATCTGCCGTTTTAGAAGGAAAAGAACCTGGTCCACACAAAATCCAAGGCATCGGAACAGGGTTTGTCCCGGATACGTTAGATACGAATGTATATGATCAAGTCTTATCAGTATCTAGTGAGCAAGCAATGATCACAGCTCGCCGTATGGGGCAAGAAGAAGGGATCTTAGTGGGTGTTTCAGGAGGAGCCGCAGTTGAAGCTGCACTTAATGTAGCTAAAGAACTAGGTGCTGGAAAAAAAGTTCTTGCGATTATTCCTGATAACGGAGAACGTTATTTGTCTACTCCATTGTATCAGGATATGTAAGTCTACGTGAAAATCTGAATAAAAAGTGTGAAATAATGGTGAAACATCCGTTATTTTACACTTTTTTTGCATAAAATAGGCAAAATTATAAAATTCTTTTCTTTTTCTTTCCATAATATGTAGATTTAAAAAAATAAAAATAGTATGATAATAAAAGAACAATAAGGTGGGGTTTTGTTTATATGGAAAATAAAAAAGTAGAAGCGGCGATCGAGCAGCTGAAAAAAGAAAATATTCGGATTACGCCGCAAAGATACGCAGTTTTAGAGTATCTGATTGAGCATCGTTCGCATCCAACTGCAGATGAAATCTACAAGGCGCTTGAGCATCGCTTTCCTAATATGAGTGTTGCTACAGTTTACAATAATTTACGATTGTTCACATCGATCGGCTTTGTTCAAGAAATGAAATATGGTGATGCATCAAGCCGATTTGATTTTAGTTCACAAAGACATTATCATGTGATTTGCCAAAATTGCGAGACGATCGTCGATTTTCATTATCCAGGTCTAGAAGATATTGAAATGGCGGCGGGGCGCTTAACTGATTTTGAAATCCATGATCATCGTTTAGAATTATATGGGCTATGTCCGAATTGCAAAAAATAAATCGTGCGAACATCTGAAACATCGATAAGGTCAAATGACTTTGTTGATGTTTTTTTGTCTTTCATTTGTGACGTGTAGAAAAACATGGGATACCTACTCCTGTGAAATTAAGAAGAAAACACACTAACAGTTTTAAAAAGGTGAAAATATTTATGCGATTTTTTATGCGATTTCGTATTCATTCACAATCACAGAGGTGTTAGTTTAAAACATCACAAAAAGAACGTTTATTTATCAGCGTTTTAAATCGAAAATGCGCAAAATATGATAAGTAAGCACTTGTGAATTCACAAGCATAAAACTGTTGGATACGTTTTAATTTTGCTATAGTAAAAATTGTCAAAGGACAAATCGTTTATCGGAGGGACACACATGAAAGTAGTAGTAATCGGCTGTACCCATGCAGGAACAGCAGCAGTAAAAAGCATCTTAAAAAACAACCCAGAAGCAGATGTTACAGTTTATGAACGTAACGACAATGTTTCATTTTTATCTTGTGGGATCGCATTGTATGTTGGAGGCGTCGTGAAAGACCCAGCAGGCTTGTTCTATTCAAACCCTGAAGAGTTAGCTTCGTTAGGTGCGAAAGTGAAAATGGAACATGATGTCACTGATGTTGACACAGAAAACAAACAAGTCACAGCGAAAGATTTAAAAACTGGCGAAACTGAAACAGTTTCTTATGACAAATTAGTAATGACTACTGGTTCATGGCCAATCATCCCGCCAATCAAAGGGATCGAATCTGAAAATATTCTTTTATGTAAAAACTATAACCAAGCAAACGAAATCATTGCTAAAGCAGAAGAAGCGAAGAAAGTAGTGATCGTTGGTGGTGGTTATATTGGGATCGAATTAGTCGAAGCGTTTGTCGAGTCTGGCAAAGAAGTGACATTGATCGATGGTTTAGATCGTATCTTGAATAAATATCTTGATAAACCATTTACGGATGTGTTAGAAAAAGAATTGGTCGATCGTGGCGTTACTTTAGCTTTAGGTGAAAACGTTTCTGAGTTCATTCCAGATGAGAATGGTAAAGTAAAACAAGTAACTACAGCTAGCCAAACATTTGATGCGGATATGGTTATTTTATGTGTTGGTTTCAGACCAAATACAAAATTAGTAGAAGGTAAAGTAGAAACATTGCCAAACGGCGCAATCAAAGTAAATGAGTACATGCAAACAAGCAATCCAGATATTTTTGCAGCGGGCGATTCAGCAGTTGTCAATTATAACCCAAGTGGTACGCAAAACTACATTCCTTTAGCAACAAATGCGGTCCGTCAAGGATTGTTAGTAGGAAACAATTTAACAGAGCAAAAAATGGCTTATCGTGGAACACAAGGAACTTCTGGTTTGTACTTATTCGGTTGGACGATCGGTTCAACAGGTGTAACAACAGAAAGTGCCCCAATGAATAACTTGGATGTCCAAGCAACACTATTTGAAGATAACTATCGTCCAGAATTCATGCCAACGACTGAAAAAGTCATGATGGAATTAGTATATGAAAAAGGAACAAATCGTATCGTAGGCGCACAATTCATGTCTAAATACGACATCACTCAATCTGCTAATACGATGTCATTAGCGGTTCAAAATAAAATGACTGTTGAAGACTTAGCTCTTTCTGACTTCTTCTTCCAACCTCATTTTGACCGTCCTTGGAACTACTTGAATCTTCTTGCACAAGCAGCTCTAGGAGAAATCGAGACAGCTCAATAATTGGTCAAAGCGTCATAGACAAGCCATCTGGAAGCAATATTGTTTCCAGATGGTTCTTTTTTTTTGGAACTCAACTGGCTATTTAAAGGTCAAAATTTTTTATTGACACTTTTTGTTTTATTTCTCACGAGACAGGAATGGTTTGTTGCAGACTTCACCAGTTGCAATTAGTTGTTTTCCTTTGTTTTTTTTGTCAAAATAATAGATATAATTAATTTCCAACAAAGCAGATGTAGTGAGTTGGACTAGAGGAGGATCATTATGGAAAAAGAATATTTTGTACAACAGGATAATTTTATTGAAGATTACAAAAAAGTGACAGGGAATGAAACGATCGATATCGATTCATTAGCAGAAGAAGTGATCAATCAATTAAATGAAACTCAAGCAGAAGAATTCGTTTTATCTGGAGATGAGACAACAGATGGGGAGGACCATCAATTCCCGTTTAGTCGACGGATCTATACCGATGAAAATGATGGAACATTGAATACAGAGTATACGTATGAAGGACAACCATACGAGCTACGAACGGATGACGAAGTACAATAATAAACGTTCTATCGAGCGTGAGCGTCATTTTCTAAGCTGCTTGTAGATTAGATATGAGACCTTTTCATAGAGGAGAGCATATACTAATACAAGCAGCCTTTTTTTCTAGCATACATATATTCCGAAAAGTGAAAACTAAATATAAAAACCACTAAAACATTTTAAAAAAATTCAAATAATCCTTTCTTGCTTCAATTCTTGTTTTTACGTATACTAATTTTAAAGAGAGGGATAATAATGTTGAATTTAGAAAACTATTTAAAAGCTGGTCAAACGATCGTTTCCAATCTTTTGCTTAAAAATTATCATCGTATCGGCTTACAAGCAGATGAATTTTTATTTATATTACAGTTGCATATGGCACAATCAGAAGGAGATTCATTCCCGGATCTGATGAATATTTCCCAGAATATGGGCGTCAAGCAAGAAAAAGTTTTTCAAATTTTGAATCGATTGGTCAGTGGTCATTTCATAGCGATCGAAACTACACTTATTGATGGACGTAAAGCGGATCGCTATGATTTGACACCAACGTATGTGCATTTAGAAAGATTATTAGAAAAAGACTCTCTAAAGCAAGAAGAAGAAGTCCAAGAAAAAACGACACGTTCAGTCTATCAATTATTTGAACAAGAGTTTGGACGGCCCTTATCCTCTATTGAATTCCAACGGATCGGACAGTGGTTGGAAGAGGACCATTATCATCCGGAGATTTTGAAACTAGCTTTACGGGAGGCTGTATTGAACCAAGCGTATAGTTTCAATTATATCGACCGTATCTTATTATCTTGGGAACGGAAAAATTTAAAAACCAAACAGCAAGTAGAAGAAGATCAAAAACGCAGAAAGCAGCAACTGCTTCAAAAAGAAATCGATCAGCCAGCACAACAAGAAGAGCTGCCAAAAGTATCATTAAAGAATTGGCTGGAAGAATGGGAGTAATATGTTAGGTAAACAACGTACAATGGAAGCTTTTGAGAAAATGTATGAGATGTTTCCAGAAGCGCATGGAGAATTACAACATAAGAATCCTTATGAATTATTGATTGCCGTCATTTTAAGCGCACAAGCAACAGACGTTTCGGTCAATAAGGCGACACCTGCTCTATTTCAGGCTTTTCCAACTCCTGAGGCGTTAGCTAAAGCCCCACTAGAAGAGATCATTCCTAAAATCAAAACAATTGGATTGTATCGGAATAAAGCGAAAAACATCAAAGCATGTGCGCAACAGCTGATTGATCATTTTGGAGGACAGGTCCCTCAGACAAGAGAAGAGTTGGTCTCATTACCTGGTGTGGGTAGAAAAACAGCAAATGTGGTGCTTGGGGATGCATTTGGGGTGCCAGCTATAGCAGTTGATACTCACGTAGAACGTGTGACGAAACGACTAAGGATCTGTAAATTGGACGCGTCAGTACAAGAAGTTGAACAAACATTGATGAAAAAGGTGCCGGAAAATTTATGGGTAAAAACGCATCATACATTGATTTTCTTTGGACGGTATCACTGTACTGCTAGAAGTCCCCGCTGTGAAGTATGTCCTTTACTGGATATGTGCCAGGATGGCAAAATGCGAATGAAAAATCCTGCAAACAAAAACTTAAAATAAGAAAGAAGAGGTCATGACAGAAGTGTTTAGCCTCGATCAATAAGGCACCATCCACGAAAATTGTTCGTCCAATTTTTTTGTGGATGGTGCCTTATTTCTGAATTAGTTACTTTTATTCCCGCCATTTATTCGATTTTCGAATATGTGAGCGGAGGAAAATCCCACCTTTTTTTGTAAAGAAACAAATATTGAGAAAGATGCATAAGAGAAAAAGAATAAATGATTGTTTATAACATTACAAGAAAATTTTCTGAATGATACAAACGAAAATTATTTAGACGAAATAAATAATAAAACATTATTAGAATAATAAAATAAATCAGTTATTTTATTATGATGTTTTTATAAAATATGCATGTTAGAATTAGGCAATTATAACACGTTTAATTTATTTATTTTGTTTTAAGTATGTTATATTTTTAGTTTTAAATAAAAGAGTTTTCTGTTAGAATTTAATTATAGAGGAGGAATTATATGATTAAAAAAACATTGCTTTTATCAACTTTAGTTTTAACAATGGCTGGATGCGCTACATCTGCCCAAGGAGAAGATACAACTAGTACAACAAATGAGACACAGAAGGAAACACCGGTCATTACTCTTTCGGATGTAGAAGAAGCACAACAAGAATGGGCAGAGAATATTATAGCGATTGGTGAAGCTAGCTTGGAAAGTGACGAAAAAGCCGAAGAAAAAGCGCTTGAGACACTGGAAAATCTATATGCTTACGATGACGGTCAAGTGCTCTTCAAACCAACGAAAGCTGCGGAAGTACCATTTCGCGGAACAAAAGATGAAGCACTATCTTATTTTGTTGGTGGGGACATCGCAGAAGATGGTGGATTTGCCTTAGAGCCTTGGACAGATATCCGCTTTGATAATCACGATACGATCTTGAACGGTGATACAGCGATTTCTTCAGGTGTATATTATTTTACTTCTGGGGAAACCAACGAAGAAGTCAAAGTTGAATACACATTTGGTTATATCATGGATGAGGATGGCGACTTAAAAATTCAGTTACATCACTCAAGTGTGCCATTCGGATAAGAAAAGATGTATGGCTAAATCAACAAAATGACTGACTATCCTGCTTGATCTTTTAACTTAATTCAGGCAGAAGTCGCCCATCCTCTATAGGTGGGTGATGAATGCCGTTCGGTATGAGGGTTACCGTTGGTAACTCGAAAACCGACATGTAATGCATATTGCCTTTTTATTTTGTACTATGTTATAATCAGTCTATATAATAAATGAGCTGATATAACAATGGAACTAGATACTAATAATCATTCAGTGTTTCTTCTCTATTATCATCTTGTACTGGTAACTAAATACCGTAGACAAGTGATTGATGATGAAATATCTGAATTTGCTAAAATAACTTTTGTACGAATTGCAGAGTCATATCACATCACTCTCGTTGAGTGGAATCATGATAAAGATCATGTTCATATTATGTTCAAAGCACAGCCAAAAACAGAGCTGACGAAGTTCATCAACGCTTATAAAAGCGCGAGTTCACGCTTGATAAAGCGTGACTATCCTAGAGTAAAACAATATCTTTGGAAAGAAATGTTTTGGTCTAAAAGTTTCTGCCTGTTGACAACTGGTGGCGCACCAATTGATGTCATCAAAAAGTATATTCAGAATCAAGGTAATAACCACAAATAGAGAGTAGGTGAGTCTTATGGAGCGACTAAAAGCATATAAATTCAGAATTTATCCAACAGAAGAGCAGGAAATGTTCTTTGCTAAGTCTTTTGGTTGTGTCCGTAAGGTCTACAATCTAATGCTTGATGACCGAATGAAAAATTATGAAGAAACTAAAAATGATTCTTCTATAAAAATGAATTTTCCAACACCAGCTCAATATAAGGAAGAATTTCCGTTTTTGAAGGAAGTAGATAGCCTGGCTCTAGCGAATGCACAACTTAATTTAGATAAGGCATATAAGAATTTTTTTAGAGATAAATCCGTTGGGTTTCCTCGATTCAAAAGTAAGAAGAATCCTGTACAAAGCTATACAACTAACAACCAAAAAGGAACAGTAGCTTTGATTGATAATAAATTCATCAAAGTTCCTAAGTTGAAGTCTTTAGTCAAGATTAAACTCCATAGACAACCTAAAGGAATTATCAAATCTGCCACAATCTCACGTCATCCAAGTGGTAATTACCATATTTCTTTGTTGTGTAAAGAAGAAATAGTTGAACTTCCTAAAAACGATTCTTCTATTGGAATTGATCTTGGTATAACTGATTTTGCCATTCTTTCTGACGGTCAAAAGATTGATAATAATAAGTTCACGTCAAAAATGGAAAAGAAACTAAAACGTGAACAACGTAAGTTGTCAAGACGTGCATTATTAGCTAAAAAGAAAGGTGTCAATCTCTTTGAAGCCAAAAACTATCAAAAACAAAAACGAAAAGTAGCGCGGCTACATGAAAAAGTAATGAATCAGCGCAACGACTTTCTAAACAAGTTAAGTACAGAGATTATCAAAAATCACGATACTATCTGTATTGAAGACTTAAATGCAAAAGGTATGTTACGCAATCATAAATTAGCTAAAAGTATTTCTGATGTATCGTGGTCTAGTTTTGTAACTAAACTACAATACAAAGCTGACTGGTATGGATGTGAAATCATCAAAGTAGATAAATGGTTCCCATCTAGTCAACTCTGTTCGGATTGTGGTCATCAAGATGGCAAGAAAACGCTCGAAATACGAGAATGGACTTGTCCGGTTTGTCATGCTCATCATGACCGTGATATAAACGCAAGCATCAATATTCTGATCGAAGGTCTCCGAATAAAACAATTAGCTTAGATAAAATCAAGAACCGTAGGAACTACGGGGATAGCTTGGCAAATAAGAGACACCGCTGTTAGTAAAGAAATACACTATCAAGTATGCTCTATTCCCAAGAAGCTCCCACTTCAAGCGTTAAGAACCGTCAGGTTTAGCTAAGTGGTGAGTAGTTCACCACTTCCACCATGTAAGATTGATACATAATGTAGGATAGTCAAACGAATCATCGAAATAAATTATCAGCACTAACTGAAATGATTTTAAGCAATATTTGTAAAGCAACTGGAGGATCAAACGAGGCAACTCGTTGGTTCTTCAGTTTTTTTGCTAGGTATCGCATGCAAATAAATCAATAAATTTCTCTTAAATTTATTGGAATAAAATAAATTCAAGAATATAATTATTGGAATTTTATGCAGAAATATTCTAATATTAAATTGTACTTGTTTTTTTATAATAGTTATTTTAGGTTATCGCTTAAAAGCGAACGAAGGTTTACACCGTTCTCATGTCAAATAATTACTATAAATCAACAAGTATCTTTTGTTTTCTGAATAGTAAGAATATTTTTGCTATTTAAAAATGACAGGGAAAGATTGAGGTGATGTTATACTATTTGAATTTTTACATTTCAACTATAGATTGAGGAGAAAACAAATATGCTGCCAGATAAATTAATATTATTATTCATTACAAAAACACAATTTTTACAAATGAAGGTATTAAAAGAAATGAAACATGGAGCAGTCTCAATAAAAAAGCTGGAAGATGAAATGGATCTAACAAAAAGACAAGCAAGGAAGATACTTCAAAATTTGATGAGAGAGTATGATGAAAGTGAATTCTCAAAAAAAACGCACACCTCTTTGATTCTAGATAAAGATGAATTGCGCTGTATGCCACAACTAACCGATACGGAATATCTCGAATTGATCAATATTTTTCAAGAAAGATATTTTGCAGAGTCAAATTTGTATCAGACATTGTTATATGTGTTGGAAAAAAGGAAATTCAGTGTTTCAGATATCGCAAAATATCTAATCTATAGTGAGTCACATGTATACAAACTTTTAGGAAAGTTGAAAGAATTGTTTCAATTACTAAAAATTGATATTCGATTGATGAAGGTCAATGAAACATTGATTGAGTTAACAGGGAGTGAATCTACTATACGTATGTTGCATTATCTGGGAATTGCAGTCATTTCAAAAGGAAACTATTGGTTGTTCAAAACGATTACACAAGAAGAAGTAATCAACTTACGCTTATCCATCAATTTTGATCATTACCAAAATTTATCTCCGCTAGGGAAAAAGCGTATCAACTATTTATTAGCGGTCAGTTTAATATCATTGAAAAACGGGTACCAAATCCAGGATCTACCCTCAGAACTCGTGGAGCTGGGAGAAACAGTCTATAAGGAGGAGATGGATGCGTGTTTAGAAAAGCTGACTGTCAAAAAGATGATAGATGGCACAAATGCACGAAATGAATGTATCCATTTCGCCTTTCTATCCAACTATTTTGCACAAGATTTAAATAAGAAAGAAGAAAAAGAAGAACTGGGAAGAAAGCTAAGGGAGCTAAAGAAGAATTCAATCGTCACCAAATGTAAAAAAATACTCACGTGCATGATTGATTACTTTCATATACCAGAAACGATTTTTTACCAACTACTCTATTATTTGACAAACAAATTAGTCACTATCCATCATTTGGAATTATATAAATTTATGCCTATATACCATGATGCACTACCAACAAATCGTTATGGCTCCTATATAGAGCGTTGTATTGATAAAAACTTAAAATCTTACCAAAATGAACCTTCTTACAATCACATCAAAAATAGTTTTGTGCAAGTCATGTTAGGAAGCTTGGCATCCAACAGTCTTAAATCTGAACATAAAGTTTATGTGGAATTTTTTAACCTTCCAGAATCTAAAAATATAGTCGAAAATATTATTACTCATTACTACAATAATAAACGAATAAAAATCGTAGAATCGTATGATCATGCTGATATCGTTATTTCGGATACCCATGGATACGAGGATAAAGACTTGTTTTATTTTAAACATATCTCAGATAAAGATTCATGGACAAGGCTGGGATCGTATTTTAATAAAGTTATCGTAAATACGTACAAATTTTGATAACGATTGACTAAATAACATAATAAGATACGATAAATCGAAGTTATTTTCCAAATCTGTTTATCATCTCTTGGTTTAAATGAACAAAAACTGAATAATAGTTTTGTTTTTCACAAGTTATAAATACTTATATATAAATATTTTAATGTTTTTTTATATGTACTTTTGTGATTTGTTGATCAATTTATGTCTGCTATTTTTAAATAAGTTATTATGTTATAAAAATAATGTAACAAAAAATATTGGAAGGAAGGTATGATATGAAAAAAAGATTATTGGGTAGTGTTGTATTGGTTTTAAGTCTAGGAGGAATAATTTTTGGTGCGACAAAAGATGTTTCTGCTCATGGGTATGTAAGAGAGCCAATTAGTCGAGGATACCAAGGGTCATTAGATGCCCGTACCAACTGGACTGCAGCATTTCAAAAGTATGGGGCAGTGATCAATGAGCCACAATCTTTAGAAGCATTGAAAGGCTTCCCAGCAGCAGGACCAGCGGATGGACGAATTGCTTCTGCAAATGGCGCGTTAGGTTTTCAGTTAGATCAACAGACATCCACGTTATGGACAAAGCAAGATATCAGTACTGGTCCTAATAATTTCACTTGGCATTTTACGGCAAATCACCGGACTGCGAAATATCATTACTACATCACGAAAAATGGTTGGGATCAAAACAAACCACTTGCGAGAGAAGATCTAGAGTTATTATCGGAATTCGATGGTGGCGGACAATCTTCTGCGAATATTAGCGCAACGCACACAGTCAATATTCCAGAAGACCGTATGGGGTATCACGTTATTTTAGCAATTTGGGATATTAGTGATACTGCGAATGCCTTTTATAATGTGATTGATGCGAATATCAAGAGTAATGGAGCAATACCAGTCGTACCAAATAAACCAACAAATGTCAGAGCAGTAAATACGACAAAACAGTCAGTCTCACTTTCGTGGGATGCACAAGCAGCTGCTGAAAAATACAATGTGTATCGTGATGGTCAACTGATTACTACAACTTCTGCGAACAACTATCAAGATAATCAACTAACAGCAAATACCACGTATAAGTACGAAATCGAAGCAGTATCGTTTACCGGACAAGTATCTGAAAAAAGTGATGCGCTTCAGGTAACAACGTTAGCAGATAACGAAGTAGAAGTGCCAACAAGACCAGGTAACTTACATTCAATGGGGGAAACAGTGAACTCAATCTCATTGATGTGGAATCCTTCGAGCCACTCTGCAGGAATCAAAACATATGAAATCTATAGAGATGGCCAATTAGTTGGTCAAACTGCAAATACAACTTATCTAGATACTGGATTGAATGCTGGGACTCAATATACCTATACGATCAAAGCAGTGAGTAATGATTCTATTCGATCAGAGGCCAGCAACCGCTTAGTGATTTCAACAAAAACAAATGAAATTGCACCACCTAGTGAACATCGTCAATTTGAGTTAGGAAGTTTAACCAATCCAGTGCTGTACACAAAAGATGAAATCATCTTCCATGAAGGGAAACTGTATACAACATTAGTGACTCATTATAATTTTGGGGATCCATCTTGGGCGCCAGATAGTGCAGCAAGTTTATTTAGAATTAAATAACTTTTAAAAGTCTTTTAGCCTTTTGGATTAATTTAGGATTCCAATAGAATAACTTTTTTGTAGAAAGCTTAAAAACTTAGAGGGCCATTTATTGTAGATAAATAAAAATAGTGGGATGTTGTTATTAATTGCGCCTTAAAGAGGCTATACAATTTGTATAGCCTCTTTTTTATTGTTATCTCTAAAAACTAAAATCTATAAAAAAACTTTAAAAAAACTTCGTCTTCTAAAGAAATTTTTTTCTCTAAGTCGGGAAATACAATACCTCGAAATAAAAAAACATATTGTTTATAGTGAAGTTGTTATGTGAAAGGGGGAAGGTAAGTGGAAGAGATTCTTGAACGATTAATATCGAATGATTACAAAAAACGTGCCGTATTTATCTTGAATACTTTAGAGAGAAGAAAAAATGTGACCGTTCAATATCTTGCAAAAAGTCTCAAAGTAACTAGAAGAACGATTACCAATGATTTAAAAACGATTCAAGATGAATTTTCCGACACAATTGAAATATTGACTTCCTATAAAGGGGTCAGCATGTTTATATTGAACCATTTTAAGTTATTCGAGAAGAAAAAATCTTATTACATGAATGAAGACTTAGTAAAAGTGACAACAAGTATCCTTACAGGTGAACTGAAGCAGGTGATCGATTGGAGCTGGGAACTACACTACTGTGAGAAAACAGTGATCCAAAAAATGCGAAAGCTAAAGAAAATCTGCCATCAATATGGTTTGAATTTAAAACTTTCACCGGTTGAATTTATAGGGAAGGAGATCAGAATCAGGAAACTGTTTATTGATCTTTACATTAAATCAGCTTATCTAGAAATCGAAGATTATTGCCCCTATAAAAATGAAATGGAAGAAATAACCAAAATCGTTTTGGCGTTATGTTCGGATGTTTCCCAATCAATCACAAAGAAAATACTTGCTTTAACTTTTATCCGATTTGGAAAAGACAAATTATATATCCAGTCGCGATTGTTAGATTGGTTTAGAAACAATCCCTTAACGAATCAATTATTCATTGAATTTATTCAATTAGATTGTTTTAAGACCTACTCTAAAGAAGTCATTTTTGAAGAATGTTGTTTTATAGCTTGTATGATCCATTTACATGAATGTTATTACACAGAGATAGAAAAACACAATAAAGGATTTGCAGAATACTTTGGTTTTTCTGAGACAGTCAAACATTTGGTTTTAGATCTCAAGAGTGTTCTCGGGAATCGGATCCAAGTTGATAATGAGCAACTGTATTCAATTGTCAATTGCTTTTTATTTCAAGAGAAAATCAAACAGGAACTTGAAATTGATTTTTCATATAACGATGAAGAATCGGCGATGCTGATTGATTCAATCAACCGGCGGTTATATAAAGAAATGAATACAGTCATAAAAAAAAATAAAGCGATCCAAAAGAATTTCCTGCAAAAAAGATGTGCTTCATCATTTACTTCTGACTTATTACTTTTCTTATATACGAACAAGGCATGTGAAGTTTTAAGTACAGTTGTTGTTGCATTAAAACGAGGATTTTTAACGGATTTTGCTTTAAATGAAATTATTGAAAGATATCTACACACCAGGGCAAGCATCATGTACCAGGAACAATTGGAAACCATTGAAAATCCACTTGATGTAGATATATTAGTGACAAATATATTACCATTTCCGTATCAAGTTGGTGATCAAACTAAAATGTTTTATCTACCAGAAAAAGCAGATATTGACCGAACGATGGACATCGTTTCAGACTTGCTCGTTACGGATTTTAGATAATAACAAAGATAACTTATGTCGTTTAGGAGGACAAGTTGAAAAACTCAAAGACTTGGTATTATAAATTACTTTTACTATTTTTATTTCTTGTATTCGCGTATACGGCAAATCGGACCATCCTAATTTACGAGAATTTCCGACAACAGACAGAAGATATCGCACAAGTCTTGGTTCGCACAATCGATCAATTTGGACTAGAAGTCAGTCGCTTTGAGTTTGATTTTAGCTATAGTATAGCAAGTATCATTGGTACATTGACAATCGTGGGGGGGCTTGCTCTTGGTATCTTGTATCACTCAGGTATGCCGAAACATACAGAGTTTGAATATGGAAGTGCCAGATGGGGCAACAAAAAAGACATAAAGCCAATGATGGATAAAAAAAAAGACAACAATATCATTCTCACAAAAAGTGAATCGCTGTCTATGTCTGGTCGTATGAAGATCACTAAATCTAATAACTTTAATCGGAATAAGAATGTCATCGTAGTAGGAGGAGCTGGATCAGGGAAAACAAGATTCTATGTGAAACCAAATTTGATGCAACTGCATTCCTCTTATGTCGTCAGTGATTCTAAAGGACTATTGTTAAGCGAGACAGCAACAATGTTTAAAGAAGCAGGTTATGAAATCAAGGTTTTTGACTTGATCACGCGGGAAAATACAGATTACTATAATCCTTTTACTTACATCCGTAGCGAAGACGATATTTTAAAAGTCGTCAACAACTTGATCAAAAATACTTCAGACCCTGAAAAAAAGGGTGGCGATGATTTTTGGGAAAAAGCTGAAACTGCCTTATTGATGGCCACATTCAGTTATCTTTTGCAAGAAGTTGATGAGGAAGATCAAACATTGACGAATGTCGTTGAAATGGTTCGCTTAGCAAACTGTCCAGAGGATGTGCCAGATTATGTTTCCCCACTAGACGTGATTTTCAATGAACTTGAAGAAAAAGATCCTGCCAACTTTGCAGTGGCGCAATACAAAATTTTCAAATTAGCGGGGGATCGCACCGCAAAAAGTATTTTAGTCAGCTTAGGAGTGCGATTATCGCCTTTTGATATTCCAAATATCAAAAAAATCGTGAGTAAAGATACGTTAGCATTAGACACTGTTGGAGACAAGAAAACGATTATCTATATTTTATTATCAGATACAGATACGAGTTTCAATTTCTTAGCAAGTATGTTGTACCAACAATTATTCGATAGCTTAGTTTACAAAGCAGACAATGTTTATAAAGGTCGTCTGCCCCATCATGTGCGATGTGTCTTAGATGAATTTGCCAATATTGGACAGATTCCAGACTTTGAAAAAGTGATTTCAGTGATTCGAAGTCGCGAGATATCGGTCAATGTGATCTTACAAAACATTAGTCAGCTTAAAAATTTATATAAAGATACTTGGGAAACAATCATCGGGACCAGTGACGTTTTTCTGTATTTAGGTGGGATGGAGTTAAGCACGCATGAGTATATCTCCAAATTACTAGGAAAGAAAACGATCCAGCACAAGAACATCAGTATCACCAAAGGTAGTAATGGGAATTATAGTGAGAACTATCAAAAAATGGGTCGAAATTTATTGGATGTAGA
The DNA here is from genome assembly GCF_050555445.1 of Enterococcus sp. DIV1304_2. NCBI lineage: Bacteria > Bacillati > Bacillota > Bacilli > Lactobacillales > Enterococcaceae > Enterococcus > Enterococcus sp. DIV1304_2. Next base: position 1,312,935 of record NZ_CP187851.1, read on the forward strand.
TGAAGTGGCTAACCTAAGTGGAACAAAAGCGATTTTGAAGATTCGTGGAATAGTTCCGTTTATATCAGAAAAATATGATATTACCAAACATAAAAATTATAAAAAACTCGGAGATGTGACTCCAGAGAATTGGTACGAACGAAATCAATCACCGAAAAATGAAGAGGAGAATGGATAGAAATGAACAATAATCAACAATTATTACAGGATGTATTTAATTTGATTTCAAGATTTACGATGGTTGGCGGAGGATTATGGATCATTTGGGGAACCGTGATCTTAGCAGGTGCGTTAAAAGATAAAAATGGCCCGCAACTACAACAAGGGATCTGGCAAGTCGTCGGCGGTGCATTGATTTTAGTTGCTGCAGTTTGGTTCGTGACCGCATTTGATGTCGGCTCACTTTTAAGTAGGTAGAAAATTTTTTATAGAAAGAAGGTTAATCAGTGCGCGCAGCGATAATGATGCTATTTACTCGAATGATGGAATATTTGAATGGGGACAATATCGCAGATTCATTAAGTCGAGGATTGCAAGAATATATGGTAGATGCCTATGAAATAGCAGGAGTCATTCAACAAACAATTATAGCCCCTGTTGCATTTTCCATCTTAGCGATATTTATTTTATTTGAATTTCAAAAAATTTCTTTAAAAGTAGAGAATGCGGGTGGTGCTCCTACTTTGGGATTTGAAATGATCATGAAAGCATTTGTGAAATTTATTATTTGCTATATTGTCATCTTAAGAATCCAAGTGATCCTTGATGCCATTGTCGCTTTAGGATCGATGTTAGCAGGGCAAATAATGGACTACAACAGAAATGATCTTTTAGGTTCTTATTACAATGTCGTCGATTCAGTCGTCAGAAGTCTTTCGTGGTGGGAAGTAATGGTTGTATTAATGGTTTTTGTCGTTCTGTTTTTAGTTTCTTTAGTTGTAGGGGTTTTTATCAATGTCATCGTCTATGTAAGATTTTTTGAATTATATATATTCAGTGCGATTGCTCCTATTTCTATGGCAGCACTGCCGAATCAAGAATTTTCATCGATGGCTAAAGGATTCTTTAAGAATTTTGCGGCCTCCTCATTACATGCTGTAATGATCGCATTAGTGTTGACCATCTATCCTGTGATCTTTATGAATTTTTTGAGTAATCACAATCAAACGATGTGGGGTCTTATTTTTGGTTTAACGATTTATATGATTGCCTTGATGTTTGCAATAAATAAGACGAAGGGATGGGCAAAAATGATTGTGTCTGCCTCGTAGAAAGGAGTAAGTTATGGCAATTGAAGTCAAAGTCCATAAAGATGTACGGGAATATAAAGAACGCATTGTCGCAGGCATGAGTGTGCGGCAATTAGGCTTTCTGTCTGTCGCAGGGTTGATTAATATCGTGATTAGTTTTGTATTTGTGCGCTTTTTTGGCTATTCCATGGACGTGATCAGTTGGCTGATGATTCTCGTTTCAATGCCAATCGTCGCTTTTGGGTGGCTAAAAAAAGAGGGACTGCCTTTTGAACGCTATTTGAAATACTATTTTATTTACCATTTTGATCAAGGAGTAGTTGTTTATGAAGAATCTGATACGTCCCAATTTGATGAAGGTCAACTTCAAACAGAAAAAGAATAAGAAAAATAAGCAAGAGGAAAAGAAATCTTTTTTACTTTTTGAAAAAATCTATGACAATGGCATTTGTCTAATCGAGGAAAATGAATATTCGCTAACGATCAATGTCGAAGATATCAGTTATCAACTTTGTTCAGAAGAACAACGTATGCAGGTATTCATTAAATATTGTGAATTTCTAAATTCTTTAGACGCTTCTATTGAGTACAAAGTCACGTTAGTAAAAAAGAAAAAAACAGTCGAAGAATTGACTCATGTGCTTTTTAAAGAAAAAAATGAACGATATGATGATAAATACCGCCAAGAAATGAATGACTATCTGACAGCGAAAATCAACGAAAAGAAGAATGCATTTGAAAAGAAAATTTTTATTACTTTTACTCAAAAACATGAGAATCAGGAATTTGCGGAAAGAGAGTTATTCTTGATTGCCGATCAAGTGGATCTATTCGCTCGAAAAATTGGTTCGACCCTCCATATTTTAAAGGGAGAAGAACGCAAAGAATTGATTGGGCAAATCTTAAATAATGAGAATCTTACATTACTGCCGAAACAAGTCGATCTCAAATTAGATAAGCGCCTGATCAAGATCGATGACAAACTAAATCAGACCCTCTATTTGAATGGTTACCCTGCCGAACTATCTGATGAATGCTTGACAGGTCTCATGGAGATCGATGAAGAAATCACTCTTACGGTTAGTTGCAAGCCGATACCGATGGCAAGCAGTTTCGACTTAGTAAAGACAAAAATGGCTTATATGGATCAGCAAAAGGTAGATGAACAGCGCAAAGCCTTAAACAGTGGGTACGATTATGACATGCTACCCTATGACCTAACTTATTCTCTGGATGAAGCAAAAGAGCTATTAGATTCATTACAAAGTAAAAGCCAGAAACTATTTGAAGTAACTGTGTTGATCAATTTCTCCGCAAATAATCAGGATAACTTAAATAAAATCGCTAGTAAAATCAAGTCAGTAGGGCGAAGATTTGGCTGCACGATCATTGAACTAGCTTATTTACAAAAATTTGCTTTGAATACACTATTACCAATAGGAAAGAATCATGTTCCTTTAAATCGATTATTGGCAACTTCTGCGGTTTCGGCGTTGATGCCATTTTCGATTTCTGAAATGCTCCACGAGAATGGCAATTATTATGGGATCAATTCTGTGACAAAAAATCTGACGATTCTTGATCGAAAAAAACTAATGGCGCCCAATGGGTTTGTCTTAGGTACACCAGGATCAGGTAAGAGTTTCTCTGTCAAACGGGAAATCGTCAATGTTTTACTGAGAAACGCCAAAGACGAAGTGATTGTCATTGACCCTGAATCAGAATATCAGCATATTTGCTCGGAATTTGATGGTCAAATGGTTCGATTGGCTGGCAATTCAAACACCTGCATCAATCCGATGGATATCAATAGTAACTATGGCGACGATGCTGATCCGATCGCTCTAAAAACCCAATTTTTGATTTCACTTTGTGAGCTGATCACGGGTGGTATTTTAGGGTTATCTTCCCAACAAAAGACGATCATCGACCGAGTATGCCGGAAAATTTACCAAGACCAGACAAAGTTGCCGACATTAAAAGATTTTTATATGGCGCTAAATGCACAGCCAGAAGAAGAGGCAAAGCAACTGGCGATTGAATTGGAGCTTTATACAGAAGGTAGCTTAGCGCTATTTTCCGAGCAGACGAACGTAGATTTAAATAAACGTTTGGTCATTTTTGACATCAAAGATTTAGGGAAACAACTTAAACCATTCGGAATGTTGGTCGTTTTAGATCAAATTTGGAATCGAATCACATTGAATCGAGAATCAGGGATCCGTACATGGTTATATATTGATGAATTACAGTTGCTCTTTACAAATGAATATTCAGAAAATTATTTCTTTGAATTATGGAGTAGAGCAAGAAAATGGGGGGCTATACCGACAGGGATCACTCAAAATGTTGAGACACTATTATTGTCGGATCTAGCCAGAAGAATGCTTTCTAATAGCGACTTCGTTGTCATGTTCAATCAAGCAAAATCTGACCGCTCAGAGTTGACTCGTTTATTCGATATATCGGAAGAGCAGGAAAAGTATGTATTAAATGGGAGTGAAGGTACAGGTTTGATGGTGTTTGGGGACACGATCATTCCATTTGAAGACCGACTGCCTAAAGAGACGAAACTCTATCAAATCATGACAACTAAACCTGGTGAAGAGGTAAAAACAAAGCAAGATTATGAATGAAACATATGAGGGGAATAAACAAGAAAACAACAAGCAACAAGATCTGTTATCGATCAAATTGAAACGTGTCAGTACGAAAGAGCAAAAAGAGAAAGCACTGAAGAAACGACTCCGATTCAAAAAACGTCAACAAAAATTAGCGAGAAAAAAAAGAGATAACTTACAGCTAAAAAATAGAAACATCGTTGATTTTAAACAACATATGGTGAATAGCCAATCAAGAAAAGAGCCATTAAGTAAAGGCGCAACAAGCAAAAAAACTTACGATAGTCAATTTAAAAAGCGCCATCTCATGACAAATAAAAAAAAGTTAAACAAAGTAAATAGAAATAAAAAACATAGTACCACTAGAGAAAAGGCCTATTTCATAAAGAATAAACACCGCTCTTCTAAAGAAATCGATCATGCGCTTTTAGGAATAAAAAAAAGACAAACGTCATCCAATAATAGTGGGACGAATCAGCGAAGTCAGCTCTCTACTGAAAAAATCAATAAACAAAAACTAGGATCAAAAAAATTCTATCATAAGAAACAACAAAAGCTAGGCAAAAATGTTCTCAATCTAGCTGGCATAAAGAATACACTTACTACGAATAAGCAGACCAGAGCAAAGAAGCTTGAAGAAAAACTATTCGGCATCAAAGACAAACTTGAACGTAAACATCAAGTGTTAAGTAACTCCAACAAAGTCAAACGATTAAAAAAGCAAACAAAAATGCCATCGAAAAAAAAATTCAAACCCAAACTGAAAAAAAATCTGGCACAAACAGCCATAGACACAGTTGGCAGGAACAAAGATGGCGAATTGAATATTCTTGGAGTGCTTTTAGTCTTATTTATTATTCTCAAACTGATCCTCATGTTATTGTCCGTCAAAGTAATGATGATCTTGGCGGTCGTGATCGTCGTGATCGTTGTGATTATCGCCATCTTTAATTTTATCGCTAGTATATTCACTATAAAAACGGAAGATATGGCATTAGCAGAGGCATATGAGCATGTCACACTTTTGGATGCCAGAAAGAACAAAGAAGTGCAACAAGTTTTTGAAGATTTTTCAGAAGATTCTGAAATTGAAGAAGTTTATTTTGTTGTAAATGGTGTTGCCAGACCAGATAACAATTTTATCTATAGCTCTGATGCAGATACGTACCTCTATTACCTGAATGCAAAATATGAAGATTATAACATCAGTAAAAGTATCTCAGCGAGTAGCAATATCTTTGGTGCAACGAGAGTTCGTGGAGAAGTAGAAGGAATCCATGACTATACCTTTAGTTACACGACAGAAATCGAAACAAGAGAAGTGCCAATTATTTATCCTGAAGACAATGATACTGAGGACACTGACCCAGAAGGAGATGGATCGGAAGACTCAGAAGATGACGATGAATCGGAAGAACCAGATGATTCGGATGAAGAAGAAGACCCAGAAGAACCAGATGATTCAGAGGAAGATGAGGACTCAGAAGAAGAAGCGGATGATTCAGAGGAAGATGAGGACTCAGAAGAAGAAGCGGATGATTCAGAGGAAGATGAGGACTTAGAAGAAGCGGATGATTCAGAAGAAGACGAGGACTTAGAAGAAGCGGATGTTTCGGAAGAAGACGAGGACTCAGAAGAAGCGGATGATTCAGAAGAAGACGAGAGCTCAGAAGAAGAACCGGATGATTCAGAAGAAGACGAGGACTTAGAAGAAGAAGCGGATGATTCGGAAGAAGACGAGAACTCAGAAGAAGAACCGAATGATTCCGAAGAAAATCAAACAGCTAACACTCCAACTGGGGACCAACCCGCTACCCCTCGTAATGAAGAAGATCGTCCAACCCATCGTACGATAAAAGTGGCGTTGATCAATATTGAGATCAAAACAATCAGCCAGTTTATTGATGAAAATTCAGATACGTTGACAGAGGAAGAACTAGATAAATTTGGACCGATCCAGGAATTGGACCGATTTGAGAATAAAGTATTTTTGCAAAGTCCTTTTGGCATGAACCAAGAGGCCATCGTTGTTCAAAAATATGGCTATCGAGGATCAAATGACAGAAATAGACACAATCATATTGAGCTGTTGGCTGAGCCTGGCACACCTGTCTATGGCATCGATAATTCTGGATCAGGAAGGGTACATGCTGCTGGCAATGATTATGTCACTATCAATACTTCTTTGAGCAAAAGAGTTGTTTTGTCTCCATTAAAAAATGTCCGGGTGAGAAGTGGTGAGTGGGTAGACGGCGATACAATCGTAGGAGAAACCACTGGAAATTTAAAGGTTGAAGTCATAGAACGCCGAACATTCTGGCCAAACAGACACATTTATCCATCTGCTTATATTTTTGATCTGGAATTTCAATTTCCTTCTGAGATAGAAGGGTTTACACATCATTCTTCAAGATCAATCTCAGGAAGTCTTAAAAATCCTGGACAAATGATTTTACAATGGGAACATCTTGTTCGAGAAGCCTGTGAAAAGTATGGGATTCCAGAGTATGTCAACATGATCTTGGCAATCATCCAAGTAGAATCAGGTGGTGATGCAGAAAGATTCCCTGACATCATGCAGGCCAGTGAGTCACAAGGTTTGTCTCCTAATACGATCGATGATCCAGAACGATCAATTGATCGAGGCACCCACTATTTTGCTCAATTATTAAGTAAAGCGAGAACCTTACATCTTGATGATCGTGCGGCTCTTCAAGCCTATAACTACGGAGAAGACTTTTTACATTGGTTAGCAAATACTAATAAGCAATATAGCTTCCTTCATGCAGAGTTATATGCAAGAGAAAAAAGCAACAGGCAGACTGTTACTTATACCCATCCAGTAGCGTTAGCACATGGGTTTTCATGGCGATATGCTTACGGAAATATGTTCTATGTACCTATAGTAACTAACTATCTATGGCTCGAAAACTCAGATTTCCTAGAGGCTGCAATCAATGAGATTGGCACGATTCAAGGAGAGAAGTACTGGCAATGGTATGGGTTTGAAGGAAGAGTAGAGTGGTGTGCGATCTTTGTGAGTTGGGTAGCAGACCAAGTAGGTTATCTCAACCAAGAAAAAATAATCAAGTCTGCTAACTGTTTACAAATGATCAACTGGTTAACTGAAAAAGGGAACTATAAGAAGGCTTCAGAGAACTATCATCCACAACCAGGTGATTTGATTTTCTTTGATTGGAATGGAGGTGGTACAGGTAAGGATCATGTGGGAATCGTAGAGTTTACAGATGGAAATATCATTCAGACCATCGAAGGGAATACTGCCGATAAAGTAGCTAGAAGGACCTATTTTATCAATGATCCAAGTATTTCAGGGTACGGTATTCTTCAATAAAGAAAGAAAAGGATGAACGATGAAGCAAATAAAAAATATAGTTGAGTCAAAAGAAGGAAAAAGAATCGTGTTTATAGCTGTCGGCATTTTCATCGCAATGTTCAGTTTTATTTTTTACACGCTATTTTTTCATCGCAATACGAATGAAAATTTAGGATCTACCACCAATAGTCAACCTTTGTCTGTAAACGAGCAAAAAAAAGAGGACCTAAATTTAGTGGAAAAAAACGAAGCTTTAGTCTATCGGGGAATTTGGTATTCTGATCGAGCGGATGGCATGGTCTTAGAATTAAAAAATGATGGGACCTATCAGAGTACTACCTGGCTCTCAACCGGTCATTATCGTTTGGTGGATACAAAACTTGTGTTGACCGATAAAGACGAGAAGGAAGTGACTTTTGAGCTGATGACCAGGCTAGGGGAAACGATCTTCTTTTATGAAGACAATGAGGGGGACACTACCTATTTCTATCCAAGTGTTGAATTGATGGAGAAAGCAAAAGAAATGATGGATTCTGGTGGTGATGAAGTGAACGAGATGATCAGTCAGAAATGGAATGACGTGTTACTTCAAGGTAGTTGGACAGGTACGACGATGAATAGTCAAGTGTTGATTGATTTCACAGAAGATACATTTGTCCAACGAAAAGTGGATGACGGAGACGAAATAAGTCGAACTTTTTACTATCGAGTCATTTCTGAAGATATTACTGAGACGTCATGTGTGTTAGAACTATCAATCACAGATGAACATTCAGCAGTTAAAAAATTTGAAATCACATTAGAGGAAACACAATTTGGTTATCGCATGAATTCCCTCCCAGGAATGTTTTTATGGGTAAATAATTACGAAAAACCACATCAAGCCGTGCGGTTAACTCAAACGGGAGTTTTTAGAGAAAATAATTCATCTTTAGATCATTTACTTGAAAATCGCTTGAATGGTTAATCGACTCTGAAAAAATTCTTCATTGAATGGAGGAGACCGATGTTTTATAAAAAATTTGAAGACTATCTTAAAGAATATATAAACAAAGATATTTCAGTAAAATCAGTAAAACCTTATGAAGAAAAAGTATTCAATGAGTTTCAAGCAAAAGCAATATTGGATAGCAACCCTGAAACCTTGAGAGAAGAATTCCACTTCGTTCTAGACTTGATTTCTTCAAGAAAAGAAGTGAACGAAGAAAAGACCAATGATTTAAAACAATCATTTGAAAGAATGCTCCAAGACATTGATCCATCAGAATACAATGCCTTGAGATTCTCGATTTATAAATCGCGGATGATCGTCTTAAAAGAAAATATACGTAAACAAGAAACAAGGACAAAAGATGCGACACCTAATTTGACGTCACACACACAATTACAAGCATCTGAAGAATTAGTAAGTCCTAAATTAGTGGCTGAACAAGAAAGAAGATTTGCAGAACAAGCATCACTCAATAAGAAACCTAACTTAAAACAACAATCTTTATCCAATGATCAGATCAAAGAGAATGTCTCGATGCACGTAAATCCTGTTCACACGACGAATCAATATACAAAAGAAGAACACCAAGAAAGGCTTAGAGTGAGTGATTTAAAAGAACGATTTGAAAAAGAACGTTCTTATAATAAAGAACCACATTCAGCTGAAGTACCATCAGGAACAGTCAATCGATTGCGACAATACTATGAAGGTCTGAATCATACATCAAATGATCATTCACCATCAGAAAGTCGAAAGTCGTCTAGATGGAGAACCTCGCAAACGAATGATTCACCGAATGTTCAAAATAGGCAAAATCAACCGTCAGATCGACAGAACCAAAGAGATGAAGGAACATCATCCTATCAAAAAGCTCCGCCATTAAAAGGTACTAGCGAATTTGTGCGTAGAGGAAATGAAAGCACAGTCTATACGAATGAATCATCACCCACAAATAAAGCGGAGCCGGAGCAAACCGGCATGACGAACGAAGAATTTCAAAGACGGCGAGATCAATTTGGCAATCTATCTGGACCAAGTAACGAACCACCAGTCATAAAGAGAACAACTCAAAGCGAAACGGATAATTATCAGACAGCTACTTATCAAAATCCACCTAGGCAGCAACGAAGTAGTGAGCTAGTGCAAGAAGCTCAAGCTAGTAGGGCAGATAACAATGACTCATTAAGGACAAACAATGCAGAATGGAGTCAAACTGGTAGGGCAAACGAAGAATTTCAAAGACGGCGAGATCAATTTGGCAATATGCCTGGACCAAGTAATGAACCACCAGTCAGAGAGAGAACAACTCAAAGCGAACCGGATAATTATCAGACAGTTGCTTATCAAAATCCACCTAGGCAGCAACGAAGTAGTGAGCTAGTGCAAGAAGATCAAGCTAGTAGGATAGATAACAATGACTCGTTAAGGACAAACAATGCAGAATTGAGTCGAGCTGGTAGGACTGACGGAGAATTTCAAAACCGTCGTGCTCGTTTCGAAAACCTGACTAGTACAAGCAATGAACCAGCGTTTTCTAAGAAAAAGGGTCGTGGAGAAAGTGAACATCAAGGAACTTCTTATCAAAGAGCTACCACCATGCATGGCAGTAGCGAAATCGTACGTAAAGGAAACGGAAGCGCAGTTCATACGAATGATTCAGCAGCTGCAAACGAAACAAAATCGAATCAAACCGACATGACGAACGAAGAATTACAAAACCGTCGCACTCGATTCGAAAATTCCAGTGTAAAAAGTGATAACCACCTTGCATCAGAATCCACGGGACGAGTGAAGGCAGCAAGGGACCAGTTTGAAAGTGCGAATGCCCTTCGTGATGAGCGACCAGTTCCAGAATCCACGGGACGAGTGAGGGCAGCGAGGGAACAGTTCGAAAAAGCGAGTAATCTTCGTGATGAGCGACCAGCACCAGAATCCACGGGACGAGTGAAGGCAGCAAGGGACCAGTTTGAAAGTGCGAATGCCCTTCGTGATGAGCGACCAGTTCCAGAATCCACGGGACGAGTGAGGGCAGCGAGGGAACAGTTCGAAAAAGCGAGTAATCTTCGTGATGAGCGACCAGCACCAGAATCCACGGGACTAGTGAGAGAAGCAAGAGAACGGTTCGAAAATGCGAATGCCCTTCGTGATGAGCGCCCAGTTCCAGAATCCACGGGACGAGTGAGAGCAGCGAGAGAACGGTTCGAAAATGCGAATACCCTTCGTGATGAGCGCCCAGTTCCAGAATCCACGGGACGAGTGAGGGCAGCGAGGGAACAGTTCGAAAAAGCGAGTAATCTTCGTGATGAGCGACCAGCACCAGAATCCACGGGACGAGTGAGAGCAGCGAGAGATCAGTTCGAAAATGCGAATGCTCTTCGTGATGAGCGACCAGCACCAGAATCCACGGGACGAGTTAAAGCGATGCGAAGACAGTACGAGTCCAGAACTGGGAGAGAAACTGAAGCTAGTGATTCTAACGAAACATTCCAGCAAAAACAAAATGGATTGGCTAATGAAAGATTTCGTCAACGCCAAAACCAATTTGAAAATCCTGCTGGAACAAGTAGTGATGGTCCAAAATCGGAAGAAACGGTTATAGCCGATCAGCTAGATCATAGAAAAGAAACAAGCAACCAACCTACTGTTCACTCTGCTGATCAAACAGATCTAACAGATATCGCTGCTGGTAATACGAAAAAAATCCGTGAATTGTTAGCTGATAAACTCAAATTTAATCCAGAAGAAAAAGTACCACCTGAAACAAATACCCAGACAAATAATCAAACAGATACTCAAACAGATAGTTCCCACGCATCAGTAGAGGAATCTTCCTCAGACACTCAAAATAGCCAAATGAGAAATCAGATGAGTGAAGGTGGGGAACCGAAACCAACAAAACTGGATGAAGCGAGTATAGTCACTCGAGGAATGGATAAAAAACAGTCGGAAAACACAACTGATTCTTTAGATAAACTTGGAATAGACGCGAGTAGTGATACTTTTGGCTTAAATGAAAATGCTTCAGGAAAAACGGATAAAGCTACAGAAACCGATTTTATGGATGACAATATAGAATTGCCAGAGTCAGGACCGCTTACAGAAAAAAAGAAAATCCATACAAAAAAAAGCCGAGCGATTCAAATCGGAAGACTTTTGTTGAACTTACTACCATTAGCATCTTGGCCGTTGATCAGTATGTGGGTAACTGGCATTTTAGGCATCGTTCCAGCCTACCTTGCTATGTATGGACTACCACTAACTCTGTTTATTTACGGGACTATTTTGGCTGCCGTTTATGGGCCAAAACTCATCAACTATATCCGTAAACTTCGTTCTAGAATACAAAACTATCGCCAGGCAGAACGAAGTCGACAGAGAAACTTAGAAGATCGAGTGATTGATCCAAAAGAAAAATCGATTCAAAGAGAAACTGCCGCTCATGAGAAAGAAACAGCAAAAACAAAACAACAGAATCACTCATCAGAAAAAGACAGTCCTGAAAATTCAGAAAAAGACAAATCTGTAAAAGGTTATCTTAAAAGAAATTGGAAATCTCTCGCCATCATCTTTGGTGTTGGGATAGTTGTAGCAGGAATTGGTATCGCACTGACACCAGTAATAGCACCATATATATTTACGATAGCCACCTCAACTCCGTTATTTATGTACAAAGTAACTTCAGTTATTGCAATGGCACTTGGGGTTTCCTTTGGTGTGACTGCCTTGAGTAAAGGACTGCATGCACTACAAAGAAAGTTTTATAAAAAAGAAGATCAAACATTAGAAACGACAACACAAAAAGAAACAATCGAAAAAAATTCTTTAGAGGTAGATAAGAATTTTGATAAAGCCTATGAAAAATTGGATAAGGATGATCGTGCATCTGCCCATGATAATTCGTCAATAAAAAGTGCTGGATCAAAAGAAGATGGCATAAAACTCGCTAGTAATGAAACGAAGTCAATGGAAAAAAGTCCATATGCATGGGTCTATGGTCAAGAGACAGAAAACAAAACCCCAAATGAATCGAATCGTTCAAGTCGGTCGAATTCGTTCAATACCCATGAAACACTTCATGTGAAAGCGGATATTCATGAGCCACCCTCACAGTCATCACGTGAAAACCGTGCGACGAATCAATTAGGTGAAGCCGCAAGACATCGGTTGGATAATACAAAATCTGAAAGAAATCCACAGATTACTGAACAAAATAAGGGAATCAATCGTCAGCCGGCCGTCAAAGAGGCATTTGATTCAATCAAACAAAAAGCAATTTCGAAGAGTAATAATGCCAGTGGTAAGCCCCTACTGAAAGGTCAAATATCTTTTGAAAAATAAAGAATACGGAGAGAGATTCAATGAATAAAATCAAACTAATGAGCATATTTAGCGTCATCTTGTTGCTCTTACATTTTCCAGTGAGTGTTTATGCTACTTTTAATGATTATATGCTCGATGAGATCCATCAAGGAAAGAGCTTAAGTGCATGGTTGTATGACGAAGGAGAAAACGCAATCTCTCAACAGATCAGTGCTACACCACAAGTAGATGGTTCTTTAGGGGTTGATGTGGGGGATAGTGTAAGTTTTTCGATTAATATTCCTACCTATGCCCTTGTAACAGATCGAGGTGGTTGGATTCCAGCACTTACGGGAGGTAAGAGTGGAAATACGCCTGTACCCAATTACTTTTATACTCAGATGCGTTATGGAAAGTCACCAAATCTGCTAGGTAATTTTAGCATAGGCGAGGTGACCGCGACAAATCTTCCTTCGGGAGTGACTATTAGCAGGGTAGTTGGTCCGACTACGGGAAATCATACAAGAGTTGATGTGACAGTTACTAGGTCACAGGTGAGTGCGACAAATGGTCATACTAACTCAATCAATCTTAACTTGAGTTCGCTTTATTTAGATACATGGGCAATTGATCCAACAACTGCTGATTTTTTTGGAAACAACCCGATTAATGTAGGGGGTATCACACTTACTAATCTTAATTTAGGCACATTGTCACTGCGAACAAAAAATTCAATCAAAGTGAGATATATCGATGAGGAAGGTAATGAACTCCGAGCTCCACTGGTAGAACAAATGGAGGTTGGTCAAAACTATGCGTATACACCTCCAGTCATTCCGGGATATACCTTCAGCAGATTATCATCTGGAAGCGCAAGTGCTTCCGGTCAGATGGCAGCTGGTCCGGAAAGACTTGTTGAATTTGTCTATACAAAGAATCCAACGGTGGGCGGAGCGATCACGGTGAACCACGAATTTATCGGTGCTTCAAGTATGAATAGCAGTGCACGATTCACAAACGTGGGGAATGTGGGCGATCGATTTGAATTGACACCTAGAACAGAAGCGGGTTGGCAAGTAAAAGGTGAGTTGCCAGAAGTGATAGTGACAGAACAAGCACAAACGGTGACGATCCAATACGAGCGAAAACCTGGAGGTGCCATCACCGTCAATCATGAATTCATTGGCGATTCTTCTATGAATACGAACGAAGTGATTACAGATGTCGGGAATGTCGGTGATCGTTTTGAATTGACGCCACGAACAGAAGCGGGTTGGCAAGTAAAAGGTGAGTTGCCAGAAGTGATAGTGACAGAACAAGCACAAACGGTGACGATCCAATACGAGCGAAAACCTGGAGGTGCCATCACCGTCAATCATGAATTCATTGGCGATTCTTCTATGAATACGAACGAAGTGATTACAGATGTCGGGAATGTCGGTGATCGTTTTGAATTGATGCCACGAACAGAAGCGGGTTGGCAAGTAAAAGGTGAGTTGCCAGAAGTGATAGTGACAGAACAAGCACAAACGGTGACGATCCAATACGAGCGAAAACCTGGAGGTGCCATCACCGTCAATCATGAATTCATTGGCGAATCTTCTATGAATACGAACGAAGTGATTACAGATGTCGGGAATGTCGGTGATCGTTTTGAATTGATGCCACGAACAGAAGCGGGTTGGCAAGTAAAAGGTGAGTTGCCAGAAGTGATAGTGACAGAACAAGCACAAACGGTAACGATCCAATACGAGCGTAAAGTTGGCGGTCAAGTAGTCGTCAACCACATTTTTGAGGAAGCGCCTGAAAAAAATCGAATGGACATTCTACTTGGACGTTGGGGAGAAGCTTTTAAGGCAGAGCCAATGCAAATAGCTGGTTGGGAAGTAAAAGAAACCATCGGCCAACCTACAGGTGTATTTACAGATGAGGAGCAAGAGATAAATTTCGTCTATGTTAGAAATGAGGAGCAGCCGAGACCAGAGGAAGACAAACCTAATGACAATAAGGATAAGCACCCTGAAACAAAACCGGTGGACCAAACAACTGACAAAAAAACTTCAACTAAAAAGAATGATGGGGTCGCAATCAGAAGAAAAGAAGAGAAGCGTTCGCTACCAAGATTGAATAGTCAAGCAGGAATTTCCTTAACTGTAGTAGGGACGTCAATCGTTGCATTTGTCTTTTGGAAACAACTAAAAAAGCGAACTAAATGTAAAAATAAATGATACCAAACATTTGATTTAAAGGAGGAGTTCGATGATCACCAATGAACAGCCAGATCCAGAGGTAAAAATGCTACAAAAAACATCCTTGAAAACGCCTAAATTTGGTTTTATGGGACTAAAATATTTAGGACGATTTGTCGTCAAAGTGACGAAGATGATCAAAAATAGAATCACAAAAAAGAAAGAAAAAGAGCAATCACCTTTAGAAGTATCTGCTAATAAGACGAAGGCAGCTAAAAAACAACCTGTCAAGCTGGAAGCTGCGAAAGAAAAAGCGCCTGTTGTAAAAAATATCGCAACAAAAACCAATCGGAACCTTTTTCAGTTTTTATACAAATTAGGGACGAACTTCATGAAGGTTGATCTTTTAAAAAGTATAAAAACACTAGGTATCAGTGCAACATCCTCTCAACGAAGAATCAAATCTGCCGAAGTCAAAACAGTGAAAGCGGCAAAACAACAATCCGTTGCTAAAATCAAAAAATTGAGCTTTGCCACAGTAAAAAAAGAGGCAATCAGTAAAAGTAATAAAATCAATCAGTTATCAAAAAATAATCAGTTAACAAGAAGACCGTCATTACAAAGATCATAAGGAATTCTCATGATCAATTGGAGCCATCCTGATTGGAGGAGAAAGAATGGAACATGAGCGTATGAGTGATGAACAACGAAGAATCGGTCGTGAGACTAAGCGAATCCAAACAATGAAAAGGATAGAAGAAAACAAGAGAGAGCAAGAACGCGTTTATTTGGAGAGTGTTCGATCGTCAGAGGGATTCAAACGTTCGTTACAAAAGAAAAATAGGAAATAAGTCATTTTGTTCATAAATAATATCGCGAAGACAGATAAAGGATTTCTTTAAGAAAGTAGGAATGATAATGGATGAACAACTCGTAAAATTAAACCAAAAAATTGCACGCATAAAAGATATCAATGATCCTGAACTCGATCGTTTAGTAGCAATGAAAAATGAGTTGCTACAACAAAACGCTGTACAAGATCAAATACAGCCGACTGCTTCATCAAGCACCTTGAGAACAACTGAAGTAAAATCTAATCCTGAAAAGATTCAGCAATTAACGGAAAAAATTTCAGAGAAACAAGCGCAAATAAACCGTATCAAAGATATGAGTGATCCCCGCTATGAAAAATTAGAAGCGGAGAAAACACAGTTGATCAGAGAAAGAGAAACTGAACGTCTCAAATCAGCTAAGAGTCATGAACTTACAGACAAAACAGGCATAGCTGGGCAAGCGAATAGGGACTCAACGATCGTCAAAACAGATTTAAAAAATGTCCAAAAAATGATCCACCACGATCTGGATCAACAATTTGAAAAACTATCTAATTTTTTTGAGGAGTATAAATTTCAGTATGATTCATCAAAGGATGAAAAAAACATCAAGGAATTAGGTGAGAATATCGACATGCATAAAAAAAGATATGACCTGAAGATGAAAAATAGTTTTAATGACGCGGGTTTCTATGGCAGGTTTAAGAAAAATGAAAAACAAAGTGAACTAGCACTCGGAAATTTTATCGAAACCTGGAAAGAAGACCAAGGCTACCATCGAGATACTCATTCCGCTATTGAAAAAATCCATGAATTGAAAGATACAATTGTAAAAAATCATAATTTAGAGAAATACAGTATGAAAGTCAACACGAAACAAAATGAATTAGCCGAATTACAAAGTAAAAAACAGCGAATCAATTTTTTTAGTAAGTATATTTTTAATCGCGAAAAATATCGTCAATTAAAAAATCAGATCCATGAATTAAAAAACGAATTGAATATTATAAGAGAAGCTCGATCACTAGCTATGAAAGGCGATCTCACAAAAGCAGAAAACTTATTCAATGTTAGTGAACGTACAGGGACTTCTCATGAAGTGAAGCAACGAAGACTTACTCAAAAAACGTTATCGCCTTCCTTGGCTACAAGTATTCCTGGTCCTAGTAAACTGCAAAACAAAATGGAAGCAAGCATAAGCAAATCAGCAGAAATCATGCAACGCAAGAGTTCAGAGAAATTGCGTAGTTCTTCCCCTAAAGAGCAACGCGCATAAAAAAAGTATCTCTAATCGATAAAAATTTTATCGATTAGAGATATCAATGATTAATTGTCTGATGAATAGTCACCTTGTTAATTTATAAGAACTCTAACAAAGAAAGAATATTCGCTTGTTGCAACAGCTAAAAGTTAAGGAGTACCAATGAAAAGCAAAATAAATAGTAAAAAAATAATCATCTTAATAACCGTATTAGTGATTCTTTTGACCCATCTACCTTTTCATTTTGCCTATGGATCAGAAACTAGTGAACCTGCACCCGAAAGCCAAAATGATCCAAGTTTAGGAGTAGAGAGAAATGCAACAATCACATTTGAAACAAGTCCTTCAGAAGGTGGTAGACCTAGTTCTATGCCTCATGTAAATCCGCCATGGGGAAGTTTATTTTACACTATCAGTGCAAATCCGAACCAAGGGTTTCGTTTCGTTCGATGGGAGCTAATCAACGGATGGAATGCTTCGATAGGCAATCTAAATGCTGAAACAACAAGTCTTACTATCTCTACTGGTGGCCCTATAGGACCACCAGTGCATGAGACGATAACGATACGAGCAATATATGAGAGGGTTTACAATTTAACTTTCCAATCTTCTCCAAATGCTGGAGGAAATCCAAGAGCGGATCAAACAATACTGGCACAAGGTGAAACGACCACGATCCATGCCAACGTTTCGAATGGATATCGCTTTGTTCAATGGGAGCCTGTTTCTGGAAACGCGACTATTGCAAACCGAACGAGTCAAAGTACATCCATTACGATGGGGACAGGAGATTCGTCCATTCGAGCAGTCTACGAACAAATCACCCATAGTGTGAGTGTGCAGGCAAATCCAACGATTGGTGGCAATCCTAGGGTTTCAGCTTCATCCGCTGCCCAAGGAGCAACCATCAATTTGAATGCGAATCCAGCTGTCGGGTACCGGTTTGTCAATTGGCAGTTTCGAACCCAAAATGGTGCAACCATAACGAATAGTAATCTGGCGAATACCAGTTTACGAATGGGTACGGGACCTGTGAGCGTCCAAGCCAATTATGAACGCTTGCAACAAGGCAGTGTCGTCGTAAGGTATGTGGACGAAGAGGGGAATGAGTTAGCTCAAAGCGATATTTTAACGGGATTTAGCGGAGAAGCATATCGTACAGAAGCAAAAGAAATCGAAGGGTGGGAATTGCTTGTTGCACCGGAAAATGCAACAGGGGTTTTCACGAATAATGAGCAGATAGTCACCTATATCTATCGGAAGAGTCAGGAGTTATGGGGAACCGTCCCTTGGGAATACGACGAGGCAACGAAAACGATCCATTTGTATGGTGGAATCGCTGGATCGGTCTCGCAAGCGCCATGGAAAGTTCACTCAGAAGTTGAAACTATTCGTGTCATCAATGAAGTATTTTTACCAGAAAATAGCGCATCTTTATTTTACGAGTTAAATCAGTTGAAAAGTATTGAAGATGCAGGAAAGTTCAATACATCCGGAGTTACGAATATGAGCAGAATGTTTGCAAGTACAACAGCACTAAAAGAGCTCAATATTAGTCAATGGGATGTGTCTAATGTAACTAGCATGAGTCACACATTTGCATGGATGAGCAATTTAATAAAGTTAGATGTCAGTCAATGGAATGTGTCTAATGTGACGAATATGAGCCACGCATTTGCTTGGACATACAACTTGGCGGACATTGATGTCAGTCAATGGAATGTTGAGAATGTGACCAGTATGACGAATTTATTTATGTCTTCCTCTTCACTAACTGAATTAGATTTGAGTAATTGGGACACAAAAAATAAAGATATTAGGGGCATGTTCTCTAATACTTGGAGACTTTCATCTCTTAAATTAGGAAAAGAAACAGTGATTGAAGGTACCAGGTTACCAAGGATCACATCTACAACTGAATATACAGGCCGATGGGTGCTTGAAGAAAGTTTGGATAGTTCAGTTCGAACAATCGCGTTTGAGAATTCAAACGAATTTATGGCAAATTATGACGGAAATCATCCAGGAACTTATGTATGGGAACGTTCTCGTCCGGAAGAATTAGTGGCAGCATTAGAGCCATTAAGTGACCAATCAACAGCAATCACTGGTTGGATGACAGAAGTAACGGATAGTCGAACAATCACTTACCAAAATACAACGGGACAAACAGTCAGTGTAACTAAAGAATCACCGAGGATCAAGTGGGGAGATTACCAAGATGCAGATCAACGAATACGACAGTTTGAGATACCCTTGGCAGAAAATGAGCGTTTAGCAACAGATACACAGGTAACACTCGCTGTTGCTAAACCATCCGTCGAAACAACTGGTGATTTGACGATTGAAGAAAAGGTAATCAAAGGGATCGACTACACTGCAAATCACTTCACATTAGAACGTAAGAAGTTAGAGGCATTAACCAGTGAAGCAGAACTCCATGAATTGATTCTGAAGGAAAGTCAGGCAACAGCACACGATGCTTTGACACAGGACGATCGCAGTCAGGAAATTAAAATCGTAGCTACGGATTTAACCAAGGATGAAGTGGACGATGGCACGTATTTTGCTACATTTCAAGTAGGGAACAAAGCCTATCAGTTTACAATAGGCATTGATGTTAGCTCGAAGATCCATCATCTAAAAGTTTCCATACCGACGAAAATGGTGTTCGAATCCCTCTACCAAGGCGAGGAAACTAATCGTGAATTTGTTAGTCCAGATTACGAGATCCGTAATCATTCAGATCTTTCTGTTGATACGTATGTGAATCAGTTCATTGTTGAAGATGATGCAGGGGTCACCTTGTTAAGAGAGGATGAAAATCCTTTAGATCACGCGCCATTGCAAGAAGGACGACCGAAAAAATTCTCTGATATCAAACAATCACTATTGGAATTACAGTTGATGTCTAATGAAACCAAAATTTCTTTATATGGACGAAGAAGTGAACAACGCTTGGCACAAGTTGCACCATACTCAAGTGTCCCTTTCCATTTGACCGGTCGGTTTTATGGGCCATATCCTAAGTGGATCTCGGAAAGTGACAATGAACAAGGGGGCTATTATCAAGATTCATTCGTTCCCACCTATCGTATGATTTTACGATTTGTTCCCAGATAGCGGGCATAGATGTACGAGATAAAAGAATGATAATGACTAGGAGACGTTCAACCAATGAGTAAAACAAAACGAAGGAATCAACAAAAGAAACGACGGAAGAACGGTGTCTTATTATTGTTTGTTTCTTTAATAATGATGGCTGTTGCTAGTTGGTATTGGTTTGGTCACAAAGAACCCATTCCAGTTATCAGCGCGGATTTGTTACCTGAAATCAGTGATGCGAGTGATCAACGGATTTCTGAGCGTGCGCAAGAACTAGCAGATGCAAATTATTTCACCTTGCAGATCAACCCAGAAGCAGTTTTCGAAAATGGCAGAAGTCGTGGATCGATCGAAATCGTCAATCCTGGCACGAATGTTTATCCGATTGCGGTCGATATCACGATCAATGATACGAAAGAAGTGATTTATTCTTCTGGCGCGATTTATCCCAATCAATTGATTGAAGCGGTGTATTTGAAACGACCTTTAGAAAAAGGAGAATATCCAGCAACAGCGACAGTCAATATCTATGATCCAGAAACCAAAGAAAAGCAAGGCGTAACCGAAGCAGAAATCAGTATATTGATAAAAAATTAATCCAATTTAAGTGAGGCTACCTAAATGAAAAAAGCAACAAAATTAGTGTTAAGTATTCTAACAATTACAGGAGTATGTATTAGTGGAATTACCGCTTTTGCTAGTCCAGTCCAAACCATCGATGGGCGAGAAGGCGCAACTTCTGGAGATATCACTATAAAGGGGATCATCGGTGAATTTGATAATACAAAGCCTGGTCCAAATCCAGAAAATCTCGATCAATGGATCAATGTGACCCTACCGACGACAGCTATTTTCCGGACAACAGAAGAATCTGAGCATAAAAAGATTACTTCTCCGGCTTATCACGTGACGAACCATTCTGCGCTAAGTGTGCGGGCTTCCGTCTCAAATGTGACAGAAGTCAAAGAAATGAGCGAAGTAGATCGACTAATGATCAATACGATCGAATTATTCAACAAAGGAGTTTCGACAGTTACAGCTACGCCTTTATTCACCTTATCTGGTAATGAGGGGAATCATACAGTCGGTAACTTCCGATTTAGTGGGGATGCGACACCGAGAAATGCTTCCGTAGAAAGTAATCCGAGCTTTAAACTAGTATTGAATTTTGCAGTAGAGGAATAAAGCAAATGGAAAATTTACTATCAGATAGTAAGATGAGGAAGTATAGAAGTAAAAAATGGCAAGTTTTATCGGTGCTACACATACTTCTTATTATTAGCTTATCCTTTTCCACCATAGTCAAGGCAGAAGAGGTGCAATCCACTCATAATATCAGAGTATCTGGTACGATTGGATCGACTGTTGAAGAAACAAAAGAAGCAAACAAGCATCAGACACTAGTCGCTGATCTTTCTGCGATCACTCGAAAAAATCTACCCGAAACAGGAACAGTAGTAAATCAACGAATTGTTTTCTTAGGTTATCTGTTGATTGGTATTTCTGGGGGAGTAGTTTTGTTTTCTAGAAAACGAAACTATCCTATTGAATACTTAAAATGATCGATCTAGTAAGGAAATGAGCGTTGAAAAATGACAGAAAACGAGTAAACAAAAAAGCCATCCGCAGAGGATGGCTTTTTTCTATGGTCAATCACTACTGTTTCTAGACGAAGCTCGAGTAGAAGGTGCAGTTCGTGTCCCGCTGTCACCACCAGCAGCATTTGTATCTTCAGAACTTGGCGGCGTAGCAGAGGATTCAGGTGGTGCTTCTTCGCTAGAAGATGCTGGTGGTTCTGTAGAAGGCTCACTACTTGGTTCAGTTGGTTCACTACTTGGTGGTGTCGACTGTTCAGAGCTACTAGGTTCAGTCGTTGAGCTTGTAGAAGTCTCAGGAACAGTTTCGCTCGTTGAAGAATCTGGAACAGGAGTTACAGGGACGACCGCAGATGAAGAAGGAATCGTCGTTGACGGCACCGTAGCGTTTGAATTGCCAGATGATGATGCATTTCTAAAGAATAATTCACCACCAGAACGGTACAGTCCGTTAGGCATCGTCCAATCCGTATTTGTCACATTTGCAGAGACAAATTTCATCAATTCGCGATAAACATCTGAAGCTACATCTGTTCCAGTGGAAGTGATCGGAGTCATTTTATCATTGTATCCCGTCCACACAGAAATGGCATAATTCGGTGTGTAACCAGCAAATAAAATATCTGGATAAACGCCCGTTGAGGTACCTAACTTAGCATATTCCTCGTCCGTATAATTAGATGTTCCTGTTTTACCTGCTTGGATCAACCCTGGGATTGCGGCATTCGTACCGGTTCCGCGAGTAATCGTATCTTTCAAGATGTCAGTAACCATATACGCTGTTTCTTCAGACATCGCTCTTGTTCCTTCTGGTTCAAATGTTTCTTCAGTACCATCTTGGAAAACGATCCGATTAACGTATTGTGGTTTATAGTAAGTGCCACCGTTTGCTAAGGCAGCGTATGCTGCGGCCATTTTTTCAGAAGAAGCACCGTATTTTGTACCATCTTGTTGTTCAGTATTACTTGAAATCGCATTTGACTGATGGATCGTGCTATATTCGATCCCTAAGCTACTCAAGAATTCTGCGACTTTATCTGCGCCAACTTCATTGAAGAGCTTGACTGCCGGGACGTTTCTTGAAAGGTATAACGCTTGGCGCAAGGTGACCATTCCCATGTAACGGTTGTCCCAGTTCGAAACAGGAATAGAAGTTCCTTCATAATTGTAAGGTGCGTCGGCGATCAATTTACCAGTAGAATAGTTCAATTCTTCAAATGCTGGCGCGTAATCAGTGATCGGTTTCATGGTTGAACCAAAGTCACGAGAGGTATTAACAGCTAAGTTATTACCTAAAGAGACATCATCCGGAATGTTTCTTCCACCGATCTGCGCGGTGACTTGTCCAGTATTGACATCGATCAACGTAGTGGCAACTTGCATTTGATCATCTGGATATGCAACGTATTGATCTGTATTCACTACATCATATAAGTGTTTTTGGGCATTCAAGTCTAAGTTCGTATAAATATCTAAGCCATCGGTATAGACATTCTTGTCTGTTTTAGCATGGACTTCATTGATGACCTCTTTGACATAATTGTCGACGATCCGTGTATTAGTGTCTTCTTGGGTTAATTCTTGTAACCCATCCGTGATCGGTGTGTTGATCGCTGTATCGTACTCTGTTTGAGAGATTTTTTCGTTTTGGAGCATCGTGTACAAGACAGTGTCACGACGTTTTTTTGCTTGCTCTGGAAACTGGTAAGGATCATAAGCTGACGGTGCTTGAGGCATTCCTGCTAAAAGCGCGGTTTGCGGTAAATTCAATTCGCTTAATGTTTTTCCAAAGTAAGATTGAGCCGCTGTTTCCATGCCATAAAGACCGTTAGACATATAGACTTTATTGACATAATAGGTCAATATCTCTTGTTTTGATTTCGTTTGTTCCAGTCTGACAGCCATCCAAGCTTCTTGGGCTTTACGTCTGATTGTTTGGTCTTCGGTACTAGTTGAGAAGAAAGAGAGCTTGATCAGCTGCTGAGTCAATGTACTACCACCCTGTAAACCACCAGATGTAAAGTTGGATAATGCGGCACCGATGATCCGAACAGGGTCGACACCGATATGTTTGTAAAATCTTCGGTCTTCGACTGAAACGATGGCATCTTCAAGTGTCTTTGGCAGTTCGTTGGCAGAAATTTTCTCTCTTTTTTCCGCCCCTAGATCCTCAAATAACTCGCCATCTTTCGTATAAAGTTTTGACGAAACTGTTGCATCCAGTTTTTCGTCTGTCAAAGCAGGCGCATCTTTGGCATAAAACCAAAAAAGTCCGACCCCTGCGAGAAAAGCGACACAGATCAAGGAAAGACCAATTAAAAGAATACGTGTGATCAATCCTTTTCGATCTTTTCCAGTGCCTTTTTTCGTTGATTGTTTTCCTCTTTTCTTTGGAGAAGAAGAGGAGGTGCTTCTTTTAGAAGATCTCGTTTGATTAGTTGGCATTCTTTGGTTCTCCTTCATTAGATTCTAGGTACTGGTCGATTGCTTGCAAGTATGGAACACGAGGGGCAAAGCCACTTGGAATCTCGATTCCTAATTTTTCGATCAATGAAAGCGGCAAGGATTTCCTTCCTTGTGTCTGTTGTTCGTGCCAATAATGGACTAAATGTGTACTATCTAAATAAAAACAACGCTGTAAGGTAGAAAACCATAAAAGGACAAAACAGATTCCTCCTTGTTTTAGACAAGCTTCCATATGTGAGATTTGATGGGGATGGAAATTTTTAAATGGAAATGAAGTTTTGTTTTTTGTCTCTTTTGCTTCAAAATCCAAATAGAAACCTCGATAGACACCGTTATAATCAGTTGTGGAAGCTTGAGTAAAATAAGCTTCTTTAATGACAGCGGCACTACGTCGAGGGTAGTCAACTTTTACGATTTGAACCGGTGTTGGCTTTTTATGGATAACGGCCATTTGATGTGCCAGATAATACTCGTTGCTTTCATTGATGGCTTCTTCAAATCGCATCCCGCGATTGCCAAACTCCGTATGTGGGTTCCTTTTTACTTGTTTTTTTTCTTTGGACGAGGCATCCTTGATATAAGGACGGCCATTTGGATAGCGTAAAACCATGATCGAATCACTCTCCTAGGCCACATTATAGCAAAAAAGCACAGAGAAAGAAAAGGAAACTGGAATGGATACAATAAAAGTAATGTATATCTCTGGTTATCGCAGTTTTGAATTAGGCATATTCAAAGATAATGACCCTAAAATGACAGTTATTAAAAAAGTTTTAAAAAATGAATTGACCCAATTGGTAGAAGAAGGATTGGAATGGGTGATCATCAGTGGGAACTTAGGCGTCGAATTATGGGCAGGTGAAGTCGTCGCTGAAATGAAGACGGATTATCCAGAATTGAAGCTTGGGATCATTTATCCGTTTACAGAGTTTGGTAATGGTTGGAATGAGAACAATCAGGAAAAGAAAAGGCTGGTAGAACAGCTTTCTGACTATCGTGAGTCGGTGAGTCACCAACCCTATCAATCACCAAGTCAACTAAGAAATCATACCCAATTTATTCTACAACATACAGATGGGACACTATTGATTTATGATCCAGAATATCCTGGAAAAACAGACTATTTTTTTAAGGATGCACAAAAATATCAAGGGAGTCATCCTTATGAGATTCGAACCGTCAGCATGGATGATTTGCAAAATTTTAGTGAATAAAATAATATAGTGTTTGATTTATCAAGTCTTTTCCGATACAATAAAAAAGTAGAAACGTTAATACGTAAATGAGAACTAGAGGTGTAAATATGGCGAATTTGATTTATAGTCCTAAAGACATTTTACAACAAGAATTCAAAACAAAAATGCGCGGATATGATCCGATAGAAGTGGACGAATTCTTAGACAATATTATCAAAGATTATGAGAATTACAGCAAACAACTCCTTGCTTTACAAGAAGAAAACGATAAATTAAGTGCAAAAGTCGCTCAATTATCGAAAAACCAAGGAGCAGCTCCAAGTCGTGCACAACAAACAGAAACTCCGAAAAGTGCGGCAGTAACGAATTTTGATATTTTAAAACGTCTATCAAATCTTGAACGTGAAGTATTTGGTAAAAAATTAGATGCACAAGCAGGAAATGTACCACCAGTAACACCTAATCCAAACAACTATACAACAACAAACGAACATGACAACGAAGCAACACGTCAGTTTTAAGCAATGAATCGATTTGTGGTTTTCGGGTAATCGCGGTCTGGCTTTGACCAGACTGAGGAAAGTCCATGCTCGCACAGGCTGTGATGCCTGTAGTGTTCGTGCTTAGCGAAAAAATAAGCTAAGGTACTCTTTTTAGAGTAACGGCAGGAAAACAAGCTAAGGTTTCGGCTATGCTTCAGTATCCTTGAAAGTGCCACAGTGACGAAGCGAACGAGGAAACTTGTTCGGTGGAACGCGGTAAACCCCTCGAGCGAGCAACCCAAACAACGGTAGGGGCGCTTTTTGTCGGGGAATCAGAACGAGACAAAAGGGCAGTTGATCTGCAGATAGATGGTTACCGCTTTGTTTTTTCTCCCTGGAAAAACAAAGTACAGAACATGGCTTATAGAAAACCACATCTTCAGGGAATAAATCGATAGGCGAATAACAGCCTACAAAATCAGTACTAACAATAGCTTTTTCCTACGTCTGGCGTTTTCACATAAAAAAGATCGGATGTAGGGGATTTAGAAGAGGGTGTGACGGAAGCGCACAGCTCCAAGAATTAAGCAGCAACATACGAAAATAGCTTATCGTATTTTTGGGTGTTGTTGCTTATTTTCTAAGGGCTGCTTCTGCCACACCATTTGTTTGATTATAGAGGACGAATGTCATGCCTCTTTTTTGATTGATAAGGAGAGTACAATGGATAAAAATAGAGAATTCAATTTAATAGCGACAGCGGCAAGCGGGCTAGAAGCATTAGTAGGAAAAGAACTTAGAGATCTTGGCATCGAGTGCCAAGTCGAAAATGGTCGTGCGCGTTTCAAAGGAACGATGGAAACGATCGCTACAACAAATCTATGGTTACGTACAGCAGATCGTATCAAGATCGTCGTGGGTGAATTTGATGCCCGTACGTTTGATGAATTATTCGAGCAAGTCAAAGCGTTACCATGGGAAGATTACCTTCCATTAGACGCCTCTTTCCCTGTTGCAGGAAAATCGATCAAATCGACACTTTATAGTACACCAGACTGTCAAGCTATCACTAAGAAAGCAATTGTTGAAAGACTACGTACGTATTATCATCGTCCGTCTACTGTGCCATTGACAGAAACCGGTGCACATTTCCAACTAGAAGTTGCTTTACTGAAAGATCATGTGTTAGTGACCCTTGATACAACTGGTCCAAGTTTGTTCAAACGCGGTTATCGCTTAGAAAAAGGTGGTGCCCCATTAAAAGAAAATATGGCAGCAGCTTTAGTGATGTTGACGAACTGGCGTAAAGATCGTCCGTTTTATGATCCCGTTTGTGGTTCAGGAACACTGTGTATCGAAGCTGCACTGATCGGTCATAATATCGCCCCTGGTTTCAATCGTGAATTTGTGTGTGAGACGTGGGATTGGTTCGATCCGGCTATCATGGAAAAAGTTCGTGCAGCAGCAGAAGAACAGGCAGATTATGATATCGAATTAGATATCACTGGGTCTGATATCAATGGTCAATTGATCGGTATCGCCAGAGCCAATGCGGAAGAGATCGGTTTAGGAGATTCCATCACTTTCCAACAACGGGCAGTGAAGGACTTCAAAACGGAAAAAGAATACGGCGTGATCGTTGCTAATCCCCCTTATGGTGAACGCTTAGGTGAAGAAGAATCCGTTCGTCGTCTCTACAAAGAAATGGGTGAGGTCTTCCGACCATTGAAAACGTGGAGTAAGTACATCTTGACAAGTGATTTGGCATTTGAAGAATTTTACGGACAAAAAGCAACAAAAAAACGTAAATTATATAATGGTGCATTGCGCACAGATCTGTTCCAATATTGGGGAACTCGTCCACCAAGAAAAGAACGGACTGAAAACGAATAACTAGGATATAAGTATGGACACCTAAAAACCATGGTTGGGACTTTAAGACCTTTGACCCTATGATTTTTGGAGGAATTCAAAATGAATGAACAAGCAAAAAAGTATTGGAAAGAATTTTGGCAAGGTGAACTCCCTCCAACAAATGTTACGGCAGAGCAGTGGGGTTGGGAAGGGACACCGATGGCAGATGAGTTGGCAGACTTGATTTTAAAGGGGATCAAAACGGCGTCATGTTCATCATACGATGAATGCCTGTATTACGATGAAGACCCGTTGTCTAAAATCGGCAGTTATACCATTGTTTTAAATAGTAAAGACGAATCTGTAGGCATCATAAAATATACAGATATGACGATAATGCCAATGAATGAAGTAACAGAAGAAATTGCCCGTGCTGAAGGTGAGGGTGATTTGAGCTATGATTACTGGTATAAAGTTCATAAAAAATTTTTTAGGGAGTTAATGCCCCAAATTGGAAAAGAATTTTATGAAGAGATGCCCCTTGCTGTTGAACGGTTTGAATTAATCAACGCAAAAGAAATGTAGTAAATGTAAGTGAGCGATAACTATTGGATAAATGATAACTAGGATAAGTTGGAGGATTTTTGGATGAATGAAAAGGAATTTTTGAAAGAAGTAAAAGAAATCGATTTAATGAGTCAAGCGTTAACAGTATTGGACTGGGATATCCAAACAGGCATGCCAGAAAAATCAAGTGAAGAACGCAGTGAAGTCAACAGTTATTTATATGGGCTATACTTCTCAAAAAAAGTCGGACCGAAAATCGCAGAAGCAATCGAATACTTCTCTGCGCACCCTGACGAGTTGTCTGAAGTCGGAAAAACGGTTTTTGAGAAAGTCAAAGAAGACTATGAATTAGAGCATAAAGTACCGGAAGAATTGATGATTGCATTAACTTCTGCGACTTCTAAAGCCCACACAAAATGGCAAGAATCGCGTGAATCAAAACAATTTGCTGATTTTGAATCCGCGTTATCTGAGAACATCAAGATCACAAAACAGTTGATCCCATATTGGCGTAAAGAGGAAAAAACGGATTATGATGTTCTGTTGAATAAATACGAACCAGGAATGACAGTTGAGATCTTAGATCAAGTATTTGCTCAAGTCAAAGAGGGCATTATGTCCATCCGCCAAGCCTTAGTGGAAAAAGGAACAGCGCCAGAGACGGATTTTCTTTCACGTAAAATGACGAAGGAACAACAAAAACGTTTTGTAGTCGGTGTGATCAAACAGTTAGGGTATGATTTTTCACGAGGTCGCTTAGATGACACGATCCATCCATTTATGATCGGGATTAATCGTAATGATGTCCGCATCACGACACGTTGGAATGAAGAGGACTTCAAAATGGCAACGTTTGGAGTAATTCATGAAGCCGGACACGGGATGTATGAACAAAATATTGATGAAAAATATACGTATACACCAGTTGGTGAAGGTACTTCGATGGGCATCCATGAGTCGCAATCACTTTTCAATGAAATCATTGTCGGCAGCAATCGTAGTTTCTGGGAAAAACAGTACCCATTCTTCCAAGAGTGTGCTGAAGGAACCTTTGATGATATTTCTTTTGATGATTTCTATCGTTCATTACAGTATACAAAAGCAAGTTTGATTCGGATTGAAGCAGATAGTTTGACGTATCCATTACACATCATTATACGTTATGAGATCGAAAAAATGATGTTCAATGAAGGGTTAGAAGTTGAGAAATTACCAGAAGTATGGAACCAAAAATATGAAGAGTATTTAGGTATCCGTCCAACAAACGATTTAGAAGGAATCTTACAAGATGTCCATTGGTCAGGTGCAAGTTTTGGTTACTTCCCATCTTATGCGTTAGGATTCATGTATGCTGCACAATTATTACATGCAATGAAAAAAGATATCGCTGTTGATGAGATTTTGGCTTCTGATGATTCCTCACCGATCAAAGAGTGGATGACAGAAAAAATCCATCAGTACGGTGCATCAAGAAAACCAAATCAATTGATTCAAGATGCGACAGGAGAAGTATTGAATCCGCAGTACTTGATCGATTTTATGCGAAAACTTTACTTTAGCGTTTATGGTGTTGAAGAAGTCTAAAAAATTCTCAAATAGAAGGTGAAAGCGGCAGTGGATAAATTAAATGAAATTGCTAATTATAGCATGGCACAATTGTCTTTGGATCGTTCAGGACATGGGGTGGACCATACGAATCGAGTAGTCGAACTTTCCCGACAAGTCCTTGAGACACTACCGCAAGCCGATCCTTTTATCACGCTGGCAGCGGCATATCTACATGATACGATCGATGATAAAGTGGTCGAAGATGAAGGGCAAGTGAAAGAAGGACTCAGAGTCTTTTTGGCAAACATCGGAGTGGCAGAATCAGAGATTCATCAAATCTTTCATATCATCGAAAATATGTCTTTTTCAAAAAGTTTGTCTGATAACGTCGAATTATCCTTAGAAGGCAAGATCGTACAGGATGCAGATCGCTTAGAGGCATTAGGTGCAATGGGTATCTTACGTACGGCATATTATGGAGGACATAAGGGGCATCCGATTTTTGACCCACTTATCCAGCCAATCAATTATACGAACAAACAAGAGTATCGTAAAGGCTCGACAGTCATCAATCATTTTTATGAAAAATTGTTGTTATTGCCAGACCAAATGAATACGGAGTATGCGAAACAAGAAGCAAAACGACGTGAAGTGTTCATGCGTGAATTTCTAGAGGAGTTCTACAAAGAATGGTTTGTGGGCGAGAATTCACTTGATGCACAAACTTGGCGTAACCGATAATTAAATCGACATGTCTGAGCCATTCGACCTCTCGCGCCATCTAAAATAAATAAACGGCGTAAACAGAAGGAAGTTCTTCGTAAAATAAGGCGTCATCCACAAAAAGTTGAAAAACAATTTTCGTGGATGACGCCTTATTTTTTGAGGTTAAACGCTTCTGGCTTGACCTCGTCTTCCTATTTGTTTTTTTTTCGAATTTGCTTGATCCTTAACAAAGCGCGAAAGATATTCAACAAAAATAATAACGTAGCAATACCAATTGGTACCCAGATCAAATAGACAGAATAGCCAAGTTCTGCAGAAAGTTCTGCACTTGAAGTATGTGAAAGCTCAGAGACTGCTTGTTGCCATGTCTGTAAGTTGAAAACAAGCATAAAGCCTGCGATGATCAATAGAATAAAGCCTAAGTAATGGATCGATGTCCGCTTACGAATCAATGCAAAGACTAAATAGAGAATAAGTAAAAATGCTGGAACACCAAATACAAAATAAATATTAAGCAAAATGAATCGCCTCCTCATAATAATCATACTTCAATTGATAGGAATTTAAAAATAATTTAGTCATTACTTGCATTCTTTTCACCAATATTGCTAAGATAACTGTATTCAAAGGAGGTCTTTTTGTTTTATGGCAAGTTATATCGAGCCGATTCGTTTTGCGTTGATTGTCTTTCCTTTTCTCGCATTGGCGATTTCTGCTATCTTTTTTATTTATGAATACCGAAAGTATGGAACGTTTCTCCTAACTAGAGCGGTCATTTTATATTCATTTGTCTTTTATCTATTATGTGCTTACTTTTTAGTGATTTTACCTTTACCTACTAAGGAAGCTGTTGCGCAAATGACAGGTCCAAAAATGGAATTACACCTATTTGCGTCTTGGGAGAACTTCAGAGCGAATACAGTCCTCGTGTTGTCCGATCCGAGTACCTATTTACCTGCGATGCGACAAAGTGTTTTTTTAGAGCCATTATTCAATGTCTTTTTACTCTTACCTTTTGGCATCTATTTAAGGTATTATTTCCGACTATCCTTCGTCAAAACGGTCATTGCAAGTTTCTGTCTCTCCCTATTTTTTGAGTTGACACAATTAACCGGTCTTTACTTTATCTATCCACGTCCGTATCGATTATTCGATGTCAATGATTTACTGACCAATACATTTGGCGGAATGCTTGGCTATCTTGTGACACCAATCTTTACGTTTATGTTGCCAACAAGAGCGAGAATGGATGAAGTATCTTATGAAAAAGGCAAGACAGTCTCTTTGACACGCCGTCTGGTTGCCTATTTAATTGATTGGTTTTTCTTATCTATTTGTACGTCGATCATCGGAGTGGTTGCCGGATTGTCGATTGGAAGTAGTGAGTTCACCTCCTATAGTTGGTGGTTGTTCGTGCAAGTCTTTCTCTATTTCATGCTTCTTCCTGTCTTTACAAATGGTCGAACACTTGGGAAAAAAATCGTCCGGATCAAGCTTGTTGAAGATGGGAGAGAACGAATCAGATTTCGTGCATTGTTCATTCGATATGCGTATCTCTATTTCTTATTTTATGGGCTAGGCTGGTTGAGCCAATTAGTTGGTCCAGTCATCAATCAAGCGACAGGTGTCACACAGATGAGTGCAGTGTTCATTTTCTTATGTACTTTGGTTGCACAGTTCATCTTCGGTCTGAATCTATTCTTATCTTTTATCCGTAAAAAGCGAGTTTTATTCTATGAAAAAGCGAGTCATACTTACACGATCAGTACGATCAAAGATAGAAAAGCCTGACCTTTTCAAGCAAAATAAGCAAATTTATGGTATAATTCCAAAGTCGTGAAAAATACAAAGAGAAGAGGTGTCGAAATGAGTCATTTTAAACAATTCAATTTTCATCCGTTTATCAACGAAGCGTTAGCAGAAAAAGGGTTCCAACAACCAACAGAAGTGCAAGAACGATTGATTCCTTTGATTTTAAAAGGGAAAAATATCATCGGACAATCACAAACTGGTTCAGGAAAAACGCATACGTTTCTTTTGCCTCTATTTCAAAAAATCAATGCCAATAAAGAAGAAGTCCAAGTGGTAATCACAGCACCAAGTCGTGAACTGGCGACGCAGATCTATGAAGCTGCTGTTCAAATCGCTAAGTTTTCCGATCCGGAGATTCGCGTATCGAATTTTGTCGGCGGAACAGACAAACAACGTCAATTAAATCGCTTGAATCACCAACAACCGCAAATCGTTGTCGGTACACCAGGACGTATCCTTGACATGATGAATGAGCAAGCTTTAAAGATCCATACAGCCTTTGCGTTCATCGTGGATGAAGCAGATATGACCTTAGATATGGGATTCTTGAATGAAGTTGATCAAATCGCTAGCCGCTTGCCAGAAAAATTACAATTTTTAGTTTTCTCAGCAACGATTCCAGAAAAACTACGCCCATTTTTGCGTAAATATATGGAAAATCCAATCATCGAAGAAATCAAACCAAAAGCAGTGATCTCAGAAGATATCGAGAATTGGTTAGTTTCAACAAAAGGAAAAGATAAGAATCAAACGATCTATCAATTATTGACGATCGGGCATCCTTATTTAGCAATCGTCTTTGCAAATACGAAACAACATGTAGACGAAATCGCTGATTACTTGAAAAACCAAGGCTTGAAAGTAGCGAAGATCCATGGAGATATCACTCCTCGTGAACGTAAGCGTGTGATGCGCCAAGTGCAAAACTTAGAGTATCAATATGTAGTTGCGACAGACTTAGCTGCTCGTGGTATCGATATCGAAGGCGTTTCTCATGTCATCAATGCGGAGGTTCCAGAAGATCTAGATTTCTTTATCCACCGTGTCGGTCGTACTGGTAGAAATGGTTTAAAAGGAACCGCGATCACTTTATATGCACCAAGTGATGAGGCATTGATCGAAGGCATCGAAAAAATCGGTGTTGTCTTTGAGCCAATGGAAATCAAAAATGGTGAAATCGTTAAAACCTATGACCGTAACCGTCGGACGAAACGTGAAAAATCAAAAGACAATCTTGACCCAACACTGATTGGTTTAGTCAAAAAGAAAAAGAAAAAAATCAAACCTGGTTACAAGAAAAAAATCGACTGGGCGATTGCGGAGAAAAATAAAAAAGACCGCAAGATCGAAAGACGTCAACAAACGCGTACAGCCAGAAAAAATAAAAAGAATTCCAACCAATAAGAGCAGTCATGAGCGAATCACGCTCCCCTTGACTTTCAGCCCCAAAAACCTAAATAGGAAATCTATTTTGGGTTTTAGGGCTGATTTTTTTGATTAAACAGTTGATATTAGGAGAACTGTTTTCGCATCTGTTGACAAAGAATGCCGTCTTCGATCAGTGGGTCTGAAAAACTCTGATAGCCCTGCTTTTCGTAGAAAGGAACGGCGGGAATTTCTGCAATCAAATAAATTTCTTTGAATGCTTCATTTATTGCTCGCTTTTCTGCCAATTGAAGCATTTCTCTGCCAATCCCACGTTTGCGCCAATCTTTTGCGACACAAAAACGATCAAATTGGATTTGTTCGTCACTTTGTTTTTGGTAACGTAAGGTAGCAATTGGCTGTTCGTCATGGATCATGACAAGGTTTGGGTAATAGGCATCCTTACCGTCAAATTCTAAATGAGCAGGTATTTCTTGCTCTAACACGAATACGTCATAACGTAAAACGTAACTGCTGGCTTTTATCCATTCTTCGGTTCCAAAATACGTTTCCATTGTTTTGCCTCCCTAGGGTTCTTTCCTGATTATAGCAAGGAAAACGTAGACCGCAAACAATGAAAAATCAAAAAGTAGGATTGACAGCATCGCTAAGAATACGTATACTGATAAAGTACAAAAAGGACATAGTTTGTTTTAGACTGACTCACAGAAAATTCTTTCTCGGCTGAAAAAAGAATAGTCACTGTTCAAACTGCTCCCTTTTTCAATTTGATAGAAATATCAACGCGACTCAGCGTTAACGAGTTTAAGAGGTAATGAGTAAACATCATTGCAATCAAGGTGGTACCGCGAGTTTTCGTCCTTGGCTGTAATGGTGTTTTTTGTCGTTTATTATGTAGAAAGAAGGTAAAACAATGAAAAAATTAAGCAGTGCAGAAGTACGTCAAATGTTTTTAGACTTTTTCCAAGAAAAAGGACATACGATCGAACCTAGTGCTTCACTAGTACCGGTCAATGATCCAACCTTATTATGGATCAACTCAGGAGTGGCGACACTAAAGAAATATTTTGATGGATCTGTTGTACCAGACAATCCAAGAATCACGAATGCGCAAAAATCGATTCGTACGAACGACATCGAAAATGTAGGGAAAACTGCCCGTCATCATACGATGTTTGAAATGTTAGGGAACTTCTCGATCGGCGATTATTTCAAAGAAGAGGCAATCCACTGGGCATGGGAATTTTTAACAAGTCCAAAATGGATGGCGTTTGATCCTGAGAAATTATATGTCACTGTTTATCCAAAAGATACAGAAGCAAAACGTATCTGGCACGAAGAAGTAGGATTATCTCTTGACCATATCGTGGATGTAGAAGATAACTTTTGGGATATCGGCGCTGGACCATGTGGGCCAGATACAGAGATTTTTTATGATCGTGGCGAAGCCTATAATGACTTGGAAGAAGATGATCCTGAAAACTACCCTGGTGGCGAAAATGAACGTTATCTTGAAATCTGGAACTTAGTATTCTCAGAGTTCAACCACAAACCAGATAATACGTTTGAACCTCTTCCACATAAAAACATTGATACGGGCATGGGCTTGGAACGAATGGTTTCAATCGTTCAAGATGCACCAACCAACTTTGAAACAGATTTATTTATGCCGATCATCCATGCAGTTGAGCAATTGAGCAACAAAGTAAAATACGGTGAGGATGCCTTAACTGATATTTCATATAAAGTAATCGCTGACCATATCCGAGCATTATCCTTTGCGATCGGTGACGGGGCATTGCCTTCAAATGAAGGTCGTGGCTATGTCTTGCGTCGTTTGTTACGTCGAGCTGTCATGCACGGGAAAAAATTAGGGATCGAGCAAGCTTTCTTATACCGTTTAGTGCCTGTTGTTGGCGAAATCATGGAGAGCTATTATCCTGAAGTGCTGGATCAAAAAGAATTTATCGAAAAAGTCGTTCGTACGGAAGAAGAACGTTTCAATGAAACGATCAACGAAGGGCTTGAGATCTTGAACCAAGTGATCAAAGAGGTAAAACAAGCAAACGGAACAACGCTTGCAGGAAAAGATATCTTTAAACTTTACGATACGTATGGATTCCCAGTTGAATTGACAGAAGAAGTGGCGGAAGATGAAGGATTGAATGTCGATCACGCAGGCTTTGAAACAGAAATGCAGGCGCAACGTGATCGCGCGCGTGCGGCTCGTAATACAGAAACATCTATGGGTGTTCAATCTGCTTTATTGACAGATATCAAAGTAGATAGCACATTCATCGGTTATGACCATATTGAATCTGACAGTGAATTACTAGTGATCGTCCAAGACGAAACAATCGTCAGTGAACTATCGGATGGGGAAGCGCAATTGATCTTTGATCAAACACCATTTTATGCTGAAATGGGTGGACAAGTAGCCGATCAAGGTTGGATCATTGATGCCTCTGGTGAAACAGTAGCAAATGTGACTGATGTTCGAAAAGCACCAAATGGACAATTCTTGCATAAAGTAGAAGTCCTTTCTGAGATCAAAGAAGGAAACACCTATCATTTATTGATTGATGAACCAAGACGTAACCGAATCATCAAAAACCATACGGCTACTCACTTATTGCACAAAGCATTAAAAGAAGTATTAGGCGATCATGCCAACCAAGCAGGTTCATTGGTTGCACCAGGTCATTTGCGTTTTGACTTCACACATTTTGGTCAAATCACAAGTGAAGAATTGGCAAAAATGGAACAAATCGTAAACGAAAAAATCTGGGAAGCCATTCCTGTTGAAACGATCGAAACAGACATCGATACAGCGAAAAATATGGGCGCAATGGCATTGTTTGGCGAAAAATATGGCAACGAAGTCCGTGTGGTCAATATCGGCGGTTGGTCGATCGAGTTATGTGGTGGTACGCATGTCGGTAATACCGAAAACATCGGAATCTTTAAAATCGTTTCTGAATCAGGGATCGGTGCAGGGGTTCGTCGGATCGAAGCGGTGACAAGTAAAGAAGCTTATGAATTGTTGGAAAGCGAAGAACAACAACTAAAAGAAGTTGCGGCAATCGTGAAATCACCACAATTGAAAGAAGTCGTAGCTAAAGCAGAACAATTGCAACAACAGTTAAGAGAGCTACAAAAAGAAAATGAACAATTGGCAAGTAAGTTAGCGAACCAACAAGCAGGAGATATTTTCAAAAATCCAGAGACGATCAATGGTAAAACGATCATCACTGCACAAGTAAAAGTAAAAGATATGAATCAATTACGTCAATTAGCCGATCAATGGAAACAAAAAGCAGTTTCAGATATTCTTGTCTTGGCAAACGAACAAGAAGGTAAAGTCAGCTTGTTAGCAGCAATGACGCCTGAAGCAAATGAAGCAGGCTTGAAAGCTGGCGATTTGATCAAAGCAATCGCACCGAAAGTCGGCGGTGGTGGCGGTGGTCGTCCAGATATGGCGCAAGCAGGTGGAAAAAACCCAGCTGGTATCTCAGACGCATTGACAGAAGCAAAAACATGGTTAGAAAATAAATAGAAGCAAGCGTAGGTTTTTACTACAAATAAATGGCAAGCGAGTTTGGGATGATTTCCCAAGCTCGTTGCTTTATTTTCATTGGCTCAACGGTTGTTGCTATGTACACATTTATTGACAAATCAACAAAACGCTATAGGATTAGAGTAAAGCAAACAGGGGGAGATTCAATGAATAGCAAAAATAAAACATTTCGGTTAGTACTTCGTGCCATTTTGTTAGCCATCATTATCGTTCAATCAATGATTCCATGGTTAGGCTTTATCCCATTAGGTTTTATAAGCTTGACGATCATCCATATCACAGTAATCGTAGCGGCCGTAGTATTAGGACCGAAAGATGGCATGTTGATCGGCTTGTTCTGGGGAATTGCGACGATCATCCGAGCCTACGCGATGCCAACTACACCGTTCGATACATTGGTTTTTACCAATCCAATCATCTCAGTTGTACCCAGAGTTTTAGTGGGACTAGTGGCTGGCTTAGTATTTCATTGGTTGTATAAGCGTTCCTCTACGATCGTCGTACCGGCTGTTGTGGCAGGAATTTTAGGTTCTTTAGTCAATACGGTCCTTGTTTTAGGATTTATGGGCTTATTTTATACGAATGCCACAGCTCAAGCTTATGGTGTCGATGCTTCGGTCTTGTTCAAGACACTTGCTGGAATTGCTGCAATCAATGGAATTCCAGAAGCTATCGGCGCGGGGATCATCACACCATTACTCGCCAAAGCATTATTTGCAGCAACACCTTTAAAACCTGAATGATATAAGACCAGCAATCACAGATAAAAGGAGTCACAAATTTGGCAAAGAAACAAGAAACACTAACAGCAAAAGAACGAACAAAAAAAGCATTGATGGCAGGGGTATGGGGACTGTTAACTAATGTGATCCTATTCGTTGCGAAATTGATGATCGGACTACTCTCTGGAAGTGTGTCGATCATGGCGGATGCTATCAACAGTTTGTCGGATACCGCTTCTTCTGTTTTGACTTTGGTTGGCTTCAAAATCGCGGCAAAACCAGCAGATCCGGAACATCCTTATGGACACGAACGTTTTGAATATATCAGTGGACTATTCGTATCTCTCATCATCACGTATGTCGGATTCCAGTTCTTACACTCCTCAATTGAAAAAATCATCGATCCGGAAAATATTGCCTTATCACCGATCATCTTTTTAGTTTTAGTCTTTTCGATTGCTTTAAAAGTTATTCAGGGACGTATGTACAAGAAAACCGCAAAAATGATCGATTCGGAAACGTTACATGCCACTGCCAAAGACAGTTATAATGATGTATATACGACCTTTGCTGTTTTACTCTCAGCTTCTGTCGAATGGTTGACAGGGTGGCGCGTGGATGGCTATATTGGCTTCTTGTTAGCACTTTACATTTTGTACAGCGGCGTAATGATGTTAAGAGAATTCGTATATGAATTATTAGGGAGCCGTCCTACTGTTGAACAGATCCAGGCGATGGAGGAGCAGCTAAATGGCTATACAAAAATACTCGGTTATCATGACTTGTTAGTGCATAATTACGGACCAAATCAACGTTTTGCTTCCGTTCACGTGGAAGTCGATGATCGGCTAGATTTGAATGAAGCACACAAGATCATGGACATTATCGAAAAGGATTTTAAACGATCATTAGGTGTAGAATTAGTCTGTCATCTAGATCCTGTACCAGTCAACAATGAGAATTATCAAGAGATTCTTAATGAGTTGAAAAAAATCATCAATGAGACAGCAGAAGGCTTGAAAATCCATGATTTCCGCATGATCCATAAAGGACAGATCCTACAATTTGATGTCGTTGTCCCTGAAGGTACGCGTTTGTCTGACGAGGAATTAGAACGAATGATGCGTATCCAAATAGAAAAGAGAGTCGGGCAGTATCAATTAGATATCACCTTTGATCATAATTATTTACTTTTCTAAATAGTTAAAAAAATGAGCGACGGTTAAACATCAATAAGCCCATCTGATGCGATGAGATTTTGATTGAACTGTTCCGCTTAACTAAAATAAGCAGAAAACCTGAAATCTTGTATTTTCGGGTTTTTTGCTTATTTTTTTAAAAGAATGCTCATGGAACACCGCCACTTCATCTTTAGGGGAGAACAAAGGGTGATGATATTATTTTTTCTGAACGGTGTGTCCACTCTTTTATCAATTAAAATGAACTTAGAGGTGGTGTCGTAGTCGTACAATAGAATGTATCATTTATTAAATTTGTAATTTTTAAGTATACACTTTTTGAACAAATAATTTATAATCTATCGTTTGAATTCTGTGGAAAAAAGAAATTAAATCGCTTTGTTGTCTTTTTTTTTACTGTATTAAGAAATAATAGTGGTTGTTTTATAAATACTATCAAGTACTATAAAAATAAATATTCTGTTCCATCAATGATTCTGAGATTTTCGGTAGTGACAACAGGAATAATTATGGATGTAGGTTGTGTCTTTTAAGAATAATGAGTGTCAATGATTCTTATCATTCACAAGGTGAAAATTCTTGTTTCAATGTTCAACTGTTGATGAAGTCCTAGCAATCAATCATTCGAATCCATTGAGGAGGGAATAAGATGCCGATAGAAGATCATCGTAAACCAATAGGAATATTCGAAAATAAAAGACATAAAAATGTGAACAGGAAAGCCGAGCAAAGAATGGTCAATTATATTTCTGAACATTCTGGCAACCAACCAACAAGAAAAGGGCTAAAGACGGCAGTCGGAATGCTTTACGCATTCAGTCTGTTCCAAAATTTCAAATTAGAAGAGGAAATGCCAAATAAACAGAGGGCAGTCCAAGAAGACCGTGCCATTTTTGAGATGGATACTTTTGTGGTAACTGATGAGTGGATCAATCATAAAGACGAAGTGGTGCATTCGCTGTCTTCAAGTTCAACCTTCGATGCCAGAACTATCCCCGGTGTATCAAACAATAACAGAACACAAAGTGAATTTGCCCCAAAGATAAATACGTCAACCCCGTTAGTTGAAGCAGCGCAGTTATGGAGCTTAGCGGTTCATAAATTCGTACATGGCATAGTTGAACTAGACGATTGCACGACGACAAAAACAGAGACAATCGGACGGAAAGCGGGATTGTGGGAACAACCCAAAAACGTACAAACGCACTTTAAAACCATCTGTAAAGTGGCAACCGCTAAATCTCAAAAAATAAATGAACAAGAAACAGAGCCTTCACACGACCTCCAACAATTCTATTTCAAAAAAATTCCCCCAACAAATGACAGAGATTATTTTGAAGCGAAAGACATCGCGGAAAAACTTAAAAATGTGTTTGAAGAGTTCGTTGATGAAACACCCAGCATTATTACGACAAAACAAAATGGGACACACAACACAAATGCCCCCTATTTCCATGGTATGACTGAGGACTTTTGGTTCTATCTAGCCGATAGCTTCCGCTCATTTATTCGCAACCCATTGAAATCTAGCGCTGAAAGACCAGAAGAGGGAACTTCTCGCCAATTTTATAAATGGCTCAAAGACACCTTCGATGGGATACAAAAAGCGCGTGAACCGTTTGGCAGAGAACAAAAAATAAATCCTCATGAACATCCTTTTTCTGCACATAATTTAGCACTGCTCAATCTCCCATCATCAAAAGAAGAATCAGAACAGTTGTTAACGACTATTTGGCAGCTAACGAGTAGATTTGCTGAAAGCATTAGCGGATTTTTTGATCAAAAGACAAACTTTTTTGGTGTAGATGCTACATCACTTCCTTCTCATTCCATGACAACTACACCTGCTTCGGCACAGATTTCCAAAATACGTTTTACTTCTTATGAGGATCTTCCTCAAACAACGGTCGATAGAATCAATCATATTATCCACAACTATTTACATAGACGACCTTTTCCAGAAAATATGATGACGCCTATGATGCCATTTTGGTATGACCACGAGGTGTTTCAACAGCGCAGCAAAACAGACGAGGTCAACGAAGCAGTCAAAGACTTTATGGGTGATCTATCTCTTCATGACTTGTTTGTGCTGATCAGTAACTGGGAACAAGACACGTTTGCCTTTCATCTTATTTTAGAGAAACGAATCTCTCTAGCGCATCTTATCCTAAAAAAATATGGGATACCAGATCGAGAATTAACCTATAGAGAGGCCGTCGCAATTGCCCTTCAGTGGCGAACGAACAATATTTTCAAAGGCTTTGGATTCACTGAAGTAAGTAGTGTGATCGTTCATTTGACGCTTCCTAAAGGGAAGATGAATAATCTTACGACTACGATATCTCCGATCACTTATTTAGCTCAAGTACACAATATCAAAGAAATTTTGGAAAATAATGAAATGCCGGCAGGAATCTTATTCCAAGATTTGCCAATCTTTTATTATGAATATGATCTTTTTATCAACCGAGACAAAACGGATAATGTAAAAGAACTTCTCCTTGAGTTCCTCAAAAAAAATAAAGTGGAGATCCAGGGACAAGCTACGTCTAAAAAAATAATGGCTGGTCTCAAAAAATTTGTAGAATCGGGGGGAAGTTCTAACCCTTTGGCACAAGAATCAAGAGAACAATTCATTACTTATTTTTTAATGAAGGCCTACGAAGTTGAAAATATTCGGTTAGGTGATCCATACTTGCTAACCAAAACATCAGCGGTGCAACAACAATTGAAAGTAAATCTATTATTGAAAGGATGTACCTATAAAGAAAATTCTGAACAGACAGAAGATATTCGCCTGTCTTCACCAGAAACCCCTTATACTATTCGACTTCAAGAACAAAAAAAAGTAAGTGGGAAAATCTTTCATGACTTTATACATGATCAGGCAATGACGGTATCGAATGTTAATCCCATCAAGCCATATTATTATGATTATCCGATTTTGCTCCAACGTGAAAAAACACTGGTTGTAAACAAAGCAGTCAGAATTTTCCTTATTTCAAAAAGTTTATCATTGGGAAATGTGTCAAACAGTGAATTAGTAAGGAAGTTACAAGGTTGGGTATTGAATGGGGAAAACTACGAGGAGATTGTCCAAAGACAAGAAGAGGCAGCCGAACTACTTCTTGAGCATTATGGTATTGAAGAGCGACCTTTGACTGTTCAGGATGCTCGTGTGTGTATTCTTCAATGGGAAGATAATAATGCGCAATTAAATTACCTTATTGATGAGAAGCCAGAAAGGAAGCACAATGACAAAAAAGACGGGATCGATACGTTTCTACAAGAAAATAACCTACAAAAAAAAGCAGAAGATGCACAAAGTGTTGAAGATACACCCATCCAAAAAGAGGAGACGAAACGACGAGTCGCTGATTTTCTCGTAGAACAAGGCCAAAGTTGGAATATGTCTGACCCCAGTGCCTTTGCGCATGCAGTTACTCATTGGGTGTTATTAGAGGGAGCAACGATTGAGATGATTGATCCGGTCAAGATCAAGCAATTGGCACAAGTGATTTTGAACGAAAAAATCGATGGGGTCATCTCAGGTGTACAAGCCAAATTAACATATATAAAATGGTTATTTGAAACATTTAACCTCGACGATCAGACACATGAATTACCTGTAAACATTAACATGACAGACAACAAAAAAACGGAACAACATGAATTCCCTTTAAACATTAACATGACAGACAATAAACAAACGGAACAACATGGATTACTTGTAAACAATGACATGACAGACAATAAACAAACGGAACAACATGGATTACCTGTAAACAATGACATGACAGACAATAAACAAACGGAACAAACCGAGAGGGAGCCAATAGATTCCATTG
Source organism: Enterococcus sp. DIV1304_2 (assembly GCF_050555445.1). Lineage (NCBI taxonomy): Bacteria > Bacillati > Bacillota > Bacilli > Lactobacillales > Enterococcaceae > Enterococcus > Enterococcus sp. DIV1304_2. Next base: position 1,355,802 of record NZ_CP187851.1, read on the forward strand.
TAAGCAAGGAACGATGGCGTAATAAAAATATAGGTGTTCAGTTAAATCAATTTTTTATGCAACATGGGGTTGTTCCTTTTGATCAATCAACGGAACGAATATTGATATCTATGGGGAAGTGGTTGACACAAGAAGGTGTTGGCATGGTCTTTATGCCAGACAAAATTCAGCCTATCGCTAAAATCATTTTAAATGAACTAAAGATGCAGGGTGACGCGTCAGAGGATAAAATTTCTGTAAAAAAAGCTGAAACTACAATTATGAAATGGGCGATCGAAAATATATTGAATGGATCGGTTGAAGAATATATCATAAGAAAAATCATCGATTCACCCGATCCTTCAAGCTTTACGATCGGACAAATCAGAAATTTGTTAGAGGTCGATTCGCTAAGAAAAGAAGGCGTGATCACTCTCCATACTATCATCGGAAAAGATAGCAGAGAGGAAGAAATGTTAAGAAAGGATCAAGTAGTTTTTGAAAAACTATGGATAAAATTTATCGAAAAAGTATTACCCAATTATTTTCTTGAGTCTAGCCAATTAGCTGATGATTTACCGATTTCTGATTTCGACTCATTGATGCAATTAGCTGGGGGAAAACTATTGGCAGATGCTGGATATCTGTCAGAATTTAGCAGGGAAGACGTTATTAGACTAGGTATCTTTTTTTGCGATTACTTGGAGATACAATCGATTCAGCAAATTGAAGTCTTACAGTACTTGCTAACTCCAGCTTTACTGACCACTGCTCAATTAGACCCAGAAGGATTAAAAGAGGCTATAGAAAATGGTGAGTATAAAATCTATGCCTTACAGACCTTTATCACCTTCTGGCAAGAAATGATGGAGTCAATCGTTGAGAATGAAAAAATCGTTTATCATGAAATGGGTGTTTATGAAGAGGCAGTGATCAACTGGCGTCGAAAAAAAGCATTGGCAGAATTTGTGAACCAAGAATGCAACAAACGTTCAGGAAAGATCGGATTGTTATTGGATCAAGCATATTTATTAGGCTTGTCACCCTGTCCTGAAGTCTACCAACCACCAAATCTAGAAGAATGGTACACACAGTTAACGAAAGATGTAGCCGACGCTTTTTTCAAAATTAACCAGCGATTTATCGGCACCGCTTTGAATGGATTAGATCAGTCAGAGAAAAATTTCCTATTCTCAAATGAAACACGAATTTATAGAGCCTCGGCAGAGCTGAAGCATCAGATACACTACTATGCGCCACCAGCTATTGGAGGAGTTCCTGCAATCAATTTCAGTGAGCGTGAAAAATGGTTGGATACCGACTTAAATCTAGAAGATACAGATCTTTTTGCAGCGGTTCAGGGAGCAGAAGAACGTTTTTATGCTGTGAAGAAATTGGGACAAGACGGGGGGTATATTTTTTACCGAGTGGATAAAGATCCGCTGTTATATCTTAAATATGGATTGTTTGATCAAAAAGATCTTTGGCGCAAGGGGTATATACAAAACGGAGAAAAAATCCGAATTGGTAAAAAAGATTTCACGTTTTCTACCAAAATCAACCGAGAAAATGAACTAGGGCAAGAGATGAATCATGCAAAACTGAGTATCGCAATCAGTCAAATACAGCGAGATCGTTTCTATCACCAACTATACGAGTTTGGAAATGATAAATCCATACCTGAACAAATTTGGGATGTGATCAAACATATCATTCCCTTTTACGATTGCATTGTCGGGATCATTGACAAAAATGTCTCTGATGCGGTTACTTCCTGTACAATTGATGTGATTTTCTTGATCCCTGTCTTTGGACAAGTGATGGGACTGAGTACAAATTTCGCTTTGGGGATGGCAAAAGCGGCTGCGAAAAGTGGGGTCAGACACGCGATAAGAAACGGAACGCGCTTCACACCCTCTCGTTTGGAAATAAAAGCGCTTCTTAAAAGTTCAACACGCTATGCAGATCCTGGATTTGAATTAGTCACTGACGGCGCAAAGTGGATACTTAGAGGATTTTCTGAATTGAAAAATCATTGGTTCATTCCTGCTCATTTGAAACCAGTATTAACTAAACTAGAGACGTTAACCAGAAAAATACCTTCGTTGCCTGAGGATCATGTGAGAGCACAGTTGCCGAGAAAGGGCCCCTACAGTATAGTGAGACGTGTGAAAGACTCATTGTACAAGCAAGTGATGAATCTAGAAGATGGTGATATTTTTGGTGGATATTTCACATTACATGGGAATCAGCTCAGGTCTTTTGAAGGGGACTTGTTTTACAACCATGAAGAGCTTGAGCGTATAAACAGGCTCGCAAATCAAGTGGATACCAAGCAACTATTTATAATAGAAAATAATTTGAACCCCAAAGGATATGGTGAAGGAAAGGTATATAAGGTAGAGAAGGATGGCGAAGTCATTGGTTCCTTTATTCAAATGAATCAACGAATAGTTCCTGTTCAAATCCATTCGATTGAAGGACATGGGGTAAGATATGACGTATATGAAGGAGATACCTTATTCCCTATCCGATTTAACGGTATTGGCTGGTATTTCGAAACTGAGACTTCGCCAAGATTAGCAAAAGATGTAAGTGACTATGTTGCTAGTCAACTGGAACAATTTGAAAGTATCAGTAGTCCCCTCTCACTTACACCACCTGATGAGTTTGGCTTGATGCGTACCTCTTCAGGAAGAACGTATATCAAGGTGAATAATCGCTATGTTCCATTGATTTTAATGGATCAAGAAAATCAACGATATCACCTGGTTAAGAAAAAGGTAACTAGACCGTTGCTCATCTTGAGATTTGATGAGATACACAATCATTTCCGTGTGGAGACCCCATTAGAAAGATTGCTTGCTGATCCACACCATGCCATCTTAGCAGGTGGGAAAAAAAGTGTTCCTAAGAAACCAAAGGACAAGGCGGCAGGGGAAAAAAAAGAAAAGCAACCAATTCCGCAAATTGGAGAAGCGGGAACATCACATGAGGCAGACACTTTAGCAGAGATAGCGAAAATTTTGGAATACCCACCGTATTACAAATTACCAGATTCCCTTGGTGTAGCGGTAACATTTAATGAGTTCAGAAAAGCCCAGATACTTTCTGATCATCCAAAGAAGTTCAGGTATGAGGATGACCGAGTGAAGCTTCCAACATTGACTTCTTTTGTGTCAGAATATACGAATCCAACTGCCCGTACTGATGGGATGGCAAAATCAGGGATGAAGCATGAAATCGCAAGGATACTAGCGAACAAGCCCGAGATTCCTTACCGAATATTTCCTGGCTTTACCTCTGATAAAGTACCAGAGTACATTGATGTATTTCAACAAGAAGTCGCTTCGGGAGTCGCTGAGGCAGTGACCTATCTCAAAACATTCAAGAAAAAAGCAGAGGAGTGGTTAACACTTGAAACACTTGCAGAAAGAAAGCCCGGTCAATATTTGAATCACATGTTCAAGCTAGAAACCAGCGAAAATAAAGAACAAATAATGAAAGAAGTCATCAAAAGATTATTGATTGTAGCGGATAAAAGCGAACAGTTTCTCAATTTATCAAAAGATCTAGGCTATAAAAATATCTGGATTGTCTCCTCCGATTTAGTTTATGATAAAAAGACGAAAAACTATTATACATCCAAAGTGAAACCTCCGACTACCGTGGCGTTTGTTGTAAATGCTGACCCAGAATGCCGAATACTGATCATGGCGGATAAATTTCATGTCAAGCCGTCAGCTAAGCCAACGATTCAAACTACACCTACTTTATCCGGAACGGTTATCCACGAAACCACGCATATTGTATCAAGCACAGTTGATTATGCTAAATTTGAAGATCCTCCGATAGGATTTCAAAGTAGTGGTGAAGATATCAGAAAACGCTATGACCTTGAATATGTGGAAATAACGTATTCTGAGAATTTTGATTTGTTTGTTAGACATTTGGCGCAAGAATTCGATTTGCCTAAATTAGCTCGCAGTGAGGTGGTAAAGCAACTTTTAAATGATCCAATGTTAGCAGCAAATTTTTTGATTTTAGATGCGGAAGTGGTGATGACGATTATAAGAGATCTTGCATTAGACAATGATTTCTTCAATCGTCTGCGTGTGGAGAGAGGGTTGAGGGATGGACCTTTAATCGATCCTAAAATATTCATTTTTTTTGCGCTGATGCATACGGGGAATTTTTTTATCATAGAAAAAGAATATGAAACTGAAAAGAACCAAACCAAAGCAGGAAATATCAGAGAGGATCAACCCCCAACCCTTCCAACTCCTCCGAATATTCGTGACAAAAGAAGTTTTGCTACTATCGTCCAACAAGCAGCAACAAATAGCAAGGAAACGAATAAAACAGTGAATATTTCATTTTCCAATTTAAATAAAAAAGAATTGAGTGTGAGGGGGTTTAACTAAATATACCGATAGTTTATAAGGTTTTTTGTAACGCTTGTCTAGCTAGGTTATCAGCGCCTTTATTTTTACTTTCAGGTACCCACTGAAGGATCAACATTGAAAAATCTTTTAATAGACTTTGTATTTTTTCTAAATAAGGTAAAAAATCTTTGTTGTTCGTATAATTTTTATCGATAGTTGATACAAGTACTTTACTATCGGAATAGCAGAGAATGATTTCTTCGGTCATCTGTCTATTCTTTAGAATTTCTAAAGTTTTTAAAAAGACTTCAAACTCGGCTTGATGGTTTGAACCAAAGGACAAAGGGATAGACAACTGTTCTTGTTGCTGATCAGCGAGTATTAATATTCCTCCACCACTAGGTCCAGGGTTGCCTTTTGTTGATGCGTCAATGTATACTTTTAACATAAGGAAAAACACGCCCTTCAAAAATTGTCGGTTTGACTTATTATACCACTACAGATAAAGACACGAGGTTGAAGAATGAAAAAAAATATTCGCTGGCAGCCCGAAACGGCACAGTCGATCATTTATTGGTCATCAACATTTATTCTATTATTTTTGAGTTTGATTTTATCGTTAGAAAATACAAGGCCTTATTGGAAAAGTAATATTTTAATGGGAATTTTCTTTATTTTTCTTTTGCTAGGATTTCGACGCTCACTCGTTTTAAAGAAAGAGGCAATAAAAATAAAATATGCTGCATTTTGGAGAGATCGCGACATACCTATCAATGAAATCAAGGAAGTTCACGTACAAAAACGTAAAGTATCTTTATCTCTTGTAAAAGGTAAAGAGCCATTCGTGATTTTCGTCAATCAGAAGGCACAAGGAGAATTGCTTGATCACTTGAAACATCCACATAAAAAAACGATCAACACTTCTTCACTGACAGAGAATACGAATGATTTAGTTGAGTAAAAAATAACGATAGAGACTTTAGCCATCTTTAACTGCACAGAGAGTCGTCTATAATAATAAAAAAGCTATTCCGAAAAATATCGGAATAGCTTATTTTGTTTGATTGGACTAAGCTTGATCATTGATCTTTTTGACATGGGCCGCCTGAACGCCTCGATTACCTTCAATGACGGTAAATTCTACCACTTGGTTTTCTTCAAGTGTTTTGAATCCTTCTTCTTCGATTGCAGTAAAATGTACGAAGATCTCTTCTGTTTCATCATAACTAATAAAGCCATATCCTTTTTTGTTATCGAACCATTTCACCATTCCTGTGGTCAAAACACTCACGACCTTTCTATGTCTGATCATAGCCTATATTATAAAGAGAATTAATAGGTACGTCAAATAAATTAAAAGTCAGTTTTTTTTGTTTTTTTTTACAAGGAAAACAGGTATAATGGATTTAACTTAACAAAATATAATTATTTTTATATATAGTTCGTGAAAAGGGGAGTTTTAATGAAGAATGATTTAGAAATTTCACAAGAAACACATCTAAAACCGATAGTTAGAGTGGCGGATAGCATTGGAATCAATGAAGATGATTTGGAATTATATGGAAAATACAAAGCAAAAATAAACTTTACCGCAATAAATGATTTTTCGGAAAAAGAGGATGGTCGCCTCATATTGGTAACTTCTATCAATCCAACACCAGCGGGAGAAGGAAAATCAACAGTTACAGTCGGATTAGGTGACGCATTGAACCAAATAGACAAAAAAGCAGTGATTGCATTACGTGAGCCTTCATTAGGTCCGGTTATGGGAATCAAGGGCGGAGCGACAGGAGGTGGCTACGCACAAGTATTACCAATGGAAGATATCAATTTGCATTTTACTGGCGATATGCATGCCATCACTTCTGCAAACAATGCCTTGTCAGCTCTATTAGATAATCATATCCATCAAGGAAATGAGCTGGGGATCGATCCTCGACGTGTCATTTGGAAACGTGTGGTGGATTTAAACGACCGAGCATTGCGAAATGTGATCGTTGGGCTGGGCGGACCGATGCAAGGGGTACCAAGAGAAGATGGATTCGACATTACGGTGGCTAGTGAAATCATGGCAATTTTGTGTTTAGCTGCTGATTTAGATGACTTAAAAGCTCGGTTAGCACGAATCGTGATTGGCTACACCTATGATCGTCGCCCTGTAACAGCAGGGGATCTAAAAGCAGAGGGCTCCCTTGCTTTGTTATTAAAAGATGCAATTAAACCGAATCTCGTACAAACGATCTATGGTACACCAGCATTTATCCATGGTGGACCATTTGCAAATATTGCTCATGGCTGTAATAGTGTATTAGCAACTAAAACTGCTTTGAAAATTGCGGATTATGTAGTGACTGAAGCTGGTTTTGGTGCTGATTTAGGAGGAGAAAAATTCCTAGATATCAAAGTTCCTAATTTGCAGAAAGCACCAGATGCGATTGTGATCGTAGCAACTGTCCGTGCGTTAAAAATGCACGGGGGATTGGATAAGGCAGAATTACAAAATGAAAATCTCAAGGCGTTGCAAACTGGATATGCGAACTTAAAACGGCATATTCGTAATATGAAAAGTTACCAGATTCCAGTGATCGTCGCAATCAATGAGTTTGTGACTGATACAGACGCTGAATTAGAATTACTGAAAGAATTGTGTGAAAAAGAAGGAGTCGTAGCAAAACGCGCAAGTGTTTGGGAACATGGTGCGGAAGGTGGCGTGGACTTAGCAAAGGCAGTCGTAGAATTGATCGATACAGAAAGCGCGGATTACGTTCCATTGTACCAATCCAGTGATCCGATCAAAACAAAAGTCCAAGCGGTTGTTCAAAAAATCTACGGTGGCAAAGAAGTCTCTTTTAGTAAAAAAGCAGAAAATCAACTCATTGAATTTGAGAAAAATGGTTGGTCTGACTTACCGGTTTGTATGGCAAAAACCCAGTACTCTTTTTCTGATGATCCAACATTATTAGGTGCACCAGAGGATTTCACAATCACGATCCGTGAATTTGTACCTAAGTTAGGTGCCGGTTTTTTAGTCGCTTTGACAGGCGAAGTGATGACGATGCCTGGATTACCAAAAAAACCAGCCGCCTTGAATATGAACGTAACGAATCAAGGAGAAGTAATCGGTTTATTCTAATCGGAAAATGTAAGATTTTATGTAGCGTTCACTGACTCTTTTTAATAAAAAAACGCATAAGTCAAAAATAGTTGATCTATTTTTGACTTATGCGTTTTTTTATAATGATTGATTTATAACTGAGTGACAAAAAAAGTTCAAGTTTTTATTATTAAAAAAAAACTAGTCACGAGTTCAAACAGACGACCATGTATAATTGGGGCATAAAATTGTACTGTTAAGTTTGTATCTCATCAAAAAAACAAGGAGAGAAAGCTATGCCAATCGATAATCAAAGTAATCGAAAACGAAATGGACAATTTAACAATGAAAAGAATGATAAAGAAGATAAGCAAGCTCTTGAAGAGGCAGTCAAAGCAATTTCTTCTGACGTCGGTCATGCCCCAACACCAGAGATTCTTCACTCGCCATTATTATTGTCACTATATGTCTCGAGCATCTTAGGAAATGTGGTCGTTAGAGGAGAAGGCCCCAAACAACAACGAGTTAAGCAGAATAGTGGCGCTGTTTTTGAAGCAGATACTGTTGTTGAAGTCACACAACATGCAAATCAATCAGAAGTATTGAATTCGCTCACCTCTCATTCGACGGTGAACACGACGTTGCTCACACCAGCTTTGACAGAGAACTCGACGGCTATTGCTACTGTGAATGCACCATTTTTTCGAACTTTTTATGATAATACTACTTACAATTTGACAGATTTTGCTCATCATTGGAGTTTAAATGTACATAAAATAGCACACGGTATTGCAGAAACATATGGATGCACAACAAATAAGACGAGCATAACGCGCCCAATTTTAGAGGAAGAATCTAATCCGTTCAATCACACTAAAGTCCACTTTAAAACCGTTTGTCAGAGTGCGATTGCTGAGTCTCAAAAGATAAATCAACAACCAACTGATCAACCCACAGAGCTACATCATTTTTCCTTCAAGAAAGGAGACGATGGGAGTTCCAAACAACAATTTTTATTTGAAGATTCGGCGGAAAAACTAAAAAATATTTTTCAACAATCATTTAACAAAACCAGCCATCAGACGGATCAACAGACAACAGGAAATGCGACAAACGATACTTCTGGGACAGCTAATTTCTTTAAGGGACTAACTGAGGCTTTCGTCACATTTTTTAATGATTTTGATCAACCAATCTATACAGAAAAACATGAAAGTTTAAAAGGAGATTCGCTGATCACTCGCTTTTTATCAATGATGGCTCAAAGCATTTCATACCAAGATGAGATCCATCAGACATCTAAAGCTTCAAAAGATACAAATGTTCCTCATGCTTTTCGATCCTATGACTTCTCAAGTGGAATTCCAACTTTGAAAAAAGACGAGGAAGGATTTGCGACACAATTTTGGACATTGTTTAGCAAAATGGATGAAACACTGACCAACTTTATAAAAAAATGGGATTTATTCGTAGTTCGAGGAGCTGAAGCAAGGCCGATCAACGATCCACGTCTAAATGTTAGAGCAGAAAGTGAAGGCAAGACAGTCAAAGATAACCAACGGGGAAAGAAAGTAGCAAAAAAACCTCAATCTTCAAAGATCGAGATAGTGAAGGGGATCGTAGAAGATATTGAACATGATCGAACCCCAACTAGTCGGTATCAAGAACCTTTGCCCTACTTTTTTTACGATAAATCTTTATTCCGAAGTAAGAGCGAAACAAAGAACGTAATCAAAAAACTGAAGATTTTTTTAATCAAACAAAAAGCTGTGAGCAAAAATGCCGATGATCTTGAAGTAGTCAAGGCGTTTGAGAGTTGGGCTAAAATCCGTCGCATGAGTGATATTTCGCAAGACTCGTCTAAAGTTCAATTTGCCGCTTACCTCATTCGAAGAAACTATGGTTTGAAAAATGTAAGAATAGGAGATCCTTTGACTACAGAACAACTACAAGCAGTCTTTATGCAGTTGAAAGTCAATGTACACTTGGTAAATTATACTTACCAAGAAAAGTCGAAACCCATTCAAATGTCACCTACGGAAAAACCACTCGAGGCTTATTATCGAAAGGAAACGAATGTATGTAACCAGATTTTTTCGGACTTTATCAACGATGTTCCTGCTACTGTGCCAAAAAACCAGACGATTACAGCAGTTATTTACAATCGCGATCTCTTTAACGATCGGGAAAAAACCGAAGCAGTGAATAAACAACTGATTGATTTTGCAGAAAAGCAAGGATTCATTTTAAAGAATCCTACCGCAAGTGAATTGGTCCGATGGATGCGGATGTGGATATTCAGATTAGGGAAATATGAAGAAATCGTGAGTCGAGAAGAGTTAGTAGCGAAAGAGTTATTAAGAGCCTATGGATCGAAAATGACTCTTGGAGGAACAAATGATTCACGAGCGGTGATCCTCCAATGGGAAAATAATAATGCACAAATGGGTTATAAATATGCAAAAAAAAATATAGATGCGATTGCGCCAGATGCTCGCAAGGACAAATCAGATCAGACTGAGGAAGAACAAGTTCAGTCTTTTCTTCAAGAAAATCACATTATACCTAAGAATGAAACCCTTCATGGCGTTGAACAACCTGCAGATCAAAACCGACGTACTGAACCAGTAGAAGTAATCGATCAGAGAATCTGTCAATTTCTAAAAACAAAGGGTGTTGTCTGTAATCTATCGAATCCTCAGTTATTAGTGGACACGGTATCCAATTGGCTTTTGCTTGAAGGGGCGGTTCAGAAAGTGATCGATCCTGTTAAACTAAAACAAATCGCACAAACGATACTTAACCAAGAAGATAATGGTCTCATTTCAAATAAGGAAGCAGAGTTGACATTTGCGAACTGGTTAGAAGGGAAATTGGCAAAAAAAGAGTTGCCTGATTTAACTGACAATCAGGCAAAAACGGATAAGCCTGACTTGAAACCTGACATACAACCAAAACCGGATAAACCTGACTTGAAAAATGATGAAATTCAATGGAGAAGTCAACAAGTGACGAATAAAGTAGAGCAATATTTACGTCAAAATTATTTGATCACAGGACCAGCCACAAAAGAGAATATTTTGAGTGGAATAGGCAAATGGTTTATGCAAAATAAAGATGAAGGGGAAATTAGATCTGAAAGGCTACAAGCAATAGCCACTGTTATACTGAAAGAATTAAACTTATATGGTGGAGCAGAAGATGAGCTGATCTCTGATAATGATGCAAAAAAAACAATCATGAAATGGGTCATCGAAAATGTGCTAGGCAGCTCAGTGGAAGAATATGCGACAAGAAAAATCCTTGATCATCCCAATCCGGCAAGTTTTACGATTGGTGAACTGAGAGACTCATTCAAACTGAAGGAATTGGTAAAGAACAAACGAATTATTCTTAATAAAGATAATGATGCTAAAAAGCAAAAAGAGTTAGAGACTAACATAGGATATTTGTGGAAGGAGTGTCTAAACTATTTGCTCCCTAATTATTTTCTCAAATCAAGTGAATTGTCAGATGATCTATTGATTTCAGATTATGGTTCATTGATGCAGATTGCAGGATCAAGGATACTAGCAGCTGCAGGTATTCTAGATAAATTTGACAAAGAAGAGATTCGAACGTTGGGTGAACTTTTCTTTGAATCAGTCAGTGAAAAAGGGGTCCAGGATATCGAAGAATTTGATCAGCTGCTGTTACCGGCATTATTCACAACAGCGCAACTAGATGCCCCTAGCTTAAAAATTGCAATTGAAACGGGCAACTATAAAGAAGTCGCGATCAGTACGTTTATTGACTATTTCCAAAGAGGCTACTTTGCGATCATGGCTCACGATGAAGAAGTTAAACGTTTTTATCGCAACTATAAAACGGCTGTGATCAACTTTAGGCGAAAACAAGCATTAGTTAATGAGACCCTTAAAGAGTGTGAAAGACTCGGAATTAGGGTGCCTCCAGCTGCAGGAGAAATCTATTTAGCTGGTGGGAACCCATGTCCAGGCCCCTGGATTCCACCTAATATCGAAACTTGGTACAGAGAGCTAACCAGTGATGTGGCAGAGTCGTATCATCTGTTGAATCGGAAATTGATTGGACTATCCATCGGTTCGTATAGTCAAACAGAGTTAGATTTTATGTTTTCTCCTGAGACGCGCATTTATGAAGGAACGGCTGAGTTTAGAGATGAGGCAGCTCTTGCCTCAAACCCGATCGGTTCAGTCCCGTCCCTCGTTATCGCTAGTAGAAAAGAAAATAGGGATGATTTGATCTTACGCCTTAAGCATACAGATCTATTGGTAGCCGTTCGTGGGAATGAAGAACGGGTCTATGCGTTGAAGAGGTTAGAAAAAGAAGGGGGATATACGATTAATCGTGTGGATAAAGATCCACTTTTGTTCTTAGATCATGATGTGATAGATCTCAAATCACTTTGGTGGAAGAAATATAAAAAAGAAGGGGCTAAGATTCGGATCGGTGATTATTCTTATACTTTTGTCATGCAGACTCATCGAGATAAACAATTATCTCATGGTGATGAAAGGGAATCTTTATTCAATACTATAAGCACGAAACATAAAGATATTCTGTATCAACAACTATATGAATCCGGAAATGACCAGACGATGGCGAGTAAAGTATGGGATGCGGTTAGTCATTTCATCCCTTTTTATGATTGTGTCGTTGGCATCATCAACAAAGATGTTGAAAGTGCAGTACCTAATTGTGTCATTGATGCGCTTCTTGTCATTCCTGTATTAGGGCAAATAACTACTATCAATGTCCGTTTTGCTTTAGGCGCTGCAAGAGTGATTGCCAAAAGTGGGGTAACAGGATTGGTAAGAAACAGCGCAAAAGTGCTCCCAAAACTCTCCGATTTGAGAAGTCTTTTGGCTAGTGTGGTGCGGTATATCGATCCAGGGATTGAGGCAGCAATTAGCGGTGGACGCTTTGTAATCAAGAACCTATTAAAATTAAAAAACCAGCCAATTCTTACGAGAAATATCCACTTTAAACCAGTCCTAACAAAACTTGAAAAACATGAAAAAGATTTACCTGCACCAGTGATATCAAAAATGACTGTTACCGCTCGTTTACCAAGAAATGGTCCGCAAGTTCTAGTGAAAAAAATGAAAGACAATCTATATGTCAAAGTTTCCGATTTTAAAAAAGGAGATGTCTATGGAAAAGTTTTTACTTTAAGAGGAGAAGAACTGAGAGAATTTGAAGGACCCGTATTTTTTTCTCAAAAACAAAAGGAAATCATCCAATCTTTAAAAATCAATATCCAGCCAGATGAGATGTTTATCGAAAAGATAAACTATTATCCTAAAGGTTATGGTGAAGGAACGGTCATGGAAATCTATAAAAATGGTCAGAAAAAAATGGATGTGATCGAAATGGACGGTCAACTTGTTCCTGTTAGGATCCAAACGATAAAGAAATACGGTGTGCGCTATGATGTAATGGATGGAGATAAAGTATTACCAGTGAACTTTAATGGTATTGAATGGTATTTCGAACCAGATACATCCCCGCTAATTTCGAGAGCAGTAAAAATCGAAGTGACGAATCGTATCAATCAGTTTGAAGCTGTATGGGACCCTAGTACTCTGTCAGCACCAGATGGAAATGGTTTGATGTGGAGTGCAGAAGGTAGAACCTATATTAAGATCCAAGAACGCTATATTCCTTTGGCCTTATTAGATAAGGAAAACAACCGATATCATTTAGTGAAAAAAGATATACTCGAACCTATGACTGTCTTACGATTGGATCCGGGAATCGATCAATACCGTTTTGAAACTCAGTTGGAGAAAAGCGTTGTTGAACGTCCGGATGATCTATTATTCGCTGGCGGCTTCGATGAGGGAGCAAGCACATCAAAAGGTCAACCAGCCTCTACACAAAATCAGCTGACCTCTGTAACTCTTAGCAACCCTAATTATCCACCCTATATGTGGGTGCCTAAAATACCACAGAAATGGCCAGAATGGAAAGCACGTATGAATGCAATCGAGATTGATCGCCCTAATAATGTCCCTGTACTGGAGAATAGTCAAGTGGTACTCCCACGATTAACTAAGCTTATACCAGAACCACCAAAAGAGATAATAACCGATGAAGCGCTGACCATAAAAAAAATCAAGCTGGGTATTCAGCATTGTTTACCACCCGAATTGAAAAATAAATATCGTGTATTTGCTGGTTTAGATGCCGCAAAAATGCCGGAACATTTAAAAGAATTTCGGAAAGTAGTAGCAAAAGAATATAATGAAGCGGTGGATATTGTAGATCTTGTTATCGAAGAATGTAAATATATGTTAAGGTTTGAGAAAATAAGTTCGACGACGAGAGGAACCTATTTAGCCAATATGTTTAATGTATATGGCAAACCAGAGGAACAGGCAGTCTTAAAAGAAGTGGTCAAAAGGCTTCAGACAATCGCAGAAAAAAGCAAAGCATTTCTTAAGCAATCAGCAGATTGGGGATTTAAGAATATTTGGATTGCTTCCACCGATTTCCAAAAAGATCCGATAACGAAGAAATTCTATTCCTTAAGTAAAGAACGTACTTCGCCATATGGATTTGTGATTCGGACGGATGCCGAAAATCGAATCATACTTATGGCTGATTCTTTTAATAAGAACCCTAATTATTGGCCACAAGTTGAAATTGCACCGCCTGTCTCAGAAACTTTACTTCATGAAACGTCTCATTTAGTTTCAATGACTGATGATATCGTCGTTTATGATGAGGTGCGCCGTGGTTTTTTAAGGCGCGGAAAAGATGCACTAATCGATTTCGTTTCTCGGTATCATAAGAATTTCAGAACCATTGGTTTTTCTAATTTTGTTCGAATGATAGCAGATTATTTCCGTATGGATAAGCTATCACGAATGGCTGTTTTTCGGAATTTCGGTACAGATTCTATGTTGTTGGCTAATTATATGTTGAATGATGCGGAAATGGTCGGTACGCTTCTTAGAGATGTTGCCAATGGGTACAGGTATGATCAACCGCTCCTGCGACCTAAACGCTCTGTGGATGAACCAACTCAAGAGCCAACTGCGGAAATTGGAAGTGGCAATATCCTTATCAATCTGTCATTGATGTCAATCGGTGAGTATGCGACAGAAGAAAGAAGTATTGGCTTAGAAGTGACGAAGGAACCCCCTTTAGGAAGCACACTTAGCGATGTAAGTCCTACAACAGAATTTTCTACCTCAATGGATTCAAAACAAGCTGGTTCTGCTTCGGTGATAGATAGAAAGATACTAAATAGTCAATCACAAAATGGAGAGATTCCTGCACAACGAACAAGAGTGAAGCGAAGTGATTTGAATGTTTCGGAAGAAAAAAGCAATCAAGGAACTTCTCAATCTAGCTCTGTCGAACAAACTGGTACCTTATCTAAGGTTTCCCAGCCTGTAAGCGCCAACCCATCATTTTATAATAAATTCTCCGCTCTCATAAATAGAGGAGTTGGAAAGAGTCAGGCGCTAAATAGAACTTCAACAAGGAGACAAAATAAGAATAAATTGGTAGGAATGAATTTATAAAATTGAGATCCTGAAATGATCATGCAGGTCAACGATTGTAAAATACGTTGACACTGGGGATAAAGACAACAGTTGTTTAATGATTATTTGGCTGTCTTTAGGTATTAGTATTTTAGTTTAATGATTATTTGGCTGTCTTTAGGTATTAGTATTTTATTTTGTGACTACATTTCGATGCAATAAATCTTGTTTTGCTTAGTCAATTATTCATCTTAATTAGACAAATTTTGGTTTAGTTGTTTACACGATCTATCTCTTATCAGATGCGTACAAATACCTAATAAACAAAGGAGTATGAAGATGCCTATCGAACAACATCGAGAAAAAATCGGTCAATTCAACAACAAATCACAGAAATATATGACGGAAGATAACCTAAAAAGAAATCTAAGCTCACTTGCAGACAGCTTTGGGCATTATCCTGTCGGTAGAGGAGTCTGGTCGCCGACAGGAATATTGTACTTATTAAGTGTTGGTCAAAATCTTCGGATATCGGAAGCAAATCTACCGAATCGACAGCGTGCAGTGCAAGAAACGACTGCTGCATTTGAAGTGGATACATTTGTAGAAGCACGACAACAAGGGAATGAGACCTCTTTACATTCTTTAGTGTCAAGTTCTACTGCGGCCCCCCAGCGATTTACCCCATTTACGCCGAATCATTCGTCTATACCTACCAATTCGACGATTGAGGTTGCATTGCCTTCGAATTCACTCATTTATTTAGTAGAGAAGGCCCATCAGTGGAGCATAGGGCTGCACAAAATGGCGCATCGAATTGCGCAAGTCGAAAATTGCACGACTACGAGCGAGATCTTTCACCAAAACCCTCTTGGACTTTGGAATAGCGCCAATCATACACAAGCTCATTTTAAAACTATTTGTCAGACAGCTATTACAAAATCACAAACAACCAATGAAGAACGAAAAAGTATGCCTGCGAGTATTCAAAAATTTTCTTTTAAAAAGCAAACAATAGAGAAGACAACACACAGATTCACTGCCGAAGAAGCAGCCAAAAAAATGAAAACGGTATTTGAATCAACGGTGGAAGAATTCTATCAAACAAAAAATAGAAGAACGAAAGAAAAAACAAAAAAGCATGGAACTCCTATTCCTGAAGCGCCAATCGTTGATGCTTTTTGGGGAGAACTGACCGAGCTCTTTACGACATTTTTCGGTAAACCTGAAAATGCTACATATACAGAGCAACCAGCAGACACGAATGGATACTCAGTGATGGATCATTTGGTTGAGTGGCTGACTCAGACGTTCTCAGTCAATCATTCGTCCTATGATACGATGGATAGCAAAATAAATCAGAATTCGAATATTCCTCTAGCGTCAGTTTTACCTGATCAATCCCAGACACAAGCTTCAATGGCGGAACCAGCTGTCAAGGAAGTGGTGGCAGAAGCGATATCACCTTTATGGGAACTCACGAACAAATTGGCGGAAAAACTTGATCACTTCATAAAAAAATATGATTTTTTAGTCACAAGAGGCGTAGAGGCAGCGCCCATTATTGGTCGACCAATGCCCGATCAATCTACGACTGTTCAAACTGTTGAAGGGAATCTAGAGGATCAACTCCTACTTCCTTCTATGGATTCTGGATATGAACAAGTCATTCAAATCATTGAAGCAATCTCTAAAAATAAAAAACCTACGGGGATTTTGTCCCCATTACCGAACTTTTATTATGACGAGTTGCTTTCTCAAAGAAGGAATCAAACAGCTCAAGTGAACACGTATTTAAAAGAATTTTTTGTTGATCAGAATTTACTTCCTACGCAAGCGACCGATCTGGAATTGATTAAAGTTGTCCAACGATGGGCCGGTATGAATTGGAAAAATGAAGAGTCTCTGTCCTCCGCTAGAGCACAGTATCTCGCTTACCGGATACTTACCGGATATGGGATAGAAAATGTCCGACTAGGGGATTTCTTATCGGACATAAAGTTACAGTCGATCTATAATCAATGGAAAACGAATACATTGTTGATTGATTATCAATTTAAAGAAATCAATGAAAAAACGGAGCAGTATCGCTTATCACCTGTAGAGGATGATGCAGTGATTCGACTACAAAATCAAAAAAAAATAAATAATCAAATTTATGCGGATTTTAAGCATCAGCGCCCAGAGACTGTTTCTAAGGGGACCAAAATTCTAGCGATTTATTACCATAAAAATAGTTTCAACAGGCGATCAAAAACAGTAGAAGTAAACGCAATCGTTGAAGAATTTCTTTACAAGCATCGAATTTATTTGAATAAGCCAACGCCTGAAAAGTTAATCTATTGGCTGCAAAAATGGATTTTTAATGGCAAACTGTACGATGAAATCCTCCAAAGGGAGTTAACAGCAGCCAACTTACTTTTGAAAGCCTATGGATTGACAGAGAAACATTTAACGGTCAATATGGCACGAGCGATTTTGTTGCAATGGGAAGAAAATAATGCGCAGATCGGTTATACATACAAGAAAGCTAAGAAAAAAATTCTGGGCATCGATATCAATAAAATCAAAAAGGATCAGGAAAAGGAACGTAAGGAACAGATGAATCAAAAAATCGAACTGTTTCTTCGTGAAAATAATATAGATCCACCTCTAAAGAACCTTCATGAACCAGTAGAATCATCACGAATGCCATCAATGAATGATCAAGTTATGGCACGCCAAAGAGTAGCGGAATTTTTATCGGAGCAAGATGTTGCTTGTAATGCATCGGATCCCAATGTTTTTGCTGAAACTGTGTCAAACTGGATATTACTTGAGGGAGCAACTAAAGACATCATTGATATGGTAAAAGTCAAACAAATCGCCCAAGTGATCCTCGATGAAAAGGTAGATGGTGTTATTTCAAATGAACATGCTGAAATCACTTTTACGAAATGGTTGTGGGAGTTGATTGAAGCCGATGAATCATTATTGACTGTAGTGCCACGATCAGTGAATAATGAATCCATACTTGAAAATAGTACAGTCTCAACTTCTACAGACATAAACGAGACCACTCTGACAGAATCACCGATCAAAGAAGAAAAGAAATCGAAAGAAACAGCAAATAGTGAGCAATGGCGTAGTCCAAAATTATTAAAACAAGTCGAAAATTTCTTTCGTAATAAAGGTCTGTTGATTGGCATGGCGACAAAAGAAGATGTTCTGAGTGCGATGGGGCGATGGTTCATCGAAGGTGAGAAGCAAACGGTCATCATGCCTGAGAAAGTTCAGGCAGTTGCTTCTTTGATCTTAAAAGAATTGAACTTATATGGTGGCGGTCCAGATGAAATGATTTCTGATTCCAGTGCAGAAAGAACGGTGATGAAGTGGGCGTTTGAGAATGTATTGGGGAGCTCGATCGAAGCGTACATCGTAAAGAAAATCGTCGATTCCCCTGATCCATCAGCCTTTACGATTGGTCATCTTAGAAAATTGCTCATGTTTGAAGAATTAAAAAAAGCAGGAGTGATCAACCTATCTCCGCCATCCAATACTTTACAACAGGGCAATCAAGCAGGCGACACAGAGATGTTTTTTAGGAAACTTTGGATTTCTTTGTCCAACCGAGCGTTGCCAAATTACTTATTGAAGTCAAGCAATCTTTCAGATAATTTATTGATTTCTGATTATAATTCATTGATTCAATTAACAGGTGAGAGCTTAATGACAGATTTAGGTTTTGCTAGACAGTTTAATCAGACTGAGAAGCAATTGCTAGGTGAATTTTTCTTAGAAACGCTTAGTGTTGAAGGCATCCGTCACTTTGAAGAGTTGTCCTTCCTTTTAACGCCAGCTTTGCTCACTGTGGCGCAACTAGAACCTGATAAAATGCAAGAAGCGCTAGTGAAAGGAAACCTTATCGAAGTAGCACTGACTACCTTTATCGGTTATTCACAAAGAGGTTATCTCCAGATGATGAAGATGCAAGCGATTGCGGATGATCTTGTTCTTACGTATCGACAAGCTGTGACCAACTGGCGACGAAAGCTTGTGTTAGTAGATGAGGTACTAGCAGAGTGTAATCGACTTGGCATAAGACTTGATTTGGCTGCGAGTCAAGTGTATCTAGCTGGTGGTAACCCTTGTCCCGGTCCATGGATCCCACCAGATCTTGAGAATTGGTATACTCGATTGACAAAAGATGTCTCAGAATCCTTTCACTTGCTTAATGAGTTTTTGATCCAGCTTTCAATCCAATCGATCCGAGAACAGGAGTTGGATTTTATCTTTTCTCCTGATAGCCGAATTTATGAAGCTTCGGCTCAATTCAAGAGTGAAGTCCGTCAATATCAGTACCCAATGAATTTACGTTCAGTTCCTCCGCTTTTATTTTATAAACAGGAGGAATTATTGAACTCGACGCTCAATTTGAACCAAACAGATCTGATCGTTGTCCTCAAGGGAAACGAAGAACGATGGTATGCGTTGAAACAAGTGGAAAATGGTGGCTATAAATTTTATCGTGTGGACAAAGATCCCTTTTTATTCCTTACCTATGGCCTGATGGATCAGAAAGATATTTGGGATGGGCAATTTCGAAAAAATGGGGATATGATCCGGATTGGCAAGAAAGATTATACATTCACAACGAAAGTGCATACCGATAAGGAATTTTCTCGTGGAGATACGAAACAGACACTCGCCAATCAAATCAGTTTGAAGCATCGAGATGCGCTCTATCAACAGTTATACGACTCAGGCAATGAACAAACGACCGCTACAAAAGTCTGGAATGTTTTAAAACACGTGATCCCTTTTTATGATTGCGTGGTGGGTATCTCCGAACAAAATGCTGAAGAAGCAGTACCTAATTGTCTGATTGATGCGGTCTCATTGATCCCACTTCTAGGTCAGGTGACGACTTTCAACATGCGGTTTGCCTTAGGAGTCGCAAAATCTGTCGTTAAAAGTGGGATGAGTGTGACGCTAAAAAACAGCGCACGCTTTCTGCCGACGCTAACCGAACTTAGCGGGCTAATCATAAATACGATACGTTATTTGGAGCCGGGCGTGGAGTTGATCGCAGGTAGTGGACGCTTCATTTTGAAACGTTTAGTCAAATTTAGCAATGAACAATTTATTGGAAAAGAATTAAAAGCAGCATTAGCAAAATTAGGCGAATTAGGAAGTCAACAGACTGATTGGACAAAAAAATATGTGACCGCTCGCTTAGCAAAGGATGGTCCAGAAGTCCGAGTGAAGCGTATGTCAAACCATTTATACTTGAGGGTAAATGACCTTAGAAATGGGGATGTGTTTGGGAAATATTTTACCTTAAGAGGTACCCAGTTGAGAGAATTTGAAGGACCTGCTACCTTCACACCAAGACAAAAGGTAGTGATCCAACGACTTTCAAGAACATTGGACGTTGATCAAGTATTCGTAGAAGAACCCAATTTAAATCCTAAAGCTTATGGAGAAGGGAACATCTTTACATTCAAAAAAAGAGATGGTCAACGAGTTTCTGTGCTTCAAATGGATGGGCATATGATTCCTGTCGAAATAACTGTGCTCAAAAAGCATGGCGTACGCTACGATGTTTCTGATGGAGAAAAGCTTTTACCTGTCAATTTCAATGGGATTGAATGGTATTTTGAACCATCTACATCGCCAATGGTGAGGAAACCTGTAGAAATAGATATAACGAACCGAATCAATCAATTTGAGGCATTATGGGACCCAAGTATCCTTTCACCCCCAGATGAACGAGGTTTGATGTGGAATGCGGAGGGGAGGTCTTATATTAGAATCAACGATCGCTATCTTCCATTGATCTTACTGGATAAAGATGTAAATCGGTACCATCTAGTAAAAAAAGATATCCTTGAAACGATGACTATCTTACGGTTCGATCCAATTAACCGCTCATTTAGATTCGAAACTGAGCTTGAAAAACAAGCGATTGACATTCAAAACCAGATCAGAAGAGCCGGAGAAAGTGATGAGGTGATACCAGGTACTTCAAGCGGAACTGTTGGCACATCCCAAGGGGAAAAAACGTCACAACAGGTAACTCCATCCTATCCACTACTACCAAATACGCCAGGTAAATGGGAAGAATGGAATAAAATCAGGGAAGCAGTGGCAGTGTTCACAGATCCGCTACCAAGGACGGTCGATAAAAATGTAGAACCTAAGAAATTAACTACTTTTATTCCCGAACCACAAGTCGAGGTTATGTTGAATGAGGAAAGTATGCGTCAATCAATATCTGAAGTAATTGCAATAATGTATCATTCACAACCTGTAGACTACAAAGTTTTTTCGGGTTTGGATCTTAGCAAGGTGCCTGATTACCTTCAACCTTATTTGAAAGAACTTTCAGATGGATTTTATGAAGCAATCAATTATTTCAAAACTACAAAAGAAAGATGTATTGAGTTGTTGAAACTAGATAACATTGCGGAAACTCCTGAAGGTAAGTATGCAGTAGAAATGTTTGACATGTATCTGATCAAAAATCGTGAACCTTATTTGAGGGAGATCTTTAAAAGACTATTATCTGTATCTGAAAAAGGCGAACGCTTTCTTCGCCAGTCAGCGGATTGGGGATTTAAAAATATTTGGATCGTCTCTACAGAGTTAGAAAAAAATGAAGCGAAGCAAGTATTCTATTCAAAGGTTGAAGCGATCCCAGAGGCATATGCGTTTATGATGAGTCATGATCCGGAGTGTCGAATCATATTTATTGCTGATATGAATCATATTGATCCAGATTATATGCCAAAACTACAGATATCTGTAGATCCAAAGGAAACTCTTATCCATGAAACAACACATATCATGTCCATGACATATGACGTTATTTCCAGCTATCCGTATATGGTGTCAGGATATTCGAAATCTGGAGCAGATGTTCGCAACCAATATTTCAGAAAGTATCCAGGTTTTTTCAAAACGGAGGAGTTTACTCGCTTTGTTGATCAGTTAGCAGATTACCAGAACTCTCCGATGTTATCAGAAGAAGCGGTTATACTTGCAGAAAAAACTGACGCGATGATGAGTATGAATATTCAAAGTCTTGATGCAGAAACCCTTACGATAATCATTAGAGATATTGCATTAGGGAATCCTTTCAATAAACGTCCAATCAATCAACGACCAAAACTCTTTAAACGAGACCTCAGCAATCAACAGAACAAACCAAAAATAAATGGTGAAATGCTGGTCTCTCTTGCATTAATGAATTCAGGACAGTTCAATATAGCTGAAAGAAATCTAGAATTGGGAGTTACAAAAAAACCGATAGTCCAGACTACTGCAAGTCCCTTGCCAACCAGTACGCCTAATAAAGAGAATACCAATCAGCAAGGCTCTGGACAAGATAAGACGAAACAAAGTAAGAAGAATCAGAATAAGAAGAATCAAAAAAAGCCGCGGATAAATAAACTGGTTGGATTTAGCACGAAAATCAGTGGGTTTGTGAATGAAGGACAAGTAAACACCTCAGCCAAAAAAAAGAGCGACTTAAATCTTCAAAAGTAATGAGACTAGGAAAAATTATACACTTTTTGTTCAGCAATTTACTGTGGAGCAACGATCCAAGAATAAATGATCAATACCTACGGAGGTCGGGACAGCAGCGTGTCATCTCGAGAAATAAGGCGTCATCCACGAAAATGGTTCTTCAACTTTTTGTGGATGACGCTTTATTTCTCGCAGAGGGTCCTTCTTTTTCCGCCGTTTATACGGGGTGGGCGAATGACCCAGCCCTTTATTATTTTTCCCTTATTAAAGCAACATATATTTTACATTTAGTAAGATATAGTTTACAATCAGAGTGACAGAGAAGAATGGAGGTTAACTATCAAGTTGAAAAACATCCGAATGAAACTCGCGCGTTTAGCAAATGATTTAAGTCAAGAAGAATTGGCCCAACGTGTAGGCGTGACAAGGCAAACGATTGGATTGATTGAAGCAGGGAAGTATAATCCCACACTCAAGTTGTGTCAGGCCATCTGCCATGAATTAAATCAAACACTAGATGATCTATTTTGGGAGGATAAAGATGAAAAAGAATAAACTTAAAGATGAACGTATCGTACAGGTCAATAATCAAATACAAAGTGAAGCCTTTTTGTTATTATTGGTATTATTAGGGACTTCGATCTTTGTAAAAAGTTATTTGTTGGAGCAACCAGTTTCTGAAGTGTTTACCGAATTATTGTTGCTAGGAGTAGCGTTCATCTATTTATTGATCCGTGGCTCACTGATTGGTCACGAGCTTATCGATCAATCCAAACATGCAAAGAAATTACGAGTGTTAGCAGTCATTGTTGGAAGTGTATTCGTTTCTGCAGTTACTGGGGTGAGGAATTATACCTTATATCATGAGTTATACACTGGTTATTTCGATCCTCATTTTTTAGCGATTTTAGGGATTACATTTATATCTTCAGCTTTATTTATGTCTGCCTTAGTGTTTTTGGTTTCTTCTGTCAATCGATTTGGGCAGAAAAGACTTGAAAGTAAATTAGAGGATGAAAATGAGGAAAAATGACTGCTGAAAAAGATGATACAAGGATCGATCCATTAGGGATAACAGAGATTCCGCTTGTGTTTTGATAGAGACTAACGCATAATAGGAGGAGCGAAAATGGAAGTGAATGTTACTAGAGATACGGGATTTTACGGAATGGGTAGTCCAATCACATTACGGGTGGATGATCGGAAAATCAGTTTGGGGCAAAACCAATCTGTTACTCTAGATGTAGACGTCCCGTTTCAGATGCAAGTCACCTTTTTTTGGCTCAAAAGTCCAGTCTATACGATAGCAGAACCAACTAAAAACTATCGGATCACGATGAATTTATTGCTATTACAGTTATATCCCGTACTTTTCTTGTTTACAGGGATCAGTGCTGTTGCTATTCAAAGTATCCTTTATAGTTTACTGATCGTCGTCGTAATGATTGGTTTCTTTCTATTTATAAAAAATAAAGCATATGTCATCAAGGAGGCTAGTGATGAAGAATTCTGATCTTTTTTTGAGTAGCTTTAATCGGATCGAAAAATGGATGCAAGAAGAGATGGGGAATCCACGAAATATGGGGTTCACTGAACTCGTTCGTCGTTTAGCACAAAAGCAACACCAAAGTATCAAAAAATATGAGGATGACTTACTACAATTGGCTCAATTACGTAATGCGATCGTGCATGATCGGATCGCCGTCGATTTTATTATCGCTGAACCTAATGAATGGGCGACGAAGCGTATGCAAAGAATCGAGCAAGAACTGATTCGTCCAGAAACAGTGTTACCGCGTTTCGCAAAGCATGTAACTGGGTTTGAATGGGACATCCCATTACCTAGTTTGTTGGAGACGGTTGCTCAAAAGCGTTATTCTCAGTTCCCGCTTTATCATAAAGGAACATTCAAAGGATTAGTGACGTTGCGGATGTTAGGTTTTTGGTTAGCCAAAGAAAGTCATCATGGTGTGATCGATCTTCAAGGGAAAATAGCTGCCGATCTGATCACTCAAGATGGTAAGTACACCAATTATCATTTTGTATCCGCTCAGACAACGATTGCTGAAGTAGAAAAAATGTTTGGCGAGCAGGGTACGCTTGAAGCTGTGTTGATCACCAAAAACGGTGACCCTAACGGAAATTTATTAGGGATCATCAGACCAAGAGATATTTATCATGAAGTAGAAAAGGAATGATTGTTTGTTAGCGATATATTGGATTATAAGTGCGTTGATCATCGGCTTAGATCAATGGGTAAAATGGTTGATCGTCGATAACTTTGCTTTAGGAGAAACGAAATCAGTGATTCCAGGGATCTTGTCCTTGAATCATATCCGTAATTTCGGAGCAGCTTGGAGTTTACTAGAAGGAAAAATGTGGTTTTTTACTGTCGTGACGATCATCGCAGTTGTAGTGATCTTGACGTTGATGATCAAAAATCGTAGCAACGGAAATCGTTGGTTCATGATCGGTCTGACATTGATCCTAGCTGGGGCGATCGGTAACTTTATCGATCGTGTCCGTTTAGGTTATGTGGTCGATATGTTCCAAACCGATTTCATGAATTTCCCGATCTTTAATGTGGCGGATATTTCTTTAGTGATCGGTGTGATCTGTGTATTGGTTTATATTATTTTAGATGAAAAGGAACAACGAAAAAAATGACACAATTAAAAGCAACGATCAAAGAAGAAAAAGGGCGGATCGATAAAGTTCTAACAGGATTATTTCCGGATCATAGTCGTTCACAAGTCCAACAATGGTTAAAAGACGGTGCCGTATCAGTAAATGGGGAACCAGTAAAGGCGAATTACAAAGTGAAATCGGCGGATACGATCATTATTGATGTGCCAGAACCTGAAGAACTTGAGATCCTCGCAGAAGATTTACCGATCGAGATCGTCTATGAAGATGACGACGTAGCTGTGGTCAATAAACCACAAGGCATGGTCGTTCATCCTTCTGCTGGTCATGCCCAAGGAACACTAGTCAATGCGTTGATGTACCATATGAAAAATCTATCATCGATCAATGGCGTGATCCGTCCAGGGATCGTCCATCGAATCGATAAAGATACGTCTGGATTATTGATGATCGCAAAAAATGATCAAGCCCATGAAGCTTTGGCACAGCAATTGAAAGATAAAACTTCCCTAAGAAAATATATTGCTTTAGTCCATGGCGTTATTCCTCATGAAAAAGGGACGATCAATGCACCTATCGGGCGCTCAAAAGTCGATCGAAAAATGCAAGCGATCCGCGAAGATGGAAAACCAGCTGTGACGCATTTTACTGTACTAGAACGTTTTGAGAATTTCACTTTAGTAGAGTTACAATTAGAAACAGGGCGTACGCATCAGATCCGTGTGCATATGAAGTATATTGGTTATCCTTTAGCAGGTGATCCCGTATATGGACCAAAGAAAACCCTCAAAGGCAATGGCCAATTTTTACATGCGAAATTATTAGGTTTCACTCATCCTCAAACGAATGAACGAATGACCTTTGAGGCACCATTGCCAGAAGTTTTTGAAAAAACTTTAGAGAAGTTGAGAAAAGATATTGCTTTTTAAAGTACTTAACGGTATAGTAATAAACAATAAAAGAAAAACTTAATAGAAGTCCTTTAAGTTTAGTCCCGTGAGGCTAAGAAGGGTGTGAGTAAGAATTCCTGTGGTGCGCCATAGCGAGACTTGCTCAATGACGTCGCATACACAAAGCGACCAGTGTAGTAGTATACACTCAGTCTAAACATTCCTCCTGTCCTCTTAGGGCAGGAGTTTTTTTGTGTAAAAAATGGAGGGGGAAAAATGATGCAAGCAAAAGAAGTAGTGGATCAAGTAACGATGAAACGAGCGTTAACACGTATCACTTACGAAATCATCGAAAGAAATCAAAGTATCGAAGAGATCGTCTTAGTCGGGATCAAAACGAGAGGGATCTATATCGCTGCTCGAATTGCCGAACGTCTGAAACAACTCGAAAATATCGAAGTACCTGTAGGAGAACTTGATATCACATTGTACCGTGACGATAAAAAAGAGATCGCTCAAGAACCAGAATTGCATTCTTCAGATATTCCAGTCAGTTTAGAAGGAAAAGAAGTTATCTTGATCGATGATGTGTTATACACAGGACGGACGATCCGCGCTGCAATGGATGCAGTCATGGACTTTGGTCGTCCAAGAAAAATCTCACTAGCAGTTCTAGTTGATCGGGGACACCGAGAATTACCGATCCGCGCAGATTACGTAGGCAAAAATATCCCTACAGCAAAAAAAGAAGAAATCTTAGTAGAGATGCAAGAATTAGATGGACAAGATCGCATCATGATCTTAAACGAGGAAAAGTAGAGGAGTAAGGCAAGATGGCAGAAGAAAAAAAGTTCCACAACGATAGTGTGGTATTAGACATCCATGATCGACCAACCATTGGACACTGGGTGGGATTAAGTTTACAGCATTTATTCACGATGTTCGGTGCAACTGTCTTAGTACCGATCTTAGTCGGAATCGACCCTGGGATTGCTTTGGTCAGTTCAGGATTAGGAACGATCGTTTACTTGATTACAACAAAAGGGAAGATTCCAGCATATTTAGGCAGTAGCTTTGCGTTCATCGCCGCTATGCAGATGTTGATGAAAACCGACGGCTTCCCGGCGATCGCACAAGGCGCGATGACAACAGCACTTGTCTATCTGATCGTTGCGTTGATCATCAAGAAAATCGGTTCGGCTTGGTTAGACAAAATCTTGCCACCGATCGTGGTTGGCCCAGTCATCATGGTCATCGGTTTAGGTTTAGCTGCCAACGCAGCAAACAACGCGATGTTCAATCAAGACCATTACGATTTCAAATATCTATCAGTTGCGTTGATCACTTTAGGATTGACGATTTTCTTCAATATGTTCTTACGCGGGTTTCTAGGATTATTACCGATCTTGCTTGGCATCATCTCTGGTTACATCGTGGCTTTACTTTTCGGGATCGTTGACACCCAACCAATCATCGACGCACCATGGTTCGCGCTGCCTAACTTTGAGATTCCATTTGTGCAATATCAACCGAAGTTATATATAGGGGCAATCACTACGATGGCACCGATCGCCTTTGTCACAATGACCGAACACATCGGCCATTTGATGGTCTTGAACAAATTGACCAAACGAAATTTCTTTGAAGATCCAGGCTTACACCGTACATTGACAGGAGATGGCTTGGCTCAATTAGTGGCAGCTTTTGTTGGTGGGCCGCCAGTGACAAGTTATGGTGAAAATATCGGCGTCTTGGCAATCACTCGCGTACACAGCGTGTTCGTCATCGGAGGCGCAGCGGTCTTCGCAGTGATCCTTGGCTTCATTGGCAAACTAAGTGCTTTGATATTAAGTATTCCTGGGCCAGTCATTTCAGGTATCAGTTTCATCCTATTCGGAGTGATTGCGGCAAGTGGGATGAAAATCTTAGTCGAAAACAAAATCGATTTTGATAAAAAGAAAAATCTATTGATTGCTTCAGTCATCTTAGTCGTAGGTATCGGGGGATTAGTCCTGGAAGTCGGGACATTCACTTTATCTGCCATGGCACTAGCAACAGTTTTAGGAATCATTTTAAATCTTATCTTACCAGAAACTTCACGCAGCGAAGAAAATTAAGGAGGACATCGCATGATCATCAAATCAGAACGCATCAGTTTAAAACACTTATTAACGGTAGAAGCATTAACAGACCAAGAAGTAATGGGGTTGATCCGACGAGGACAAGAGTTCAAACAGGGCGCAACTT
Organism: Enterococcus sp. DIV1304_2; assembly: GCF_050555445.1. NCBI lineage: Bacteria > Bacillati > Bacillota > Bacilli > Lactobacillales > Enterococcaceae > Enterococcus > Enterococcus sp. DIV1304_2. Next base: position 1,384,072 of record NZ_CP187851.1, read on the forward strand.
GGTCACCACAAAAATCCCAATATTTTGCAACGAACTTGTTCTTTGAAAACAGTACACGAACGCATAAAAGTTTTGATGTAGCAGAAAAGAAACTTGGTCTTGAAGTGATCGAATTTGAAGCAAGTACAAGTTCAGTTACAAAAGGTGAAACATTATACGATACCGTTCTAACGATGTCTGCACTTGGGGTGGATGTAGCTGTTATCCGTCATGGAGATGAAAACTACTATGACGAATTGATCCAAAGTAAAACGATCCAATGCTCGATCATCAATGGCGGTGACGGTAGCGGGCAACATCCAACGCAGTGCTTACTTGATTTGATGACGATCTATGAAGAATTTGGCTATTTTGAAGGCTTGAAAGTGGCGATCGTCGGAGATATCACACATTCTCGTGTCGCAAAATCGAATATGCAGATGTTGAAACGTCTTGGCGCACAGGTTTTCTTCTCAGGTCCAAGAGAATGGTATGACGATGAATTTGAAGTTTACGGTCATTACTTACCACTAGATGACTTGCTGGATCAAGTCGATGTCATGATGATGTTACGTGTGCAACATGAACGCCACGATGGAAAAGAAAGTTTTTCAAAAGAAGGCTATCATCAAGAGTACGGCTTGACAGTCGAACGCGCTAAAAAAATGCAAAAACATGCAATCATCATGCACCCGGCACCAGTCAATCGAGATGTCGAATTGGCGGATTCACTGGTTGAAGGGTTACAGTCACGGATCATTCAACAAATGAGCAATGGTGTATTTGTCAGAATGGCGATCTTAGAAGCTGTATTAAGTGGAAAAGCATAAACATAAGAGGAGGAAGAAACATGAAAACACTCATTAAAAACGGTCAAATCAATACAAAAAGAAATGAAACAACACCAGCAGAAATTTGGATCGAAGAAGGAAAGATCAAAGCAATCGGTACAGGCTTTCCTGAGGCTGAATTTGATGAAGTGTTTGATGCACAAGGGCAGTTGATCACACCTGGATTAGTGGATGTCCATGTCCATCTGAGAGAGCCTGGCTTTACTTACAAGGAAACGATCGAAGCTGGCACGAAAGCAGCTGCTCGAGGTGGGTTCACCACTGTTTGTGCGATGCCAAATCTTGACCCAGTACCTGATACAGCAGAAAAATTAAAACAAGTCTATGACATCATCAAACGTGATGCTGTCGTCAAAGTATTACAGTATGCACCGATCACTGAGAATCTTCGAAGTGAAGAACTGGTCGATCAAGAAGCATTGATCAATGAAGGCGCATTTGCTTTTACCAATGATGGTGTCGGCGTGCAAACAGCAGGCACGATGTACTTAGCGATGAAAGAAGCTGCGAAAAACAATAAAGCACTTGTTGCTCACACAGAAGATGAATCATTATTATTTGGCGGTGTGATGCACGCAGGAGAAAAAGCAGAAGAGCTAGGGTTGCCAGGTATTTTGAGTGTGACTGAGTCTTCTCAAATTGCTCGTGATCTCCTATTAGCGGAAGCAACAGGGGTTCACTATCATGTCTGCCATGTTTCAACAAAAGAAAGTGTGCGGGTGATCCGCGATGCGAAAAAAGCCGGGATTCACGTGACTGCAGAGGTTTCACCGCATCATCTGATCTTGATCGATGAAGATATCCCAGAAGATTTTGGTTTTTGGAAAATGAATCCACCGTTGAGAGGCAAAGCCGATCGCGAGGCATTGATCGAAGGCTTGCTTGATGGCACGATCGATTGTATTGCCACCGACCATGCCCCACACGGATTAGAAGAAAAAAGTCAAAGTTTCTTGCAATCACCATTCGGGATCGTTGGAAGTGAAACAGCCTTCCAACTCGTGTATACACATTTTGTTGAAACAGGAAAATTCACACTAGAGCAAGTGATTGACTGGATGGCAGTCAAACCAGCAGCCATCTTTGGTTTGGAAGCTGGCACCTTGACGATCGGCGCACCAGCAGACTTGGCAGTTTACGATATTGCGCATTCCGCAGTAATCGATAAAAAAGATTTCTTATCAAAAGGCGAGAACACACCTTTTGTCGGTTGGGAAATCAAAGGGGAAACATTGATGACATTTGTCAACGGAAAACTTGTTTGGTATAAGGGGGAATAATTGGATGGAACGGTTGCTGATTTTAGAAGATGGCACAGTATTTAAAGGGAAATCATTTGGCGCGACAGCCAATGTGTTTGGAGAAATCGTCTTTACGACAAGTATGACAGGATATCAAGAAACGATCACAGATCAAAGTTTTAATGGACAGATCATTACATTTACGTACCCGATGGTAGGGAACTATGGCGTCAACCGTGATGATTATGAATCGATTGCACCAACGTGTAAAGGTGTAGTGGTCAAAGAGCATGCACGTGTTGCGTCAAATTGGCGTAACCAAATGACATTAGACGAGTTCTTGAAACAAAAAGGAATCCCTGGTATCTCTGGCATCGATACACGGGCGTTGACACGAAAAATCCGTGAAGTTGGGACGATGAAAGCCAGTATCGTGGATGCAGGCGACACATTTGAACATGCGTTTGACCAACTAAAAGCAACCGTCTTGGCAACGAACCAAGTCCAACAAGTTTCAACCAATAAACCTTATCCTAGCCCAGGAACAGGAAGAAATGTGGCAGTCATTGATTTTGGATTGAAACATAGCATCTTACGTGAATTGAGTAAGCGTGACTGTAATTTAACGGTCTTACCGTACAATACGGATGCGGAAACGATCCTTTCATTATCGCCAGACGGCGTGATGTTGACGAATGGACCAGGGGATCCGAAAGATGTACCAGAAGCGATCGAGATGATCAAACAAATCCAAGGCAAGATCCCGATTTTCGGGATCTGCCTAGGGCATCAACTTTTTGCACTAGCCAATGGGGCAGATACGTACAAGATGAAATTTGGTCATCGTGGACTGAATCATCCTGTGCGTGAAGTTGCCACAGGAAGAATCGATTTTACGTCACAAAACCATGGCTATGCGGTAGATGAACAAACGATCGATCCGGAAAAATTACTTGTCACTCATGTGGAAGTCAATGATGGCACAGTCGAAGGTGTCCGTCACCGTCGCTATCCTGCCTTCAGTGTGCAATTCCATCCAGATGCAGCACCTGGCCCACATGATGCACTACATTTATTTGATGAATTTATGGAAATGATGGACGCTGGAAAGGAGCAATTCTAATGCCAAAACGCACAGATATCAATAAAATCATGGTGATCGGTTCTGGTCCGATCATCATTGGTCAAGCCGCTGAGTTTGACTATGCAGGTACACAGGCTTGTCTTGCTTTAAAAGAAGAAGGCTACGAAGTCGTCTTAGTCAACTCCAATCCAGCAACGATCATGACTGATAAAGAAATTGCCGATCAAGTCTACCTAGAACCAATCACATTAGAATTTGTCTCGCGAATTTTACGAAAAGAACGTCCTGATGCGATCTTACCGACATTAGGTGGGCAAACAGGTTTGAATATGGCAATGGAATTAGCTGAATCAGGAATCTTGGACGAATTAGGCATCGAATTATTAGGGACGAAATTAAGTGCGATCGACCAAGCAGAAGATCGTGACTTGTTCAAAAAGTTGATGGAAGAATTAAATCAACCAATCCCAGAATCAGAAATCGTGACAACGGTGGAAGAAGCAGTCGCCTTTGCCAATAAAATCGGTTACCCGATCATCGTTCGTCCAGCCTTCACACTAGGGGGTACTGGTGGTGGTATGTGTGAGAATGAAGCCGAACTACGACAAATCGCGGAAAATGGCTTGAGTTTGTCGCCTGTTACCCAATGTTTGATTGAACGTAGTATTGCAGGCTTCAAGGAAATCGAATATGAAGTGATGCGCGACTCTGCCGATAATGCCATCGTTGTCTGCAACATGGAAAATTTCGATCCAGTCGGTATCCATACAGGGGATTCGATCGTCTTTGCTCCAAGCCAAACATTAGCAGACCATGAATATCAAATGTTAAGAGATGCATCACTATCGATCATCCGTGCATTGAAAATCGAAGGTGGCTGTAACGTTCAGTTAGCATTAGACCCTCATAGTTTCAACTACTATGTCATCGAAGTGAACCCACGTGTTTCACGCTCCTCTGCTTTAGCAAGTAAAGCGACCGGCTATCCGATCGCAAAATTAGCAGCTAAAATCGCGTTAGGCTTGACCTTGGATGAAATGAAAAATCCAGTAACAGGAACGACTTATGCTGAATTTGAACCTGCATTGGACTATGTAGTAGCAAAAATCCCACGTTGGCCTTTCGACAAATTCGAAAACGGTGAACGTGTCTTAGGCACGCAAATGAAAGCAACCGGCGAAGTGATGGCGATCGGTCGTAACATCGAAGAATCTTTATTAAAAGCCGTTCGTTCATTAGAAATCGGGGCGCACCACCTTGAATTGCCAGAACTGAAGACAGTCAGTGAAGAACGTTTGATGGAGAAAATCGTCCGAGCACAAGATGATCGTTTATTCTACTTAGCCGAAGCGATCCGTCGTGGCTATCCGATCCAAGAATTGGCAGACTTGACGAAAATCGATTTATTCTTCTTGGATAAATTGTTGCATATCATTGAATTAGAAGAGGAGCTTTCGGCACAACCGAATCAGCTGGATCTACTTCTTACTGTGAAACAAAATGGATTCACAGATCGAAAAATTGCGGAATTGTGGAAAACGACGACGGAAGCGATTCGCCAATTACGTACGGAAAAGAACATTCAACCTGTTTACAAAATGGTCGATACGTGTGCGGCCGAATTTGAATCCCACACACCTTACTTCTATAGTACGTATGAAATCGAAAATGAAAGCCATCGTTCAGAAAAACCGTCTGTTCTAGTACTTGGTTCTGGACCGATCCGTATCGGACAAGGGGTAGAATTTGATTATGCGACAGTTCATTCCGTCAAAGCCATTCAACAAGCAGGCTATGAAGCAATCATCATGAATAGTAATCCTGAAACCGTTTCGACAGATTTCTCGATTTCTGATAAACTTTACTTTGAGCCTTTGACTTTTGAAGATGTGATGAATGTCATCGAGTTAGAACAACCAATCGGTGTCATCGTCCAATTTGGAGGACAAACAGCGATCAATCTAGCTGAACCATTAGCAAAAGCAGGTGTAAAAATCTTAGGCACAACGATCGAAGACCTTGATCGTGCAGAGAACCGTGATTTATTCGAACAAGCGTTACAAGAATTAGGGGTGCCTCAGCCACTAGGAGATACTGCGACAAGTAAAGAAGAAGCAGTTGCAGTTGCCAATAAAATCGGCTACCCAGTACTTGTTCGTCCAAGCTATGTCTTGGGAGGTCGGGCAATGGAGATCGTCGAGAACCAACGTGACCTAGAAGATTATATGGAACATGCGGTCAAAGCTTCACCAGAACATCCAGTCTTAGTCGATCGTTACTTGATCGGTAGTGAGTGTGAAGTCGATGCGATCTGTGATGGCGAAACCGTTTTGATCCCAGGAATTATGGAACACATCGAACGTGCTGGAGTCCATTCAGGCGATTCGATGGCGGTTTATCCACCACAAGCACTGTCAGAGGAAATCAAGCAAACAATCGAAGATTACACGATCCGTTTAGCACGAGGGTTGAATTGTATCGGGATGATGAACATCCAATTCGTGATCCATGACAACCAAGTATATGTCATCGAAGTGAACCCACGTGCGAGTCGAACGGTTCCTTTCTTGAGCAAAGTGACGAATATCCCGATGGCACAGATCGCGACAAAAGCCATCTTAGGAGAAAAATTGAAAGACTTAGGCTATGAAGATGGTTTGTACCCTGAAACTGCCAACGTCCATGTCAAAGCGCCAGTTTTCTCATTTACGAAGTTGCATAAAGTGGACACTTATTTAGGCCCAGAGATGAAATCGACAGGTGAAGTCATGGGTTCGGATCAAAACTTAGACAAAGCGCTGTATAAAGCGTTCGAAGCATCTGGTTTACGCTTGCCTGATTATGGTGCTGTCTTGTTTACGATCGCCGATGAAACGAAAGAAGAAGCCTTAGGTCTAGCAAAACGCTTTGCAGAAATCGGCTATAGCTTATTGGCAACGAAAAATACCGCAGCGTTCTTTGAGCAACACGGACTTGTGGTGACCCCAGTAGCTAAAATCTCTGAGGAAACAAAAGAGAAAAATGTCGTTGACCTGATTCGTGCGGGCAAAGCACAAGTAGTCGTCAATACCATTGATAAAGATCGTGGGAATGCGTCAAAAGATGGTTTTATCATTCGACGTGAAGCAGTAGAGCATGGCACGCCATTGTTTACTTCCCTTGATACTGCGGATGCGATCGTCCGCGTGATGGAATCCCGAGCATTTTCAACACAAGCAATCTAATCGTGGAGGGCAATTGCCCTCCTATTTAAAAAATGAAAAAAGCAAAGCAGTCTAGCGAAAAAGTCCCAAAACATAGGAGTGTAGAGATGAAACAAGAAGTAATGAAAATCGTTCACCAACGGCAACTAGCACCACGAATCTATGAAATGACACTGACCGGGGAATTAGTCAAAGAAATGACACGACCTGGACAATTCCTTCATATTCGGGTACCCCGAGCAGATTTGTTGTTGCGCCGACCAATCAGTATCAACCAGATCGATCAATCACAAAAAACTTGTCGTATCATCTACCGTGTAGAAGGAGACGGAACAAAGCATTTCGCAGAATTGACTGCTGGTGATTCTTTAGACGTCTTAGGGCCTTTAGGGAATGGCTTCGATCTTTCAGGATTAACGAAAGAAGATGAGGTCTTCATTGTCGGTGGAGGGATCGGTGTGCCTCCTTTATACGAACTATCGAAACAGCTGAAGGAACGAGGCGTCAAAGCGATTCACTTTCTAGGCTTTGCTTCACAAGAAGTAATGTATTATGAAGAAGAATTTCTAAAGCTAGGTGATACAAGGATCGCAACAGATGACGGCACCTATGGACTGCATGGGAATGTCGGTAATCTATTGCTTGCGGCAAAAGATAAGCCTGCTGCTGTTTTTGCCTGCGGTTCAAATGGATTACTAAAGACAGTGGAACAGCTTTTCGCCGGTCATCCTAACGTCCAACTGTCATTAGAGTCTCGCATGGCTTGCGGTGTCGGTGCATGTTACGCATGTGTCTGTCATGTCCCAGGCGATGAAACAGGAACGAAAAGCTTGAAAGTCTGTGATGAAGGACCGATTTTCCAAGCAGGAGAGGTGATTTTATGAGTAACCCTTTAGCAGTTAAACTTCCAGGATTAAACTTGAAGAATCCGATCATGCCAGCAAGTGGTTGCTTTGGATTTGGCAAAGAATATGGCAAATACTACGATTTGAACCAGCTTGGCGCGATCATGGTCAAGGCGACGACACCTAAAGCGCGCTTTGGTAATCCCACGCCGCGAGTAGCAGAAACACCATCTGGTATGCTCAACGCGATCGGGTTGCAAAATCCTGGAATGGAAGTGGTCATGGAAAAATCGCTACCTGAATTAGCCACCTATAAAGATTTGCCGATCATAGCAAATGTCGCTGGCGCCTGTGAAGAAGACTATGTTGAAGTTTGTGGCAAGATCGGTGATGCACCGAATGTCCATGCCATCGAACTGAATATCTCGTGTCCAAATGTCAAACATGGCGGAATTGCTTTTGGTACTGACCCAGATGTGGCGTTCCAACTGACACAAGCGGTGAAAAAAGTGGCGAATGTCCCTGTCTATGTCAAATTATCTCCTAATGTGACGGATATCGTGCCAGTGGCACAGGCGATTGAAGCTGGCGGCGCCGATGGGTTTACGATGATCAATACCTTGCTGGGGATGCGTATCGATCTGAAAACTAGAAAACCGATTCTTGCCAATCAAACAGGCGGTCTCTCAGGACCAGCGATCAAACCGGTGGCTATTCGTTTGATCCATCAAGTGGCAAGTGTCTCAAACTTGCCGATCATTGGGATGGGCGGTGTGCAAACCGTTGATGATGTACTGGAGATGTACATGGCAGGTGCAAGTGCAGTTGCTGTTGGGACAGCCAACTTTACCGACCCTTATATCTGTCCAAAACTGATTGCAGACCTACCAGCGAGAATGAGCGAGTTAGGCATTGAGTCTTTAGAGCAATTGATCAAAGAAGTGAAAGAAGGTAGAAATCAATGAATCAACGACCAATTATTGCTTTAGATTTTTCATCTTGGCAAGAAGTAGAAACCTTTATGCAACGTTTCCCAGAAGACGAAAAGTTATTCGTTAAAATCGGTATGGAGCTCTTTTATCAAGAAGGACCAATCATCGTTCGTTGGTTAAAAGACGCTGGACATGACGTTTTCTTAGATTTGAAATTACATGATATCCCAAATACCGTGGAAAAAGCGATGCGAGGCCTAGCAAAATTAGGCGTAGACATTACTTGTGTCCATGCTGCCGGCGGTATCCGTATGATGGAAGCGGCGATGCGTGGCTTGACAGATGGAACACCCGAAGGTAAGAAACGACCTTTACTTTTAGCAATCACGCAACTGACTTCCACAAGTGAAGAAGAGATGCACCATGATCAACTGATCGAAGTACCCTTAGAAGAAAGTGTGATCCACTACGCAGCTTGTGCAAAAGAAGCAGGTTTAGATGGGGTCGTATCTTCAGCACTTGAAGTGGCATCGATCAAAGCAAAAGCAGGTGACACATTTACGTGTCTAACCCCTGGCATCCGACCGGAAGGAACAGTTGCTGGTGACCAAACCAGAATCGTGACACCAGCCCGCGCAAAAGAAATCGGCTCAACCTTTATCGTTGTCGGTCGACCAATCACACAAGCAGAAGATCCTTACCAAGCCTATCAAACAATCAAAGCAGAATGGAGTCGTTGATCTATGAATATCGAACAAACTATTGCCAAAGACCTTTTAGAAATCGAAGCTGTTTTCTTAAGCCCAAACCAACCATTTACTTGGGCAAGTGGCATCAAAAGCCCCATCTATTGTGACAATCGCATCACGATGAGTTATCCAAAAGTAAGAAAAGAAATCGCTCAAGGATTAGCTGAAAAAATCAAGCAAGAATTTCCAGAAGTCGAAGTGATTGCTGGAACAGCAACCGCAGGAATCCCTCATGCAGCTTGGGTAGCTGAGATCTTAGACTTACCAATGGTCTACATTCGCAGCAAAGCGAAAGCTCATGGCAAAGGGAACCAAATCGAAGGACGGATCTTTGAAGGACAAAAAATGGTGGTCATTGAAGATTTGATCTCAACAGGTGGAAGTGTGTTAGAAGCCGCTGAAGCAGCTAAACGAGAAGGTGCAGATGTTTTAGGTGTCGCAGCTATCTTTACTTACGAGTTGCCAAAAGGAAAAGCTAACTTTGAAGCAGCGGGTCTACCATTGGTTACTTTGACGAATTATTCTGTGCTGATCGAATTTGCTTTAGAAAACAAAACCATCGACGAAACAGAATTAGCTTTACTAAAAGAATGGAAAAAAGATCCTGAGAACTGGGTGACGGATTAATTAGAACAAAGGGCGAAAAACAATTGTTGTTTCAGCCCTTTTTCTATTTGTGGAACAGCCAACTCTTTATGATACATAGTGAAAACTATTCTTTTATAAATGAAAACCTCTAAAGATAATAAGCTGAAAATTTGCGAATTCAAGTTATTTAATGATAACATTATCGGAAAAGTCATCTCAAGGAGGAGGAATCTTTATGGGATTGAATGAATTTATTTTAGGACTAAATAACTTAGAAAGAATCACACGGGCGCCAGGTTTCTTCAAACATACTGAACATACCGTCGCGGCTCATTCGTATCGTGTGGCTTCGATCGCGCAAGTTTTAGGGGATATCGAAGAACTCCATGGGCAACCAATCGATTGGAAACTCTTATATGAAAAAGCGCTGAACCATGATTACACTGAACGTTTTATCGGCGACATCAAAACACCGGTAAAATATGCAAGTAAAGAGTTGCGGGGGATGCTACAGACCGTCGAAGAAAAAATGACGGATGAGTTCATCAATCAAGAAATTCCCGAAGCTTTACAAGACGTCTATCGTCGCCGCTTGTTCGAAGGAAAAGACGATACGGTCGAAGGCGAATTATTAGCAGTTTCAGATAAAATCGATTTGTTGTACGAATCATTTGATGAGATCAGTAAAAACAATCCGGAAAAAGTCTATAAAGAGATGTTTATTGAGGCAGTCACAACGATCAAAGGCTTCGACCATCGACCTTCCGTCCAATATTTTTTCAAGGAGATCTTTCCGGAGTTGCTCAATCAAGAATTCTATGGAAAAGAGGATTTCTTAGCAGCTGTGTCAAACATTGTCAAAAAAGAAAAAGAATAGTCGAAGTGCCTTGTAGGTAACTGATTCAGGAGGAATTTTAGTTGAAGAAGAATATGGATGTTGAGTGGGGTTATTCTGGTGAAAGAGGACCGGAACATTGGGCAGGATTGTGCGATTGGTTTGCAAAAGGAGCCGAATTTGAGTGGCAATCGCCCATTCCTCTAGTTACATGTGAAGAAAGCAGTGACACGAAAGAAACACTGTCTTTTCACTATCAGAAGCAACGCTTCACGGATAAAGAGTTCAAGAACACGATCCATCTTGTGCCATACGATCAAATCAGTTACGTTCTTTTCAATGAAGACAAATACTATTTGACCGACATCCATTTTCATATGCCGTCAGAACACGTCATCAATGGGAAACAAGAAGATATCGAGTTTCACTTTGTCCATACGAACGAACGACAAGAAAACTTAGTGGTTGGTGCGATGTACCATCTATCAAATGATGAGGGTTGGTTGTACGATCGCCAAAATGGCGACAAATGGGATCTTGATGCCCATGAGCATTGGACCGATGCCTCTGTCTTTTTCCCTGAGCAGAAAAGTCATTATCATTACGTTGGTTCATTGACCACTCCGCCAACGAGTGGGCCGATCCAATGGTTCGTCATGGATCAAGTCGGTCAATTGAATCGTGATTTTTTGATCCCATTCAAAGGACAATATGCGCAACCAAATAATCGTCCATTACAACCACTAAAGGAACGAAAAATTTATTATTACAAGGGGACGAAATGAACATCCAACAATTGAAATATGTCACTGCGGTAGCGAATAATGGAAGTTTTCGAGAAGCAGCAAAAAAATTGTTTGTTTCTCAACCAAGCCTTTCTGCAGCGATCAAAGAATTGGAAAATGAATTAAGTATCACTTTATTTACCCGCACGAATCGAGGTGCCTATCTAACAGAAGATGGTCAAGCCTTTTTAAAACGGGCGGAACGGATTTTAGTACAATTAGATTCTTTGGAAAACTATTACCAAAAAAGTGAAAAGCGAGAAAGCTTTTCGATTGCTTCACAACACTATGATTTTCTAGGACCATTGACTGCGCAACTGATCGAGACGTTTAAAGCAGAAGTGAAGCAGTTTCGGATCATGGAAACGACAACAGCAAACGTGATCGAAGAAGTCCAACAGCAGCAAAGCGAGTTAGGGATCCTTTATATGAATGACCATAATCGCACAGGGATCAAGCGTTACTTAGAACAAGGGGAATTAGTCGCGCAGTCTTTAGGAACATTTAAGACCCATATCTTTCTTAGACAGCGCCATCCACTTGCCCAGCAAGAAGAAATAAAGGTAGAAGAGTTAGCAGCATTTCCACAAGTTCGGTTTACACAAGATGGCAATAATTTTCCTTACTTTTATGAAGATCTAATTGAGATCCCTGAACAAGAATCGGTGATCTATACGAGTGACCGTGGCACGTTGATGAACATTGTGTTAGAAACAGATGCCTATGCTTCAGGCTCTGGCATCGTGATCGGGGAGATCAAAGAATATTTACGCTTGATTCCTTTAGCGGATAGTCCGATGAATGAGTTATATGTCATTTATTCTGGAAAGCAGCCATTAAGTGATATCGCCAAGAAGTTTATCACAAGTATCCAACAGGTGATGAAACAGATGAAGTAAGCTGTAAAAATCAAATAAACGTCTCAATAGACACTGTTGAGCAAAAAGATAAGCCGAAATATCAAAAATGGTTGATTTTCAGGCTTATTTTTTTGTGCTTGATTTGAAGCTGATAAAATTGTTGTAGTAGTGTACAGGATGTCACTACGCAGAAAATATGTTCCATAATAGAATTAGCAAATCGTTGGGTAACTATATGCCCATTGATTTGTAGAAAATAATAAAGGAGAATCAAAAAATATGAAAAAAGTAACAAAGGTGATGTTGGGTGTTGTTGGAGCGACGAGTTTAGGCTTATTTACAGGAGAACCCGTTGTCCAAGCCGATGAGTTGCTTCCGCAAATCGACGAAGGGTATTTAAAATCGGTCAATCAAAGTACGATCGATCGCATGAGTACGATGTCTTATGCGTTATCTTTTCAAATGTATCAATGGGGGGACATTGGTGTAAATGAAAGACTGACTGGTAATGAATACAATCCAAGAAATGTGTCTAGCCAAGCTTATTCGGTAGGAGTCAATAGTGATATGGGCACCAGACAAACATCAAGAACTGTTAACACAAGTGTATTCCACAATAGTACAAACCAAAATCAAACGTTTACGACACCTTCTTACTCGGAGACTTATACGGATTCAACAACAACTTCGACCACGCAATCTGCTGGGGTATCAACATCGACTAGCACAGAGATCCGTGTACCAATGTTTGGTTCTGCAACCATGGGTGTTGAATTGAGTTACAACTTTAGTACAACGACTTCACATACACGAGAAGTCAAAAAAAGTTGGACAGTTCCTGGTCAAGCCATCAATGTAAGACCTGGGCATACCGTGGAAGTCAATTGGGTATTTTATACTGGAGAAGCCACAGGATCAGTTAACTTAGAGCAACAGATCCGAGCAGATATCCCATACAAAAAAGATGCTGCTGGCCGCATCCATACATATGGTCTAGGAACTGTCGTTGGAGATCGCCAAGTACTTTCTGATAGTTATTGGAATCGTTACATTTCTGAAAGCCGCAACAATTGGAAACAAGTTAACGCCAATGTAGCAGGTCGTAGGATCGGCGGAGGAACGTATCGTGTCGATTATGGTTCTGGATTTGTATTAGAAGCCTTTGACCGTACAACTGGCACAAAAGAAATCATTGCGACAGGCTATCAAATTTAATTTGTCATTCGTATTTTGAACCACAAAAAAACCGATCGTCAGAAGTCATGACTTCTTGACGTCGGTTTTTTCAGCAAAATCAATCTTTCGTCATTGCTTGGATTTTTTCTTCCTCTGGCGTCACAATGATCGTTTTTTGGTTTTCGTAAATCACATAGCCTGGTTTAGCGCCATTCGGTTTGCGAATATGTTTGACTTGCACTAGATCCACAGGCACTTGTGCAGAGTGGCGATATTTGGAGTAATACGCAGCTAGTTCCGCAGCTTCCGTAATGGTTTCATCAGAAGGCTGATCACTCTTGATGATCACGTGAGACCCTGGAATGTTTTGCGCGTGCAACCAGTGATCCGTTTTTCTTGCAGTTTTCATAGTTAATTGATCATTTTGCAGATTGTTTTTACCAACTAAAATCTCAGTGCCGTCAGAAGAGAAGTAGCGATCAGGTTGAGAAGGTTTTGCTTTCTTTTGTTTTTTGTTTGTTTTCTTTTTCAAGTAGCCCTCTGCTAATAGCTCTTCTTTGATCACTTCGATATCCATCGGTCCAGCAATCTCCAATTGCGAAAGGACAGATTCAAGGTACTGGATCTCGCTTTTCGCTTCTTCGATTTGTTTCCCGATCAATTTGACCGCATTTTTAAGTTTTTGGTAGCGATGAAAGTACTTTTGCGCATTCTGATTAGGTGTTAAGGCGGGATCAAGAGCAATCCGGATTGGTTGATTCTCTTCATAATAATTCGCCAAGGTCACTTCAGTCGCACCACGAGGAACTTGAGTCATAAAAGTCGTCAATAGTTCGCCATCACGACGAAACTCTTCCGCATTTTCTGAATCAAGCAAGGTCTGCTCGCGCTTTTTCAATTTATTGCGATTACGTTTCAGTTCATTTTCGATTTTACGGATCAGTTCGCCGCCTTGTTGTTTTGCTCGATCTTTCTCCGCTTTTTCCTGGTAAAACGCATCTAACAACGCGCTTAATGTGGCGTACTCTTGTGATGAATCGGCTTGTTTCGCCAGTTCTTGATAAGCAATCGGCGTAAAGTATTCTTTTGTGCCGACTTCATAGTGTGTGGGTGTAGGTTGATCGATCGCAGTAAAGAATTCTTCCCAGACAGCCATTTTTTCATTCGGTCGCTGATTGATCCGTTCGATCAATTCTAATGCAGTGTCATGGCCCAATCCTTGAAATGCTTGTTGTAGTGCTTTTGCATTTGGCTCGATTTTTGATAGGCGTTCAAATACTTGTTCTTTTGTTGCTTCAAAAGGATCAAGTACCGCTTGTTCAGGTGGTGCGACATATTCGACACCAGGGAGTAACGAACGATACGTGTTTTGTGAGCTGCCAATATGCTTGATCGCGTCTAGGATCTTTTGTGTTTGTTGATTCACTAAAACGATGGTACTGTGTCGTCCCATCAATTCAACGATCAAAACAATATTTTGTAAGTCGCCTAGTTCATCCCGCTTTGAAAAATGGAAGTGGATTACTCGGTCATTTTTGATTTGCTTGATATTTTCTAAAATCGCACCATCTAAATGTTTACGCAACATCATCACGAAGTTCGGCGGATTTTCTGGATTTTGATAATCGATCTCTGTGATCTGGACACGGGCATAGCTTGGATGAGCAGATAACAACAATCGGTGGTTCTTTCCACGAGAACGAATCACCAAAATGATTTCATTTTCATACGGTTGGTGGATCTTTGAGACCCGACCAGATAATAGTGTTTCGCGCAATTCATGGATCATTGCATGGGTAAATACACCATCAAAGGACATGATTCATTCCTCATTTCTATTCATAAGTACACTTATTATAACGAAAAAAGAAAGGAAAGACCAATGGACCGGATGATTTCTTCTGTAAAAGAGAGAATAAAGAAAGAAATTACATGAAAAACTAGTGTTTTATTTCGTTCTTTCGCTTGATTTTAGGTATAATTAGAGAAAGAACAGGTGGGGGAAAAAAGAATGCAGCGATTAATGGTAGAGATAAAGGATAAAATCATAATGAGCTACACGAATTTATCAGAGGATTTTGAGCAACATCCTCAAAAATATTTCAGACGGATCGGTCTTCTTCTGAGCTGTTCATTTTTGTTGACGGTCGCGATGTTTTTCTTGCCGAGTAAAATCAAAGAAGCACAGGTGGATTCATTGATCTATTCCTCGATCCATTCCGAAAAGTTACAGCCTTTGCCATTTTCTTCCGCGCATCAAGAGATCACTGATAGTCGAGCCATCTCTGTCATGTTTAGTCTGCCAAAGGGTGAACTTTACAAGCAAGTGGTGGATATATTTGAAGATCCGCAACAAAGTAGTGAATTGAATCGATCGATTTTCTTCTATCCACTCGTTTATGATACCCAAGAATTAGAACAACGATATGGGATCGAAAAAGATAAAATCACTATTATTTTCTTTGATGGCGGAAAAGAGAGAAATCGCTTAGTCCTCTCTGATGAAAATAAAGAAGAACTTGAAAGAACTCTAGTTCCTGCATTGAATCGATTACCGTTGATCAACATCAAACAACTTGAAAAAGAATTAGCAAACGGCGAACAAGCGGAAGAAACAACAGAGAGTACCTTGGAGTAAGTGTAGCGGAATACTTAGTGATAAATAACAAAAAGTCAAAAAAATAAAAAATTAGTTGACGGATAAATAAAATTCGATTAGACTTAGGATAACACTTAAAGGAAAGGATGGTCCAAGATGAACTTATCAATTCAATTTTTATCAGAACATAAAAATAATTGGCGTAACTGGCGTAGATAAGTTGTATCAAGGGCGAACTTTTTCGTAGATACAACTTTTTAGAGTACAACAATGTACGATTCTAAAGTTTGTATCTATGCTGGACAAGAATTTGACGACCGCATAGATGGCTCTATGCGGTTTTTTGTTGGTAAAAGACAATGACCGTACCAGCGGTGATTGTCTTTTTTTTGTTCATTCGCTCGAAGTTACAAACGTAGCCGATTTATTTAAAAAAATACATAACAAAAAGGGGAAATAAAAATGAAAAATAAACGATTGATCGCAGTAATCGCACTGATACTTATCTATTTGACCGGTACATTTATCTACGAAACGATCAAGGATCAGCCACCTGTTGAAGGAAATCGAACAGGTGATAAGAAAGTTGTTGGGGTCTTACAGTTCGTTAGTCACCCTGCGTTAGATGAAATCTATCGGGGAATCAAAGATGGATTAAAAGAGTCAGGTTTGGAAGAAGGACGAAACCTAGAAATCAATTTCCAAAATGGTCAAGCCGACCAAAGTAAGTTAGCAACCATGAGCCAGCAATTGGTTCAAAATAATCCAGACGTTCTCGTAGGCATTGCGACACCAGCAGCACAAGCCATCGCAAACACCACAAAAGATATCCCGCTTGTCTTGGGCGCAGTGACTGATCCTGTAGGGGCAGGGCTAGTAAAAAGTTTAGAAGCACCAGGGGGCAACATCACAGGAGTTTCTGACCAACCGCCTGTGGAAGCGCAGATCCAGTTAGCGACAGAACTGTTACCAAAAGCAAAAACGGTCGGGATTCTTTATGCATCATCAGAAGACAATTCACGTTATCAAGTCAGCCAAGCAGAAGAAGCGGCAAAAGCCAAAGGACTAACACCAGTGAAGTATGCCGTCCCTTCAACGAATGAAATTGCACAAACCGTCCAAGTCATGAGCAAATCAGTTGATTTTATCTATGTTCCTTTAGATAACACGATTGCTAACGCAATGCAAACGGTCATCAAAGAAGCAAATAAAGCGGATATCCCAGTAATTCCTTCTGTTGATACGATGGTTGAACAAGGCGGATTAGCGACAATCGGGATCAATCAATACGAATTAGGTGTACAAACAGGTAAAATGGCAGCCGCTTTAGCAAATGGGAAAGAACCAGCCACCACCCCTGTCTATGTCTTTGATAAAGGCGATATCATCGTCAATGAAAAACAAGCAGAACTATTAGGAATCACGATTCCTGAATCCATCAAAAAAGATGCAAAAGTACTGACAGAGATCAAGGAGGAAGAACAATGATCGTATCCGCAATTTCACAAGGTATGTTATGGGCCATATTAGGTTTAGGGATTTTTATGACTTACCGCATTTTAGATTTCCCTGATATGACAACAGAAGGTTCATTCCCGCTTGGTGGGGCTGTCTGTGTAACAGCGATCACGCATGGCGTTAGTCCATTATTGGCAACGATTCTAGGGGTTTTGGCCGGAATGGCAGCTGGACTTGTTACAGGCTTACTTTATACAAAAGGAAAGATTCCAGTCATCTTAGCCGGTATCTTAGTCATGTCCGGTTTAAACTCCGTCATCTTGTTCGTGATGCGCACACCCAACCTTTCATTGTTGAATCATCCAGTCCTACAAGATGTGTTTCACGCACTACATTTACCGAATTATTTTGACACTGTCCTATTAGGATTATTATCGCTGGGCTTATTGATCAGCGTGTTGATCTTTTTCTTCAATACAGATCTAGGCCAAGGCTATATTGCCACTGGGGATAATGAGACAATGGCACGTTCATTAGGAATCAAAACCGACCGCATGAAAATCTTAGGTTTGACTTTATCTAACGGAGTCATTGCTTTATCTGGTGCTCTGATCGCTCAAAACGATGGCTATGCGGATGTCAATAAAGGAATCGGCGTGATCGTGATCGGACTAGCTTCGATCATCATCGGGGAAGTCATTTTCCAAGAGTTGACATTGATCGAGCGTTTACTAGCAATCGTTGTCGGAAGCATCATCTATCAACTATTGATTTTAGCTGTTATCAAATTAGGTTTTGATACGACTTATCTGAAATTATTCTCAGCGATCATCTTAGCGGCTTGCCTGATGATCCCACAAGTAAAACAAGCATTGAAATTAAAAACTGGCTTTGAAAAGGAGGTCTAACGATGACAGCTATCTTAACGATCAAAAATGGTAGAAAAGTAGTCAACAATGGGATGCACGAAGAAAAAGTATTATTGGATGATATCCAATTGACTATCAATGAAGGAGACTTTATCACTGTTCTTGGCGGTAATGGGGCGGGCAAAAGTACTTTGTTCAATACGATTGCCGGAACATTACAATTAAGTCAAGGTGGGGTTTATTTCAAAGACCAGCCAATCACTAAGTTATCAGAAGAAGCACGAGCTTTATTTCTATCACGCGTATTCCAAGACCCAAAAATGGGGACTGCACCACGGATGACCGTGGCAGAAAATCTATTGTTAGCCCAAAAACGAGGTGAGAAACGGACGCTTCGTTTGCGTCAATTGAAAAACCAAAAAGAAGCGTTCTATAAAATATGCCAAGAAGTAGGCAATGGATTAGAGCAACATTTGGATACACCTGCTGGCGAATTGTCAGGGGGGCAACGACAAGCCTTAAGTTTATTGATGGCAACGATCAAAGCGCCAGAATTACTTTTATTAGATGAACATACCGCAGCACTAGATCCTAAGACAGCCAAGCTGCTGATGGAATTGACCAACCAACGCATCACAGAGCAAAAGTTAACATGCTTGATGATCACGCACCGTATGGAAGATGCTTTGAAATATGGGAATCGCTTGATCGTCTTACAAAAAGGTCGGATCGTCAAAGACTTAGCGAAAGAAGAAAAACAAGCATTATCCATGAACGATCTCTTACACTTCTTCGAAGAAGTCATCGATTAGTCATTCGAGAACGCTATCTCCGTTTGACAAGTTTGTTTCCTTCAATTTATACTTGTGATAGCAGGTATAATAACAATCAAAATCAATACGATTCATATCAGAAAAATGATTGATGCCGCTTGTTCCTTCGTAGGTTCTACGAATGGACGCGGCATTTTTAGCGTATTATAGGAGGCGTTCCATGATTTCAGGAAAAACAAGATTAGCAGGGATTTTTGCATCTCCCGTTACCCATAGTTTATCTCCATTGATGCATAATAGAGCCTTTCAAGCGCGTTCGATTGATGCTGTTTACTTGGCATTCACAGTCGATCAGTCGAATCTTATGCAGGCGGTTGAAAGCATACGTACATTCAATATGTTAGGTGTCAATCTTTCCATGCCTAACAAAACAGCAGTTATTCCTTATTTAGATGAATTAAGTCAAGAAGCGCAGTTGATAGGTGCTGTTAATACCATCGTTCAGCAAGACAACCGCTTGATCGGCTACAATACGGATGGCATGGGCTTCATGCGTTCAGTCAACGAAGCGGGTGTCGCAATCAAAAACAAAAAAATAACCATGCTAGGTGCAGGTGGCGCAGCGAAAGCAATCGTTGTTCAAGCGGCGTTAGATCAAGCAAAAGAAATCGTCATCTATAAACGGAAGAATGCTACTTTTGCGAGTGTCTTTGCGGATTTTGAGAGAGTTGCGGAACAAACCAACTGTCCCATCATCGTCAAAGATTATGCAGATACTGAACAGTTGAAAAAAGATCTAGAAGATACGGACCTTTTGATCAATGGTACCGATATGGGCATGGGCGCAAAAAAAGAGTTGATACCAATTGATCCTCAGTTTCTCCATAAGAAAATCGCAGTTTTTGATTTGATTTATTCCCCTAAAGAAACACGCTTTCTAAAAGAAGCCAAAGCAATCGGCTGTCTCACACGAAATGGGCTAGGGATGCTGATGTACCAAGGAGCAATTGCCTTTGAGCTTTGGACAGGCGAGACTATGCCGATTGAAGAGATCCAACCTTTACTCGTTTCAAAGGAATGAAACGAGTGATATCAAAGGATTCGTTAGCTTTTAGTTAAATTTACAACGATCTTACTGTTTTTCATTAAGAAGTATCGTATGATTTTACTGAGTTGAACAAAGGGAGGAAATCAAATGAGTCGGATGGATCGCTATCAGAACATCCATAAAAAAGCAAAACCAATCAAAGAAAAGTCATCGCCGCTATCTTGGCGACGCGCAAGTAAGAAACAGGCAGAGCCTGAAGAGGAAGCAATCCCTTCTTACGAACAAACTTATGAAGAACGTCCAAGTGATTCTCGATACTCAACGCCTTACGAAGAACACGTTCATTCAGAACAACCACCCCAGAAAAAAGGACTCTTTAAAAAGAAACAGCCCAAAGGTCCACGTAAGAAGCGGTCTTGGTGGAAAATCATTTTAGGAATTTTACTAGTCTTGTTTGTCTTTTCACTGATTTCATTTTTCGTCGGCAAGTTCGTGGCTGAAAATGATCAGTCACTGGAACCAGCGACTTCAGAAACATTCAATGGCACCCAATCAACAAGCGGCGCACACAATATTTTGATTTTAGGAAGCGATACTAGGGGTGAAGATGCGGGACGAGCGGATACGATCATGGTTCTACAATTAGATGGACCAGCTCGTAAACCCAAATTGATCTCATTCATGCGGGATAGCTTCGTGACGATCCCTGGGGTCGGAGACAATAAAATCAATGCAGCTTATGCTTATGGTGGCGCTGAGTTAGTCCGACAAACCTTGTTAGAAAACTTTGGGCTGAACTGTCAATACTATATGAAAGTCGATTTCAAATCATTTGAAAAAGTGATTGATGCCATGTTCATGAATGGCGTGTCGATCGATGCTGAAAAAGATTTGAATCTAGACGGTGTTGATATCGCTAAAGGCAAACAACGGATGGACGGTCATGTGCTGTTGCAATATGCGCGTTTCCGGATGGATGAAGAAGGCGACTTCGGTCGTGTCCGCAGACAGCAACAAGTAATGGATGCGATTTTCGGTCAACTAAAAAATCCATTGAACTTGATCCGTGCGCCATATGCTGCCGGAAAAGCAATCGGTTATACATCCACCGATGTACCGATGACTTTTTTAGTCAAAAATAGTTTCTCTATCTTACGTGGTGCTGGCGGAATCGACCGTTTAAGCGTCCCAGCGGATAATACTTGGAGCTATGGTCAAAGTGATTATGCGGGTAGTATCCTCGTATTAGATAAACAAATGAACCGTGAAAAGATTGAACAATTTTTGAGTAAATGATCGTTGATGTTTTGTTAAAAAGGCTTTTCTGGAGGTGATAACTTCTGGAAAAGCTTTTTTTGTGTGGATGTCTTAATTGCTATATAGTGTTTCTTTTTCCAATAGCTCCATTTTATCCTCCTCGCAAAAATCCACTTATTATTCGGATTGAATTTCTTAACAATTTTACATTTTTTATGAGCTTATTTTTTTACTTTTATTTCTTAAAAACATAAATTTTTGTTTCGCAGATACGACTTTAAAAAACAAGATAAATCAATCGGAGAAACTTGTCGATTTCTTTATCATGCGATAATATAATATTAAAAAGATAGTTATTCTGCTTAAATACATATAAAATAACAATAAAAGGTAATTGGGTGTTCTGTTTAATTTTTTAGAGGTTCGAAGGATGATTATGAAATTTAAGTATACGTTTGGTGATCCAAAGATAAATAGGTCTTTTTGTAAAGTATAGGAATTATACTTATTGAGTACATACAACATTATTTAGAGGAGAAAAAAGCCATGGAATTATTGGTAAAAGAAACATTAGCATTAGAGGAAAAAAGGGATATACTTTTTCCGTATTACGTTGGTTATACGTTCTTTCAGGAAAGTGATTACCAAGGAAAAATCACCCATAAAGAGGCAATCTTAGCCTATCTAAATTATTTAAGTCGTTTAGCAAAAACAAATCTTTGGTCATCAAAAAAACGCAAAGAAACTGGAAAAACTGTTACCCGTGAAATGTATGTAGCGAAATTTCGTGAACTAAATTCTGATTCAATTATATACACAGCAATTGATCCTACTACGTTAAACTTAGATGGCTACCCCATTGAAGTCAACGAAGAGATGATGGAAGGCACAGAACTGACTGCGGAAGAATTGTTTATGGATGGTGGGGTATATGAGGAAGCTTTTTTTAATGAATTTCATGGTACAAAGTTATCTAAGAAAGAATTTAATCTGGTAAATGAACATTTCTTTCCTTTAAAAGATAAATTGATCATCTATTCATGGAATTCAGAGTTTACAAATTATTTCAATTATGCGCGTGTGGGCTGGGGCGCCTATCTTTGGAGTGTTTATGATCCTAGAACCCAAATCTTTACGATCATCGAAATTTATTTAGCGGAACAGGGGTAAAATGATAACAAACCTATATTTAGGTTAAACAATTGAATCATTAATCATGTGAATGAGGAGGACAGAATGAAGTTATTAAAAGAAGATACGTATCAATTTAAACAAAAACTCTATTTAAGAAAATTTCCAATCAATGGACTTTTACTCGATTATGTATTTTTTGAAGAAACAGGTTACCGTGGATACTCCAGTCATCGTAAAGCCGCCCTTGAATTTATCAAAGTAATGAATGAAAAAAGAAATATTACAGGTCTTTTATATACAGATTTGCATTATTTTGATCACTTACCCGTAGTATGTAGCCCAATTAGATTGAGTTATGCCGTAAATCCAGAGTTAATGTATGGAAAACGGATAAAGGCAGATGTTTTCTTTTCTGTTGAAAAATTCGCTTCTGGAACCTATCTAAATTGGTATGCCCAGACATTTCTTTATCCACCTTATTCATACAGCGGGAATGAAGAAGATTTTATTTCCTTAAATAATGAACTATTTCCTAAGAAAAATGCGTTAATCATTTATGCTTGGAATAACAATTGGTCGAATTACTTTTCTGCTGGGAGAGAATGGATGGATGCCTTTCTTTGGACGATTTACGATACTGCATCGAATAAGTTGACGGTCATAGGGTCTTCTATGACAGATTGAGTTTAATTAAGACTTTTAAACTTCGAGGAGGAAAAGATATGGAATTATTGGTAAAAGAAACATTAGCATTAGAAGAAAAAAGGGATATACTTTTTCCGCATTATGTTGGTTATACGTTCTTTAAGGAAAGTGATTACCAAGGAAAGGTCACCCATAAAGAGGCAATTTTGGCTTACTTAAATTATACAAGTCGCATAATAAGAACAAATCTTTGGTCATCAAAAAAACGCAAAGAAGCTGGAAAATCTGTTACCCGTGAAATGTATGTAGCGAAATTTCGTGAACTAAATTCTGATTCAATTATATACACAGCAATTGATCCTACTACGTTAAACATAGATGGCTACCCCATTGAAGTCAATGAAGAGATGATGGAAGGCATTGAACTAACTGCGAAGGAATTGTTTATGGATGGCGGGGTATATGAGGAAGCTTTTTTTGATGAATTTTATGGTACAAAGTTATCTAAGACAGACTTTAATCTGGTAAATGAACGTTTCTTTCCTTTAAAAGACAAATTAATCATCTATTCATGGAATTCAGAGTTTACCAATTACTTCAACTATCCTAGAGCATGCATCGGTGCCTATTTATGGAGTATTTACGATACGAATACAAAGAGATTTACAGTCATTGATATTTATTTAGGATATGAATAAATTTTAGAACTTAAAAATTATTTCAATTATGCGCGTGTGGGCTGGGGCGCCTATCTTTGGAGTGTTTATGATCCTAGAACCCAAATCTTTACGATCATCGAGTTTTTTTTAGCAGAACAGGGGTAAGAGGATAACAAACCTATAAGTAGGTTAAACAATTGAATCATTTAGTAAAAGTAAATAATTGGGTAATAAAAACATAGGGAAACCGAAAACTGATTATTATGAAATATATGCAGAGAAATTTCATTCATCGGATTTTGACTCAATTTTCAGTGATTGGTGCTTTATTGACTACATAATAGAAAAGAAATCATCACATAAAAGAAAGGAAAGATCAATTTGAAATTATTAGATGAAGAGACGTATCGATTCCCTTTGACTATGATGGAGAATAATATCCCAATGAAAAATATCCCGATTCTTTTTCTATTCTTTCATGAGAAAGATTACGAGGAAGATAGCAGTCATCAACAAGCAGCAATTCAGCTTGTTAAGTTTGCGAACCAGAAAAAAAGATATCCTATGATTACTTGGAATAAGCAGGAACATTTAGATAACCGAATACAAGAATATACAATAAATCCTACGCGCATGACCGCTCGACGTTTAAGTCACGAGGTTTTTTTCTCAATTTATCGGGAACCTAAAAGACCGTTTCTTTCAAATTATGCTTATGCATTCTTCCAGATGTCTTCAAACTATCTCGGGAAAGTAGAACATTTTATTCAAATGAACGATATTCTTTTTCCAGATAAGGAACAACTGATTATTTATGAGTGGAATAATACTTGGTCAGATTATTTTCATTATGGCAGACAGCATAGAGGGGCTTTTATATGGACGATCTATGATCCTAAAAGAAATAAGTTTACGGTGATCAATGCAAGCATTTTATGAGATTAGGAGAAAAATATAATATGGAGTTTTTACTACAGGAAACAGAAGTATTGAGCCAAAAATTAGAGGAGAAAGCATTATTTACAAGACGTTTAAATTTAGACTTTGTCTACTTTAAAGAGAAGAATTATCGAAATGTGGAGAGTCATCAACAAGCAGCGATTGAATTTATAAAGGTGATGAACGAAAAAAGTCTAGGGTACTCATGTGTTCATTCAACAGAATTACATTGTTTTGATGATTTACCTATTTTTATTAAGGCATTGGCTTATCCCTATGCAGTGAACCCAGAGTTGATGTATGCGAAATCAGTATTGCCCCCTGCCTTTTTCTCTACTAAATGTGAGAATGGTAAATATGAATCTTCCTATGCTTATTCCATACTCTCACAGATATATAAACCTCAGCGAGAAGAGATTTTTTTAAAAGCCAATGAGTATCTATTTCCTATGCAAGACAACCTAATAATCTACCAATGGAACAATGATTGGTCAAATTATTTTTCAATAGGTAGAGAGGAATATGGTGCGTATTTATGGACGATCTATGAGAGGGAAACTGAAAAATTTACGGTGATAGGTGCTTCGATGAGGTACTGAATACTACGTGAAAAATACTATCGAGTACATACAACATTTCTAGTGGAGGGAAAGATGAAATTTTTGGAAAAGGAAACAGATCGATTTGTACTGACTATGGTTGAAAAAAATATCTGGATGAAAGAGCTCGTACTCACTTACGGCTTCTTCCATGAAGAAAATTACAAAGGAGAAGAAAGTCACAAAGAAGCAGCACTTGCCTTTGTGACAGCAATCAATCAAAAGAGAGGACATACAAAAATTGAGTATACGGATAGAGTAAATTTCCCTGTCAATCTGAGAAAAACTTATTCCATCAATCAACTACTGATGCAAGGGCTTATAATCGAAGGAAATGTTTTCTTTTCTACAGCCTATGATTCGGACAAGAAATATACTTCCGATTATGCCACTGCTTTCTTTAAATTATCTTCATCTTATAAAGGAGAGGAGAAAGATTTTATTCAATTGAACAATCATATCTTTGGAAATAGAGCCAAACTGATTATTTATCAATGGAACAATACTAAGGATTCAAAAATACACTGATTACTGTAAATCGTTTTCTTTTTTCATCGTAAATACTCCATAAATAGGCACCGTAACAATCACGCGCACGATTAAAGCGATTGGAGAAGGATGCATCCCACTCGTAGATTTTTAAATGCTCTCTTTCAGGAAAGAATCGTTGATTAAGCACTAAAAAATGTTCTTTACTCACTGTAGTTGTTTGAGTTTCATGGAAAAAGGCTTTTTCATAGGCTCCTCTATTTTTAAATAGACTATCGGGTTTGATTTCTTCTGCCTTCATCATTTTTTTATTTACATAAATTGGGTATGTTTCCCAACCTAAGTAATCAGGATCTCGCTTGATATAGATGAGCGGATTAGCTTTAATTGAACAAAAATATTCGTTAAATTGTTCTATGCTTGTAGGCTTCCCAGTTTTTTCTCTTTGGTCGAATGCCCAATGATTACATTGTACAATTCGATTCGAAAATTCTAGATATCCTAGAATGGCTTGTTGGTGACTGTGAATTCCTTGATTATTATTTTCAATAAAGAAGGCATAATTAACATAAATTGGTATATTTTCACCACTCCAATCCCAACATGCTAGTGTTTCTTTTTCTAATAGTTCCATCTATTTGTCTCCTTTTACTAAGGTTCCAAAAGTATACTGATAACTGTAAAACGGTGCTTTTTCTCATCATAAATACTCCATAAATATGCACCGAAACAATCACGTGCACGATTATAATGATTGGAAAAGGATGTATCCCACTCGTACACTTTTAATTGGGCTCTTTCAGGAAAGAATTGTTGATTGAGAGCTAAAAATTGCTCTTTAGTCACTTTGATTGTTTGAGTTTCATGGAAAAAAGTTTTTTCATAGATTCCTCTATTTTTAAATAGAATATCGGGATTGACTTCTTCTGCCTTCATCATTTTTTTATTGACATAAATTGGGGCTGTTTCCCAACTTAAGTAATCGGGATCTCGATTGATATAAATAAGTGAGGTAGCTTTTATTGAATAGAAATATTCGTTGAATTTCTCTCTGCTGATCGGTATCCCAGTTTTCACTCTGAGGTCTGATGCCCAGCGGTTACATTGCACGATGCGATTTAGAAATTCTAGATATCCTAATACGGCTTGCTGGTGACTATGAATTCCTTGATCATTATTTTCAATAAAGAAGGCATAATTAACATAAATTGGAATATTTTCTCCACTCCTATCCCGGCATGCTAGTGTTTCTTTTTCCAATAACTCCATTTTGTCCTCCGCAAAAAAATCCACTTATTATTCAGATTGAATTTATTAACAATATTACAGTTTTCATGAGCTTGTTTTTTACTTTTATTTCTTAAAAACATAAATTTTTGTTTCGCAGATATGACTTTAAAAAAACAAGATAAATAAATCGGGGGAACTTGTCGATTTCTTTATCATGCGATAATATAAACTTATAAAGATGGTTATTCTACTTGAATATATATAAAATAACTATTAAAAAAATATTAGGTTTTATGTTTAATTTTTTAGAGGTTCGGAGGATGATTATGAAATTTAAGTATACGTTTGGTGGTCCAAAGATAAATAGGTCTTTTTGTAAAGTATAGGAATTATACTTATTGAGTACATACAACATTTCTAGAGGAGGGAAAAATGAAATTTTTAGAAAAGGAAACAAATCGATTTGTTCTGACCATGGTTGAAAAAAATATCTGGATGAAAGATTTAGCAATCAACTATGCGTTTTTCCAAGAAAAGAATAATCAAGGATACGAAAGTCACAAAAAAGCAGCTTTGGCATTTGTTACGTTCCTCAATCAAAGAAGAGGACATGATCAAATTGAGTATACGAATAAACTTGAATTTCCAGTCAATATATTCGCAACCTATTCCATAAACCTCAATTTAATGGAAGCAACAAGAATTCCAGTCGATACTTTTTTTTCTACACATAGCGACTTAGAAGGTCATTATATTTCAGATTATGCCTACGCTTTTTTTAAAATTCCTTTTTTTTATAGAGGAAGTAAGAAAGATTTCATTGAACTGAACAATTACTTGTTTTCCGAGAAGGAAACATTAGTCATTTATCAATGGATCAACACGTGGTCAGATTATTTCGCTTATGGAAAACATTCCGGAAAAGGAGCGTACCTTTGGACGATTTATGATCCAACAAGAAAAAGATTTACGGTATGTGGGGCATCAACATTGAGTTGAATGAGGAGGACAGAATGAAGTTATTAAAAGAAGATACGTATCATTTTAAAAAAAAACTCTATTTAAAAAAATTTCCAATCAATGGACTTTTACTCGATTATGTATTTTTTGAAGAAACAGGTTATCGTGGATACTCCAGTCATCGCAAAGCCGCTCTTGAATTTATCAAAGTAATGAATGAAAAAAGAAATATTCCAGGTCTTCTATATACAGATTTACATTATTTTGATCACTTACCCATACGATGTAGCCCAATTAAGTTGAGTTATGCCGTAAATCCAGAGTTAATGTATGGAAAACAGATGAAGACAGATGTTTTCTTTTCTGTTGAAAAAACAGCTTCTGGAAGCTATTTAAATTGGTATGCACAAACATTTCTTTTCCCACC
This sequence comes from Enterococcus sp. DIV1304_2, assembly GCF_050555445.1. Lineage (NCBI taxonomy): Bacteria > Bacillati > Bacillota > Bacilli > Lactobacillales > Enterococcaceae > Enterococcus > Enterococcus sp. DIV1304_2. The sequence goes on from NZ_CP187851.1 coordinate 1,412,286, forward strand.
ATATTCATATAGTGGGAACGAAGAAGATTTTATTTCCTTGAATAAATTATTATTCCCTAAGAAAAGTGCGTTGATCATTTATGCTTGGAATAACAATTGGTCGAATTACTTTTCTCCTGGGAGAGAATGGATGGATGCCTTTCTTTGGACGATTTACGATACTGCATCGAATAAACTGACTGTCATAGGATCTTCTATGACAGATTGATTTTAATATTAAAAAAGCACCAATTAAATTTGTAAATAGTCCAATTTAATTGGTGCTTTTTCTACATTAATTATTTAAGAGATTCTATATAGGGATGAGATGTCTTAACATAAAAGTTCCTATTATTTTTTATAAATTTACTTTTCTTTTGGAAACTTACATACCCTTCGTCAATTTGATTATGCTCAATGATTCCTATATTATCTATTTCTTGAAACCCCCAGCCTAAATTTGGCGATAAATTATCTATAGATGTATAAGTTATCATATTATGATTGGGAATGTCATTTATTTTGCCGAGATCTTTATATTTTGAACGATCTTTTTTTCCTGGAATATATCCTTGAGCTCTGGCTGTGGAGAGTCCATAGTTAATTGTTATTATTGCTCCTGAAATATCATGGTAAGTACTCGCCGATTCTAGACCATCCTCAATGATACGATCCATTAGATATGATTTATCTTTTGCGATGTGCCTACCCATAGTATGACCCTTACTACCACCTAAGGCAAAATATTCGTCATAATATAAATCTAACGGAGTATACCAATAATCATCTTCCTCCTCATCATCTTCTGTTAAGGATTCTATAAGATTTGCAATTATTAATGAGGCCGCTAAACTCCACGTTGTGCCCATAGCTCTTTTAACTAAAATATTTTCTGTGCCATCCTCAACTATATCTCCAGTCTCTTCATCCAACACCCCACGTTTTCTATCAATAGTGATTGAATCATCATTTGGTACTGCCTCATCACTATAAGAAAACTCAATCGCTCCAACTAAATGCGATGGAACTGCTTCCTGGGTTTGAGCATAGATGAAGTTTCCAGCACGATCCAATACGACTGCCGCACCGTATAGTGTCGCGATCATTCCAGAAGGGTCAAAGTCTAATCCATTGTTGTTTGGAGCTAAGGCTTCGCTTAAACTTTGGCTGATTTGGCTGGTTCGTTCATCATATGCGACAGCCATTTCTTGGGCAGTTTTAATAGCTAAGGCTTTAGAAGGTTCATTGACGACCCCGAATTCAAATGGTGTGGTTGCTTGGACGTAGTCGAGCAATTGTTCTTTTGTTGTGATCTCTGTTAAGAGCGTAGAGATGCTCGTGTCCAGCTTGACTTGATAGTTGAAAGGTTCTGGGAAATCATAGCCGTAGTAAGAAGAACCGGTGATGTTCAAGATAGCATCATCTGCTCCTCGAACGGATTCGCCATACTGGATGCTTTCTAAAACGAAAAACTCATTCTGGGAGAGAGAATCGGCTAGTGACGTGTTACGTCCGACCACCGCTGCTTGTTCCCGTAGTGTCCAAGGGATGGTGTAGTTGATGTAGCGACGATAAAGTTCAACACGGTCACTGACGCTGAAAGTAAAGATTCCGTGGTCGCTCTCGCCAGTCAAGTACTCACGCATCAACGCATTGCTTGTTACATCTTGTGCGTAGCGGTTTTGTAAGGCTGCGGAGAAATTGTAGGTATTTGTTGTCGAATCGATTCCAGACATTGCAAAAGCGTTCAGTTCATTTTGAGTGGAGGCACTGCTACCGATCGATTCAAATAAGCCACTGTTTGTTTTCGCTAAATCAGCTGTTGCGACGCCTAAAGAGGCACCGAGTTGATAAAAACCGACCCCTAGACCAATCCCTAGCAGAGCGGGGGCAAGAACAGCGGAGGCTGCGGTCGACAGTAAGCCAGCGCTAAGTGTACTACCTGATAAACCAGATGCATAAGCAGACATGCTGATTCCATTAAAAACGTTTAAGGCAACTGCTGCATTTTGTGGTTCTGCGGACGAAGGAATCGCTGAGGTGGTATCGATCGGAACGATGGTTTCGTCAGGTTGGGTGATTTCGCCAGCGATCGCTTCTTGGGCGTGGACATCAAGTGGCAAAGTGGCAAAAGGTGCGAGCAACAGACCAACAAGTAATAGGCGATAAAATTTTTTCATTTTTTACTCCTTTTTATCAAATGACTTGAGTGACTACCAACAGTTCAACTACCAAAAACCTCCTTATTTGTGTCGTAGGTTGCTTAATTATATTTTCCAAAATATAACAACAAAATTCAAGTTTATTTAAAATTATAATTATAAAAAAACTCATTTTTTTATATAGTTATTTTCTTTGCAAATACTAATTATATGTTAAGCCTTGCTGTTCTTTTATCAATGTTTATACCCTTATTTAAAAATAACAGCATGATAATAATAAAAAGATAAATGTTCTTCTTTAGGTGATTATAGTTATTTTTTTGTAACGCTTTTTTCCATTCAACAAAAACATCTTCAATTTTTTCGCTATTCTTTTTGAAAGCCATTTGGTAAACTGTTAAAGAATTCTTATTTTATCAAGAAGAGGAGGGAAAACATGAAAACAGTGATACTTGCTGAAAAGCCTTCTCAAGCAAAAGCGTATGCGGAAACGTTCAAAAAAAGGAAAAAGCAGGAAGGTTATTTTGAAGTCAGCGATCCACTATTCACAGGTGAAGTAACGATCACTTACGGGTTTGGTCATTTAGTGGAAATGGTTCCTCCTGGAGAGTATGAAGAACGCTGGGCTAAGTGGTCATTGCCCAACTTGCCGATATTTCCAGATCAGTTCAAATATACGGTCCCTCCAGAGAAGCGGGCCCAATTTGCGATCGTTAAACGACAATTACAAGCAGCTGATACGATCATTATCGCAACAGATAGTGACCGTGAAGGTGAAGCGATTGCTTGGTCGATCATTCAGCAAGCTAACGCATTTACGAAGCAAAAACAGTACTTTCGCTTATGGATCAATTCATTAGAAAAAGAAGCGATATATCAAGGGTTCAAACAACTGAAACCTGCGGAACAATTTTATCCGAAATATAAAGAAGCCCAAGCTCGTCAACATGCAGATTGGCTGATCGGGATGAATGGCAGTCCACTGTATAGTTTGCTGCTGCAACAAAAAGGAATCTCAGGGAGCTTCTCCTTAGGGCGTGTGCAAACACCAACGCTTTATATGATCTACCAGTTACAAGAAGAAATTAGAAAGTTTAAAAAAGAACCTTATTTCGAAGGAGAAGCGCAGATCAAAAGTCAACATGGACAGTTTGTCGGTAAAATCGAGCCGAAACAAACCTTTAAGACTGCGAACGAATTAGTTGCTGCGATAGAGGCAAAAGGTGTGCATTTAGGAAAACAACAAGGAACGATCTTACAAGTAACGAAAAAAGAAAAACAACAAAGTAGTCCACGTTTGTTTTCTTTGTCAAGTTTACAATCGAAAATGAATCAACTGATGAAAGTCAGTGTGAAAGCCACACTTGATGCAGTCCAAGGCTTGTACGAAAGTAAGTTTTTGAGTTATCCTCGAACAGATTCTTTTTACATCACAGAAAGCGAACACCAGTATCTTGTCCAAAATCTTGATCGCTATAAAGCGTTTTTAGGGATCACAGAGGTAGCGACACCTGAAACATTTCCTAAAAAACGATATGTGGATGCAAAAAAAGTCCAAGAGCATCATGCGATCATTCCGACAAAAACGATACCGACGAAGGAACGTTTTGCGAAGCTTTCCCGGCTAGAGCAAGCGATCTATTTGCAGGTGATGCGTACGACTTTAGCAATGTTTGCAGAAAATTATCGCTATGAAGAAACCGTGATCCTTACAGGAGTGGAACAATTACGTTTGAAGAGTGTAGGGAAACGTCCGATCGCAGAAGGCTGGCAACAAATCTTGACCGTAAAAAGCAAGAAAAAATCAGATGGTCAGCTTTTGCCTAAAGTTAGTGAACAAGAGGTAGTGGCTGTTGATCTGAGAAGCCTTGAGAAAGAGACTCAACCACCTAAGCCCTACAATGAGGGAACGCTGATCACTGCGATGAAAACCGCAGGAAAGACCTTAGACGATGAAGAAGCGCAAGAGATTCTGAAAGAAGTGGAAGGGATCGGAACGGAAGCTACCCGCGCGAGCATTATTGAAAACTTGAAACAAAGGCACTATATCGAAGTCAATAAAAATGATATTCAAGTGACTGCCAAAGGTATCACTTTGTGTAAAGCAGTAGCAGGAGAATCTTTACTGACAAGCGCTGAGATGACGGCGCGGTGGGAAAGTTATTTGAAAAAAATCGGTGAACGGCAAGGAACGCCGGAAGTCTTTTTAGAAAATATCAAAAAATTTATTCTGCATTTATTAGAAGTCGTCCCAGAACAAGTAAAAACAGTCGACTTGTCGGAAGAGCAAAGCGGATTGATGCAAATCGAAGCAATGGAGAAGAAGAATGACCAAGTCGGGCGTTGTCCCAAATGTAAAAAAGGCATTGTGATGTTGTATCCAAAAATCGCGACATGTACGAACAAGGAATGTGATTTTAAATTATGGCCTACGATTGCTCAGAAGAAATTGACCAAAACAAATCTTAGAGAGTTGCTATCAAAAGGTAAGACTAGTAAAGTGGTCAAAGGATTCACTGGGAAAAAAGGAAAGTTTGATGCTGTCCTTTTTTTGAAAGAAGATTTAACGATCGGCTTTTCATTTCCTTGGATGGAAAAACAAGAGTAGGTATATTTATTCCGAAAAGTTAAAATACCTAAACCAAAAAATACTAAAGTAATCATTGTTAGAGGAGTACTTGTACGTGAAAAAAATCAATTCGCTTTTGAATTATGCGATGGGGTTGTTAACGTTGGTTGCTCTATATCAGGCGGTCATCGCATATCCAGAATACGGAACCAAATTATTAGCTATTACAAAACATCCGACTGGCTACTCACCGACGGTCATTTTGACAACTTTGACCGCAGCAGCCAAGAGTGGCACATACTTGTTGCATACAACGAGTAGTCTACTGAAAAGAAAGAAACAACGGAAACAGTTGCTTTTCGTATTAGCTGCGGCGGGTGTTGTTTATTTCTTACCGGTGATTACGCAATTTATTCAACAGTTCATATAAATAGATAAAAAAAGACGACGATAAGAGAAAAATTTCCTTATTCGCCGTCTTTTTTTAAATCTTTAATATACCAAGCGTCCATCGTCGAGTGTTCAGAACCTGCTAGTGGATCAGCTATCAAGTGAAAGCCGAACTTTTCATACAGTTTACAAGCAGGCTTTAATAAATGCATCGTTTCTAAATAGCATTGACGGTAATGTTGAGTGGCATAAGACAATGCTGTTTCCATCAATTGGTTGGCAATTCCTAAACCTTTTGCTTCTGGGGCTAAGTACAATTTTTGTAATTCACATATCTGCTTTTGCTCGTCGAAAGGTGCGATTCCGATTCCGCCAACTACTTTATTTTCTAATTCCACCACCCAATAAGCAGCACAGGGTAGAGCATGGTAGTAGTCTGTTAAATGGTCTATTTGTGGGTCGAAATAGGCAGTTCCTTCAATCGCTAAATCGAGTGTTTCTAGGGAAGTTTGAATAATTTCTTTGATGATTGGATCATCTTGTGGTTTGATTTCTCGGATCAGCATCGGACAAGGCTCCTTTTCTATCGTGTTTATTTATCGTAATACAAATGAACGGAAGGGTCAATTTACTTTGTACTCAGAGGAACATTCTTTTATCAACATCTCCCTTGACCCATTGCTTGAACTGTGAAATAATAACTTCATAAAAAATTTATGACTTAAGAGCGTTCGCCGGAACGATCTTGTAGGAGTCAGACAAACGAACCGTAGGCTTTAATGGTTCGTTTGCCTGGCTCCTTTTTGTTTTGGGAGGGAATAGGCAGAATGAAAATAGAAAACTTACAGACAGATAGACAAAAAGGATTAACAGAACAAGAAGCAAACGATCGATTAGAATACTACGGTGTAAACTCGATTGACACTCAGTCAACTAAATCTTTTATTGTTTATCTCAAAGAAGCAATGAAAGATATCACGATTTTGATTTTACTTGTTGCCACAGGACTGTCTACGTTTATTGCTTATCAAACGCATCCGGATGATTTTACAGAACCAATCGTTATCTTTTCGATTGTCCTATTAAATCTTTATTTGTCAATACGGCAACAAAAAAGTGCGGAAAAATCAATGGATCAACTGAAAAAAATGAGTACGCCATCTAGCCGTGTCTTGAGAGAAGGTTCCATCAAAGAAATCAACAGCTCTGAGATCGTTCCTGGTGATATTGTACAACTTAAATTGGGTGATCGTGTCCCTGCTGACGCGAAAGTAATTACAAGTACTAATTTCTTTGTTGACGAATCGTTTTTGACTGGAGAAAGTGAACCGAGTGAAAAAGACGCTTCTTATCAACCTACTGATAATGAAGCATTGAGTGATCGTAAAGACCTAGTATTTTCAGGTTCATTGGTTGTGACAGGTAAAGCGACAGTCTTAGTTGAAAAAACTGGCAATGCTACAGAAATCGGAAAAATCTCTCATTTGATCAAGAATGAAGGAACGCATGTCGCACCACTGCAAGTCAAAATGCAAAGACTGGGTAAAGTACTAGGGATAGTCGCAATCACTGCTGGTTTCTTAGCAATTGTAATTGGTTTAGTAAAAGGTTTGAGCCTAGAATCAAGTATCATGACTGCAATTTCAATGGCAGTTGCAGCAATACCAGAAGTATTACCGGTTGTCGTAACCATCTCTTTAGCTGTGGGAATGGGGAATATGGCAATTAAGAAAACCATTGTCCGAACACCTTCAACGGTTGAAACAGTAGGCGGTGTCTCTGTGATTTGTTCAGATAAAACGGGTACGATTACTGAAAATAAAATGACCTTGAAAAAAATCGTTCCTCTAACAGAATTACCTACTCTTATAGACTTCACTAAAGACAAGGAAAAAAATCTACTTTTACTGTTTTATCTTGCGAGTGGTTTTTCTGAGAAAGAAGGAGGGGGCAATCCAACGGAATTAGCGATTCAAAAAGCTGTAAAAGATCGATTTTCGGAGAAAGAATTACAGGAATCTCTTTCTGATTTGAAAAAAATCAAAGAATTGCCCTTTGATTCAAAAAGAAAACGTATGACTGTCGTCTATCGTATGGGTCAAGAATATTTTTCAGTCACAAAAGGAGCATTCGATCGACTACACTTGGTGAATCTAAACGAAGATTACCAAGCGGAACATGTTCAACTTGCTGATCAAGCGTACCGTGTATTAGGGGTAGCCTACAAGGTATTTCAACAATCAATCGAAGAATTATCAGAGGAAGAACTAGAGGAGGAGCTGACATTTGTCGGCTTTATCGGCATTATCGATCCAGCGAGGAAAGAAGCAGCAAAAGCAGTGGAAATAGCAAAAAAGCAGGAATCAAAACCGTTATGATCACTGGCGATCATTTATTAACAGCTTCACGTATTGCTAAAGAAGTAGGGATAATGGGAGAAGGAGACCAGGCAATGACAGGGGCGGAACTGAAAAGAATGAGTGACAAACAGTTAGCCGAAACTATCGATAGGTATCGAGTGTTTGCTCGAACGTCACCTGAGGACAAGATACGAATCGTTAAAGCTTTTCAACAAAATGACGAAATTGTCGCCATGACAGGGGACGGAGTGAACGACGCTCCGGCATTAAAAGCAGCGGACGTCGGCATTGCTATGGGGAGTGGAACGGAAGTGGCGAAGGAAGCTTCTGATATGGTTTTAGTAGACGATCATTTTGCAACGATCGTCCAAGCGGTAGAAGAGGGGCGAAGAGTGTATCAAAATATCCGTAAATCTCTATATGCCATGTTAGGTTGTAATATTTCAGCTTTAACGATCGTATTGATTTCTTTGATCTTAGGTTGGGGGGCGCCAGTCACAGCGATCCAATTGTTGATCATCAAAGTAGTCGCAGATGGCATCCCTGGTTTTAGTTTAAGTGTCGAACCTGCAGAGGAAAAAAATATGGAAAAACAACCGATCCATAAATACGGTAGCATTTTTTCACGAGGATTGACCTTTAAGATCCTTGAAATCTCTGTCGTGTTTACCGTCGTCACATTATTGGCTATAGTTATTGGTCGTACACAATCAGTAGCGATTGCTGAAACAATGACATTTATTGTCTTAGGGTTATCCACGATCAGCCATATGTATAATTGTCGCAGTGAAGTATCTATTTTACGATTGAAATTTTTGGGCAATCCACTGTTAGTCTTAACTACAGCAATTGGTGCATTGATCATTGTCTTATTAGTGACAATCCCTCTGACACAACATATCTTTGGATTTGTTACGATTGGACTTTCCAACTGGCTATGGGTTCTTGGTTTATCTTTTATTCCAGTAGCCTATATCGAAGTGAAAAAATGGACACATCTGTTTTAAAGAATTACCTGAAGGATTTTCTCTTAGTTAAGTTTAATTATGTTCGTCTGTCGTTTATTTTTCCCGAAGCTACGGACGAACTTTTCTTAAAATGACTTAAAAAAGCGCAAATGATCAAAATAAATACAGATAACAAAAAAACTAGAGAATTATGGGAATTTACGATTAGTGAGAGAGGTTAGAACAAGGAATTATGAAGGTAATCATTTTTCATTTATTCTAGTTTACATAATATATATTATACAAAGTAGATTCAAATGAAGTATGAACCGTTATCAACCAGAATTAATCCGAATTTTACCACGAAAACGATTTTTGACTCTTTTGCAAAATTTTAAAATTATTTTGCACTTGATTTGTTTATTTTCTCTTATTAGTTACCAACCATCTGTTTACAGAAAACTTAAATTTTAAATCTATATTCCTACAATCTACAAAATATCAGATTGACATTCTTGCATCAGATTTAAGTTGGTCTCAAGAATTTTTTATGACTTCGTCAATTTATGTATTTATCATCAACTAATCTATATCAGCCATTCTAATAGTATGTTTTACTAATTCTATATGTTTATTCATGAATCGTATCTTAACGATCAATTTAACGATCTTTTTCTATTATTATTACTTTAAATAACTTAGCTATTTAAGTTCCTTATTTTCCTCGAAAATCACTTTTTTGGTTCTCTTAGGCCAAGTTTAATGTGATATGTTATCTATAGAATAATAACTGAGGTGATAAAAAATGAAAATTGTCAAACTAGAGAAAGAAAAAATCAAACAGTACATATTAAATGAAGCCAATGAACAAGATATGATTGAAATGATCGAGTTGATGCGTGCAAAGAAAGCGATTTTAGACTTAGAAAAAATCGCAATGGAGAAGAAGAAAATCGTTGATAAATTCAACAAATTGTAAGAGTCTAAGCCCTATAGCCTCTTTTTTCTCTATCTACGAATGCCCTCTTCTCCGTTCAAATGTTCTTATAATTCACTAAAAACGGATCACAGAAATATGATAAAAAATAATCCCGATAAATACTCCAAATAGAATATGTAAAACAACAGCAAAAACTAACGGAACAACCTTGGCTCCTTTTTTATCCCAGCTGTACTTTGCTTTCTTATTCTTCCATAGTAAAGAGATAAGTAATAAACTGAGAATCACGATCCATAATAGAAACGCAATACCAACTAAAGGCATTATTTTTTCATTAATAATAGCTATACCCATAAATGCTCCTTTCTTTTCTATATACTCTTCTATCATCAAAAAAAACGGGAACAATCGGAAATAATTTTTTTGCTATCCCGATTGTTCCCGTTTTTTGTTCATTTCATTGCTGATGTTAGCGTACAGTATCAAGTACGGCTTTTAATTCACTGACTGATTGATGGAACATTGCTTTTTCTTGAGGTGTGATCGATAGATCAATGATTTCTCTTACCCCATTTTCATCAACGATCGATGGCACACCAGTAAAGATATCTTCTTCACCATACTCACCATTTAAGTAAGCTGAAACTGGTAGTACAGCTTGTTCATTATTTAGAATGGCTTTGACGATTCGAGTCGTACTCATACCAATACCGTAATAAGTTGCTTTTTTACGGTCAATGATTTCATAAGCTGCATTTTTTACTTTATCAGCAAGTACTGTTAAATCATTTTCTTCTAAACGATGATCTTTCTCAACGTATTCCATGATTGGTTTACCACCGACTGTAGTATGTGACCAAGCAGCTACTTCTGAATCCCCATGCTCACCTAAGATATAACCATGTACGCTACGTGGATCAACTGCAAGTTTCAAAGCAATTTCTTTTCTGAAACGAGTTGTATCTAAAGTTGTTCCTGTTCCTACCACTCTTGAAGCTGGTAAGCCGGATTCTTGCCATGTTAAGTAAGTTAAAATATCGACTGGGTTTGAAGCAACCACGAAGATACCATCAAAACCTGAAGCCATGACTTCTTTAACGATTTGACGAGTGATTGCTGCATTTGTTTTCACTAGATCTAAGCGAGTTTGACCAGGTTTTTGGTTCACGCCAGCAGTTAAGATCACTAGATTTGCATCTTTACATTCTTCATACGTGCCAGACCATACGGAAACGTTTTTTTCGCCCCATGCCATTCCATCTAGTAAGTCCAAAGCTTCTCCTTCTGCTTTTTCTTGGTTGACATCGATTAAGACAAGTTCATTGGCAACACCTTGATTGATCATCGCATAAGCAATACTTGTACCGACAAATCCTGTACCTACGATTACAACTTTACGACTTGTTTTTTTCATGTCTAACACACCTTTCATCCGTTCTTTGTTATTTTCATGAAAATTATAAATCGGTTGCTATCATTTTTCAATAATATAGAAATTATATATACTATAATAATTTTTTATAGAAAATCAATAACGTCCATAGTCGGATTGTGTTCTTCTCACTCTTGGTATTTCTTTACGACAAGTGGGCAAGCCTTTCATTGATGGATCATTTGTTTTTACTAAAGCAGTCATTTGCGGTGAAAGGTTTGTAACTTTAGATCGTAAAGACATAGGTTCAGGTTTTGTTGATTGATCCGCTTGATGTTCATCAGGTAAAGAATTGGTACTGGATTGTCGTGAGAGATAGCTAAAATTAGGATCTCCTTCCAAACGAGTAGGAGAAATTTTTAGTTGTAGATCTTCGACATAAATTCTTGAAGAAGGTTTTTTATAGAGTGGATCGCCAAGTTTAGGAATCCAGTTTTTTCTTCTTTCACTGCGCTTGAGCTTGTTAGTTAACCGCTCCATTTCATTTTCACCAGTATATTTAGGATAGTTTGCAGCATGATAAGTCGAATAGATGGCTTCGTTGATTCGTTCGAATAGCATTTCCCGATATGTATTTGTATTGAATAATCGATGAAACTGATACAGTATAAAATCTTTCAATCTTCTTGCTCCTCATTCTGGTGCCATGGCTCAAAGACATCTCTTTGTCTACTTGCTCGGGCCTTTTCTTTTTCTATATTGCTCTTCACTCTTTCTTCTTGGACTTTATAAGAAGCCGCAACTTCTTTTTTAAAGTGTCTGCGATCTTTACGAGTCACTCTTTTTATATATTTGAATATTTGCCAAATAATTACGACAAGTAAGTAAACCGTAAAAAAGCCAGAAAAACCAAACTGAATAATAAACGACATAAGAAAAGCAGCAAGCTTACCTGCTTGACTAGCTGATGGAAAATTTTCCTGCTGTTGCGCAATAAATGTTAAAACCCAGAACATGCCCATTTTCTTTTTCCCCCTACTCCTCTTTGTTCCAGTGATTACTTACTCTTTTTATACCGACTTTTGGCGAGTGCTTGTTTAGATGGTTTCTCCATTTTAGGTTGTGCAACCATTTTTACAGAAATAAAAACACACAAAACAATAACAAAACTTGTGATACCGATGATCATAGATGTGTTATTGATAAAATATTTTGTCAATAATTGAATGATGTCTGTTTGACCAACCACTATGTTTCACCTCCTTTAGACATACAATAAGCAATCATAGTTTATAATGAAAGGCTGGTCCGAAAAAAACTCTTTTTGACTTATTTTGAAAAAATAGAAAAGAACTTGTATCCGTCAGCCTTCAACATGGCTCATGTGGATACAAGTTCTTTTTTTGATTACTTATTCTTTGTGTTTCGTTTTAAAAGCGTCAAATTTTTCTTTCGCTTCTTCTACCACTTCTTCTAGTTCGTCCTTCAAATGATGTTTCTTTGTTGGATGCTCAGACTCTTCTTCCACAGCATTTGAACCAGACATCGCGACTTCTTTTTCTTCACCGGAGTTGGTCCCAGCTAACGCCTCTTCTTTATTTGTTGTTTCACCTGAATTAGTTCCGGCTAACGCAACTTCATCATCTGTTTTAGGCGCCATTGACCCTCTTAAGCGTTTTTCTTTTTCTCCATCATAATTTGTCATGTTCTCGTCCTCCTTGTTGCTCTGTCTCTATCCTACAACAAGAATAAAATAACTGTCAAAACATAAAGGCGTGTTCATTCATATTAATTTTCTTTCCTTAGAATTTTCACTTCGTAAGGTGCAAACGTTAGTATACCAGTAAGCGTTTGATTTGTTTCGATAGCCAAGTGAGGATCAAGTAACTCAAGTTGTTGCATCTCTTCAGAAAAATTCATTAGAAAGTAATAGCTCTGTTTCCCATCTGTTCGCGATTGAATCGATACTTTTGGATGTGATGCCTTAACGATTCCTTGTTGCAATTGTAATGATTCGATGATTGGTTGGTAAAATACTTCTAAAAAATCCAGATCGGTACGGGCCGCTAAGTAATAAGCAGTCCCCTTCCCTAAGCGATTTTCAACTAAAGCTGGCGTACCAGTATAAAAGTCCTTTTGGTAAGTAGCCCTCACCTTCCCTGTCGTTTCTTTGACGATACCACAGTAGTCTTTTGTTTGATACGTTTGTTCCTTGTAAAGGATTTGATTGTATTCACCAGGATAAAGCGTATCAAGCTCTTTTGGCAAGACACCAAAAAGTGTTTGCAATACTTGTGGCCATTCTCCAAGATGTAACCGATCGTGTTCATTGACCATTCCGGTAAAATAGCTGCCAATCAACGTACCACCATTTTTGACATACTCTGAGAGTGCAACCATTGTTTCTTCCCGCATCAAATAGAGCATTGGTGCAACGACTAAAGCATAATTAGTGAAGTCTTGATTTGGCGTCAAAATATCAACAGCGATATCTCTTTCCCAAAAGAATCGGTAATGTTCTTGTAGTGTTTGGATATAACGACGAGTTGGACGACCAAAACCACCGCCTCTTTTTAATGCCCAATTGCTTTCCCAGTCAAATAAAATAGCGACTTTTGCCTCTGTTTGTGTACCTTTGATCGAAGACAAAGTGTCTAATCGTTTTCCGTAAGCCGCTACTTCTTGGAAGACTCGATTGTTTTCTGAATTGTCATGTTCGACCACCGCCCCGTGGAATTTTTCGGAATTTCCTAGTGATTGCCGCCATTGAAAATAGAGTGTGCTATCTGACCCATGTGCCAGTTGTTGCATCCCACTGAGCAGGTGCATCCCTGGCTTCTTCGCCTTGTTGAATGCGTGCCAATTCACGTAACTAGGTGTCGATTCCATCACGAGAAACGGTTGTTTCTTCAATGAACGATATTGATCGTGGACGTAAGCTGATTTCATGGCGGTCACATGTAAGGATTCGTACGGGTTATGCCAGTCGGGGTAGCTATCCCAACTGACGATATCTACAACTTCAGCAAATCGGGAATAATCAAGACCTTCCAGGGGAATAAAGTCATGCTGATCATGGCCTTCTGCCATAAAATTGGTCGTTACTGGGATTGCTGGTGTGAGTTCTCTGATCGGTTCGATTTCATGTAAAAAGAAATCGATCGTCCGATCTGTCACAAATCGTTTCCAGTCTAGATCCATGCCATGTACTTTATGTTCTCCAAGAGGCGAAGGTGGTACAACTTGTGACCAACTGGAATAATCATTACTCCAAAATGTCATCCACCAAGCGTCATTCACCGCTTCTAAGGTTTGATATTTCGCTTTGACCCACTCACGCCATTTGGCTGCACAAAGTGGACAGTAGCATTCTCCTGAGTATTCATTACTGATATGCCACAGCAATAATGCCGGATGGTCACCATATCGTTCAGCTAAACGCCGATTGATTTGTTGGACTTTCTCCCGATAAATTGGGGATGTGTAGCAATGGTTATGGCGAAAACCATGATGATGCTTTTGTCCTTTTGCATTCGTTCGATTCACCTCTGGATATTTTTCACTCAGCCATTGCGGTCGTCCGCCACTTGGTGTGGCCAAGATCACACGACCTTGACGTTTGTGCATCTCTTCAAACACTTTATCCAACCAGTCAAAGTGATAAACCCCTTCTTCTGGTTCTAATGAACTCCATGAAAAGATCCCGACAGTTACAGTATTGACATGTGCTTTGTCCATCAACTCAAAATCTTTTTTCAACACTTCAGGGTGATTCAACCATTGTTCCGGATTATAATCCCCACCATGGAGTAAACGTGTGTCATTATAAGTCTTCACTTCATTTCCCTCTTTTCTACCAGATGATAGATGAACGATTGACAGTCTCCTGCAAGTTGGTAAGTGGTATGATTCGCTCCATTGAACAAACGTGGTTTTTTCAGACCGACATTCATCAGGAAATGACCGCTAATCGTTTCTTTTTCATTGATTTGATAATAACTATCCTTATTCAGGCATTCTGGAAGTGGTAAATATGCCTGTGCAGCTGGATTTGCACGTCCTAATTTTTGATAAAAACCAATGATTGCTTCTGACCGATCGTGACTAAACACACCCCAACAAATTTCATTATCATACGGATGATTTGGCATGATCTGGAGAAATTCACCGTGAGTCAGCAACTGACGATGGGCTTTGTAAAAAATGATTCGGCTACTGATCTGTTGTTTTTCTGCTTCTGTCAAAGTCAATAGGTCTAATTCATAGCCTAAAGGTCCAAACATGGCTACATCTTGGCGGAATGATAAAGAAGTCTCACGTAATACTTGATGATTCGGAGAAGCAGAGACGTGATTACTAAAGCTAGAAAGGGGGTATCCTGCCATTGTTCCGCTAAGAATACTTAAGCGTTCCAACCCATCACTGGTATCACTAGGCCAGATTTGCGGACTATAAAATAGGATACCTAAATCATATCTCCCTCCCCCGCCAGCACAACCTTCAATTAAGAGATCAGGATAGCTGGTCAATAATTTACCGTAAAGCGTGTAGACGCCTTGGACATAGCGATGGAAAAACTCCTGTTGATGCATCCCTTGTTTTTCTAAATAAGCGGAATAGGCTTCAGTGATATTGCGGTTCATATCCCATTTGATATAAGTTAAATTCGTTTCTTCGATGATCTTTGCCATTTGCTCATAGATTCCTTCAACAACCGCCGGATTCGCAAAATCAAGCACATATTGCCCACGTCCCACCGAGATACGTGAATAGGGATGTTTCACCACCCAATCTGGATGTTTTTCCAATAACTGACTATCAGGAGAGATCATTTCAGGCTCGAACCACATGCCGAATTGAAGACCCATGTTTTTGAGCTTTGTTGCAAAGGAAGCCAAACCGTGTGGGAATTTTTGCTTATCAGGCGTCCAGTCACCTAATGAGGAACGATCATTGTTTCGTTTGCCGAACCAGCCATCATCTAAGACAAAACATTCCATCCCTAATTCTTTTCCAATGGTCGCAAGGGATAAGAGTTTTTCTTCAGTAAAATCGAAATACGTTGCTTCCCAGTTGTTGAAGACGATTGGTCGTGGCGTGTCTTGCCATTGATGATCAATCAGGTAGTTTTCGATAAAATGTGTCAATTGTTTGGCAAGACCATTCGTACCTGCAGCGCTATACATCAAGACTGCTTCTGGTGTCGTAAAGCTTTCCTTAGGCGCTAATGTCCAAGTAAATTGTGTCGGATGGATACCGATCATCACTCGCGTTTTATCCCATTCATCCACTTCTGCTTGAGCGAGAAAATTACCGGAATAAACGAGATTCATTCCATAGACCTCTCCTTGATCGAGCGTTGAGTTTTGATGTTCTAGCCGGATAAAGGGATTATGCTGATGGCTACTTGCACCTTTTAGTGAGCCAATCGCTACGACTCCTTGTTCAAGCGGTCGTTTCTTTTCATGCCGTTCTTTTAACCAAGCACCTGAAAAATGAGTGAAATCATATGCTTTGGTAGGAAGGTTCAAGACGCCTGAAAGCATGCGATGGATCTGTAAATCTGCCTCAGATTGATTGATCAGCGTCTGACTTTGTACAATGGCAGCGGAATCGTAAAATAAGGTGTAATGAAGTATTAGTTCTAACTGACGTTCCTGATCCATTAATCGCAATGAGAGTGTTTCAGTTTCTTCCTCATTCCCATAGGTAGCCGGACAGTTTAAGGTTCTTTTCTTGCCTTTTTTAGTCGTGGCTTCGACAAAGCGGAAATCTGTGTAGTAAGGCGCTTGGTTACTTGAAAGTTCGATCGCGCCTTCTTTAAAATCAGAAGAACCATACACAGGATATGCTTGTGGATGATCAGTCAACGTAAAGTTAGGGTCATCTTCAAAAAACTTGACTGTTCCAGCAGATTTATTTTGATCTGTGACCAAGTAGTCGATTTCTTCGACAGATAAGCCATGTAAAGGTTTACCGTAATAGATTTGCTCGATCTGTCCATTTTGCATGACATGGAGAATAAAGCTAACTTGCGAATTATTCATGTGAAATATGCGGTTATTTAATTGTTCAATCATGGAAGGCAACACCTCTTAATTTTTAGTTAGTAAAACAGACAAGGAATGAAGAGAACGACGTTTTGTTCCTCCATTCCTTGTTTGTGGAGAAATCAGAGCTTTTGTATCAAATAATTGACTCTTTTGGCTAACTGACGATTGTAAAAGAATTTATAAAATGGCAGGACAAAAAGCAAACTCAGCTGCGTTTTGGCATCAACCAGTTCATTTCTTTCAGAATAATGCAATGTGAACTGCTGCTCATCTTGACGTTTCAGTTGGTAGGTTTGAATGATTTTTCCACCGGAGTAATCAGTAGTCATTTCAAGTAGTTCATCTTTGACTAAACGTTGGATCGTTAGCGTACTTTCGACAGTCGCTTGCCCTAGTTTTGTTTGAAGCGCAGTCGTGATGGCTGCTCCTTCTGTCAGTTTGGTAATTGAAGAGTCCTTGCTGTGAAAATAGTTTAATTGTTCTTCAAGAAGTACTTGGTAAAAATGTGCGGGGTGTGTCGGTATTTTCTTTCGGTAGTTCAAGGTATCGATCCGCATACGAATCACTCCCTACTGTTCTTCTATGGTGATTTTTCCATCCATCAGTTGGTTTTCTTTTTCTTGTTTCACTTGTTGGCGTTCTTCCTTCAAATATTCACGGTCCATTGCAACTAAGAAAGGCACCCAGATCAGTGTCATCACAACTACTGTTACGATTTGCAAAAGTGCGCCGGTGATCGAACCAGTTCCTAACCAACCTGACAGTAAAATTGGCGTCGTCCAGACAACCGTTGCCCCGATTGGACGAGGAACGAAGCCAAAGTAAATCGCAAAGTATGAAATCGTGGTAGAAGCTAGTGGCGCTAGAATCCAAGGGATGAATGCTATAGGGTTCAGCACGACGGGCAGTCCAAAAGTCATTGGTTCTGATACATTAAAGATCGCTGGCGCCATGATCGTTTTCATCGTCTTTTTCATACGGATGGAGCGAGCAATAAAGAACGCCATCGTGATCGAAATACCAAGTTGCATTCCTTGATTGACGAACACCCCCATAAAGGTCGTATTGATGATATGTGGCAACTGCTCAGCGCCATTTTTATATGCTTCAAAGTTTTCGATGGCTAAAGCACCCATGATTGGATCAATCACTGCATTGATGACTAACGTGCCGTGGATACCGAACCACCAGAAAAGTTGCGTAAAGAAAACAGCGATCAATACAGCTGGTAAAGTTCCGCCAAGTCCCATCAAAGGTTGTTGCAACATCTGATAAACGAAATCGACTGCATTTCCCCAGGTGGTAAAAGTAAATAGATAGCGGATGATGTTGAATAAAAACAAAGGAGCAGCTCCAGGGATGATGGCCACAAAAGATTCAGCAATCATCGGCGGTACAGATTCTGGCATCTTGATCGTAAACCCTGAGCGACTGATCCGACTATAGATTTCTGTAGCGACGATCGCTGTCAAGATACCCACGAACATCCCTTCAGCACCTAGTTTCGATAAAGGAATAAACGTACCCATGGTTTCATCGCTCCCAAACGGTAACAGCATGATGAAACAAGAAAGTGAAATGGCACCAGCAAAGATTTGTGGTTGTTTGTAGTGACCAGCCAATTGATAACCGATCCCAAATACAATGAAAAGTGCTGAAATACTCATTGTCGCATTGCCGACAGGTCCAAAGAACTCATTTAAAAAGGTATTGAATGCTTCTGGCAGAAAAGTAGCGAAGCCAAATGTTGTTGGCAAATTTTGGATAATGATCATGATGGAAGCAAACATTGTTGCAGGAAAAGCCATCATAAAACCATCTCGGAGACTGAGTAGATATTTATTATTTGCGATCAGCGTTGCAGCGGGCACCATTTTTTCAGCTAATTTATCGACAAATTTCATGTGTGATAACTCCTTTTATTTAATATGTGCAAACGTTTACTTGGTGAGTATAATTGTTTACTTAATGTTTACACAAGTGAGAAAACAAAAAAAGTTCGAGAAAGAGAGATTCTCGAACTTTTTCAAGGAATAAATGTGTAAAATGAGTTAATCTAAAAGCGCGCTGTCCTGTCCGATGGAATCTCGTAACACGAGTTCACTGCGACAGATCACACGGATCGGCATCGTTCGTTCTTTTAGCATGCGTTCCTTCGCTAAGCGTACAGCTAAGCGCCCCATTTCTTCCGGGTTTGCCTTGATACTTGATAAGCTTGGTGTCATGAATTGAGCCATTTCGATATCATCAAAACTCACGACAGCAATATCATCAGGGATTTTTTTATTTGCTTCACTGATTGCTTTATAAACACCTACTGCCATCGGATCACTAGCCACGATGACTGCTGTCGGTGGGGATGGTTGCGCCAATAACTCTTTGCCTAAACGAAGGCCATCTTCCGGTTTCCAGTTTCCTTGATATGTTTTTGCATAATGTTGCAGGCCATTTAATTTCATCCATTTCAGGTAAGATTCCGCTCGAATCTCCTCTTTGTTTTTATGAACGTCACCGTTTTCAGCTACTTGACTGCTGTAGCCACCGATAAATGCGATGTTTCGATGGCCTTTCTTATAGAGAACTTCTAATACTTCCACGGTTTTTTGTTGGAAATCGGTTTGGATACAGTCAAATTCTTCAGAGTTCGAGTAATTATCGACCAAGATCAAGTTGGGATTGATCGTAGCGATTTTTTTTGTTGCTTCAATCGTCATTTCACTGATCATGATCACCGCACCATATTTCGCTAACTCTTTCCATTCTTTATGGGCATCTCTCATATGGAAAGCACGGATCGTGCGAAAACGCCACTTTGCTGCTTCTTTTTCAATGCCACCACGGATTTTGCGAAAATAGGGATCATCTAATTCTGCTTCTTCTTGATGACGAACGATCAAGGCAATCGTCATTTCATCTCCTAGACTTCGACTACCACGTTTATTTTTATCGACAGAATAGTTTAATTGATTGGCAATTTCAATCACACGTATCCTCGTTTGTTCGTTGATGCTAAATGTGGGATCTTCATTCAGGATACGGGAAACACTCGCTGCTGAAACCCCAGCGATTTTTGCAATATCACGTATAGATGCCATTTACTCACCTCTTGTTTACTGTTTACTAAATAGTAACAGAAGATTAAACAAAAGGCGAATGAAAATTTAGCGTTTGCCCTTTGAGGATTTGTTGTTGCATTGTGTGAATCAGTGGGTAGAATAAACGAAAAAGCCGTAAATCATCCTTTAGATTTACGGCTCGATTCTTTCATTACTTGGAAAAAGAGTATCCCCTGCTGAATGTAACAACATCCTTAATTTTCAAATGCAGTTTTTGCTTCTTCAATCTGTTGGATACCTGTTTCTAATATTTTCATTTGTAACAACGTTTCTTCATCTTTTACGATTTTTTCTACACCATTGATCAACGTTTCGTAGATTCCTTCGTACACTCGGCGATAATCTCCGACTTCAGAAACAACTTTCTCTTCATGATAAGTTCCTTCTTCATCAATGTAGGTCAATACACCATAGTGTTCAGGTTGATCAATCCCAAAGTCCGCATTTTCAGGCATATAGAACATTTTTAAGTGTTCTTCTTGTCGGTCTTTTGTTTGTTTGACAAATATCCCTTTTTTGCCATAGACGACAAAACTAGGACGTTCTTTGATACGGAAATAACTTGATTTGATCGAAACTTTCATTCGACCGTAGTAAAAGTCTAAGTCAAAGTAATCATTCATTCGACCGGTGCCTAGTAATTGACGGACATCGTAATGGATATCATCTGGTTCACCAAAATAAGAAAGAACCTGATCTACTGTATGACAGGCATGACCATATAAGTAGCTGTTGGCAACTGAAAATTCCTTAGTACCCTCTGGGATTTCTGGGCGGAAGTAGTCATAGTGCATTTCCACTTCTAAAATATCACCAAGCTTCCCACTTTCGATCACTTTTTGGACAGTCAAAAAGTCCGAATCAAAGCGACGATTTTGATAACATTGGATAAATAGTCCTTTTTCCGCTGCTAAGTCGAATAATTCTTTTGCTTCTTTTGAAGTTTCTGCAAAAGGTTTTTCGACTAACACGTTCTTGCCATTTTCCAAAGCAAGTTTGGCGTATTCTGCATGAAATTGGCTTGGTGTCGTAATGACTACTAATTGGATCTCAGGATCATTCCACAGATCAGACAACTGATCGGTATATTCGATCTCATCAAAAGTTTCCCAAATGGGTGCTGATGGAGAGTAGATTTTTTTGACGTTGATTTTGTCTGGTAGCCTTCTTGAGAAGGGTAAATGATAGCGATTGGTACTTTTGCCATTACCTAAATATGCGATGGTTAACATGTCGTTTCCTCCTGCTTTTTAAATGATTTCTTTTCTTGAGTATAGCGCACAATAGGTAAAAGAATACCGATTCTAGTTTTTTTGGTAGAAATGTTCAAAGAAATTGAAAGAATGACGATATTTTTGAAAAAGATGTTCAATCTTAGACTACTGTAAAAAGAAGTGGTTATTTTTCTAGTTATTCAGTAAGATAGATTTGGAGGTGTGTGATGGATGCTTATCGAAGAAAAATTAACCCAACAAGAAACATTTACTACAAATGAAAAACGGATCGCCGATTATCTGCGGATGAATTTGGAAGCAGCAGTTTATATGACGATTGAAGAGCTGGCAAAGGAGACCTATACCTCCCATTCCGCTATTATCCGATTCTGTAAAAAAATCGGCTATAGCGGCTTTAAAGAATTTCGCTTTGAATTAGGACGAGAAGTCCACCAACTGGTTGCTCAGTTCAATCAAGTCATCGATCCTAATTTTCCTTTTACCGTTGATGATGATGCGAAGATGATTGCCAAAAAAATGGCAGATCTATCCATTCAAGCCATCAAAAAAGCGCAATTTCAAATGGAAGATCAATCCTTAGAAACCATCGCGACTGTTTTAAACAAAGCAGAGCGCATTTTCTTATTTGCAAAAGGTGATTCGCAAACAACTGCTCGGAAATTCCAAAACAAATTAGTTAAACTAAATAAGTTCTTGATCTTAGCCGAAGAATATAGCGATTCGTCCTGGAATGCAGCTAATTTGACGGAAAAGGACTGCGGGATTTTTATTAGCTATAGTGGACGCATCCATCATTACGAACGTATTCTTACCTATCTGGCACATATTGGCGCACCTAGTTTATTGATCACAGGAAATGAACAGTCTGAAATGGCAAAGAAAGCAGCCATGCGGTTGGTCGTGTCCCAAGAAGAGTATGATTTTGCGAAAGTTGCTACATTCTCTTCTCAAATTGCCTTCGACTATGTCTTGAATACCTTGTACTCCTTGATGTATACGCAAAACTACCAAGAAAATTTATTGAATTTGAAAGAAAAACAAGAGCTGATCCAAAAAGGCTTGTTAAAGGAATACAAGAAGTAAGCGTTGTAGCAACAAAGAAATAGCCCAAAGACTGAAACCTTCGTTTCGTCTTTGGGCTATTAGTCTAGGCGTATAAAACTTCATTTATCAAAAAAACTTAAAATTGATGATTGATCGCCTGGATGAATGAAAATTGACGATCGCTATACTCGAATTCTAAAATACAACAATTTGAAAATTTCAGCTTGGCTACTTGCTCATAAGGCAACCATTTTTGAATGAATAAATACATGGCACCACCATGGCTAACTGCTAACACGCTTTGGTGCTCTTTTTCCATGATATCGATCAAGGTCGTGTTCATTCTTTGTTGGAGTTCTTTTGCCGACTCACCGCCATAAGGAACAAATGAATCACCATAGGAAGTTTCGCCAACTGTTCGTTTAGGATTCAACGCTTCACTTTCTCCCTCAAATCGGCCAAAGTTCCATTCTTTTAACCCTTTACATCGCTGATATTCTTTTTCCCCGATAATGATTTCGAGCGTATCAGAAGCCCGTTCTTGCGTGGATGAATAATACGCATCAAAGGTGATGTGATTGGTTTCAAAATAGTCTCTTGCCACCTCTGCTTGTCTGATCCCAGCTTCTGTCAAGGGAGAGTCACAAGCCCCTTGGATTTTCCCTAATTGATTGAACAAGGTTTGACCATGACGCATGAGATAAAGTTTTTTCATTTAAAGACCTCCTGTCGATTTGGCTATGTATCTTCATTAGTTAGTATAGTTTCTGGAGTAAACTCCAAGTCAATAGAAAACCTATTTTTTTCGATGAAGTGGGGATAAAAGTTTTCTTGACTTGAAATGATCAATGCTCCAGATGTTTACCATCAAGCTTTAATCATGGTTATTCAGCGACTGTCTAAAAAAGAAGCGCCTACTCCCAATTACAAAGAATGATGCGGAAGTAGATGCTTCTTTTTATTTATAGACTTGTCTAACTATTAGCCTTACTCTTTACCCCTATCTCTAGCCATTTGACTTTATAGCGAAAATCCTCTACTAGTTCTTCCGCTGTCCATTGGTTGATCATATAATCTGTCAAAGAATTCATGACAAGAGCCATCACGAAATATAAAAAGCTGATGGCTTCTTCTGTCGTAGCCATGACGATCTGGTTGATTTTCAACAAATCAAGCCATTGTTCAACCATCGATGTGTTACCTTGATCATTTGAACGCTTCGCTGAACCTAGATCGTTTGCACGTGTGAGTAATTTGATGGATCGCCAATAAGAACTATCTTTACTTAGCTGTCCACACCAGGCGAGATATTCTTCGATTCCTAAGAAAAAATGATCTCGATTTCGATTGATCGAAGCGATGATATCTCCATGGACTTGATTGGAATAGTTTCGGACAGTAAATGTATACGCATCTTCTAAATCCTGAAAATATTTATAAAACGCACCACGAGACATCCCCATTGCTTCAACGATTTCTGAAACTTTGACTTGGCTGATGTGCTGATCATAAAATGTATCTAATAAAATCTCTAAGATCCATTGCTGCTTTTCTTTGGAAATATTGAAAAATGTTTCTTTTGGCATAAACACTCTCCTTACTGCTTAAGCTTTAGCTTGTTCTTTTAAATAGCCGTCTTCCATGCGATAGATACGGTCGCTCCACTGGATCATCCGAGAATCATGCGTGACCATGACGGTCGCTTTTTGCTTCTCATGGGCTTCCTTGACTAACAATTTGACAACTTCATAGGCATGATCCGTATCTAAGCTTGCTGTTGGTTCATCCGCTAAAATTAAGCTTGGGTCATTGAATAAAGCCCTTGCGATCGCTACTCGTTGTCTTTCTCCACCAGATAAATCTTTTGGATAACTGTCTTTTAACTCATAGATATCCAATGATTTCAGCAATTCGTCGATTCGCTCATCCCCGGCTTTTTTCTTAGCGACACGATCGACTAAGTAAAACTGTTCTTTGACTTTTAGGAAAGGAATCAAATTTGAACTTTGTAAAATGAAGCCTATTTCTTTAAAGCGTAAGTCTGCTCGTTTTTTTTCATTTAATTCAGAAAACGAATGACCGTTAATGTGAATTTCACCTGAAGTAGGTGTTTGAAGACCACCAGAGATGGTTAAAAATGTACTTTTCCCTGAACCAGAAGGGCCGATGATGCTGACAAATTCTCCTTGTTTCACTGAAAAATTGATTTCTTTTAGTGCAGTCACTTCTGTTCGGCCGTTGCCGAATTTTTTGACGATATTTTTCATTGTCAAGATTTCTTTCATTTTTCTATTACCCTCCTATCGCAATAACTGGATCAACTTTAGCGACTGTCCGAATGGAGAATAGCCCACCGATCATTGCTACGAGTATCAATATCCCACTATATAAAAGCCACTGAGGCCACATGATCGCGAAAGGCATGGCAGTCGGTAAGATCAAACTAGTCAAGAAAGCAAGCCCTACTGCGAATGCTACACCAACCACTCCTACGATGAATGCTTGTGCTAGTAAGGAACGGGCGATAAATGAATTTCTGATCCCTTGTGCTTTCATCACACCGAAAATCGCTGTTTTTTGTAAGGTGATCACATACATAAAGATGCCTACAACTGCTGCAACAACGACAAACAAGAAATAAATCATCGCATTCAATGTCATGTTTTGTGCAGAATAACCTGGGAGACTTTGAATAAAGTCGTCAATCGACAATTTTTGTAATGTTTTTGATGCCCCATCCGATTGGATAGTGGCAGCTTGTTTCGTGACAATGGCATTGATCGGCTTCTTCTCATCCGAAGCAAAAGGCTGATCGCCAAATTTCAACTGTGTCCATGTATCGAGATCTGTGTAAACGACCGGACCCACCGTGTAATAAGTTTCAGGGAAGATCCCAACGATTGTTAGTTCTTCATCATAGCTACCAATTTTGATTTTTTCGCCAATCGAAAAACCTAGATCTGCCATATTTTTGGAAATAATGATTTCATTTTTTTGTTTGAACATCTCGCCTTCTAATAAATCAGGCAATAAGAACGCATCGCGTGTCGTCCCAAATACAGTGATATTTTCCTTTTCTTCTGCTTTGACTGCTCCGCTGAATAAGCCAATAGGCGCTTTGTCTTTTGCGTCTACTTGATCCAGATCTTCTCTCGTCAATTGAGAGGCAGCAAAGACTTTATTGGCATCTTCTGATAGCACGATTTCTTGTGCTTGCCAGTCAACAATTGCTTTTTTGAACTCTTCGGAGAGTCCACTTGCTAAACCAGTTAACATAAACACAACATAAGCGATCAAGAACATGATTCCAATAATCAGCCCATAGCGTAGTTTGGCATAGCGCATTTCTTTTATCGCTAAAAACATTTTTTTGATTCCTCCATTTCGGTTTCTTCGTGAGTGACAAAGTGTCACTGGATAAAAGTATAGCGCTTGTGCATCCAATAAGTCAATTGCTTCGTCTGATAAATTCGTTCATAATATTAGTATTTTTAAGAAAAAAAACACACTAGATAGCCATATTCTATGTGACACAAGCGTTTGCGATCTGTTACGAAAGTAGTGATGAACAAAAAAATGATCCCAAAAATGGCGCTTGTTCGCACGCTATTCTTGGGATCACTATCCTTCGTTCTCTTCGCTGATGGAACTAAAAACCTCCTGGCCCCATTTGACCAAAGGAAACTTCTTCCCCGGATTGAGAAATCGTCATTGACGTATCTGCGAAGCTGAACGTGCCTAAATCTTCTGCATCACTGATTGATAGTTGTTCACTAAAGCCATTCGTAAGTTCAGCTTGAGTCGTGCCACCGGTAGCAATCGTATACGTTTCCCCAACTGCAAGCTGCGGTGACGAGACTACGATTGTTTGATAATTTTTAGCAGGTTGATACGCAATCACTGCTTCCCCTGCGGTTGTTTGCAGACTCATTAGTGTATCTGCTTGTTGAACAGTGTCATAGCTGATTGCTACTGTCGCTTGAGTAGAACTATCACTGACGGTTTGCGCCATTCCACTTGAGCCAGCAGCGACAAATGTCCCACCTGTTAAAGTAAACGCGCCACCATAATCCAATGCGCCATTACCGCCATTTACGGGGCCGTCAATCAGCATCGTACCGCCAGACATCTCAATGTTCCCATTGCTGTCTAAACCGTCCCCTTCCGCATTGACATAGATCGTGCCACCGTTTATCAATACTTCTTTACTATCATCCGCCTCATCCGGTGGCCCGCCAAAGCTGTCAGCGCCAAACTGTCCAGTCGTCGTTTCTGTGTCACTCCCACCGCCGGCATTGATCCCGTCATCACTAGCAGTGACATGTATCTCTCCGTCATTGAAGGCGATGACTGCTGATTCAATGCCTTCATAGGATTGTTGGATGTCAATTGTGCCGCCATTGAAGGTCAATTCGTTGTCTGTATGAATCCCATCATCTCCAGAGCTTAATGTGAGTGTCCCGCCTGTTATTTCCGCACTGTTATTGGTATGTATACTGTCATCGGCACTATTGACGGTATAGTTTCCGCTACTGATCAACACATTATTCCCGGCTTTTATGCCTTTGTAACTTTCATTTGTATCTAAGTTCGTGCTATCGGCTCCGTCTGCCGTTTGGATCGTGATTTCTGCTCCTTGGCTACGGATGGATGTTTCTGCTTGGATGCCGTCTCTTCCACTGTTTATATTGAAAGTCCCGCCGTCGATCGCAACAGCACCTTTTGTCTCGTCCTCTG
The DNA here is from genome assembly GCF_050555445.1 of Enterococcus sp. DIV1304_2. Lineage (NCBI taxonomy): Bacteria > Bacillati > Bacillota > Bacilli > Lactobacillales > Enterococcaceae > Enterococcus > Enterococcus sp. DIV1304_2. The sequence continues at coordinate 1,439,190 of NZ_CP187851.1, forward strand.
TTCCATTTGCTTGGATGCCATCCCCTTCTTCGGTGGTGATCTGATAGCTTCCATCTTTGACCGATACCGCATCTTTTCCTTTCAATCCGTTATTTTTTGCATTGATCTTATAGGTTCCAGAGATCAAGACTAAGTCATCTTTGCTACGAATCCCGTTACTATAATTGCCATCGACAGTCAATGCGCCAGTACCATTGATCGTCAAATCTTCTTTGCTGTACAAGGTGGCATCTGGCTCAGTTTCGTTTTCAGCAAGTGTATATGTCTCTCCATCAGCTAAGTGATTTTCAGTGTTGTCTGCTAAAGTCACTATCGCCTTTTCTGTTTGTTGGATATCCACTGCGGGTCCGTTAGAATTGGTGATCGATACACCGTTGAAAATCAGATGGACTTTTTCTTCTTTCGGCACATTCACGATCAATTGACCGTCAGTCAATGTTCCGCTGATGACATAAGTCCCTCCTTTTGTGATCGTTACTTGTTTATCAGAAACTTCAACACCTTCTCCTGTCACTTCTGTCTCCTTCCCTAATTGGATGTCGACAGCGGAACTTTCCTCATAGCTAGTTGTTAGATCTTCTGTCTCATAATTACCGAACGTCGTTTCTGATTCCGTCGATGTCGTATCTGTCGAGAGATTTGTCACTGTACTTGTATCTGTTTCCTCTGTGCTAGTCTTACCCGAAGAAGCTGAATTTGCTGAGGAACAGGCTGTTAATAAGAGACTGGTAGCGATCAATGAATAGAATTTTTTCATGCGAGTTCCTCCTTTATAATTCTTCACGATTCGTGGCTACTTTACCGAGTACGACTGGTAAATTACCATTGCGAACACGTATTTGATCAATGATTTCTTTTTCCTGCTGTTGATTTTTCAATAGAAGAATATAGCGTAACTCGTACAAGCTCCCCATGGTCGTTGTTCGAACAGAACTGAGATGATGCGTATACGTATACTCCTCAAAAATATCGGTAAACAGTTCAGGGTAGTCCAAATCTTCTGGAATCGTTACCTTCAATTCTCGCTCGGCTACATTATTCTGATTGCCAAAAGGTGAAAGATAAAGCAGTAGTAAAAAGAGTGCGACGATAACTGAGAATATCACCACGTACGCAACGTAGCCCATCCCTGTAGCAATCCCGATACCCATCGACCAAAAAATACTAGTGATTTCTCTTGAACCACCGGCAACCGAACGAAAACGAATCAGACTGAAGGCACCGACGACCGCCAAGCCTGTTCCAAGATTGCCATTGACCAACATGATGACTGATTGAACCAGTATCGGCAAGACAGCGACGGTAACAACAAAACTTTTCGTATAGACGTTACGTTGCATATGGATAGTTGCAACTAATAACCCTAAAACTAATGAAGTGGCGATACAAATCAATAATTCTTTAGGTTGAATGGTTGTCCCTGATTCGATCAAACTAGATAGCATGGTTCTTTCCCTCCTTTGTCTGAACGAATAAATGTCGCTGATATGTTTCTGCGTATTTTGAAAAGCTCCCTTTTCTTAGCTGATAATCGTTTAGTAGCTCCACAAACCACAAGGGATACGCCCCTAGCGCTTTCACTTCCATCAATACGCCAATCTCAGGCGCAACCAAAGTTTCTTCCCCTGTGATTGATAGATCCAAATTGGTACTGCGAAAACGGATATTCTGGTCAAACGTCACACGAAAATCTGGATCTGACGTGCCAAATAGCGACATTCGTTCATACATGATCATTGTTTTAGGCGACAAATCTGGATTTCTTTTGAACAACCAGTTCACTTCCTGTGGGATTTGTTCGTCTTCATTCTTGAGAAAATGTTTTTGATCTAGCCATTGCAGATACTCAGCATAAGTGAGTGGCATTCTTCTTTTATAGACGATTCCGTTGACCTTCTTTTTGATTTCTAGAAAGACCATCGATGTCTCCTTTGGGATGCCGTAGCTTCTTACTCTGAATTTTTCTTTGTATTTTGGTTTCGTCATAGAATTGGTAATGAAACGATCGTCTGGTGTATCAAAGTACAAGGATAAAATAGTATGCAGCCCATATTCGTCGATCTGCATCTGTTTTTTCAAGTCTTTAAAAAAAGAATTGAATTGTGTCGTTGGGACCAGATATTTTGTTTCTTTGCGTTGGAATACATTTTTTAATTTCATTTTCTTCCTCCTGTCGTATCAAGTGATGTCATCTAGCATACAAAGGTTAGCTTAAACGGAACTTAATCCGAAATTTAAGTTTTGTTTATGCTAATCATGGTAAAATCAACTTATATGGTGAAAACAATAGAGGTGGAATGTATGATTAAATTATTAGTGGTCGAAGATGATCACGTATTGTCGGATAATATCAAAGAGATCATTTCTGAAATCGGTGAAGTGACCCAAGTCTATGATGGCAGCGAAGGCTTATATGAATTGGAATCTGGTGTTTATGATCTAGCAGTTCTTGATTTGATGATCCCTGAAATGAACGGTTATGAAGTATTAGCGCATCTTCGGAAAAAGAACATCATGACGCCGGTACTGATCTTGACCGCAAAAGATGGCTTAGAAGACAAAATTGAAGGCTTTGAACGTGGTGCAGATGACTATTTGACCAAACCATTTTATCGTGAAGAATTACTGATGCGGATCAAAGCATTATTGAAACGTTCACTCGGACTCTTCAGTGAACATACGTTGGAGTATCAAGGGATCATCTGTGACTTACAACAAAATACCGTCGAATACAAGAAACAACTACTTCCGATTCAAGGTAAAGAATTTGAGTTGCTTGTTTATTTCTTGCAAAATAAAGGGATCATCTTGACGAAAGAGCAGATTTTCGACCGTATCTGGGGCTTTGATTCTGACACGACGATCACTGTCGTAGAAGTCTATATGAGCAATCTTAGAAAACATCTTCGCGAGACTGGCTTGGATAAAGAAATCAAAACGTTGCGTAATGTCGGCTATATCTTACAGGGAGAGTGAGCCGATGACAGACAGCATTTTCAATAAACAACGCACAAAACTATTTGCAGCCAATGTGACCGCCTTTGCCTTGATTTTTCTTTTGCTTGGAGGAATCATTCTCCAATTATTGAATCAGTCAGCCTATCGTGAGACCGACCTGATGTTGAAGAATGTCTCATTGAACGCCCATATAGTGCAATTAGAAATCGAACGTTATCAACAGGGAGATCCTTTTTTCAACGCCCAGATCCCTCCGCGTCAAACAGAGTCACTACCTGAAGGCGATCGTTTCAATACTCAAGTGATCTTGTGGTCTGCATCAGGTGAAGTCTTGAATAAAGAAACCATTGGTGGTCGTTTTAATCAAATCGAAGGAATCAAGCTGGATACGAGTAAGTTAGATACGATCCAAGACATTGAACTGGCGCAAGCTGACCAAGGAACGCCCCTTTATTTTCGATCCGTTACAAAAAAAGCAACAAACCAAGGAGAAGTTGCCTACGTCCAAGTGTTAGAAAATACCAATCAAATCAACTCTTCTCTGCGAACATTCCAAACGATTTTGATTCTTTGTATGATCGTCTTTTGGCTAGGCTCTATTGGCGTTAGCTATTATTTGTCTAAGCTCAACATGCGTCCGATCTTAGCATCATGGCGCCGACAAAGAGAATTTGTGGAAAATGCTTCCCATGAATTGCGAACACCTTTAACAATCATCCAAAACAGTTTGGAACACCTCTTCACTAAACCAAATCATACGATCATCGAAGAATCTGAAAGTATTGCGCAAGCATTGTCTGAAACAAGACGCCTGACTGGCTTGACTGCTGATTTATTGACCTTAGCGCGAAGCGATTCGAGTCAAGATACGCTCGCAAAGCAAGAACTACAAACAAAAGGATTTATCGCTGAATTGATCAAACCTTTCCAAGAGATGGCAACGATTGATCAAAAAGAGTTTATAGTCGAGAACCAAGCAGACATGAGTGTTTTAGTTGATCCGAAAAAAATCCATCAAGTATTAGTCATTTTGCTAGATAACGCACTCAAGTACACGAGTGAACACGACGAGATCATTGTCACTTCAGCTAGCACCAATAAAGACTGGGTGATCCATGTCAAAAATACAGGTCCTGCGATCAGTGACGAAGACAAAAAACGGATTTTTGATCGTTTTTATCGCGAAGACCAAGCTCGATCAAAGGAAACGGGTGGCTATGGACTTGGCTTAGCAATCGCAAAACAATTGATCGAGCAACACAAGGGACAATTGACTGTGTCAGATCACCTGCCTGTGGGGGTGGATTTCAAGATTCAGTTACCCATCAAATAATCATTTAGTGACACGTGAAAAGACACTTTGAACCATAGCTGGTGCTACGTCAAAGTGTCTTTTTTATTGATTTAGTTTTTAGTATTCAGTGAATGATTGTAGTAAAATAAGACGAGGATAACAAGTAACAGTTGCTTTTCATCGCTCCCCCTATCAGGCTAATACATTGGAGGTGCAGAAGCAATCTTTCGAGAAAATACACTAGTTCCTGTTCCCATGACATCAGATAAGAAATGGAGGTTTTTTGCATGGATGCCAAAACAAGAAAACAGATACAAGAAAAATTGAAACAACGAATGCTCCAGTTACCACCGATCTTCAATGAATTTTTGCAGGCGAACTCAAAAAAATTATCATTAGCTAGTCGCTATGAATATGCAAAAGATTTCCATTTATTTACAGATTACTTACGAAAAACACATAAACAAGAAATAAATGATCAGTTGATCATCCAATTGGAAAAACAAGTCTATCTTAATTTTTTAAGTGAAGTTTACCTTCACACGCGGGCTTTCCATACAGCTGCTGCACAAGAAACGCAACAGCAATTCAAAAATGGTTACTACGGGATCTCTCGCAAGCAATATGCTTTGAATCATTTTCTACGCTTTTTGTATGAAAAAGGCCTTGTTGAAAAAGAGATTTCCTTATTAGGGGATAGTTTACCAGAAACTACCTCTGCCGCTCCACGTTATATCGACGCTTCCTTATTAAGTGATTTTGACTCGCTTTTCGTTCCTGAAAAAGGTTTTAATTCTCCACGGGAAGCACTTTTTGAACAAAAAAATCGTGCAAGAAATCTGGCAATCGTGGCTGTTCTCCTCTATTGTGGCTTGAAGATCCATGAAGTCGTTGAATTAAAATGGAAAAACCTTGATTTGAAGAAACAGATTTTGGTTGTAGATCGGAAAGCGAATCGTTTAGAGCGAGTACCTATTCCAAATGAAGCACTTCCGATACTTGCGAACTATGCCAACCAACATAAAAATGGCGCATCTGGTGAATCCTATGTTTTCCGCTCTTCACATGATGAACAAATCTCGCCTCGTACGATTCGCCAAATCCTCGATCGGATCACGGTGTACAAAAACGTTTCACCGGAATTGTGTCGGAAAACTTTTCGTTACTACACTGAATTATACTTAGACGACAAAGATGCAGTGAATTATCTCTGTGGTAATCGCTACGTACGTCCACACTCATTTGAAGAAATCTATGAGAAAATGCGTGACTTCTCCTATCGTTGAACCTCCAATGATCCATGAAATCATCGCATAGAAAGTTCGCTACATCTTCCTGTTTCTTCACTTTCTATGCGATTTATTTCTTGTTGCTGATTTTATTAGCTGCCAAGTATCCTCACTTCAAGTGTGAAAAAACGATCCAGTTGATTTTGTCTGCTTTCTTGAAATGAAGTAATTATGTCGTAACTGCTCATTCTCTAAGAACATGATCCGTTGCACTTGACTGATAAAGAAGCCATTCAATCACCGTGACTAACTTATCTTTGTGATACATTTAAATCACTTCGCTTCATTTTTTTATCGTTGTTCCCTCCTAGTCCAAAGGGATTTAAAGGACTTTGTTTTTGGCCTGCTCTTTGTTTTTTCTTCATTTTTTGTCTTCTGATCAATCCAAACGGATCCAAGACATTCCGTTTATTTTCAGTCTTGCCGGTCAAGCCGAAGACATTCACGTTTTCACTATTTTCTTTTCCTTCGTTAATGATGCTTTCGATCCCTCTTTTTTCTCTATGACCAGTGGCTCTTTCCGGAGTAGCAGTGACTGTTTTATTATTTAGGATCGTATGAACATTCTCCAATGGAATTTCCATCTCATTTGCCTTAAAGTCCCATATTTCTGATAAGGCAATCGCCATCATAAGATAGCCACTCCCTAGATCCATACTGTTTGTTTCTCTTTTTTGTACTTTAGCCCGCGAAAAAGGAAGTCCTTTCACAAGACTGACGATCAGGTTCATTACAGTTTCTGCATCAGTCAATTTAATATTTGCACTTAAAAATGGATCTGTACGTATAGATACCAAGACACTTTCTGGTGATAGTTCTGGTAAACCGTAACACATTGCTGCCTGCTTGACGAATTCTTGAAATGACGGAGTGCCTATAAGCTTATCTTTATTTTTATTAAAGGAATCTCGTATCTCTTCCAGACTGTTCATGAATACTCCTCGAGGGGGTAAGGTGTAACATATCCAATCTTCTGTGCCTGCCACAGTGTGTGTGATTTCATGAATAAAGGTTTCCTTTATACCCGGACGTACTTGTCGATTCAAATCTATTTTTGAATCCATATGAAAAGTATCAGCAAAAATAAGGATGCGACAATTCGGATCATTGCTTATAATAAATGCGTCTGCACGGGGGCGCGTTGTATATTGAGAAAAATAACTTTTGGTACTTTTTTGATAAACCAAATCAGTAGAAATCAGCCAAATATTTTCAAAGCCAAAAGTAGCGGATTGTTCAACGAACTGGAGTCCTTTTTTAGAGATAAATAACAACCTTTTTAGTGCTGCTCGCATAATCTCTTCCTTGTTTTCAACGTTCTGTAGTTCAAATAGCGGCATAAAAAGTTTGGCTGCATCTGTATCCTCTATTTTGTCATGACTTAGCCAGAATTCAGCTAATTTTATATAAGTTTCGAAGATCGCTGTCGTTTCCTGAACCTCCTCTATGAATTTTTTTGCAAACGGTCTGAGAGAAGCCGGTAACTTACTCGGTTCAAGACCAGAATAAACTTTGTAGGGAAGCTCGGGCGTTTTAGGTAAATATAGTTGGACGATCTCTGCCAGATCACTTAACAAATGTTTTTCTGCGTCTATTCTGACTCGGTTTCTAGGTAGTGGAATAAGCGCATCTAAAGGAGGAAGTTGTACGCTATGATCCACAAATCTGATGGCATCAATCTCAAAGTAAGGAATAGCATCTCGAATCATATTCCACTCTTTTTCTCTTCCAGGATTTTTCGGGAAGATAGAGTAGTCTGGTTCTTTGGTTGTAGTTGTTGTTTGTGAACTCGATGCGCCAGCTGACGTCCCTGCATTCGAAGTACCTGGGAGATCGTGCGAGGGAATTTCTTTTTTTCCAGCTCTGCGGATCGATTTTTCCAGTTCATACAGTCGTTTTTCTTCGGAGGTTTCCAAGCGGAAAGAATTATTTTCTAAATCAAAGCGTAAAATCGTTAGCAGATCATTCCCGCTTTTATTCAATATACCGTAGCGATTAAATTCTCGATCTAGTAGTACGGTTGTCACATACTGATCATTGATTTTGAGATAGGACTTTCCATAAGCATTCCACATCAAACCATTTTCATCTGGTGGTGAAAGCGTACTTGGATCTTTTATCGTTTCTGTTTTTTGCAACTGTTTTGTGGTTGTTACGATTACTTCTTTTGTAACCAATGGTGATGATGGTGGCTCAAATCCCCACTCGATCCCATTATATTTTACCGGAAATATTTTGTCTCCGTTACATACGTCATATCGGATGCCTTGACCTTCGATAATTGTCGCTCTGACTGGGACTACATGACCGTTTAGCTTGATGTAATACTCTGTTGGTAGATCTGTTTTTTTGATTGCTAAGATTGGACCATCTCCGTACCCTCTTGGGTTTAAATTCTTTTCATCAGAAAAAGACTTATATACAGCAACTGTACTTGCTAAGTGTTTGATTAATTCCTTTTGTTCTGAATTGAAGGAAATAGGGCCTTCAAAGGGTTTTAACTGATCGCCGTGCAACGTATAATATTTCCCAAAGACATCACCAGTTTCTATATCGGTCACCTGTAAAAATAAATTGTCTTTTACACGCTTGACAAAGATATGTGGTCCATCCTTTGATAGCTTAGCAAGCAATACCTCTTCTTCAATTAATCGCGCTTTCGTTGCACTGTCAAAGCGTTCTAATTTATTTAATAGTAGTTTCATTTCTTTTGTAACCAGTGAACTGTATTTAAAACTGATCAATCGTTTGATGATCAAATTTGCTCCGCCAACTAACAATTCAAATCCTGGATCGACAGATCGTGCAACACTTTTCATCAAGACTTTTATGTCAGTCATACTAGGAAGAAAATACGTAGTATTTTTGATTACTAATTTTAAGCCACCTTTCGCCAGCGCTCTAGATGCACCTAGCGCAAATTTCCAATTGAGTGCCGAGATTTGACCAAAAATAGGAATCATCATAACGGCATCAATCGTGCAAGATGTCACCGCTTCACCAATATCTTGATCAATGATACCTACAACACAATCATAAAATGGAATAAAATGTTTGACTACATTCCAGACTTTTTCAGTGACTGTTTTATCATTGCCGAGTTCATACATGATATTATAAAGCAAATCACTGTGATGACGTGCAAGTTGATCGATAAATGGCTTTGTATCATATCCCTGACATAGCTTTTTATCTTTTTTGATGTCAATGGTAAAGGTAAATAATTTCTTGCCTATTTTAATCCGATCGCCTTCCTTTGAATAGCCTTCTTTCAAAAGATGCTTGTTATTAAACAAACCATACTCAAGGAATAGCAAGGGGTCTCTATCGACTCGTTGGATGACATACCCACCTTCATCTGCCAGTCTTTTTAACGCGTATATTCGTTCTTCCTTTCCATTATTTGCCACAAATAGATCCGTTTGCTCAAGTTCAAGAATGGTGTCTAACCATGGATCATGTTTAAAAAAGATCATAGGCATCGAACCAGGTGCAGAAGGACCATAGTAATGGACCTTGTTGGATAATTTAGCAGATGCTAAAAAGACAGTAGTATCCGGAGAAAAGATAAAATGCTGATCTTCCATATTCAACGAATATAATGAAAGTTCAATTATTTTTTGATCTAAATCAAAATAACTATCAGAAACAGCTCTTGTCAAGCTTTTATAGGCGACCTCAATATTGATGGGAGTAAATAGGCTAGGACATGGATTTCCACCACCTAGATAGATTTCCCCCATTCCAAAAGTAAAGGTGGCACCAAGCCGCTCACACTCTTGTACGACATCATTTGTTATCGCTTGTTTTCTGCGCCAATTGATGGTTGCTTTTTGGTAGGGTGAAAATCTTTTTTCTATTTCTTTTTGAATGTCCAAGCGGATTTCATCGCGCCTATTCCAATACCCCAGAAAGGTTTGCAACGCATATTCTTTATATTTCCCTTCTTTTCCTGCTTTGCGTAGTCCTTCTGGATCGAGTTGCGCCGTAGTGATCAATGCGGGCATCAACAAATGATTTAGTTCATCAATGGTTGTGATTCCTTGGGTACTGATCGTCTCACAGAACAGAGCGCCTAACTTGCGAATTTCAGTTTGATCAAATTTCGTACGATAACCTACGTTTTCAAGTATTTTCGACCCGACCAGCTGTATCACCGATCCAAAATCTGATATCAGTAAATCGTCGGAAATTTGACTCGTCTCAAGGAAATAATTTGGTAAGGTCTTTTGAACAAGAAGAATCCAGATTTTTTTTAAGGTGCTTAAGGAGTCCTCTGATATTTTCGCATCTGTTTTGGACAAATTGAACACACCTGCTTTTGCTAATTCATCTACCTCAAATAGGTTTCTAAGTTGTCCAATAGTAAATATTGATGGATCTTCTGCGTTGAGAATATTTTTTGTGACATAAGCTTCGATCGAGCTTTCTAATACCGTTTCAAAGATCCATTTGGTCACTGTTAATTCTGCATTTTTTTCACTGATTTTTTCGTTTGCTTCCCCACCATATCGATTCATTTCTTTCAGAATGATTTTTGCTATAGGTTGCGTTTTATCATTCATGAGGACGAACCCTGCGCTATCTTGAGAAAACCATTTGCCGAGAGCAACCAACAATTCTTCTTTACTTGGGTTTGTAGACAGTAGCTGTTTCTGTTGAAAGAATATTTCGATTTGATTCCTAATATTTTTATCTCGCCAGCGACCAGCTTCAGTGATGACGAATGATCGATCGTTTCGCGATGGTGCCGGTTTTACCTCCGTCGGTGCAGCGGCTAGTTCTAGTGTATCCATCGCCCATTTAAGAAACATTTGGTGTGCCTCTTCATCTGAGAGCTCCCGAACTTTAAAGATTCCGACAAACAGAACTAATAAGTTTCTGACTTTGTTCATATCAACTTTTTCTGTGGATGTTCCCTCTTGAAGCGTCCAGTGGGTGGCCACTTTAACTAAGTTATTTTTATCGTCAGGACTGCAAGGATGGCCATAGGAAGTTAAAAAATCGGCTACTTTTTGTAATGTTTCTTCAACCTGTATTAAAGAACTTCCAAATTTATCAATCTCTACATCACTGATTTTTTTATTACTTTTATTAATGCCATTCTCAGAAATAAATGCTTTGACTTTTTCCTTCATTTCTTGCTTTTTGCTTTCCTCATCATTTCCATAGGCAAAATTCAAGTGTTCCATATCAAAAGTGAAATCAACTTGCGCATTATTATTTATCCATTGGAGGATCACTGCATATGCTTTTTCAAGAGTCAAATTTTCCTCATTGACATTGTATGCACTAAGGATGATGTTGGCTACTTTATACACCCGTACCACCATTAGAGGATATCTTTTCTCAGAGAGTATCCAGTTTTCCACTGCTTGGGTTAGATAGCGGTTTTGTAAACGCTTCAGTATGACCTTTTTTGAACGTAAATATCTCCTAACTATCTCATTAGCAGAGAATGTTTTACTCCGATCAACCGAGAATGTTCTCTCTACTTTATTAAAAATATTAAGATAATACACATATGGAACGAGTAATTTTCCATTGAAAATACTGGTATTGGTTACCATGCCCTTATTATATTTCTTATAGATGTAGTCACTTTCCTGCTTCTGCTGAAATTTACTTATCACGTAGGGTGATTCATCTGGAGATATTTTATAATAGGTTGTTTTTTCATTGGTTGATCGGTAGATTGCTCCTTCTAGTAAAGTATTCAGTTTCCATTGCATATAAATTGCTTCCAATTTTCTTGTTGATAACTGTTCACCCAATCTTATCAGTGGTACATCGTATTCTTTCAAGATCATGTATGCAAAAAATTGCATTCTTTCTGCATCAACACTATTTTCAGTTTGCCAGTTTTTACCTATCCATTTTTCAACTTGCTCAATTAGATTCTCGGGCGTGTCTAGCTTTTTCACAATTCTTTGCTGGACAAGATAATTTCTTATTTTCTTATTGACATTAGCTGTTCTCTGTTTGTTTTGATAAATAGAGCCAACAAAATAAAAATTTGGCAGATCATGTATATCGGCTTCTAAAGGTTGCTTGTTATCGATGACTGCTTGCACAACTTTTTTGATTTGTGTCAAATCATTTTCCAGATCTGAAGGAACCACTTTCTCCGTCTGATTGGTCGTTGCTGTTTCAGTATACTCAGGAGATTCAAAAAAAGGAATTGTTTTTACGTCTAGAAATTTAGCATCATGGTAGACATTATTCGCTCGCCATTGTAGGAAAATGGCATTTGCTTCTGCATCAGACAATCTTGTCGCTGGGCGACCTAGCGTATGAAGTATGACATGGGCAATCTTTCTTCTTCTAAGCAGTGATTGACTCGCACTTTCTTCATTTTCTAATTTAGCCAGCTCAATAAAGATATAGCGTATGAGTGATCCTTTCAATTCCCTAAAACGACCGTCTTCATTGGCTAAATACTCTTTTACGGCTTCATTGATTGTTTCTGTATGATATCGATCTTTAAAAACCTCAAATTGAAACCAGAAGGGTGTTAACACGGCATCTAATTTCAAGTTCGTGTATAAGTGCTTGATATCAAGATAGGATATGAGCCGTAATTTTAATTCATGTTCAACTTCCAGAGTTAGCTCCTCATATGACAATAATGGCGCTTGTAAACTTTTAGCACTTTCATACAACTCGGTGCCTGGGATATGTTCTCCTGCCCTTTTCTGAACCAAATGATCAGGTTCTTTTTTAAATATGTAACCATTAAACGCGTTGTTATAGCGCCACTGCAAAAAAATTGCGATGCTTCGCTCCTCTGATAAGTTATGTGCAGGTAATCCATGTTCTTTTAGAATCGTTTTGGCAATTTGTACTCTCCGCTCGATAATTACCGCACTTGAGCCTCCGTTATTGGCAAAATTTTGCAAAACAAGTGAAAAATCATTTGACGCTAGTCTTGATGATCCTTTTAATTCTTCATACTCATCAACAAGTTCCTCGATGATTTGCTTATTGACTTTCTCCGTCTCTGCTCTTCGATCAAACAATTCTCGATCAAACCATATTGGCGGCAAAGTCAATGATGGTTTATCAAGCAAAGGCTGATTTTTCAAATAAGCCGTGACGATTTTATTTACGGCATCGTGTTCTTCTTGTGAAAGTTCTTTAGAGGAGTTCAAAGCGACTTGCGAACTGATGTCATAAGGCAATAGTTTTTTTTGTGTTGGCGAAGATGATTTCAAGTGTTGAATGTCTGTTAGGCTCGGTTCATTGAACTGGATGTCGCTAAACACATCATTGTAAATCCACTGAAAGAAAATGGCTATGGCTCGGTCATCTGAAATGGTGTCATCATTTATGTCGTAGCTTTGAAGTATAACTTTAGCGACCTGGCGTCTTTTTTCCAGGATGGCAACACTTGATATGTCGTTATCCACCCACTTTAGTAGAGCGAGGAAAAAGTCTTTTGTAGACAAATCATCAATCAAACAGAAACCTAGGTATTCACACACACGTTCTTTGATTCGATTGGTTGCCACTTCTGTTTCCACGCGCTGTTGAAAGACATCTAAGTCGAGCCAAAAAGCGTCGATTGCTTCGGTTTTTGGCATAGGTAATGGTTGACCTTTTGTATACATATCCACTCTTTGGTTAATAAAGGCTCGAGTAGTTTGTGTGATTTCTTTTACTGAATTCAGTGGTATTTTACTCGCATCGTAGGGGGGCACATCCGCTGAGGCGGCAGGCGTATCAATGCGTGGTGTCACTTGATTCAATGTGTCTGGAAGTTGAAATTTATAGTTCATGAAGGCATGGTTATTACGTGCTTGTAGAAATATTTTTATCGCTTGGATATCTGAAATTTGCTCATCTTTTACGCCATAAGCCTCTAAAATGATCTGCGCAATTTGACGTCTTCTTTCTAATACTAGCTCCTGATCGCTTGGGTCCTTTGAAGTCCCCCAGTTATAAAGAGCATGAAACAGTTCTTTTGTGGAGACACTATTCGAGAAGCAAACGTCATCAGACAACTCGCAAAGTGATTTTCTGATCGTTTCCATTGCCACACCTACGTTATGTCTCTTTTGAAATAGCACTAAATGAAACCAAAATGGGGTTAAGAATTTGGTAGTTATTGGAAGTGAAGGTTCAATATTTATGTAACGCTTCATTACCTTATTGACTGTTTTTTGGATTTCAAGAGAAGGTTCGTCTTCCAGATAATTCATTGAAACACTCATACTGGAGGCATAAGGTAAGATCGGAACATTCAGATTTTTTTGAGGTGTCGGTAACGCTTCCGCTCCAGGGAGTATCTGAAAGTTGATCTTTTCAAAGAATTGATCGATCCGTTCGTTGAATTTTTTGGCTAATTCTAACAATGGCGCTGCTAAATGTTCTTCTTCCTCCAAAATCGGTCTATCAGTTGCTTGGTCGTTCTTAGTTGTCTGAGTCTGGTAGCTCTTGGATGCCTTCGGTCGTTCGTTCTTGGATTCCTGGGGTGCTTGAGGGAAATAAGCTGCCCCAGCACCTCTACTACTTTCTTTGTGCACATGTTCAGTTGCCAAATGTTCCGCTGAGAATGTCCGAGTTAACACTGTAAAAAATTTTGATAATACGCTTTCTACTGGTGGTTCACCTGAACCAGTCGTGTGACTCGTATTCTGGTATTCGTGAAAAAAAGAAGTGAAGGTATCCGTTAGGTTTTCCAAAAAAGAGGTTGGCAGGAACGGTCGAGTATGATTGTTTTCGCTGTGACTACTTGAAGGTTCCCCTTCATAATCATAGTAAGAGGATAGGACCATACGAGCAATATTTTTTGCCTCACGTTGGATTTTACCTAGATCTACTTTATTCTTGGAATCTTTATTTTTAAAAGAAAAATGGTGGATTTCTTGTTGATCGTCTTTGGCTTGTTCTCTTAATTGAAGGGATTTTGATTTCGCTTCTTCACAGATCGTATTAAAATGATAAAGCGTATGGTTTTTCTTCTCCCATAATCCATACTCAAGTACGGACATAGGCGTGACGGTAGTATTACACTTATCGATTTTTTCCAGATTATGAATAGTTTTATGTACATGTAGTGTCCAATGATGTGTAAATTCAGCTAAAGAAACAGGTTCTTGTAAGGTCGCGTTTTTTACAGGATCAGAAAGGTATTCAGAAGCATTGATCGGTTGAGCGGGTTGAACGAGGGTCGTATTCACACTCGAACGAAAAGAAAGAGAATGGATCGTCGGCTGGTATATCTCGGTCTGATTCGTAGGGGTTTGATCCATCATAATATGATTCACGTCAGTTTTTGCTGGACCAATATCCACATACGTGTCAGCTTCAAAGGCAGGCCGACTTGTGCGAAGCGTCCTTGGGGGTTCCCCTCTCACAGCTAAAGAATCAGTGATGACTAATAGTTGAAGGAAAAGTAATGGAGACCATCTAATTCGTTCCGTTAGCTGGTTATTTGCAGTGCTGGAGATGAAATTGACTGCTTCTTGCCTAGCATTTTGATCAGACTTTTTATTGCGCTTATTCTCAAATGTACCGACTGCTTTACGATGCTCTTCGATTGGCATTTTTTTCGCTCCTTTTCAATACAGCTGATTAATTCAAATGGTATATCTATTATTTTAGTTTATCTTATTAAAAAAATAACCGATTCTAAGTACTATTTTTTTGAAAAAAATAAAAAAATGATTAATAAATCCTTTATTAAAAGCTTTTATTATTTATGTAGAATAGAAAATTGTTATGTGTTTTCAAAATTACCATTTAATTATCTCAGTGGGTAAATATGAAAGGTATAGAAGGTTATGGTATATTCATGAGTATGAAAATTCATTTGTATGAGTATCTCCTACTAAAAAAATAAAAAATTGGAAAAGCGAGTGGGCAAGCATTTTCTCAAAAAAAACCTTTACGTCACATCATGTGGATGTTGCGCATTTCTCATCCAATCTTCCCTCTCAATTCAAAAGATAACTTTACATTCAGGTTTTTCTGTTATTTAGATTGTGGATATGCTATCATATTTTAAGACTTTGTACATTTATTAACAAATTTATTTATGGAGCGTGAAAGATGGAAACAATCGACTATACCCCACTTAATCTTTATACGAATTTTCAAGAAGCTGCTGAACGCACACCTGATGTCCCAATGATTTTTGATCAGACATTAGTGGCTTTTCCGGAGCTTGGTTTTAAAAGCACTTACAGCGAATGTCATGAATTAGTAGTAACACGTGCCTATCAACTGGCTAGTTTAGGTGTGACACTTGGTGACAAGATCATGATCTACAAAAGCTCTGCTTTTGATACCTACTTGATTGCCGTTGCTGCCTCTTATCTAGGTGCAGTTCCTGTCATGCCTTCCTACCATTTACCAACAAGTACTTTAGAAGTATTTGTTGATCGTTTGGAAGACCCTTTTATCTTATTCGACGAAGTGACAAGTGAACGCGTTGCAGGCATCACTAACGGCACTAAGAGCAAACAATTGGCTGTCGCTGATTTGCTCAAACAACCCGCAACTCCTGTGGAACAAAAGAAATTAGATAATGATGAAATCTCTTATATGACTCACACTTCCGGCACGACCGGCATTCCTAAATTGATTTGCCACTCTGCACATTCAATGGGCTGGCGGACAAAGTGGCAAAAAACGGTATTTACTAAGATCGCCGAGAAGAAATTAGTCGCTTTTCATATTTCGCCGGTTCATTCACGATTCAACATCGGCATCTCTTCTCTTATGGCGATGGGCTTTCCGATGATGCCAATCGCAGATCCTCAAGGGGAACATGTGGTAAAACTGTTATTAGAGAATCCGCCAATTGCTTTAGAGACACATCCAAATAACTTTGTTCAGTGGAGTTTCACTGCTAGAGAGCATCCAGAAGCTTTTTCAGGTATTCGCTACTACCACTCTACATTTGATGCCATCAACAATCAGACAATGGAAGTATTCCTTCAAACGTCAGCAACAAAAGAAGCAATCTTTTTGCAAGTCTACGGACAAAGTGAATGTGGACCGATGATATTGAAAGCTCATACGTTGGAGAGCTTAAAAACAAGTGACGCACGTGATATGGGTGTCGGTTTAGGTGATTTGACCAAAGCAAGGATCACGGATGAAGAAGGCAATGAACTACCGGCGAACACAGATGGTCACATCCACTTGTTATCAAAAGGTCGTGCATTGACTTATTATAAAGAAGATGCTCGTTTTCAAGAAAATGTGTATGGTGTTTGGTGGGATAGCGGCGATTATGGTTGTATCGATGAAAATGGCCATCTACATTTGAAAGATCGTCAAGTTGATTTGATCGATACGATCAATAGTACATTAGCGATCGAAGATTATTTGTTGGATTCATTGGAATTTTTAGCTGAAGTCGTCATCGTTCGTGATAAAGATAATTCACCACAACCAATCATTGCTTTAGCGCCGAATCAAGAGATGGATTGGGATCGTTGGTGGAACCAAGTCCATGAATTGCCACGTTTGAACACACCGATCATTCGTGCTTACGAAGATATTCCAAGAACAGCAACGATGAAAGTCCAACGGTTACAAATTGAAAAAGAATTTAAAGAAGCAAATCAATAATTATCTGCTCCAATAGTCCAGACAAGTACTTTTCCTGTAGTTAGGAAAGTGCTTGTTTTTTTTGTATATAGATTTCTTTTCTCTTTTTTGCATAAAGTGGCTGACTTGATAATCTGCCAATTGGCTGTTTTTCTTTTTATTCGAACAAGGTATACTCTTTTTGTGGAGGGATGAAAGTGAAAAAAATAGTAACGATTGGAGGATCTGATCCGTTTGCTGGTGGCGGCATACAGTCCGATTTAAAGACATTTGAAAACCATCATATTTTTGGGATGAGTGCATTGACTTGTATCGGAATGCTTGACTCAGATGGTTCGTTTATATTAGAGACGATCCCGCCTGAATGGCTAGCCAAACAGCTAGACTCGATTCGACGTATGACAGATTTAGATGGGATAAAAATTGGCTTATTACATTCATTGGAAGCCATCGACGTTGTGAAGGATTTCCTTACATATTTTGAGGATGTTCCCATTGTGATCGATCCTGTGTTTGCCTTTAAGGAAACAACAAATACCTTGAATCAAGCTTATATGCAAAAAATGATACAGGAGTTATTTCCTTTTGCGGATGTATTGACCCCGAATTTGAAAGAAGCCTCCCTGCTTTATGGCCAACCCGTTCAAACATTTCTCCAAATGACTGATTGTGCAAAATATATCCATTCACTGGGTGCTAAGAACGTAGTGATCAAAGGTGGTACTGGGATTATCGGTAACGAAGCATTGGATGTTTTATTCAACGGAAATGAGACAATCTCATTTAGGCGGGAAAAGTTAGACGAACAGACTGTCAACGGTGCAGGATGTACATTTGCTTCCGCGATTGCTGCAAATCTGGTCTTAGATTATCCTTTGACGGATGCTGTTGCTCGGAGTAAGGCTTTTGTTTATGACTGTATCTTGAATGGTGTCATGATGAAGGATCAAACAGGAAGTGTTTGGTCAAAAGGAAAAGGAGTGGAAATAACGAATGAATACTAAAAAAATTGCAATTTATGCCATGCTGACGGCTTTAACTGTGGGGATCTCTTTAGTCATCTTGATCCCAATACCTGGAACCAACGGATTTGTCACCTTATGTGAAGTTGGGATTTATACGGCAGCTGCCCTTTTTGGTCCGATGGGTGGATTGATTGTTGGTGCAGGAAGTGGCTTGTTTATTGATTTATTATCCGGCTATCCCCAATGGGCGATCTTCTCTTTATTGATCCACGGCTTACAAGGACTGGTTGCTGGCTATTTTGCGGGTAAAGGTTCTGTGCGTTGGGGCTTTGGTTTATCCCTTGGAACGATCATCATGGTTGCAGGCTACTTCTTTGCCAGTTGGTTGCTTTATGACTGGCCAGTCGGTGTCGCATCGCTACCAAGTAATTTGGTCCAAAACATTGTCGGTATCGTGGTGGCAATCCCACTTACAAAGGCATTGATGCGTTTACCTCTGCAACAATCAACGGTAAAAAATAAGTAAAAAGGATGAATGGAAAATGGAAGTATCAAAAGACAGTTTCAAACAGCAATTATCTGAAATGGTTTCGGACGTTCTCAATGAAGCCCATCTTAAAGCAGGCGATCTATTCGTTGTAGGATGCAGTACCAGTGAAATTGTTGGTGGACATATTGGTAAAAACTCAAATGCAGAAATCGGACAATGGGTCATCGAAACATTGAAAGAACAATTAGACCCTCTTGACGTTTCGTTAGCAGTCCAAGGCTGCGAACACCTTAATCGAGCATTAGTCGTCGAACGTCCAGTAGCGGAAAAGAAACAATTTGAGATCGTCTCTGTCATTCCGGCACTCCATGCAGGAGGTGCCTGCTCAGTTGCAGCATTTGAACAATTCAGCGATCCTGTCGAAGTGGAACATGTCGTTGCTCAAGCAGGAATCGACATCGGCGATACTGCGATCGGAATGCACATCAAGCATGTTCAAGTGCCTGTACGTCCTCGTTCTAACACATTAGGTCATGCGCATGTCACTGCTTTACGGTCTCGCCCTAAATACATTGGCGGACCTCGCGCGCAATACGAATAAGAAAAAACTACGAACGAATAAGAGAGTGTTCCCTTTCTTACTGTTCGTAGTTTTTTCATGTCAGCTAAATTTTTCGATAAAGACGCGCTTCATAAGGGGCGAATGTACCACCTGATTGAAATTCTTGACCGGGTTGATTTTCCAATAATACTTCCCAATTTGTTTCGATTTCCGTTGGTAAGGTATAAGTCGCTGCTTCATCAGTCAAGTTGACGATGATCAGATAACGTTCTTCATCTAGGACTCGTTCGTATACAAAGAGCTGTTCATTATCAGGTAGATATTCATTGAAACTACCATATATCAACCCTTTGTTTTCTCGACGTAGGGTAATCATTTTTTTGTAAAAAGATAAAATCGATTCTGGGTCATTGGTTTGATTAGCGACATTGATCATTTGATAATTCGGATTGACGAGCAACCAAGGGGCAACCTCAGAAAAACCAGCATACAAATGATCATTCCATTGCATCGGTGTACGACTGTTATCTCTTGTGGTATTGGCTACGATATCCAATGCTTCTTCTTCAGAACGTCCTTCATCAAGCAACTGTTGATACAAGCGTTTCGAATCTACTGCATCAATCTCATCAATAGAGGAAAATGGTAGATTCGTCATACCGATTTCTTGTCCTTGATAAATAAATGGCGTACCTTGTAAAAAGAAATACATCATGGCGATTGCTTTTGCAGAAACTTGCCAATATGCAGGAGACGTATCTCCAAAGACAGACACACATCTTGGTACATCATGGTTTTCCATATAAAGAGCGTTCCAACCTTTGCCATCCAGTGCTCGTTGCCAAGCGCTCAAGGATTGTTTCAAACTCAATACATCTAGATCTCCATCTTTTTCATGTTTCCAGATCGAAATATGATCAAACTCAAAGATCATATCAAAATAGCCATTTTCACCTACCCACTCAGGTCCTTCGTTTGCAGATACCCCACTCGCTTCTCCTACCGTCATAATATCGTATTCATCAAAGACATTTTTTAATTCTGTCAAATGATCTTCAATACCGGAGACATTTTGAAAAGGAGAAAATGGGTTCTCAGTTGCCTGGACAGAGTATTCATCCTTTTTTACATGAGAAATGGCATCTAAGCGGAATCCATCGATCCCTTTATCTAACCACCAGCGGATCATCGTGAAGAGTTCAGCTTTTAACTTGTCACTTTCCCAGTTCAAGTCAGGTTGTTCTTTTGCAAAAATGTGTAAGTAGTATTGACCAGTTTGTTCATCGTATTGCCAGGCTGAACCGCCAAAGATCGACTGCCATTCATTTGGTGCTTGATCAGGTGTGCCATCGACCCAAATGTAGTAATCACGGTAAGGATTATCGACCGACTGACGTGATTCAATAAACCATTCATGCTGATCAGAACTATGATTGATGACGAGATCCATGATGATCTTTATCCCCATCTGATGGGCTTCAGCTAATAAAGCATCAAACTCATCCATTGTACCAAACTTCTCAAGGATTGCTTGATAATCGCTGATATCATAGCCGTTATCGACAAATGGTGACTGATAAATAGGGTTGATCCAAATAAAGTCGATCCCTAACTCTTTCAAATAGCTAAGTTTTTCGCGAATGCCGTTGATATCACCGATACCGTCGTTGTTGCTATCTTTAAAGCTCGCTGGGTAGATTTGATACCCAACTGCTTCTTTCCACCACTTTTCTGACTGCTTCATGCTTATCCCCCTTTTTTCTTTATTATAGCTCAATTTCAAGCGGTTACATATTTGTTACCGTTAACTGTTTTCATGCTTACATCAGTTGGAGTAGTGCTTATCATAAATGAAAGAACTCAAAAAAGCGAACATCAAAGACCATGAGTGACGCATCATCTTTGATATTCGCTTAATATTTATTTATAAATAACGAGAAATCAATTGGATCAATTGTTTGGGAAATGTCGATAAATCGGTAATATCGACGAAGCGACTTGCGCCATAGATTTCTTTGATTTCTTCCTTATCTTGTCCAATTGCCGCAGAAATAAAGACGATACCTTGGCGTTCATATTCGGTCAACACTTCTTGGATATCTTTTTTTGCTTTAGCGCCTGTATAATCAGGTAACGCTTTTGGTTGGCCATCACTGATGTTGACGATCAGTTTGGTTGTTGCAGGTTGTTCTGCCAGCTTTCCAGCGATCAGACGTAACACTGCGCCATCACGATTGTTTTGTCTTGGCTTCATAGTCACTAATTTCTGTTCCAACCACTCAAATGAATCTGAAAATTCTTTGTACGAAAAGACAGATGTTTTTTCTCTTGTCGAAACATCTGCTGTATCCCCGTAGATCAATAAAGGAATACGTACTTTTTTGGCAAATGCGGCAATAGCAAATGCAGCTTTTTTTGCAGCTAACATGCGGTCTTCACGAACCATCGAACCAGATTCATCGATTCGTAGAGCCACTGCCAAAGAAGGTTGTTCGTGAGGGGGATTTTTTTTATCAAATTGCCGTAAATCCCCATAAGCTACTCGACTAGCATTAAAACGTTGGCCTTCGTACTTTCCTTTTTGATAAGTTTCGCTTTGTTCATTTTCCAAAAGATCAAGGATTTGCCGACTCAATGAATCCACGATTGGATCGATTTCTTGTCGAATAGTCGCTACTTCAGGATTTATGACAGCAAACTTAGGGCGATGAACGATCATTCCTTCTTTTTCATGGATCGTACCTTTCATCAGCTGTCGCGCTTCTTTATTGAGTTCACGTTTGAGTTGCTTGTCTAAGGCTTCCATATCTGAAGCTGACATCTCTTGGGATTCATCATCTGATTGCTGTTGACTTCGTCCTTCGACTTCTTGACTCCGCTCTTCCGATAAAGGCAACGTGTCAATCGGGGTTTCTTCTTTCGCCGCTGCTTCCTTTGTCTGCTCTTCTGGTAACACTTCCTCTTTTTCTGAGGGTTGTTCAGCAAGGGATGTTGTTTCTTCTGCCAACTGATCGATTTGACGTTCTATCGCTTCTTCTGCACGAATTGTCCGTCCTTTGATTCGTGGGGATTCGTCTGATAAGTCCCCCCATTTCTTTTGTCGAAGCAATTCTCTGAGTTCATCTAAAAGCCCACTATCAGTTAGTGCAGTCGTCAAAATGTGTAATTCATCTGGATCAGTCGTCAGTTTATATAAGACTTTGGGATAGAGCGATACGAAAATGTCTTGATTTTGTTTCATTGTATTGACCCAATAAAAATAAGAACGCATACCTGCCACACCTTTGATAGCATTTGCTTTGGCAGTTTCATCTAACAAACGGATCACTTCTGCCATTTTCAACAAAAGTGTCGGCTCTTCGACTTGTGTCTTGCTGATAGCGCGTTCCACCATGACTGAAAGCTCTGGCAGGTCCATTTTCTCAGCATGTTGCATACGATCTCGAAGCGATTCATTCAACGGTCGGTTTCCTTGGTAGTTGCGATTGGTTGTAATGATGATGATACAATCAGGGTGGCGTTTTATCACACCAGTAGGTAAGTTCAACAAACCGTTCGTTTCTAAGGCAGAGTTCAAGGCAACAAGAACCGAAGCATCACGTATCACCGTTGGTTCTTGGATTTCTAAAAGATAACCCTTTTCGATCGCACGAACGATTTCTGACGGATAGTATTTGTAGTGGATCGTACTTTCTTCGTTGTTTTCGATTCGTTGCACGAGATCGGCTAATTTCTGTTTGGCTGTTTGTTGATCGACGGAGTAATATTGTTCGATCAACGTCAATACCGCAGATAATGTATCCGTTTGATAAATAGCGGTCAATAACTCTTGATCCTCTTCTTGGTCTGAATCAATGACAGGTAGTAACGCACCAAAGACATCTGATTTATCCATATCAGCAAAGCATGTTACTTTCGTATAAGGTAACTGCAAATCAAAGGATAATGCTTTGGCTAATTGCGTTTTCCCAGAACCTGCATCTCCTTCCAATAGCACATTGCTGATTTTCATTTCCGGATCTAGCCAGTTTGCTTTGATTTCAGTTGCAATACGCAGCTCTTCAGCACTTGTTTGATGACTTGTCGGTTTTTTCCAGATCATTTGTTTTTCGATCGGCGTAAACGTTCGCTGGTCGGTGAGTGAAAAGTTTTCCATGTTTAAACACTTCCTTATAACATTAATACCCTAGATCATCTAATAGACGTTTCAAGATACGAAAACGTTCACCAAGTAATTCGCCATCTTTTTGTAAAGCATCGTAATATAACATGATATCTTCATCGATTTTAGGATTTTTCGTGTCCACTTCCACCGTCATCCGGTTTCCTTGCAAACCGATGATATCAACGACAGGATTTTCAGGGTCGTAAAATTTTTCATGGCGGTAGGCATCCTGGAAGTATACACTTCCTTGCGCCACTAAGATCGCTAAGTCAAGGATACGAGTGATCGGTAATTCTTCCGATTGACGTGACCACTTTTCACCTGTATGACGCCACACTTTTCCTGAGATATCGACTTTGCCTCGATCATTCCACTGAGCTAATCCTAAAGACAATCCTTTTGCATCTGTATGCAAGGCTTTTCTGCCATCAACTTTATCGTAATCTTCAACGACGATCACTGGTTTATGTTTCAAATTTGTTGGTATTTCCATCCTTCTCTACTCCTTTTTAGTAATTTAGTGATTTAGTAAATTACTAGATAATTAAAGATAGTATAAAATAATTAGGGTAGAAATGCAAAAAAACAGTCCAAGCAAGTCATTGCTCAAACTGTTTCTTTTCTTTGTGTTTTTGCTTTCTGCCCTATTTATTGTGCAGAGATCGCAATACCGATCGCTTTTTCACCCAAGTGACTACCGATCACTGGACCAAAATGGCCGATCTCGATTTCTGCTTGTGGGTATTGTTTTTGAAGTTTTGCTTTTTCTTCTTCGGCAACTTCTAAATTGTTTGCATGGATCACATATAATTTTACTGGTGGCTTAATTTCTTCATTTCGTTTGCCAATGATTTGCTCTGCACGGGCAAAAGCTTTTTTGCTTGAACGGATCTTCTCGAATAAAATAATCTTACCTTCTGAAAAAGTCAGGATCGGTTTGATTTTCAATAGTCCGCCGATCAGTGCAGCTCCGTTAGTCAAGCGACCTCCGCGGACTAAGTTGTTCAAGTCGTCAACGATCAAATAGGCGTATGTATTGTCTCTAATTCGATCGATGTGAGCTAAAATGGCTTCAAGTGAATAACCTTTATCATTCAAGTCTAAAGCAGATTCCACCATATGCCCCATTGGCATACTGGTGATTTTCGAATCATAAGGAACAATCGTCATCTCTTTGACGTCGTCTTTCATCGCAAATAATGTATTGACGAATCCAGAGATCCCACTTGATAAGTGTATGCTTAAGATCGTATCATAGCCTTTGGCTTTCAGTTCTTCGTATAGTGCCAAAACTTCACCTACAGCAGGTTGGGAAGTTGTTGGAAAATCTTTACTGTTTTTCAATAGTCCGTAATATTCGTCTGCTTCGATGTCAATGCCTTCGTTATAAATTTTTCCATCCAAGATCACAGGGATAGGAATCACATATAAATCAGGATGGTTCTTGATACGTGTTGGCAGGAAAGCTGTACTGTCAGTTACGATTGCTAATTTCATTTATTTAAGTTCCTCGTTTCAAAGAATTTTACCAGTCCTTAATACTATATCATAAGTAAGAAAAGATTTGAACCTTTGTCCGGATTATAGAAAAAGCAACCCATGTTTTTTATTAAAATCTAAGGTTTTTATCACTTTCATTGTTTATTAGAACAAATAAAAGCCAGGACTAGAAAAAAATTTCTCAAGTCCTGACTTACTATTTGAAATTAGCTTGCACGCTTAGTTACCTATAGAACCACTGGTACTTGCCACAGTATCCCCTTATCGTCTAAAATTCTTGACCATTTGCATGGCGTTTCTTCCAAATTGGGCAAAGGCAAACGTCAAGCCGCCGACACCTCCGATTACCACACAATAAATGACTGCATGCGTTTTTGATGTCATGGATAGGGAAAGACTCAAAACGAAGAAAAGAATGCAGCACAGAAGCAACATGGCCATTGTCGAACGAAACGTCTTCAAGAAGAAATGACTGATCTTTGCGAATGGCGAGATGCGGTATTCTTTTGATAAATAAAGATACCCACGAACAAACACAAAAGCAAAAGCCACTGTATTAGATAAACTCATTCCGTATCCGCCAAATAAAGCTAACCCAATCGCTTGGAATACGACTTTTAAAATAATGGCTTCCGTTGTCAGTTTGATTGCAACTAAATGATGATTCAATGATTGGAGCATCGTCGATAAAATCGTAAACAACGAGAAGAACAAGGAAGCTAGAAGCGCCATTTGGAAGTAGCCGACACTCTCTGGATCATAGCCAAAAAACAAGGTGTATAACGGTCCTGCTAATAAGGACATCCCTGCTAAAGAAGGCAAAAGGATCAATAAAGCAATCGAGAAGCTGTCCCCGACTGTTTTTTCAATCTGTAGTCGGTCTTTTTTTCCTAGTGTACTTAGGATTGGCAGACTACTGATTGCGACCGTTCCGACCATTGAAATCAAGATCAGTGTCAATTTGTTCGGATTGACTGATGCACGACTAAACAAAAATTCGAGTTGTTGGTCTGCAATTTCCGGTCTGAATAAATGTAAGAATGGTTTCATCGTCACCTGATCGATCATTTGCACGATCGTGATCACCGAACCAACATAGATGAAGGGTAAGGTTTCTCGAATGATCGAAACAGACGCAGAACGATTGTCTTTTTTGAAATAGCGACTTGAGATCCAGAAATCTTTTAAACGGAAATAATCGTTTTGCCGTCCGACAACAAACATATGACCAATAGCCGCTAGTCCACCAAAGAAAGAAGCAACAGTACTGATCAATACCGCTTGCACAATCGTGCCATCTGTCAACACACGCAAATAATACGTACCAGCTAAGATCACGATCACACGGATCACCTGTTCAATGATCAAGGAAGTACCGTAAGGGCGAAGATGATTTTTCCCTTGGAAGTAACCTCGCATCGCACTTAATACTGGGATCGCTACTAAGGAAGGACAGAGACTACGAATCGCCAAAATACCATTATCGACATTCGAGATCGGACTGATTTTCGCCAAAGCGGGAGCAAACAAATACATCAATACGGCAGATATGATCCCGATAACAAACATGATATTGATCGTACTGCGAAAAATGACCCGACAAGCCTGTTCATCTCCATTTTTCGTCGCCACCGCGACTTTTTTTGCTATCGCATTTGGAAACCCGACTGTACCTAACATCAGGAAAAGGCCATATGGTAAATAGCCCACATTATAAAGGGTTGTTGCTAACATGCCATCTTGATTGTTCCCCATCATGCTCAACCAAGGAATCAAATAAACGACACCTAAAACTTTACAGAGTAGATTGGCAAAGGTAAGCCAAAATGTCCCTTGCATCAATTTCTTATTCATATGTCAACCTCAACTATCTCTATTAGAATAAACATCTTCCCTATTATAACAAAAAAAACTTGGAGGACAACTCGTTCAGGAAAACAAAAAAATAAGCTTCCCGATTTTTTGGAGAAGCTTAAGAAATTCTATAACATTGATAATAAAAACACAGAAGCAAGTCCTGTAATGACAGACAAAGCCATTGAGCGAGTCTTATAAGCAACACCTGCGACAAATAGCATCGCAACGATTTTGATGTTCCACGCAATATCTAAATGTTCATGCGTGATAAAAACATCTTTGAAGGCTAACGCTGCAAACAAAGCAACTGGTACATATTTCATCCATTCGCTAAACCATTTAGGCACTTTTCGATGTGTAAAATAAAGCATAGGAAAAACTCGTGGAATGTAGGCAACGACAAATAAGCTGATCACCAATAACAACAAGTACCACTCAGTCATGATGTTGCACCTCCTGTTCTGGGAAATGGAACAATGGCTCATTCAAAGGTTGGGTCTCTTTGCTGGATTTCTTTTCCTTTTCCTTCTTGAAGGCTCTTTCTAATACAAAACCTGCTGAAGAAGCAATCAATGTTGCAACGATCAAACCGAAAGTGTTTTGGAAAAGTACCATGAATATGACACTGAGTATCCCAGAAAAGAGCCCTGTGAAGATGAGTAAAGCATTTTTCATTTGCATGATGAACATAAAAATAAACATAGCAGTTAAGGCAAAATGCACCAAATCCGTATCCACGCGGATCACTGATCCAAAAATATTTCCGACCATGTTGCTGATCGCCCAAGCCCCCATTGAAAACCAATTGACATATAAAGCTTTTCGCTTGTCCCAAGTGGGATCAGTGGAATACTTCAAATAGTTGACGGCATAATTTTCGTCATTCAATGATTGAGAGAACACAGCTAAAAAGAATCGCTTTTCTTTCTTCATAAAGCCTGAAAGACTCGACCCTAGCAAAATATACCGTAGTTCTAAGAAAAAAACCATCAAAAGTGTAGTTGAAAATGGCGCTTGTGTGGCTAACATAGAGGCAACTAAGAATTGTGCGCCACCAGAAAATACTAAGATAGATAATAGACCAGCTAAGAGTGGATCAAAACCAACTTGTTGCAGTAAGACTCCGCAAGCTAACCCAACTGGGATATAACTAAGGCAAAGTGGCAACGAAGCATGTAGCGAATCCTGCCAAGGCGCCCGTTTCTGTTTATTCATTAACGATATCTCCTTCAATTTACAACAAATAAATAGCGGACTAATTGTAACATAAATAAATAAAAATGTAGCCGTTTTATCGTTAAACAACATGATATTTTTCTCATTTTCAAAGGAGAACGATTAAAAAAAATAAAAATCATCGAAAAAGATAAGAGGAAATTCATTTTCCTCCTACCTTTCAGATGATTTTACACTATAAATAAACGAGTTGTTTTTTTGACATCAAACTTTTTTATAAGTAAAAAAATAACAATAGTTTCTAAATTATTTCTCGACGTTCTCTATCATATTTTCTTGTGTTTTCTTTATTTGCGAATAATTTGGATCATATTTATCTGTTTCAATGTAAATATAGATTTTTTTATCCTTTAATTGTTCACGGATCGTCCGTTCAATATCATTGATGATCATGTGTACTTGATATTCTTTACTCTCAAATAGATCGATTTTTGCCGCAACTAAAATCTCTGTCGGACTTAAATGCACCGTTTTGATATCAATGATGCGATTCACTTCATTTCGCTCAAAAGCAAATTTGATCTTTTTCAAATCTGATGTAGTCACGCTCTCGCCAATAATCAAACTATAAAATTCTTTTGCCAGAAAGATAGCAGCACCCATCAATAGAAAGCCGATCAATAGTCCACTGATGGCATCAAAAGCTGCAATCCCTGTCACCATGGTCAATCCGGTGCCGACTAAAGCAAGAACAAGACCAATTACAGCACAGAGATCTTCGGTGAAGATCACGAGGATTTCACTGTGGCGACTTTCGCGTAAAAAGCGCATGGTTGAAAGGTTTTCAGTGTTCAATTCGCGGATTTCTTTCATCGCAATCCGTAATGAACTACCTTCTACAGCTAGACCAAATAATAGAATCAGGATGACGATCCAAGGATTACCAACTTCGTGGGCGGGATGGGTAAGTTTTTCAAAAGCTTCCATCACACCTAGCGCGCCCCCACCAAAAAACAACATCATGGCAACAATCGTACTGAAAAAATACTTTGCTCGTCCTTCGCCAAATTGGTGTAATTCGCTTTGACCACGATTCGCACGTTTATCACCGACTAGTAGTAATACCTGATTGCTACAGTCAACGATACTATGGATACTTTCATTCAACATAGCGGCACTGCCACTGATGGCATAACCGATAAATTTACTAAACGCAACTAAGAGGTTGGCACCTAACGCTGCCAATACAGAAAACATTCCGCTCTTCTTCAAATTCTCCATTGCTTTTTCTTCCCTTCATTCTTAACAACATCAAAGAGTATCTAAATTAAAGATGACGGTTTGATTATTTTTTAATATCGTTTCTTTTGCGCCTACTTTTGTATTTTTACCATCCACACTGAACATCCAATATTTTTTCTCTTCGGTATTTTGGCTCTGACCATTGATCGAGGTGATAAATCCTTTGTCTTCTTCCACACTAAAGTTTTGTTCCAGCACGTCCAGTAAATTTTCTCCTGTATGGAACGTCACTTTTTTTACTAAGGTATCAACCCCATCTTCTTGCAAGGTGATAGTTGCTGTTTCATTCGTCACCATGGATAACGGTTTTGGGTCAGCTTTTTTTGTCTCATGATTTGTACAACCGGTAAAGAAAAGCAACATCGAACAGACAATGAGTAAACTGGTTCCTATCCTTTTCATTTTCCCCCTCCTAAGTATAAAAAAAGCCAAGGAGAAACCCGATTCCTTGGCTCTTTTTTCATCGATCATCTGAATGGATCATTCTGAAGCATATAAGGCATGATTGCTCTTTTTCATCAATTTTTGCGGACCATCAAAGGTACTAAAAATTCATAATTGATAAAGAAATCGATCACTGAACGATGATAGTCACCAGAAGAAATCGCTAGATCTGTCTGTGTTGTGTCTTTAAGAGAAATTTGGAGCGACTGACCTTTATCCAGCAACACCTTATAAGTCGTGTCATCCAATTTTTCCATATCATACTGCGGATTTTTCATTGTGACAATAAAAATATCATCTAATACTTCTTGCGTAGCTGGAAACTTACTTGCAATATCTAATCTTAGTGGCTTCGTATTGTCTAACAAGGTTTGATCCACCGTAAAACCTAATTTACGTGCATAGGCAAATAATTGATTCAACTTGTGATTGAAAATCGTGATCTGACTAGCCGAGAACACGCGTTCAACAGACCAATGACGAATCAATGCTAACACTCGGTCATCATCGATCTCGATCGTCATTTGTTCTGGGGATACTCGCATCAAATTGATGGATTCTACTTGGTATCGTTGGTCGATCGTTGGTAACACAAAGGAGAACAACAATTCTTTTTGTGGGGTCAAACTATAATTGATTGAAAAATATCTTGTTTCCCATACATCATATGCTTGTTTGGATAACTCCAAGCCAATATCATTCAATGGTTTTAATATCTCGTAGGCAAAGTATTCGATCAAACTTGTCTTAGCAATGGCAGAAATCGGTGTATCTTCTAACACATAGCGATGATAGGCGACCAATAACTCATTGAAATCCGCTTCGATCAAATATTTACGTAATCGTAAATCGGCCAACTCTTCTTCTGCGGCTGCAATCAAGTCAACGATGTCTTCGTGATCATTTTGTTTACCAGAAAGATATGCTTGGTTTTCATTGACCGCTTGCTCGATCGTTGAACGTTCATTATCTGTTTGATTCGTCGAGTTTGGGACGACTTTTTCTTTTTCGTGGATTTTGGCTTCTTCGCGAATTTCTTCTACTTCATTCGCCAACTCTTTGTCGGTGCTTGATGTTTCTTCTACTGGCTCGGTCGTTCCATGATTTTCAGCTGTTACTTCTTGTAGGTCTAACTCTTCTTGTTTTGTCATCACTCGTCCCCTCCCTCTTCTACTATTTCAGGGTTTTCACTGCCAAGATACGACATCAAGAAACGATGGATCGACTGTCTGAAACCTTCCATGTCACCAAAATATTTTTTGATTTGACGTTGTTCTTTTTCAACGATCGCAGCGCGTAGCTGGTCCGCTTTTTCTTCATGTAATAAGGTTTGCTTTTGTTTTTGGATTTTTTCTGGTTCTTCGATATAAGGCAACCAACCTAATTTTTCATTTTCAAGTGCTTGTTTCTTTTGTTCTAACGCTTGGATTTCTTCGTCTATTTTTTTACGATTCAAGAAACCTTTCGTATCATCTAAGTCAGTGATTTGCTGATCGATCTCTTTGATGGCCTCTTCTAAACGCTCGATCTCTGTTTTTGCAGTGATCACTTTTGCCTCTAACTCATTGATTTTTTTATCAAAATCATGGGTTTGTTGCGTCGCATAGTTCTCCCATTCTTCATCGATTTGCGGTAATACAAAGATTTCAGGTAAGCTGGCATCGATCCCAATCGTTGCTCGTTCATGAAAATAGGTGCCGATCTGGTAATAACACATCGTCGGAGAGATGGTCTCTGTATGTTTCATAAAGGGAAATTCTTGCAAGAAACGGTCATGGATCTTCCGCATCAACAGCTGATCGATCTCATGATTTTCATTTGAGCTTTTTTTAAGCTCATCGTTCAAGCGTCCATTGTATAACTGATAGATTGCGGGAATATTCTCCTCGCGGACAGCTTGTTCAAAAGCTTGCAGATCTTCTAATAATTGTGAAAGATTCATACTTGCTTTTTCTTTGATATCGTAAAACGAAGATGCTTCCTCTTGTTCGTTTTCATCATAATGTTCGTTCGTCTGTGGGTCTATCATCTTACTGGCCTCCTCTTGCTTTTGAACGCATCAATTTTCCATCAATTATTCTATGTAATCCAATAGTATCATTTTCTAAGAAAAAAGTGTTACTAAGTATGCGCTGACTTAGAACAAAAATTACTTTTACTCGTATTAATTGAAAGTTAGAAAACATAAAAGAGCGGGTCAGCGATTCCCCGCTCTTAGTTTTATTTTTTGGGTAAATCTCTTGTTGTAAAATGGATGCGTTGGTTTTCATCTCGTGTAAGTAATGTTTCTTCATTTAAGTAAGAGAACTTTAATTCATTTAGTTCACTATCTTCTAGCATATGCTCATATCCTGTAAAAATTGAGCGTATATACTGTTTGTACGCGTTTTTCTTTTTTTGTCTTTTTTTCATAGGACACCTTCCTTATCAAACCTATCATACCAATGAATGCCTTCTGAGACAAGCATGTTTCTTTTGTTTTTTCTTTGAAATTTCTTTATATACTTAATTGATAGTTGACGAAACCTTCAAAAAATGAAAAAATGCGAGAGTAGCTAAGGAGGGAAACAAGTGAAAAAAATAGGTTTTGACTCAGAAAAGTATATCGAAGAGCAATCTGCGTATATCCTTGAACGCGTTCATCATTATGATAAGTTGTATCTAGAATTTGGTGGGAAATTAGTCGATGATAAGCATGCCAAACGTGTCTTACCTGGATTTGAAGAAGATGCTAAAATCAAATTATTACAAAAGTTACGTGATCAAGCGGAGATTTTGATTTGTGTGTATGCCGGTGATATCGAGCGGAATAAGATTCGTGGTGATTATGGGATTACCTATGATATGGATATCTTACGTTTGATCGATGAATTACGAGGATATGGATTATCGATCAATAGTGTAGTAATCACCCGGTATAACGGACAGCCAGCAACTAAAGTATTTATCAACAAATTAGAGCGTCGCAATATCAAAGTCTATAAACACGCTGAAATCGAGGACTACCCGATCAACGTCGAAAAGATCGTTTCAGAAGATGGTTTCGGCAAGAACGAATACATCGAAACAACCAAACCGATCGTTGTCGTGACAGCACCAGGTCCAGGTAGCGGTAAATTAGCTACTTGCTTGAATCAACTCTATCACGAAAGCCAAAAAGGCAATGCAGCAGGTTATTCTAAATTTGAGACTTTCCCTGTTTGGAATGTTCCATTGAAACATCCCTTGAACATTGCCTATGAAGCAGCAACAGTCGATTTGAAAGATGTCAATATGATCGATTCTTTTCATTTTGATGCCTATAATAAGGTGGCAGTCAACTACAATCGTGATGTGGAGACTTTCCCAGTCATTAAACGGATCATCGAAAAAATCACTGGTAAGGAATCGGTCTACCAGTCTCCTACTGATATGGGCGTCAACCGCGTAGGCTTCGGTATCACGGATGATGAAGTCGTACAGGAAGCATCGAAACAAGAGATCATCAGACGCTATTTCCAAACGGCTTGTGACTTTAAAAAAGGTTTGACAGATGAAGATGCCGTCAATCGTATCAAATTGATCATGGAGGAAGTCGGTTTACGTCCAGAAGACCGTAAAGTCGTGACCCCTGCTCATGAGTATGCAAAAACTAGCCAAGCGGCAAGTACTGAACCGATGGCAGTGATCGCGATCGAACTTCCTGATCAAGTGATCCTTACAGGTCGGACAAGTCAATTAATGGATGCTTCGGCTGCTGTTGTCTTGAATGCGATCAAATATCTCGCCCATATCTCTGATGACATTCCGTTGTTATCGCCGCTTGTCTTGGAAACGATCCAAGGACTTAAAAGCAAGGCATTGCACTCTTCGATCGATACACTCAATCTCAATGAAGTGTTGATTGCTTTATCAATCAGTGCAGTGACTAATCCAATTGCACAAGTTGCTTATGAAAAATTAGCAGAACTTGAAGGTGCGCAAGCACATTCAACTGTGATGATCAATAAGAATGATGAACAAAACCTGAAACAATTAGGTATCGACATCACTAGTGCGCCTGTTTACCCTTCAGAAAACTTGTATTATCAA
The DNA here is from genome assembly GCF_050555445.1 of Enterococcus sp. DIV1304_2. NCBI lineage: Bacteria > Bacillati > Bacillota > Bacilli > Lactobacillales > Enterococcaceae > Enterococcus > Enterococcus sp. DIV1304_2. Next base: position 1,472,825 of record NZ_CP187851.1, read on the forward strand.
TAAATAATTCTTCGATGATAGCTAAAATAGAAAAATAGAAGTTACCTCGATAAATAAGGTGGTATCCATGAAAATTGTTCCAATTTTTGTGGGTACCCTTTGTTTTTTGGAGAAGCAGCTTCTGTGTCAGACTTTCCTGTTTTAAAAATAAATAAAGTAAAGTTGTTGCTCGTCTAACAAGTCCTGATAATATACATCTTCCAAGTAAACATACGTATATGCCACAACCGCTAGATAAATCAACAATTTAGGATTCCCAGAGCGACTTCTATTCATTATAAGACACCTATCTCTCCGTTCTCTTACATGTATACGCTTTAGTCTAAAAATCTCATGAAATTTCTCTCAAAAGATTCGTATTCTTTAAAAATAACATGTAGAATTAAACGGAATTTGGTAAGGAGTGATTTTTTTGAGTCAGTTTATTGGAATAATAGGTTTACTTTTAATTTTTGGGTTGGCGGTTTTGATCAGTAGCGATCGAAAAGCCATCAAACGCAAACCATTGATCATCATGCTCGTTTTGCAATTTGCGTTTGGGTTTGTTTTACTGCGTACGACTTTTGGTACAGCGGTTGTTGCGATGCTAGCCAAGCTATTTGATCACTTATTGGCATTTGCCGGTGAAGGTGTCAATTTCGTGTTTGGGGGTGTAGCAAACGTTGGAAGTGCCCCATTCTTCTTGAATGTGTTGATGCCAATCGTCTTTATTTCTGCAATTATTGGGATTTTGCGTTACATCAAGATTCTTCCTTTATTTATGAAAGCAGTCGGTTTAGGATTGAGTAAAATCAACGGAATGGGTAAATTAGAATCTTATAATGGTGTGGCTTCAGCGATTTTAGGCCAATCAGAAGTTTTTATCTCCATCAAAAAGGAACTGCCTTTCTTAACAGAAAAGCGTCTGTTCTCGATGAGTGTTTCCGCAATGTCCACAGTTTCGATGTCCATCGTTGGTTCCTATATGGCATTGATTGATTCAAAATACGTGATCACTGCTTTAGTGTTGAATCTTTTTGGTGGGTATATTCTTGCTTCGATCGTCAATCCTTATGAGTTGGACGAAAAAGAAGATGAATTAGTGATTGAAGAAGACAAAGAACAAACATTTTTCCAAATGTTAGGCGAATATATTTTAGATGGTTTCCATGTCGCAATCACAGTGGCTGCAATGTTGATCGGTTTTGTTGCTTTGATTGCTATGATCAATGCCTTGTTCAACGGGATTTTTGGGATTACATTCCAACAGATTTTAGGGTATATTTTTGCGCCATTTGCATTTATCAGTGGGATTCCTTGGAAAGAAGCGGTTGATGCCGGTAGTATCATGGCAACAAAACTTGTGACAAATGAGTTTGTAGCAATGACTGAATTATCGACTGGGACTTTTGAATTTACAGAACGTACCACCGCTATCTTATCAGTCTTCTTAGTATCATTTGCGAACTTCTCTTCAATTGGGATCATTTCAGGGGCAATGAAAGGGTTGAATGAAGAAAAAGGTAATCTTGTAGCAAAACATGGATTGAAAATTTTGTTCACCGCTTCATTAGTCAGCTTTTTAAGCGCAATTGTTACCGGAATACTGGTGTAAAGCTATCTTTTATCTAGAGTCTTAAGTATACTGAACTTGGCTGGTTTGAACAGATGGCCTGTTTAAATTAGTTAAGTTTTTTTACTTTAAATGTCAGATTTCCACTTTTCGGTATATATTAGTTATAAACATGTCTTTGATCATGTCACTATAGAAAGGAATATTTCCTATGAATAAATGTTATGTATTTATTGGGCCTTCTGGTTCCGGAAAGACGACACTCGCTCATGCAATTTTTTCTCCACAACAAAAGATCATTACGTATACGACCCGCCCCCCACGAAAAAATGAAAAAAATCACCTTGATTACCATTTTGTTTCTCAAGAGACCTTTGAAGAAATGATCGCCCATCAGGAATTTGCCGAATGGGATCGGTACGCCGATCACTATTATGGCTCAAGTAAACAAGAGATCTCAACGAAGCTTACACAGGGTGACTGCTTCACGGTCCTTACAGCCCCAGGTTTTTGGCACTTGTATGAACAATTTGGTCGTTGTATCGTCCCTGTCTTCATCACAGTAGCAAAAGAAAAGTTGTATGAACGATTTGTATTTCGCGGCGACTCACCAGATAAAATCAGGCAACGGCTCGCTCTCTTTGAAAAAGATCAAAAAGAACTTGAAAAATTAACACTTATACCTACCTTGATCTCATTTGAAAATAATCAGACGTTAGAAATCGAAACAAAAAATTTAAAGCAAGCCATCCATGCAGCGGATCATCGCTGAACAGTTGGCTTGCTTTTAGTTTTGAGCACTTCACAATAATTTTTGATAAGCTTTTCTTTCTCCGTGTGGGAATGGAAATTCAATCATGCCACGATAATGAAAACCTGCCGAGTATATCGTTTTTTCCATTGGGTGATTAGTGGGAAACGTATCGATCCGAACGTCCTTGATTCCTTGACATGTGGCAACGGTCAATAAATGTTCTAATAATTGTTTTCCAAGTCTTTTCCCTCTTACGTTTTGATCAAGAGCAACTCGATGGATGGAAAGATACGGCTCTCTCCCCTCCCAATTTCCGGCAATTGCTGTATAGACCGGATCAATGCCTGCAACAAGCGCCGCAGTGCCAACAATGTCTTCTTCGTCAATCAAGACGAAGCTTTCCTGCCTTTCAATGTCTTCGATGATTCGTTCTTTTGATGGTTTTTGATCTCCTTGCCATTGAGGCAATCCTTGCTCAGCAAGGTATGCTGCAGCTTGATCGATGATTTGCAACACTCTCGGCAAATCATCTAATGTAGTTTTTCTAAGATACATATCTCTGCTCCTTTTATTGATCTGTGATCAATTTGTATAGCTTGTCTATTCTTGAACCACTGCGTAACCAGTCTGTCGGATGATCTAAGAGCTGACTAACTAATTCAAGATGATGTAACAATGTCCATTTCTTCAAAACTCCCAGACCAGGGAATTTTTGTTGGCGATACAAGCTGACAAGCTCAAGTAATCCTTCCGTGATATAAATTTGTTGATGGTTCCTCATCAACCAACCATACATTTTATTGGCTGCTTCCATAAATTTCAATGCTTGATCTTTTGCGGAATCATTGGTATCTGAAACGAAGTGTTTGATTCGCATATTCCCATAAGCATCGACGTATGTAATATGCAAGGCCAACGCTCGACTGGGAAATCCTTTATCGAAGTAACGACTGCCTTCGATCGTAAAATCGGAAAACCCATGATAGCCATCCATTTGAAAGAAAAGATGATCATCGCTAAAAAAATCATCATTTTTTTCTGCATAATTTTCCACATGCCGTCTCGTTTGAAATTGATCACGGACAATGATTTTATTCTCAGGCAATTGCATGCGTAAGCGACTAGAATCAGGAATGAAAAATGTCGCATTAGTTTTGTTCAAAGCTTGCCAAATCGCATTTTCTCTAGGTTGATGTTGTCCATCAAAAATAATGAATGGCGGGGGTGATTCAATCATTCTTTCATAATTGCTCGGCGTAATGATCTCTGCCTCTGCTAACGAGCTATCTTCACTGGTCACCCATGTGTGAATCGGTTGATCGAACAGTTTGAACTGACCCACTTGCGGATTATTTATGATAATCAGCGGATGATTCTTTTTTTGAAACAACTCGATAACATTTTTTAGCGTCGCCGAATCACGTACTGGCTCGATGATTGGCTGAATCTTAGTGGATAAAAGTCCACGATTCAAACTTTCCTTTAATGCAAGTAGATCGAATTGTTTGCCACGTAAATAAGGATAATACATATATTATTCACTCCAATGGTTCTGTTGGCAGACGTCGAATATGACGTTGCTGGCGCAACCAGTCCTGTTCTTGTCGCAAGGCACGATTTTCTTCTTGCAGATCATGGATTGCTTGACTTTCAATTTCTTCAATAAACCGTTCATAGTAGCGTTCTTTTGAGAAGGGATCTTGTGTTTCTGAGCGTTTTTTTAATTCTTTGTACAGCTGATCTGAAGGGAAATATTTTACTCCCCGTTCCATTTGTTTGGCCTTTCTGACTTCTCTAAACAATGAAGCCATAAAACGATTAGTCAATGCCTCTTCTGCTACACCTAACTCACGACGCATTGCTTTTTTTGCAATAATAAAAGTTCCAGGAACAGGCATTTCCTCTTCTAGTGCATACGAACGATAAACTAATACACCAATCTCTGGTGGGATCTCACTTTTGACTTCTTCATATAAGTTTTTTGGTAAAACAAAATAATTATAGTGACCGACAAAGGATAATTTAGCAGTTGAGCGAAAATCAGCTTTTGTGACTTTTAATTCATAACAGCGCCATTCTCTTGTTCCGTCAAATTTCATCAGACAACTTAAAGTATCCACGATTCCATGATCCTCAGGCATTGTCACTTCCTCGACCACGATCCCTCCCTGTTCGATACAATAATGATACAACGATGATTCCAGCTCGATCGTTAAAGGAGTTTTCATACATTTCACCTCCGAACATACTTTCGCTTTTCATTCTACCTGAAAAGCCAAGATAATCCAACTACCATTTTATTTTTTTGTATGCTACTTGTCTAACAATAAAAAAAGCAACATAGAAAAGACGAAAAATGCAGCTCAAACATCACATTTTTCGTCTTTTCAATTGCACTCGTTTTTTTATTGATCGATCGACTTAACGATAAATTCTTCTACCTGTTTGCTATTCCGTATTAAAAATCGCACGATTCATTTGTTCTGTTGATCTCTTACGCTTGCTCGATTCCTGACGGAAGATAAAACAAACCATGTTTTTCAAATAATTCACCAATCTGAAACAGTAAGTCTTCTCTTCCTCTGGCAGCCATAAACTGAATCCCTAGTGGCAATCCTTGTTCACTAACATGTGTAGGCAGACTGATTGCAGGTTGCCCAGTTAAGTTCGCTAATTGTGTATAAGGAGTGATTGTCAAGCTCTCTTCAAACATCGCTGACACGACTGCCAACCCTTCATCTGCCGATAAATGAGGGACATCAGCCATCTGCTGACGGATCAAGTCACTTTGTAAGTCAGCTGTGATTTTAGGCGCAGTATCCGCAGTGGTTGGCGAAAGAAACAAATCAAAGGACTCAAACAAGCTTTCCATTGTGACAGCTGCATGATCCCATACGTGCAATGATTGCACATAGTCTGCTGCAGAAAGTTTTTTACCATATTGCCATAATGTCCATGAGATTGGTTCTAGCTCGTTGCTTTCTATCCCCCGCTGCAACCCATTTTCGATCGACTCGATCATTGCTGCCGTTTCAGCACCATTCATTTGATAATAGGAGTTGATCAATGTACGTCCATCTAAAGGATAAGGAATCTCAACGATTTCATGTCCTGATTGTTCTAGAAACTGCTGCGCTTTTTTAATAGCGATTTGAGCTTCTTCGCTCACCTTCGAGCCGATCGGTGAATCAACACAGACAGCGATTTTCAACCGTTCCTTCACTGGATGCTGTTGCCAAAATGCTGGTGTGACTTGATAGGGCGCCCCACTACTGATTCCTTGTAGTGCTTGGAACAACGCTTTTGTATCTCTCATGGAAATCGTTAGTCCGAAATCAATTGCCGCTCCTTGCCAGCCTCGCCAAGCATTTGGACCAACCGGCATTGTTCCTCTTGATGGCTTCAAGCCGATCAAGCCAGAAAATGAGGCTGGAATACGGATCGAACCACCCCCGTCACTGGCACCTGCCATAGGAACGATCCCTGCCGCAACTGCCGCTGCAGCTCCGCCACTTGATCCTCCTGGAGAGTATGCCAAGTTCCATGGGTTTCGTGCTGGGCCATATAATTGTGGATCGGTAATATTCTTAAAGCCAAATTCAGGTGCATTCGTTTGTCCAAATGGAACCAAACCAGCTTTTTCAACTGCTTGGACATAATTCGAATTTTTAGACGCTCGGTGTTGTTCAAAAATCCGTGAACCAGAAGTTGCCAACCAGCCTTTTTTTTCTTGTCCTAGCATTTTTAAAGGAAATGGTATTCCTGCTAATAGCGAATCACTCTCCAATCGTGGTGGTTTTACATTTGATTGGAAATCAAGTGATTCAAGTGTGACAAATGCGTTGATTTCTGGATTGAGCTTTTCAATTTTTCGCTTTGTTTCTGTAAAAAGTTCTTCCGAGCTGAATTGCTTAGTTTTTAAACCATTCGCAAGATATGTTGCATCTTTCATGCTCTCCCTCCTCAGTTACGGTTATTTTCTCATATGACAGAAAAAGCAACAATGTTTACGCTTAGTCTCTTATTCTAAATAGAAAAACACTTGAAGCAGCTGAATGCTTCAAGTGTTCTACTCTAGTTATAAGAATGAAAGAGGTATTACGACATCGAGCGTAATTTCCCTCTAAATTCGTCGATTGAATGGTAGCCTTTTTCCGCCATGATCGTCTCTAATTCTTTACTGATACGTTCAAAAATAGCTACTCCCTCTTTGTGAAGTTCCGTACCGATCTGTAACATACTTGCGCCGCATAATAAATGCTCAAAAGCATCTTGTCCATTGCGGATACCGCCAGTACCGATAATTTTGATCTCTGGTTTCAGGCGGGTATAAAATGCCCGGACATTCGCTAACGCAGTAGGTTTGATATATTCGCCTCCAAGTCCACCAAAACCATCTTTTGGTTTGATGACGACTGTTTCACTCTCAGTATCGATATAAAGGCCATTTCCCACACTGTTGATCGAGTTCACATAGGCGATCGGGTACTGATTCAAGATTTCCGCCATTTGATCAAAGTGGGCGAAATCAAAATAAGGAGGAAGTTTGATTCCCAACGGTTTTGAGAACACTTGAAAGACTTCTTTCAATAAAGCTGCTGTTGCCTCGAAATCGTAAGCTAGCTGCGGTTTTCCTGGAACGTTCGGGCATGAAAGATTCAGCTCAGTGATCCCTTGGTAATCACTTTCTTCGATCAACTTCAACATTTCCAGATTTTCCTCTGCACTCATACCGGCAATCGAGAAAAACAATGGTTGTTCTTGTCCATGCTCTTTCTCGTAGGCCAATGCATAATCCAGATAATAGGAAAAACCTAAGTTTGGTAAGCCCATTGAATTGATACTCCCCAGTGGCACATCATAATAACGAGGTTCAGGGTTTCCTGCTCGCTCATTGATGGTACAGCTTTTTGTAATGAACGCCCCCGCATTCGAATGTGCAAGTTCATCTAATTCCGCTGTAGTCATGCAATGGACACCAGAAGCGTTCATCAAGGGATTTTCAAAAGAATGATTTAAGAAAGTAGTCGTTAAGCTCAAGTTATTCTCTCCTTTTAATAAAGCGTTTTTTCTAGTGTATCATTTAAGCGAACAAAATCAACAAAAATTTATCGAATGTTCGATCAATCATCGATTTCTGAAGACAATACTTCTCCTGTTTGACTATTGATTTTTACATTTGTCGTTTGGTTGCCATTTTTCACTTTAACATCCCAGTAAGTAGTTCCTAATTCTTTATCAAGGTCCCAATCTGTAGCAGTTCCAGCGCCAACTTTTTCAACCGCGATTTTCCCAGCTTCTTCGATCGAGATCAGATTGCTGACATCTAAGCCGTCTTCTGATTTTTTCTTGCCGTTTTGTTCGTCACGATCTAATTGCTCTGGATTCTCTGCCTCAAGTTTTTCGTCCATCGCATTGATTTTCACTGAATATTCGTTTTGATCATCGACACCTTCAATTTTGTAGAAGTAGCTTCCCCAATCACTATCGAGTTCTAAGCTAGTGATGGCTGCATCTGGGTATTTGTTTTGGAATAATTCAATCGCACGATCCGCAGAAACTTGAATATCAGGGTTTGCTGTTTGTGAAGAGGATGAATCCGTAGAACCAGTGGATGTGCTAGAGTCTTCTGACTTGTTCGTAGAGGTTACAGTTGTTTCTGACGACTGATTGGTCGTACTTGATGGGGAAGTTGTTTGGTTTGGCTGGCACCCCGCCAAAAGTAGTAAAGAAAATAAGCCTGTAAAAATAACTTTTGATTTCATAACAATTCTCCTTTTTATTAGGTATCTATTCTCAGTATAACGAAAAGAGTGAATACTGTCAGCCGATACCATGAAAAATCAGTCTATAGTCTGATTTTACAACTAAAAAAGAACCTGTTTTTACGTAAAAAAGTAAAAACAGGTTCTTTTCATTTAAATAAAAAAACAAATATTAGTTAGTTATTTCCGATGCATTGGGATCGAATTGTTCCCTGGATGGACTAACAAGTACTGGATCACATCGATATTGCTCGATTCAAAAGATGCGGCACAGGCTTGTAAATAAAGATCCCACATACGATAGAACCGATCACCCATCTCCTGAGTCACCTGCTCTTGAACCACATGGAAACGTTGCGTCCAATGTTGTAATGTCCATTGGTAATCACGACGTAAACTTTCTAAGTCGATCACTTGTAGATCGTTTTCCGTGATATCCTTAATCAGTTCCGTCACACCTGGTACATAACCGCCAGGGAAAATATATTTATTGATCCACGCATTCGTTGCACCACCTTGTTGTCGGCTGATTCCATGGATCAAAGCAGTTCCTTTAGGTTTCAACAAATCTTTGACTACTTTGAAATATTCAGGTAGATTTTCTGACCCTACGTGTTCGAACATCCCCACACTGGTGATATGATCGAAAGTCTCCCCTTTCAACTCACGGTAATCCATTAGAAACACACGACATTGGTCTTCTAGATGCTCTTCTTTGATTTTATTGGTGATGAAGTTGTATTGTTCTTCACTGAGAGTAATACCAGTCGCTTTGACATGATATTCTTTTGCCGCAGTAAATAGTAACGTTCCCCAGCCACAACCAATATCCAAGAGGGATTCCCCTTCTTTGATAAATAGCTTATCTAAAATATGATGGACTTTATTGATCTGTGCTTGCTCCAAACTATCTTCTGGAGTTTTGAAATAAGCACAAGAATACGTCAACGTTGAATCAAGCCATAAGCGATAAAAATCATTACCTAGGTCGTAATGAGCATGGATATCCGCTTTATTTTGTTGCTTTGTGTGTTTCTCTTTTTTTGGTAACCACTTCAGATAATCTTTGCTACGCAAGAAACTATCGGTATGACTGTATGCATCGTTGATCAATGATTGGATATTCCCTTCGATTTCAATGCGATGATCCATATAAGCTTCCCCTAAAGAAAGAGAAGCATTTTTCGTCAACTCTTTGATTGGGATCTCTTCATTGAACGTGATTTTGATTTGTGGAGGGTTATCGGTATCCCCATACTGCTTCGTCGTTCCATCCCAATACGTGACTTCTACTGGAAGTGAAAAAGAGTGCGAAAATAGTTGATGATAAATTGTTTTTTCTAACATAATGATCCTCCTAAAACAAAAATTACACTATTACGTTATACCTATTTCGTCAAAGAATCAACAGATTACAGGTAATAAATAAAAGCTTTTTGAAAATTTCAGAAACACAAAAATAAAGAATGTAAGGAGGAAGACATTTCTGCTTTCCCTCTTACATTCTTCATTTTTTGATTCGATCAGACTTGGATCGCTTTTGAATCTTTGAAGCCAGTTTTAGCGAAAATCCATAGTAACAATAAAACGGCTATGGTCGACTGGATGCCCATCATCAAGACAAAATCAAAATGGATAAAACCGACAAAACCAGCAATTATCGAACTCACACCTAGAACATTCAACATCAAATTTGCGCTCTCTTTAAAGTTTTTTATAGAAGAGAATTTGCTTTTTCTTGTTAGCCATAAAAAGAAGGCAGCGCCGAACAAAATCAAGCCAGTCATGATAAACAATAAAATACCTAACGTCAAACTGTAAGATAAAATGATCATCGGTCGATTACTCGCATAAAATTCATTCTCTAAAAACTGTTCAAACTCTTTAGGACTTGTTATTCTCATAAAATCAAATGAGGAGGGATATGACATATTGTATTCTCGTGTTTGTCCATCCTCTTCTTGACGGATCGTCCAGCTGGTCTCTTCAAAATTGATTGCGGCTCCTCTTTCTGCCATTTTTTCTGGCGTCAGTGCTGTTCCGATGATGACATCGTTTGTTACACTGATGATCTCAGAGTCAGCTGTTAAGCGACCGTTCGTAAGTTGTAGTTCACGTAAGCGTGCCACCCCTTCCTGATCGATCAACGTATTCACCGATAAGAATTGTTCCATCGGGATCGCCGAGACTTGATTCGTATAAAATAAAGTAATCGGCATGACCATAAAAGAAATTAGAAACAGAAAGATCACGATAAATTTTGGCCAAGTGAGTTGTTTTCTACCTAAAAACAACTGTTTTGGACTTCTTAAGCTTGAAAAGTAATTGAGTGGGAATTTATCCATAGCAAACGACTCCTAACCTTTGGTCCCGCCTGATGTCAGTCCGGTCACAAAGTTTTTTTGTAAAAAGAAGAACAATAAACATATTGGTACAGCAATCAAGATTGCTCCCGCCGCAAACAGAGAAACGCGTTGGTTGGTTACATCAGAAATAAAGGTTTGTAATCCAACTGCGACTGTTTGATTTTCAGGCGTACGAAGTAGGAAACGTGCCAACATGAAGTCACCAAATGGTCCCATAAATGCCCAAAGCGCTTGGACTGCGATCATTGGTTTGACTAATGGTAAGACGATTTGCAAGAAAATCCTAAAGTGTCCTGCACCATCCAATTTAGCTGATTCATCTAAATCGATTGGGACTGTATCGAAGTATCCTTTCATCAGCCAAGTGTTCATTGGGATTCCCCCACCGATATAGATCATTGTCAGGAACCAATAACGATCCAATGCACCTAATAGAAAGGCCATCACATAAAAAGCGGTCAATGCTGCCATCGTTGGTACCATCTGGATCACTAGAAAGAACATCAAACTTGATTTTCTTCCGATGAAACGATAACGACTATACGTATAACCAGCAAGTGTCACAACAGTTACTTGAATGACCATCGTTAAAACAGAAATGATCAACGTATTTTTATACCACGTGCCATACAAGGTTTCATTGAATAAGCGAGAAAAATTATTTAAGGTCCAATCACCGGAGAAATCCAAACTAAAAGCAGCAATATTCCCTGGTTTGAAAGCAGTACTAGCTGTGATCAATAACGGATAGATGATAATGATCGACAATAGGATCAAAAACACATAAGTAAAGAAATGCGAAAGTCTCCGTTGGAACTTAGCACTTGTACTAAATTTTTTCATGACTAGTCCTCCATTTTGAACGCATTAGTTTTCTTGAATACCAACAGAGAAACGGCAATGACGATCATCGAAATGATCAGCGTGATCGCAGAAGCCATCGAATACTGTGGCGAGGTCCCCGTGGTCAATTTATAGATCCACGAAATCAAGATATCTGTTGATCCTGCACCACCACCGACACTTCCCGGTCCCCCATTATTGAAGAGGTAGATCATGGAGAAGTTATTGAAGTTCCCTGTATACTGTGTGATGAACGTTGGTGCTGCTACAAGAAAGATTGCTGGCAACGTGATACTTGAGAAGCGCTGCCAAGCATTCGCACCGTCGATTTTTGCTGCTTCGTAAAGATCTTCAGAAATCGATTGTAAGATCCCTGTGACCATCACATAGATGTAAGGAAAACCTAACCAGCCTTGTATCAAGATGATTGCGACTTTTGTCCAGTTCGGATCAGTTTTCCAAGGAACGGAGGCAATATCTACAAAGGGGATATTATTCAAGAATGGAATAACTTGCGTGTTGATCGCTCCCACACTATCGTTAAAGATGTTTGAAAAACTCATGATCGTGATAAATGCTGGGACTGCCCATGGTAAAAGGAAAATAATTCCAAAAACACGTTTGAATTTGATAAATTTCTGGTGCGCGATCACTGCTGTGAATACGCCTAACGTGATTTGTAAAGTAGTGGCACAAAGCGTCCAGATGACGGTCCAAGAGAACACAGCAACAAATGTATTTCGATAAGAACTTAAAAAGAAAATACTGAAGAAGTTTTCTGCTCCCACCCAGTCGATCAAACTTGCTGGTGGGATGTGTTGGAAATCATAGTTTGTAAATGCTGTAAATAATGTCACTAGAACCGGAAAGATGATCGTGAAAATCATCAATAGATACGCTGGAAGCGTCAAGAGATAAGGAAAGCCTTCATCACCCACATTATGTATGACTTCCTTCATTGTTCGATTGATCTTTTTCCCTTCTTTTCTCATGACTGCGACACGTTTTGCATCTACTAGATTGATGAAATAAAAAAATAAAAACAAGGCTGTCACAATCAATTGCAAAGTTCCTTGGATCAACATAAATAATGAGTGATCTTCCATTGGGACACTCCCTAAGGTAACTAAACCTATTAAGGATTGAAAACCACCTAAAACCATTTGGATGATAAATCCGATAAATAGTGCTAAAAATACGACCCCTTTAAATACTTGACCATTTGCAAATTGACCCAGTCCTGGAATGATCGAACGTAACATCGTGCCTTTGACATTGACCGCTGTATCTTCTTGTTGCATGGTGTTGTTCCCCCCTCTTGATACTAAAAACAGGTGCTGTATGTTGAAGCGCCTTTTCTATAAAATCATCTCACGTTCATCAAAGGTAAAACATGGAGCTGAGAAGCAATTTCCTTCACAGCTCCAACCTTTTTGATGATCTAATTAATATTTTTGCTCAATTGCTTCGCTGATCGTCTTCACCGCGTCGTCAGCCGATTCTTTTGGTGTTTTTCTGCCTGAACCAGCATCAAACATCAAGTTTTCTGCGCCTGTCCAAACTTCTGCCATCTCTGGAATATTTGGCATTGCTTGTGCTGTTTCATATTGTTCGATAACTGCAGTCGTCAATTCATCATTTGTGCCTTTTGCTGTTTCACGAGCCGCTTGATTGGCTGGTACTTCGTTGACCATCTCAAAGAATTTTTCTTGGTTTTCTGTATTGGTTACATAATCTAACCATTTTTGAGCCACTTCTTTATTCTTAGAGTAGTTACTTACGACCCAACCTTTTCCTCCACCAAATGGTTGATAAGATTCACCATTATTCAATGTTGGGATTTTTGATACGCCATAATTGAGGTCGTTTTCTTGATAAGTTTGTGCTTGCCATGGGCCATCGATAATCGCTGCTGCCTTGTTTGACATGAACTGTTGGTTGACAAAGTCGCCAGCACTCTTGATATCTTGCATTCCTTTAGGCCAAACATTTTGGAACCAATCTGTAGCATAAGTGATTCCTTCTACTGCTCCTGCATTGTTTAACCCAATTTCAGATGGGTCTGTTCCATCTTCACCAAATACATATCCACCGTAACCAGAAATCAAGCCATATGAATAATAAAAATCAGTCCATTTTGCTAAAAATCCTGTATTCGTTCCTTCTTCAGATTCAAAATTGAAACGTTCATCTTTTGCTAACGCTTCCAAATCTTTGAAAGTTGTCGGTGCAGTGTCAACTAGATCTTTGTTATAGTATAAAACTAGTGTCTCGATAACTGCCGGAGCTCCATAGATTTTATCCTCGTACGTTACTTGAGCTTTATCCGTATCATTGTAATCTGCTTCGTTCCCCAATTTCACTTCTGCCAAATGTCCTTGTTGTCCTAATGCTCCGATCCGGTCATAAGCTGCCATCATGACATCTGGTGCTTTTCCTGCAGGACCATCTAACGCAAGCGATTCTAATTGTTCGAACATGTCTTTTTCGACTAACTTGATTTTTACATCGTTATCTTCTTCAAATTTTGTTTTGATCTCATTGACATAATCTTTGTAGCCAGAATCGACAGAAATCGTTAATGTTTTTCCATCTTCTTCATTTGCTGCAGTTGAAGACCCGCCATTACCACAGGCAGCAAGTCCCCCGATAAACCCTAAAGATAATGCACCTAACCCGATTTTTTTTAGCAACTGTTTACTCATTTTTTTTCCTCCGATTCTATTCTATTCCTCTTACAATTTGATTATATGTTTACAAAAGCTTGATTTGCAAACGCTTTCTCTATGTTACCGATAACAACTTAACAAAGGATCAAAAATCCATTCGTTTGGACTTCAGCTTTGCCGTCTTTTAAGATGTCACAATTTTGGCTGAATAAAACATCATTTTCTAAATCGACCAAGTACGGTTCTGTTCCTTGATTGAAATAAGCATGAATGGTTTGCTGATCGAGATGACGAGTCAAGTGAATTTGTTCGTTTTTATCGTCGACCGAGCGCCAAGTCAGATCCCCTTCAATCAACACTTGTTGCACTTGTTTACGCACACAGATCAATTCTTTGACGAACCCCTGCAATTCAAGATCTTGCTGGTCCTTTTCCCAGACCATACATTTTCGACAGTCAGGATCATCATGACCTGTCATGCCGATTTCTGTTCCGTAGTAGATACAAGGCGCTCCTTTTTGTAAGAACATGAAAGCTAACACTGATTTCATCAGTTCCTTGTCCTCTTTACACAAAGTCAAGATTCTGGCTGTATCATGAGAATCCAATAAATTGAATGTCCCTTCATTGACTTGATCACGATAAAGCATTTGCTGATGATTCATGCCACTGACCATTTGAGTGGGTGTGATTTTTTTATGGACGAAATAGTCTTTGATCGAATCCATAAAGGCGTAGTTCATCACCGCATGGAATTCATCGCCCTGTAACCAAGCTTGAGAAGAATGCCAGATTTCGCCTAAAATATAAATATCAGGTTTGATCGTAGTGACCGCTTCTCTGAATTTCTTCCAAAAATGATGATCCACTTCATTTGCTACATCTAACCGCCACCCATCGATATCAAATTCCTTGACCCAATACGTGGCAATATCTAATAAATAATCTTGTACTTCTTGATTTGCTGTATTGAGCTTAGGCATAAATGGCGTAAAAGCAAACGTATCATATGCCAGATTTTCGGCTGTTTCAGGAACATCTGTCATTTGATAGGCATCCACTGGAAATGAATGGATGTGGAACCAGTCTTTGTAGCGGGATTTCTCGCCATTTTCGATCACATCTTGCCATTGTGGTGCATGACTACCCATATGATTGAACACGGCATCCAGCATGATTCGGATTCCTTTATCATGCGCTTTTGTGATTAACTCTTTCAATAACTCTTTATCACCAAATTGTGGATCGACCGCATAGTAATCGATCGTGTCATATTTGTGATTCGAGGTTGCTTCAAAAACAGGACAGAAATAAATCCCTGTGATTCCTAAATCAGCTAGGTAATCGAGATGATCGATCACCCCTTGAAGATCTCCGCCAAAGAAATCTTCTCGATCGGGGTCTTTACTTCCCCAAGGCAACGTACCTTTAGGATCATTTGTTGGATCACCATTCGCAAAGCGTTCAGGAAATATTTGATACCAAATCGTTTGTTTTGCCCATTCAGGTACTTTGAAGCGATCGATTTGTTGAAAATATGGCATACGGAAATAATAGTTTGCATTCGCCAATGTTTCTTCTTGATAAGGGAATATTCCTTGGTCTCCGTAAAAACAATCCATCCCATCAATTCCCACGATGTGAAAACCGTATTGCAATCGTCTAGTATCACTCGTCAACTCGATTTCCCAGTAATCATGAAGAAGTGTACTTAATCCTTTTTTCATTGGTTGTTCTTTTAAATACCAATTTTCTGAGAAAATCGTATATGGATCTCCGCTGATCACAGAAACTTGTTTGACATCATCTTTACTTGTACGTAAGCGAATCCGCATCGTTGTATCACTGTATAAATAAGCAAATTCACTTTCGGGTCGATGATAAATTGCTGCAGTATTCATTTCAGTCCTCCCTTGTCTTTCAGTTAACAAAAACAACTATAAAAGATAACTAACCGAAAGACAACGCTTACATCATTGTTATCGGTAACAAGATTTTTAGCAAAAAAAAGATGAATAGCACACTGTTTACAAAACATGCGTGATTCATCTTCTTGACGCTATTTATTTACATAGGTTTTCTGATCATATGCATAATTTAACAACTGCTCTTCTTGCCATGTGACACCAATCCCTGATTGACCAGGAATCCTCAAATGTCCATTTGTGATTCGTGCTTTGGGTTCGACGATATCATCATAGAAATAGCGATCAAAAGCAGACAAGTCTCCTGGAAAAGTAAAGCAATCTTGACTTGCAAAATGCAGATTCATCGCTCGACCGACTCCGGATTCAAACATACCACCTAACCAAACGAGCAAATCATTTTCCTGACAAAAATCGACGATTCTTAAAGCCTCAGTGATTCCTCCGACTCTGGGAATCTTTAAATTGATTGCTCGACAACTTCCCAGTGCATGAGCTGTTTTTACGTCTTCCAGTGTTCGAATATTCTCATCAAGACAAACTGCTGTTTTGATTTCCTTTTGAAGTATGGCATGGTCAACATAGTCACGAGGGTGAAAAGGTTGTTCGATCATCGCAAGCTTCAAGGCATCCATTTTCTTGAATAACGGCAGATCGCTGATCGTATAAGCAGAATTCGCATCAGCCATCAATTGGATCTCTGGATATTGTTCACGCAACACTTGCAGTGGCACTAAGTCATTGCCAGGAGTGATTTTCAACTTGATTCGTTGGTATCCTTGATCAACATAAGTTTTTGCAGTCGCAAGTAAATCTATCGGGTTGTCATGGACACCAATACTGACACCTACGGGAATCGCTGATCGTTCGGCAGAAAACAACTTTTGTAATGGGCGCCCTATTCGACGAGCATAAAGATCCCAAACCGCTGTTTCGACCGCTGATTTTGCCATGAAATTCCCTTGCGTATGTTTGAAAGCTGACCAAATTTCTTCTGGATGTGAGAAGTCAAGTTCGAATAAACAAGGAATCAGTTCTTTTTGTAATACTGACCGACTCATATCAATCGTTTCTTCGATGTAATCTGCACGTTCAAAAGCGACCAACTCGCCGATCCCCTGATTCCCTAGCTCATCTTCCACGATCAACAAATCAAAAGCCTTTGTTTCCAATCGACTATAACTCGTTCTGAAAGGTGTCACTAAGGGTAATCGCAAACAGTACTGTTGGATGTTGACTATTTTGATGGCGTCCACTCCCTTTCCATTTCACTGATCCAAGTAGTGACAGTTGTTTCAAATAGCCTAGGCTGCTCGATGTGACAACAGTGCCCGCAATTCGCAAGGATCTGGCAACGAAAAATCTCTTTAATGTTTGTCATTTGTTTACCGATCTTTTGGAACTTCTCATCCTTTTGACCAACAAGATACAATAGTGGGCATTCGATACTCGCTAAATCTGGCCAATAATTTTTTTGCGCGCCAGTTCCCATATAGTAAAGACTTAATGCTAAACCTAGCTTATTTTGAGCAAGTCGCTCGTTTCTTACTCTGCTTTTTTGTTCCAAGGATAGCGCCTGTTGTGAAGCGAATAGTGGCAACTTCTCCCAATCATCAACAAAATCAATCAAAGGCTCTCTCAATAAACGTAAAGCAAGTTTTCGATCAGCTTTTTTACGATGGTTTCGTTGCTGTTCATCTGCAATTCCTGCAGTTCCACCTTCTAAAATGAGTCCTTTGATCCCTTGTGGTTGTTCGAGCGCCCAAGCAAGTGCTACTCGAGCGCCCATCGAGTAGCCTAATACATAAAAAGAGGGGATTTCTAATAATGAGACTAAACTCGCCAAGTCAGCTACTAGTGACGAAAGTTGGTAGCGATAAGGATGCAGGTAAACCGCTGTTTTTCCATGACCGATCAAATCGATGGCTAAGTAATTAAACTGAGGATTCTCAAACATAAAGGTTTGTGTACTACCGGTAAAGCCATGCAAACAAATAACCGTTGGCTGCTTTGGATCAGTTTGCTGTAACCAACGGTAATGGTAAGCCGCCCCACGTACAGTCTCAACTGGCATCAGTCTATTTCCTCCTGATAACGACGCTTCATCTGCTCCCATAATTGAACAGGTTCTTGTTGTTGCCCTCTGATTTCAATCATTGTCCAATCCCCTTGACTCCGGCTTTTTTCAATCGCTTGCGCAAACTCTTTCCTTGAAGTTGGTTGTATATAATGACCATTATATAAATCTGCTACTTTCTCTAATTCTAAATCAAGTGGTGTACCAAACAATGGTTCAAAATCAGTCTCTGAAAGTTGATTTTGAGGAAGAAAAGAAAAAATTCCACCACCATTGTTGTTCAATACGACTAAAGTAACAGGTAAGTGATAACGTCGAATTAGCTCCAACGCGTTCATGTCATGAAACAGCGCAAGATCGCCGATCAAGACAAACATCCGCTTGTTCCTTACCAAAGCGATTCCTGCCGCTGTAGAAATCAACCCGTCGATCCCGTTGATCCCTCGATTCCCATAGATTGGAAATGATTCTCCAGTAGGCGAAGCAAAACGATCAACAAAGCGGATCGCGTTGCTATTTGCTAAAAATAAAGCTTCCTCTGATTTTATCGCTTGCAATAACTGGCAACTAGCATTGCTTTCGCTCCATTCATCGATAGACAATTCTTTAGTGATGACTTCTCTCGCTTTTTTATAAGCTCTTTTCCATTGCGCCAACCATTCGTCAGGGGTTGGCGTAGGTATTGCATCCAAAGTTTCCAGTACTAGTTTACAGAAATCAAGCACGCTGATTTGAACAAAACTCGTTCCTAAATGTAATGGATCACGCCATTCTTCCTCATCGATCAAAACATAGTCAGAAATAGCTTCGTGATGTTTTTTTAAATAAAGCATCACATTTTTAGCTACAGGAAGATTACCAAATTGCCAAATGACTTCAGGCGTTTCAGTAACCGGTCCAGAAAAAATCAAATCTGCGTGCGGAAGATAGACATCGCTCATTTGTTGACAAGCACCTAGATTTGCTAAAGGATCGCCAATGATTGGCCATTGTAAAGCTGTTGCTAAAGTAAGTAACGCTTTTGCCTCATCAGGTGTCAATTCTTTACCGACGATCATCAACCCTTTTTTTGATAGCCAAGGAACAAGCTCCGGTACTTGCTTCGACACAATTTGAGTAACCAGTTTTTTTGGATGAAAAGATCCATCAAGAGAAAAAGTTAAATCAGGCAATAATGGCTCTCTAAAAGGCAAATTGATCTGAATAGGGCCAGCAGGCACGCGTGTTGCTTCATAGGCACTATTGGCACCATGCCAGTAGCTATACCGTATCATTTCCGAACTGGCTTCAGGAAGTGCTAATTCAATAAACTTTTTGATATGCGAACCAAATAACTTTTGTTGGTCCATCGTTTGTTGCGAACCAACGCCACGTGCTTCTGGTGGACGATCTGCTGTTAGCAATAGTAAAGGAATGTTTGTTGCTTTTGCTTCACAAACCGCTGGAAAGAAGTTCGCTGCGGCAGTACCAGACGTACAAAGAACCCCGACTGGTTGTTTCAATGCTTTTGCCATACCTAATGCAAAGAATGCCGCCGATCGCTCATCAACATTGACTGTTGTATTGATCTCTGGGTCTCTATGAAGTAACAAGGCAAGTGGGGTCGATCGTGAACCAGGACTGATCACGACATTTTTAAGCCCGCCTTCTTTCATTCCTTTGATGAATGCCAATAAATAAGCGGTCATCTCTTGTTGTCTCGTCATCCTTTCACTCCTCTAAGCATTGGTTGGAATTTCAGCAATGTTTCTTGGCGTTCTGCCTCAGGATTAGAATCCGCAACAATGCCACAACCTGCATATAATATTCCTTCGGTTTCAGTCAAGATGCCTGAGCGGATGCCTACAGCAAACTCACCGACATCCTCGATCGGGTCCACCCACCCGATTGGTGCCCCGTATAACCCTCTACCGAAAGGTTCATGATCTTTGATCCATTGCAACGCCAATCCTTGAGGTTCACCACCTAAAGCCGGTGAAGGATGGATCAGTTCAACCGCATCGATCAATGAGACTCCCTGTTTACGTTCTCCAGAGAAAGTCATCGCTAAATGTTGAATATCACGGTTTTTCAATAACCGACGGGAAGAAACAGCGACATCCCCTGCGACAATATTTGCTAATTGATCCTCTAATCGTTGCGCAACAATTCCGTGTTCTTGTGTATTTTTAGAGTCTTTTAAAAGTTCTTTACCGATTTCATCATCTTCTTGCATAGTAGATCCTCTAGGTGCCGAACCTGCTATCCCAGCAGTCATAAAATGACTTTTCGTTCCTTGAATCAATCGTTCTGGAGTTGCACCAATGAAAGCAAGTTGATCCGATGCTAAAAGAAATAAATAAGTCTGTGGTTGTTGTTCAGCTAAACGATGAAGAATTTGAGTGAGCGACTGGAAAGATCCGTGTATTGCCAATTGTCTTGCTAAGACGACCTTTTTAAGCGAAGTAGCTTTGTGTATGATTTCCTTGCGCGCATCATCTACATTGTATAGAAAAGTTGGAACTGCCAGCTCTTCGGACGACACAAGAACATTTGCTGATTGTTCTTGTTCTTTGCCATCTAACAATTCACTCACAAGACTATCTAAATACGAAAAATCTTTTAAAAGACTCCTGGTTGTTGCCGCTTCTTTTCTGATTGTCAAAACAACTTGAGTCTTTGAACCTATTCGCTTGAAAAGAATACTTGGTAGAATGAAATAGCCAGATTCAAGCTCACTCCAAATCTTTTCTTTTAAGTTGTTTGGATCAAAGGGAAAGCCTCCAAAAAGCAAAGGTCTACCCTTCTGGCTTGATACGTTTAAAAAACTTTTAGAAAACTCAAGAGAAAATCCTCTGATAGCACTGGGCATATCATCCTGTTGTCCATCAAATAAATTTTCTCCTATTCCTAATAGCTCACAATCCTCATCAGGAGGACACCAATAAAAGCGATCTCCTTTAGATGGGACAAGAGGTAAGAGTTTTTTTACCGTTTGTTCACCAAGCTCGTAGCTATAAGTAAAATAAAGATGATTTTTTAAAAGCTGATCATCGATTGAGCTATCTAATTTGATATTCAATGTAATTCACTCTTTCTTCTGTCATTAAAAGACGTTTGATTGGTTTTCCAGTCGCCGTTTTAGGAATTTCCGAGACACAGTAGATTTTAGTTGGATGCTTGTAACGTGCTAATGGCGCTAGTAGCTCAGTGATTTCTCTATCAGTAAGTGGTTCATCTAATCGCACATAAGCAACAGGTGTTTGTCCCCATGTTTCATCCCAAGCCCCTACGACAGCGACCTCCGCAATTTTATTGCAAGTTAAAAGTACTCGCTCGATTTCAACTGGGAAAATATTTTCTCCCCCCGAAATGATGCGTTCACTCATGCGACTGACAATATAAAGATAATCCTCTTCATCAAGGTACCCCCAATCGCCAGTGTGAAACCAGCCATCCTCTGTCCAAGAATCCGGATTGACGCTATTCAAATAGTGGTCGGTGATCGATGGTCCTTTGACTAAAATCTCTCCCATTTGATCTGACTTCTTATCTTTTTGAATACGGATCGATACCTCAGACAAAGCTTTACCAGAAGAACCGGTTTTTGCTTCGAATGACTCTGGAGAAAGGGCGACGATCTGTGAACAGGTTTCTGTCATGCCATAAGAAAGCATCACAGGCACCTGTTTTTCCATACATGCTTGCATGACTCGTCCTTCTCCCGGCCCTCCCCCTAATAATACTTTTTTGAATGAGGGAGCATAACCACTTTCTGGGATCAATGGTTCAAGGTCTTTCAACATTTTGCTGACCAAAGAAATATAGTTGCCACTTCCATTTGCTAAAAGTTGATGGACTTGTTGAGGAGAGAATCCCTGCAACAGAATCACTTGGATGCCTAAAGCAAGTGAGCGTAATAAAATAGACAAGCCACTAATGTGATAGAGTGGCACACAGCAGATCCAGCTATCTGAACGATCTACTTCTAAACTTAGCGCAGTCGCTTGGCTACTCGCATAGTGATTGGCAAATGTTTGCGGTACGCCCTTCGGTTTACCTGTCGTTCCAGACGTATACATGATTGACGCGATCGCCTTTTCTCCGTACCCTTCATCAAACCAATCCTTCGGCTGTAGGACGTGTAATTCCGAAGGATCGGGAAATGAATACCAAGTGATGCGCTCGTTGACTGCTAATTTATTGGCAGAAATAAGAGTGGATGTCCCAGCATCTGCCATCTGTTCACTGATCTCATTCGTCGTCAAGCGTGAATTGACAAACTGGATTTCTTTTCCTAACTCCCATAATGCCAAGATCGATAAATAGGCATCTAAATCATTTTCACAATACAAGGCAACTCGTTCACTCGCTTTGGGTAATATTCGATGATAATACTCTGCAAAACTTTGAACGTGTGATGTCAGCTCGCGAAAAGACAAATGATGATCGTTCCACTGACAGGCTGGTGCATCTGGATGAAGCATTGCTTGTTTTTGCAACCAGCTATTAGGTTGAGGTTTAAGGGAACTTAGGAAATTGGTCAAAATCAGGTTCTCTTTTTTCTTTAAATGCGTCACGTCCTTCTTGTGCTTCATCCATGGTGTAATATAAAAGCGTCGCATCCCCTGCCAATTGTTGGATACCTGCTAAGCCATCTGTATCTGCGTTCATTGCCGCTTTGATCATTCGTAGAGCTAGTGGGCTTTTCTTCAACATCTCTTCTGCCCACTCGATCGTCACATCTTCTACTTGTTCGAGCGGTACGACCGTATTGATCCAATTCATTGCCAACGCTTCTTCAGCACTATACTGCTTCGTCATGAACCAAACTTCTTTCGCTTTTTTATGCCCTACGACACGAGCCAAGTAACCCGAACCATAGCCACCATCGAAGCTCCCAACGTTAGGCCCTGTTTGACCGAATTTCGCATTTTCGGCTGCGATTGTGATATCACACACAAGTTGTAAGACATTTCCACCACCGATCGACCAACCTTTTACCATCGCAATCACTGGCTTAGGAATGACTCGGATCAATCGTTGCAAATCTAGTACATTCAGACGCGGAATTTGGTCTTCACCAACATACCCACCATTTCCTCGAACTTTCTGATCGCCACCTGAACAAAATGCTTTGTCACCAGCTCCTGTCAAAATGATAACACCGATATCTTGACGATCACGACTGATTGTAAAAGCTTCGATCATCTCAAAGACTGTTTTTGGTGTAAAAGCATTATGAACCTCTGGACGATTGATTGTTATCTTAGCAATCTTCCCATATTGTTCAAATAAGATTTCGTCGTATTCCTTGATCGTTTTCCATTCTCTCATTTCTATCTCCTCCTAAAATTCATTAAATTTATTATACACAAGAAAAAAGAAAACGTTTGAGTATCTTAAAATAAATTTAGAATTTCTGTTATACTAAAAAAAACTAGATAGGAGCAGAATTATGGATCTATTACAACATCTTGGAGTCGAAATACTGTCAGTCACACCTAAAGAAGTCCAATTGACTTTAGCAATTGAAGAAAAGCATCACCAACCTTATGGCTATTTGCATGGGGGAATCAATGCTGTATTGATCGAAACGGCTTGTAGCATTGGGGCTAACGAATATTTACAAGCCCCCCACTTTGCTGTAGGGATCGATCTGCAAGTCCAACACTTGAATAAAGCCTCTACAGGTACCTTGAAAGTGGTCGCACATCCTGAAAAAGTCGGGAAAACTATTCACTTTTGGCAGGCAACGGTTTATTTAGATAATGATTTGAAAATCGCTACAGGTCAATGCACATTGCTGGTCAATTAGCTTTTATAAATAGTTTCTATAAATATCGAGTCAGTATGAAGCAAAAAATACACACTTTGTTCCATTTCATAATTGTTTTTATTAATTGTTGTCCACCATTTCGACCCATTTTATCTTTTAACGATCCATCATAAAGTTAGGTTTATCTAACTTTCTTTTTCAACTTTGTTAACTTTTATACAAAATTAATGTATAATGAGAATAGTTGGAAATAAATGTATAGTAGGAAGTGGATAAATGAAACACGGTAGAAATATAATTTGGACATACATTAAAATAGTGTTTGCTTTAACTATTTTAGCTATCAGTATCAACATGTTTTTAGGTCCGCATCACATTGCAGCTGGTGGCGTAAGTGGACTTGGTATTTTACTTGAGTCAGCTTTAGGGTTGAACCGAGCAACAGTCATACTGGTTTTGAACATCATCATGTTAGTCTTAGCCTTGGTCTTTTTAGGCAAGAAACCTTTCTTTAAAGTATTATTTGGTAGTTTAGTCTTCCCAGCGATCATTGAGATCGTTCCAGAGTATATGATCACGCCTGATCGTCTCTTGTCAGTCATTTTCGGTAGTGCGATCTTTGCTTTAGGTGTAGCTATCTTATACAAGAATAATTCATCTAGTGGCGGTACCACAATTCCTCCCCTGATCTTCAAAAAATACTTCAATTTGAGTCCTTCCATTGGACTTTTGATGACCGACGCTGTCGTTGTTTCCTTAACCTTATTTGTTTTTGGATTTGATGAATTTCTCTATGCGATTCTGTCGATCGTAATTACATCCATCGTAATGAATTACATTGAAACAGGAACCAATCGTCAAAAATCGATCATGGTTCTAAGCGAGAATCATCTTTTAGAAATCCATACACGTTTAAGTCAAGAGATTGGACGTGGGTTCACGATCCTAGAAGCTAGAGGCGGTTATAGTAATCTATCAAAAGAAGTTTTATTGATGGTTGTCACTGATCAAGAATTTTCTAAAGTCAAACCGATAATTGAAGAAATCGATCCGAATGCTTTTGTCATCGTCAATAGTGTAGCAGAAGTCATGGGTAGTGGATTTACGTACCATCCGATCGAATGATGTCACAATTAAAATGAACGGACCTATTCCTTTAATAAAGTCTACTCTTGGTTTTTATTCATAAATCAGGAGTAGACTTTTTTACAAGCAAGTTAATTGCTCTACCTAATTAAATTGTGTACAATTTAATTGTATCAAATATAAAAAGAGGAGTGATTTTTTAATGAAAAAAATGTATTCAACAAAAATGATCAATACTGGCGGACGTTCTGGGGAAGTACACAGTCCAGATCACTCATTCGAGCTTAACATTGCAGCTCCAGGTAAACGTGTAGACGATGCAACAAATCCGGAACAATTGTTTGCCGCTGGTTTTAGTGCATGTTTCAATAGCGCACTAGACTTGATCAAAACACAAAAAAATATTGACGGTGCATCAACGATCAGCGCTCAAGTATCTCTATATGCAGAAAGTGAAATGAGTTTTGTTTTAGGTGTTGAGATCGAAGGTTCAGTTGAAGGTTTATCAATTGAAGAAACACAAGAATTACTAGAAGCTGCACATAAAGTTTGTCCTTATTCAAAAGCAACAGCTGGCAATATTGAAGTTACTTTGACAGCCGTAGAGAACTAGATTTTTTTAGAAAAAACAAGTATGCTATGAAGTAGCACATTAGGAGGTGGTCTATTTGGAGGAGTTATTACTAAAAAATCAATTATGCTTTCCTTTATATGCCACCTCTAAAGAAATTACTCGTTACTATATACCTTTGTTGAAGCCACTGGATCTTACTTATACGCAGTATCTTGTTTTACTTGTTTTATGGGAGAGAAAACAAATCACCATGAAGGAATTAGGCCAGATCTTGTGTTTGGATTCAGGAACTTTGACTCCTGTAATAAAGAAATTAACTACTAAGCAGTACATCACTCGTAAAAGAGCTGATTCAGATGAACGGGTAACTATTCTATCTCTAACTGAACAAGGACTTTTGTTGCAAGATCAAGCAAAAGACATCCCTGAAAAAATCCTTGAATTTTTACCTTTAGATGAAGAAGAATTATCTATGTTGCTTCATTTGACTAAAAAAATGCTTAAAAATTTTAATAAAGAACAAGATGCTCGGTAATTCAATTACCGAGTTTTTTTTGATTGATTTTACAACTTATAAGAAGCCGAAATCATTTTATTAGTAATTTTCCTTTTATCGTCTTAATATAGAATTAAAAAAAGGAGGTTATTATAATGTGTACATCTATTACTTACACAACTAACGATCATTATTTTGGACGGAATTTGGATTTAGAGGTTTCTTATAATGAACAGGTGACGATCACTCCAAGAAATTATCCTTTTGTTTATCGAAAAGTCCCAAAGCAAGAGTCTCATTATGCGATCATCGGTATGGCAGCAGTTGTAGATAACTACCCCCTCTATTATGATGCAACAAATGAAAAAGGTTTGAGTATGGCTGGTTTGAATTTCCCTGGGAATGCCCATTTTTTTGATGAAGATCCTGAAAAGACCAATATTACACCATTTGAATTTATTCCATGGATATTGAGTCAATGTAAAAATGTAGAAGAAGCTCGTACGTTATTAGCAGACATCAATTTAGTCAACATCAATTTCAGTGAAGAACTACCGTTATCTCCTCTTCATTGGATATTAGCGGATCAAGAAACATCAATTGTTATCGAATCAGTTGCCGAAGGCTTAAAAATTTATGATAATCCAATCGGTGTATTAACAAATAATCCAACCTTTGACTATCAATTGTTTAACTTGAATAACTATCGATCAGTCTCACCGACTACCCCTAAAAACCATTTTTCCGATGAACTTGATTTATCGGTCTATTCTCGCGGCATGGGTGGATTAGGCTTACCTGGAGATTTATCATCTGCTTCTCGTTTTGTTAAAGTTGCATTTACAAAATTAAATTCCGTCAAAGCAACGACGGAACAGGAAAGCGTTAGTCAATTCTTCCATATCCTAAAATCGGTCGAACAACAAAAAGGCCTCTGTGATGTTGGAAATGGAAAATTTGAGTATACGATCTATTCTTCATGTTGCAATGTAGACAAAGGAATCTATTACTACACGACTTACACAAACAGCCAAATCAATGCAGTCGATATGACGAAAGAAGATTTAGATAGTACAGAATTACTCACCTATCCTTTGATTGAAGAAGAACAAATCAACTATGTTAACTGATCAATCATTTTATACGCAAAAACGCCTTGAAACATTCCGTTTCAAGGCGTTTTTTACCTATTACAATCATTAATTGATTTTTCTAAAAGTAACCATGCTCATTCCTGTGATCAGTAGACCAAACATCCATGTAAAGAAGCGATTGTGCTCTCCCGTTTTAGGTAATTGCTTCGTTGTTTCCTCTGTTGATGTTGCAGAATTCTTATCATTAGCTACTTGATTTAATGAGTGAGCTATTTTTGTCACTGGCAGAATTTCTTTCGCACTTTCAGACGATTTTTTATTTACCAGTACATCTGTCGTATCAATATGTGGAATTGATTGTTTTCGAATTTGAGACCATGGTTTTACTTGTTCAGGTATTGTGATCGTTGGATTTTTGCCTTCGGGGTGGATTTGTGGTTCAATCACTTCTCCACCACCATGTCCACCATTTCCATCTTCCCCGTTATCTCCTTCATAGTTTCCATTGTTGCCCTCTGGTTTATCCGGTTTTGCATCTGGATTCTCATCCGGATTATCCGGTGTCACATCTGGGTTTTTATCTGGATTATCCGGTGTCACATCTGGGTTTTCATCTGGATTATCTGGTGTGACATCTGGATTTTCATCTGGATTATCCGGTGTCACATCTGGGTTTTCATCTGGATTATCCGGTGTTACATCGGGATTTTCATCTGGATTATCTGGTGTCACATCAGGATTTTCATCCGGATTATCCGGTGTCACATCAGGATTTTCATCCGGATTATCCGGTGTCACGTCTGGATTTTCATCTGGATTATCTGGTGTTACATCGGGGTTTTCATCTGGATTATCCGGTGTTACATCTGGATTTTCGTCTGGGTTATCCGGTGTCACGTCTGGATTTTCATCTGGATTATCTGGTGTCACATCGGGGTTTTCATCTGGATTATCCGGTGTCACATCTGGATTTTCGTCTGGGTTATCCGGTGTTACATCTGGATTTTCATCTGGGTTATCTGGTGTTACATCTGGATTTTCATCTGGGTTATCCGGTGTAACGTCTGGGTTTTCGTCTGGATTATCCGGTTTAGGATTAGGATCTGGCTCAGTCACGCCACCTGTTCCTCCAGCTTTTTGTTCAACTGTTTGACGTTGACTATATGGTGTCAAGTGATGTCTATCTCCAGGTTGACCATCTGCCACTTTTACAGAGAATAAAGCAGGTCTACTGATCGGTTGTGTTAATGTAATATTAAACGTAAAAGTTGCTAGTTTATTATTGAATACAAGTGAAGCTGGATCATGTTCGATCTTTAAGGCTGGATCAACGTTTTCAAATTGAACAACAGACTGTAAAATCGGTTGGATATCCCCTGAATAAGTCACCAGTGCTTTCACCGTGATCGTCTCTCCTAGACTAAGTTTCATGATACCTGAGTTTGCTGAAGCATGTTCTTCTAAAAATTTGATTTGATTCACATTTGCCCAGCCTGAATGTGCAGCTAGTTGTGCCACATCATTGCTAGGCTGTTCATCTGTCTGTGCAGCTTCGACTGATACAGAAACACTACTCAGTAAAACAGAAGCAAAGAGAAGACTTAAATATTTCATGAGAATTCCTCCTATTTAATATCATTATCATGTTAAACATAAGATAATATAGATTGATACGGAAGATTTACTGTTTTTTTGTGTAAAATAAAGAAATTTTCAGTAAAATTTTCAACCGGAGGAATTTCAATGCAAACACAAGAAGCAATCAAAACGTTTTTATTAAAGAAGAAAAATGTAACAAAACTTGAGATTTTTCTTTTTTTAACTGAGCATCAGTTCTTTATCACCACGCACTATCTAGCGGATTACTTTAAGATGTCTGATTCGAACTTTCTTTTATATCTCCATGAAATCGAACAGGATTTTCAATCTTTAGGCTTGAGTAGTGTTGAAGTAGTGAAAAACAAGAAATTCGTCAAAATTTCTTTGAACGATGCTGACCTTGCGACGTGTTATTACGAATTATTTGGTAAATATTGTTTTGAATCAACTAATTTCCAAATCATTGCTGCCTTACTTCGTCAGAAAGTCAACTCTATGGTCACGATCAGCCAAATGACAAATTACAGTCCTTCATATCTCTATTCTAAAATGAAGGCAATCAACCAATTTTTGGCTTTATATGGAATCTCCTTTAAGTTTTCAAGTAAGGGAAAGAAAATAATCACCGGTAGTGAGATTCAAATCCAATATTGTTTCCTAGATGTCTATTGGACGATTTTTGCTAATACCTCCCTTCCCTATCACAAGGAAGAGCCAAAAAAAATCGAGTACACACTCCATGCCTTCTTTAAAAAAGATTTATTGGATGGGATGAATGGTGGTGTCTTGGATAAGCTGTATCTTCTCTTGAAACTTTGCCAAGATAATTTTCCCATGACATCATTAGAAAATGTTCAAAAAGAGTTAAGCCAGTTTAAGTATATTGATCTTTTGATAGAACCTGATGTGGATATTTTGAATCCTGATCTACCGATTTGTCGGGAACAACGAATCATACTCAATTTATTAGCACGCCTAACGATTTCTCAATTGGATAGTGAAGAGCAAAGTTTGACGCACTATCAAAGACTGTTAGCGATCGATTTCCCTTATTTGATTTATTCCAAGAACTTAGTTGAAGCATTCAGTCAGCATTTCGCTTTAGAGCTACCTGAAAAACAAAAAAAATTATATGCACTGTCCTTTACGATCAATAAACTTCACAATACGTTTTTGGATAGCGAACAGCCGAATACACCTTTACCGACTTTCTTGCTTTATAAGGATCAGAAAAACTATGAACACTTAAGAACAGTCGTAGCTGAATTTTATGAGAACTTCCGGCAAGAAAATTGGCATTACTTACCAGATTTTCTAGAAAAAGAAAATGTTTCTTGGGTAGTCGAAGAATTACTACATTTCTACGACCGTTTCAAAAAGCAACCACCGATCATCATCGGTGTGAATCATACGAAAGACTTTTATATCAGTAAAGATTTAATTGTTAAAATCGAACAAATTTTTTCAAAAGAGGCGATCGTCATCCAACGTTACTATATGGAACAATGTGATATCGTCATTAGTGATTGCCCGCTAAACCAGCTACCTGAGAGTATCAAAAAGATTTATTTGTTAAACGGCATCGTTCGTCCAGATGATTGGAAAAAGATGATTGCACAGTTAGCTATCTATATTTTTGAGATCAAACAAGAACGTGATTATGCTGACTTCCATTGATTTTCACAGATACAGATGCCTATGTTTCTTGTAGCGATCTTAATATCTATATCCCTCTGTTCATTGATTTTTCACGTGACTTGAAGCTACAGCTATTCTTTTCGAACAGTTCATTATATAATAATCAAAAAAGGAGCTTTTCTATGACTGAACATCGTATTTTTACTATGACTTTTTCTTCTGTCTATCCTCTTTATATAAAGAAAGCAGAACGAAAAAATCGTACAAAGGAGGAAGTTGACCAAATCATTCATTGGTTGACCGGCTATGGACAAACTGAATTAGAGGAACAGATTCAATTGGAAAAGGATTTCAAAACTTTCTTTGCTGAAGCACCAAGATTGAATCCTGACCGTAAATTAATCACCGGAGTTATTTGTGGTGTCAGAGTAGAAAATATCGAAGAACCTTTGATGCAAGAAATCCGTTATTTAGACAAACTGATCGATGAATTAGCTAAAGGAAAGAAAATGGAAAAAATCCTTAGAAAATAATGGAATCACTAGTTATTAGTTGGTTTATACATCAATAACCGTTAAAATAAAAAAAAGGAGGTTATAATAATGTATGAACTTATTCGAAGCAATTTTCAAAGACATGCTTTTTTACGAGCAGCAATTTATATCATTGCCGGTATCGCAATAGTCATCAATCCGACTGCCGTATTTAATTTTGTCGGCTATCTTATCACTGCTTATTTTGTTTTACTGGGACTGATCAATTTATTTGAAGCCTATAAAAACAAGCAAAAAACGGGCGTTTGGGGGTTTGGACTTTTCAGTGCGATTGCTTTTCTGGTTTTCGGACTGATCGTGTTCTTATTTGCATCAGCAATCGTTTCTATCTTGCCGATTCTTTTAGGATTAATGATCTTAGCAAATGGCGCATTTCAATTGTTCATTAGTTTGAATACGAAATCAAAAGGCTGGTCATTATACAGCGTGATTTTACTGATTGGTGGATTGATTTTGCTATTTAATCCATTCCAAAGCTTGATGATCCTTTTCCAAATCTTTGGCGGTATCTTGATCTTTATGGGAATCTCTGAGATCATCAACTACTTCAAAGTAAGAAATATGTATGTCAATTGATTAGTTATTTAACTTCGAGGTTGGGCTTAAATGCCTGACCTTTTTTGTTGTACGCTTTCATCTATTCCTTCAATGGACGATACTACATAAATAACGTTATTTATGTTATCCTGTTTAGGAGGTCATTTGACACGAATAAACTAAATTCTTTTTGAGAAAGGAAGGATGAAAAGAATGGAATTTATAGGTATTCTCTGTTTGATCTTGATAGCGACAACCATTGGCTCTCATCTCTCACGGAGGTTTGGCATTCCTGCGGTAATTGGTCAACTACTCGTTGGCGTGTTACTTGGTGGTGCGGGTCTTGGATGGGTGCATCCCAACATCCTCGTCCATGATTTTTCAGAAATAGGTGTCATTTTACTGATGTTTTTAGCTGGACTAGAAAGTGATCTTTCTTTGTTGAAAAAATACTTTCGGCCAGGAATGTTCGTTGCTTTATTAGGGATCATACTCCCCGTATTATTTGGCTGGCTGACGGGTGAAATTTTTCAAGTATCAAGGAATGAAGCTATTTTCTTTGGGATCATTCTTGCCGCCACTTCTGTGAGTATCTCCGTTGAAGTATTGAAAGAACTTCATGTAGTCAACACAAAAGAAGGTTCGACTATCTTAGGTGCTTCGGTAGTTGATGATATCCTTGTCGTATTAGTGTTAAGTTTCAGCTTATCTTTTTTGACAGGAGAATCTGGCAGTAGCCTCCCTTTACCGCTTCTATTATTGGAGCAAGTGATCTACTTTATTTTTATTTTTTTATTGGTCAAATGGATTGCCCCATTTTTGATGTCACTAGCTGGAAAAATCTATGCCAACTCTGCAATCATCATCGTTTCGTTGGTTTTATGTCTAGGTATGTCCTACATCGCTGATTTGATCGGACTAAGTTCAGTCATTGGCGCATTTTTTGCAGGCATCGCTGTGAGTCAAACGACCGTCAAAGAAGAGGTGTACCATAATGTTGAAGCATTAGGTTACGCAGTGTTCATCCCTGTGTTTTTTGTCAGTGTTGGACTAGAAGTCGATTTTTCCAACTTTGGGGAACAATTGATTTTTATCTTGATCCTAACGACTGTTGCAGTCTTGACTAAACTTGGTGGTGGTTATCTAGGGGCGAAAGTAGCCGGTTTTTCAACGAATAGTGCCTTTATGGTAGGAGCTGGCATGATCTCACGTGGTGAAATGGCGTTGATCATCTTGCAAATTGGACAACAAAGCCAATTGATTGAAGCAAAATATTATTCTCCACTTGTGATCGTAATCTTATTAAGTACCTTGATCTCTCCATTGATTCTTAAATACTTTACTAGAAAAGTGTATCACGGGTGATTCGTTCTCAGATAAATAGAGCCTTTCTATTAGATTTCTCGAATCTAATAGAAAGGCTCTATTTTTGATCAAATAATATGCTCTTTGCTATCGTTCCATAACTCTTCTGGAGAGTAATAATCATTTTCATTCAGAACAAGAGTGCCATCTGGTTGAATTTCAATAGTCGAGCCTACCCAGGTTGTTTGTGAAGCCAATAAACTATTCTTTCTCTTGCCATTTTTCATCGAAAAAGCTTCTGCATGTTCTTTTGCTAAATGTGATTTTAAATATCTCATTTCACCATTATCAAATTGGATCTTCAACATGCTAGCTGCCATCTCCGCTTTTACTGCTCTTGGAACATCAGTCATCTTATCTCCTCCTCTTGTTATTTACACTCGTTTCTATAGACTAGTGTATCACTAGAAAAGGAAAATAACCAATAGTTTTGTATCCGATTTCAAACTCTATATTTATTGGTAATTTTGGTTCAAATATTGTAATAAAGCAGGCGCTCGATTAGTGGCAGAATCGCCTTCTTCTTTGTTTTCTAACATGCTGATCACTAAGTAGCCATTTGTCTGAGGATTGATTGCATAAAGGAAACTGTTTTCTTGTCCTTTTTCATCTTGCTTTTCTTTGATTTCAGCTGTGCCAGTTTTTGCTGCAAGCGGAATGCCAAGTGCAGCTAACGAGTGTGCAGTTCCGTTCGGATCTTGCACGACATCGACTAAATCCGGCAAAATCGTTTGGACACTTGATTCACTGACAACATTTTTCTTATCTTTTGTTTCCTGATCCATGACTAGTCGTGGATAGACTAAACTACCATTATTTGCAAAAACACTATACATCGTTGCTTGTTGGATCGGATTGATCAACAATTGTCCTTGTCCATATCCTGTATCTGCCAACAAAATCTCCGAATTGAATGAGTCTTCATTTGAGATCTGCGCAGGATTCATTTGGATCGGTAAATCAAGATCTTCACCAAAAATAAATTGATTAAGTCCTTTTCTAAAGGCTTCTTCCCCCATTTTCAATGTTTCTTGTGCCATATAGATATTATCAGAATAAACTAAAGCATTTTTCAAGTTGACTTGTGGTACATCACTCACACGCGTCACTTGGTAAGAACCCCAAGAGCTATCTTTCTGCCACTTCAATCCATTGATCGTCAAGACTTCATCTGGATTCAATGTGCCATTATCTAAACCGATGGCTGCGGTGATCATTTTGAATGTTGAACCCGGCGCATAACCTGTGGCAAAACGACTGATAAATGGACGATTTGGGTCTTCTTCATATGCTTTGTAATCGTCTTGGGAAATACCGTTCGTCATTTTATTTGGGTCATAGCTAGGTGAACTGACAAGTGCCAACAAATCTCCAGATTTAGGGGCTGTCGCCACAGTAGAACCTGTTTTTCCATCTAAGCTATCGAAGGCCGTTTTTTGCGCATTGGCATCGATCGTCAACTGGATATCCTGTCCATTTTTCACTTCATGTTGGAGTAAGACAGCTTTTTCATTTCCTTCTTCATCTGTGACACTTAACTTCCCGCCATTCGTACCTCTTAATTCTTTGTCGTAAGCCATTTCTAAGCCTGAACGCCCGATTTTTCCTGTGCTACTCAACTCAGGATTTTTCTCAATGTCTTCTGCGGTGATATCTCCTACGTATCCAATCAATTGGGCAGCGGCTTCCCCTAGTGGATAATAACGACCGTCAACTTCTTGGATCGTTGCTCCATTGGGAAGTTCTAATGTTTCCCCATCAATGATTTTTAAAGGAACAAAGTAATCCGGTTGGACCCAACCTTGAGAAATCGCTTGTTCTATACTGGCTTCCGTCAAATCGAATGCTTCAGCGATTGCTTTGATATTCGCTGATTTTTCCTCACCCTCACCTAATTTCGCAGGTACGACACCTAATTGTTTTAATTTCCCAGTTGTCGCTAACGGCTGTTTATTACGGTCCAAGATTTCGCCACGTGACGCTACATCTGTACTCAAGCTGACTTTATCTTGTCCTTCCATTTGCGGAAAAATCAAATTAGGTTGCCAATTGATTTTGGTTTGGTCTCCCTCTTTGGACAAGGTTCCTTCATATGCTAAGTCTTTCAATTCACCTAGCGTCGTATTCATTTTAGCTTTATACGTAAACTCATACGTATCATTCGCTTTTTTTGTCACGGATAAGTCTGAGAGTTTGATCCCTCTGATCTCTGCTGCACCATAAATGTTTTGATATTTTTCCAAAATATCTTGTTCAGTAAGATCACTATCCTTCTCTACTTGAAGTGATTTTACCGCTTCTTCATAATTTTCCTGATTCAGGGAGTCAATAAATCCTTCAATCGTTTGTTCTCCAGCTTTTACTGCTTGTTGTTCCTGAACGTGTTGATAATAAAAGAAGCCACCACCAGCTGCTGCAAGCAAGACGACGATTCCCGCTCCGATATAGATGCCGGTCGATTTTTTCTTTTGTCTGCCACTCCTCTTCATGTTTTGAATACCTCTCTTTATTAAAAGTACGAATCAAAGATATTCTAACACATAGAAGAGGAAATAGAACAGCAGCCCAAATGATTCTTAACCAGTACTGTTCTTATGTTAACTTTTTTTTAATCAAAATAAACCAGTTCGTTTTAGGAACTGGTTTATCAATAGGGTTATATGGTTATTTGTCCAAAAACTCGTGTATCGCTTGCTGATTTTTAGTCAAGTCGATTTCCAAGACACTACCAGCTGGTGTATGATCATTGAAGTCCCAACTTTTATCAACGGGCACGGACAATGTATCGATTTTCTTCTCGTCATCTAGGAAATCTAACCCACAATCTAACAGTACGCTTTCCGGTAGATTGGTTTGGATACTACCTAAAAGTTTGCCGATCGCCTTGGGTAATTTGATGATCGATGTGACATCTTTCAATTGACTGGCTACCGCCTCAACGACTTGTTGTTGTCTACGGATCCGTCCAAAATCACCTTCTTCGTCTTCACGAAAACGAGCATATTGCAGCAAGGTATTTCCGTCCATTGTTTGCTTTCCTTTTTTGATAGCTACCCCATCTAAATCCAAATCTTTTTCTGCATCGATCGTCACACCATCTGGAAACAATTCATCGATACAATCAACAAAATCTTGAAACGTAATACTTGCATAATAAGGGGTCTCTAACTTGAAATTATCTTGTAAGGTTTGGTCCAATAAGTCGATACCACCATAAGAATATGCGGCATTGATCTTATTCATTCCATAACCAGGAATAGAGACGTAAGAATCTCTCATGATAGAAATCAATTTTGCTTGTTTCGTCTTCTGATCATATTGGGCGACCATCAAAGAATCAGAACGACCATTTTCTTCTTTTGATCGTGCATCAGAACCAATCAATGCTACATTGATGATCGATGGAACATCTTGTGCATCGACTTTCTCAACTGTTGCAGATTGTTTCACTGAGGAGAACCCTTGGATAAATTCAAAAGAAAAAAAGCCAATGACCATTGCAAGCACTAACAAGATACTTAATACGATTTTTTGAAATGGTTTCATTCAGTTGCCTCTTCCTTTCAAACTCTTCTACTTGAAACGAGGACCTTTGTCTATTATGATGAATCAAGTAAAGAGTATATTCTCTTACATGTCTTTGGGTCGATTGAGCTGCAACTCGTCGACCTTTTTTGTTTGTCTCTCTGTTTTATTTCGTTCGGCATTCTTTGTAATGAAATGAATACCTCTAGTGATAAAATCAAATAGCTTTTCCAACGCATCCCCCTTTCTCATCCAGACACAAGTTAGGTAAAGCGAGGTAAAAAGAAATAGAAAGCATAAGAAAAGGTCAGAAACCTTTTCGAACAAGATTTCTGACCTGGCATCATCTCATCGTCCGAGTTTTAGCACTATACAACGTAAAGAACGCATTCTTAGCTATTTGAAAAAGCCTTAATCCGACAATTCCTGTTTGACCCATTGGCGTCTTTCGACGTTTCTGAGCAATAGCCTATGTTTGTATAGGAGCCTCACCTAACAAGGTTAGTACTTATTTGATTTTTACAAAATCCATCTTATTCCTCTTCAAATCGATAATCAATAAAAAAAAGAATAAAATAACTAAATTAAACTTTACTTAATAAATTTTAAGACTTGATGACAAGTAAGGAAACTTCTTTTGTCTTTAGAAAAACGAGTTCGTCCACAGTGCAATTATTTCGGGCGTAACATTGAAATAATCTCACCAAGCTTCCCATAGTCGTTTCCAGCTAAGCGACTGATTGGCTGTAAACTTTTAGGATCGATGTAGCCTGTTTGTTCATCGTAGACACTTTCACTCATCTGATAAGCAGCTATTTCTAATAAAAATAAATCAGCTGTTGTTTCTTCGCCTTTTTTGATTGGTACATGTTGATAGAGTGTGGTCTCAAAAGCTATACTAGCTTCATTGATCCTTGGAACATCGATGGTATCAGATTTGGAAACGCTGAAAGAAGTCAAGGTCAATTCACTTTCTTCGCTTGATAAGCTAGCAGCTGTCTGATTCGCATCTACAAGTATTCTTTCGTCTAGAACATGGATCACGGCTTCTTTTGTTTCGAGAAGATTTTTTGCCGTATCTTTCCATTCCCCGTTTTTTCTTTGGATAGCTAAAGAAAGTATCGGCGGATTGGAACTGACGATATTAAAGTAACTAAATGGTGCTACATTGGTCACTCTTTTTGAAGACCTTGTCGCAACCACTGCCACCGGTCGGGGGATAACTGAGCCAATCAACAGTTTATAATTTTCTCTTTCTGTTAACTCTGAAGGTACTCGTTTGAACATTTGCTTTCCTACTTTCTGGTTGAATGATCATTCCTGATGATAGTCATGGTATCGGACAATCTCCTTCATTGTCAACTAAACGTTCTTATTGCAACCTTTATTCACAAAAAAACACCCAGCGCAGTTTCATGCGCTGAGTGTCAAATTGATTATTTCAAACGGAATAATGTTGGTGCTTGGTCAGGTGCCCAAGTAACATCACCAAAGTTGAAATGTGGAACAATAGTGATATAGACTCTTCCATTGTGTCTTACTTCTTCATTCATAGAATAACGTTCTGGTGAAGCCATTGTACCTACTTTCCATTCACGGATTCCTTCGATTGTTTCATCTTGTTTCGTTGTCACTGATAAAGTGTTACTTGCATCTGAAACTTCGTCTGTTGTGCTGATTGCACGTACCACGTATGAGTATGTTGTGCCAGAAGCCAAGTTTTCATCTGTGTAGCTAGTAGATGGCGTTGAAGCCACTAACTGACCATTACGATAGATATCATATTGTTTGATACCTTGTGTATGGGTTGAAGCTCCCCACATCAATGACACACTTGAAGTCGTTTCACCCATTGAATGTAAGTTTTTAGGAGCAGTTGGTTTTTCTTCAGCAGTTGTCGCTCTAGTTGTTACTGAAATCGCTGTTTTGTCAGATGTCAATCCAGTTTGGCTAACTGCTTCGATCTCATAGTTGTATGTTGTTTCTTCATTTAGTCCTGCATCTTTAAATTCTGGATCATTTGTATTTCCAACTAATTCACCGTCACGGTAAACGTTGTATGATACAGTATTGGCTTGGCCATTCCATGCTAATTCTACAGAAGAAGCAGTCACATTTGCAGCACGTACATTTTGAGGTGCTTGTGGTTTCACAGGAATAGCTGAATCACCTTTCACATCAACATCAATCACGTTGTAGAATGCATTAGCTGTATCCGCTACATCCCAAACAGCTAAAATCACATGGTAACCTAAACGATCACTTGGTACGTTGATTGCGTGTGGTGTCGTTGTTGCTGGTGTTCCATTATGGTTGATCGTACCAATCAATTCAAAATCAGAACGTTCTAATTTATCGTTTGGATTCCAATCTGCTTTTGTCATGTAATAATGCCATTTTGTTGTTGCATGTCCAACAGTATAGCGCCATGTAAATAAGTTTGCTCCTTGATCAATCGATTGTTTTGTCCAAAGTGATGAAGTTTGTTGATCAAGATTGAAATCACCAAGTGAACCACCTGCTGATGCAATTTGTCCATCAGCTGGTCCAGCTTGAGGGTATCCTTTTAAGGCTTCTAAAGATTGAGGTTCGTTGATAACCGCTCCATATTTTTGGAAAGCAGCATTCCAGTTTGTGTCTCTGTCTAAATGTCCTTGGTACCCACGACTGATAGGAGACTGTACATATCCGTGTGCAGATGCTTCATTCCCACCAATAGCTAGACTTGCTCCAAATAAAATACTTGAGCATAAAATGGTTCCTAAAATTTGTTTTTTCATGTTTCCCTCCGTAATTAACGATTAATATAGATAACATCAACTTTTCGAAAAAATGTATATTATGTATTTGCTTTTGTTATCTTAAATTAAGAATAACAGACAGATAAGATTAAATCTAACCAGCAATTACCGCAAGCAAGGTAATAAAAAAACACGAAAAATTTGTTAAAGTACCGTACAAAATGTTGTGTAAACAATATTTTATGGATGCACCCTAGTATTGAACTTTTTTAAAAAAATATCATTTTTTATTCTTAATTTTTTTATTATAAATTTACAGGATTAGAATTAATTAATTACCGTTATTTCTTTTTTATAAAAAAAACTATAACTTCAAGTGTAATAACAACCGATTCCTTATTCTTTTACTAGTGTAAGTTCATTCATTTGCGGTATTGATTGCTTCATCATATGATGATAGAAAGGGGGTCGTATTTATGAGAGCTTGGCTGATCGTGCCCTTTGCAGTTTCATTGTTTTTAATAACGGGTTGTGAAGAGCCACAGCAGATGCCTATTCCTGAACAAACGAAAAGCACTAGTTCTACTGTTGAAAAAACAACCACTGAACAAACCGATCATTTAATCGAAGAAACGGAGGAATCGCTTGTGAGTTACCCATCTGGCAGTTTATTAGCCGCAGTTGAAGCCAACGATCGAAAGAAAGTTGAGGATATTTTACAAACAGAGTATTCAATCGATGAACAAAATGACAAAGGCGAAACACCTTTACTAATTGCCACACATCATGATTTTGTCGAGATCGCCAAACTTCTGATTGATCACGGTGCGTCAATCGACATCCAAGATATGATCCAGGACAGCCCTTACCTTTATGCTGGAGCACAAGGGAAAACAGAGATTCTATCTTATATGTTGGAACATCGTGAACCAAATCAAGAAATCGTCAATCGTTTTGGTGGTAATGCTTTGATTCCAGCAGCTGAAAAAGGCCATTTAGATAATGTGAAACTTCTATTAACCGACGCACGTGTGGACATCGATCATCAAAATAATTATGGTTATACCGCATTGATCGAAGCAGTTGCCTTACGAGATGGATCTGAAATCTATCAACAAATCGTTCAAGAACTGTTGAATCATGGGGCAGACAAAACGTTACGTGACAATCAAGGAAAAACCGCAGAAGATTACGCAAGAGAACTAGGCTATACTGAGTTATTGGCACAACTGACTAAATCTTAACATGCATATAAATGCTGAAAATCTCCTCCGAAAGCGACGTACACTCATTCGAAGGAGATTTTTCATGCTATTATTCGTTTTATTTTCCAATCACAATGAAATTATGATCCACTTTTGCTTCAATTACTTTTTTTCGTTTGAAATATTCGGCAATCAATTCTGTCATATCGATCGGACATTCTTTAACGATCTTCTCCGCTGAAAACATCTTATAATTTCCACCGCCTACTGCTCGATATTGATTGATCACCACTTCTAGTGACTTATCTAAGGGAATCGGTTCCCCTTCTTTTTCAAAGCGTGTCACGCGGTGCCCGATTGGTTGGTTTAAATCGATCGTGTAATTGATTCCTTCATACATATCATAATTATAATATTGAGGTTTGGGCTGGATATACTTTTGGTCAAACGTAATTCCTTCATCGGTTGCCGTTAAGTAACCAGCCGTTTGTTCGAGCGCTGCTTTCAGCTCTTGTCCAGTCACACGTACAACAGCCAGTGTATTCGGGTAAATATAATTCGTAAGAATATGACGCATACTGACAGATTGTGGGAATCCAGTCACTTCATTATTGAATAAAGCTGTTCCTGAAATCTCTGCCCCAGTCGCATCCATCTGTATTCGATTGATCAATTCAATATACGGATGTTCATTGACCCTAGCTGCCATAGGATCAATGATCCTTAAATCGCCCAGTACTTCTCCCACTGGTTGGTCCAGCCACACATCTAATGCTTTTGAAACCGGGGCAACTTGTTCAAGAACGATAGGATCTGGAGAAGCCTCTTTCGTTGGATAAAGTTTACATGAGTGGTCTAAGATGATAAACTTGTTATCTTGCTTTTTGACAGTTAGTTTGATTGCTCCTACAAAAGCCCCACGATATCCTGGTTGGATCACTGGTACACCATTAACGACTTCAGCAATTTCACGATGTTGATGCCCTGTGACTAACGCATCGATCCCAGGTACTTCTTGTAACAATTGACTTCCTTCGTTTTCACCAGTCATTGCTTCAGTCGGCTCGTTTGTTGTTAGATCTTTTTCAAAACCACCATGGTATGCAACGACGACTAAATCTGCTAACTCACGTAATAGTGGCACGTACTTTTTGGCCGTTTCCACAGCCGACACAAAGTGAAGATCCTTGATTGTTTCTGGATTTTCCCAGTTTGGGATATACTGGGTCACTAGTCCCAAGACCGCCACTTTGATCCCTTGTTTCTCAATGATCTGATACGGAGGTAACACCGATTCCTGTTGATTCTTC
Source organism: Enterococcus sp. DIV1304_2 (assembly GCF_050555445.1). Taxonomy (NCBI): domain Bacteria; kingdom Bacillati; phylum Bacillota; class Bacilli; order Lactobacillales; family Enterococcaceae; genus Enterococcus; species Enterococcus sp. DIV1304_2. The sequence goes on from NZ_CP187851.1 coordinate 1,514,258, forward strand.
CTTAACATATTGGCTACGACTATTGGGAAATCATAGGATTGGATTGCTTCATTCAAGTATGACCAGCCATAGTTGAATTCATGGTTCCCTAATACACCAACATCATAGTTCATGCCGTTTAGAAGCTTTGTTAACGTCGAGACAGAATACTCCGGTTGTTTTGCAACAAAATAACTTAGTGGCGAACCTTGGATAAAGTCACCGTTCTCAATCATGAATACCGGACCGCTCGCTGCTTCTCTTAATTCCTTCACTTTTCCAGCTACCTTCGCCACACCAAATGGTTGTTCTAAGTCATTGGCATAATTCGTCGGCAGAACGTAGCCGTGCATGTCACTTGTTGCAAGGATCGTTACTTCCATTATTTCACCCTCTCAGTCGTTTTTATTGGTTCCAAGCATCTTCTAACTGGGGTACTGAATCTGTGATCAATTGATCTGTATCTTGATTTGTGTTAGCTAATATATTCTCCATGATCGTACGCATTTCGTTGAACGCATTGTCACTATTCTCCACGACTGGAATCGAGAACAATTCTTTCGTTGCCTCTTCTAACTGTCGTGGGACTTTTGTTTCCGATGAATTTTTGTAGTCATCACTTTCTAATACTGATTCGATCGTTGGCATGTAACCAGTCATGGTTGCCCAATACAATTGGTTTTCTGGCTCTGATAAGAATTTCATATATAAAAATGCAGCTGTCCGTTCTTCTGGTGTGGCACTACTGAACATGTAGAGATCCGTTCCTTGTTGTAAATTGATTTTTTCAGGGCGTGGAGCAACATCATACGTAAATACACCTTCCGTATCTTTCTTCACATATCCTTCTCCTGCAATCGATCCGATAAACATAGCTACTTTTTGATTGGCAAAAGGCCCTGATAAATAGTTGTCTGATCCCGCGATCCGGAAGTATCCATCTTTGACACCCTCCGCGTAATAGTTGATCAATTCTTTTGATTTGTCACTGGTCAAATCTAACTCTTTGTTAAATTCAACCCCTTTGTTTTCCATACCGATCGTATAATAGTTGTTCAAAGAATCAAAGCCGGCACCTACAACTTCGCCATCCGTTGCTTCATAAATCTTTTGGGATGCTTCTTTGAGTTCAGCGAATGTCGTTGGCACAGCGACATCATATTTTTCCAACATATCTTTGTTATAAAAGAGCATTTCAGTCGATTTATTAAAAGGAATACCATACTGGACATCATCGATCTTGGCGCCATCCATCAAAGAGCTACGAATCTCTTCTTGGTCTTGCCAACCAATCGTGTCATTATCGATCAAAGGTTGTAGATCGACGAGCATCTCATCTTGAGCCGCGTTATATAACCAACCAGGATAGGCCTGAGTGATTGTTGGAAGATCTCCTGCTGATGGAAGAGTAGCATTGATCTTTGCTTGTAGATCAGAATATTGGGCTTGATTTTGTAATTCGACTTTGATATTTGGGTTTGCTTTGACAAAATCATCGGTCATTTTTTGTAACGCTGTTTCTTGCGCACCATTCATTGCGTGCCAAAAAGTGATCGTCGTCTCTTCTGTTAAATCAGTGACGATTTCTTCACTAGATGAAGAGGCATTCGAGCCAGTGTTCCCACAAGCGCCTAAAGTCATTACAGCTGCTGATGCTACCAAAAACTTACTAATAGTTGTCCATTTCATTTTTCATCTTCCTCCAATTATAGTTGAATGGTTTCGCCTCTTTTTACTAATACTCTGCTTCCATATGGATTGTGCATGCTTTCAGGTTTTAATGTATGGATGGGGACCAACGTAGCAGGTTTTATCCGATCGATGATTTCTGCTAGATCCGCTGGTTTTGCATGACCTGATAATGATGACTGCTTAAATTCCACTTGTTGCTTTTCAAAAGCTCCTCTAAAAATCGCGTACTGTGGATCAAACTCGCCTAATGGTTGGGCATCACTGTGTATATACAGACCTCCTTTTTGTAATGAATCAACTTCACCAACAAATTGCCAGAAATAATCCGTCGAATCTGCTAATAAAGTTTCGTAAGAATACTCAAGTTGGGGGTCTAATGTACCGATCCGCTCTTTCTTCTCAGCGTAGTAATAAGGAACTTCTCGTTTAGCGACTTCTTGTAAAAGCAAAGCCATTTCTGCTTCGACAACTACTCGTCGTGGGGAAGCATCGATCAAAGCTTCCCAGCGTTTGATGTTCGCTGGATAAAAATTGAAAGTCAATTGACGATTCTCGTTTTCTTGGATCAACTTGACCAGTTGCTCCGTTAACGCTCGTTCGCTGTCTGGTGATATCTCATTTTTCTTCTCGTTCTCTGGGAAACTAATACTCACTCCTTCAAGCATCAATACATCGACTTTCTGTGCCGCTTCACAGAATTCCTCTGTTAAATGGCGATCAAATCCATGTAGCCGAAGGTCACCAGAATAAGCAATCAAGGCAGTTGGCGTCTCGATAAGAAAGGCTGCTGCACCATATGCATCATGATCCACAGGAAACAAACGAATCATCAATTCGCCGATGTGAAGATCCTGACAAGGCGCAATCGTTCTGATCGTTCGTGTATTTCCTTCTATATAAGGTGAAGGCAACAAGAATGTCCCGTTACGATTTAAGGTCTCCAATAAATTTTTGGTCGGTTCCAATGTATATAATGGGATCTCTGGATCAAGATAATTGATCATTTTTGTATGGTCCAAGTGAACATGCGATAAGAATACTGCGGTATTTACAAAATTAGATTCCTTCTTGTTCGTGGTCAATCGTGGATCATAAATGTCGATTGCTGGAATAAATCCCACATCTAGTAAAGTCGATAGCTCTTCGTTTGGCAATTTGATCTCAGGATGATATTCTGTCCCAAAGTCAAAAAAGATTCTATCGTCGCCGTAAGCAACTTCAATGACTGTCCCACCAATTGTCAAAAGTCCACTGTGAAAGGTAATGCTGGTTTTTTGATTAGCCTTTGATCCCATTTTTTGCCACTCCTCGGATGATTTCTTTTCTAAAAATAAAGTAAATAAGCACGATTGGTAATACGGTCAAGGTGGCCGCTGCTAATTGTAAGTGAACGTCACTGCCACTTTCGCTGGTAAATGCCGACAAGCCGTTGTTCAATAATCGAAATCTTTTGTCATTAGTGACCAATAACGGCCATAAAAAGGAGTTCCAACTCGAAATGAAGGTCAAAATCCCTACTGTGACCAGTGCTGGCTTGGACATAGGAATAAGGATCTTTTTGATATATTCCATGTCAGAAGCTCCATCGATCTTAGCTGCTTGATAAAAAGAACGCGAAATACTTTTCAAGTAATTAGTCAAATAATAAATATAAAAAATACTCGTCAAAAACGGCAAGATCAAAGCAGTGTAAGAGTTCAACAAGCCTAAACGTGCAATCGTATTATAGTTCGTAAAAATGATCGACTCGTAAGGAATCATCAACAAAGAAATCAATCCTAGCATCACGATTTTCTTGTATCGAAATTCCAATGTCGCTAAAGCAAACGCTGCAAACAGTGAAGTGATGACTGTTGCCAATGTAGTCACTAATGATACAAATGCCGTGTTGATGAAATACTGGACAAATGGCGCTTTTTCGAATACTGAGAAATAATTCACCCATTGAAAAGATTCAGGTAAGACAGTTGGTGGAATACTTGTTGCTTCTCGATACGTCATCAATCCACCGAGTATCATATAGATAAATGGAAACACAGTAATGATTCCTAATATTGTCAAAAATAAAAGTGAGAGCAACGTAACCATTTTTTTCATCTTTGTCTCCCCACCTTCTTCAAAATCAACTGTTGGAAGAAAGTAATACTCAGAATAAGCAAGAATAAAACAAGTGTCGCTGCCATAGCTAGACCTGGTCTACCTGCAACATGGAACTTATCATAAATGTAAAACACTGCGGTCATCGCACTTTTAGCAATCCCTGCTTGACCCCCAAATAGTGCGTAGACTTGCGTATAGATTTTAAACGCGCCAATCAGATTGACTGTTAGGAGAAACGTAAGTGTAGGCAGCAATTGTGGTAGTGTGATCTTCACAAAAATCTCCCATTCATTTGCGCCAAACATCTTCGCGATCTTGTAATGCTCTTTCTCGATATTACGTAATCCCGCTAATAATATGATGATATTGAAAGCTAGACTTGTCCAAATACCAAAGATGATCAAAGTGGGCATACTCATTGAAACACTATCTAACCAGTTCACTCGTGGAAGCCCAACGAACTCGAGTAAATAATTGATGAGCCCGTATGACCCGTTGAAAAAATAGCGAAAAACAATACCGATCGCAATCGTACTCGTAACATAAGGCATAAAAAAAATCGCTTCAAAAAATGATTTATACTTTACTTTTTCAAAAATCACCCACGCAATCCCTAGTGAAAGGATCAAAGCAATCGGTACGACGGTGAAACTGTAGAACGCAGTATTTTTCAATGCGCGAAAAAATACTGGATCACTAAACAGACGTTGGTAATTCTCAAATCCTGCAAAGCGAGGATTGATCAATGTCCCTTTTTGAAAACTCATAAAAAAAGCACGAAAAAGCGGATAGATATTGAATACGAAAATTGCAAGTAATGCTGGAAGTAAAAAATACCAAGCTTTTAGTTGATTTTCAGAGTTATAATTTTTCTTTACCATCAATAGATCCTCTCTCCATCAAGGCGGAATATGAACACTTTATGATAGGCCAAGTCAAAGGTGATCACAGTTCCTTCACTGATTTCATTTTCTACACGCACGATCGACTTTATTCGTTCCCCAGCAAGTTCAAAGTGTAAAATTCGTTCTCGACCAATCAACTCAACACTTTGAATATTCCCTTTCAAGGGACCCTTATCACTTGGTAAGATATCTTCCGGACGTATACCTAAGTAGTATTTTCCATCTGTCATCAATTCTTTGAAACGCTGATCAAGAAACCGACTGAGCGGTAAGTCAAACGACGCATGTTTGACCCTATCACTGATGACTTCGATTGGTAAAAAATTAATGATCGGATTACCGATGAATTTTGCAACGAATAAATTTTCTGGCTCTAAATAGAGATTTTGAGGATCATCTTCTTGTTGTATCTTACCATCTTCCAATAAGATGATTTTGTCACTGATCGATAGAGCTTCTTCTTGATCATGGGTGACAAAAATCGTCGTGATCCCGACTTCCTTCACTAACCTTCGAATTTCTTCGCGAATCTTCAAGCGTAGTCGAGCATCTAGATTACTTAAAGGTTCATCCAATAATAAGACTTCTGGTTCTTGCACTAATGCTCTTGTAATCGCTACACGTTGCTGTTGCCCACCAGATAAAGTTCCAGGTTTCTTATTCTGCAACTCTTGGATATTCGTTAATTCCATATATTTCTCAGCAATGACTTTTGCCTCGGCTTTTTTCTTTTTGTTATCTCCAACTAACAAAGGAAACATAATATTCTCTAAGACAGTCATGTGTGGGTACAACGCGTAATTTTGAAAAACAAATCCGATATTTCGGTCTTTTGGCTCCGTTTTGATGATCGATTCTCCATTAAAGCGAATATCTCCATCTGTAGGCTGTAACAGTCCTGCGATGAGGTTCAACATCGTCGATTTACCACAGCCACTAGGACCTAAAAGACAAACAAGTTCTCCTTTTTTTATCGAAAAATCAACTTTTTTCAATGCTTCAAAGCCATTATCAAAAGTTTTCTGTAATCCGATCACCTCAATCATAAGTGACCCTCCGCTCTTCCTTATATTTTTTATGACAGTTGTTTTCTTTCATATCTTCATCTTAACGTTCGAATATTTAGATTACATATATTATTTGTAAATATCTTGAAAATATTCTTAACTACTTGTTTATTTGTTTTTGTTCCATAGAACATTGAATAAGTGTTATAAAATAGAGCAAGCGAAACTCTTTTATGTAATATTTCAATAAAAGGATAACAAAGAAAAAAAGCTTTATCTATAGCAAAATTCAACACCAAGACTAGAAATAACACTTGTCTATCAGTTAAACATTCAAAGTTACTATAAATAAAACATTTAGTTATTTTTTTAATATCAAAAAAACTTTAGTTTACATATTATTTATATAGTATACTATTTAGGTGACAGCTAGAAAACATAATAAAAAAAGAATGATCGTTCTTGGGAAATATGTAAAAAAATAAACCGATCACAGAGAGTATGTATTACTACTCTCTGTGGTCGGTTAAATTGTTCAGTCCATCTGTTTCTTTCTCTCAAATACTATGATTTGAGAAAGCACGCTTTGCTTAAAGTTTACGTGCAAAGAATGAAACGATCAATACTAAAATGATTGCTCCGATAAGTGATGGTACGATTGCCATTCCACCAATCACTGGACCCCAAGTACCTAATAGTGCTTGACCAATAGCTGATCCAACTAGACCTGCGATTACATTCGCAATGATGCCCATTGAAGATCCTTTATTTGTGATTGCTCCTGCAATTGCTCCGATAATACCACCAACGATTAATGACCAAATAAATCCCATGATTATTTCCTCCTAAAATTCTAAAAAATTAAGTTTATTGTACGCGTGGTTCATTGTTTTCTTTTACTTTTTGCGCACCTTTACCAACAGCTGATTTTGCTTTGTCAGTTTGTTTTGAAGCAAATTGACCAGTTGATTTTGCTGCATCAGTTACTTTATCTTGAACTGTTTCTTGATCTTTTTCGTATTCTGCTTGAGTTTTGATGTCAACAACATTTACGTTTACTTCGATAACATCAAGATGAGTCATTTCATTTACTTCTGTGCTGATCAATTCTTTGATTTGATCGTAAATGTTTTCGATATCTTTTCCATATTCAACAACTACATCTAAATCAACAGCTACTTGTTTTTTACCAACTTCTGCATTGATTCCAGCAGTTACGTTATCTGTGTTAACTAATTTTTCAGCAATGTTTGAGAAAAATCCACCGTCAAGAGTCAACAAACCGTCAACGTCTTTCAATGCGTAACCAATGATTTTTTGAATGACTTTGTCTTCATAAGTCAATTCACCTTTTGCTGCAGTATCAGCAACTGGATTTGTACCTGTAGTAGTGTTCACGTTTTTGAAATCTTTGTTTTCCATATTAAATTCCTCCTATGATTTGAAATATTCATCTAATAATCTTGTTTCTTTTAAATAAAAACCAATACCCACACCAATAGCGGTCATGATCAGTATTAAAAGAGTTTTGAAAAATCCAACTGTTAACCATAAAACGGCTAATAGTAAGCCAAGACCCCCAAAGATAATAGGGAGCTTATATAGTGAAAAGAATTCTTTCATTTGTGTGCCCTCCTATTCTACTCGTGAGTGCTGGTTGTCTTCATGTTCTTTTTCTTCTTGATAACTACTGTAATTGACAGCTACTTTGATCTCTTGTTCTGAACCAAGGACATTGGCTACTTGATCTCTGACTTCTTGCATCAACATTTCTGTTTTGCCAATCAGAGAAGAAGTACGTTTTAGATCGCCTTTTACATGAATATTGATTTTCTGTTTTGTTGATCGTACTTTGACTTTTGGTGATTGAATGAACTCTTCTTCATGTAAATATGAACGAGTAAGTCCTTCAATTGCTTTTTTATCCAACGTCAATTTTCCATCTTTGTGCTTTAATACGAAAGTTCCTTTCGATTTTGGATAGAAAAGAACAAATAATAAGATGAGAACGACAACAATTGCAAATACGACAGCAGCCCAGAAAATATATTGTTGCATATAATAATTTGTTATCGTAAAAAAGCGAAAACGTTCCAATTGTTCAGGTAAGACATATGGTGCATTAACTAGAGCGATGACCAAAAGTACTGAAAGTAATACTATGCTTACAATTACACCGATGATCTTTACCCCCTTATTCATTTTCCACCTCCTAATTATCTTATTTTTCTGTTTTAAACACCTGACCAACAAGTCCACCCCTTGAGGAAACTGCAAAATACCTTCTATTAGTAAGCGCTACCAAAAAGTGTAGGCTCAAAATAACTTTGGTACTTCTTCCCTCACAGAAATCTTAAATAACAGAAACAATTATTATATAACTTCCATTGTTTCTTGCTGGCTATACTACAAGAATAGTATTCAAGATTAAAAATTGCAAAGATAATGCTCATTTATATTACAAAATAAAAAATATAAATGACAAAACATAACTAGCAACTATAGTTTTCCATTTTCGAACTAAATGTTTTAATCTTTTATTATAAAGGATGATACCCTTTTCAAAAAGCATTAAAGTATTTTATAATAAGTTGAAGGAAAATGTTAGAATAATAGTCATTTGATTTAGTTAAGCTATTATTCTTAGAAAGAGGTGTCATATGTTAAAAAAATCCATATACGCATTTATAATAACGATTATTTACTTGATTGTTTCCAATGCTGGCAATCTATTTTTTGGGGTGTCAAAAGAATTTAGCTGGACAACTACGTTGTGGGAATCGTTGTTTTTCTTTTTATTCGTTCTTCTGCTACAAAATTATCGAAAGAAATAAATTGGAATGTACATCAAAAAATAAAACAGCGATTTAGATTTTTCCTAAATCGCTGTTTTATTTTTATTTATTCATTTCATTTTTTAATGCTTCAGGCATTTTTGGTTCGTAGATAACGAATGTGCAGTCTGCACCGATCGTTCCCATTGCATAAGTTGCGATAGCAATCGCCATTGTTGAGATGACTTGCATCATTTGTAATTTTTTTGTTTTTAGACTTGTTAACATATTTATTCTACCCCTTTATTTTTAATAAACATCAACAATGTAGCAATTGCTAGACCTAACAAGAGATATGTACGAATACTGTCACTAGGTAAAAGCAAGCCGATCGTTGTGATGAACAGAATGATAAGAAACGTTTTTCTTAATTGGAAGGGTCCTTTTGCTTGATTGATCGTTCTCTCTTTCACGAATATACCCAAACCAACGACTAGGATTCCGAGAATAAACCAAGGACGAGTCAGTTCAAAATCAATCGAAGCGGCGATCCAAGGTAAAACAACTAAGAAAAGTACACTCAGTATTGTACAAACAGCACTGTTACTTGCGTGAAATCCTTTTGTTGTAAAACGAACTGAGATGAATACAAGATGTGTGATGAATACTGCTCCTACGATATGTAAGAGAAACGCGATCCCATACATCACGATCATCTTGAACAGATCAACAAATAGGATCGATAACCCATATTCCACCTTTGCTTGTTCAATCGGTGAAAGTCCTAATTGTGAAGCGAAATGTCCACTTATTTTCTTTGATAATTTTTCCTCTATTGAAATGTACTCTTCAGTCATCTTTCACGCTCCTTCGCAGTTTATTATACCTATTTTACAAATCTATGGATTATTTTATCAAAAGTGCTTCTTTTTTTGTCAAAAGTGCAAAAATCGATGCATTTATGCTTTGGGCGAAAACTCATTTTCAAAGCGAGTGGCTAATTTTTTTAAATATCTGGTAGAGACTAAACATTCTTCCCCGTTCGTCATGATCACTTTTCGCTCTTTTTTATTGATTTCTGCTATATTTGCCAAATTGACGACAAACGATTGGTGACAGCGACACAAAGAATCACTTAATTTTTCGATTTCTTTGATTTTCCCCGCATACTCAATCATGCGATTGTCCAAGTGTACGATCAATTTATGTGGTGTTGGACTTGAACTAAAAAAGAGGATTTCATCCACATATAATTTTACATCGACGGCACCGCTTTTTAGCCAGATCTGTTCCCTGGTAGACAACGCAGTATTCATATAGCGTTCGATCGCAATATCAATACAACTGATGATTTTTTGTTGCAATTGTTCTTCATTATCTTTGATGATATAATCCAACGCCTCTACCTTATAAAGAAAAGTAAGATAAACAAAATCGGTATAAGTCGTAACAAAAATGATTTTGGCTGTTGGATCATACTGTCGAATCTGCTTTCCTAGTTCCACACCATTGATATCTGAATTTAAATCGATATCTAAAAAATAGATACCCTCTGTTTTGTTAGTTGATACGTAGGATAAAATATCATACGGGTTATCTGCAGCTAGTTGGAACTCCACATCATAGTCCATCATCATCACGTAATTTTTTATAATGTTGGTGATGCGGTTACGATGGATCTCTTCATCATCACAAATAAAAATTTTTAACATAGTTACCCCTCTACCTCACATATAGTTATGATTTGTATAAACTTATCATCTTGGATCTTTGTATCTAAAAATACATTTGCATTCAACTGGACTAGCTCATCCAGATTTGTCAAACCTATCCCAGAATTACCGGGTTTTGTCGTAAAACTTGCTTTCTTTAAATCATGTAATTTAGGCAAATCACGTGGACAGTTATTGATCAACATAAATGTACAGTCATTATGGTCTGCCACGATTGCTAGTTCAATTTCTGGATGTTCAAGTTCTTCTGAGGCTTCAATTGCATTGTCCAAAATGATCCCCAGCATTCTTACGAGTACCATCGTAGACACTTCCACATGATTGACCACTTCAGGCACAGAAATGCTCACATGGATTCCTTTCTGGTGTGCCATATATAACTTACTCATGATCACACTTTTGATTTCTCGAATTTTTATATTTGAAATCGAAGACATCCTAAAAATTTCTTGGTCAAAAATCGATCCTGTCGCTTTGATACTATTTCTAAAATAATCCTTTAGACCTGTTAAATCTTCAGTTTCGATATACTCTTCCAATGAAATTAGAATATTTTTGTAATCGTGTTTAAATTTTAGAATCTCTAAATAATTTTTTTCAGCTTGTTCACTGTATTCGATCAAGTAACTCATTTGACGTTTTTGCTCTCTATTTTCATATTCCGTTCTTTTTATGAAAATAAACGAAAAACAAATAATCGCTGACAATAGCCCATACAATATCATGAATAGCTCATGTGCATCGATCAAATAAATTCGCAAATTCGGAAATCTTTCTATGACCACTAGACAAAAATAGACACAAATCGTCGCTGTTGCGATGATTCCGCTGATTTTCATCGTCAAGAGATCTTTGTAGCACTTTTCTAATAACCATGTTTTGAAAATATATGCAAAGAAGAAAAAAAGAAGGGTTCCTAAAATCACAGTTAATCTTATATTTAGAACCAAATGAAGAATCGTATAACTAAAATTGATGATATAATCGGAAAAAATATATAAACAGAATGTGACAGAAGGGATAAATAGCGCAATATAAATATTTCGCCGGAAGTAATAAGTTATGGCACATAAACTAGCCCATAAAACTGCAGTTGCAAAAACATTGATCACAAAATAAAGTGCCATATAGCAAATGATTCCAATGATCGACAAAATGACGTAATACCGATTTTTTAAATGCGTATCCAAATAGCTAGTCACCCAAAAGATGCAAGCCGTTTGAACGATGACAATCAACAAGCTTTCCAGCGTGTCTAAATTCACAAAATGTCCCCCTAATTTAAGTAAGTCCTCACGTACACAACAAACCAAAAACAACAAAGTATTGCTTCATTAACCTATTTTTCTTAAAACAAAGCCTCATTTTTTCATTTTATGTACCTTTCGATAACAAAAAAATTTTAATCCTTTTCACCAAAAAAGATTGTAGCACATTTCACTAGTCATTTGGATTACATGTTGATTAATAAACTGCGTAGAACTTTTCATTTTTTCGGTACAGCCAAGGATTTTTTCTGAAATTAATAGTCTATTTACATCCATTGTTCGTTGTGCTATAATAGATATATTGCGAATCATATGTTATACGACATCTTAATTTGTTTTTATGAAATTTAATCCCACTGGCGTAACTAAAGGGTTACAAGGATGTATTAGTGGTTAGGGAATACATTGTTTAAATGAGAAAGAGTTAATATAGAGTAATCGCCTCTTTAGAGGTTTTAAGTAACACCAATGCTTCGTTAGATTGCCTTTTCTTCGGAAAAGGCAATCGTTCAACCATCAATTTATCGAAAAACGATAAATTATAGTTGAATATCAATATATACATTTTTTAGGAGGTCAAATTAATGAAAAAACATTCACTCTTTTTAAAAACAACGACTATCGGAATATGTGTTGTTTTCGGTCTTTTTGGTCTGTTGTTCGCTACTCAGTTACTGACCAATGAATCAAATGCCCCCTTAGATTGGCAAACCACTCTATTGATTTTAGTCATTTTCACCACTCTACTATCTGGTATCATCATTGGCGGTATCATTTTTAAATTATTGACAATCATCTCTAATGACCAGACCTTCTCAGATCATTCACACCGTTTAGTTAGCTATATCCGGAAAGTAATGATTCTGATATCACTCAGTGCTTTTGGTATTTTACCAAAATTCTATCAAATGGCAGATGCGGATGATGCTCCTGGATTGATGCTATTAGGTTTTGCACTGGTTTTCTTACCTTTTGCGGGGTTAGTATTAATGAATGTCTTGATCAAAATATTGGAAGAAGCAATTCGTTTGAAGAAAAATGACGAATTGACCGTGTGAGGTGTGAGATGGCGATCATTGTTAATTTAGACGTAATGTTAGCAAAGCGGAAAATGTCAGTAACAGAACTAAGTGAAAAAGTTGGTATTACCATGGCTAATCTTTCAATTTTAAAAACTGGAAAAGCGAAAGCGATTCGCTTCACCACATTAGATAAAATCTGTGAAGTTTTGAATTGTCAGCCAGGAGACCTTCTTGTCTTTGAAAAAGATCAAGAAATCTAAATAGTTTTGGTGTTATAAAAATGCAAGTTCCATAATCTCAAGATTTGGAGGACTTGCATTTTTTTATTCGTTATCAAGCCAGTAATTCTTGATAAAAGTTGATCAGATTATGTATCTCTCTTGCTTTTGGAAAGACGGATATACCGAATATAGGGATATTATAGGTTTTATCAATCGTAATATTTGAAATAATACAATCAAAATTCTCATAATTGATTAAATCTTGGGACAATGTTTTATTATTTCTAGCAACAAATTCAAAATGATTACCCAATTGTTGGTCTAATTCACTGAGTAAATAGGCGTCATATTTTAGTGTAGAGTTGGTGATGACTAACGCGCGAACTTGCTTATTATCTTCGAAGTTCTTTATTAAATCTGGCCAATACAATAATATTTCTGTAAACATAGTTGTCGCAAATTCTTCGAAATCATTTAGTAAGATATGATGTGTATGTACACAATGTTTTAACTTATTCCATAATCGAAGCTGGATTTTATTCATTTCTGAGTGACTATTTTTAAAAAAAAGTGATTTTTTTTGATAACTTATAGAGAAAGGTACCGCGCTTTGTTGTAATAAAATAGTTGCTTTACGAAAGATCTTTTTTTTATCTTCGCACACAATTCCATATTTTTCTTCCACTTCTTTGATAAAACTATCAATTGCAAATAGAATTGGATTTTTTTGATTTAAAGAATCTCTGACGAATAATTGGAAAACAAGTGGTTGATCGAATATAAAACTTGCCAAGTGCTCATTAATCAATTCGTTGGTCTTTGGTAAACGCAAACGTTTATTTGATAGTATTTCGTACTTGAATTTTTTTTGTTTTCTACTAACCGTAACTACCCCATTATCATTTTGTAGCAATAGTATCCGAGCAGCAATCCAAAAATGAAATATTTTTTCTTCTTGCGGTTCCAAACTAATCAGTGCTTGTTGCAAGTTGTTTTCTTCAACAAAATCCTGCGCAAGTTGAGTCACTAGCAACCGAAAGGATGCAGGAAATGCATCTTCAAAATAATGATATTTTTCCATTAAGAACTGAACGGTCATTTCAGTAATGACTTGATCATTTCCAACAAGTTTGATCAGTGCTTGTACTTTCAGATCATAACTCTGTAACATTGGATTGATTTTATCGACGATTCGCCGCAAGGTACTTTCAGAAATAAATAAATAGTCTGCTAATTCAAGATAATTCTTGAATTTATGTAATAAAATAGCTTCCAAGTAGCGATATTCAATCGACTCTTGCTTGATCACTTGATAGATATAATCTTCCGTGACATGAGGTAGAATTGTTGCTTTCACTCCCTCTTCTCGAGTCATTTGGATTTTGATATCGCTGGCATAAGAATGAATATCAAGTAAGTCATTTCTTAACGTTTTGGCTGAACAACCAAGTAAATTTTCTAAGTCGTTAAAGCGATAGGTATCGCCTTCAAATAAGTATTCCAGTAACTTCAATTGTCTTTTTAATTTTTTTGACAAAATCTTCAACATTTCTATTCACCTCACAAACAAATAAAAAACACTCAAATTTGGGTTTCCCCTCCTTTGAGTGTTTCCCATATTTAATTTTAGAGGTCTTTTTTCTTCTCTAAAAACTATTTTTTCTACTATGAATAAAAAAGTGGATAAAAAATGTCTTTATTTTATTTATCGGACTCTTCTTCCAACTTTTCAGTAGATCGTTTTTTCCAGAAGAAGATACCGCCAACCAAGGCAAGTAACATAGTTCCTAGTACTGAGAGAACTGTGTTTCGAGTGGCATTTGTTTGTGGCAAGTTGCCTGTTGCTTCAAGATCACTTCCATCATCTTGTCCACCTTCTCCATTTTCACCGGTCTCACTTCCAGCACCCTCTTCACTAGCACCTGGTGTATCTTCTGCACCTTGTTCAACCACGGAGTATCTTCCTTCAGCGCTTGTTGTAAAACCACCATGTGCTTCATTGACTTGGATATCTAAACCAACGATATTGTTACTTCCAAGTGCAGAGGTATCGATTTGCGAATCTTCTTGTAACTGAACCGTATAAGAATTGGCTGGAATTTCGCGACCATTTACTCTTACTGTTTCAACCATAGATTTCGGATCGACTCTTTCTGTGCCAATCGCAATAGAAGCTACTCGTGTTCTAACATCTAACTCCCCTGTAGGCTCAAACCCGTATTCTGTCACATTATAAACAGCAAACTGTCCTCCATAAGTGAAGTTTCTTTCTTGTTCTTCATGCATCAAGATATTGTTGTTCGCATCTTGGTGGAAGACCTTTACAACATCTCCTTCAACTACTGGCAAGGCATTTCCGCTATTGAAACGCGAGATTGCTTGTTGGATCGTTTGTGTGCCGCGAACTTCATATTGATATTTCGATCGTCCATCTTGACCGAGGATCTCGATTCCATAATACACATTATTGTCATCCACTTGTGTCACACGATTATTTAAAATCGTGCGATCAGATCCTTGTATTGATTGGATTTCGATTTGACGACCACTTTTCACTAAACCAAATGAACCTACTGTCTCATTTTGGCGATTCTTCAAATGGATCGTGCTGCCCCATTTGACTTCATATGGTACTTGAATGTCTGTAGCGGTGACACCATCTGCTGTAGATACGCGAACAGTCACTGATTTTTGGCCAGCTGTTTGTGTGTCGAACGCATCGATTTGTTCCACATTATATAACGAACTAGATAATTGGTGTCCGTTAAAGCGAACTTCATTGATCAGCTTTGTTGCATCCAATTCACTTGCATCTTCACCTAAAACTAAGCTTTGATTTTGTTTTTCTGCATGGATCATAGTGATTGGTTCAAACTCACCATTTTGGATTCGGTAATGGGCATAATTAGATCCTGCTGTAAAGTTTCTGACCAAGTTATCGCGCATCAATAAGTTACGATTTTCTGTTTCCGCATGATAAACTTTGAAAATATCCCCTTCATTAACTTCTAACGGTTGCCCATTATTAAAACCTTGAATTGCTTGTCGGATCGTCATGTGTCCTGTCACTTCATAGCTGTATTTAATATTATCTGGAAACAGGCGACTTTCTGGTTGCTCTGGATCAGCTAAAATTTCGATTCGATAATACGTATCACGACCAAAAACATTATTCACCGCATTGTTTAAAATCGTTTCTTGTTCTCCTTGTGTCGCATGGATCTTTGATCCCCCGTCTTGTTCGATGATACTGAATGCACCAACAGTCGCATTTTCTAAACCTTTCAGTAAGAACGTACTTCCCCACTTCACCTCATAAGGAATCTCCAATTCAACGGAGGCCAAGCCATCTTTCATTGCCATTCTCAAACGAACTTCTCGTTCACCAATAGTTGTAGTATCGAAATCAGATAAACGCTCGATCGTATACGTATCTTCTGCCACAGGTTCTCCATTGATCGTCACGCTATCTAATAATTCTTCCAATTCAAAGTTGGTTGTATCTTGCGCTAAAACAAGTTCCTTGTTTGCTGTATGAGCATCCATCACTGCCATTGGTTCAAATCCGTATGCGGTTACCTCATAGTATGCATAAGAAGAATTATAAGTGAAGTCTTTTTCTTCCTCGTTAACGAATAACACTGAACTTCCTTCTGAACGTTGCGGATGATAGATTTTGATGACATCCCCAAACTGAACGGTGACTGCACGATTATTTCCAAAATTATCCATCACTTGTTGCAACGTTGCTCGTCCCGGCATCTCTTGAGAGTAAATGCTTCGATCCCCACGAATGATTTCCATTGAATAGTACAAGGAAGAATTCGGACTTAACTGCTCATCTAGTGGTGAATCAATCCCTGGGAACATCGTTAACTGACGTACTGAATTATTACTTCCTGGTCTTAATGAGAACGCACCTGCCGCTCCCCCATTCGCTGAACGCATTACAATCGTATTTCCCCACTTGACTTCATAAGGGACAGTGATTTCTTTTGAAACTACCCCATCTCTTGTTTCAAATTGGATGCGTAGATCTTTCTTCCCAGCAGTGGAGGTATCAAATTCTTCTAATTGAGTCACTGTATATTGACTCGGTGCTAATTCGACCCCATTGACTGTGATATGATCGATCAGATTTGCTCCATTGATACCTGCTGTACTATCCCCTAAAGTAAACTCTTGTGGTGAAGATTCTGCAGCTACGGTAATAATTGGTTCTAACCCATTATCTGTCACTTCGTAATAGGCATAGTTTGAACCAATCGTGTAATCACGAACTAATTCGTCTTGCATGAGCAAGTTTCGCCCTTGCGAAGCACCTTGTGGATCTGCATGGTAGACCTTGATCACATTCCCTTTTTCAACTGGTAGTGGTTGCCCATTATTGAAGCCATTGATTGCGTCTCTGATCGTGGAATTACCG
The DNA here is from genome assembly GCF_050555445.1 of Enterococcus sp. DIV1304_2. NCBI lineage: Bacteria > Bacillati > Bacillota > Bacilli > Lactobacillales > Enterococcaceae > Enterococcus > Enterococcus sp. DIV1304_2. Next base: position 1,531,385 of record NZ_CP187851.1, read on the forward strand.
GCTACTTCATATGTATAATTCGAGCTAGTTCCTCCCATGATCTCGATGGAATAATAGGTATCACGACCAAAGTGGTTGTTGACTGGATTCGCGAGATTCGTACCATTTACTCCTTGAGAAGCATGGAGTGCCAATTGTCCGTCTTCCTTAAGCAAACTAAACGCACCAACTGTTGCTTCATTTAGTCCCCTTAACACAAAAGTTTGGCCCCAATTCACACCGTATTCTACTTCCATTTCATTCGAGGCAAGACCATCATTCATTTTTAATCTTAGACGCATATTACGTGTGCCGATCGTACTCGTATCAAAATCAATTAGTGATTCTACTGTGTACTGACTGTTATCGATTCTTCGTCCATTGATCGTCACATTGTCAATCAATGAGCCGGGATCAATGTTGGATGTGTTTTCGCCTAATGCAAAATTCTTTTGTGAGGCTTGCGCTTCCATAACAGGAGCGGGTCTAAATCCAGAAGAGGTAACTTCATAATATGCATATTCTGTACCATAGGTAAAATCATGCTCTTCTTCATTCATCATCAAGACTGAACTATTGGCTGATCGCTCTGGATGATGGATACGAATTACATCGCCCAATTGAACATTAAAAATATTATCCGTATTTCCAAATTGATCGATGATTTGTTGTAGGGTCGTACGATTCGACATCTCTTGATTGTAGATTACATTGTTATTACGCATAATTTGGATCGAATAGTATGTAGAAAAAGGCGAAGTTAACCTTCCTACAGAAGCGTCCATGTCTGTTGCTAAGCCATTAGTAATTCTTAGGGGAATATTATTAGAATCTGTATTACTTAATAATAATGAAAATGCCCCAGCTGATTGACCGTTGATCGATTTCATCAAAATAGTGTTATCCCAACGCACGTTAACAGTCGTTGCAATTGTTCCTGTGGTTCTCACGTTCACGTCTGGTCGTTGTCCTTCAACAGTTAATCTTAATTGATGTTCACCGACTGTTTGATAATCTGGCTCAGATGATTCTGAAGCAACCAATCTAAGAGAATCGATATCTAGTGGTGTTCCTCTAAAAGTTGCCGATTTGATTAAATCTCTGAATGCATTATTATTCAATAAAGAACTTGTATTACCTAGCTGTATAGCTCTGATTGGATGTAACTCAATCATTATTCCTTGGTCTGGTATTACTTCAGCATTCACAGAAGCTGTTGCTTCTCTGCCATCTTGTGTACGAACTCGTGCTTGCCATACAAACGAACCTGGCGTCGCTGTGCTCGTTGGAGTAATCCATGACAATTGATAGGAACCTTGATAATTGACATCAAAAAGTTCATTCAAAGCTGGTACTGGATCATTTTGATAAACTTGTATTTTATCTTCTTTTGTAGTAATCAAAGGTAGGACTTCTATATCGAAAGTCACGATTACTGGAGATCTGCCTGTTTGATCACTTACTTCTACTTGTACTTGTTGCTTACCTATCTTGTTTGTATCTGGTTCTGTTAACCATCGGTAGCTGACATCACCACGAGAATTTTGTACATCAACATAACTTTCAGGATCTGGTACGGTGTCCTGATATCCAAGAGTATGTCTACCTGATTTAATATTAGCCTGCAAATCACCGATGTTGGTAGTTGAAAAATCAAATTTAAATTCCGTTGCCATTCTCACCGTACTCCAACCTTCATTCCAAGGTTCAATATACCAATAATAAGAATATAAAAAACTTGGTATTTCAAATATTTCTTCTTGGGGAGGGGCCACTCTTAAACGAGTGAATACGACATTTATTTCCCCAATTTCTAAATTTTGAGCTGTAGAACTTTCTGTAGGTGTGATTTCCATTCGCCAATTTCCACTACGTGAAATAGCGTTGATCCTGAAAACTCTTCTTGGTGCAGAATCCCCATTCGCTCTTAACGGGCTCAGATTATTTATAGTTGTCCCAGGTACATTGACACTAGGAGAATAATAAAAAATGGGTGACACGTTTCTAAATATCATGGTGTCGTTAACGCTTAAATTATCATTTTCTGTATTAAATTGTGCATCGATACCTTTTTGCATCTCATCAACTAAAAACTGACCTAAACGAATCGCATTAATAGTAGGAGCAACTGGGATACTATCTGGGATGTCTAGCGCATACCTAGGATTTAACAATCGTTCCAAAATTTTTTCTTGCTCTTCTTTTTCTTCTTCTGATGATAGAGAGCGTGAATTCGTTTCTTCTTTCTTCGTAGCACTATCTGATGTTTTACTGGAATTTTTATTTTCCTCTTTACTATTTTTGGTGTTTTCTATGACACTTTTAGCTTCATCTTTTTTTTGCTTATTACTGACTGGTCTGTTTTGAGTCATTCCTAAATTATTTAATACCGTTACTGCCTGAACAACTGTGCCATTGAGATTGCCTAAAGTCAAACTTAGGATCAAAGCACTGTTCAACAGTTTTCTTCTTGTTCTCAAATTATTTCCTCCCTTTATCAAACAATCAGAGAAAAACTTTTTTGTTTGGTTCATTCTCTGTCGATAGTCGTTTCTTTTTTTTTAAAGGATGTTCGTAGTAATTCAAATGACTCTTTTATAAAAACGTTATGTATTTTGCGTTTCTTAATCGTCTTTTTACTATTCACTCCTTTTTCAAATCATTTAGAAAAGCATTGAAAAGCTTTACTTCTTCAAGTTTATCGGTCATCAACGTCTTGTGTAACGTCATTTTTTCCCTTTTGATTGGGAGTAATTGAAAGAAGATTTTTTGTGAGAAAATAATTTATTAATCATCTACTTGCAAAAACGCCGAAAGGACAACAAAAAAGAAGGATCTTCACTTCGTTGAACAAGTCAACTTGTAAAGATCCTTCAATCAAATTCAAGATAATTGAATGTTACCGATTATTTCAAAGTAAAAGAATTTTTGCATCTATCGCAAATTTCTTCTTTATTCTTATAATTTACGCGCAAAGAATGACACGATCAAAACTAAAATGATCGCACCGATCAATGAAGGCACGATTGCCATACCACCAATGACTGGTCCCCATGATCCTAATATTGCTTGTCCGATTGCTGAACCAACAAGTCCTGCAATGACGTTTGCAATGATCCCCATTGAAGATCCCTTGTTTGTGATTGCTCCTGCAATTGCTCCGATAACTCCACCTACGATTAATGACCAAATAAAACCCATCTGTATTTCCTCCTATAGTGTCTAGCCGATTTTTTCAATGCGACATCTCATTTATTTTAATTAAAAGTTTTGACTCACCAAGATATTTTATTGTACTCTTGGCTCGTTATTTTCTTTTACTTTTTCCGTTCCTTTGCTTGCTGCATGTTTTGCTTTGTCTGTTTGTTCTGACGCAAATTCTCCAGTTGCTTTTGCAGCATCCGTCACTTTATCTTGGACAGTGACTTGATCTTGTTCAAATTCTTCTTTTGATTTGATATCTGTTACATTGACATTCACTTCGATGATATCTAAGTGTGTCATATTCGCTACTTCTTCACTGATGATCTCTTTCATTTGTTTAAAGATATCTTCAATGTCTTTGCCGTATTCAACGACGATCGACATATCAACAGCAACTTGTTTCTTACCTACTTCTGTTTCGATCCCAGCTGTTTCGTTGTCCGTATTGACTAATTTTCCAGCTACATTAGAGAAAAATCCTCCGTCTACTGTCAATAGTCCGTCGATACGTTCTGATGCGATCGCAATAATTTTTTGAATGACTTTGTCATCATAAGTTACTTCACCGTTCATCGATTCTTCACTGCCCTTCACTTCATTTGTCTGTTTGTTTGCCTCATGAGTTGGCGTATGCACACCAGGAGTTTTCGCTTCATGATGTGGATGATCGTGGTGTTCTTTTTGATCATGCGCTACTTTTTCTTCTACATGTGGCACCACTGGATCTGGATGTGCAGACACTGGCGCAGTTTTATTTTTTTCATCTTTGATCCCTTGTGCTTGATTCGGTGTTGTTGGATCTGGATGTGCTGATTTCGGTGTATTTCCGTTTTGATTTGAATGATTGTTTTCCATGGTAAAGCCTCCTAAGATTTAAAGTAATGTTCTAAAATTCCGGTTCTTTTTAAATACATGCCGATGGCTACACCAAGCGCAACCATAATCACGATCAGCAATGTTTTAAAAAATCCGACGGCTACTAGTAAAATAGCTAATATCAATCCAAGCGCGCCACAAATAATTGGGAGCTTGTATGTCGAAAAGATCTCGTTCATTTTCTCTCCCCCTTACTGTACTCGTGAGTGTTCGACTCTTTTTGATTGTGGTGAGTCAAAACCGGTATAATTGATCAGGACATTCACTGGTTCATCTGTACCGATGATTTGTTTTACATCACGCTCAATGTCTGTCATCAGTGCTCCTGTTTTACCGATTAATGATGACGTACGTTTCAACTCGCCTTTTACTTTTACGTCAATTTTATTTTTTGTTGCTTTGATCGTTACTTTTGGGGAAGAAACAAACTCTTCTTTCGTCAATCGTGAACGAACCATTCCTTCGATTGCTTTTTTGTCTAATGTTAACTCGCCATCACCTTTTTTTAGTAAGAATGAACGGTAAGTTTTTGGGTAGAATAATAAGACTAGAATCAATATAAGTGTCAACACAGCAAAAGCTGCGGTTACCCAAAAGACATATTGTTGTACGTAAAAGTTAGTTAATGATAAAAAGCGAAATTCTTCTAACTTAAACGGCAATGGATAAACTGAGCTTAGCAACATTGCAAATATTAAAACAGACAGCAGAAGGATCAGTAAGATCGCTCCTATCGTTTTGGCTCCTTTGTTCATTGTCTCGACCTCCTAGCTTCTTGTCACTGATTATAGATTAATGGCTTCTCCACCAGTGATACCGTAAATCTGTGCTGTGACATAGCTTGCTTTGTTGGATGCAAGAAAGACATAAACAGGCGCTAACTCAGCTGGTTGTCCTGCACGTTCCAACAATGCTTGTTGACCAAACTCAGGTAGATCTTCTTTTGGTTGACCTGCATCTAGTTGTAATGGTGTCCAAATTGGTCCTGGTGCTACGCCGTTGACACGAATTCCTTTTGGTGCTAATTGTTTTGCTAAACCAATGGTGAAGTTTGCAATCGAAGCTTTAGTCGCTGCATAATCTAACAAGTGTTCACTTGGATTGAATGCTTGGACTGAAGTCGTTGTAAGGATTGCTCCTCCTGCTGGAATATGTGGAATTGCTTCTTTCACAAGTGCAAACATTGCGATGATATTTACAGCAAAAGTATCTTTTACTTGTTCCAATGGGATTTCTGCAATTGAAGGGGACGAAATTTGTTGCGCCGCATTAAGAACAAGTGTGTCTAATCCACCAAAAGCATCCACTGTTTTTTGGATGATTTCTTTTGGTGCAGCTTCATCACGCAAATCATAAGGTAATAGTAATGCTTTACGTCCAGCTTCTTCGATATAATGGGCCACTTGTTGCGCGTCTTCTTCTTCACCTGGGAAAAATTGAATGGCTACATCTGCACCTTCTCGTGCAAAGGCAATGGCTGCGGCACGTCCAATACCAGAGTCTGCACCTGTGATCAAGACACGGCGATTTGCTAATTGCTCTGTGCCTTTATAGCTTTCTTCTCCACAATCAGGTACAGGTTTCATATCCTTTTGCAAAGCCGGAGTTTCTTGATCCTGTTTTGGAAATTCTTCTGTGTGATATAGTTTTCTTGGGTCGATTAAATTTGGTTCTGTCATGTTGATCCTCCTAATTTTTAGTCATAACTGACGTTATAAATTTGGGCGTATTAGCCCATATTGGTTATTTTGTGTAATCTTTTCTAAATAAGTGATACCCTAAAGCAGCAGCAGCAACGATTGAGCCCCCTAATACTAAGAGGAACCCAGTTGCTGAATCTTCTCCTGGTAAACCGCCTGTGTTCATTCCCCAAATACCTGCGATCATCGCAGGCACAGAAATGATCAATGCGGTCGAATCCAAGTATTTCATCAGATGATTCAGATTATTGTCCATCATTCCGTTGAACAGATCACCGATACTTTCTAACAGATCGCGATAAATCAAAATCATCTTCTCCGTTTGACGTTGTCTCAAACGAACGTCATAAAGCAACTGTTCATCATTGACACGTTCTTTGAATTCAGGAGTCTCCCAGAGGAGGTCCATTGTCTCTTTTTGATCCCGCAACGTATGATCGATGTAAACAATATCTCTTTCTAAATCAGCCTGCTTGTACAACTCTTCATTTTCTGTCGTTTTTCGTGCTTCTTGATCTAGCGAATCAATACGCGTTTTCATTTCACGAAGTTCTTTGACAAAATGGGTATAAATATCTAATGCCGCATAAACAATCACTTTTTCGAAAGAATCGATTTTATTACCATGATGTTCAATCAGCCGATCGATAAAATTGGTTTTTTCGTCTCGACAAGTAATCAATAAGTCATTTGATATGACGAAAGATAATGGTGTCAGACGACGTTCGATTTTTTCTTTTTCACTTGAAAGGTTGAGCAGTACTAAGGAAATCGGGTTGTTCAAACTTGTTCCTGATAGATGTTCTAAGCGGGAGACCTCTTCTGGATAAGTCATACCGACAAATATATCTTCAGGGAGTTGATAGGTTCGAGTAACCTGTTCGATTTCCTCAGTATCGCTCGTATCAATAACAAGCCAATTAAAATGTTCTTCATCTGCGGCTATTACTTTCTTGTTTTCATCAATCAAGTAATATTCCAGCATGGTGAATCGTCCTTTCTAGTGTGCACTCAGCTAAAGAAACAATTAGTTAGTTTGATGTTATGATCTAGTACAGCAATCTCATTTTCCAATGAGAAACTATTTAATACATGATCATAATCCATCGTCAAATGTTTGCCTAAATAGCATTGTTCACTTTGTGATGTATAGATTTCTAGCGAAGGATGTTTGATTTTTGTGACGTATAGTCCAAACTCAGTAACAAAAGGGATAATTTGGAAAAAGCTACCTTTCGCACACGCTCCTTTGTCTCTAAGGAAAGGATCTTTACTATTGATCAATGCAAGCGCTAATTTTGATTGTTCGCCTGCTTTTTCCTTTAAGATGTCCATCGCATTTCTTGTCAGCGTAATTTCCATATCGATCATCTCCTCTATATAATAGTAAGTTTTTTCTATTGTCGATCAATGACTCAATTCAGTATTTCGTTGAACACGAGCGTACAATGGATATTTAGGGAATGATTTAACACAACGAAAAGCAGTCATATTTGCATACTTTTCATAGTATTTTTTACTAGCACCTTTAAACTCTTCACTCCATGGTTTGATATGCCCAGAGTAATGGATGATATAAGGCTTACGACGTGCTTCTTCGTACTCTTTTTCTCCTTGAGCCGTTGGATGTTGTTTTGCTTTCGCCATGATGTAACCTTGTGCATTCCATTTCGGATGCAAAGCAATCCAACGATCGTGTAAGATAGCATTCAAAGCATCTTGGTCATGGAATCGAAGTTTTTCTGGGTTTTCTTCGATGAATTTTAGAACGTTTTTCGTGATGTTTTGTTCTAACCATTTTTCAACATTGATCAGCATCAAGCCGGAGTTAAAGTAACGCATTGAATCTGCTTCAATCTCCATTTTTTCAAGACGTTGGTGGAAACCAGCATCTTCAACTGCTGCCATCACTGCGCCATTAAACTCTAGATCCCATAGTTTACTGATATCATTCAACGCGATCATGTCACAGTCCATATAAAGGATACGTTCGACATTTTTCCCTCTAAATAACTCAGGGATCGCAATACGATAGTATGCTGTTTCAGGGATACGATCACTTGTCACTAAGTTTTTGAAGAATTTTTTGTTGATTTTCAAAAATTCAACATCTGTATTCATTCGTGAATTTTTCACTGAGTAACGTAAAAGATTTTTACTTTCTAATTCAATATCATCATCAATCACGTAGAAACGTACAAACACTTTCGGGTCACTATTTTCTAAAATCGACACAAACAGTGCTGCTAGATGAGGCACAAATTTTGTATTACAACTAGAGACAACTGCTACTTCTTTTCTTCTATTCATTTACCTCGCCTACTTTCATTAATACGCTATGCGCTAGATTTTTTAGATAGATTTGTGTATAAGGATGATCCTCCAATGTATTCCAAGGTTTATCATGCCCTGTGAAATGAACGATTGAAGGAGCTTCGTTCCCACTCTTATATAACTCTTCATATTTCTTATCTGGAGCTGGATGGCGTTCAAAAATCAATGAACATTGCATGTTCCATTTTGGATGAAGTTGTTCCCAATCTCCATATAAGACACCATTCAATGCGTCTTGGTCATGATAGATAATCTGTTCACCATTTTCTTTTAGGAATTGGATCGTTTTATCTGTAACGTCTTTTTCATTCCATTGATCAATATCGATCACCATGACACCTGAGTTAAAATAATATTCTTCTGAATCGATCCCTAGGCGCTTCAACGCTTTCGTTTGGCCTGGATCAATTACTGCCCCAATTGTTTTACCATTCAATGATTCGTCATATAATGCAACGATATCATCTAACACTAAAACGTCTGCATCTAGATACAACACTTTTTTATAATTGTATTTTGCTAAGATCTTAGGTAGAGAAATTCTTAAATACGCCGTTGTTGTAATGTGGTCACTGACTAAGAAATCTTCATATACATCTTTCTCCACTGTCAAAAATTGGATGCTTGCATGTTCTGAGTGTTGTGCAACTGTCTGACGCAATCCTTCTTTACTATATTCTGATAGGCCATCATCAATCACGTAAAAATATATATGTCTCATCTTATTCGCATTTTCCAGTGCCGTTGCAATCATTACGCTTAGATAAGGAGCATAATTTTCATCTGAAGCAGTCACAACCGGTACAGTCCCATACTTAATCTCCATCAAAATCACTCCTTTTTTTAATCTTTTTCTAACCTGTTCTACATCTACAATATGCCTACTTTTTCCTGAAAGCAAAAGATATGCTTTGTTTTTTATGAATATTACCCAAAATTTGCCCTTTTTTATGAAAATGAAAACGAAAACATTAAGATTGTTATGCTTTTTTATACAGCGGTCTTAACCAATTCCTTACTAATATCCTTTTCTCCATTTATGAAAAATCTTTTTTGAAAAAATTCAAAGAGTTAAAGCATTTTATTTTTATTTTAGAAGTTTCTCATTTAAGCTATTGGTGAAAGAAAAAAGACTAAGGGAGCGTAAAAAGATGAAATTAGCAGCTATTGATCTAGACGGGACCTTGCTTGATTCCCAAGGAGTTGTCCCACAAGAAAATATTCGCGCATTAAAAGCTTTCTCCTCTAATGGAGGAATCGTAACGATTGCAACAGGAAGAAATAGTATTTCTGCCAAGGATGTCTTTGCACAATTAGGCGTCAGCGGCTATTTGATTTCTTCTAACGGTGCATTGATTTCCGAAATGAAAGATGGCAAGATCGATCATGTATTAAGACGCTCAAAAATCGAAGTACCTATACTTAAAAAGGCCTTTTATTTAGCAAAAGAAGCAAAAATATCGATCATCGCCAGCCGAGAAACACAAGATGATCAAATCACTTTTGATGAAACTGCCTTAGTAAAAGACGATCCTTATTATCAACACTTCAACTTGCAAAATCATTCCTTTGATGAGATCACAAAACAGTTGGACGATCCTTCCTTAAGCTATTTGAAATTAGCTCTGACGGATAAAAATGAGGAAAAACTACAAAAAATCCAAGCAGAGTTGAAGAAAGAAGGAATTGATTCTGTTTTTTCAGACCCACATTTCCTAGAAATCACTCCTAAAAATATTACAAAGGCCCACTCACTCTTATTTCTAACTGAGTACTTAGGGTTATCTTCAGAAGACGTCATGGCGTTTGGTGATCAAGAAAATGATTTGGCAATGCTTGAGTTCAGCGGATTAAGCGTGGCTATGGGCAATGCGCAAGAACATGTGAAGGATCTAGCAGATGAGGTGACAGAAACCAATGATGAAGCCGGTGTTGCAAACTTTTTGAATGATCACTTTTTATAAGGAGAGATGATAGATGTTAGTCGTTATCGATATGCAAAATCATATTTTAGATCCAACTAGTGAATTTTATATAGAAGATGCTGAAGCATTAGTTGAGCGAGTAAATACACGTTTAAACCAAGCACGTGCAGCGAATGAATACGTACTATTCACTCGTGATATCCCTATCGAACGGAAAGATGAGGCAGAAAGTGAAGATCTTAAAATCATTCCCACGCTCTCTCCTCTACCAAATGAGCGGGAAATCAAAAAATATTACTTTACTCTGCCGCCAGAAACCTTAACAGAGATCAAGCATTCCCTTTTTGAACGTAAAGAAGAACAGAAAACGATTGAAGTGGTTGGGATCGAAACTAATTTGTGTGTCTTATCCAACACGATCGCTTTACAAAGCGCCTTTCCAGAAGCTGACTTTATCATTGATTCGTCACTAGTCAGCAGTCGTGTTCACGAGCCACAAGCACTTAAACTTCTAAAAGACTTTAATGTCTATGTCAAAGAGTAAATGGTCGAAACCAATCTAAAAACATAAAAAAAGGCGGAATGAAAGTTCCACCTTTTTTTATGTTTTTTTCAAATTATACGTCTACAGAAGAATCATGTTTTTTATCGAAATATTTGTTCAGAATCGCATAACATGCTATCTTTTATCTAGTGAATATAAATCTAGTATATTCTCAAATAGAATAACTCAAAATACAATTTATGCACGAATAAAATATAGCTATGGGAGTTTATTTATTATGCTGGAATTGAGCCGACTTGCTTTTATTTTTCCTGTTTTTATATTTGTACCGATCGTTTTTTCGTTTATCAAATGGACGAAAGAACGAAAAAAAATCGCTTTAAGTAGTTTGCCTGCGATCTATTTTATGTACAAAGTATTAAATTATCAGTTTTTCGAACCCTTCCAGATCTTCACATTTAATTTAGTTGGGTTCATTCTCTCCATACTCTTTGTCATTGGGTATTTATTTTATCTAAACAGAAAAAATAAACGTTAACTCTCATAGATAATTATTTAGAGAAAGGTGAGGTAAAATGACGATTGAAGAAGCGATTTTACTGGATACACTGCATTGCCGTTTAAACTTCCTCAAAGATAAGAAGCATTTAACTACACCACAGGTTGCTGAAAAAGTGAACTTACCGATTGAGACATATAAAAACTATGAAGATGGAAAAAATATACCTAGTATCATCGAATTGATCTTTATCGCAGATTTTTACGACACGACCATCGATTATTTGATTGGTCGAACGGAAGCATCCTAAACACTTAATTCACTGTTTTAGAAAGAAGGAAATATTATATGCGCTTATGGCATCAAAGCCTCTTGCAATCACTTCCGCGCCAACAATTATTAGGACAACATCGCGAATGTTGTGCTCTGAGAGGCAATGGTTGGGGACGAAAACATGCGACTGTCGATTACGTTTTTACACATTCGCCTTACAAATTATTTCAGTATCATTTGTTAGTAATGGAAGAAATGAAGAAACAAAATTATAAACCTGGTGAGGAATGGTTTGATCCCTTGTATCGTGGAAAAATTTGTGCACCTTATTCTACCCTTTCCCCTATTGAATGGACCTCACCACTTTATCCAGAACATGATCAAATCTACTTAGCCGAATGTGTGGCAAATTTAGAACAGAAAGGGATCATTTTGTAAACAATCAATAATACATTGCTCTATCAAACCTCTCGATTGCTGAATCGAGAGGCTTTTATTGAAATTAGACATAAAAAAACTGCTCTTTCATAAGAAAGAGCAGTCAGATATCAATCGTTTGATTATGCTTTAACGATGTTGATTGCTTGAGGGCCACGTTGTCCATCTTCAACATCAAAAGTCACAGCTTGACCTTCGTCTAATGTTTTGAAACCGTCACCTTGGATAGCTGAAAAATGAGCGAATACGTCATTTCCATCTTCACCAGTGATAAATCCAAAACCTTTGTCTGCGTTAAACCATTTTACTGTACCGTTATTCATGTATATTTCCTCCTGATACGTATCAACGTACGTTTATAGTGCAATAAATATTTGATAGGCAAAAGGAGTCTTATAATGTTTAACTTATAGCTCAAATTACGTTTCAAAATAGATTACTTTTATACTATAGCATGCCCTTTTAGAAAACACAACTATAAACCCTCGGTACTTTCAATTTCTCTATTCATCTCATTTGTTTGATTTGTTCATTAGATGAAGCAATGTCTTTCTTCTGATAAATCATTCCTAACTTCTGCATCAAAAACCGGTCACTCACATTAGACAGCATTCGTCTAATTCCGCTGATAGCTTCATCTGGCGCAGATCCTTGAATAAACCAGAAAACCGATTTTTGATACAAGGGAGCATCTGGTGTCTCTAACCCATACTCAAATAGATCCGTCCAGCGATCAATAAATGTTTTTAACAAACCGGTCACATCCCACCAGTAGATGGGCGTACCAATCACCAAGACGTCAGCTTGTTTGATTACTCCCATGACTTTGTCAAATTCATCCTTTTCGGTCATCTGTCCTAACTGATTGATCGAATAATCAACTAAATGCAGGACCGTATAGTCGATATCCTTTAAGATTTTTTCTCCCCATCTAACGGTCATCCCCTCTTTGTTCGGGCTTGCATTAATAAACAAAATGCGCATATTAACTCCTCCTCTATCCAGTTTTTCATCCTGACTCTCTTTTTCATGTGAACTCTTGGTTAATTTTTATATTCGAACGATTATGATATCAAATCGATACTTTTCTTCATCAAATATAACATTTTTTACATTAAAAAAACAAATATTAAAAAAATCATCATCCATTAAAACTCTCTGTTATTATGTTCATCTTAATGATAAAATAAAGTTTGTTTGTTATTATTTCTTTATATAATTATAACGTTGTGCTTTCTTCTACCACTATTCTTTTTTGATTTATCTACACTCTCTAACTGGCTTTCGTCGGTTCGATTCCGACATAGAGAATACGGTCAATCACCGTAAATAAAACCAATCGCTTTTATTAGGGGGAGCTTTGTATGAAAGCGATCTATTTTTCGTAGAAACAGGAGGAAAAAATGAATTTATTGTTGTTATTGTTAGGATTAATCAGTTTGATGCTTGGTCTACATCTATTTAGTCGATCAAGTAAAAGAAATGGAAAAGCTTGGCAACGCCATCTCATTTTATTTAGTGCTTTATTCGGTTTACTACTGATCAGTAGCGCTTGCGGATCTGGTACCAATCAAGCGTCAAAAGCAGATACCGCTACTTCGGAAACAACTTCAACATCCAGTGAAGAAAAAGCCCAACGAGAAGCGGCGGAAAAGAAAGAATTAGAAGAGAAAAAGAAAGAAGAACAATTAGCAGCTGAGAAAAAAGCACAAGAAGAACAAGCGAAACGTGAAGTAGAAAAGAAAGCGCAAGAAGAACAAGCAAAACGTGAAGCAGAAAAGAAAGCGCAAGAAGAACAAGCAAAACGTGAAGCAGAAAAGAAAGCGCAAGAAGAACAAGCAAGACTTGAAGCGGAAAAGAAAGCTCAGGAAGAACAAGCTCGTCTCGAAGCAGAACAGGCAGCACAAGCACAGGCAGCGGAACAAGCGCGTATCGCTGAAGAAGCTCGTGTGGCTGCTGAACAAGCAGAAGCCCAGCGCGTGGCACAAGAACAAGCAGCCGCAGCTCAAGCGCAACAGGCACAAGCAAATGAAGCACAAGTCTTAGTTACCAGAACTGGAGCAAAGTACCATACGCATAAGTGTGGTAACGGTAATTACTATCCTGCGACAATGAGTGAAGCATTGGCACGCGGATTGACCCCTTGCGAAAAATGTTACTAAAATAATTGATGCAGTATACGAAATGATCGCTCTGATCTCGTATACTGCTTTTTTCTTATCAATTTCATAATCTAGTCTACATCTTCTTATCCCTCCTTTTCACTTATGTAATCCAATTTTTTTGTGTCAATGACCCCCTTCAAATAATAATCATTATTATTTAATAAAAATACAGTTGATTCAATTCACCTATCTGTGCTATAATAGTTATGGAATTTCGTTATCAACGTATCGTTGCCTTTCAACAGAACAATAAGAAAGGAGAATGGCTATGACATTCTATAACAAAGAATTACAATATCGTGTCACTCTTAATACCGATTTAAATCTTTTCGTTGTATTCGACAAAGAAGATAGCAATCGTGTAGCGACTGGTGTAACGATCGAACAAGCAGTGCAAGAACTTAAAAAATCCGCATAGGAGTGAAAACCTCGAATGGACGATTGCAACTCTAGTTCACAATAAGACACCTACTTGAAAGGTCAAAGTAGGTGTCTTAAATTTTATATGCGTGATGAAACTCTTCACTTATTTTTACATATGACGATCAAATGATTCTAGCTTGTTCTTAGGAATATTCTCTTTTTCAATTATTTGATCCTATTTTTAACAATTTGAATAAGTACCTGATTTGCACTAATCTTCAACTAATCCTTACAATCTTTTTTACTTTGTGCTAAAATTTCTTTTTCAAGATGAAAATATTTTTGTCTTTATAAGCCGTTTAAAAGGAGGTTTGGAAGTGAAAACAGCGATAGCTCATTCTTTATGTAACACGAGAAATTGACGCTTCGATGTTTTCATTAGGATATGGAAAAGAATCTAACCGTATGGACTTTACTATTATGTTTGATCATTGGACTAGCTTTATTACTTTTTAATGTGATTACTTGGACAACGTACTTTGTTGTAGTATTAATTATTGCGGGATTGACGTTCTTTGAAAAAAAGCGACGCTCAAACCTTAATAAGTAAAACTCTTTTGATTATATAAAGGCAACGAAACCTTCATTAGAAATGCATTGCTAAATAAGCGCCACCCTCGAAAATCATTTTCATGATTTCGAAAAGGGTGACGCTTATTTATAATGATGTGGATTTTAAACATATCAATTATATTAAATGATAAAACTGATGAGATGACGAATACACTTCTTATCCCACTAAGTAGTGTAACAATTCTGGCAGTCCAAAGACTTCAAATCCATAGATTCTTGCTGCAGTGTCTGATCCTTGTGTTGGTTTGTCAATACGTAATCGGACATATCGTGCAGATTGTACCGCAAAAGTCTCGACGGAGCTACTCGCCGTATTATTGGTAGTTTTGGCAACTTCTTTATATATCTCTCCATCTTCACTTATTTCGATCGCATATGCTTTTGTATTCATATCAGGACTTTCTCCACCTGCTTGCGCATGGTCTATGCGAATTTCACTAATGGTTTGAACACTTCCTAAGTCAAGTGTCAATTCATGTGGTGGCGTACCCGTTGCACACCATTTAGTCGACAAGTCGCCATCTATTGCTAAATGAGGGGCTTCCGCTTCGTTGGTATAAGAAGAAGCGGTCGCTTTCGCGTTTCGTGATAACAGCGGTAACTCCATTGGTACTTTATTAGAAATTGTAATCAAACCGTTTTTTTCGACAGGTGTCTCCCCTGCTTGATTGCTTGCCGTTAATTTGACTTTATAAACACCTTCTTTGCGATAAGTGACAACTGGCGAATGTTCATGACTTGTCGTGATATCCCCACCTTCAAATTCCCAAGTAACCGTTTCAGTGTTTAAGGATGACGTGTTTGTAAAAGTAATCGCTGATCCTGGAGCAGCTAACGTTCTTGAAGCAGTAAAATCTGCTCTCGGCACTTTATTATCCGGCCAATTAAAAGAAACGGCTTCTGAAGGTTCACCTTGATTACCCAGCGCATCAACAGGCACGACAATCAATTTGGTTTGCGTGGTGTCTAAGGTTCGTTCAAGGGCATTGATATAATGATTCGTAGCTGGTGTTGCTCCTAAGAAAGATTTTGAGTTATCAGGATTCAACCGGTAGATCTCATAGTAGCTTGCTTGACTCTCCGTCTCATCCCAAGCCAGTCGTATGCCAGCGTATCGCCCTTCCTCTTCATCAAACACAACATCTTCAAGCGTCAGTCCTGACACTTTTGTGGCTTGAGGTTCCTTTCCACCTGTCAGAGCTAATTGACCTAAGTGTAACGCATAATCCGACTGAGTTTCTGAAGAAGCAAGCTGATAAGAAAGGGTGTTGATTTTTTCTCCTGCCAATCGACTGACATCATAGCTGACAGTCGTCCAATCCCGACCGATTGGTTCACTTGCTGAGATGATTTCTTTTCGTCCGTCAGCCATTTCTAAAACTAAGTCAAGTTGGCTCATGCTCGTTGCTTTTGCCGTTGTTGTGATAGAAGTTTTATCGGAAATGATTCCATTCATTCGATACAGTTTGATTGTGCTTGTTGCCTCGTTCACCATACTCCCTTTAAGAAGCAAAGAATTTCCACCACGAAACGCCTCATCGTAATCCATCTCAACGGCTAATTGATTTTCTCCTTGATGATCAAAGATCCAACGATACGTTGGCATCACGTCTTGCATACTGCGATTATTCCACTCTAGATCAGATACTTTTTTTCCATTGATAAAGTATCCATACCCATTCCCCATGCTAAAATTCGTCACAAAAGGCATGCTGGTAATAGCGCTCTGCTCTACTGCATACGTAGAGATCCCAGGCCATTCTTTTTCTACCGGTGCCTTCCCTTTCGTTGGATCACCTTGTTCATTGACCCAAAAACGCATTTCACGACGTTGAAAATCAGCAGGATCACTTGCTGATGAATATGTCCAACTTGGCACATACAGACCTAACGAAGTATACGGAGTTCCCGTTTCATCTGTGAATAACCGCCAATTCACTGGTGTATCATAGCCATTTTGTTGGACATCGATGCCCGCATATAATTGATAAGGATCAATGCCTAATTCAATTGCTTTCTTTTTAGAAGCTTTCAATAGCTCTTGACTAGCTAAACGATCGGTGTTCCACCAGAAATTCAAAAACATGCTATCTGCTAAAGGATTCATCTCCGCATCGACTAAAAAAGCTTGGTTTTTATCCGTCAACGCATTTTGCCAATCCATTTTACCCTCCGAAGTCATCGAATCATACCACATGATATCTAAAGTTGCTGCTTTTTGTTTGAATTGTTTGATGAATTCTTGCATCAAATCCGCATGTTCTTTACTCAATCCTTCTGCCGCATTTGCCCCTTCTACCTTTTTCTGAGCATTCGCATCATCAAAGCTTGTGACTACGGTGTCTGTTTCTTGATTGATAAACCAGCCATCAAACCCATATAGAGTAGCTACTTCGATCAATTGATCGACTAAAGGAAAGGTACCATCCTCATCTTTTTGCAAGAATGTATCCAACCATTCGATTTTACCGCCATGAGCGCTTTGAGGAAAGAAGACCGTGCCTAATACCGGCACACCATTTTTATGGGCCGCATCAATAACATCAGGACTTGGCGGCACAATGATCCCTTCACCAGACGAACCACCCCAATACACAAGTTGATCGATATACTGCCAATTGGAAAATACATTGGCATCAAAAGTATTGATACCCCTTGGCGCATTCCCACTTGTACTGCTATTCATGATTGATAAAGCGACTACTTTCATTTCTGGTGTTTGCGTGTCATTTGAAGTTGTCAATGCCTTTTTATCGATTCGTTTTGCCAAAGGCACTTTGCTGACATTATAAGGTGCATCCGGATCTTTAGAAAATTCCCATTCTAACAATTCTTCTGGAAACCAGTAAGACGATTCCGGCTGATTATCCAGTCCTCGTTGATAAGTTGCTGCTTCTGTTTCTTTATAATCAAACGTTTTAGACTCTGCGTGATACGTTGTCCCACTACCAATTGCACTTGCTATTACTACTGCACAAAAAAGTCCGACTACCATTTTTTTCTTATCCTTCATCTCCGCTCCTCCTAAATTTAATTGATTCACAAAAATGATAACGCTTTCTTAATTGCGGGTATATGAACAAAGCATAGAACTTTCACAACAAATTATAGGTAACTTGAACAAAAAAACTGATTTTGATCGTCGATCGAAATCAGTTTTTGTATTGTTGATCTGCTATTATGCTGCTTTACGATTGATTTTATTTGTAACTCTCATGAGACCAATCAAATCTAATAAAACTTGAATTGTTGGTCTGCGTGATTAGTTCCTTCGACGTAATTTCCTTTATTCATGGAGAAATTTCCCTCAACATTTTGACTTTTCGTCATTGTTCAGTGTTGACGGATTCTCAATCATTCATTCCATCGTTGAAAACACGAATCTCATAAACGATTTCTTCTAATGTTCCAGTGGAAGCTTCTGCTTCAACCGCAAGAATAGTCGACTTTTTTTCAAATATTTCTGGAAACAACTCTGGAAGGCGCTCGCCGTAACTTTTAGGAGTAAACCGGCATGCATATTCTCCACTAGGTAAAACCTTAATATTTTCACGGACATTTTTTGTAGGCTTGATTTCTATATACATATACTGTCGCATGTTTTTATCAATAAATTCATAAAGAATACCAAAATCATATAAAGGCTCATACCCATCTTCCATCGAGCGATCAAACAAATTGGCTGCTTCTGTATAAAGTGTCTTTTTGTTATCAGTCGGTTGATAAGGAAAAACATATAAGTACTTTTCTGACAATTGCCGAATATGTTGCTTTTTAGAATGTCGATATGTTTTTAACAAATTGATTTCTTCTTTTACCTCTTGCATTCCTTTTAAATTTTGTTGGAGCGAATCGATTTTTTGTTTCATTAATTCTTCGCTATATGATAAAAAAGATAGGTAATCGATGGAATTATTCGGATCACTGAAGCGATGCAATTCCTTTAAAGGCAACCCAATCTCTACACATGCTTGAATCAGCTCGACCGCACTCACTTGCGCTAAGGAATAATAGCGATAGCCAGAATCTGGATTGATGTATACCGGCAATAATACCCCGACTTGTTCATAATATCTTAACGATTTAATATTGACACCGGTTATTTCGCCAATTCTCCGATACTCAACAATTCACTTCTTTTGTCCGTTTCTCTCATTACAATTCTCCTACATGATAATAATCTTTAATATCAAGCGTTCAGATACTGATTATATCATAAACTATCTTTATATATTATATTTTATCGTTATTTTTTAATCTAAAACTATTCACATAGATTCCTTTATTCAATATTTTCCACTCAGAAATTTTGATAAACAGCTATATTTATATCGTTAAAAAATCACCCTTATTTTAGTTCTATGTAAAAAAACAAACGTACTCTTAACACAACTTGTATTATTCATTAGATAAAGATATAATATTAATGTGTTTTCGATGAAGAAGTTAAAACGCCCAAATTCAAATAAGTTTTTTTTAAAATGAATAGGCTTTCACACTTGGTTATAGGTCTACTTTTTTGGTAACTACTACATTTACATAGTAGTCAAAATAATTTTTTGGGGGAAAAAAATGAAAAAAATCGTTAGTCGTTCCATGTTATTGTTCGTTCTACTATTTCTAGCCGCCTGTGGAAAGCAAGTCAGTGTTGATGACCTGAAAGCCAATGATTGGCTGATTGAAGAATTAGAGGAAGTAGACATGATTGCCTCTTTCTCAAATCATGTCGTATCGTTTCGCATTGATCCTTCTTCTTACCAATCGACCGCTACCAATGAATGGGAAGCCTTGGGTGAAGAATTTGCGAAAAGCATGCTTGAAGAATTTCAATATAAGTTTGAATACACGTTAGAAGGAAATATCATGACCTGGGAAAACGACGGGGAAACAGGCAAGTATACAGTAACAAAAGAAGATAAAAATATTATTCTCACACCTACCAAAGATAACGAGGAAGATAAAAAACTTGTTCTGAAGCCATATGATAAAAGTAAAACAGCAACATCTTCTACTTCTTCAGACAGCACCACAACTGATAAAGACGCAACAGATGATTCATCTCTCGTAGATATCACTGATAACTCAACTGAACTAAGCGGATCAGATGACGCATCAGGTGATTCTGCTTTTGGCAAACGTTCAAACCCTGTGCCCCTCGACAACCCGATCACGTTCGACACTGTTTATTATGATGACGAATATGAAGAAATCGACACAAATATTTCCTTAACCATCAGTAACGTTGTCCGTGGTGAAGAAGCGTATAATTATATGATCAGCATGGATGAGTACAATGAACCAGCACCAGAAGGAAAAGAATGGGTAGTTTTTGATGCAGAGCTAACTGTCAATAAAGGGAGCCAAGATGAGCCATATCGTGCTTTTTCTAGTTTTATACCAGTTAGTTCAACTGGAGAAGAAGTCAACCAAGAAAGTTATAGCTACTTAGGCAACGAAGAATTTGGGAACAAAGATTTGTACGAAGGTGGAACGGACAAAGGCAAAGTCGCATTGCTCGTTCCGATTGGTGACGATACGCTTATTGAATTTAATGATTTTACAAATAGGATTTTTTTCAAATTACAGTAACCTTTGAAAAGTAGCAATAAAACGTGCTAGAGGATCATAAGCACCGAACACAAATAATCAATCAAAAGGTAGTATAAGGATTAACCTCCTAGAATCAACTATGCTGTATCACATCTGCGAAAAGCCCTCATCTAAGTATTGATTTAGATGAGGGCTTTGGCTGACTTCTAGAATGATCATTCATCGAAAACTTTAAATGGTCTTTTCCTTTAATTGTAAATAAAAGATACAAGTCAACAATTGATTTATTATGAGACTGATTTTAAAAAGCTTTTTAAATTTTTTTAGAATCAGTTTCAACTAATTTATTCATAAAGATGTTCATCTACTGTCAGATTTCGAGAGCATTATTACTAGTGGAAGACATAAAAAGATACTAGTTTCCAAATCATTTTTATCTATTATTTTTACCTGAATGAAGAATATCATCCGCTTTATCTGCAATGGATTCTGTTAAAAGGACTGAAAAATTTATCCCCGCACGTTTACCTAATGTATCGGCCCATCGTGGAATCGTTAAAGTCTTTTTGATAAGTTCTGTATCCTTTAGATATTTAGCAACATCTACACGAATCAATGTCGTAAAGGAATCTTTTTCAACAAAGACTTCTTTGATCGGCGTCGGCTCTGGTATTGGCTCTCCGTGATCAATATAGTCCGCTAGAACCATACCTAACACCTCTTGTGCCATGGCAATTCCATAAGATATATCATCTTCATTGATTCCTGTATAAGCACCCTGAATATCAGGAAATTCAATGAAGTAACCGCCACCTTCTTCGGGTTTAAAAATAGCAGGATATGTTTTTGCTAAAGGTTCGCTTAACATCTCAGTCAATCCCTTCTTGTAATCAAATGCGAGATTATTTCAATCCCGCATCCTTCAAAATTTTTTGCTCAAGTCCTCGGCCTAGATCTTGATTGGCATGAACAGGGACAGTAATTCTAACACCATCTTTATAAAGGTGATGATGAGAGCCTTCCTGCCTTCGCTCAACCCAGCCATTCTTCTTCAATAACCGAAGCATTTCTTTTCCTGTAAGCGGTATTTTTCACTATACCTCCTTACAAAAACAACTATAGCACGTACCAACACGTACGTAAAGGAGAGACTATATTTTTAAAGAGCTATTTTTCTTGGTTGAGAAATGCTAAATTTTGAAATCATTTAAATAGATCATGCCACCTTGTTCAATTTTTAAATACATATTTTTTAATGTATAATCATATCTGATTGTACCCTATCACTCTGGAGACAAAAAAACTGCTACTATCAACTTTATCCTAGCTGATAGTAGCAGTTTTCTTTTACTTAATAGATATGATAATCCGACTGTCCTTCTTGTTCAATTGTAATAACTAGTCGATGCGGCAAACAGATACTCGTTTGTCCAGGTTCCGAGATCCAGCCAGTTCTGACAGCGATTTGATCGGGACTATTATCTTCTTTGACTCTGATCTTGCCTTCTTGGATTTCGACAATATTGTATTGGGTATCAGAAGGATGATAAGTCACCATCTTACTACTGATTTCATCTAAATCAAAACGTTCGACTTCTTTTCCGTCAATTTTGACTACTGCATACTTCACACTATTACCGCTTTCTGCGTTATCAAATGACAAAGCAAAGACAATTGTCGGAACGAAAGAAGCAACTACCAGAACAGTAATAATGATGATATCCCAAGGTTTTATACCTGATTTACGAAAGTTGTGCATATAGTTTGTCCTTTTGGATTTTCTTATTCTATCCTTTTATCGATCTTCTAAATAGATGTTGATTTGTTGTTCGTCATCATAATCCAGTTGATCAGTTTCAAGCATTTCCATTAATTCTATTTTCAAGTCTACAGGAATCTCCCAGAAGCCGTCAATAGATTTGAACAAATCGGCATCATGCTTTTGAAAAATAGGATAAATGTCCAAAAATTCTTCAAAGGATAAGTTTTGTTTTTCGTAATAGTCTTTGACAAAGCCTTGCTCTAGCGCATGTTCTGTAGGAAGGCCAGTTTCTGTGATCAGTTTCTTATCGACCATCGCACGATAGAATTCCCCTTTGTCTACAGGTTCTTTCACCGTTTTCGAATAATATTTGATTCCTTGTTCGACTAATGGTGGATAAATAATTTTCATTTCTTGAACCCCCCTTGCAGCTTCCAATCGGTTATTCTGTCACTTTGCGTCCTTTATAGTAGCCTTTTAAAGAGACGTGATGGCTTCGACGATAATCACCAGTCACCTCGTCAAAGGAAATCTGTGGTTTCGTCAAACCTTGGTGTGTTCGTCGCAAACGTTTTTTTGCTTTCGATGTTTTTCTTGCTGGTACTGCCATGACTTTTTCCTCCTATTTTACCAACTTGCTTTTTTAATTCCTGGGATCAACCCTTGATGTGCCAGTTCTCTAAAAGTGATTCGAGACATGCCAAATTTTCTCATGTAGCCTCGAGGACGGCCATCTGTCTGATCTCTCAGTTTTAAACGATTAGGATTAGACTCTTTTGGCAACTTAGCTAGTCCTTCATAATCTTTTGCTGCTTTCAACTCTTGACGTTGTTCACTATATTTATTGATCAAAGCTACTTGCTTATTCATTTTTGCAATTTTTGATTTTTTTGCCACTAATAATCTGCTCCTTTATTTCACTTTATATTATACAAATCGTAATAATTACGTTTTGAGTAGAATAACATTACCATTTATTTATTTGTTTGTCAAAAAAGAAATACTAATAAAAAATATGGCTGAGCGGGCTTGGACTGAGCGTGTGTTTTTGAGAACATTGAAAAAGCCCCCATGACATGTATCACATCCATCACGGTGAGCTTTTTTTATTATTAACTACCTCAAATGTAATTAAACATTTCAGCCATTATATATTGATTTTTTGCAATGCTTTCGTAGGCACTTCGTTTTCTGCTACTTCACTCCAGCCTTTTCCTTGCATTCCTTTTGCATAGATTTTTAAGTATCTACCTTGCTTTAATTCGTGATCCACTAATTTTTTTACTGTTTGTTGATTGCCATCTTCATCGTATCCTTCAAACGTGTAGAGATAATCCTTCCCTTTTTTATCCCCACTACTTGTTTTTACATAATATTCTTTCACTTCTTTATCAGATAAAAAATTATCCGTTAATGCTTGAAAGCCTTCTGACTTTGATTCAATAAAAAATGCACCGATTCCTAAAATAAGCGTAATTGCTAATAATCCTTTTACTAGTTTTCCCATTATCATTCCCACTTTCCTATTCTTTTTCACTTCCTGTCTAAATCATACTAAATAAGGCAATGATCCGAAATCTATTCTTCCTATGTTTAACTTACATTAACGTAATAGAATTTGTTTCTAACCATTGATTTTGATCTAGATAGAATAATGCAATAAAAATAACCCATAAAATCCAAACTATTCTCGGATCTTACAGGTTATGGGAAAAGAATTACTGCAACCATTGTTTTTGTTAAGCTTTAGTCTATCTTACAACTACCGCGTATTTACGTGCATTATAAATATTTTCAAATGTTGTCCGATTCATCCAATAAGAACCACTGATAGGATCAGATACATGGACTTGATTACTTCCTTTATTATATCCATCAAGAGTAACCGCATGATTATTATTCGCTGCGACACCAAAATTCCAATTCCCCCAACGGATTGGTTGGAAGTTGATCGTAACCCAAGCAACCACCGGATGGCCATTTTTGACTTCGTTTAACAACGTATTCATCGAGCTACCTGAAATATTTTGGACATTTCCATACTTCTTGCCCCACGTCGTCAAAGGTGCAGGATAAATTGCAGAATAAGTCCATGAATTTTCGACGAATGGGCTGCCAACAAAACCGCTGTTTGGATTACCATTCGGAGATTTAGGAATCGTGTTCAAGAATTGAGTCAAACTCCAGTTGGTGATCTTTCCTTTATATTGAAGTGCTTGCAATAATGAAGCCCCTTCACATCCACTTGGCGCACCTAACGCATATTGGTTGTAATTTTTCACACCCAATAGTTTATAGTCCTCTTGATTTTGTTGACCACTGCCAACTGCGTACCAACCAACACCTTCATAGACCCACCCTTGTTTCGTGATTACTTTTTTCTCGTTTTCATCTAATGTGTAATGGTGCCAGTTCACGCGTTTACTATATAAACGACTGACAGGAATGGCATTCGCCCCTTTGTAGGAATACCAACCGATTCCTTCATACTTCCAGCCTTGTTTCGTGATACTATCTCTTTCTTTTGCGTTCAACGTATAAAAATGTTCTCCATTATAGCGATTGTACAAACGATAGACTGGATCACCACTTGTCGGTGCCTGCCAACCAACACCTTCGTAATTCCAACCAATCCTTCTTAAATTATCTCGTTCACCAGTGTCTCTCGTGTAAAAATGCTCCCCACTATGTGGATTGAATAAACGATACATTGGAATCGTTTGCACAGCTGCTCGAAATAGTCTTGGAGAGCCTTCGATCAATTCCTCTTTTGGCGCTTGTGTGATATCCGCTTCGTTTTTACCAGCTTTTTCTGGCGCTTCCAAAGCGACTTCTACTCCATCGACGATTGCAGTTTGTGGTTGCTCTGGTTGAACTTCTGTTTCTTTACTCGCTTGTACTGGTGGCGTTTGTTGTGACTCTTGCGCTGGTATCTCTGTTTCTGTCGTTTCTGTCTGCTGACTGACTTCATTCGTTTCTGTACTATTTATCTGTGGAGCTGCTGACGTTTGAGTCGATTCAGTCGAGGTATCCATTGTAGACGAATCCTCTGCAAAAACTTGACTCACACCAAACGAACTCGTTAATATCGCAAGTATCGTGAACCCACAAATCCCCTTAGAAATAAATCCCCTTTTCATCTTTTTCCTCCTCATAAATGAACAAAAAATAGCAATAGATTTTACATAAGATGTTTCCTAAAAATATTATAACGATAGTAATATAAACTCTGATTAAATTATACATGAATCTATTTTTTTGTCCGAATGATTTGTTTAATCCATTTGAGAACCAAAGAAAGCATACGCTAATTTCATTGAGTAAAAGTAGATGGAGCTAAGGTAGATATGAATGAATCGTATCTTTTAGAATATGAGGGTTTCCAATGTTGGCGAACTTATATTATTATGAATGCGCCCATCCTTTAAAACAATTGCTCTGGAAGATTGACTGGCAAGCTCTAGATCATGAGTCACCATAACGATTGTCTTTCCTTTGCTTACTAATTCTTTCAGTACTTCCATAATAAGGACACGTGAGTGAGTATCTAATGCGCTAGTAGGTTCATCTAAAAATAATATTTCTGGATCTGCTAATATTGTGCGCCCAATTGCAACTTTTTGTTGTTCACCACCCGAAAGAGCATCAATAGGCTGATGTAAATCCGCTTTTAATTCCAATCGTTTTGCCAAAGTATCGATATTTTCCCTTTTTATTTTGTGCCCATTCAATGTTCCTGGGAGTACCATATTATCGTAGGCTGACAATGAAGGTATGAGTTGAAAATCTTGAAAAATAAAACCAATTTTTTTACGACGAAACTTTGCTAATTTCGCTGCACTCCATCCATATGGTGATTCGCCATCGATCATCACCTCTCCCTCTGTAGGAGGTAATAAGCTAGAGATACAATGAAGCAACGTTGTTTTTCCTGAACCAGAAGGTCCTACGATCGATACAAACTCTTGTTGCTTTACATCAAAAGAAATATCAGTAAGCACTTGTAAAAGATTTCCTTTCGCAAGCTCTATTTCTTTTTTTAATTCGTTTATTGAAATAACTATCTCTCTCATCGATATTAACCTCCATAAAATCATTCTAGTTTATAAATCAAATTCTCATACAAAACTGTAGGGCGCAAACTACTCATTGATAGTAGAAGGATCTCCCAATTCAGCAATTTCTTTCCTTCTTTCAATTTGAATTAATTACTTTCTTGTGTTTGATTCAATTAAAACAATCTATTCTTTTAGTATATTAATAAATCTACTCGACATACTTTTTTAACGTGTAGCGCTCAAACCAATATATTGCAATAAAACATAAACCGAATATTAGAAAAGCGCCTAACGATAATAAGAGATTAACCGACCAATTTGCCTTAAAAATATTGCCACCACCCAGATATGTCACTCTTAATAAAGGAATCGCAAACATTATCATTCCAATGAGAGTAACTACTATTGAGATAAGTGAAACTATACTGATTTCAATGATTCTCATTTTAAAAATCCAATCTGGTGTACATCCAGTATAAAAATAATTTTTAGATTCAACTTTTGTTTTTATTCTAAAAAGGCAAATTGACACAATTACGTTCGCCAAGCTGATTAATATTGGAGCGCCAAATACAAAAATAAGGTTGATGATCAAATCTGAAATATAAGAGTTATCATTTGTACCATCAATCAGTAGTTTAGTGTTGAGAAACAAAGCTATAAAATTCCCAACTAATAAGGTAATGATGCTGACAGGACGAATTAATTTTACTAATTCTTCTATATTGTATTGCATATTGTAAAATGCAGTGCGGACCATTGGATTCTTTGTCATTTTTGGTAATCCAACAATTATATGTACGATCCCTCGAAATATGGGACGAATCAAAAAATTCATAGTCATAAGTATAGAAAGCCACAGAAGGAGCAATAAATTCATTGAGTTACTCATACTTTGAGTATATTCTTTTATTAAAGTTGGATCAGGAATATTTTTGAAATATAAATATAATGTCGCACCTACGCTTATGAGTAACGCAATTATTCCCAAAAATTTACCACTGTTCTTCGTTTTATTAGATGCTCTATGAGAAGAAAGGCTTCCCTTTCTTTTCTTATAATTTTTAAGACAATAGCGCATACATGTATATAGAATAATTGCTAGTTGAATCATTATCACAGCAAAAACGATATTCCATGAGAACTGAAGAGGGATATGTACAAGAGATTCTTTAGCAGCACTCGAAGGTAATGTGGATAAAAAAAGCTGTGAAGATTTTAAGGAGAAGCAGCTTCCAAAAAAGGCTCCAATCATCCCAATTATTAACATTTGACCGGTCATTACCAAACTAATTTGAGCAGGAGAAGCCCCTAAAAGAAGCAATATGTCATTTGTTTCATCAAAAAAATCTATACACTGTTTCATTGCATTGGTAGTCAATAAAAACAACACTACTATCCCTATTACTATTGGTAACTGCATAAAAACACCATAATCAACTGAACTGTTAAGACCAGCCCTACTTAAAGCATTTAATATCACAAAAGCAGTGCTAAATATTAATCCAGAAACAATAAAAATAGGCAGGATGGATAGCCAAATTTTCCAGTGTTGTAAAAATTGCTTTAAAATCAACTTAAACATTTATTTGTTGCCTCCTCATTTAGTATTTCTAAATTTAAGGTAGCATAAGAAAATTGTAGTAACAATTAGACTTTAGCCTTATTCTGAAAGGTATTACTCTAATTACAAAGTAATAAATACGACTATATTTTTGTTAGTAAAATTAACCATTAAGGATTATGACTCGACAATGGATTCTTTCTGTCCAAATAAAAAGAGCAGAAAGAAGTTAACTCCTTCTTACTGTCCAAATTATTCTAAGATTTCTCTTTGCCAACATCATTTTGACAAAGAATCAAAATCATTTAGTATTCTCATTTTGAAATAGCTATTTCTTCGTCTTATCCTCATCCATTTTCAGAACGGCCATGAAGGCTTCTTATAGTCTTGTATTCTAAAAGCATTACGTACATTTTCAATAAGTTTTAATTTGCTTCATGTAGAAGTGTTTTCAATTGCTGTATATTCTATTATTTTTTCACTCTTCTTCGTATCACTTCAAATTTTTTTGTGGTTTTATATAGACTACGTGGGAGAAATGTGGGAGATATTATCTTTATTTAAGGTTTACAAAAAAACTTTTGTTAGTATTTTTAAGGTGAACTTTATATGTTAATGGAAGTAAAAACACTATTGTGGTTTAAATTTGATCCTTCGAATAGATTTATCAAATATTTTTATAAAGTATGGGATTCAGAAGTTTTCTTTTTAGCAATCGAAGAAAGCTTATTAATCAATCTCTACTATTCAAATAAGAACTACTTTAAAATCCCTGCTGCGAAAACGAGAATGAAGAAGGATGTATATTTTTTGTTTGATATCGTGACTGACGTGCCAGACACACGGAGCGATCATCGACGTTATGACTATATAAAGTATACTTTCGTTGATCCAGAAAGGTATATAGATTAAAATAAGTTACCTAAAAAGGACAGATACAAATTTTATTATCTTATTCATAGTAAGAAGATAATTTTAAGATTGCGAAATACGATACTATTTGTAATCTATAATATCAGTCCTATAAAATAAACATCTAATTAATTACTCTAAATCCTAATTATAAGCCTTTTTTCTCACTTTTTTTCAAAAATATGTTATGCTTCTTAGTGAATTCAAATATAAAAGAGTTTAAAGCGTAATACACTTATGGGGAAGTGGTTTGGGGTGCGCTTTAAACTCTTTTTTATTATTATCTCACAGCATGCTTAAAAGGTCTATGGATTAAGTTATGTAAAAAAGTGCCTCTTTAAACGTCCTAAAATCAAACAAGGATAGCATAATATACACTATCGTTGATCCAGAAAACAGGTAAATAAATTTTGCAAAAGTAATAAGTTAAAAACATTACAAAAAAGACAAGGATATCACATCAAGAAAAAATGTTTTGAAAATATCTTTGCCTTTTTGTATTATATCTATATTAAATAATCAATCACAACACATTAACTAATTTATATATTTAATTTGTTGTTTTTCTATAATTGGATAACTAATTAACTTATGACTATCTAAGTCTTCTTTATTCATATCAATTGCAGTAATTTGACTGTCTTCATATGTTCGATAATAATAGATTCCTTTGTCAACATTGCAACAAGAAGAATAAATTGTATATTCATATTTTCCATCACCAACATCACACAAACCTTTTTGTTGTTCTACTGAACCTAAGATATGGAAAAATTGACTAATACTTTCTGACTCTGAATCTCCAGATACAGAATTCAGCTTCGTAAAAGTCGCTTTAACAAAACGAGATACTGAGGATAAATCTCCAGGCAAGCCTATCCCTCCCATACCGCGGCTATAGGCATTCAAACTTATTTGATTTGAAAAATTATTTTTAGGAGTTCCACTCGATAAGACACGATAATTGTTTAAATTAAATAATTGATAGTCAAATGAAGGATTATTGGTAAGAACGCCCACAGGGTTATCATATATATGAAGTCCATCTTTCATACTTTCAATGACAATTGACTTTTCTTTATCAGCTAATAGCCAATGTAAAGGGGATAAAGGAAGTTCATCACTATAATTTATATTTGCTAAATTGATATTTTTTAACAATTTTTTAGCTTCTCCTACTGTTGAGCATTGTCCTAAAATCCAAGGAATAAATTCAAAAGGAGATACATTGTCTTTCCCTTCTTGTATTTCTTTATAATCAGCATACCCAGAAAAATTTAGCCCAGCCATACTCAATCCTTTTTCATTTGTCGCATCGTAATAAAGAGGGTAGTCAGCTATACCAGCGGCAATACCAATCATTGCATAATGAGTATCCAAATCATTTACCTTTCGAAAATTCAACTTATAATTTCTTGGAGTAACAGTGACTACTTCATTGTAAGATATTTCATAATCAAAATTCCTTCCAAAATAATGATCACTTGTTACATAAGTAATAGACGTACACATAGTTTATTCCTCCTAAATATTGTTCTGTCCACGTTCATTTTACTCCAAAGTTTTCCTCATTTCAAAAGAAAATCACAGAATACACGAAGAAGCGTTTCTATTTGTATAAACTATATCAAAGTTCTATACTTAAATTATCAAATAAAAAGGACGTGAAGATAAATGTCAAATTTAGAAAACAAAGAAGAAAAAGTTGTAAACAGAATTGTTTCTGTTGTCAATAAACTGGATAAAGAGTTAGACGAACTTGATACGTTATCTGAAAATCCAGAAAAAAAACATAACCTAAAAAAATGGTTAGTTGAACGAAAGGCTATTCATGAAATTAAAAAAGTTCTTCATGAAGCTGATAAATATGAAAAATATGATGAAAAAGAACTTGATAAAGAATTTAAAGAAATCAATGACTTATTACTATAATTGATTTATACGACTCATTTTTGAGTCGTCAGACTGCAAACAACACTCTAAATTTAGGAGTTTGTCTACAGTCTGAATAAATTTTAAATTTATTGTCCATAATGTTATTATGAATTTATAGCATTAAGAAAAGAGATAAGACTTTACATTCCTAAAAAAATGTAAAGTCTTATCTCTTTTCTTAATTGTACAATTAGTATTATCTGCACTACTTTCTAATTAAATAAATTTTTAGTTATTAACTTGATTAAAATCAGAGATAATATCATTTAATTCAGTTTGAAGGGTTGTAACGATTAAATGGAAATTTTCTTCATCTGTTTTATTATATGGGGATGTTTTCGTTATATATAACAACTTTTCTTTTTCAATTTTCATTAATAACTCTGTCGAAGTCTGTACTTTATCTTGATAATTAAATGCAGACATCCCACTTTGTATAATTGTAATTATTGCTGAAGCAATTGAAACAATCAATAGTAAAGACCTGTGTTCGGAAGCCTGATCAATTAATATTGGGATACTAGCTGATAAGACTATTTTTATAATATTTCCGATACCAATTACTCTATTATAAAATCGAATTTCTTTTTTTAATCTATCGATTGTAGAATCAATAGATTCGATAAACGCTTTTTGATCCATCATTTTCTCTCCAATCATTTTATTAAAATCATTAACAAAAATATTATAATAGGATTTAAGTAAGTTCTAACTAATCACACATAAAAATAAAAAAACATTTGTATTTTATCAAAGTTTTATTATACTTGTCAATTTGTGTACATCCTAAAATATAAGCTATTTGTTTACTTCTGTAGAATATATACTTTGTTGTTAGATAAGTTGCACATGTTTATAGAATCTAAATAATAAATTTTTATGTACCGCCCCTCAAAGAGGGATTATTTTTATTTATAGCGTTAAATAAATATCAGAAATCCGCACATCATTTACTGCACCTTAACCATTAGACTGATTGCATCGGCGTAAAACAATATCAATCTTCTTCCCTTTCAGCAAATCAGTATCAAAAGTTACATCAAAACCAAGTGTATCTCCACCTTGATAACCATATGCTTTTTTGACATCTGGGCATAAGATACCTTTAGATTCAATGCGATTAAATTCTTTATGGTGCCATGCTCCATAATCAAAACGAATGCTCTTGCACGAATAGATCCTTGCGGAGTGCTAGGTACTAATCATCCAGCAACGCGAGCTGTGACTTTTTCAAATACAGTGAATTTATCAAGCTTGGCATTCGCATTTCTTTGCCGAACTGGCGCACTTGCAGCTACTCGCAAAAACGTGATTTGTTCCGTCAACTAGATATATTTGAAAGAATGTTAAAAGACAGTATGATTTAAATTTCCCATACAACCGTGGGAAATCCGTGGGAAAAAGCAACAAAAAAGGTCTAGCCCAACGGCTAGACCCCTTACTATTTCTTCGGTTCATCCTCATCCATTTTCAGAACGGCCATAAAGGCTTCTTGAGGGACTTCGACGTTACCGATTTGTTTCATTCGTTTTTTACCTTCTTTTTGTTTTTCAAGAAGTTTACGTTTACGGGAAACGTCACCACCGTAACATTTAGCCAACACGTTTTTACGTAACGCTTTGATGTCTGAACGGGCAACGATTTTTTGTCCGATCGCCGCTTGGATCGGTACCTCGAATTGTTGACGAGGGATCAATTTTTTCAGTTTTTCAACGATGGCTTTTCCGCGTTCATAGGCAAAATCACGGTGAACGATGAAGCTTAATGCGTCGACTTTTTCAGCATTCAGCAAGATGTCCATTTTCACTAGCTTGCTCTTTTGATAACCCGACATTTCATAGTCAAGTGAAGCGTAGCCTTTCGTGCTTGATTTAAGTTTGTCAAAGAAATCAAAGACGATCTCGGACAATGGAAGATTATAAACAACATTGACACGATAGTCATCTAAATAATCCATCGTAATAAAATCGCCACGTTTACGTTGCGAAAGTTCCATGACTGCACCAACGTACTCATTAGGTACCATGATCTGTGCTTTCACAAAAGGTTCTTCGACATCTTGGATCGTGACTGGTTCAGGAAAATCAGCAGGATTATCAACAACGACCATCGAACCGTCTGTCTTGTTGACATGATAGATTACAGAAGGTGCTGTCGTGATCAATTCAAGATTGAACTCACGCTCTAAACGTTCTTGGACGACATCCATGTGAAGTAATCCCAAGAAGCCACAACGGAAACCAAAGCCGAGTGCTTGTGATGTTTCTGGTTCAAACTGCAAAGCAGCATCATTCAGTTGAAGTTTTTCCAATGCTTCACGTAGATCATTATATCGTGATGTGTCGATCGGGTATAAGCCACAATAGACCATTGGGTTCATTTTACGATAACCTGGTAATGCTTCTGTAGCTGGATTATCCGCAAGTGTCACTGTATCCCCAACACTTGTGTCTTGAACTGTCTTGATGCTTGCGGTGATATAACCGACATCACCGACCATCAGAAAGTCACGCGCAATCGTTTTTGGTGAGAAAACGCCGACTTCGGTCACATCGAAGGTCTTACCGTTACTCATCAATTTGATTTTATCCCCTGCTTTGACAACACCATCGGTGATACGTACATTTAAAATAACTCCGCGGTAACTGTCATAGATCGAATCAAAAATCAATGCTTTCAAAGGAGCTTCGATATCGCCTGACGGTGCTGGGACATATTCCACTACTTGTTCTAGTATTTCTTCGATACCAATCCCAGACTTCGCACTTGCTAACACCGCTTCACTGGCATCGATGCCGATCACTTCTTCGATTTCATTACGCACACGCTCTGGATCTGCGGCTGGTAAATCGATCTTATTGATGACTGGTAAAATCTCTAGGTCATTATCTAATGCCAAATAAACATTGGCTAATGTTTGTGCTTCAATCCCTTGAGCGGCATCCACGACTAAGACTGCTCCTTCACAGGCAGCTAAACTTCGAGATACTTCATAGGTAAAATCGACGTGCCCTGGGGTATCGATCAAATGGAAGATATATGTCTCCCCGTTTTTAGCCGTATAGTTCAATTCTACGGCATTAAGTTTGATCGTGATCCCACGTTCACGTTCTAGATCCATGGAGTCTAATAACTGATCTTGCATTTCGCGAGACGTCACAGTGTTCGTCTTTTCCAAAATCCGATCGGCCAAAGTTGATTTCCCATGGTCGATATGAGCAATGATCGAAAAATTTCGAATTTGCTCTTGGCGTTGTTTCATTTTCTTTATATCCATAGCGTCTCCTCTTTTCATATAATCAGCACTTTTCATTATACCAACGAAAAGGAGGAATTTAAAGACTTTTTCCTTCTAAGGACTTTAGAAGTTTTTTTTAGAAACTTTTGTTATACTGTGAACAAGTAACTAAATTGGAGTTGAAAAAATGGACCAAACAGATTTTAGAGAAAATTTTGAGTTGAAGCCTGTCACGGAGGAACATGTTGACCAGTTCAACGAGTTACTTTCCTACGTTTTTCAAGTCACTGACTCTGATATTGAAGAAAGTGGATTTGAAAACAAACGGGAATTTGTACGTTCCAAGCGACCGATTCTAGAATTATCAAATGTATTCGGCTGGTTTCATAAAGAAAAATTGATTTCTCAAATCGCGATCTATCCTTGCGAGGTCAATATCCACGGTACACGGTACCAAATGGGCGGAGTGACTGGTGTTGGAACCTATCCTGAATATGCCAACCATGGATTGATGCAAGACTTGATCATCGTCGCATTAGACAACATGCGCAAAAATAAACAGTGGATCTCTTATCTTTATCCTTACAATATCCCTTATTACAGGCGTAAAGGTTGGGAAATCATGTCAGATAAGTTATCCTTTAAAATACGTGATACGCAACTACCTAAACAAGTACCTGTTTCTGGTATCGTGGAACGACTGCCTGTCGATCACGAAGATGTTTTCCGTGTCTATCAACAGTTTGCGGGAAAGAATCATGGTGCGCTGTTTCGTAGTGCCTTTCACTGGGAAGAATATTGGCGTTTTGAAAATGAAGAAGAACGGACTGCGGCGATTTATTACAATAGTGACAATGAGCCAACCGGAGTGCTTTTTTATTGGGTCGCCGAAGAAGTCTTCCATGTCAAAGAGATGTTTTATTTGAACCAAGAGGCGCGTAACGGATTGTGGAACTTCATCTCTGCACATTTTTCAATGGTTTACTGGGTACATGGCGATATCTACAAAAATGAACCCCTTGCTTTTTTATTAGAAGATAGTCAAATCAAAGAACAGATCGAACCTTACTTTATGGCAAGGATCGTTGACGTCAAAGAATTTATCCAGCGCTTCCCTTTTTCTGGTACAGCAGAAGACTTCCATTTCATCGTGGAAGATTCCGTGGCACCTTGGAATAATGGCGTATTTGGCTTGACGTGGCGAGATGGCCACTTGTCGATCGTTAACGAACCGATTGGTAAAATGGTTCGTTTAGATATCCAAACATTGACGTGTCTAATGATGAATTATCGTCGTGCTTCTTACCTTGCTCGAATCGAGCGCATAACCACAGATGAGGAGATGGTCAAGACATTAGAGCGGATCATCCCCAACATGGAAGCTTATTTTAGTGACTATTTCTAATACAAAGGATGTTGAAACGAATGAATATTTATTTTGCAGCACCACTTTTTGCAAAGGGAGATTTGCTTTATAACGAATCTCTTGTCAAAAAAATCAGAGAGATTTCTTCTGATTTGTCGATCTATCTGCCACAAGAAAACGAAGCCATCAATGATAAGACTGCATATGCAGACAGCAAAATGATTGCCTTGGCTGATACAGAAAAAGTACTAGAAAGTGACTTGATGATCGCTCTTTTAGACGGATTAACGATCGATGCCGGAGTTGCTTCTGAGATCGGAGTCGCCTATGCTAAAGGCATCCCGATCATTGGTTTATACACAGACAGCCGCCAACAAGGAGCGACTCATCCAAAAAAAGTCGCTGCCTTGCAACAGGCTGGTGAAAATCAGTTCCATTATTTAAATCTTTATACGGTCGGCTTGATCAAGTTGAACGGAACGATCGTGTCTTCTGAAGAAGCATTGTTCGAAGCATTGAAATCATATCTAGCTGGGGGAAAAATTAGTGAGTAAGACAGTAAAAAAAGTTCAGATTGCATTAACGATTTTCGGTCTATTTGTTGTTGGTTATAACATTTTCGAATTTGTAACAAACAAATATTCGACCACACAAGGAATCACCTTTATCGTCGAATCACTGGCAGGTATCCTATTGATTTATTTGCCACAGATCGTTCGCCGATTATTCAAGATCCATGTTCCTGATGCCATTGTTTTATTTTATTGGTTTTTCTTGTTCATTTCTGTCTTTTTAGGAACAGGTATGCACTTGATCAGTATTATTTCATTTTGGGATAAAATCTTACATGCCGTTAGCCCGATGGTTCTGACTGCCTTAGGTTACGGTTTGATCGGCTTCTTGCTGAAAGACGCACCAATCGAGAAAACAAGTCCTTGGCTATTTCTCTTATTCGGATTTGCTTTTGCTGGGTTATGCGGTGTTTTCTGGGAATTCTGGGAGTTTTTATGCGACCAATTCTTAGGAATGAACTTGCAACGGTTTGCTGCATCTGATGGTACGCTCTTCGTCGGACGCGAAGCATTGATGGATACAATGGGAGATTTACTAACAAATACAGTCGGCGCCTTTATCATGGGTGTTTATGCGTGGGTCCAAGTGAAAAAAGACCCAGCACATTTTGAGAGTTACCGACTACAAAAATTAGATCACTGATCAATCGTAGCAAGTATGATAGATAAATAAAAAAATTGGCAAGGGATTTTGTTTGATCCTTTGTCAATTTTTTTCAATTCTTTATTTTAAAAGACTCATTCCAACCACACCCACTACATACACCAATGTACCCAAATAGATTGAGTGTTTTTCTAATGATGTCTTCTTCTCTCTCAAAAGAATGATGCTTCCGTAAGTTGCGACAAGTAAACTCATTTGCGAAAAGGCATAAGTAATACCCACACCTAAAGACGCAGACACAGCAAATAACGTCGTGTTAGCGATCACCCAGGAACTACCAGTGAGGATATTTCGAGCGATAGCGTTGACTTTCAATTGTCTGATCTTGTTCATTGAGAGGATCATCCCTCCAACAAACATGCCGATGGATTGAGGTAGAAACACTTGCGGTCCATGAATATCAAAATAACTAGTGATCGTTACATATAGCATCAAAAACGCAGATGAAATGCACAAAAAGACAATCACTTGTTTCGCCACTGCGCTGTTTCCATTGCTTGTCTTAGTCACCAATAGCACACCGACTAAAATGACCGCCAACGCCACGATCGACATCATAGCGACAAAGAAACTCGTCCATTCCAATAAAAAAATTCCTGAAATAAGCGTGACAAAGGCTAATTGTGTCCCGACAGATATGGGCATCGCTTTTGACACTTCAGCCTTTTCTAATGCGCGGAACTGAAAATATTGCCCCACCGCCCAGAATACTCCGGACAAAAAACAAACAATGAATGAAACCGTTTGGTATGTTACTTGCTGAGACAAACTAAATATCAAGCCAAATAGTAAGGCTGCAATGGTGGTGCCAATCAATTGTTCTTCTGACTTGCCCCCCATGATCTTAGATAATATTGGCATCATGCCCCACCCTAATGCTGGGATCAAAGCTAAAAATAAAAGGTGTATCGCCATAATTTCTCCTCTTTCAATTTCACAACTAAAGGGAGACACAAGTAGTCAACTTGCTGTTCCTAAAACCCGCTAAACGGTGTTCCAGAAGCAACTCCTTGAGAATCAACTTGTGCCTCAACGTTTTTTTATTTTGTTAATAAATAGGTGGCTAAGCCATAGCCGCTGATCGTTTTTGTCTCTGTCACTTCTTCTTCCAAGGCATTGATACGTGTGTATTTGAACCCTGAAAAAAGCTTCTCTGGCTCAAGGTTACGCTTTTCTGAGGTTCCATTGACTAATCGAATCACTACACCTTCTGAATAATAAGCATTATGGATCGCACTGACAGCCAATCCTTCTTCCAAATCTAACGAGATCTGCGTATATGTCGTTTCACTCAAAGAAAGTGGTTGGATTCTACTTTGGATCTTATTGTCGATTCGATAAACAAAATAATTCAAATCTTGCAATTGATACGAAATCGACGGTTGTTCTTTGTCTGATTTCCATGTCACTAATGTGTGTTCTGAAATATCAGTTGGCGCCACGCGCACTGAAAAGTCAAAATCGATCCGTTGATTTTCCATTTGAGCAAGCGGTGTCTCCATCATGATATGCCCTTTTTTCGTCGTATCTCCTGAAGCACGTCCTGGACGATACAGCAAATCTGGTTTCCCTAACGAATCTGTCGTGGCTAATACTGTGACATATAAGGAGTCATTGATATATTCGTATTCCTTACTTTGTTCGGTATAAAACACTAATGCCTCTTCGGCGCTATACGCGATCACTTGTTTTTCAAAGGGCTCGATATTTACTGGCATCTCAGAGTATTTTTGTTCCCAATCGTTCATTGACTGGTTTGTTTTTTCCAAGTAACCAAATTGGATCGCAGAAACAACTTTTTCAATTGATTGATTCAACTTTGTTTTGATACGGATACGGTGATTTAACACAGAATTTCTAAAAGAAAGACAACCTTGGACCTCTCCTCGTTCCGTTAACTTCAATGTCAGCTGGTAAGCAAAGACTTTCGTTGTTTGACCGGCGATACGTTCTGCCAATGTATAAGGAAGCTCTAGTTTTCCTTCCAAGATCAAGGTTTCTTCGTTGCCTTTACATGAATCAAATGTCAAAGAGACTGGGTGATCATTTGGTATCGGCGAATAATCGTAAGTATCGCCGGCATTGCTATCATCCACGATCGTCAAGAAGTCTCTGATCGTTTGGTCACCATCTGAAAAGACAAGTTGTCCCTCTTCAAAAGTCAATGAATAGTTCCCTTTTGAGATCATCGTTCGTGGCGTCATATCAGGTAGCTCAGCTGTAGTGTGTTCAACGAAATCGAAGACTTGATAACCTAGTCCATCAAAGGAACAATCAACTGCTACTTGTAAAATATAGTACCCTGGTTCTTCGATAAAACGATTGCCAGCAGGTGTTTCTTCCATGATATTTTGGCGGCTAGGCACATAATCCATCGAGATGACGGCAGAATCATGGCCCAATACTTCGATTTGATTGACTTTTGAGATAAGTTTTACCACTTTTTTTCCTTTGAAAGGTGTAACTGAAGTATTCAAAATCAAGAATTGTTGATCTGTCAGCTGTAGTCCTTCAGAAACTCTTTTCAATACCAAGTTTTCGATACTGTCACAGATTTCTGATACTTCTTTCAAACGATGGGCGATGTCTTGCGCGACACTATCTGACACACAGCCGGCTAAACTGTCATGTGCTTGGCACTCAAATAATTTTTTCCATGCCTTCATGACTAAGCGATTGCTCAAAACGATGCCTAGCTCCTTCGCAATCACGACCATTGGTTCGATTTCAAGTGTCAGTTTATTCTCTAATCTGAAAATCTCACGTTTTAGATCCATACGGACAGAACCAATCGTCTTATGCACACGGGCAAAAACAGGTGCGCGAAACTCTCCTTGATACTCTTCCAGATCCTTTTGACGGATCAAATCCATGAACGCTTGATACGTGCTTGTTTGATAGTTATATTTACCGATTTGATTGATTTTAGCGATTTTTTCTTCTAAAGACGAGATGATCCCTAATTGATCGTTTCCTGTTGGGATCAAAATTTCTGTTTCATCTGCGTAGCTCTTGATGAAATCAATGCCTTTGTCTAATCGTCCTTCCACATAACTCTTCGTTGGTTCTAGTTGTTGTTGCGCACCATAGCCCTGAGGAAAGTTCACCGCATACAATTCATTCTCTCCACTCAAACTTTTCCATTTGAAATATGGCGAGTGGACATGTTCACCTAAGTCGATCCCACGCCAAAAAATGATATTGTCAAACCCAGCTTCGTTTAAAATCGTCGGCATTTGTGCGTTGAATCCAAATGTATCTGGAAGATAACCAATAGGTAGATACTCCCCATATTTTTTACTTTCAAAGACGCCCACCATTGCATTTCTTAAAATAGACTCACCCGAGGCAAAAAACGCATCAGTTTGTGTAAACCAAGGGCCAATAAATAATTGACCCTTCGCAACTAATTCTTTGATCTCTGATAATTTTTCTGGATATAGTTCCAAGTAATCATCTAAGATCGAAAGCTGTCCATCTAAAACAAAAGTAGCATTAGGTTGTCTTTTCAACTCTTCCAAAACATCTGTAAACAACTGATCACTTAAAACGATGCAATCCATTGAAGTAAAGTACCATTCTCTATCCCAATGTGTGTGATTTACAATGTGTATATTTGTCATAGTTACGCTTCCCATTGTTCTTCCCAAGCAGCTTCATCAAATTCTTCAACTGCTGATTCTACTTCTTGTCCAGCATCTTTTGAACGTAGCACGCTAGTTAAGATCGCGATGAACAATGCACCTGTAGCGATCGAAAGTACATAGATCGGCCATTTTTCTACGGTGAACCAGCCATAGAATCCTGAAATCGGTGCAGTGTTCACTGCCCCTAAACCAACTGCCATCGCTGAACCTAAGGCAGAACCAATCATATTGATCGGGATAACTTTCAATGGATTTTCAACGGCAAACGGGATCGCTCCTTCAGAAATACCAACAAGTCCCATGATCACTGCTGATTTCCCAGCTTCTTTTAATTCATTGTTGTATTTGTTTTTCGCAAAGATCGTGGCTAATCCTAACCCGATTGGTGGAATGATGATCGCCACTTGTGCCGCAGTATTCGGTGCATAAACATTACTAGTCAATAGTGCCATTGCTGTGGTCACTGCCGCTTTATTGACTGGTCCACCTAAGTCAAAACCAACCATTGCGCCAACGACTGCTGCCATAACGATGGCATTTCCACCACTTAAACCGTTCAACCATGATTCTAAACCAACGTTCAATGCTGCAAATGGCGTCCCAATCACATAATTGACCAATAGAACGGTGATCAATGTACCTAATACTGGTACTAAAAATACTGGTACAACGGATGCCATTGATTTTGGTAATTTGATTTTGTTTTTGATCAACAAGCACGCATAACCCGCAATCAGACCAGAAACGATGGCGCCTAAAAAGCCTGCATTGATATCTTTCACTAACATCCCACCAACTAAACCAGGAGCAATCCCTAATTTGTCTGAGATCGAATAGGCAATAAATGCGGAAATCACTGGGAACATCAAACCAAGGGCTGTGCCACCGAAGCCATCTAAACTATGCAATAAACGAATGATTGCGTTGGCACTCTCACCATGTGAACCGTCCCAAATATCAACAATCCCGTAAAAAGAACCACCCACACGAGAGATGGCCATGATGACCGCTCCAGCGATCACTAACGGTATCATATAAGAAATTCCTGTTAAAACATGATTTTTGATTTCACTTGCAATTTTTTTCATTACTTTCTCTCCCCCACGAATAATTGATTAGTCGACCATTTTTAGTGCATCTTCGATGACTTTTTCTGCATTCTTGATTGGTGCTGCAACTGGTACTTTTAAAATCTGTTTTCCTTTGAAACGGTTTTCATTTCTAACTTTTGTATCTACTGCAAAAATAACGACTTCGCCAATGTTACAATCTTTTTCAGTTAGTTCATTTTCGATACCTGTCGCTCCTTGTGTTTCCACTTTGATCAAATCACCACGTTTTGCTGCTGCTTTCTTAAGTGCTTGGGCTGCCATATACGTATGAGCGACCCCTGTAGCACAGGCTGTAACTGCGATAATTTTTCTTTTCATCTCTTTTTCCTCTTTTCGTTTGTTTATTCGCTTAATAGTTTCGCGATTTGTTGTTTATCTGTCTCAGTTTTTAGTTGTGCCGTAATGTCATCATCCATTAATTTCATCGCAATTTCAGATAAGATCCTTAGATGAGTATCCCCTTTTTGTGACTCTGGGATTGCTAATAATATGACTACAAAAACTGGCTCTTCATCTAATGATTGCCAATCGATTGGTTGTTTCAATCTTGCAAAAACAATTGCTGGCTCACTAACTGCTTCACTTTTCCCATGGGGAATCGCAATATTGTTCCCAATGCCTGTCGTCGAATGTTCTTCTCTTTCTAATACAGACTGGATATATGCTTCTTTGTCGTTGACTATTCCGTTATTCGTTAAAACTTCTGCTAATTGACGGATCGTTTCTTCTTTCGTTGTACTTTCCATATCTAAAAAAATATGATCAGAAGGTAGTAAAGTTGCAATGCTCATATTAAAATTCCTCTTTCAAATAGTTTTTGATCTCATTTTTTGTTCCCTTTAACAAATAGTTTTTTTCACCAGATTCGATGATCTCTAGCATAGTATCATAGATTTCTTCCAGCTCTTGCGCTGTTTCATCTTTGATACAGATGAAAAATAAATATTTGACTTTCGTTTCTCCCCACATCAATTCATTAGCTAATCGTAAAAAGACGATCGCCGATTTTTTAACGTATTTAGGGGCCCCGTGTGGTGTCGCAAATTTTCCAAAAGAGGTAAAAGAAAGCTGTTCTCTTTCTAAAGAAGAAGGAATGATTTCTTCTTCCGCATATCCATTATCAATCAATTGTTGCCCAACGAATTGGATCACTTCTTGATAGTCTGTGAATGAATGATCCAAAAAGATCAAGTCATCTTTGATCAACTTTCCAAAGTGATTCGTTGATTTGATTGGTTTATTTTGGACATTTTTTAAAAATTGCTCGATTTTCTGACGTTCTAATTTGTTGAGAACCGGTGAAACATTGATCGTTGGTATCGTCTCTAGGTTCAAGTTGACAGTCGATATCACCAGATCTTCATCGATCGATGTCTGCATCAACTCTTGGATTGAAAGTATCCTAGAAATCTCGATCTTTTCATAATTTCTACGAAGTCGGGCAGCCAAGAGTTGTGAGGTGCCTTTGCCACTACTACAAACAAGTAAGACACTGACTTTCTTTTGATGTTTTTCTTCTTTTTGCTCTTTCATTGCTTGGATATGGACAGCAAGAAAAGCGACTTCATCTTCTGGGACGTTGGTCACAAAATCTTGGCTTAAGGCATTTGCTAATTGGATGGCTTCTGTAAAAGCCACAGGAAAGCTTTTCTTCACATCTTGTAAAAAAGGATTATGGATCAACAACCCTTTTTTGATACGCAAGACTGCTTCTTTGATGTGCGTAACTAACCCTAAAATGATACTTTCGTTGTAAAGGGTTACATTTTCGTGAATCAATTGTCGTATGTGTTCATCTGTCACTTCATGCATTTGCTTCATTTGTTCAAGCAATGTATCACCTTCTAAGTGTAAGAGAATATAACGGACTTCAGAAGAAGGTAATGTCAATGAGAAAGTTTTTTCTAATTTTAGAATGAATAAATCAAATGGTTTATTTTCTCTGACTTTTCCGTAGACTTCTTCGCTTTCTAAATAGTTATCTTCTCTTACGCGATCAATCATGATCAACAGATGGAGCAATAATGAATGGTAGGTCGTATCATTCAACCTTATTTGTGCCTCTTTTAGGTATTCCTGCAATAATGTATCAACTAATGTGATGTTCTTCATGTCGATGAACTCATTGACAAAAGGAGGAATGCCTTGGATCGAGTGTAGATATAGCTGGTTCTTTTTGGTGATTTTCCAATTACTACCCCAAAAATAGTAGATCAGATCAAATGCTAAGCCTCTTTTTTCTTGCTCT
This sequence comes from Enterococcus sp. DIV1304_2, assembly GCF_050555445.1. Taxonomy (NCBI): domain Bacteria; kingdom Bacillati; phylum Bacillota; class Bacilli; order Lactobacillales; family Enterococcaceae; genus Enterococcus; species Enterococcus sp. DIV1304_2. The sequence continues at coordinate 1,574,907 of NZ_CP187851.1, forward strand.
GATAAGTTTAGAAATGAACCTTTACCAGGCAGGCGATCGATGCTAACGTTGAAATGGCGGAAAATCTCATGGACTTGGTTCATATCACCTTCTAATGTCGATTTGCTAATAAATAGTGTATCTTGTAGTTCTTGGCGAGTGAAATAGGTCTTTTTTTTCAAGAGTTCAAAACAGAGGAATTGGATACGTTCTTTTTTAGAAGCTGGAACTGTTGCCACAGTCGTTGTATCAAGCTCACGTAAAATCTCTGTTGGATCACCGATGATCGAGACACCAACTCGTGGTTTTCTGATTAGTTCGATCGTTGTATCACGAAAGAATTCATCGATCAATTTTAGTGATTGTGAAACTGTTTTATTCGATAAATTCATGTGTTTCGCTATTTTTGTGACCGTCGTATGTTCGTTCATCAAAATATATTGAATGATTGCTTTTTCTCGTTCCTTGATCATCACACTATCACCTCATCTACATTTCCTATCTTAGCTTGTCTACCGATTTATGAAAACACTTACTTTTACCGTTTTGAATACAGTAAATCATAGGTTTAGTCGCTAACTTGACGACCACCATTCATTTTCTAGTTCTGGTCCTTCGATGAACCATGTAATTGTTTATTAAGTATAGACGAAAAAAATACCTGTCAAAGCTAGAGACTATTAGTAATAGTCTTTTACTTTGACAGGTAATGCTTTCTTCCTCAATCATGCATCAGATTTGGAGTCGCATTTCCTATTATTCATCTTCGGGTAGGCTTTCTGTGGCGAATGCTAAGTGGTGATCGAATAAAGTAATTGTTACTTTCGATTTCGGCATGATCTTCCCTGCTACGATTTCTTTAGCCAATGGCGTTTCTACTTCTTTTGTAATGAATCGTTTCAATGGGCGTGCGCCATATGCAGGCTCGTACGCATTTTCTGCAATCCATGTTTTTGCTTCGTCACTGATTTCCAAAATGATTTCTTGACTTTCTAAACGATGTGCCAAATGAGAAATCATCTTGTCAACGATCCCTTTGACATTGTTTAGACTTAATGGCGTAAAGAGGATCGTGTCATCAATACGATTCAAGAATTCTGGTTTAAAATGACCACGAAGGATCGTTCGCACTTGTTCTTCGACTTCTTCTGGAATCGTTCCTTCTGGGGTGACACCTTCCAACAATAATTGAGAACCGATATTGCTTGTCATGATCATCACCGTGTTTTTAAAGTCAACGAGACGACCTTTTGAATCCGTCAAACGGCCATCGTCTAATACTTGTAATAAAATATTGAAGACATCTGGATGTGCCTTTTCAATTTCATCGAGCAAAACGATCGTATATGGGTTTCGTCGCACAGCCTCTGTTAGCTGTCCACCTTCTTCGTAGCCAATGTAACCTGGAGGCGCACCAACTAAACGAGAAACGGCATGTTTTTCCATGTATTCACTCATATCGATCCGCACCATATGCTCTTCAGAATCAAACAAGTTTTCTGCTAAAGCTTTTGCTAGTTCGGTTTTACCGACACCCGTTGGTCCTAAGAATAAGAATGAACCCAATGGTCGGTTTGGATCTTGTAATCCCGCACGAGAACGAATGACCGCATCACTTACTGCGTCTACCGCTTCATCTTGCCCAATGACACGTTTATGAAGCGTTTCATTCAACTTGATTAGTTTTTCGCGTTCACCTTCCACGAGTTTCGTTACTGGAATCCCTGTTAAACGGCCAACAACTTGAGCAATTTCATTTTCAGTGACAGATTCTTGTACCATCTTGATGTCACTGTCTTTTGTTTTTGCTTCAAGTTCTGCTAATTCTTTCTCTAATTGTGGAATCGTTCCATGACGCAAAACAGCGGCACGCTCAAGATCATAATTGTTTTCTGCGTCTTCTAATTCATGTTTTGCCTTATCGATTTCTGCACGTTTAGAAGAAACGGTATTTACTTCTTCTTTTTCAGTTTCCCACTGCATCTTCATCGCATTGGCTTCTTCTCGAAGATCGGCTAGTTCTTCTTGTAAGTTCTTCAAACGTTTTTTACTTGCATCATCAGATTCTTTCTTTAATGCTGCTTCTTCGATCTCCAACTGCATCAAGCGACGAGTCACTTGATCTAATTCCGTTGGCATGGAGTTCATTTCCACTCGGATCGTAGCACTTGCTTCATCGATCAAATCAATGGCTTTATCAGGTAAAAAGCGGTCTGTGATATAGCGATCGGATAATGTAGCTGCCGCAACCAAAGCATTGTCATGGATATTGACGCTATGGTGGATCTCAAAACGCTCTTTCAATCCTCGAAGAATACTGATCGTATCTTCAACAGTTGGTTCCTTCACTAATACTTTTTGGAAACGGCGCTCTAACGCTTTGTCCTTTTCCATGTATTGTCGGTATTCATCTAAAGTAGTCGCACCGATCAAATGAAGTTCCCCACGAGCTAACATCGGTTTAAGCAAGTTACCGGCATCCATACTACCTTCCGTTTTTCCTGCACCGACGATGTTGTGGATCTCATCGATGAACAAGATGATCCGTCCATCGCTTTTCTTCACTTCTTTCAAGACTGCTTTTAAGCGTTCTTCAAACTCTCCACGGAATTTTGCTCCAGCAATCAAGGCACCCATATCTAAAGAAAAAATGGTTTTATCTTTTAAGTTTTCTGGTACATCTTTGCGAACGATACGTTGCGCTAATCCTTCAACGATCGCTGTTTTACCAACACCAGGTTCCCCGATCAACACAGGGTTGTTTTTAGTTTTACGCGACAAGATCCGGATCACATCACGAATCTCTTCATCTCGGCCAATGATCGGGTCCATTTTGCCACTACGAACTTGTTGGACGAGATCGACACCATATTTTTCTAACGCTTTATATTGTTCTTCTTGATTTTTTGAGGTCACACGCTCTCCTCCCCGCATGTCTTCGATATTTTTACGCAATTCTTTTTCATTCAGTCCCTGTTTTGTCAAATAAACAGTCAGTGGATAATTTTTTAATTTCATTAAAGCTAATAGCACGATCTCAGTGGATAAGAATTCATCACCAAAACTTTCTCTCAATTGATCCGCTTCATTCAATAAATGGAAAAGATTTTGACTAAGATTTTGTCCGTATTGGACATTGCTGCCTGAGACTGTTGGGTAATCATCTAACACACGATCGATCTCTTGTTCAAACGCATCTGCATCGATACCTGCATCTGTATATAGATTACGGCCAAAATGATTTGGCTGTAAAAAGATCTTCCATAAATGAACGATGTCGATTTCTTGATGTTTTCTTGTCATCGCTACTTGTTGTGCTTCTGCAATCGCTTCTTGGAGCGTAGTTGTCATTTTTTCACTATTCATATATTTCCCTCCTGTAGTAGAAGTTGTTTGGTCAAAGTCAACTATAACTTTCTCTAACGTCTATAACATCCGTCTAAAGTCTCGTTTTCTTTAACCTTTACATGAATATTATACTCATTTGGTCAGTTTTGGTCAAAGATTATACTCACAATTATTAAAAAAATTTGAGACAGAAGTTACACTCAATTTTATCTGTCACACTTTACCAAATAAACGGCAAAAAAAAAGAAACCTCTATAAAATAAGGGCAACAACCACAAACATTTATAGAACGATTCCGTGGTTGTTACCCTTAATTCTAGAGGTTGATTCTATTCCGACCTAGAGGTATTTATTTCTGATGATTGCTTAGCACAAACTAGTTGATTCATCGAAATCTGGTCATGATGATTGCTTTTGATGAGCGAGGGCTGAAATAAAGTGACTGATATTTTTATATGAATCATTTAAACCAATTCCGCCTTTTTTAGGCATTTTGATTATGTTGATCTTTTCAGTGTAAATGGCAAAGGCAGGATTTTCTTCAGACATCGCTGCAACACTGGGAATTCCTTGTTCGCTGAAGGCCAAGGCTAATTGGGCTACCATCATGCCAAAATTAGCATAATGCATCGCGGGTCCACAGAGAACAGCATCTGCACCAAATTTTTTGGCAAATCCTACAAATTTTTTATTCACCTCTTCTTGGTGATCAAGATAATACTGATCACCACAATATAATGTAGCAACGATTTCTGTATCGTGTTCTTGAAAAAGTGGATTTAAGGTACGCCCAGGTCCAAGAGCTGTTTTTTTGCCACCAGGAGATAGCTGGGCATTTTCATCACTGCCCAAGCCTGCAGTCAAATGATTGAGAATCAAGACTATTTTTTTCATTGCTACGACCTCTTTTCTTATAAATCATCAAAGTCGAATTCGTCAAAATCGATTTCTTCTTCTTCCTGTACCGCCTCTGCTTCTTCTTTTAAGTACTGATTATCTAGCACTTTGATAAAAGGATAATAAATAGCCATCCCTAGTAGGATCAAGAGGGCTTGCAAAATAGATGCCTGCCAACCACTAACTAAGAAACCAGAAATGATCGGTGGCGTTGTCCATGGTAGTTGAATACCATTCGTATAATTTACTAATCCTAAATCCATACAAAAATAGGAAATGATGATATTGATCGTGGGTACAAGTGCAAATGGAATCAGTAAGACTGGATTTAAAACAATTGGTAAACCAAAAATAATCGGTTCATTGATTCCAAAAATCCCTGGTACTAGTGACAATTGCGACAGTTTTTTCACTCGTTGGCTTTTGCATACTAGAATCATGACTAGAATCAATGAAAGCGTAGATCCCCCACCACCAAAAGTAGCAAACATATCTTGGAATTGACCTGTGATGATATTTGGTATATCTACGCCATTTTTGAAGGCATCTAAATTTTCAACGGATAGTGCTCGTAAAATCGGATTGAATACTGCTCCAACCACACTCGAACCGTTGATACCGAAAAACCAAAAAAAGTGCAAGAATAAGTAGGCTATGATCATCGCGCCTAGAGTATTTCCTAAGCTAAGTAAAGGAGTTTGTAGGAACTTAAATAGTATTTCTTGTAAATTACCATATGAGGTTAGATTGGCTAACCAATTGACAATCATAAAAAGAGTAACAATCACAAAACTTGGGATCAACGCTTCAAAGGATTGTACGACGGTTGGTGGCACACCTTCTGGCATTTTGATCGTCCAACCTTTACGTAATAAAGCGACAAACAATCGGGTAGCAACCAAAGCCACGACCATCCCTAAGAACAGGCCACTAGAGCCCATCCAACGTAAGGGCAAGCTTCCTACTTCATAGACTTCAGTGGAGCCTTCTGGTGTAAACAGGGTTGTAAAAGGGGTCACGATAAAAAAAGCGACCAATGAAATAATTGCCGCTTGCATGGCATCTACTTTAAATTGTTTTGCCAGACTATAGCCAATACCCCCAACCGCTAAAATCGTCATAATATCAAAACTTGCCGTGGCAGGCATATTCAACATCGTTGCCCAGTTATCTCCGAGAATACGGCTCATCGTTTCATTCCAATTAGGAATTGGAAAATTAGTCAAAACTAAAAAGAGCGATCCTACGATCAATAAGGGTGTTGATAGCAAAAAACCATCACGAATCGCAATCAAATACTTATTTTCACCGATTGTTTTCGCCATTGGTGTTAACACACGTTCTAACCAATCCAAAAATTTTTGCATGTTTCTTCCTCCCATCCAGCTGCTTTATTTTTGTTTGAGGACATAATTCTTCGATCGAAAATCTCATTTTGTCACTCTACTTTGTCGCTTTTGATTTTTTGATCAAACCCAAGACATCTTTCAACGCTTTTTCCCCGTCCATCATGCCATATGTTTCTGGAGCAATCGTGCCAACAGGAATCCCCATTGGGTCAAACGTTTCTTTCATTTTACTCGCTAAATGACGGACTTGAGGCCCTAATAAAATAGCCACAGGTTTTTCTTGTGCGACTTTTTCTTCCGCATGAATTGCAGGAAAAGCGGCAATTTCTAATGGCATTTTGTGTTTTCTGACGACGTCCATCATTTTATTGACCATAATACTGGTTGACATTCCTGCTTCACAAAACAAATAAATTTTTTTAGTTGCCATATCTATTCCTCCATTTTATTCTTGTTAACCGTTTGTTCGATTGCACCTTTAGATGGGTGCTTTGATACGTGCTTCATAGGCATCAAGCCATTCTTGCGTGATTGGTGTGATCACTGTCGACTGATCCGGACCAGGATTTGCCATGAAAATTGCTGGTTCTTGGGTCATCGTTGCCACACTAAATGTAAATTCAACGTTCGTCGCTACCCCCCATTCGCCATATTTATCTAATGCTATTAAAGAGAACGCCCCCGCTTTGCCATAACGTTTGCGCAATCGCTCATCAAATCCATAAACGGCTCGATCACAAGCCACTTGTGGCGTACATCCATTCCCCATCAATCGAACGATTTCATAAGAGAGACAGCCCTTCATAAGATCTTCCCCTAAGCCTGTGGCTGCTGCACCGCCAATCGTACTATCCACATAAAATCCCGAACCAGATAATGGCGAATCTCCTACACGTCCATGTTTTTTCATAAACAAACCGGAACTGGATGTTCCTACTGCCATCTGTTGTTGCGTATCGAGCGCGACAACTCCGACCGTATCATGGCCATCGTAAGGATCTAAATTCAACGTGGCGATTTCTTTTACTCGTTGTTCCCAGATTTTTTTTGCACGTGGGGTCAACATATTCTTTCGTTCAAAACCAGAGAGCATCGCATACTCTGTTGCTCCTTGTCCTACCCGAAAACTATTGAATTTTTCATCACTCAACTGCCGAGCAACAGAAATCGGATTGGCTACATCAGTAATTCCGGCTACTGCACCAATCTTAAATGTTTCCCCATCCATAAAAGCAGCATCCATTTCCACGATTCCTTTTTCATTTGGTAATCCACCATAACCGACGGATTTATAAAATGGATAATCTTCTACTGCTTTGATCGCCGTTTCCACAGCATCTTTACATGAAAACTGTGCTTCTAATTGTTGTTTAGCGGCCAAGACACCTTCATGTGCCATGCGCCAGGTTGCAATTATTCCCCACATTTCTTTCCCTCCATCACCTATCATTTGTAGCGCTTTCAAGTATATTCTATATGGTATATACTATTATGTCTATACTAAAAAACGAGTTTCTTTTTAAAACTCATCGTTTTATTAGAAACTCGTTTTACATGAAATTTATTTTTCAATTGTTTGTACTATCTGAATTTTTTATTCTGTTAATGCTTGGAGGCTGCGCATGTAGATTTCTAAATTTGTTCTTAAATCTGCGGAATCCATATATTCATTCGCCGTATGGGCAATCCCTTTTTGCCCTGGAAATGAAGGGCCAAATGCTAAGATATTCGGCATTTTACGCGCATACGTGGCGCCTGTTGTTGTCACTGGTTTAGGATCATTACCGGTGACTTGATGATAGATCGTTGACAGTGTATCGATTTTTTTTGACTCTTCTGTCCGACAAAATCCAGGAATACTACGAACGACTTCTAAATCAACACCTAAAGGCAATTGGTTTTTCAAACGTGACACGACTTGTTTTTCTGATACGGTCACCGGGTAACGTAAAGCAATTTCTAATAGCAAGCCTTCTGGAGACTTTTGCAGCACAACAGGTGTCAAAATCAACTTGCCTGAATCTTCGTCTTCAAACGCTAAATCGATCCCTTCTCCAAAATGTTTTTGATGAAAGCTTTGACAAATCCAGCGGAAATGACCCTGTGCAACTGGCGGGATCATTCGTTCTTCAGCTAGTTTTGTCGCCAAGATCGTGATAGCATTTTCTCCTAACTCAGGCGCGTTACTTGGTGCTCGTTTACCACTGGCGCTTATTTCTTTTTTGGCAATTCTCACGTTCAGTTGGTCTGGAACATGATCACGGAACTGGTCCCCTTCGAATCGACTGATTTGTTGATGTTCCTCTTCAGGTAAAGTAAAGTGGAGGACAACATTTACGATACCACGTTCGCCATAGACCACAGGATATTTACAATCGGGCGTGAAACCAAATGACGGTGGTTTTTCCTCGGCTAAGTAATGAGAAATATCTGACATGCCACTTTCTTCATCCGTTCCAAAGATGATCCGCAGATTCTTTTTTGGCTGGTGACCTAGGTCTTTTAATAGTTTCATGCCATACAGACAACACATGATAGGTCCTTTGTTGTCTAATATTCCTCGACCATAAAAACGATCCTTTTTCTCACTGAGATCAAACGGCGGAAACTCCCATCCTTGACCAGCAGGGACGACATCGAGATGTCCCAGAACCCCGATATACTCACTTCCTTCATTTCCCCACTGGGCATAGCCGATCGCATCATCGATTACTTTTGTTTGGAACCCATATCCGGCACTTTTGTCCATGACCAAAGAAAGAACCGAGCGTGCTTCTATACCAAAGGGTGCTCCTGGTCCAGCTTCTGATTTAACACTAGGAACTTGCATGACTTGTTTGAGTAAATCCAGAAAATCCAGCCAATTCTCTTCGATTGCTGTGTTGATTTGATCCATTTTTCACCTCTTATTTTTGACGTATCAATGTATTCTTAAACGTATATTGATCTGCACGATAAAAAGACGTGTCGAACAATATCGGTTTAGCAGAAGGAGAATAAGTCATCGAATGGACGAGAAGCATTGGATCATCTTCTGATACATGCAATAACTTGGCAATATCTGGCGGACTTATGACTGCTTCAACTTCTTGATGCGCGTAGCCAATCTCAATGTTTTCTTCAATTATTTCATACAGTGAAGATGCCAGCTGAGCTTGAGGGATCTCACCACTTTCATTTTGCAAATAACGTTTTAGTATATAGAGGTTTTCTACTGTCATTGGTTCATCATCAAAGTAACGTAAACGAGACAGATAAACCATGGCTTCATTTCCATAGTCAGCGAACATCTGGCGAATCTTCAGCGGTACTTCTTTTACGATCTCAACTTGTAATACTTCTGTCCGTGTCTTTTTTCCTTGAGCCTTGGCAGTTTCAGTAAAACTTTGTAAGCCACCGGAACCGCTTTGGATCTTCGGTTGCTTCATAACATAAGTTCCTTTTCCTCTTTCTTTCACTAAAATATTTTGACTGATCAAAAGATCAATTGCTTTGCGCACCGTCAGTCGACTACATTGAAATTCTTCCGCTAAATCATAATCTGAAGGTAACTTTTGACTGGTCACGTAAGTTCCATCATTGACTCGTTGTGCAATTTTTTCAGCTATATCTTGGAAAACCGCTTGTTTTTTCACTTTATTACCTACTTTCTAACTACGTATCATTCATCATACGGTCGATTCGTTTCTGAGTTAAGAAGCCAAACGTCTAAAAGCTTAACTGTCAAAAATAAAAATTTTACTTCTAAAGCTTTTCACCCTATTCGTATGATGAGAAAAAAACCCGCTTAATGAAATCCGAGTCTTATATTTATTCAACATAAAGTATATACCATTAAGTATAGACTTTCATCAATAAAAACGGTTATTTGGCTTTTAAAAAGAATCGGCTTTGTTTGATCTATCTTTCCCTACGTAATTGAGACTGTCTTGGTGGATACGTGGTATTTGAATCTAGCTTGTTATAAACAAAAAAGAATCAATCTAAGCCATTTTCAGCTCAGACTGATTCTCTATCAAGTTGTATATAGTTGAACTTACCCACGAAGCTTTTCAAAACAATTAGATTTTCCCCTTCGTGCGTTTTTTCTCTGCCTTTACTTCATGGATCTCTTGACGTAAGATATTCCGTCTTTCTGCGATCACATAGAAAAAGCCATAAATGAATGGCAAGATGAACGAGCCAAAACGGTAAAGCAGTAAGGAAGAAACAGCATCCACCGTTCCAACTACAGGTCGAAAGAGCAATAGATAAACAAACTCAAACGAACCAATACCTGCGGGGGTTGGTAACACGCCTGACAAAACCACAGCAAAACTAATAAATGAGAATGTTAAAAGAAAATCAAGATGTGGATGATTTTCTACTAAAAACAGATAAGGCATCACATACCAACAGAGTAGTTTTAGCAGATTCCAACAATAGATCCTGATCAATGCGGTACGGTCTTGAATGATCGTTTGCACTGTTTCTCTCAATGAATAGATCTGACTGTTACACGTATCCACCCAGTTGCGTAAACGTTCACTTTTGAATAAGCGATTGGAGACTTTGACAAAAAACACTTGTAGATTCAAACTGACAGATATTGTCACAAGAAATAAAATGATCAAAGCTGTCAAGATGATACCGGCAATGATGAACCAGATCATATTTGGCGCATTTTCGTAAAACAAAGAAAATTGAACAATCAAGCCAATGACTGCATAAGTGATCACCGCTAATTTATACATGATCATATGCAAGGCAGTGACTCCTGCTCCTTGAGAAAACTTCATCCCTTTTTTATTGTAAAAATAAATTTCTGAGATCAGTGTCCCCGTTCCAAATGAAACGATCCGATAAAAGGCAATATAACAAGACGTCCAGAACCCATCACTTGTACTGAAAGATTTGGAAAACGGCTTGGCGATCTCTTTGATTGAGCGACCTTCTACAATTTGATAAAGTGTACCGAAAAAAAACATCGCCAGAAGCACTTGGACACTTGTTGAAAGCAACTCTTTGAAAATATCCGCAAAAGATTGGTTGATCAAATAATAAATAATAGCGAGAATAATAGTCAATAATAATAGATTAATGATGATTTTGATTTTTGTTCCTTTAGTAGACATGTACGACTCCTTAATGGAAAAAATAGATCAAGACGAGATCAATCATGATTCCTAACATGAAAACGATCGTGAACTTCTTTTTTTTAGTTTTGTGACGGAATATGCGTTGTGCGAACAAACCGCCCAAACCACCGCCTAACAAGCTAACAAACAACAAATTACTTTCTGGTACGCGCCAAGCGCCTTTTTTTGCCTGACGTTTATCATAGCCCATCAAGCCAAATAGATAAACATTTACAATGAACAAGTAAAACCACAAGGGATTATGCATCAATACTTCCATCGACTTCCTCCATTTATTGATCTTTTTCTTTTGGTACGTAGATCGCTATACCTTTTGGAATGACTTTCAATTCGATCGGCAAGTCATCGGTAGTGTCACCATCAGTTCGAGTCGTCACTTTCTTTTCTCTTGCCTGGATATTGACTTGACTAGCTGTCAGATATTTGATGCCAGGAACAGAATAGATCTTTCCTTTGATCATACGTGGGAGATAAAAAGCAAACCGGAAAAAATCTAATGAAGGAACGATAGTGATATGGAACTTACCATCATCTGGTGCAGCAGAATCATCGAAACCAGTAAAGCCACCTACTGAGTTAGACATCGTGATCGTCAACAACTGTGCTTTTCCTTGCCAATGAACATCTTCAGTTTTGATATCCAAATGATATTTTTTCTTTTTCATCAATAATTTCACGAAACGCTTGATAAAGATCCATGAACCATATTTTTGCTTTTCTTTTTGACTGATCCACACCGCTGTGTCTGCTAATATGCCAATAGTCAAAGTAGAAATAACTACTTTATCGTTCACTTTCCCGTAGTCGATTTTGCGGATCGATTCCTCTAACATCATTGCTGCGGCTTCTTCTTTCTCAAAAGGAATGCCTAACACTTTCGCTAAGTTATTGATCGTTCCACCAGGTAATAAGCCAACATGGTAATGGTCTAATTCATCTTGGAATGCTTGGATGATATGGTGGATCGTGCCATCACCACCAATGATGACTAGTGTATCTACCTCATGTTCTTTTGCTTTTTCTCTCAATGTTTCATCTTTGATCGACGGTCCAGTTTCCGTTAGATAAACCTCTAGTTCTGGTCGGTGTTTTGCGACGTACTCCTTGAACCATTCTGCTAATTGTTCCCCTTCATCCTTTCCTGAACTTTTGTTATAAAATACCAGTAACTTCTTCATAAACCGTATTCCTCCTACTTTCCTGCAAAAAACAAAGGGAGTGGATGCGAAATAAACGCTCACCCTCCCCCATGAACAGTGATTCGAGCACTGACTAAAATAGCCTCGAATCAATCATATGTCAATGCAGTGTAGCAATCAACCAATAATGTGAGATTATTGGTTGAAATTTAATCTTTTTTATCAATGAAACGGATCAATTACACCTGCGTATTCAACTCCGCGATTTTAACAATGACATCTGCCGCTTTTTCCATGACTTGTAGGGACACAAATTCAAAACGTCCGTGCATGTTTTCGCCACCTGCAAATAGATTTGGTGTTGGTATCCCCAGATAAGAGATTTTTGAGCCATCTGTCCCACCACGTACCGGTTCGATCACTGGCTTGATGTCTAGTTCGATCATTGCTTTTTCAGCTAGATCAACGATACTCATATCCTTTTCGATGATTTCACGCATATTGTAGTATTGATCATACATTTCTACTTGGATACGTTCTTGGTCAAATTGTTGGTTCATTTTTTCTTGAATGCTTGTGATCATTGCTTTTCTCGCTTCAAATGACTCACGTTTATGGTCACGAATGATATAACTCATCTTCGCCTCTTCTGGACTACCATTCAATGCCATCAAATGGAAGAATCCTTCATAACCATCTGTTTTTTCAGGAACTTCATCAGCTGGTAATTCATTGTGGAAGTCGATCGCTAATTGTAAAGCATTGATCATTGTATTCTTCGCTGTACCAGGATGGACATTTTTCCCTTGGATCGTGATGTTGGCTTGCGCTGCACTAAAGGTTTCGTATTGCAACTCTCCTAAAGGACCGCCGTCGATCGTATAAGCAAAATCAACATTGAACTGTTCTACATCAAACTTATCAGCACCCACACCGATTTCTTCATCTGGACCAAAAGCGACTTTGATCTCACCGTGAGGGATCGAAGGATTTTTTAGCAAGATTTCCATAGCTGTCATGATTTCTGCAATACCCGCTTTGTCATCTGCACCTAGTAATGTGGTACCATCAGTTGTGATCAACGTATGGCCATCATAATTTTTTAAATTAGGGAAATCTTTGACATTCAACGTGAAGCGTCCTTCTTTATCTAGAACGATCGTTGATTCCCCGTCATAGTTTTCGATGATTTGAGGATTTACGCCTACTGCATTGAAATCCGCTGTATCCATGTGAGCAATAAAACCAATCGAACGTACGTCATGATCGATATTACTAGGTAGTGTAGCAATCACAAAACCGTTTTCTGTATTATATGTTACATCAGACAAGCCTAGGTCTTCTAATTCTCTTTTCAAAACTTGCGCAAACTCTACTTGCGTTTGCGTAGATGGCGTAGTCTGACTTGTTGGATCGGATTGTGTTTCCGTTTTGACATATCTTAAAAATCGCGGTAATAAGTTCTCGTACATAAATGACTCTCCTTTTTATTTAAATTCAAATGGATTGGTTGATGTTTCTGAAACAAAAAAGTCAACCGACCAATTCTCTTCCTCTTTCCAGATCTCGAACTTCTCTACAAATTTTTCTTTGCATAATGATTCGATATAGTGTCCCGGATCGATCGCAGCTAATCCTGCGCTTTGCATATCTTGTGCTGTATGGAAATAAATGTCGCCAGTGATATAGACATCTGCTCCTTGCGCCAAGGCTGCGGGATAAAACTTCTCACCACTCCCGCCACAGATAGCGACACGTTTGATCATTTTTTGTGGATTTGTCGTGGGGCGAACCACACGTAACCCTTCCAATTGAAAGACTTCTTTCACATGCGCGGCAAAATCATCCAAACTCTGTTCTTTCGCTAGTTCTCCAATACGACCTAATCCCCAAGTTTTGACTGGTGCCTCGATCGGAAACAAATCAAATGCCGGTTCTTCGTAAGGATGTGCGGCAAACATCGCTTGTAAGACTTCCTTTTCTATATTTTCTGGGAAGATCACTTCGACTTTGGCTTCTTGGACTTGTTCCCCACGGCCGACTTCACCAATTGTTGGATTCGCCCCAGCTTTTGGACGGAATCGACCTTGGCCAATCGAGGTAAAACTTGTACTATCATACTCTCCTTGTTCTCCGGCACCCGCTTTTGCCAAAGCAGCTCTTAAACGCGGAGCATCCTCCACTGGAAGATAACTGATCAATTTTTTGTAGCCACGTTCATGTGTTTGAACAAGATGACCTGTGACCTCAATTCCTAATTGCTCACAAAACCAATCGTTCAACCCATCTTCAATGATATCCATGTTTGTGTGGGCTGCATAGACTGCAATATCATGCTTCAACAAATCAGCGTACATTTTTTCTTGTGGAGAATCAGTGATCAAGCGTTTGACTGGTCTAAAAATCGGCGGATGTTTTGCAATCAAAAGATCGATCTTTTTCTCAATGGCTTCTGCCACCACTTCTGGGCGGACATCTAAAGTCATCATCACACGTTGGATCGGTTTGTCCAAGGTGCCGATGTGCAACCCAACTGGATCGCCTTCTTCCGCTAACCATTGCGGGCAATAGCTTTCAAATTTTTTGATGAAATCTTGTGCTTTAATGGACATGTCATAAAACCTCCTTGATCCATTCCACCTCTTGTTGGATTGTCTCATATCTGTTTTGTTCACTCGCATTTTTTAATTGCTCTAAGATCACTTCACGTTGTTTAAGCTCACGTTGCCATTTTGCCGAAAAAGCAGCGTTTTTCTCTTCGAGTAAGAATGGCCCAAACATCAGCTCTTTTTCAGAATAGTCGATGGGCTGTTCTTTCTTTTCAGCTACGATGATCTCATAGATTTTTTTGTTTTCTTCAATGATTTCTTCTGCAATGATCTGATAGTTATTTTCTTTCAGCCACGTTCTTAACGTTTTTTCGCCAATATTGGGCTGTAGAATCAAACGTTCTTCTCCCGATAAGCGCTGGTTTTGCCGACCAGATTCTAAGATGTCACGAATCAAAGAGCCTCCCATGCCAGCAATCGTGATCGCGCTGATGTGATCGTCCTTTTCGATGGCATCTAATCCATTGGCCAAGCGTACCTCGATTCGCTCAGACAGTCCATTTTTCATCACCTGTCGTTTTGCCGATTCAAAAGGTCCTTTCACGACTTCTCCAGCTATAGCAAAGTCGATTTTCCCTTTTAGCATCAATGCGACGGGTAAGTACGCATGATCTGAACCGATATCTGCTAAACGAGCAGCTTCCGGTACAAAACGTCCGACAGTTTCAAGACGTTTCGATAACTCTGTGTGATTCATTTTTCCACTCCTTAACTACTGAATGTTTGGATGTCATCCAATTTGTCATGACTTTGGACAAACACTTACTTATTATAGTTATACTACTTATTTCCACTTTTATGATAACTAATGTTCTTATCCCTATCATAACATTAGTTTATGTTCCATAGAAAAAAGAACTGGGAAAATATCCCAGTCTTTTTTTTACAAGTAATCAAAAGATTTCGATTGATTCTTTTTTTATTGGGCAGTGATCTCAATGATCGAATTTCCAGGAACTTGTGGAGGGATCGACATCGTCATGACCGCCATTTCTACCAATTTAAATTCGATCTTTTCTCCTTCTTTCAAGGAATCGACACCACCAGTGATTTGATCCACTGAAGCATTCAAGATCACTCCATCATTGCTGAAGGAGGTACCGATATTTGCTGGATCTTCTATTTCTTCTACATCTTTGACGGTGATTTGGTATACATCACCTTCCGCTTCGCCGAAGCTTTCGATCGTACCTGTAAACACACTTTGCTTTTGTTCGGTAGAACTATCTGTTTCCACTGTCGATTCTGCATTGATCGAATCGATTGAACCTGTACTTCCTTCTTCGTTGCCACAGCCTGCCAATGCAAACAAGAGACCGGCAGCAACTAGACCAGTTAAAATAGCTTTCATCATACATCCTCCGTGTAATTTCTTGCGTTACTGCTTTGATGATTCCATCCGGTTATTTCTTCAAGTCCATGGATTCGTTTCATCTTAACTTTGTTCATTTTATGAATTTTTATTGAAAAGGTGAAAAACAGTGACAGTTGAGTAGATACTCCAACCTGTTTCTGTAAAAATCATTTAATGGCATTAGCCATTTCGGCGATTTCGGCCTGTCATTTCGATTTCTTTTGTCAAATAGCGGATTCGTTCCATGATCCGTTTGGCTTTCAACGGTTCCTCATCGCCTCGTTGTGTCACCGTCAAATGCTGTTCTAATTCGTTCATCGTGAAGTTTGAAGAAAAGAACGTCGGCAATTGTTCTTGCATTCGATACTGTAAGATGACGCCAAATACTTCATCACGGATCCAACTACTCATCGCATCCGCTCCAATATCATCGATCATCAAGATCGGCGATTTCTTCACCGCATCTAACTTTTCAGCCACTTGGTCTTTGCCGATGGCTTGCTTCATTTCAACAGCAAATGTTGGGAAATGGACCAACGTTGTCGTGAATCCTTTGATTGCCAGTTCTTTTGCTGTTGCTCCTAACAGATAGGTTTTGCCGATACCAAAACTTCCGACCAAGTATAACCCTTTGTGGAAGCTTTTAGGATCAGCCGAATATTGTTCGACGAAGTCTAATGCTTCTAAACTTGCATAACCACGTCCATCTGTTCGTTCGAAATTTTCGAAAGAGGCAGACTGGATATCTTTTGGCATATCCATTGCTTTCACACGACTCTTGATCTCTTCTTGTTTTTGACGAGCTAAGAGTGCTTCCGTCGGCACGTAAGTCACATCGACATAGTGGAAATTCAATGTCAATTTTGGTTCATATCCGGGAGCGATCATGGTTGGATCGTTCGTTTGATATTTTCTTTTTTCTTGGACATACTCATAGAGTTTGGCATAACTTTTTTCGATATCCGCTTGCGTCAATCGGTCTTGATGGGCTGACAGAAAGGCTTGAACATCCGCATCATTCAAAACTTCAGCAATCATCTCGGAATACTTTTCTTGGTAGTTGCGTTTACTGATGATTTTCTTCAGTTCTTTTCCCACATCTTCCATTAGCTCTCACCTTCCTTTTTAGCCAGATACTCTTTGAAGCGACGATCGATCTCGGCTTTTTTCTCTGTACTGATTTGCGTTTCGTCTTTTGGTTGATTGACCCAATCAGGCAATTTTTCTCGCCTTACATTTCGGCGATAATTTGACGTGTTGTTTTGTTTTGACGCTTTCGGTTGTTTCGCTTTCGTACTCAATGTATGGAGATGTTCAATCGCTTCTTCTGGCGTACTGATTTTTTTTTGCGCCCACTCATTAGCGATCGTATTCACGAAGCTCGCATTTAAGCTCGCATGGTTTTTTATGACTAACACATAGTTGATCAAAATGTTGATGACACTGCTAGTCAGACCGGATTGGGTGACCAAATCTTGCAACAACCAGTTTTCCTGTTTGGAAACATACCCGCCTTTTTCTTTTTTTATTGCTTCGAGATAACGCATCGGTGGGGTTTGTCGTGCAACTTGGATCAATTGTTGTGCAGCACTAGGCAACGCCTGATTGACAGGGACACCTGTTTCAGCAGACTGATCGGTAACCAGAGTGTTGCTCGATTGTCGCAACGTATTCTGCTGTTGCTGCCGTAACAAGACGATCCGTTGGAGTTCTTTTAAAGATACTTCTTCTGTCGTAAAATCAAATGACTGTAGAATCAACTCTCCTAAAGTCAGTTCATCGAAGCCGTAGAGTTGTTGGTATGTTTTCGCTTGTTGCAGAACTGGTTCTGTCAACTGATTGATGTGTTGTTTCTTCAACCAATCGATTAAAAACGTCCAGTCAAACGAGTCTGAATCTGCTAACAATGATTTGGGTTCAACAGGTGTGAATTTTTGCTGAATCGATTCCACTTGTTCTTGGTTTGCTGCATAGACTGTTTCATTGAACCGATAGACTTCCAAAAACTTCTTAGTGATTTTTTGATAGCCTTCATACGAAAGATTTTTTGGCTTAAATAATTCCGTCAATTGGTTGAATCGACGTTCGCCAACTTTTTCTAAAAGTAAAAAAGAAAGTAACGTATCATTGAAAAACGTAGGAACGTCCATCGGTTCTAACAACTCATAAAGAAAACAATCACCCAAATTTTCATCTTTTTTGAAATAGACTTCTAAAAGACCGATTCCTTCTAATTTTTTTCGTGCCTCATAAAATTGCGGTAATCCACAACTTAGACTACTCAATAAATCGGCGTGTAATCCTTCAGGACCTACGCCAGTTTCTAGCGAGATCTCCGAATACAACGTCAAGTAAAGACTCAACGCTTCTCCCCCGATCAATGGTTGGTAAAGGGATAACAAGGCAGACTTTCCTTCTTCTTTTAAAGGACTGCTCTTTCTTCCTTGGTAAATATTTTTCGGTTGTAATTCTTTCCACGCATTTTCCAAGGAATGCTCCCTCCTTTATTAATTACGCATCATTTTCACTATTACTCGTATCTTTTGCTTTATCAACAATGTCTTGTAATTCTTTCAAAAAGACAGACATATCTTTGAATTGACGATAGACACTCGCAAAACGAATATAGGCGATTTCATCTAAGTTCACTAAATCTTCCATGACGTATTCACCGATCAGATTAGTTGAAACTTCATTTTCGCCAAGACTTCTTACACGATTTTCAACATGGTTGACGATCTGTTCCATTTGTTCCATCGCTACTGGTCGTTTTTCGGCAGACCGGATCAAGCCTCGTAAAATTTTGTCACGATTGAATTCTTCACGTTCGCCATTTTTCTTGATCACTAATAACGGCGCTGCTTCGATTCGTTCAAAGGTCGTAAAACGGAAGGAACATTTTTCGCACTCCCGGCGTCTTCTTATTGCTCGACCATCGTCAGCTTGACGACTATCGATCACTCTTGAGTTGTTATGTTGACATCTAGGACATCTCATCGTAATTTTCACCTCTCTTGGTGTAGTTTGATCGCTTATTTGAATGTACCAAATGAAGTTGTTCCATCAGTTAATTTTTCCCACCAATTATGAATCATTGGTGGAAAAAAGGCTGGTTTTCAACACTAAGCTTAAAAATTATAAAATATGAAAAGGATTTTTTCAATTTATATCTTATTGCTCAGTTCAAAGTGATTTTCACAACTTCACTGCTTATTGTTTTAGATTTTTTTCCACTGATTTTTTATTGAACTAATTCAAGTGGATCGTAATAAACGTTTTCTTATTACTAACTTTAGTATAACATGAAACAATTAAGCAATGCGACTGTCCCAGTTAAAAAATCGCTTGAACTGAAAGATTTGTTGTGTTTTTATCTCAACGAACGAAAACAGACTGGCGTTCAGCACCAGCCTGTTTCTTTTTGATTTTCTATTTTACTCAATGCTTGGGTAATCCCTATAGTTTATCTTCGATTCCCGTGTAATGTTTCATTCGTTCTTCTTCGATTTTTTGTTCTGTTGAACGATGATCGAATTGGGGGTCTTGGTTTACTTCAGGACTTGTTTCCGGATCTTTGCGTTCTGTGGTTAAGTCCTGTCGCTTGGATTCTTTTTCGACATGTTGGTCTTCTAACTCAGCAATTCTCGCCCGGTATTCATCTTCACGAATTTTACCTTCTTCTGCTTGGATCTGGCCCTTTTCCTGTAAATCTTCTTTGTGGAGAATCTCACCAATTTTTTCTTTCGCAGAACCTACTACTTTATCTTTTTGGTTTTTGAATGTACCCATCGTATCATCTCCCCCTCTTTCTTTATATAAATAGCATAGCAAAATGTTGCGATTTACTCAAAGAAAGCGATTAAGCAATAACCATTTTTTGATTTCAGCGGATAAATCTTCCTTGGTTTGGCGGTTATCGAATACGATATCCGCACGTCGTTTCTTTTCCTCGATCGACAGTTGGCTTTTCACCCGTTGTTCTGCTTCTTGCTTCGATAATTGATTGCGTACCATCAAGCGTTCGATTTGCTGAGATTCTGGAATATAGACAACTGCGACGGCATCCATTTGTGTATCATACTGTCCTTCAAACAATAAAGGAATATCGACAACGATCAACGGATATTGGGCTTTCTTCTCTATGATTTCTTCAGTGATTCTCCCACGGATAAATGGATCTAATATTTGATTCAATTGCTCACGTGCAGTGACAGAACCGAAAATCAATTGTCCAAGTTTTGCCCGATCTAACTGACCATCCTGTTGGAGGATCTCTTTGCCGAATGCTTGAACCAACGCTTGAAGTCCTGGCGTATCCGGTTCAACGACCTCTCTTGCCACTATATCGGCATCGATCACTGGAAAGCCATATTGTTGGAAAATAGCAGCGGCAGTACTCTTGCCTGTCGCAATTCCCCCTGTCAAACCTAAAACAAATCCTACTTGGGTATTCTTAATTTCTGACATGTTGGACAATAGTGCGTCCCCCTTTGCGCAACTTTCGTTTTCACGATTGGTGTTTGACAACGAACACATGCTTCTCCTGTCTGTCCATAGACATGTAAAGCCACTTGGAAACTCCCTGACTCACCTAACGCATTGAGATAACTTCGGATCGTTGTTCCCCCTGCTTCAACTGCTCGTGACAACACATCGATGATTGCTTGACGGAGTAATTTGATTTCTTTTGGGCGTAAAGAATCAGCTGGTTGCTCTGGATGGATCTTCGCTTCCCATAATGCTTCATCTACGTAGATATTTCCTAGTCCTGTGACCAACTTTTGATCAAGTAACAAAGGTTTGATGGCTTTGTGTGACTTTTGTAGCCCTACTGTAAAGTCTTTTAATAAGAATAGATCTGGTAAAGGCTCTGGACCTAATTTTAAGATTCCTTTATAGGTATTGCTCGCTCCTTTTTCAACGATCGTCATACGGCCGAATTTTCTTACATCGTGGTATCGTAATTGGCTGCCATCTTCAAAAGAAAAAATCACATGTGTGTGTTTGTCGATCGGTTCTTCTTTTTCAAAATATTGATATTTTCCCTCCATCCGTAAATGGGAAATCATTTCATAATGACTCAAGTGAAAAATCAAAAATTTCCCCCTACGACCGATCGATTCGATCGTTTCACCAATTAACGTTGCTTCAAAAATCGGTACCTCCGGTTGTTCAATGATTCTCGGCCACAGCACTTGGACGTTTTTGATTTTTTTGTTTTTCACTAATTTCTCTAATCCTTTACGGACAGTTTCAACTTCTGGTAATTCGGGCATCCTTTTTCTCACCTACAATTTTCACTTATTTGATTTTGAATCGAACTTATCTGAAACAAAAATAAAAGCTATTTTTATTCTTGAACTTAAAACAGAATAAACGGTGTTCCATAAGCTGACCTTCAACATTAAGCTAAAAAATCGTAAAATATGAAAAGCTATTTTTAATTTTCTATCTTACTGCTCAGATCAAAACGCTTTTGTCACAACCTTGATAAACAGTATTCCACAAGCAACTACTTCAGAAATAAGCCAAGAAACCCAAAAATTTGATAAACAATTTTCGGGTTTCTCGCCTTATTCTCAGAGCTGGACAGCTCTGTTACAATCTACTCCTACATCGAACGAACCTGATCCAAGATCTTTCCTCAATGTTTGTCTATCGGTATAAAAGTAAAGAATTATTTGGCTTCATACCATGTTTTGCCCCAGCTGCTGTCTGTGATCAGTGGAACATGTAAAGCAACCGCCTGTTCCATTACTTCGCTGACTAATTTATCTAACATCTCTAATTCACTTTCTGGCACTTCAAAGACTAATTCATCGTGCACTTGAAGTAACATCGTCGCTTGCAAGTCCGATTCTTTCAAGCGTTTGTCCAATTCGATCATGGCGATTTTCAGGATATCCGCCGCACTTCCTTGGATCGGCGTATTGATTGCTGTTCGTTCGGCAAATGAACGAATGTTGTAGTTTCTTGAATTAATATCTGGTAAATAGCGACGACGATGGTATAACGTTTCTACAAAACCTTGATCTTTCGCTTCACGAACAATACGCTCCATGTATTCTTTGACACCTGGATATTTTTCAAAGTACGTATCGATATATTGTTGAGCTGCTTTACGCGTAATGCCTAAGTTTTGTGATAACCCATAATCAGAAATTCCATAAACGATTCCGAAATTGACTGCTTTCGCTTGACGACGCATATTTGGTGTGACGTCTTCGGCTTTTTCAATGCCGAACACACGCATTGCTGTACTTGAATGGATATCTTGTCCTTCTAAAAAGGCAGCTTTTAAATGCTCGTCATCTGAGATATGCGCCAATACACGTAATTCGATCTGAGAATAGTCAGAAGAATAGATCAACCAATCTTCGTTTCTAGGAACGAATGCTTGACGGATCTTGCGACCTTCATCTAAACGGATCGGAATATTTTGTAAGTTGGGATCAACTGAACTCAAACGGCCTGTCTGCGTCAATGTTTGAACATAGCGAGTATGGACTTTCCCGTCCGATTGGATCACTTTCAGTAAACCTTCGACATAGGTCGATTGGATTTTAGCGATTTGGCGATAAATCAAAATATCATCAACGATCGGTGCTTGCTCACGCAATTGTTCTAAGACATCAACCGCAGTCGAATAGCCTGTTTTGGTTTTTTTGATCACTGGAAGACCCATCTTTTCAAAAAGGATCACACCTAATTGTTTAGGTGAGTTTAGATTGAATTCTTCTCCAGCCTCTTCATAGATTTTTCGTTCGATCTCTCTCAATCGATCCGAAAATTCGATTTTCATTTCTTGAAGACGAGTCGCATCCACTTTGATCCCACTGATTTCCATTTCAGCCAAGATGATCGACAAAGGTAATTCCATTTTTCGGAAAAGATTTTCTTGATTTTTTTCTGCTAATTCTTGACTTAGTTTAGGCGTCAAACCATTGATTGCTGAAACTTTTCGTGCTAGGTGGGCAAAGAAAACTTCTTCATCTTCTGGTAGACCTTTCTTCGCGCCTTTTCCATAGATTGCTTCATCCGATTGGATATCATGATACCCATAATGTGACGCTATCCCTTCGATGTCCTCACTTTTCTCGTTCGTATCCAGTAAATAAGCACCTAGTAAGACATCAAAGTCGATCCCTTGTAATTTCGTTGCATAGCGGTTCAATGCCACATACGTACGCTTAGCATCATATACATTTTTCAGGCGAGTCTTGTCCCCGACCCATGAAAGAAAGGCTTCATTTTCAAAAATCGCTAAGTCATTTGTCACATAGATTTTCTCTGGTGTTCCCCATGCCACACCAACGATGTCCTCTGTATGATAGTTGTCGCCCATCATCTCAACATATAAAGCCATATTTGTCTGGAACATGCTCTCATCGTATTCATGGACCACTTCAAACAAAATATCTTTCATTTCTACTTGTTCTTCAACCACATCTAATTTAGCAAGAAATTGTTTGAAATCCATTTCCTTGAAGAAAGGCACCAATTTATCTAAGTCTTTTCCTTGATAGGCAAGGGAGTCAATATCCACTTCTACTGGCGCATCGGTATCGATCGTTGCTAATTTTTTAGACAAGAAAGCTTGCTCTTTGTCATTGATCAGATTTTCTTTCATCTTACTTTGCTTCATTTCGTCGATATGTTCATAGATCCCTTCAACAGAGCCATATTGATTTAATAATTTGATCGCTGTTTTTTCACCGATCTTTGTTACCCCAGGGATATTATCTGAAGCATCCCCTGCTAATCCCTTCATATCGATGATTTGTTTCGGTGTAAGTCCATCATATTTTTCCGCCACATGTTCTGGCGTATAACTTTCAATATCACTTACACCTTTCACAGTGATATCGACTTTGATTTCTTTTGATGCCAATTGTGTTAAATCTCGGTCACCGGACAAGACAACTACATCGAATATTTCTTTATCCACTTTTTCTGCCAAAGTACCGATGATATCGTCTGCCTCATAGTTCGGTAACTCGTAATACTTCACACCTAGACCGGTTAGAAGCTCACGGATATAAGGCATTTGTTCTTTGAATTCTCCCGGTGTCTTTGAACGGCCACCTTTGTATTCTGCGTACATTTCTGTTCGGAATGTTGTTTTCCCTGCATCAAAAGCAACCAAAACATGCGTTGGTTGTTCTTTTTGCATGACATTTTCAAACATATTATGAAACGCATAGATTGCGTTGGTATGCAACCCATTACGATTTTTAAAACGTTCCAACGAATTGTGCAACGCAAAGAATGCACGAAAGGCCACACTATTTCCGTCAACGAGTAATAATTTATTTTTAGTCATCCGCTTAACTCCTTACTATAAAGTTCTTTCTCATTCTAACAAAGAATGCCAAAGAATGCGAAAAGAAAAAACGGATAGGCAAAAGGTTGTTAGAAAAGCGGTCCGTACTAAGGCGTAAGATACCAGTGTTACTTTTTGAATACCGTTTATTCTAGATTGCGAACAAAGTAATTTAGGATAAAAATAGTGATTACTGGTATCGATGACCAAAAAAAAGAACCCACTAGAATTTGACGATCAAATTCTAGTGGGTTCTTTCTTTTCATATGAGAGATATTTTTATCTTGCTCTTCGTTTATTGCTTAGTTATTACGTCCAAAGATTCGCAAGAATGCCAAGAACAAGTTGATGAAATCTAGATATAGTTGAAGTGCCAAGAATACGGCAATCCCACTATTTGCTTGTCCATTTGATTGAACATATACATTTGCGATCTTTTGGTTATCATAAGCAGTGATACCTGCAAAAATCACGACAAGTAGTAATGAGATGAACAGTTCAACTGCACTACTTCTTAAAATAAAAACATTCAAGACCATCGCAATGATCACACCGATCAACGCTGCCATTCCGGCACGACCCACACCTGATAAATCTTTTTTAGTGAACATCCCGATTGCTGACATCCCAATGAACATCCCAGTTGCTGAAATAAAAGCAGTTGTGATCGTTCCGATATCATAAAAAGCTAATGTAACAGCTAAAACGATACCATTCAATAAGGAATATGCGATAAATCCACCGATTGCTAAGCTTGGATTTTTTTGTGCTTTTGCTCCTAAAACTAAAACCAAAATAATTTGGACGATCCATAATCCCATAAAACCTAATGGAAAATTATTGATGAAGCTTGCTACTTGATAAGGAAAGACTTGGATCGCTAAATAGGAAGTGATCGCACTTAGCGCTAGACCGATTCCTAAAAATCCGTAGACTTTCGCATAAAAGCGGTTGATACTATTTGATATGATTTGATTGTTCATCTTATTCACCTTCACTTTCAAGAGTTAATTCTTGTTCTAATTCTGGTGGTTGTACCATGACTACTGCATCTAATACACGATTGTCTTGTGTATTCGTGGCCTCCACTGAAATAGTCACAACATTTTTCATCTTATCCACTCGAATGACTTCAAACTGAAACGTCAATGTTTCATAATGAAAAACCGGCTCGACAAAATTAGCTGAAAAATTCACCACATGAGAACCTGGACCAGGCAAGTGTTTTGACACTGCACTTGTTATGATTCCCATTAACATCACAGTTGGAACAATGGGTTGATGGTATTCCGTTTTCTGTGCAAAATCATGTTGGATATATAAAGGATTGGCATCGTTTGTTAACCCTAAATATAATAATAACTGATTATCTTCAATTGATTCTGTTAAAGATAACGAGTCACCTTCCTCGATTTCATTGATTGTTTTTCCTAATTTACGCGGTTTACTTATGTTCAAGTTTAAACCCTCCAGTTTATTTATTCATTCGTACCAATTGTACCAAATCATACAAAAAACGCAAGTTACAGAACATGCTTTGGTCTTTCACTTATGTAAGCAATCACTTCGATGATCGTACATTATTTATTGAAGACTATAGCATAGTTGAATAAAAACCGTTCGTATTTTGTCTGGATATTTTAGGATTTCTTAATTCGATCGAATACGTACGGTCACTATAAGCAGGCGAAACATTACTGATAAAGAACTACCTATCACCCACAAATAAACGTCAAAAGGGGCTGCCACCTGACAATCCCTTTTGACGCTAACTTCTTTTATTCACTTAGATGATTACAGAACGTTTTTCGTTGTACTGCTCAATAATTTTTCATAGGCTTGTTCAAATTTTTGAACATCACCAGCACCCATGAAAATAATCACTGCTTCATGGTAGTCTAATAACGGCGAAACGTTATCTTCTTTGATTACTTGACCACCTTTTTTGATTTTTGCCCCTAGGTCTTCGATTTTAACGTCCCCTTGTTCTTCACGGGCAGAACCAAAAATATCACATAGATACACACGGTCAGCTAAATCTAAGGCTTCGGCAAATTCATCCATCAAGGCAATCGTACGAGTAAATGTATGTGGTTGGAAGACTGCAATGATTTCTTTGTCTGGATATTTCTGACGTGCACCATCAATAGTTGCTTTGATTTCTGCTGGATGGTGAGCATAGTCATCAACGACTGTCATATCAGCCACGATTTTCTCGCTAAAACGACGTTTCACTCCAGGGAATGTCAACATTTCGTCAGCAACTTCTTTCACGTCTAACTTTTCAAAGTAGGCAACTGCGATAACACCAAGTGCATTCAAAATATTATGTTTTCCAAATGCTGGAACTGTAAAGTGTCCAACAAACTCTTCGCCATGGAACACATCAAAAGCTGAACCAGTTGTCGTACGTTCAATATTACGTGCTTGGATATCGTCATCTTCATTCATACCGTAATAATAGATTGGCACATCCGCTTCTAACTTTCTTAGATAGTCGTCATCTCCGTAAGCAAAGATCGCTTTTTTGACTTGTTTTGCCATCGTTTGGAAAGCTGAGAAAACATCATCGATACTTGTATAATAATCAGGATGATCAAAATCGATATTCGTCATGATCACATAATCAGGAGAGTAAGCTAAAAAATGGCGACGATATTCACATGCTTCAAAAGCAAAGAATTCTGCCTCTGGATCACCATGACCAGTGCCGTCACCAATCAAGTAACTTGTCGGACGAATCCCTGTCAATACATGTGATAATAGACCTGTCGTACTTGTTTTCCCATGGGAACCAGTGACAGCGATACTCGTATAATTTTGGATAAAATCTGCAATAAAATCATGGTAACGGATTACTTCTAATCCAAGCTCTTTTGCACGTTGGATCTCTTCGTGTGAATCTGGAAAAGCATTGCCGGCGATCACGATCATTCCTGGTTTGACGTTTTCTGCATCAAACGGCAAGATAGAGATATTGGCTTTTTCTAAATCTCTTTGAGTAAAGAAATATTTTTCGATATCTGATCCTTGGACGTTTAATCCTTTTTCATGTAATACAAGTGCCAAAGAGCTCATTCCTGAGCCTTTAATACCAACAAAGTGGTACAAATTTTCTTGATTTTTCATTTGAATCCTCTTCTCTTAACTATCATCCATTATTTTATTCATACATTCAACACGAAACCCATTATCTTATAAACAATAAAAAATTTCAACCAAATTTATTCGGATGATTTTTAGTTCCTTAAATATTAGTGCCCTGATTACCTTTTTAGCGAAACTTTTTCATTCATCGCTAAGAGACGTAAATAAGCAGACCACACCTCATCTGGGATGTCGACATGACCGATAAATCCCGTTCCATTAGGTCCGTAACCTTGGGCATCATCTTTCAAACGAACCATTTCTCCAAATACTAAGGCTTGGAAATAATCAGAAGGCCACAAGTCATTTAGTCTTTGATCAGAGAAGTTGAATCCCTTGGTACTTTCTGTCACTTGTGGAAGTATCGGTACATAATTATAAAAATGAACAGACTCATTGCCCCAATCCTTCTCAAAAGTCGCCTTTGTTCGTCGTTGCAAGGTCGGATCATTCATTAAAAGAACACGTTCAGGTAATGGGCCCTGTGCTTTTAATAACTTGTAAGAAAATGAAGCATTCTCGCCACAATTGGTTGACTTCGTTTCTAACAATAGTGCCTGTTCAGGTAACCTATATTTTTCAAGCAAATAGCGGGCACAAATCTCACTTTCACTTAAACCTTGTTCAAATAAGAATCCTTGTTTTTCAAAATTTTTATAGAGATACTTCGTCGCATGTCCGATCCCACCAACTAAAACGATTTGCTCAACCTGCTGGTTCAAGTAAGCCTTTGCTGCTTCATCTACTAGAACGGGCAGACAATTCCCAGCTAAAATCAGTGTTGGTGCTTTTAGTTCCGAACACTCCTGTGGTTCAGGGTCTGCTAAAAAATCCAATAAGCAATTCCAGTCTGCAATTCTTGATGGTTCACCTGTCATTCTGTTTCTCTCCTCATACAATTATTCAACATCCAAGTACGTGGTTTTTTGCCATATCAATCGTCCTCTACAACGCCCACACAAATAGCGATCTGTATTGATTTTCCTTTTACGATAAATCCATTCAGCACACTTTTGGCATTGATATCCTTCGATTTTTTGCCTTCTATTTGAAGGAATAGCAGGTGCATAACGTAAGCCACCCGTCTTTACCAATAACTGTTTGAAATCTGAGTCACGATGACGATAGCCTTTTCCAGTCAAGTGAAGATGATAATGACACAGCTCATGTTTGATGATCCCGATGATCGTTGCTTGATCGGCTACTGCAAACATCGTCGGATTAAAATCCAAATGGTGATCATTCAAATGGTACCTACCACCTGTTGTTTTCAAACGTTTGTTGAACATTGCTTGGTGCATGAACGGACGCTGAAAGCTTGTCAAAGAAATCTCTTCAACTAACTGTTGCAATTCTTCTTGTGTCACGCTTGATCCTCGTAAGGCGAAAGCATCGTCAGACTGATACGCCCTTTGTTCGTATCCACTTGTTCGATCCAAACAGTGACGACATCCCCAACGGAAACAACATCAGTTGGATGTTTGACGAATTTATTGCTTAATTTAGAGATATGGACTAAACCATCTTGTTTCACACCAATATCGACGAATGCGCCAAAATCAATGACATTGCGGACTGTTCCTTTTAATTCCATGCCGGGTTTTAAGTCTTCCATGCTCAATACATCTGAACGCAAAAGTGGCGCAGGCATTTCATCTCGCATATCTCGTCCTGGTTGGGTCAACCCCTCAAGAATATCTTTTAATGTTTCTTCACCTACTGGCACTTGTTGTGCTAAGCGTTGTGGAGAAATCTGACTTAATTTTTCGATTGCTTCTTTCGTTCCTAAATCCTTTTCAGATAATTGGTTTGCCTGTAAAATCTCTTTTGCTACGGCATAACTCTCTGGATGGATCGCGGTGTTGTCCAGTACATGTTTGCCACCAGGCACACGTAGGAACCCGATCGCTTGTTCATAGGCTTTTGGCCCTAAACGTGGGACCTTCTTCAATTGCGTTCGAGAAGCAAATGCACCATTTTCTTCACGATACGTCACGATGTTTTGAGCAGTCGTCTTATTTAGACCAGAAATATGTTGCAACAACTGAGGACTCGCTGTATTGACATCGACCCCTACTTGGTTCACTGCCGTTTCAACAACAAAATCTAACTGTTCTGCTAATCGCTTTTGTGAAACATCATGTTG
The DNA here is from genome assembly GCF_050555445.1 of Enterococcus sp. DIV1304_2. NCBI lineage: Bacteria > Bacillati > Bacillota > Bacilli > Lactobacillales > Enterococcaceae > Enterococcus > Enterococcus sp. DIV1304_2. The sequence goes on from NZ_CP187851.1 coordinate 1,604,336, forward strand.
ATACTGACCCACGCCAACAGCCTTCGGATCGATCTTCACTAATTCAGCCAACGGATCTTGTAGTCTTCTAGCAATCGAAACTGCACTCCGTTCTTCCACTTGTAACTCCGGAAATTCTTTACGGGCAATATCACTTGCGGAATAGACAGAAGCTCCGGCTTCATTGACGATGGCATAAAACGCTTGATGTTTGGCTAACTTCAACTGTTCTGCCACAAATAACTCCGATTCACGGCTCGCCGTTCCATTACCGATTGCAACCATATCCACCTGGTACTGATCAATCAATTTCACAAATGCAGGGCCTGCTTCGGCTCTTTTTGCTTGATTCGCCGGTTTGTGCGGGTAAATCACTTCAATCGCTAAAACCTTACCTGTCGCATCCACCACTGCTAATTTACAGCCGGTACGATAAGCTGGGTCAAAGCCTAAGACAACTTTCCCTTTTAAAGGTGGTTGCAATAACAAGTTACGCAGATTCTCGCCAAATATAGCGATGGCTTGCTCATCCGCTTTTTCGGTCAACTCATTACGGACTTCCCGTTCGATTGCAGGTTGGATGAATCGTTTGTAACTATCGTGGATCGCTAAACGAACATAACTAGCAGAAGGCGAAGCTGTATCAGAAATCAATTGTTTCTCCAAATAAGTTAAAATCGCAGCTTCATCAACCGTTAGATTGACTTTCAACACTTCTTCTTTTTCTCCACGATTGGTTGCTAAGATGCGATGAGAAACGATTTTATGAATTGGTTCAGAAAACTCGTAATACATTTCATATACGCCTTTTTCATCATTCTCTTTGTTCTTGACCGTACTTTCGTATAGCCCCTTATTGTACGTATAGGAACGGACCCATGTTCTGAATTTTGCATTGTCACTTACCTGCTCCGCAATGATCTCATGGGCACCTTGTAAGGCTTCTTCAGGAGACGGAACTTCTTCAGTGACGTATTTAGCTGCTTCGGTCAAAACATCTTCAGATGTAAAGGTCAATAACCAAGTGGCTAAAGGTTCTAACCCTTTTTCTTTCGCAATCGTTGCTTTCGTTCTTCGTTTTTGTTTGTACGGACGATACAAATCCTCTACTTGTTGCATTTTTACAGATTGTGTAATACTTTGTTGTAATTCTGGAGTTAATTTTCCTTGTTCATCAATCAAACGCAAGACTTCGGTTTTACGTTTTTCCAAATTTTCTAAATAAGCATAGCGCTCTTCAATTTCACGAATTTGTACTTCGTCCAAGCTTCCGGTCATTTCTTTACGGTAACGAGCAATAAAAGGCACCGTGTTACCTTCTGCTAATAAATTCAATACTGTCGTTAACTGCTTTGCTTGATAATCTGCCAATTCTTTTTTGACAAGATCTAGAATCGTTGGATTTACTTTGTCTGTCATTAAATAGCCTCTTTTCTAAGTCGAAATCGATTCTTGCGACGGTTTATTCATTAAAAAGCAAGAATCAAAAAATCATACTGATTTATTTTAGCATAGATTCTGGTATTTCTAAATGTAACTAAACAGTGTCTAGAACAAAAATAAAATTCATTTTTGTTTTTAATTTTAAAATGTATAATCGGCGTTTTAAAATCTAACCTTCAGGACTAAGCTAAAAAGCCCAAAAATTTGAAGAACAAATTTCGGGTTTCTCGGCTTATTTATCAGAACTGGACACTTTTATCAAAAACTTTTTTGATCAATCACGTGGTTGCCATGGTCCTTGATTGTTTTGATACTCGATATCTTGGATGATTCCAGTTGGATCAAAAACGACACCATGCATCGATCCGCCAAAGACAGCCCCACCGTCGATCCCGATTTTCTGATCTTGTATCCATAAATCAGTTGTCTGCATATCTCCATGGAGTAGTGGCGTGATCGTATGACCAAATACGATCGTCTTACCTGTCCGATTCTTATGCTCATGAAAAGGCTCTCTGATCCATAAAAAATCTCTAGGGCTAGTATCACGCCAATCTTTTTTAGTTAGATCAACACCCGCATGGACAAAAAGATAGTTTTCCCATTCATAATATAAAGGCAAATTACATAAAAAATCGACTAATTCACGATATCTTGAACGAATCATCATGGCAATCTCAGTTGGTGAATATTCTTCTGCTGCACCTGGATGCAAAAGACTTTCCATTGTTTCTCTTCCACCGTTTCTTAAATAAGATGGATACCAGTCTTCTGGTTCTTGGAGAAACTGTAAGAAGTACTCTTCATGATTGCCTCGCAAGTAGACCGCACCAGTTTCTTTCACTAACTTCATTCCTAGTAATAAGCAATCTTTTGTTTTTGGTCCACGATCATTCAAATCACCAATCAAGACTAATTGATGAATATGTGGATCATAATGTGTTAATAGCTTTTGAAAAAGATCATAACTTCCATGGACATCACCGATTGCATAGACAAATGGTTTATTCATGACACCACCACCTTTTCATTTGATTATATCGCAATTTTATCCTCATAGGTAGCAACAATTTCCGAATAGTTAAAGGAAAAATCTCCTGATTTCAGATGAAAATGAGAGCCACGAAAATTTGAAGAACAACTTTCATGACTCTCATTTTATTTTATAAACACTAACTACGTCTGCTTTGATTGTTAGAAAAATTATACAAATGCTGCTAAATGTGCATCGATTTCTTCCGCAGATAGATTTCTTTCTTTGACATAGCGATTATGCGGATGTTTAGCACAGGCTACTGAACATGAGCCTAAATGTTTTTCTTCATTTTCCACTGAGGCTAACATTTGACGATTACACTCTGGATTTCCACAGTTGATGTAACGTTCGCAAGGAGTACCATCAAACCAGTCTTTTCCAACGATCTGCTTATCTACGCGATTGATGTCGACAGCGATACGCTCGTCAAAAACGTACATTTTGCCATCCCATAGTTCCCCTTGGACTTCTGGGTCTTTGCCATAGGTCGCAATACCACCATGCAATTGACCGACGTCTTTAAATCCTTCTCTCACTAACCACCCAGAAAATTTCTCACAGCGAATCCCGCCCGTACAATAAGTCACGACCCGTTTTTCCATAAACTCTTCTTTATGGTCACGAATCCATTGTGGCAGTTCTCTAAAGCTACGGATATCGGGGCGAACTGCTCCTCTAAAATGCCCAAGATCATATTCATAGTCATTTCGTGCATCGATCACAACCGTATCTTCATCAAGAATCGCTTCTTTAAACTCTTTAGGCGACAAATAAGCGCCCGTCATTTCTTTTGGATCAATGTCATCTTCTAGTTTTAGTGAAACTAGTTCAGGACGCGCACGAACAAACATTTTTTTGAATGCATGACCCTCGCTAGGATCAATTTTGAAAAATGTGTCAGCAAAACGTTCATCTGCCAACATCGCTTTCATGTATGCCTCAGTTTCTGCAATCGTTCCAGAAACTGTCCCATTGATCCCCTCTTCTGCGACAAGGATACGTCCTTTTAAATTAAGTGATTGGCAAAAAGCAAGATGCTCTTTCGCAAAAAGTTCAGGATCAGTGATCGTTGTATATTTATAATATAGTAGTACTTGGTAATCCATTTAGTTACTTCCTTCCATCAATTCATTCCATAATAGTATAAAGAAGTATAAATGAAATGACGATATTTCTGCTTGTGTATTTTTGCGCAAGTATAGTTTACATAATATAAATATCGTAATTTTATGTATTCAAAGACACAAAAAAACCGACTAAAATTTCAGTCGGAGTTCTTGCTTCATTCTTACTAAGTAAGTTATTTTCCTGTCACAGCAAAGTAATTCCCATCAGGATCTGCAAAGTTGAATACATATTCTTCACCTAAATGGACTAAATCACCTAATGTCACTTCTAATTGTTGCATCTTTTTGTATAAACCAAAAATGTCCGCACTATAAAACATCAAAGAAGGTGCCCCACTAGCTGTGCCTGGTGAATGCTGTTCGATAAATTCACGATCATATAAAACAAACGCAGTACCCGCATCTTTTGATTGGGCAATCTCAATAATCAATGTACCATCCATTTCTTGACGATCCAACACAACAAAACCGATCTGCTGCCAGAAATCTGCATTTTTTTCAACATCATCTACGTATAACATGATTTTCATTTCATTTGTAAACATCTATTCATTCCTCCACTTTTTTCGTCCTAGCTAGTTTAGCATAGCTTATAACGAAAATCTATGTTAGAGACATACGGATGAGAAGGGGGATTTATGTCGTTCATTTTATAAGTGAACTCATCTTTTACTGTTCAAGCTTCTTCTATATGAGAGCAATCAGTCAAAAATGTTTTAATATAGCATTATTCGAAAGCTGCATGAATAATAGTCTTCACTTGGATAAGATCTTTTCGAGTATATTTGTAACTTAACTTTCTTTGTTTACTAAAGGACTCACTTGCAGAAATTTTATTGATATAGTACACATCCCCTTTTTCGTTTGCAACTTCTGATAAAACTGTTCTGCCGATTGAAACATCATTAATATATTGAAATTTTTCACCACTATCATCTTGTCCACCAAAAAGAAAAATTTTACAATCATATACTTCATTTATTTGCATAAAATCAAAATTTTTAAAACTAGTAACAGCAGAATCATCAAAACATAAATCAATTGTAGCTGTATCTAAATTTTCCAACTCTAGATTCCGTGTAGCTACTGATGCTTCTATGGAAAGTAGTTTATACATGCGCATGCTCCTAGTTTAAATAGTTACGTGGATTGCTCTTGTTGGTAAATCGGTTGATTCGTTACTTCTCGATTCTCTAACTTTCGTCAGAAACCAAAACATTTATTTCAAATTGATTTTTCTTGCCAAAAGAATCGATTTTCTTCCATGTTTAATTTTTCCACCTGAATCTCTTTACAAACGATATTCATTGTCATCATCGATAGATCAAGAGAACATTCTACAAAGTTCTCATTCCCTTCATATTTTTTCAAGGAAATATCTTGTCCTTCATATCCAAGTTGCCCCCCTCGCATTTCTTTTACATTATCGATTGTTCGCCAATTTGAATCGGTCTCATAACTGACTTTATAACAAGATAAAAAACATATTTTCCAACAACTTTCTTCATTATTTTCTATAAAAATGTATACCTCATCACCATAATACTGAGTTTGAATATCCAATATTGACATATCCCAGTATTCAGTATTATCAATTTTATTTTGTAATAATTCAATATTCATCATTTACCTCCAAAATTAATTATCAGACCAAGGAATATGCGCATCAGAACTTTTTTTGTCTACAATATTTCCTTTCATATCCAATGAATTTTTATTTTCATCAAAAATATGCATATGTTTATATTTGGTAATTTTATCTGGTGGGTCAATCCGAATTCTAAAATTACCTTGTACGTCTTTGATATGAACTCGACCATTGTGTTCAAATATTTGCCAACCTTTCGGTACACTATTCTTTAATTCATTTAATGACATCTGACTAATCTCTTTAGGACTTAGGTTATCCAGCCTAGCATCTACTACCTCTCCAATTTTACCATTTTCCACCTGCTTCACACCAGTAGTCGTCAATACTTTGTAAGACGCATAAGTAAAGCCTAATATCATCAGGGCTTGACCAAGTTCAGATTCATTGATCCATGTGTAGCCGTCTTTGACATATTGCGAGGTAGAGACAATACTGCCTAAGAGTGGGTCTAGTTTTTCGCCAGTTTCATAATTGACGCCTTGACGCCATGCTGCATTGACTTTCTCTTGGTAGGTATCGTACGTCATAAATTGGATCAGTTCAGGTTCTAAGTAGTGACCTACTTTCGTGACATATTGATACAGCTCGGGGTTCACGATGCCATAGCCTGATTGCTTGTCTTCAATTTTCCAAAAGACACGTGGGTTGCCCTCGCTATCGTGAATAATGAGGGCATAGACGTTGTACTTTTCTAGTTCTTTGTTTTTAGTTGGATCGATGCCTTTTTTCTCGTTTTCTGCTTGTTGCCATTTATCTTGGATCGTAGTTGTCCAGGACAAATCTTTCGGCATAGAGAATGTCTTCGTTTGGCTATTCCAAGCAGTTTTCGTTTGAGCAAGGCCTTGATTGACTGCTTGTTCGAGACTTTTGATTTCTGTAAAAAATTGCGCGGTGCTTTGGTTGTAAGCTAAGAGTTTTTGGAGTTTTTCTTCCAGCTTGTGTTTCAAGTCATGATACATCGTGAGTAACAACGTATTCTGATTGAGTTGAAACCCTTGGTGTTCTTCCGGCATATGAGGTGAAAGAAGCAACTGCCGTATCCCCTCGGCTTGGGTGATATATTGATTCATTTGACGAATTTGCGCTTCTAATTCGGATTGTTTCAAGCTGATGGAATCAACTTGATTTATGTATTCCTGTGGAAATCGTTTCGCTGCTTTTTCGACCGCTTCGGAGAGTAAGATCCCTCCTTGGACGAGTGGGTAAAGTATTTGAGAAAAATAGGCTTTCGCAGCGTCGTAGGTTTTCCCTTGGAGATTGGGCGTTTGTAAAGTGAATTGAGTGATGGCTTGTTGGAGATTTTGGTAATCAGTGACTTGTTTTTGGAAGAAGTGACTGGCGCTCGTGGCTTGGGCTAAGGAATCCGAAAGATACATATCGATACTCATGTGTTTTGATCCTCCAACAAAATTTTTCTTTTCTCAAAACTAATCTCATCAAGCTTTTGCGTGATTTTTTGTTGTTGGATCATTTCATGATGTTGGCATTCATCAAAGCCATTCATCAATCGCCTACTTTGATGTGAAAACTCCGAGGTGAATGTTTCGATAGATGTAGAGACATTCGACTTCTGGTAAGACAACTGTAATCGAAATAAGAAGTTTCCGATTTCTTTAAAGTGATTCTGGTAATCTGAACGGCAGGCATCAAGTTGTTTCATTTTCTTTTCCTGTTCTTCTCTTTTTGCTTGCAGCAACGTTTCCTCGGTATCAAGAGTTGTCCATTGATTCATTAGCGTCTCTCCTTAAAAAGATCTCGACTTAACTGAGTGTCTAGTGCAGAAAATCCTTGAGCAGCAGTTTGCAATTGATTAGCAGCGCCTGAGATGGCTGAGGCAATTTGATTGGCTGAGTTTTTGGCGGACGTTATGCTACTTTGAATGTCTTGATTGCCAATTAGCGTGGTGCGTGTGTCATTTTGAAGCGATGATGCTTGGTTTAAAGGGGTGGTTGCACTGGTGATTCTTGAAGTGGACTGTTGGGCTTGTTGAGAATTACTGCTAAATGTGACCATAGATCTCCTCCTCGATTTATATAGACGGTATAGAACGCTTGCATATTCATTATAACAATACATAACCTTCCGTTGGATGAGAATTGTATTAGATAGGTCTTGTTACCTTATTTTTTTATAGATTTTTGAATCAATTATTTCACGTTTACACTTTTCGGAATATATTTTAGTATAAAAAAAAGCGAGAGCAATCTGCTCTCACTTTTCGTTTTTTCGATCACGCATTCACGTCAACGACTTTTGCTTCATCTTTGATCACATCTCGATCAAGATCATTGATACGTGCACTTGTAACAATACCTGCTACCATACTGCCACTTACGTTGACAGCTGTACGAGCCATATCGATCAATGGTTCAACGGAGATAACTAAACCAACGATTGCTACTGGTAAGTTCATTGAACCTAATACGATCAATGAGGCAAAGGTTGCCCCACCACCGACACCAGCTACTCCGAATGAGCTGATTGTTACGATGGCTACTAGTAGCAAGATGAATTGAATGCTAAAGACATCCATTCCAGCTGCTGGTGCAACGATTGTCGCTAGCATGGCTGGGTAAACACCCGCACAGCCATTTTGACCGATCGATAAACCAAAGCTGGCAGCAAAGTTTGCTGTGGCTTCATCCACACCAAGTGCTTTTGTTTGTGTTTCGATATTCAATGGCAAAGCCCCCGCACTTGAACGTGAAGTAAATGCAAAACTTAGTACTGGAAATGTTTTTTTCAAGTAGTCGATCGGGCTGACTTTCACACCGATCAAAATCAAGAAATGAACGATCATCACTGCAAACAATGCAAGATAAGACGCTAACACAAATTTACCTAAGTTCAAAATGGCATCAAAATCACTTGTTGCCATCACGTTCGTCATCAATGCGAACACGCCATAAGGTGTCAAACGCAAGACTAACGTCACGATACGCATCACGATACGGTACAAGCTATCGATCATATCAGCAAAGAATGATGCTTCTTTTGGTGCTTTTCGTTTGATTCCTAAGTAAGCAACCCCAACAAATGCCGCAAAGATCACGACAGCAATCGTACTTGTTGCACGAGTTCCGGCAAGGTCTGCAAAAATATTTTTAGGAATAAATGACAAGATTTGTTGTGGGATACTTAATCCTTCCACTGTTTCTTGTCGTGTCGCTAACTCAGAAATACGAGCAGTTTCGGCTGCTCCTTGCGTAAATTCAGCACCTTGAAGACCAAATGCGATCGTCACACCGATCCCGATCAATGCGGAAATAGCCGTTGTTGCTAATAAAGTGGTCAGCACCGTTGCACTGATTTTACCTAATTTTTCTGATACTTTCATTTTTGTAAAAGCCGCAACGATTGAAACAAAGACTAAAGGCATGATCAACATTTGTAAGAAACTAACGTAGCCGTTCCCAACGATACTGATCCAATCCATGGATTGCGTAATAACCTCGTTTTCTACTCCAAAAATCAGTTGCAAGGCGCCCCCGAATACGATACCGGCAGCTAGCGCAGTGTAAACCCGCGTTGAAAATTTTGCATGGCGCTTTTGCATACGATAAAACACATATAATAATGCCGCAAAAACTAGAACCACTAAAACTGTGATGAGTGTTGTCATTTTCATCCTCCTCTTAATTTGTAATGACAAGTCCATCTAAGGAAGTAAAGGTTCCCGAGAAGAACTCTTCAGCTCTTCTCCTGAAAATATTTTTTTCAGTGACTTATTCATTCTAGACTATTTTCCGAAATTTTTCCTTACTTTTGCTTACAATTAGTAATAGAAAAAAACACCAGTGATAGCTAATAACTATCACTGGTGTTTTTTTCTTAATTTTCTTCTTTGGCTTTTTCTTCTTTTTCTGATTGGAAGTTCAATTTCACACCTGGCGCATCCAAGGCGATCTCTGTTACTTCATAGGCTAGACGTTTGACCATCTCAAAAAGTGGTGCCACTAATTCATCGACCTCTTCTTGCGTCACATCATTTTGATCTTGGACTTTGCGATTCAAGATGTGGTTGATTTGACTAACGCTTCCAGATAACACATATGTATCAAATACTAAACGAAATTCTAAACGGGCACCAACGATGCTATGTTCTTTCGGATAGTTTTCAATTGTCTCTTTTAGTGGTGAAAAACCTACTTTTAAGTCAGTTTGTACCTCTTGATCAGGTTTTAAAAAATCATAATGAAAAGCTTCTACTACTTCTTTTTGTCTTCTAATTTCCATTTTATCACTCCTCTGTTTAAATTATAGCATAACTAAAGTTGAAAGGGGATACTTATTCTGCATTCTTTTCGATTGCTAAAATATCCGCTAGATTCGCCACAATATGGTCGGCAGGAATCTCACCTAAGAAATGATCGATATCATATAGGCAAGTGTGGATCTTTGCGTTGATCCCCGCTTCAATATCTAATCTTCGGTCCCCTACCATCATTGTTTTTTCTGGGTCTAAATGATAACGATCGATCAAGTGATTGATTGCATCAGGTGCTGGTTTTCTGGCAAATCCTTGGTCGATACCAATCACTTCTTCGATCAAATCTGCTAGCTCAAAGACTTTTAAAAGTTTCCAAGTAGAAGCCGTTACACGATGTGTTAAAATATAATGTTTTGCTCCATTCTGTTTTAAACGACGTAAAACCATTTCAGTCTCTTTGAACGGTACTGAGAGTTCTTGATATTGTTCTTCATATTGATGAAACAATTGATTGAAGGAGGCTTCTTCTAATTGATAACTCTCTCGTAGTTTTCTCACTGATTCTTGCTTCATCACGCGATATATTTCCTTTTTTGGTCGTTCGATACCAAAATCTTGTAATGCTTGAGATACTCCTTCAACCATCGCCGGATACGTATCGAACAATGTCCCATCAAAATCCCAAATGTAATTTTTAATCATTCTTTTACTCCTTTTTACTCATTTCACTAGACCTTTGCCTAATATTTTTTCTTATACCTTTGTTGTGAATTGCGTGCCGCACTTTTTACAAGTCACTCGAATCTCACCCTTGCCTTTCGGCGCCCTTTGCTTGAGTTGACAAGTTGGACATGAAAAAATCGTGTAGGTAGCGCTAGCTTGTTGTTCGGGTTGACGTTTCAGTTTATTTTTCATTTTCGTAAACCAGCTTTTGATCGCAACTGTTTTTTGTAAATACGCTTGATTTTCGTTTGAACGAACATAGATTTTCTTTGAACTAAATCGAGCGATGGTCAAAGCGATAAAAACGAAGAAGAGTAGATAGCCTAAACTGAAAGGCAACCAATATCTCACGACAAAGAAAAATAATCCTAAAACTAAAAATAAACGATTTAATGGATCAAAACGCGCATATCTCCCTTTCATGACTTGTTGGTATTTTTGTTGAGCTTTCATTATACGTTGTATCCAAATAGGTCCCATTTTTTTCTCCATTTCTCTTTTATTCAAAAAGAAAAAGCCTTAGTTGGCCTTTTCCATCGTCATTTGTTGTAACACATGACGGTTCCTCATAAAATCGATCACGATCAGTTTTTTTTCATCTTCACGTTTTACTACTCGAAAGGTATCTTGTAAAGGGAATGTTAACTTCTTAGATTGGATTTCCTTCAAGCGAACAAAACGACGGATCAATGAGAGCAATTGTGGAAACTGGATCGATGTGTGTAATAATTCTGGATATTTTTTTAATAACTGCGTTGTTTTAAACAAATTTCTTTTTCGGCTGATTTGTTTTAAAAAACTTTTTAATATCTTTTGCTGCCGCTGAAAGATTGAAAGAGCGCCTTCTTCATCGATCTGGTAACGCATCTGACGTTGTAGATCTTTCACCGATAGATGGACTTCAGTGGTACCTGACTCTACGTTGATTCCTTGAGGGAAAAGTTCTGAAATTGCTTTGTCCCACTCTTTTAATGATACTTCAAGATAGTCATTCATTGGCAGTTGAAGTTCTTGAATAAAAAAATGCTTGGCAGCTTGGATGCCACCTTGTTCGTAAATCTCCCCAATCGTCAACCCTTCTAAATGAAACTCCGGCGAAAAATGCAAGACTGTTTTTTGTTCATCGATTTGTGTATAGATGAATGTCGACCGTTTGAGAATCGTATCTTTTAAAACAACTAAAAAATTCATTCTTCTCCCCCTTTTTTCTACTACAAAATAGCATATTTTCAACGGTTTGTGTGAAAATATGCAGGAGATTTCATAAATTCTTATTCTTTGAATTTTATACGCATATAAAAAACTTATTTTACGGCTCTATTCGTTTTTTTATTCATGTATTTGATGTTATGGGCGATTCGATAACCGTTACCTAGTATCTGAATCTAAAGGTGTCTGACAACTTATAGATTCAATTCGGTGCGCCTTCTGATTTTTTGCTCGTTAATAAGCCTTGTATTCGTATCATTACTATTTGCTTTACCTATATTTTTGATTGTTGAAAAACTTCTATTTCCAGAAGGGGCCTGTGTATGTTGTGAGGCGTTGATTTCTGTCGTTATTTCCGCGTTTTCTAAGGTGGTTTCCAATGGATGCTCGTATAATAAATTCTCCACATTGACTACTTCGATCACAGCAAGAGCAAACAATAGGTCGCCGTTTCCTAGTTGGTCAGCTAGACTTCTTTTCATGGGTGCGCGCTCAAAAAAGTTTCGTCCTAATCCAATATCACGAATACAAGCCATCAGCATCTCAGCATCGGTTATTTGAAGGTTTGCTTTTAACATCTTGTCAGTCAGTATAGCATTCAAGACAGCTTGTTTTGTAACAGTCGGCAATTTTAACATGTCACTTACATTCTCCACAAAAGAATCAAACCCCTCGCCATGAATTAGCTTCAGAAAATTTTTTTCGTATCGCTCTCGAAGATCTTCTCCACTGTTCCTGAAACCTACCGGACTCCTTGGATAACTGATCAAATCGTCCGATGACGCGACAATATGGGTCACTTCGTGCATAAGAGTATCCTTGGGACTTGGCTGCGCTTGAATCCCTGGTCTAGTAGCTGGATCCACATGAAAACTATCAAGCATGAAAATAATTCGACATTCAGGGTCAAACCGCATGACAAACGCATGTGCACCCATGTATCCTTTAATTTGCGAGTAGTAATTCTTTGTCACCTCATCACGCAATAAATCAGTAGATACAAGCCAAATATTTTTAAAATTAAAATCCTCCGTTTGTTGAAGAAGCTGCGCACTTTTTTTTGCAACTGATAACAAGCGCTTCATAATTTCTTTTAAAATTTGTTCTTGATTTTCCGCACCATCTAGTCTAAACATTTCGATTAAGTAAGCTCCCGCAGTTGTAGTTGCAAGAGCCCCTTCTTTTGATAGTTCCTTCTCCTTCTCTATAAATTTCTTGAAATTTTCGTGCGCATTTTTAAACTCTGCAGTAAATTGTTTTAGAAATGGTTTGAGTGATTCTGGTGCCTTAGTGATATCGATACCAGAAAATACACGATAATTCGGATTTGAATCTTTGGGGAAATACCCTTTAATTCCTGAAGTAATTTGTTCTCTTAATTTAGCTTCATCACTGATTACATAAGGCGGGAATTCTGGGACAAACTCCGATAAAACGGGGACTGTCACTTTTGGATCTTCCACTATATCTGTATCATCAGGAAGTTCTATTGCTTGGCGAAGTTTATTCCACTCCTTCGCATAAGGTAGTGTATCTGGAAGCTGGAAATATGGTGGGTATCGATTATCAACTAATACTTGTGATGAAGATGACGCTAGATGATCAAAGAGTGAATCAGCACCTTTTGAAGTGCTAGGAATTTGGTCATCTGGGACCTCGTCTTTCCCACCTGCGGGTTGCGCATAAGATTGAAAATTGAGGGAACGTTTTTCTAGTTCCGTTTCAAATCGGAACTGATCATTTGCTAAATCTAAGCGTAAGACTGTCATCGGTTCAAGAATATCGTTTTTAACTAAATGATAGCGCTGTTTCTCTTTATGGAATAAAACTAATGGGACATAACGCTCATTAATTTTTATATAGGTTCTACCTGTCTCTGAAATCATCAATCCCAAATCATCTGGTGGTGAAAGCGTGCTTGGGTCTTTCAGTGATTGAAATTTATCGATATTTTTGCTTACTTTTTGTACTACTTCTTCAGAGAGCGTTCGCGAAGTGGCTGGTTCGAAATACCATTCAATGCCGTTGTAGTTCACAGGAAAAACCCGTTCTCCTTCACAGATATCATAACGCACGCCTTGCTCCTTGATGACAGTTTCTCTTATAGGCGTAATTTTATTTTTTATTATAATGTAACGCCTACTTTGCTCTCCTTGTTTTTTTCCTGTTAAAATCATTCCATCACCATAAAACTTGACGTTTGGATTCTTTTCCTCGACAAACTGTTGGTCAATATCCACTTTATTGGATAGACGATTGATCAAATCAAGTTGTTCAGAGGTAAAGGAGGCTTGTCCTTCAAACACTCTTAATTGTCCTCCTCGCAACGTATAGTATTCTCCAAAAACATCTCTAGTTTTCAAATTGGTTACTCGCACGTATAGTTGGGCTTTCACCCGTTTGACGAAAACCTTGGGTCCATTTTTCTTCAGCTGAGCGGAAATAAGCTCTTTCGATAATGGTTCTGACGGTTTTTTTATTTTATTTAGCTTTACCAGTAGTGGTTTGATATCTTTTCGAATAAATGCGCGTGTTTTCATATTGATAAGCTTATGGAGGACTAACTGACTACTTCCTTTTGCCAGTTCAACTCCCGGATCAATATAACGGATCACACCTATTACTAGAGACTCGATCTCAGCGATATTGGGAAGGGCTCGCACACTATTTTTAACCATTCCTTCTGCGCCACCCACTATTGTTGCTTTTGCTACGGATAAACCGAATTTCAGATTAAGGGAAGTGACCTGTCCCAATACAGGTAGTAAAAGCACCACATCGATTGTGCAAGAAATAGCTGCTCCTTTCGTATCTCGATTATTGATCCCAACAATGCAATCATAAAATGGAATAAAATGCTTGACACCATCCCAAACAGCACTAGCAACTGTTTTATCATTTCCTGAATCATATAATTGGCGATACAACTGGTCTCGATGTTTCTGAGCAATCCTGTCAATCACTGTTCTCAAATCCCCTTTAGAAGTGATTGCATTCATTCGATCAACTTGACTAGAAAAAGCGTAGTCCTTTTTGCCAATTCGAATCTTTTCCCCAGCTTTCGAATATCCTTCTCCCCAGATATTTTTTTTATCAAACAAGCCATATTTAAGATAGAGCATAGGATCCTGATCTACACGATAGATGGCATACCCTCCCTCTTTATCTAGGTTTTTCAAGGCATACCACCGTTCTTCTTTTTCGTTGACAGCTACCAAAATATTCGTCTTTTCTAAATTAAGAGTTGTATCCAGCCAAGTTTCTCGATTCCCAAAAAATACTGGAGAAATTGATCCTGGTGCGGAAGGCGCATAATAGTGCACTTCATTTTTCAATTGAGTAAATGCTTCATAAATATGTGTCTTTGGAGAAATAATAAAGTTGAAATCTTCTATATTGAGTGAATGAAATGCATACTCCATCAACTTCTTATTTAATGCACGGTGCTTGTCTGCTACTTCTTTTGTTAATTCGGTGTACCATTTTTCTAGATCTCTTGGGATCCATGGCCCGGGGCATGGGTTCCCCCCATCAAGATACACTTGATCTCCAAATAAACTCACTCTTATCCCGAGTCGTTCACACTCTGCTAACACTTCATTCACTAACCCTTTTTTACGCCGCCAGTTTATAAAAGCCTCTTCATACTCTTGATACAGATGCTCAACATCTTCTTGATTTTCCATATAATTGAAATAGCCTTTTTGGTAATAACTCATAAAACTACTTAATGCAAATTCTTTATGAATACCTAACTCCATCGCCTTACTTAACCGCTCTGGCTCTAGTTGTGCTGTAGCTAATAAGGCTGGCACAAAAAAATAATTCAATTCATTTAAATTGTCTATACCTTGATGAGTGGCAATATCAAACAAAAACATTCCAAAAGTATTCGTTTCATTTTTATTGAAATTCGAACGATAGCCTGTATCTTCTAAAAATTTTGAACCAATCAATTGCATCAAAGAGTCATAGTCAGATATCAAAAGCTCATCAGCTAACTGACTTGTTTCTAGAAAATAATTTGGGAGCATTTTTTTTGTCAATAGGATCCATAGTTTTGTTATCGTCTCTTGTTCTTCCTTCTCAGGTCGTTGCTTGATCAAACCTGCTTCAATTAGCTCATGTACCTCAAATAACTTTCTAAGACGGCCGATAGTAAACGTTGCCGGATCAGGAGCGGAAATAATACTTTGGACGATGTAGGTTTCCACCGATTTTTCCAGAACTGTTTCAAATACCCACTTCATGACTGTTGCTTCAGCGTCCTTATTTGAAACCTTCTCATCTGACTTCCCTCCATAAAGATCCAACTCATTAAGGATTATTTTCGCAACTGCCTGAACTTTGTCTGGCATTAACACCGTCCCAACCCCTTCTTGCGTAAACCATTTTCCGACTGCAAGTAAAAGCTCTTCTTTCGTGGGTCGTTCAGATAATAATCCTTTCTGTCGAAAAAAAAGTTCCATTTGGTTCTTGATATTTTCAGATTGCCATTTTGACACTATCGCTTTACTCATAGAATGAGATTGTTTTTGCTCTAAAGTATTTTCTTTAGGTTTCACTTCCATAGATGGAGTGTCCATTTCTATTGTATCTTTCATCCACTTGACAAATATTTGTTGCGCTTCTTCGTTAGAGATCACCCTCTCTTTTTCATCCCCAAGAATTACCCGAACTAATTCTTTCAATTTTCCCCAATCGATCGTATCAATCTCTAACCCTTCTACTAATGCCCAACTAGCGGCACTTGTCACCAAGATATTTTTATTACTTAGATCGTTAGCAAACCCTCTTTCTGATAAAAAATTGGTCATATTTTTGCATATAACCTCATTTTGTTCAATAGTAAAATTGGGTAAAGAAAAAGCCAATGGTTCACTACTCGTTAGTTTTGAGGAATCAATCTCATTCTCATGTAAAAAAGTGATGATTTTCTTTTCTAGTTCTTCCCTTTTATTTCCTTTGTTCCACTCATAGGCATAGTTTCTTTTGTCTTTTTCAATTGTATACCCATAGTACGCATTATTATTCCCCCATTGAAGATAGATGGCAAAAGCTTTATCGATCGATAAATCTTTTTCCTCGAGTTTATACGTTTTTACAATGATTTCTGCTATTTTTTTTACTCGTTTAATTATTTTTTTATAGGTCTCTCCAGCAATAATCCAGTTATCTACCGCTTTTGATACATCCACCAGTGAGGCTCCCTGAATTGGGATTCCCTTGTCATCTAATATCTTTTTCAAATCATAAACTGCTTTTACTATGTTATTCCTTACTTCAAAAAGTGGCGGATAATAGACAAAGGGAATCAATGGATGTTCATGAGATAACAAGTCATAGCGCTCATTGATGAAATCATCATAGATTTGATTACTTTCACTTTTTTGTTCTTGATTACGGGCTAATAAAGAATCTTCCCATGGAGATAACTTATAATAAATCGTTTGCTGATCCATTTTCTGATACTCATTTTTCTCAAGTAAGGTATTGGTTTTCCACTGCATGAAAATTCCGAATAACTGATTGGCTGATAGGGAATCTCCTAGTCTGCTTTGTCCCACTCCATAAGCTTTTAAAATAACATACGCAAGATACTGTGTTTTTCTCGATTTATACGACTTCTTTGAGCCCCAATCTTCTTGGCTATACTTTTCGATTGCTTTTACCAGTTCCAATCCACTGTCAGAAGAGGGTGTAATACCACTTTTTTCAAGGAGTTTCTTTAGTTGTTGATTCACCTCACCAGTTTTTGCCCTATGCTCAAAAAGATCATATTGGTAATAAAAAATCGGTAATAACTCTCCATCGTTTACAAGAGGGTTACGATTATTCATGAGATCTGTCACAAGTTCATCAATTCGCTCTAAGTCTGTTTTCTTAGAGGAAATTGTGGCAGGTGTAGTCTCACTCACAGGCTTGTTTTTTTCTTCATTACTCAAAACATTTGAGGGTGTCCATGTAATTTTTTTTACTATTTTAAATTGAACATTTTTAAATATATTATTGTTTCGCCATTGAAGGAAAATAGCATTTGCTCGCTCATCAGTCATTCCATGAGTTGAGAGGCGACAGGTATCAAAAATGATATGTGCAATCTGTGTTCTTCTATCAATCACTTTTTCAACTACTTCGCTATTTTCCAATTGTTGTAGATTTGCGAATACAGAACGCATGGAGGTATCGTCTTCCAGCCACCAGCCATAACCTTCCTCTCGTAAATATTTTTTGACCGCTGTATTGATTTTTTCCGTCTCATTCCGTTCTTGAAAAAGAGCGTAATTATACCAAAATGGCAGTTGTTTTTCACCCAACTCGTACTCAGGCAAGGTATTTTGAATGTATCTTTTAGTAACTAAAAAAACAAGATTAGAGGTTGCCATTTGCAAAGTCTCATAGGATCTCAACGAAGATTCCAATCGATGATCAGAACGTGGATTCAATGGGCTGATATCAAACCATGGAGCTGCTTCAACTCCCCTTACTTTCAGAACATCCCATTTATCAATATAATCATCCAAAGTATCTGATAGTTTATTAGTTAAACTCCAAAGCTGTGAGAAGATCCCTTCCTCTCTAGCGTGTGTGATCGAACTATTTTTTGAAAAAAACAGTCCTTGAAAAGATTCCGATATGAAATCAACTAGTGATGCAGATACTGACTCTGCATTCTTGGCTTGGTCATCCGATAGCATTTGTTGCTCATCCTTCATGTAAAATACTCGATTTATCATCTCTAGAAAAAGATCGAGCACTGAAGTACCGTTTAAATCTTTCATCTGTTCTGTGAAGGTAGCATTTTCAGGAACGCTAAAAAAAATAGTGAATTGATCGGTCATATCTTTCCAAAAAGCTGCTATCAACGAATCCTCATTGACCGAAACAATCTCGCTGGTACTGCTTGAAGGAACTATGTCAGTTGATTTAAACTGATAGTTAACATTGGCTTCAAATACATTTTTTAATTTCTCAGCCGAATTTTTTGCTATAAAATAGGAGGAATTGGTTTCTTTTGTAGGTTGCTCAAAGGGATTTTGGGAGAGAGTTAGGGATTGCTGTTCATTTGATTGCTGTGCTTTCAGAACAGCTACTTGGCGGATTTTACTAAACTGGTTTTGCGTATGATTCAGAGATTTCTGGGCGCCATGTTGCTCTTGATTAGAAAGTTCACTATTCATCGTATAATTGGCGCGTTTTGAGAATAGCTGTGCAAGCTGCTGCATGTTGAGATGCCATTGATGTGCTTTAGCCGTTAGATAAATCATTGGATTAATTGAGGATAGTTGCTCAATGAGGGGATTGACTGTTTCATGAACGTCTGGATAGCTGAAACGTTTGAGGTCTGCACTTGAACTTGATGAGGGGATTGAGGGGCTATCCATCGTGAATTTCTTTTCTTTTTGGCGAACCTTTAAATGAGTATCTTCTTTAAAAGCAGCTGACTGTTTATTTCCCACTTGCTGACGTGTCAAGGGGACTTCCCCTACTATTTGAAAGTTACCTAAGATATTGCAAATATAAAGGTAACCCGTTAAACTTCTTAGACCTTTTGGCGTAAGCGTATTTCCCATTTGATTTGTACGATAATTCGGCCACATTTGATCATTTAACTGTCTAAAATCCTCGTGACGTCTATTGTACAATTTACCAATCTCTTCGGAATAACTGTCTTTAGTCACTATTCTCACTCCTCAAATTTAGTTTTATTTTTTTCTACATTAAATAAAAAAATAGTACACACACTTTAGAGCCATGACTTAAACTGTTACTATTGTCATAGTATCCGAGCGATTTCTCTTGATGGACTTAACTACTTTAGTAGCACATACATCCACCGATCCTATATTTAATTTGTCTCAAGGCTAATTATAAGTAAATACAAGAAGTCTACCTCACCTTTTTCCAATTAAAAATCGAAAAAAAGTTTATCTAGTCAGAAGTTTCTTTATTCATCATTTTAAGTTGTAACCTATAAAAATGCTGATCCAGCAACATAGACAAGAATTTTTGGCAAAAGAAAAAGCCGTAAAAAACTTAAAATAGCACAAGGTCTATTTTGTTTTTTTCGACTTATTGTCAAAATAAGATTATTAAATTTTCGTATATTTCAAGGTAAGTGCTCTTCCGAATTTAGCAACTTGCATTTGGATGAGTTTCAATTATCTTCTAATAAATCTTTCATTTCAACGACTTCGCGATATTGATGGATTTTCGTAATACCAATCACTTTATCGATATCAATACTAAAACAAATACCATTGCCCGGAACATCGATCTTGATGCCTTTTCCGATCGCATCCATCACTTCATTTGTCAAACTATCTGGTACTAATGTCAGGACGATATCCTTTTCCGGTGAGATATCCAACCCTAAGAATTTTCCTGTGTCATGGACTCCAGAACCACGTCCATGTAAAATCGTCCCCCCTGATGCGCCAGCCTTCTTTGAGTAATCGATCACATCTTCCCCAATGCCACCATCCACGATCGTGACGATCATCTCGAGATTTAGTGCGACTAAATCATTCATTGTTGTTCCTCCATTTGTTGTAATTTTTCTTTGTTTTTCTGATCTTTTTTGTCTTTTTGTTTATAAATGAACCCTAAGACTAATGTTGATAGTATCGGTGTCAATGCGATCATTGCCACCACACCAAATCCATCAATAATTGGATCTCGACCGTCGATCTGTGTGGCGATTGCCACACTCATAGACAAAATAAAGGTAGAACACATCGGTCCTGTTGCGACACCTCCGTTATCAAAAGCCATTGATAGAAAAATCTTATCCACTTTTGCACCTAGGACAAATGCTAAACCATAGCCCGGAACTAGGAAATAATAAAGTGAAAAACCAGCTAATAGGCGCCACATAGACAATCCGACCGCTAAACCGATCCCAATCGAGATCACTGCTAACATGACTTTTGCATGAATCCGACCTTCACTTAGTTCTTCGACTTGTTTGACCATCACATGGATGGCTGGCTCTGCAAAACCTACTAAAAATCCCATAACAAACCCTAAAGGAATGAGGATCTGATTATTCGTTAAAGAAGCAATTGCACTCCCCAGGTGTTGTCCCACTGGTACATAAGCAACATTTACACCATGTAAAAATAAAATCAATCCGATAGTCGTGATCAAAAAACCTTTCATGATATCAACAAACCGTTTTCTCCTCAATTTGAATGAAAGAACGTTCATTAGCACAAATAGGATCACGATTGGTGCTACCGCAAGGATGACTTCATATCCAACTTGTCCAATACCTGTAAAAAAAGTGACCAAAAAATTCATTGGAAGATCACCCCCAGGATCATGACAGCCAAGATAGGCCCAAGTGAAGCAATACCAACCATGCCAAAGCTATCGTTTTCATTTTTTCCTTGGCGGATCATGCTTGTCATTCCACCAGCCAAGGCTAGTATAAACGGAACGGTCACTGGGCCGGTCGTGACTCCACCTGCATCAAAAGCAATCGGCATAAATTCATTACTTGTAAAAAAGGAAGCGATAAGTACCGCAAGATAACCGATCACCATCAATCGATAATACGACAGTTTAAATACGACTCGTAGGAGTGCAAAAGCTAAAAATACGCCGGTTCCCACACTGACTATACCGATCAATAAGACTCGACCAATCTCTCCATCCGATATATCAAATACTTGTTGACCCAATACTTGTACAGACGGTTCGGCAATCGTGATCACGATGCCAATCAGAAAACCCAAACTAATAATGATTGGTAGACTTTTCTTTTTGATCATATATTTTCCGACTAAATCACCAACTTCCATCATCGAATAATCCGCACCAAACAAAAAGAGACTCATACCAACCATCATCATGATTGCTCCTAAAATGAATCTTCCCATGGTTTCAACATCTAATGGTGCAAATACAAAGGTCAGGATAACGATCAATATCGTCATGGGCATGATCGCAATGATTACTTCTCTAAAATTTTTCTTCATATATCCTCCTTACTTCTAGTTTACCTGATTAAAAGTAAGTTTACGAGGAAAAACCGTAAGCGATACCATTTTTATGTAAAAACGGTAAAAAAAACAGCAACAAACTAACTAGGGTATCAAAAAAAATCAACGAATATTGTTTTTTGTCTTTGCAAAAAAAAGGCTCAACTACATGCGATAAGCGATAAAAGCCAGAAATAGATAAACTATTTCTGGCTTTTATCGCTTATTTTTAAGAAGTTTATTTTATAACAAAAGTTATCCGCATATTGTAAATCTAACGGTGACGTTTTTCATATTTTTGATCATTCAAGTGATAGTGCCTGAACATGAAATTTCAGGCTTATTTCTGTCTATTTGACAGAACCAATCATCCCTTGAACAAATTGTTTTTGTAAAACGAAAAACACGAGTGCAGTTGGTAAGGTCGCAATCACCAGTCCACTCATGATCATGCCATAGTCTGGTGTATAGGATGCCCCCATGGCTGATAATACTAATGGAACTGTTCGTTTATCTGGAGATTGTAATGCCACTAAAGGCCAGAGGTAATTGTTCCAACTACTCATAAACGTGATGATCGCCGCTGCGGCATACGTATTTTTAGCTGTTGGTAAATAGACACGAAAGAAAATACTTAATTCTTTAAGACCGTCTAAACGTGCCGCCTCTACTAGGTCCTTAGGAAAGGATTTCGCATTTTGACGGAAAAAGAAAATCAAAAAAGCGGTACTTACTGAAGGTAAGATGACGACTAGAAAACTATTGATTCCTAATATCGTACCATTCAATTGTGAAAACATTCGATATAGCGGGATCATCAATGCCGCAAAAGGGACCATCATCGATAATAACAAAATATTAAAGACGACTTCTTTTCTTTTACTCTTATAGATCTCAAAGCCATAACCTGCCATGGAGGAGATCAATAAAGCAAATATCGTTGTAACCACAGCGATCATTGCAGAATTAAGTAGAGAGCGTGAAAAATTCAAGTCATTCGAAAAGAGATTTTGAAAATTGATCACTAAATTCTCTCCGATCATCAGTTTACCTGAACTAATATCGACTGCTGTATTCGTCATCCCTAAAATCATCCAAACAAACGGGAAAATTGAAATAAAGGAAACGATGACTAAAGAGGTATATTTAAAAATGCTTAAGAGTAACTGTCCGATACTCACTTGCTTTTTTGTCATTGACCGGGGTTGACTACTTGTCATTTCTCTCATTTGCTCTCACTCCCTATTTTAGTTTGAATCACTGATAACAAGACGATAAATAGTACGATAACGAAAGAGACTGCTGCGGCATAACCAAAATTCGGGGTGAATTTATAACTCAAATTATAGATATATTGTGACAATGTCGTCGTGGCATTTGCTGGCCCACCACCAGTGATATTTTGTACCTCATCAAATAATTGCAAGGTACCGATCGTTGAAGTGATCGACGTAAACAAAATGATTGGTTTCAAGTTAGGTATCGTGATTTTAATGAACTGTTGCCATCTTGATGCGCCATCAATATCAGCAGCTTCGTATATTTCTGGATCGATGTTTTGCATACCAGATAAAAAGAAAATCATATTATACCCTGTCCAACGCCATGTGATGGAAATAATGATCAATACTTTTGCCCAGAATGGATGAGTCAACCAACCGATCGGGTTATCGATCAAGCCAATTCCAACTAAAAGGTTATTGACTAAACCTGATTGGGAAAATAAACTTTTCATGATCAAAGAATAGCTGACCATTGAGGTAATACATGGCAAGAAGATCGCTGTTCTGAACAATCCTTTGAACTTCAATTTTTTATCATTCAATAGATTGGAAATAAACAAGGCCAAAAACAACATGACAGGAACCTGTACTAATAAGTATAAAAAAGTATTGAAAAATGCTTTACGGAAAGTTGAATCTCCTAACATTCGTTGATAATTTCCTAATCCGTTGAATGTCATGTTTACCGGAGGTCCACTTTGAAAAGAGGTGATCAGCGCTAACACCATTGGTATAAAAACCAAAATCGAGATCATGATCACTGGAAGGACTAAAAACGCGTTGCCATTTTTAAATAGATCCTTTTGTTTCATATTATTCCCCACTTTCATTACACATATGTTGAAGAAATACATGCCTCACAGAAAGTCAGACAAAATTGCTAGTTATTTTCTTCTAAGCTTTGAACCACTGCCTCAATGATTGGTTCCATCGGACAGAGAATAGCAAACGAGCGGAACTTCTTATTTTTTCGAATACCATTGCTAAAGTTATACAGGATAGCTAACGGTGTGACTGTCCCCATACGCGTTTCAATTAATTGCTTATTCTATAAACGATACCTTCAAACGAAAGAACAATACTCTCGTTGATCCGTTTGAAGAGATCGCAACTTATTTCTTTGTTATTCCATTCATAATCGGTTTACTATTGACGCTGGATATGACTTAATTGGCTAACTGAGCTTCGACTTGTTTTTGCGTATCTGCCAAAACTTTGTCTGCTGATTCACCATTGATGATTCGGCTCAAGGATTCTGCCACAACAGATTCAATGGCATAAGTTTCATGACCATAGTTCACTTCAGGGATTTCTGCTGTCCATTTTGAAAAGTCATCGAATACTTTTTGATTACTATAGAACTCAGACGGCTGTTGATAAGCTTCTTGGTCATTTGCGCTCAACATAGTAGATACTAAACCGATCTCTTCTGCTAATTTGCCCATCAATTCTTCATTCGTTGCGAATGTCTTGTCTAAGAAGTCTTTCGCATTTTCTTCACCAGCTACGCCCTTGATCACATACCAGCCGGCACCACCCAAGTTGGAAGCTTGTGCTTTTTGCATGTTAGCAGGTAGAGCAGGAATCGGTGCGATCTTCCACTTACCTGATTGATCTTCTGCCCCTTGAATCGTTGAAGAATACCAAGCGCCAGTTGGTGTAGAAGCAACAGCTCCTGATTGGACCGCCGTCACCCCAGCATTCCAGTCAGATGTTTGTTCGACTAGATCTTCTTTAAGCAAGGTAGCAAAGAGTTCTAACCCATATTTTAATGATTCATTATTTTCGATCGTCACTGTTTCTCCATCTTCCGAGGTATACCATTCTCCTGCTTGTTGCATGATCATGCGCACACGACCTAAATCGGAAGGATTGACTTCAGAGATTTTTTTCCCTGTTTTTTCTTTGACATCTCGTGCAACTTGTAAATAATCATCCCATGTTAAGTTCTTCATATCTTCTTCCGAATAACCAGCTTCTTCTAAGATATCTGTCCGATAGAAATTGGCTGTCACACCTGAGTCAAAAGGTACACCGTAAATTTTATCGTCAACTTTGTTAACTGCAAATTTATATGCAGCAAAGTTATTTTCATCCACAATATCTGTCAAATCAGCAAACGCATCTGGGTAAGAGGTCAGATATCCTTGAATACGGTAGTCTTCGATCAACACAACATTTGGTAAACCATCTGTATTTCCACTAGCTAATGCCGTATTCAGTTTTTGTACGATATCATCTTGAGACATCGTCACTACTTCTACGTCAACATCCTCATTTTCGTAAAACTCTTTGGCTTCATTGACGGCTTTGATATTAAAGGCTTCATCCCATGCCCAGACTGTTACTTTATCTTCGTTTCCCGAAGCATCACTGGAAGAATTGCCACAACCGGCAAAAAGTGTAACTGCTGCTGTTAGGACGAAAGCGCTAGCTAAGATTTTTTTTATTTTCATTTTTATACCCACCCTTTTTAGTGTTTGTTTTTTCTTACATGCTTATCATAACAGACTTGCAAGCGTTTTCTTCGTCATCGATCGTTCTCAAGAAAAATATCCTAAAATAAGAAAAAAGTACAATTTTGTCATCTTTTGATCTAGTGAATGAAATTTTAGACTTGCATTTGTAAACGTTTCCCAGTATTTTTAACTTACGTAACAAAGGAATAGGGGGAAAAACATTGAAAAATATCGTATTGATCGATGATGAACAGACCATTCTCTCTGGTCTAAGTACCCTGATCGATTGGCCAGCGCACGACTTCCATCTCAAAGGGGCCTTTTCAAAACCATTAGAAGCGCTTGAATTCATCAAGCATCAGCCTCTTGATATCATCGTAACGGATTTGATGATGCCAGATTTAAATGGAATCGAACTTTCTCGATTGATCAAGAAGGAACAACCTGAAGCAAAAATCTTGGTTTTATCTAGCTATGATGACTTTCAATTGGTCAAAGATTCATTCAAAGAAGGCGTCTCAGATTATTTACTTAAACCAAAATTGAATCCTACTGAGTTTTTAGCTTCTCTAAAGAGTCTGGTGGAACAATCTACAGAAGTAAAGAAACCACGTTTGACAGAACTCGAAAAAATGAGTCAACTACTGAGCAATTATTTGTCCGGAACTTCTCTTGATTTAGGTATATTACGCGAAAAATTCCCACATGACTACTTTTATTTAGTCTATTGTGAAGAAAAGCAATCGGAAAAACAGCGTCGGAGTGAACAATTGATTGCAGAAGCACCACGATATACAAATCAGCTCGCCTCTGTCTTCCCTTTTTCTACGACAGCAAATGATATTGGTTATTTTATCAATGTCGCTTCGAAGAAGGCATTCGATCAGTTGATTGAACGATTTCAGCAAGAGCACCAGGCAGATTCTTGTCTCTATGTTCTATCTGATGCACTAGATTTTGAAAACTTTTATTCTGAATTCCTTAAATTAAAACAAAAAAGTAGCGGACAGCACTTTTATCTGACAGATTACTGCGTTATTTGTGAAGAGCTATTATCTCCCCTACTCTCTTCTTATGAACAACAAACAAAAAGTTATTTGACCAAGATCATGAACAAAGATTTTTCGTCTGCCATCGAAGAATTGGACAATTACATGAGTAAGGTACTTGATCAACGATTGCAACCAAGCTATTTGAAACACGAGATCATCAATCGACTCTATGCCTTGATCAATGCGATCGCGGACGAACATGAAAAAAGAAAAGAAATCATGACACTAAAAATCACGATTCCAGCACAGATCACGCAAGCAGAACGGTGGGATGATTTGGTCTTGATCGTCAATAACACGACGAAGTTATTACGTGAAGTCACCACTACATTCAGAAAAGACAACTCAGATGTGTTGACGTTGATCTATGAGTATGTCCAAGAGAATTATCATCAAGACATCAGTCTACAAACGCTATCCGAAAAATATCATTTTTCTTATAGTTATTTATCGACGATCTTTACAGAAAAGTATGGGATCAATTTTACGAAGTACTTAAAAAAAGTCCGTATCAACCATGCAAAACTATTGTTGAAAGAATCGAATCTTTCGTTAAGTGATATCGGTCAGCAAACTGGATTTACTGAACTTGGTTATTTTTCTCGGGTGTTCAAAGAAGAAACTGGCTTGACCCCTTCACAATATCGTAAAGGAATACTGACCGTATGATTAAAAAGCTAAGAGAACACGAACTTTTGACCAAACTTTTGATCATTCTTTTTATTGCTTTATTCACTCAAGCAGCAACGATTTCTTTGTTCATTTATCAACGCTCAAGAGACGCCTACATCCAACAATTCGATCAATCCAATCGAATGACCTTACAAAAGATCCAACATGATTTTGAAACATTGAATGACAATATAGAGAACACGTTGACATTATTGGCTGAAAGCTCTGCTGTAGAGGGGTATTTCAAAGAAGGTCAACAAACGACTTTGGAGAAAATCAATCAACTACGTACGGTGCAAAAAATGAATGATTCATTGGCACCGATCTTTCCAAACATCAAAGATGATATTTTTCTTTTTGGGGAAAATGGTCGGATGTTCATTAGTAATGACATGGTGAGTGATCTCACTGCTGATGACTTTTTCCAATTAGAATTGATCCAGAAAGTCAATGAGAATCCAACAGCGACACAAATGGTCTTTACTCAGTTTGGACTGACGAAACGCGATCAACATTCACCAAGTGTCTTGTTTATCAAAAAGCTTAGATCCACTTTGAACCAAACTTATGGTTATGCTGTCGTAGCCATCACTTCTGATGAGTTGGCAAAAATATTCAGCCAATCGGTCGATCCGCAAATCACGCAAATCGATTTTGTGACAGATGAGAAAAAAATCTTTGCTTCGAATGTTCAGAACCGGATCGGAACGACGTTTGATTCATTTGATGAGTTAGTCGAACACGAGACATTGACTAAAGCCAATCAGCGGATCACTCGTTTACCGCTTTACCGACAAAACTCGGCTTTGGTCAGTGAGGTCAATGTCCACTCGATCGCCGATCAAATGAATGTCATCATTCCGATCATCCTTTATAATATTGGAACACTGATTTTAGGCGGTACCGTAGTAGCGACCTATTTGAATCGCAACACTCGCTCCATCTATCAATTAGTGGATTCCCTAAACCAAATCAGAGAACCGGTAGCAGCTTCTGTTCCGATCCAAGGGACGTATGAGATCCGGACACTTGCTACTACGATCAATCAACTGCTAACAACGATCAGTGACAATCATACGCAATCTTTACAAAATGAAAAGAAAAAACGAACATTAGAGATACAAGCGATGCAAGCACAGATCCAGCCTCATTTTATATATAATACGTTAACTAGCCTCAAATTTTTAGTGTGGCAACAAGAAAATGAAAAAGCCGTCGCAGGCATCGACAGTTTTATCGACCTCTTGCGCAGTACGATTGGCAATAAAAATGAAATTATCCCTGTAGAAGAAGAACTGAACAGTGTGAGAAGTTATATTGCGATCTTGACACTGCGCTACGGTGATGCGATCTCAACCAAAATCATGGTACCAGAGGAACTTTATTCTTTATATATGCCCAATATGATTATCCAACCGATCATCGAAAATGCTTATTTGCATGCGTTCCAAACGAAGAAAAATGGCTTCATCACTTTGTATGGGATGATCAGAGAGAATAAATTGACGTTTGAAGTCATGGATACAGGTGATGGCTTTGATACGGAACAACCAACGAAAAACAGAGACTATTTTTCAGGTATCGGTAGCAAAAATGTTCATGAACGAATCCAATTACTTTATGGTGAAGATTATGGCTTACACATTGATTCGGTAGTTGGTGTGGGTACATCGGTAACGATTACGTTACCAATCATCAAAAAAGAGAGTAAAACTGAATGAACGTGGAGACAGAAACAATCCCTTCAGAAAATCAGGTGAACTACTTCTTTTTTGACCTTTAATTATCAACCGCAACTCATAGGACCCACCAAAAATCCATTCTGCGGATCTTTAGTGGGTCCTATTTTTGATGTTCCGATTTACATTATTTAATGATAAAACTAAATTCGTGGTCTTCTTCACCACTAATATGATAGGCTTCTTCTACATCCGCTCCCCATGAATCGATCCCTCCGACTCCTCGGACTTTCGCCAACATCGTGACAACCGTTCGCCGTTCCGCTGGTAGTTCCTCCATGTGTGTCGCCTGTTCTAATTCTTCTGCTTTGAATGGTAATGCCGCAAAAGCAAATGGCGAATCCTTTTGTTCAAATCGTAAGGAAAACTCTTCCTGACTTTTATCTGCATTATTCAAGGTTGTCTTGCGCGTGATCTCTAACCACTTGGTATCCATATGGACGCCACAATCTTGTGGCACTAAATAAGGTGGGATCGGCAGGCCCTCCACATGATAGACCCCTGGTACGCCACCAGCTTTACGATCCGGATAAGTTTCACCTGACAGGCCTTCATAATCAAAATGAGTGGCTTTTGTTGGCATAATCATGCGAAAGCCTAATACTGGCAGTTCGGGTAATCCTTTCTTGCCATGATAGTACATGTTCACGTGTAGATCCCCTTGTTCGTTGACACGATACGTCATATCGACGGTCGTTTGTGGGGTTGTGTTGACTGCCAATGTGAAAGTGATCTCGACTGTATGCGCATACTCCTGGTTGCTATAACGATTATTGACTGGTGCGATCGGCAGTTCGATGGCTTGGTCGTTTATTGCAACATGGATGGCTTCCACTTTTAGATACAACCCTGCACCAAGCCACATACTAGAGCGATAACCAAAGCCATTTCCTCGATCATTATCTGTCAATGCTCGCCAAAAAGTCGGTTGCGTTTCACGATAAAGCCATTCTTTCCCATTCTTTTTGAGGGATTCCAAACCGCCTCGTGTGTAGGAAAAGATATAATGTTTTTCTTCTGTTTTGATTCCTAAAGTGCAGTCGCCATAAATGATTCTCAATTTAGGAGCTGTATTTGCCATAATAGTATCTTACCTCCTGTAATGCTGGTTTTTCTTGTCCATTTGCAAAAACGATGCCATTTCCCGAAAACTCATAATCACTTGGACGATCATCAAAATCGCCGCCGTAACGCATGACTTTTCGATTTGTTACTGGATCAAGTACCTCAAGTGCTTGATCTTTAAAGTCCCAAATATAACCACCTTGGTACATCTCATATTTGTCTAATAGTGCCATATAAGAACCTAATCCACCGAGAGAATTCCCCATATCGTGCATGTATTCGCACAAGATATATGGTTTATCCGCTTGGTTTTCTAGATATTCAGCGACCGCCTCAGGTGTCGCATACATACTACTTTTCATGTCTGAAACCGAAGCTTCAAATGCGGGATCAACATAATTCCCTTCATAATGCACCAAGCGGTCTGGATCAACGGTCTTGAAGTATTCATTCATCAAGCGAATATTCTCCCCTACATAAGACTCGTTGCCTAAGGACCAGAACAAGATACTGGTGTGGTTCTTGAAGGTTTCAAAATTGGTTTTTGCTCGATCTAGCACCACTTCTCGCCATTGCGGAATTCCTCTTGGTACATTATAGGATGGCTCAAAAGCTCCCATTTTTTGCCATGACCCATGTGATTCTAAATTGGTTTCTGCCATCACGTGGATACCTGCTCGATCGCAGAGGAAATACCAAGGAATCTGGTTGGGATAATGTGAGGTCCGCACGCCATTGATGTTGGCATTTTTAATCACTGCCAAATCCTTTTCCATGTCAGCTAAAGTGATCGCACGTCCTGTTTTTTCACTCCACTCATGACGATTGACGCCATTGATGATCAAACGTTTCCCATTCAGATACATCATTTTATCTTTTAACTCGATCTTGCGAAATCCGAATGGATACTCGACATATTCAGTCACTCCGTCACGGTCCCTGGTTTCAATTTCAACGGTATAGAGATTCGGCGCAAAATGATCCCATAATACCACTTCACCTAAATCAATACTGAGCTGCACTGTTTCGCCTATCTCATGCTTTTCTTCATAGATCGTTTGTTTGTCTAAATCAAGGACCCGTACCTGTAAGTCGCTTTCAGCTGTAAGATTTTCAAAAGATAAGGACACATCCAATTTTCCTTTTTGATACGTGTCATCTAATTGGGGACGTAACCACAAGTCTTCTAAATGATTCTTGCCACGAGCAACTAAGACGACATTTCGAAAAATCCCAAAGAAACGGAAAAAATCTTGGTCTTCTAAAAAGGCAGCTGTGCTACGTTTGTGGACTTCGACTGCCAAACGATTCTCTTCTTCT
The DNA here is from genome assembly GCF_050555445.1 of Enterococcus sp. DIV1304_2. Classification (NCBI taxonomy): domain Bacteria; kingdom Bacillati; phylum Bacillota; class Bacilli; order Lactobacillales; family Enterococcaceae; genus Enterococcus; species Enterococcus sp. DIV1304_2. The sequence continues at coordinate 1,635,290 of NZ_CP187851.1, forward strand.
AGATAAGGAGTCAAATCAAATTCTGACGGTGTAAATGAATCTTCTGCATAACCAACGAAATGACCATTCAACCACACATACATGGCTTGTTCGACACCTTCAAAACGAATCGTGACATCTTTTCCCTTCAGTCCCTCTGCTAATTGGAAAGTCGTAACATAGGACCCTACTGGATTTTCTTCCGCTTGAGAGAACATCCCTGCCATTTCCTTTTCTGAAGCAGTTGTATAAGCGGGACGACGAAACTCATGACCTTCCCAAGGATACATCGTGTTGATGTAATGGATCTTATCAAAATCACTGAGTTCAATGTGGCCAGGCACATGAATCGTGTCGAATGAACGATCGTCAAAATCTTGTTCAAAAAACTCTTTTGGGCGTTTTTCTGCATTTTCAGAAAAACAAAAGCGCCATTCACCATTTAGCGACTGTAGTCGGGAACTTTGACTTTTTATTTCTTCTTTTGAACCGTAGACCGTATGATCACTATGTGCCTTTCGCTGATTCACACGAAAAACTTGGGGATCATCTAACCAATCAATTGATGCTTGCATTTTCTTCTTCCTCTCCTGTAGCTATTTTTTCAAAGTGAAACATTTCTGTTTGAAAATCTCCGTGAAAATCAGGGAGATAAAGCCCCATCGTCATTAACTCCGAGCCTGAATAAATCAATGAACTTTTACGTTCACGATACATCCCTTCCTCCAAACCAACCAAGCGGATCTCATGAAAAGGCGGTTGTCCAGAAGTTAATCGTCGTGCCATAAAGACAACGATCTCCTTTTTATTTGGAGAAACAAATTGCCACGCCGCAATGTTTTGTTCAAAGGGATTTTCTAAGCGGTCAAACTTTCCTTGTTGGATGGTTTGACGAATTTCTTTATACGTGCTGATCTGTTCTTTGATGATTCTCTTTTCTTGTTCGTCTAATGCGGTCAAATCAAGTTCATAACCAAATACCCCGCTCATCGCTACATCCCCGCGTGTCTTTAAATCTGTCACACGTCCACTTTGATGGTTAGGTGATGCGGAGACATGGGCACCCATGGATGAGATGGGATAGCCGAGACTCGTGCCATATTGGATATCGATCCGTTCCATTGCATCGGTATTGTCACTTGTCCAGGATTGTGGCATATAATAAAGGATTCCTGCGTCAAAACGGCCACCTCCACCTGAGCATCCTTCCCATAAGATATCTGGATAAGCTGTGGTCAACTCTTCTAAAAGGTCATATAATCCTAAAACATACCGGTGATAGACCTCTCCTTGATTCTCCACGTAAGCAGAGTAAACATCTGATAAGGAGCGATTCATATCCCATTTCACATAATCGAGCGGTACCTCATCCAAAATTTTTCGTAATTGCTGACTGATCGAATCTCGCACTTCTTTTCGTGTAAAATCCAAAACAAATTGCGACCGAGATGCCGCAGGCGTGCGTGCTGGTTCTTGCATCAAATAATCAGGCGTCTGACGATACAATTCAGAATCGATCGAAATCATTTCAGGCTCCACCCATAGCCCAAATTTTAGGCCCTTTTCATGGGCGTACTCTGCAATGCCTTTCAATCCATTCGCCAATTTCCCTTCATATTCAAACCAGTCTCCTAAAGAAGAAGTATCTGCATCTCTTTTTCCGAACCAGCCGTCATCTAAGACGAACATTTCCATACCTAACGCTGCTGCTTCATCGATCAGTGCTTCGATTTTTTTGCTAGTAAAATCAAAATAAGTCGCTTCCCAATTATTGACCAAGATCGGACGTGGTTCGTACTGATGTTTCCCACGTGCCACACGTTCTCGCAGCAGTTCATGATGTATGTGGCTCATGCCATTTAATCCTTCGTCTGAATAAGAAAGGATCATTTCCGGCGTTTGAAACGCTTCATCGGTTGAAAGTTGCCATTGGAACTGATACGCATTGATGCCACCAACAATTCTTAGTTGATCGATTTGATCTTTTTCGATCTCGAACGCATGATTGCCAGAATAGATAAACTGTAGACCGATGGCTTCCCCAAGACTTTCCGTCGTATGAGTATGTGTCAAAGCGATAAAATTGTTCATTTGGTGACTACTGCTTCCTCGTCGACTTTCAAATGATTTCACCCCCGCAGTGATCCGTTGTCTCGAAATCAAACGCTCTCTAGCGTGGGCGCCAGGTAAGGCGATCACTTCAGTAAATCTGCCTGAATTCGTCAAATCTAATTGAAAAGAAGCTGCTTTATCTAACCAGATCATTTGCTCCGTTTGATTGCGATACTTAGCGGAGCGGATAATGACCCCTCGTTTTTCGTAAATCGTATAAAAAAGATCCACATAGATCGGTAAATCTCGGTCTTTCAATGTGATACACAACGTTTGTGCTTCCTGTTCCTCCAATATATAGGTTTGTGGTAATCCTGTAAGCTTTGGTTTACCTTGGTTGATCTGGTACGTTTCATATCTTAAATCAAGCAAGCTAGAGCCATTCTCACGTGTGATGATCGTAGCTGGAATGCGATAATCCATACTTCCGTGTCCCGAAAATTCTTGTGGCAGCGTATCTTTTGAAAATGCCCGCTCATCATGCAAAGGAACATTTCCTGAAAAACCCCGATCTCTTCTTGGGTATTTTTTGTTATCGGTATAGTTACTCACTTTTTTACCAAAATGAACATGGGTCAACACACCAGATTCTTCAATTTTCATCACATAAGAAATCAATGGATTCGACAAATGAAAAACATTTGTTTCCGAATCGAATGCAATCAATGATTGTCTTTTCATTTCTTCACCTCACAAATTTTTAGAAACCGTTTACTTTTTAACTAACTCCTGTATACTGTTTACTAAACATATTTGTCAATAACTTTTTTTATATTTCTTAAAGGAGTGATTTTATGGTAGGGATTCGTGATGTCGCTCGAAAAGCGAATGTCTCTCCTGCAACTGTTTCACGCGTATTGAATCAAGATAAGACAATCCATGTCGCACCAGAAACAAAGAAACGGATTTTTGAAGTTGCAGAAAAATTGAACTATGATATCAATAAACGAAAATATATCAAAAAACGAATGCCATCGATCGGTGTGATCTCGACGATCAGTAAGGCAAGTGAAGCACAAGATGTCTATTACAAAGAATTACGTATGGGATTAGAAGAAGAAGCAAACCGCCTGCATATTGGCATGAATCGCATCTACAATCTCTCTGACAATCCCAAGGAATGGAAAGACTTAGATCAACTAGGAGCGATCATCGTAGTTGGAACAGTGACGAAGCAGTCGATCACTGATCTATTGGCACAAAATCAGCATTTGATCGTTGTTGATAATCCTGATATCCAACAAGAAGTCGATATGGTTTATGGAGATTTGGAGCGAATGACCAAAGCTGTTTTAGAGTTGTTTCTAGAGAGTGGGCATCAACGGATCGCCTATATCGGTGGCTATCAAGTCGATATGGATGAACGAGGAGGCAAGACGATCAATCCAGATGAAAAACGCATCCGTGCCTATTTGCATTTCATGTCTGATCACCAGTTACAAGATTACAGTACGCACTATCTGGGAAATTGGACCGAAGAAGACGGTGAACGATTAGCTGAAGAGCTGATCCAAAGCTCTGATCCACTTCCAACCGCACTCCTTGTAGGAAGCGATCCAATGGCAATCGGCGTCTATCGCACAATGAAAAAGCACCATTTGGCCATTGGTAAAGACATCATGATCGCCAGCTTCGACAACATTGAAGCAGCCAGTAAACTAACTCCTGGCTTGACCACCGTCCAAATCAATGCCAAATCCATCGGTAAAGCCGCCGTACGCTTAGCCGTCGAAAGAATCGACCAAGTCCGCGACGAACCCATAATTTTGACCTACCCCACCCGATTAGTGGTAAGAGAAAGCTTTGTGCCAAAGAGGTCGTGAAAGGCGCGTTCAGCACTGAAGCATAAGATAAAAAAAATAGAAAATGGCTCTTTCATTTTTTATTTTTTTGGCTTATGTCCGAAGTGTTGCGCCTTGAACACCGTTTATCAGAGGTTGTGAGAAAGCCGTTCAGCTCCCAGCAGTAAGGCGGAAATTGAGAAAATAGCTTCTCATATTTTTTCAATTTTCGACTTAATGTCGTAGGAGTTGGCTTTCGAACACCGTTTATCGAAGGTCGTGAAATGAGCGCTTTGACCTGAGCAGTAAGATAGAAAATCGGAAAATAGCTTCTCATATTTTTTGATTTTTTAGCTTAGTGTTGAAGGTCAGCTCCAAGAATTGATTTTTTTCAGCAAAAAAACCGCTATGAACACAACTGAGTTGTTCTTAACGGTTTTTCTGAATACTTGGTTTATCGGCGTTTACTTAATTCCAGACCTCTTCTGCAATACTCTTGATCAACGCAATTTTCTGCCATTGCGCTTCTTCTGTCAAGATATTCCCTTCTTCGGTGGAGGCGAACCCGCATTGTGGGCTTAAACATAATCGATCTAAAGGGATGTAACGAGTAGCTTCATAAATACGTTCGATGATTTTTTGACGATCCTCAAGTTCGCCAGATTTTGAGGTTATCAATCCTAATACTACGAGTTTTCCTTCACTAACTTTCGCAAGTGGTTCAAAACCGCCTGAACGATCGTTATCATATTCTAAATAATAGGCATGAACATTTTCTTCCGTAAATAATGGCTCAGCTACAGCATCATACCCGCCAGCTGCCGCCCAGGTGGAGTGGTAATTCCCTCGACAGACATGGGTATTCAAAATCAAATCTTGTGGTTGATTTCCAAGAACCGCATTATTGATTTGTAAATAGGTCTGCGCCAACTCTTTGCGAATCTCGCTTTCCTCTTTATCACTCTCTGCTAAAAATCCTTCTGGTAAAGGTGCTACTAATACGCCCCACGTACAATCATCCAATTGGATCGTTCTGGCGCCTGCTTCATATAAATCCGCGATCACTTGCCGATAAGCTGTTACGATATCTTGAAAAAGTTCTTCGTTTGTCGGATAGATGGCACGAACATGAGGCAAAATGTCTGGACGTAACAACTCCACTAACAGTTGAGCTGGGGCTGGAATGGTTTGCTTTACTTCGACGCCCTCGGTCGTATGGGTACGTGTAAACCGAAAATGGTCCACAAAAGGATGGCTCTCTCCTGTGATTTTTTCTGTTACAATCACCGTTCCTGGACGTGTCTCTTCTCCGTGAAACTGATAACCACGCTCAGGTACAAAAAAATCGATACCTTGTAAACCAAAGAAAAAGTCCAAATGCCACCAACTCCGACGAAACTCACCATCTGTCACCGCATGTAAGCCAGCAGCTTCTTGTTTTTTGATCAGATCGATAATGGTTTCATCTTCTATCTCTTTCAAATCAGTAGCAGAAATAAGCGATTCGTTATATGCTTTTCGTGCTCTTTTTAACTTTTCTGGGCGCAAAAAGCTCCCGACGATGTCATAACGAAATGGGGATGTTGAACGAGTAGTCATAAAAAAATTCCTCCTTAGATTGCGTAGTAGATAAAGACCTGATGAAAACAAAAAAACACTCATCCCTTTTGCCAAGTCTTGACAAAAGGGACGAATGCGTCGTGTTACCACCCTTATTTGCATTATCCTCACAAATAATGCCTCAACGATACCATCAGATATCCGGCGAGTTAACGGTCGCAGTCCGGTTTTACTCATTTACTAGTAAAACAAGCTCCAAGTTCATCTTCACTAAGGTTTCTGGTCTCCTTTTTCACCCACCGGAGTCTCTTTTTACCGTTGACCGTTAGTTACTCTTCTCTTCTACGCTTTGATATTGTCAATTACTATCCCATGTTTACTTCCGAATGTCAACTAATCCTACTTCCCCTCACTCACTTCGATCCAAGCTCGGTAATATTCAAAGGAAATCTTTTCCTTTGTCGTATGGGTCAACAAGTATTGACCAATCGTTTGTCCTAATCGATAGCCTTGCTTTTGCAACCTGTCTTTTACTTCAGATAGATTATTATTTTTTGTGTTGTTCACTTCGACTTTTAGTAGAAATCGCACGTACTTTTTCGCAGGATCATTCTGCCAGATCGTCTGTGAACCTGGGAGTTCTTTCGTGTGCTCGTCCGTACAGAACCCATAAATACTGTTCTGATTATTTTCTGGAAAATAAATCACGAAACTTGAATAATTTTTTAGGTATTCCTTTGAATATAAGAGGTCATCAGATGCTGCCACGACGATTTTTTGAAAGGGAATTTCTTCTTCAGGAAATTTATCTGGTTCACTATCGATCATTTCTTTTAACTGTTTTTTTCTTGATAATACTTCTTTATGTTTTTGTTCTAAGATTTTTTTCTCATGATCCAAACGCTGTTCCGTTTCAGCTAAAATGTCGTACATCTCATTTAACGATTTACTATATAGATTTTTCATTTGCTTCATGGGAATATCGAGTTTTCGATAAAAATTGATGTCATAGACTTGAAAAATGGCATCGATATCAAACAACCGATACCCGTTTTCCTCTTCTCTTGCTGCATGGATCAACCCTTCAGCATCCCAATACCGAATGGTTGATCGAGGGATATCCAATAACTCCGATACTTCCCCAATCGAATACAATCGTTTCATACCTTTCACCTCAATGATAGTTTATGCTTTTTCTTCTTGACCTTCAAGTAACTTTAAGGTGTAGAATGCGTATTTGTCGGGAAAAGGAGGAAACATCATGAAACTATTAAAAATATCGATAAAAAACAATAAAGGAATTGCTTTACTTACTCTTTTATTTATCTGTTTACAACTGCTAGGAACCCTTGGTGTGCCAAAGTTAGTAGCTGATCTCATAGACACAGGGATTGCAAGTGGCGAAGTGAAACAAATCCAACAAATTGGAATTCAAATGTTACTTGTTGCTCTATTAGGCTCTTTTGCCGCAGTTGCCTCAAGCTACTGTTCTGCTTTGTTAGCCGCACGATTTGGCTATCAAACACGAGCAAGTTTTTTCAATAAATTCCAACAATTGTCGATGAAAGATGTCGATCAATTTAATACCGGTTCACTATTGACTAGGATGACCAATGACGTAGATAACGTCCAACAAATGATCGTCATGTTCTGTCAGATGATCATCCCTGCACCAATTATCTCATTATTTACGATTCTGATGATGTTGGAGCATTCCGTCAAGTTGACATTGATTACGTTAGGCTCGATCTTCATCTATGCGCTGATCACGTATTATTTGATGAAAAAAGGAACCCCTTTATCTTTGAGTATTCAACCGAAGATGGATCGTGTCACGACAACGTTGCGTGAATTCTTTACAGGTGTCAATATGATCCGTGCCTTCAACAATCAAGATTATGAAGAAAAAAGAACAAATGAAACCTTTGAAAATTACGCGCAACAGATGATCCGAGTCAATCGAATCTTTGCTTGGGTCACACCGATCGCCTTTTTACTTATGGGCATCGTTTATGCATCCATTTTGTGGTTTGGTGGCGGTTTGGTGGCTAATGGTAGCTTACAAATCGGTACAGTAACTGCCATTGTGGAATATTCGATGTTGACACTTGCCTATTTGATGATTGCCGCAATGGTTTTTGTTATCGTACCAAAATCAATCTCTTGTCTTAAACGAATCGAAGAAGTATTACAAGCTGAAATCGAAATCAAAGATCCCGACCAACCAGAAACTTTATCCTTCGATTCAGTCGATGATACTTTCTTATCCTTCGAACATGTGACGTTTCGCTACAACGAAAACGCCGATCCTGTATTGGAAGATATTGATTTTATTGTACCAAAAGGAAAAACGACAGCCATTGTTGGTGGAACAGGTTCAGGAAAAAGCACGATTGCAAAATTACTTCTACGTCTAAACGATGTTTCAAATGGACAAATCAAATTCGCAGGCACCCCGATCACAGAAATGAACCAAGAAACGCTTCGAAGCTATATTAGTTATGTTCCCCAAAAAGCATTTTTATTTAGTGGAACGATTCGCAGTAATCTATTGATGGGGAACGAACATGCGACAGATGAAGAACTAACCAAAGCAATTCGCATCGCACAATTGGATGAAGTATTAGAAAACCTACCGGATCAATTGGACAGCTTTGTGGCTCAAGGCGGAGATAATTATTCTGGCGGCCAAAAGCAAAGGATGTGTATTGCTAGAGCGTTAGTCAAATCTGCTGAAATCTATGTCTTTGATGATAGTTTCTCTGCATTGGACTATCGAACCGATGCTAAGTTACGTGGGGCGTTGCAACGTGAAATGGCAGATAAAACACTGATTATCATTGCACAACGTCTAAGTACCATCATAAACGCTGATAATATTATCGTTTTAGATGAAGGACGGATCGTTGGCCAAGGCACTCATGAAGAATTGTTGAAAAATAATCGTTCGTATCAAGAATTTGCGAAATCACAAGGTATGTTAAAGGAGGGAGTCGATGGAAATGACTAAAACAACGATAAAAAAACAAAGCTTGAAACGTTTCTGGCGAATGATCCAGCCTGAACATAAAATCTTCTATGGTTCGTTACTTTGCAGCTTGGTCGGTAATACATTAGTCGTTGCTATGCCACTAATCATGGGTATCGGGATCGATCAACTACTCGGGCGGATCAAAGAGGTTGGACTTAACCATATGACAGTAACAGATGTAAGAGAAACATTGCTTTTACCAGTGATCCTGTTGATACTCTTCTCCTTACTAAGTAGTATCACTTCCTTTATTCAAGAACGAGCGATGGCTTCATTAAGTGAACGAGTGACCTTACGTGTCCGTAAAGAAGTTACAAAAAAATTCAAAGCTCTTCCAATGGCTTTCTATGACCGTCATCAAGTTGGTGATATCATTAGTCGGACAACTACAGGTTTAAATCAGCTATCACAAGTATTGCTCACAGGGATCAATCAACTTTTCACCTCTCTTGTTACGATCCTGTTAGCTGGTATCATGTTGTTTTACATCGATATCAAATTGACTTTACTTGTTCTTATTTTGATTATGATCAGCACAACTGTCACAACAAAATTCGCAAACAAGAATAAACAAATTTCTGATCATAACCAAGAAGAACTGGGAGATTTGAATAATAAAGCAGAAGAATATCTAACTGGGAATTTGGTGATCAAAGCCTTCAACCAACAAGCATTAGCGATTGATGAAGTCAAGAAAGCAAATGAAAAACAATCACAAGCTTTCAAAAAAGCGCAGTTCATGAATTTTGCGATTTATCCAGCCATCCGTTTGATCAATCAATTAGCATTTATCGCAAGTGCGGTCATTGGGGCAATAGCCGTTTTATCTGGTGGGATCACCATTGGTTTCTTACAAGCGTATTTGCAGTATATCAATCAAATATCAGAACCAATCTCCACTGCTTCATATGTCATCAATTCCGTACAATCAGCCATGGCATCCATCGAACGAATCTTTGAGATCATGGATGAACCAGAAGAAGCAGTTGATCATGCAGTAGAAAATCCCATCATTGCACCACAAGGAGCAATTGAATTCAAACATGTTCGTTTTGGTTATACATCAGAAAAACCATTGATGAAAGATGTCAACTTCTCGGTCAAGCCACAACAAACGGTTGCCATCGTTGGGCCAACTGGTGCTGGAAAAACAACTCTTGTCAATCTTTTGATGCGTTTTTATGAAATTAATGACGGTCAGATTTTATTCGACGGTCATGACATCACCGATTTGCCGCGCCATGAATTACGGAATCTATTTGGCATGGTACTACAAAATACTTGGTTATTCGAAGGTACTGTTGCAGAAAATATTGCCTACGGCAAAAAAGAGGCAACCAGAGATGAAATCATTCAAGCAGCTAAAATTGCTCAATGTGATCATTTTATCCGTACGCTGCCACAAGGTTATGACACCATTATCTCAAGCGAAAATGGGTCGATATCTCAAGGGCAACAACAGCTCTTAACGATTGCACGAGTCATTTTAGCTAATCCTGCAGTCGTCATTTTAGATGAAGCAACGTCAAGTGTCGATACACGTACGGAAGCCTTGATCCAAGAAGCGATGGATGCTTTAACTAAAAACCGGACCAGCTTTGTGATTGCCCATCGTCTGTCAACGATTGAACATGCGGATATGATCGTAGTGATGCAAAACGGAGACATCATTGAAACAGGAACGCATACAGAGCTATTGCAACAACCGACACTTTATGCAAGCTTATACAATAGCCAATTTCAAAATAGTTGAGCGATAAAAAACCAACTTAGTCTAGGATCACTCCGAAACTAAGTTGGCTTTTTGATTTTAAAGAATCAATCTTTACGATTTTTCTTTTTCTTGTAGATATAGGTTCCGATTGCTCCTCCAACAAGAGCAAAACCAAGAACGGTTGCACTAGATCGGATCTCACCAGTTTTTGGTAAATTTTTTGCTGCATTTCCTTGGACTTGTTTTTTTGAGGTTGCAGAGGTGTTGGCTGTTTTCTTTTGCTGAGTATTCCCTCCGCCTGTGTTGGCATTTCCTCCGGCAGTCCCTCGTTTACTCACTGTCACTTGACTTGTTTCTGAAACTGAACCATTCGTGTAAGTGATCGTATAGGTTCCTTCTTTGTTGGTATCAACATCGCCTGACACCATATTCTGGTCAAATGCGAGAGCGAACCCTTCGCGATTTGTTGCGGAGACAAAGCCATCGCTTGGGTCCCACGTATCACCGATATATAATTGAAGATCCTTTGTTACAATCGTTTCTCCGTTTTCTTTTACAACCACCACAACTTCTTCTGTTGCTCGACCGTTGGTATAAGTCAACGGATAATCGCCAGCTTTAGTTGTATCTACCGTACCACTGACCATGCTTTCATCAAAAACGATCATTTCCCCATCTTTGTTTGTAGCAGATACAAATTGATCACTTGGCGCCCACTTATCACCGACATAAATGCTGCCATTTTTTGCTTGGATCGTTTCTCTATTTTCAACCACGGTCACTGTTATTTTTTGAGAGGCTTCTCCATTCGTATAAGTAATGATGAAGTTTCCTGTTCGTCCGGTGTCAACGGTGCCTGATACCATACTTTCATCAAATGGCAAAGTGTCACCTGCTCTATTGGTCGCTGAGATAAAATTATCGCTTGGATGCCAAACATCCCCTGTGTGGATTCTTGAATCGGTCGCCTTGATCGCTTCTTGACTAGCAATGACGGTCACTGTGATTTCACGACTGAGTCTCCCAAAAGTATAGGTGATCTTGTACTCACCTACTTGTGTCGTATCGACTTCGCCGCTGACCATATTTTCATCAAAGGCAACAGCTTCTCCCGTTTTATCAGTAGCGGAAACAAAATTATCACTTGGTGTCCAAGCATCCCCTACAATGATCGTCGAATCTGTGACTTTAAGGGTTTCTTGACTTTCTTCGACAGTCACATTGATCTGTTGACTCGCAGATCCATTGGTATAAGTCACTGGATAGACTCCTGCTGTCGTCGTATCCACTGTACCACTGACCATACTTTCATCAAAAGGAATTGATTCTCCATTTGGATCGGTCGCTAAGACAAAATTGTCGATTGGTTCCCAACTATCACCAACATAGATCGTTGAATCCATTGCGCGGATCGACTCACTAGCAATTGGTTGCCACACATAAGTATCCGCCATACTATTTTGATAAGTTGTCATCAGTGAAGAGGAGCTTAATACATATTCACCAAGTGGGACATCTTCTGTGCCAGATCCCACATTTTGCCAATACCCCGTATGCTCTTCTGTAGCGAGCAACTCAGGAATATTGGTATCAGTTAAAGAATAGAACTGGATACCTAAAGAAATTTTGGATAAAGAGGTTGTACCAGCAAACATCTCTTGCTGCAATTGCACCTTGCCAGTTTTAAAATGAGATAGATCCAATTCAGTGATCTTTTTGCAGTTTCTAAACATTCCTCGCATAAATCGAAGATTCTCCGTATCAAAACCACTGACATCGATTGCTTCTAAATTGAGACATTCTGCAAACATAAAACTCATTGTTGTCACGTTAGTTGTTGAAAAGTTCGTAACATCTAACGCTGTCAGACCGGAACAACCGAAAAACATATAGTACATAGAAGTCACGTTTGTCGTATCAAAGCGACTAACATCAAGTTCTGTCAAACCGGAACAGCCATGGAACATATAATGCATGTACATAACGTTGCTCGTATCAAAATGTGTCACATCTAACGCTTGTAATCCCGAACAGCCATGGAACATGAAGGACATTTCTGTTGCTTGACTCGTTACAAAACTAGAAAGATCCAGTTGAGCCAATCCGGAACAACCGCGGAACATATGACTGAAATTTGTCACGTTGGCTGTTTGAAAACCAGTTACATCCAGTGTCGTCAAGGCAGAGCAATCATAAAACATGTAGCTCATGTTCGACACGTTCATCGTGTTAAAACTGGATAAATCTAATGAAGTCAATCCGCTCATCCCATAAAATATATGACTCATTTCAGTGACATTCGCTGTATTGAAGTTGCTTAGATCGAGCGTGCTAACAGAAGACACCCCATTGAACATATAGTTCATCGAACGAACATTTTGGGTATCAAAAGCTGTAAGATCCAATGAGGTCAGCTGCTGGCACCATGCAAAGAAATAATCCATATTCGTGACTTGACTTGTATCTAGATTGGATAAATTCTCGATCGTCGTCAGCTGATTCATATCAAAAAATAGTCCTAATGAGTCAGTATTTGCTACCACAGGTCCAGTAAGAACGACTTTTTTGATGAGTGAACGGTGAGGAAACCAAGGTGCACGAGCCGCTGATGTTGTTTCTCCTAATGTCCCTGCATCTATGTACAATACACCTTCCTGGTCGATCCGCCAAGGACTGCTACCAAACACACCAGATGCTAATTGATCTTCTGTTCCTTGTATCTCAAAACATTCAGTCTTGACATTTGGATCTGGAATAACTGGTTCACTTGAAACATCTGTCACTTCTTGTTCCACAGTGGTGGGAACTGTCGAAGCGACAGTAGATTGCTCTAGCTCAGCATTTCCATCTGGAGTTGTTTCTGTGGTGGGTTCTGTCGGCACTTCTGATGGAGCAGTTGCTGGGGATTCTGGCGTTTCGCTTGTTTGCTGTTCATCCATCGCTTCGTTTTCTGCTGTTTCCATCAGGCTATTCTCTGTTGGTTCTTCGATGGTCGAATTGACTAGCTCTTCTGTCATTTGTCCACTGTCTAAATGATCAGCAAATGTCGTGATACTCTGTTGGGATGCGTTCATAAGTAATAACATTGAAGCTGTCACTTTTACTATTTTTCTGTGGTCCATTCCTTATTCAACTCCTCAAATTATAGAAAGATAAAAAAACATCCAACTAAATTCTAACGTAATCTGTGAAAGAAAATTTTTTATTTTTTTTTTTTGAAAAAAATATTTGAGAATCGATTTGTATTTCCAAAATAAGAAAGATAAAATAAAACAATCGAATAAGAGTCACCCAAACGAAAGGAGCAATTAATGGAACCTTTTTTCAAACTACATGAAAATAAACAATTACATCGCCAAATCAAGATTCTTACTTATTTGAGAAAACGAAATGACATCACTTCGATCACAGAACTAGTTCAAGAAATAGGCTGTACACCTCCCACTCTACGTTCAGATATTCAAGCATTGCGTGCCAAATTACCACCATCGATTCAATTGCAATCAATCAAAATGATCGGTTACCGCTTAAAAATACCCGATGGGGAAACACTGGATACCTATCTTTTATCTCTTGTTAGAGAAACGATTACTTATAAAATCATTGACCGTAGCCTTAAGGGAAATCAACAATCCTTCGAAGCCATGCGCTTGGAGTATCATTTGTCTAGTTCGGCTTTACGCAAAATCATTCAACACATGAACAATGAGCTAAAAAACTACCGAATCCAACTCTCTCCCAAAAATGGTGATCTTGTTGGAAAAGAAAACGAGATTCGTTTTTTCTTTTTTAACTTTTATACGAGTTTTCGACGAACGATCATTATAGATCATTCCTATCTATTCTCTCAGGAGACATACAAAGTCATGTTCGCTGAACTAGAGCAAGTATTTCAGTCTCATTTACATATTAGTAATTTTCGCGCCACGTTATGGTTGTCCATCTTAAAAGAAAGATGGTTGCGTCGTAAACAAGGTGAAATCCCCTCAGAAACATTGAGTATGATCCAGTCTAGAAAAAGCTTCAAAAGGTTCTCAAAAAAAATCACTCCTTTTCTGAGAGAGATTCTTGGGATTCAACAGCTGTCTGTAAATGAACTAGTTTGGGCTTATTTGATTGCTTTACACTGTATTTCCTATAGCTCATCGAACTATCAAGAGACAAGATCGCATAAAGCGACCCATTACCAAGAAGAAGCACCAGCCAAAAAATGGATCAAGCAATTTTTACTCGACGAAGCGCTGATTGACGGTACAACAAAGGAAGGTATTGAGCAAATGAGTGCTTACTTAGCTAATCTACGCTTGCTTAATAAAATCACTGATGGTTTTGAGAATCACCCATTGTCGATTGATCATTTAGTCGATCCATCCTTTGAATTACTCTATCACTCCTGGCAAGACCGATTGCAGCAACTCAAATGGCAAGAGATCCTACCAATGACCTGCATAAAAGACGTTGCACTATCTTTAAGTATGATCCAATCCTCCTATCAGCAAATCCAAAGAAAGAAAAAGCAAACAATCGTCTTTACTTTTCATGGAGATGCTGGCTACGATAATTTTTTAATGGCTATGATCCAAAAGTGGCTACCTGAAACGTATCACCCTCTTTTTCTTTTTGATCAACCGATTACACAAACAAAGATCGACGAGTTAGAAGCTTGTCTCATCGTCAGCAACTATGATCTTACGGAGAAAATGGCCTGTGAAGTGATTCAAATTGCCCAAATACCGACCCATGAGGAGTGGAAAGACTTGAAACTACACTTGATTGAACGGGCTTCAAGTCATTCATAGCATAGTATCCAGGAACTACTCGATTTTTGCTGTAGACTTAGAGAGAAACGTCTAAAATTTCTCCCTAAGTCTAAGACTTGCGGCTATTCACAAATGAAGCTACTAGACTATGGATGCCAACCAAGGAAGGAAAAGAATCGAACTAAAACGAAGTGTGAGAGTCTTTCAAAATAGTTTAAGACAGCGAAACACTTGAAATAAATCTTCTTTGTGGTTACGTATAAGATAAACACTTAAAATGGTCACCACAAGCACTAAAACAAAGACATCGATCTGTTTATATGTTCTCGTCTGCATAGAAGGTTCTCTCTCCTTTCATCTGACTTTTTTGTTTATTGTTCTTTTTCTTTGTCTATGACAAAAAAGAACAAAAAAATGAAACGCCAAAAAGAGTAACAATCCAAGAATCATCGGCGAAATATTAGGGTGCCGATGGAAGTATTCTGTGATACTCGCGCTGATCCAACCTTTTTTCGCTTGTTGACGAACCTGATGATCAAGTTTTTTTGAGGGGGAACTATCTAAAAGTTTATGTAATCGATCATTTTTGCTGGCATAATTAAACGATTCTCCATCAAGTAATTCTTTTCGCAAGTCGAAATGAAATGAATAGTGTGCCGGGTTACTATCTACTCGATCATTTTCCATTTTTAATACATTCCAGCTACTAACAAAGTTCCCTTCAGGATTCAAGATAAATTCAGAGTGAAAGCCTCTATTAACCAATATTTTTCGGTTTTCTCTGCCGATGATACTTTCTTTGAATGTTTTGTTTTTAGGATATTTATTGTGAAATCGAGCGGGAGAATACTGCTGTTCCACTCCCCATCGTTTCCCATATTCCGCTAATGCCTCCTCGTCGGTCATTCCATTTTTTTTAAAATGATTACGGACATACGACAAATTTAGTTTATCTAGGTACATCCTTAGTTGATGGACAGATCGAACAAAGGAATGTTCTCCTTCTTCATAAGCTTTAAGTAACCCATTAGGGAAGGCTTCTTGTACTAACTCTGCGATATAGTGCAAAAAGAAACTATGCGGGGCTATAAACTCGTCAAATCGACGGAATTCATTTAATTGAAGCATATTAAATTCATCGATTGTTGCACCTAACTGTTCAAGAAGCAGCAGCAATTTTTCCTTTGCATCGCCTTCAGCCATCATCCATAACTGTGTGTAAATATTCGATCCAATCGGATACTCTTTTTGTGTCACAAATTCATCAAAAGCGACTAACGTCAGCTCATTCGTATCCGTTAGTTCTTTCATTAATGTGTGATATGACTCATCTGCAAAGATGATTTCTTGTCGAATTTGTTCCACAGGTAATTCTTTTTTTTCATTGATACTGTTGATTTGAACATCTTCATAGTAAATAAATTGATTGGTAGCTAACGCATCTTCTCGATCGAAATAACGAGTTTTTATTTCTTTTAAGAAACCTGATTCTCCAATTGTAAAAAACATCTTTAGATAGAGTGATTCATCGATCTTGAAATCAAAACTCAACTCAATCTTCTCCTTGTGGTCCTGACGCTGACTCTTCAAGATGGTCCAACCCTCTTGATTTTTCAATAGATTCCCCATAAAGGTTCCGGTATGCAATAAAAAGCGCTCATTGAATTGAAACGCATTGGTTGATTCATCTAGAATCGATTCCGTAATCAAATCTCCATCAATAAAACCACGATAGTAGACCTTGTTTTCTTGATTTTGTTCTACACTAGATCGTTGAAAGTGTCCATTTTTGTTTAAGTTTTCAGTGATGTAGCTATATTCTTCCTTCGTTTGTTGGTCACCGTATTGCCAGTGTTCTTTATAATATGTGACATGTAAATTAAAATAATCGACCATCTCATGATAGGTTGTTTCAGCCTCTTGATTAGGATATAGATCTTTCAAAGACGGTTGATTTTCTACCGTACAGCCACAAAAAAGAAGCAATAACATAAGGAATAGTAATTTCATAACGTCCACCCCTATTTTTCATCTGTCGATTTCATTCTTTGAACATACAATGAGCCAAGAACGAATAGATTGTTTCAATGAACATTCTTGACTCATGTCTGTTATCTAGCTATACTTAATGAGCAATGCGACAACGTTAGTGCTTATCCGCCAGATAATTTACTCAGTTGTCCCATTGTTTTTTTGTTTTCCAAATCTTTTTCATCTTTTTACAAAATGGGTGATGCCGCAACTGTAGACTAAAAATCCACCAACCAATAACAAAATGATCCCTGCGTAATTTATCGTCGTATGAACTTGGTGAATGATAATCACAGATTGCGCAATTCCCAGACCAATAAGAGTAAGAAAATGCGGCATGGACGATTTTTGTTGTTGTTTTATTTTATGCCAAGCATAGATCAACAGAAACAGGACAATGAAATTCATGCCATTCAAGATAATCGATATCGTACTATTCGTTTGCCCATCAACAATGACCCGAAATAATCTTCCGACTAGTAAAACCACACTAAATAACATTGCAGAGATTCCTGCTAATTTTTGAATTGAATTTTCCATCATTTTTTCACCATTCCTTTTAATTTGATTTTTTTGTATGTTCGAATCGCACCGCTTGAATGGATTCGATCGGTAATTCTTTAATCGGACCACTTCCTACAAAGCGACGTTCTTTTGTCAAATAGACATAGACTTTGCGACTATTACTTACTGTATCCTGCAACCATCTATCACCATCCACATTGATGATCACATCTCTTTCTGACAGTTGTCTCAAGAAAGTACAATCCTTGTTTTTCTTAATATCTTGTAACTTCAATTTGAGTTCAAGATCTCTCACCCCTTTTCCATAAATGACTTCGTCAACCCAATACTCCAAAGACGACAGGTCAGCAGCATCAATGATTCCTGAAAAATCAGCATTTTTATCAGTCAAATCATTCAAGCAAGACTCTTTCACATTGTAGGAACCAACAAATAGAAGCGTCAATGCACTGCTGATCAATAAACATCTCATTCTCATTTTTTTTGCTCCTTCACTAAAAGTTTAAATGGATCTTGTGTCAAAATCATTACTCACTCCATAAGCATCACCACCTTTCATTCGTTGCGATTATTCAATTAATTGCTTTTTTACTTCTGTGGGAACATCTTTAGCATCTACGATCACCCAACTATGAAGAGAGACGTTACTTGCCTCGGCTTTTACATATACTCCAGGATGCAGTGTCTCAGCTGGATTTCCTTCAACCATCGGTAAATTCAATTTTCGTTCAGTCCCTTGCTTATCAAACATACTCACATTAGGCAGAATCTCTAACTTTGCTAATTCTTCTCCTTCATAAGAAATCGAAACTGTTTGGCTTGCCCCGACTTCTAATTTATCGGTCAGCGGTTGGAGTACTGCTTTCTTCTCCGGATCGACAATCGGTTCAGTCAATGGGTCAAACGCTTCTGGGATTTTCCCCCAATAAGTGGTTGTCACAACGGTATCTTTATGAAGTTGTTGCAAATACAGACCAATTCCTGCAACTGCGGTGAACAAAAAGAATGTCAATAATAGAATCGTTGGGCTTTTCCATTGCGTACGATCTCTCAATATACGGCTAATGATCGTCAATAAAACAATAGATAATACGACAGGAACAAAAAATCTGAAAGAATGCACCGGCGACAAGCCAAAAAATTCATTCACAACAGGAATAAAGTAGCTAATAAAAAATAAAGCTAGAGAGAAAAACAAAATTTTGATCCGATAAACCGTTAGTGGGCGACAAAGTAAATACAATAAATAAAATTGAGTCAGCCCAATGATCAACGTGGCGTCAACGACAAAATCCACATATAATTGTACTTCGATATTTCCTACAAATTTCGAATAGATAGGCGCATAATATGTAATCATATACATGACCATGATGGTCAAACCAATCGTCACACCTGCTGGAATAACATAGATTTTGATTCGTCGGAAGAAATCATCTTTGATTTTTTGGTCGTCATTTTCTAAAATCAACAATGCACAAGGTACACCGATTGCTAAAGAACTAACTAAAGCAAGATTGATCGATTCAATCGGAAACAGCTGCCTAGAAAAGGTCAATAATAAGATCAGAGTTAACGCATAGATCACACGTAAGATATTCATCCCAGCAACACGATTGATATTATTGATTACTTTTCTTCCTTCTCTGACAACTTGTGGCAAAACTGAGAAGTTCCCTTCTAGTAAAATAAAATGAGTCACTGATTTCACCGCTTCACTTGCTATCCCAAAGGTGATTCCACAATCTGATTTTTTCAGTGCCAAGATATCATTGATCCCATCTCCAACCATGGCTACTGTATGTCCATTTTCTTGCAAAGCTTGAACCAAATCTCTTTTTTGATCTGGTGTGATGCGGCCGAAAATACTAGTTTCTTCTACGATTTCTCGCAATTCATTTTTTGAATCAGGTATCTCTTTTGAACTGATTGCTTTTCCTTTGATCCCAACATCCCTTGCAATACCTGCAACGGTATCTGGATGATCTCCCGAGATGATTTTCACTTTGATTCCTTGTTCTTTGAAATAGGTAAGTATTTGTTTGGCATCTGATTTTGCTTTATCTTTGATCAAGATCAAGGCAATGATCTGACCGTCTTTCGGTACTTGATTATCCAGGATAGAAGAAGGCGTATGTGCGAAAGCAAGGATACGATAACCAGCTTTTAAAGCACTTTCGATCTCTACTTTTATTGATGTTTCGATATTATTTACAATCAAGTCGAAAGCACCAAGTACAAACGTTCCTTGACCGTTTATTTCAATCGCTTGCGATTTGCTCTCAGAAGAAAATGGCACATAGTTTTCTTTTTTGAACCGATAAGAAGCGTCTTCATGAAATACTTTCTTTAATGCTTCCGTGGACATATTTGATTCCGTATCTTGTTTGAGTAAAAATGCAATTGTGGCATCTATTTCTTCTTTCGTTTTATGATAATAGACCACTTCTTCAACACTCATTTTTCCTTCTGTGATTGTGCCTGTTTTATCAAGACACAATACATCGACTCTTGCAAGTGTCTCGATTGCCGGCAAACTTTGAGCTAAGACCTTGATTTTAGAAAGTTTGATCACTCCAGCAGCTAAAGCGACCGAAGTCAATAATACTAACCCTTCTGGAATCAAACTAGAAATCGCAGTCGTGCTACCAATAATCGCTAGTTTCCTGGACTCAACTATAGATAGATCCATGGCACTGAGAACAAATTGATTCAGCAGCACAAGCAGTGCAATAGGGATAATGCCTATCGCAATCACTCTCAAAATGCGATCGATGGCTATTTGTATTTTTGAACGCATTGGTTTAAACGATTTGGCTTCCTTCGTTAATTTTGCTATGTATGTTTCTTCACCCACCTGCGTAACAATTGATTTAATTTTCCCTTGCATCACTAAACTGCCAGAATAAATCGTATCCCCTCTCATTTTTTCGACTAGCTCTGATTCTCCTGTAATCATTGATTCATCGACGAACAATCCTTGAGAAAGCGCACAAACATCCACTGGCACTTGCATACCCTTTGCTAAAAACAGAAGATCATCTAAGACGATTTCTTCTTTTTTAATCGTCACCTCTTTCCCTTCACGCAAGACAGTCACTTGATTTTGCTTTAGAACACTCAGTTTTTCAATCGTTTTTTTCGCTTTGATTTCCTGAAATATCCCCATGGATGTATTGACTAAAATCGAAACCATAAAAAAGCTGTTTCTAAAGGACCCGATAGATATAACTGTAATAAACAACATGACATTTAAAAAATTAAATAAAGTCATACAATTTTTCAGAATAATTTCTTTTGTCGTTTTTCCAGCAGATTGCGTATCTAGTTGATTCGATTTGTTTTTTAAGATCCTTTCTTCGATTTGCTTCCCATTCAGTCCAGTTTTCTCATTTAATTCTTCAGGAATTATTGAGAAATATTCTTCCATTTTTTCTCCCTCCTATTTCATTATCAAATAATAATTTCTTTGAAAAGAAGATAACTCATCGTAAATAAAATAGGATTTAGTTATATTTACTCCTAGCTACCTTCATCAACACCTTAACATTAAATAACTTTATTTGAAACACATTTTTTTCTTCAAATTGAATTTCTTATGAAATAACCATGCGAATATAAATAAAAACATTATTAAAAAAGCTTTTTTCTGTATTTTTAATTTATTGATTATTTTATGTTAAAAAAGAACATATAATAAAATAACGATAACTATCGTTTTTTTCATTTCAATTAATGTAATTTAAAAAAATTAAAATAGATAACGTATTTTTTTCGAGTCATCCGTTCTCTCTACTTTTTTTTACCATTAATCCTTTATATTTGTATGAACTTTTATGTTTTTAAAGACCTACTTCTTTATTTTAAGACAAAAAAACACCAGTGATTAATCACTGATGTCAGTTTTTATTAACAAATAATTTAGCCGATACTCGTCAGACGTTTACTATTTATTATAGATTTTAGGTCCTTTTCTCATGTTACTACGATCATTCTTTGGCGTAGCCATCTTTTCTACTCGACCGCCACCCTGTTTCTTTTTGATTATTTCAAGCATTTTTTCTTTTGAATTCATCTGTTTCCCTCTTTTACTCTATTCACTTTTTTACTACTATGATACACACTTCGTTATTGTAACACATTTTCACTTGGAAACTTCAAACTTATTGATTTCTTTATGATTTTATCATAAAAGCGCACGGTTTTTGTGTGTTCATCACAGGATAAGATCACGTAACTTTTCTCATTATAAAAACCTAATACAAAAAGCAGATGAAGAGCACTAACTTGTTGCTGCCTGGAAGTTGATTGGTGCAATCGTGGCATGATGAGGAATCGCCGTAACAAAATTAAAGTACAGCATGTCGTGTTTACCCAATAAATGTTCCTTTATTTTTAGTCCTTATGAACGGCGCATATATCATGATGTTCAATACAATCAAAGCCATTTGCAAAAAGGCACCAGAAACTCCCGAGGCTAAGAATCCAGAAATAATAGGTGGTGTCGTCCATGGAATTTGGATGCCATTTGTTTTCGCTACAATTCCTATACTCATAGAAAAATAAGCAATAATTGTATTAACTGCTGGACAAAGAATAAATGGGATAAATACTCTAAAGTTTAGTAAAATCGGAAGGCCATAAATTATCGGCTCGTTTATGTTAAATAAACCTGGTATCAATGAAACTTTTGCTATACTTTTTTTGTCGTTATTCTTTGAGAAGAATAGTATTGCTAGAGTTAATGCTAGGGTACTACCACTTCCTCCATAATTAATAAATAAAGATTGGAAGGTTCCAGTAATAATATTTGGGGGAACTTCTCCATTTGTTATACTCAAAAGATTTTCCATATTTAATGAAAAATAAATCGGATTCATTACTGAATTAAATAGATAACTCCCATTAAATCCAAAAAACCATAATAATGTAATTCCCAGATTGATTATGATAACTGCTGGAAGAGTGCTACCTAAATTCGTGATCGGTACTTGGATCAATCCATTGATCATACTAGATGGATTTTCTATTTTAAAAAATACTAACACTAATTTTATCAAAAATAATACTACCGTGGTCGTAAGCAATGGTAACAAATATTCAAAGCTTTCTGCTACTTCTCTTGGAACAGAAGAATGTAGACTGATCTTTTTTTTCTTTTTAAAACTTACAGTTAATATACCGCATGTCATAAGAGCACAAAGCATCGAAAAGAATATACCATGTGATCCAAGTGAATCGATCAATTGATCTGGGGATTCAAGCGGCAAAAAAATAAAATAAGCGAATATTGTCGATGTGATGTACAGTATATAATCTTTCTCTTTTATTTTACAATAATTATAGGCAATCGATATTAAAATAAACAAACCTATCAAATTATTAAAAGCATTGGGAATTGAAGGAAGGGCAGTCGTCCATAATAAATTGAAATTTTTTTCCATAAATTTAGTAAAAGTTGGGATAGGAAAATTCACTATCAGAATAAAAAAAGAACTGATAATCGTAATTGGCATCAATGAAATAAAACTATTTCGCAATATTTTTAAAAGTAAATTATTTTCAATCGTACTGTATACTTTATTCATTTCGTTCTTCCTTTTTTAAGGAGATTTCTGTGAGTGAACTAATAATATTATTTGCTACAGTAAATAATTCACTATTTCCATTAACCATGCAGTAAGACTTTTCCGTAAGCATAAGCATCTCTTTATCATTTAATTCATCTCCAACAATGATTGAATTGCTGACGTCAATCTTAACTAAATTTCCTAAACAAATAATGGCACTAGCCTTCCCACTCCCAAGTGGTGAAATATCAATATATTTTTTATTCCTATTCACCTGAAAGCCAGTTTGTTCTATCGTTTTTGTAAAATTGTCTATTTCATCACTTAGACCTTTATAACTATTGACTTCTAATGTAATTGAGTTAGTTATTAATGGAATGTTGGATGTTTTATTCAAAAAGTTATTACTATGGATTCCTTCTAAAAAAATATTCTGTTGAAGATGACTAAATGTCATATTGATAATGATCTCTCTTTTTTCTAACATTTCTTGAACTAGCGGTAATATCATATTGGTTTTCATATTTAAGCTTACAAGTATTGAACCGTTTTTATCCATTACTAAAGCACCATTATTCAGTATACAATATTCATATTCAAAGCTATATTCTTGTATAAAACGATGGAACATTGCATAATTTCTTCCTGTAGCCAAAACAATTGGATACCTTTTAGATACAGAACTTAAAAAGAATAATTCCTCTTCTGTTACTTTTTTCTCTCTATAGATTGTTCCATCGATATCACTTATAAAAAAAATAGAATCCATCATTCTCTAGCTCCTTTTCACAAATTGTGATATATGTTCTCAATCCCCAATAATTAGGAATTGTTTCATAATAATGCGACTTGTAAAAGTCCATCTCTAATATTCCTTGAGTTGTAGCGATACCAAAATATGGATTGATTTCAAGCACGTGTTTAAAAAATGAGAGTGCTTGAAAATAGTTCTCAGAAAAAAAGTAGGTAAGCCCTATATTTATATATATATGTATACACAGAGGTGAAATTTCAAATGCTTTCTCGAAAAATTCCCTAGCAGTTTCATAATTTCCACAACAAAGTTCTGTTACTCCTAATGAATTTAAAGCCCTAGTATTTCTTGGATTAATGATTAGTACTTTTTTAAATTGGGCTTTTGATCGATGTATATTATTTTCACTTCTAAAAATATATCCTAAAAAGAGTTGAGCGATTTCACTATTTGGATTAGCTTCTGCTGCTTCTTGCGCATTCTTTTTTGCTAATTTTAGTTTTCCTGCATTTCTTTGAATGATTGCCAAATAAGATTTGGCTAATGTCTCTTTTGGGTTATTCAAAATTTGCTCATTCATTATTTGAATATACATTTCATTTTTTCTTTGACGTTCTTTGAAAGACCTCATATGACCTAAATGATTGAGTGTAACAGGAATATCATCCACACAAAAACCTTTACATTTTATTGATGGTTCTATTTTTTCGGTGGCTTTTTTATAATATTTAAAGCCACAATGATTCCGAAATAATTTTACCATTGAGTCAGAATACCACCCACCTGTTCCAAAAAAGTTATACCTTAAAAATCTATAGCCACCAATTTTACTATCATCACTATTACTTTCTATATATTGTCTAATTGTGTTCCAATCCGCTTTCAATAGTAGTTCATCTGCATCCAAGAATATTATCCAATCTTCTTCTACCTGCTCTAGCAAATAATTTCTCATAGCTGAAAAGTCATTATTAAAAGGCTTACTATAAATATTAGTTGTATATTTTTGCGCAATTTGAATTGATTTATCAGTTGATCCCGTATCAAGTACATAAATAGCATCAGCAAAGCAGTTTCGAAAAAAATTATCTAAAAATTCTTCTTCATTTTTCATCATTAAACATAATGCTAAGCTCATCCAAAGACCTCCTCAAATTTCAATATTTATTATTTCATCATTTACAAATTCCATTGTCTCTAATTTAAATTCTTCCAATGGATTAAAGAAAGGATCTTTAATAAGATATACTTCCGCTCCAATTCTCGATGCTTCTATAAAAATTCTTTTTTTCAAAGTTGGAATTATAGAAATCCCCGCATCAAAAAGAAACACGCAATCAAAATAGTTATTCTTGTAATCCGTAGAAACACCAAAATATTTAGACGTCTTGATCATCGGCAGATAATCATTAACAACTTGTTCAAACCTATCGGACCATACTAATATTTCTTGGGGCAATAACTGTTTTAATATTCCAAGTGAGTCAGTTCCTATAAATAAATTATTGCTTTTCATTTTTGACTTGATAGCACTCAAGTCATGGTGAGCATAAACTGGTGACATCGAACAAATAGCAGTTACTTCTAATTTATCGAGAACGTTATTCAAATTTATCCCTGTAACGTATTTATATAATTCACTTTCCATTGCTGGGTTCTTCATAAAAAGTTTGCACCTATTATTAAAATACTCCTTGGAAATATTTTTTGACTTACTTGCATGTGGATAATGAACTACCGGAGATTTTTCAGAAATTATAAAAGTGTTATTATTTAGAAATAATCGATAAGACAAATCCGTATCTTCTGCTCCCCAACCATTAAACGATTCATCAAATCCTTTCACTTTTTTAAATTCGAATTTATTACATGTGAAAGCACCACTCCATCCATATACCCAGGGAGCTCTCATCGTTGATAAATCATTTTTGTACAGTTGAAAAACATCTTTTCTGTAATCACTCCAGACGTCCTCATATGTTTTTAAAAACTGGCCAACATTCATCGGAGATATTTTTTCAAAAGTAGATCGATTAAGTAGAGTATCTTCTACATTAAACGCATAAATATAATGTAAAAGCACAGTTTTATTTGTAACTTTTTTCAATTTAAGAATAATTTCTTCTAAAAAATCTTGCTTAAATATCATATCTACGTCTATAAAAGTTATAAATTCTCCTTTTGCAAAATTAGCCCCATAATTTCTTAATTGAGAAATATTTCCTTGTGCATGTTCATAAATTGATACATTTGGAATAGAACTAGTTGAAATTAAGTCATTTGTTACAATAATCCATTCTAATTGGTAAAGATCAGGGCAAATCATCTTCTCGATATATTCCAATAATCGATTCAATTCTTTCGGTTTGTTCATTGCTACAGTTACAAAGGAATGGATATTACTGTTTCCAATATATTCCTTCATTAAACCCACCTCGTTCTTCGTACTTTTTAGTTTTAGCGTGCAATACATGTTCTTTCTTTAATAAGTCAAAACTATAAAATGCATCGATCACTTCTAAAATATCTGCCATCTCTTCATTTTTTTCATACACACTTTTAACCTCAATAAATTCTTGTACTTCCTCTAATAGCTTTTTTTTAAGTTCACTTTCTACTTCAATAGACGTTAAATCAATGAATGTAGCATTTGGATTAGTTTCAAGTATTTTTTCTCTTAATTTGGTTCTAATTAGTTTATTCATTATTTCCACCTATCATTAACTTTTTTTTCGCTGAGTAAAATTTATTCCACTCAGGATATTCTTGCCAGTTTGCTAATTCTGGTCTTCCAATTTTTATTGCAGTTAAAAATCGTAAATACTGTCTTTGTAAAGGTTGCGTTATTGGTACAAGGAACTTCTTTGAAGTTACATCTTCATAATATAAATAATGTCCATACTCCATATACGCCTTGAAAAATTCACGATCATCTTCTAACTCGATAGGAAATAATCCATCAGCTTTAAAACTTTCTAGTAAGTCAATCGCAACAGGTACCGCATGCAAGTGTCCATGGTAGCATAATTGCTCTCCAGGTTGTACATTACAATAACCTACACGTCCATGTTCATAAAAAATACACGCCCCATAATACTTAGTTAATAAATTTCGTACTTTTTGTTTTAATTGAAGATATTCTTTTTTTAAAATATCTGGCAGAGCACCAATACAATGATAATGATCATTAGGCATAATTAGCGAATAACCTTCAACAATTTGACCGATAGCTAACCAGACTGTAAAATTTTCAGTTTTGATATAAATTTTATCTTTTTCTTGAGAACAAAATGTACAAAAATCAATCGTTTTATTTTGCATTGAAATACTTCCTTTCTGGAATAGGCAATTCATAAACCCTTGGAAGCTTAATATTTTGATATTCTCCCACCTTGTTACATATCCCTTCCAAGATATCTATTAGTTTGTCTGTCTCTTCTTTTGTATTTGATTCAGATAAACTAATCCTTACACAACCATATACATTGTCATGGATATAATGGTGTAAAAAGGGTGCGCATAGTAAACCTGAGCGTGTCTTAATATTTTCTTTTTGAAGTAAGCTAGAAACTCGTGCAGCTATCATTCCCTTAATATTAAAAGAAACGATACCTAATACATTGGCATTGCTATAAATATCAATATTATGCATATCAGTTAACTTATTTATTAAATAATCCGTCAGAGTATATATGTATTCTTTTTTATTTTTTAAAGTCTCTATAGACATTTCTGATAAACTACAATACAAAGAGAAAATTCCTGGATAGTTCAATGTTCCTGATTCAAAGTAATAGGGGAGAGTCCTTGGCTGACTAAGAAGTTCTGACAAAACACCGGTGCCACCAACTTTCAAAGGAGAAATACTAGTATGCTTGGGGTTGATATAAAACCCACCAATACCGGATAACGCTTTCAAAGCTTTATGACCAGTAAAAACGATGAAATCTGCTTCAAGGTTATTATTATCAATTTCTATATGCCCTAAGGTCTGAGACATGTCAATCAAAATAGGAATATCTCCTTTTTGTTTGACACGTTTACAAATCTCGGCGATTGGTTGTACTTGTCCAGTTACATTTGAACCATGGTTCACTATAACAAGATCTGTTTTTTCATCGACAAAATCTATTAGTTCATCTACATTGATTAAACCATAGCGATCACATTTAGCCCAATCAACTGTTATATTTCTAATCTTTTGTAAATAGGTTAACGGACGTATTACCGAATTATGTTCAGTGACAGTAGAAACTATATTTGCGTTTTTATTTGCGAATCCTAAAATAATGGTATTCAGAGCTTCTGTTGCATTACTTGTAAATATAATATGAGTTGGATACTTTACTCCTATAAGCTCTGCTAGTTTTCTCCTAGTTTCAAAGATATAATCACTTTCTTCAGTTGATTCTGTACGATTGTAACTACCGTCAGTATTTTGTATAAAATCTGAAATACTTTCCAATACTTTTTTACTTTTAGGAAATGATGTAGATGCGTTGTCAAAGTAAATAGAATCCATAGAATCGCCTCCAATATTTTAATTCGTCATCATTTATTTTTTGAAACTTAAAAATATAAATTTTATTTTTTTCTCTTTGTTTTAACTATTGTTCTTTTTTATTTATATCAATCCCCTCTCTTCTATTTATTATTAGATACTATAGCTATCGCTAAAAATATTATATCTAGAATATGATATAATGTTTCCAGAATGTACAGATTTCCGTCAAGAGAGGTGGTTACCAATGAAACATCATGAAATAATAAAAAAATTACGCAAAGAAAGAAATATAAGTCAGAGAACTCTAAGCGAAGGGATTTGTAGCCGAACAACTCTTTCTTCTTTCGAAAATACTGGAACTAATATTTCTTTGAATTTGTTCCAATTGTACTTGGACAGATTAAATATTTCTGTTGAAGATTACTTTTTACTACATTTTAATGAAGAATGGCCAAATCAAACAGTCGCTACAAATAAGGAAAAAGCGAATAAAGTATTGGAAAAAGCCTATTATACGTATAACTGGACTGACTTAGAAGAAAAAATCAACCATACATATCAGCTATACCTGGAAAGTAATGATTTCTATTATTATTACCTATTTATCCAATACAAATTATTATTATATCGAAAAGTCAGAGCTAAAAAATTTATTATCAAAGAAAATGAAATCATAGTTATTAAAAACTATTTAAATGATGTAGAGGTATGGGGAGCATTCGAATTAAATTTATTCTCCAACTGTCTCTCGCTTTTTAATGATGCTTATATTTTTTCAAAAGTAAAAATTCTTCGAAAAAAATATCGGAATGTGCGTGGAAGTTTTAAATTTTACAAATTATATAGCTTCTTTATAATCAACGTTATCATGTTGAAATTTGAAAGAGATGAACTTGAAAATATGAACTTCTATTTAGCCGAACTAAAAAGTTTCAACACGATCAATTATGTAAGAGAACGTATTTTATATAATATTTTTACTGAGATCTTAAAATGTAAGTATGATCCTACTGTCAAAAAATTCAGCACGATTGATTCATTTATCGATATGTTTAGACGATTGGATTTTAATGATTATGCTCAAGAAATGGAAGCGTTTGTAAAAAATATCCTTGGCTGAGTTAATTTTTATAGAGATTTTCTCGTTGTTTTTCCATTTTCCAATCATAGCGCCAGTGCTTAGGTACCAAACCGCCTGTCACGAGAATGTTGCAGTAAAAATATCAACAAAATGCTGATACTTTGCATCTATAAAACTACTAAAAGTTTGTAAACTTTATACACCAAATTTTTTAATAATCTTTTGCTAGTTGTCAAAATCCATACTCTATTTGTATCAAGGATATCTAGTTTATCTTCTCCATCTTTAATGTGAAGGTTTAGTAGATAGCCTTTCTAAAAGTGAAAACTATATGTACGTTACTCATTGTAAGTAACAACTCGGTTCTCTTCTTTCTATTTTGAGTACGATACCATTTTTAGAAGAGTTCTCCTTGATAACTAATATTATCACTCACCTGAAAAAAGACGTTTCTTTTGACAGAAACGTCTTCTAAAATGAGTGTATAGGATATAATGCCTTGCGCTCATCTATTTAAATCACTTACCCTTTGCGTAATAATCCGACACATTCTACATGGTGTGTTTGTGGGAATAAATCAACTGGTTGGACTTTTTCTAACTGATAACCATCTTCTGCAAACAACTTCACATCTCTAGCAAAAGTTGCAGGATTGCATGAGATATAAACGATTCGCTCAGGAGCCATCTCGATTGCTGAATCAATAAAGCGTGCGTCTAAACCTTTTCTTGGAGGATCGACAACTAAAACAGTTGGTTTGATTCCTTTTTCTTGCCATTTTTTCATGACTGTTTCCGCTTTTCCAACTTCATAATGCGCATTTTCGATTTTATTTGTCAATGCGTTGAACTGCGCATCCTCAATCGCTGCTGGTACGATTTCCATGCCATAAACATTTGCTACTTGATCCGCTATGGATAAACCAATCGTTCCAATTCCTGAATAGGCATCAATCACGACATCCTCTTTTTTCAATTCAGCAAATTCGATCGCTTTTTGATACAATACTTCGGTTTGTAATGTATTGACCTGATAAAAGGATTTAGAAGAAATACGATAGGTCTTACCAAGTAGCTGATCTTCGATATATGATTGACCAAAAAGAACTTTTTCTTTTTCTCCTAAAATGACATTCGTTTTTTCTTCGTTGATATTTTGGATCACTGACACTACTTCCGGTAAAGCTTCATGGATCGCTTCAGCGATTTCTTTCGATTTGAAGAATTTTTCTTTTCGAGTGACTAAAACCACCATCATTTGATGCGTGTAATGACCTCTACGAACAATGATATGACGAATTTGTCCTTCATTTTTTTCTTCATTGTAGCCACGTACTTGGAAACGTTGCAAGATGTCTCTTACCTTGATGATGGCTTGATCGATTTGTGGGTCTTGGATGAAGAAATCTTCTATTTCCACTAAGTCATGACTATTTTTCTTGTAAAAACCAGTCACTAATTCGCCTTCGACGCGACGAACAGGAATCTGTGCTTTATTACGATAGCCTGTAGGTTCTTCCATACCGATTGTTGGTTGTACTGTGACTTCAGGCATTTTAGCGATTTTAGCTAAAACATGTTCGACTTGTTTTTGTTTGAATACTAATTGTTGCTCATAACTTAAATGGGCTAACGGAGCGATTCCTGTACGCAATAGAACATTACTAGTGATTTCTTGACGGTCTGGTGACGTCGTCAACCAGTTTTCGACCTTACCGTAGCCAAATTTATTGCCTGCTTTTACGACAAGGATCTCCACTTGTTCACCTGGCAAAGCATTTTCAATAAATAATGGATAGCCATCAATTTTCGCAACACCTAATCCTTCGTAACTTAAATCGATGATATCAACAGTATAGCGTTCATTTTTCTTAATTGTTTGTGTCATTTCATTACTCCTATTCTTTTGAATGGTTTCTAATTTTGTCCGTTCAACAAAGGAAAGAGCTGGGAGATCCATTCATTCCCAGCCCTTTTTTCTTCAGTCTATTGGAAAAAACAAGTAATCCTATGATCTTTGCTTTTTCCTTCTAATAGTCGTCCAATCCTGCTCAGTTCTGATCCTTGTCAGCAATTTTGCCATCGCCATCGATATCTTCATCCGTCAAACGTTCTACTTCTTTGACGAATTCTTTGCTAACTTCTTCTAGCTCTTCTTCCTCAAAACCAGTGATTGCCTCATCTGGAATTTGATCTGTGTTTGCATAAAACTCGATATGCTGATGAAGATTTTGAAAATGCATCGGCGCATTTCCACCGTATTCGCCATCTAAATTGATCATGACAGGGCGATTCGCATTATCTTCGGTTTCAACATAAAGAGAACTTGTTTTCGTATAGATGACTCTTGGATCATCGACATGCTTCCCTCCATTGAGCATTAAGGCAGCAATGTGGAGGATCTCAAAAATATTCGCCGTTTTGACGATGATCAAAGAGAATTTTCCATCATCTAGCTTTGCATCAGGCGCAATTTGTTCAAAGCCACCAACGGAATTCGTCAACCCTAAAAAGAACATCGAAGCATTGCCATTATATTCGCCTTCGTCATACTTCAAGTGCATCTTGATCGGTTTGACACGTGGTAACATTTCTGCTCCTTTTGCCAAATATGCAAGATAGCCAAAAATACTTTTCAATTCGGAAGGAACTTCGTAGGTCAATTCTGTCAAGTAGCCACCAGCTGCAATATTGATGAAATAGCTATTATCGGATTGACCGATATCCATTTTGACTGTTTGATTCTTTTTGATGACTTCTGCTGCTGCCTTGATATTATCTCTAGGAATCTTCAAGGCGCGAGCATAGTCATTGGTCGTTCCCGCTGGAATGATCGCCATTTTAGGTCTAACTTTCAATGAGGCGATACCATTAACGACTTCATTGATCGTCCCATCGCCACCAGCAGCAACGACAAGATCAAAACCTAACTCAGCGACTCGTCGTGCTTCATTTTTTGCCGAGTCCTCTTCCGGAGTCGTTGCATAAGCACTTGCTTCATAGCCCGACTCCTCCAAAGCTTGGAGGATGTCGGCAAGATTACGTTTTAACAATTCTTTACCAGAGACCGGATTATAGATCACACGCGCTTTTTTCATAGCATCCCTCTATCGTTTCGCTAATTCTTCATTTAGCAATTTGTTGACCACACCTGGGTTTGCTTGTCCTTTAGTAGCTTTCATGATTTGTCCAACTAAGAAACCGACTGCACGGTCTTTTCCGTTTTTGAAATCATCAACAGATTGTTGATTGTTATCTAAGATTTCATTGATGATCGGTAATAACTTCGCTGGGTCAGATAATTGGACCCAACCGTTTGCTTCAACAACACTTTGTGCATCTCCGCCATTCATGATCAACTCACGAAAGACTTTTTTCGCAATTTTAGAGCTAATCGTGCCATCTGCGATCAAAAGAATCATACCCGCTAAGTTTTCAGGTGTTAGTTTCGTTTCAGCTAATTCCAATTTCTCACTGTTTAAGTATGCTGATACTTCACCCATCAACCAGTTGGAAGCTTGTTTGGCATCTGCTCCGTTTTCCAATGTTGCTTCAAAGAAATCAGACATTTCTTTTGATAGCGTCAATACTTTCGCATCATACTCTGGTAAGCCTAATTCGCTGATGTAGCGTACACGACGAGAAGCTGGCATTTCTGGTAAGCTTGCTTTCACTCGTTGGATCCATTCGTCATCGATCACGAATCTTGGAATATCAGGTTCTGGGAAGTAGCGATAGTCACTTGACCCTTCTTTGACACGCATCAAGATCGTCTTATTCGTTGTTTCATCAAAGCGACGAGTTTCTTGTTGGATCTCTCCACCAGATAATAATACTTTTGCTTGGCGTTTTTCTTCAAATGCTAAACCTTTTTTGACAAAAGAAAGGGAGTTCAAGTTTTTCAATTCTGCTTTTGTCCCAAATTCTTCTTGTCCATAGGGGCGTAAAGAAATGTTCGCGTCACAACGCATTGAACCTTCTTCTAATTTCACGTCACTGACTTCAGTAAATTGGATCACAGAACGTAAAGCTTCTAAATAAGCATAGGCTTCTTCTGGTGAACGCATGTCTGCTTCTGAAACGATCTCGATCAATGGTGTTCCTTGTCTGTTTAGATCGACATAAGAGTATCCACCGATGCCGTGCATATTTTTCCCTGCATCTTCTTCTAAATGCACACGTTCAATGCGGATTTTTTTCTTTTTACCTTCTACTTCGATCTCGATCCAGCCATCATGACCGATTGGTTGATCGAATTGTGAGATTTGGTAAGCTTTGGGATTGTCTGGATAGAAATAGTTTTTGCGGTCAAAATGAGTATCTTTCGAAATTTCGCAATTCAATGCTAACGCTGCACGCATCCCAAATTCCAGCGCTGCTTTATTCATTACTGGTAAAACTCCAGGGTATCCCCAGTCGATCACATTGGTGTTGCTGTTTGGTTCAGCACCAAAATGCGCAGGAGCTGGAGAGAAAATTTTTGAGTTGGTTTTTAATTCCACATGGACTTCAAGTCCAATGACTGTTTCAAAATTCATTCGGCTTTCCCTCCTAAAATAGCTGGTTGTTGACGATGGAACTCTGTCGCTTGCTCAAACGCATAAGCTGCTTGATACATGGTTTTCTCTTCGAAATAATTACCGATGATCTGTAAGCCAACTGGTAACCCTTCCGATAAGCCTGCAGGTACTGACATACCTGGTAGTCCTGCCAAGTTCACTGGGATCGTCAAGATATCACTCATATACATCGTGATTGGGTCGTTGATATTTTCACCAAGACCGAACGCAACTGTTGGTGAAGAAGGGCCGATGATCAAATCATAATCCGCGAAAACTTTTTCAAAGTCACGCTTGATCAAGGTACGGACTTGTCCTGCTTTTTTGAAATGCGCGTCATAGTAACCTGCACTCAATGAGAACGTTCCTAACATGATCCGGCGTTTTACTTCTTCTCCGAAACCTTCAGAACGTGAATTGACATAAACGTCATCCAAGTTCTTGACATCTTCTGAACGATATCCATAACGAATACCGTCAAAACGTTGCAAGTTCGAACTAGCTTCAGATGAAGCAATGATATAGTAGACAGCCACGCCATATTTTGAATGAGGTAAGCTAACTTCTTCTACTGTTGCACCTAATGAACGGAATGTTTCAGCTGCTTTAAGAATTGCTTCTTTCACGCCTTCATCGACACCTTCACCTAAGTATTCTTTAGGTAAAGCAATCTTCATTCCTTTAATATCACCAGACAAACCTTCTGCAAAGTTAGGGACAGATACACCAGATGAAGTACCATCTTTTTCGTCGTAGCCACTGATTGCGGTCAATGCTAATGCGTTATCTTTGACTGTCCGGGTCATTGGACCGATTTGGTCTAAAGATGAAGCAAATGCAATCAAACCGAAACGGGAAACACGACCATAAGTTGGTTTCATTCCTACGATTCCATTGAAAGCGGCTGGTTGGCGGATACTTCCACCAGTGTCACTACCTAGAGAAACTGGCACTTGTCCTGCGGCAACTGCAGCTGCTGAACCACCAGATGATCCGCCAGGAACTTTTGTTTGATCCCAAGCGTTCTTTGTTTTTTTGAAGTAAGAAGTTTCGGTACTTCCGCCCATTGCAAATTCATCCATGTTCAATTTACCAACAGGGATCATGTCTGCTTCGTATACTTTTTCCATGACTGTCGCATCGTAGATCGGTTCAAAATTATAAAGGATCTTTGAAGCTGCTGTCGTTAAAAGATCTTTCGTCACGATATTGTCTTTGATACCGATCGGGATACCTGAAAGAACATTGTTTTCGTCGATACCTTTTTCGTCCAAAGCTTTGGCTTGGGCTAAAGCTTTCTCTTCATTCAATGTGATGAATGCATCGATCGCGGGTTCTGTTTCCTTGATGCGATCAAATGTAGCTCTCACTAAGTCTTGTGCAGTGATTTCTTTTGACACTAATAAGTCGTGTAGTTCTTCTAATGAACGATTGTATAATTCTGTCATTATGCGCCAGCCTCCCCATTATCGATGATTGCTGGTACTTTGATGAAACCATCTTCTTTTTCTGGTACATTTTTTAATAATTCATCTCTGCTCCAACCTAGTTGTGCACGGTCTTGTCGCATGACGTTGACAGTCTCAACGACGTTTGATGTAAATGGTACGCCTTCTGTGTCTACTTCTTCCAGCATTTCTACCATGTCAATGATTTTTCCTAATTGGTCAGTAAAACCTGCGCGTTCTTCGTCGGCAAATTTCAATTTGGCTAACTTCGCTACATGTTTTACTTGTTCTTCACTAATCGCCATAGTACCCCTTCTTTCCTAAATGAAAACTTTGCTTCTTATTTTAACATAAGAAATTCGCATTCTGAAATTCTTTCTTGAAATTTATCTGAAAAATTATTCTGCTCCTTCGGCAGGATGACTCTCTGCTAACGCTTCAGCCATCTGATCTTCCGTCCAAACCTCGACCCCTAACTCTTGGGCTTTCGTTAATTTACTACCTGCATCTTCGCCAGCGACAACGATATCCGTTTTTTTAGAGACGCTGCCAGTGACTTTTCCACCAAGGTTTTCAATCGTTTCTTTGGCTTCTTCTCTTGTGAATCGAGTTAATTTGCCTGTCAACACGATCGTCTTGTTTTTGAACGGCGATTCTACTTCTTTCAGCTGTGTCGAACGAATGCCTTTGTATTCAAGGTTGACACCTGCTTGTTTAAGTTCTTCCATCAACTCGTGGACTTCTTCGTTGTCAAAATAAGTCACTACACTATCTGCAATGATATCCCCGATCGTATCTAATTGGATGATCGATTCAAAATCGCTGCGACTCAACGTTTCTAAATCGCCAAAATGCTCCGCTAAGATTTTCGCTGCTTTTGCGCCAACATGACGGATACCTAAACCAAAGATCAAACGTTCTACCGAGTTCTCTTTGCTATTGTCGATCGCTGTTAAAATATTATTCGCTGATTTTTCTTTGATTTTATCTAACGTCAATAATTCTTCTTCTGTTAGTTTATAGAGATCAGCAACATCAGCGACTAACTTCTTGTCATACATCTGTTCCAAGACTCTTGGCCCTAAGCCATCGATGTTCATCGCATTTCGGGAAACGAAATGGTTCAGTCCTTCTTTCATTTGTGCGGGACACTTTGGATTGATGCAACGCAAGGCAACTTCTTCATCTAAATGAACCAACTCACTGTGACAGACAGGGCAATGTTCGGGCATTTTATAAGGCTCGCTGTCTTTTGGACGTTGATCTAAAATGACTTGTGCGACTTCAGGGATGATATCCCCTGCCTTGTAGATTTGGACAGTGTCATTCAAGCGGATATCTTTCATTTGGATATAATCACCATTATGCAGACTAGCACGGCTGACTGTCGTACCAGCCACACGAACCGGTGTCATGATCGCTGTCGGTGTCACTACCCCCGTTCTGCCGACCGTCCATTCGATTTCTTCGATGACCGTCTCTACTTCTTCAGGCGGAAACTTATAGGCAGTCGCCCAACGTGGGGCTTTGACTGTAAAACCTAATTGGTCTTGCAATGAAAAATCATTGACTTTAATCACGATCCCGTCAATCTCGTAAGGGAGATCTTTACGTTTCTCATGGTATTCTTCAATGAACGCCCAAACTTCGTCGATTGAATGACAAAGACGTTTTTCATGGTTCGTATGGAAACCGATCTTGTCTAATTCTTCTAACGCTTCGTATTGCGTCGTCGCTTGCATCGGTCCAAAATCTGCTACGGTATATAAGAACGTATCAAGATTTCTTTTCGCTGTGATCTTGGAATCTAACTGGCGCAATGAACCTGCTGCTGCATTACGGGGATTGGCAAAGACTGGTTTGCCTTCTTCTTCATTTTTTTGGTTCAATTTAACGAATGAACGTTTTGGCATAAAACATTCACCACGTACTTCGATACTCATCGGTTCTTTTAATTTGATTGGAACAGAACGCACCGTTTTTAAGTTTTCTGTGATATTTTCGCCGACCGAACCATCTCCCCGAGTCGCTCCACGTACAAACTCACCATTCTCATACCGTAAAGATACCGATAGTCCATCGATTTTCAGTTCACAACAATAATCGACTGGACGGCCGATTGCTTTTTGGACACGTTGATCAAATGCTAAGAGTTCTTCTTTATTGAAGACATCGTTCAAACTATATAATGGAATGTCATGTGTGACTTTTTCAAATGAGGAAAGAATCTTTCCACCTACTCGTTGGGTCGGTGAATCTGCGTTGATCAGATCTGGATATTGTTCTTCGATTGCCACTAATTCGGCATAGGTTTTGTCGTAGATATAATCTTCTACCGTTGGTTGGTCCAACACATAATACTCACGAGACCAACGATCTAACTGCACTCTGAGTTCTTCTGCTTTTTTTGTCGCTTCATCGATCGTCATTTCGTGTTCCATCTTTTTCTCCCCCTATTGAACTAAACTTTTTCGATTGGTGCAAAAGCGGCTAATACACGTTTGACTCCTTGACTTGGAAATGCAATATCAAGCTCAAGGTCTTTTGCATCACCACTAACTCTAACCACTGTACCAGGTCCCCATTTTTTATGTTTGACCTTATCTCCTGGCTTCCAACCACCTGTTTCGCCACCTGTAGCGACTTTTGCTGATACACCTGTTTTTGTCGGCTGTTGGTACTTAGGTGTCGCGTTATTCGCACGAAAAGGCGACGGTTGAGAGGCATTGGATGTTGGTCGCATCCCGTGGATATCTAATAATTCTTGATCGATTTCTTCTAAAAATCGTGAAGGTCGATTGTATTGCGTACGACCATATAAAGTCCGTGAAAACGCATTGGTCATAAATAATGCTTCTTCTGCCCTGGTGATCCCTACATAGGCCAAACGGCGTTCCTCTTCCAGTTCACTTTCCTCCATCAAGGCACGAGAAAGTGGAAAGACACCTTCTTCTAGACCGATCAAAAAGACGACTGGAAACTCTAGACCCTTCGCAGCATGTAAGGTCATCAATGTCACTTGCTTCGTTTCTTCTTCTAAGCTATCGATATCTGATACAAGTGCAAGGTCATTTAAAAAGACGACCAGCTTGTCCTCTGGCGAATCAGCATTCTCTAGCCCTTCTTTTTCAAATTGTTTATCAAATTCTTGAGTCACCGTCAAAAACTCTTCTAAGTTTTCGATACGTGCTTGGGATTCTAACGTATTTTGGATTTTTAGATCATCCAAATAGCCACTACGGTCTAAGACTTCTTTGGTTAACTCTGTAACGGTCAAATAAGGGATCATTTCAGTCAATTGATGCATCATCTCGCCAAAAGAGCCTAACTGTGTTCCTGCTTTTCCACCGATGTTCGCTAACTCAACATTTCTTGCAGCCTCTAGCAACGGCCATTCGTGCATCGTGGCAAAGCTACGAAGTTTTTCCACCGATCCTGGTCCAATCCCACGTTTTGGTGAGTTGACGATCCGCTCGAAACTCAATGAATCTTGAGGATTTGCCATCACATTAAGATACGCCAAAACATCTTTGATTTCTTTTCGATCATAGAATTTGTGACCTCCAACCATTTTGTACGGAATATTGGCTTTCAGTAAGGTTTCTTCCATGACACGCGATTGGGCATTTGTTCGGTAAAGAATAGCAAAGTCTCCATAATTGCGATGATTCGTCTGGATCTCTTCTTGCATTCTTTCTACAATAAAACGTGTTTCGTCACGCTCATTGTCTGCTCGATAGTACGTGATTTTGTTACCGTCTTGGTTTTCTGTCCAAAGATTTTTGGGTTTACGATTGCGGTTGTTTTCGATGACTTGATTCGCTGCATTCAAGATCGTTTTCGTTGAACGATAATTTTGTTCTAACAAGATCACCGCAGCATCTGGATAATCTTTTTCAAAATCCAAGATGTTTTGCATATCTGCTCCGCGCCAGCCGTAAATACTTTGATCTGCATCCCCAACTACACAAAGATTTCTGAACCGTCCAGCTAATAGATTGACTAGCGTATATTGTGCGTGGTTCGTATCTTGATATTCATCTACATGGATGTAATGGAATTTATTTTGATAATACGTCAATGAATCTGGATGCTCGTCAAATAAACGGATCGTATTCATGATCAGATCATCAAAATCCATACATTGGTTGTATAGGAGTTCCTTCTGGTATGCTGCATAACATTTTGCGGCAATTTCTTCATAATAACTGCCTTGCATTTTGGCAAAAGCCTCTGGTGACAACAAACTATTTTTTGCTTGCGAGATCGATCCTAACAAGCTTCTTGGATCGTATTTTTTAGGATCAATATTCAACTCTTTCAAAATTCGTTTCATCAATGATAATTGTTCCGAAGAATCAATGATCGTAAAGTTTCGATTATAGCCGATATAATCCACATCTCGTCTTAAAATACGGACACACATCGAGTGAAAGGTAGAGACCCAGACATCTTCACCACCTGTTTCTAAAATGGCATTGACCCGTTCTTTCATTTCTTTCGCCGCTTTATTGGTAAAGGTGATTGCCAAAATATTCCATGGATTCACTTCTTTTTCTTCAATCAAATAAGCGATTCGATGAGTCAAAACACGTGTTTTTCCACTACCGGCACCAGCCATTAATAAAAGCGGGCCATCTGTATGTAGAACCGCTTCTTTTTGACGAGGGTTCATTCCCTTTAATAAGTTTTCTTTGGATGACATTCACAACATCCTTTCTATTATCAATCCTTCTAATTATAGCATTATCACGATAGGCAATAAAGTGAAGTTT
This sequence comes from Enterococcus sp. DIV1304_2, assembly GCF_050555445.1. Lineage (NCBI taxonomy): Bacteria > Bacillati > Bacillota > Bacilli > Lactobacillales > Enterococcaceae > Enterococcus > Enterococcus sp. DIV1304_2. The sequence continues at coordinate 1,675,473 of NZ_CP187851.1, forward strand.
CTTGATCTTGAAGGAAAATATCTGTGAACGGGTAAATACTTCCGAAAGTACACTTGCTGGTCCGATGATCCGCGATTTTTGATCGCGAAAGTATCAAACTAACATGACGGACTTATCATCAATCAGCTAACCTTCGAAATCCATAAAAAAACTGAGACATTGAAACACGTCTCAGCTTTCACTTTATTCAGTCCACTCGTTCATTTATTCATCTTACGATCAATGATATGGTAGCTAATGACTGCAATCACTAGGAAAATACCTACCCATGTAACAAATAAAGGCTCGGTTTGCTCATTCGTTTTTGGAAAATAATCGATTGTTTGTGTTTCTACCTTGATGGGGACTTGGTTATTACTTCGATTATCAATTCGAACGACCGCGCTGGTGTCTTTTGTTTGTTCACGTTGTTCAGAGGAAGACGTTTGATCTGTCGTTGATGTGGTCTCATCCGAAGAACTACTTTCTTCAGTCGGTGGTTTGCTCTCATCAGGAGGAGGTTTGCTTTCTTCAGTCGGCGGTCGACTTTCTAAAACGCCTAGCTCCCCTTTCAGTTCTATATTCGTATCCATATTATCCCTTACCTTTCTATAGTCACGAGCGTTCTGGTCGAATTAACGTGGCGTCAATTGATACGTGAATTTGTAGGTCACGTCATGGCGTCCGTCAATTGGTCCTGAATAATGTCCTTTCAAATAGAGTTTTAATGGATCATCTAAAAATGGTAGTACTTGAATCGCATTTCCTTGGTTGCTTCCCACCGTTAACGGTCCTGTATGTTGTCCATTGGTCGCGGCCAAGCGAAGTTGTAAATGTTTGAATGCGTCTGTCATCGTACTATTGACCAAGGTAACTGCGGAATCGGTGCTTTGTTCCACGACATCTGTGACCTTAAAATCGATTGGGAAATTACTATGGCTTATAATTGGTAAGGCATTGGCAGTTTCATCAAATTCGCCAATCTCGCGAACTCTGAAAAATTTCTCTAGTGGCACTTCAACAGACATTGGACTTTTTGGTACTTCAATCACGATTTCGTGCCAAAGGCTTTCACTTAAATATTTTTGTAGCTCTGGATCGTCCTGCATCACACCAGTCACTCGAACATAGGCATAGTAGGTTCCAGCAGTCAGTTTTTCTTTTTGCCATGAAGATTCAGTCTCAGAAGATTCAATTGCTAAGACTCCATTTGTGGCTAGAGTAGCATTGCTTATCACTCGCTGAGTATTTAGAGAATTTATTGTTGGGAATAGAGTGGAAGGTGTCCATAGCCTAGTCCTACTCAGTTTCAATTGATACCTAGTGAGCGGGCGACCTACCGGTTCCACGGCATTGATCGAAGTCGTTAGACGACTGATGCCTACGTCGACTTCGGGTACAGCCTCTAATTCATCAATCGCAAATTTCCGCTGATAAAGAAATCCTTTTCTATTCGTTCCATAAAGCATTGTACCTCCACCGAATGATCCTCCTCCTGAAACTTCACTAATAAATATTTGACCAGAAACATCTATACTAGTTACCTGATATCCACCAGTTTCTCCACTGACTCCATCTAAACGCTTCATGGTTGCATTATTAACCGATGTAGTAGGAGTATTATCCAAAGCTTCCATTCTAAAATATTTGGGTTGGTCGACGTTTATAGTTAAATTATTTAGCCTGAAATTTGATTGATTTACAATATCTACTACTGCATTTTGATTTACATTTAAAATCGCTGTTCCCTCAGCCGAAACACTCTGGCGTATTATACTCATGTTACTCGTACTACTACCTCTTACAGATAACTCTGCTTCTTCTCCAATCGTCATTGTTGCACTATCAATAGCATAAGCAAGGACTTCTTTACCCGTTATAATCTCTACTTTTGCATTATTTTTTTGCTGAATATTTAAATTCCCGGTACCAAGTTCCGGAAAGAGAGGATTTCCTGATACATAAAAAATGTATAATCCAGGACCACACTCGATATAAGTAGATGAATCCTCTTCAAAAATTATATTAGGACTAGAGATTATGGATGATCTACTATTGATGAAGTCAAAGATAATCTGATTATCTCCTCTGAAATGAAAGTACGATTCGTCATTATAACCCTTCCATACCGCTTCCGCTAAGCCATAGTTCGTGTAAAAATTAATATTTTCCATTGTCATATTAAAGTTTAGTGAATAGTCATTTATAGAACTTATTATCCCGTACATCCCCTGTCTACCATATATGATCCCATTTTGATCTACTAACTGATTACTCCCAAAATTAATGTTTTGAAACGTTAGATGTATTCCATTATTTCGCGTTTCGAAGAAACTATAATAACTTCGTGAATCATTTTGAATCAATAGATGATAGCCTTGACCATCAATCACCGTATCTTTATAGAGATTAAATCGATCTACTCTGGTACCAACAGATAGCATGGGTACATTATTACGTAAAACAATATCAGCTGTTAAATGTATATGAAATGGTCCTGCACCTGGTATCGTCTTGATCATCTCCGTTACCGTCTCCAACTCCGCAGCTGTCCCCGCCGTAAAAGGATCTTGTTCCGTACCTGTACCAGAAAATGCAGCAATCCCTTGGGTTTCATCGTCCAGTTTTATAGAAGGGGATCGTAATTCTTCTGAGGAAACTTCCCGTGGTGAGGCTTCTGTTGGTTCGTCATTGTTGATCAACTGATCCAATTTACCTACGCCTAACGTTGAACTTTCGGTAGTCATCTGAATTTCTTCAGCGACAGGTAGGGACGTTGCGATTATTACTTGCTCTGCCAATGCACTAAATATCAATAAAAATAAAACGATAGATATGTTTACCTGCTTTTTCATATTCAGCCTCCTTATGTTTTTAGATGTACGTGCCCGTTCACCAATCGTCTATATCAGACATTCTTCTTTATCACATGAATGAATGTATCCTCACTATTGCGTGTCATCAACTATGCTTCGTTACTTATCCCATTGAAAAATTCGTTTCATCGATTGGCTACTCTCCTTCACAAAAAATTAAATTAAGATTAGTTTAAGGTTACAAAAAAATGATAATATATATTTTTGTTTTTAGTCAAAATATACTATAAGCCACTCCTTGAATAACGCTTTTTATATAAAATCGCCTTTTAGATCAATATTTAACATGTATGATAAAGGTAGCTCCGCCACTCTATAAAACGTTTACAACACTTGGCAAATCAAATGTCTACTGTTTTTAGATTGTTTATTCTCAATCAAAAAAAAACGGATAATTATTTAGTATCATCTATGATACTCCCTTTTAAAAGTACAAAATAAGCGTTCATAGAGGCGTGTGATGTTGATTAACCTATGAAGATCATTACAGCAAATAAAGATACTCTATGTTGGACTTTCCACAAAAAAATACACAAAAAAAGCAACCACCAAACAAGTTGGTTGTGGTTGCTTATCGATTACAAACGATTTGCTTGTAGGAAGTGAAATTGAAGTTCACTTAGATTTTACTAGTTCAAACTTTTTCTACTGTACTGTCAGTAGATACGTGAACAGGTAGCTCGGTTGATGCCTGATAACAATCGGTCCTGAAAATTGTCCACTGATATAAAGATCATGACTCGTTTCCCAGAATGGAAGAAGTTCCATTGCATCCGTATCATTTACACCAACGAGCATAGGGCCTATGGATTGTCCATCGGTTTTTGATAGGTTTAGTAACAACTCGTTTTCGCCATTCACAGATAGCTGATCGACTAAAGAAATCGTTGCTTCTTCTGATTGATCCGTTACTTCTGCAATCGTGAAATCAATGGCGAAATTGCTTTGGTTAACGATTGGTTGTGCATGTTCAGTTGCACTGAATGCACCTGTTTCTTTCGTCCCAAAGACTAATTCCAAAGGCACTTCTACACTGAGGGTGCTTTTTGGTATCACGATCTCTGCTTCGGCCCACCTGCTCTTTGTCGTGTACGCTTGTACATCTGGATCATCACTGATGATACCAGTAAGTTTCACGTACACGTAATACGTCCCTGCCATTAGATCTTCATTTACCCATACTTGTTCTTCAGACGTCTCGACTGCTAGGACTCCACTTGTCGCCAGTGTTGCGTTTTCGATCTGTGATTGCGCTTGTGCATCATTGATGTCAGATCCGGTCCATAAACTTTTGTCACTTAACTTGTACTCTACCGCAGTCACTTGTCGTGCAGGCGGATCATAACGATCGATCGTCGTCGTCAACTCGCTTTTGTTCACTGCTACATCCGGTTCATTGCTCCAATCCATCACTTCGATTCTTTTTTGGTAGATCGCTTGCTTTAGTGAAGGATTGCTGAAATAATTGTTGTTCAATGTGTTGGAGGATACCCCAGCTATTTCTTTTTCTTGCAATTGACTACTTGCATTTAAATAGCTAAAGCGATAATCACCAGTCACGCCAGCGGTGCCATCTTCGCGAACGAAGGCTATATTTCTTGTAAATAGACCTGTTCCTGTTGTACTGGTATTTTTGAAACGAATGTAATCAGGTGAGTCAACGTAGAAGGTGAGCGAACTACTGAGCAAATTTGCTGGCGCTGAATTGAATGGTCCCGTGTTGACAAAGGAAACTTGAGCATCGTTGCCAACAGTGATGTTCATCTCCACCATATTCGAAAAGTACATCGCATCCGTTCCTACGTGGGTGTAATAAAGTCTTGCACCTTCCCCAATGGTAAAATCGACCCCAGAAGAAATAGCATTATACGTAAAAGAGGGTTTAGTCGAAATAATATCCACTTCCGCATTTTCCTCAATTGTGATTCGCAAACGACCATCTGTTGAACTACCCGTTCCAAAAGCATAAAATAATCCTGTATTACTAGTTGTCTGATGGTCGATCGTTGTTTTCGATCCTTCTGCAAAAATGACATTATAGCCTTCTAAAAATTCCTCGCTAGCTACTCCAGCTCTTGCAACAAATGCATTCTCCCCTTGGAATGTAAACGTTGACTGTTGATTCCATGAAATGAAAGGCTGTGCGCCAGTTTGGGCATAGTAATTGACATTGTCCATGATCGCATGAAAGGTGGTTGAATCAGCGATAGCCCCAATGATGCCATAATAGGTGCTGTTATCATAAACCTGGTTACTGCTATCCATCAATGTATCACTACCGAAGTTGATATTTCTTAACGTTACCGTCACGCCAGACGTTTTAACCCGAAAGCCAGTATCCAACGCAACGGGACTCGAACTGTTGGAATACAGCATATAAAATCCTTGACCATCAATAACCACATCTTTATTGATACTGAATGAATGAGAGTCTTGGTAGACGATATTCGCTGTCAATTCGATATAATAGGGCCCTGGAGTTGTTGCACTTGTGATGGTTTGTAAGACGGTGATCAGTTCTGCTACTGAACCCGCGGTAAAGGGATCGGCAGATGTTCCCGTACCACTATAAGCAGAAATCATCTCTTCATTTGTTGGTTCTTCTTCTGGTAGGACGACTGAATCAGCGTATTCCTCTAATCTGTTGACTTCTTGTACCTCTTCCTCTGCACTCTGCTCGTCCTCGTTAACATCATCATCAGTCGAACTGTCTTCTGCCATTACTTCTAACTCAGAGGCCTCGATCTGACTTTCGACATCTGCATAGACTAGAGGATATGGAAACAAACTACTCCATATAAAAATGGAAAGCAACAGGATGTTTACTATTTTTTTCATGATACCCTCCTTTTTGAGGTTAGGTAATAAGCTTGTCACGATTTTTACAGTATTGTAAAAATATAGTTGGAAACATTTGATAAAAAATCAGGATGGAAGATCAATGAAACTATGAGATAATCATTTTAGAAAAAAGAATCAACCTAAGCCTAGGCTTAAATTGATTCTTTCTTTTCTCTCTACCACAAAACGAGCGGAATGGCTCAGTTGGATTCTTTCTACTTCAACTGTTGATATGATGGGCTTTCAGGTTGCGTCTGATCGACCATGTGTAACATACAAGTAGAATGAGTATCAATCCTAATAGCGAGAGATACAATCCAGTTTGATCATTTGTTTTTGGTAAAGGATTGATCACCTTCACTTCGGAACGAATCGTTGAATTTGTTTCAGGGGAAGGTGTTTCTTCTTTTGGTGTTGGCGCTTGCTCTGTGACTCCTAACATCCCGTTCAATTCAATCGTTGTCGTACTCATAGTGTATCCCTTCTATACTTAGTTGGTTGTAAATTCAACTGCGTCTAATTGAAGTGTCAGTGTGAATGTTGGATTTATTGGAGTAATATTATCTGCTGTTACAGAACCTTCATACTTGAATGTCGTAGCATTGCTACCAGTCGAAGTACCATCTGCTGTCAGGTTCCCAGCACTATTTGACAAAGTAAAGAGTTCAGCTGGTGTAGTGAAAGTTTCAAGCACGCCACTAGTGATCAGCGGCTGATTTACATTGGTTCCATCTAAACTTGAAATAAAATTCAAGCCACTAATGACAGCAAGGTCAGAACCGTCCGTTTGAGCAAAGTTCTGAACGGATACCTTTACCGGACGACCTGAGTTATTTGCGATGTTGTAAGTCGGTGAATTAATATTCGTTGTACCAGAAACGTTATAGAAAATAGTTGCCGTATCTAGTGTTACGTTGATCCAATCCGTTTGTCCTTCATCGATTTCTTCGTTTGGATCGGTATTATCGACCCCTAGAGATCCATTAATCGTAATGTCTGCCGTTGGTTCTCCAATAACATCCGTTGCTAAAATCGTCGTTGGCGAGAACGCTCCCGCAGTTGTTCCTAAAACGAATAAACTTGCTAATAATTTCTTTTTCATCCTAATATTCCCCTGTCTATTGTATTTTTTATTCGATGATTAGTGTTACTCCAGCTGCTACTTGTCCTTTTTTCTGATTCGTATCTGGATCGTACAAGCTAAACATTGCTACAGATGGATGTTCTCCTTTCTCCAGTGACTGTTCAAGTGTCACCGCTTTTATTTCATACCCTGGCTGGATTGCGCCAGATGTATAAACAAGTTCATCGTTACTCTGTTTTCGTATTTCCACATTGATGGGATGGCCATTTTCAAGTGGGTTCTTGATCATCAATTCACCTTGCAGCGTTCGGTGATTAAACGTCGCCTCTGGTGAAATCATTAGATTGAATTTACTTCTATCAACTGCTGTCTGCGATAATTCTAACAACTCTTCTTCTGAGATTCGTTGCGCATCTTTTCCATCTGGAAGGAATTCCCCACTAACAAGTGTCACTGGTTCAGGCGTTTCTTGTGAAAAATGGCGGTAAAGCAGCCAACCGGCAATTACCATTAAGAAAAGTATAAATATGATGATGATGATTTGTTTTTTACGTTTTTGATCCATTTCTTCTTCCATTAATCCTCATCTCCTTTTGCTGATAGCGTATAAGTTAGTCGAAAATCTACTTCATGCTTTTTAAATATAGACCCAGAAAATTCACCCTTTAAAAAAAGTTCCAGTGGATCAGTCAAAAAGGGCTCTAGGACCATCGCATCAAGTTTGTTTTCACCTATCATCAATGGTCCTAATTTCTGTCCATCAGTTGCTCCGATATTAAGTAATAAGTGATCCTCCTCATTCGCTTCAGTAATATGATCCACTAAAGCAATTGTCGGGTTGGCTGAATAGTTTGCGACATAAGTGACAGAAAAATCGATAGGAAAGTTACTATGACTAATGATCGGTTGACTATGCTCAATCTTATAAAAAGTCCCTGATTCACGAATATCAAACAGCTTCTGCAAGGGAACTTCCACATGGATCGGACTTCGGTCAATCGTAATTTGCTTTTCTTCCCATAGACTCTCACTTGCAAAAAGTTGCATTTGCGGATCGTCATTGACCGCTGCAGCGACCTGAACATAGACATAGTATGTTCCAGCCCGTAACTGACCATTGTGCCATGACAAGTTCGTAGATTTTTCAGCGGCGACAACACCTGATGTATCAAGTGTTGTCTGGTCGATGGCTGCTTGTGCGCTATCCGATGTAATTGAATCACCGCTCCACAGACGCTCTGTACTCAACTTATAATTCACTTTTGTCAAGATACGTCTAGCCGGTTCATAGGAATCGATCTTAGTGAGTAATTCGCTTTTACCAATACTAACATCCACCACATTGTCCCAAGTCACTTGGATACCTTTTTGATAGACCGCTTGTCGCAAGGCAGTATGGCTAAACTGGTTGTCCGCTAATGTTTGAGAAACTCTTCCAGGAACTTCTCTTCTTTGTAAGTTTTGTGCTTGATTTAAATAATAAAACTGATAGTCACCAACCTCACCCAAAATTCCATCTAATCGATTGAATGCCATATTTCTTGCAAATAACCCATTAGTATTTCCAGTATTTTGGAAACGAATAAAGTCCGGTTCGTTAACATTAAAAGTAACATTCCCTCCTGAATTGATTCGACCATGACTTAAAAATGTAGCTTGTGCATTTTTTTCGATATTGATCGTGGTAGATCGCGCATTGGAGAAAATCAAAGGACGGTTAGCTGCTTGTTGATAAAAGAACTTCGCACTGTCTGCTATCGTAAAAATGACATCTGCCCCAAAAGTAAAGTTTTGCTTGGAAGAGATAATATGGACTTCTGCATTTTCTTCTACTGTAATGCGTAAACGACCATCGCTACCAGCCGATCCCCCAGTTCCAAAGGCAAAAAAGAATCCGGTATGTAGTTCTGTTTGATGGTCGATTGTCGTTTTTGAGCCTTCGGCAAAAATGACATTATAGCCTTCCATAAATTCCTGACTACTCGTACCAGCTCGACTTGTAAATGTATTTTCTCCTTTGAATATAAACCTCGATTGCTGATTCCATGTTAAAAATGGTTGAGCGCCCGTACGTGCGTGATAATTTACGTTTTCTAAAATTGCGGTAAAGATGATTCCTGTCGTTCCTGCTGAACCAATGATGCCATAATACGTGTTGTTGTCATACACTCGTCCCGACGCATCTGTCAAGGTATCACTACCAAAATTCATATTTCGTAATGTCGCTTCTATCCCTGAAGCCCTGATGCGAAACCCTGTATTACTTGCAATCGTACTTGCATTATTGGCATATAACATATGAAACCCTTGTCCGTCGATCACTACATTCTTATGGATGTCGAATACATCAGAGGCATTATAAAAAATATTGTTTGTTAACACTACGTGATAAGTCCCTGTTCCTGGATCAGTTCGAATCGTATTCAGGACGCTTTTTAATTCAGTTGCTGTTCCAGCGAGAAATGGATTTTCTTCTGTTCCCTGTTGATCAGATCTTAAATGATATTCTTCTATTTCTAGGATGTCCTTCCTTTCAATACTTTCTTCGTTCTCTCTTTCATACACATCCTCTTTCTCATCCTCGTAGTGTTGTATTATATCTTCATCATTTTCTAATTTTAGTTCATCTTGATATACATTTTCAATAAAACTATCGCTTTCAATAACTTCGAAATAACTATCATCCGCATAATTATTTGTTAATGGAACAAGAGAAAAGCTTAAAAAACCCATAAAAAAAAGGGATTTTATCAAAAAAAATTACCTCCCTAAATTAATATATTGAAATAAAATAATGCGTAAAAGATTAAAATAATATGATAAAACGATAATACTATACACTTGTTAAAAGTGTCAATAAATAACTTTCGTGTTTTTTTATAAGAATTACAGTAGATTTTTTAACGATGGCATGTTCAAATTTTCACATATATGCTTATGTCCTCTGAATTGACTACTTACAGGCTATCTCCTGGTTTCACCAATTCAGAACGTCTTGGCGACACTATTCTTCTGTCACTAGAAATGATTGTTCAACCTATTGAGAATCTCAGACCAATTATATCTTAGCGAATCAGATTTGATCATCTACTAACAAAAGTTGAAAAAAAGGAGTGGAACATTCGTTCTACCTACACCTATAACCGAATAAACGGTGGCAACAGAAGTAACCTCTTCGAAAAAATAAGGCGCCATCCACAAAAATTTGAAGAACAATTTTCGTGGATGACGCTTTATTTCTCGAGGCTGAACAATTCTGTCCCGACATCTTTTATTATTTGATTGAAAGACCTTCACTGATTCATTCCGATTTGACTTCCCTTTACACGGACTCGAAGTCCATGAGATCATGTTCGAGCTTCCTTTCACTCTCACTATACTTGATTACAAGAAAATAGTGAGTAAGATATTCCGTCGAATACCTTACCCACTATTCTTAGTCTGTTTTATATTTTTAATAAAGATTAGGCTACTTTAACTGCATCTGGTGATTTTCTTAAAGCACCATAAATTACTCCAGAAACAATTGCACCAATTGCAATGAATACAAGATACATAATCGGATGACTTAGTAAGAAGACAACGAAGATCCCGCCATGTGGTGCTAACAATTTGATACCAAACGCTCCCACTAAACCACCTGTCAATGCAGAACCAATAATGAAACTTGGAATGGCTCTGATTGGATCAGCTGCGGCGAATGGAATCGATCCTTCGGTTACGAAGGAGAGCCCCATAACAATGTTTGTCAAGCCAGCATCTTGGTCTGTTTTACTGAATTTATTTTTAAACAAACGTGTTGCAACGAAGATAGCTAATGGTGGAACCATTCCTCCTGCCATAACGGAAGCCATCACAACACTACCACCGGTTGCGACAGTGGTTGCTAATGTTGCTGTACCGAACACATATGCTGCTTTATTGATTGGTCCACCTAGATCGGCAGCCATCATCCCAGCAAGTAACGCACCTAATAATGCAGCATTTGAACCGCTAAGTCCAGATAAGAAACTATTCAAACCATCATTCAGTGCTTTCATCGGTACATTGACCATCAACATCAAGAAACCGGTAATCAATAATCCAAAAACAGGATAGAATAGAATCGTTTTGATTCCTTCCAGTGACTTAGGCAAGTTTTTAAACAATTTACGTAAGAAGACGATCACATAACCTGCTAAGAAACCACCGATCAAGGCACCTAAGAACCCAGCACCGCCAGTATTTGCTAATGCTCCCGCTGCAAAACCAACGATCAATCCAGGACGGTCACCAATACTTGAAGCAATGAATCCTGCTAAAACTGGTAACATAAAGCCAAATGCAGCTTGTCCAATTTGATTGAACCAGCTTGCTGCTTGGTTGTAATTCCCAAGGTTTGCTAATTGATCTTGTGGTACACCCATGAATTGATCGACCATGAATGATAATGCAATAGCAATCCCACCACCGATAACGAATGGTAACATGTGAGAAACACCGTTCATCAAATCTTTATAGATTCGTTGGCCGATCGTTCCATCTGCACTTCCTTCGTCAGAAGAATTTTCTTTTCCATCACCATGGAAAACTGGTGCTGAGCCACTGACAGCTAAGTTAATCAATTCTTCAGTTTTTCGAATACCGTCACTTACTGGACGATTGACTAATTCTTTTCCGTCAAAACGATTCATTTCGACTTTTTTATCAGCCGCAATGATGACGCCATCTGCACGAGCAATATCTTCAGCAGTCAAACGATTTTTGATTCCTTCTGAACCGTTTGTTTCAACTTTGATCTCAACACCCATCTCTTTGGCTTTTTTCTTCAGCGCATCTTCAGCCATGTAAGTATGGGCGATCCCTGTCGGACATGCAGTAACTGCAACAACAAATTTTTTATTAGATGAAGCCGCTGTTTGTGCTGCTTCTTCTTGTTCTGCTAACGCTTCTGCTTCTTTTTGTTGTTCAGCTGTTTGGAACAATTCTTGGACTTCTTCCGGTGTTCCTGCTTCTTTTAATTTTCCAACAAAATCTGGATCGATCAATAAACGTGATAAGGCAGCTAATGCTTGCAAATGTGTGTCGTTTGCTCCTTCTGGTGCGGCGATCATAAAGAATAAGAAAGTTGGTTGACCATCTAGTGCTTCATAATCTACGCCTTTCTTGCTTTTCGCAAACAAAACTGTTGCTTCTTTGACAGCAGCATTCTTCGCGTGTGGCATCGCAATGCCATCGCCTAGCCCAGTGGATGTTTGAGCTTCACGAGCTAAGATCCCTTGTTTATAAGTTTCGATATCTGAGATACGACCTGCATCATACATTTTTTGGACCATTTCATCGATGGCGCCTTTTTTATCAGTTGCCTGTAGATCCATGATCATCGCATCTTTGATCATTAAGTCTTTGATTTCCATGATTTATCCCCCACGATATTAATCAATTTTTGTTATTTCTACTTCTGGTAACAATTCATCAATGAATGGGCGAACCGCTAAATCATCCGAAAAAGCAGTTGCACTTCCACATGCCACACCCCACTTGAACGCTTCTACCGCATCTCTATGTTTGCTATATGAACCGATAAAACCAGCAATCATCGAGTCTCCGGCACCCACTGAATTTTTCAATGGTCGAACTAATACATTGGAACGGTAGGTTCCTTCTTTTGTGAACAATAAAGCACCATCCCCAGCCATTGAAATCAACACATTTTTTACTCCTTCTGCCAATAATTTCTTGCCGTAAGGAATGATATCTTCAACGGAATGGAATGTCACATCATACAATTCAGCTAATTCGTGATTGTTTGGTTTGATCAACAACGGTTCCTTTTTTAATGCTTCTTTCAAATCATCGCCGGTAGTATCGATCACAAACTCAGCACCTTTTTCACGGATGATCTCAATCAATTCTTGATAGAATCCAGCACGTAAACTCGCAGGTGCGCTTCCTGATAATACCACGATATCGTCTGCTCCAACAGTTGCTAATTCTGCTTTCAAACGTTCAATGGCTTGATCCGAGATTGTTGGTCCTTGTCCATTGATCTCTGTTTCAGAATCAGACTTTAATTTGATGTTGATCCGAGTATCTTCTTCCACTTGTGTAAAAGCTGTTGCGATTTGTTCTTCTTTCAACCAGTCAGAAATAAAATTCCCAGTGAAACCACCAAGAAATCCTAAAGCGGTCGAATCAGAATCGATGCGCTTCAAAATACGGGAAACATTGATCCCTTTTCCTCCAGGGACTTTGAAATCTTCGGTCATTCGATTTAAATCACCGAGTTTTAATCCATCTACTCGTACGATAAAATCGATGGATGGATTAAGCGTTACTGTATAAATCATTGATTTGCCTCCTTAATTGTCGTCCGTTCACTGTAGTCGTCAAGAAATTCTAGTGGACAACGCTCGGTTATGATCGTGGCATCTTGCAGTGGTGCAACAGAAACAAAGGTTTGCTTATTGAACTTCGTATGGTCAAGTAAAACATAACTATCTTGGGCATTTGTAATGGCTAAGCGTTTGACCGCTGCTTCTTCTGGATCTGGGGTAGTGAATCCACGTTCAAGATGAACGCCATTCATTCCCATAAATGCTTTATTAAAATGGTAAGCCTGTAATTGGCTAAGTGTATTAGCTCCTAAAACTGCATTCGTTGAGAGTTTCACTTGGCCCCCTAGGACGATCGTTGAGATTTGTAGATCAACTAGCGCGGCAGCATGTTTCACTGAATTGGTCACAACAGTGATCTGTTTATCTTTTAAAAAAGGAATCATCTCTAACGTGGTTGATCCTGCATCAAGATAAATGACTTCTTCATCGTTCACTAGTTCCGCTGCTAATCGTGCAATCATTTGCTTTTCACGAACGTTTTTGAGCGTTTTTTCACTCATGTTTTGTTCAAAACCTAAAAGATCCTCTTTTTTTGCTCCTCCATGGATACGTTGCAATAAACCTTCATCTTCTAACTCTTGGAGATCCCGTCTAATCGTTGATTCAGAAGCATCTAACAAGACTACTAACTCTTGGGATTTGACAATTTTATGTTGTTCCAATAGTTGTAGGATTTTCTGTTTACGTTCTTCTGTAAGCATTTCCACGATCACCTCACGATAGATTCTAGCATATTTTTATTCAACATTCAACAAGATTCATTCAAAAACATTCAAAAACGATAAAAATCTTGAATACACACGTAACTTTAACTACAAGTAAGAAAGCATCCACAAAATCATACTTCAATTTTTGTGGATGCCTTTTGATATTTTAGATTTTAAACTACTTTACCATTTCACTTTTCCGATCATCTAAGTATGATCCAGCTTTTCTTGCAAATGATTGAAATCAGCTAATTTTTCTGCATCAATAGATTCCCAGACAATTCCGCTTGATCTAACAAGACGACCCGAAGACGTTTTTTTCCTTGAACTGCATCAAAGCTTAAACGTCCTCTTCTCTTGCGTATTCGTTTGAATTGGATCTCTGATAATCGATTGCGGATCTCCTCAATGGGAAAATCAGCTAAAAACTTAGTCGGCAAGTAAATACGCAATGAGGTCAAATAGTCTTGGTACATTTCATCGGGGGCTTCGACATTCAAGTATTCATTAATATAATAACTATAAGCATCGATTCCCTTGTCTAACATGAATGTTGGATCGATCACTTTATAGCAGATCAACTGGCTATGGCTTTCATCGACCCAAGGAAAAAATGCTTGACGATTCAGGACACCTCTCGCTCTTTTTTCTTTGTAATCATAAGTAGCAAAATCATAGCTTCTTGTTACGAAAAATGTTGCTTTCTTCTTTTCTGTTGGTTGCATCAAATGATTTTGATACTGGACCGCTTGCAAGGAGTCCTGAGTATAGGCATACTCGACAAATGGCTCTTTCAGTAAACCAACACCGTTGTCCCACGACAAATGATCAAAGCCTAATTGATCTCGATAGTATTGTTGAAATTTTAAATTCGCTTCACTTTGCCAACGAAATGGCTCGCGATACAACTGGATACCAATGACTTGATTCTCGTATTGGGTGATTTCCTCCACCTGTTGCATTTCCAAAAAAATCTCTTTAGGGATCAGTCGATAATAATATTGACTATAATACATTTCCCAACAAGAAGTAAAACAACGCCCTTCTACGATTAGATCATAACCGGGAAACTGGTTACAATCTACCTCAATCTGCCCATTTCGACCTTTGATTTTAGGCAACTTCTCGATGTTCTCGGCAGATTCAAAGGATAAACGATTTTCGATTTCTTTCGTATTATGATATAAATATTCTTCGACACTTCTCATATAAGCAAAAATACCATTTTTTTGCATTTTTGTTTGAAGATAGTTTCGAATCACCGATTCATTTTTTTGAAATACCTGCCACAAAAACTGATAATCAATTTGGAGATGATGATAGCCAAATTCGAAACGGCAAGTGAGATCATTCTGATAAATTTCAAACCAACCGATCTCTTCATCAGAGATTTCTTCTAAGGCTTTTTTTAGTCCAATTAAGGTATATGGTTCTTTCGTATGACGAGAGGATTGGAAAAAGTCAGGGGTAAGCAAGATACGAGTCAGCATGGACCAATCATAGGCTTCTTCTTTTTCGTTCGTACGATCTCTGGTCAAGACGAGACGGAACATCATTTTTTCTTTCAACACCATATTTCTCACCTCTCTCAAATCTATTTATAATCAAATTATAACGAATAATAAAAAAAACTAAAACTTTTCGTCTTATGCCACCGATTGTGGGGTAGCATGTTAAAATAAAGAAAGAGGTGATAAACATGGGATTGAAATTTGAGCGTACAGATAATTTCGACAAACTATTTGAATCTTTTGGTGTTGATCCGGAAAAGACCGTTGCTCCAAAAGAAGACATTGACCGCTTTTTAAAACCAAAAAGCGAACCAAAAAAAGACAAAAAAAAGAAATAAACAAAAAAGACTTGATGCCTTAGCTTTTGAAAGTTTGCCTTTCAACCTAAGTATCAAGTCTTATTTGTTTACTCGCTGATCGCGTCTTCGATCGCTTTCCATGCTTCTTCTTTTCCTTGTTTAGTTACAGAAGAAAATAAAATGAATGTGTCATTGCGATCGAAATTCAACGCTTTTTTAATTTCGCTTTCGTGTTTGTTCCATTTTCCACGAGGGATCTTATCTGCTTTTGTCGCAACAACGATCACTGGGATATCATAGTATTTTAAGAATTCATACATTTGGATATCTTCTTGCGATGGTTTATGGCGAACATCCACCAGTGACACCACTGCTTTTAATTGTTCTCTCGATGTCAAATAAGTTTCGATCATCTGTCCCCATTTCGCACGCTCAGTTTTAGAAACTTTCGCGTAACCATAACCTGGAACATCGACAAAATGCAACGCATTTTCGATCAGATAAAAATTCAGGGTTTGTGTTTTCCCTGGTTTACCTGATGTACGTGCGAGATTTTTTCGATCGATCAGCGTATTGATAAAGGAAGATTTCCCGACATTTGAGCGACCTGCTAAGGCAATCTCTGGTAGATCTGTTTCTGGATATTGTTTCGGTGCAACCGCACTGATCACAATATCCGCATGATGGACTTTCATATGCTCTCTCTCCTTCAAAGCGGCAAAGCGGCTCAATCCCTCTCCACTTTCTTCGACAGAATGAAAAGGAGTAGTCGAAAAAGCTGCTAAAACTTTCACGACTGCTCCTTTCATTTTATCCCGCTTTTTTTTCTGAGTCTTTGTAAATAACTGTTGGTTTGCCGGTAAGTTCGGCAGCTTCTTTTGTAATGATCACTTTTTCGATCGTTTCATCAGAAGGAATATCAAACATGACATCCATCATGATTTCTTCGATGATCGAACGCAAACCACGTGCACCAGTATTACGCTCAATTGCTTTTTTCGCAATGGCTTTTAGTGCTTCTGGTTCGAATTCTAAAGCAGTGTCATCTAGTGAAAGTAATTTTTGGTATTGTTTCACTAACGCATTTTTCGGTTCCGTCAAGATACGAACTAAATCGTCGGTTGTTAGCTTTTCTAACGCAGCCATTACAGGTAAGCGTCCGATAAACTCTGGGATCAAGCCGAACTTCAATAGATCTTCAGGAATGATATGTTGCATGACACTTTCATTTTCTGAAAGTTTTTGGTTTTGTGTACCGAAACCAATCGTTTTCTCGCCCATACGATTTTTTACGATTGTTTCGATGCCATCAAACGCACCACCGACAATGAACAACACATTCGTCGTATCGATTTGGATGAATTCTTGATGAGGATGTTTGCGTCCACCTTGTGGCGGCACACTGGCAACTGTTCCTTCCAAGATTTTCAGTAAGGCTTGTTGTACGCCTTCCCCTGATACATCGCGTGTGATGGATACATTTTCGCTTTTACGTGCAATTTTGTCGATCTCATCAATGTAGATGATTCCTTTTTCCGCACGTTCAACATTGTAATCAGCAGATTGCAAAAGTTTCAATAAGATATTTTCGACATCTTCACCTACATAACCCGCTTCTGTCAAACTTGTTGCATCAGCAATGGCAAATGGTACATTCAATGTTTTTGCTAATGTTTGCGCTAAGAATGTTTTACCTGAACCAGTTGGACCGATCAGGCAGATATTGCTTTTTTGCAATTCGACATCATCGCTGTCTTGTGCTTCTTGATTGACACGCTTATAGTGATTGTAAACAGCTACAGCCAATGAACGTTTTGCACGTTCTTGTCCAATCACATAATTATCCAATACTTCAAGAATCTCAGAAGGTTTCGGTACTTCAGTAAACTCTCGTACTGCTTCTTCATAGAATTCTTCATCAATGATTTCTTTACATAGGTCGATACATTCGTTACAGATGTAGACCCCCGGACCTGCTACGATTTTCTTTACTTCTTCTTGTGTTTTACCACAAAAAGAACAGCGTACAGTCTCATTACCACTTGGATTATCATACATGGTCTTCACCCCTTAACTTGCGTTGATTCGCAAGAAACTATCAAAGACTTTACAGTCTTTCCCTATCATACCATAATTTAAAAAAAAGCAAAAGTATCAAAGAAGTTTAAAACAAAACGAAAGAGTCTAGGCTTCATCTAAGCGCCTGGACTCTTTCATATAGATGCAGATCAACAATTCTATTCGCTTATTCTGCTTCTTTTGCTGTACTTGTAATCAATTCGATTGCTTTTTTCATGATCACATCATGTTTTAGCATATCTTCTGTCAATACACGTTTGATTTGGTCAATCGGCATATTGTAAGTTTCTGCTAATTCTTGGATCTCTGCAGTGATTTCTTCTTCTGTTGCATCTAAGTTTTCAGCAGCTGCTACAGCTTCGATCACAAGGTTTGTTTTTGTACGCATTTCTGCTTCTTCTTCAAACTGTTTGTGCAAGTCTTCTTCTGTTGAACCAGTTAATTGGTAGTACATTTCTGGTGAGATTCCTTGACGTTGCATGTTGTTCAAGAATTCGTCCATTGAACGGTGAACTTCATCATGGACCATAACATGTGGAAGATCAACGATTTCCGCATTTTCGACTGCCAATTTGATTGCTGCTTCATCTTTTGCATCTTCTGCAGCTTTTTCTTTCGTTTCAGTCAATTCTTTCATGTATTTTTCTTTTAATTCTGCTAATGTAGATACTTCATCGTCTACATCTTTAGCGAACTCATCATCTAGTTCAGGTACTTCTTTTGTTTTTACTTCGTGGATCGTTACTTTGAAGACTGCTTCTTTACCCGCAAGATCTTCTGCTTGATAATCTTCTGGGAATGTCACAGTAACATCTAAGTTTTCGCCTGATTTGTGGCCAACTAATTGGTCTTCAAAACCAGGAATGAATGAACCTGATCCTAATTCAAGTGAATGATTTTCGCCTTTTCCGCCTTCGAATGCTTCATCGTTGATGAAACCTTCAAAATCGATGACAACAGTGTCGCCATTTTCAGCTGCAGCATCTTCTTTGATGACTAATTCAGCTTGCGCTTCTTGTTCACGTTTAATACGTTCTTCAACGTCTGCTTCTGTTACTTCACGGTCTTGTTTTTCAACCACTAAGTCTTTGTAATCACCTAATTTTACTTCAGGTTTTACAGTTACTTCTGCTGTGATCGTCCAGTCTTGACCTTTTTCCATGCTTGCTACATCGATCTTAGGTTGAGAAACTGGATCGATTGCTGCTTCTTTAACAGCTGCTTCATATGCTTCAGGTAAGACAGCGTTCAATGCATCTTCGTACAATGCTTCTTCTCCGTACATACGGTTGAATACTTGACGAGATACTTTTCCTTTACGGAATCCAGGAACGTTCAAGTTTCCTTTTACTTTATTAAAGGCAGTTGTTAATCCTTTTTGAATTTGATCTTGCCCGATCGTAAATGTTAAAACACCATCATTTGTGCCTTTTTTTTCGAATGTTGCAGTCATTTATTTCCCTCCGAGTTTAGAAATTCATTTGATACATCAAAAACGTTTCATGCATACCTTTAAATAGTACACTAACCCTTCCAAATTGTAAACATATTGAACGAGGGGAATCCACGTTTTTCATGACTTTTTTATCTTTTCCTCTGTTTTTTTACGTATTGAATAATAATAGTTCTGTCATTATTTTATTTCTTTTTTCAGTGAATTCGTGTTGTTCAGATGCCAAAAGATCCTCACACGGCTGATTCGTATAGGTTGCTACTGTTTGTTTGAACCATTTGTCAAGATTTCCAATGTAGCTATCATAGATCGGATAAACGATCGCCGATTGCATCGCAAACTCTTCTTTCAAGTTCTCACTCATTAAGGCGTCTTCTCGCTCATATGCTTCCGCCATTTGTTTGATTCGTCGATAGGAGGTTTGCTCTTCTGGACGCACCATTTTCTTTGGTATCACTTCGATCAACTCTTCCTCGATCGTCAAGTATGCAACCGGTGCTGCTTCTTTGACTTGAACGAGCGACTCAAGCAACTTGGCCCTTACAAGAACATGGACCGTTTTTAAAACGATCAACTTTCTAGCGGTCTGGATAAATTCGTGGTAAGGCAGTTGCTCGATTTCTTGGATATAACTCAACTGGGTAGTCGGTTTTTCAAAAGGTAATTTTTCGACCAGTTGATAGATTTCACGAATCTTCTGTCTTCGCATCTGTCCGACTAATTCTTCTGATTGTTGGATTTTTAACAAAACTGCTTGCTCAAAATCATCGGGAAAATCAGCACTTGCAATCAATTTTCGTGCATATAAAAAATCTTTTGCTGTAATCAGTAGATCAAAGTAAAAAGTAGCCAATTCTTCATTCATCAAATACTGTTTTTCATGCAAAAGTGCTTGATGAAGTGCTTCTTCCCACATATCCAATTCTGATAGTGCCAACACGTATAACGTATTCGCTTCAAATGTTGCTTCAAGTTCATATGCACGTTCAAACAGCTCTTTTGCTTGACTGTACTGATGATCTGTTAATGCCTGTTGGCCAATACGCATCAAATTGTCGTATTTATCAGGAAAATCGATCGGTCTCACTTAGGTTCTTCCCTTCACTGTTTTATCATTTGTCTGACACGACTTATTGAATAATAACCATATTCAGCCATTTTCTCTACCTAAAGCATCAAGCATTCATCTCTTGATTAAATGCTTTGATCATATTGATGGTTACTACACTCGTATTTGAGAAATAATCACCGATGTGTTGTTTTTTCTTACTAAAGATGACTGGGAGATAGCCGATAAAAAGTAACGGAAATCTCAAAATGAAGCGACAAGCGCCCTCACGGACTAATACTGTACTCCATGAAAGTTCCTCTTCATCAAAACTGATCACTCGAATACCAAAAATCATTTTTCCAATCGTCTGTCCGTGATTCCATTTCGTCAATAAAATAAAATAAGCTAAATAGGCGATCAACGACAAACTACCATAGATACTCAAATAAGAATCAGAAACTTGAAGCCATCCTAGGTTCACTGCGATACCTAACGTTAAGCGAGTGATTGACCCAATACAAATCAGATCAACCAAAAACGCAGCAAAACGAACCCAAAAACCGGCAAAGAAATAATAAGGAAAACGATTGATACTTGGTTCCTCGGTTTTCTGTTCTGTATATTTTTTCCATTTTTTCTGATTTTCTTTGATCTCAGTTTCTGACAGTGGTTTTTCTTCAAAGGAACTTAGCACCTTTTGAGAAAATCCCGGATCTGGTCCTACAGCCGGTTGGTCATTTTTTGCTTGTGCTGCAAACTCAAGTTCTTCCGACGAGCTACTTGTGTTTTTGTCAGCTGTAATTTCGTCTTTAGGAGCAACTGAAGCGTCTACTGTATCCTGGTTTCTACTAGTAGGATCTACTAATTTATTTTCTTCTACCTTAAAAACTTGTTTAGATGATCCCTCTGTACGTTCAGCTACTTTCGGTTCCTCATTGGTCTTTGAGCGTTCTTCGGGTGTTGACGCGTTCGTTGATTTCTCATTCATGCTTACTCACCTCCATATAGATACATTGCTCTTGGAGATTCTGCTGTTCCTAGACTTTCAAGTAACGACAAGATCTGACTTGTTTCAGAAGCTTGCAACCCTTGTAATTCTGCTAATTTTGCACCAAACCAAGTATTGCCAAATCCAGTAGAACTAGTTGAGTATTCGACTAACTCAGCATCTTGTAGATCAAGATCTTTTCTCATCGCAGCTAAAGCATCTGTTGGATAGCCGATTTCGTCCACCAAACCTGCTTCTTTCGCTTGTACACCGTCGTAAATACGACCATCTGCGACTTTTTTCACTTCATCTTCTGATTTGTTTCTTCCTTCACTAACGACTTTAACAAAACGATTATAGGCGTTATCGATGTAAGCTTGCAACACTGCATGATCTTGCTCAGTTTCAGGTCGAGTAGCCGATCCCATATCTTTTAGTGCGCCACTTTTTACTGTTGTATCTTCGACACCGATTTTTTCAAGTAAGCCCGAATAGTTGAGTCCGGACATGATGACACCGATTGAACCAGTCACTGTTTCTTCCGTTGCAAAGATTTTATCTGCTTGTGCGGAAATATAGTAACCACCACTGGCAGCCATATTTTTCATGCTGACATACATCGGTAGATCACGTTCTGCTCGGACCTCGTTGAGTAAGTTGGCAATTTCTGCACTTTCATAAACCCCGCCACCCGGAGAATTGACTTCCAACAAAATCCCACTGACACGTTCATCGGCTTTGATCGCTTCAATTTGTTTCAAGAAGTCTTCATGATTATAACTCTCAGTAGCAAATAAACCAGAAGAGCCTCCACTAGCTATGGCACCATCAACGGACAATTTTGCAATCCTTCCCATGCCACTGCCTTCTTCAAGTACCACCGGTGACATTTCATCGTCCCCATATAACCAACTATTGATGTTCCCCATCTGCACCTCTTCTTGCGGTTGCGTCAAACTTGATGATACCAACGAAACAACCAATAAGCCGGCAGCAATCAGTACTGCTATCCAACGTTTCTTATTCATTTTACACGCTCCTAATATAGATTTCTAATCACGATCACCGTTTCAGAACCAGGTATCGCATTCATCTTTTCTGCTTTTTCTTCAAGGGTGTAACCAGTAAACTGTTCGTGGGTCAATTCATCTTCAACGACAAACTGTTGCGCACGTTCGATTTCGAACGCATCAGGGGCGATTTCTTGGATACTGTCCCATCCGGTATCCAAAAAGATTTTAGTGTCATCCGTCACGTGTTCTGTTTTTTCAAATGCTGCAATTTGTTTTTTTAACATCCCCAACGTCATGATTTCTATCTTCTCTTCCATCTTTCATCCTCCTTCTATCTATAATTATTGTACCGAACTACAAGAAAAGATGATAGTCGAATTTGATATTTTTCTTTCGTTCATCCCAATTAGATATATACCAATTTATTTTTTTGTCTTTTTTATTGACAAACCTCACACATTAACGTTATGATTTTAGATGTTTCCAAAGAAAATAATAACAGGAGGATAATTAGACCAATACGGAATAGCGCCAGGTCTGTTTTAACAGATGACGAGGAAAGGGTTGATCGAAGGATTCGGCGGATGGCCCTAGGGACTGCACCCTAAAAAGAAACATAAAAACTATCTGTGAAGGTAGAACAAAAGGTTTCTTACGCAGTTGGAAACGCTAATATCAAGTTTATAACAGAAAGTAGGATGTTTTTTTATGTGCGGAATTGTTGGAATGATTGGATTAGAGAACGTGACACCAGGGTTGATCAATGGTTTAGAAAAATTAGAATATCGCGGGTATGATTCGGCGGGTATCTTTGTCTCAAATGGAAAACAGGACCATTTAGTCAAAGCACGCGGTAGAATCCAAAACCTTAAAGATAAATTATCTCCAGAAACAACTGGTACAGCAGGTATCGGTCATACAAGATGGGCAACTCATGGGGAACCCGCTGAGAAAAATGCGCACCCCCACCACTCACAAAGCGGACGTTTTGTTTTAGTCCACAATGGGGTGATTGAAAATTTTGAAGAATTGAAACAACAATACGTAGCCACTGATGACTTCATTGGCGAAACAGATACGGAAATCGTTGTTCATTTGATTGAAAAATTCGTGGGAGAAACGCAAGATACACAAGAAGGATTTAGAAAAGCGCTAGAAGTCATCGAAGGTTCTTACGCTTTTGCCTTGATGGATCGCACAGCTCCTGAAACAATTTTCGTTGCCAAAAACAAAAGTCCTTTATTGATCGGTAAAGGCCAAGGATTCAATGTGATCGCAAGTGATGCGATGGCGATGCTTGCTTACACTAAAGAATTTATTGAAATCGAAGACCAAGAAATGGTGATCGTTCAAGCAGATGATATCACGATCCAAACAATGACTGGTACGATTATAGAACGTGATTCTTATGAAGCACAAGTAGACGCTTCTGACATTGAAAAAGGAACATACCCTTACTATATGTTGAAAGAAATCGATGAGCAGCCGATCATCATGCGTAAAATCGCGCAAACCTATGTGAATGAGGACAATGAAATTCCTTTAGATCACAAATTGATGGACGAACTGTTAGCAAGTGACCGTATTTACATCGTGGCATGCGGCACAAGTTATCATGCGGGATTAGCGAGCAAGCATTCCTTCGAACAAATGACTGACATTCCAGTAGAAGTCCATTTGGCCAGTGAGTTCGGTTATACCATGCCTTTATTATCGAAAAAACCATTCTTTATCTTTTTAAGTCAAAGTGGCGAAACCGCTGATAGTCGTCAGGTGTTAGTCAAGATCAATCAATTAGGCCATCCTTCATTGACGATCACGAACGTTGCTGGTTCTACGTTATCAAGAGAAGCCGGCTTCACTCTGTTGCTACATGCAGGTCCGGAGATCGCTGTTGCTTCAACTAAAGCCTATACTGCTCAAATCGCTGTACTAGCTTTACTTGCAAAAGCAGTCGGTGATCAAAAAGGCAATAAACGTTCATTGACATTTGATGTAGCGCATGAATTGAGTATGGTAGCGAATGCGATGGAAACAGTAATTACCCAAAAAGATGAACTCCAAGAACTAGCTGCGGAATTCTTGAATGACACGCGCAACGCTTTTTATATCGGCCGTAGCAACGATCACGATGTCGCTTTAGAAGCTGCTTTGAAACTAAAAGAAATCAGCTATATCCAAGCAGAAGGTTTTGCTGCCGGTGAATTGAAACACGGTACCATTGCACTGATTGAAGAAGGCACACCAGTAATTGGAATTATTAGTGAGGAAATCACAGGGGCTCATACACGTGGCAACTTAAAAGAAGTTGAAAGTCGTGGTGCCAAAACCTTAGTGATCGCGGCACATGGATTAGAAAAAGAAACGGATCAATTAGTGATTCCTGCTGTCCATCCATACCTTTCTCCTCTTGCCATGGTCATCCCGACGCAATTGCTTGCTTACTATGCGACATTGCTACGCGGCTATGATGTGGATAAGCCAAGAAACTTAGCTAAATCAGTAACAGTTGAGTAATCTCTCGGCTACTGCTAAATAAAATACCGTTCAAAAATCCCTGTAAGAAATGCACTACCGTTTCTTGCAGGGATTTTTGTAACAAGAAAATAAACTACTTCTTTCTCACACGTCCGTTGAAAGCCACTATCGCTAAGAACTTAAAAACAAAAATCAAGCTAATACTCCACAGAAACGCTAACCCTAACGGTGGATTTGGCACACCTAACAATAACCCTCTAAGCGCTTCGATGATTGGTGACATCGGTTGATACTCGGCAAACAGTCGTATCGCTGTAGGCATGTTGTCAGTCGGCGCAAAACCAGCACTTAAGTATGGTAATACGGTGGTCAATACAGTAACTAAACTTGCCATTTCAGCTGATTTTGCTAATAATCCAAACAAAACCGAGATCCAAGTAAACGCAAGAATAAAACAAAAAATCAACAGCCAAGCAATTAGCCATTCTGCAAGATTGGCACTGGGACGAAAGCCAATGAGCCCAGCCACAAGTAAAACGATGAAGCTACTCATCACACTTCGAAGCGCAGCCGCGAATACATGCCCATTTAAAAATGCTGACTTTGATAAATTCAGCGTCAAGAGTCGCTCGACCATACCAGAATGTACATCCTGATTTACTACTATCCCCACAACAGAGGAACTTTGAGCAATACATTGGACTAATACACCTGGTAAAACAAAATCAACATAAGACAACTCCCCCACATCCATGGCTCCGCCAAGTACATATACAAAGAGCAACATCAACAGTACCGGTAGCAATAGCCCACTCATGACCGTTTCTAGGCTTCGCAATGATAACTTCAGATTGCGCTTGAATAATGTGTTCGTTTCGCTAATGGTTTTCATTTTAAACTCCTCCTTGTACTAGCTTTAAGAAGATATCTTCTAATGAGGCATTTCTCAGTTGGAAATTTGTGATCGTAATCGGTATTTCTCTTAATTCGTCCAGAAGATCAACCGAATCGTTGAAAGCATTCCCTACATTGACAGTCACAGAAAGTTTTTCTTCATCCTTTGATAATATTCGACGATCCAAATGTGCTAAAAGTTGATAAAAATCACTTTTGGTCAACACATTGATTGCCATTGATTGGCTGTCATATGTGTTTTTGACTACTTGTGGTGTAGCATTCAAAATAATTTTACCTTCATGTAATATAGCTACCTTGTCTGCTAGATATTCGGCTTCCTCCAGATATTGTGTCGTTAAAAAAATCGTTCGTCCTGCTGTCGCTGTTTCTTTGATTAGTTGCCAAGTGGCAATGCGATTTTGTGGGTCTAAGCCTGTTGTCGGTTCATCGAGAAAAATCACTTGAGGGTCACCGATAAAACTCATGGCGATATCTAAACGTCTACGCATCCCACCCGAATAATTTTTAACTAGGACTTGGCTGTGTTTTTGTAAATCAAACCGTTCTAATAATCTCTCGACAACCTTTTCTTTCTCTTTCACATGGCGAAGCTCAGCGATCATTTTCATATTTTCATAGCCGGTCAGCAGCTCATCCACTGCTGCGAATTGTCCTGTCAAACTAATGGTTTCTCGCACCTTAGCACTCTCTTTTTTTAGATCATACCCGTTGATCCAAACTTGCCCATCATCAAATGGCAGGATCGTTGTCAACATTTTAACAAGTGTCGTTTTTCCTGCTCCATTAGAACCTAATAGCACAAAAACTTCTCCACGTTCAACTGTAAAATCAACTCCTTTTAGTACTTGTTTTTCAGCAAACCTTTTTTTCAAATCGATAATCTCGATTATTTTCTTTTTTTCCATAGCTTCTTCCTCGTTTCTATAAGATAATTTAACTATATAAAAAATTTCATTCCTTGTTTCTTACAGTTCAATATATTGAAAAAGAAGGTGTGTTTATGAAAACTTATGGAAGAACAATGAAAGAGATCCGCTTAAGTAAAGGGATCTTACTCAAAGAACTAATCGATGAACAGCTTTCGATGTCGCTGCTTTCTCAATTTGAAAATGAAAAAACGACGATTTCATGCGAGAGATTTCATCGTTTATTGTCGAAATTAGAGGTTACCTTTGACGAATTTATCTGGATACAAACTGGCAACATCTTTTCTGCTTCTCAGCTAGAGATTATCGAATATGTCGAATATATGGATATCGAATCCATCACAGAGTGGGCAAAGTTGGAGGCAAAGTATCATGAATTACAGAACTATTATCATGACAACTATTCTTTAGAACTGGATCATTTGTTACAGTTGTTTCGTTTTGATCTAGCCATGAAAAAGGGGATCATAGAAGGCACCCCTCTCTTGACATCCTACCAAAAGCATAGCCACTACCTCGATTCCGCAAAGCACTATTTATTGAATACGGAGACTTGGGGCGTTTATGAGCTGAAATTATTTACACGAATCGCAGTCGGAATGGAACCTGCACTTTTGTTTCGTTGTTTGAAAATCGCCATAAAAAAAGGACAACGCTTTGCCAAAATCTCAGGAAACAAGGATATTCTCTATCAAACTTTTCCAACGATATTTTCGGCTTTTTGTTTAGTAAAAGAAGTCGCTTATGCTAAGAATACATTTGAGTTATGGAAAACACGGGTCTTTGAGGATGAACATATCGAACAAGCCGTCTTTCTGCCATTTTACGAGGGTTGGATCGCATTTTTAGAAGATGATCTAGCGCTTGCTCATCGATTGATGGACCAATCACTGAATCATTTAGAAACATTGGGTATGCTCAAGTCGTTAACAGGCTATCGGAGATTCAAGCAGCTCATCCTAACAAATGAATTTCCGGGAATCATTGTCAATGATCCTTTATTTGGTGAATTTTTTGATGTGAAAAATTACTAAGAGTCCTTCGCTTGAACATAAAAAAAAGAGAATCAACTCCACTTAAGGATTGATTCTCTTTTGCATCGTGTATTTTATTCGATCCCAATCTCAGCTTTGACAACTGCTGCGATTTTGTCAACATAATAGTTTACTTTTTCATCAGATGGTGCTTCTGCCATCACGCGTAGTAATGGTTCTGTTCCGGAAGGGCGAACTAAGATACGTCCTTCACCGGCCATTTCAGCTTCTGCTTCTTCAATGACTTGTTTGATTGCAGGAACTTCCATTGCACCGTTTTTGTTGCTTACGCGGATATTGACTAATTTTTGCGGATAGATCGTTACTTCTGCTGCTAATTCTGATAATTTTTTACCAGTTTGTTTCATGATATTCAACAATTGGATACCAGAAAGCATACCATCCCCAGTTGTATTGAAATCTAAGAAGATCATATGACCAGACTGTTCGCCACCGAAGTTGTAGTCATTTTTACGCATTTCTTCGACCACATAGCGGTCGCCCACTTGTGTCACGACATCTTTCAAACCGATTTCTTCGACCGCTTTATGGAAGCCGAGGTTACTCATGACCGTTGTAACGATCGTATCTTTTTTCAGACGATTTTTAGCTGACAAATATTTCGCACAGATAAACATGATCTTATCGCCGTCTACGATATTTCCTAATTCATCCACCGCAATGATACGGTCGCCGTCGCCGTCAAAGGCAAGACCGACGTCTGCTCCTTTTTCTACTACCATTTCTGCTAGACGCTCAGGATGCGTTGATCCGACACCGTCATTGATGTTCAAGCCATTCGGATTTGTTCCCATCGTGTAGAAATCAGTTTCCAAATCAGCAAACAAGCGATTGACAGATGTTGCTGTTGCACCATTTGCCGCATCTACACAGACCGTTAAGCCTGAAAGATCGCCGTTGATCGTCTGTACTAAGAATTGTGAATATTTCAGCAACCCTTCTGGGAACTCTTCGACTGTACCTAATCCCTCAGCAGATGGTCGTGGTAATTCATCGACTTCCGCATCTAACAATGCTTCGATTTCTAATTCTTGGTCATCGTCTAATTTAAATCCATCTGCACCAAAAAACTTGATGCCGTTATCTTGAGCTGGATTGTGTGAAGCAGAAATCATGACACCTGCGCTTGCTTTTTGTAAACGTGTCAAGTAAGCCACTCCTGGTGTAGAGATCACACCTAATTGAAAAACTTCGATCCCGACAGATAACAGACCAGAAACTAACGCTTCTTCAAGCATTTGACCTGAAATTCTTGTGTCACGTCCAACCAATACACGTGGACGTTTTCCATCTTTCTCATGTTGGCTCAGTACATAACCGCCGCAACGTCCTAATTTGAAGGCCAATTCCGGTGTTAGTTCTTTATTCGCTTCTCCACGGACACCGTCCGTTCCAAAATATTTACCCATAGCTGTAAATTTGCTCCTTTAACTTAATTTTCCGATGAATCCTCTTGACTATTCGGTTGACTACTTGATTGTGTTGTCTCACTTGATGATTCATTCGACCCTGCACTCGATGTTGACTGCGTCTCTTCAGACTGACGTGTCGTCGATGACGAAGAGTTCGCAGGTGTCGACCCTGCACCAGAAGTTGTACTTCCTCCCGAATTTCCGGAATTTCCCGAATTAGAACGGCTAGTGTTTTCCGTGCTTGTTTTCAGGACCGGTGTGATCTCAACATCGATTGAAGGTGGTGTGATACTAAGTCCACTCTCTACCGGAATATCAATATTTCTTGTCGTCCGGTGGACGATCCCAGAAATATCGATTGGTATCGTGATGCTATTTCCTAGTTGAGCCAGTTGACTCTCTGAACCAGTGACTTCTGCTTCAATGTCAGAGAAACTGAAATCGTAACTCTCCACATTATCTGCGGGGGTCCCTTGTGCTGTTCCATAAAGTCGAATCGTTTTCGTAGGCTTTGTTACCGTTGCTTTTGCAGTGACTTGCACTGGATCTGAAACAATACTTAAAGGTTCTCCTGCACTATTCAATGCTTGTACAGTGACTCTCGTGTCGACCCCATCGTCCGTGATCATCGCAGGTTCGATCCTCGCTACGACCTGTTGGATCTCTTCTAGTGTCTGATCGCCAGTCGTGACCGTCACTTTTTTTGGTGATAACTCAAGGTCATTCAATTCGAATCCAGCTGGAGTTGATTCTGTTGTGAGTAAAGGCGTGACCTCAAATTCTTTTGTCACTTTTTTCTCGATAGTCACTGTGATCGTATCCGGCTCTAGTTTTGCTTTGACTGCACTGCTCAGATTTCTGATTTTCAATGGTACTTCATGTGTTCCCTCACCTAAACCAGTGAGATCTGCTGTCACCCGAAACATTCTTGTATCTTCAATTGCTTCGGCATTCAACTGAACACGATTGGCACTGGACAACTTCGCTGTGACCGTACTCTCATATCCATGGATATAATATTGATCCGTGTCGTATAAAAGTTGTACTGACACATCAGAAACGTTTTGCGTATAGGCTTCATTTCCTGACAACGTATCTTGGACAGATTGTCCATTCGCATTAAAATACAGCACAATACTGAATAATAACGCAACAAACGCATATAAGATACTTTTACGCCTCTCTTTTGAGATCATTTGTGATCCCCTCCCTTAGTCATCACGTCTAAGAAGGTTTGGAGCGTATTTTTATTTTTGTTTTTTTCTTCGACGATCAAATTTTTACGCAAGATCGTCAAATATTCTTCTTGAGATAAGCCAGGCATCAATTGGTTATCCAACGTAATGCTGACATCTCCTGTTTCTTCTGAGACAACGATCGTAATCGCATCGCTCGCCTCACTGACTCCGACAGCCGCTCGGTGACGGGTTCCGAATTCTTTCGGAATCAACATACTTTCAGATAAAGGCAAGTAGGCACTGGCTACTGCAATTTTTCCATCTTTTACGATCACTGCACCATCATGCAGCGGTGTATTCGGAATAAAAATATTGATCAGTAATTCGCCAGTGATATCGGCATCTAAAGCAATCCCTGTTTCGATATATTCATCCAAACCGGTGTGGCGTTCGATCGTGATCAAGGCACCGATTTTACGTTTGGACATATATTGGATCGCTTTGTCGAAAGAAAGGATCATCTGTTCATCTTCTTGCTTCTCACTCTTCGATTGTTTGAAAAGTGAGCTACGACCGAGGTGTTCTAATCCACGCCGTATCTCTGGTTGAAAAATGACGATAGCCGCAATCACACCATACGTGATCACTTGATTCATCAACCAAGATAAGGTATGTAGACCAATAATCTCGGCTAAGATCCGAATAACAACAAAAATCCCTACCCCTTTTAGCAATTGGATTGCTTTTGTTCCTCGCAATAGTTGAATGAGTTTATAAACTAAATACCAAACAACCAATACATCGAGTATGTTCACCAAAAAATTCTGAGAAAACAAGTCACCGGAAAACATTTGTCGCCAATAGTCTAAATTAAAAAGTTCTCCGATTTGAAATGACATAGACAGCCTCTCTTCTCTTTTGAGATTTCCTCTTTAGTATATCATATGTTTCCCCAGAAGAGACTTATCTGCTTGGAATTTCCTAACAAAAACCAATTTTTTTCAAGAAATTTACATTTTCCATTTATTCACCAATAAGTTATTCTATTTCCTTGGATCGTTTCGTTTTATCATTCTTTGGTTTTTCTTCGTTCCGCTCTAGCGGCACGTCTGGCAGCACGTCTAGCTTCTGCTTCCGGATCAACCGTTCGTTCTTTTTTGACTCTCGGTTTTTCGATCTCTGGACTTTCAGTACCTTCTGTCGGTTCGATCTTCGCTTTGATTTTTTCTAATTGACCAGTCATCGCCGCATAGTTGTAAAACCGTTTTTTCGCATCTTGGATCGTTTTATTGAATAACTGCTCCGCTGCCTGCGGGTGGATCGTTTCAAGCGATGAAAAACGGACTTGCTTGCGCATGAAGTCAGCCATCATTGTAAAATCAGGCTTTTTATAGTCTAGTGTCATCGGCGTTTTATTCTTTTCGATCAATTCAGGATTATAGCGATACAACGACCAATAGCCTGAAGCCACTGCTTCTTTTGCTTCTTTGATCGATTCTTTCATTCCACCTAGTAACCCATGAGCAATACATGGCGTATACGCAATGATCAACGATGGTCCAGGGAATTTTTCTGCTTCTTCAAATGCTTTGATCGTTTGCATTTGATTCGCACCTGAAGCGATCTGTGCCACATACACATTCCCATACGTCATCGCCATCATGCCTAAGTCTTTCTTGGAGGCATATTTCCCATTTGCTGAGAATTTAGCGATTGCTGAAGCAGGTGTGGCTTTTGAGACTTGTCCACCTGTATTGGAATAGACTTCATTATCCATGACTAAAATGTTTACATCTGCGCCACTTGCCAAGACGTGATCGATTCCGCCAAAACCGATATCATACGCCCAGCCATCACCACCGATCATCCATTGACTATTTTTGACAAATAGATCTTTTTCTTGGTAGATCGTTTGTAATTCAGGAGCAGCTTCAAGCTCATTTTCGATTGCCCCACGTAATTTAGCTGCCCGTTGTTGGGTTCCTTCGCTTTCAAACATATGCGCCAACCAATCTTCCATCAATTCACGTAGTTCTAAGGAGACTTTAGGCATCACTTTTTTCATCGTCTCTGCTAAAGCTTCTCTTCTTGTTTGTGCGGCTAAAAGCATCCCATAACCAAATTCAGCATTATCTTCTAATAATGAATTTGACCACGCAGGTCCTTGCCCACAATTATTTGTGGTAAATGGTGAAGCCGGCACTGCTCCGCCCCAAATAGATGAACAGCCTGTCGCGTTGGCGATCATCATACGGTCACCGAACATCTGTGTCAACAGCTTCACGTAAGGCGTTTCCCCACAACCGGAACATGCGCCTGAAAATTCTAATAAAGGTTGATTGAATTGGGTCGATAACACTGTATTTTTTCCTTTGATCGGATTTTCTTTTTGTCGCAAGGTCATCGCAAATGCCCAGTTGATTGCTTGTTTCTTTTGTTCTTCATAGGGCTTCATCACTAGTGCTTTACCTTTTGCTGGACACGCTTCGACACACAAGCCACAACCGGTACAGTCTTCGACAGACACTTGGATGCGATACTTCAAACCATCTGGCCCACGCATTTCTCGAACAATGAACCCTTCCGGTGCTTCTTCTAGTTCTTCCTCATCGGCTAAGAATGGTCGAATCGCTGCATGAGGACAAACGAACGAACATTCATTACACATCGTACAGCGCTCACTGATCCATTCAGGTACTTCAAGTGCTACCCCGCGTTTTTCGTAAGCAGCGGTTCCTAAAGGCATATCGCCTCGTGTCATTCCGTTTTCTGCTAAGGTCCTCACTGAAAGCTGATTTCCTTCTTGAGCGTTGATTGGTTCAAGGATGTCTCTGATATAGCGATTTTGAGTATTTTTCTCCTTATCAGGAAGCACCAATGTTGCCCATTCAGCCGGCACTTCGACTTTATGCAACAATTCCACTGTACGATCTATCGCTTTGATATTTTTTTCAACGATCGCCATTGATTTATGACCATAACTCTTCAAGGCTTCCTCTTTCAAAATCGGTAAGACTTCTTCGAATGGTATGATATTCGCCAACTTGAAAAATGCTGTTTCCATCGCCGTATTGATCCGCCGACCTAGACCTACTTCTTGCGCCAAGCGCATCGCATTGATCGTATAAAATTGGATCTCATTTTCAGCTAAATATCGTTTTAAATGGGTCGGTAGATGCGTAGCTAGTTGTTCGTCTGACCAAAGTGTATTCAATAAGAAAGTCCCTTTAGGTTTCAATCCTTTGACTAAATCATAGCTGTGAAGATAAGCAGGGGTATGACAAGCTACAAAATCGGCATGTTCGACTAAATAGGTCGAACGGATCGGTGTATCGCCAAAACGCAAATGAGAAACAGTCAGACCACCTGATTTTTTTGAATCATAGTAAAAATAGCCTTGTGCGTATTTGTTTGTATGGTCACCAATGATTTTGATCGCTGATTTATTTGCTCCAACTGTTCCATCAGATCCAAATCCCCAGAATTTCGCTTGGTAAGTATTCGCTTCAGTCAAATCAAGTGATGGGCCAACCTCCAAAGAACAGTAAGTTAAATCATCAATGATCCCGATCGTGAAACGTTTCTTCATGTCCGTTTTTTCTTTTTTCAATTCATCATATACCGCTACAATCTGATCAGGGGTGACATCTTTTGAACCAATGCCATAACGTCCGCCGATCACTTTCAGATGACGTTCTGCATCATATAACGCACTTTGAACGTCTAATAATAAAGGTTCTCCCCCTGCTCCCGGCTCTTTACTGCGATCTAGAACAGCAATTGCCTTTACGGCATTCGGTAGTTTTTCAATCAATGTTTCAATTGGAAACGGACGATATAAGTGGATATTCAAGAAGCCGACTTTACGACCGTTTTGGTTCAAGTAATCAACTGTTTGTTGGATCGTTTGCGCAACTGATCCCATTGAAATAATGACTTCTTCTGCGTCAGCCGCTCCATAATAAGTGACCAGATCATAAGAAGTTCCTCGAAGTTCATTGATTTTATCCATATACTTTTTCACGATTTGGGGCAAACGATCATAGTATCGGTTGATCGTTTCTCGTTGTTGAAAGTGGATATCAGGGTTTTGATTCGTCCCACTGGTCGTCGGCCGATTAGGATTCATTCCACGTTCACGAAAGGCCTCCAATTTTTCTTGAGGAATCAAAGGAGCTAATTCATCATATTCCAACACTTCGATTTTTTGGATTTCATGACTCGTTCGAAAACCATCAAAAAAGTTGACAAAAGGGATTTCTCCTTCTAAGGAAGCTAGATGCGCAACTGGCGCTAAATCCATCACTTCTTGGACGCTGCTTTCCGCAAGCATCGCAAATCCTGTTTGGCGAGCGGCCATCACATCGCCATGATCACCAAAAATATTCAACGCATTCGTCGTCACCGCTCGACTAGCTACGTGAAAAACACTAGGTAAAAGTTCACCGGCTATCTTATACATATTTGGGATCATCAATAATAATCCTTGTGAAGCAGTGTACGTTGTTGTCAATGCTCCGGTTTTTAATGACCCATGTACGACACCAGCAGCACCAGCTTCTGATTGCATCTCTACGACTTTCACTGGTTGTCCGAAAATATTTTTTTTACCTGAGGCTGCCCATTGATCAACCAGTTCAGCCATTGTTGAACTAGGCGTAATTGGATAGATCGCTGCTAATTCTGTAAAGGCATATGAAATATATGCCGCAGCAGTATTCCCATCCATCGTCTTCATTTTTCGCATGTTTCATCACCTTTGCTCAATTTATCTAAATAATCTTTATTATTATACCGTAAACGAACAAAGAAAACCTCCTAATTTTGAAAGAAAAATCACATGCTAAAGATATGACAGAAATGCTTCGACCAGAATCGACAGGTAGAAAATAAAAAAATAGCTTTTCCTTTCTTACAACTTTTAGCTTTTTAATCTAGGAAATGAGAGATTAACGATTCACACACACATTTATTTCTTTGAACAAATCATTGTCTTTTTTAGGGTAAAGTTATTACAATAGAATAAAGAGGTGTTAAAAAATGGATATTTCAATTATTGATGCAACAAAAACAAACAAAACTACTGGAATCATGTACGGAAACGAAGATGCACCAAAACAAATGATCGAATTTGTTAATCTTGCTTGTCCTTATTGTCGACAATGGTTTATCGAATCTTATGACATTTTAGAAGAGGCGGTTCAATCTGGAAGACTCTTACGAATCATCAAATTATTCGACAAAGAAAAACCTAGTTTACAAAAAGGAAATGTGATGCATCATCATATCACTACGACGGATGGAAAAGTCGCATTAAAACAAATCAAAGCGATTTTCGATGCGCAAGATGAATGGAAACAACTTGATTTAGACGGCATTGCCGAATATGCAACAGAAACACTTGGTTTAACCGAACAAGAAGACCAAGCAACTACTCAAGCAATCATCGATGAAGCAAATGCTGCTCACATCCAATTCGTCCCTACTGTAATCATCGATGAACATATCTTTGATGAATCGATCACACCAGAAGAATTGAGTGAATTGGTTAAATAATTCATCATTTGATCATTCCTTGATGGTTAAAATCAAAAATAGACCGAAAAGCGATTGGCTTTTTCGGTCTATTTTTTATCGTTGTAGTATCGAAGTATGTTTGGTTGAACGAAACTGTTGCGGCTTTTCTTGGAGGACCCGCTTGATATTCTCTACTTTTGCTTGTCGTTTGATTTCTTTTTCTATTTCCTTGAATTTTTTTAGTTTCTCCACATCATTTTTTCGTTCACTGATTTTTTTTATGCTCATTTTATTATTGCGCTTCGAGATGACTCGAACTGACTCTATACTTACCCCATGTTTCATGGCATTAGTGACCCTATCGAGATACCTAGCATCTGCAAGGATCGCTGATTTTTGTTCATCTGTAATTCTATGCTTTTTGTTAGATAATCTTGTCAGTCTTTTCAATGATCGCCTTTTACTGATGACTAATGATTTTTTTACCGAAAGTAGCTGCGCAATTTGGCTGTTTGTTTTTCCTTCCCCTATCATCCGCTTAACATCCTGCGTTTGTTGCTCTGTCAAATAACTATTTGTCCGTTTTTTTATATTGGGATAGTTTACTAGATCCGCTTGAAACGTGATTTGATAGATATTGGTCAAATTCGTATTGAATTGCTTTGCGATAGCTTCTGTCTTCTCCCCGTTATTAAGCTTCGTTAAAATCAGGTGATTTCTAATTGCACAAGTTTTATGGTGATCCAAGTTAAGAGAGAGACCAATTTCGGCCATTGATTTCCCTTTTTTTAATTCCTCCATAAATTTGGCACATGCTTCAACTGAAAACGACGTTAGTGGCTCAGTTTTATTCTCTTTCTTATCTTTTTTCATGGGTTGTTGTACTGCCTGATTATGATAAACGACTTTCTGTAGGGCAGTAGTTTTCATATTGAACTTTCTAGCTAAGATACTTGCTTTGATTCCATCCTCGCGATAATACAAAATCCGCTGATTCCTAAGTTTTCTTAGTTCATCCACAGGTGTATAAAATCGTTTGCTGATTTCTGCTAGTGGCTGCTTTTGCTCGAATGCTTGTTCAATATGACGCGTACGTGTCCGAATCACAAATTTTTGGTTGATATTCAATTGCTGGGCAACGATTCTTGTTGGCTTTCCTTGTTCTAAGCTCGCGACAATTGCTTGTTCTTGTCGATTGATATTTTTTAGCCATTTCTTACTTTCTTTTGTGACATGACCTTGCAAGGCAAGTGGTTGGCTAATTTTCTGACGAATACGTAAAACATCTTCAACGGATAATCGAAAAGTAGTGGCAACATCTTCTGGATGAGTCATTTGTAATCGTCTTAAAATGGCTTGTTCTCGTATCTTTTCTACACTACTCTCTGCCAATTTCCACCTGTGCGCAACTTCTTTGATGGTCAATTTTTGAACTAACTTTTTCTCGATCATATGATTTCGAATAGTAAGTATCTGTTGATGCTCCATATGTAGCTTTTTAGCGAGATCATTCTTTGAAGCACCGTTTATTAGATGATGTTTGATATAGTTATTGCGTACCTCTCGAATTTGATCTAGCGACATATTCAATCGGTGAGCGATTATTTCCATACGCGTACCTTTTTTGATCTGTCGTATAATTTCTCTTTTTATAACGAATCTGACCTGCCAAAGAGTAAGGTGATGTTTTTTTATGATATATACGTTCGTTTTGCGATGTCTTATTTCCGCTAATACGTCTTGTTTTTTTTCAATTGCTTGCGTACGTATTTGAAATCTTCTTTTGGATGTCACTACCTGTTTTTCATAATCACTCATTTACAGTTTCCTCCTAACTTGTTTGTTTCATTCTCTCGTTATAGGAGTATTTCTTTGATCGATCTTTCTTTTTTTTAACATATGCTAAAAAGAGATCAAAGGAATGATTCTACTTCGTCTTGATCAAAAAGAGGGCTAATGCTCTTTAGAATACTGTCCATTACTCGTATCTATTTATTCACGTTGTGTCATCAATTTCGTTTTTGGCATTTTTTCTTTTTGAATAATTTGCTGAATATTGCGGATTTTCGCTTCTTCTTTTACCTTAGTAAGTAGTTCATCCATCTTTTGTAGTGCCTTCATTTTTGCTGTTTTTCGTTTTTCTTGGATTTCTCTCCCCTTGATTTCTTCAAACCTAGTAGCCAAAACGCGGATGGTCGACTCACTCACCCCTGATTTCGAAGAATTCACAAATGGAGTCATGTAGTTTAGGTCTTGCATGATCTGCTTTTTTTGTTCTTTTGTGACTCGATGCTTCATCTTGATTGTTCCTTTTTGTGATTTCATTTTTGTTTGCACACATCTGACCAACGAGTCTTTGATTCCTAGTACTTCAGAGATTTCTCTGATCGTCATCTTGCGATTGAGGCAGTTTCTAACTGTTTGCACTTGTTCAGGTGTCAAATAATCTAAAGTACGTCGCTTGATATTGGGAAATTCTGCCAGATTTGCTCGGAAAATAACTTCACGAACATTTTTGATATCCATTTTGAATTCTTCTGCGACCGCTTGAGTGGATTCTCCACTGTTCAATTTTGTTAATATCCCATGATTTCTCACTTTATAGATCAGGGGAACGATTACTCCTAATTCTTTTCCCAAAGCCTTCGTTATTTTTGTTTCTTTGATTCGTTTCAGAATTTCTCGTCTTGTCTCATCAGATACTACTGAAATATCAAATGTTTTTCGAGAGCTTGCTGTAGTATGATCAAGCTTACTAGAAGCATTATTCCGACACAAAATCGATCCAACTCTGGATAATGACACATTAAATCTTTTTGAAAGAAGACTACTCGTTTTCCCTTGATCGCTTTGTATCAATAGACGAACATCTCTTAGTCGATAGAGTTCCTCGATTCCAATGTGGAATCGCTGACTGATTTCTTGGCCAGTCTGTCCAGCTTCGAATGATTTTTCAATTTCACGATTACGGATATCAATGACTGCTCGTTGACTGATCTTTAATTCTTGTGCTACAGCTTTTGTTGTTTTGCTTTCTTCAAGTAAACTTAGTACCTTCGCTTTGCGTTCCTCTAATTGATCCAAGAGATTTTTGTTCGCGGGAGACAACTCTTTTGTCTTATTATTTGATTCTAGCGAACGTTGCTTGATCAAAAATACTTGTTCCATTGATAAATTGAAATCTCTGGCAATTTCTTCAGGATGTTGTTCTTTCAATCGTTCGATAATCTGTTCATTTCTGATTGAACGAATTTTATTGACTGATAACTGTGAATCTTTTGCTACTTCTGTTACACTCGATCCTTTTATCAATTCAGTGGCAATCCTTTTATTGCGAATCTGCAAGATTTGTTTTTCACTCATCTGAAATTCAGCTGCTAATGCTGCTATCTCTCCGTTTTTTGCTAATGCGGTATAAATATAATCATTTCGATACTTACGAACTTGTGAGACTGTCAATTTCAACCGATAGGCAATTGTTTTTTGGCTTTTTTGCCCGATAATCTCTTGGATTGCCAGCTTTTTCTTGGTTGAATAGAGGCGCTCTCTGCTGATTTGATACTTGTTCATGATGTCTTTTTCCAACTGACCTGATATTAACTCACGATAAATGGCTTGATCACGCTTTTCTTTTAGCTCTCTTGTAGGATATAGCTCATCTATTTTACGTTTCTTACTTTTATGTGCTTCTTCCATAATGCAATCTCCTCCTCACTATCACTAATTTACATTCATTATAAGTACCTAAACTTTAGATTCATGCCCATTTTTAAGAAAAAGAAAAAAAAGTGGTCTGACATCTATCCTCTTGCTTCGATGAACCCTAAAAGCAAAAGACAAATTAGTCAAACCACAATATGTTTATATTTCGATTAAATGAACAATAAATTCATTGTTCGTTAGGATGCTTGTTCCTTTAATTTTTCAGCAAATTCGTTGATTTTTCGAATCCGATGATTGATCCCTGATTTCGAGATCGCTCCGGATGGGATCATTTCTCCTAGTTCTTTTAAACTGACTTCAGGATGTTGCAAGCGTAATTCAGCAATCTCTTGTAACTTTTCCGGAAGTGCTTGTAAACCCACTCGTGCTTCGATCAATTCAATATTTTCAATCTGCTTTGATGCTGCATCAATGGTTTTGTTCAGGTTAGCCGTCTCACAATTGACTAATCGGTTCACTGAATTTCTCATATCACGCACGATCCGCACGTCTTCAAAACGTAACATCGAATTGGTTGCGCCAATCAGAGTCAAGAAATCAGCAATTTTTTCGGCCCCTTTTAAATAAGAGATATAGCCATTACGTCTTTCTAGTGTACGCGCGTGTAAACCATAGTAATTCAACATATTACAAATATCTTGGTTATGTTGTTCGTAGATCGAATAAATCTCTAAGTGATAACGACTTGTTTCCGGGTTATTGACTGAACCCGACGCCATAAATGCGCCACGTAAATATGAACGCATCTTTTGTGCATTTCCCATGATCTCATCGGAAACATGCCCATTGAACATCATGCCATCCATGATATCCAGATCCATCAATACATTTTTTGTTCCTTGTTTCAAGCGAACAATGTAGACATTATTCTTCTTTAATTTCATTTTCTTGCGTACGAGCAGTTCGCTTCGTACTTGATAATGATCTTTTAAAAGTGAGTAGATCCGTCGAGCAATTGCGGCGTTTTCTGTCTGTACATTCAAGATGAATTGCTGGTTGACGATTCCAAGTGAGCCATTCATTCGTAATAACGCGGCTAATTCCGCTTTTGCATGTTCTCGATGGACTTCCAAACCAGTCAATTCCTTCTTGACTTCAGCTGCAAATGACACGTTATCCACCTCCTTTTCACAAAATTTTTCCTTTAATTACTTTGAGCCAAAGACGATACGAAATAGTTCTTCGACTACCTTTTCACCATCATGGAAGACCCCGCCATTTTTCAACTCTAAAAAGTCTGTCGAGATGACCCGACAATTTTCTTCTCTTAAGCCATTAAAATCATGTGCTACTTGGACAAGGTATTCATCGTAGATTTCCGGGTCCATGTAATCTTTGGGAACTTTTTCTGTATTGACTAAAACAGTATCGATAAAGGGTTGGTCTAAATGTTGATGCAACACACGAATATGGTCTGCATCTGAAAAATGTTCTGTTTCCCCTTTTTGTGTCATGATATTACAAATGTACACGACCTCTGCTTTCGTTTGAAGCATGGCTTCACCAACTTCTGGTATGACTAAGTTAGGAAGAATACTCGTGAACAAGCTTCCCGGCCCTAAGACGACCATATCTGCTTCCATGATCGCAGAAACGACTTTGCGGCCTGCTTTGGCTTCACTTTCGTCTTCTGTATTACGCACGAATACCCGATCGATCGTTTTGCGGTCAAGAGCGATTTTAGATTCTCCGATCGCTGTCGTTCCATCTTTGAAGACCGCATGTAAGGTCAACGGCGTTTCAGAAGAGGGATAGATGTGACCATCCACGTGCATCATTCGAGACAATAGTTGTACTGCTTCATAAGTACTCCCTCTCATTTCAGCAACTGCCGCAATGATCAAGTTACCAATGGTATGATTGGCTAAAAATTGGTCTTCTTTTTTGAAGCGGTACTGAAAGATATCTTCGTAAAATTGAGGCATATCAGATAGCGAGACTAACACATTTCTTAAATCTCCTGGAGGAGCCATC
Source organism: Enterococcus sp. DIV1304_2 (assembly GCF_050555445.1). NCBI lineage: Bacteria > Bacillati > Bacillota > Bacilli > Lactobacillales > Enterococcaceae > Enterococcus > Enterococcus sp. DIV1304_2. The sequence goes on from NZ_CP187851.1 coordinate 1,716,912, forward strand.
GCAATCGACTGGCGAATCTCACCACTACTACCGCCATCATCTGCGACGGTCACGATTGCCGTGATATCGGCTCCTTGATTACGCAGACTTTTCAAAATAACAGGTAAGCCTGTACCGCCTCCGACTACAACGATTTTGGGTTTTCGAATTCGGTAAGTTTTCATTTTCATGAGCGGTTCACCGTCTCTTTGCGCTTATCTTTGTCACGATGAGTTACATTGACTTTATATGTTTCACTAAGCGCTTGAGATAATCTTTCTGTTAAAGCAACTGAACGGTGTTGTCCACCCGTACAGCCAATTGCTACAGTCAAACTGCTTTTTCCTTCTTTGATATATCCTGGCATAACTGTCTTTAATAAATCAAGGAATTTCAAATAAAATAATTCTGTTTCGTCAAAGGACATGACGTAATCATAGACTGGTTTATCTTTCCCAGTCAATGGTCTTAAATCAGCGATATAATGAGGGTTCGGTAAAAAGCGAACATCCATCACAATATCTGAATCAATCGGTAATCCATATTTGAAACCAAACGAAACAAACTCGATGCGAAATCCTTGATCATCTTTTGTTTTAAATGTTTGATTGATTTTTTCACGTAGTTGTCGTGGAGTTAAAGTCGTCGTATCAATAATGACCGAAGCTTGTGCTTTGATGTCATTTAAAATCGCCCGTTCCTTACGAATACCTTCCGTTACTAGACCATCCATCGCCATCGGATGTGTTCTTCTGGTTTCTTTATAACGAGCAACCAACTCTTCATCAGAAGCATCTAAAAATAAGACAGAGGTATCGATGAAATTTGTGTTTTCGATCTCGATCAACATACTTTGGATCTCTTCAAAGAAAGAGCGTGAACGTAGATCCACACCAAGTGCCATTTTTGTGACTTTCCCAGATTCCTTGATCAGTTCCCAGAATTTTGGGATCAGTGTTGGGGGCATATTATCGATACAAAAGTACCCCATATCTTCAAAGCTTTGAATGGCCACAGTTTTACCTGCACCGCTCATTCCTGTAATGATTACTAGTTCTAAATTATCAGCCATACGTATGGCCTCCTCTCTCGTTCTCCTATAAAATTATATCATCCCGGGCGTATCATTGCTAGTTTGAATTCGATTTCTTTTGATTTTATTCAAAGACTGTGAAGTAAAAATAAATCACTTCATAATAAGCGCGAAAAGTGAGGGGACAGTAGTCCTCTCGCACATTCTAAAAACGAATAAACGGCGAGAACAAAAGTACCCTCTTCGGAAATAAGGCGCCATCCACAAAAATTTGAAGAACAATTTTCGTGGATGGCGTCTTATTTCTCGAGGGGAAACATTTCTGTCTCTAACTCTTTTCGCGCTAATTTATAGGAGCTGAACCCCTGTGGATCAAACTCAGCCCACAACTATTATTACACTCAAAACGTATCTTACTTTCGAGCAGATAGTGCCATCTCGATTGTTCGATCAGCTAATATCGACTGCGCATCGATCACAGGATAAGGATTATCGGAGGCAACTTCTTGCATCAAAGACAATTCTGTACAGCCTAAGATGATCTTTTCACATGCCAATCGTTGAACGACTTCTTCTAAAATCTCAAAATAAAGTTCTTTGTTCAAGCGATCCGCTTCTTTGATTTCATGATAAATCAAGTAGTTCACTTTTTCTTGTAGTTCTTGGTCAGGAATCACCACGTCAAATCCTAACGCTTTGATTTCTTTTTCGTAAACGCCGGCAAGAATACTTCCTTGAGTTGCTAAAACAGCTACTTTACCCGTTGTTTTTTGACGGACAAGCTCTTTTGCCGCTTCTCGTGGCATATGCAAAATCGGAATCGTCGTCTCAGCTTGTAAGTCATCAAAAAAGTAATGAGCTGTATTACAAGTCAACACAATGAAATTCGGTTGTAGTAAATTTTGTTTTTTGACATCCTCAACTAAATAAGGGACAGGATTTTCTTTTGTTTGATCCAAAATGTAGGCCGTTCGATCAGGAACTGTCGCATGATTGAACAATACATAGTTCAAATAATCCTGATCTTTGGCGGCTTTGACACGATGATTGATCAAGCGGACAAAGCTTTCCGTTGCCATCGTTCCCATCCCACCTAAGATGCTGAAAAAATTCTCCATGAACTAGCCTTCTTTCGAATGAAAGTATTTTTTAAATCTTGGAATATAGTTTCGGAACATATAAGTCATCAATACCCAGCGTTTAAGTGAATGATCTTTCTCATAAAACACAGTCGTTCCATAGCGTTTTTCTTTGATCAACTGCAAGGCACGTTGTTTTTGTTCGTTCTCTTTGGCATAAGTCAAAAAGACTTTTTTAGGCACGCCAAGCCATAGCTTCGCTTGGTCTGATTGGTTCGTTCCGTAGGTCGTTTCCACGAATGGCACACCAAAGACACGGTCTTCTGTTAGAAAACGTGCTAAATTCAGGCCATTGAGCGTAACAAAGAAACTACTTCTTCCTTGACGAAGATTGATCTCAAATAATTTATATTCCCCATCTCGTGGGTCATATTTCATGTCGAAGTTTGCAAAACCAGTGTACTCGATTTTTTCTAGAAATGCTTTGATCGTTTGGTAGATCTTCTCGTTATAGTCAGGCATGATCACCACATAGTTTCCGATAGACGCTGGTGTTGGGTCTTCAAGTAATGGATGTCCTAGACACATCATTCGTACTTGATGCTGGTCATCAACGTAGGCATTCAAGACACGCATATTGCTGTCATCCCCAGGAATAAAATCTTGTGCGATCATTTCGCTCGTATAACCTGCTTCATAGATCCGACCTAACATCAAATCAAATTCCTCGCGATTATCAATAATAAACGCTTTTTTTCGTCCCTCAAATTGGACAGATAAATATTCCACACTATTTGCCGGTTTTAGTGCTACAGGAAAATTGAAAGGTAACTCTTGTTCTAAGCGGCCATTGTTCAACATTTCTTTTCGAATGATCAATGTTTTGGGATAAGGTAACTGATATTCTTCACATATCTCATAAAAACTCACTTTATTCACTAATCGCTCGAAAAGTGAATAATCGATATAAGGACATATAAAAGTTTCAGACAGCTCCTCTTTATGCTGAGATATCAACTCGGCATATCCATCGCCACAAGCTATCAGTAAATATTTTTTATTTTTATCCGTATATTTTTCTTTTGCTAAACGTCTCATCGTCTCTATAAAAACCGGATCTTGATCAAATCCTGGAATCACTTCAACGTTTACGATTTTGCTATAGCGGGTAGGCGCTAATTGATTCGACGCATAGGATTGACAAACTGTGTCATATGCCTCGTGAAATGAACGGGCCATACCATAAACGTTCATATCGCTACCTAATAAAATAGGGATAAATTCATTTTTTTCATTACTGTTCATCATTATCTCTCACTAACTTAATAATCTCTTGTTTTTTCTTTTACAATTACACAAGGAATATCATACCATAAAGAAAAAAGCAATCAAAGGAATCTCCTCCGATTGCTCAATTCTTTTTTGAACGGATTGAACTTATAGGAAGTTTTTATCTATACCAATAAGTGTAGAAAGAACTACCATATAAAATATTCTAGAATACTCATGAAAAGAAAACAATACATATTGTATTCTTTTAATATTTTTTTAACTATCATCATCACTTTTATTATTTTTCCATGATTCTTTTCAAATAATGTCCTGTATAGCTTTCTTTGACTTTCACTAATTCCTCTGGTGTACCAGTCGCTAGGATCGTACCGCCACCTTCGCCACCTTCAGGTCCTAGATCGATCAAATGATCCGCTGTTTTGATGACGTCTAAATTGTGTTCAATGACTAACACAGTATTTCCTGCATCAACCAATCGTTGCAAAACATGCAATAAACGAGCAATGTCATCAGTGTGAAGCCCTGTAGTCGGCTCATCTAAAATATAAAAATTCTTCCCATTAGAAATTTTGTGCAGTTCACTCGCAAGTTTCATTCGTTGCGCTTCTCCACCGGACAATGTCGTTGCTGGTTGTCCCATCGTGACGTAGCCTAAGCCAACATCAACGATCGTTTGTAGTTTTCGATGGATCTTAGGGATCGGTTGGAAAAACTCAACGGCATCTTCAACCGTCATCTCTAAGATATCCGCAATACTTTTTCCTTTGTAATGAACTTCTAGTGTTTCTGAGTTATAACGTTTCCCATGACAGACTTCGCATGGGACATACACATCTGGTAAGAAATGCATTTCGATTTTGATGATCCCATCCCCGCGGCAAGCTTCACAGCGTCCACCTTTCACGTTGAAACTGAAACGACCTTTTTTGTAGCCACGCATCTTCGCTTCATTAGTTTGAGCAAACAGATCACGGATATCATCAAAGACACTCGTATAAGTCGCCGGATTACTTCTTGGTGTCCGACCAATCGGGCTTTGATCGATATCAATGATTTTTTCGATTCCTTCATAACCAGTTATCGTTTTGAACTTTCCTGGTTTGGCTGAATTACGATTGATTTTTTGTGCTAATGCCTTCTTCAAGATACTGTTCACAAGCGTACTTTTCCCTGAACCAGAGACTCCAGTGACCGCCACGAACTCACCCAAAGGAAACTCGACGGACACGTTTTTCAAGTTGTTTTCTGTCGCACCTGTGATCTTGATCGCTTTTCCTGTACCTTTTCGTCTTGTTTCAGGAACAGGGATCGATTTTTTGCCAGACAGATATTGTCCGGTCAATGAATGTTTATCCTTCGCAACTTGAGCTGGCGTTCCAGCAGAAACGATCTCGCCACCTTGATGTCCCGCACCAGGCCCAACATCGATCAAATAATCAGCTGCACGCATCGTATCTTCATCATGTTCCACAACCACTAAGGTATTGCCAAGATCACGCATTTTCTTCAATGAACCGATCAAGCGATCATTGTCCCGTTGATGCAAGCCAATGGAAGGCTCATCTAAGATATAAAGAACTCCCGATAGATTTGAACCAATTTGTGTGGCTAAACGAATCCGTTGCGCTTCTCCACCTGATAAAGTGCCCGAAGCACGACTAAGTGTCAAATAATCAAGACCCACATTTTCTAAAAATGACAAACGATCATTGACTTCTTTTAGAATCGGACGAGCAATGACTTTTTCTTGCTCTGATAACGTTAGATTTTCAAAAAATTCAACGGCATGTTGGATCGACAACTCATTCGTCTGACCAATATTCGTACCATTGATCTGTACGGATAAAGCTTGTGGATTCAATCGGTAACCGTCACAAGTCTTACACGTCAATTCTGTCATGTAAAGACGCATTTGCTCTCTCGTAAAATCGCTGTTCGTATCATGGTAGCGACGTTTGATATTGGTCATCACCCCTTCAAATGACGTTTCAACATCTCTCACTCCGCCAAAATCATTTTCGTAGTGGAAATGGAAGGGCTCTGAGGTACCATTCAACACGATTTCTTGATGTTCAATAGGTAAGTCTTCAAATGGTGTATCCATATCGATGCCATAACTTTCGCAAGCTTGAGCCAGCATTTGTGGATAATATTGCGAACTGATGGGATTCCAAGGGAGGATTGCTCCTTCGTTCAATGTTTTTGTTTTATCTGGGATCACTAGATCGATATCGACTTCTAATTTGACACCCAAACCATCACAATCCGGACATGCGCCAAATGGTGCATTGAAAGAAAATAAGCGCGGTTCTAATTCTCCCACTGTAAACCCACAGTACGGACACGCATAATGTTCGCTAAAGAGCATTTCTTCTTCCCCGATCACATCGATCAGTACATAGCCATCCGCTAAACGAAGCGCTGCTTCGATAGAATCGAATAAACGAGAGCGGACGCCTTCTTTGACCACGATGCGGTCAATCACGATCGCGATATCGTGTTTTTTATTTTTCTCTAATTCAGGTACTTCGCTAACGTCATAGGTTTCTCCGTCTACACGAACACGAACATACCCTTCTTTTTGGACACGTTCAAATACTTTTTTGTGTTGTCCTTTTTTCTTTACCACGATCGGTGCTAAAATTTGGATCTTCGTCCGATCAGGCAGTTCTAGCACTTTGTCCACCATTTGTTCGACGGATTGACTGGTGATCTCGATATGGTCATTTGGACAGATCGGATGACCGACCCGAGCAAACAACAAACGTAAATAATCATTGATCTCTGTGACTGTCCCTACGGTAGAACGAGGGTTTTTACTGGTTGTTTTTTGATCGATCGAGATTGCTGGGCTAAGTCCATCAATACTATCGACATCCGGTTTATCCATTTGCCCCAAAAATTGACGGGCATACGCAGATAAACTTTCGACATATCGGCGTTGTCCCTCTGCGTATAATGTGTCAAAAGCAAGTGAACTTTTCCCTGAACCGGATAATCCGGTGACGACCACGAATTTATCACGTGGGATCGTCACATCGATATTCTTCAAATTGTGCGCTCTTGCGCCATGAATAATAATTTTATCGTTAGCCATGTTTACCCCCTACTCAGATGCTTTTAATTCAAGAATCATATCACGCACATTGGCTGCGGTCTCGAAATCCAATGCTTTCGCTGCATCTTTCATTTCTTTTTCTAGTTTCATCAATAGTGTTGCTTTTTCTTCTCTTGTCATCTCTTCATAAGAAACTTGTACCGTTTCTTTTGCATCATCTTCTGATTCTTTCGTAATCGAGATCAAGTCTCGGATTTCTTTGATGATCGTTTTCGGAACGATGCCATGTTCCTCATTGTATTGTTGCTGGATACTACGACGTCTTGACGTTTCGTCCATGGCCAAACGCATAGAATCAGTGACTCTGTCCGCATACATGATGACTTTACCTTCTGAGTTACGTGCCGCACGTCCGATGGTTTGGACTAACGAACGTTCACTTCGCAAGAACCCTTCTTTATCGGCATCTAAAATAGCAACTAACGATACTTCAGGGACATCTAATCCTTCACGTAGTAAGTTGATACCAACTAATACATCGAACTCACCTAAACGAAGGTCGCGAATGATCTCTGTTCGTTCTAATGTTTTGATATCACTATGCAAGTATTTCACTTTGATCCCTAGCTCTTTGAAGTAATCGGTCAAGTCTTCTGACATCTTTTTCGTCAACGTGGTCACGAACACCCGTTGATCTTTTTCGACCCGTTCATTGATTTCACCTACTAGATCATCGATTTGACCCATGATCGGTCGTACTTCGATGACTGGGTCTAATAATCCTGTTGGTCGAATGATTTGTTGGACCACTGTATCTGTTTGTTCGTACTCATAAGGTCCAGGAGTAGCAGAAACATAGACGATCTGGTTGACATGTTTCTCAAATTCTTCTAGACGTAAAGGACGGTTATCTAGTGCAGATGGCAAGCGGAAGCCATAATCGACTAGCATTTGTTTTCTCGCACGGTCTCCGTTATACATTCCACGGATCTGTGGCATCGTCACATGAGATTCATCAATGACCATCAGCGCATCCTCAGGGAAGAAATCTAATAACGTATACGGCGGTTCGCCTTCTTTACGACCATCCATATGACGTGAATAGTTTTCGATCCCAGAAGTATAGCCCATCTCTAACATCATCTCGATGTCATAGTTCGTCCGTTGTTCTAAGCGTTGCGCCTCTAGTAATTTGTTCTCATTACGTAACACAGTCAATCGTTGTTCCAGTTCTGCTTTGATATTTGCGACCGCATGTTCCATATGATCGTCATCGGTCACAAAGTGAGTAGCTGGGAAAATAGCGACGTGCTCTGTTTCGCCTAATACTTCACCTGTCAACGCATTCACTTCACGGATTCTTTCGACCTCATCACCAAAAAATTCCACGCGTAATGCTCGCTCATCACGTGAAGCTGGAAAGATCTCCACGACATCACCACGCACTCGAAAACGACCGCGCTGAAAATCAATATCGTTTCGCTCAAATTGGATGCTGACTAGATCTCGGATCAATTGATTACGGTCCATCTCCGCACCTTGTCTGATCGACACGACTTGTTTTTGATATTCGAATGGTGAACCTAATCCAAAAATACAAGAAACCGAAGCAATCACGATCACGTCATTTCGTTCTAACAATGAACTTGTGGCGGAATGACGCAATTTATCGATTTCATCGTTGACACTTGAATCTTTTTCAATGTACGTATCACTCGAAGGTACATAGGCTTCTGGTTGATAATAATCATAGTAAGAAACAAAATATTCGACCGCATTATTCGGAAAGAACTCTTTGAATTCCCCATATAATTGGCCAGCTAGTGTCTTATTATGTGCAATGATCAAAGTTGGTTTATTTACTTTTTCGATCAAATTAGATATCGTATAGGTTTTCCCTGTTCCGGTCGCACCTAATAAAATCTGCGCTTTTTTACCCTCATTTACACCTTCGACCAACTGCTTGATCGCTTCTGGTTGATCGCCGGCTGGTTGGTATTTTGACACCAACTCAAAATGACGGGAGGTATCTCTTTCAATCATTGTTCGTCCTCCTTTTCGTTCATTCCTTCTCTCATTTCATCAAAAAAAAGAAAAGGAAAGCAAAGGCATTCCTTGTTCTTCTATTATATCACGGCGAACATACTTTCGCCAATTGAAAGTTTCAGATCTTAAAGGTCATCTCTTCCTTTTATCGTATGTCATATTTTCTTACATACCATGTAACAAACCGCTACTTTTTTGAATTATTTTTTCTTGGAATCTTGTGTTAGGAATATCTTTTCGCCTATAATAGTTAAATATTGGAAATTATCGAAATTTATATAGGAGGTTATTTATGAAAAAAAGAAACATGTTACAGACATTCCTTTTCATAATGACAGGACTTGTTACATTCGCTCTGCACACGCCTGTGCAAGCTGATGAGACGCAATCGACTACAGCAACTAGCGAGACGATGCAAAAAATAGAACCTAAAAAAGACGTTTATGTGATTGCAAGTGATTCGGCCTTCGCTCCATTCGAGTATCAAAATGCGGATGGCGAATATGTGGGGATCGATGTCAGCTTAATGGAAGCTATCTCAGAAATGCATGGATTCAATATCCGCATGGACTTCCGCGGTTTCTCTGCTGCGTTACAAGCATTGGAATCTGGACAAGCAGATGGAATGATCGCGGGGATGACGATTACCGATGAACGTAAAAAAACGTTTGATTTTTCAGACCCTTATTTCCAAAGTGGTATCCAAATCGCAGTCAAAAAAGGCAATACTTCGATCAAGTCTTATGAAGACTTAGATGGAAAAACAGTCGGTGCGAAAGTCGGTACCGAAAGTGCAGATTTCTTGGTCGCTAACCAAGAGAAATACGGCTACGAAATCAAATATTTCGATGCTGCAGATCAGCTATATGACAGTTTGAGAGTCGGAGCAATTGACGCAATGATGGATGACTATCCAGTAATCGGTTATGCGATCAAAAATGGTCAGGAATTAGAAACGCCGATCGAACGAGAAACTGGTGGCTCTTATGGTTTCGCAGTGAAAAAAGGCGAAAATCCTGAATTATTACAAATGTTCAACGAAGGATTAAAAGAATTAAAACGAACAGGTCAATATGATGAGATCATCAATCAATACATCTCTACAGACGAAAGTGCAGCAGCACCAGCTGTTGATGAATCGACATTGACTGGCTTGATCCAAAACAATTACAAAGCGCTATTGAAAGGCTTATGGCAAACGATCCTATTAACCTTGATCTCATTTGCACTAGCTTTAGTTGTCGGCGTAATCTTCGGTCTTTTCAGTGTTTCACCGATCCGCGCCTTACGAACAGTTGCCAGCATCTATGTAGATATCATTCGTGGAATCCCGATGATGGTACTTGCTTTCTTCATCTTTTTCGGTCTACCAAGTATCGTCGGCTTTACGATTCCTGACTTTATTGCAGGGATCATCACATTGACCTTGAACGCGAGTGCCTATATCGCTGAAATCGTACGCGGCGGGATCAACGCTGTTCCTACAGGACAAATGGAAGCTTCACGAAGTTTAGGTCTGTCTTATAACCGTACGATGCAAAAAATCATTTTACCACAAGCATTTAAAATCATGATTCCATCGTTTGTCAACCAATTCGTGATCTCATTGAAAGATACGACGATCATTTCAGCGATTGGTGTGGTCGAGTTGCTACAAACTGGACGAATCATCGTTGCTCGGACCACTCAAAGTACGTATGTTTACTTGATCATCGCAGTAATGTACTTGATCTTGATCACTGCATTGACGAAATTCGCGAAAGTTTTAGAAAAGAAGGTGAAATAAGATGACAGAAAAAATCTTAGTCGAACATCTTGTAAAAAAATATGGAGACAACACTGTCTTGAACGACATCAACGTGTCGATCAATGAAGGCGATGTTGTTTGTGTGATCGGACCTTCTGGTTCAGGTAAAAGTACTTTTTTACGTTGTTTGAACCGTTTAGAAGATCCGACATCCGGTGATATCATCATTGATGGTGCTCATTTGATGGATAAAAACACAGATATCAACTTAGTAAGACAACATATTGGCATGGTATTCCAGCATTTCAATCTTTTCCCACATCTTTCTGTGTTGGAAAACATCGTTTTAGCACCGATGGATCTAAAGAAACTCTCTCGTGAGGAAGCAGAGAAAAAAGCAATCAAATTGTTAGAAACAGTTGGTTTAGAAGACAAAAAAGATATGTACCCAGATAACTTATCTGGTGGACAAAAACAACGGGTTGCTATCGCTCGTGCATTAGCTATGAATCCCGATATCATGCTCTTTGATGAACCTACTTCAGCCTTGGACCCAGAAATGGTCGGCGATGTATTGAATGTCATGAAAAAATTAGCGAAACAAGGAATGACTATGGTCATCGTGACACATGAAATGGGCTTTGCTAAAGAAGTCGCTAACCGTGTCATGTTTATAGATGGCGGCAACTTCCTTGAAGATGGCACACCACAACAAATCTTTGAAAATCCGCAAAATGAACGAACGAAAGATTTCTTGGATAAAGTATTAGATATCTGATCGACTAAAAAAAGCCTCTAAGAACGTCTGGAAAAACCAAGCGTCCTTAGGGGCTTTTTTACTATTGATTTTTAACGAGGGTCACATGATCCACCGATACCCATCCTTGCGCTTTTGCATCAACATAAATGCCAATCTCACTCGTGCCTGAAGTAACCGGGATATCTTTGATCGTTACCTTCGTCCACTCGCCACTTTTAGTGATCGAAGCCTTCAGTTCTTTCCCACCATGATTTTTGACATACACCTGACTAGTGGTCAAATCGCCGCCTGCCATAGTATAAGCAGTTAATGTGTAGGTTCCCTTGCTTAATCCATTAACCGTTTGATATATCGACATTTGATACGCTTGATCATCCCAAAAGGTTGCTTTATACGTTCCGGAAAACCCACCAGTTTCAGTTTTCAATGTATCGATTGCTGCGCCATTGCCTCGCCACACCGACCAATTGGACGGTGCGTTCGTGAAACCGTCATTTTCAAAACTAGGATTTTTCAGAAGATTTTGCTGTCTCCCTGCTTCTTGAAATGCCTTTAAGCTAGGAAGCGCTTGTCCATTGAAATCAAACATCGCTTGGTTATCCCACTCATTTCCTGTTTGAGACTGTACGCCTAGATAGTTCATTCCAGCAGCTGTTGCCCAAGAGACATTGCCGTTATACCATAGAGGTTCCCAGTAGAAGAATCCGTTTCCTTTCTCATTTGGTACGGTTTGGATACGGGTCACCAAATCATTCAAATATTCTCTTTGACCTGCTGGTGTTGCCGCATAGCCTCCTGCAATTTCCTGTTCAGGCCCAAAAGCATTGGGCATACTATCCGCATTGGCAGTTGTGTGTCCATACGCAGTCTCTACCACATTGACTTCTTTATCATATCTGGCACTGATCGTGTTCATTGTCGTTTGTAAGGCATTCATCGAGCCATGCCAATAAGGATAATAGGACAGGCCGATCAAATCGTAATCTACCCCACGTTTTGTAATCTCATCAAACCACCAAGTAAATACATCTGTATCTCCACCATCAGCTAAATGTAGCATGATTGGCGTGTCGACTAGTTGTGTTTCTTTTACTCCCCGAATCCCAGACTTCAAGAAAGTGGCTAATCGATCAAACTCGCCACCACCTTCCCCCCATGATTTCCCATGAGGCCAAAGCATGCCGCTATTCAATTCATTACCTATCTGGACCATATCAGGATATACGCCATTGTTTTTCATTTCTGTCAATACACTTTTCGTATAACCGTATAAGGCTGCATCAAGTTGCTCAAAGCTATAGTTTTCCCATGCTTTCGGTAGGTTTTGTTTGCCAGGGTCCACCCAGAAATCACTATAATGAAAATCAAGTAACACTTTCAATCCCTGGTTTTTCGCACGTTTCGCCAAAGCAATCGTTGTTTTCAAATCATTCGTGCCTGCACCATATGAATTCCCTTGATCATCATAAGGATCTTGCCATAATCGCAAACGAACATAGTTGACGCCATTGTTCTTTAGAATCTGTAATGCATCTTTTTTCACACCATTTTCGTAATATCCTGCACCAGATTTTTCCATATCTGCTAATATCGAGATATCTGCTCCTCGTATCAATTCCTTTGCCTCCACTTGCTTTGTGCCTACTACTACACTGACTAATGAAACAAATAATCCGACAACCAACACTCGCCAACCTTTTACTTTGTTCATTTAACGATCTCTCCTTTGATTTAAAATTGATCTAAAACAAACCGAACAGCTTTCTCAGGATCTCTTGTCAAACCAATGTATTCTGCACCTTTTGTGGCAACCAATTTAATCCCTAAACGATCTGTGTCTTCCTTGATATCCTCATAGTAAGATTGCACTTGCGGCGCCAAGACGATCATATCAAAGTCTTCCATCATCTCGTAATGAGAACCATAAGCACCTGCTAAAGCACTGATTGGTGCATCAAATTCTTTTGCTCCTTCTTTTAAGGCATTTGCAAGCATAGCACTTGTACCTGCACCTGCACATAAAACTAATACATTGATTTCTTTTCCTGAATCACCCAAAGAACTCGCTTCTGTTGCCAATCCTTCATTCGCCGGAATCGTCACAGTCACTTTTGTTTCGTTTTCTTGCATGGCTACTTGTTCTGCTTGTCGTGCTTCTTGCTCGACTAACGTTGCATCATACGCCTTACAGAATGGGAAGTAGATTGCAAAGTCGACGAGAATCAAGACGGCGGCTAATACAAACGCCAAAACCCCCATGCCGGTTCCTAAGACTAGTCCAATCGGCGCTGGCGTTGCCCAAGGTAAGACATACATGAAACTATTCATTCCAAATACATCAACAAAAAACTTGAACAAGCAAACGTTTACAATCGGCGTCAATAAAAACGGAACAAAGAAATACGGATTCAAAATCATCGGTGCCGCAAACAACAACGGCTCATTCACAGCAAAGCTGACTGGAATAACTGAAGCTTTACCAACGGCTTTTAACTGTTTGGATTTTGCAAACAGCAAAAAGATAAACGGAACGACTAAAGTCGCACCTGTTCCACCCATCGTTCCGACAAAATTTCCTAAACCAACAGTCAATACATGTGAAGCTTGTTCCCCAGAATTGAACAGTTGTAAATTGGTTTCGACATTCGCATAAATGATCGCTGCAATCGCTGGTTCAACGATCGATGGACCATGCACACCAACAAACCAGAAAAATGCCATAGCACCCCAGATCACGGCTATCCCCAAATAGCCATCTGCTGCTGTAAATAGTGGTTGTAATAAAGTGATGATGGCTTCTGCAAAAGAGATGCCAAAAAGACTACGTGCAGCTAAGTCGACCAACACGGCGGCAAAAACCGAAAATGAAAATGGAAAAATATCGCGGAACGTTTGAGAAATCGTTCCTGGTACCTCTTTTGGCATCTTGATCGTAATATCTTTTCGTACACAAAACTTATAAATGTTCACAGTAATAAATGCAGCGATGAACGAAGCAAGTAATCCTTTCGTCCCCATATATTCCGTTGAAAAACCACCTTCGATCGGTGAGACACTCAACAATAAGAAACTAACTAAAGAAGCAAGCATCACCGATGTGGTATTGATGATTTTATTTTTCGGCATTCTCCGATTCATCGATTCAGCTAAACAGCGTGCAGTAGTTGTAGAAACTAATATCCCCACGACCCCCATCGAATAATTGTAGATTTTCCATAGCCAGGTCGATACTCCTTCTGGCCATTGAAAACCAAAAATCTCAGGAACTGCCGCAATCAAAATAAAGATACTTGAAAATAAAATTGCTGGCATAGCCGTCAAGAAGCCATCTCTGACCGCACCTAAGTATATATTACGTGAGATTTTTTCAAAAATCGGTTTGCCTTTTTCAATTTGCTTGATGATCCCATTCATGCTTTTCACTCCTAGTGATTATTTGTTTTTATATAACTCAATGAAATCTTGGATCAAATCTCTTAGCAATAAAGTAGTCATCAAGTGATCTTGTCCATGGATAAATATAAAGCCCATATCCATGTCTTTTCCTGAAGCTTCTTCTGCTAAGATCTTTGTTTGCGAATTATGGGCTAATGTCAAATTCTCATCTGCATCCTTCAAGGCTTCTTCCACACGATCAAATTTCCCTTGACGGACTTCTCTTAATAATGTGAGTAACGTACTACGTGCATCCCCTGAATAAGCCACGATCTCAAAACCTAACATTTGCAATTCTTCTTTATTCATCTTCCATTCCTCCAACTTAAATGATTGTCTTTGTTTCACTGACGAATTTGTACCAATAGGCGGACTCTTTTGGGTAACGTTTTTGCGTTTCGAAATCAACATAGAAGAGTCCGTATCGTTTATTGTAACCATTTGACCAAGAGAACAAATCCATTAACGACCATAGGAAATAGCCTTTCACGTTGACTCCAGCAGATATAGCTTTGCTCAGTGATTCTAAATAAACTTTCAAATATTCGATCCGTGGTTGGTCCATGATCACACCATCATCGAACTGATCTTTGAATCCCATCCCATTTTCAGTGATGTAGATTTTATTGTAGTGGGGATAATCTTCCTTGATACGCAACAATAGATCATACAACCCTTCTGGATAGATCAACCAGTCCCAATCCGTTCGAGGGATTCCTTCTTTATAGATCCGTTCCCCAATTCCTTTTACTTTATAAACAGAAGTGCCTTTGTCTCCCGTTCCATTATGATGGATCGCATTCTCTCCATGATACGCTTTTACAAAGTGACATTGATAATGGTTGATCCCCAAGTAATCATTACGATGTGAGGCACGCTTCATTTCGACCAGATCCTCTTCAGGAAAGTCATAGCTTGCGCCGTTCGCTTCACAAATCTCCGCAAGAGCCGACAATGTTTCATCTGAGTAATACCCTAAATATGTGGCATCTAAGAGAAAACGGATCGACAACGCATCATCTAAGAACGCTGCATGTTGATCTTCCGAAGCCTCCGATGCAGGATATTTCGTCTCTAAAGAATGGACCACACCAATTTCACCTGCGTATCCCTCATCCTTGAACAAATTCACGACCCTTGCATGCGCATACATCATGTTATGCAAACAAGCAATGATCTTTGTGAAATCATACGTGATTCCTGGTGGGAAAATCCCTAATAAATATTGGTTCGTCGCTACCGGATAAATCTCGTTGAAGGTACTCCAGTAACGCACTTCTTTAAATTCTTCAAAGCAAAATTTTGCATACGCAACAAACGCTTCGACATTGTCTCTATTTAAAAAATCACCCTGATCAAACAAAACTTTCGGGGTATCAAAATGATGAAGCGTCACAAAAGGAAGTACCCCATGTTTCTCACAAGCCGCAAAGACCTTATGGTAAAATGCCACACCCTCTTCATTCACTTTCCCAGTTCCATCAGGAAAAATACGACTCCACGCAATGGATAAACGTAACCCATTCACACCAAACTTCTCACACAATTCAATATCTTTTTCATATTGATGATAGAAATCGCTCGCAGGATCAGGACTGAATCTTCCTTGTTTCTCTAAAAACTCGTCCCAAGCAACTTCACCTTTCCCACCTTCTTTTGTTGCACCTTCTACTTGGTATGCCGCTGTTGCTCCGCCAAAAATAAAATCTTCTGGTAATTTCAGCATTTCTTCCCCTACCTTCTTGTCTACTAATTTATATAACAACACGAATTGTAATCGCATTCAAAACATTTGTCAACAAAAACAAACAAATTCAATCAATAAATTGTATTTATTCGAAATAAAAATGGGATTTGTTTGTTTCAGTTGATTATTTTTGTTTGTGTATGTTTGTTTTTGTTGACCTCTATTCTAATCTATGGTAGATTATTTGTGAATTGGGAGTGATTAGATGTTAAAAAGAGAGCGCTTACTAACAATTAGTGAGATGGTTAATAAAAAAGGAATTTTAACGGTCAGTGAGATCATCGAACAATTGAATGTCTCTGATATGACCGTTCGTCGAGATTTGGATGAGCTAGAAAAATCCGGAAAGTTATTGCGTATCCATGGCGGAGCCCAAAGCCTGACCTATACCCTCGACCAAGAATTATCACATACAGAAAAATCAGTCATGCAAATCAAAGAAAAGCAACAGATTGCGGCAACTGCCGCACAGTTGATCAATGAAGGCGATACCGTCTTTTTGGGTCCAGGAACGACGATCGAGTTATTAGCATCTCACTTGATCCACAGGAAATTGCGGATCATTACAAATAATTATGCCGTTTTTGAAGTGTTAGCCCAAGCAGAAGTTCCCGAAATTTTGTTGATCGGTGGCGACTTTCGAAAAAACACCGGTGCATTTGTCGGCCCCATCACCAACGATAACCTCAGAAAACTGAAGTTCACCAAATCGTTTATCAGTGCTAACGGTGTCCATAATGAAACAATCTCAACCTATAGCACCGAAGAAGGTGAAGCCCAACAAATCGCATTGAACCATTCGAAAAACAAATACTTATTAGTCGATCACCAAAAATTCAATCGCGATGACTTTTATATCTTTTATCAATTACATGATTTTGATTTACTGATTACTGATCCACACATCAAATCACATGTGAAAGATCATTATTCGCAATATGTCCAAATAAAATTAGCGGAATCGCTAGAAAATGAACTTTAGGAGTGAACGTATGAAAGGAATTATTTTTGATTTTAACGGGACGATGTTCCAAGACTCCCATTTACATGAAGCAGCTTGGGTCAAAATGATCCATCATTATTCTAAAAAAGAGCTTTCTGATGAAGACATTGTTAAAAATATCCATGGACGTACCAATAGTGAGATATTGAACTACTTTATCTCCCCTACTTTATCTATGGAAGAAGTCGAGAAATTATCCAACGAAAAAGAAGCATATTATCGCAACCTTTGTTTAGAAAAACCCGACGAATTAGTTCTCACGCAAGGATTGACCGGCACTTTGGACATATTGAAAGAGGAAAACATCCCAATTACGATCGCTACAGCGACAGTCAAAGATAACGTTGAATTTTATTTCGAGATTTTCGATTTAGCACGATGGTTTGAATTTGATCAAGTCGTTTACGATGATAATACGTTCCCAGGTAAACCACAACCTGATATCTTTATCAAAGCTGCTCAAAAATTGGCTCTTGAACCAAAAGATTGCTTGGTCATTGAAGATGCTTATTCTGGACTCTTAGCAGCCAAACGTGCAAATATCGGTACGATCATCGCCATTGATCCATTTGGAAAAAATCGCCAGTTATTCTCCAATCAAGAACTGAGAAAAGATCGTGTGATAGAGAATTTTGATGATTTCTATCTCAATATCTTAACAACTGCAACTTCATCAAAAAAAAGATAGACGTATGATCGTCTATCTTTTTTTGTATTTATTTACGTTTTTTTCCGCCAAACGCATCTTTTACTTTATCAAAAAAACCATCTTCTTGTTGCTCTTGAACATGCATGCCGCCTGCTTTAGCAAACGCACGTAAAGCTTCACGCTGTTCCTCATTGAGGTTTTTAGGTGTAATCAATTTCACACGTACATGTTGATCCCCTGTTGAACCACCACGTAAACGCGGTGCTCCTTTGCCACGTAAACGGAAGTTCGTTCCCGTTTGCGTACCAGCAGGGATTTTCAATTTGACATCCCCATGAACAGTTGGCACTTGTACTTCATCGCCTAATGCCGCTTGCACGAAGCTTAATGGTAACTCATAATAGATCTCTGAGCCATCACGATCGAAGATATCACTTTCTTCTACTCGGAAGACTACATATAGATCTCCGAATGGACCACCATTCTCGCCTGCTTCACCTTGTCCTGCTAAGCGCATTTGTTGTCCTTCTTCCACACCGGCTGGTACATTCACTTTGACCGTATGTGCTTTCTTCTCATGACCAGAGCCATGACAAGTTGGACATGGTTCTTTGATTTCTTTCCCAGTCCCCCGACAAACATCACAAGTTTGGCGGCTCATCACACGACCAAGTGGTGTTTGACGTTCCACATTGATCGTTCCAGAACCATGACATTTATGACAAGTCGTCGGTTGAGTTCCTGGTTTTGCACCATTTCCGCTACACGTGTGACAAATTTCTTCACGATTGTATTTGATTTCTTTTTCTACTCCAAAGATTGCTTCTTCGAAGGATAAATTGACTGTATATTGTAGATCTGATCCTTGACGAGGGGCATTTGGATCAACAGATCTTCCACCACCGCCGAAAAATGAATCAAAAATATCTTCAAATCCACCAAAGCCAGCACCACCACCAGAGAAGCCGCCAAAGCCACCAAAGCCGCCGCCACCTGCGCCATAATTAGGATCAGTTCCGGCATGTCCGTATTGATCGTAAGCCGCACGTTTTTGTGGATCACTTAAAATCTCATAAGCCTCTGAAACTTCTTTGAATTTTTCATCAGCATCAGGCTCTTTATTGATATCTGGATGGTATTTCTTTGATAACTTTCGATAAGCTTTTTTTATTTCGTCTTCTGAAGCTCCCTTTGACAGCCCCAAGACTTCATAATAATCACGTTTTGTTGCCATAGGCTTTCCTCCTATTGGTTCTCTTCATTTCCACGTCGTTTGTTATCATATCACACTTTGATCGAAACAAAAACCGGAAATTTCGAAGTATCGACTAAAGAAGAAAAAATCGATCATTGAATTCTATGGCACAAAGAAAAGAAAACATTTCTCTTCTTGATCCAAAGAAAAATCATAATTGATGACTTCTTTCTTTACACTAGCCATGCTTCTAAACTGTATAAAATAAAGTGATACAAGATTATTCCCTCGGAAATAAGCCGAAGAATCGCGAAAATATGAGAAGCTATTTTCGAATTCTTCGGCTTATTCTAAGCGGGACTTGATCTCTTTAAGTGAAACTAAATGAACTGATTATTTTTTGTCGTCATCGACTTCTTCAAAATCAGCATCTACGACATCATCCGCTCCGCCTTGGGCAGCTTCAGGATTTTCTTGAGCTTGTTGTTGTGCCGCTTGTTCATATAATTTAACTGTCAAGTTTTGCACGATTTCGTTCAACGCATCACGTTTTGTTTTCATTTCTTCGATGTTGTTTGCTTCTACCGCAGCTTTCAACTCGTCACGAGCTGCCTCAGCTTTTTTCACTTCTTCTTCGTCAACTTTGCCTTCTAATTCTTTCAAGGTTTTATCAACTGAGAATAGCAATGCATCGACATCGTTACGTAGATCAACTTCTTCTTTACGTGCTTTATCTGCTTCTGCATTAGATTCAGCATCTTTCACCATGCGTTCGATTTCTTCGTCTGTTAGACCTGAAGAAGATTTGATCGTGATTTTTTGTTCTTTTTGTGTACCTAGATCTTTTGCAGATACATTTACGATACCATTTTTATCAATATCGAATGTTACTTCGATTTGAGGGATACCACGTGGTGCAGCTGGAATATCTGTCAATTGGAAGCGACCTAATGTTTTGTTGTCCGCAGCCATTGGACGTTCCCCTTGTAATACATGGATATCTACCGCAGGTTGGTTATCCGCAGCTGTTGAGAATACTTGTGATTTACTTGTTGGGATCGTTGTATTACGATCGATCAATTTTGTAAATACGCCACCCATCGTTTCAATACCTAATGATAATGGTGTTACGTCTAGTAAAACAACGTCTTTCACATCACCAGTGATCACGCCACCTTGGATTGCCGCACCCATCGCTACAACTTCATCAGGGTTTACTGATTTGTTTGGTTCTTTTCCTGTTTCTTTTCTTACAGCTTCAACAACCGCAGGAATACGAGTTGAACCACCGACTAAAATCACTTCATCGATTTCCGATTGTGACAAACCAGCATCTTTCAATGCTTGACGTACAGGAACTTTCGTACGTTCCACTAAGTCAGCTGTCAATTCATCAAATTTTGCACGAGTCAATGTCATTTCTAAATGCAATGGACCAGCGTCACCAGCTGTGATAAATGGTAAGCTGATTTGAGTGCTTGAAACACCAGAAAGGTCTTTTTTCGCTTTTTCAGCAGCGTCTTTCAAACGTTGTAATGCCATTTTATCTTGACCTAAGTCAATGCCGTTTTCTTTTTTGAATTCAGCAACCATATGATCGATGATTTTGTTATCAAAGTCATCTCCACCTAAATGGTTGTCTCCGGCAGTAGATAATACATCGAATACACCGTCACCTAATTCAAGGATCGATACGTCAAATGTACCACCACCAAGGTCAAATACTAAGATTTTTTCATCGCGATCTGTTTTGTCTAAACCATAAGCTAATGCTGCCGCAGTTGGTTCATTGACGATACGCTCTACTTCTAAACCTGCAATCTTACCAGCATCTTTAGTTGCTTGGCGTTGTGCGTCGTTGAAGTACGCAGGAACAGTGATAACTGCTTTTTCTACTTTTTCGCCTAAATAATCTTCTGCGAATCCTTTGATGTATTGTAAGATCATTGCAGAGATTTCTTGTGGTGTATATGATTTACCTTCAACATCCACTTTATAACCAGCTTCACCGATATGGCGTTTGATGGAAGAAATCGTATTAGGGTTTGTCACTGCTTGACGTTTTGCTACTTCCCCTACTTGGATCTCACCATTTTTAAATGACACAACAGAAGGTGTTGTACGGTTTCCTTCTGGGTTTGCGATGATTTTTGCTTCATTTCCTTCTAATACAGCTACTGCTGAGTTTGTTGTACCTAAGTCAATTCCGATAATTTTACTCATAATCAACGTCTCCTTATCTTATTACTAAGTTGTTTGTTTCTATTCCATCATGACTTTATTGCGCAACGATAACCATTGTCGGTCTCAATACGCGGTCATGTAATTTATAGCCTTCTTGTAACACTTCAACGATGGTATCAGCAGGTAATTCATCTGTTGCTGGCACCGTTTGAACTGCTTGATGCAATGTCGGATCAAAAGGTTCACCTTTTGCAGGGATTTTTTCGATCCCCTCTTCCTTCAATGCATGTTTCAAACTTTCAAGAACCATCTCGACACCTTTTTTCAAACTTGCACCTTGTTCGTCAGATACTTCTGTCGCTAAGGCACGTTCCAAGTTGTCGATCGAAGGTAATAATTTTTTTGCTAAATCTTGTGAACGATATTTTTGCAATTGCTCACGCTCATTTTTGCCACGATTCGCCATATTAGCGATCTCTGCTCTTGCACGTAAAAACTTGTCTTCCATTTCATCAAATTCAGCTTGGAGATTCGCAAGTTCGCTTACTTCTTCTTCCACTTCTGAAACTTCTACTTCTTCCGTTTCTGGATCTAGCTGCGTATCATTCAATTCCTGATCTAATTCTTCGTGGTTTTCTTTCATGATGCAGTCTTCCTTTCATTATTCAGTCAGCTGCTTGATCGTTCAACTCGAAAAAAGAACGATCAGTCACTTTTGTGATTGTTCAAAAATCCGAGCGGTCAAGCGTGCGGTAATAATCAGCGAGTTTGTGTGCCAATTCTTTTCGATAGACATCAACAAGACCTAACATTTTGGAATACGGCATACTCGTTGGTCCGAGTAATGCGATCGTTCCACGTCCATGACCGACGATCTCGTAACTCGCTTGGATCATACTCATATTTTGCAATAGATCATTGCCTAATTCCGAACCGATTTTGATATGTATCTTACTATCCATCGGTACGATCATCTGTGTCAGTTCATAGGAATCTGTCATAAATGAAAACATTGACTTGAACTGATCCACATCTTGCAGCGGTTCATAATCCAATAAGTTCATTTGGCCACTCACATAAACTTTATCTTCAAACGCATGACTCAAAACCGTATCAAAGAGACTAGACATCCCTTCAGTTGTTTGAAAATATTTATGCAAGATCATCGGGATCTCCGTGCGTAATTTGTTGTATACCGTCACTAACGGATCTCCTACCAAACGGTCATTGACAATACGAACCATTTTTTCTAAGTCCTGACTACCTAAGTTTTCAGGAAGAGTAAAAACCTGACTTTCAACGTTTCCATTGTCAGTCACAACGATCGCAATGACCTGACGACTATTCAATGGCACGATGCGAAAACCGGTCAAACGGCGATCTTTAATCTCGGGTCCTAACGAAAAAGTAGTGTAACTAGTCAACTCAGATAAAATCTCAGCTGATTGTTTGATGATTTCGTTGATTTCATGGAATTCCTTGTTTAAAGACTGTCGAATTTGGTGCAAATCATCATTTGCTACACGAGCAGGTCGTAACAGATGATCCACATAATAACGATAACCTAGCGCAGACGGTATACGTCCAGAAGAAGAATGTGTCTTCAAAAGTAGACCTTCATCCTCTAAAGCTTTCATATCATTACGGATCGTCGCTGGACTTGCCTCGACTCCTTCCGCCATTAACGTTTTGGAACCAACGGGCACCCCACTACTCGTATAGTTTTGGATGATCAGACGTAAAATATCACTTTGTCGCTGTGTTAACATCTTTCTCACCTCTCATTAGCACTCTTAGCTTCTAAGTGCTAACCCACTTATAAATATAGCAAGAAGACCAAAAAGTGTCAAGGAAAAGAACCCACTTTTTTAGCACTCTAGCATCGAGAGTGCTAACCAATTGTCAACTTGCTTAAAATACCGTCATATCAAGCATTTGATCATAAAAAACCTTGACCAAATCAATTGTTTATTTAGTTGTTATAAAAAATTTAAACAATCATTTAGTCGTTTGCCAAGTCCTTATCCAACAAAAAACGTTCGAAGACATTATTCCCTAAAAAAGTTCCTTTTTGTGTCAAATATACTCGGTCTTCTTCATTCACTAACAACTCTTCTGCTACTAACTCATCAAGGACAGATTGATACAACGACTCAATCGATTGACCATAACGCTGTAAAAAGTGTTGCTTCTCAATGCCCACTTTTTTTCTTAAACCAAGAAACATTTCTTCCTCGATTTGATTCTTACGAGATAACTCTTCACGCTCTAATACCGGTAACTCACCTTCACGTAACGGACGCAAATAATGTTGAATCGGGCCTTTATTTCGATACCGCGTATGATCCAGATAGCCACTTGCCCCTGCGCCAAAACCGAAATAGTGATCATTATTCCAATACATCAAATTGTGTTGCGATTCATGACCGGCTAGACCAAAATTACTGATCTCATATTGATGACGTTGGTGTTTTTCCATCGCCGCAATCGTCTCTTCAAACATCCGTGTCTCCGTCTCTTGATCTGGCAACTGCAACCGTCCTTGTCGAACCCAATTCATGAACATCGTTTTATTCTCTAAAATCAATGAATAAAGGGAATAATGAGGCAAGTCTAAGGCTAATGCCCGCTCCAACGTATCAAGATAGCCTTCTAACGTCTGCCCAGGTAACGCATAGATCAAATCAATGCTGACATTTGAAAAATTTTCCGCCTCTAAAAATCGCATCGTCTCGTAGACATCTTCTGCCGTATGTTTTCGACCAATTTTCTTTAATAAACGATTATCAAAAGTCTGGACCCCCATCGATAAACGATTGACCCCATAATTCTTCATTACCTGTAGTTTTCCCCTCGTCAAATCACCAGGATTCGCTTCCACCGTAAACTCTTTTCCTTCATTAAAAGGTAAAATCTCTCTTGCTCCAGACAATAGTCGATCGAGCTGCTTAGCCGATAAAGAAGTCGGCGTTCCACCACCAACATACAGCGTCTCCAATTCATTCACCGGACGACGCTCCATCATGATCGCCATTTCCTTTAGTAGCATTTCGACATACTCATCCACTGGTTGTCCTTCCAGAAACACTTTATTGAAGTCACAGTAATAACAGATATGCTCACAAAACGGGATATGGATATAAGCAGAAACCTTATGTTCTGCGGATTTGTTTGTTTCTTTCATTGGTTTTTCTTTCTCCTTACGTCAAAAAGTCGTACCGCTTTTCGACCACTCTTATAAAAGCATACTATACGTATTTAACAAACAAATCCACTAAAAAATCCAAGAATCGATTTCTTGGATTAGTTTTTCTTTGGTTGTATTGGAGACTTGGTTGTAAATTTCCAGTGTGGTTTTCATGTTGGCATGCCCTACACGTTCCATGATTGCCTTGATTGGCATGCCTGCTTCGGCGAGTAGAGAGATATGGGTGTAGCGGAAGGTGTGGGAGCTTAAATGTTTTTGGAAGGATGGATCTTTGGTCTTTATGATAGCTTGGATGGATAGATTGCCTTGACCGTTTAAAAACTCATTTAATGAGTGATAGACAACTGGTGTGCCATTTTGTGTTTGGAAAATGGTAGCTGACTCAATAAATTTTTTTGAAGCAGCAATCGTTCGGATCGATGAGTAGCCTTCTTTATTATAGTAAGTTTTCTTATATTCACCTTTTTGACGTTGCTTCATTTCTTTCTGGCGTGCTTGATTTACTCGGATTCGATTCTGAATGATTGCGATCGATCGCTGGTCCAAATCAACTTCTCTAACCGAAGAGAGAGTTTTAGGCGGATTTCGCACATACTCTTTCACCGTTCGTCCGGCAGCTACTAGTCCTTCATCGATCCGCAACTTATAGTTCGTGAAATCTACCTTATCAATCGTCAACGCCCCTAATTCGCCAATTCTTAATCCATTGCGGATCAAAAACTCCACTACATCTAAGTATAGTTTGTTCATCTTATTGATTTCGTGATTCTGCTCATACTTCTCGTTGATTGCTTCTAATAATAGTTGGATCTCTTGTTTCTCCAAAAATTTTTTCTTTCGACGTTGTAGTGATTTTCTTTTTCGATCCGCAGGAATTTTTAGTTCAATTTTCTTTAACTCAAATTGAATCAGATCATGTCGGTAGCCATAGACTAAAATCTGCTTTAACAAAGAACGAATTTTTTCCAACGTCGCTTGTTCCAGATAATCATTCTCCCTTTTCGTCCGTATCAATAAAATATCCGCCCATAGCCCTTCAATCAACAAAGGAGTGATTTGTTTTAAAGAAGTCTGTTCATCGATAAAAGGCATCAGATACCGCTGCAATATTTGCTTCTGATAATCAGCAGTCGTTTGACGAACGGTCGGCTCCCACGCCTTCAACCAAAGCACAACTAGCTCGCCAAACGTCTCACAGTACTTGCCATTAGAAAACACTATATACTTCTGAAATTCTTTTTCAATCGCTTCATACAAATAGCGCAACGCTTGTCGCTCACTTTTGATTCCCTTCGCTTTCCAATTCACACTTTTCTTTCTTGTTTTCTCTTTAACCGGATCATAGTATACCTGAAACGTCCGCAAATAACTTTTCTTATCAATCGTTGTATAGGCACTTCGCAAATACTGTTTAAAATCTGAAGCCTTCAGAACATCCTCCTTTCCAAATAAAAAAAGCACATAAGCAAAAGAATCAAAACCCTCGCTCATGTGCCTTCCATTTTAAAAATTTTATAAACCCTTCTAAATTGATCCAAACTAAGCGCTGCGTTGGATTAATGACATACTGATAAAACTCTGGACTCTGTCGCATTTCCATCAACCAGAGGTTTAACGTGCTTTTGGTTAAGCCTTCGAAGCGGTTGAGTATACCTTGTTTGTTTAGCCAGATTCCCTTAGGAGAATAACTACTCATCTTTACTCCTTTATTATATTATAATATAAATTTCAGCTATTTCTTGTTATAATAACTAAGTTGGAAACTAATATTGAATTAGTACCCCCCTAGATTTATTTTTACAAGAAAAACCATTTAATTCAATATTTATAAAATTTGAGGTGAATTTCTATGAAAAACAATAAAAATCAACACCCTACAATTAAGTTAGCAGGTAATTTCTCTTTTTTCCTTACTTTCTTTTCTCTAGCATGGATCGTATATTTATTTCCCAATACAATTGTTCCACAATATAGCGTACTCATAGCAAAAATCCTCCTAATCATTAGCTCATTCTCTGTAAGTTTATTTGATGATAAAACTAAAGTTACAAAAAATACGTTTTCAGATATTTCTATAGGATTTGGGTTTGTCTTAATATTCATTAGCTTTATTAATCCTTCTTATAATATTGCTTTTAAAATTATATTATATATAATTCTTTTTTTCGGATTATTTGGCACATATAGAGGTATATTCATCCCTATATCACAATATATTTTAGCAAAATCCAGTAAAACAACTACTAGTGAGAAGAAACCGAGTAACCATAGCATCAATAATTCATTTAAATTCCTACAGTTTTTTTTAAATATTTTAGAAATTTTAGCTGCTTTAGTAACTGTTTTACAATTTGCAGGAATACATCCATTCTAAGATAAGTTTTTTCTAAATCTATAGGGCCTTGGAATCAATACTCCTGCTTCAACGTATTATAAGTCATCTCCGCCACTTTCCCGTCCTTCACTTTTGCCAACAACATTATCCGGATAGGTGAACCGTTCTGAATACAGTCTAATAAGACAGCATACTCTTCTTTATCGTTCTGATAAATAGCTGTTACTTTTCCTTCACTGCCAAGACCATTGCCGGTTTCAATATCGATACCGTTCATCTTGATACATTCTTCCGTCATCAAGTCTTTGAGATTTTCATTGCGGTGATTCAGACTTTTGAAATTGGCGTAGGCTTCTCCGTATTTTTGTAAGAGTTCCATGTTGTCATTCTCTGTGTGTTTCTCTTCTGATTCTATCGTCTTAGTCGCTTCTTTTGATTCTGTCGTTTCACTGATTTCTGCTTCTTCTGTTGTTTGAATCGTACTGACTCCTACAGCTTCCATTGATCTTGCGCTGCTTGTTGTCGTAGGTGTTGTTGATTGACTTTCTTCTTGACTGCAGCCAGCTAATAATACGATCCCCAGAAGTAGCCCAAATAGATAATAGCGTTTCATTGATTGACCTGCTTTCTTTTATTTGTTGGTACACGAATCATTTCTTTTGCATAAACGATTTGTGAGAAGCGACCGACTGAAAACTTGATCTTGTACTCTTTATTATTTAGTGATACGAGATAGCCATCTTCAAACCGACGAACGGCAAATTCTTTTTTCTTGCAACCAAATTTCTCGCAAATTTGTTTCATTTGTCTTCGATTCAAGCCTGTTTGCAAAAACATGTAATTCCCCCCTTATTTTTTTCTGATAATACTTGATACACGAGTAAACTCTCTGCCCCATTGTCGCGAATATCTCGCACAAATTTGTCCTTGTCCGGCATTTTGTTCATACGTTGTAAATTTCCCATCGCCTTCAACACTTGCAATAATACCGGTATGACCGTATGTTCCAGGAGAAAGTGCTTGTCCCGCATACCAATTGATTACATCTCCTGCTTTTAACTCCGAGTATTTTGGATTGAAAATCACCTCCCAATCGTACGCTTTCCAGTCGTAATCACTGCCAATCGATTCTGCATACATAAAACCTGACCCCATCAATTGTGGACCGCCAAGCTTTTGTACATAGTAGGCAGTTAAGCCGTAACACTGACCACCATTGATCATTTGACCCATCACGTCTTCCAAAATGTCAATTTTGCCACCACCAATATTGGCGGAACCATTTCCTAGTGACCCTTCAAATAAACGTTGATACCAATTGATCGCACTCGTCTTTCGTTTATTCTGTTCCAAAGGATCATCTTTTGTACCTGCACGTTCCCAGTACTTTAAAATATCAACGGCTAAACTTTCCGTATCTGTACCGGAAGACATATTGTTTAGGAGCGTACTATCTGATCCGTCATGGTACCAAGCAAAGTCCATTTGAATGGCGACTTCTTCCCATTTTCGTTTCTGTTCTTCTGCTCGATTCAATAAATTCACTCGTCTACCTGAATCCCATTGTGCTAATCCTATTGCATAGCCACCAATTGCTGGATTGTATGCCCAAATCGGATTAAAAGCGAGATCACTTTGGATTCTTGATGGAATCAAGCCACTTTCGTGTTCCATATTGCCAATCCATGCAGCCGCAAATTCTTTTGTTCCTCCTTGTTGCTCAACAAAATTGGCGACTTCCAACGCAACTTCTTCTTGTGGTGTCATTGGATCAAACGTGGAAGTATCACCGTTTTGACTAGAAGAAAAGACACCTAAAAATAAAAGGAAAGGTACTAAGAATACAAAACAGCTACCTATAGCTAGATACGCCTTTTTTTTCATTTTTCACCTCAATTCTAAAAAAAGAAGACTGATATTTTCACCAGTCTTCTACCTCATGTTGTGTTGATTGTTTTTCTTCATCGATCGAGAAAAATTGTTCTTCTGATTCTGTCCATCCGGTATGTTCCCATTGTTGATTAAAAGATACTTGATTCACTTGATTGACTGGATCATTTACTAGTAGTTCCGGATCATGTTTTTGATCGAAAAAGGCTTGTTCTTCTTTAGCAAATTGTAATTCATCAAAATTATCAACGGAGACTTCTGTTGCAGCTTCTCCTATTTCTGGTACTTCCGTTACTAGTTCAGTTGCTTCAAAGTCTTGTTCAACTATATCTGATTCTGTTTCGATGGTTTGTTCCATTAGATCATCTCCAAGTTGTGATTCATCGATAACCAATTCATCCGATTCAGTCAACGAATGATCAACTGTTGGATCTTCATCCTGTATTCCAGTTAGGACATCTTCCAATTCAAAATCATCGAACGCTTCTTCTTCCAACTCTTGGAAAGAAGCAGGACCATTTTCTAACTCACCTTCCAATGATTCACTCATTTCTTCCTCTAATTGAACATCATCGTACGTTGGTGCCTCTGTTTCTTCTGGATTCTCCGGTTGAAAGAATGATTCCATTTCTTGCTTCAATCCAGAAAAACGTGGATTTGGTTCGGTAAAATGTTCATTTCCTAAATTCATTGCTTTGTCCTGACCGGACATGAGTGTTGAAGCACCTTGTAATGCCATTCCCATATTGCCTGTATAGCCACCAATACCAACTTGGGCTGCGGCAGTTGTTTTTTCGACTATATTTTCTGTTCCTGCTTTAACTTTCTCATTTACTTGCTTTTCAAAAGCCGGTTGCTGAATTTGTCCTTCAGAAAAGAAACTAATGATCCGGTAACGATTCTTCCAAAGGTTCTTTAAAAAGATATATTTCACCAAAATCATTAAGACCATTGTTCCTAAAAGAACCATGCCATTTGATAAGACGTTTAAAAGACTTTCATTGATCTGTCCGATTATCCCTAAGAAGGCTTGATCGATTAGTCGATTGACCCAAAATAGGACAGCAATAAATACACCAAAAATGACTGGTAAAAATAAGATACCAATCAATGCTTTAAAGAATTTGAACATCAAGGTTTGACATCTTGGGAAAAAGGAAGCCAAGGCAAAAATTGGAAACACTAGTATCAGTAGGATCACAAGAATCTGAATGACCATCAGCATGATATTAATATAAATCACTGGAAAAGCTAGAATAAATAAATTGGCGATCCCTACCCAAATGGCAAAGCTTTTTTCCATCGTTTTTACACCATCTTGAGAAAAATAAGGATTCACTTTTTCAAGGGAACTAAGATACTCGTCTCTCTCTTTTATAAAATTCGTGCGATCTTCTTCCGATAGATTTGGTGATTCTAATAATTTCTTCTCATCTATCTTGTCCCCATTTGCCATCTTGCCATCCAATGAACCACTATTTACAAAAGTGAATGTTTGTTGCACAGTCGCATCAAACATTGGACTTTGATAGACACCATTTCCTCCTTGATTTGAATCAGAAGAAGTATTCGCCCCTGCGATAAATTGTGATTGGATTACTTTTGTTACCTCGGTAACGGATTTGATAAGAAATGTAGAGGTATTGAAGTTCCCCTGTGCAGTCGGTACTTGTCCAAACCAACCGAAGAATATGAATGCCACAAATAAATAATGTAGCAAGACTTTCATAAAATTTCGACGATTGGAGAAGAAGTTCGCTAAGAGGTAATAGGCACTAAAGATAACTGCTAAGCCCATTAAACTGCCTGCACCAAAGCCAGTACCGCCAAAATTATTGAGTATTCGTACCGACATATTAAAAACTTCGGTCTGTTTCGCAATGAAAAAATCCGATTGATTGACAATATTTTCGCAAAAGAGAAAGAAGGAAGCACACATTCTTAGAACAAAAAATGGAACGCCTACGAAGAACCAATTGACTACTTGCCAACCTTTGTCTAGTAAACCACCATCTACCATATAAGCATTGTAACTATCAATTAAATACTTCATGCCACTCTCCTTTACAGCGCAAAACGATTTTCCATGACAGAAGCATCGGTATCATCCACTGTTTTGAATAATTCCAACCATTCTTCAAAAATCACATGGACCACGACTCGATTGATTTGCCCAAACATATCTTTCAATAAACATTGCCCTTGGACCATATTCGAGACCCATTTCATGTTTTGTTCATTATTTGGTAGATTCAAATAGTTGAGTATACCTTGACGATTTAGTTCTTCATCAAAACAGATGACCGAACCAAAACCAGTCCCATCGTCTTTATCATCCAGATCATTTACGGATTGTGTGATCAGTACTAAAAAGTTGTTGAACGATCGACCAATTCGTTTCATCGATTTCAAAATAGCTTTTCCTTCTGGAGACGACTGAAAAATCCAACTTTCATCAAAAAAAGTGACCGTTTCTTCTTTGGGATTGCGTGAACCAAATTTTGAACAAAAAGTACCTAAAGCAAACATTAGTGTAACCGACAATCGTTTATTTTCATCCATCTGTTCATTCTTATCAGTCGGTAAATCTAAATCTTCAATTTCCAGAATCGTTACCTTTTTGTCAAAAGACAATCCTGGCACTTCACCATGTGAAAAAGCCAATTCTAAAATGGAATTTCGAACTGTAGAAATCAGGAAACGACCCATATCCTGTACATCGGGTATGAGACTCTCTGCTAAACGCTCAATCACTTGCCAAAAACCTACTTTCTGTCCAGATTTCCGTTCTTTGACGACTGCTGCGATCGTTTCATTAATTTCCGTCTTTTGTTTTAAGTTCCATGTGCCTTCATAAATATTTGTCAGCATCGCTTTAGCAGTTGCAATAGCTTCTGTTTCATCAAATAAAACAATCGGATCGAGAACCCCACGATTCTTTTCTTCACGAACATCTAATGTCACAAAATTGAAGGTACGGATAAATTTAGTATCGAGTGGGTAATTTTTTTGATAGGTCGGATCATTAATCGTGTGCATAAACTGTCGTCGCATTTCTTTTTTCGGATCAATATACAACACTCGATCTTTGAGTGTGGCGCATTCCATAAATAATTTTTTCGCTGTGACTGATTTTCCACTTCCTGTATCACCGGTTAATGCCCAATGTGGATTATTGGTTTTCTTTCCGATTACATCCTGTTTATTTGCTAAAAACATATTCATGTAAATCAAATTCTTGGAATTTAACAAAATAGCTTTGCGGTCTTCTTTCTCCTCTAAGGTTGTATCAACACGACCAAAATAATAACCAAGTTTCGTTCCAGCTTTTAAGGAAGTAAAGAAATTCAATTCTGCAAATGATTCGATTGTACTGGTATGTTGCCACTTCTTCTCTTTCATCCGCATAAAATTGCCAAATAAAGTAGATTGAAATAAATAAGGATTGTCGAACGTCGCTTTTAGTAGAGGAATGCCCAACCCATCAAAACGATTGATCAAATACTTCTTTCTTGCCTGCATTTGTTTTTTTGAACGACCGCAAACAATCAAGATAGCTCGCCAATCGATAATATCTATGCCATCATCAATTTTCTGATCCAAGTCATCTAAAGATAGCTGACCTTCTACAATTTTTCGCTTTTGCTTAGATCCTGCTAAGTGTGCCTCTTGCATAATATTTTTTGTACGTGTCCTTGCACGAGCTGAACGACCGGAAAGTGCTAATTGTCCTTTACTTTCTGCAAATGATACTTGAACCTTCACTTCTACTGGAAAAGGCATTTTTTGAACGATTTCGAGCAAATGATTACCATCTAAAAAGACACCGAGATCTCCAACTGGAAGATAAGAAACATGACTTTCTCCCTGCTCACAAGCAAACTGCAATCCTCCTAAAAATTGCGGTTGAATTTTTGTGGACATTAAATTGTCCAGCTTTTGACTAGCTAATATCTCTTCTTTATCATGAGGAATATTCTTTAAAAACTGATAGGCTTGATAATAATACAGCTCATCTTCTGTTAAACGTTCTACCAATAATTCTGAAAGATTTTGATACACTTCCTGCTCTTGTTCGTAGTAATCCTTTTCCCAGTTTTCTTCCACATCGATTGAAAATCCTAAACTTGTTATGACTGTTTCTGTCACATGGTTGATTGCTCTTGACACGTTTTCTTTTATATCAATAGCGATATCTTTTTTTATTAGGGGAACGCCGAGTATCCATGCGTATTCATAGACCATTCCCATTTCCTCTTCCAGTATCATCGCTGTTTTTTTCAATTTCTCTACGCCAATAGCATAATTCTCTGGATCAATCAAGGTACGCATCGCCCCCATCTTTCCTCGAATATCTGCATTTACTGGCAATAAGTTGATTTCGAAACCTTCACTTCCTTTTAACCGCTTCAACGTACGAGCTACTTTTTTCTTTGTTTTTTGTTTCTTTTCAAAATCTGTCAACATCACCGTTTCCGAACGAATGCGATAATAAGCGATCACAGCTTTTTCTTGTGTCAGCACCATATTTTTACTACGTTGTTCCAACAATGGGTATTCTAATTGCATGTCAAACTCCTTCCTATCGTTTAAATGAGAATTCTTCCAATTCATTGATTCGCTCAAAAGCAATAATCGGACGCTTATCCAAGATATAGTCTTTGGTATAGCTAAAAAAATCTTTCAAAAAGTGGTTCGCAGATTTACCGTCTGGTTCTGTTTCGGAGTACCATCGAGCGATTTTATGAGGGAAATACAAAACAAGTAGTAAGTTTAGATCGATGCCAAAAATAGTCGGTAGCGTAAATCTTGACCATAAAACCATTCCAATCATAAGCAATACGATCAACATCAACACATAAGACATATTTAACGGTTGGGCAAACACCCATACCACTTTTCCCTTCGGCGATTTGATTACTTGTAATGAATAAGGTGCTTTTAATCCTCTTGAATAATCATAATACTTCATCTTTCGACCTCACATACTGATTCCAAATAAACTGAGAATCCACTTCAACAGATTAAACGTGTTTCTTCCTTGATTGTTCGCAAAGTCACTTAGAATCAAGGCAATCAAGATCACAGAGCCAATTTTTAACCACTCCGCCCCTTTCCAATGTTTCAAGATCAATATAATGACACCAAATGCTAAAATGGTCAGAAAACCATTCTTTAAAAAATTATCCAAATTACTGACGTTCATAAATTAATTCCCTTCCTTTTCCGTAAAATAATGTTTCAGTGTATTCACAAAATAAGAATTCTCTGTCCGTGTTAGCCACAGTGAAAAGTTTTCCGTATAGGCTGCATTTGTTAATGAATCGGCAAAAGTCACTGACACCTGCACACCTATAACGTATTGTTGCTGCGTATCAAAATAAGTGACTTCACTTGTATCGACAGCCACAAGTTCTAAGCCTTCAGGTGATTCAATTGCTTCTTTCATCAGTAACATTAATTCCTGCTTATCTGCGGAAGCATACTTTTCAAAAAACATTTCTAAGAATGTTTCTACCTCTTCTTTTTCATTTCCACTTAATTCGATCGTTTCTTTCGTTTTCTCTAATTGATCGGTCTTGCCTTGTGGTAGACGACTAGTCAGAAAATAAGGACGACTAACAATAGCAAAGAGTTGATCCTTGGCTTGAATGGGTAACACCATTTCTTGCGTTCGTGTCTCTGTTTCTTCCGTGCTTTTCACTTCGTATACAACGTTTAAATAAACCAGTAAGCACTCTGTTTCTTCAACTGTTCTTGTCACTGTTGCTTGTTTGAAATGACGTGAAAACTCTAACTGTTCATTTCCTTTCTCATCGATCAATGCCACATCAAACGATAAATAATTTGCCAAACGATCAAGTCGTTCTTTTTGTTTCCCTTCCTCTGCCTTTCCATCCATATTAAGATATTCTTTTGCAAAACTTGTGGCGTAAAATGCCAAAGCTGCTGGATCGTAGCTTTCTTTTGTTTCAGTTGTCTTTTGATTATCCTGATTGATTTGTTCAACTTTACTCGCTAATTGATCAAAATTCATCGCAACGACATTGGAACGGATGACACCTACGACTGCAGCAAGACACAAAAGAAAAACGATAGCAAACACCACTCGATTCGCTTTCTTTTGAGACAAGTGTTTCACTTTAGGTTGGGGTTCTTTTTTCTCCTTTTTCCTGATCTTCTTTAAGTCCATGTTTCCTCCTTATTTTTATTTTTTTGCATAAAAAAGACCTAGTTATTATCCAAAGTTCAAGGACTCTAACTAGGTCGAAACCTTATTCATATTTATCCATCATTTATTTAGACTGACGTCTACTTAACCGTAACAGCCAATTGACTCCAACAAAAGAAAGTAAAATTATTCCTAATAACAAACCAACCATCGTTTGTTTGCTTCCTGTTTTAGGTAATTCTTCTTTTATCTCTTTTGTTTTCGCCTCTGTCTTCTCTCCTGGTTTTTCTGGAGTTTTAAAACTGACTGTTTGCTCTTTATTCGTTAAGTCATCTTCACGAGCTACTTCATTTTCCAGCGTTTCTTCATAATAGATCACATGAGTAGCAGTCAACTGATCACCGTCTTTCAACGTATTTGCCTTTAAATTCAAATGGGTTTCAAATTGATCCTCTTTACTTTTAGCAGTATAAGAAGAGATTGCTTCACTTACTACTTTTCCTGTTTTCGTCTGCTTGTATTGCGTAACCACTGTATACGTATGACCAAGTTCAATCGCTGCCCCTTTCATCCATACGGTATCTTTTAGCTGATTATCTAAAGTTGGATCTAGCTCTTTCTGTCCGTTGGTATCAGTAAATAAACTTGTCAGTTCTAATTTTTCCCTTTCGTTATAGGCTTCCAGTACAATCAATTCACCATCTTTTTCAACCGTTACTGAAAATTCGAGTGATTCTTCTAATGGTAAATAGCCATCCAATGGTACTGTTTCGATAAATTTATACGAACCGTAAGGCAAGTTTTTCACTTGGATTTTTCCTTCTTGATCCGTCAAAAACTCATCAATCAAGGTTGCTGTCTCTTCGTTTTCCTCGCCCTTTTCGATTTGGTATAATTCAAATGCCACATTTTCTAACGGTTGCTCATTTAGACGATCACGCTTGATCAATTCTACTGTTTGTCGAGCTAGTCGATTGGGTACTTCTAAGCGAATCAGAGCATTTACATCCTCTTCTGTCACGCTAAACACTAAGGGCTCTTCTAAGGGGACATACCCTTCAGGTGCTTTCATTTCATGAAGTTCATATCGGTCAACACCCCAAGGAAGACTTTCCGTTGTAACGATTTCTCCTTTTTCATTCGTTTCAAAAATTTCTGTCTGTTCTGTATCATTTGGGCGAACCATTGAAATGAACGCCCCTTCCCCTTCATTTGCCCATGTATCAAAAATTTTGAACTGAGCGCCAGCATACGGAATATTTTGTCCAGTTTCTTCATCTACTTTGACAATATGCAAACGTGACTCAATGATTCGATCCTCCAACAAGAATAAATGAGTGTAGCCCTCTTCCGTGATTGTGACGTCAAAAGGTTCAATTAATAAATAGCCATCAACACCCTGTGTTTCCGCTATCGTATAGGTATCATAAGGCAAATTTTCAAACTTAAAGTAACCATTCTCACTAGTCACTTGAACATATTCCTGCCCGGTTGTATGAGAAGTAGCAGTTAACTCCACACCCTCTAGCGGTGGTTTCACATCACTTGATTGGTTGGTCAATCGTTCGAGCATTTCCGTAAATGTTTTGGGGATCAACGGTCTCGACCCAAATTTATACCCTTCCACATGACCTTTAATGACACGATCAGTCACTGTTTTCTGGTGGATCGCTACTGTTTCATTTTGACCTGCATAAGTCAAATTAACTGTATACTTCGTTGGATCTAAATTGTAGCCTACAGGTGGCTCTACTTCTTGTAAATAGTAGGTACCAAGTTTTAGTCCTTTAATTTCTGCTTGTGCAATCCCATCTACATCTTCCATCGTCAAGCGACCGGCTAGCTTTCCATCCGAACTTGTTAATTCATAAACAGCCCCAGTTAATTGTGCAGCTCCTTGTGGCTGACTCCCTGTTTCCTCATCTTCTTTGATCACAGTTAAATTTGCTAGTTGTTCCTGATTGTCTAACGAAATCGTTGTGGTTTCGTTTGCCTTGATTGTCAGGGTTTGAGGATTAGAATTTAAAATATAGCCATCCGGCGCTTTGATTTCTTGGATCGTCACCTTTGTATCTACCAATAAATCATTCCAAGTCGCATAGCCATCCGAACCACTTGTCAGTTCTTTTGTTTGTCCATCAGATGTAGTAAAACGAAAAACGGCACCTGCAAGTGGTTGCTTCGTGGTTTGATCCACTTTGAGTACTCTTGCATTGCCGTTTTTTTGGACGTTGATCTGAAAATTTGTACGAACTGGATCATTCACTCTTCCTACCATAACATTCTGTGTATAGGGATTTTCATATACTACAATCGCACCTTTATAGCTACCATCAATATTGTATTGAAATTCAATTTTACTACTAGTAGGTGCCTCTTTAGTTGCAGTAATAGTTACTTGATTACCTTGTCTAGTAATCGATAAACCTTGTGGCGTTGAAATAGGAGTACTTTCATAGTTGTTAAATGCTCCTGTTGTATCAGTTAGCGTTTTACTCTCTCCAACTTTTAAAGTTACAGTTTGTCCTTGAAAGGAAGGATTAGTATAAAATTTGTCTACATTAGCCATAACTTCTGACTTAAACGCCTGATAATCCGCCATCGAAAGTACTCCAGACATATTGAGTGGCATTATTCCTTGTTGTTCCCAACTTAATAGCTGCGTCATAATCTCTTTGTATAACGTATGACCGGAAACAATGATACCATAATACTTAATCAATGAAACCCTTTCCATCAACGCGGTATTTTGGAACACAGCTGTATATCCTCCATTTGAGCCAACATTTACAGCAACTCCTTGTTCGATACACATTGCAATTTCTCCATTGACGCGCTTGCCGTACCAACCGTATTCTCTATTTCCATTAGATAATTGAATATCAATATTCGCTACGTTGGTACTAGGATCTACATAGACAATACTATTTCCTGCTCGAATTTTGCTATCAAAATTAAGCATCTCGCTAATTAAAGTTTCACTATAATTTTCTGCGGTAGTTGTATAAAGTTTTCCATCTTGACCTTGAACTAACTTGTTTTTCTTTAAATAGTCATTTACTTTTTCTTGATCACTACTTGGTTTATTTTTTATTTGACTAGTTTGATCGACAGGTTCAGTGGTTGTAGCAACAGCTAATAAACCTTGACTTAAAAATGAGCTTAATAACATACCAATAATGAACCAGATTCTTAATTTGATTTGAAATTTTTTCATGTATGGTCTCCTTATATTTTTTACAAAAGAAAAAGCCTTCAATGATTGAAGGGCTTCGGCAATATCTACTTATTTTAATCCATCTCCTATCAGAAAAAACCAAGAGAAATCACTCTCTTGGTTCGCTTAATTTACATGTATAATAATCAATAGAACTCTAAATAATATTTCTCAGTACCATCCGACCAAAACTCTGTAATAATACGATATCCGTTTATATCTATTGCTGCTCTTCCTGCGCTATTTGCTGCTTCATACGTCGCATAGAACGTTCCACTTCCAGTGTAGGGATTCAATGCATACGGTGCTTGTGGCGGTTCAGGTACCGTGCTGTTTCCTGTATTCCCACCACTAGTATTTCCAGACCCGTTTCCTGGTGTACCACTTCCCGCAGCGTTGTTGCCTCCTGTAGAGTTTGAGTTACTTGAACCACCACTCCCTGAATTAGCAGGGGGCGCCACTGGGACAACTGGTTGAATAGTTGGTGCTTCTACTACTGGAACTTCTTCAATTGGAGCTGGTACAGGTTCAGTTGATTGAGTTTGGTTTTCAGCTGTTTCAGTTAGAGCAACTTCTTGTTCTTTTACGTTTTCTTGTTGACGTTGGGCTTCCTCTGCAGCTGCCTTCTCCTGTTCTGCTAAAGCTTCACGTTCCTTCACGTTCTCTTCAATCACTTTTAAAGAATTATTAAAAGACTCTTTCGCTTTCTCGTTTTTAATCAACTCGACTTCTTTTTTTAAAGCCTCGTATTTTTCACGATCCGCTAGATCAGTTGCTTTGCCATCTTTGTATAACTCTTCCATCATTTTATTTGTTTTATTGATTTGATTGACTTGTTCAGTCGCTAGATCAAGTCCTTCATTCAGTATGTCCTCAAAACTTTGTTCTTCTTTTACCTCCTTTTGGTAATAAATATCTCTGACATCCTTCAATTGTTCCTCAGACAAATCATCAATAATTATTACATCTTGGTCACTTTCAGCACCGATTAGATAAGGTTTTTGAAATAGTCCATTGACAGAATATTTCCCATTTAGTTTTCTTTGTGCTGCTTGCAGTTGATTCTTAATTGATGAGACACTGTTAACATTTAACTGATATTTATTCTGATCACTTTTTCTTAAATCTAATAGTAATTGGTCCGTTTCCTTAATTGTCTTTTCATAAGCTTCAAGCTGCTCAACTAATGAATTGATTTTCTCCTGATTCACTTCTTCTTTTAAAAACTGTTTGGAGTCATCTGTATAAATAGCGGATAATTCTACTTGGACCTGTTTCAACTTCTTCTCATTTGACGATAGTTCACTTGCTGCCACTTCTACTTGTTTTTGATAGCTTGTTTCACTCAAAAAATAGAACCCAATACCACATAAGGTAATCAATGCCATACTAACAATACCAATTCGCACTTTTTTATTCATTACTTCCTCCCTTTGTTAACGTTTTCTAAAACTTACCATATTTATATTGTTATTTTCTTTACAATTGTTTTAAATCGATCTTGTTATCTTAAAAAATCGAATTTTTTCATGGCTTTTAACACATCTTTATAGGTGCCATTTGCACAATATACTTTTACATTTTTAGGGGTATCTCCAAAATAGTAGGAAGCTTTATAAAAACTGTACTGTTTTCGGATCACAACATCATGTTTATTTCGGACACAGATTGCTTCTACAAATAAATAGGTGTGCCTAGTCAATCGTCTTTCGTAGCAAATATCTACGATTGGACGAAATGGAAGATCCTTTCGCTTTAGTCGTTTTTGTACAGCTTCATACACTTCGTATTCTCTTTTGATTGGTGTAGCAGTAAAGATATTAAATCCATAATCTCGTTTCAATATGACAGACAGTGATTCCGAAAAAGGCATCAATTCCCTCCTTACTTTTTCCTAAAAGAAGCAATCAATGGATCATTCAAAAATTCTTCCTTCATTTTTTTATAACCAATCTGCTGTGACATCGTATTGATTGAAATACGTTCCTGTTCATAGCCACGCAAATATACGTCATTCGCTTCAAAATATGTTGCAGCACGTTGGCGCTCGTATTTTTCAACAAAAATAAGGTCTTGCGAATCAAACACAAGACCGGTCAATAATTTATCTAGTTTTAATCTTTGGATATGCCCATGCACAAAATTATCTAAAGAAAGTATATTCATTTCAGGTTGAAAATACTGGATTCGGTTGATACCAAAATTCGTTACCATTTCTTGTAAGTAAGCATAATCTGGCTCTCTTCGGTTCCGATCATAAAAGGTATAAAATGAATTTTCTGCTCTTCTTAATTCTGCTTTAAGCAAAATTTTTACTTGTGGATCGTTTAAATTAACGAATGATAATTCATTCAAAACATATCGAATCATTTCATTGTATCTATAGATATATTCACCAAATCTTATCGGTTCTCCTAACTCTTTCAAATACATAATATTCACACAGACTTTCTGTTACAACGGACTTTTTGTATTAAAGTCTTTGAGAATTTTTTTCCGAAATTCAACATATTCTGGTTGAATAATGTTATAGAATACTACATGACACTCGTATTTAACTCTTCCTTCAGAAGCATCTAAAGGTAAGTTATTATATATTTGTTTTTTCTTTTTCTCCCATAGAGAATCCATCTCATTTCTAAAATCATAAAAGTATTCCGATTCAATCAAACTAAAATCGAAATCTTTTTGTGAGATACCATTTTCGGTTAATGCTAGTAGAAACTTAAATTTCGTCTCGAGCATCTTAGTATTCCAATAATTCATAATAACAGATTCAAACTTTAGAGATTTTTCTTCATGCTGATCCATATAAATCCCCCTATACGTCATTGACTAATTCATTATTTTTTATTTCCCACTCAAACCATTCCGAAAAATCTTGCTTAAATCCATCGACTCGATACTGATTTTGTAAATCTGCTGCTTCCCCATCATTGGGATCTAAATAAGTCGGCTTCTCTTTTGGGCGAGCATAAACACCAATCCAGGTCTCATAGTTTCCTTCAAAATACCCATCTACTAAAAAGCCTTTTTTAGCAAGTGATTTCCGTACTTTTTCTTGCATATCTTGGGCGTTATTTGGTAGAAAAAAACGATATTTTGAAGCAAATTCTTGGAATTTGGTGACTTGAACTCCGAATTCTTTTTTCTTTTCAAAGTATTCATTCCACAATGCCCTTTCTTCATTCGTTAAATTCCCTCTATGGATCTCATAAAGGCTATCGATTCGACGATAGGCAGTTTCTCTAAAATGAATTTCTCCTTCACAATCATTCACTTTAGAAGTTAACACTGGAATAGTTAATTTCTTATTTTCATCTAGATCCTCAATTATTTTTTTGATTTTTGTAATGTCGTTGATCGTCTTAATTAATTTTTCAGTTTCTTTTATGATCATTTTGATCAAATGATTTTCTATAAATTCTCTACTGGTCATTGTTCTCCCTCCTACTGCACATATTCGTTTTCTAAATGAAATTCTTTTTTTATATAATCTCTTAGTCCAAGATTACTTTCACTTGTCAGCAGCAAGTCCTTCGCACCGACACAGACTTGTTCAATCAGTTCTTCATGCTTTTCTTTTAATTCTGCAAATTCGATCCGTTCCATCAACTCATTTGTGCCTAAGCGTGAATCAATCAGCTTGATCATTTTTAGGGAAGGCGCTAAATAGTTAGATAACCACCGTAGTGTCTTTTCTATCGAAGGCTTTTCTCCTTGAACAGATAAACGTAAACCTTCTAGTTTATCAATCACGTTGTACCATTCTTTACAATAAACGCGCATTCCTTCTTCGATTTCATATACAACCAGTGAAGCGTTGATAATCTCTTTGACTAACCAATCTAAACTCTCACCAGTCGATAAAAAGTATTCCACAAACAAAAAAGCCTTCTCATCAGAAAGCCGGATTTCATAACGGTTCTTAATTTCATGGGTCTCTCTCGCTTTCTCAATCGATAGACCTTCTTTACGTGCTAATTCATAATCTTTTTGATAAAAGTTAAAGTAAAGTGGTGATTGACGACTTCCAAAATAAAGAGACAAGCCTTTATTCACTTTTTGTCCTTTCTCAAATGAATAGCCGCCACTAAAATCGAAATTTTTGAAGGTTGTGCCAATCAAACCAGCTTCCATCTTTTCTTTTAACTTGTATAAATCAAAATTCGGCTGCCCTTTAACAATCAATTCATCTAGTGCAATGTCAATTCGGGTGATTTTTGTGTCGACAACCAAGCCTTTGCCAAAAATATCATCATCGTATAAAGACCGAAAAAACTCTGTCCAAGTCCGATCATGATCCTCTTCAAAAATTTCTTCCAATTGCCGACAACCTTCACCAGATAAATCAAGCATGATTCCCATATTTATATTTTCTGGATTCCGAAACAGCCGAATCGATCCATACGAAAATGTTTCGGTATAGTGATAAAACCCTCGAGCTTCATGAGTGAACCAATCCATATCCATGTGGAGTAACTTACTAATAACCGTTTGGACATCCATTGTTTTAAAACGCACTCTTAAAAAATCGATTTTTGCTTCCACAGAGGCTTTACCACCATCAATATGAAGAACTTCACTCACTTTTTCAGCCAATTCTTTGGAAATTGCACGTTTGCCATTCTCAATTTTTGAAATCAAACTACGTTCGATCTGCAACTTATCAGCTAATTCTTGCTGTTTCATTCCTAATTCTTTACGGAATCGCTTTAACTCAATACCTCGCAACGATTACCAACTACTTTCAATAAATGTGACAACTTTCGCCCATTTATGTGACAAAAATAAAATCGCTGTACCTCTTGTGCCCCAAGGGATAAACGACACTTTTTATATCGGTATGTTAAATTCTACCCCCATGTTATAAAAGGGGGGTTCATTCGTTGAGGTGGGCATTCGCCCACCTCACGCCTTTTTATTTGATCAGGGATATAACAGTTGCTAGAAGTGTGAGCGGGTGTGGGTTCGCTGCGCTCACCCGCCCACACTTACTACAGCAACTATCCCTGAAATAAATAGGCGTATAGCTACCTTTGTTCCATTGCCTCTATTTTTTGTTTTAAATAGGAATTATCCGCAATAATCTCTTTGCTCAGTTCAAGCAAAGACTTCAAGTCTTGTTTCATCTCGAGTAATTCCTTTTTATTCGCCTGAAACTTCTTCCATTCCTCCGAACCAAAAGCTAGTTTAATCGCTTCATCCAAGGGAACATGTTCTTTTCTCAATAAAATGAGTTGCTTAAAATCAAGCAAATCTCCTCTGGAGAAAACTTTATAACTATACGTATAATTTGCTGTATTTTTTGCGTACCTTCTTTGAAACTTTCTATCTGTCAATTTCTCTATTTTGATTGACCAAGCCTTTAATGTTTTTAGTGCGACTCCTTCACCTAGCTCCTTATATATTTCTTCAAAGGAAAACATTGGTTCCTCCTCTCTACGCAACATACTTGTCGGTTAATTTATTTAATAAAGCATTCTTTGA
This sequence comes from Enterococcus sp. DIV1304_2, assembly GCF_050555445.1. NCBI lineage: Bacteria > Bacillati > Bacillota > Bacilli > Lactobacillales > Enterococcaceae > Enterococcus > Enterococcus sp. DIV1304_2. Next base: position 1,760,432 of record NZ_CP187851.1, read on the forward strand.
CTTCGCTTCTTCATCCATTTCCGCTAATGCTTCTTTGTCTACATGTTTACCGATCGTCGTAGAAAGTTCTTCTTTGGTTTCGGCTTCAATTGGTTGAAACCCTAACTCATCGTTTATTTTGATAAACTCATAGATAAAGTCAAACGTCATTGGTACTTGTGGAGAATAGAGTTCTTGGGCAATACTTCCGCCTTGTGCTGCATATCCTCGACCATACACTTTTTGCCCAAGAATTTTCTCTACGAACTTAAACTTTTTATTTTTATTCTCATCCCCAAAAATCATCAATATACCTGCTTCAGATAATCTTCCAACAGACATGCGAAACATAAATTGATCACGTAAAGCTGTTTTGATAAACTCGCCATCTGGTCGCTGCATTGCAACAATAAAAAATATGCCACACTGTCGAGCTTTTAAAATCAGTTGAGTCAGATATTCGTCCACTTCACCGTCCGACTTGTAGTCCGTTCCGATTTCCGCTCGAAAAGCAGCAAATTCATCGATAATGACAAATTTTGGTTTTAAACCATAGTACGCATAATTCTTTCCCATCTTAAACTCTTCACTATGATTCATCATTTCAAAGCGAGCTTCCATTAATTCAACAGTATTTCTTAAGCAATTGATGATATCGGTTTTACCTGTATGGACTTTTCCTGCAAACATTGGAATACGGTTTAGAGCCATCAGATCACTATTCTTAGGATCACAAATCTCAATATCCGCAACTCGACAAAGTGCATAAATCAAAGCTAAAAGCGTAAATGTTTTCCCGCCTCCGGTACCTCCACCAAGTAATAAATGTGGATCTTTATCAAAATGCCAATACAAGTTTTTCATCAATTGGACTTTTCCTTTATCCGCTTGCATTTCTGTGATCGAAATACGTTGCGAATAGACATCTGTCACTAACTGGTAAGTAACAAATCCTTTTTCATCGATCTTCGCAATATTATCCGCATGAAAAGTTGTTTCTAAAAAACCGCCAATTGTTTCAAATTTATCCTGGAATTTATTTCCTGCAGTCTCAAAGGAGACAAAAATACTTCCTTTCTTTGCTTTGTAATAAACCTTCGGAAACTTGATCTTCTCTTTTGTTTTCCCATTAGACGTCTTCACTTGTTTTTTCGTGTAATATCCATTATCAAGAATCATTCGAGCAAGAAGTTGTTGTTGCTCGACACGTGAAAAGTATCCTGAACGAACAATTGATAAGCGGATGAAAATGAAATTAACGGTTATACCTGCTAAAGATATACCTAAGATGATCACTACAGGTAACACGTATACTTGCCAGTTGTTCGCCTTTTGTTCAATCAAAGGGTAAATCCATCGATAACCGATGAAGTAGCTTAAAACACCTAAATAAGGCATAAAAAATAGCACTTGATACAGTGCCAACAGATTTCTTTTGAAGTAGCGAATTCTTTTCCCACGATAATGAATTATTTGTTTTAGCAATCACTCACCTTATTTCTATTTTTCTATTCTCATTTAAGGTTCAATTAAGTTTGATCGATTATTCTTACAACATACCAAACAAACTCCTAAACACTTTTTTTCATTTCTCCTTTCTCTTGCAGCCCTTTGTGGCTGCTTTTTTTATGTCATTCTTTCCAATTGTTTTATTTTTGACCGGCAAAATGTCGCATAGACAGGTATAAATACCGTCGCAAATTCCCATACTGTCCGTTCATTTACATTGCTATAAGCATGTGCAAATAAATTGCGAATGTATTTAAGCCTCCGCCAGTCTACCTCCTTACTCGTTTCTTCTTTAAATGTATCGGATAACTTATTAGACATTTCCCCCACTTGCATCAAAGACATACTAACAGCATGAAAAAACACTCGATCGTTGATAAAAACTTCGTAGTTTCTATCAAAACGATTGAGTGTTTGATCGATGTCATCACAATAAGTCAATGACCCATATAAAATACGCAAATCTGCTCTCATTTTATTTTTCAAATATTTTTAATCGCTCCTCCATTACTTGTTTTGTAAAATTCTTTTGAATTGTTGTTGGATTTGTATTTGCTAGTGCTTCAATCTCTACTAGATCGATCTCATGATCCACCGCTTTTTTTAACTCTTCAAAGAAGTCACTATAGACTAACCAACGGTATTCTTCTGGCATGCCTTCCGTACCCACTAAGAAATCAATATCACTTTCATTGGTCGCTTCATTTCTTGCGTACGATCCAAAAATATAAACGACTGGCACTTCATATTTTTCAGCAACAGGCTTTACACGCTGCTCAATCTCTTTTACCGTTAATACCATCATATAGCACTCCTTTCACATTCTATCTTTGGTTTCATTATATGGTATTGTATCTATTCAGGCAATTTTATATAGGGAACTTAACAAAAGACCTATTTTCTCTAAATTTACCATTTCTCTTATGAAAAACTATAATCCGATCATGATATCATTACTTAGCTAACCACATGGAATTATCTTATATTTTTCTGAATAGAATCTATGATTTTCGTTTTTATATTAATAAATTGTAAATCCACTGACAATAGACCATCACTATATAAACATAGATTGGTAGAGCAAGTAAAAAAAGAAGATGTGCAATAACGTATAATGCATCTAATATAAAAATTTTCTTCTTGTCATTTTTTTTATTTTCAACTTCCAATTTATTTTCCACACCTTAGCTAAACCTTTCAATTATTTTTGTTATAATAATATTAATTATAAAAATATTGAGGTGAATATAAGTGGCTAATCATGATCCAAGACCTACTCTAAAAAAGATTCTAGAATACATAGAAAACAGCCGAATACAAGAGTCATTAGATTCAATTTCTTCAAAACTAAGTCTAGTGGCAAAAAATTCTCAATCGGAACAACAAACAAAGCTTAAAAGAATTTCTTCCTATCTTGTAAAACTTTTAGCACCTGGAACCATTATTTCACTTGCCTTCTTTTTAATTAATAGTAATAATGCTCGAGACAATGCCCCTTTAAATTATTCGTTAGACCTAATTAGTGATGTGCCGAAATATCTTCCACATCCCGATGAGGATAGTGATGTATTTTTCACTCTTAGTCCTTATGCTAATTTCAAACTTCAAAGAAATGATGGAGGTCTTTTAAAAGATTTATTTCTTATCACCTTCAGCAGTGACCAGCAGATAAAAGTTCATGCTCCAATTATAGAAAACTCAAAGAATTCAATGAAACCACATCCTGACATGCACATCGATATGGACTCTGGTGCTTCTGTTGTTTGGTATACAAAGGATAATTCATTAGCTATATTTTTTTCTGATAGTTTCTTAGACATGGATCATGATAAAGCTTCTTCCTCGTTTTTAGTTACAAAAGGACAAAATCAAACATACTCAATCATTACATTACTTTTTAAACTAGGTACAAAGAATGAAAATTATCAAGATCATTCATTAACTTTCACTGATATTGAAATTTTTGATAAACTCGTTTGGGAACGACAAACGACTGAAGAAAATATGCCTTCTTTTCTAGATGAATACGATACAACGATAGAAAACTATCAAAAAGTTATAGAATGGCTAAAATCTGTTACTCTATGACTTTTGATGCAAGAAGGAAAGCTAGGCCCCAATATTAGCTTTCCTTCTTTTCTTTGATTGGAGCCACTGTTCGAGTAATACCAAACTTCTTAATACCGGCAGCTCGAATTTTAAAAGCTTGTTCCGACTGGATCGTATTGTTATAGCCCTCATACGTACTTAACCAAGCTAACGCAGTCACTTCACCAGTCAGTTCGATTCTGTCATCATATTCAATGCCTTCTACTTTATAATCTGGTGTAATCGCAATTTCGATTTGATCATTTAACTTTTCGGAATAAACAGTCACACGTTGCTCACGTACTGTATCAGTTACCCGATTTTCTTCATCTCTTTCAAAAATTTGATCTACTTCAAGAAAATTCATTGTTCCAAAAGTTGCTTGAATGTCAAAATTCTGAATCGTATTATTTTCAAATGTTAAACCCATTTTTCTTATCCCTCCTGCACTACTTCTAAACGTTTCGCATAAACAACTAGATCCAGCGAACGACTGTTACCAATATTATTTCGTTTTGCGTTTACACGTACAACAGGTTCAATCAGACGAATTTCTTTTCTCCCCACAAATGATTGCGAGTTTCTTAAATTGGGTACATAGATCTCAAAATCACGTTGCTCAGCGCTTGAAGCTGTAAAAATACGTCCTCTCAACTGATTTCCGTTCACGTACATATCACGTTCCATGTTAAATACTGCTTTGATTTTCTTACCTAACTGTTTTTCAGTTAAGGCAATTTCTTGAATACGATTTGCCAAATAATTGACCTTCTTTCTTGTGTAATATTTTTTTCGTATGAATTAATTCCAAATATCTCCATCGTTTAAACATTTAGTTATAAAATCATTAATTGGCTTTCGATAGGATTTTTCGTCTTTATTGAAATATTGACGAACATCTTGGCATGTCAAAGTCTCATACAAAAACTTATCCTTCAATTTATTAAAACGATGTTCAATTATTCTTTCTACTTCCAATTTTGCAAGGTGGATCTCATCTGCTTTCTTTTCTTTATCGATTTTACTTTTATAGATAGCACTATCAATTCGTCCAAAAAAATCTTGTTCTAATTGAATCCAGAATTCTTCTAATTCATTTTTGTCAGATACAGTTTTAAACATTATTTTGCTCCTTCCTATTACAAAATAAAAGATACAACCAGAATGTCTAGTTGTATCTTAATGTAGTCCTATATACTTTTTGTTTGTATCGCAATTACCAGACTTGTTAGTGTTGCAAATTTCTGTCCATTTCTAGTTTGAAAAGACATAAACTCTGGTTCAAATATCCAAAGGGCTAAATCTTCTAAATCGATTTCTTGTGATTGGCACATAGTAGTGATGAAGATCTCTTTATTTTCTTTTTGAATATATTCATTAATAATTTTCAAATAATTCAATAGTTCATCAGGCATTAGTCTCGTTCTTGAGTTATTAAAAAAAGCCTCAGGTAGTATAAATTTTAAACTTATATTTTCAAAATTTGCTTTTATTTCCACATATAGATTACTCTCACTAAATATGATTTGATCTAAAACTGCCGAAGTTTTCAAATTTTTATTTGAATTCTTCATAGATATTTGATGGGGCATCCGAGAATAAAACCGAGTCTCAAGAATTTTTCTATCTCCATTTTTAGTATCTTTTTCTATTATTTCAGCATTAGGATCATACACCACTTTGGTACCTACATTTATTTCAGTTTCTTCTCCAGGTTCTCTTACCTTTCTTGGCTTATTTTTAGGTTTAATTTCTTCTCTAATTGGTATTTGAGGATTTAAATAATTATCAAGTGTTCTCATAGCATCTTGCTTTCGTCTATTTATTCCGTCATCAGTCATTCTTCCATTTTCAGTTACATATTCAGTTATGCTTTTAACTGGTACTTGATCCAACTCCAAATATCCACAAGTTTCACTATGATCATATCCTCTATGCCTTCTAAAGTAGTCAGTCCCGTTACTCAATCTTATAATACTTAGCTTTGCATCACACTCTTCTCCAGGACAGTAAAGGTTCATTTTAATTTTCAAATAATCGGGGTGACGAAGAAGCTCATCTACATGCATCTGAATTTCTGTTTCTTCATCTTTGTACACGGCATAACTGAATTTCATAGTAATCACCTTCGAGTTTTTAATTTCAGAAGAACATTACTTGAACCTAATTAGCGAAAGAATGATATTGATTATAACGTTCATCCTGATAACTACATAATATAACAAACATAGTTAAACTACAACGTTATTTATAATATTATTCATTAATATATTTTTCGATAGCTTCTTTTATAGTAGATACTGGAAATGAGTTGATATCTTGTTCATCACTTTCTCCAACATAATATGGTATAAATCTATCTTTTCCAGCAACTAAGATATCGAAGGATTTATTGCTATCAGGATTGTAGAAGCAAAAAATATTATCTGTGGGCTGTTCATCTAATTTCCAACCCTTTAAATCGATACCTTCATCCAGCATTATTTTAATAACAGAATTCAACACATTTAATCTAAACTCATCTTTCTTGATTTGATTCTGCTTGATTTCTGATAATAAGATTCTCATTCACTACTCCTTTATAGAATAAATTTAAATAGCACAGCTAGAATAATCTAGCTATGCTTAAAGTAATTATCAAAGATTGCTGCTATGTGTCACTTATATGCAACAACCTTTTTCAAGATAATAGATTCTTTGTTCATCGTAGTAGAATGTGCAGGGTACTGCTGACAATAGTTTAAAAGTTCGCTTACGCTATGAAATAAACTATCATCCATTCGTTTCATAGAATCATCCTTCAACGGCTCACGATTTCTCGTGTCACGGCACGTTAGATAGACCTACGACATACGGTGTACAACACTCCTCCTTTTGCTAAGCCTCTACATATCTTTTCATTCGATATGCTTCAGCAATCACTCCCAACCGGTCTCACGACATTGTTATCAGAAGTCATCTGACCGTTCAAAAATAGACACCCTTCATTTATCAAGCGGAAATCACTCCATGTTTTCAATGCCCTACCACAACATGTAGTCAAAACGGAAAACCTAGACCTTGATAAAAGCTAGAAACCTTCTAATTCAATTGATCATTAACATGGCTCTACTTAAAGATTCCATTGCCACCTTGTGCGCCATTCAACGGTTGGTACACACCACCTCAACAAGACTTATAACCGTTAAGGAAAATATCTTTCTTGTATTATTCCTTCAAATCGCTTAAAATAAATTTGTCTAGGATTTATCTTAAGTGTTTGCGGAACAGAAATTTATTTTCTTCTCGTGAACGCTTTTTTGTTTATAGAATTAAAGAACCTTAAGTTCTATATCAGAACTATAACATCTCTATATAGAACCGTCAAGAGTAAAATAGAACTTTTTTATTTATTCAAAAGTTCATATGATAAACTATATTAAAATAGATCTGGGAGTTCTGAAATGGAAACATACGAGAAAATAAAGAAGTTAAGAGAAAATAGAGGATTTACTCAAAAAGAAGTATCTGATGCTTTAAACATTAATATAAGTGTTTACAAAAAAATAGAACTAGGATCTCGCCCTATACGTGAAAACGAACTTGCTATGGTAGCAGATTTCTTTAACGTTTCTGCTGACTACCTACTAAATCGAACTTCTGATCCTAGTGCGCCTACTGATAGTGACGAAAGTGTTGGTAATAACATTCTTTCTCACTTCAAGCTCAATACTGCTGACATGGAAGTTGAGGATATTCAAGAACTTGAAGAAGAAATAAATGAATACATGGAGTTTTTAATTCAACGAGCTAAAGCCAAGAAAAATAAGAAATGATTTTGGAGAGCCTTTGTTTTGGACTGTATTTGCGATGGTCTTTATTTCGAAGTATCAGATCTTGCTAATGACATTGCAAACAAAGCAGCAAAACATCTATCAAAGAAAGTCGAATACATTAGATGCTCCGACATCGAGCAATATATGACTGAGGTTGAAAATATTGAATTCATTGACTATAAATTCAAAAGTAATTTAAATAAATTATTGCTCGGATCAATTAGCAAAGTTCAAGACGAATTTATTATCACGACAAATCAAAATTTATCAGATGAATATAAGAACTTCACAAAAATGCATGAGATTATTCACTATTATAGGGATTATTCCTATCTTAATGAATCTCATGCATTTTCTGATTTTATTTCTCAAAAAGACTACTTGCCAGAAGATTTTGATAAAGAAGTTGCAGCTGATATTGGAGCAGGGATTTTAATGGTAAATGACCAAGCATTAAAAAACGCTTTGTTGAATTTTAAAAACTTTAACGCAGTTGCCAAGCATTTTTCTATAAGTAGGAAGGTTTTAAAAATAAGAATTTTTCAATACTTAGAATTTGCAGAAAATCATACATATAAATCTTCTTACCAGCTTTTAAGAAATTATTATTATAATAGTTGTACTTTAATATAAATTTATAACACTAGAAAATTAACTTGTTTCTTTTATTAGTAATTTTTTCTGTTGAGAAGACAAAATCGTATTAATAAAAATTAAATCCTTTGAATTTTGCAGTTCATAATATTGTTCTTTAAATTTTTTTTTGCGCAAGTTTATTATGACCAAATTTTTGAATGCTGTTTTTTCATTTTCATTTAATTCATTATATAGTATTCGTAAATATTTTGCTTGGTTGATTGATATTGCTTCTGCATCTTTAATTTTATTTGTAATACCTTGCTGAAAATCATTTTTATAAAATTTTTCATCCAATGCTTTAAATAAAATTTTCTCCCAGTATTTCTTTTTATCTTTTTTTAGCCTTTCTTTAGAAACAACTTTCCCTTGGATATCCAACAAAGTATTTTTAGTAGCTTTCATTTCATCTATAAATTTCTCTATACAAGAACTTCCTACTATAATTTCATTGAAATTGAATTTATTTCGAATTGTATATTCATATCTCAAATTTTCTTGTTCACATAATTGACACGTAGATTCTACAGTTTCTGTATCTTCTAAACCACAATAAACCCACTCAGACTTAGCCTTAATGAAACTGTTTTTTTCCTCACTTAGAGATAATAGATTTTTACTTGCTCTACCTAGCCATGTCGAATTATTTGACATAATTTTTCTCTCCCTAAATTTATTTTTTAAAATTTATTTACCTAATCCTGTTATAGTTTTTTTTTGGAATTAATAGACTATTAAACAAAATCAAGCAAATAATTGTAATAAATTTTGTATTATTTCGGTTAACTCATAACGTACATTTCCATTTTCATCATTAAAAGTTTCCCTTTCACGAAGTTGTTCAAATGTCATTTTATGCCAATATGTTGAAATAATTTTGTTTTTGCTTACTTTACTATCATAATCATTAACTGCTTTCTTCACATCATTATAATCCTCTATTAGTACTGCATCATCAAATATTGCAGGATGAAAATAGTTTTCAATTTCTCTTTTTTTAGTTGTAAAGGCAGTAATATTTTGATCATTTAATTCTATAATTCTTTCTACATTTTTAGTTCCTTCATTTTCTTTTTTTCTATCTGAATCAAGAAATACTGCCCATGGCAAATTTAATTTTTCTATCAATTTAAGTGTTACCCACTCTTTTAAATTATTGCATCCACCAGTTGGCAATAGAACCACTCCCACTTCATCGAAAGTCTTATCTATAATTCTGTTTTTTCTTAATATCTCTGTCAAATGATTAAAAAAGTATATATCTTCTTTTCCTTCAACTAACAAAATACCTTTTGAATTACTAGGTACATATTCTGATAGAACTCCTAAACTATTAGCAATTTCTTCATAGATATCTTCATTATCTTGCTTAATTATATTTTTATTCAGTTCATTTTTTGTTATCAGCCTTAAGCTTTCTAATGGAAGTAATTCACCTAATGCAGGTGTATGGGTGGTCAATAGCACCTGACAATTTTCTTTATTTGATAATTCAAAAAATGACTTAAATAAAACTTTTTGATGTGTTGGATGTTGAGATGTCTCAGGTTCCTCAAATGCATAAATAATATTACTCTTCCTCTCACTTTCAGATAATTGTCTTTCAGCTTCAGCTCTAAAAAAATTTAGTAATATCAACCTCCTAACACCACTTCCACGTTTGTTTATAGATATTCCTTTGTCCGATTTTATAGATAGTTTGAAAAGAGAATCAAATCTTGGCTCAGATTTAAATTCTGGAATAAGTGAATCAGCTAAATGAGGATCCATTTCTTTTAATTTTTCTAGAGTTCTTTCCGCTGACTCAATAGCACTTTTTTGAACCGATTCCTTGATTTTAACAATTTCATCTTCCAGCCCCATCAGAGCTTTTGAAATAGCAACATTCATTGGATCAGCAATTTCATTATCGCTATCACTACTTTTACGATCAGATTGAAATAATGCATAAGAAGGCAAGTAAGTTTCTAACACTGTATATATTTTCTTAGATTCAGGGTCGTTAACAACAATCCCTCTCTCCATAAGTTTCAAGTCTTCACAGTTTTTCCAGATTGCTTTTCTTATTGAAGCATTATTTCGAGCATCATATTCACTTTCATTTATTTTCAATTTTGTTGCTCTATCCCGTAATTCAGTTTTTTTAAGTTGTAATACATCATCATATTCTTTATTAACGGGATGATCACATATAATTGACACTTCTGGCTTAGGTTTCTGAGAGGTACACCTATAACTTTTTTTTATATGTAACAAATTATTTCTATTTAATAAATACTCATTTTTCAAGGTAGTTGTTGAACCTGAATCGATTGTTAAATTTAAAGGATAATCTGTAAACAAACATGAGATTTCAATTGTTTCGCTTGAGTCACAATCTACAGACAAATCTTCTCTTTCACAAACCACTCGCTTATTATTAAAAAAAATTTCTAGGGCTTCAAGCAAGGTTGACTTTCCTGCATCGTTTTTCCCAATTAGTGCCGTTAGTTCTCCCACTGAAAGCTTTGTCTCCTCCTTATATCCTCTAAAGTTTTTCACTATCAATTCTACTAATTTCATCTTACCCCTCCATTGTGTTTTTTTTCACATAAACAAACAGTGCTAGTTTACTTTTTAACTATAACATTTGATAGATTAATTAAATTAAATATGTCATTAACTATCGATTTGAGATCATTATCGTGCCTTAAATCATAGAATATTTATGTTTTCCAGAAAAATTACTTTTGAAATCAATAATGCCTATGGAATATCAATATTCAACATCTCGTATTATATAAAATATGAAATCTAAGAATACTACTTGAATGTCAATACTCACTATGTACTATTTTCATTTTAAATAATTTTTAGTATAGAACAATATAATAAAAAAATAATGTTGATACTAGATGATTATAAGCATCTAATATCAACATTATTCACTATTTTTTAGTGTCTCTTTTACTAGCTTTCCTGATGGTACATCATTAACTATTAGTATATAAACTTTTGTTCTTCCAATATAATATCATTTATCAATTTTGACAATACATAATCATCATAATCATTTGTAATAAAGCTATTAATTAATTGATCATATGTCAAGCCAAAATCATAAGCTTGATCTAAACTTTTCATATATGATGAAGAATAAGAAAAGAAATTTACTAACTCCTTATTTAGTTTGGTTTTATGCATACTATATCTTTCTTTCAAAAAAAACAAATCAATAAATTTATTAAGCGATTCTTTTAATCTATCTTCTTTTGTATAAAAATCTAAAGTATATTCGTCAGAATATCCTAATAATGCAGAGTAAAAATCCTTAATATCACTATCAAACGTTCTTTTAATATTAAACTTACTATATATATCATTATCATAAGGATACCAATCAAGTATTTCTAATGGTTCGATATCCCTTTTTAAAGATGAATTACATGTGTAACATGAAGGGACTAGATTATATAAGGACATTGATAATATAGGATGCTTACTTTTAGGATAAAAATGATCTAAATGCGGACGTATACTCTTATTATTCTCATCTATGCTATATGTGAATTGAAGATTACAATATGGACAGGTATTTACTTCTATACATTTACAAAACTCTAATGCGTTCCATACTCCGGAGTTATTAGAAAAATTTCTATATCCCATAATATTTTCAAGTTTCTTATCTATTGCTGATTTTACACCTGCTAACTCTTTATCTTCGTATTTAATCAATGTTCTATAAAAAATTTCTTCAATCTCTATCAATTGATCAAGAGGACTTTTAATGATAGAATCAAATTTTTTCGAAAAAAAGTCAACAATAAACTGCTTAGACTCTTCTGTTATATCCAAATCTTCATAACAGCTTAGTGTAATACATTTAAAATAAGTTGAGCTTTGACTGTAAGATCCATTTTTATTTTTTTTTTTTAAATAATTAATATGTTCAATAATTACCTCATTAGTTATTGTTAGCATCTGAGTTCCCTTCTAGTTCTTTGATACGTTGTTTTAAATATTCAATTTCCTTATTGGTATCAAAATAATTTTCCTTTCTTTTATCATACATTTCTTTTAATAGCCGGTTTCTAATTAAAGGCTCTCCAATAATATTGATAGCACCATATATATCCTCATGAGGATATTCAGATTGTTTTTTGTTAATCTCTTCATGTAGTAAGTTTATTTTAGATTTGGCATATTCTCCTACCATACCTCTTTTTAATTGAAAAGGATTATATAATATATCTTGGATATTAGCACCAAATGTTTTTTGTGTGAGTCTGGATAGTACATCATTCGAATCACTATTTAAAAGATAAACATCACAATTTGGTATGTCTGTAATTATAAAAGGAGAATGGGAAGCTAACAATATTTGAATAATTTTATTTGGAAACATTCTTTTGAAAAATTGTTTCAAAATATTTATAAACTTTATCTGTAAGCTTTGGTGGAAATGTAATTCTCCTTCATCAAAAATAATTAGTAGTATTTCTTCTTCAATTTCATGCTCTTCTGGAAAAAAAGAAAATAAGTTAAGCATAGCATATTCACCACTACTCATATCTCTCCAACTAAATGAAAGTGGATTACATACATATTTTATATTTTGCATTTCCCAAAAATAGTTTTCTATATTTTCCTCGCTTAACTCCATAGATACGATAGAATCATTTGGCTCATTTTTACAAATGTCATCAATCATCGAAATCATTCTCTCGGTATTGTTTAATAGACCAGCTAAACACTCACTAAAAATGTTAAACCCCAAATATCTTAAACTCTGCCTTTTATCATAAAATGGAGAATCTTCAAACAACTGCAAAACAGTATAAAAAATTACACTTACTTGATAAATTAAACTTTTCTTATTTTCTATATTAACACATAAAATTAAATTTTCTTTATTCTCAACCATGGTTCTATAACAATCTTCTAATATAGAATGAAGCCTTTTGAGAAATTTTTCATAACTAAAAATTTTTATAAAGTAATCATTACCTGTAAGTCCACGTAAACAATCTTCAGCCCATTCAATGATATAATTTTTAGAATTACTTGATTCAGTAAAATTTAAAATTGACTCATCATATAAAAAATCAAAAAATGAAATAATTTGAACAACTAAATAATTATATATATAAAAATAACTTCCTTCTTTCACCTGATTATTATTTGATGACTCACGAGAGATTTTTTCAATAGTTTTGACTATATCTCCTATAATCCTACTCTGTTTTTTAAGCTTACTTAAATTTCCAATTATTTCTTGCTTTTTATTTTGTATTAATTCAGTGAAAAATTGATTGAATTGTTTTTTTTCATCGGGAAAAGAAGTTTGTGAATCTTTAAGCCCAATCAAAGAAATGATAGAAGAAGAATCAAGTTCAAAAAAGCTACTTTTTTGAAGTGTTATTTCTATACTATTAATATTTGTATATAACTTTTCAAACTTACTTATCTTTTCATCCAAAGTTTTTAAATATTGGCTATATAGCAAATTTTGAATTTCTGAATTCACTTGGACTTGTAATTCCGAAGGTATATTAATAATACGCTCTACTTCAGTTTTGTATTTTAGTACAAATTTTAATTGGGCTTTAAACTCTTCTTTTTTATAGTTTTCTTTATAAGTATCCATTTTATATTTCAAAGTTAAATTGCTATCACCGCTAATTTCACTATATCTTTTACTGCTGTCAATAATATTGGAACTCAAAAAGATTTTAATTTTATTAGAGATCTTAGTTAGTTTCAAATTTGTTAATATTGGATTTTTAAGTTATTACTTGTATAGTACAAATTATCGTCTTCTTTATATAGTAAAAAATATCCATTGTCTCCTTTATTAAGAAGTGTAGAAATTATATTTTCCAATAATATTGATTTTCCCGTTCCATTTTCTCCAATAAAAGCACTTATACTTTTTATGTTATTTTGAAAGATAAAAGAAGAAAATTGCTGATTTTTTTCTCTCTTCAATTCATTGTTTTCTATTCGATAAAAATAGTCACTATATAAATTTAAACTAATTGCTTCTTTATTTGGTTGATTTATATAAATGTATATAAGTTGCATTTTTTTCCTCACAATATAAGTTAGTACACTAAAGAAATAATCAGATGTGTTTGAACAAAGTCTTTCATAGGCTTTATAGAGATGTTTATGATAAATTTTGATGAGAATATAATACTTTTATTCAGGGTACCAATTTCAAAAAAAATTATATCATATACTCAAAGTAATACATATAAAACAAAATATATTAATTTAGACTATCAAAAAATACACGGCAGTCACAGTAATAACAGATATGTTCACAAAATGGAATATGGATATAAGCAGAAACCTTATGTTCTGCGGATTTGTTTGTTTCTTTCATTAGTTTTTCTTTCTCCTTACGTCAAAAAGTCGTACCGCTTTTCGACCACTCTTATAAAAGCATACTATACGTATTTAGCAAACAAATCCACTAAAAAATCCAAGAATCGATTTCTTGGATCAGTTTTTCTTTAGTTGTATTGGAGACTTGGTTGTAAATTTCCAATGTAGTTTTCATGTTGGCATGCCCCACACGTTCCATGATTGCCTTGATTGGCATGCCTGCTTCGGCGAGTAGAGAGATATGGGTGTAGCGGAAGGTGCGGGTTAAACAATAAAATTACTATGATTATCGTTCAAATGATTAGTTCTATATAAGTATGTTTTTTGATTTTAACAGTACTTTGTTTTTAAGAACCGGACTACTTGACTAATTTCTGGATAAATAAAACCGTCTGTTATTCTAGACAGTTCCAATTCTTCTAAGATCTTTCTTTGTTTATTAGGTGGAATTCTAAAGAGAATTTATATTTAAGCGTTTCACTTCTTTTTTATACTATGAATTATATAATTTCGAATTCAATTGATTTTTCAGTTCCCCTACAGTATATGCAGGCCTCTTTCTATGAATCATTGCATGACAATTAGGACAAACAGGCTTCATATCTTCAATTGGATCAATTTCATAAGAATCATCAATTCTACTTAATTCTTTTTCATGATGGACATGAATAAACTCCTTTCCAATTTCTCCATATTTCTCCTCAAAATTAAAATTGCATACTACACAAGTGTAACCATAATGATTTAAGCATGCCTTACGTGCTTTAGGATCTCTTTCATAAACATTGACTTTCTTACTAATTTTTTTGCCTTCTAGAAATTTTAATCTTTCTATTGTTTGATTTTTAACTGTAGATATATCGTTTGATGGTATAATTTTCCATGTTATTGCAGTAGGTGTACCATCTTCGTAATCCATCATAACTCCTAATCCTTTATATTCAAATTTAGGATCATTACTATCTTCTCTAATGAAGATGTGAACTGGAAATTTTCCGCTGATCAACTTTTGTGTTGTTGGAGAATTAATTGTTGTGTTTCTTTTAGTGTACCAATACAGCCTGTTCTCGTCTAAACGATTTCCATAATCATGTCCAGTTCTGCCGGCTGTCGAAATATTAGCAAAAATAAAAAAATCTTCTTCGTGTTGCAAGTAACCAGTACTCCAGATCCCACCAATTTTTTCAGGTTCTATAAAACCTAGCTCTTTACGTATCTCTTTTCTCGTATACTTCTTTCCAATACTAAAATAATGCATAATATTATCTCCGACCTTTAAAATAGATAAAAATTTCTACAACATTGAATGTGTATTTATTTTTATTATATCTTAGATCACAGATTATTTTTAATTTTCATCAGAAAAAGTGTCTTTTACATCATAATCGTATACTAAATACCAGAAAACAGGACTCCGTGCTATTAAAAAAGATTCCCAAGAATACTACTAAATTAAGTAATACATCTTGGAAATCTAATGATTAGATTAGGAATTTTAATTACTAGAATCACAAGTATTGCATTATATCTAGTTTTCATAATGCACATTATCCTAAGTTACGATATCATAGGAGTTCTACTACAAGTAAAACTCAGCAAAAATGCATGAGATTATTCACTTCTATAGGTTTATCCCTTTTTTTGTAAGTCTCATACATTTTTTATACTATTTTTAAATGTGAATATAAAATTCTAGCCTAGAGTGGTTCAAAAAAGTTAATTATCCAATCCAACTAATTTCCGTTGTTTACGATTCGCTTCGTCCGCTACATATTTCATCACCGTTTTAAACTCTTTAGCGGTGGCATTTTCTGATAAGTCAGCAATACTTTTATTATATTTTTTTACTATTTGCTGTACTTGTTCTTTTTCAGTCATGTAATTCCTCCTCCAATTCCTCTGAAGTATATTGTACTGGTAGTACTAAACGAATATTATCTGCCGCATAATGTACTTCAGAAATATTATTTTTGTAGTCTTTGATCATGATATGAAGAACGACTTCAGGATATCTTTCCTTTACTTTTTCTATATTTTCTCTAGACTTGAAAAATGCATTGATAAAAATTTTCTTTGGTACATGACGTCCCTCAGCAACTTCACGTTTTCGAGTAAAATCCCAAGCAGTGTGTGGATCTTGATAAACATAAAAAATCGTCACACGAAAATTATTTTTCAACGCTCTAAGGATATTTTTTTCAGCACTAAGAATAGCAAAAGTAGCATCTAATATAAAAGAATAACCTTTTTCTAATACATATTTTAAGGATTGTTCCACCAACCAAGAAGAAGCTTTCTGAAAAACACTTGAATTCTTCCCATTGTATTCAGGAAATTGTGTTCTAAAGTAGTCAGCATCAATCACAACATGATTATCATAGTTTTCAGCTAAACCTAGTGCCACTTCTGTTTTACCTGCTCCTGGGCTTCCCGCCATAAAAACCGCATCTTTTTCATCATCAGGAATTTTACTCTGAATGATTGCTTCAATAAATTTATCTTTATTTAGCTTTGCATATTCTAAATATTGGTCGTTGCTTTCCAAAAAGTGCACCTTCTCTCATTGTGCTATTTCTATACTTATTATACGATATTTTAAAAAAAGAGATAGCGATAAATCTAATTCTTATAGGAGCTAGTTACAGTAATAACAGATATGCTCGCAAAATGTAATATGGATATAAGCAGAAACCTTATGTTCCGAGGATTTGTTTTTTCTTTCTTCAGTTTACTTTGAATCGAATCCATTTTGATTGATTATTAATTAGCATATCATTCATAATCTCACTGATTCTCTCCCCTCTTTTGACAGATATCAAAAACTTTTTTTGTGTATTTTGCGCAATCGCCAATAAAACTTTCTCTGTCTTAATATTTTTTATTCCTTATTTATTATAACCATTCACTAAAATGAGGAACTGTCTATGTATATGCTCTTTAAGGCTACCTACATTAGTTTCGATTTGCATAAATTAAAGATTGTACTAATGAAAGCGTAACAGTATTATGTTTATTGAAATCACAAAAAATCCTATATAGACATAAAACTTACATTTCATTAAATAGATTTTGCTTTTAAAATAGTCTGACCTTGATAAACTTTTCCCAAGGTTTTGTCGTACTAATTTTTTTATTCTCCATAAAAAGCAAATACCCATACTAAAACACATCATACTAAAAAAGCATAAGCTTATCCGAACCATTAAATATATCATTATTTTATACCTAAGACCTTCTATGTATGTAATGTTAAAGGTTTATTCCAAAAGATAACTATTATTTTTCTGACCATTCTAGCTATACCTTCTGTAATAATTCTCTTAACCATGGTTCATACTAGTAACAAATAAAATTTTAATCACAAAAAATTTTTAATCTTTAGAACTATTTTTCATAATATACAAAAAATCATGAATTGCCGTTAAACCATAAGCTTAATATAGCCTAATAACATCGTTATTATTTAAACTAATCATAAAAACTTATTTTGAACGCATAAACGTTAAATTTATCTCAATCAAGTATGATAAAATCAGTAAAACAAAAAAAGCCATACACATATTTCCTGTATGACTTCAGTAACCAATCCATTTTTATCCTTACCAACTAATCCTCTCTGTCTTTTATTCGCTTCATCTGCTACATATTTCATCACAGCATAAAAATTCTTTTGCTATGATAATCTCTACTAAATCAACAATACTTTTATTTTACATTTCTTGTACCTTTTCCTTTTCACTTCATAATTGTATTTTTATTTAACTGATTGATAAACTACTTAGGAAAAATAAAAATCAGTTGAACATCCTCCCTCTTTATACTATGTCTATAAAAAGAGGAAATGTTCAACCAACCTTGTTTTTTGGTGCGAAAAAATAGAAGAGATATGAGTAATTTCCTGCTTCTATTCTTTTGCCGAAATCACCTATTTAGCAAAGCTCATTAATGCCGCCTTTTCAATCGAAAATTAAGCGGTAAAACTTGGTGTTTCTGATAAAATGACTACTTGTGAATCTTTATCGGGCGGAAATATTTTAACTCTTTCGACTTTGGCTAGAAAGTGATATGCCCAGAAGTTTCAGCTGGTTTTTGAATCGCTTTAATTTTTTATATTATTGAAACAGGACTGTCACATTTGCAACCACACGCACTGTTCGTCCATTTGGATATGACAGCATTAGCTCTAGCTTATGTTGACCAACTTTTGATAGAACTTCAGGATTCAAAATAGTGATTTCAGGACGATCGTTTTCTTCTATATGGGTTTGCTCAACAAAATCAAATGGATCATAAGATTCACCTAAAATAATCTCAACCGTCCGGCCAACAGGAAATGCATCTTGTATTGGTATTTGCGTTTCTTTATATTGATCATACAACGTAGAATCGATCAAACTTCTCCAATCCTTTGGCATTTTTTCATACTCTGCTGAGGTCCAATACTCAACATTTAATTGACGATCAGATATGTCATCACGTGTGTTGCCAGAAACATACGTTGTCTCTCCTTTAAAACCTTCAGAGGCTTGATTCATGATCAGTAGCTCTCTACGGCGGTTGGCTGGAATGTTGTGATAATTGATAAATTTATTATCAATAAATACCCCATTGTATACGTTGTCCTTTCCAGTATGCCGATTATACTCTATCCCAATCGCGTATTTATCCTGCCATTCTTTAAAATCAAACACGTTATTTGCGACTAACCAATTCGATAACTCCGCTACTTGACCTTGAGCAAAACTATCTCCTAATCCAAATTCTGGTGTTTCATACATAATAATACCGGTATTACGTAGATAATTATTCATGATCGTGATGTTACGTCCTGATTTGAATTTAAATCCACCATAAGGTCCATTGTGCAATCCACGAACGTGATTGCCTACAACCTGTACATTCTGGGATCCTCTTAGATAGATGGCATGATCACCTACCACACCATATCGATCCTCGTTCTCGTACATTTGCTGGAAGAAGTTATCTTTTATCAAAACATTCTTCGAATTACTATATGAATTGACACCACAAGAAAGATAGTTTTGTTCGTTATGTTCAAGAGACATTTGTTCAGACTCCAACGCAGATTGTAGACGATTGATGGTTTTGATAATCTCAGGATTGCTAAAGCTCTTGATTGCCTCTAACTCATTGATCCGTAATCCAAATAGATTATCTGTGATCTGTACGTTTTCCATATATTCATATCTTCCAACCGTCGAAAAACCACCAATATAGATTGCCCGATTTTCTGTATCTGGCGTGGCATGTTCATGATCTCTCATAAATATATTATTTTGCATGGTCGCCCCATTGGATGTCTGTAGGTTGATCGGATATAAAGACACAGGATGATAAAACACATTATCATTGATGGTAATGTTATTTGCTAAACGCGTAAAAATTCCTACTCCATCAAAAAACAATAAATGAATCTCAATATTGTGGCTTGTCTGGTAATTTTCATCTGACAAATAAACGTTTTGTCCTGTTTCATTTTTCAATATCGTTGGATTCTCTTCTTCTCCTTTGATCTTGAGACCGCTTCTTAACACCACATTTTTATTGATGATATACGTACCAGTTGGAATATATAACTGTTTTGTTAAAGAATTGGTGTGATCAATAATCGTTTGTAATTGATCTGACTGATCTTCTAAACTCTCACGTCGCAACGCGTGCTCCCCAAAAATCGTCGCATCTGTTGCATCTAACCATTCGGTGTGCTGAACCGGAAAAGTTCTTTGGCCCTCTAACTCATTCGTTGCTTCTGCGTTTATATTTGCTGGTATGCTTATTAAAAACAGAACCAGAAAACATAACATCATTTTTAGTTGTCGTTTGTTCATTTGTCTCTCCATTCTTTTTAGCTGTGATTGGCTATCGTTCTAAACATGAAGTATTTGGGTGTTAG
Organism: Enterococcus sp. DIV1304_2; assembly: GCF_050555445.1. NCBI lineage: Bacteria > Bacillati > Bacillota > Bacilli > Lactobacillales > Enterococcaceae > Enterococcus > Enterococcus sp. DIV1304_2. The sequence goes on from NZ_CP187851.1 coordinate 1,780,745, forward strand.
GTAACTTTTGTTTCAATACACTATAAAATAACGAACGATATCCATCTGTAGCGTAGCAGATTAATAAATGGTTTGACACTCAATAATTTCATTCACAGGTGAAATTATTGAGTTCTTTCGCAAAAAAATATAGTTGAGTAGCAATTTAACCTTAAAATACCCGACTAAATTTCTCTAGTCGGGTGACAGTCATATTCATTATAAATTATCACTTGAAGCTTGATAATCCTTTTCTATTTTCTTTATCAATTATCGGTGTTATCTTAAACCCTTTTTCACCATACACCCGATGCATCGTCCACTGATCGATGAATGGTACCGTTAGATTCATAACAACAATCGCTACGCCGATACCGCCTGGCAAATCTAAAACGATTCTTAAAACGGCACACAGGACACCACAGCCGATAGCGAAATAATATTTCCCTTTATCGGTTGCAGGTGAAGTCGTATAGTCTGTTACCATGAAAACAGCTGCCATAATCAATGCTCCACTGAGCAAATGGGCTGTAGCAAAGCTAAAATTAAACCCACTATAAATTAAAATCGCTAGATAGAAAGAGCTTAGGGTCAACAGAGGAACGAATGGATGGATGATTTTTCGCACGATCAAATAGCCCCCTGCAATCAATAAGAGCAGTTTACTTGTTTCCCCCATTGGACCGCCTAGATCAATCCCTAAGAAAAGTTTCCACCATTCAGGAGTAGTTGCGCTGATTTCTCGAGAAAAATGACCAAGTGCCACAAGCGGCGTCACAGTTGTGATCACATCTGGTCCTGGCGCGATCCAATTGGTGATCCAAGGAGATAAAAAGAGCTTTAACAGGACTCGTGCTGCTACTGCGGGATTGATCCAATTCCGTCCTAACCCACCTCCTAGTTGCTTTACAAGGACGATAGCAATAAAATCCCCGACAAGTACTGTCCATAAAGGTGCACTAGTAGGCAATGTCAAAGCTAACAGCCAACCAGTGATCACAGCAGTCAAATCACTGACCGTGATCGGTTGTTTACTCGCTTTTTGGATAATCGCTTCAAGTAATATACATGTGATGATACTGGTAATGATCATTACTAACGAACGCCAACCAAAAAAGTAAATAGCGCCAATCGTTGGAAATATAAGGGCAATCAACACTTGTTTCATTTTCCATTGGCTTGTCCAATCATTACGGATATGCGGACCATTGATTGTTCCGCTTCCTAGAAATTTCGTACTCATCCTTTTGCCTCCATGATCTGATTTTTTACCGCTCTGATATCTTTTAATAAATCGATTTTTGAAGGACAGATAAATGAACAAGCACCACATTCTAAACAATTCAACGCGCCTAACTGTTCAGCTGTCTGAAGATCCTGATGACGGTAGGCTTGACTGATCAAGATTGGATGCAGACCGATTGGACAAGCATTCACACACTCGCTACATTTGATACACTTTTGTTCCTCAGGTATCATTGCCTCTGCTTCTGACAATGCTAAAATCAAATTAGTTGTTTTTGTGACTGGTTCATCTAATGATTGGATCAGTTTCCCCATCATCGGCCCACCATTCAATACTTTAAGAGGTGATGACACAAACCCACCACAAGCATCAATCAATTCCTCTACTGGCGTGCCGATTCGAACACGTAAATTTTTTCCTTCTTTGATTGGTGTACCTGAGACTGTTACTACTCGTTCAAATGAAGCGATTTGTTTCAGCGCAGCACTAAAAATACTGTGTATCGTCGCTACATTCAATGTGATCACACCGACATCAAAAGGGAGTTTACCTTTAGGGATTTCCTGAGATAATACATGCTTGATCACTAATTTTTCCGCACCTTGAGGATATAGATCGCCTAGGATATGTAACTGGATTCTTGGATCAATCAGATGCTTGCGTAAATGTTCAATCGCTTGTACAGATGATTTTTCGATCGCAATCCTTGCTTTGGGGATTTGATAAGTATCCAAAATGATTTGTATACTCTTCATCATTTGTTCGGTATCTTCAATCAATAGTCTTCTATCACTAGTAATAGAGGGTTCACATTCTGCCGCATTAATGATCAAGGTATGGATCTTTTGTTCTTCTTTAGGTAGTAGCTTTATGTCAGTTGGAAAGCCAGCACCTCCCATTCCTATGATTCCTGCATTCGCTACGATGTTATGTAAATCTTTGTTTTTTGTATGTAATAATTCCATACGATCAGAAAAGTCATTTTCTATGATGACTACCTTAGTTGACTGCTGATTGATCATACGGTTCTCGATTTTTCTTACGACTCCTGCCACTGAACTATGCACATTGGCAGATATTCTTCCATCTTTTTCACCAATGACTGTTCCAATTGCCACTTTATCGCCTACTTCAACGACAACTTTAGCAGGTTTTCCAAGATGCATAGACATTGGTAAAATAATTTTCTTCGGTGGCGTTAGTTTCTCGATGGCTTTTTTTGCTGTGTTTTTCTTTTTATCAAGATAAACACCATTCCACCGTTTTTTTACTATTATTTTCATTTTCATTCCCCTAACGATAGATAAAAAAGTAATAAATCAAACCGATTGCTACTAAAGCTAACTGCATACCTAATCCGATCCATTCGTATTTTTTTCGATAACTAATTTTTTTCATTTCTCCCCCTATGATAACAATTATTTTTTAATATAAAACAGTTGTTTTATTACTATTACAAACCTAACTAAATAGCATATATTTTTATATTTCCATTTATATAGATAAATGGTTAGTAAAAAACCTATTGACTATTTAAATGTATGTGCAAATAAAATAACTGTTTTCCATAAATATAATAACATGATGCAAAGTGATTTAAAAGATTATTTTATAAAAATTTTTATCTTATCTTTTTTACTAAATAACAACAATAAAAAAGATCCCAACTCAAGTGTCGATGTGAGTTGGAATCTTATGGTCGACCGATAGCGAGGAAAGTTCATCGATCCTAGCTTGATCAATTCCTGCTTTCTGAAAAGAATGGCGTAAAACGCAGGGCTCTATCCTGTAATCATATACTTACTCATAGTTACTTCACCACTTGTTTTTTCACATGATGATGATAAGGAGATTGTTCAAGCAACACTTTCCCATGCGAAAAATACAATTCAGCATCCAAACATTGACTGTCTTTAAGTAAATCGATCAACGCATTTCCTAATTTGATCACTGCAATACGATCAAAAGCGGTGATCATCGACTGGCCAATTGCTAAATTATCTAAAACGATGCTTCGGTAGTCTGATAAAGTCGGACAAAATGTTTCAACAAAAGATTCGATTGAACTAACTGAACGGTTCAATAAAAAGTACATGGGATGACTATTCATATGTTTCAAAAGATATTTTTTGTTATTCGTTAAATCAAGTTGATTCGCAATACAAACATCGATTTCATTTGTCAAAGATAATTCTCTTGTCACTTTGCCTGTGATGGTATCGTCAATTTGGATGAAGGTTACTTTTTGATGGGAATGTCCAGTATCAACGATTCGATCAATCACTTTTGTTACTCCGTTGATAAATGTATCTGATCCTACTGTATAGTCACCACTTGGGTAATCAAGATAGTTAGATACTGGTACAGTGACTACCGAAAGCCCTTGGCTACGTAGCACATTTGCAAATTCGACACTCGAAGTACCACCTAAGACTATGAAACAGTCGTAATTTTCCTCTTTCATTGATTGAATAAATTGATCCTTAACATAATCCGTTTCTGTACATAAATAGGAACAATCAAATAAACGCCAGTTATTTGTCTTTTGATCAAGTTTCGTTTGAGTATATTGTTCTTCAAAGTAATTGATTGCGAATAATTCAATTTCTTGTTCAGGTATGGAAAGCACAAGCTGTTCCACTAGCCCCTCTCCCCCTTTTACATATCCTTCTATTGATAAAATCCCAAATTTTTTCGCCATATTCATTTTCCCCTCACTATATTCGTCCATTGATTTTTAATGCTAAGTCAGTTCCGCTACCTATCTTCACCAGTAATCTTCATTTCTCATGTCGAGCAAATAAATAGCAGCTGGATGTAACCGGTATCATTCCGCAATAAAAATTTTTATAAAAATTACTTAATCTTTCGATTTTCATACGATACAGCTAGTATCTTTCCGCTATTTCTATTTAAGTAAAATATACCATATTTATCCCAATATAGCATAGAGGTTTTTTCATTGATAGAAAAAAGCATAGTAACACTACTTTTCGTTTACCACCAATCAGTTTTTTTATGTCTTTGTCTCCCATCGTCAGCAAGAAAGCAATGATTCTATATAGCCAAGTTCAATGGTGATCATCGAACCTGACTATATATATACCTTTATACAAAATAAATAGACCGCAAGTATGACTTGCGATCTATTTTATCGTTCGATAACTCAAAATAAAACAGCTTTAAGCTTTTTTGCACCTTCAGCTGTAACAGGCATACTTTCTTGGTAGCAAACAATTAGAGCTGTTTGATGTTGAATCATCAAACATAGAGTTAGATCATGTGACTTTCATTTAACAAACGATCGATCGGTTCGATAAATCTGTTAAAAAATTTTCAATAAATAAATCAGTTACTTCTTTTGTATGTCCATTTGCTTGTTTGAACTTTTCTTTCACTTTTTGTTTAATTTCTTGGAGGGTCTGTTCCTTTTTCAGAAGCTCGAAGATATACGTCGCTACTTCATCCTCCAATAGCAGGATTCCATCATCTGATGACAAGTAGATTATTTTTCCTAGTTTTTCATAAGCGATTGTTTTGCTCAATTTCATTTGTTTTTCCTCCTTGCATATAACACGGTAACCAATATTTCTTATATTGCTCGATTTCTTTTGACAGTATGTATTCGAATTTATTTGTGTTCTGAAGCTTACTTTACTTGAACTGTCTTTTCATAAGTATTAAATATTACTCGTTCTTGTTTTCAAAGATAATAGTCTTACTATTCTTGTTGGGTGATTGATTCCTGCATTTATTTTACATAGTAGAGAAGTCAAAACCGAATAAGTAATAGTTCTCATCTCAGGATGTTATGTAAAAACATAAGATTTCCTATATAGATCAGGTGTGTCCTTACTAGCTAATCTTTGTCCTCGTTGATTTTTAATTAATCATTGTGAGGCAAATCATAGACGAAATAATTTGCCTCACAAAAAGGGAATTTTTAGGAAACTAAAGTTAGTCTATATAAAAAAGGGGAGTTTTTTAGTGTGCTAACTTTGTTTCTACCATAAAAAAGAACGGTGTAAGCTTTGGTCCATTTGTTAAGCATCTAGAGCAATCACATGACGTTACTTGGGTATAACAGTCATTCGATTTTCTGAGATACCTTTCTCAGTTCCTTTTGGCTAACTATCACTGTCCTCCTCTCTAGTATTTAGGAAAAATTTTCTCTTTTTTTCCTAACATTAGTATAACGCGATCAATACAAAAGTCAATATATTTGTTAGGAAAATATAGGAATAAATTTATTTCTCTTAATTATTTCACCTTAGATGTTTTCATCGATCGTAGGATTTATGCCATCATACTGAAGAGTAACTGACCATTCGATTTTGAAATATTTTCGAGTTCCAAAGTAATGTCTAGAAAAAATTTTTCGATGATTGACGTTAGACTTGATATTTAAATTGTTGATATTCTTGCAAATTTTTAAAAACATAACAATAATCTTCAAAACATATGGTCTTAATGCTTTATATTGAGTATAATAATTTGAAAGATAACCTTAATTTTTCTCTATTTATTTATCATATCAAACTACCTTTTATATAATTGATAGGGAAGTAATAACATCAATAATTATTTATTTAACACATACTTGGCGATAGTTTTTTGTTTCTATCATTCAAGAAAATGGGGGAGGCAAACTGATGAAAAATTATTATTCAGTCAATGAACTTGCAGAAATTCTAGGAGTAACCACTCGTTCTGTACGGAACTATTTACGCGAAGGGAAACTACATGGAATAAAAGTTGGAGGAAAATGGAAGTTTTCAGAAGAAAATTTGTCGGAGTTTCTACAGTTCTCCCTTAAAACTAAACCAAGCTTCATGGAGTCTGATCAACCAATAAAAAGTGCAGTAGTCCTGAAATTCTACCTTCAATACGAAACTTTGGAATCTTTGCATCAATTTAGAGATTGTATGATCAGCTATCATCAAGACGTTTATTCAAATAAAAAAGATCGTTACTTTTTTTATAATGTTTTAGATGATACATGTGCGGAATTTATTATTAGTGGAAATTTCAACTATGTTCAAAGTTTCGGTACATGGTTCAACGAAGCTGTTTCAAAACAAACCGATATTTCGTTGACCACCCCAAAATAAAGCAGTGTAAGACATTCGATTAATGTCTTACACTGCTTTATTTAAATCAATACGGTGATCATGCTTCCGCCAACTATCAGAGCTAAGCCGATCAAAGTGTACCTTAATTCTTTCTTGCTCTTCTTTTCGTGCAAAATAACCATACCACCTAGTGTAGAGATCACTACATTCAGTTGCGTGATGATATAGGCAGTGGCCACTCCATTGGCGCTAGCTGAAAATATATAAGCAAATGCAGCTAAACTAAAAATGACTCCGACGATCGTTGCTTTCCAACTTTTTCCATCCCCGTAAGCTTTTGGTTGCTTCAAGACTACGTAAATAGCTGCTGCTAAGAAAACACCTAACATTTGTGGAAAGAAGATGGCAACACCGTCTGCATTGACTAATTTAGGTAATGCACTGTATACCCAATAACCAATACTCGTAGAAGCAAGAATTGAAATTCCTTTAGTTATTCCGCCTTGTTTACTTCCTCCATCGCTTACTGCTGTCAACGCAGAACCAATCACTAGTAAGACGATCGCCACTCCACCGATCACTTTTCCTGTTGTTCCTGCCCATTCGCCAAAAGCGAAAACACCGATCAGTGACGTTCCGACAAGCTGCATCGCAGTAGAAATGGGCATTGTTTTTGATACACCAATCAAATTGAACGTGGTGTATTGTCCGATTTGGCCAATGACCCAAAATGCTCCCGATAAAAGACTGATCAAAAATGTAGTAATCGAAATACCACCGGGTGACATGAACAATTGAACAACTAGACCAACGAGTAACGCGCCAATACCCGTACCTAATATTTCATTGGTAGGACGCCCACCGATTTTTTTCAAAACCAGTGGTTGGATCCCCCAGCCAATCGCTGGTATTAATGCAATTAAGATTCCCATCAATCAATCCCTACCCTTTCCCACCTTGAAATGAAGGATAAAGAGTCATACCACCGTCTACAAACAATGTGATACCTGTGACGTAGCTTGATTCATCTGAAGCCAACCATGCAGCCGCAGCCGCAACTTCACTTGGTTTTCCGATACGTTCCATCGGGATCATGCTTTCTGTCGTTGCTTTTTGCTCTGGATCATCAAATTTTTCGGCATTGATCGGTGTTTTGATTGCTCCTGGTCCAATACTATTGATACGTATTCCTTCAGGTGCATATTCCATGGCTACACTTTGTGTGAATAGTTTTACCCCACCTTTTGAAGCGGCATAATGTGAAAAGGTCGGCCACGGGATTTGTTCATGGACAGAGGAAAGATTGATGATGTTTCCTTTTACTTTATATTTCTTGAAATAATTGATAGCAGCTTTTGTTCCTAAAAACACACCAGTCAAGTTGACTTGCATCACGGTTTCCCATTCTTCCAAGCTTAATTCATGCGTTGGCTTTTGGTTTTCCGTTCCAGCATTGTTGACCCAAACATCCAACTGACCATAGGCTTCTATCGCTTGATCAATCAGAGTCTGCACGCCTTCTTCTGTCCCCACATCAGCTTTGACTGCTAAAGCTTGACCTCCAGCTTCTTCAATCGTTTTTACTGTTTCTTCGGCTCCATCAGCATCAGAATGGTAATTTACAACGACTTTCATTTTCTCTTCTCCAAAACGCTGAGAAATGGCTGTACCGATCCCTTTGGACCCGCCAGTTACTACAGCTACTTTCTGTTCTAATTCTTTATACATAGAAGACACCCTTTCTTTTATCACATTAATAACAAATTTTTTAAAACATTCGTTATTAGCTATAAAGACAGTGTACACTACGCAGTGTAGGTGAAAGCAAATCATACGCACTAAAAAATTCTTTCCAAAAAAAGAAAGCCCTTCAGCATCACTGATCGGGCTTCTTCCTTATTCTCGAATACGATATTGGCTCACTCAACATGTTCAAAAAAATCAGCAGTTGCTTGTTCGTCAGCTTTCAATTGTTCGATCAGAGCTTCTGCTCCATCAAACTTCACTTGATCTCGGATAAATTCGTGCCAACGAATGTAGACATGTTCTCCATAGATATCTTGGTCAAAATCTAGAATATACAGTTCGACTGTCAATTCACGTCCATCACCGAACGTGTCGTTATGACCGATCGATCCCATCGCTGGGTACCACGTGTCACCGATTTTGATTTCACAAACATAGACACCCACTTTTGGTAAATGCACGGTGCTTTTGACTTTGACATTGGCTGTCGGAAATCCTAATAAACGACCACGTGCGTCCCCATGGATGACCACACCGTCGATTTCATAAATGTAACCGAGTAAATGAGCCACACTCGCGACATCCCCAGCATCCAAGTCTTGACGGATCCGTGAAGAACTGATTTTTTCCCCTTCTTGTTGCTCTTTTGGTACAGTGACCACTTCAAAGCGACCTTCTGCATAACCAGGAAGATGAGGAACATCCGCAATTTCTTTTGGACCATACGTATAGTCAAAACCAGAAACAGCATACTTAGCATTGAGTCCCACAATATATTGATCAACGAAATCTTGAGGGGCTAAGTGGGCAAAAGCAGAAGTAAATTCAATTTCGTAAAGATAATCGATACCAAGTTCTGCCATTTTTGCTTCTTTTTGTTCTAACGTAGTCAAGTATTTGACACTACTTGGATTGATTTTTTTAAAGACGATTGACGGATGTTGATTAAATGTCATCAGTGCCAATTTCAGACCCTCTCTTTGAGCAATCTCTCGCCCCGTCTCAATCACTTTCTGATGTCCTAAATGAACTCCGTCAAAGAAACCTAAGATCAATACGACGTCTTCTTTCGGAATTTGAGAAACTTGATAAGGGTGTCTGATTTTGATGATTTCCATTTTTACATTAAACCTCATTTCTTAAAACTTTACTTGGTTTCAACTTATTTTTTTCTTTTGGATTTGGTTGGTAGATACTCACTACTTTTCCTTGATAGAAAAGGGCAATTTCTTCTGATGGCATCTCTGATAAACCGAATACTTGGTAATCTAAACGCATACCATTCTTGACTTTCTGCCACACTGTTTCATCGATATCGACCTGTTTGAACTTTGCTACACCTGTTTCAATGGGTAATAAATATTCGTCGATCGTGCCATTTTCCATATATGATGCTACTTCAGCTAAAGTAATTGCTTGGGATTCATCCATGCCAGCACTAGCTGTTCTCGTCAAATCTGACATATGCGCCGGATAGCCCAACTTACTCCCCGTATCAACAGCCAACGTCCGAACATAGGTGCCTTTGCCACATTCGACTTCAAACCGCCACGAAACGGTCCCTGCTTCTTTTGACCAGATGATTTCGCTCGTTCGTTCAAAACGATAGATCTGTGCCTTGCGAACAGGTCGTTCCACCGTTTCATTGTTTCGCGCATATTCATATAAACGTCTGCCATTGACTTTCACAGCCGAGTACATCGGAGGGATCTGTGTGATCTCACCGACAAAAGCAGCCATTGCTTCATCTACTTGGTCCTCTGTCAACGCTTCAATTACAGCTCGCTGTTCGACGACTTCTCCTGATTTATCTTCAGTCGTCGTACTGTAGCCAAGTGTGATTTCTCCTTTGTAGGTCTTCCCCGAATCCGTCAGATATTCAATGACTTTAGTGGCTTTACCAATACAAATTGGAAGAACACCATCTACATCAGGATCTAATGTCCCACCATGTCCGATTTTCTTTGTATGTAAAATTTTTCGTAATTTGAATACACAATCGTGGCTAGTCATGCCGCGTTCTTTCCATAAAGGTAATAAGCCTTCCATCTTTTGTTCTCCATTCTTTTAAGTATTAACTGAATTATTATAACACATAGGAACAATAACTGACGGGATTGATCCTTAAATGTACGATTATTTTGTTTTAGAAACATAAACGTAACAAAAGTTCACACTGTTGTAAATAGAAAGGTGGTATTCTTTTTGTAAAGGAGGGAGCACCTATGGAAAATCTTTTCTTTGCACCTTTTGATTGGTTATACAAGTGGTTATCTGGTAAATGATCGGATGATTCTTTGATCAGTCAATTCTCATATTTTGCTTTTATGATGAAACATGTTTTCCCCAAAAGCGGACAATTCAGCGATGATCATCTGCTACGAATACAACGAAAAAATTCGGAAATGGCACTTTCAATTTTTGATTCTTTCGTTGTATTTCGTCTTGCTCTCACTAGTGTCGAATGAAAATATACAACAAAAAAACAGGGAGTGGGACATTAGTTCTCTCCCACCACCTAAAACCGAATAAACGGCGGGAACAGAAGTAACCTCTTCGGAAATAAGGCGCCATCCACAAAAATTTGAAGAACAATTTTCGTGGATGGCGCCTTATTTCTCGAGGCTGAACACTTCTGTCCCGACCTCTGTTTGACCATTGATACGAACGAGTCAACTCGTCAGAACATTAGTCTTTGTTCAAATTACGCAATAATTCATCGATGTGGTTACCATATACAACTGATTCGTCTAGCTCAAACGTCAATTCAGGTGTTTTATAAATGCTCATGTTATGTCCTAATTCCCGACGAATCAGTCCACTTGCTTTATTCAACCCTTCTTGCGCTTTTTTCTTATCTGAGGCTAAGTCAGATAAAAGGCTATAATAAATCGTTGCTTGTTGCAGATCACCTGTGACATGCACATCTGTGATCGTTACGTTTTCCACACGTGGATCACGTACCTTTTTGCGTAAGATATCATTCACTTCTTTTAAAATTTCTTGACCGACTCTGCGGTCACGATAGTTAGCCATATTGAGCGGCCTCCTTTTTTTAAATTAGTCGACTTTGATTTCTTCCATGATAAAGCCTTCGATAACATCGTCTACTTTAAGATCATTGAATTTCTCAACCATTGCTCCACATTCAAAGCCCATTTTCACTTCTTTAACATCGTCTTTGAAGCGTTTCAAGCTTGCTAATTGTCCTTCGAAAATGACGATGCCATCACGAATGACACGCACACCGCTATCACGACGAATGTAACCATCAGTGACAAAGGCACCAGCGATCGTTCCAACTTTTGATACTTTGAAGGTTTCACGGACAGTCATTTGACCAGTGATTTTCTCTTCAAACTCAGGATCTAGCATCCCTTTCATCGCTGTTTCGATTTCTTCGATGGCTTTGTAGATGATACGGTGAAGACGGATATCCACTTCTTCTGTATCTGCTTGGATTTTCGCTTGTGGTGTCGGACGAACATTGAAACCAATGATGATCGCATTACTTGCCGCAGCAAGCGTCACATCACTTTCATTGATTGCTCCAACAGCTGAATGGACGATCTTGACACGTACGCCTTCAACGTCGATCTTCTTCAATGAAGCAGCTAATGCTTCTGCTGAACCTTGTACGTCAGCCTTGATGATGACATTGACTTCTTTTAATTCGCCTTCTTTTAAGCTTTCAAACAAGTTATCCAATGTTACACGACTAGTTGCTGCACGTTGTTCTAACATCGCACGTTTGCCGCGTTCTTCACCCGCCGCACGAGCTGTTTTCTCGTCTTCAAAGACAACAAAACGATCGCCTGCTTGAGGTACATCATTCAATCCTGTGATTTCAACTGGTGTTGCTGGTCCAGCTGTTTTTTCACGGCGTCCTAAGTCGTTGACCATTACACGTACACGACCGTAAGTGTTTCCGACAACGATTGGGTCTCCAACATTCAATGAACCTTGTTGAACAAGTAATGTTGTCACAGGACCTTTTCCTTTGTCTAGTCGTGCTTCGATCACTGTACCGATTGCACGTTGTGTTGGATCAGCTTTTAAGTCTTCCACTTCAGCGACTAAAAGAATCATTTCTAATAGTTCTTCGATATTTTGACCGAATTTCGCTGAGATTTCTACAAAAATCGTTTCGCCACCCCATGCTTCAGGAATCAATTCATATTCACTTAATTCTTGCATCACATGTTGTGGATTTGCACCAGGTTTATCGATTTTGTTGACTGCAACGATGATTGGGACACCAGCTGCTTTCGCATGGTTGATCGCTTCTACAGTCTGTGGCATTACGCCATCATCTGCGGCAACAACTAAAATCGTGATATCAGTGATACTTGCACCACGCGCACGCATACTTGTAAAGGCAGCATGTCCTGGTGTATCCAAGAATGTGATTGGTTTGCCATCGATATCGATTTGATACGCACCGATATGCTGTGTGATACCACCGGCTTCTCCGCTTGTTACACGTGAATGACGTAAAGTATCTAGTAAAGTTGTTTTCCCATGGTCAACGTGACCCATGATCGTTACAACTGGCGGACGTGAAACTAATTTTTCTGGATTCACTTCATCCGCTTCAAAGAATTTGTCGATATCCGCGATATCTACTTGGATTTTTTCTTGTGGTTCCATACCGTAGTCTGTTGCTAACAATTCGATCGTATCTTTATCTAATGCTTGGTTTTGGTTGACCATTACACCTAACATAAATAATTTTTTAATGATCTCTGCTGGTTCGCGATGAATTTTCTTCGCGATATCTGCAACGTTCATACCTTCTGTATATTCTAATACTTCAGGTAACTCACGGAATTTACGTGGTGGGACTGCTGGCTTGTTTGACGTTTGTTGTTTGCCTTTTTTCCCTTTTTTGTTGAAACGATTGCGGTTGTTATTGTTGAATTTGCCGCGATTGTTGTTGTTTCTATTTTGTCCACCGCCTTGGTTCGCTCCTTGACGGTTTTGGTTACTGCCCTGAGTGTTTCCTTGGGTAGAGCCTTGGCGGTTTTGGTTGCTACCTTGGCTGTTGGTAGTTCCCTGACGGTTTTGGTTGCTACCTTGGTTGTTTCCTTGGGTAGTTCCCTGACGGTTTTGGTTACTGCCTTGGTTGTTTCCTTGGCGATTTTGATTATTGTTTTGAGTATTTCCTTGACGGTTTTGATTGTTTCCACCTGTCTGATTACTCTTATTCTGATTTGTTGATTGGTTTTTTCCTTGATTCACTTGACCGCTCCCTTGACCGCGATCTTGATAGTTGCGGTTACTTTTATTTTTTTGTTGGTTCGATGGTTCGTTTGTTTTCTTTTGGTTACTTGGCTGTTGTCCGGCTGGTTTTTGGTTTGCTTTTTGTACTGGTTGCTTTTTCTGCTGTGGTTGGTTGAACGCTTGTTGCAGTTTCTTTTCATCTTGTGTGCTGACTGCACCCATGTGATTTTTCACATCGATTCCAAGTTTCTGCGCTTTATCAACGACCTCTTTACTAGACTTGTTCCATTCTTTCGCTAGTTCATAAATTCGTTTATTGCCCATGCAATCACCTTCCTAACCTTCAATTAGCTCCTTGACCTTTTTTGCAAAGCCGGTGTCCGTGATTCCTATCACTTTCCGAGGTTTACCGATCATCTGCGTGATTTCTTCCTCAGAAAACAGCTCAAAGCAAGGAACTTCGTAGTACGAACTCTTATCTTTGATTTTTTTTCTGGTATTCTCACTGGCATCACTTGCGACGAAAACGATCTTGGCTTTTTGGCGACGGATGTCTCCGATCGTCAATTCTTCACCTGTGATCATTTTCCCTGCACGCATCGCTAGACCAATAAGATTCATGGCTTTTTGCCGATTCATTCCATTCATTCGCCAAATAGCTCTTTTCGGGCTTTTTGGTGAGTGACGTAATCTAATAGTTCTTGATAAAATTCATCTGTTAGCTTAGCTTCAAGTACACGATCCAAGAGATGTTTATCCCAAGCTTGTTGTACTTCCTCCGGCTCAAGTGAGACATACGCTCCTCGTCCAGGCATTTTTCCAGTAGGATCGATCGATACCACACCTTCTTTTGAACGTGTGACACGAATCATCTCTTTTTTTGGTTTCATTTCACCTGAAACCACAGATTTGCGTAAAGGGATCTTCCTTTGTTTCATCTCTTTGCCTCCTTCACTAGCAGTTAAATTTCTTCTTGTTCAGTTACTTCAGTTGTTTCGTCTTCAAACGCGATTGTTTGATATTCATCATCTGTCAAATCTGATTGGATGATTGCTTCATCGTGTAATTCTTCAGAGATCGCTGCTTCTGCCTGAGCTTTTTTCTCATAGAATTCAGTCATGTCTGACTCTGATTTGATGTCGATTTTGTGGTTCGTCAATTTGGCTGCTAGACGCGCATTTTGTCCGCGTTTACCGATTGCCAATGACAATTGATAATCCGGTACAACGACCGTACAAGCTTTTGGATTTTGTTCGTCAAAAATGACATCCACGACTTGTGAAGGATTCAATGCGTTCGCAATGAACACCGCAGGGTCTTCATCCCACTCAACGATATCCATGTTTTCGCCCTTCAACTCATTCACGATTGCTTGGACACGTTGGCCTTTAGGACCGACACAAGTCCCGACAGCATCGATATTCGGATCAGTTGAGCGAACAGCCACTTTTGAACGATCGCCTGCTTCTCTAGCAACGCTGACGATTTCAACAAGTCCATCATAAACTTCTGGTACTTCTTGTTCGAACAAGCGACGCAAAAGATCAGGATGACTACGGCTAACAAAGACTTGAGGGCCTTTTGATGTATTCTCAACACGAGATACATATACTTTGATACGATCATGTGGTTGATAGAATTCATTTGGCATTTGGTCTTGTTTTGATAGGACTGCTTCGATTTTACCTAAATTGACATAGATATAACGTTTGTCTTGACGTTCAACGATCCCTTGCATAATGTCTTTTTCATAAGCACTGAATTCGTTATAGATGATCGTGCGTTCTGCTTCACGTACACGTTGCAAAATGACTTGCTTCGCTGTTTGAGCAGCGATACGACCGAAATCTTTTGGTGTGACTTCAAAACGGATCTTGTCACCGATCTCGTAAGCAGGATTGATCAACAAGGCGTCTTTCAAAGATACTTCTAATTGTGAGTCCATCACTTCTTCGGTGACTTCTTTCACTGCATAGACATGGATCTTGCCTTTTTTTTGTTCAAATTCTACTTCTACGTTTTGTGCTTGCCCGTAATGGCGTTTGTATGCAGAAACTAACGCAGCTTCTAAAGCGTCGATCACGATTTCTTTTGAGATTCCTTTTTCAGCCTCTAAAGCATCTAACGCGTTCAACATTTCTTTACTCATTCTTCTGTTTCCTCTCCGTGATTAAAATTGGATTGCTAAGCGAGCTTTGGCAATATTCTTACGGTCAAAAACAATTTCTTTTTCCCGTGTCTTTATGCGTATCTTCAATGTAAGCTGTTCAGCATCAAATGATTGGAGAAACCCTTCGTATTGTTTTTCTCCGTCAACTGGTTGATATAAAGACACATGGATATACTCTCCTCGTGCTTTTTCATAATCTGCCTCTTTTTTCAAAGGGCGTTCTGCGCCTGGAGAAGATACCTCTAGGAAATATGCTTGTGGTATCGGGTCTGGCTCTGTCGTATCAAGTTTTTCACTTAATTTTTCACTGACAAATGCGCATTCTTCAATGTCGATTCCGCCTTCTTTATCTATAAACACCCGTAAAAACCAGTTTTTTCCTTCTTTGACAAATTCTACTTCTACTAGCTCAAACTTTTGTTCATCTAAGATCGGTGTCACCATTTCTGTGACTGTTTCAACGACGCTACTCAAAGATTTCGCCTCCTTAAAATTAGATCCGTAATTCCATTAAAAAGAGTGAGCGAAAATTCCGCTCACTCACAGTTAGTATCATTACCTTAAATAACTATAACATAAATTACTCTAAATGACAAGCCATATCGTTAGATGCAACTTGCAGCGAGCATTACTAGTCTTTGCTTTCATTTTGATTCATTTTCATTTCTTGGATTGACTTTTATAACATATCAAATAACGATAATTGGTTTTCGTCGGGTAAATCTTTCAAGACACCATTTTCTGTCATATACTCGATCAACGTTTTTGAGACTTTCCCACGAGTTGCCAAGTCTTCTTTGGATAAGAAAGGACCATCTTTTCTCGCTTCAACGATTTGTTTCGCTACGTTGGCTCCTAAACTTGGTACCGCGCGGAATGGCGCAATCAGCGTATCCCCTTCGATCACAAAGTTTACTGCGTCGGATTTATATAAATCGATCATCCCAAATTTCAACCCACGTTCCAACATTTCGTTAGCTAACTCTAAAACCGTCAACTGATTCTTTTCTTTCACAGAAGCATCTAACCCTTTGTCCGTGATTTCTTTCATGGCTTCTTTGACCGCTTCTTTTCCTTTGCACATAGCGACAAGATTAAAGTCATCTGCACGAACAGAGAAATAAGCACAGTAATATAATATCGGGAAATAAACTTTGAAATACGCAACCCGTAGCGCCATCAAGACATAAGCAGCCGCATGGGCTTTCGGGAACATATACTTGATCTTCGAACAAGAATCAATGTACCAGTCAGGTACATTATTTTCTTTCATTGCGGTCAAATACGTTTCACGCAATTCGTCAGGGATCTTATTCCATAATCCTTTACGCACCGTCTCCATGATTTTGAACGCCATCCCACTATCTAAGCCAGCATGGATCAAATAAACCATGATATCATCACGACAGCCGATTACTTCAGCAAGCGTCGCGTCGCCACGTTTGATCAATTCCTCTGCGTTTCCAAGCCAAACGTCAGTCCCGTGAGACAAACCAGAGATCTGCAATAATTCCGCAAAAGTCGTTGGGTGTGTTTCCTCTAACATTCCACGAACGAAGCGTGTACCAAATTCCGGTATCCCTAACGTACCAGTTTTAGAATAAATTTGTTCTTGTGTGACTCCCAAGACTTCGGGACCAGAAAAGATCCGCATCACTTCCGGATCATCTGTTGGGATCGTTTGTGGATCAATCCCGGATAAATCTTGCAACATCCGGATCACCGTTGGATCATCGTGCCCCAGGATATCAAGTTTCAAAACATTGTCATGGATCGAGTGGAAATCAAAGTGGGTCGTTTTCCATTCTGAATTCTGATCGTCTGCCGGATATTGGATCGGCGTGAAGTCATATACATCCATATAATCGGGGATAACAATGATCCCCCCTGGATGCTGACCAGTCGTCCGCTTGACTCCAGTAGCACCTTTGGCTAAGCGATCCACTTCGGCGCTTCGGTAATGCAAATTATGATCACGTTCAAACCCTTTAACGAATCCATACGCCGTCTTATCCGCAACAGTACCGATCGTTCCCGCACGATAGACATACTCTTCGCCAAACAATACTTTCGTATAATGATGGGCTTCTGCTTGATAATCCCCTGAGAAGTTCAAATCGATATCGGGTACTTTATCGCCATGGAAACCTAAGAATGTTTCAAACGGAATATCATGCCCATCTTTGTTTAAACGAGTGCCGCATTTTGGACATTTTTTCTCAGGCATATCAAATCCTGAACCATAAGTTCCATCTTCATAAAATTCCGAATACTGACAATCCGGGCAATAGTAATGGGGTGCCAATGGATTGACCTCTGTGATCCCGGTCATGGTTGCGACGAAACTAGAGCCGACAGAACCACGCGAACCAACTAAATAGCCATCTTCATTACTTTTATGCACTAACTTCTGCGAAATCAAATAAATCACTGAGAAGCCATTACCATTGATCGAATCCAGTTCTTTTTTCAGACGCTTTTCTACGATATCCGGTAATGGATCACCATACATTTGCTTTGCCTTCGTATAACTTAGATCCGTGATTTCATCTTCCGACCCAGGGATTTTAGGCGTATACAACTCATCTTTAACTGGCACGACTTCTTCACAGATATCCGCAATCTTATTGGTATTTTCTACCACGATTTCTTTTGCTAAATCTGTACCTAAGAAGGTGAATGCAGTCAGCATCTCATCCGTCGTTCTGAAATGCACTTCAGGCAGACTATGACGATTCAATGGATTGGCTCCCCCCATCGAATTGACCAAGATTTTACGGTAGATCGCATCTTCTTCATTTAGATAGTGGACATTTCCTGTCGCTACAACGATTTTATCCAATGATTTACCGATTTCTACTAAGTTACGGATGATTTCTTCTAGATCATGTTCATTTTTGACAAGCTCTTGCTCCAGGAGTGGTGCATAGACAGCTTTAGGCATGACTTCGATATAGTCATAGAACTTCGCGCGGTTACGTGCTTCTTCTACCCCTTTTTGCATCATGGCTTCAAAAATCTCACCTTTGTCACAGGCAGAGCCAACTAATAGATCTTGTCGGAATTTTTTCAGTTGCGACCGAGGGATTCGTGGCACACGTTCAAAATAATCAACGTTTGACATCGAGATCAATTTGAACAAGTCTTTTAATCCAGCTTGGTTTTTAGCCAATAATGTGACATGGAAAGGTCGCGCACGTTTGTAAGAATCCCCCTCACCAACATGGGCATTCAACTGATCGTGATAATACATTTCATGGTTTTCCATCGCTTCTTTGATAAATATCCAAGCCAGATGTCCGGTTGCTTCCGCATCATAGATCGCGCGGTGATGCTGTTCCAAGCTAACTCCGAATTTTTTGGATAGCACACCTAAACCAAACCGTTTGAATTGTGGATATAAATAACGAGCTAATTCTAAGGTATCTATAACTGGATTAGCTGCTTCTGGGATGTTGTATTTGGCATAACTTGTATTCAAGAATCCCATATCGAATGCCGCATTATGGGCGACCAAGATCGCATCTTTTGAGAATTCTAAAAATAAGCGTAAAACTTCTTCTTCTGATTTTGAACCGCGGACCATTTCATCCGTGATCCCTGTCAAATCAATCGTCGTTCGGGATAAGGGATGTCCAGGATCGATAAATTCATCAAAACTTTCGATGACATTTCCTTTGTACATCTTAACAGCAGCTAGCTCGATGATCGTATCATAAACAGCAGACAAACCTGTTGTCTCCACGTCAAACACGACATAAGTAGATTCACTCAATGAATCATGGGCGTCATTATACGCAATCGGTACCCCATCATCGACCACATTCGCTTCGACACCATACAAGATCTTCACACCAGCTTTTTTCCCCGCACTATGTGCCTCTGGAAATGCTTGTGCACCGCCATGGTCAGTGATTGCAATTGCTTTATGTCCCCACTTACCTGCTTGTGCCACAAGATCTGCGATATTATTCGTCGCATCCATGGTACTCATATTACTATGAAGATGTAATTCGACACGCTTTTCCCCTTCAGGAGAATAATCTTTACGTGGTGCATGTTTGACTTCTAAAATGTCTTGGGCATTCATCACTAGGTCACGAACAAACGTGTCTTCTTGGACACTCCCACGAACTTTCAACCAACTACCCGTACTTATTGCTTCAAAGATTTGTTCATCTTTTTCATTATTTGAAAACTTTTTGACGATAAATGAAGAAGTGTAATCTGTGATCTTCAATGTCAAAATTTTACGTTTGGAACGAAGCTCGCGTACTTCTTTATCGAACACGTAGCCTTCGATCGTTACTCGGCGTTCCTCTTCCAAAATATTGATCATCGGTGTGATTGGCTCATCGTTCGGGATATTTCTACCTAGTTGGATCGGACCGTCAAGCGCTGGCAATTGCTCTTTGCGCTCTTTTTTCTTTTGTTCATGGACAATCAAGCTTTCAGCCGCTTGTTTCATAAACGCCTCAGCCTGTTCTTGTCGTCTTTCTTCAAAAAGCTTTAGGACTCTTTCTGCTTGCTGCTCATCAACTTCTGGTTCGATCCGAAACTTAGGAAAGCCGTAACTGACAAATAACTGTTCTACTAATGGTAGATATTGTTGTTTAAGATAGCCGATCGCTCCCTCACCATCAACAGGCAAAATCACCTTATGATCTTTGATCGTTGGCACTTGCGTCTTTAACACCTTTTGCACTAAAGGCGTATCGCACTGCTGACTTTCCAGTGCTTGCGACCAATAATCTTGTAAGAGTTGTTCATCGAATGTTTGATCCGCCGCTTGAACTGTGATCTTCACCTCAGCAATCTCTTTGAAAGCAAGCATGACATGCTGCACCAACGAGCGATAAAGCATCACAGGCAAAATAGCTGGAAAACGTAACGTAAACTCCCACAGACGAGATTTACGATGGACCACCACCTGTTCCATTTCACCAGCAGAAATAAGCGGATGTGCTTTTTCTGTTTCTTCTAATTGGATCTGCTCCAATAATTTCTCAAATAACTCTCGTTTTTCTGACAAAAATATACGCCCTTTCTGTCAAGACCAGAAATCATTCCATTTCCGACCCTTACTTTTCAATACTATTTAGTATAACCCTTTTTGGGGAAATTTTCATTAAGGTTGTGAAAGAAGCGGTCAGCACTGAGTAATAAGACAGGAAAATCGAAAATGGCTTTTTCATTTTTGATTTTTTTGGCTTATTATTGAAGTGATGCTTCTTGAACACCGTTTATCAAGGTTGTGAGAAAGCTGGTCAACTCCGAGTATTAAGAAAGAATTTGAGAAAATAGCTTCTCATATTTTTTCAAATTTTGGCTTAATATCGTAGGAGTTAGCTTTCGAACACCGTTTATCAGGTTGTGAAAGAAGCGGTCAGCACTGAGTAATAAGACAGAAAAATCGAAAATGGCTTTTTCATTTTTGATTTTTTTGGCTTATTATTGAAGTGTTGCTTCTTGAACACCCTTTATCCTAATCACCAAAGGAAATGAAAAAGTCGCTTCCGTCTTCTAAAAGACTGATACGACTTTTCCACTCTGTTTATTCGCCTTGATTCAATAAAATCGGTAATGTATTCACAAGTTCTTCTTTCCGAACTTCGACCATTTCACCTGTTTTTTTGATTTTCACTTCGACGATGCCATCTACTGCTTTTTTACCGACGGTGATACGGATTGGACATCCGATCAAGTCAGAATCAGCAAACTTAACACCTGCACGCTCATTGCGATCATCAACAAGTACTTGATAACCAGCTTCGTTCATTGCTTTTTCCACTTCATTCGTCAAGTTCGTTTGGAACTCATCTTTTAAGTTCATTTGTACGACATGTAGATCAAATGGTGCAATGCCTTTTGGCCAGTGAATACCGTTTTCGTCTGCATTTTGTTCAACGATTGCTGAAAGCAGACGGCTCACACCGATACCATAGCAACCCATGATCACGTGTTTTTCACGACCATTTTCATCAAGAACAGTAGCGCCCATCGATTCACTATAACGTGTACCTAGTTTGAAGATATGCCCGATCTCGATTCCTCGAGTGAAAGCTAATACGCCATTATTATCTGGCGAAGGATCGCCTTCTTGGACAAAGCGTAAGTCTTCATATGCTAGGACATTGAAATCACGTTCTGGATTGACATTGATATAATGGTAGCCAGTTTCATTCGCTCCCGCAATTGCGTTTGCCAGATCTTGTACGTGACGATCCGCATAAACTTTGACTTCTTCAGACACTCCGATTGGTCCAACGGATCCAAAATCAGCGCCTAAATAGTTTTTCGCTTCTTCCTCTGTTGCTTCTTCTAAGAAATCTGCACCTAAGAAGTTTTTCAATTTCACATCATTGACTTCATGATCGCCTCGAACTAAAACTAAAACAGGCTGCTCATCTGCTGTGAAGAGTACAGATTTAATGATTTTTTGTGGTTGAACGTCAAAGAAAGCTGCAACTTCTTCGATGGTTTTCACATCTGATGTTTCTTTCTTTTCCATTTCCAATTGTGTTTCATGGGATTTTTTTGGCACATAGTAGCTCGTCGCCATCTCTAAGTTTGCTGCATAGTCACTTTCTGTTGAATAACAAATCGTGTCTTCACCAATTTCTGAAATCGCCATAAATTCTTTTGAGTCTTTTCCGCCCATCGCGCCACCGTCACCGATGATCGCGCGGAACTCTAGACCACAACGCTTAAAGATCTCTGTATATGCTTTTTCGTAATCTTTGTATGTTTCATCCAAACTCTCTTGAGACGCATGGAAAGAATATGCATCTTTCATGATAAATTCGCGTCCACGTAATAGTCCGAAACGAGGACGTTTTTCGTCACGGTATTTTGCTTGGATCTGATAAAGATTCAAAGGTAATTTTTTGTATGAATTGACTTCGTCACGGATCAATTCTGTAAATGTTTCTTCATGTGTTGGTCCTAAGATCATCTGACGATCGTTGCGATCATTCAAGCGGTATAAGTTGGGACCGTATGTCTCATAACGACCAGATTCTTGCCATAACTCAGCAGGTAGAATCGCTGGCATCAACATTTCTACTGCGCCGATTTTTTCAAATTCTTCGCGCATGATCGTTTTTAATTTTTCTAATACACGATTTGCAAGTGGTAAGTAAGAATAGATCCCAGCTGAAACCTGACGAATGTAACCGGCACGTAGTAAGATTTGATGACTTAATACTTCCGCATCATTTGGAACTTCTCTTAATGTTGGAATCAACATTTTTGATTGTCTCATTATATAAACTCCTTTATTCCTCAAATAATCTAACGCATGTCATTATACCCTACTTTTTCTAGAAAAAGAATCGTTGAATGTCATTCCATGTTACTAATACCATCAATAGCATCAGGAAGCCAAAACCAACGAGCGTCAAAACGCCTTCTTTTTCCTGACTAAGTGGTTTACCACGGACACCTTCAAAAATATTCAAGA
This sequence comes from Enterococcus sp. DIV1304_2, assembly GCF_050555445.1. Lineage (NCBI taxonomy): Bacteria > Bacillati > Bacillota > Bacilli > Lactobacillales > Enterococcaceae > Enterococcus > Enterococcus sp. DIV1304_2. The sequence goes on from NZ_CP187851.1 coordinate 1,803,643, forward strand.
CTAGTTTTCCACCATCTAATGCTGGAATCGGTAATAAATTGACGATCCCTAAATTCATGGATAAGATCGCCATCAAACCAATCACTGTCATGATCCCTTGATTCGCTGCCTCAGAAGACAATTGGAACATCATCACCGGTCCACCCAATTTGTCCAAGCTAAAGCCGGTAAATAATGAACCTAATGCTTTGAATATTTCCAAAGAGCTACTAAATGCACGTTGTGTTCCACCGATGATCTTATCGAAGAAGCCAGTTTTCATTGGTGCTTGTATCCCAAGTTGACCAATTTTTTCACCATTCGACTCAATTGCTTTCGGTGTCACTTCAACAGAAGAAACCTGTCCATTTCGTTCAACTTCAAAATCAAGTGGTTTATCTGGATTTTCAGTAATGATCGCTGTCAGATCATTCCATGTTCGGATTGATTTTCCCTCTACTGAAAGAATTTCATCATTTTCTTTCAGTCCAGCTGCAGCCGCAGCTCCGTCTGGCGTAACAACACCAATTTGGTTGGTATTTGTGACTGTCACCCCGCCTTGCATGAACGCTAATACGATGAATAATAGAATCGCTAGAATAAAATTATTCATTGGACCTGCAAAGTTCGTTAACATTCGTTGCCATAATTTGGCTGATTGGAACTGCACATCTCTCGGTGCGATCCTCAATTCAGTCCCATCCGCCTCGATGATCGAAGCATCGTGATCCACTGCATACGTTACTTCTTGCGTTTCATCACCATTCACATAACCTGTGATCGTAAGTGCTTCATCAAGATCATAACGGATCAATTCCATCGGGATCGCATTGGTCAATTGGATCTTTTTGCTTAAATTGATTTTCTTTACGACATGATCTGAATCCATCAAGAGTGATAACGGCATTCCTGGGGCCATTTCCGTTTCGTCGTCCCCATTCCCAGCCATCCTCACATAGCCACCGATCGGTAACAAACGCAATGTATAAGTCGTGCCGTCTTTTGCTTGATGACCGTAGATTTTAGGTCCCATGCCAATCGCAAACTCGCGAACTAGGATTCCTGATCGTTTCGCAAAGAAGAAGTGGCCAAATTCATGTACGATCACTAAGATGCCAAAAACGATAATGAACGTGATAATTGTTCTCATCCTATTCTCCTTTACATTAATCATTATTTTTTATTCAGTTAAAATAAAACTACTTAATTTTACCATATTATCGACACTTCACCAAGCACCTATTAAGATGTAAAAAATAAAAATCCTGTAAAGAATCTCCTTACCGATCGTGTCTGATTGACGGACGAAAAACTTTTGGCTTCGGAAGCTTCTTTTACAGAATTTTTATTTATATCAATCCAAATAAGTACATGACTGGAAAGACGAACAATAGACTATCGAATCGATCTAAGATCCCACCATGTCCAGGTAAAATGTTCCCTGAATCTTTGACCTCATAGTGGCGTTTAATTGCCGACTCGACTAGATCCCCAAATTGGCCTACGATCGATAGAATGATCGTTAGGAGTAACATGACGAATAAGCCATGTCCAAACAATTCTTGTGGTGGATAAAGTAAGAAATATAGTAAGGCAACAACTAACGCACTACCTATTCCCCCTAATGCACCTTCAATCGTTTTGTTGGGTGAGATATCTGGCCATAGCTTACGCTTACCAAAACGTCTACCAACTAGATATGCGCCAATATCGGTTGCCCAAACGATGAACAAGCCAAAAAGCAATACGTTGATTCCTTCTGTACGCGCACTAACAAAGTTTTGAAAACCAAAACCGACATATAAACTGGTAACAACTGGAAAACCAGCTTCATCGATCGTATACATATTTTTTGAGAAGACAGCGGCACCCAATAGGATCATCACAGTCAAATAAAACAACATAAATTCATTTGTTTGTTCAGGTAAAAAGAAAAACCAGCGCTCTTTCGGCAGGACAAGAAAAACTGCACCAACAGCAGAAAGAACTCCTTCAAAACTTAATAGTGTCAATCCTTTCATACGAAAAAGTTCATAGACACCAACTACTGCTAATAAAGCCGCTACTAGCTCAAGACCAATTCCTCCGATCCAAATGATCGGAATAAATAATGCCAATGCTACGACCGCAGTGATCACACGTTGCTTCATGATTGTTCTCCTTTATCTACACTTTTTACGCCACCAAAACGACGGTCTCGATGTTGATAAGAAGCAATTGCTTCTTCTAAATGGGCACCGTCAAAATCTGGCCATAAGGCTTTTGAAAAATATAATTCACTATAAGCAATCTGCCACAATAAGAAATTACTGATCCGTTCTTCGCCACTTGTCCGGATGACTAATCCTGGATCGCGAAGTTCGGGAGGTAAGAAACCGGTCATCAAATGATCCGCGATCATGTCCTCGTCGATGTCTTCCGTAGAAAGATCGTTTTCTTTTACTTGTTCACTGATTGCTTTGACTGCAGAGATGATTTCTGCCCGACTACCATAATTCAGTGCGAAGTTTAAGATCATTCCCGTATTTTCTTTGGTTTGTTCAATGGCACGGCGTACTGCATCTTGCGTATGTTCCGGTAAGAGTTCTTCATAGCCCATCACTTGTACCTTGACATTTTCAGCAATCAACTCAGGGACGAACGTATCAAAAAAGTCTACAGGTAATTGCATCAAAAAATTGACTTCCTCTTTTGGACGTTTCCAATTTTCGGTTGAAAACGCATAGAGCGTTAACACCTTTACCCCAAGTCGAGAAGCTTTTTTAGTGACTTTCTTAACGGTTTCCATGCCTTCTTTGTGGCCAGCCACTCGTGGAAGACGACGGTTTTGTGCCCAACGACCATTCCCATCCATGATGATGGCGATATGTTTCGGGATATCTCTCTGCGCATCAAAATGGTGCTCACTTTTTTCTTGAATATATTTGTTTTTTTGCGGAAAAAAACGTAACATTCTTTTTCCTCCCATACTAAAAAATTACAACTATCTTTACCATTATAGCAATATCTATCGTTATTTCCTATGGTATAGCCCTTTTTTTACGCAAATTCAAAGGATTTTTTAGTTTTTCTTAGTCAAAAAGTAAAAAACAGGAGACAGCACTTCACACTGTCCACCTGTCTTTATTGATTCTTATACTTCAAGCAATTCTTTTTCTTTGTCTGCAGCGATATTATCCACTTCTTTGATACTGTTATCTGTCAAAGTTTGCACTTCTTTTTCTAAGTCGCGCAAATCATCTTCTGTGATATCGCCATTTTTTTGTTGTTTTTTGTATTCATCGATTGCATCACGACGAATGTTACGGACAGCGATTTTCGCATTTTCAGCTTCTTTTTTCACGTCTTTCGCTAATTCTTTCCGACGTTCTTCTGTTAACTGAGGAATGACTAAACGAATCACATTTCCATCATTTGTTGGGCTGATACCGATGTCGCTTGCCATGATCGATTTTTCGATGTCTTGAAGCACACTTTTATCGAATGGTGTGATCATCAATACTCTTGCTTCTGGGATCTGGATCGATGCTAATTGGTTCAATGGTGTTGGTGCGCCATAATAATTAACAGTAATACGATCTAATAAGCTCGCATTCGCACGGCCGGCACGGATCTGTCCAAGTTCACGTTGTAGATTTTGTGCTGCTTTTTGCATCTTGTCTTTTGCTTCTGTCATAATTGCATCTGCCATTGTTTATTTCCCCCTTACGGTTGTTCCGATATTTTCACCTAAGATTGCTCGGCGAATGTTTCCATGTTCATTAAGATTGAACACAAGTAACGGAATATCATTGTCCATACTCAATGAACTAGCAGTTGAATCCATTACTTGTAATCCTTTTGCAATGACTTCCATGTGTGTCAATTCATCGAATTTCACTGCTGTTGAATCGATTTTTGGATCGGCAGAATAAACACCGTCAACATTGTTCTTAGCCATTAAAATAACATCAGCGCCAATTTCAGCTGCACGTAATGCCGCAGTTGTATCTGTAGAAAAATAAGGGTTTCCAGTACCACCGGCAAAAATAACGATGCGCCCTTTCTCTAAATGACGCTCTGCTTTACGACGGATGTATGGTTCTGCGATTTGTCGCATTTCAATTGAGGTTTGGACGCGTGTAGGAACACCAACATTTTCTAATGTATCTTGTAATGCTAAAGCATTCATCACAGTTGCTAACATGCCCATGTAATCCGCTTGTGCACGTTCCATCCCCATTTGTGCGCCAATTTGACCGCGCCAGATATTTCCACCGCCGACAACAATTGCCATCTCTACGCCTAACTCGTGGACTTCTTTGATCTCTTGGATGATTTCTTTGATAACTGGTGGTTTGATTCCAAACCCTTCATCTCCAGCTAAAGCTTCTCCACTTAATTTTAAGACGACACGCTGATATTTTGGTGTGACCATGTTCATTCCTCCAATATTTTCTATTGACATTCTACCATATCCAGATAGTTTAGGCACGAAAATACCTATGCTCTTGATATCTCTTGCCCTAAAAAAAAGAGCTGTGACGAATGTCGCTGCTCCTCATTTCATTCAAATAAGCGATGGAACCGATGTGGTCACAAAGAAAATGCAGAATGATCTCTATTTTCTTTGGACCAAACATCGTACCATTAAACAAGTCCGTAAACCGGATTATTTTTTCACTTGGTTCATTACTTCTTCTACAAAGTTATCTTCGCGTTTTTCGATACCTTCGCCGACTTCAAAGCGGACAAATGATTTCACAGTTGCGCCTTTAGAAGCAACATATTTTTCAACAGTCATATCAGGATCTTTAACGAATGGTTGGTCAACCAATGCGATTTCAGCTTTAAATTTGTTTAAGCGTCCTTCAACCATTTTTTCAACGATGTTCGCTGGTTTGCCTTCGTTCAATGCTTGTTCAGTCAAGACTGTACGTTCGTGATCTAATTCAGCTTCAGGGATTTGTGTTTCGTTTACATAACGAGGGTTGATCGCTGCTACGTGCATCGCTACGTCTCTAGCTACTGCTTCGTCAGTTGTACCTTCTAAAACAGCTAATACAGCAATACGTCCACCCATGTGTAGGTAACCACCAAATGCAGCGTTGTCATCTTTTTCGATTACTTCAAAACGACGGAAGCTGATTTTTTCACCGATAACTTGTGTTGCTTCGATCAAGTCAGATTCAACTGTTCCTTTTGATGTTTTGATTTTCATTGCTTCGTCCATGTCAGCTGGTTTGTTTTCAGCAACTAGTTCAGCGATTTCTTTTACTAAATCTTGGAACATTTCGTTTTTAGAAACGAAGTCTGTTTCTGAGTTAACTTCAACGATTGCTGCAGTATTCCCTTTCACTGCAACTGAAGCAAGACCTTCAGCGGCGATACGATCGTTTTTCTTCGCAGCTTTAGCCATTCCTTTTTCACGTAAAAGATCTACTGCTTTTTCGATGTCACCTTCAACTTCAACCAATGCTTTTTTCGCATCCATCATACCTACGCCAGTCATGTCGCGTAGTTCTTTTACCATTTTAGCTGTAACGTCTGCCATTTTTACTTCCTCCTAGTTGTATGCTTTTTCTTTAAAAAAAGCTGTTTCAAAGGAGAGTGAGGCTTGTCGCCTAGCCTTTGAAACAGCTCCATCATTTAAAAATTATTCTGCTGAAGAGTTGTCGCCTTCAACAACATCAACGATTTCTTCGATTGAAGTCGCTGTGTTTTCTGCTGAAAAATCTTCTTCAACTACTTGATCTTCCCCTTGATTTCCTTCGATGAAAGCATCAGCCATTTTTGAAGTAATCAATTTAACGGCACGAATTGCGTCGTCGTTTGATGGGATAACTACGTCGATTTCATCTGGATCACAGTTTGTATCAACCATTGCTACGATTGGGATATTCAATTTGTGTGCTTCTTGAACGGCAATGCGTTCTTTACGTGGGTCAACGATGTACATTACATCTGGGATTCTTGGCATATCAGCGATACCACCTAAGAATTTTTCAAGACGTTCACGTTGTTTGTTCAAACCAGCAACTTCTTTTTTAGGTAGAACTGCAAAAGTTCCATCTTCTTCCATTGCATTGATTTGTTTCAAACGAGCGATACGTTTTTGGATCGTATCCCAGTTTGTCAATGTTCCACCTAACCAACGGTGGTTTACAAAGTATTGTCCAGCACGAGTAGCTTCATCTTTGATTGCTTCTTGTGCTTGTTTTTTCGTACCTACGAATAAAGCAACGCCGCCTTCTTCTGCTACGCTCTTCATGTAATCGTAAGCTGCATCTACTAATTTAACTGTTTTTTGCAAGTCAATAATGTAGATTCCGTTTCTTTCTGTGAAGATGTATTTCTTCATTTTTGGGTTCCAGCGACGAGTTTGGTGACCAAAGTGTACGCCGGCTTCTAGTAATTGTTTCATTGAAATTACTGCCATGTTTGTTTCCTCCGATTTGGTTTTTATTTTCCCTCTTCTTGTCTTCCAACTCGCTAGCCAACTTTTTCAAGCACCGACCAACGATCCAACAAGAATGTGGATTTATTGAGTAGTGACGTAAGATACACCAAAGTGATCTTTTTCTGCTCAACATTCAATAGTTTAACTGAATTGGGCATAAATTTCAAGAAAAAAAATCAACTTACTTATTTTTTTGTGTCTTCTTTTTCTCCCTCTCATTTTTTTACTTTATTTCTTTGTTTTTTTATAAGCAATTCGTGAAAAAATAAACAGGTAACTGGAAAATAAAGATGGGCAATTCAACGTTTTTTTGTTATGATACTTGTGAAAAGTTTCGTTAAAGGAGAACTAAAATGCGAAAAACTGAGCGACACTTGTTGATTAAACAAATCATTGAAGATTATACGATCCGTACACAAGATGAAATGTTAGCTAAGCTGACTGAAATGGGTGTATCTGCGACTCAAGCGACGATTTCCAGAGATATACGTGACTTAAAAATCGTCAAGGCGCCTGATGAAAATGGTGTTTCCCATTTTGTCCTGTTCAAAGAAAAGGAGACAGCTGAATCAAAAAGCGAAGATGAAAAACGTTTGATCCAGATGATTGAAGATATCGTGTTAAAAGTGGAACGAGTTCATTTTTTGACTATCGTCCATACCTTACCAGATAATGCCCCGTTGTTTGCTGCTGTCTTAGATGAAATCAAACCGCCACATATCGTCAGTACCATCGCTGGTTTCGATACAACGATCATTATTTCAAAAGATGATGAAGATGCGCAGTTAGTTGAAAACTTCTTGCATCATCCCACTACAGCAACAATTTTTTAAATGCCATAACAGATAGTAATTGTATATATATTTTTTGATGTTGGTGAAATTTGCCAGCATCTTTTTTTATTTAAATCAATACTGGAGAAGATCCATGAACCTCTCTCAAGTTGACTTAACCTTCAGTTACTACGAAAGTTCCGCTATACCTCGCACTCAATGCCTCATAGAAACAACAATAGTAATGTTTTCCACTAGTAGAATAAATACAAATCTCATGGAGAAACACAACAAGCGCTAAAAATCATATAAAGCTTCGTTCACTTTGAATTAGGCAGTTATTGCTTGTTCCATTATAAATCCCCACTTTTTTCTGATTGACGAAAAAACAGTCCCCCACACTCCTTATTTACATGTCATACTTTAATTTAAAAAACTTTTATAGCATAGAAAGGAAAAACGATTATGACCTTCTTCCCCTTTATCGATCCCAATCGTCGACCACAAGCAGAAATCAAAAAAATGACAGAAGAACTCACTCAAAAGTTCCATGCAATCGATCCAGATTTGACTTTGATACATAATGATAACTTTATTGATTATGGTCCAGAGGTATTTCCAAAGCTATCGAAAATTTATTGGGACCCTCGTGTACCGAATCATCCGATGGAATATTTTGTGTATTCGGAGTATCGTTTAAAAGGTAAGTTCTATACTGCTTATTGGGTTACCCCTTATGGTGTGATTATTGATAAATCACGATTACCAGATAGTCATGAAAAAAATTTGCAAAAAAAAGTAAGTAGCATTAATGATGCAATTCTTGAAGTCATTCGAGATTGTCAAGTTCATAATCTTATTTATTGGAAAGATTTGTTTTCACAAAAACAATTCGCACAACATGCTTTGGCCCTATATAAACAAAATCAACAAATAATCGGAGACACAAATATATGGAACTCCCCATTTGATTTCAGTGATCCAAAGTACCGACCTTTAGCAGCTGTTAAAAAAAATACTGAATTTCTAGAGACACAGCTGAGACAGTTAGATTTTCACTTAACTCTTACTCACGATGATTCATTTATTGATTTTGGACCAGAAATTGGTCATTTATTAGCTGATGCGCCTTATGACTCTGAACAAGATGAGCCTGATGATCCAATTGCTACCATATCTAATTATGAATATAATATTTATTTTAACCAGATACCTATTTACAGTCTCTCTCCTAATAGTATAGGAACGTGTTTTCATGGCGACTTCTTTAATGGTGGAATTACTAATGTTAAGTATCTGGGGCTAAATAAGGTGTTAGATGATGCGATTGAAGTGATTATGAGAAAATATATGCTTTACAACAAATACTACTGGCGGGAAACCTATACCCCAGAACAATTTCAAAGTAAAATACGTGAAGATAAAGAATGGTGGACTTTATTTTAACAGTTTATTCAAAAAATAAAATCTTGAACAGAAAGGATAGTAACTATGACCTTCTTCCCCTTTGTCGATCCCAACCGTCGACCACAAGCAGAGATCAAAAAAATGACAGAAGAACTTACACAAAAATTTCATGCAATCGATCCAGATTTGACTTTGATACATAAGGATAACTTTATTGATTACGGTCCAGAGGTTTTTCCACAACTTTCGTCGATTTACTGGGATCCTCGCGTGGCAAATCATTCGATGGAACATTTTGTGTATTCAGAATATCAGCTAAAATATAGGAATTATCCCTTTTACTGGTTTACTCCTTATGGTGAATGGATTTACGAATCTTATAGAAGACCTGGAGGAAATTCAAATTCGGCAAGAAAAATATTAAAGATGATTGATCACACTATCCTAAAAGTTATCCATGATTATCAAGCGCATAATCTCTTCTATTGGAAAGACTTATTTTCAGAAAAACAATTAGACCAGGAAAGGTTAGAACCTTATAACCGACCAACACAATTCATTGGACCAGGAGAAATTATTAGTTTACCAATGGATTTGACAGATCCTAAACATCGTTCTCTAGAAGCTGTTAACAAAAATACTATATTTTTAGAGAAGCAACTAAGTAAACTTGATTACCGATTAACAATTATTCATGACGAAACATTCATTGATTTTGGCCCAGATGATGGACGTTTCATAGCTGAATGGGGATACGATCCCGAAGAGTATGAAGCTGATGATCCAATTTTGAGCTTATCTTATACGGAATATACAATATATTACAACAGTACTCCTATTTTTAACTTTACTCCCTACAGTCAAGGAAGTAACTATTGTGGAGATTATTTTAAAGGTGGGATTCCCAACGCTGAGTATCTAGAATTACCTAAAGAACTGGTCGAAACAATTAACAATATCATCAGCGAATATATGGTTTTCAATTTGTATTACTGGCGTAATCAGTATACTCCAGAGGATTTTCAGTATGAAATTCATAAATATAAAGAAATGTGGCACTTGGATTAACCAAGTACCACGTTTTTTATTTGATAAGTGGATAAGCTGTTACAACAGTTATTTTACCGTTTGCTTTTACGTTAGCTCTACCCTTGATTTCAATTTCCCCGCTACTATCTGTTCCCACAAAATCATGTCCACCTGGTATATTCGGAACCTCTTTTTTTACAATTTGCTCTACTTCACTCGTAATTTTCTCTGCATCCCAATTGTCAGGAAAAACAGTAGATTCTGTATTCTTATATCTCCCATCATATCTAACTTTCGCCTCAAAAGGTCGTCCTTCCACCACTGTCCCAGTTGGTTCATAATCCACTCCACTGTCTGGATTATAAAAATCAGGGCGGCGTGAATGAGCACCTTTAAGTACAGGTACACCATCTTTCCCCGGTCTTACCTCTCCCGCTACATGACGCAAGGCTTTACGGTTATAGTATTCAGTGATTTTCAATTTTTCTACTAAGGACTACTTGGTCTGTTCGATAGTCGATTTATCGCTTAGATAGATGTCCAACCTAGATGTTTATTATCGCTTTGCTCCTGTTCTCTTTACTTCGACTTTTTCGAAAAAAAAATTCTTTATACTGTCTTTCAACATGTTATGATTCAAATGAAAAAACTTGATATAGAAAGGAATAATATCTATGACCTTCTTTCCCTTTGTCGATCCCAATCGTCGCCCACAAGCCAAGATTCGAAAAATGACAGAAGAACTCACACAAAAATTTCAAGCAATCGATCCAGATTTGACTTTGATACATAATGATAACTTTATTGATTATGGTCCAGAGGTCTTTCCAAAGCTATCGAAAATTTATTGGGACCCTCGTGTGCCAGATCACCCAATGGAACATTTTGTGTATTCGGAGTATCTGCTTAGATATAGAGGCTATCCTCTTTACTGGTTTACTCCTTACGATGAACAAATTTACGAATATTATAGAAAACCGAGCGGGGCTTCAGATTCTTCTAGACAAGCAGTAAAAGTGATTGACCAAGCTATCTTAAAAGTCATTCATGAATATCAAGTGCATAACCTGTTCTATTGGAATGACTTATTTACAGAAAAACAATTGGAACAGGAAAGGTTAAAACCTTATAATCGTCCATCACAATTCATTGGACCTGGCGAACTAATTAGTTCACCAATTAGTTTCACTGACCCCAAGCACCGACCTTTGGCTGCTGTAGAAAAGAATACGGAATTTCTAGAAACTCAATTAAATAAATTAGATTCTCGATTAACCGTGATTCGTGATGACTCATACATTGATTTTGATCCAGAAGTTGGGTTCTTTTTCGCTGAATTCCCTTATGATCCTGAAGAAGATGAACCTAATGATCCTAGACGTTATTTGTCTAATGAAGAGTATACAATTAGTTACGGCGGTATTTCTTTATTTGGTTGTTCCCCTTATCAATTAAGCTATGGAATACATGGGGATTTTTATAGCGAATGGATGTTTAATACGGACTACCTTGGTTTAAGCGAACAATTGAATAATTCAATTTTAGCTATCATCTATCAATATCAACAGAACAATTTATATTATTGGCGTAATGTATATACACCTGAAATGTTTCAAAAAAAAATTAATGAATATAAAGAAAGAGGTTTAAGCAGGCTTGGAAAAAAACTTTAAATAGATTCCTATAAATAAAAAGACCAATATCAAAGCTTAAAAAATAGTTTTGACATTAGTCTTTTTATAGTTAATTAATAAGTCCCACATCTGCGTTTCTTATTCACCCATGTCATTAGAAAATCTTTTACTTCAGAGTATATATTTATTTTAAAATGGGATATGCTGATACCACGGTTATTTTACCATTCATTTTAACATTTACATTTCCTTTTATCTCAAATCCAGCTGTACTCTCACCACTAAAAGTATGGTTTCCAGGAGAGTCAAAATTTTTTTGCCTTACAATTTGTTCTACTTCACTCGTAATTTTCTCTGCATCCCAGCTGTCTGGAAAAACAGTAGATTTTGTATTCTTATATTTCCCATCATACTTAACATCCGCCTCAAAAGGTCGTCCTTTCACCACCGTCCCAGTTGGTTCATAAACCACTCCACTTTCTGGATTATAAAAGTCAGGATGGCGTGAATGAGCACCATTAAGCACAGGTACACCATCTTTCCCCGGTCTCACCTCTCCTGCCACATGACGCAACGACTTGCGGTTATAAAATTCAGTAGTTGGTAATTTTTCCACCAAGGCTTCATTTGGACAGCCCTTGGTAATCAGAGCCTTTTCCGCTTCCAATACGCGGGTGGCTTCAGCTTCTTCGACTTCGATCGCTGTTACGAAGACTTCTTCGGATTCAACTGCTCGTAAGACAGAAAACATTTCAGACAACGGTAAGCACATAATGATCAGTAAGATGTCTGTTTTTTCGAGCTGGATTTGGGACTGTTTGATGACCCAGTCGGTATTTTCGTAATTTGGTAAATTCTTCAATACATTGCCACCGACTTCAGAAATCGCTGCAATGGTGGTTTCATCTAGACTTCTTGGTAAGGCATTCGTGCGTTCTTCATCAAACAAGCCATCGGCTAACGCATAGTAGTTGCAATAGACACCGAAAAAGCTTTGCACTTTGCGGATCGTATAGATGACTTCTTGGTTAAAGCCGATGTCGATTTGGTCTAAGGGAACAATTTCTTGCGTTCCCCGATACACAAACTCACCTTCCCGATCAATGACAACTTCTTTTTCATTGGCTTTCGCTGCAATCCGGAATAGATTAGTCTGAAACGTATCAGGCAATTGATCAATCAGCGCATCCCGCTCATCGATCATCTGACGGGTGATTTCTTTTCCGACTTCATTGACGGAATCGACATCTGTTAGGTCTACTGCCCCGAATTGGACCGAAGAATATTCTTTAACCAGTTCCAAGGCTTGTTCAGGTGTGGCGATTTCTGCTAAAAATGTATCAAAGTCCGTCTCCATGGGAATCGTGATGCCACGAACATCATATTGTGTATATAATTGTTGACGATGATCATAGGCGGTGTAGCTCATAGTCACATTGACATACGGTGTTCCTGGACCATTATATGGAGAAAAATTGATTTGTTTCAGGGCGCCGATCCGCGGAGGTAATTTTTCATTTCCCGGTAAGTATTCATTCAGTGAAGTATCTGGATAAACTAACAGACTTTGATTGTTCGTGCTTTTCGGCACGAACAATCTGCTCACACCGTCTGTGCCAGTTCGCATCTCATATCCAGATAAGTCGGGGGTCGTTTCTATGTATTCGAGAAACTGGTTTTGGACTGAAATCCAACTAGCCAACTCGATTTTAGTGGTTGGATAAATCTCAATCGGATCTTCGGACGCATCAATGGCGTCACCAAGTAAACTGATCGATTGTCTTAAGATATTGGTGGAGGTCACCCGATATAACTGACTGACAGCCATCTCTTTGGACGATTCTTTTAAGTAGGGTCGGGTAAATTCAGCAAAGGCGGTAGCTTGGATGATCGGTGCAATTTTCGAACGAGCAAACCGTGCACTGAGGGGTAACGTACTTGGCCCTTCCATCATGTCTAAATAATCCGCTAGAACTAAATTATCAAATACGTTATGTTCGGCAGTCAGGGTATCCGTAAATCCTCGGAGTTTTACCCATTCGTTCCATGTTTTTTCATCTTTTGCTGGCGAAGTGCCACTTAAATCAATCTCAACAGCTGGACGCGAGGTTGCTTCTTTGAAGGATCGATCACTCGCAAAGGCTAAGAGTGTCGGTTGGAAAACCGACGACAACAACATCACAACCATCAACAACGAGAACCATTTCTTTTTCACTTTCATTTTTCCACTCCTTTTCTTTTTTATTTACACCGAGAGTATATCGCAATAAAAGAAAGCGCTTAATAAAAAGTGAAGATTCTCATGAAACGACTTTTTCTAAAATAAGAAAAGAAAATTCAATTATTTATTCATAAAAATTTTTGTATGTACAATTCAACATAAAACAACTATGAAAATGTATGCCGTACCAAAAATACGTCAAAAAAGCCGGGATTTTTTCAAATCCCGACTTGGCTCGTTTCTAAAAGAGAACCTTCTAGATAAAAATCAATTCAATTGTAAATATGCAATGGATTATTGACTGATAAATAACTTTTAGATTTCTCTTCAGAAAATCATTGAGCAATGAAACTTTTTACATTTTATCTGGTGCATGTAATCCTAATAGACGTAAGTCTTCTTTTAGTAAAACAGTTACCGCATAAACTAACGCTAAGCGCGCATCTTTTTGGTCATCGTCCGCTAAGATTTTTGTATGTGCATAGTATTTATTGAATGCTTGTGCCAGTTTGATCGCATGTTTTGCAATGATCGATGGCTCATATTTTTCACCCGCTTGAAGTACTGTTTCAGGGTATTTCTGTACAAGCTTCACGACTTCCCAACTATTTTCATCATTCAACGCATAAGCTTGATCTTCAGAAGGAACAAAACCTGCTTTGTCTAATAAACTCATCGCACGAGCATGAGTATATTGGACATAAGGACCAGTTTCCCCTTCAAAACGAACCACTTCTTCTAAATTGAAGTCAAAGGTATTCAAACGATCATTTTTTAAATCGTGGAAAATAACAGCACCAACACCGACTTGTTTTGCGATGACATCTTTGTTTTCCAAATCAGGATTCTTTTCACTGATTTGTTGTTTCGCTGAGTCGATTGCTTCATTCAATACTTCTTCTAGTAAAACGATCTTTCCTTTACGTGTAGATAGTTTTTTACCACCTTGTGTGATCAAACCAAACGGGATATGGTGCATATCATCTGACCAGTCAAAGCCTAGTTCTTTCAAAACAGCTTTCAATTGTTTGAAGTGATAGCTTTGCTCATTTCCAACGACATACAATGATTGACTGAAATCATACGTACGTTTACGGTACAAAGCAGCTGCCAAATCACGCGTAATATAAAGTGTCGCACCATCTGATTTTTTGATCAAGGCAGGATTTAGATCATAAGCAGATAAGTCAACGATTTCTGCACCTTTGTCTTCTTGTAAGAGATGTTTTTCTTCTAGTAATTCGACGATCTCATCCATCTTGTCATTGTAGAAAGCTTCCCCGTTCAATGAATCAAAACGAACTTCTAACAAGTCATAGATCTTGTTGAATTCTTTCATTGATTCGTCACGGAACCATTGCCATAACTCCATCGCTTCTTCGTCGCCTTCTTCTAGACGCTTGAACCAAGAACGAGCTTCATCATTCAATTCAGGTTGTGTTTCAGCTTCTTCGTGGAATTGGACATATAGACGCAATAATTCATTGATTGGTTCAGCTTTTACAGATTCAGCAGATCCCCATTTTTTGTAGGCAACGATCAGTTTTCCAAATTGTGTGCCCCAGTCTCCTAAATGGTTGATACGTACGGGTTGGTAACCTAATTTTTCCATAATAAAACCAATTGAGTTTCCGATTACTGTCGAACGTAAGTGACCCATTGAAATTGGTTTTGCAATGTTTGGTGAAGACATATCGATCGGCACGCTTCCTTGGTTACCGATCGTGCTATCACCATAGTGTTCTTTTTCTTTTACTACTGTAGCTAACACTTGCTTACTGATGATCTCTTTGTTCATAAAGAAGTTCAAGTATGGTCCGACGACTTCGATTTTTTCAAAATTTGTTGCATCGATTTTCTCAGCAAGATCCGCTGCGATCTGTTGTGGTGCTTTACGGAAGATTTTTGCTAAAGAGAACGTGGGAAATGCGACATCTCCATGGTCCGCTGATTTTGGATTTTCAAGTAATTGTGCGACTTGCTCCAACGTCAAGTCATCTTGTACTACTTCATATAGTGCTTTTGCAACAACATCTTTGTTATTCATTTATTTTCCTCCTACATATTGTTTGCTGTAAAACAAAAAAATCTCTAGCAAATCCATATTTCTATGAATTTACTAGAGACGAGAATTCCCGCGGTACCACTCCAATTGTCCTAAAAAAGGACCTGCTCGATCTGATATCGGTAGACGACCGTCTGTCAAAGACAGAGTTCTCCAAGTGCGCTTCATTGGGATTTGTCCGTCCGGCTTCCACTCTACCCAGACTCGCTTTGAACGAAATGACACCAATTACTCTCTTGTTCAGCAAACGTTGCTCTTATTTAACTTGATTTGAATTATAGCAGATATCCAATCGACTGGCTAGAGTTTTCTTCATAAAATGTCCAGAAGGTCTAAAGGAGAATAAAAACCAACTGGACATTTTATAGACACGGTCAAGGTAAAGCAGTGATAAGGATCTTACGCTTCATCCGCAACGATGATCGTTCCTTCTTCTGAAGCCAATAGATTCTCAATGTTTTCTAAGGAAGTGATAATTGCTTTCCCAGTAGGTCGAGCCTCAACAAAGGCAATCGCTGCTTCCACTTTTGGCAACATGCTTCCTGGAGCAAATTGGTTTTCAGCAATGTATTGTTTCATTTCTGAGACATCAACTGTTTCTAGTTTCTTTTGATCAGGTTTTTGATAATTCACATAGACATTATCGACACCCGTCAACACGATCAATAGATCTGCTTCGATGATCTCTGCTAATTTTTCAGAAGCAAAATCTTTGTCGATCACGGCTTCTTTTCCTTCAAGACCTGTTGCAGTTTCCACAACTGGAATACCGCCACCACCTACAGAAATGGTGATCACGCCTTGTTCCACTAATGTTTGGATCACACGAGCTTCTTTGATTGAGATTGGTTTTGGTGAGGCAACGACCTTACGCCAACCACGGCCTGCATCTTCTTTGAATGTTACGGAAGAGTCTGCTTTCATCTGATCGTTCGCTTCTTCTTCTGTATAGAACGGTCCAACTGGTTTGCTCGGATTTTTGAACGATGGATCATTTTCATCAACAATGACTTGTGTCACTAAAGAAACGACATCTTTATCGATTCCTTTTTCCTTCAACACTTCACCCATCGCATTTTGCAACCAATAGCCAATTGAACCTTCCGTCATCGCCACACATGTATCTAATGGCATTGCCGGTGTTTTTTCTGAATCAGCCGCTTGTTGTTGGATCAATAAGTTCCCAACTTGAGGACCATTACCATGAGAGATGATCAATTCATCTCCTTGTTCAATAAATTTCACTAAGTATTTTGCTGTTTCCATCAATGCATCTTGTTGTGCTTTTGCACTTGCATCTGTTGATAAAATTGCGTTTCCGCCTAATGCAACGACTACTTTTCTATTTGCCATGTTTATCTCCCCTTTTTCCAGAACATTCTGAATTTTACCGATGACAAAACAAGCCAGCGTTCTTTTTGAACGACCCTCACGCTGACTCGTTTTGATTATTTACTTGTTAGTTGTTACACACGAGGAATGAATAAGTTTCCTAGTGTTGCTGCCATGATTGCTTTGATTGAGTGCATACGGTTTTCTGCTTGCTCAAATTGACGTGCATATTTACTGCGGAATACTTCGTCTGTTACTTCCATTTCAGTGATGCCAAAGCGTTCTTTCATTTGTTCACCGTAAACTGTCTTCGTATCATGGAATGCTGGTAAGCAGTGTAAGAAGATCAAACGATCTGTATTGTTTGTTTTTTCGATCATATCCATATTGATTTGGTAAGGTTTCAATAATTTGATACGTTCTTCGAATTTATCTTCTTCACCCATTGATACCCAAACGTCTGAGTAAAGAACGTCTGCTCCGTCTACCCCTTTAGCAACATCGTCAGTGATCATTAATTGTGCACCTGATTTCGCTGCAAACTCTTCAGCCATTTTCACGATTTCTTCTTCAGGTTGTAATTCTTTTGGTGCAACGATACGCATATTTGTTCCTAAGATCGCACCTGTTACTAACAATGAGTTAGCCATGTTGTTACGTCCATCGCCACAATAAGCAACTGTGATGCCTTCTACTGTACCGAAGTTTTCTTGGATCGTTAAGAAGTCAGCGATCATTTGAGTTGGGTGCCATTCGTCAGTTAAACCATTCCATACAGGAACACCTGAGAATTCTGCTAATTCTTCTACCATTTGTTGGCTGAAACCACGGAATTCGATTCCGTCAAACATGCTACCTAATACTTTAGCTGTATCTTCAGTTGATTCTTTTTTACCTAATTGGATGTCATTTGCACCTAAGTATTCAGGATGCGCACCAAGATCGATTGCCGCAGTTGTAAATGCTGCACGAGTACGTGTTGATGTTTTTTCAAATAGTAATGCAATGTTTTTTCCTTCTAAGTAATGATGTGGGATGCCACGTTTTTTCAAATCTTTCAAGTGTTGAGAAAAGTCGATCAAATATTGTAACTCTTCCTTTGTAAAATCTTTTTCTGCTAATAAACTTCTTCCTTGAAATACTGATTCTTTCATATGAACATTCTCCTTTAAAATTGTATTCTATTTGATAGTACCTAGTGTACTTGGTATTAAGAGGAAATCTGATGGCAGCTGACAGTGACTGCCATCAGGAATAAACTATTTTAAATCTTCACGAACTAACGGTTGGCTCATGCAACGAGGACCGCCACGACCGCGTGACAATTCACTTGAAGTGATTTCCAACACTTTGATGCCGTAACTTCTCAATAACTCGTTAGATACATAGTTACGATTGTAAGTAACTACAACCCCTGGAGCGATCGCTAATGTATTTGAGCCATCATTCCATTGTTCACGAGGTGCAACGATCGCATCGCCATTACCTGTTGGGATCAATACAAGATCATCTAATCCTAGAACTGATTTCAATGACTCTTGTAAATCATCTGAATGAGAAATTTTGATATCATCGCCAGCTTGTTCAATTGTAAAGACGTCCATTTTTCCTTCTTTACTTTGGATCGCTGGGTGGATCGTGAATTTATCATGGTCAACCATTGTAAATACTGTATCTAAATGCATCATGGCACGATTATTAGGAATCTTGATTGCCAAGACTTTTTCAAATCCTGAGTTTTTCGCAAATAAGTGACGTGCTAAACGCTCGATCGCTTTTGCATTTGTTCTTTGTGAGATACCAACAGCAACAACTGTGTCACTAAGGATCAATTCATCCCCACCTTCGATATGATCTGGATTTTCACGATCCAACCATACGTCAACACCTTTGTTTGCAAAACGTGGGTGGTGGTTCAAAATGTATTCAGTGAACATTGACTCACGACGACGTGCTTCAAATGCCATTTTATTGATTGTCATCCCATTCCCCATTGATGCGGAAGGGTCTCTTGTAAAGTATAGGTTTGGCATTGGGTCCATGTAGAATGGATAGTCATCATCAGATGATAAATCGTATAAGCTACGTGATTTAACATCGATGTCTTTTGTACGAACACCCGCCATGATCTTATCTACCATATCTTGAGTTTCCATTGATAGAAGGAACTCATGAAGACCATCTCTAACAGCATTAGATGCAATAAAAGATTCATCTAACATTTTATTTAAAAATTCCTCTTTGACATTACCTGCATCGATTGCTTCAGCCGCCAATTTTTCTAAATATAATGTTTCAGCACCTTCACTTTGAAGAACTTTTGCAAATTCATCATGCTCAGCTTGTGCAATCGGTAGATACGGAATGTCGTCGAACAACAAACGATCCATAATATCAGGCGTTAGATTTTCCACTTCTTGACCAGGTCGTTTTAGTAAAACTGTCTTTAACTTTCCTATCTCAGAGAAAACGTGAATCGGTTTATCCATGTTGTGTTGCCTCCTTCGTTTTGATTACATACTTAGAATAAACTGCTTTTGTAATCACTTTCATGCTTTTCTCGCATTTAAAACGAGAAGAATCTCTCATTATTAAAGCTTAATTAAATAATTACACATTTTTGCATCTTTTATTAATAATTTCTCTTTTTTTTATACTGAAAACTCTATCAAAAAAATTTTTATTCATCAAAAAAATTTTTCTGTATATTTTAAAATCCCATTTAAATTAAGGTTGTTAGCGTTTACTTTATGTATATTATTTGTTTTTTATACACTTTTGTGATCACTCAACAAATTATATTCATCTGTTTTGTATAAATTCTACATAATAACAAACGCAATTGATTTTTTACAAAATATAGCTTTTTACGGAATGTATTATGGCTTTACAAAAGAAATAAAAGAAGTCACAATAGAATTAAAGAATAATAG
Organism: Enterococcus sp. DIV1304_2; assembly: GCF_050555445.1. Taxonomy (NCBI): domain Bacteria; kingdom Bacillati; phylum Bacillota; class Bacilli; order Lactobacillales; family Enterococcaceae; genus Enterococcus; species Enterococcus sp. DIV1304_2. The sequence continues at coordinate 1,823,455 of NZ_CP187851.1, forward strand.
GAAGCAGGGATGTTCATGCGTGTAAATAAAATCGATTATCATTTTTCTAAACTCAGATATCAACCTGATTTTGAACACTTTACTGATGAGGAATTTGAAGAAATCAAAGAGCAGACTGTCCTACGTTCATATAAGAAAGGACAAGTACTTTTTGATGAAGGAGATGAACGGCAACGTTTCTATGTCTTAACAGAAGGATTGATCCGTTTAGAGCGTTATGATGAAAGTGCTACTTATTACTACTATGATTATGTCACAGCAAATAATCTCTTTCCAATGTCTGGTATTTTTGAAGAAGAACCTTATACGTATACAGCACAAGCCATGACCGACATCGAGACTTTTTATTTTCCTGTAGCTTGTTATGAAAAAATCGTCAAAAACAACCCTAATCAGATGATTTACATGATCCAGAAATTAGGAAAAGTCGTCCAGATGCACGAACTACGCATTCAAATCGGCTTGACCTCCAGTGCATTTGACCGAGTGAAACAAAACCTATTTGTTTTAAAAGAAGAATTAGGAATCCCTACAGAAGACGGCCATATATCGATCCCCTATCCAATCACGTTGAAAGAACTAGCAGTCAATAGCGGTACCACTCGTGAAACCGCCGGACAGGTAATCAAACAGCTAAAAGATTCAGGCTTGGTGAATTATGATAAGAAACGGTTCACGTTTTGTAAGGAAGCAGTGACGCCGGGGTGGCGGGAGTAGTACGTTACCATCCTCCACTATAAATATTAATAAATGAGCCAAAGGTATTTGAAGATATCCACTACCTTTGGCTCATTTTTTGATACATATAAAAAAGAAGTAAGCAATCATTCACTTACTTCTCCTCTCTTGAATAAATGAAACAATAGGATTTGTTCTCATTACTATTGTAAAAATAAAATACAAGGTAATAGCAACTAAACCTTGGACTATATTAGTTATTAAACTTGCTTGCATAGGATTAGTCAATGTTCTAGTGATAATCATCATTGCAAGTGCCGAAATAAAATAAACACTTATTCGCCGGAAATTAAAAGAAAAGTTAGTAGATTTGAGAAACGATCGCACTCTTACTGCAGTAACAAAGAATTCAGCCAATAAATTAGAAATGACAACTCCAAAAAAACCAACGGTTGGTAGTAAGATTAAATTACTTATAATGTTTATACCTGCACCAATAATCACAGATTTATTATATTCTCTAACTTTACCTATAGGAATAAGGTACTGTCTTGAAACAGCCATGCCTAGCGGAATGATTACTATTAAAGGAGTAAAAAACGGGATGACATTATTAATAAATAAGAACTTTTCCCCAAAAAACCATGGAACAAGTTTATCATATACGGTTAACATCCCAAACATGATCGGTAAACTAAAAAACAACTGTAGATCAATCGTTTTATCCATCAGCTCTACAATTCGCTCAACATTTTTTTTAGCAAACAAACCACTCATATGTGGAAGTAAAACAATATCGAGTGTAGTGATGATTGTTATAAATACTGTATTTAATGTGAGTGAGTTTGTATAAAATCCAACTGCTGAAGCCCCTATGAATAAGCCTAATAAGGTCTTATTTAAATTTGTATATAAGGTAATCGCTACTTGGGGTATAAAGAATTCAAAAGAGCCTTTAATGTGACTAAAACTTTTTTTTAGATTTATTTTTTGAAATGTTATATAAGGCTTGATAAAGAACCAAACTAATACTTGGGAAACAAATATACCAGCTGTTTGGATCAGAATATAGATACCTACATCATTTGAATCTTTAATAAAAAGCAGTATCAACACAAAAGTTATTATTTGAACGAATAAACTCGATACACTGGTCAACTTAAAATCTTCAATTCCCATAAAGAACCATGATATATCAAAAAGCACTGCTAATATAGTTAAACTTTGAAAATAAAAGTAATTACTGTTAGGTAAAAAGCTGACAACAGCAATGTAGATAAAAAATACTGCTAATGTCAGTATTGCCTTAAATACAACAATTTCCCAAAATAATTTAGAAATGTCCTCTTGACGATTATAAGCAAGTGCGATTTCTCTATTCCCATACATAGCTATACCTAAGCTAGCAACTAGTACAAAATATTGTGCGATTGAATTGGTATAATTGAAGATCCCTATTCCAGCAGGACCTAACGCCATGGATACTATAGGTATGGTTATAATTGGAATAACTATTTTCATGATCTGGAATATGGATTGATAAATGAAATTACGAGCTATGTTTTTCACTCACTCAATCCCTTCTAAAAATATCTCTAGTATAAACTTTTTCTTCAACGTCATCTAGTTCTTCATCAAACCGATTGGATATGATTACGTCACTTAGATTTTTAAAATCTGCCAGTTCAGGTATCACCGGAAAACCTGAAAATTTTTTCTCATCTACAGTGGGTTCATAAACTATAACGGAAATACCTCTCTCCTTAAGTCTCTTCATGACTCCTTGAATTGAAGAATAACGAAAATTATCTGATGCAGCTTTCATAGTCAAACGATAAATCCCTACAACTTTGGGACTTCTAGCTAAAATTTGTTCAGTGATAAAATCTTTTCTGGTCGCATTTGCATCAACGATTGCACCAATCAAATTGCTTGGGACACCACTATAATTTGCACGCAATTGCTTAGTATCCTTTGGTAAACAATACCCTCCATAGCCAAATGATGGATTATTATAATGCGAACCAATCCTAGGATCTAATCCTACACCTTCGATAATTTGCTTACTGTCTAAGCCATTCGATTCGGCATACGTATCAAGTTCATTGAAATAAGCAACTCTTAGAGCTAAGTAGGTATTTGAAAACAATTTGATTGCTTCCGCTTCTGTTGAATTCGTCAATAGTATTGGGACATCATTATCATGAGCATTTTTCTTAAAAAGATTAGCAATTTCTTGTCCCCTATCTGATTTTTCACCAATAACGATTCTTGAGGGATGAAGGTTATCGTATAGGGCTTTACCCTCACGCAGAAATTCTGGCGAGAATATTATTCGATCCGTTCCATACTTTTTCTTTAACTCTTCTGTATAACCTACTGGAACAGTTGATTTGATTATAAAAGTAGCATCCGATCGAATTGCTAAAGCTTGCTCGATTACTTTCTCAACTGATGAAGTGTTAAAATAGTTCTTCTTTTCATCGTAATCTGTAGGGGTTGCGATAATCAGGTAATCACCGAAAATCACAGCTTCTTCAAAGTTTTTAGTAAATTCGATTTTTAGACTATCTTTTTCTAGGAAACTAGTGATCTCTTTATCTTCTATTGGAGATACTTTCTGATTGAGTTGATCAATTTTTTTATCTACTATATCATATGCTTTCACTTCTTCACTTTGACTTAGAAGTAGTGCATTTGCTAGGCCAACATAACCTAATCCAAAAACTGATATTTTCATTTTTTACTCCTTAATTGATTTATAAAACAAATAGAACTATTCCGCCTAAGTAATTTCTTATTTTAAACTTTAATGGTAATTTATCATTCAATAAAATTGTATAAAATGATGCAAGGATTTCTCTTTTATATTGTTTTTTAAATTCAATAAATTCTACAAATCTATTTTGTTTTAGTTGCTTCAGAATAGTTATTTTATTAAAAATAGAATAATGATATGCTATCTCGTATGCACTTCCATCAATTGTATCTAACACAAGATTATAACTATTAATTTTTGACAAGTATTTTTTCTTATTAAAAACACTGGATTTATTTGTTTTTTCAGTTATCGAATTTACCTGTCTATAATAGTTATATAAATGTTCATCTATAAATATGCAGTTATTACAATTACTTAAATATTGAGTTACAAAAGGTAAATCACTCATCACCACGAGTTCTTCACAGAAAAATAAATTATTATCATCAATTATTTTTTTTGAAAAACATTTATTCCATAAAAAGCCCTGATATTGAGAAGTAAATGTTTGAATTAACAATTCTGGATTTTTATTTTTAAGGCCTTCATAATTACTTTCGTTTATAATACGTTTAGTTTTGTAATCAATATATCTATAACCACAAATTGCAACATCAATATTCTCTGACATAGCTGCATTAAAGGATTCCAAGTATTTTGGTTCAAGCGTATCATCTGGGTCTATAAATAAGATCCACTTTCCCTTGGCAACTTCTAATCCTTTGTTTCTTGATGCTGCAACACCTTGTTTTTTTTCTTCCGTAATAAGTATATTTTTGAATTTCGAGATATAATTATTAACTATTGATATAGACTTATCATTTGAATTATTATCAATAATAATAATTTCGTAATTATCTATTGTTTGCTTTAACACGGACTCTAAGAAGTTTGAAATATACTCTTCTACATTATATACGGGAACTATTAAGCTAAAATCAACTATATTGTTCACTTGCGTACTTCCTTTTCTACTAGGTATTTTATCTTAGCAATTCCAAATACAGATTTGTTAATTTATTTTGTACATTCTCTATACCGAAACCAGATTTACTAACTATATCAGAGTATTTGATACGATTTTCATTACATTTTTGTGTTAAGATTGATTCACACCATGATTCAGAGTCATTTTTTTTAAATGATACCAAATCAGTAACTTGATTCATCTTACCAATATTATCAGATATAATACAAGGTAGACCATTAGTTTGTGCTTCAACTAAAGCTACACTTAAGCCTTCATACAATGAAGGCATCAAAAATAAATCCATTGCATTTAACCATTCTGATATATTGTCTTGAGCTCCCATAAACATAACATGATTTTCCATATTTTTTTGTTTTACTATACTCTTTATTTTACTCTCTGTTTCCCCTTTACCAAACAAGCATAAAACAACATCTTTTTTTTTGATTAAAATCTTTTCTAGTGTGTCTATTAGAAACTCATGATTTTTTACAGGATAGAAATTACCAACATGCGATAACACTATTGTGCTTTCAGCAACTCCTAACATGCCCCTATATTTGTCTCTGACTATTTTATTATATGCAAATTTTTCAACATCAATTCCATTTTCTAGAAAAATAAAATTTTCATCATCTTTATATAACCATCTTCCGGCCTCAATTGAACAAGCTAACTTTAAGTCAGAATATTTCATTGCACCTTTACTGGTATAATCTTTAATTTTCCCTATAATACCCGATCCATTCGAAGTAGAATGAGCATGTGAAATTACATTGCGTCCTAAATCTTTTCCTATCTTCATATATATGTTTGATGTACTATTCATGTGTCCATGTATTATTTGATATTCCGGATGTTTTTTTAAAAATTTTTCCCAACAGATCTTATAGTTTATATAATTCATACCATTAAATTTAGGAAAAGTATAAATGTTTCCACCTAAACTTTTAATTTCCTTGTCAAAGCTTCCTTCACTATTAGAATGCACAACAAAATCAAACTGAAATAAAGACCGATCAATTTTCCTATAGTTATTCATAATAAATGTTTCAGCACCACCTCTATCCATGATCCCAACAACATGTAATATTCTATATTTACTCATCAAATTCCTCCTAACTTACTACATAAGTAATTGCTACTTCTCTTAATATAATTAATATAGGAATTATATATATAATAAATATAATTAAAGGTCGTTCCGATTTTTTAAAATAATTTAAAGTATTAGGAAGATACCATATAATTGGGGCCATAAAGTAATATGAAAAACGAAATGACCAGTAAACCCTCAATTGTAGCACAATAAAAATACAAACAATTAAACATGTCATTAAGACCTTATCCAACAAAAAATCATTTTTTATACCATAATTCTTTAAAACAACTAATAAAATTAAAATTAAAAACCAAGGGGTACCTTTTAATACAGTGGTTAGATCCCCGCTAAATAGAATATTTTCAGTACTTTCATATCCAAAATATTGTATATAAAATCCTGTTTTACTTATAATCTGAAACATTCTATCATAAAATAATAAAAGTAATATAGACAAATTACCTATTACAATGTAGTCTATTAATTTAATCTTACGGTAATATATATATATATAGATCAAAGCTAGAATAGCTGATGCATGAAAGTTCATAGCAATAAATACGCATAGAAAAAATCTAGATAGCTTTTTTCTATTAAACAGATAATAAATACCTATGTTGACAATAGTAATTGCAATTATCTGTCTAATCTGACTAAAACCAATAAAATATAAGATGGAAATAAAATAATAAAAACTAGCAAGCTTAAAATTGGAACTGCTTTTATATATGATAATTAAATTCGAAAAGGTAACAAAAAAGGAAACTATTGAGAAAAATAACTCAACAGATATATTTAACCCATTAAATATATATGAAATTAAAATGAAACCTCGTTCGATTGGTGAACTTAAGAATGATTCAAAGTCCTGCATAAACCATTTATACTTAATGGTATATTCTAACATGTAATTATATCTATCTGGAACCCCGTGATTAAGACCTAAATAAAATGAATAAAACGCTACAATAATTGATATAATAATAATAATAGAAATTACACTCATATTATCCTTTTTATTTTTTGTGGTATAAATTAAATTAGGGACAAAACTAATAAATATCGATGATATTATTATTACACTTGTATAAATTATCGTTTGCATTTGACTTCCTCTCTACCTAAAAGCATATCATAAATATCACTCATTTGAATGAGTACCTTGTTTGTTTCAAAATCCTGTATTTTCATATAAGAATTAGAAACATACTCTTTAACTGGCAAGCTATTATTAAAAAAACTTTTCAATATATCGTCCAACTGTTCTTTATTTTTCAAATCAAATAATTCACCGTTTACTTTATTTTCAATCAAATCTCTATTTCCTCTGATGTTTGAAGCGACTACTGGCACACCAGCACTCATTGCCTCCATCACAGAAACAGGTAGCCCTTCTCTATAAGAAGGAAAAACAAATAAATCAGCATCTGCAAGAATTTTAGGTACCTCGTTTGAATACCCCAATAATATAACGTTGTCTTTTAAATCCAATTCTTTGACTTTTTCTTCTATATTTCTTCTTTGTGCACCTTCTCCACAAATAAAGTATATAAAATTCTTATCTACTTCAGCTTTAATTCTTGCTAAAGATTCAATTACTGTGATATGGTTTTTATTTTTATTTAACTCCCCTATTGAACAAATAATTTTTGTCTCTTTCGAAATCATATATTTTTCTCGTAAATTTCCTGAAGCATTATGAAACTTATCAATCTCTACTCCGACGCCATTAACCAACTGTACTTGTTGACATTTAAAACTTTTTCCTCTTTTAAAATCCTCTTGGTTTATTACCAATAGACAATCAGTGTCTCTTGCCATAAGTCTTTCAACTGGATAAAATAACATCCAATTCTTTAATGGTGCGCCTTTAAAAAAATGAAACCCGTGAGCTTGATACAATATTTTTGTACCGCTATTTCTCCTAGATTGTCTAGCAGCTATACGAGCTAGTAGTCCGCCTACAGGAGTGTTACAATGAATCAATTCAAAATTTTCCACGTCAATCACTTTTTTTAATTGTGAATAAGCTTTTGTCATATCGGTGGAGAAAGGATTTCTAGGAAAATCAATATCATGATATACATCACAATTCGGTATATTAAGTGAATTTTTAGGCACAAAATCATTTTTAGCAGCTACATGAACTTCGTAGCCTAATCCTTTAAAATATTCCATATTTTTTATGTGAAATGTATTAATATGGGTTTTTACTACTGTTGCAACAAACAATATTTTTTTTGTTTTCATTTTACTCCTCATCCCTACAAACGATTGTTTTTAATTTTTTCATGTCCCCATTGATACATATTTGTATAAAAACAACATTCGACTAACACCTATTATTTGAGGGTTGTAATTAAATCATTCCCCTTATATATTTATAATTTTCTGCTTTTGTAAATGTACCATTAATTATATCTCTACAAGTTTGGTCCATTTTGTTTATGACTTCTTTTCCATACTTTTTCTCAACAATTTTGTATGCCTTTTCCATATAAAAATCTCTGTTTTTCCGAGAATGTGCATCGGAAGCAATCATTTGTACTAAATTATGTTCAATTAACTGTTCACTCAATTTCTTGATCTGTTTGCCATACACACCTGCAATACTTGGTGCAGTCAACTGCGCCAAACAGCCCATATTCAAGTAGGGTAATAATAGATTAGGACTTTCTTGAAAACCGCGGTTCCGTTCAGGATGGACAATGATTGGTACGATCCCCATCTGACGTAATTCATAAAACAAACTTTCTGTGTATTCGGGAATGCTGTTTGTTGGTAGCTCAGCTAGCAAATAGCGATCGGTGACATCTGCAAAAAGAATCTTGTCACTTTTGATTTCATCTATCAGATTTCTTTTTATTCGAACTTCTTGTCCTTCAAATAAAGTTAGGGGGATGGACTGTCGATCGAGTTCTTTTTGCAAGTCTTCGACAGCTAATAATACATCTGCTTTTTCATTGGTGAAACGTTGATTGTGATGAGGGGTGCATAAAATGTGGGTGATTCCTTGTCGAACAGCTTCTTCTGCCATGGCGATCGATTCTTTGACCGTTTTTGGTCCGTCATCTATACCAGGTAAAATATGACAATGTAAATCAATCATTTTTGCTCACTTCCTCATCAATAATAATAATAATTAAAATCTGCATTCTTCTTCGCACCGTTGTAAACAACACCTAAAATCGTTGCTTGTGCAATGGATAGCAGTTCTTTGGCTTTGATTAATTCTTGTTTCATTGTTTTACGTTCTCGGACGACTAACAGTGTCCCATCTGTTTTTGCGGCTAAGATCTGTGCATCAGTGACTGTTGCAATGGGTGGTAAATCAAAAATGATCAAATCAAACAATGCTTTTAGCTGTTCGATCACTTCTTCCATTCGTTTCGAATCAAGTAGTTCTGATGGGTTAGGTGGTTTCGGTCCACTTGTCATGACCCACAGATTTTCGACGGAACTGGTATGGTAATATGATTCCGGTCTTCCTTCGCGATCACCTAAGAAGTTACTTAATCCATTGACGTTTGGTAATTGAAAGGTCAATGCCACACTTGGTTTTCTCAAATCAGCATCGACTAGTAAGACTCTTTTGCCACTATTTGCAAATACGACAGCTAAGTTAGCAGCTGTTGTTGATTTTCCTTCACCTGGTCCAGATGAAGTCACGACCATTGTCTTCAACTCACGATCAACAGAAGCAAATTGGATATTTGAACGAATCGTCCGAAATTGTTCGGAAACCATGGCATTTTTATCGGTAATGCTGAGGAGTGAAACAGGTAAAATAGTGTTTTTCTTCATAAATACTTCTCCTTATACACGTTTTCGTGAACGACGGCTTTCTCTTTGTTCAGTTGTTTCAATCGTTTCGACTTTTGATGGTTGAAACATACGGCCGTTTTCAAGTTCTTTCTTCGTCATTTCATTGACGTCTCCAAGAATCGGCAATCCTAATTCTTCTGTTACAAAACGTTCGTCCTTGACTGTTTTATCTAGCAGTTCTAGAAGAAAGGCTAATCCGACTCCAATCATCAAGCCAAGCAACCCGCCGATAACTACGTTCAACATATTGTTTGGTGAAACAGGCGTAGGATTACTTTGCGCCGCAGAAGTGATCGTCACTTTATTGACATTCAATACGTCCGTGGCTTTTGATTGGAACACTTGTGCTGTTACATTTGCGATGTCAGTTGCATGATCTGGATTATCGACAGTTGCAACGATTTGGAACATTTGTGAGTTTTGTGATTGATTGACACTGATCACTGATTTCAACTCACCCTTGGTAAGACTTTGTCCATAATTTTGTTCAAGCTCTCGTTGGACATCATTGATGACGACATCGCCTAAAATCATATCTTTGTAAGTATTGATCAACATAACATTAGCGTTGACATCTTGTAGATTCGTATTCGTATTTTCTGCTTTTGACTGGACGATCATTTCAGCTGATGAACTGTACTTAGGTGTGATCAAAAAGAACGTGACTCCTGCAGCTAAAGCAAATCCAGCAAGCGTGGTTGCGAGAATCAACAACCAACGCTTTCTTAAAATCTCAAATAATTCCCCTAGACTAATCGTTTCTTCCATGTTTTCTCCACTTTCTATCTTTAATATCTTTTCTTAACTTTGCGTCTTCTTAATAATTCGCTCAAAATCCAGATGATAAAACTACAAATTATGATCACGATACCCCATTGGATAAATGTTACAATGAAATTGCTTAGATACGTAGTTAGAAAATGATAGAGCGACTTTGAATTAATGCCGATACGCTCGACCATTTTGGAAAGGTACACAAAAAGAGGTAACGCTAACAGCATTAGACCTGCGCCACCCACTGCATAACTTAAATAGCGTAACGCACGATGGAAAAAACGTGTGTCGATCGCAATGATCGCAATCACTAATAATGCAGAAACTGTCATTGTAAAGAAAATCAATAAGGTCAGCGTTCTTTTGTAACCCATCACTTGCTTGCCATAGGTCAAAAGATAAGGGATCTCAATATATTCACTATAGGTTTCAATTGCAGATTTCTTTAGATTGTCGATTGATTGTTGTGTTTCTGCATTGATTTCATAATTGTTTTCTTTCGCATAGTCTTCGACTTTTTTCTGGATGATCTTGTCTACATCATCTGTCCGTTCAATCAAAAAAGGAATGTCTGTATAAATGGTGCGAATGTAATGTTCAACATTTGATTGTACGTAGGATTGAGGAACAGTGTCTGCTAACACATCTGCAGGAATATTGCTTCCCCGACCTAGATCGCTGATTCTTTGATTGATCTCCGAGGTGATCGTTTCTGAATAATTGGCTTCTTCCATGGCTTTTTCCATGAACTGTTGGTTGAACAACGTTAGTCTTAATACAACTAATGTCATGCCGGCAAACAAACTCAAGGAACAAATAAAAGTAAGCAGCCAACGGGACCCTTTTTGCATGAATTTTTGCGTACTCATGATTTCCTCCTATTTATTAGGATTGATCAACGGACCTTCAACTAACTCACAGATAACAAAAAGTCGTTCATCCGTCATGCCTAAACTATCGACAGGATAGCATGTATAAAGAAGCAGTATTGGTTTATCTTTTTGACTGATCAATTCATTGATTTCCGGATCATCTTTATGACGAATCACCATTTCTTTTACTTGATAGCGGTAATTCGCATAGGTCGTCTTAGCTGTCACGATATCATTTGTTTGGATACCGCTTAGCTTACCAAACCCATCCACATTGTGCCCACCGACTAGTGACGTTCCAGTCTCACCTATGTAGACAGAACCCATATACTGTCCGGCACCTTTTCTTAATATCTCATCGGTATCTCCAAAATACAAAGGCACATTCAAATTTAAAGAGTCTACAATGATGTCACCGTAGCGTTCGCCACCTCTAGGGTAAGCAATACTGCTAGATGCCAGTTCATTGTTCTCATCTTTAGCGACATCTTCTTCTTTTACAGCTTCAAAGCTTTGTTCTTGCGTTTCAAATGTTGGAACATCTGAAAGTAAAAACAAATTTAAAGAAGAAGTGGCAAAATGAATGACAGGTCTTCCTATGACGTACATTAGAGAATAACCAGCTGCCAAAAAAAAGACAGGGACAAAAAGCATTGCCCCTAGTCTCTTAAGCAGCTTGCGCTTTTTACGCAATCTTTGTCTTTCTTCCTACTACGACCGCACCTGCTGCGACTAATAGTAATGAAGCAATTGCCATTGCACTAGCGGTATAGTTACCACCTGTTTGTTTAATTGGAGAACTAGTACTAAAAGCTGGTGATGTTGTTCCATCAGCGTTTTTCGCACCGATTTGGATATTACCACCATTCCAATTTAGTACAACTAATCCTAACGCGTCAGCAACTCTCGTTACCTCTCGTTGGATTTGCAAGATGATATCCCGCGGTAAAGCACGGATCAAATCATCAAGCGTGTTGACTCCTGTCATATCTATTGTTACTGAACCTAACAGATTACGCACATTTTGAATACCTGTAACGGCAGTTTCTACTTGTGCATCCGTTAAATCATTTTGTTTCAAATGGTTTTCGGCTTGTGTAATGTAAGTATCAGGAACAGTGAATTCTTTTCCTTGAACACTTACTGGTGCTTTCAACAAGTCTAGGATCTGTTGCTCATTAGCAGAAATCGCGCCAGCGGCATCTACAGGGACAGTGAACAATAATGCAGTGAAAAATACAACTAAATATCCGACAAACTTTTTCATCCATTCGACCTCCTTTGCATTGAATTGTGAAGGCTTTCAACCTTCAGTTAAATCACCATAGAAAATAACATTATCCTTTTTATTTTCTACATTCCTTATACTATCACATAGAATTAACTGACACAATTTATATAACTTGAGTTAATCTAAGTTTTTTCGAAGTATATTCTCTGATCAGTACTCAGTTCATCATAAATACGTAATCGCTTATTTATAACTATATTTATAATAACCTAGATTATATCTATATAATCTTTTCTATACTTAAAGTACTTGGACCAATGTCAGGTAAATTACCTGACATTTTCCAATGGATCACCTAACACTAAACTTGGTTCTGCGTTCAATCGATAATCGGCTGTATGACCTTTGCGCCACTCGACGGATGCAGCGGCGCCGATCATTGCTGCATTGTCGCCACAAAGACGTAATGGTGGTACGATCAGCTCCAATTCAGGTAATTCTGTGGCCAAGCTTTCTTTTAAGCTTTGTCTTAGTCCTTGATTAGCAGCGACGCCACCTGCAAGGATCAATTGCTTCACCGGATAACTTTTGCAGGCGCGGATCGTTTTTGTAACCAAAACTTCGACAACACTGGCTTGGAAGCTAGCAGCGAGGTCTGCTCGATCTAATTCTTCTCCTCGTTGCTCCGCATTATGGACTAAATTGATAAATGCACTTTTTAAGCCACTGAAACTAAAATCATAGTTATCTTCACGGATCATTGCTCGAGGAAAGTGATAGGCATCTGTTCCTTGATGGGCTAATTCATCGATTTCTTTGCCACTGGGATAACTCAAGCCTAAGACACGTCCTACTTTGTCGTAGGCTTCTCCCGCGGCATCGTCTCTTGTTTCGCCGATGATCTCATAAGCGCCATCTTCTTCCATATAAACTAACTCAGTGTGCCCTCCACTGACCAACAACGCCATCAATGGAAATTCATACGCTTTTTCGAAGCGAGCGGAGTAGATATGTCCTGCCATATGATTGACAGGGATCAACGGTAGATGATTTGCCCAAGCAAAAGCTTTTGCTGCTGAAATACCGATGAGTAATGCCCCCACAAGACCTGGTCCTTCTGTGACGGCAACCGCTGTAAGTTGTTCGGCAGTCACTCCTGCTTCAATCAATGCTTCTTCAAGACATAAAGTAATCTGTTCTACATGATGGCGACTGGCAACTTCAGGTACGATCCCGCCAAAGCGTTTATGGCTATTGATTTGAGAGGCAACGATATTCGATAAGATTTCTTGTCCATCTTTCACGACAGCTACGCTTGTTTCATCACAGCTTGACTCAATTGCTAAAATCAATTCTGTTTGTTTTTCATTCATGGTTTTATCACCTCTGTTTTTAGCTTTGTACACATGATGACCGCATCTTCGACCGGATCATGATAGTAGGCTTTTCGTTTACCTACTTGACGGAATTTTTCTGATTCATAAAGGTGTTGTGCCGCCATGTTCGACTGTCGCACTTCTAAAAAAACACTATGCGCTTGATTGGCTGTTTCTCGTTTGAGCATTTCTTGTAATAATTGTCTTGCTACACCTTTATGTTGTTCAGAAGTCAGCACCGCTAGATTCGTTACTTCTACTTCATCAAGTACTTTGGCATAGCCAATAAAGCCAATGATTTTGTCATCCTGATGAACAACTAAATAATTGGTTTGTGGCTGTTGGATATCTGACATGAACTGTTCTTTTGTCCAAGGTGAACCAGTTAAGAAAGCATCATCACTGACTCGCCAAAGCTCCTCTGCTAATTTTGTATCATTGAAAGCTGTTTTTTCTTCAATCACTTTTTTTCACTCTTCTTTTAATAGTTTTACCATGTCTAAGGCATCTTCATTCGTTTCTGTATAATACCCTTTTTTTACTTTTCTCGATTGGAAGCCTAGTTTTCTGTATAAGCGTTGGGCATTCTGATTACTGATCCGTACTTCTAATGACATGGTCTCGCATTGATTCATCCGTGCGAATGTCTCGATCTCGTTGATTAAATAGGTGCCGATACGCTGCCGTTGGTAACTCGGACTGACCGCAATGTTCGTGAGATGGCAATCGAGTCCTAATACTCTAGATCCAACAAAGCCGAATAATTCTTCTCGATCGAATATCCCTAAATATAAAGTCATGAATGGGGAAGTCAGCTCTGAGATGAATGCACTTTTTGTCCAAGGTAATTCCCCTAAATAAACTTCCCGTTCGATACTTAACAACGCCTTGACATCCTCAACTGTCAGTTCCCGTATTTGAAATTGCTTTTCGCCTACAGTGATCGTTTTCTCTGGATAATCTGCTTTTTCTTGAAGCATGGTCCGTAGATAGGCTTTAAATTTTTTCAACATAGCTTTCTTCTCCTGGCGTATGTGTCTCCAACCATTTTTCTTCTGCTTCCACTCGTTTTAGGTAACGTGGTAAAAAGGCTTGGATATCGTTGACCGGATTACTTGAAGCCCCTAATTGCGCGACGACAACTCCACTAGGAATATCCCAAAGTGGCAAGGAGTTACGCTTAGCATCAGGTATTGATTGAGCGATTTCTGAGTTGAATTTGTGGCAATCGCTACCGACAAAAGTGATCGATCCATCCATTTGTTTTAATTTTTCGGTTAATTCTACAAAAGCAATATGGGTGTCTTCTAGTACGTTTTCTAATGTTCCATGATGCCAGCGATAGGCACCAGCATAAACATTTTTTCTTCTCGCATCAAACATCGGTACAATGATTCCTTCGATTCCTACGCAATTTGCTGCAAGTACAGCAAGACTGGAAACACCAACCAATTCTTTATTTAAAGTATATGCTAATGTCTTGGCAGTTGTGACACCGATTCTCAATCCTGTATAAGAGCCTGGACCACTTGACACAGCAATTCGATCGATTTGTTCTGGTGTGAGTTGGCAATCTGAGATCAATTGATCCAACGCTGGCATCAACGTCAGACTATGATTTTTCTTTCTATTGATTTGGATTTGACCTAACACTGTTTCGTCTTCCAATACGCCAACAGCTAAGGTTTGATTTGCTGTATCGATCCCTAATGTAATCATTTGACCGTTCCCTTCTACTACTCTAATGTCGTTTATCATTGTAGCATACTTCGAGGTAAAAAAGGGGAGGAAAAATCAAGTTTGGCTCTCGCCGCTGTTGAAATTCCCACCCCTTTACTAAGGTTGATAATCGTCTATTTGATCGTAGCTTGTTTTGTTGATTCTCGTAAAATTAGTTCTGTCGCGATCGTGATTTTTCTTGCAACCGGTGCAGTACTATGGATTAACTGGGTCAATGTCTCAACTGCCAACTCCCCCATCCATTCGGTGTACACTTTGACTGTAGAGAGGGGTGGTGAGACATACTTTGCCACACTGATATCGTTGAAGCCAATCACTGAGATATCTTGCGGAATAGTCAATCCTGCTTCTTTGATTGCCTTCAATGCACCAATTGCTAACGCATCATTCGCAGCAAACAACGCATCCGGTAATTCCTTTTCTTGCAATAAAAAATCATGAACAGCTTGATATCCTGCCTCCACTGAAAAATCCGCTTCAATGATCTTTCCTGTGAGGTTCTTTTCTTCACTGATCAGTTTTTGAAAAATTGCCGTTCTAGGATCAGTCACCGGTGTTCGGTGTTGCTTCGTGTACTCTTTTCCGGCTAACATCACGAGTTGTTTGACTTCTTCTTGTAAGAAATGATCCATCACTAAGCGAAGACTCGACTCAAAATCAACAACTAAAGAATCGATGCCAAATCTTGTGCCATCTGAATCGACAAGTAAAAGGTTCTCTTGCGTACGTTTCAATTCTTTCAATTGCTCTTCGTCAAACTTTCCTAAAGCAATCGTTCCATCTGCAGATTGCTCACTGATGGCATCCCATGTTTCCTTGATCAGGCGAATATTCGCTTCCTCCGCTTTTTTTTCGATTCCTAAGCGTATAGAAAGATAATAAAGATCTTCTAATTCTTCTTGTGTGTCATACCATTGGATCAATTTGATCGTTTGTTTTTCAGAGGCTAGATTCTTATGATGTTTTTTATAATTCAAGTGTTCAGCTGCTTCAAAAATTTTTTGTTTCGTTTCCATTCCTACTGACAATTTCTCATCATAATTCAGCACTCTTGAGACAGTGGCAGGAGAAACTCCCGCCAACTGAGCAATATCTTTGATTGTGGCCATTCGTTTCCCCTCCTGTAAGTGACCGATGCTTATAATGTTTCAGTAAAGTGCAAGAACGCAACTCTTCCTTGTTCGTCCCGTTTGAAGACACCGGCATCTTCTAACACTCTGGCGAAGACTTGCCCAACAGCATTTTGGATAACAACTGTCGCAGTCTCTTCAGTCAAATCAGGATTTGCTTGTTTTAGCTGTTCTGCCCATTCACGATGATAGTTCGCGACTTGGTTTTCTTCACCTAGTAGATATTGCTTCACTTCTTCCAATTCTGGTTTTAAGCGTGGCGGCAACACAGCCAACCCCATCACTTCGATCAAACCAATGTTTTCTTTTTTGATATGTTGGATATCACGATGAGGATGGAAAATCCCTTCAGGATGTTCTTCGGACACATTGTTGTCACGCAATACTAAGTCGATTTCAAAGTAATCCTCTCTGCGACGAGCAATTGGCGTGATCGTGTGATGTGGCGTACCATCTGCTGAATAGGCGATGACTGATACTGATTCATCTGAATAGTTCTGCCATTTGTTTAAGACCGCATCCGCTGCTTCTACTAATAAATCTTTATCGGGCGACTGTAAACGGATCACAGACATCGGCCATTTGACGATCCCTGCAATCACCTGCGGATACTCGCTTAGCTTGATCAATTTCTCCATCGGCGCTTTTGCCATCGGAAATTCGTGACGTCCAGCTTGATAATGGTCATGTGAAAGGATCGATCCACCAACGATCGGCAAATCAGCATTTGAACCTACGAAATAGTGTGGTAAGACTTCAGTGATCTTCAACAACCGAGCAAACGTTTCTTTTGTGATGCGCATTGGTCGATGTTCTTCTGATAAAATGATCGAGTGTTCATTGTAGTAGGCATAAGGCGAATACTGAAATCCCCAACTTTCTCCATCTAAGTTCATTCGGATGATTCGATGATTGGTTCGTGCTGGGTAATTCAATCTTCCTTTGTACCCTTCATTTTCCATACATAACATACACGATGGGTAATCGACGTGCACCGCTTTTCTTTCTGCAGCGATTTGTTTTGGATCTTTTTCAGGTTTAGATAGATTGATCGTGATTTCCAAGTCTCCGTATTCAGACGGATAAGTATACACGATATTTTTTGCGATGGCTCGTGTTTTGATATAGTCATTGTTGCGGCTCAACTGATAAAAATAATCCGTTGCTTCTTCTGGACTTTTTGAATAATGTTGAGCAAAAAAAGCATTGACAACAGAAGGTGGTGGCGTCAAAAAATCCATCAATTGTGCCTCAAATATTTCTCGGTCAGCTGTTACATCCGTCACCAAGCCATTTTCTTTTGCTTGTTCAACTAAACGATTCAATAGGTCGACCGATTCTTCTTGCACTGGACGTACTTCAAAAGAGTCGCCGGCTTCTTCGCCAATAAGACCTAAAATACGATTTTGTAAGTAGATACGGTCCATTTCCATCCAACCGCCAGAAGCGATTGCTAGTGTGACAAAATCTGCAATTGTTTGACTAATCGTCATTTTCTTCCACCTACTTTTCATACCCGTTAGGATGGCTTTCATGCCATGCCCAAGCAGTTTTGATGATTTCTTTCACATCTGTATATTCAGGTGCCCAGCCAAGGATTGCTCTCGCTTTTTCACTTGACGCTACTAAACGACTTGGATCACCTGCTCTTCGTGGTGCGATTTTCGCAGGAATATCACGGCCTGTGACTTCTCGTGCTGCTTCTAGCATCTCTGTGACTGAATAACCTTTGTTACTTCCCAAGTTGAAGAAGTTGCTTTCATTTCCAGCTTTTAAATATTCTAAAGCTAAAATATGCGCAGCAATCAGATCTTCTACTTGTACATAATCTCTGATACATGTTCCGTCTGGCGTATCATAATCATCCCCATAGATCGCTAATGACTCTCGTTGGCCTAAAGCTACTTGTAAAATGATCGGCACTAAATGAGTTTCAGGTGTATGATCTTCGCCGATCGACGCATCATTCTTAGCTCCTGCTACATTAAAATAGCGTAAAGCCACATAACGCATGCCATATGCTTCGTCACACCACTTCATCATTTTTTCCATCATCAACTTACTTTCGCCATAAGGATTTTTCGGATTCGTTGGTGACTCCTCTGTAATTGGCGATTCTTTTGGCTCACCGTAAGTCGCAGCTGTTGAAGAAAAGACAATCCGTTTCACATCAAACTCGTGCATTACTTCTAATAGTACTTGCATGCCATAAACATTATTATTGAAGTAGACTAGGGGTTTTTCAACTGATTCACCGACTAACGAGCTCGCTGCAAAGTGCAAGACGCCTTCAATCGTTTCTTTTTGGAAAACTCCGCGTAAAAATTCTTTGTCACGAATATCGCCTTCATAAAAACGTGCATCAGTATGAACTGCTTGACGATGGCCTGTCAAAAGATTATCCACGACTGCTACATCATAGCCCTTTTCAATTAATTGATCGACGGCATGGGAACCAATATAGCCTGCTCCGCCTAATACTAAAATTGTCATGTTAAGACTCCTTTATCCATATAATTATATTCGTTATTTATTTTAACAAAAGTGATGACCAGAAAACAGGGACTTTTTTTGACAAAACCTTCTTTCATTTTATTTAGTAAATTTATAATAAAACATTTAGTAAATTTTTTCAACATTTTATTGTAAAGGGTTTCAAATAAAAAACGAAAGACTAGCGTTTTTCCTTGTTTTGCTTCATAATAGAAGTGTCAAATAGATAAATGAGGTGAATCATTATGAAAAAATTTGTATCAGGTATCTTAGTAGGTAGCTTGGCTACTGTAGCAGCTGTGGCTGGTTTAGTAACTTCTGTGAAGAAAACAGTCATCGACCCAATCGACGAAAAAGAAGCAATGATTGAAGAAAATCGTAAAAAAGCAATGAGAAAACGTGTATCACGATAAGAGCTAGTGATTGAAGCATTCAGCTTCAAAAACAAAAAACCCAAAATTGTTCTTCAATTTTTTGGGTTTTTTTGTTTCTACCGAGTTTTTTCTAAAACTCGCATTTTTAAGTTACGATAGAAATGGGAGCTGACAAATAGCACAGTTGTATTTCCTCTATCTCCCTCATGCTATTCAAAAAGAACGTTCTTTTTATGATTTTTCTGCTAAAATCAGTTGTGCGATACGATCAATTTGTCTAAGATTCCAAAAATCGACATGGGGTCTCGGAACGGAGGCTGTTAACCATTCTACCCCTTCAGTTGGGATGCCGATACAATACAAATTGTTTTGTACTTCTCCATGGGCATCGATCACACGTGAATTTTCTCGTTCAATTGATACCGCACCAGAAACGAAATCGCCACTTGGATCATGCAACTGGAATGGCTGAAGGATCTGGGCATCACGTAGACTGATCAGGGCTGGATTTCTTGTTGTTCGTAAGTCATTTTTTGGTAATCGTGCCTCAATTAGATAGCTACTTGTAAGCCCTCCTGGTTCCAGGTGAAATCTCTTGTCCTTTCCTACAACAGTAAAAGGAGGTTCCACCAAATGGAAAATTTCTGCATCGATTAATGCTGCTAATTCCTGCGTTCTTCGTAAAGGCGGACCAATAGTAAAAAACGCATCAAACGTATTGAACCATTGCCACAATATTTCTTTATATTCTTTTGCAGAAAAAACTTCCCATAGCATTACTTGATGCACGATATTTCGCCAATCTTTCAATGCATCCAACGTCGCAATCAATGGACCGCTCACATTGCCTTTTAACGCTTCATTGATTTGATCTTCGATATACCTCCGACTCATTTGTTGATACGGCAACGTGTGGTCGGTCAAGTGATCCAGTAAGTCCCATGACCACAAGTGGCTTGATAATTCAGGATATTTTCGCAGCCATTCCTTTTCTGTAGCCCCAAGAAAGACTTCTTGAAATTCGCTGAGAGCAATCGACAACCCATGTTCCTCGATCACTTTTTTATAATAAAACAATTCGAGATCTTTTTTTAAGTCAGTAAAAAAATCCTCCCCAGTCAGTTTTTTAGTACGATAATACATATTTAATCGTTCTTGCGTCAGAATGACTGGTTGTGCCACTTCACCAACTTTTTTCTGGTTTCGTCCGTGGGGATAATAAGGTAAGCCTCGCCGAGAGCCGCAATAGACGACTGGCTCTTCTCCAGACGGACGATAAACTAATCGACCTTCCAATTCTTCAAAGCGACCGCCTCGTTGTTGTGTCAACAAACCGATATAATCAAAAAAGCATAGTCCTAACCCTCGAATAAATACCGACTCTTGGGCAGGGATCATCGATAAATCAACATCTGCTGGATTAGCTGGTCCTTGGTAAAATAAGTGATGCTCAGCCGCATACTTACTTAATTGGCTTTCTTCTGACGTTTGTTCATGTTCCCAATGACCCGTTGCTAAGATCAGTTGATCCACCACATAGGCTTCTTCTTTAGTTCGCAGAATGAATTGTTTCTCTTTCTTGGTGGCTTCGATGACTAATTCTTGTATATAATCGAAACGATCAGAAAATCGTTCTTGTAGACGCGCATAAAACCATTGGAGATAGACGCCAAAGAAGCGACGACTTGTTGGTTGGTTGTCTAATAAATTAGCTGCTTCACACAAAAACGCTTCTTTTTCTTTGATAGTTGTCTGACTAAGATAAGAAGGGGCAAATTCTTTCGCCCATTGATAAAGATTCACTCCGTTAGCGACCACGCCTCCACTACTTAATGTCTCGTCCGTAAACATCGTCACTTGTGACGCCAATGAATTCATGAGTACTTCTTTTGGCTGATCGACTCGCCAAACCTTGCCACCGATCCCACTTGGATCAAAAAGGAGGATCTCAATATCTTCTTGTTGTTGATTATAGAGTAAACGCTCTAACATGCTAAGTCCACGAGGTCCTGCCCCGATGATCCCAATTCTCATCTATCCACCTACCTATATGTATTTGCTTGATTGTCACGCATCTTTTCTCTTGATTTCACTCAATACGCGCTACAATGATTTACTTGGCTAACTCACTAAGGAGCAATAGTTCTTCATATTTTTCATTTTGTGACTAACTGATTTCCAAATAACATCCGTAAATCAAAAAAACGAATTTAGAAAAATACTTGGTGCTGACTACCTTTGTCATATTCTCTCATTCCATCATAGCATAATTTTTCTGCAATAAGAAAAAACAACAAGAAAAAAGAGCGAATAACCGCTCTTATTCTTGTTGCTACTAAGGTAACATAAGAAGTACAAGACTCCTCGTTAGATTTTTTTACTTTTGATTTTACCTGACCAACCATCATAGCCGCCTTTTAAGATATAGATATCTTGGTAGCCTGCTTTACGCAGTTGGTTAGCTGTACGAATACTCAAACTTTTCTTTTGATCATAAATATAAACCGGTTGGTCTTTACGAATCGAACCAAGTGAATTTTTTAGTACTGTATAAGGAATATTTCTAGCGCCTAAAATATGACCCGCATCAAAGACATCTTTTTCACGAACATCGATGACTTGTGCACGACGCATTCCTTCACGAAATTCTTCTTCTTCAAGCATTGTTGCAGAACGTTTAGCCATTACTCGTAAGTAAACTTCCCAAAATACGATTGCTAAGATGATCAGTAATAAAATGATGTTAATAATCCATAAAACCATGTCGTGCCTCCACTTTATTCAGCATATTTCAAGGCTAATGAGGCAGCACCGATAACGCCTGCTTCATTTCCTAATTCAGCTAATTTGATTTTTGTTGATTCTCTTACTTGTGGGAAAGTAAATTCTTTGAAATATTTCTCCACACGACTGCGTAAGAATTCTCCAGCAGCTGACACGCCACCACCGATGACAATACTTGATGGATTCAACGTGTTTCCTAAATTCCCGCAAGCTAGTCCTAGATATAGACAGACACGATCGACCACCATCAAACCAAATGGATCATCTGCTTCTGCTAATTCAAAAACATCTTTACTTGTTACTTCTTCACCATTATCAAGCATCGCTTTCAATCTTGAATCGCCAGCGTATTCTTCTGCTAAATGACGGGCCACTCGAACGACACCTGTCGCACTTGAGACAGTTTCTAAACAGCCACGTTTGCCACAAGTACATTCGAATCCATTTGGATCGATCGTAATGTGTCCTACTTCTCCAGCGGCTCCAGTCACACCATGAAGTAAATGACCATCCGCCACGATACCGCCACCAACACCTGTACCTAGAGTGATGAATACGACATCAGGATCATTTTCGCCTGCACCTTTCCAACGTTCGCCTAGTGCTGCGACATTGGCGTCATTATCGATGGCAAATTTGATGCCCGTTCCTTCTTCAATCATTTTTTTGACAAATTGAAGCTCGCGCCAGTTTAAATTGTACGCACCAATCACTGTACCAGCTTCGCTGTCGACTGTCCCTGGTGTCCCCATACCGATACCGATGAAATCTTCCGCTTTCATACCGTATAAGTTCAGACGATGATTGATAGATTCAATGATTTCAGGAATAATGTGTTTGCCATCATCCAAAATATTGGTATCGATACTCCATTTCTGTTGAATTTCTCCGTCAGGTGTCAAGATCGCAAATTTTGCTGTTGTTCCACCTAAATCAATCCCAATAATTTTTTTGTCCATGATCAAATTCCTTTCTTTCTGCTCTCTTCGATTCGGTGTTCTCTTTTTAAGATGTGCCACGCAGTCATATATGTTTCGTGATCGATCAAATGATTATCATAAAGCTTACGTAATTCGATCGTCATCAATTCAATATCATAAATCCGTGCTCCCACATAAATAAAGATACCAAATCTCTTGAATAGCTGTTGTACGTCGTATAAGCTTTCCATTTAAAGCACTTCCTTCACATTATACAAGTATTCCATAATTTTTTAAACCCACTAAAACACATATTATAAAAAGAAAGAGAAAAACGATCGACGATAAAATACGATGATGGATCGAGTAATCACTGGATCGATTTGGTAATCCTAATAGATTCCCTATCAAGAAACCTCCGATCAAGCCACCAACATGTCCCCAAATATCCACTGAGGTATCTGATATACCGAATATAAAAGAAAAAACAATGAATATCATGTAACGGCGTACCAGCTGTTTCACCACATAATCATTTTTGTAATGAACACCTAGAACAAATAACGCGCCAAATAAACCAAAAAGCGATGTACTCGCCCCACCAGACAATACGTTCATTTCATTGAAGGCAAAACTGGTCACATTTCCCATGATACCACTAAGTAAATAAATCAAGAAAAAGCGCCAATGACCGTATACCGTTTCGATTTGTGAACCCATAAAATACAAGACGACAGAGTTCAATACAAAATGCATCATCCCAAAATGAATAAATATTGGTGTGATCAAACGCCACCATTCATGTAAGTAGGCAATATGCTGGCCAGACATGCCTAGTTCAAAAGCCACGCTATTACCAGGTAATACCTCCATTGCGAAAAAGACGATTGTTTGGATCACTAAAAAAATCTGTGTTAAAAATGGCCCATCGAGCCAAGATTTTAATTTGAATTGTTGCTGCCGATTTACTTTCATATATACCCCCTTATTTTTTAGTCGTTCAATAAATGTTGGATTTTCTTATCAAAGTCTTCTGGTTCCCAATCATTATGAATCATCTCTTTGAAAGTCAAGCTACACGTTTGATGCGGATACTCTTTCAGATAGCGATCATAATACCCTCCACCAAAACCGATTCTGTACCCATCTGGATGAAAGATGATTCCTGGGACGATCAATAAATCGATCATCGTTGCCTCATAAAGATGCGTTGAAACAGGTTCTAACACACCAAAACTTGAACGTTCTAAAACTGTGTTCTCAGAGAACTCATAAAATGCCATTTGACGTTTCGGCAATGTCTTAGGGATTACAACGATTTTCCCTGAGGCTCTCGCTTGTTCGATCAACGGTCGTGTATCTATTTCAAATTCATTTGAAAGAGTTATACCGATGACTTGCGCCTGCTTCCAATACTCGGTTGCAAACAATTGCTTATAGATTTTTTGTTCTTTTTCTTTTTTATAACCACTTGCAGCAATTTTTTTAAGTTCGTTAATGCCAAATTGACGGAGCTGTTCTTTTTTCTGCTTTTCGTGTCCCAAATAATCACCTGCCTACCTTCTGTTAAAATGGTAGCGGAAAACGGAGAAAATAGCAATTTAACTTTTTAGATTTTTGCATTTGTTCTATCTAATTTTAGTTAGGGCATCGATTTATCATAGCTGTACTGGTTTTACATTCGTTGAACCATGTGTAACCCGCGACTACGTCATGTAGTTATTGCCATCAAATTCCACAAAAAACATTCACAAATTAGTTTTGACTAATAATGTGAATGTTTTTTATTAACTATGTTTCCTATTCAGTTTCAACTTCATTACTTATGAATTGAGTATTTTCAAGTATTTAAATGTGTTAAATCTTAACAACTCCATTTCTATTAAACCTTAGTTTACTTTTTTCATTTTTAAAAAATATATAATATATCTTTGTTTGAAATGAAAGATTTTGGAATGACTTCTTCTAAATTCTCAATCCTAGCGGTCATGTATTCTTTCTCTTCTCCCTGAAGATTTGCTGTCGCCCATTTCTTCAATAAATCTAATTCTTCCATGACAACTTCTAATTTTGTATTATCAAATTCCGAGCCATCTTGTATATATTTGATGCCTAACTCTTCTATAGCTTTTTCCCAATACCTTTCATAAAATGATTGTGAGGATATGTTTTCACTTAATATAACTTCAGAGTTTTCCTCATAGATATCCCCATTATATTTAAATAATCCTACTGACATTATTTTTCACCTCCATATGTTACATTAAAATTATAGTCTGGATACTTTGTTTTAAGATTATTAATTTGTTCTTGAACAGCTTCACGCAAAGCTGGAGTATCTGTATCAATCCTAAATGTATAATCTTTAATATTTTTAATCTCATCCATGGAAGAAACTAAACTACTGTCTATACCAGATATACTAATTTCAGTTTGATTTAGCGCATCCAGTCTATTAGAACCTTTTTTAAATATATGTTTATAAGCCCACTGCTTTTCAGTTTGAGGAAAATCAGGCTTTTCCATATATAGCTTAGAAGCAGATTTATCTTCATAAATAACCTTGTTAATTAAATCAATTTCATCTAATTCCGTATTTAGTTTTCCATGAATATTAATTTCTTTAGGATTACCCACCTCCTCAATCTTACCACTCTCCACCTGCTTCACACCAGTAGTCGTCAATACTTTATACGACGCATATGTAAAGCCTAAACCCATCAGGGCTTGACCGAGTTCAGATTCGTTGATCCATGTGTAGCCGTCTTTAACGTATTGCGAGGTAGAGACGATACTGCCTAAGAGTGGGTCTAGTTTTTCACCGGTTTCGTAATTAACACCTTGGCGCCAAGCCGCATTGACTTTCTCTTGGTAAGTATCATACGTCATGAACTGGATCAGTTCAGGTTCTAAGTAGTGACCTACTTTCGTGACATATTGATACAGCTCGGGGTTCACGATGCCGTAGCCTGATTGCTTGTCTTCGATTTTCCAAAAGACACGTGGGTTGCCCTCGCTATCGTGAATAATGAGAGCATAGACGTTGTACTTTTCTAGTTCTTTGTTTTTAGTTGGATCGATACCTTTTTTCTCGTTGTCTGCTTGTTGCCATTTGTCTTGGATCGTAGTTGTCCAGGACAAATCTTTCGGCATAGAGAATGTCTTCGTTTGGCTATTCCAAGCAGTTTTCGTTTGAGCAAGGCCTTGATTGACTGCTTGTTCGAGACTTTTGATTTCTGTAAAAAATTGCGCGGAGCTTTGGTTGTAAGCTAAGAGTTTTTGGAGTTTTTCTTCCAGCTTGTGTTTCAAGTCATGATACATCGTGAGTAACAACGTATTCTGATTGAGTTGAAACCCTTGGTGTTCTTCCGGCATATGAGGTGAAAGAAGCAACTGCCGTATCCCCTCGGCTTGGGTGATATATTGATTCATTTGACGAATTTGCGCTTCTAATTCGGATTGTTTCAAGCTGATGGAATCAACTTGATTTATGTATTCCTGTGGAAATCGTTTCGCTGCTTTTTCGACCGCTTCGGAGAGTAAGATTCCTCCTTGGACGAGTGGGTAAAGTATTTGAGAAAAATAGGCTTTCGCAGCGTCGTAGGTTTTTCCTTGGAGATTGGGCGTTTGTAAAGTGAATTGAGTGATGGCTTGTTGGAGATTTTGGTAATCAGTGACTTGTTTTTGGCAGAAGTGACTGGCGCTCGTGGCTTGGGCTAAGGAATCCGAAAGATACATATCAATACTCATGTGTTTTGATCCTCCAACAAAATTTTTCTTTTCTCAAAGGCAATCTCATCAAGCTTTTGTGTGATGCTTTGCTGTTGGAGCATTTCGTGGTGTTGACATTCATCAAAGCCATTCATCAATCGCCTACTTTGTTGTGAAAATTCTGTGGTGAATATTTCGATAGATTTAGAGGTATTCGACTTCTGGTAAGACAATTGTAATCGAAATAAGAAGTTTCCGATTTCTTTAAAGTGATTCTGGTAATCTGAACGGCAGGCATCAAGTTGTTTCATTTTCTTTGCCTGTTCTTCTCTTTTTGCTTGCAGCAACGTTTCCTCGGTATCAAGATTTGTCCATTGATTCATTAGCGTCTCTCCTTAAAAAGATCTCGACTTAACTGAGTGTCTAGTGTAGAAAATCCTTGAGCAACAGTTTGCAATTGATTAGCAGCGCCTGAAATGGCTGAAGCGATTTGGCTGGCTGAGTTTTTGGCGGATGTAAAACTACTTTGAATGTCTTGATTGCCAATTAGCGTGGTACGTGTGTCATTTTGAATCGATGATGCTTGGTTTAAAGGGGTTGTTGCACTGGTGATTCTTGAAGTGGACTGTTGGGTTTGTTGAGAATTACTGCTGAATGTGACCATAACTTCCTCCTTTATCACAATGTTTAGATAGAACGCTTACATATTCATTATAACAATACATAACCTTTTGTTGGATGAGAATTGTATTAGATAGGTCTTGTTACTTTATTTCTTATCTGGTTGTTAAAGGTATTTCTCAATGGACTAAAAAACACTGAAGGAAAAATCTCCTTCAGTGTTCCTCTATGCTATCCAAACTGATTCCAACATTCTGCTCTTATCTTATACGGATAGTTGTTTCTTTTGAATGTAAAATAATAAATAAAGAAAATACGGCGCGCCCAAGACAGCAATCAGAATTCCTGTAGGTACTTCTCCATCTGGCAAAATGACGCGCGCAAGAATATCAGCAATGTTGACAAATAATCCTCCGAACAAACCACTAAAAAGGAGGGTCCACTGATTTTCTTTACGTACAATGATTTTGGCAGCATGTGGTGCGAGTAAGCCTACAAAGGACAAACTACCTGCCACAGCAACACTGCCACAGGCTAAGCCTACAGCAAGCAGTAGTATAATCGACTGACTTCGTGACACATTCAATCCTAAGCTTTGCGCACGTTCTGGTCCAAAGGATAAAAGACCGATCCTGCGACTATAGAAAAACGCTAAAGGGATCAGAATAAGTACCCATGGCAAAAAGGCAGTGACATAAGGCCAACTAGCCCCCCAGATCGAACCTGCTAACCAAGCGTTCACAAAGCCATAATTTTCTTTTGAGATTTTTATCGTACTTAATAGCATTGCCGCAGAAAAGCCCGCATTCACAGCGATACCTGAAAGGAGCAAGCGATTCATCGCTACTTGTCCAGAACGCTGATAGGCAACAAAATAGACTAGACATGCAGCAAGCGTGCCGCCTAGAAAGGCAACGAAAAGCAACAAGAAAGGTGACGCATGGCTAGTAAAAAAACCTAAGTATAACATCACAAAAAATCCTGCGCCGGAGTTGATACCTAAAATACTTGAATCAGCTAATGGGTTTCTAGTTACTCCTTGCAAAAGATAGCCTGCGATTCCTAGACAGGTACCTGCGAATAAACTGATCAATAGGCGTGGCAAGCGAAATTCTGTCAGAACCAATTGTTGGATCTGTGTTCCTCTACCAAGTGCGACATCGATCAATTGGTCAATATAAAGAAACGGTGTACCGATCATTAAACTGATTCCCGCAGTCACAAGCCATGAAAATAGTAACAGGCCAATCCCCCAATATATTTTTTTCACACGCGTTCCCTCCTGACTTGTACCAATAAGAAAGGGACACCGATCAAGGAGATGACTAAGCCAAAGGGTGTTTCAAATGGTGGATTGATCATGCGTGCCACAAAGTCTGCTAACATGACTAAGATCCCTCCAGCGATAAACGAAGCTGGCAAGACGTAACGATAATCCGTACCGACAAAGCCACGAACAACAGGTGGGACCATCAAGCCAATAAAGGAAACGGGCCCTACTAAAGAAACAGCTAGCGCCGCCAAGATCGAAACAAAGATGAAAACCAAGACCCGTGTGCGCTGTGGATGTCCTCCTAATGCAATCGCATGGGATTCGCTCAAATGGATCAAGGAAATCGACTTCCCTAATAGAAAAGAGCCAATAACTGCCACTAGATAGATGGGAGAAAGAACGAACAACTGTTGCCAAGTAATATTAGCCGCACCGCCAACAAACCAAAAAGTCAAATCTTGTTGTAGATTAAATAGTTGGGTCAGTGCTTGGCTGATTGCCGTAAAAAAAGAACTGATCGCCACACCTGCTAAAATCATTTGCATGGTGCTAAGTCCGATTTTTGAAAAACTAAAGAAACCTAGTACTGTCATCGTCACGATCAACGAACCAAGTAATGAAAGCAGAAAAATTGAAAACGGCGAAGCTTTAGGTAAAAAAGCAAAGCTAAATGCCATGGCTAACGACGCGCCAGCATTGATCCCTAACAATCCTGAATCTG
Source organism: Enterococcus sp. DIV1304_2 (assembly GCF_050555445.1). NCBI lineage: Bacteria > Bacillati > Bacillota > Bacilli > Lactobacillales > Enterococcaceae > Enterococcus > Enterococcus sp. DIV1304_2. Next base: position 1,852,811 of record NZ_CP187851.1, read on the forward strand.
CCAAGTTGTTCCGCGTTACCCCTTGCATCAAAGCACCACTGAGGGCGAAACAGCTACCCACGATAAATGCTCCGATGACCCGAGGCAGACGGATATTACGAATGATCTGCTGGGCTTGATCAGTTGGATCGAACTGGAACAACGCCTGCCAAACTTCATTACCTTTGACTGTAGAAGCACCATTATATAAAGCAAAAAAGAAGACAAGGATTGCCAATAACAGAAGCAGCCATAGGATATTTATTTTTTTCCCTTTCCTCATCATTTTCCCTCCGGTTTCTTGATGAGATCATATGTCAAAAAGACAGGTTTGTTTGTTTCAGGTAATTGAACGATTTGTGCTTCGATCTCAAAAATCTCTCTCATCCATTCTTTCGTGATGACTTGTTCTGGGGTCCCGTTGACGACTAATCGCCCGTCTTTCATTGCGACTAAATAATCGGAAAAGCGGGAGGCATGATTGATGTCATGGATCGACATCAAAATCGTTGTTTTTTTCATTCGGTTGATTTCTTTCAACAGATCTAAGATCTCCAGTTGATGCGCAGGATCTAAAAAAGTCGTTGGTTCATCAAGAATCAAGATATCCGCTTCTTGAGCTAACGCCATCGCGATCCAGACACGTTGGGCTTGTCCTCCGGATAAACTCGCTAAGTCTCGATCTTTTAACGAGATCAGATCCGTCGCTGTCAGCGCCCACTCAATGGCTTGTAGATCTTGATCATCCATGCCACTGAATAGTTTTTGATAAGGATATCTACCGTAAGAAACGACTTCTTCAACTGTCATTCCTAATGGGTATTCACTCGTTTGGGCTAGTAAGGCAAGTTTCCGCGCTAATTCTTTTGAATGATAGGTCGTCAAGTCACGATCATTGACTAATATTTTGCCGTTTTTTACAGGAAGTATGCGGGTAAAACTTTTTAATAATGTAGACTTACCACTACCGTTAGGACCAATCAAACTGGTGATTTTCCCTTCAGGTATGGCGACAGACAAATTTTCAATTATCGTTTTGTTGGGGTAACCGGTAGTAATTTCCACTGCATTTAATCTAGACATATACTTCCCCCTCTCATTGAAAATCATTCTCAATTATGACGGTACTTCACAAATTCGTCAAGCACAAATTTCGTCGTTCCCGCTAGTAAAAAGAGTTGACAGCGCCCTTTTATTGGGGAATAATAGCAATTGAGAAACGTTCTCAATTACATTTGGAGGAAAGACATGAGACTTAAAAATAAACTATTCACAATCTCTAGCGCATTACTTTTGGTGGGATTACTTAGTGCTTGCTCACCTAGCACATCAACGACCGAAGAAACAGCTACTTCAACAACTACTGCTGATAATGGTACCCATACCGTGACAGATACATTAGGCCATTCGGTTGAGGTCCCGAACCAACCAAAACGGATCATCGGCAGTTATCTAGAGGATTACCTTGTGGCATTAGGTGAAACCCCAGTTGCTCAATGGACCGTCGGCAGTGGTTCGATCCAAGATTATTTACAAGATGATCTGAAAGATATCCCAACTATCTCCTATGATCTACCCTATGAAAATGTGTTAAGTTTTGAACCTGATTTATTATTGATTTCTTCTTCTGCTACTGTTGAAGGTGGAAAATACGAGCAATATAGTAAAATTGCTCCAACCTATGTTGTTAAGAACGGTACAGATGTCACATGGGAAGAACAGTTGCAAGACATTGGCAAGGTATTGAATAAAGAGGACAAAGCAGAGGAAATCATTCAAGACTATCAAGACTATGCGAAAGAAACAAGAGAAGCATTAAGTGATAAGATCGAGGGTAAAACAGCGGCTGTCTTATGGGTCACGAACAACTCCGCCTTTATGGTCAGCGAGAATCGTTCAAGTGGTCGCATCGTTTATGAAGATCTACAATTCGGTGTCCCACCTTTAGTGGAAGAAGTATCAAAAGAAGCCACTTCTGATTGGTCTGCTGTTTCATCAGAAAAATTAGCTGAATTAGACGCTGACTATATCATCTTAGTCAATAGCGATGAACAAGCAGCGATGTTCAATGAACCCACATGGCAAAATCTGAAAGCAGTCAAAGCGGGTCAAGTATTCGAATTTGGTCCAACTTCCAGCTGGTTATATAATGGACCCATCGCGAGCCGTCAAATGATCGATGATATCAAAGGTGAGCTAAAGTAAGGTAGTGAAAAATACAATTTAGCTTGAGCAGTAAATGAAAGATATTTTCAGTACGCCAGCTTCAAAAAAACATCACATCAAAAACGACAATCACCAGAATGGAAAAACATTTGGCGATTGTCGTTTTTTTCGATGTTCAATTGTTTGTCGATTTCTAAGAACTCCGGTAATCACGTAATCGATAGCCCACCCCGATCTCAGTGATCAAGTATTCTGGACTAATGGTATTTTTCTCGATTTTTTTCCGAATGTTTGACATATTCACTCGCAACACTTGGGAATCTGTTCCATAAGGTCCCCAAACTTCTGATGTTAATACACGATACGTGACGACTTTTCCGAGATGTTGGAATAACACGAGTAAGATACGATATTCATTCTTAGTGAGATGGATCGGTTCTCCTGCTTTGGTCAACAGCTGACTTTCTGTGTCCAATGATAATTCCCCATTCGTGATGACTGAAGGTAATTCTTCTTGTTTACGATGACGAAAAGCTGTTCTGATCCTAGCAAGTAATTCATTCATCCCAAAAGGCTTGGTAACATAATCATCAGCACCAAGATCGAGGGCTTTGACTTTTTCGTGCTCATTGTTTCGAGCAGAGATCACGATCAACGGTGTAGCCAGTCGTTTACGAATGATTTTCAATAATTCGATGCCATCAATATCTGGCAAACCTAAATCGAGTAAAAGTAAGTCAAAGGAATTTTCTTGGAACACATTCAAAGCTTCCATGCCTGTTGTAGCAATCGTAACGTGATAGTGTTCTTTTGCCAACACGACTTCCATAAAATCAGTGATCGTTGGGTCATCTTCAATCAATAGTACTTTCCTCATGTAACGTCACCTCCTCACTCTTATTCAAATAGATTCGAACCACTGTTTTTCCTTCTGATACAGCCATCTCTAATTTACCATTATGGGCATGGACGATGGTTTTGACAATACTTAAGCCAATGCCAAGACCATTTTTTGAATCGATCGGTACTTCTTCTTCGTTGGATAGATTCATCTGGATTTTTTCATATTGCTTCAATGAGATCTCACCCTCATTTTTCACTTCACAAATAACCTGTTCTCCCTCTTGGAATACGCTGACCTCTACTTGTCCTTTTGTTGAACCATGGCGAAACGCATTTTCCACAAGATTGAACATCGCTTGTTCAATTAAAATAGGGTCAACTTCGACAAATAAAACCGCTGCTGGTAAATGGACCAATAATTCTTTGTCAGGATAGACTTTTGCGACATGTTCATACACTGCTTCAATGATCTCTTCGATCGGTTCTGCTGTTTTTTTCACTTGCATCGTATCCATATTGATCCGTGTGATCGACAACAGATTCTCCACCATGCGAATCAGCCATTGAGATTCTGTCTGGATATCGGTCAGCAATTTTTGGCGCGTTGCTTGTTTCAGCTCTTCATCTGTCTGCAAGAGTGTTTCCGCAATCCCTGAAATCGCAGTCAGCGGTGTACGCAAATCATGGGAAATCGCACGCAATAGATTACTGCGGACTTTTTCACGCTCATTTTCTAACTCGATTTGCTCTTTTTCATTCTTAAGCTCTGTTTGCTCTAAGATAACAGCGAGTTGGGTCAACACCAACCGTAAGTAGTTCAACTGACTATCCTCGATCGGAAGCCCACGACTGCGACGAATCCCTAAAACGGCTAACGTCTTGCCGTTTGCGACAATCGGTAAATAAAAACCCTTTGCGCCACTTAATGTATCCGTTCCATAACCTGAATCCTTTTGATTTTTAGCGGTCCAGTATGCTACAGCAGCTTCTTCTGGATGGTCTAGTACAAATGGTGCATCTTTTGGTGTATATTGACTTAACTTGATGGCATGTTGATCAAAGAAAATCACTTCCCGATCCAATAATCTGCCTAAATAAGTCGCAGACAAATCAACGATTTGTTGTTGGTCTTCTGCTAAAACAAACTGCTTGTTCAGTTCATACAGAATTTCCATCTGTTGCTCTTTTTCTCTCGCATGGACAGCTTGTTTTTTCAGACGGACCATCAAATTGCTGATCATCAGTGCAACGATCAGCATGATGACTAAAGTAATCGGATAGCCTTGTTTATACACGGTCAAGGAATACAGCGGCTCGACAAAAAACCAGTTGAAAGCCAAGACACTTAAAATAGAAGATAACGCGCTCCAAAAATAACCAGAGGTCAGACGAGCAACGAGTAAAATGAAGAAAATGTACACCAACATCAAGTTTTGTTCTCCGAAGTGAAGATATTGCATCACCTCAGTCAAAAGTGTTGCTACAAATACACAGATCAATGAAATCGCAAAATCTTTCCCTCCCCCTTCCACTAGTTCTTTGGAATGGGAAAGGATGGTTGAACGTTTTTCTTTATAGGGAATCAAGTGAAGCTCAGTTTCTGGTAACCGTTTAAGCAAGCGAACATCTAGCTCTTCTGAAAACAAGCGTTCAGACCATGGTTTCGCCAAATTTTTCCCGATGATCAAATCGGTTGCACCGACCAGTTTAGCATATTCGACGATTGTTTCAAATGAATGATCTTCCTCGATCACCACGACTTCTGCCCCAAGTTTCTCGGCTAAGTCGCTCGTTCCTTGTAAATGATCATCAGAACGGATATATAAGACGATCCATTCCGCCCCCAACCCTTGAGCTAATCGAGCAGTCCAACGAATGCTTTTCTCAGCCATTTTGGGGAAGGCGTCTTGAACGATCGTGATCAATTTGCTTTGGACACCATTTGTTTTACCAATCACACGATTGATATGATCTGAAGCTCGCTGAATTGCTAGCCCCCGCAACTGTTCCAATTTTTTAGGGATAAAAAAATGTTGTAATGCGCGCTTCGCATTTTCATCAGCATAGATTTTCCCTTGCGTTAAACGATCGATCAATTCATCTGGTTCAACATCGATGACCTTCAATGTTGCCTGTTGGAAAAACGTATCAGGAACAGTTTCTTTTACTTCGATTCCAGTTACTTCTTCAACGATATCATTCAAGCTTTCGATATGTTGGACATTGATCGTCGTATGGACATTGATGCCCGCATTCAATAATTCTTCAATATCTTGATACCGTTTGCGATTTCTTGATCCTGGTGCATTACTGTGGGCTAACTCATCGATCAAAACGATTTCTGGTTGACGTTTGATGATGGCGTCGATGTTTGGTTCACTCAAGGTCAACCCTTTATAGGTCAGCTCTTTTAAAGGAATCTGCGGTAAACCTTCTAACAACTCATTGGTATCAGGTCGATCGTGAGGTTCAATGTAGCCAACCACAACGTCTTTACCTAGTACGCTAAGCTCCTGTGTTTCTGCCAACATCGCGTATGTCTTACCGACTCCTGCTGCGAAACCAAAATACACTCGTAGACGTCCACGGCTTTTTTCACGCTTCTTTAATCTCTCTGAAAAATCCTGTCTTTCCATCTTTGTTTCTCCTAACCCCTCTGCCACCTACATATTATCTAGTGATAGATTCAATTCAAGCACGTTGACAAACCTGCGATCCGAAAACCAATCCTTCTGTGCTTTTTCCTGTATTATAGCACGAATCTTAGCAACGTCTTGCCCCCGCTCTTTGGCGATCCGCGTCACTTGGCTTTGTGCAGCAGCCACGCTGATATGCGGATCGACACCACTTGCAGAGTTTGTGACTAGATCGATTGGGATCTCCATAATTTGATCGTTTTGTTGCGCCAATTTCGTTTTATCTTCTACTAATTTCTTTTGCTCCGATGAGGTTGGTGAAAGTTGGGTCACGTCTTGCCCTCTTCCATTAAAATAAGCTTCCTGTTGAAAGGATTGTCCAATCAACGAAGAGCCGACCACCTTCCCTGAAACCACTTCCTGACTACCATTGGCTTGATGGGCAAAGAAAAGTTGACCGATACCAGTAACAGCGACGGTGTATAGCCCACCGAGGAGTAGGATGCTGAGGAATAAAAAACTAAGCTGTGCTCTAAGGATCTTTTTCATAGGTGAATTCCTTCTTTCTGCAAAATGTCTTTTTTTATATTAAGAAAAAGCTCAAAACGAGATCGATCAGTTTGATGAATATGAATGGGGCAATTAAACCACCTAATCCATAGACCAATAGATTATGACGCAAAATCTGACTGGCAGGTTTTTCTGTATACTTGACTCCTTTTAACGCTAAAGGAATCAATGCGACAATAATCACTGCATTATAGATAACAGCCGATAAAATCGCCGTAAGAGGACTACCTAGTGCCATGATATTCAATTGGGCCAATTCGGGATAGATCCCATAAAACAAGACTGGGATCACAGCAAAATATTTTGCGACGTCATTTGCAATACTAAACGTGGTCAAAGCACCTCTAGTCATCAATAATTGTTTACCGATACGTACGACCTTCAATAGCTTCGTTGGACTAGAATCTAAATCGATCATATTGCCCGCTTCTTTTGCTGCTTGTGTCCCTGTATTCATCGCCACTGCCACATCCGCTTGCGCTAATGCTGGCGCATCATTCGTTCCATCACCTGTCATTGCTACAAGATGTCCTTTTTCTTGATAGTCACGAATAAGATCCATTTTATTTTCAGGTGTTGCTTCTGCGAGAAAGTCGTCGACCCCCGCCTCAGCCGCAATCGCCGCTGCTGTCAAAGGATTATCTCCTGTGATCATGATAGTTTTGATCCCCATTTTACGCATATCTGCGAAGTTTTCCTGTACACCATTTTTTACAATATCTTTGAGATAAATGACCCCCATCACTTGATCATTTTTTACAACTACCAAAGGAGTTCCGCCAGCTTGGGCAACTTTTGCAACGATGTGATCACATTCTTCTGGATATTGTCCACCACGTGCCTGCACATATTTCTTGATCGTATCTGCGGCACCTTTACGGATCTGATCGCCACGATAATCCATGCCGCTCATGCGGGTTTGCGCACTAAAATCAATGAACTTCACTTCAGATTTTTCAAAAATACGTTCCCGCAAAGCAAATTTTTCTTTAGCTAAAATGACAATACTGCGGCCTTCTGCCGTCTCATCTGCCAAAGATGAAAGTTGTGCTGCATCAGCTAATTGTTGTTCTGTGACACCATTGACCGGTAAAAACTCACTTGCCCGACGATTTCCTAAAGTAATCGTTCCTGTTTTATCTAACAGTAATACATCAACATCTCCCGCTGCTTCGATGGCACGACCACTCATTGCAATCACGTTTTCTTTCGTTAACCGACTCATTCCAGCAATTCCGATCGATGAAATCAATGCACCGATCGTCGTTGGCGCTAAACATACGAATAAAGCAATGACAACGATCGTCGCAATCGGCGTCCCTTTACCTGACAGCTGACTACTGAATTCGGTAAAAGGAACTAAACTAACAGAGACCGCTAAAAAGATGATCGTTAAAGTGATCAAAAAGATTTGTAACCCGATCTCATTCGGGGTTTTCTTTCGTTGTGTCCCTTCCACCATTGAAATCATTTGATCTAAAAAGGAGTGTCCATTTTCGGATGTCACACGGATCACCAAGTAATCAGAAACCACCGTCGTCCCACCAGTAACGGCACTTCGATCGCCCCCTGATTCACGGATCACTGGCGCTGATTCCCCTGTAATGGCACTTTCGTCCACTGAAGCAGCTCCTTCGATTACATCACCATCCGCCGGAATTTGTTGACCCGATACTACGTAAATCAGATCCCCCTTTTTGAGATCAGAAGATTTGATCTCAATAAATTCTTGGTTTTCAATGTCTTCTAAGCGATTGATCTTATAAGTGACTACTTCTTTTTTTGCTTGCTTCAAGCTATTTGCCTGCGCTTTTCCGCGACCTTCTGCCACTGCTTCGGCAAAATTTGCAAACAACAAAGTGATCCATAACAAAGAGGTGATCGTTATAGTAAACCATAAAGGCACGGTTGTTTGTTCAAAACAAAGGATCGTCGCTAAGATCGCTCCGATGTAGACCATGAACATCACTGGGTTTTTGATTTGTTGTCTTGGGTCTAATTTGACAAAGGCTTCTTTGATTGCCCATACATAAATAGTTTTCATTTGATTTTACTCCTTCTAACTTAAGGTAAAATGATCAGCGATCGGACCTAATGCCAACGCTGGTAAAAAGCTCAATGCTCCGACAACAAGGATAACGATCATCAACATGGAGATGAATGTGCCATTCGTTGTTGAAAGTGTTCCATCATTGATCGCGATGGTTTTCTTCCTTCCCATGTTTTCAGCCAAGAACAAAATAGCAACGATCGGAATGTAGCGAGAGCACAACATCAAGACACTTCCTAAAAGATTTAGAAACGGTGTATCTGCCGTCAACCCACCAAATGCACTCCCGTTATTATTTGCTAAAGAAGTCACATTATATAGCAACTCACTAAATCCATGGGGACCTTTATTGGTCAACCAAGTTAAAACATCAGGATGCAGTGAAACTGCCATCGTACCAAACAACGTCAATAATACTGGCGTCAAAATCACTAAACTAGCCATCTTGATATCGAAAGCTTCGATTTTCTTGCCTAAATATTCTGGCGTACGACCGACAAGTAGCCCAGCGATAAAAACCGTCAGTAGTAGAAATGCCAACATGCCATATAATCCACTACCCACACCTCCAAAGATGATCTCCCCTAATTGCATCAAGAAAAGCGGAATACCACCACCGAGAGGCGTAAAACTGTCCAACATTGCATTGACTGATCCATTCGATGCCGCTGTTGTGCTAACAGCCCATAAGCTTGACCAACCCACACCAAAACGTACTTCTTTTCCTTCCATATTCAGTGAACCCAGTACATCCGTAAAAGCGGGCCCATGATATTCACTAATTGCTACACCTACAAAAGCTGCAAAAAGAAAAACAAACGAAACGATCAAAATCGTTCGACCTTGTTTCCATTCTTTGACCCAATAGCCGAAAGCAAAAATCAATGCAGTAGGTATCAACAAGATGGCGAGATTCTCGATGAAATTAGAAAAGATCGTCGGATTCTCAAATGGATGCGCGGAATTTGCACCAAAAAATCCACCACCATTGGTTCCTAATTGCTTGATGGCTACTTGACTGGCCACAGGTCCTAGATACAACCATAAAGATTCTCCAGATAGACCAGTGTATGACATCCCATGACTAAACGTTTGAACCACGCCTTGGGAAATCAGAAGTACAGCAGTAATTAATGAAAGTGGTAAAAAAATGTAAAGCAAACTACGTACTAGATCTTGCCAAAAATTGCCCAGTTGGCTTGATTTCCTTTGGATGATGCCGCGGATCAATGCACAAAGAACCGCTAAACCAACCGCTGCTGACAGGAAATTTTGCACAGTCAAACCAAACATTTGCGTCGTATTCGACAGTGTCACTTCTCCTGCGTAAGCTTGCCAGTTGGTATTTGTCACAAAACTAACAGCTGTATTCACGGCTAAATCAAATGACAGATTTTCTACGCCGTTATTACCAGGAAGCCAACCTTGGACCATCAATAATCCGGTTAAAAATAGCAAAGAACAGATTCCAACACCCAACACATGCGCTAAATAGCGCTTCGCCGTCATTTTCTTTTGACTCTCAGGACCAATCAATTGATAAAAAAAGCGTTCGATTGGTTGGATGAAACGTACATATTTTGGTGTTTCCCCTGTCATGATCAACTTGATGTACCACCCAAGAGGTGCGGCTAAAACGAGTAGAATAAAAAAGAAAAACAACCCTTGAAATACTGCACTCATCATTGCTCTTCCCCCTTAAATAAAAACCAGAATAGATAAGCTAACAAAATAATACTGATACAACCTAAAAATAAGATCATTTTCTTCCTCTCCTTTGTTTTCATCATAGACAAAGGACTATAAAGATAGTGTTAATATTCAAGAAATTTCTTTATATGTTCTTTATACAACACAAAAAAACAGCTAAATCTTAAGGAGCAACGCTCGCTTGACTTAGCTGTTTCTCTATAAAAAAGACAAAAAAAAGATGCTCCCATGATCTTGAACATCTCCCTTTATTTCTTTCAATCCTCCATTTTATGCATCAATGATCAGAGCTTACTTTCTTACCCATTTTTGGAAGCGATGGGCATAATGGTTTTCTTGATCCGTGATACCGATATGTTCTTCTGCTAGTTCAAAATCACTAAAGTCGATTTCTCCAATATACGTATCTCCTTCAAACTCACCATCGATCAGTGTTCGCCAAATGATCCCAGTCTGGGGCAATAGTTCTTGAAAGATCCGACTTCCACCAGAAACATAAATATCTTCTGAAACAGTCTCCGCAAAAGCCAATAATTCATCGATTGAATGCATGACTTCTGCATTTTCTTTGACCTCAAAATCTTCTTGGGTAGTCAACACGATGATGTGGCGATAAGGAAGAGATAGATCGCCCATGCCTTCATATGTTTTACGCCCCATCACTAATAAACGATCCACCGTATGTTCTCTGAAAAAACGCATATCATTTGGCAAACGCCAAGGCAATAACCCATCTTTACCGATCAATCCATTCTTGTCTTGGGCCCACATGGAAATAAACATTTTGACTCGCTCCTTTCATCTACTACTTGATTATACTAAAAATAAAAAAGCTTGGGTACAGACCCAAACTTTTTTAGACATATTATTTTGTTTCGCGGTGCAAAGTAACTTTACGTTCGCGTGGGCAATATTTTTGCTTTTCCAAACGATCAGGATTGTTACGTTTGTTTTTGTTAGTTAGGTAGTTACGTTCTTTACAAGAAGTACACTCTAAAGTAATGTTTACGCGCATGATTTTCCCTCCCATTTATACTAGAATCCTCTAAGATGACTCTCAGACTTGATTATCTTACCATGATTTTTATCAGATTGCTAGCCTTTTTCACGATTTTGTTAAGTAGTTCTACTTGACGAGAAAAAAATAAGCACAGCAAAAATTGAAACAGATGATTTTTCTTTTTACCAAGTTGAGATTACACTTGTTATAGTAGTAAAATCAATTATTCTTTTAGGAGGAGTTAACTATGCCTTGGAATATGAAAGATTTTCCACCAGCCATGAAGAACTTGGAAGAATTGACGAAAAAGAAAGCAATCGATATCGGCAATGCGCTTTTAGATGAAGGCTATCCTGATGATCGTGCAATCCCGATTGCGATCAGTCAAGCGAAAGAATGGGTTGAAAGTGCAGATGAGAAAGAGAAGAAAGCTTTCTCAAAAGAGAAAAATCCACAAAAAAATGACAAGCATGATAGCAATCCACGAGCGGCGAAATTATTAGATGCTACAGTCGAAGTAAAGTTTGAAGAGGAGCACTGGATCGTTCGCTCAAAAGGAGCTGAAAAAGCAAGCAATCACTTCGACCATAAGGAAGAAGCCGTTGAAAAAGGCAAAGAAGTAGCTCGTAATAAAGAGACTTCCTTAATGATCTACAAAAAAGATGGTACATTCGAGCGAGAAGTGCATTATTGATTGTTCCTCATCGCTTGTTTGGATTAAAAAAGCAAGCAATGTCAATTTACGACAAAAAACGAAGAGTCTATCCATTATGGATCGGCACTCTTCGTTTTTTTATTCATTAGAAAAAATATTTTACCTTCTAAACTGTTACATATTGGATCGGTTCAGCTTGAGGAATCGTTTCATCCACAAAATAAACTTTGTACCACGTCAAGAAACTGAAAATCGTCCAAATCTTACGTTGTTCTTCACTTCTACCTTCATGATGGTCATCAAGTAATTGGATGATTTTCGCTTGATCAAAGAACTCTTTCGCAAAATCAGCTGTAAATAATTCTTTTACTTGGCGGTAGCCATGTTCTTCTTTAAGCCAAGCTTTGATCGGTACAGGGAACCCAAGTTTTACACGATTTGACCATTCCTCAGGCAGATGCTTATTCGCAGCTTGTCTAAAGACATCTTTCGTATTGTTTTGATTCAATAAATACTTGCTTGGGATCTGTTGTGCTAATTTCATCACTTCGATATCTAGTAATGGTACTCGCACTTCCAGTGAACTTGCCATTGAAAGTTTATCGGCTTTCAATAAAATATCTTTTGGCATCCATTGGTGTAAGTCAACATATTGCATCTTGTTGATCTCGTCTTGGATTCCTTCCGTTTTCGCATAATGTTCTGCCATGATTTCTTTGACTGTTGGGGCTTGTTGAAACTCTGGAGTCAACAGGTTGGCTGCTTCGTTTTCTTCAAAGATCCGTGCATGCCCGATAAAATATTCTTTGGCAGGCGCTAATGATTCATATAAATGGATCCTACCATGGAAATTACGCATCTTACCGATTTTTCTTCCTAAGTTATAGCGCGTTCCTTTAGGTAATTTTTTCAATCCTTGGGCAATCACTCGGATAAATTTTGAATTCGTGTGGAAGCCATACGATTGATAGCCAGCAAATAATTCATCTGCCCCTTCACCAGATTGAACGACTCGTACACTTTGTGCCGCAAGATTTGCTAAGAAATATAACGGTACACAAGATGGATTAGAATCCGGTTCATCTAAATGGTATTGGATCAAAGGGAAAGCCTTAAAGGACATGTCTCCATCAATGACAGCTGCGGTGTTATCCAAGTCAAGCATTTCTGTTAATTTACGCGCCTCGATTGCTTCATTATAGGTTTTATCATCAAAGCCTATTGAGAATGAATGGTCTGGTTTCAAAACAGAAGTCACATAACTTGAATCGACCCCACTTGATAAGAACGAGCCAACTTCCACATCACTGATCGTGTGTGCTTCGATCGATGCTTTCACAGTTTCATCAATTTGATCGATCCATTCTTGACGGCTTTGTGTGCCCTTTTCTTCAAAGTTCGCATCCCAATACTGTTGGATATCCATTTTGCCATCTTTGTAAGTGAAATAATGACCTTCTGGCAAACGATAGACACCTTTAAAGAAAGTTTCACCATTCAAAGGAGAATATTGGAACGTCATATATGGTTTCAATGCTTCCCGATTTAATTCTTTATTGAAATCTGGATGTGGTAAGAAGCTCTTGATTTCAGAACCAAACATCAATGTTCCGTTCATTTCAGCATAATAATATGGTTTGATCCCAAAATGGTCTCTTGCACCAAATAATTCTTTTTTCTCATTATCCCAAATCGCAAAAGCAAACATTCCACGTACTTTTTGCAATAACTCAGTGCCCCATTCTTCATAGCCATGCAGTAAAACTTCTGTATCTGCATGGGTTTTGAAAATGTGACCCGCGTCGATCAATTCTTTTCTAAGTGGTTGATAGTTGTAGATTTCTCCATTAAAAATAATGATCTTTGTTTGATCTTCATTGTAAATGGGCTGTGTGCCCCCTTCTAAGTCAATAATACTTAGACGTCTAAAACCCAAAGCCACATCACGATCAATGTATTCACCTGAACTATTCGGTCCGCGGTGAATGATGCGATCCATCATGTCATTGATGATTGCTTTTTTATTATCTTTGTCATTAACAAATCCTACGATTCCGCACATTTATTTCACATCCTACTAAAATTACTATTCCATTATTATGTCCACATGAATCTTATCACAGGAAGGCATCCAGAATGAATGATTTTCACTCTTACAATTTCGTCACATGAAAACAAATAAAAATGAAAAATCTCTATCTTTAAAAAAAGTAGACTCAACAATTAATTTAACATGTTTTATCCTAGGAAGCTACTGGATTCTCCTATAGTTTACAAATATTTCATGTTATTCATAAATAGGGAGATTTTTGTAGACGTATATCTTCAAAATAACAAGCGATTTCATTTTTTATTTCAATCTAAAATCTTCTTTACTTGCGCTTTGATAGGATACCTTTTATCCATCACTGTCTTTTACGTCGGCATGTAAGAAAATCATCATGCGAAAAAAAAGTCAGTTATTCTGTTTGGTAGAAACGAGAACTACTCGGCACAATATTAAAAAAACTTTTTATTTGCCTCTTATTACATTTGAAAATAACTGAGTAACTCTTTGTACTACCTGCTTCACTTTATATAATAGGTAAATTTCAAGTAATAAAAATCAATATACAATAACTGTAACCTGCTATCAAATCACTTGACGAAAAAACGAATTTCGGAGATGCTCAATTTAAGAACATATTTTATTTTAAAGTTAGGAAGGATCAACATGAAAATCGGAAAAGTACTATTGGGGATATTGTTAGGGGTAACAACTATTATTGGGGCATTTATGTTAGGAATCATGCTATTTCCTTTATTTGCCCCAGAAATCCAAAATACGGCAGTTCAAGAAGCCACGAATACTTCACAGACAAAAAGTACCGAACGTTCATTAACTACAACAGAAACAACAAGCGAAAAGAATCGACCATTTGCAAACCAAACACTTACAGAACAAAAGCAAACAGAAGATCCAGTTTTGGAAAAAGCAATGAATACACCTGCTACACCATTGAGTGCATTTAGCTCAGATCCTTATGATTGGGATTTAAATCAAGCGAATATCACGAACGGTACCGCTCAGTCTATCGGCTGGATTCAAGCAGAAGACGCAACTGGAAGAATAGAGGTAGAATATCACTGCTTCGCTTGCGACAAGAATTGGAGCGGCAGAAATTACGCCTATGAATGGAATGGGCAAACGACGACGACTAAAATAACTCCTTTCACGATCGTCGGAACACCTTGCGAACATCAAAAATCCCTAAAAAATCATGGCTATATTAGCTGATTTCAGATAAATAGAAAATATATTTAAAGAGAACAGATTACTTGAATACAAGAAAACAAGCGCAGAAACCAAAAAAGACTACACCGTTGTTTGGATTTCTGCGCTTATCTTCTTCTAAATAAAAATTATTTATTCCTCAAGCTAGGAAGCTAATTGATTTTTTTATTGCGAGCAACAAAAAGCAATAACTTGAGATTCAACGACAAAAAAATCAAGATTAGCAATCGCTACTTTAATAATAAATTTTTTTCCATCCTTTTTATTGCAAGATTTTTTTTAAACAACCTCTTCCATCATAGCGAAAAAATAATCCTCATGATCACTCAACCTTCCCGTATAATTTATACTATCAACGAACAAGACGTTGAAATAAATCAGGATGGTAGATATAGATGGCAATTTATTATTTTAACAAAAAAACAGATGATCGAGGAAATCACGAAGTCCACGTGATCTCATGTACGCATTGTCCAGAGGATGCACTTTTTATTGGCGTATTTTCTACATGTGAAGAAGCCCTACATAAAGCAAGCACAACCCACACATCCAAAAGTTTCGATGGATGTCGCTACTGTTGCAAAGACTGCCATAACGGTTGACTTTCAAGGGATAGCTAGGCTGTCCCTTGTTGTTTCTTTCTTTTTATAGAGAACTTTCTTTATACATAAAATAGACTGTGTTTGTAAATTTACAAATCACATGAGATGAGTATGTAAAATGATAAAAGGAGTACCAAAAGGGGAGTCAAAAAATATTCTAGGGTAAAAATTCAACAAAAAAGACACGATCTAAATCGTGTCTAACCGTTGGTATAAAAGGAAGGTACAGGATTTGAACCTGCGCGCCGGTGTTAGCCGGTTCGCCGGATTTCGAGTCCGGTGCATTACCACTCTGCCAACCTTCCATGCCTACTATTTTTAATCTTTTTTCTA
Organism: Enterococcus sp. DIV1304_2; assembly: GCF_050555445.1. Taxonomy (NCBI): domain Bacteria; kingdom Bacillati; phylum Bacillota; class Bacilli; order Lactobacillales; family Enterococcaceae; genus Enterococcus; species Enterococcus sp. DIV1304_2. The sequence continues at coordinate 1,868,629 of NZ_CP187851.1, forward strand.
CAAATGTCAAGAGGTATTATGCACTCCAGTTCATCTTATTTGTTTTGTAAACTGGTCATTTAAATACCATAACTGTTATGTTTAAATTTGAAAACACTTTTCAAATTACAGGATTGGAATAAAATAGCTTACGGGACATTCGTCTTCTCGCACCACCAAAAAACGAAGAAACGGCGTTAACAGTAGAAGTAACCTCTTCGAAAAATAAGGCGCCATCCACAAAAATTTGAAGAACATTTTTCGTGGATGGCGTCTTATTTCTAGAGGCTAAACACTTCTGTCTCGACCTCATGCTGTTGTAATTAACGTATTTTTTCTGGGTTTTCAATTGCAAGTACAGAATCGACCGTCGTTTTGATGATCGAAATGATTTGCTCTTCTGTCGGATGCATAATACTAGAAGACATCAATGAAGCAATACCAGTGATGGTTACCCAAGTACCAGTATGAAGCGCATCAATATACTCTTCCGATAAATCTTTATAGCGGGCGTCCTCTTTTAATAACTTGCGGAAATAATTATAAGAAAAATCATGCATCTTTTGACCATTTCCATGCTCATCGATATATAAAGCCATATAAAGGCTATGGTTTTTCTTAGCGAAATAAATATAATTCAATCCTAAATCGATGATTTTATCTCCTGTACGCTCTACAGGAAACACTTCTTCTTCTAACTGTTGGAAGATAACATCTAATAGCGTATTTTTTAAATCTTCCATATTTTTGAACTCTAAGTAAATCGGTTGGGTAGATATCCCCATCTTCTTCGCGATATTTCGTGCAGTGAAACCTTTAAATCCTTCTTTAGCAACAACTTCATATGCAGCTTTCAGAATTTGATCCTTCGTATAGACTTTTCTTCTCATAATAAACTCCCCCACTTCATGCTACAGTCTCTGTTCTTTTATTTTAACCGATATTGATCAATTTTTGCAAATAATATACCTAAATTGTTATATTTTAAAGCATATATGTGTTTTTTATTGGTTTTCTCAATTTTCTAAATATTTTTTTACGTAATTTGTTTCCCCTTACAATTTTTGATTTTGTGTTGAATTTAAGTTGACCTAAAGTTTTCTTTCAAGTTATAGTTAAATAAAAAGGAAAAGAAGGTGTGTAATGAAGAATAAAAGTGACGTTATTTATATTCATCCTAAAAAAAGAATCATTTCTCAAAGGAAAAACTATTTTTACCTTATTTTTTCAGGATTGTTTTTTTTGATTATTGGCTTGCTCAGTGATTCTTTGACAAATAATCTTGTTGGACTAACGGTCATCATGACCTCTCCAAGTAATCTCTTGACTGATTATATTGCTTTAGGCGGATTTGGAAGCGCATTTATGAATGTAGGCTTACTTACACTCTCTTCTGTGTTACTCGCCTATCGCCATAAAGTCATGTTGAATGGTGCGATGTTTGCTTCCATATTGACTGTCGCGGGTTTTTCATTCTTTGGGAAAAATCTATACAATTCCATCTCCATTATCCTCGGTGTTTATTTATATGCCTATTTTATGCACAAACCATTTTCTCAATATGTAATGATTGGCTTATTTGGTAGTGCACTCTCTCCAGTTGTCAGCTATATTACGTTCGGGATGGGTTTACCAATCCTTCAAGGTGCTTTCTTGGGTAATTTAGCCGGTTTGATCGTTGGTTTTTTATTGCCGATCCTAGCTGTTCAGACTCTGACCTTTCATCGTGGTTTTACACTTTATAATATTGGTTTTACTTCAGGGTTGATTGCTATGTTGGTAACAGGTATTCTTCGGCAATTTAGTTATTCGATCGAAGTACACTCGATTCTTTCGACTGATTACCACCACGAATTGACTTGGATCATCTTTTTATTCTTTTTATCAACCGCTGTTTGTGGCTTCTTCTTTAACGCATTCAAATTGAAAGGATTACGTGAAATCTTTGAGTCTTCTGGAAAACTAACAACAGATTTCATCGGCACATCAGGTATCGGCGCCACCTTGATCAATATGGGCTTGGTTGGCTTGTTATTGATGTCTTACGTCTTGCTGATCGGTGGTGTGCTAAATGGGCCTGTGGTGGGAGGAATCATCTCAGTGGCTGGTTTCAGCTCATTCGGAAGTCATGTTAAAAATTGTTTTCCGATTTTGATTGGTATCTACATTGCCTCAATATTAGGAACGATGCATGATATGACCGATACGACCATGCTCGTAGCTGCGATTTTCGGTACAGGGCTTGCCCCGATCAGTGGATTTTATGGCGGCGTTTATGGAGTGATTGCAGGCTTTTTACATATTACTCTTGTCCATAATCTCAGTAACTTGCATGGAGGATTGAATCTATATAATAGTGGGTTTTCAACGGGATTTATTGCTGGTATACTAGTGCCTATCCTAGAAAATTTTACGTTTACCGGGAAGGGAAAGAACGCACATGGAAATGGAAAAAGAACTATCAAAGAGGATCATTGATGAATTTCTCACGTATCTTTACGAACACGAGATCAAGGAGATTCGTATTGGCTTAGAGTATACAGATGAAGGACTATATATCGAATTCCAAGGAACAACAAAAAATCCGCCAAAAGATTTGAATACATTGGCCTCACTGTTGAATACACCTAGAGATCCTAGTATGGAGATCTATTACCACGAGTTGCTAGGCACCCCTTCTCATGGCCAAGAATCCTATCGATTACTTGGGAATCTGATCGATGATGTAGAAATCATGTATGATTCGCCAATTTTAAACATCAAGATTTTTCGCCGAATTTAAATGTGAAATAGCCATGAACCTTTTATAGATCATAAAATTAAGTAAATAAGACTCTAGATGGATGTTTTATTTTGTTTCATCCTCTATACTTGGTTTGAACTTACAAAATTGTTTGTTGTTTCTCACTTGAAATAGTGGCGCGCAGTTACGCTTTTCAGGTAAAATACAATTATCAGATGAAAACCTCGAAGGAGTTGACTAGGGATGAACGTTGCAGTATCACGTAAATTAATGAATATTATATCGATCATCGGTATTGGTTTTTCAATTGCACTTACGATTTATTTTATTAATCTAGGCGTCTTTAAAGATTTGAACGCATTAAGAGGTCTTGTAGGTGATTCAATTATTTTAGGACCGATAATCTTTATCTTGATCCAAATACTGCAAGTCGTTATACCGATCATTCCTGGGGGGATCAGCACCGCAGCAGGTGTCCTGATTTTTGGTCCTTACGCTGGCTTTATCTATAATTACGTTGGTATTTGTATCGGTTCGATCATTATTTTCCTATTAGGTAGAAAATATGGAAAACCATTTATCCTGTCGATGATTAGTGATAAAACATATGACAAATATATTGGTTGGTTAGAAAACCAAAGTCGTTTTGAAAAGCTTTTTGCGCTAGCGATCTTCTTACCAGTAGCACCAGACGATGCCTTGTGTTTAATGGCTGGCTTGACAAATATCTCAGTCAAAAAATACACGTTGATTATTTTGATTGCTAAACCCTTATCGATCTTTTTGTACAGCATGGCATTGATTTATGGTGGTAACTTCCTGACTGGCTTGTTAGGATAATTTCTTAATAGATACACTGTGAGTACTGCAATGAAAGATTCCTGCAGTACTCCTTTTTTATGTTTTTTGCGCTATAATGTTAGGAGTAGGTGATAATAATGATCGTTTATTTAAAACGAAGTTTAGGAAATGCTTGGGACTTCCTTAAAGGAACACAAGCTTATTTTCGTGATGTAGTTCTGATGCATGGGTTTATTTTGTTTATTTGTTTGCCTTTGCTCGGTAGTATGACACGCTTGATTTTACAACGTGGGTCGATCGATTATCTTTCAACGGATAATATCCCCACACTGATTTCGCAACATCCAGGAGTTTTCTTCTCCTTGATTGCTGTCTTATTGTTGATTTTGCTCTTAGTCTATTTTGAGTTTACTTTTTTGCTAATGAGTGTTTATTTCATCAAAAAACAAGAACCAATTTCATTGAAGCAATTATTGCAGTTGACCATCCGACAAATAAAAAAAGTTCGTCCGATGATTTTTTTATTTTTCTTAGCTTACTTTTTTTTGATTTTACCAATCAGCGGATTAAGTTTTAATTCAGACTTACTTTCTAAAATAAAAATTCCTGCATTTATTATGGATTTTATTTTCACTAACCGCTGGATCATCGTAAGTTCTTTTCTACTTGTCTATGTCTTCCTCGGCTATATCGGGATTCGTTTAATCTTTGCATTACCTGAAATGATTTTAAGAGATCGCCCTTTTCGTGAAGCGATCCGTGAGAGTTGGCGTTTGACCAAAGCACGTTTTTTTGCGATTTCAGGTCAATTTTTAGTGATCAGTGGTACGATTTTATTGATTTCAACAATCAGTTACTTGGCAATCTTGTCAGGTCAGATCTTTGTTGAGGAATATTTCTCCGATTACTCATTGATTAGTGCTGTTTTTGCCATGACACTCTTACAAGGCGTTCTTTTGTTCAATATTGTGATGTCTACCGTCGGAATTTTTTACGTCATTGTAGACTTTATGGATGATGAAGGTTTCTTACCAGATATTCCCAGCTGGTTCTCTTCACAAGAAGTGCCCAAAAAACACACAGCTTTAAAAAATACTGCGTTTACTTTATTTGCTGTTTTCTTTGGTGTTGGTGTTTGTATTTACAATATGAATTACCTGACATCTGCTTCTGAAACAAAACCTTTAACGATTTCCCATCGTGGCGTTAGCTTAGGGAACAGCGCACAAAATACGATTGCTGCACTAGAAAAGACGAGCAAAGATTATCATCCAGATTATGTAGAAATGGACATCCAAGAAACAAAAGATGGTCAATTCGTGGTCATGCATGATTTCAATTTAAGAAATTTGACTGGAGTCAATAAAGCACCTCAAGACCTAACTTTAGCAGAACTGGAAAAATTGACTGTGACTGAAAATGGTGCCAAAGAACCATTGGTTTCATTCGATACGTATTTAAAACGAGCAAATGAATTGAACCAGAAATTATTGATCGAAATCAAAACGACTCGAAAAGATTCGGATAATTTAGTCAAAAACTTTGTTAAAAAATATGAAGAAACTATTTTAATACATGGACATATTTTACAAAGTTTGACTTATCAAACAGTCTCAGATCTAAAAGCTGAAAACCCAAATTTTTATGTTGGCTACATTTTGCCTTTTAATCTAGTTGGTCCTCCAGTAACACCTGCGGATTTCTTAACCATGGAGTACAGTACGATCAATCGTAACTTTATTGATTCTGCCCATCAGGATGGTAAGAAAGTCTATGTATGGACACCTAATGATTCAGACGACATGAGCCGAATGATGTTTTATGGTGTAGATGGTATTATTACAGATGATATGCAAGCATTGAATGATACGGTCAGAGAGTCAGAAGGAGAAATTACTTACTCAGACAAGTTATTAAACTTTGTTCTAGGTGTTGGTTAATATAAAAACGTGTCGCTCACTATCCCATCGGATAAGTAAGCGACACGTTTTATTTAGTTTATCTTTGCTTTGATTCCTTAATAGCTCGAACGACTGCTAAAACAGCAGGGATAGCAGATATAACTGCTAGAAAAATGCTTAGTTTACCAGAATTTTTTCTTTTTTGCATAGCGATTCGCCCCCTTTCTTTTATTATAATGAAGTTTGCGAAATATCTCAAAGCAAGTGTTTGCTCACCGCTTCCAATTTTCACTATTTTGATTCCTTCGTTACTATTATTTCAGTCATCCCAACCAAAAATATGACAATTTTGTTTGAACTTTATCCCCCACTGTTCGTGAGTCCAAGCTAAAAAAGAGCTACACTAGGGTCAAAGAGGTGAATAATGATGGTCTATATTCAAACTGGTATATTTATCTTATTAATGATTGGATTATTGATGGGAATCTCAGAGAATTAATTTCAAGTAAACTAGCAACAGCTATCTTATAGCACATTGATTGCCCAAATTTTAGAATGGTGCTAAACTTAAGGTGTATTCGGAAGTTTTATGAAAAATTTCATGAATACACAAATACCAATGAAAGGAGAAATATCTATGACATTCACAAAAACAAGCATCAGCTATCGTGTAGCATTTGATAGTTCAACGAATCGCTTCATGGCAATCGATGCAATGAACGAACAACACATCGCTTATGGGATCACCATTGAGCAAGCAGTAAAAGCGCTACACGAATCTAACTAAGGAGTGTTCCCTTTTCATGTCAGCTGATAATTCTATAAAGAATTAAAAGACGTTTTTGGCTAAACGAGCCATAGAAACGTCTTTTTTGTTTACTCCAAATAAGAAGAATATCCTAGCAGCACTTTTAAGAAAATCCTATCGATCATTTTTTGTACTTCCCCTGCTCCTCTGAGAAATCACGCCATTTTTTCAAACGTACTTTAACAAAATCAGGTACAGGTATTCCTAGTTTCCTTAGATTTTCAATAACGGACAAGCCATAGATCGCACAATACGAAAAAACCAAAGCAATACCAATTGCTTCAAAACCTGTAATTTTGAGATAGGGATAAGCAATCAAAACAATAAGTAAAATCAACAAATATTTGATTACATCTTTTACCACAGAACGTTTGAATCGTTTCTTTTTTCCTGTTTTCAGACAGATACCACTAATAAAATCAAGACATAGAATCAATACAAAAATCTGAATGTACACATTACTTACAAGATTTCTAAACTCATTCAATACCACAGCATTCTCTACAATCATTTTGCTCACCCTCCACTTTCTGGAATACCTAACCTTTGTTTGATCTTACCTATTCCGACAGACTACTTCAATTTGATTACAATTCAATGTTCATCATCTTTGACACAAAATAACTTTTAAGCTATTATAAAGTCAATAGAAATCATAAGAATACGCTTTATCTTAAGCATGCTTTATCGAAAGAACTTTTAAGTAACTGTATTCTTAACTTTTCGAACAATTGAATCAGTGTATAAGCAAACTATAATAGCTTAAAAGCTAATTGTCAACCATAATGACTTTTATGCTATTTGAATATCAAGAAAGGTGGTTCCTTATGACACTAGTTGCGCGAATCAAACAATTAGCAGAAGAAAAAAAAGTAACCTTTGCTGAAGTCGAACGTGCCGTAGGAATCTCTAATGGCCAGATCCGAAGATGGGATCGTGTTTCACCCAAGTCGGAAAATTTAAAAAAAGTAGCGGATTATTTTGGGGTAACAACTGATTTCTTATTGGGCAGCAACCAAGCGCCAAAATGGGCAAATAAAGATGATTTATTTGAGTTAGACAAAATGCTCAATTCAAATGTCAATATGGCGTATGGTGGAGAAACATTGACAGAACAAGAAAAGCAACGTGTGAAAGATGTATTGACGGGGCTTTTCTGGGAATTTCGAAAACGTGGCAAAGAGAAGTGAGCATATATGGAGATGGATATTATCAAACTAGTAAGCGAACTGAAGCGTACCTATGATACCGCCAATCCTTTTGTGATTGCTGAAAAATTAGGAATAGAAATCAGATATGTTTCTTTTCTCGATAATCCAAAAGGACAGTTTCAAGAACTATTAGGCTCCCCTATTATTTTATTGAACAACTCACTGAAAGAATCAGAAGAACGTTTTTATATTTGTGCCCATGAACTCGGACACGCTTTGTTCCATCGAGAAATCTCTAGTTACTATGTGTCCTCTAGAAATTCAAGAAGCAAATCTGAGAGCGAAGCTAACTGCTTTGCTTCGAACTTGATCGTTTCCTTGTACAAAGAAGATACGGAAACCTACCCAAGAGAAGTGGAAGAGCTGACAAGACTTTATGGCCTTCCAGAGAGTTGTTATCGGTTTTTGATTTAATGAGTGTACTATTTTATGTTTATTTAGGACTTAGTGGGGTAAGTCCTCGATAATATAGATTTGGCGACTACTACTACCTGCCGTTAAATGGGAGTAAGAAACAAGGAAGGAGTAATGGAAAAAGTTAAATTGGGTATATAAAATATGATGAGTATTCATCAAGGAAAAGGGAGTTAAATATGAGTACTTTATTTACTTTAACATTTTTATTAGGTTGTGTAGGTATTTGGTATTTTATCAAAAAGGTTCCAAATAAAAAAAATCGAAATATTTCGATTGCTACGGTTATAATTTCTATATTATTAATTAGTGTATTTACCCCCGCAAGTTCAGAGAATAGTAAACAAGACACTAAAGCGGAAACAAAACAGACATCCACTATTGAAACAAAAAATGATTCAACTATCACTTCAGAAACCACTAGTACCACAACTCAAAGTTCTGCTCCAAAGATAAATCTTTTATTGGAAATACCATCTGAAATCGAGTGTGATTCATCGAATAAGGCTACAATTTCGGGGAAAACTAACCCTGGCGCTAGAGTGAGTGTTGGACTAGGTATTGTCGGAGATGCTACTGAAGCAGATAGTGACGGTAACTTTAGTCTTGTTTATGAAATGACAGAAGACGAGAACAAGGAATTAACTATTTATACTAGTATAGATAAAGATTCTAAAAGTTCTAAGATCACTATCAAGCCAAATGCGCAAGTTCTAGCAGCAAAAGCAGAACAAAAGGCTGCAGCCGAAGCGGCAAAAAAACAAGAAGAAGAACGTAAACAACTTGAAGCAAGTTTGCCTACTGAATATAAGTCTGCTTTAACGAAAGCACAATCTTACTCAGAAATAATGAATATGTCTAAATTAGCTATCTATGAACAACTTACTTCTGAATATGGAGAAAAATTTGCTCCAGAAGCAGCTCAATATGCTGTAGATAATTTGCAAACTGATTACAATGCAAATGCGCTAGCAAAAGCTAAATCTTATCAAGAACAAATGGCTATGTCTCCTGAAGCAATTCGTGATCAACTTATTTCTGAGTATGGCGAACAATTTACACCAGAAGAAGCTGAATATGCGATACAACATTTAAACGAATAATAATATTTAAATAAAGATTGTAGGTGTTTGTTGGTCTTACTAACTATCTACAGTCTTTTTTTATATTTCAACATCTAAAGTATCTTACTTAGCACCTGCACCAACTGCCCAAACTAATCATTACCCTTAGTTACTCCCAATATCCCGATTTCTCATATAGCTCTTCATGTTGTATTTTTTATATAAAATTCACTAAACCTATTTCCCATAATAGATATTCACCTATTTAAACTAACTTCTGGCTCATATGCTTTCCTCGTTATGTTGATGTGACAAAATGGTTGTAATATCAAAGGTATATCCATTTGTGTCGATAATATCTTCTTCTATAAGAGTCCAAAATCCCACACCTTTGTCTCTTTCTTTTGCGCTAATCACTGATTCCCAATCTACAAATTCTTTCTTCATTTTTCCACTGTATAGTTTGCTGTTTTCCAATCAAAGTGACTATTATAGTTAGCCCCTTTTAGCCAGATGGACTATCTATTTGCCAAGATCAAGTAGTCCATATAGTTTTCCTCTTATGATTTTTGGCTCTATAATTTATGGGACTGATGAATCAAAATTGATTCTTCAGTCCCATTTTCATTTTAGGTATTAAAAAACATATCGTTCTCTAGTATGATTAAATCACCACAAAATAAACAACTGAGAGGACGATATGCTATATGAATGATTCTATCAAAAAAATGCTAAGATTAATAGATAAAGATTTGATGATTACTGAGATCTCTTACGAGATCTTTCATAAGGAAAAGACATTGGTCATTAATGCCATTCTCTCACCTGATCCTTGTGCCTGTAGAAGTTGTGGTTCTACTGTGGTAGATGGAAACGGGAAAGCAATAGTGGTGAAAAATGGGAAGAAAGAAATCATTGTCCGCTTTGAACAATACAATCATATGCCAATGGTTATGCGCTTAAAAAAGCAACGCTATACCTGTAAAAACTGTCGAACCCATTGGACTGCTCAAAGCTATTTTGTCCGCCCAAGACATTCAATTGCGGATCATGTCAGATATAAAATTGCTTCTTTACTGACTGAAAAAGTCTCTTTATCTTTTATTGCGAAAAGCTGTCAGGTATCTTTGACCACCGTTATTCGTACATTAAAAGAGTTTAAAAGCTATTTACCAAAGCCCACTAAGAGGATTCTCCCCAAAGTATTGATGGTTGATGAATTTCGTTCGCACACTTCCATAGAAGATAAAATGAGCTTTATTTGCGCAGATGGAGAAACAGGTAATTTAATTGATATCTTACCTACGCGTAAATTACCTCGATTAACAAACTATTTCTTGGGCTGCACCAATCCAGAAGAAGTAAAATTCTTAGTCACAGACATGAACGCCGCCTACTTCCAGCTCACCAAACGCGTTCTGCCAAATGCGAAAGTAGTGATTGATCGGTTTCATATTGTCAAACACATGAATCAAGCTTTCAATGAGTTGCGTATCCGTGAAATGAATGAACTGCGTAAAGCAGGACAGAAAAGCCATGCAGAAAAACTGAAAAAGAACTGGCGCTTTCTGCTAAAAAATCGTGCAAACATTAACCACTATGAGTATAAAACATGGAAAAGTTTCCGAGCACCTAAATACCCATTTCTTACTGAAGCAATGATGATTGATCGATTGCTTAGCTTTTCTAAGCCCCTAAAGGAGGCGTATCCCTTTTTCCATGAATTAGTTGAAGCTTTTCGAGATAAAGACCCTGACTTGTTTTTCTCCTTATTGGCAGAACTTCCCGAAACGTTAGATGACGGCTTTCGTGAGAAACTTCAAAACCTTTTGACCTACGAAGAAGGCATCGCCAATGCGATGATTTATCCTTACTCCAATGGAAAAATAGAAGCAAAGAATACCCACATAAAAACGATGAAACGAGTATCCTACGGATTTAGATCATTTGAGAACATGAAAATTAGAATCTTTTTGACCAATCAATTAATCAAAGTGAGATAACAAAAAATCTGAGCCAGAATGTGGTTCATTCTGACCCAGATTTAATTTTTCGCAACTCATCAGTCCTTATTGACAAAGAGCCTGATTTTTTTAATAACAAAAAAACCATCTCACAAAGAGATGGTTCAAAGTCGTCTATTGAATTATTTATTGATATTTACTGCTTGTGGTCCACGTTGACCATCTTCAATATCAAATGTAACTGCTTGACCTTCATCTAAAGTCTTAAAGCCTTCACCTTGGATAGCTGAAAAATGTGCAAATACATCTTGTCCATCTTCACCAGTGATAAATCCAAAACCTTTGTCTGAGTTAAACCATTTTACTGTACCGTTATTCATATATATTTCCTCCTATTACGTATATCATACGTGTTTTGTTGCAATTAATATTACTTAGTAAAAGGAGTTTTTATAGTGTGAATATATCGCTCAGATTACGTTTCAAATTAGATTACTTATATAATATAGCATGTATCAGCTAAGAACACAAATAATAACTCTCGCAAAACATCATTAGAGTTTATGATACCTATCTCTAGTCAAAACAAGTTTAATGGAAGTTATTATTATCACGCTAATTTGGATGTCTTATCTTTTTACAATATATATATGAAGTGTACGATAAATAAATAATATATATGGGAGAAATTATAATGAAAAAAATTGTTTTTATTGGTATGGTAACTAGTCTTCTTTTACTCGCTGCTTGTGAGACAACTACCTCAAAAAATACAGAGTCAGATAACCAATCTATAAGTTCAACGAGTAATATCAAACTAAATTCAATAAATGAAAAGAGTTCGTCTCAAGAAAATTCATCAATATTTCAACCTTCACAAATTCAAGAAGCTATAAATTCTACTCAATCATCTGAGGTAACAACGGAATCAGCGGCTGCTTCTTCGCCCCTTGTAGGTAATGCAATAACCTCTCAGGAACGAGCAATGCAAGTACTTATCAGTGATTCTCCTGAATTACAAAATGAGGATATCGTGGTTACTTTCTATAAAATGATTGAATCAGACTATCTATTCCATGCACAAAGTAAATCAATTCTTGAACAAGGAGGATCAGGATCGGTAGGTTTTTATCGAGTTTCTAAGGAAGGAACGATCACAATAACTGATGCATACAGAAACGCAGTTTAATTATTTAACCAAAAATTTAGTAGGCTTTATTTGTCAATAAACCTTGATCAACCTATCCTACCTCCATAAATATATTTCTCACTCCATTTATACTCAGTTACAAAGAAGTATCTCCCCCCAGATATATGCTCACCTCTCTCTCCTTGTCAAAGAACGTGCTATAAGTAAATCAGATGATTTTTTAAACAATCCAGATAAGAAAGAAACTGGTCAACTGGTCCAATTTACATAAAAAAAAAGACAGCCAATAATCGGCTGTCTTTTCTGCATGTAGTACCACTAAAATAAAATGGTATCTACATGTTTAGTCGTTTGCATTACTAAGAATCTTCTCTAACCCCCATCTTACAGGCGTTCGTTCAATTCTTTCGCAAGATCTTCAAACCCAGGTTTGCCTAGTAAAGCAAACATGTTTTTCTTGTAAGCTTCTACTCCTGGTTGGTCGAATGGGTTAATACCATTCAAGTAACCTGAAATGCCGACAGCAATTTCAAAGAAGTACATTGTGTAACCTAATGTGTAAGCATCCATTGTAGGGATTTTAACTAATAGGTTTGGTACATCGCCGTCTGTATGAGCTAATAATGTACCTTCAAAAGCTTTTGTATTTACAAAGTCGATTTCTTTTCCTTGTAAATAACCAAGTCCGTCCAAGTCTTCTGCTTGTTCTGGAATTGTAATCGATTTACGTGGTTTTTCAACTTTTACGATTGTTTCGAAGATATTGCGACGTCCTTCTTGGATGTATTGTCCAAGTGAGTGCAAGTCTGTTGAGAAGTTTGCACTTGAAGGGTAGATTCCTTTTTGGTCTTTACCTTCTGATTCGCCGAATAATTGTTTCCACCACTCAGAGAAGTATTGCATTCCTGGTTCGTAGTTGATCAACAATTCAGTAACTTTGCCTTTACGGTAAAGAATATTACGCATTGCTGCATATTGGTAAGCTTCGTTTTCTTCAAGTTTGTCGCTTGAATAAGCTTTGCTTGCATCGGCAGCACCTTGCATCAAGGCATCGATATCTGCTCCGCTTGCGGCGATTGGTAATAAACCAACTGCTGTCAATACAGAGAAACGTCCACCGACATCATCAGGAATCACAAATGTTTCCCATCCTTCTGCGTCTGCTTCTACTTTAACAGCCCCTTTTGCTTTGTCTGTTGTAGCGTAGATGCGTTTGTTTGCTTCTTCTTGACCATATTTTTTAACAAGTAATTCTTTGAATACACGGAATGCAATGGCTGGCTCAGTCGTTGTTCCTGATTTTGAAATGACATTTACTGAGAAGTCACGGTCGCCGATCACTTCGATCAAGTCAGCAAGATAAGTTGAGCTGATTGAGTTTCCAGCGAAGAAAATTTGTGGTGTTTGGCGTTTGTCGCTTCCCAACAAGTTGTAGAAGGTATGTTGTAAGAAATCGATTGCTGCACGAGCACCTAAATAAGAACCACCGATACCGATGACCACAAGGACTTCAGAATCAGATTGGATTTTCTTAGCAGCAGCTTTGATACGAGCAAATTCTTCTTTGTCGTAGTTCGTAGGTAGGTCGATCCATCCTCGGAAATCGCTACCTGCGCCAGTTCCTTCTCGTAATAATTTGTCTGCAGCAGTAACTTGACTCTGCATATAGCCTAACTCATGTTCATTGACAAATGGTGCAACTTTTGAATAGTCAAAATGAATGTGTGCCATTTTTGTTCCTCCTTAAAAGTTTCAATCTACAGATATACTTTACGTTTTTTTTTATTATTTTTCAAGCAAATATGCGAGAAGCTTCTAATATTTGCAAGAAACTTCCATTTTTAGACTAAACCTTGCATAGCCATTACTTTTGCGACTTTTTCAAAACCTGCCACATTGGCACCAAGCAAAAGATTTTTTTCGTTGCCAAATTCTTTGGCAGTTTGACGACATGTTTGATAGATTGTTGCCATGATCTCATCAAGTTGCGCATCAACTTGGCTGCTTTCCCACACCAAACGTTGTGAATTTTGGCTCATTTCTAGCGCAGATACAGCTACACCACCAGCATTGGCAGCTTTTCCTGGACAATACCAGATGTCTGCTTTTTCATAGACTGAAACAGCATCTAATGTGGATGGCATGTTCGCACCTTCTGCGACGATCTTCACGCCATTTTCTACAAGGATCTCTGCCAATTGTCCGTCGATTTCATTTTGCGTTGCACAAGGTAAAGCAATATCAGCCGCTTGTTTCAAAGTCCAAACCGATTCATTTGCGTGGTATTCAGCCGATGAGCGTTCTTTGGCGTATTCTGTTAAGCGGGCTCTTTTGACTTCTTTCAATTCTTTTAATAGATCAAGATCGATACCTTCTGGGTCATAGATATAGCCACCTGAATCAGAACAAGTAACGACTTTCCCACCTAATTCATGGACTTTTTCGATTGCATAGATTGCCACATTTCCACTGCCTGAAACCATCACTGTTTTGTCAGCAAATGAATCTTGTTCTTCGTTCAATAGATGTTTTACATAATAAACTAAGCCATAACCTGTTGCTTCTGTTCGGATCTTACTTCCCCAGAAATCTAAAGGTTTCCCTGTCAAAACGCCTGCATCATATTGTTTCAATCGTTTATAGGCACCATACATATAGCCGATTTCACGAGCACCTACACCGATATCGCCTGCCGGTACATCAATTGAAGGTCCGATATGTTTTGCCAGTTCCAACATGAAACTTTGACAAAAGCGCATGATTTCATTATCCGATTTTCCTTTTGGATCAAAATCACTTCCGCCTTTACCGCCACCGATTGGTAGGCCTGTCAGGCTGTTCTTGAAAATTTGTTCAAATGCTAAGAATTTTAAAATACTCAAATTGACACTTGGATGAAAACGTAAGCCACCTTTATATGGTCCGATGGCTGAATTGTATTGGATTCGGTACCCACGATTCACTTGCCAGTTTCCTTGATCATCTTGCCAAGGAACACGGAATTGGATCACTCGTTCTGGTTCTACTAAAATCCCTAGAATATTTTTTTCAATGTATTCTGGATTTTTTTCTAAAAATTGGATGACCGTAGGCATAAATTCATCGACCGCTTGCAGAAACTCGATTTGGCCGTCATCTTTTTGGTGAAGTTTTTCTTGTATCGCTTGTACGTATTCTTTTGCATTTGACATAGGTTCACGCTCCTTTATTCATCTGACTTTATTTTAGCTTATTTCAATCATAGGTCAAAACATTTTCTGCGAATCGTCTTCAAATATGCTACACTCTCTGTGAGGTGAGAAAATGGAAAAAACTTATGACGTGATTGTTGTTGGCGCAGGAACAAGTGGCATGATGGCTGCAATCAGTGCAGCCGAGTATGGTGCCAGTGTCTTGTTGATCGAAAAAAATAAAAAAGCAGGTAAAAAATTATTGATGACTGGTGGCGGTCGATGTAATGTCACAAATAATCGCCCTGTCGATGATTTGATTGCGCATATCCCAGGAAATGGTAAATTTTTATATAGTACGTTTTCTCAATACAACAATTTTGACATCATGGAATTCTTTGAATCACAAGGAGTTCACTTAAAAGAAGAAGATCACGGACGGATGTTTCCAGTGACAAATAAATCAAAAACGATCATTGAAGCACTGGTTCATCGTCTGAATGAATTGAACGTCACGATGTTTTTTGGTGAACGTGTAGAAAAATTGATCCATAAGGACAACCAAATCTATGGTGTCCGTACTGAATTTGATGAATTTAAAGCAAAATGCGTCATTTTGACGACTGGTGGACGCACCTATCCTTCTACTGGTGCAACGGGTGATGGGTATAAATTAGTCAAAAAAGTAGGCCACACGATCACACCACTTTATGCAACAGAGTCTCCTTTGATTTCTGAAGAGTCATTTATTGCGGATAAAGTGTTGCAAGGTCTTTCTTTACAGGATATCACGTTACGTGTCTTGAACCAAAAAGGAAAAGTGATCACGGAACACACGATGGATCTTCTATTTACCCACTTTGGAATCTCTGGACCAGCAGCTTTAAGGTGTTCCAGCTTCATCAACAATGAGCTACAAAAAACGCAGGCACCTGTAACTGTTTCTTTAGATTGCTTCCCGACGAAATCAGTCGAAGAACTGATACAGGAGTTAGTGGAACTAAGTAAGGAATCGAAAAAGAATTTGATCAATGCGTGGCGTGGTTTTCTACCTGAACGTCTACTCCAATTTTATCTTGAACGGCTAGAAATGACCGAACTAACTGGTAGCCAAACCACCGAAAAACAAATCCAAGAATTTGCTGAATTATGTAAAAACTTTGAGCTATTGATCCATAAGACATTTCCCATCGAGAAATCTTTTGTTACTGGTGGTGGCGTTTCATTAAAAGAAGTCAATCCAAAAACCATGGAAAGCAAAGTATTGAACGGACTGTTTTTTGGTGGAGAGTTACTTGATGTAAATGGGTATACAGGTGGCTTTAATATCACGGCAGCTTTTGCTACGGGACGTGTTTCAGGAATGCACGCAGCCATGCAAAGTCAATGGTAAGAGACAAAAAAGCAAAACATTGCTTGAATGAAACATCCATGAAAGGCAACGCGTGTCGTTCGCCTTTCATGGATCGATCTTTCAGCATTTGTTTTGCTTTTTGTTTGTGGTTTTTAAATTTTGATATCGACAAATGTTGCATTGGTCAACTCAGCGATGGCTTCTGGAGCGAGTTCCATTTGCAGTCCGCGTTTTCCAGCAGAAATAATGATCTGGTCATATTCTTTTGCCTGTTCTTCAATAAATGTTGGGAATAATTTTTTCATACCAATTGGTGAACAGCCACCTCGAATATATCCGGTCGTTTTTTCCAAGTCCTTGAGATGGAGCATTTCTACTTTTTTATTGCCGGAGACTTTTGCTAGTTTTTTTAAATCAAGTTCAGTACTTCCAGGAATAACGGCAACGATCGGGCCTGTGTTATTCCCCACTGCTACTAATGTTTTAAAAATTCGTGATTCACTTCCTGGCAACTGAGCAGCAACGGATGAGGCACTGATATGTGCTTCATCCCAAGCATATTCATGTTCTGTATAAGCAATCTTTTTTTGTTCTACCATACGTATAGCATTCGTTTTTACTGGTTTCTTCTTTGCCAAAATCTTCACCTTCGTCTAGCTTAATTTTCATTGAGTAAACTAATGATTTGTTTTAATTCTTTAACTGGTAATTGGCCAGGTGCAGAAGCTCGTGTCGCATCTAACGCACCGAAAGTGATGGCTGAACCTGTCACGTTGCCTGCAAGTCGAGAGACCATGCCAAGCTCACCCATTGACATAGTGACTAGAGGCATTGACACAAACGCATGTGCACGACGAGTCAATTCCATCATCCGTAAAACATCACGTTCATTATTTGGCATCACAGCAATTTTGCCGATACTTGCACCAAAATGTTCCATCATATTCAAACGATACAGCAAGACCGGATCTGCTGGTGTTTCTTTAAAATCGTGACTACTGATGACCAGTGGGATCTGGCGGCGGTGGATATCATGGAGCAGATCCTTTTCCATACTTTCGATTTTGAACAACTCAATATCTAGCATTTCCACTAATTCTGTGTCGATCAAAAATTTATACAGATCGTGATAGTCTTTGATGGAAATATCTTGCGTTCCACCTTCTTCTAAGGTTCGAAAAGTCAAAAGCAATGGAAGTCTTTCTAACATTTCATAGATCAGTACTAACGTTTCTTTTAGTTGTTCTTTGTTGAAGACATCCTGATAACAATCAAGACGCCATTCAGCCAAATCAGCACCGGCTTCCCTCGCCAGGATTGCTTCTCTCAGAAGTTCTTCGCGAGTTGTACCAGTCAAGGGCGCACAGACTTTTGGACGTCCAGTACCAAATCTTACTCCTTTTACTTGAAACATTTACTTCACGCCCTCTCTATTTTTTTATTTCATAAACAAATACCTTTAAATAATTTCCTTCTGGGAAAGAATCAATGGTTTGAAAATCATCAGGCAAACGATAAACACCGCTGATTTGGTATTCATACTCAGCAGAAATTAGTTCATCTTCGATCATTGCTTGAAATTGATCAATCGACACATTGGCTGCATTTGTTGAGGCAATCAAGATTCCTTCATCGGCTAAGATCGACAAGCTATCTTTCACTAATTCACCATAATTTTTGGCTACACGAAAGACTTTTTTCTTGTTCCGAGCAAAACTTGGAGGGTCCAAAACGATTACATCATAAGAGAAACCTTTACGTTGTGCATATTTAAAGTATTCAAAAACATCCATGACGATGATTTTATGGGCATCCGGTGTCAACCCGTTGACCTCAAATTGTTCACGAGTTTTTTTCAAACTTCGTTTTGCTAGATCGACACTTGTCGTTTCTGTTGCCCCACCCATAGCAGCAGCTACAGAAAAAGCACCGGTATAGCTAAACATATTCAGTACTGATTTCCCTAAAGCTAAGCCATCGATCAATGCCCCTCTGACTTCTTTTTGGTCAAGGAAAATCCCTGTCATCAGACCTTCATTCAAATAAGTGGCATAAGTCACACCATTTTCTTGGACAAGTAGTGGTTCTTTGGCCTCTTCTCCAGTCACATGCTGGCTCTCCGGTAATCGTGTTGTTTCAAAGCGAATTTTTTCGTAGATTCCGACAATTTCAGGATAAGCAGCTTGAAAAGCTTTTAATAAAACTTCACGAGCCAAATATAAGGTTTCATTGTACCAAGAAAAGACAGCAAAGCTATCGTAGTAGTCAATGATCAAACCACCGATCCCATCTCCTTCTCCATTGAACAAACGAAAAGCTGTTGTCTGCTCATCATTAAAATAGCTTGTCCTTTTTTCTTTAGCTGTCAGAAATTTTAGTTCAAAAAATGATTGATCAAATGGTTCATCCTTTTGACTGAGTACCCAACCAATCCCTTTGTTTTGTTTTCCTAAATAGCCTTTTCCTAAAAATTTCCCTTGCTGATCAATTAATTCTACCCATTCCGTCGTTTTTTTCATTTGGACTAAATCTTCTTCTTGGATCAATGGATAGCCTTTTAAAAATTTCTTGACTGCTCTTTTTTTTATTGTTAGTTTCATTGGCTCACCTGCTTTTTCATTCTCCCTTTTAGTATAACAAAAAACACGCTTCTTGTCTTAGAGATTCCTTGTCTTATAGGTAGTTTCCCTTAGAAAAGAGCTAAAATAAAAACTCCTCATCTCCCACTAAAACGAAATGCACAGTGTTCCGAAAGTAGTTCCTTCAGAAAATATTTTGAAAAAACGACAATTTGAAGAATGATTTCCGATTTTCCATGATGATTTCTCAGTGCTGCGCACTTTTGTCCTCCCTATTCATGTGTAGATTTTTGTACAAAACTTAGCGATCTTAAAGAAAATCTTAATCTATCAAGCTTGATTTGTACTTTCAATTGACACTATTTTGGTCTACTAGTAAAATGGTTAGGAGTATGTGAGTCGTGAGTATGTTTCATGTCACTCTTTTTTTATGTAAGAGTGCAGAAAGGAAGATTAATTTGAAAATAAAAACACCCGCTTTTTTAAATAAAAGGCTCGGATTTTTTACTTTACTAGCAGTTTTGTTATGGGTCAAAACGATTGCTACTTATCTATTTGATTTCCATTTAGGGATCGAGAGTGGCATCCAATATTTTATCTTGTTCATCAACCCGATCGCAACGACTATCCTTCTTTTAGGGATTGCCTTATATGTTAGACGAACGAAAGCAGCGTATATCACGATGCTAGTCATCTATTTCTTGTTGACCTTGCTCTTATTTTCTAACATCATCTATTATCGTGAGTTCACTGATTTTATTACGATCAACGCGATCCTAGGCGCCGGAAAAGTCGCAAGTGGTTTAGGCGAAAGTGCCTTACGGTTATTCCGTCCTTATGATGTCCTTTATTGGATCGATATCATTTTGATCATTGCACTTTTAGCAACGAAAAAAATCAAAATGGACCCACGTCCTGTACGCGCTCGAATGGCGTTTGCTTTTACTACCTTAGCAGTGATGATCTTTTCTGGAAATCTATTTTTAGCTGAAGCAGATCGCCCAGAGTTATTGACACGTACATTCTCTCGTGATTATCTAGTTAAATATCTTGGACTGAACGCGTTCATGGTATACGACGGTATCCAAACTTACCAAACGAACCAAGTACGAGCTGAAGCAAGTCCAAATGATATGAAAGAAGTAGCAACTTACGTCAAAGAACATTATGCGCAACCAAACCAAGATCTCTATGGATTAGCTGAGGGTAAGAATGTTATCTATATCCATTTAGAAAGCTTACAACAGTTTGTGATCGATTATAAACTGAAAGACGAAAATGGCGTAGAACATGAAGTAACACCTTTCTTGAATAGTTTATTCCACAGTAATGAAACATTTAGTTTTGACAATTTCTTCCATCAAGTAAAAGCTGGAAAAACAAGTGATGCAGAGACATTGATGGAAAATTCATTATTCGGTTTGAACCAAGGATCGCTATTCACTCAACTTGGTGGTAAGAATACTTTCCAAGCAGCACCAAATATTTTAAAACAAACAAAAGGCTATACCAGTGCAGCATTCCATGGGAATGCTGGTACATTCTGGAACCGTAACGAAACTTATAAGAGTTTTGGGTATGATTACTTCTTTGATGCTTCATACTATGACGTGAATGACGATAACTCATTCCAATACGGTTTACATGACAAACCATTCTTTGAACAATCCGTCCAATATTTAGAACGGATGCAACAACCATTCTACTCAAAATTCATTGCTGTATCGAATCACTTCCCTTATTCAAAATTCACGAATGAGGAAGCTGGATTCCCAGTAGCTAATACGAACGATGAAACAATCAATGGTTACTTTGCGACAGCTAACTATTTAGACACAGCGGTAGAAGAATTCTTCAACTATTTAAAAGCAAGTGGCTTGTATGAAAACTCAGTCATCGTCTTATACGGTGACCACTACGGGATCTCTAATACAAGAAACAAATCTTTAGCTGAATTAGTTGGTAAAACAAGTTCGACATGGACAAATTTTGACAATGCAGCGATGCAACGCGTGCCATATATGATCCATATCCCTGGACAAACAAAAGGCGGGATCAATCATACGTACGGTGGCCAAGTCGATGCTTTACCGACATTGCTTCATTTATTAGGTGTTGATTCAAAAAATTATATCCAATTAGGACAAGATCTTTTCTCACCTGATAATAACCAGTTAGTCGCTTTCCGTGATGGTGACTTCGTTTCACCTAAATACACCTATTATGGTGGAGCTGTCTACGATACCCAAACAGGTGAAGTCCTATCCGATATGACTGAAGAACAACAAGCAGAAGTTACTGCCTTACGTGAAGCAGTCAGCAAGCAACTCGCCGTTTCAGACCAGATCAACAATGGCGATCTACTTCGATTTTATACAGAAAGTGGTTTAGAACCACTTGATACTTCTAAGTTTGATTACAAAAATGGCTTGCAACATCTAAGTGATGCCGAGCGTTCACTTGGTGACAAATCAACAAGCGTCTTCAGTGAGAACAACAATCAAACGACACAAAATCTTTACGAAACAAAAACTTTCCAAGATATCCATGGTATTCCTACCGAGGAACCTACGGATAGTGAAAATGCAGTAGAAAACAACGAATGAACAACGTGAGAACAAGTAGCGAATGTTATCACTCAACGAACAGCGCTCGAGGAAATCCTTTCTTCGGGTGCTTTTTTTTTGATCTAATAACTAGAAATATAAATAGATTTGCTTATTTCTACTCAGTGATTTTTTTACCTCCACGATTGAAAGTGCAAAGAGATGCTACTAATCATATTCGATGCATCTCTGTCCCCTCATACATACTCTAAGTCTGAAACGAATAAGATCCCAGACAAATCATTTGATTCTTGGGGACTCATCGCTCGTTCATAAATCTTGAAATTGATACATTTCCCTATTAGTTTTTGCACTGGATCTCATAGTAGGGCCAAAAGAATAGCGTCACTAAAGAAGTTTTTTATACGCCTTCAGGTTCCTTTTGCTTGTCCTACTTGACCAGCCTTCCTTTATTTCGGTTTTTCACTAAATGATTTTCATACTTTATTCATATTCATTTTTTATACTATTCTTGAGGTGAAAAGTATGAATATGATCCGTTATTCTACCGCACGATTACTTTATTACAAAAAACAAACATTTCTATATACTTTGTTTTCAAGCTTTTCTGCTTTTCTATTATTGATCAGCTTTAACTTATATAATCTACAAACCACTTTACACAAACAAATCCAAGATCGGGTGTTGATATTTGATGCTTCTGATGTCAAAGAAAACTTGCCTTCATCAGAAACGCTTCAACAAGCCTATCTGGTTGTGATCAGTTGTATACTGGCACTGTTTGCCTTGTGTTTCTTTTTTTTCTTTTTACTCTCACTCTATCGTCATCGTATGGAAATCATCAATTGGCGATTAGCGGGTCTTTCCAAACCAAAAATGTTCTTCTTTGTTTTTTGGCAATCCTTGATTCCATTAGTTCTGAGTTGTCTTGGCGTTCTTTTGATCGTTTTTGCTTTCCAAAATGGCTATCAAGCTTTACTCCAAAAAATCAATTTGGCTCTGTTAGATTTCTTCGAACTACCGAATTTACCAAGTGTCTTTTCTTCTGGAAATGGTTTATCGATCTCGATTGACCAAAATAGTTTTTTCATGATCGATTTTTTTAGCGATAACTTTTTAGTAGATACCTTAAAAGGGATCGGACAGACGATCATTTGTTTAGTTAGTATTAGCACATTACTTAGTACCTGTCTTTTCATGATTTCAAATCGACTTTTAAAAAGAAAGAAGCTGATCATTGATGAACCAACATGATTCACTGATATCATTTAGCGGTTTTACTGTTCTGATCGGTTCGAAAGCCGAACAACAGGTGATTTTCACAGAGATCAAAGCACAACTCCTCGCGTCAGAACGAACTGATCTGATGATCGTTCAAAAAAATTGGCCGTTCTTCCCTTATCTTAATTTAAAAGAACAAGTCTTTTTGGACATCCCCGAAAAACAAAAAAAAGCCAAACAGGAACAAGCGCAAGATAACCTAATGATAGATTCCTCGTTGCTCAAAAAATCAGTAAGTGAGTTGAGCACGTATGAAAGAATCAAATTGCAACTGATGCATGCAATCCTCGCCGATAAAAATAAACTGATCATCGAAGACCCTATCGATGATTTGTCGATTATCGAGATTCAAGATCTTTTGACAAATCTTTGCGATTTAGTCAACGATCATTCTTTTTCGATCTTATTGTTGACGCATGATCTTTCCATTGCCGAAAGCCCCTATGTCACTGATTGTAAAGAAGCGAGTTAACTTGAGCTTGTTGATCTTCATAAAAAAACCGTTAAAACAAGAGAGAAGCCTTGTTTTAACGGTTTTTGATTTAGTTATCATTCGATTTCAACATCTGGTAATTTTACAGTAAATGTCGTTCCTTTTCCTAACTCACTTGTTACGTCGAGTTTTCCTTTATGCAATCGAACTAATTGTTGAACGATCGGTAACCCTAAGCCGGATTCGCCATATTTTGTATTTTTTCTAGATGGATCAACTTTGTAATAGCGATCCCATATGCTTTTCATTTGTTGTTCTGACATACCAATACCAGTATCGGTCACTTTAATGATCGTTTCAAGATAACCTTTTTCTAATGTGACTGTGATCGTTCCATTTTCAGTGAATTGGATCGCATTTTGAATAATGTTGACCATGATCTGTACAAACCGATCATAATCAGCGTATACGTCTAATTGTTCAGGTGCTTCTAAAATCAATTGATTACCCGCAGCTTCTGCTTTTGCTTCCAATTGAGCAACAATGTTTTTTAACGTTTCTGTCCCATCAAATTTTTTGATGACCATACTGATTTGATTCGTTCTGATTTTTTCATAATCTAAATTCTCATTGACTAGACGAATCAAACGTTCAGTTTCATTTTTCATTAATTTAATGGCATTTTCCCGTTGGTTTTCTGGGATGGCATTATACTCTAAGCCTTCTAACAAGCCATTGATGGTTGTTAAAGGGGTCCGCATTTCATGGGAAGCATCTGCCATGAATTGTCTGCGCCGATTCTCTTGTTCCTCGATTTCTGCTCGTGATTCTTTCAATGAGTTGGTCATCTTATTGAAATCGTCTGCTAATTCATCAAATTCATCTTTGTCATTTACAGGTAATTGCACATCGAAGTTGCCATTCGTGACTTCTTTTGTAGCATTTCTCAAACGATTGATCCGTTTGACTTGGAAAGCCGCAAAGGCATAGCTTGCGATGATTGCAATGATGCTTGAGAAGATGAAGCCTTTGAAGAGATTCAAGGTGACTGATCGCACGCTATTGTCGATGTTTCTGGCTGGTTGGCTTACAACTAATCCCCCATAAAACTCATGATTCAAGTTGAAAGGAACCAAAGCATAGGATGTGGCTTGATTCTCTCCTGAGATATTTTTATTTGAAGTAAACTTGACTTGGCGACCGCTTCTCAAACTTTCCCATTGATCTGCTGTAATCGTAAAATTCAAGTAAACCCCAGCAGTTGGATAGATCACTCGCTCATATTTATCAATAAAGATAAAATTGACATTTTGTTCAGTTAATACTTGTTCAGTCAGTTCCAACGCATTTTGGAATGCTTGATCTTGATTGAATTGAGGAAACGTATCCGCAAAGGTTTGGGTCGTTTTCTCCACCGACTCGGCATAACCAAAAAGTTGTTGGTAATTATTTTCTTCGATGGTTTGCTTGGTCAATTGCGTAAAAGAAATACCGACGATCAAGATGATCATCGCGATCATCCCACAAAATGCCAGTAATTGTTGGTATAAATAGCGCATCAGGCAACACCTGAATCATCAAATTTATAGCCTACTCCCCAAACGGTCTGGATCACTTGTGGGCCTACTTTCTCGATTTTTTGACGCAGTTTTTTGATATGGGCGTCGACGGTTCGTTCATCACCAAAATATTGATAATCCCAAACGAGTTCCAATAACTGTTCTCTTGAAAATACTTGTCTTGGTTTTTTTGCTAATGTAAATAAAAGATCAAATTCTTTTGGTGTCAATCCATCGATCGGTTGGTTATTCAAGTAGGCTTCACGCGTTTTCGTATTCATCTTGAAGTGATCGGTTTGGATGTCAAAATTTTGATCAGATAATGGATTTTCTTCTTTTGTTTCTACCAATTCGCTACGACGGTGTAATGCCTTCATACGTGCAATCAACGTCAAGGGACTAAAAGGTTTAG
Source organism: Enterococcus sp. DIV1304_2 (assembly GCF_050555445.1). NCBI lineage: Bacteria > Bacillati > Bacillota > Bacilli > Lactobacillales > Enterococcaceae > Enterococcus > Enterococcus sp. DIV1304_2. The sequence goes on from NZ_CP187851.1 coordinate 1,894,019, forward strand.
TGACATAGTCATCAGCTCCCATTTCCAAACCGATCACTTGATCACTTTCAGAATCTCGGGCGGTCAACATGATGATTGGTACCGTACTAGAAACTTTTCGGATTTCTCGTCCAACCATCATGCCATCCAATGTCGGAAGATTAAGATCCAACGTGACCATATCCCAATGTTGTGGATTCTCTAAAAACGCATCTAATCCTTCTTTTCCGTCGTATTTGAAGGTTGCTTCCCATCCTTCATTCAAAAAAAACATCTGCATCATTTCAGATACGGATTGATTATCTTCAATCATTAAAATGTTCATGCTCGTCTCCTCCATTTATCAAATCGTAAGTTTGTAATTTTTTTTCTGTTAATATAAAAATCGGCATGATCGGAAACACTAAGACCAACATTTCAATAATAAAAAAATTGGTATGTTCGGTGATTTTTAATCCGTAGCCGATCAAGGTCATCAATAATCCGAAAATCAAGAAATATTTTCCGCTTGTTCGTTGGGCAATCCGCCAATGTTCGTCGGATCTGGTGGCACGTTCTGAATGATAACCATAGAAAGGTAAATTACCTTTAGAAGGCAAAATTAAAAATAAGAGCCCTATCAAGGTCAAAAAAAGACCAACTGTTAAAAAAATCATGATTTCACTCTCCAATCTCTGTCTATAGTATACTCTAAAATGGTTGCTGAACCAATAAGTTCAGTAATTCTTCACGAAACGTTTGTCTTTTGTTCATTCTTTGATAAGATAAAGATAGTCAAATGAAAAAGGAGTTTTATTTGTGACAAACTATCAAGCAATCACATTTTTCGATCTCGATGGAACTTTATTAGATGGACATTCTAAAATAACTCCTGAGATCGCCGCAGCAATCCAAGCATTAAAAGAGAATGATATCCTACCTGTTATCGCTACTGGACGGACAGAAATGGAAATCAAACAAATCATGCGTGATGCGGGTATTACTTCCGCTGTAACAATGAACGGTTCTTGCATTAGCGTAGAGGGAGAAGAAATTTATTCTGTACGCTTTTCTAAAGAAGAATGTCAAAAAATGCGTGACCATATCGAAGAGCAAGGTCATGCCCTTTGTTTTTATAATAGAGAGAACATTTGGAGTACTCATCACACAGAGACCATGAGAAAAGCTTATGGCTTTATCCATTCAGATGTGCCACCAATCGATCCTTCCGCTTTTCAGGATCATCCGATCAATATGTTGCTGATTCTTTCCGAATCAGGTGATGAATATTATCATGAACGTTTCCCAGACATGACTTTTTACCGCAATAGTCCCTATTCGATCGATACGGTCAGAAAAGGTATTTCAAAAGGTGCAGGGGTCAAACGCTTAAAAGAAACATTAAAATTAGAGAATGTCCCAACTTTTGGTTTTGGTGACGGGCCGAACGATTTTGCCTTACTTGAAGCTTGTGATCACAAAATCGCGATGGGCAATGCTTATGATGAGTTGAAAGAACTTGCAACCTTCATTACGAAGAAAAATACCGAAGGCGGGATCGTTCACGCATTGAAGCATTTTGAATTGATTTGATTGTGGATCTGCTTAAACATGACAAAACGAAATAGCCGTCACTTTAACAGAGGACGACTATTTCTACTATACCGAATGAAATTTTTGGCGCCTTTTTTAGCGGCGCTTTCCAAAGGGACTGTTCACGCAGTTCCTTTTTTATTGTTAATCTCGCCCAAGACTGAGGATTCAGACATCGCCCCTAAGTCCATGAGTAGGGAATTTTATCTACTCAACATCTCTAAAATGACATATATCCACCTTTATTTTACTATCTCTCAACCGCGGCTAAAAACCGAATCCTTGTTTTGACGTCAGTCCATGTCGATCATCACTTCAACCGTTTGCAGTGGTACGTCATAAAAACGGTCTTCGCGACGCCCTAAGAAATCTTTGGCTTGTTGAGGGAATAAGGCATAGCTTAAAAGATCTTCTGGTGATTTTGCATACTCACTGATTTCTTTTTTGAGTAGCGGCAATTGAGGTGCTAGTAAATCTGCGGGTCGCTCTTGGATCACTTGTTCATCGCCAATGATTGTTTGTTGGATGGCTTCAGCGATTGGTGCTGGAGGACGGCCGTACAACCCTCGAACATATTCTTTGATTTCAGTTGGGACGAGTTTATACCGCTCACCAGAAAGTACATTCATCAGCGCTTGCGTTCCTACCATTTGGGACAACGGAGTAACAAGTGGCGGAAAGCCAAGATCTGCTCGAACTTTTGGCACTTCTGCTAATACTTCTTCATATCTCTCTTGTAATCCTTGTTCCGTCAACTGACTTAATAAATTAGATAACATACCGCCAGGCACTTGATAAATCAATGTTTTAGGTTCAATGTCCTTGACTTTAGGATTCAACATCTTTTCTTCTCGAAAACGATCTCTGATTGGATTGAAGTATTCTGCTATTTCTGTCACTTTTTTCATATCTAGCCCTGTATCATAGCCCATTTCTTCAAGAACCAAAGCCATCGATTCAGTTGCAGGTTGGCTCGTTCCACCCGCAAAAGAAGAGATAGCCGTATCGATGATGTCCGCCCCTGCTTCAACTGCTTTTAAATAGGTCATTTCAGCGATCCCACTTGTTGCGTGAGTATGGACTTCTAAGGGTAATGGCACGGCATCTTTGATTCGACTGATCAATTCGTAACCAGTTTGTGGAGTCAATACGCCCGCCATATCTTTGATACATAACGAATCTGCTCCTGTATCCGCCATTTCTTTTGCTAATCTTACAAAATAATCGATCGTATGGATCTCACTCGTCGTATAAGAAATAGCTGTTTGGCAATGACCACCAGCTTCTTTAGCTGTCACAATAGCAGTCTGTAAATTTCGGACATCATTCAATGCGTCAAACACACGAATACTATCAATGCCATTCTTGATCGATTTCTCGACAAATTCTTTGACTACATCATCTGCGTAATTTTTGTACCCAAGGAGGTTTTGTCCTCGAAGCAACATTTGTAGCTTTGTTTGTTTGACTTGTGAACGAATCATACGCAAACGCTCCCATGGATCTTCATTTAAGAAACGTAAGCACGCATCAAAGGTAGCGCCACCCCACATCTCTAATGAATGGTAGCCTGCTTGATCCATTTTTTTCAGGATTGGCAACATGTCTGCTGTAGTCATTCTTGTGGCAATCAAGCTTTGTTGCCCATCACGCAAAACGGTTTCCATCATTTGGATTTTTTTTGCCATTTACTTCCTTCCTTTCTCAACAAGTTGCTGGATATGTGTGCGTATCATTTGCAGGGAATGTTTCTGTTTGCGACTACAAACTTTGGCTACTTCGTTACACACGTAACATGTCCGTTGGTTATATCCCAGCATCTCGCGACTCAACTGCTGCATCTTTCCTTCTTCCCAAAAAAGTACATCAAGATCAACTAATCGACCATAGGGGCATGTTTCTTCGAGTTCGATCATGCGCTTTTTTAGTAGCTCTTTTCTTAAAGGAAGAAGCAAAAAATACTCGTAACCTGTTTTTTTCTTACGGTACAATTGGACCAATGGAGTGACTTCTGAAACACATTCTTCTATAGCTTCGACCACTATATGAAAGACTTGTGCGATTTCTTCTGACGTTTTGACAGGACCTGGTATATTCATGGTTGCTGAAAGCAACACATTTTGTGGATTTGCTTCCAATAATTTTCTCTGTCTATTGGCACGGGCTTCTCTTGCGATCAGGATTTCTTCATGCGTCACAGTCGGTCCATCAAATAGTTTGCTACACATTTTTGACCACATCGATCAGTGTGCCATCACGGTATTCCACCAAAGCAACGATCTTTTCGCCATACTGGATGGCTGAAGGTTCGCCAACGATGTCATATGCTTTTTGTTTAAGCTCGTCAATCGTATATTGCGGTATATCTACACCCTTAAAATACTCGATCAGATCTTGTCGTTTAGGATTGATGGCGATACCTACTTCCGTAACTAAGACATCAATGCTAGTTCCGGGAGTCACAACCGTATTGACATGATCAACAACAGTGGGTATCCGTCCACGAACGAGTGGCGAGATCACTAGGCTCATTTTACAACCCATGCTGGTATCTGGGTGACCGCCAACAGCCCCGCGAATCACTCCGTCTGAACCAGTCATAACATTGACATTGTAATCCGTATCGATTTCTAGCGCAGATAAAATTGCTGTATCAAGCTGATTTACCATGGCACCCTTAGTAGCTGGAGAAGCGTACATACTTGCATCAATTTCATAATGTTGGTTGTTTTCGCCTAAAGAAATCGCAGATAAGTGATCAAAATCTTGAACATCGATGATCTTTTCTACTAAACCTTCCTCCAGTAATTCCACCATCGCATTCGTAATCCCACCTAATACAAAACTAGCTGTCATTTGGTCTTTCAACATTGCTTCCCGCAAAAAGCGAGTAACAGCCAGTGCAGCACCGCCTGTTCCAGTTTGAAAGGAGAATCCCTGCTGATAGTAAGGGGAATGAGTGATGACTTTTGCTGCATACTCTGCGATCAATAGTTCTTTAGGATTTTTAGTAAAGCGTGTCGCCCCTTTGGCAATGCCCTCAGGATCACCTATCGCTGCCACTTCTACAACATAATCGACATCCGTCTGTGCAATACTGATTGGAGTATTGGGAAAGGAAACCAAATTATCTGTGAGGATAACGACTTGATCCGCATATTTTGCATCGACCATGGCATAACCTAGTGAGCCACAAATAGCTTTCCCAGCAGTTCCATTGGCATTTCCATATTCATCCGAACTTGGCGTGCCTAAAAAAGCGACATCAATATGCAGGTCACCGGATGCGATCGCTCGCGCTCTTCCACCATGGGAACGAATGACTACTGGTTTTTCCATGATTCCTTCCGAAATCGCGGCACCTACTTTATCCCGCAAACCGCTTGTGGTAATTCCTGTCACAACGCCATTTTTTATATGATCAATCAAAGGTTCATGGACATTTGCGATTGAACTTGGTGCGATCGTGATATTTTTGATTCCTAGAGATGCAATTTCTTCCATGACCATGTTTAGTACAAAGTCACCTTCACGGAAATGATGATGAAAAGAAATCGTCATCCCGTCTTTCAGTCCAGTTTTTTCAATGGCTTCTTTGAGACTTCCCACTATTTTTTTGTCATTCGGACGGACAGGATGGATGCTTCTACTGGCTTCTTTGTATGGTTCAATATGGTCCAACTCACCTTCGTACAGACGATGAGCAACTGTTGCTGTTTGTGGAATCTCTTTACCAACTTTATTTACAACCATTTCTAGATATCCTCCTCTCTGATCAACTTCGCCGCTTTTGCAAGAGCAATCACTCTTTCTGCTCGCTCGACGATTGGTTTATCCACCATCTTGCCATTCACAGAAATCACGCCTGAACCTTTTGCTTCTGCTTCTTGGATGCCCCAGATCACTTCTTTCGCTCCTTGGATCTCTTTTTCTGTTGGTTCATAAATGGCATGGACTAATGGAATCTGACGTGGGTTGATCACTGATTTCCCATCAAAGCCTAATTGTTTGATCAGACGGACTTCTGCTTGAAATCCCTCAAGATTTTCGACATCTGAATAGACAGTATCGATTGCTGCAATACCAGCAGCTCTAGCTGAATGAAGGATCATATTTCGAGCAAAAGACAATTCTTGCCCATCTGGATATCGTTGAGTTTTCATATTGGTCACATAATCTTCGGCACCTAACGCGATGCCAACTAACCGTTTGGAAGCTTTAGCGATTTCTCTTGTATTCAATACCCCTTCTGCAGATTCGATCGCTGCCATCATTTTTGTGGTTCCCATTGGGATATGATAAGTTTCTTCCACTGAAGTGATGACCTGATCAACCTCGATGATGTCTTGTGCGGTTTCTGTTTTTGGCAAGCGAATGACATCGATCCCTGCTAATACCATTGCCTCAATGTCTTGGTCACCCCCAGCCGTCAATGCGTTGATTCGAACGACCGTTTCTACTTTGCTATAGTCAAATGTTTTTAATGCCATATGAACGAGCAAGCGTGCCGAATCTTTTTCTTTTAAGGATACGGCGTCTTCCAAATCAAACATCAGTGAATCTGCACCGTATAATGGCGCATCTCTCAGCATCGCTGCATTTGCACCAGGAACAAACATCATCGTTCTTCTTAAACGTTCCATGAATTGATCTCCTTCCAATCATAGCGCTCTTGCTTTCCAGCTCGATGGACTGCTGTAATCGTCCTTGCCTGGATCGTGCAATCAAGCGCACCTTTATCGACAGCTGTTACTTTGGCGGCTTCAATGCCTAACTGTTGAAGGGTGTCCATAATGACTTTTCTGATTTGGTGACCAAATTGTTTTTCGACATTGCTTGTCAAGGAAAGTTCAATGCCTTTTTCTATCTTTGGATCGATCGTGATCATGATATCACTGGATTCAATTGTTCCAGCCACTGCACTTTGATAAATTTTCACTTCCTGTCACCTCTATTACGTTTATGATTTTTGATATAGTTATAAGTCGAAGCAGGCAAATACGCTTGTAATGTCTGCACGTCATCTTCTTGTAAGGCTTTTCGGACTTTTGTTGCACTGATTACTTCGTTTTTGATACATTTTCGCGGTAGGACGATCAAAGAAAGCGATTCTCCAAATACCTTCTTCAATGTTTCATTATAGATTTCAGTTACCTTAGAGTACGGTTCTTCACCGACAAATCGACTTTCAATTGCAAGTATCGGTGCGATTTTTTCTTTAAAAAGTAGCGCATCCAATGTACCTTGCGCTTTTGCTGCTTCTTCTGTAGCATGTTCCTTTAAAAAATAGGCAGGAAATGTGGCGGAAGAAATCAGATAATCTTCTGTCGGCAAAATCGTGACATTTTTTACATGCGCGACCCCTTGCTTGACCATTTCGAACCGTTCGGAAAAGGAAAATTCTGAACGATCTTCTGAAAGAATAAAAAGGTAGACTTGGTCTGCTTGTTTGGCTGCGCACTCCACTAAGTACTGATGTCCTTTTGTAAAAGGATTGGCATTCATCACAATCCCACAGCCTGTACCTTTTTTCTTTTTTGCCTTCAACATGGCAAGATAATCTTGAAAGTCAGGTGTACCTTGTTCCATAAACAATATGGTTTCAGTGGCAATGATCTCTTTAAATCCCATAGCATGAAAAATCGGGTGATTACTAGGATCTGTGTAGACAAAGAAATGCCTTTTGTTTTCTTTGGATAAATGATCAATTAATTGCTGAACGATCTTCGTCAACAAATTTTCTGATTGGAAATCTTTCGCAACAGCCAAATATTTTAAAATATTGCGCTCATAAGAACCGGTGGCAATCAGCCGCTCTTCTTGATAGATCCCAACGGTATAGTCAACCTTTTCATTCAATGTGAGACCGGATTTTTCGATCAGCTCCAGCCATTGTTGATAGACTTGAGCATCCTTTTCCAACCATAATCTTTTGATTGTATACATGTACAAGACCTTCTTTTTATTTTCTTACTGGAAACAAGCGACTCAATAGCATCGAAGCAAGATAAATGATCAAGATAACAACGAATACGCCACCCCATCCTAAAACTAGTAGTTCAAGAGATTTGATTAACTCTGCTGACATCGTTTTTCTCCTTTCTTATACCAATAAGGCGAGCAATAAGCCGCCGGCAATCACTGAAGCAATCTGACCAGATACATTGGCTCCAGCTGCGTGCATCAAAATAAAGTTCTGTGGGTCTTCTTCTGTTGCCATTTTCTGAATGACGCGGCTAGACATTGGAAAAGCAGAGATTCCTGCTGCTCCGATCATTGGATTGATTTTCTCTTTTCGGAATAAATTTAATAATTTAGCAAACAATACTCCACCGATCGAGTCCATAATGAAAGCAACCAGCCCTAGACCGATAACCATCAACGTATCGATCTGTAAAAATTCTTCATACTGCATTTTGACCGAGATGGCGATCCCTAATAATATGCTGATGAGATTGACTAACTCGTTCTGAGCAGTGATCGACAAACGATCCAATACCCCACATTCTCGTAACAAGTTTCCAAACATCAAAAAACCAACAAGTGGCAGAGAGACAGGCGCAATCAAACCAGCGACGACTGAAATAACTAAAGGAAAGAGGATTTTTGCTGTTTGCGACACTTCCCCTGCACGATAATTCATTCGAATACGTCGCTCTTTTTTAGTCGTCACAGCTTTGATCGCAACTGGCTGAATGATTGGCACGAGGGCCATATACGAGTAGGCAGCCACCATGATGGCACCCATATATTTCGAATTCAACGTGTTCGCGACAAAAATAGAAGTTGGTCCATCCGCTGCTCCGATGATGCCAATAGAAGCTGCATCATTCAAATCAAAACCTAATAGGATCGCTACGATGATCGTAAAGAAAATCCCAAATTGTGCGGCGGCTCCAAAAAGTAATAAAAATGGATTTTGTAACAAGGGGCCGAAATCGATCATTGCACCAATACCAATGAATAATAAGAGCGGAAATAGCTCCGTCGTAATCCCCATATCAAACAAAATTTGGAATGCGCCGGCCTCACCACCGGCACTCAGTACACCTGAATTAGGGAAATTGACTAAGATCGTACCTAACCCCATCGGTACGAGTAACGTTGGTTCATATTCTTTTTTTATCCCAAGGTACATGAGGACTCCGCCAATCACCATCATCACGATGCGTCCCGGCTCTTGCCCCATGCCAATAACTCCTTCAATAAGTGTTTCCACACATGTCACTTCCTTTTACTTAATATTGAATACCAAGAGTCACCAAAATGACTCTACTCTCAAAGCGAACATTTAACTGATCGTGATAAGTGGATCACCAGGATTCACCATTTCTCCTTGACTGATATGGATTCCAGTCACTTGACCAGCTTTTCCAGCAACGATTTCATTTTCCATTTTCATCGCTTCTAAAATCATCAAAGGTTGATTGATTTCCACTACCTCCCCAACTGTAACTAATAAACGAGAAATCGTGCCTGGCATCGGCGAAGTCATCGCATCCGCTCCCGCTTCGACTGAGGATTTCGTTTCTGGTACAGTTGTTGAGACCTCTGATGGTACGACCGCTTCCACTGGTGTAGATCGTTCTGGTGTTGGAACTGGGTTCGTTTGCGGACTTCCACCGATTTCTTCCATTTCCACTAAATATTCTTTTCCATCAATTGAGATTTTGAATTTCCGCAACATTTTTTCTCCTCCAAAACATTTATTTTTTGGCTATTTTTCGTATAATAAACTGACTATTTGGATTGACTCCCGCTGCTACACCTGTAGCAATCAGTGAAACCAAAATTGCTTCCGGATTTCTCTGCTTGATTTTTTTGATAATGAATCGACTCTCCGGATCATATTCTGCTGCTAAACTTGCAGCTACCACACTGACAAGCTGAACATCAGCTGGCGCAGCATCAATATATGCAGGAACCGATTTCATTTCATCCATCTTTTCATTGTCTCTTTCTACTATTGTGGGGCTGGGCTCCACTGCTGGTTGCTGCTTCTTTCTTCGTTTTGTAAACAGCCACATACTTCATGCTCCTTTCTTCTTTTCTGTCCTTATTTTTATTATAGAGTGATTCAACCAATTATGTTTTCCAAACTGACATAAGATTGTTTTTTTGTTGTTTCTTTTTCTTGAATCAGGCAAAAAAAAGCAATACAAACATTGATATAAAAGCTTTTTACAATGAATTAATGTTCTGTTAAGGTACTATTAAGCATTCGATAAGATTAGGTAGACCAAATTGTTTTTTTCATGTTCTTTTTTCTTACTTCACCTATCTTCCCTTTAAAATATTGCTTATCCTAGAGTCGTCAAGGAGGCGTCAATTTTAGTAAAATACAACTCTTTCTGTCCTAAGAATAATTTTCTACCCACCTAATTTTGATACCGCTTACAAACAATACAATTAGAAAAGGAGAAGCGTATGTTATTAACCGTTTTATCTTATGCAATGATCATTATTTTTATGTATGTCATCATGAAAAAGAAAATATCTCCATTTACTTCCCTTGTGATCATTCCACTATTATTTACTTTAGTTGCAATGATTTCCGGTGCTTCACAGAAAGGAAATATTGGCGATTTTGTATTAGAAGGTATCAAAACAACTTCAAATACAGGAATCATGCTATTATTTGCCATTTTATATTTTTCAATCATGTTGGACGCTGGTCTATTTGATCCAATCACTAAAAAAATGATTTATTTTGCCAAAGGCGATCCAATGAAAGTTTTAATGGCAACTGCGATCGTTGCCGCAACCGTTTCGCTGAATGGCGATGGGACAACGACTACGTTGATTTGCTGTTCCGCTTTTATTCCTATCTATAAAAAATTAAACATGAAAATGATGAACTTAGGGGTATTGATCATTCTTCAAAATACCATCATGAATCTATTACCTTGGGGTGGACCGACCGCTCGAGCGATGGCAGTATTGGAAGTCGATGCGGATATCTTGTCTTACCTAGCTCCTGGAATGATCTTGTCTTTGCTTTATGTCATTTTTTTCGTTGCACGCCGGATGGGAAAACAAGAACGTGACCGTTTAGGTATTACCCAATTATCAAATGAGGAAATTGAAGAAATCACTAAAATCACCGATCCTGAAACAGTCAAAATGCGCTGTCCTAAAAATTTTGTATTCAATGGGATACTCACGATCGTGTTGATTGCCTGGTTGGTTGCAAGCTCGTTTATCTCTTCGATTGCCTTACCACCTCTTTTATTATTTTTAGTAGGAACATGCATTGCCTTAATGGTCAATTATCCTAATCTAAAAGATCAATCCGCCCGTATTGGTGCAAATGGTGGCGATGCGGTGCAAGTCGTGATTTTAGTTTTTGCGGCGGGAGTTTTTATGGGGCTTTTCCAAGGTTCCGGTATGGCTGAAGCACTCGCGAATAGCTTTACTTATCTCATTCCAAAACAACTAGCAGGATTCTGGGGATTAGTCATTGCGTTGATTTCAGCGCCCGGTACTTTCTTTATTTCAAATGACGGTTTTTATTTCGGTGTATTACCGGTTTTAGCAGAAGCCGGACATGCCTATGGTTTTACGAATATGCAAATGGCTCTTGCCTCTTTGATGGGTCAAGCCTTCCATTTGCTCAGCCCTTTAGTCGCTTTTATCTATCTTTTGTTACGTTTGACCGGATTGGATATGGGGAAATGGCAACGAGAAGCTGGAAAATATGCCTTGGGTATTTTTACTATTTTTGTCGTCACAATTATTCTTTTTGGACATATGCCATTTTACATCCCACAATAAAAACCAATCGTACCAACAAGAGTGACTAACTAAACGAACGGCTCCTTCATTATTGGAATACTAATTTTCACGTTCTGCCAAAGTGAAGGAGCCGTTTTAACTGCTATTGACATATTTTTGGGTTCGTTCTCTTGAGGGTTGGAAAGCATGATAAACTTAGAACAGAAACTGAATGTCTAAGTAGAAATGGGGAGAAAAAAATGAAGCAAGTGGTTGAAGCATTACGAAAAAATTTGGATCTAACTCAAAATAAAACATTGAATGCACTTATTTATGAAGCGTTTCGTAAAACGATCATTCTTGGTGATATTCCTGCAAATACACGAATCAATGAAAAAGTCTTAGCGGAAGAATTGAATATCAGTCGCACACCCATTCGCTTAGCAATGAAGCAATTAGTCAATGAAAAATTAGTTGAACACGTGCCTAAGATCGGCATCGTCGTCAAAGGTATTCGTATAAAAGATGCTTACGAAATCTATGATATCCGTAAATCTTTAGATACCCTTGCCACGATCAAGGCAATGAATCAGATGACAAAAGAAGACTTCATTGAACTAAAAGAACTGTTGTTACGCGGTGAAAGTTATAATCAAGCAGATCAAACAGAAAAAGTCTTGCAAAATTTTTCAGACTTCAATACGTTTATTTACGAGAAAAGCCAAATGCTCCGTTTAAAATCTATTGTCTTAGAGTTACAAGCTTACCTCGTTTATTTTCGCGATATCGCCATTCGTTCATCCAGACGGAGAGATAAAGCTCTTGAAGAACATTGGCTGATCTATCGCGGAATGCAAACAAAAAACGCAGAACAAATCACCTTGATCACCCACGAGCATTTAGATCGTTCATTACAATTTATTTTAGCTGAAATGGAGCGTAGAAAAATTGACTGATCATACACTGATAGGTACGATCGCAGAAACTGCAACGTACGCTTTGCTTTATGAAGTAGCCTTGAGTCCAAAACCAGGACTAGTCGATCCTATTTCAAATGGCGCGCATAATGATATGGATTTTCAAACCTTTCAAATAAGTATCGAAACGTTAACACCTTTTTTCCAAAAATATATCGAAGCAGGTTTTACTCATAAAGGGAATACGAAATCATTATTTGAAAAACTAAGAAACCTAGGGTATCAAGCAGAACAAGCAATGCTTGTCGCAACGAATGATATCAATACACATAAAGGAGCGAATTTTTCGTTTGCAGTCATCTTAGGCGCTATCGGTTGGCACATGCAACAACGTTTTATCCAAAGACTTCCATTAAACGCTAAACAGACGGAGCAAATACTAGATTTTACAGGAGAACTGACACATGATTTGATCAAAGAGGATTTTCACGACTTAGCGCGGAAAACACACCGTACACATGGGGAAGAGCTTTTTTTGACACATGGTATTTCGGGTATTCGTGGCGAGGCTGCTCAGTGTTATCCCAGCCTTACTTCCATTCTTCTCCCTTACTTACGTTCAGCAAACTATCATGCGCCCGATGAAGTATTTCTCCGTGCTTTGGTTTTGTTGATGAGTGAAATCGAAGACGGAAATCTACTTCACCGTGGTGGTATTCAGGAGTGGCAAAAAGTACAACAAGAAACAAAAAAAATTCATCAAGCAAAGCTTCCATGGAAGCAGCTACTTGATGAATTAACAATCTATGATCAACGATTGACCAAACGCAATTTAAGCCCTGGTGGTGCAGCAGATTTACTTTCATTAGGTATTTTTTTCGCTCAATTAGAAGGATTACTTTCTTTACCAGAGGGTAAGAAAATATAACCAAGTCCTCTAACCGTTCTGAGGTACTGGACATTTTTTGGATCATCTTCGATTTTGTTTCGTAAGTGATTGATAAAAACCATAATGGTATTGGCATCCAGCTCACTGTCATTCCAAACACTTTGATAAATTTGTTCCTTTGAAAAAACCTGTTCGGGATTTTCTATAAAGAATTGCATCAGCTTGATTTTTTTTGAAGACAACTCAATGGATCTGCCTTTTTTATATAAACGATAGAGCGCTTTGTCAAAGCAAAAATCACCTATGATGATTTTATTTTCTTTACAGTGGGTCGTTTGTTCTTTAAGTACCTTGTGCCTGTCCAAAATAGCCATGACTTGCGCCTTTAATAGTGTTGGATTGAATGGTTTAGTGATGTAATAATCTGCTCCCATCTCCAATCCAGTGATAATTTCAATTTCATTTTGTTGTTCAGTAAAAAAAACGATCGGTGAAAGATTGTCTTGCTCTCGAATCAGTTGCACAATATGGTAGCCATCTGTTTGATGAGCTAAACGAATATCTAAAAGATACAGATCAAAGGTCACTCTAGACATGATATCCAGTGTTTTTTCGACGGAATCACTTTGATAAATCAAAACGCCAGTTGGCTGTAATGCCTTCCAAATCATTCTTCTAAATGTTAGATCTTCATCAATCGCCAATATCTTTTCACTTCTCATTTTCTTTCCTCCTGCCCAGAACATCCATAGGTTAAAACTGTAATTTACTTATTCAATTAAAAAAAGTAATTGATCATAATATCACAATTTATCCCTCAGCTCTATTATACGCACAGAGACGATGATTTATTGTCTCAAAAAAAAGAAAATACAATAAAAAAACATTTTTTACTTACTTCATATAGACGTCGCTTCATATAATAATTTGTTTTTACTATTTTTGATGATGGTTAAACCTAGTGAAAATTTTTATAGAATTTATTTGACAGCTTTATAGTATGACTAACTATAAATATCTATTATTAAGAAAAGTACAATTTGTCCTCAGAAAAAACTTTGAAAGAAAAATCCTTTTAAAAAAAAGATACTTATAATTATGGATAGAGTATGCAATGGAATATTTTGCTCATTTTTTTAATATGTTTTAATTATGTACACAAAATAATTCTAATTTAGATTTGAATGTTACTGCTGAAGTCAGTTTAATCAAGAGTTTTAAAAAACATAGCATATTAGTAAGAAAGAACGGTAAAAATGTCCTGAAATACTCATACAAAAACTTTAAAAAATTAAATTATATCTCTTAATAGTTCTGAAAAATCGTAATCAAGCCTAACCTTACTAGTTACTCTCGTATATAGATTGGGATTAGCTAATTTAAAATTATAAAATAGCGCCTCAAGTTCTCTTATGAAGTTGTTCCTAATTGTATTTCTCTTTGATAACATAATGGCTATAGTAACGAATAAAGAAGAGATATCATTTTTTAATATACCCTTTGTATATAAGCTTCTAATTTCTTTTCTTTCAAGTGCGTATAACTCTAAAAGATGGATTTTGATATTGTGTCTAGAGCGATGATTAATGATTCTATTACTGTGTGCAGCACGATTCCTGTATTCTTTTATGATTGTAGTTAGATTTACAAAGAATTCCAGATTTTCTTCTATATTAGTTATGTGGTAAAACGGGTACTGGCTGAAATCATACATCATAGTTTTAACAGTTTGCTCTTTTATTTGTCTATCAGATAGCTTATACCAATACATAAGAGTATCCATAGATAAACAACCCGCCAATACCCATGGTGGTACATAGCCATACATATTGGAATAATGCTTTATCTGTAAATCTCTTTCCATATCAATAGTTCGATTTAATTTTTCTAATAAAATCTCAATTTCGTATTTTTGTTCTTTTTTTACAAAACTACCTTTTCTATATTTTTTTCGATCAAGATAATCATGGTTTTTATGTCCATAATGTTTGCCAATATGGTATGAAAATATAGCTTTAATAGAATCTTCAATTCTCAATAAGTATTTAAAAATCAATGCTGAAAGTTCTTTATCAAAATCATATGTATCTCTTAAATCTACAAATAGTACGTATTGATAATCATCTTCCCCATTTTTATCTATAATACTGAAAAAATCTTTATATCCGTTAACTAGTGAATAATATGAATTATTTTGCAATGCATATATTGCCTCTTTCCTTTCTTCATCATTCCTAAAACTAAGTTTCCGAGACTCAAGTTTTTTTATTTGTTCTTCCAAAGATAAAAAAATTTTTTCTCCCATATTATTATCCCTTCAAAATGATAGAAAAATAGCCCCAATCCATAAAAAATATGAAATGGGACTATTTTCCTAGGCATCGCGCCCTTCGTTAAATAAAATATATCATAGCAATTTGATCAAATCAATAGATAGATAGATTTTTTCATACTAATTTTTTTACACAAGAATTTTTTCTATTTAGTTGGAATAGTCAATACTTAATACTTAAAATAATAATTCTGATGTTCTTCATTATTCGAAACCAGCGAAACATATAAGAATGTCCAATCTAGCTTAGGTCACTCGGACATCCAAACGACTATGAACATCTATACTCACGTTTCTCCTGAGAAGCGTGATGAGACGGCCGTTAATTTCGCCAACTATCTAGCTAGGAACTGAACGTAGTCAAAAATAAAAAAATGTAGCAAAAACACTGTACAATCGTTGGTACAACAGTGTTTTTGCTACTTATATGATTTCTCCGAATGGAGACGGCGGGAGTCGAACCCGCGTCCAAACACATCGCCACTTAAAAATCTACGTTCATAGTCAACTCATTTAGAGGTTCGCTTTACAGCTTGCCGAGTGACAGGCATTCTGTATCGCTAGTCTGATGTTCTCTTTTTCAACTTACAGACGGAAAGTTGAAACGTATCCCACTAAAGTTAGGACCCTTACTCGAGCACATGGGCGATGCCGAGAGGATCTACGCTAACTGTTTTTAGGCAGCTAAAGCGTAAGAGTTGTTTTCGTTTTTAGCAGTTATATTTAACTGTAACGTTTTAGCGTAGACGTAACCTACGAAACGCAATTCAAGCTCGAACTGTGCCTGTCGAATCCGTAACGTCCCCTTAATAAAATGGGTTACGGTATTTTCAAGATACTTACATAATATACCATATATGTAGTTTTTTTTCAATATGGATGTTTGCTTTTCGAGTAGATGCTTCACTTCTTGAGCGAAGCAAGAAAGGTCTTAGGGATGAATAGACACCAGACCTTTCTTGCTCCCTCTTAAAGTGAACGTTCTTTCTACTTTAGCTGCTTCGATCGCAAAAGAACGTGTCAGCGAATCCTTTTAAGCAAGTGTTTTCGCGACATTCAATTCTGTTTCTTTTTCTGCATATTCAGGCATATTTTTGAACAATTGTTGCAACAATGGACTTTGGTTATGCCCTTCGATTGCTTGTTCGTCACGCCAGTTTTCAACCATCACAAAGACATTTACTTGTTCCGTTGACTCATACAATTGATAACTCAAGCAGCCATCTTCTTTTCTAGTCGCTTCGATCAATTGTGTCGCTTCTTCTAAAAATTCAGCGCGTTTTGCTTCTTTGATGGTAAATTTTGCATTGATGATGATCATTCGTCCGTCTCCTTTTTCTTTCTATTTGAAAGAAGTGATTTTTTCTGAAGCTAAACGAACAGATTCGTAGCCTTGATCGACTGCTTTACCAACTGACAAGATCATTACAGGGACATAACGTTCTTTGTCCAAATCGAAAGCTTCTGCTAATTGGTCTGCTTCAAATCCGCCGATTGGATTTGTATCATATCCATGGCTACGTGCAGTTAACATAAATTGCATAGCTGCTAAGCTTGAATCAATCTTCACTACGTCATTCATTTGTTCACGTGTGAAATTTTTGTAATAAGGAATGATCGCTGCTAGTTGTTCGTCACGAACTTCTGCTGGCATTTTGCCTTCTTCTACAGCTTGATCATAGATTTCTTCTCCGTATTCATAGCAATTCATATCACCAAAAATCAAGACCATGGCAGATGACGTATCATTTTGTTTTGTGTTGAAACGGATCAATGGTTTCAATTTCGCTTTTGCTTCTTCGCTTTCAACTACTACAAAGCGCCAAGGTTGTAGATTCACAGAAGATGGTGCTGTTGTTGCTTCTTGGATCATTTCCAACATTTCTTCATGAGGGATTTTCACATTTTCGTCGTACACACGGATTGATTTTCTGCCAAAGACAATATCAGAAAAATCATTGTTTGCTAGAGTTTTATTCATTACTTAACCGCTTCTTTCTTCGTTTTGATTTTTAGTATAATTTATCTAGTAATTTAGTCAGTTGATCGATTTCTTCATCTGATAGCGAAACACACAGGGAGTCATCTGATTCTTGATGATTTTTTTCACACTCGGTCAATTCATTCACTGCTTTATCGGACAAAGAAACGAATACTTCACGATTATTGTTCTCATTTCTTTTTCTGATCACATATCCTTTTTGTTCTAATATCTTTAGATGACGTGAAATAGCTGCCAAATCGATTTTTAAATCGCTCTGTAACTTATTTTGCAAACATTCCCCGTTTTCTTGTAAGAACATCAAGATCTCGTACCTCGTTAAACTAAATCCAGTTTCTTTTTCAAATAAAGCTGTTCCTTCTTGACTGATGATTTTTATCTGATAAAGCAATTGACTTAACTTTCTCAGCTCCATAATGTTGCCTCCTACTATCGTTGACTAATCAATTATTGACTTGTCAATAATATAAATCATTTACTTCCTTTTGTAAAGTAAAAAGAAAAAGAAGCAAGTTAAAAGTTATTTTCCCTTTTAACTTGCTTCTTCTTCAACTGTCTGTATTCGAGTATTCTATTTCTTAACAATTATGTATGAATGTTCAATTGCTTCTATTATGTATGCAAATTAAAGGAAGTCTGATAATTAACAATAGCTTATTCAAATCAGACTTCCTGCTAGGCGATAGGCGTATTCATCACTTTAAGATACCATTGCATGTGTGTACAGCTTGGTTGGTGACTGAAAGACCTGTTCAACGGGACTCAACTCAAAGATATCTGTATATTTTGCGACAACTTTCCCACATTTCTCTAGAATATCTAAGTGATCTGTACGATCATATTCCTCTACACTCATAATCACACAGTTTTCTAATTTTCCGATTACTTCTCCAACTACTTTATTTTTGATGCCGATTGGATGACATACATATTTTTGTCCTAAAACGATTGTTTCGCTTGTCATAACTCATTCTCCTCTTGGTTCTTTAATATTTTATAAAATGATAATAACATTAAAATTAGATTATGAAAACAAAAATATTCAATAAACTAAAAAAAAGTTGAAAAAAAGTGATCAAACACCTTTTTTCAACTCTTTTTCACTTTATTTCATAACATTTACAGGAAAATCACCTAACAATAACTCAACATATTGTTCCAAAAATTCTTGATCTAAAGCATCGTAGCCATCGGTCACACCACAATCGATATCAAGTACTCCGATCAATTGACCTTCTTTGATCATAGGTACTACGATTTCAGATTGTGCGGCTGAATCACATGAAATATAATTTTCATGGGTTTTCACATTCGCAACGATCAATGTTTTTTGTTTTTCTGCTGCTTCTCCACAAACACCTTTTCCCATTTTGATACGGGTACATGACACTCTACCTTGGAAAGGGCCTAAAATCAATTCTTGTCCGTCATATAAATAATAGCCGGCAAAGACTGTTTGAGGTAATGTTTCATTCAATAATGCAGAGGAATTAGCTAAATTGGCCAACCAGTTGTCTTCTGCTTCTAAAAGTCCTTTTTGTTGGAGTAGCAAAATTTCATAAGCATCTCTTTTTTCTTTTTCTGTCCATAACATCCAAAATCACTCCTTCTATGCCCAAAATTATAGCCTAATTCAAGGAGCAACGCTATGATTTGTTTTTGATTCTCAATGACTAGATCATTCTGCTTGCTCGATTTCAGCAGCTAGATCTGCATAGTCGATTTCATTTTGGATAAAAGTCGGATCATTCGTGGGAAAATGTTGCACCAAAGATTCCATTTGACTGATTTCTACTGTTCCTTGCGACACAGTAAAATCGAGGATATGCCCTCCAAATGTTTTCTCTTCGTCAATAAAATGTAAATGGAAGCCTGCAGCAGCCACCCCTTGAAATAATTCCGGTGTATAAAACCCAACAATTGTCCCTTGAATATCTGATCGATGAAACTCTGGCTGGGATTCTGAGATCTTCGCTAAGCGTCGATATGGTTTTTCTTGTTTTGGCATGATCCGGATATGCATATCTTTAAATAAACCGCTGATCTTGACTGCTAAAAAGAGATTTTTTCCTGCTTCGTCCTTCAGGATTTGTTCTTTTAATGCTTCGCTAGATAGATGTTTGACTGCAAATGAACGATCCGCTGAAAATGCAGTGATTGCCGCATAAGGAGTGGACTCTTCTCCGGACAAATGGATCAATGCGCCATCTGATCTACCTTGATAGGCTTCACCGTCTAAAAATATCACTTCGCCGTCTAACCCATGTAGTGTTCCAAGACCTAGTGTACCGTACTTCAAGACTTCCGCGATGGAAGTTGTACCGTCCATCAGTCCCGCCATTAGCGCACCTAATGTACCATGTTGATATAATACTTTCTCTGTCATCTGAACATCCCCTTAGTAAAATTGGTCTGGTAAGATCGTTTCACCTAATTTTTCATTATCTCGATAGTCAATCGGGATATCGATGATGACTGGTCCTTCTGTAGCAAATCCTTCTTCTAAGGCAGATGCCAATTCTTCTGCATTGCTTACTCGCAGACCTTTAGCCCCAAAAGCTTCGGCATATTGAACAAAATCAACTGGACCAAAATCAACCCCTGATGCTCGATCATATTTCATGATTTCTTGAAACTCGACCATATTATAACGACCATCATTCCAAATCAAATGAATGATCTTCAATTTTTTACGCACAGCTGTTTCTAAGTCTTGGGCAGAAAATAAGAAGCCACCGTCTCCTGATACAGAGATTACTTGCGTATTTGGACGAACCAGTGCAGCAGAGATCGCCCAAGGAAGTGCGACTCCTAATGTTTGCATGCCATTACTGAATAGCAAATGACGCGCTTCATAACTTCTAAAGTGGCGGGCCATCCAAATATAATGACTACCGACATCAACCGTCACAGTCATGTCGTCCGTTACTTTCGATTGCAGTGTATTGATCACTTCTAACGGATGTAAGATCCCGTCTTCACTACTGGTTTCACAAATATCTCGTGCCTTCAACTTTTCTTGCAACGTATTTAAATATTCTTGCGCATCTGCTGATACTTGTGTTTCTTCTAATGACTCTGTCAGTAAATCTAATGTTGCAGAAATGTCCCCGATTAGTTCACGTTCTGGTTGCATGTAACTGTCGATTTCAGCTGGTGTTTCATCAATGACGATGATTCTAGCATCTTTTTCAGCATTCCAGTTTCTCGCTTCATATTCGATTGGATCATAACCAATCGCAATCACTAAATCACTCCGTTTTAACAGCATATCTCCTGGTTGATTGCGGAATAGACCTACTCGACCAAAAAAGTGGTCTTCTAATTGACGAGAAATGACTCCGGCTGCTTGGAAAGTTTCTACCACAGGCAATCCTGTTTTTTCAACAAGCTGACGAATGGCTGCTGTTTCATCTTTACTTGACCCACGCATTCCAACTAACAATACAGGTAACTTCGCTTCACGAATCCGTTCAACCAGATAGTCGATATCTCCTGAAGATGCTGAGCCTAATTTAGGATCTTGTAATGGTTTGATGACATCACATTTGACTGGTGCATCCACCACATCTTGAGGGATACTGATAAAACTAGCGCCTTTTTTCGAACTCTTTGCCATTCGATAGGCATTAGCGATAATTTCTGAAATTGTTTCAGGATCTTGGATCTCTGCACTATATTTTGTGATTGGTTCAAACAATGCAGCATTGTTCATGCTTTGATGTGTTAATTTTAATAAATCACTTCGTTTTACTTGCCCTGCGATTGCCAACACAGGATCACCTTCTGCTGTCGCTGTGACTAGTCCGGTTGCTAGATTACTCGCACCAGGCCCACTTGTCGCAATCACCACACCTGGTTCTCCAGTAATACGACCAATTGCTTGCGCCATAAAGGCAGCGTTTTGCTCATGACGCGTCACGATCAACTCTGGACCATGATCTTCTAATTCATTGAATACTCCATCGATTTTCGCTCCTGGAATACCGAATACGTAATCAACTTGATGATTGATTAAACTTTCTACTACAGTTGTTGAACCTTGTTTTTCTTTAATTACTTCTTCTGATACAGTTTCTACACCTTGTTTTTCCTTAAGCAACATGAGACATCTTCCTTTTCAACGCTATTTACATGATCATTACATTATAAATAGAAATAATATTAATACAGATATTCACACCTGTTTCATCTATTAGTCTAGCACTTAATGAGTCATTTGTGTAGTAAGAAGCAAAAAAAAAGACATACATTTTTGTCACATGGACAAAAAGTACATCTTTTTTATTGCTTTTGATATTTTTTTCCTAGAATGATCAGGTCATTTTCTTGATTGCCCATATTGGCAACTTTTGGCAAATGTCCCCAAACGGCATATCCATTTTTGAGAAATAACTTTTTACTTGCCTGATTCACATCAAAAACAAATGCAAGCACTGTCTGGATTTTTAAACGATGTAGTTGAGTTTCCACAAAGGCAAGCGCGGCCTTACCTAAATGATGACCACGTGTCACTGGGTCTAGATAAATACTGATTTCCGCTGTCTGTTGATACGCAGGCCGACCATAAAAATCACTAAGGCTGATCCAACCGACGATATGATCGCCATGACGCATTACCCAAAGCGGTCTAGAATCAGCATGATGCGCCTCAAACCAAGGGACCCTCGAGTCAACCGTTATCGGTTCTAGGTCCGCTGTTGCTTGCTTCGATGCGATAGACTGATTATAAATGTCCACAATTCGCGGTAGATCCTTGATCGTTGCATAGGTATACTTGATATCGATTGGTTTCGCCCCCTTTATTTTTGAATAGTATAACACGTTTTTTATCATCGTTATACAGCAAAAAAAAGAGTTGTATTGAAACCAATGATATTACTACTATTAGTGTTTATTCTTCAATCTTTTTGATTGTTGGATGAGTTTGAGCGCACGTTTTCGTGTTTTGATATTCGGGCTTTTCAATCGTCTATATGCGCTTGAAAGGTCTTGTTTCTCCATTTTATCCCCCCATTTTCTAGAACATTCATTTCACCTTATTTTACTTCTGTAAATAGCATTTTCTTTCTTAACTTTGGCGAATATTTCTTTAACGTTAATCGTTCCGGTGTATTTCTTTTATTTTTACTCGTCAGATAGATTCGCTCACCCGTTTCTTTGCATTCTAATGTAATGTTTTGGCGCATGTTTTCTCCTTCTCTCACTCTTTTTTAGTCATTCAATCTTTGCCCTATTTTCAGCTTCGATCAAACCACTCAAGTTTCAAATAGTAATGATTACGATTTATAAAATATAATATACGCTAGTAGCGAATTACTGTCAATAAAAAAACGAATGAAAATACCTTCAAATGAATGGCCACTCATTTTAAACAATTAAAAATAACAAAAAAACTGATTTTCAACGGGCAACTACGTGCGCCATCGAATGACAGTTTTTTTGTTTTGACTATTGTTTTACAGTTGTTACTAGTAGTTCAAACAGATCGGCTAGTACAAACTCTGCTTGTGGCTCATCTGCCCAAACACCGACCATACTACCCATCACTGGTAATTCGGTATTGCTGACTACAGTGGATGTCGAAATTGTCGCTAGTGCGTTTTTTGCTGTATCAAAGGAGTAATGTCCTTGTTCGCTTGTTTTTCGACCGATGACCCAATACCAGTGATCGTTCGTATTCACCAGTTGATGCCCTTGATCAAGTAAAAATTCGGCAGAACTGACGTGATAGTTGTCCCACCCTGCTGTCCAATAGGCAATCACTAAGTCTTGATTGAATCGACCAAATTGTTCTTTTTCCTCGTAGTAGATGCCGTCGTTAAATACGATCGGAATCATCCCATAGGTTTTGACCAGTTCAGCCAATTGATTGGTATAAGTGACAAAATCGCGATACTTCCCAGACTGCTGGAGTCCTCGCCACCCGCCATCAGTTAAATCATTGGCAAATTCATCGCAACCTATATTGAAAGAATTAGTGATCGTTGAGAAGTAGCTCACATATTTTTCAAGTAGTGCTTTCGTGAAAGCGACCGCTTCTTGATTATCCAAATCAAGTGTTCGAATCGACGTTTGATAACAAGGATGTTCGATGCCTAATTGTTGCATTCCTGTTAGAATCGCGTCCATATGGCCAGGGGTATTTATAAGCGGGATCACTTCCATGTTTTCTGCCTTAGCCACACTAGCTAACTCTGTCATTTCTGTTTCCGTCAAATAAGTACCATTAGGATCATCATAGTACTGTTTTGTTCCTGCAATCAATGCTTCTTTGACTGATTGACTGGAATAAGTTTTTCCTTTGACAGTCAGCGTCATGTCATCCAGTAAAAAGCGTAATCCGTTATTTCCCAGCGCAAAAGAAATCGCCGTGTATCGACATTGTCTTGCTTTTTTTATGATCTGGATCAATTGTTCTTTCGAAAAATATTTACGTCCATTATCAATCAATAAAACCTTTTTCATCTTTACCTCCACAAAAAGAAATCGTTTACATATTATACAATAAAGGAGGCCCAACGAGAATACTCTTTTGCACTTAAATAAAAAAATCCCCTCTCAACCAGATTACTCGATCGTTAAGAAGGGAGGTTGCTTATTCAACTGAATCTACACAAAATGCCTTTTCTTTGGCTAAAAAGAACGGACGGAGATAACCGACAGTGTTTGATAAAGGCAGCAATTCTTCACTTAAATGAATCTTCAAGACGTCCGCTAAATATTGCTTACGTCTAACGATCCGCTCCCACATGTCTGGATATTGCTCCTTCAGTTCATTTCTCAATCCTTCATCTGCAAGTGCCACACATTCTTCTGCACTTACTCCAGTATATCCTGATACAGAAGGAATAATATCTAACTGGAAGATCATACCACTCTTGATGATTTCTTGCGAACCAGAATAAATGGGCGAGGCTAACCATTCTTCATCCGCCGTCAAGTGTCCTGGATTCAAATGCCAGTGATAGGTCGCTTGTGGCAAGACTGTTTCAATCAACTGATAGAGATCAGCCCCTTTCATTCCGATATGGATAGCTTCTAGCCAGCTGACGATAGCTGCATAATAAGGTTTTGCTACTCGATCCAGATAATCAGCTTGTTCTACTGGCAGTTGAGCTTCTTCTTCGATCACAAATCCTGTACGACTGGATAAGCCACCTTTGAAGCCTGTCGTCAATGACAGCGGATCACCGAATTGGATCGTTTTTGCTGTTGGATAAAGATTCGCAAATTCAAAACGGCGTCCAGTTGCAGCAATCGTGATCACTGTATTCGCTTGTCCTTGTCCGTGCAACAACTCTCCGATCTCGGATTCTTTCACACCAAGCTCAATGGCATCTAATGCACGTAGCATGCAAGACGAAGCAAGATTTGCCCCATATTCGTAGTGTGCAATTTCATTTGCATTGTTCGTGACACGCGCCCCTTCCTCACCAATCAATAGATGAGTGCCATTGACGATAGCAGTTTCCGCAGTGATTGCTTGTTTTAGCGCAGCTACGATAAAAAATGGTACATCGAACAATTGGCTATTGTTTTGTGTCATAGACGTAAACAACTTCCAGCCGACTAACCCGATTTTCTTTCTATCTGCCACCTTTAGTGATGCAAAAATAGCTGACAGGTTTTGTTCATGGTCCATTGGTTGATTCGGTAAAGAAAATGCT
This sequence comes from Enterococcus sp. DIV1304_2, assembly GCF_050555445.1. NCBI lineage: Bacteria > Bacillati > Bacillota > Bacilli > Lactobacillales > Enterococcaceae > Enterococcus > Enterococcus sp. DIV1304_2. Next base: position 1,919,094 of record NZ_CP187851.1, read on the forward strand.
GGATAATGGATCAAATCCGCAGTGATCCGCGCATGGGCATTCATTTTTAGATTCTCATTCCCAAGAATCATCGTGAATTTGCCCGATTGATCTAACACTAGTAACCCTTCTTCAAACCGCGGAATAAAGCCTGTAAAATATTCAAAATTACCACCATGCTCTTTATCTGCATATATCACCAACAGATCTATCGTTTCGTCTTTCATGCGTTCGAGCGTTTTGCTGATCCGTTCGGTGATCGTGTCCTCCGTCAAGAAGACAGGGGGAACATCTGGAAAAATCGCTGGTTTTGGTATAGTTGTTAACTGGATGTTTTCTTTTTTCATTCATTCTTCCTCGCTTCTATGAGTTCTACATGGTTCTGAGTCAGTGCTTTGGCTAATGCTTTAGGAGGCTTTTGATCCGTGATCAAATAATCAATCGCTGATAAGTCGCAGACTTTATAAAAACCAGTTTTATCTAGTTTTGTATGATCCGCTAGCGCGATCACCCTACGACCTTGTTGGATCATCTGACGTTTCACTAAGCCTTCTTCCTCTGTATGGATGAACAGTCCTTCGCTTGTCAACGCAAATACGCCAAGTAGTGTGTAGTCTGCTTGATAATTTTTCAACTGTTCCACTGTTTCCGTTCCAAATAGAAACAACTGTTCTTTGTGTAATCTACCGGGTAATAAGGAAATAACTGTTTTCGGATGATTAGCTAGTAATAAAGCGTGAGATAAAGAATTGGTGACCGCATGGATTGTTTTGTCCGATAGTTCTCTAATCACCGCTTCCACTGTGGTCGAAGAATCAAAGATGATCGAAGAAGGATCTGCCATTATTTCAAGCGCCTGCTCAGCCATTTGTTTTTTCACATCATTTAGGATCGTTGACCGTTGCTCATAATCAAAGATCGTTGCTTCTTTTTGAATCGCTAAAGCACCGCCATGGGTCCGTTTGATTTGGCGCTGTTTTGCTAACTGGATCAAGTCGCGGCGAATCGTATCTTTAGACACATCTAAGCGATCTGCTAAATCTTCGATCGAAGCACTTTTTTCTTGATCAATCATTGTTTTAATACGTTGGATGCGTTCTTCCTTCAACATGACGCTCACTCCTTTCATCTAAGATACGCTATTTTGCATTGTTTTGCAATATTCTGCTGTTTTTTTCGTAAAATAAGTGGGCCACTAATTCTTTACCACCTAAAACCGAATAGATGGCAGGAACAGAAGTAACCTCTTCGAAAAAAATAAGGCGCCAGCCACAAAAATTGGAAGAACAATTTTCGCGGCTAGCGCCTTATTTTTCAAGGCTAAACATTTCGGTCTCGACCTCTTGATGGTTGATTGATTCAATTCATAACAGCTTGCTTCTCTTCAATTGTTTCAATGAGTCTTGGCAAATCAGAAAACCGATCGATCACATAATCTGCGCCAGCTTCTAAAAATTCTTGCCGCACCCGCTCAAAAAGTTTCTCTTTTTCAGTAGACGATAATTGCTGATACGTGTCAAAGGAATAACCAGCTTGTGAACTTCCTTCAATTACGCCCACAGAAAGAACTCCCGCATTCTTCCCTTCGAGTATATCAGAGATCGTATCTCCTAGTTTTAACACTTCTTGTCTATTTTCCTGTTTAAAATAATTCAAGTTCGTTAATAACATCTCTGGAGAGGTACGCCCTTTGCCGTCTACTTCATCTGGTGTGACGATGTGATCTGGCTGATACCCTTGTTCTTTCGCCTTCGCAACAACGATTGCCATCATTTCACTCGTATAACCAGTCGTACTGCCGATTTTGGTTCCTCGCTTACGTAAAGTTGCGACGGTGTCAAGTACACCCGGTTTCACTTCTGCATGATTTGCCAATTGCTGGAACAATACTTCTTCAAATGTTTCATAGATTGCCTCGATATCAGTAGTTTCAGGCTGACGTCCGTGAGTTTCTAACCAACTCTCAGCAATACGAGGCATTTCTAGCATCATTTGGATATGCTCGATTTTTTTCATTCCCATCGGCTCTCTGATTTCTCGTTCAGTCACAGTGATCCCTTGATGTTTGAATGCTTCGCGAAACGCCGCCACCGGTGCCATACAACCAAAATCGACTGCTGTTCCTGCCCAATCTAAGATGACCACATTAATCATTTTTTCGCTCCTCCATATATTGCTGGATCAACCCAGCTACTTTTTCGATATCTTCCAGATAGATTTCACCAATATTCCCAATCCGGAAGCAATCAGTATCACTGATTTTCCCAGGATAGATCGCGTAGCCATGTGCTTTTAAATAGTCATAAAATGCTTGGAATTCGAATTGGATATTCTCAGGATATTTGAATGACGTGATGAAAGGTCCCTGATTCTCACTAACATAGGCTTCAAACCCAATTTCTGCCATTCGTTCACGCAAACGCTCATTGTTCATCTGATATCTGTCATAGCGAGCATCGATACCACCTTCTTCCGCCAACTCTTCTAGCGCTTGCCAAAATGCGAGAACAGTATGGGTTGGTGAAGTGAAACGCCATTTCCCGTCTACATCCATCACACGAAATTGATCATACAGATCCATACTCAACGTGCGTGCTTTTCCGGCACTTTTTTTTAGTAGCTCTTTTTGACAAATCACAAAACCAAATCCAGGTACTCCTTGGATACATTTATTTGCACTTGAAACTAGAAAATCGATTCCTAACTCTCCAACAGGGATCGGGATGCCGCCAAAGCTTGACATCGCATCGACGATAAAACATAATTTGTGCTTCTTTGTCACTGCTGAAATCTCTTCTAAAGGATTCAAAATACCAGAAGTCGTTTCACTGTGGATCATTGCAAGTGCAGTAATACCAGGATGCAACGCTAATAGTTCCTCGATTTTTTCAGCTTGTGGTGTTTCATTTTCAGCCACTTGATAAATCACATGATCAATGCCATGGTATTGAGCCATTTGCACCATCCGTTCGCCATAAGCACCATTTGTACAGATCAGTAAACGATCGGTCGCGCCAACAACTGAACTTAACACTGATTCAACTGCAAAGCTGCCACTTCCTTGCATCAAAACAGCTGTATAAGCCTCATTGGAGACACCAGCAAGATCAAGCAATCGTTGTCGAATCGCCTGAGTGATGACTTTAAAATCATCATCCCATGTACAATGATCGACAAGCATTGCTTCTTTCACTGTACGACTCGTGGTCAGAGGACCTGGTGTCAGTAATTTATAATTGATTTTACTGTGATTGATTTCTTTTTCATAATGTTCGATCACCTTTGTTTTTCCACTCATTTTCTTTCTCCTATTCAACTAGACTGGCATGTTTTTTTAGCAGATCTGGGGTTAATGCTTCCGGGAAGACTTTTTGATTTTTGGCAGTTTCAACCCCCGCTAGATCATCTGTTTCATAAAGTTTACTTGGGTAGAATTGTAATAAATCTGCCCGACCTTCTTTAAGGATCACATTCAACATTTCTTCGGCTAAAGGATTCGTCGCTTCTCCTTTATCGATCACTGCGAGTGATTCTGTTAAAGCATATGTTCCTTCACTTGGTTCCACAAAATCGATCGGCAATCCTTCTTTTTTATCTTTGATTGCTTGATGACGTAATCCAAAACCCAACGCCACTTCACCGACGCGGACTTTTTTTAATGGACCCGAACCAGACGCTTCAATATGGTCGCCTGCATTGTCATAAATATCGGCTAAAATCGCTTGTGCTTTTGTCTCCCCATATTGATCAATCAATCCTTGGAACAACAACCAAGCTGTTGAGGAATGGTTGATATCAGAAATCGCTAGTTGCCCTTCATAGATTGGATCAGCTAGATCAGCTAAACTTGTCGGTACAGGCAAGTCTGCTTCTTCCATTGCTTGAGTATTGTAGAAAATGACTCCTTCTTGTGTCGTCATCGGTGCTTGGTAACTTGGCAGATCATCGATTGGTTGGACTTCTAATGCCAATTCTTTGAATATTGGTTCATTTTCTTGGACACCATCCAAATAGAACGTACTCATTGTCACTAGATCCGCTTCAATATCTGTGCCTTCCGCCCAAAGTTTTCCGCTCAATTCCGAAGTGCCGAAGGATTGTAGTAAGTATTGGTTTTCAAATCCCTTCGAATCAAGAACATCTTTGATGATTTGAACCGGCTCTTCATCTGCATTCGTGTAGATGATGACTTTCTCTTCGTTACCGTTGGCATTCTCACTTGCGTTTGACGTACTACACGCCCCTAAAATTCCTAAAGCGCTGGCGAACGACAGATAAATGAACCCTTTTTTGACTAATTTTTTCATTTGCTTCAAATCTCCTCATGATAGATTGCGCAAGTATTCTTGCGGTTAAATTGATCAACAATAATAAGATGGATAGGATAAAGATCTCAGTGAATCTGCCGAAATGTTGTAATTCTTTGATTTTGGTCGTGATCACCATCGTTCGGGCACTTGTCAAAAACACCACTGCACTGATCGTAACCATCGAATTTGTAAAATAGTAACAAGCCATTTCTACGATCGTCCGCTTTGAATTTGGAAGAATGATGCGAACCACTGTATCAAGCCAACTATCCCCCATCATCTTCGCTGTGTTTTCCCAGTTGGGATTCATTTTTAATAAGGCACTTTTCGCTAACTGATAAGGGGTTGCAAAATAATGCACCATGTTGGCAATCACCAAAATACTGATCGTACTTTGAAGAGTTGTTCCACTAAACACCAACAAATAGGCAATCCCTAAAACCATCCCCGGAATTGAATTCGTGACAGAAGCAAGACTATCGATCATTTTCAGGATCACGTTTTGTTTTGCGGATCTAGCGGTAAAAATTGCTGCCAAATAAGCAATAACTGTTCCAAACAACGCTGTCCATAGGGCAACGAATATCCCTGTATTCAACGTTCTTCTTAAATCAGACGTTTGTAGAAACGCTTCGATATGACGTGTAGTAAAAGTCATATCAAAGGGCCACCCTTCTACAAAAGGAAGAAGAAACATCACGAGGAAGACTCCTAAAATAAATGAACCACCAACTGTCAGTCCTACGCCAAAGCATAAATCTCTGACAGGGTTGCTTTTTACTGACGTATTTGTCCCGGGGGTTGCATGATCATTTTTTTGGATCTTACGCAAAAACAGAATGCTAACGATCGAAGGAACTAACATGATCAATGCAATGACGGCTCCTCGATTAAAGTCTGGGATCGAACCCATAAAGTACTCATACAATAAAGTCGTGATAAACGGTTCTCGCCCCCCCACCGCTACAGGTATACCAAAATCCGTAAAACTCATGAAAAAGGCTTGGACGAAAGCAACACCAAATGTTTTGCCCAAAGGTTGCAGGATCGTGATTTTCAATCCTCTAAAAAATCCGTCTCCCATCAATCTCGATACCGTCAAATAGCGTTTATCCAAATAATTCATGGCGTCATTCATCAATAAGAAAGTCACTGGGATCGTATAGATCAGTAATCCTAAGATCACACCTGATTTTCCATAGATCGAAAACAATTCTTGACCGAATAGACGTGTCCACAATCCTTGACGGCCAAAAGAATAGATCAACACAAACCCGTATGTGATGGTCGGTAATAACATTGGCAACATAAAGCATTTCTCAATCACCCATTTGAACCCCTTGGGTAGATTCGTAAAGTGCATCCCGTAAGCAAACCAAAAGCCAAGAAAGGTGGCAAAAAGTGCTGTGAGCCCAGCAATGAGCAAACTATTACTTAACGCATTTAGCCAATCGAAGTTCCTTGCTAGTTCCCTGAACAACTCAAAGGAAAAGCCGCCTTCAACAGTCAACGCTTCTTTCAAAACATTCGCTAAGGGATAAAACAATACGAGGACAAAACCAAACAAGATGAACGCTGGCAGTAATGCTTCTATTTTCATCTTTCTCATGAGAAGCGAACCACTTTTTCATGAACTACGCCGGTTGCTTGAGTAAAGATCCGTTCAATATTACGTCGTTTGATTTTTAGCTGATCGACAATAAATGCCTGTACAAAGGGTTCCATCGTATTCGTCACGATTTCTTTTGGTGTACTGTATTGTGCGATTCGACCATCTTTCAAAACCATGATTTTATCAGAAAGGGTCAATGCCTCTTCTGGATCATGCGTGACGATGATCGTCGTTAAGTTCAGTTTTTTAGCAATCAATTGGATACGTTCTTTGATCGATTCTTTGATGACACCGTCCAATGCACTTAAGGGCTCATCTAGTAACAATACTTGGGGTTTCATCACCAGAGTCCGACCTAATGCCACCCGTTGTTTTTGCCCGCCAGATAGTTGGTGGATGCGTTTATCCAAATGATCATTCAAATCCAATAGATCGATCAATTCTTGCAATTCTTCTTTGGAAGTGATATTTTTTTGTTTTCGCAACCCGTACACCAAGTTTTCATAGGCACTTAGGTTAGGGAATAAAGCATAGTCTTGAAAGACAATATTAAATGGTCGTTTTTCCATGACCTGTTTTGTGATATCTTCGCCATCATAAAGTAGTTGACCATTTGTTGGTTGCTCCAATCCAAGGATAATATTCAATAAAGTTGTTTTTCCTGAACCCGAAGCACCGAGTATCGAAACGATCTCACCTTTAGCGATCGATACATTGATTTCTTTTAACACTTCATGATGATTAAACGTCTTACTAATACCATCTAGCTTTAACATGCGTTCACTCCTTTGTTCTTTCTATACTGCTAATTGTAGAAAATCACTTTTTACTTCTGATTAACTTTAAGTAAATTATTTGTAGGAATATATATTTTTTGTGTAAATTTTCTAATCATTTTCAGATAAGTATTTCTATAAAAAAACAGTGGCTTGCTTCAATGCGCTGTCCTCAGCATTGAAAGCAGACCACTGTTTCAGTGATTACGTACTAGATCATTTTATTTATCTATTTAATGTAAATGTGGTTCAAGTGTAAGCTCGCTTCGGTCCAAAGCGCTCTCCATAAATAAGCACTTCTTCGAGTTGATTATCGTTGCTCGGCAAGCGTTTCTTTAATATTTTTCACGATATTCTCTACTGTCAGCCCATTTTCCGCTAATAGTTCTGATGCTTCATAGCGATCATGAAAAGCTTTATCTAAGCCATAAGTTTGTACACGAATCGCTGCATCCCCTAAATAGCCAGCGACCATTTGACCGTACCCACCTTCCAAGATACCATCTTCAAGTGTTACAACTATATCGTGCGTTTCTTTGAGTTCATCCAGTAATTCAGTATCTAAACCTGAAATGTAAGCTGGATTGATCACCGTCGCAGTTAGTTGGAGATGTTTCTTCAATTCAACAGCGACTTCTTCTGCCAAACCATAAAAATTACCTACACCCATGATTGCTACTTTTTCGCCTTTTTGGATGACTTTGTTCTTATATAACTGACTGTAATCTGTTCGATCTACTTCACCAGAAGAAGTGATTGGGCCGACTGGTACGCGGATTGCCACTAATCGATCCGTTTGATCGATCGACCATTCAAGCATCGCTAAGTATTCTTCTTTCGTAGTTGGGGCTAAGTAGACTAGATTTGGGATATGACTTAAAAATGGAATATCAAAGATCCCTAAATGACTTTCATCATTCATTCCGTTTACAGAAGCAAGTGTCACGAGGATCGTACCTGATAAACGATTCAACGCTAAGTCATGAGAAATTTGATCATAACTTCTTTGTAAAAATGGTGAATGGACTGCCCATACAGGTTTTACTCCGCCTTTAGCTAAACCAGCAGTCATCGTCGCCGCATGTTCTTCGGCAATCCCTACATCAACAAATTGTGCGCCGACTTGTTGACGTTGTTCCGGTGAAAATAAAATCATTGGTGTGCCTGCATTTACTGCCACAACTGTTGGATCTTCCGCCATTTTGCGCAATAAGAAGTCTGTGGTTAGGCTGCTATAGGTTTCTGCTCCTTTCGATCGCAGATACTCACCCGTTTCGAGACTAAACGGTCCACCCGCATGGAATTTTTCGCGATTTTCTTCTGCAAAGGAGAAGCCTTTTCCTTTGATGGTATGGATATGCAACACAACTGGCTCTTTTTGATCTTTTACTTCTTCGAATAACTCGATCAAAGCAGCTAAATCATTACCTGCGTCAAGATAGCGATAATCAAGTCCTAATGCTTTAAAGAAATTGTTCGTGGCCTGACCATTCGTTTCCCTTAGCTCTTTGAGATTTTTGTAAAGTCCTCCATGATTTTCTGCGATCGACTGGTCATTATCATTGACGATAATGATCGTATTGGTGCCTAGTTCAGAAATATTATTCAAACCTTCATAGGCTAAACCTCCCGACAACGACCCATCGCCAATCACTGCAACGACATTATTTTTTTCGTTTTTTAAATCTCTCGCCTTAGCTAGACCATTTGCTAAAGACAATGAAGTCGATGTATGTCCGATCGTAAAGAGATCATGTTCACTCTCTAATGGGTTCGTGTAACCTGAGACTGCCTGATAATGCGCTTGGTCCAAAAACGCTTGCGCTCTTCCTGTCAACATTTTATGCACATAGGTTTGGTGTGAGACATCAAAAACAAATTGATCTTTTGGTGAATCGAACACATAATGTAGCGCTACCGTCATTTCAACAACGCCTAGATTGGGGCCATTATGTCCACCATATTGGCTGATTTTTTGCAATAACGCGGCACGTGCTTCCTCTACCACTTGTTGAAGCTCTTCTTGCTTCAATTGCTTTAGATCTTGAGGACCTTTTATTTGTTTTAATAACATGAATTTCCCTCCTTTATTTCTGCTTAATCATACACCTTGAACCGAACTCTAAGTCAAGTGATTTTTTTAACAAATAATTCTGATTTGCGAAAATGTTGAACCTGCTGTTATAAAGCTATTTTTTCATTAAAAAAGCCGTAGATCCTTCAATCTACGGCTTTTTATTTATTTCTTCGATGAATAGTTCACAATGATTTTACCCATTTTTTTTGGATTTCGTCGCTTGTCACGAATAATTTGATAACTAACAAGAACGATCAAAATCAAAATCACACCTGTCAAAACGTACAATACTTGTATTTGTTCTCCCAATGGTGGTAAAACGTTCTTTTTAGGCGGTGCGCTTGGTGTCACTGATTCTTTCGGATCATCGGTGTTCGGCTTTGTGGGGCTTGTTTCTTGTGTCGCATTTGAATCAAACTCTAGTTTTCCAGTGACTTCAATGGTATTAGAACTAGCTTCTATGTGCGTTTGTGGCAATCCAACGATCAATAGACTTAAAGCCATGAACAAACAAAGAATTGTTTGTTTTTTTTGTTTCATCCAATCACCTCACGATTTGAACTATGGATAAGGATCTCCAGCTTCATCTAGCGCTTCAATATTCAATGTCAACTTACTTGCAATTGAGATTGATCCTTTATCCGTTGGAAAATCAAGAACATCAGTATCAACATCACCTTCAAAAGTAAACGTCGCTGTGCTTGCTCCTGTTAAATCACCAGGACGTGCATTCGGTGAAGCTAAGGTCATCAAATCGCCTGATAAGTTTGAATTCACCAAACCATTTTCAATCAATAGATTGCTGTCTCCTAAACTACCAACCAATGTTAACCGATCGATTGCTGAGATATCACCAGATGAAACTGCGTAATTTCCTAGACTGATTTTTACTGGACGACCTGAATGATTGGTGATCGTATGCTCTCCACCTAGAATTGTCTTATAGTCTTCTGGTTCAGTGAAGAAGACCGCTTTTAAAGGTAACGTCACATTCAACCATTTATCTGGATTTCCTGGTTCTGGTGCCTCCGGATCTGTGTTATCAAAACCTAAAGTTCCATCGATCGCCACATCTGCAGTCTTATCGATCGATCCACCTAATGAATTATCGATCGTTTGATCATCTCCGTTGATGAAAATATCAGCTTGAACACTTGCCCCTGCTGCTAAAATCGTGCCGAACATCAAACCTGTCGCTAAAATATTTTTTGCTTTCATTTTGTTTTCTCCTTTATTTATGTCTTTATATCCTAAAGCATGATTGCTTTATTCCCTCTTTATTGATTGACATTGATGGTCACGTCAACCGTCGTTTTACCCATAAGCTTTTTATTTTCTAAATCATAAAACTCTAATTCCACTACTCCTGGATGCGTGCCTGTCGTTAACTCTTTTGCTAATGTCAATTCGGTTACTTCATATCCAGGCTCCAATAAGCCTGTTTCATATAATGTTTCTTTAGAATCCTTCATAGACAATATGGCTTGTTGCCCATAGCGATTGGTCGGCAAGTTTTGGATCCAGATATTGCCCGTTTTCCCATCCGCATTGACACTGACTTCTGGATACACATTGATAGTTACATTACTATCGTCTACCGCTTGATTGGCATATTTTTTCAATTGGTCGCCTGTCATTTTTTCCGCATGTTTGATTTCCGGAAAATCGTCCGACAAAATCTGCGTTGGTTGGTTATTGACATACCAATACCAACCAATCGCAACGAACGCAAGCAATAATAAAAGAAGCGCCAGTAATCTTTTTTTCTTTTGTTGTTCATTTTTTTCAGTTATTTTCTGTGTTTCCTGTGTGATCATGTTCACCTTCTTGTGTGTGTTCAATTTATCTTCGCAGCAAGGTGTAAATTTAACTTGCCTGTTACTTTATTATTTTGTGTGGTATCCCCAAAATATTTTCCTGTAAAACCAAGCGACATTCGGGAATCTGACGGCACTGATTCCGCCCATTGAGTACCAGCAAAAGTACTGGCTTGTCCAACTAACGGCTTGTCAGATGGTGCCGCACCGATTCGTTGTAAATATAAAAACATCGATTCGCTCGTCGTCTCTTGTTCTGATGAATCTAAAAAGACAATATTTGAAGTACTTGCTAATTCCACATCGTTTTTGGTATGGAAGGAAACTGTCAGTTCTGTCGTTGTCGAATGATTGACCACCTGGTAATCATCACTAGTCACTTGATCGTCTAAGACATCAAAAGCCATCCGAACCGGTAACGTTACATGGATTGCTGGATCACTTTCCACCACAAAAGGAACGGTATATTCCCATGTGGCTTTTTCACCATTCACCAATGACTCGCTGACAACGATCTTACCAATCGTCGCTCCTTCTTTTGACGTATCAGGATATTGAGTGAAACCTTCAATTTTCAAGGTTGGATATTGACTGATATCTAAATATCGCCCAACTTGACGATCCATATCTTCACGAGACATTCCTAACACTGTTTTTTGTTCCCTTGGATTTAAACGATCGATGTTTATTCGTTCAAACCCCTTCGCAGTGATTTGATAACGACTTCGATTATCCGATATCCTTGGTTGCACCACATTATCTTGGAAGTTGTCCAGTCTGCCATTGGCTTCTGCATGGAAAATTTCCACGATATCGCCTTTCGTAACTGATAGTCTTCGATTTGTTCCGAAACCATTCAATGTATCTAACCTTTGATTGCCATTTACAGAAAAATCGAAATCTGGCGTTTGTGCATTCATTGGACCACTAGAAACAGTTGCTTGGTTATAGTGCCTGATTTGATAGTACATATCATCTCCAAAATAGGAATGAACCGAAGTTCCAGCTAATGCACTATTATAGGTCGCAACAATTTGTGTCTGATCACTGTTCAAGCTTAAAGTTGCTGCTCGTAGGTCTGTTCCTTGAAAACTAATGCCTCTTACATTTAGCGAATGACCAAACTGATAAGTGACAGGAACATCGATTGTAGCTAATACTGTGCCATTTTTTGAAACCTCTACACGTGCAGCTTGACCATTTAGTGAATCAGGGAAACTTACAAAACGTGCATCATAATCCTCTGTTTCAGTTTGATCTTTGAAGACTGTGACAAAGTCTTTTGCCTGATAATCCGTTTCTCCATATCCATAGTTCAAAACTTGGTTCTTTGGCTGGATATCTGTATAATTTCCGATACCAGTAAAACCAATGACGCCTTGTTCATTGATGACCCCGATTGAAAAGCGTTCGGCATTATTCCGATTGATCTGGAATGTACCTGATGTGATCTCTCCTGCCAAGTCCGCTTGATATGGATTGAATAAGCGAACAGGTTGTCCTGCAAGATCTAAAGTTACTGTTACTTGGTTGGTTGAGACAGCTGTATCTACTTCTGGTTGGATCGAGTGGAAGAACTCGGCTGTTTGTGCCCCATTCGTCTGCCACCTCAAGTACGGATAAGTTCGATTGGCATTGCTCCCCAAAGCAAAACCTGTGAACCACTTTTCACCAAACCCAAGTTCAGTTATCGTTCTATCGATCAATCCTGTAGTACTACGTGCTTCACCCACACCATTTGTCGTTGTTTTTCTTGTCGTGCTTGAATCAAAATACACATTATTTGCTGTGATTCCTGTGGTAGTATTCGAAATTGGTTCTCCAGCAGTAAATCCTGCGACGAATAAATTCGTAAGTTGTGCGGTAGCAGTCGAATCGACTGTTCCGATCACTCCATGCCCATTTGTTGAGCCAACACTATAATTATCCGTCAGCGTCAAGCGACCATTCCCTTCGATCCTACCGATAAAACCACCAGTGCCAGTTGCAACATTTCCAAGGATATAGCCACTGTGATAACTCTCATTGATGGTGACATTCCCTAACATGACACCTATGAATCCACCAACAGAACTATTTCCACTTCGGAGATCACTCGAATTGATACTTCGCTCAATCTGCACTTGACCATTTTCTGTCACATAGCCAATCAACCCTCCACGGTAGCTAGCAGTTGAAGAATTCACTGTCGAGCGAGTTTCACTCTGTGTATCGGTGATCGTTACTGTACCAGATACTTCACCGACCAGCCCGCCTAGATTCAAGGTATAATTATTACCACCAGTAAAATTCACTTTTGAACTAGAGTGACTCATGTTAAGCACGCCCGTCGTGCGACCGACGAGACCCCCTAATAGACCGTTCGAAGTATTCGAGTGAAGATTACTTGATACTTGGCTATTCGTAATCGTTAGTTGTCCATTGTTGGTTCCAACAAAAGCTCCGCTTCCATTTGACTGGTTTGAAACAATGCTACTGTTACTATCCATCTGGATATTCTCAAGTTCAACCATATTTCCTGTACCAATTTGAGCAATCACCCCTGCTGTATAGTTGGTATATGACTGTCCTCTAGTATTCGTCACCCTCAAGTTTTCAAATGTTAGATTCTCAATTCGTAAAGAAGCATTCCCGACTGAGCGAATAAAGGCTAAGTCTATTTCTCCACTAGTCAATGTCAAATTCTTGATGACCGCATGATTACCGATCAATTTCGCTCCGTATACTTGTCTGCCAGAAAAGGTACCTGCATTTGCCATATCGATTGCTATCCCATCTTCTGGTTCAATCGAATAGTTTTCATCGTCTTGATCAAAAGGTGCTTGACGATTCAAAAAGCGACTTAGATCTTCTGCTGTACGAATGACCGTTTGCACATAATTTGCTGTCACTGTTGCATCTTCTGTCCCCATCGTGAAAGTAGCTGTTCGATTTTTTTGATCAACATTTGTCACGGTACTTCCTGTGCCCGTCACGCTAAATCCAACAAAACGATACCCTGTATTTGCTTCAGCCGCCTGAATCGTTGTTGTTTCCCCTTCGATAAAATTCGTTTGGTCAGCGTTTGGATCAGCTGCACTCCCTGCCAAGGGATCACGGGCCAGTGTCAAACTCATTCGCCGTGCGGTAAAGCCAACAACTCCTTGCTGATTGATGACCCCAATTGATACGTTTGCGACATTGCCGCGATTGAAAACAAAGCTTCCTTCTGTGGCTTCAGTGGCTAACCCCGAGCTGTATGGATTAAATAATCGCAATGGCTCATTTTTCAAATCCAACGTTACCGTTACTTGGTTGCCCGTCACTTGACGATCGACCATTGGATCGATGCTATCAAAAAACATAGATGGTTGCGTATTTTGGGTCTGCCAACTCAGGTATGGATAGGTTTTATTCGTACGTTGAGCCACTGAAAAGTCGGTTCGCCAACGACTCCCGAAACCTAGTGCAGTGGTTGTTGATTCAATCAACTCTAGCGTAGTTTTCGCTTCACCTACTCCAGTCGTAGTAGATTTGTTCGTTGTACTGGAATCATAATACACATGGGTCGCAGTGATCCCCATCGTATCTGAGGTAATGGGTTGCCCCCCAGTAAAACCTGCAACAAATAGTTGGCTGAGTGTCACTCGATCCGTTAATTGATTGATCCCGATCACACCATTGCCATTGGATGAGCCAATGCTATAACTATCCACGATACCAAGGGCGCCACTGCCTTCGGTCATACCAATGAACGCAGCAGTTCCTAGACTTGTACTTCCTTGGACATGTCCATTGTGATAGCTTTCCTCGATGTTAGCAGTTCCTGACATCCTTCCGATAAATCCGCCCACATAACTGTTATTTCCTCGCATATCACCGGCATTGATACTTCGTTGGATCGTGACCTCCCCTGAGAAGGTCACTCGACCAATCATTCCACCTCGATATGTTCCGCTCAATGAATTGATTGCTGTTTGGCTTTCACTTACAGAATCAGTGATTGTTACTTCACTACTGGTTTCACCCACTAGTCCACCGATATTTAATGTATATGAACCACCACCAGTAAAAGTAACTCGAGAAAGACTACTCTCAATGATCAATGGACCGTCATTTTTACCAACAAGTCCACCCATTAGTCCATTAGCTGTGTTGGAGTGTAACGTTCCTGAAACCTCACTGTTTTTGATCGATGCTGAACCTTGGTTGTTCCCGATCAATCCGGCACTCCCATAGGGTTGACTAGCAGCAATTTGACTGTTTTCATCGATCATGATATTTTCAAGCTCAACTGACTTACCGCTTACTACTTGACCGATGATTCCAGCCACGTTAGATTGCGTCCTCGTATCATTGACGAGTAGTCCTTCTAACTTCAAGTTCTCGATTCGTGAAAGGTTGCCACCGTTTAACGTTTGGATCAATCCAAGAGAAACACCGGAAGCTACTAATGAAAGATTTTTGATGATCGTGCCATTTCCGATCAGATGACCAGAAAATTGACTACGTCCTGAAAAATCACCTTCTCCTGACATGTCGATCGTTTGATTTGTTTCTGGTTCGATCGTGTAAGTCTGGTCGTTTGCATCATAAGGAGACTCACTTCGTAAAAACTTTCCAAGATCATCGGCATTACGGATAATCGTTGAGGCGTATTCTGCTGTGATGACCGTGTTTTCAGTTCCAATCGTGACTGTCGCTGTTCGTGCGGTCAAATCGATGTTTGAAACTGAACTACCCGCACCGGTCACACTAAACCCAACAAAGCGATAGCCTTCGTTAGGTGCAGCTGCTTTGATTTGTGTCGTTTCACCTTCAAGAAAATCATTTTTTTCAATCTCTGGATCATGATCACTACCAGCGATTGGATTACGAGCGCTCGTCGCCGTCATTCGTCGGGCAGTAAAGCCAACGACGCCTTGCTGATTGATGACACCAATCGACACTCTTGCAATAGATCCACGATTGAAAGTGAAGGTTCCTGCTGTCGCTTCACCAGCTAAGCCAGAACTATATGGATTGAATAGTTTCAATGGCTCGTTTTGTAGATCTAACGTTACCGACACTTGATTACCTGTTACTTGACGATCGACCATTGGATCGATGCTGTCAAAAAACATCACCGGTTGCGTGCCTTGGGTCTGCCAACTCAGGTAAGGATAGGTTTTATTCGTTCGCTGAGCCACTGAAAAATCGGTCCGCCAACGATTCCCAAAACCTAACATATCGGTTGTCGATTCGATCATCTCCAAGGTTGTTTTTGCTTCACCTACACCTGACGTAGTTGTTTTATTCGTGGTACTTGAATCATAATAAACGTTCGTCACATTGATCCCTGACGTACTTGAAGTGATGGGTTGCCCCCCAGTAAAACCTGCGACAAAGAGTTGATTCAACGTAACATTACTTGCTAGTTGATTGACACCGATCACCCCATTACCATTGGAAGAGCCAATGCTATAACTATCCATGATGTCAAGAGCACCACTGCCTTCAGTCAAGCCGACAAAGCCTGCGGTTCCAAGGCTCGTACTTCCTTGGACATGCCCGCTGTGGTAACTTTCTTCAATTCTCGCAGTTCCAGACATTTGGCCGATAAACCCACCGACATAACTATTATTTCCACGCATATCACTGACGTTAGCACTTCGTTGGATCGTCGCATTTCCCGGAGAAATCACTCGACCAATGAATCCACCTCGAAAAGTGCCACTTAATGAATTGATGGCTGCATGACTCGCACTCCTTGAATCAGTGATCGTGACTGATCCATTGGTTACGCCTACTAGACCTCCTATACTTAGTGTATAAGATCCCCCTGAGGTAAATTCCACTTGTGAGAGACTCGTTTCAATGGTCAATTGACCTTCATTTTGTCCAACGATCCCCCCCATCAAACCATTGGCAGTGTTGGAATGCACAGTACCAGCGATGTCACTGTTTTTGATTGTTACTGACCCCTGATTGTTCCCGATCAGTCCCGCACTTCCATTCGGTTGATTCGCTGCGATTTGACTACTTTCATCAATCGTGATATTTTCAAGCGCAACTGACGTACCAGTAGCAACTTGACCGATGATTCCAGCTGAGTTAGACAATGTTCGTGTATTATTGAGTACCAAGCCAGCTAAGGTTAGATTTTCGATTCTAGAATCGTTGCCGCCGTTGAGTGTTTGGATCAATCCAAGAGAAGCATTTGACGCCACCAATGAAAGATTTTTGATGATCGTCCCATTTCCGATCAGGTTACCTGAAAATTGACTACGCCCTGAAAAGTTCCCTTGTCCAGACATATCGATTGTCTGATTGGCTTCTGGTTCGATCGTGTACGTCTGTTCATTGGAATCATAAGGAAATTCGCTTCTTAAAAATTTTCCAAGATCCTCTGCATTGCGGATGACCGTCGAAGCATACTCTGCTGTGACTGTCGCATTTTCAGTTCCCATAGTAAAGGTGGCTGTGCGATTGGTTAAATCAACATTTGTGATCGTACTGTTACCTGTCACATTGAATCCCGCTAAACGATAGCCAGGTGAAGGTGCCCCTGCGGTGACCGTCGTCGTTGCACCTACCACCAGAGTAGTCGTTGGTGCAGTTGGATTGCTTGCACTTCCGGCTTGTGGCGAACGTGCCAGAGTCAAGGTTCGATTACTCAACTCATAACGTGCGGTAACGGTCGCATTTTGTGATCCCATGGTAAACGTACCTGTGCGATTGGCTGTATTCACATTCGTGATCGAACTTCCTGTACCACTCACATCAAATCCTGCAAATTGATATCCCGTCGCTGGAGCCGCAGCGGTCACTGTCGTTGTTGCCCCTTGTGCCAGTGTAGTCATAGGCGCCGATGGATTTGCACTCGCTCCTTGCGATGGATTTCTAGCAAATGCTAATGTATGAGAGGGTAGTTCTGTGAAACTGCCACGGATTCCTTGAGAGGCAAATGCGACATAATTAGGATAGTACCCATAAAACCAACTAGATGGGATTTCAAAAAATGTATTGAATATCCAGCTGGTATCAATTGTCATTGTGTTGGTACGTTGACTCGTAATCGTGGCATCCTTCGTTCGTTCAATGGTAATGATGAATTCTTGAAAATCTGCTAATGTTCCTTCATTCGTATTGGATGGTGATAAAACAGCATTCTTTATTTGATAAGGTGTTCGCTCACGAATGGTTGCTGTAAAATCCCCTTGACTATGTTGCAAGACAATACTGCCAAATTGATAAGCGTTCCTGAGTGGCATGGAAGGAAAAGTCGGTATGCTTCCTCCTGCCATTAAATAATCACTACCATTACGAAATATAAACTGCCTTGGTAACGAAACTGTCCCTTCAATTCGACTTCCTGTTCGATTTCCTAGTTGACTACTGCCGGTCCATACTACTCTTGCCCGACTGTCGTTTGAAAAGAAATTACTGAATGTTGTTGGAAACTGTGTGCGAGTCCCACTCGCATTCCCTTTCAAAAAACGAGTTAGCCAAAAATGATCAAGATTAGTTATCTCCTGTAACGCTCTTGGTTCTCTATCCAGTAAAGGCTCATCGCCTACTACTTCTGGTACTACCGGTTCGCTCTCGTCCTCAGTCGGCTCCTCACCTTCTACCAATGTTTCTTCTATTGTTTCCTGTGATTCACCAACGTCTTCTACCTGTTCTTCTACGCTTGACTCGTTGATCGTCTCAGCGATAACACTGATAGTATTTCCTAATGACGAGAAAAGCAGCAAGATAATTACAATAATATGTAAACTTTGTTTCTTATAAAAATGAGTCATTTCCTCCTCCTACTCTACACGTATTACTTGACGTGACGTAATCTGCTGATTTTTTGGCAGAAAGTTATACTCAATGTATGGAATGTACTGATTTATAGTGATTCATTTTCTACTTAGTATCTTCTATTGCACGATTGATTCCCTAAACAACTGTTCTTTGTAATAGAACATGCCTACTTTTTTAGATATCGCTAGTTATATGTTCGACTAATTGAATAGCTGGCCCCCTTTCTTAACCCAGATGAAACTATGATATTAAATAACGATGTAACAAAACTATTATTTTTTCATCTTTTGATTATAATAACACTAATCTATTCTTTGTTTATTTTTATTTTTTTTCGAACAAAAAAAAATAAAGCACTGCCTTATTTCTATAAGTTCTGTAATTATAGTAATAGTCATTGGTTTCAATACATACACCCATAGTCAAAAACTATTTTTTTATTATTTAGAAAAAAATATCACACTATGCGCCTAAGAAATTTTTGTATACTTTTTATTGAAAAAACAAAATATCTTCACTTATAAAAAATAACAAAATTATTTAAAAAACAATTATTCGATAAAAAACACGGCAATCCCAACTATTTGTCCTTAATTTAAAACAGATTATTTTTAAATTATAATGATTTTTTATTTCAAACGTTTGTTTTTTTTGTATACTTATAATATGCACATCTTTCCCTGAGCCTATCTAACTATGTGTTTTAACTTTACAGAGAGACTATATTTCTTACATATTTATAGAAAAATAAAGATTGGAAGCCAGAATAATGGAAAATTTACCCATCACCTTACAACTTGATAATCAGTTTAAACGACAATATCAAATTTTAAATTTAGTACATAAAAATAAAACCAACCAGTTAACGCTCAATGATCTTTCTCTTAACTTAGAGAAGTCAAAACCAACACTAAAAAAAGACATCGAGGAAATCAACCATGCGCTGAACGAGCAGTGCGTTTCACTAAAGATTGATCACAAGGGACTACTATCGTTTCACTACAAAAAGGTAATGACAATCGATTCGATGATCACCTTATTAGCTAAAAGGACCATCACCTACCAGATCATGGATCTATTGCTTCATCATGTAACTTACTCAACCGATGAATTAGCTGATGCCTTGATGGTCTCTAGAAGTACAATTTTTAAAACGATCCGTCATATGAATAATATCTTGAAGGAATTCAGTGTGACGATCACCACTGGACCATTGACTTTATCAGGTAGAGAAGAAGATATTCGTTTTTGTTTTTTTGCCTTTTACTCAAGTTTTGGCGATAGTACGATCATTGATTCAGATAGTGAAATCGATGCACAGTATTTAGTCGACGAAGGCCATAAAAGAGATCATGCCTTTTTACATTTTAGCCATTTTCGTGCCGCTTTATGGCTGTCGATTGCAAAAGCACGGTGGAAGTGTAAAAAACTTTGCAACTTAAATCGAAGTATCAAAGTGTTGATCAAAAGCAGCAAAGGCTTCTCTTCACTTGAGCCATTATTACAGGATTACTATCTTTCACGCTCGAATGAAACGCTCTCATTAAATGAAACGATGTGGTTATACTTGGTCTCACTTCATTGTATTTCCTACACACGTCAAAGCAATTTGGACGATGGTCGCTCCTATGCATTTTATCGAGAAGAAAGCCCTGGTGTCATCGAAGCGATCCAACGTTTTCTAGCGACTGTTTTCCCGGAACACATGATCAAAGACGGGACACTAGAAAAAATGGAAGCTTACTTGGTCAATGCGCGTTTACTTTCTAAAATGAGCCATACTTATGAATTACATTCACCCACGATGGTGACACAAATGAAGGCACGTTATTCTGAGCTCTACCAAGTATGGCTTGAAAAACTGACGATTCTAAAAAATAACCCATTATTTGGTTTTGTTCATATCGATTATCTTGCAGCTGCGTTGACAACGTTTCATGCTTCGCTGTTGATGAAGCAGTCGTATCGCCCTTTACGCATTTTGTTTACGATCCAAGGACCGCCATCTTTAGATGATTATATCCTGAATGAGATCGAGACACTTTTTATGCAACGGTCAACGGTCGAATTTCAAATTGAACATGCTGTCACAAAAGAATCGATCGAAACCTACCAAGCTGATCTCGTAGTTTGTAATTACGATCTTCATTTGATTGATGAACAGGTTTGTCGCATCCATCGAATCTCCAATGTGCCGACGATAGCGGATTGGCGTCTTTTAATGGAGACGATCACTTATTTGTCTTTGCCTGCTTATTCAGAAACTAACTAAAGGAAAAACACTCCCTATCCTTTAGCCGTGATCTCAAAAAGAGGTCGAAACAGACGTGTTTAACCTCGAGAAATAAGGAGCCACCCACGAAATTTGTTCTCCAAGTTTTCGTGGGTGGCGCCTTATTTTGCGAAGAGTTTCCTTCTATTCTTGCCGTTCATTCGGTTTTAAGTGGTACGAGAGGACGAATATCACACTCTCTTTTGATTGTCTCAGCCCTCTAATGGAACATCGAAATTTAAAAATATTTTTTCTTTTTTCTTTTCTGCCTCTATCAATGCCTGACGATACTCAGAAATTGGATACATGGGAGCGGTAGTTAGTAGGTTCAATTGTCCCTCTTCAACCAAACGGAATAGTTGTTGAAATTGTTTCTGCCATTCTTCATTGGAAACCGAATCCGCCCAATGCCTTAGATGATAAACTTTGGCTTGGATCGGCAATGTTTGGATGAGCGACCAATCAACTTGTTGACCGGAGAGTAACCCGATCGCAACGAACTTCCCATACGGTTGAATCGCTCGCGCCATAGTTTCACCGCTTTTCCCACCTACTTGATCAATCGCCGCCCTTACGCCTTTCCCCTTTGTATGTGCTAAAATTTGTGGCAACGTTGTTTCTTCATCCCAAAGAACGACCAAATCTGCTCCTAGTTCAGTTAACTCTTTTTTATATTTTTCGTGGCGAACGATTGCAATGACTTTAAATGATAAAATTTTACTCAATTGGATAAAAATTCTACTAATGGAAGAATTTCCTGCGTTGAGCAAAATATGATCTCCTTTATTCAGGTTCAATTCTTTTGTACAGATCAACCATGCGGTTACAGGATTGATGTACATCTGGGCAGCTGTTAATAGATCGACCGAAGAGGGAACAATTACTAATTCACTCTTGGGTACTGTGTGATAGGTTTGCCAAGTTCCTTCTCCTCGTAGGGGTAAAACGTATTGTCCTATCATTTGTTCATCCTGAGGATCAGTGACTTGGATCACTTTCCCGACACCTTCATACCCAGCAATTTGTGGCAAGATGATGCGATGTGCATAGGCGCCGTGGATTGGAATCAAATCAGAAGGATTGATTGGAGCCACTAACATTTTGACCAAGACTTCTCCTTGTCTTAAAGTGAGTGGTTGCTCTTCTAGTTGCACAACCTCTTGTGGCAAACCAAATGCTCGGTAAATCAGACAGTGATTTTTCATTTTTTTCTCCTTTGATGATCGTTGGATTCTTTTCACAAGTGTAACATTTACCTGAAATAAAAAGAAGACTGTGCGCACCTTAGAAACGAATAACCGGCGGAAACAGAAGTACGATCTTCAAAAAAAAAGACGACGACCACAAAAATTTTAAGAAGCAATTTTCATGGTTGTCGCCTAATTTCTTGAGCTTAAACACTTCTGTTTCCATCTCTTGTGATATCCGTAAGATAATGAACCGGTACAGATCAATTAGTAATGACGTATCAGTTGACTGCTACGACTGTTACTTTGACAGTTTTTGCCCCAAAACCATACTGATTCGCCATCAGTACCACTTCATATTCGCCAGGAATAGGCAAAACATTGTTCTCTTTGATGACTGCACCTTTCACGACTTTGCCATCACTATAAACAGTTCGTGCATTTGTCGCTTTGATAATGGAGGCGTCATCTATTTCATCGGCCGTAATAACAGCATCTTCTGCTAAAAACGTATAGCCTTCTATAAGATTTTCAGAACGAACGATCACTTCAACTGTTTTTTCAATATCGCCTTTATCGATACCGATCGTTACTTCATAGTAACCGACTTCGTCTTTGACTGTCGATGCTTTGATCACTGGTCGTGCGTCGACTGGTTGACCAGATAAATCTGTCACAGTGGCCCCGACTGCCGCTAAGATTGATTGGTCATCCGTCTGTCCGACAGTCACAGCAGCATCTGCTGCATTTAAAATGTACTCTTGTTGTGGAACTTGCTCCCCAACTACTGTGATTATCACTGTTTTTTCCACACGTTCATCTTGTTCGATACCAATCGTCACTTCATATTCTCCTGGAGTATCTTTTACTGTGCTATGCTTGATGATCGGTACGACTTGTTTTCCTAATGTTTGATTGAACACATACGCATTGGTTGCTAACAAAAGGGAGTAATCATCTGTTTGTCCAACCTCGACTTCTGCATCTTCTGCAATCACGAAATAATCAAAGTTAGGGATTTCAGTTTCTTCTCCTTCAACAGTCACATTCACTGTTTTTTCAATCGTAGAGTCTTGACTGATTCCTAGCGTGACTTTGTAGACACCTGCTTTATCTTCTATCGTTGAGTTTTTAACGATAACAGCGACCATATTTCCATAGCTATCATAGGCCTGTGCATTGGTTACTTCAATGATTGAACGAGCATCTGTTCGACCAACTGTTGTGAAGCCATCATTGGCATAAAGTTCATAGGATAATTCAGGTTCAGTTGTCTCTTCACCAATGACTGTCACTTGGATCTTTTGTTCGATTGAAAGGTCTTTATCCACTGCAATCGTTGCTTCATAGACACCTGCTTTATTTTCAACGGTTGAGGATTTGATGATTGGTTTTGCTTCGTACGTCAAATACCCATCTTGATCCTTCACTTCAGCGCCACTAGCCCAGAGAATTGTCGCCTCATCGGTTTGCCCAACTTGTAAAGTGATATTCTTTTCCAAGACATTCAAATGATACTTAGGCTGGTCCTCTGGATTTTGTACCGTGATTTTCACTTTTTTTTCAATAGAATCATCTTGGATTACACCAAATGTCACGTCATACTCTCCCGGAGTATTTTGGACTGTTGACTGTTTGACAACGACTTGTCCAACTTTTCCTGTCGTTGCATCGATTGCATATGCCCCACTTGCCGCTATCAATGATTGTTCATCTGTTTGTCCAATAGAAACTATCGTATCTTCAGCAAGTAATTGATAATTGGGCTGACCTACTGTGTCCTCGTTTGCCTGCATCACGGTGACAGTGATTGTTTTTTCAATAGTCATATCTTGATCGACAGCGATTGTCGCTAGATAAATACCTGGAAAGTCTTGGACAGTGGATGACTTGATGACGGCTTTTGCGTCCACTGCTTCGCCACGCTGATTCGTGATCTCGACATTAGCAGCTGAGAGAATTGATGCCTCATCCGTTTGACCGACCATGACTGTCGCATCCTGGGCACTGAATACGTAGCTTTCTTTGTCTGAGACAGTGACTTTGATCGTTCGTTCCACACGAGGATCTTCCTTGATCCCTAAGGTCATTTCATACTCACCTAATTGATTTTCAACGTTTGAGCTTTTTACGATCACATCAAATAACTCGCCCTTTTCATTACGTGCATAGGCACCGGCAACTTTTAGAATGTAATCAGTAGCGGTTTGTCCTACTAGTACAGTCACGTCTTCTGCTAAAATCGTATATTTTGTTTCTTGTTTCTCATTTAAAACTGTTACTTTTACTGTTTTTTCCACACTGGCATCTTCTTTTAAGCCAACGGTCAGCTGATATTCCCCTGGCTTTGCTTCAACGGTTGTTGCTTTGACATAAGGCGTGAAACCACTTAGAGGCTCACCTTCTTCATCAACGACTTTCGCATCTGCAGCCACTAAGAGTGACTTAGAATCAATTTTTTCAGGCAAGACAGTTGCATCATAAGCGACTAACTCATACTTTTGATCTAAACGATTGATTTGTTCTTGGTCGGAAGTGATCGATCCTAGTAAAGACTGATTGAGTTGACTCGTCTGTAAAGAATCATTCTCCTTGCTCTTTTCTACTGACTGAATTGCTGCTGACACATGGGAAACTGGCACCATCATTGTCGACACAGTGAGACCGAGCAACATCAACTGACACATTGTTTTCCTTTTTTTCATAATGTAGATCATCCTCCTAAGGAAATTTTACCCACCAATTATCTATGGATAGATTCTTCACCCATTCATAGCCCCCTTTTATTGGCGGTTTTTTTGTAAAGAAATAACAATCCACATCCTTTACACCAAGAATAATAACACCATTTATCAGCATTATCGTGCTTATTATTTCCTATTATAGAAATAAATTCACACCAATATCTTAGAAATATTCGCCATTGATTACTGCTATTAAAAGAACACTCAATTATTAGAAATCTCCCAGTATCATAATTTTTTCGGAAATAAAAAAAAGGAACATCAAAATATACCAGCTAAAATTTGATGGCTGCGCCATCATGGAACCGCCATTTGATGATATACTTGATTTGTGAAACCCTTACCAAATACTCACAATAAGCAATTGAAGGAGTCATGCTTTTATGGATGCAGCTTATCGATTAAAAACGAAAATAGACCAAAATGAACCAATTGAAGATCCCATGATCTATCTTGAGCAATCACAGATCGTCAAAAAATATGAACAACAAGAGAATCTATCCGCTTTAGGAAAAATTTTTGCTTTGGTTGGTTTAGCCGAAATCCCCTATGCCAGTCAATTACCAGTTACCCAGTCATTGATCCAGTATGTAGAAAAAACGATTGCGACGTCAGACGGTTTTTCTTATACCGGAAAAGCAGAAGATATCGTTCCTTGCTACAATGCGATGTTACTGGAAGCCTATGTTCGTCTCGGTTTAGGGCAAAAACTTTCTGCACAGCGAGCACTCATGTGGATCAAAAATTATCAGCTCTTTGAACGGAATCAAACAACCTCATGGACAGGACGTGGTATTTGTCAACATGGCGGTTGTTTAAGAAAAACCCCTTGTTACATCGGCATTGGAAAAACTGTTCGTGCGTTGATCACTTATCAAAAAATGGTGGATCAAACTGACCCACAAGTAAAAAAAATGATT
The DNA here is from genome assembly GCF_050555445.1 of Enterococcus sp. DIV1304_2. Taxonomy (NCBI): domain Bacteria; kingdom Bacillati; phylum Bacillota; class Bacilli; order Lactobacillales; family Enterococcaceae; genus Enterococcus; species Enterococcus sp. DIV1304_2. Next base: position 1,944,558 of record NZ_CP187851.1, read on the forward strand.
GCTGATGGTGTGATGTATATGGAAAAGCATCAATGGTTCAAACGCTTATCGAATGGACAGCCCATTTCTGCACATATTACAGAAAATATGTTTCCACAAGGCTACGTTTTATCCTTGACCGATCTTATCTACATCGCTTCTCATACTCCAGATCTTGATCAAGAGGCATTACACCCATTGATCGAGTTATTGAAAATGAAGCAAACCAAAACAGAAGGTTGGAAAAATGAATATATCTATCACTATAATGGTTACCAACCATTCAGTATGCGTCGCCAAGACTGTCCTTGGATCACTGAAATAGTTTTACAGTTTATTCATACAAATTCGTTAAAATCATTTTAAAAAAATGGTCGATATATAACAAAGGAACCTAATTCCATTTTTAAAAATGTTATTAAAAAACGAACGTTCCACATGAACATATTTTCACAAACCTCTGTAAATCAAGCGTTTATATATAAAAACCACTTATTTTTATTTTAAAATCAAAAAAAATATTTTGTTATGATACTATTAATAGTTTTAAAAATAACACAAAAATGGTATTATTTGATTACGAAGATTATAGAGGAGTGAATGATGTTGGTTCAGTTAAGCAAGTTTTTATTTTGGTTTCCTTTAAGTATTGCCGTGCTAGCATTTTTTTATTTCTTTAAATTAACTAAGCGCACCTTCTTGGTGTTCCTAGCTGCATGTCCAGTGATTTATTTTATCACTAAAATCATGGCGTATTACTTTTATGATTCTCTGAGGGTGTTTGTATATTACGAAATCGGCCTTCTTATATCTGTGATTTTTTTCATCAGTGTGCTTTATTATTTCTATAAAAAACGCTAACTGACAGAAAGAGATTGTGATCCCTATGCTAAGACTCGTGTTAACATAAGGATCACAACCCCTTTTGGTTACTCTTCTTTTTTCTTCTTACGTATGAATAGAAAATAAATGATCAATAGAAGGATGATCCCAAGTAAGACACCCACAACTACATAGACCCAAGTCGGGATTGACTGCTGATTCACTTTAGAGATTGCTACCTTATTCACTTCTTTCGCATCACTCTCACTGATTGTAAAGTCGCGATCGAATACCCACTCGTTGTCTTTTGCATCTGAGATTGTCAAATGTAAGGAATAATCTCCCGCTTCCAGTCGTTCATTGTCCCAATCGATTGCAAATCGATACGTGGACAAGGGTGCCATTTGCATCTCTTTATCATAGGATACTTCTTTTATGACTTCCCCTGTGGCATCTTTCACCTCAGCTGCATATTTCAAATGACCGATCGCATCCATCGTTGGATTCTTCAAAGTTGCTACCACACTTGTTTTCCCAAATGAAATGGCTGGTTCGACGCCTTCCAATTCCACCTTTCTTTGCACTTCATTCGTATTATTCGTTAATTTCAATCCTAAGACATAGCCATAATTGTTAACGATTTGGCCCTCTTGTTCCGCTTGACCTACTTTCATGACATGGATGGCTGCCAAGATTTGTCCATCAAATTCTTTTTCCGGCATTGTGAGGTCAACGCTAACTTCTTGTGACTTCCCACCAGCTAAAGTGATGCTTTCTGGGACTTTCGCAATGTTGTCGATTTGAAATTCCTCCGGTATATCTGGTTCATCAGTTGGTTGCGTGTAATCAATAAACCCTTGGTCATTCGTATAGGCTTGGTTTACTGCAACCTGATAAGTTGACTCTTCATTCGATGTATTTTCTATCAGAAACTTGATCGTTTGTTTTTGACCAGGTTCTAGTTGCAAATCAAAATAAGTTAATTTTTTATCGGCTTGATTTTCTGGAATAATTGCTTTGATATGAAAGCCCACTTCACTATCCGTTTCCGCCTCTGTAACTAAGGGGAAGCTAAAAGCAAACATGCAACAAATGGCTAAAATTATTTTCCGCATCCCTACACCTCATTTATCGATTCATTTGGTTTTTCCCAGAGATTTGATCATGAACAAAAACTTATAGAAAGAATTGAAGCAATCGCTGAATGCGATTGCTCCAATCTTCTCAATTTGGGCACAGCCATTAAGAAGCATCTGCCGTATTGTACAATTGATAATTGATCGTACCGTTCAAGACATTATTTACTTGTAAGACATTGCTCGGATCGGTAAAACCAATTGCGATCGATGTTACCGGAGTGGTGATTTGACCGGTATTATTTCCGGCATCTGGTGTAGTCGCTGATCGAGCGACAATCCCAGTTGCGCCTGTACCAACTAATTGTGCACCATTGATTTGGAATGAATTCACATCAAATGTGGCTGGTGCAGCTGCTCGTGTCAATTGATTATTCGCAACAGTTGCTCTCACTGACCATGCTTGAGCGATACTATCATTTGAAACAACGATATTTCCTGGTGTACCGATCGTTCCAGTACTAAGTGAATACGTGCCATTTTCGATTTCCGTCTCAAACGCATAAGTCGCTGGAACGGCATCGAGTCTTAAATCTCCTGAAGTAGCATCGGTGATCGTTACAGTCGTTGGTGTACTTCCAGTTTGTCCTGGTACCTCTGCTGCGAATGCTGCTACTCCACCTATATTTACTAAAATCAACCCTGCGAATACTGCACTTAATGTTTTTGTTTTGTGGTTCATTTTTATTCCTCCTTGATTTTCAATTAATCTACATCGGCAACCACATTTACGAGGTTGACCGTCTGTATCGCTTTATAGGTACCACTTGGACTATTAGCAGGAACACTCAACTTAATACTTTCCTTCGGGATGATCAATCGAAAGTTTTGTTTCGTTCCTTGACTGACTTTGACGAGTTCTTGCGTTTCGCCATGACTAATATTTTCTATATCATTGACTTGATAGACAGTGGTTTGTTCTGTCATCAACTGTCCATCTTTCATAGAAAGTTTTGCTGCATATTCCTGCTGATTTTTAAAAGCAGATAATGAATAATCGAGTTTCCACCCGTTTGTTCCAGAACGATTGTCAACCACTTCGATCACTAGATCTTGCTTTGCTGATACTTCAATGTCCGTCTCAGGGACTGGGTAGCGATCAAAAGTCGGTGGTATTACTTTCTTTAAATAAATAGCAGGTTCGATGATTTGGACATTCACTGCTGATTTTTTCTCTTCACCAACAGAAGAAGCTCGGATCTTTGGAGGAGAAACAAACATCAGGAGCAAGATAAATAGTAGCAACCATTTGATTTTAGGCTTCATCGCTTCTGCCTCCTTGATCGATACATCAGTCCGACAAATCCAATCAGCAATGTACCGAGAAATGCAGACGTTCCATACAACAAACTACCTGTTTGCGGAAGCATCCCTTCCGCTTGCGGTTTGGTCGTTCCACTTTCAACCTTATCTATGGGACTCACTTCGTCTTTTTCATATAATTCAAACTGGATTTCTTGCTGATCGGAAGCAATCACTTCGTCGGCAAACGTAGGAGCGACTCGCACAAAGCCAGTGAACAAAACAACACTAAGCAGGAACAAAAGATTCATAGTTATTCGCTTCATCTCATCGCCTCCTTATTCGATCGTAGCCGTGTTATATAGCTTCCAATTGGCTGTTGCTCGTCCACTATAGTCACCTACAGGCAACAGTTTTGAGCTATTTAACAACACACCCGCATTTTCACTCATATTCAGCGTATAAACATAACCAGTCGGGGTCACACTCGCAGAATCAAACACTTTGATTGGTGAATTACCCAAATTTTGAACCGCACTCGTAGGACTTGTTTTCCAGACGAAAGAAAAAGGTGCGTTCGTTCCACTCGTGATCGAAAGTCCAACCGACCAATTTCTTGTTGTTCGTGGATCTCTCGAATCCCATACCTTTAATTCTAAGCTATTGCCCGCATCACGATCCAAGATCCCTTTACTTTGACGAACCTTTCGATTCGTCCATTTGAATGTACTTGGTGCCTGCTCAAGTCTTAATTCTCCAGTGTAGTTTACCGTCAGATTCAATGACGCTGCCGGTTCTTCAGGTTTCGTCATTTTTCCGGAGGAGTAGACTTCAATGACAAATTTATTCTCACCATAATCAAAATATTTTGTTGGGATCACTAACTGTGTATTTGCGTTAAAATTTGTCGCCCCTGTTGTTGTGACATCAGAGAATGGAACATCAGTGAGATAAGTCGTTCCTTTTTTCACTTTGAAACTCAATCGATCGCCGACATCTAAATCTTTCCAATAAAATGTTCTTTTGTACCCAGGATCGCGATTCGCAGAGATATCCAACGTCTCACTAAAATTGGTCACCGTATTGACATTTTCCCATGACAAAGCAGTAAATTGATCCGTTTTTCGCACCCAATAATACACGGTATCGCCATAGTAGGTGATGTTTGTTGTATCATTTGGTGTCGTTCCCACTGGATTTGCCAAGACTGAACTTCCGTAACTAGTTAGTGCATCCGCTGACAATGTTCTTGTTGGTGCTGAATAACTCAGTGTCGCTGAATCTCCGGGATTGAGATTGATCGCGTTATTGGCTATCGTCGTGACCACTGTGATCACGCCAGTCGTTGCGTTATTTGTCACGACTGTTGCTAAATTTGCTGGGGCAATCGTTGACGTCACCCCTGCGGCAGTCGTTTTCGTGATCGTCGGTGTGATTGTCGCATTTGTTGCCAAATTGATTGCTTTCGCATCAAGCACCGTCGTCCACCTCGTAGTATTCAAGGCGGCTTCGCCTGTATTTACCTTGATCGTTGATTGGATCTTAGCTGGCTGCTCACTCATCAAATATTTACTTTTACTTGTATCTGTACTGGGAACGGTCACAGATGTATTGGCGTTGTCCAATACATTACTCGTCACTGTCGCGCCTATCGGTATCGGCGGTTGTGTAAAAGCAAAACGAACTTGTCCTGATACGCTACCGTTGGCTGCAGTAAATCCCCAATAGGCGCGATTGTTGTTGGTTGCTAACTGCAATTCCGAGTTCAGCTCTCCCCAAGGTATCGTTGTGTCAGCAGTTTTTGCTCCATTGACAGGATTTCTAAATGAATACGTAAAGTTCCGTGTGGTGCTATTAAAGCTATAATTGAACTCGTACCATGTTCCATCTTGGACATTGGTACTGACAGCTCCATTAAGTGGGATCAAGCTGTTGTGTTTGATCCGTCCGGGATTGGCGAGGGTCAAAGTGAACCAATCATTTGCTCCTAAATCACCATTCACTGCATTGATTGGTTGATACGTTCGGCTTAGGTTACCCGGAAAGGTATACGCCATATGTGGCGTACTTCCAGCAGGAATCTGTGCGTCATAGCGTGCTCTACCAGTTACTGCTTCATTGGCAAATAAATCAAATTCCACCGCAAATGAATTACGAATAGCTGTCGTTTCTGGCGTTCTCTGAGCCAATGACTCATAGTAGCCGCCAGTCGCTCCGTAGACTCCCAAGTTTTGACCGTCGACACCTACCGCTCGTGAGTTCGTAATGGCCGTTGTTTTTCTTGCATCGTTATGCATGACAAACGCCACGCCATCTGCTTGTTGTGTGCCAAAATTGACGTAGACACGTTGCGAAAATGATTTCGTGAAATCCAAGCGATACGCGTCATTTGACCAAATCGACGTCCAGTTATTACTCCCCGAAAGAGAGATTTGTGAAAATGGTTTTCCGCCATTGTCATTCGTATTCGTGACATTTGAAACGACAGCCCCGCCATTTGGTGCGGCAAAAGCGCCACTGATAGGGATAGCTCCCGGCGGTACGTATTGAGAACCTGTACCTGTTGCAAAAGCTTGGATTGCTCGTGCCTGGGGTGGTTGATAGTCAGAAGACGTCGAGCTTTGTTCTTCCGCTACTTTCGCTTCACTGGTTGCTTGCTGTGTCTCAGTTGGTTCCTGATTTTCTCCAGTTTTGCTATTTTCTTCAATGGTACCGCTCGTTACTTCGGTTGGTTGACTCCCTGAAGTACCTGATTGATCATTATTTTCTGGTTCAACAAGTGGAAGAATTTCTCCTTCAGGTGGTGTCAGATCCGTCAGTGTTCCATTTGCGGACTTATACTTGATAAATAATCGAACAGGTTCAGTTGGTTTGGTAAAATGTAGGGTAGAAAATTGTTCTTCTGTCAACACCAGATTCTCAGTAATGGGTTGATCATCTATCATAAGTGGGATTTTTTCACCCTTAGAATCAATCAAATTTACGGAAAATTGTAACGCTTCAGATGAATTTTTTTCTAGTTTAAAACGCACCCCTTTATTCGTGTCTTCGAGTGATAACGCCACTTCTCCATTATCGACCAACACATTTGTTGACTGCCTTTGATTGACATCAGCAAAAACAGAAGAGCAAACGCCTCCAATAAAGAACACCACAATAATAACGAACGTTATAAAAAACGGTCGCGTATTGGTTTGAATTCCATTCCTTATCCCCACAAACTTTACCTCCTTTGTCCAAACTATCGCAATTTGAATATAGAAGACTTTTAGAAAGTCGTTACTTTTATCATTTTTTCAAATAGCCTTTGAGATCAGGTCCATTTCTACTAGATTTCACTAGAAAATGAAAATTTATCAAAGACTATTATGTAAAAACAACGGAGGAACTAAGCGAGTTACCCAAAATAAAAAAATAAAACTATGTATAATTTAACTATTCTCTTACGATATCTCTCATCAAAAAAATAATAACATACTTTATTTTTTAAATGAATTTTTATGCTTATAACATTATATTTTTAGAGAACGCTAACTACAATAAAATACTTTGACATCAATAGTTGCAAACGAAATCATAAAACATTAATATTTATGAATAAATAATGAATACGATGCTCATTGTATACACGACTCACTTTTTTAATCCACTAATAGGTTGCTTTGATTTTTCCCACACTAAAATTCTGCAAAGCAACTAAATTGGCTCTATAATTTATGGGACTGATGAATCAAAATTGATTCTTCAGTCCCATTTTCATTTTAGGTATTAAAAAACATATCGTTCTCTAGTATGATTAAATCACCACAAAATAAACAACTGAGAGGACGATATGCTATATGAATGATTCTATCAAAAAAATGCTAAGATTAATAGATAAAGATTTGATGATTACTGAGATCTCTTACGAGATCTTTCATAAGGAAAAGACATTGGTCATTAATGCCATTCTCTCACCTGATCCTTGTGCCTGTAGAAGTTGTGGTTCTACTGTGGTAGATGGAAATGGGAAAGCAATTGTGGTGAAAAATGGAAAGAAAGAAATCATTGTCCGCTTTGAACAATACAATCATATGCCAATGGTTATGCGCTTAAAAAAGCAACGCTATACCTGTAAAAACTGTCGAACCCATTGGACTGCTCAAAGCTATTTTGTCCGCCCAAGACATTCAATTGCGGATCATGTCAGATATAAAATTGCTTCTTTACTGACTGAAAAAGTCTCTTTATCTTTTATTGCGAAAAGCTGTCAGGTATCTTTGACTACCGTTATTCGTACATTGAAAGAGTTTAAAAGCTATTTACCAAAGCCCACTAAGAGGATTCTCCCCAAAGTATTGATGGTTGATGAATTTCGTTCGCACACTTCCATAGAAGATAAAATGAGCTTTATTTGCGCAGATGGAGAAACAGGTAATTTAATTGATATCTTACCTACTCGTAAATTACCTCGATTAACAAACTATTTCTTGGGCTGCACCAATCCAGAAGAAGTAAAATTCTTAGTCACAGACATGAACGCCGCCTACTTCCAGCTCACCAAACGCGTTCTGCCAAATGCGAAAGTAGTGATTGATCGGTTTCATATTGTCAAACACATGAATCAAGCTTTCAATGAGTTGCGTATCCGTGAAATGAATGAACTGCGTAAAGCAGGACAGAAAAGCCATGCAGAAAAACTGAAAAAGAACTGGCGCTTTCTGCTAAAAAATCGTGCAAACATTAACCACTATGAGTATAAAACATGGAAAAGTTTCCGAGCACCTAAATACCCATTTCTTACTGAAGCAATGATGATTGATCGATTGCTTAGCTTTTCTAAGTCCCTAAAGGAGGCGTATCCCTTTTTCCATGAATTAGTTGAAACTTTTCGAGATAAAGACCCTGACTTGTTTTTCTCCTTATTGGCAGAACTTCCCGAAACGTTAGATGACGGCTTTCGTGAGAAACTTCAAAACCTTCTGACCTACGAAGAAGGCATCGCCAATGCGATGATTTATCCTTACTCCAATGGAAAAATAGAAGCAAAGAATACCCACATAAAAACGATGAAACGAGTATCCTACGGATTTAGATCATTTGAGAACATGAAAATTAGAATCTTTTTGACCAATCAATTAATCAAAGTGAGATAACAAAAAATCTGAGCCAGAATGAGGTTCATTCTGACCCAGATTTAATTTTTCGCAACTCATCAGTCCTTATTGACAAAGAGCCACTAAATTTACGAGTGCTAAAAAAACACTAGTAAAGGCAGATAGATCCGCGTTTTACTAGTGTCATTCTTAGTTATTATTCCTTCACCCGAGCTAACTCCGTCCATTTCCAGTTTTCCACTACTGGCAGATCATGACCTTCTTTCCGAATATACTCTCGATGTTCTTTCAATTGTTGTGTCATTTCTTCAGCAAAAGCTGTTGCTTCTTCACCGTAGACAGTTACCGCTGCATGTTGCGCTAAGTGGAATCGATCCAACTCACTAAAGACACGCATATCAAACGGTGTAGTGATATCGCCATTTTCTCGATAACCATGAACCATCAATTGGTGATTGTGCCGTAAGAAGAAAATATCCCGGATCATGCCTTCATAGCCATGGAAAGCAAACAGAATTGGTTTGTCTTTCGTAAAGAACGTGTCAAACACTTCATCACTTAGTCCTCTCTGATCAACAGATGGGTGTCTTAACTTCAAGATATCCACCACGTTGATAAAGCGGATTTTTAGTTGTGGAAATGCTTGATTCAATAGCGAGACTGCCGCAAGTGCTTCAAGGTTTGGTTCTGTGCCTGCTGCTGCGATCACTAGATCTGGCTCTTCATTCGCAGAAACCGTACTAGCCCAATCGATGATTTTCAAGCCCTCATTGGCTAGTTCTTCTGCTTCTGTTGCCGAATAAAATTGTGGACGTGGATGTTTACTTGAAATAATCAAGTTGATGACTTGCTCTTCTTGCAACGCACGATCCATCACAGCCATCAAACTATTCGCATCTGCCGGCAAGTATTCGCGAATAAACTCTGCTTTTTTCTCTGCTAAATGAGTCAACACACCAGGGTCTTGGTGGGTATAACCATTATGATCTTGTTGAAAAACAGTCGATGTGGCAATCAAGTTCAACGAAGGATAGTTTTTCCGCCAAGGCTGATCACTGGCTTTACGCATCCATTTGAAGTGTTGCGTCAACATCGAGTCAACAACACGTAAAAAGGATTCGTAACTAGCAAAGAATCCGTGCCGACCTGTCAAAACATAGCCTTCTAAAAAGCCTTCTGCTTGATGTTCCGACAATTGACCATCAATAACTCTTCCTACTGATGACTGCCACTCATCTGAAGCATCTTTAGGTTCCAACCATTGTCGATCAGTCACTTCAAATACTTTGTTCAAGCGATTGGATTTTGTTTCATCCGGACCAAAGATCCGAAAATTGGTTGGGTTCTCCGTGATTACATCTCTAGCTTGTTCCCCAAAGACCATCATATCTTGTGCAACGACAGCTCCTGGTGTTGAAGTATCCACGGCATAGTTTTTCCAATCAGACATGACTAACGGTTTGGGATCGATTCCGCCATTTGTGATTGGGTTTGTCGACATCCGGCGATTGCCTTTCGGTGAAAGATCTTTGATTTCTTGGTTGATTCTTCCTTGTTCATCAAATAACTCTTCTGGGCGATAAGACTGCAACCAATCAACCAAATGATCGACGTGTTCCATATGCTCTGAATCAACTGGAATCGGTACTTGATGGGCACGAAACGTTCCTTCAACTTGTTCATTTTCCCACGTCTTTGGTCCAGTCCAGCCTTTTGGCGTCCGAAAAATAATGACTGGCCATCTTGGCATCGTAGCTGATTCCGCAGGTGCTTGTCTTGCTTCCTTTTGGATTTCTTTGATTTCTTCGATCACTGTGTCTAACGTTGAAGCTAGGATGTGATGAACAGCCTCTGGGTCTGTGCCTTCAACAAAATAAGGTTTCCAGCCCATTCCTTCAAAATACTTTCGAAGATCCTCATCACTCTTGCGGGCAAGGATGGTTGGATTTGAGATTTTCCCGCCATTCAAATTCAAAATCGGTAGCACCGCACCATCATTCACTGGGTTGATAAAGACATTTGAAAACCAACCGCCAGCTAATGGACCTGTTTCTGCTTCGCCATCGCCTACAACTGTCGCCGCGATGACATCCGGATGATCAAGGATCGCACCTGTCGCATGGGCCAGTGAATAGCCAAGTTCTCCACCTTCATGAATCGATCCTGGTGTTTCTGGCGCAGCATGGGATGCAATCCCGCCAGGATAAGAAAATACCCGACATAAATGTGCCAATCCGGCTTCATCTTCTGTAAATTCAGGATAGATCTCACTGTAACTGCCATCAATATAAGAATTGGATACCATCACTTGTCCACCATGACCAGGGCCCTCTATGTAAAACATATCCAAATCGTATTTATTGATGACACGATTTAGATGTGCATACACAAAATTTTGTCCAGCAATCGTTCCCCAATGCCCAATAGGATGTGTCTTTACATCGTCTTTAGTTAATGGACGGCGTAATAATGGATTATCTTTTAAATACATTTGAGCAACAGAAATATAATTTGCAGCCCGCCACCAAGCATCTAATTGTTCGAATTCTATTTGTTTGTCTACGTTTGTCATATCGAACACCCCTTTAATCATTGCTAGTCCTACGAAAGAACAAAAAATGAGTCTGGTCTTTACCAGAGTGTCCAGACTCATCTTCGTCGCTTCTTTCGACTGCTCGTATGTGCTATCCCTTAATCAGCTGATAACATTACGGTATTTATTTAACTTTAACTTGAATCTCTAAGAAATGACATCATAACGCTCTACTTCTTTGAAAAAGAGTGTTAGACGTAAGTTTTTCTAAAGTCCCAAAGTCCTTCAATTGATCATTTCACTTATTTGATGACGATATCTTCTAAATCAACCAAGCGCGCCCATGTTTGGATCTGCTCGGTAGTAAGATGTAATGACACAACGGTATGGTGTCCGCCACCTGTGCGGATCCAAGCACCTACCCCCTCATGGAAATTCGGTTTGACTTTCCAAAGTACGCGTGCCACTGGTAAATGTGGGGCTTCTTCTGTTGGTTCGAAGGCTTCCACTTCATTGATCAACAATTTGTAATGCGTGCCAAAATCTGCCATGGAAACCACGACACCATCGCCGGCTTTACCGTCAAACACCAAACGAGCCGGATCTTCTCGATCACCCATCGATAATGGCGAAACAACGATTTTTGGTCGATTGACCGCCAATGTCGGATCTACTTCCATCATGTGAGATTGTAAAATTGCTTCTTTTCCTGGCGTCAATTCATACGTGTAATCTTCCATAAAACCTGTGTCTTTGTTTTGTGCCATGATTTTTAACATCCGATCCAAAGCAGCTGTTTTCCAATCCCCCTCACCGGCAAATCCGTAGCCTTCTGCCATTAACCGTTGGACTGCCAAGCCAGGTAACTGTTGCATACCGTAAAGATCTTCAAAGTTTGTTGTGAAAGCATTATAATTGCCCGCTTCCAAGAAACGTCTGATCCCGATTTCTTGTTTTGCTTGTACTTTGACATGTGCTTCCCAAGTGTCATGGTCATAATCTGCATAATCAAAATCATAGAGTTGTTTATATTCTTCAAATAATGACGCTACCTCTTCCTCAGTGACTTCATCGATCACTTTGACTAAATCGCCGATCCCATAATAGTCGACCACCCAGCCAAACTGGATCTGTGCTTCTACTTTGTCTCCTTCGGTCACAGCCACATTACGCATATTGTCTCCAAACCGAGCAACCTTGATCGAGAAGCTTTCATTATAAGCCACAGCCACGTGCATCCAGTCTGAGATCTGACGTTGCACATCTTCGGATTGCCAATGACCTACCACGATTTCATTTTTCTTATTGAGTCGTGCATTGATAAAACCATATTCCCGATCCCCGTGGGCTGCTTGGTTCAAGTTCATAAAGTCCATGTCGATCGTTTCCCAAGGAATACTCTCATTAAATTGCGTAGCTAAATGCAACAAAGGCTTTTGTAATAACTGCGTGCCACGAATCCACATTTTTGCTGGGGAGAAAGTATGCATCCAAGTGATCACACCTGCTACTTGCTCTTGGTAATTCGCTTCTTTCATGATCGAAGTGATCGTATCAGCAGTCACTGCTAGTTCTTTTAGTACGATCGGATAAGGCAACGTTTGGTGATCATTTAGTGCTGTAACGATCGTCTCCGCATTCTTTTTGACCTGTGCTAAAGCTTCTTCTCCGTATAGATGTTGTGAACCTACGACGAACCAAAATTCTTTTTCACTGATTGCTAACATGTTTATAACTCCTCTTTTTTTTATTTTTTTTGGCCATAATACGCATCTTTACCATGCTTGCGTAAATAATGTTTATCCAATATTCGTTGTGGCAATGGTTCGGAAAAACTATTCAATTGGCGAGTAAATAAGTTCATTTTCGCCACTTCATCCAGTACAACGGCATTCATCACCGCTTGAGAAGCGTCTTTTCCCCAAGTAAACGGTCCATGACCATGTAACAACACTCCCGGGATCGCCATGATATCAATATTTCTATTTTGGAATGTCTCAATGATCACATTGCCGGTTTCGTGTTCATAACCAGCATCGATTTCTTCTTGTGATAAAAATCTTGCACAAGGAACGCTACCATAAAAAGTATCTGCATGAGTCGTACCCATGGCGGGTAAATCGAGACCCGCTTGCGCCCAAATCGTTGCCCACGTCGAATGCGTATGACAAATCCCGCCAATTTCCGGGAAATGTTTGTAGAGAACCGCATGTGTCGGTGTATCGGAGGATGGATTAAGCTTGCCTTCGATGACTTGATTATTCAAATCAACAACAACCATATCTTCTGCTTTCATTTCCTCATAGCTCACACCACTAGGTTTGATGACAAAATATCCTGTTTCTCGATCAAACGCACTGACATTCCCCCATGTATATTTGATCAAACCTTGTTTTGGTAAAGCTAAATTCGCTTGATAAACCGCTTCTTTCAGACTTTCTAACATTCTCTCACTCCTTCTTCCATTGATACGATCGCGGATGCTTCGATAGGCAACCCTTTTTCATACAGCTCAATAAATTTTTCGTAACCTTTTAAATCTGCCTCTTTAGGCTCGATCGTCAGACCTTCACTAGTTGAAAATACCTCTTTTGCTAAAAATTCTTCCAAAGTCATGCCATCTGCCGATCGGAGATAAGCAGCTAATAAGGCAATCCCCCAAGCGCCTCCTTCTCCGGCTGTTTCCATGACTGTGACAGGTGCTTCCATTGCTGAAGCTAGAATCGTTTGAGCAACTTTCGGCGTTTTAAAGATCCCGCCATGTGCCACTAAACGATCGATCGTGACTTGCTCAGATTTAAGAATCTCCATCCCTAGACGCATCGCCCCAAAAGCACTCGACAGGTGCATCCGCATAAAATTTGCTAAATCAAATGTGCTATCAGGCTGTCGCACGAATAATGGTCTGCCTTGTTCCATTTTTGTGATGTTTTCTCCTGAGTGATACCCATAGCTGAGTAATCCTCCACAGTCACCCTCTCCTTGTAGCGCTCTCAAAAATAAGGTTTCATAAATCTGCTGTGTATCGATCGTCACGCCAAGACTCTCACTGAACTCTTTGAAAATCTTGACCCATGCGTTGATTTCTGATGAGCAATTGTTTGTATGCACCATTGCTACAGGGCTTCCGTCAGGTGTTGTTACTTGGTCGATTTCTGGATGGATATTTACTAACTCTTTATCCAATACGATCATTGCAAAAGCCGATGTCCCAGCTGAAACATTCCCTGTGCGTAGCCCCACACTGTTCGTTGCGACCATGCCGGTGCCGGCATCCCCTTCTGGTGGGCAAACAGGAATCCCTGCAGATAAGTTACCGGATAGATCTAAGAGCTTGGCTCCCTTTTCAGTCAGCGTCCCTGCAACCTCACCAGCCAAACGAATTTCTGGAAGGAGCGTTTCTAAAGGTTGCATAAAACCTTCTGCTTGTGCCAATTGATCAAAAATAGCAATCTTTTGTGCATCATATCCCTTCGTTTGACGATCAATCGGAAACATTCCTGAAGCATCTCCAACTCCTAATACTTTTTGTCCGGTCAACTGCCAATGGATATACCCAGCTAATGTTGTAAAGTAACTAAGATCTTTTAGATGTGTTTCTTTATTTAAAATTGCTTGATATAGATGGGCAATGCTCCAACGCTGTGGAATCGTATAATGAAAGGCTTTGCTCAACTTTTCTTCTGCCTCTGCGGTAATGGCATTGCGCCACGTGCGAAAAGGAACAAGCAATTCATCGTGCTGATCAAATGCTAAATAACCGTGCATCATTGCGCTAAAGCCGATCGCTCCTATCGTAGTTAGTGTCGTGTCATACTCTTCAGAAACCACGTCGACTAATTGCTGATAACTCGATTGTAACCCCTTCCAAATCTCATCAAGTGAATAGGTCCAAATACCGTTTTCTAACTGGTTTTCCCAATCGTAACTTCCAGCTGCAATCGGCTCATAGTGTTGATCGATCAGCACTGCTTTGATTCTCGTCGAACCTAGCTCAATACCTAGTGCTGTTTGCCCTGTGCGAATCGCTTCTATTCGTTTCAGCCTAGTTTCTTTCGCTTCGATGTCAAACGCCTCCTTAGTTTCTCTTTATGATAGTTACAGTATAAAACTTTTTGTACGTACATGTCAACGCAAATATAGTTATTTGTTCGTACATAAATCCTTTTTCTTTTTCCTGATAAATTCACATTTATCATATAAAAAAGGCAAAGAGAGTAAATTCCTCCTCTTTACCTTTTTAAGAGCAAATAATCTTGCTAGACATTGACTAATGTTCATTAAATAAATTTTTATCGTATTTGGTACACTTATCGTTTTCCCTCAGCTACTCGGCATTCTTTGCTGCACTTACTGAATCTCTGATCACCAAACTAGGTTCATAGACGATATTTTCTCCTTGATTGCCCGTTTGGATCGTGTGAATGATCCATTCTGCTGCATCTTTCCCCATCCGCTCTTTTGGATGAGTTAAAGTGGTCAGTTTCACTGCGCCCATCTGACTCAACGAGGAATCATCATTTCCGATGATCGACAATTGCTGCGGTACTTGATAACCCTTTGCGATCACCTCATCAAGCAACTGGCTAGCAATTTGATCGTTGTAACAGATGATGCCGGTGCTTGCCGATTCCTTTAGCTGTAAGAGGACTTTTTCACCTAGTTTCCCACGTGAATCAGTCGTGTAGGTAATGATATCTTCCGGCGAAAATTGGATACCGTAGGCTTCGCACGCTTGAATAAATCCTTTCATCCGATATTTCCCTTGTAAATCATCGATTTTCGTGATGAACAGTAATCGCTGATGTCCTTGCTGGATCAAATACTCTGTCCCTTTAAAGCCAACTTTTACATCATCGACACAAATCGAGGCGACCGCTAATTCTTCATAGACAGCATTGATCATGACCATCGGAATCCCTTGTTCTCTCAATCGGACATAAAGCGCAAGGTTCGGATTGTATTCATTACTTTTTGTTGGCTCTACGATCAAGCCATCTACACCAAACTGCAGCATTTTTTCCAAACAGTTTTTTTCTTGTTGATGATCATTATTCGTACTCGCTAGCAATAACGAATAGCCTTGCTCACTCAACGTTTTTTCAATTCCTCGGATGATCGAGGGGAAAATATAATCCGATAAATACGTCGTGATCACGCCGATCGTCTTTTGGTTTTTTCTGCTTTCCGATGTTTTCTTATACGCATCATCAACATATGTTCCAGAGCCTTTCTCTTTACGTAGATACCCTTCATTGACTAACAATCCAATCGCTTGTCTTACCGTATGACGGCTTACTTGGTAGTCTTTTTGTAATTGGAGTTCAGGCGGTATCGGTTCATTTAGTTTGAAAATTTGGTCAATGATCTTATCCTTTATCTCATCTGCGATCATTTGATATTTTGTTTTCTCCATGGTTACTTTGCCAATCCTTTCACTCCGACGTAAGTTGTCCGAACAATTATTTTATATCATTGTAGCACAACTTGTTTTGGAAAGGATTATTAACACGAAAAAAACATCTGTGAGATTCGTTTTATTCGCGCTTTGTAAGGAACAACTGCTTTTTTTCAGCTTTTAGTTCAAGTGATTTCAAAAGAACTGTAAAATATCTGCTAAGACGGATTCCCCATCAAATGTTTCGTAATCTTCTTTACGAATCAATTTGTAAGGAACAGCTTTCACCGTTAGAAAATCTTTTAACCGTTCCACTTCATATTCAGATTGTGGACCGATCATCAGTCCATCAATATGCTGGTTTTGGATTGCCTGCTCTGCTACGATTGCCGGTGCAGAGTATACGTGAAGAGGCACACCTTTTTCATTTGCTGCATTTTGGATATTTTTCACTAATAGACCTGAAGTGATTCCAGCAGTGCAAATCAATAATATCCGTTTTTCCTCTGTCGTTTCCATCCACTCGCCACCTTAAGAAATTTTGCGTTTTTTATTGTAAATATCTAACACAACAGCAAGCAATAAAATCAAGCCTTTGATTGCCTGTTGCCAGTCTACTCCGACCCCCATGATCGACATCCCATTATTCAGCACACCCATGACTAAGCCACCGACGATTGCTCCAGTGATCGTTCCAATCCCTCCAGAAGTCGAAGCTCCTCCAAAGTACACAGAAGCCATCGCATCTAATTCAAGCGAAGTTCCCGCCTGAGGGGTAGCAGCGTTTAAACGTGCGGCTAAGATCAGTCCTGCTAAAGCAGCCATGACGCCCATATTCACAAATACCCAAAAAGTGATTTTCTTCGTCTTGATCCCAGATAATTGTGCTGCCTTCAAATTGCCACCTGTGGCATAAATTTGTCGTCCCGCAACTGTCCGATTGGTCAAAAATCCATATATCCCAACAATCACACCTAAAATGATCAATATTACTGGAAATCCTTGGTAGGAAGCAAAGATATAACTTAATCCTAAGACAAGAACGATCGTCAATGCCGCTTTGATCAAGAATGCGTTCATTGATGGAACTTCAAATAAATTTTCTTTTCTTCGCGCTCTCGCACGCCATTGAGCAAATACTAAACTAACAGCTAACACGACACCTAAAATCAACGTCAATAAGTGCATTCCAGGAACACCAAAGATATCTGGTAAATACCCCGTCGAGATTTTTTGGAAACCTCCAGGGAAAGGCGCTAAAGATTGCCCTCCTAATACAACCTGTGTCAAGCCACGAAACATCAATAGACCGGCAAGTGTCACGATGAACGCAGGAATCCCTACATAAGCGACCCAAAAGCCTTGCCATGCACCGATCACTCCACCAACTAATAAACATAAAGGGACTGCGAGCCATGGGCTGATGTTGTTATTGACCATCAACATACCCGCCATCGCTCCAACAAATGCCATGACTGAACCTACCGATAGATCCACGTAGCCTAAAAGCACGACCAACAACATTCCCGCAGCCAAAATCAAAATATGGCTGTTTTGTAACACAATATTCGTAATATTCAACGGTCTTAAAAAGATCCCGCCGGTCATTAGTTGAAAAGCAATCAATAAAGCGACCAAAATAATGACCATACTATATTTACTAAAGATATCTAATATCTTTTCTTTTACATTCCAAGCATTTTTTTCCTGACTTTTTTTTGTGACATTTTCCATCAGCCCACTGCCTCCTCTTCCTTTGTCATCAGGTTCATCAATAACTCCTGATTTGCCTCTTCTCTAAGCACTTCTCCTGTCATTTTCCCTTCATTCATGGTATAGATCCGATCACACATACCGATGATCTCAGGTAGTTCAGAGGAAATGATACAGACACACTTTCCTAAGGCAGCCATTTCTTCAATAATCGTGTAGATTTCATATTTTGCCCCGACATCGATACCGCGAGTCGGTTCGTCCAGAAATAAAATTTCCGGTTCAGTCATCAACCACTTAGCTAAAACGACTTTTTGTTGATTCCCACCACTCAAGCTACCGACGTTTTGGAACACATTAGTCGCTTTGGTCCTCATTTTTTTACGGAAGTTTTCTGCTTCGATCACTTCTTTTTCTTGATCTAAGATACCACTTCGACTAATTTTTTTGAGACTAGCAATCGTCGTATTTTCTCTGATGTCCATCAAAAGATTCAATCCAACCGACTTACGGTCTTCGGATACATACGCCAACCCATGATCAATGGCTTGAGAAACATCTTTGATCACTAATTCTTTTCCATCTTTAAAAATTTTGCCGCTGATATTGCTTCCATAAGATCGACCAAAAACACTCATGGCAAATTCAGTTCGTCCTGCCCCCATCAAGCCAGCGATACCGACAATTTCGCCTCGTCGAATCGAAAAATCGATATGATCATTGATGATTCGCTCGGTGGTCAATGGATGATGGACCGTCCAATCCTTGACTTCAAAATAAACCTCGCCGATATTAGGATGACGATCAGGGTAACGATTCGTTAAATCACGACCAACCATTCCTTTAATGATCCGCTCTTCACTGATTGCTGTATTTTCTAACGTTTCGATCGTTTGACCATCTCGTAAGATCGTGATCCGGTCAGCTACCGCAACGATTTCATTCAATTTATGCGAAATAATGATCGAAGTGATTCCTTGATTGCGAAACTCCTTGATCAACGCCAAAAGATTGGCACTTTCTTCTTCATTCAGCGCTGCTGTCGGTTCATCTAATATAAGTAATCGAACATTTTTAGAAAAAGCCTTCGCAATTTCCACCAACTGCTGATGCCCGACACCGATTTGTGAGACTAAGGTATTCGGATCGATTTTCAAGCCTACCGTTTTTAGTAGATTTTCTGTTTTTCGTTCAGTCAAATTCCAGTCGATCACGCCATGTTTTGTTTGTTCGTTCCCTAAAAAAATGTTTTCTTTGATCGACAGATAGGGACTCAATGCTAATTCCTGATGGATGATCACAATCCCTTTCGCTTCACTATCTCTGAGATTTTTGAATTGGCAAGCCTCCCCGTCATACATGATTTCGCCTGAATAACTGCCATAAGGGTACAAACCGCTCAACACATTCATCAACGTGGATTTTCCTGCACCATTCTCGCCACAAAGGGCGTGGATCTCTCCACGTTTGATGCGGAGATTGACATTGTTCAACGCACGAACACCAGAGAATTCTTTGATGATTTCTTTCATTTCTAAAATATAATCTGCCATTTTTCCACTTCCTAATCGAGGTTGTGACAGAAGTGCTCAACTCCGAGAAATAAGCGTGAAAAACCGAAAATCGTTCTTCAAATTCCTGGGATCTCACGCTTAATTCTGAAGGAACTACTTCTGGAACACTGTTTATCCGGTTATAAAAGGCATAAGACGACGAATGTCCCAAAACCCTTGTTACTTATTGTCCTAAATCACTTTCACTGTAATACTCAGTATCGATCAGCTCTTGTTTGTAATTTTCTTTATCTACAGAAACTGGGTTAGCTAGATAAGTCGGAATGACTTTCACACCATTATCGTAGGTTTCCTCATCATTGACCGGCACTTCTTTATCATTGTTGATTGCTTCGATCATCTCTACCGTATTATCAGCTAGCACCCGTGTATCTTTAAAAATCGTTTGTGTTTGCTCTCCTGCAATGATAGATTTCACTCCAGCAATCGTTGCATCCTGTCCTGTGATAACTGGAAGTGGTTTGTCGGCAGAGCCATACCCTACTCCTTTTAAGGAAGAAATGATCCCTAAACTAATTGGATCGTAAGGAGAAAGAACTGCATCTAGTTGGTCATCTGTATAGTTAGCACTTAATAAGTTATCCATACGTGCTTGTGCAGTTGAGCCATCCCAACGAAGCGTCGCGATTTGATTGAATTTCGTTTGACCTGATGAGACGTTCAATTGTTTGCTGTCGATATAAGGTTGAAGAATCGACATCACACCATTGTAATTGATCAATGCGTTGTTATCGTCAGGCGAACCGCCAAATAATTCGATCGTAAATGGGCCAGCACCATCTTTTAAGCCTAATTTATCTTCGATATAAGAAGCTTGTAAAACACCTACACCAAAATTATCAAATGTTGCATAATAATCGACATATTCAGAGTTCATCAATAAACGGTCATACGCAATGACTTTGATATCCGCCTGATGTGCTTTTTCTAAGACATCTGTCAATGCTGAACCGTCAATCGAAGCAATGACCAACGTATCCACTCCCTTTGTGATCATATTTTCGATTTGCGCCACTTGGTTTTCTACTTTGTCTTCTCCATATTGCAAATCCGTTTTGTAGCCTTTTTCTTCTAGTTGCTTGACCATATTGTCGCCATCTGCGATCCAACGCTCTGCAGATTTTGTTGGCATCGAAATCCCTACAAATCCTTTTTCATCTCCGGCTGCACTGCCATTGCTACAACCAGCAAATACTGTCACTGACATTAATAAAAAAACAATTGCTACCAACCAATTTTTCCCAACTCGTTTCATGTGTGTCCCTCCAAATACTTATTTGATGAATTCATCATAGTTGAAATATAAAACGCTTTCATTGATTATTTTTCTGTGTTTCTATAAATTCCGTCGCAAATTTATGTAAACTTTTGATTTTTCTTCATTTTCTTTTGACGATTCTTGATTTTCTTACGAAATTGACAAACATGCTAATATGAAATTTGAAAACGCTATATGATATAGATAAAAGGGGAGATTCATTATGAAGAACAAAAGTTTTTTTATTCTGGCAGCTTTTTGCCTGTTGTTGACTGGGTGTGCTTTCAACTCTACTGAGCCTACAAAAAATGAGTTGACTATTGGTTTTTCTCAAGCTGGCACCGAAAGTAATTGGCGCAAAGTTCAAAATCAGTCCATCAAAGAAGCACTGGAAAAACAAAATTTCCAAGTCCTTCACCGAAATAGTTACTCTGATCCAAAACAACAGATACAAGATGTGATGACATTTATTGCCTATCAAGTCGATATGATCGTGTTATCTCCTATCGAAGAAACTGGCTGGGATTCTGTTTTGGAAGAAGCCAAAGAAGCGAATATCCCAGTCATCATCGTTGATCGCAACATCACAACGGAAAAACAAGATCTCTATTTGACCCATATTGGTTCAAGTTTCAAAGCACAAGGCAGTCGAGCCGGCCTTTATGTCACCAATCTTTACCAGCAAAAAGCACAAGAATCGATCCAAGTATTTGAGATACGTGGTTCAGAAAATACATCTCCCACTCGCTTGCGATCAGACGGCTTTTTAGAAACCATCGGTCGCGACCCAAGAATCCATGTCAGGCAAGTGATCACCGGAGACTATATTCGCTTAAAAGCCAAAGAACAATTTTCAAAAGCCATTGATGAGGGAAAACTTGAGGGAATCGATGTCATTTATTCACACAATGATGAAATGACACTAGGTGCCTTAGATGCGATCAAGGAAAAAAAGCTCGAAAAGAATTTTGTGATTGTCAGCATTGATGCACAAAAAGAGATGATCGATCAATTAAAAAAAGGAATGGTCAACTGTGTGGTAGAATGCAATCCTTTTATGGGTGAACTAGTAGCCAATACAGTCAAACGCTACTTCGAAAAGAAAGCGATTCCACAAGACATCTACGTTTCTGATACGGTGTTCTCAGATCAAAATGATTTTTCAACGATCCCACCGCGGGGATATTAGGAGGAAAAATGAAAAAGAACGAAAGCATTAAAGTACTACTTCGACATACAAGTTGGCTCATGTTATCTTTAGCAATCACGCCTTTGATCATTAGCATTGCACTTTATACACATTATCTTTTTTCCTATGAAAAAAGTATCCATAATATCTCGATTGCTAATCAAATCGCCAGTAATGTAGAAGAAACAATCATCGAAGAAGCTCTTGGATTAACTTATGGACAGATCACACCTGAAGAATTCCAAAAGAGCAACCAGATCAATCGCATCAAAGAAGAAATCAGTGCGATCAAAGTCAGCACTCAAAACTCACAAGAATTAGCAACACTCAATATCGTTTTGCGCTCCCTTGATAATGTTTCTGACTATTTAGACAAAATCATTGCAAATATCCATCAAAAAGAAACATTCGCAGAGAATCAAGCATTGATGTTACATGTTGAATCTGCGGTCAAACTTGCCCATGATATTTTACAAGATTTTGTCAAAATCGAAATTGATACTGCTTCTGTAAAAAGTGAAGAAGTTCGCAGTTCCTTAGTCATTCTCTCCACCATTGAGGTCATTATCATCGCATTGATTTTTCTATTGACTAGAAAGTTCAACACGAAAATGATGTACCAAATCCAACAGCCTATGGATGAAATGATCAAAATGGCTGATGCTTTAGCAGAAGGTCATTTGAATCATCGGATCAAAACACAACAAAACAATGAGTTGAAAAAATTAAGTAATAGTATGAATGATATGGCTGATAACTTAGTGATTTTATTAGAAGAAAATGCGTTAAAGCAATATAATCTTGCGCAAAGTGAAGTCAGAACGCTACAAGCTCAGATCATTCCTCATTTTATTTATAATAGTTTAGACGCCATTTTGGTCTTGGCAGAAATGGGCGAAATCGAAAAAGTCAAAGAAATGACATATGCCTTATCTGACTTCTTCCGCATTTCATTAAGTCAAGGAAAAGACTGGATCCCAGTCGAACAAGAAATCAGACATTGTGTCAATTACTTGAAGATTTTGCAAATCCGTTATGGAGATCAATTATCTTATCAATTAACCATTGATCCAAAAGTCGATCATCATCCAATATTAAAAATGATTCTTCAACCATTGATTGAAAATGCGGTCTATCATGGAATAAAACTGGTGCGTAGGAAGGGAAAAATCATTGTAAAAGCGTATATAGATCAAGAAGAGTTTATCCATTTTTGGATCATTGACAATGGAAAAGGGATTACAGAAACCAAGTTAAAAGAGATCAACCAAGAACTCGCAGATGGTTTAGATACTAATTTTCATAAAGGATATGGACTCTTTAATGTCAACAAACGCTTGCTTTTATACTATGGAACTGATGCAAATATCACGATTACTAGCCGGATCGACCACGGTACGGTCGTCCATGTCGTTGTCCCTACAAAAAATATAGATAGGAATGAAGCAAATGTATAAAATTTTTATCGCAGAAGATGAACATTTGATTCGCGAATCATTGAAGAGGATGATCACTGAATTTTCAACCTTTCTACCATTAAGCTCCATTGAAGATGCCAGCGATGGCGAACTTGCTCTATCAATGATTGCGGAACAAAAACCAGATATCTTGGTGACGGATATTCGTATGCCTTTTATGAATGGTATTGAATTAGCAAATGAAGTAAAAAAACTCTTGCCTGATATCCAAATCATTTTTATTAGTGGATATGATGAATTTACGTATGCAAAAGCTGCGATTCAACTTCAAGTAGCCGAGTATCTGTTAAAACCGATCAAACCTAATGAACTACAAAAAAGCCTAGAACAAATCATTCAAAAACTAGAAGCTGCCTCCTTATTGAAACAGTCTAAAGAAACAAATGGCTATTCCTTAGAAGTACAAAAAAACTTCTACTTGAATGCCCTGTTCAATAATCAGTTACTACTTTCAGAAGCAATTGAAGAAGGTCGAAAACTTGAACGTGAAATCGCCGGAAATAAATATATGGTTCTTTTGATCGCAAATCATACAAATAAATTTTTTTCAGATTATGATATTTTTCATGAAAAGATGGCTGAGCTATTCGATCACGATAAACAAATACTTTTTTCTTCCCTTTCTTCACGATTTATCAAACTATTGATTTTTGATCCAAATGAAGATCTATTACAAAAAAAAACAAATCAGGTTGCATTGCTTTCTCACAAAACATTAGGGCATACAACAGATGATTTAGTTATTGCAATCGGATATCCTGTGAAACGAATCAGCGAAATTCCACATAGTTATCAGACTGCTGTTCATTTGCTCAGTTACTTGAAGATCGATCCTAAAATAAAAATTCTTTCTTATTTAGATTATGAAAAAAAGCTTGGCAATTACGGACAATCTTTTGATCTAAAAGAATCCATTCGTTTACTAAGAAAAAGCGAAATTTCTTCGTTTGTTGAGAAGTTGGTCAAACAGACCAATCAACATGCCGATCCACTTCTCGTTAGGCATCTGATCATCAATGAGTTGAATGAATTAGTAACGATACGTCAAAACCAAACCAATCAAGTCGTTTCTTTTACCACTACAGAGGAAATTCCGAACATTCTGTCAGACACGCCTCTCTTCATCCAATACCTTGAACAAATGATTTACTTTTTAAAAGAAATGGTACTTGAGAATCACATGAATCAATATAAAGAAGTACTCGAACAATCCGTCACGTATATTGAAAACCACTATTTTGAACCAGAGCTTTCTCTTAAAGAAGTGGCTGATCATGTCCATTTGAGCAGCTCACATTTCAGTACGATTTTTTCTCAAGGAATAGGACAAACATTTATTGACTATCTTACTGAACAACGATTGAGCATGGCTAGGCGACTTTTGCGGGAAACCAATTCAAAACTATCTGTCATAGCCTCAGAAGTGGGATACAATGATCCAAATTATTTTAGTTCTATTTTTAAACGAAAAGAAAAAATCTCACCTAAAGAGTATCGAAAAATGAAACAAAATCGTGCACATTCTTTACAAGAAAATCATTATCTAGTCAACAAATAAGCAACAAACCCGCGGAATATTTTTTTCAGTTTAGTCTGAAAAAGTTGTTACTTTCTTAACTGGACTACTTGCTATAATTATAGAAATAGTGAAAAAAGAAAGGAATACGCGTGTGAAAGCAGAAATAAAAAAATTACCTGTGATTATTGTTGGAATCATTAGTATTACTGTGGGACTAAATATGTTTTTGCTTCCACATCAAATTGCTTCAGCAGGCGTAGGATCAATTGGTTTTCTTCTAGAAATGGTCTTGCTGATCGACCGGACATTGATTGTTTGGGCAATCAATCTAGCGATGCTTTGTTTAGCTTTTATCTTTCTGGAAAGAGCAGTTTTTTTTAAAACTCTGATAGGTAGTTTGATATTTCCGATTATTTTAGCATACACACCGGCTTTGGTAATCACCCAACATTTCCCAATCGCCTTAGTCGCTGGCAGTTTTCTATTTAGTCTTGGAATATTCATTCTTTATCAAATCGGCGCGTCAAACGGCGGGGTTACGGTTCCCCCATTGATTTTCAAAAAATATTTTGGGATCGAACATGCTCTAGGCGTTTTACTGACAAATACCGTGATCATCGCTCTAAACCTTGTGATTCTTGGGATAAGACAAGCGGTTATCTCTGCCATCTCTATTTATCTCATTTCATTTTTCATGAAAAAACTATTACAATTTCAAACTCAATTTTTAGCTATTAAGCCGATTGATTTAGTGAATGAGAGTTCGCCTATTCTAGATGAACAACCTAATAAAAATCTAGCAGAATAAGCATTGTAACTAATAGCTATTAGAAAACAACCCATGAAATCCAAAAATAGGAAACTATTTTCGGGGGTTCATGGGTTGTTTTCTATCGTTTTATTTTATCCATTCTTTAGTTGGAATGAGTTGAATCAAAATGACCACTTCAAAATAAAGTGTCTGGACATTAGTCCTATCACACACTTAAAACCGAATAAGCAGCGGAAACAAAAGTAACATCATTGGAAATAAGGCACCATCCACTAAAACAAATTTCGTGGATGGTGCCTTTTTTTCGAGGCTAAGCACTTATGTTTCGATTTCTTGCTTATCGAGGTAAAAGTACTCTATTGTATCTTATCTTCTACTTTTTATCCTTATTTTCCTCTTTATTTTCTTGTTCTTCATCTTCCTCTTTGATCACACGTTCGACACGATCTTCATCCTTTTGTAATTCACGACGTTTACGTTTGAATAGTCCAAAGAATCCCGCAAAAGCAACAAGTATCCCACCAACAAATTTTCCAAACATCCCTGAAGTTGAACCAGTCTTAGGTAATTGCTTACCTGAAACATCTTCAGAGTCACTTGTTCCTTGTGTGTTAGTCGTTTGGTCATTCGTTTGATTAATACTAGATAATCCATTGTTAGAGCTGTTATCACTTAGTACTTGGGTTCTTACAATTTGATTATCTGTATCGGTAGTCTCAGTTGTTGTGGTACTACTTAAATCAGTTCCTCCACCACTGGTTCTTGGATTTACCTCTGGTGTTGTCGTGCCTACCTCGGTTTCGCCGTCTCCTGTACCGGGATCGACTTCTGGTGTGCCTGTTCCTGGGTCAGTTTCGCCGCCTGTGCTTGGGTCTACTTCTGGTGTGCCTGTTCCGGGATCGGTTTCCCCGCTTGTACCGGGATCTACCCCTGGTGTACCGGTTTCGGGATCAATTTCCCCTCCTGTACCTGGATCTACTTCTGGCGTTCCTGTATCAGGATCAATTTCTCCACCCGTTCCTGGGTCTACCTCTGGTGTTCCGGTGCCGGGATCAGTGCCACTACCTGTGCCTTGGTCTACTTCTGGTGTGCCTGGGTCCGGATCAGTTTCGCCCCCTGTGCCTGGGTCTACCTCTGGCGTAGTTGTACTTGGATCAGTCTCGCCTCCACCTGTTCCGGGATCGACTTCCGGTGTTCCGGTGCCGGGATCTGTTTCTCCACCTGTGCCTGGGTCTACCTCTGGCGTGCCTGTCCCGGGATCAGTGTCACCACCTGTGCCTGGGTCTACTTCCGGTGTTGTCGTTCCGGGATCGGTTTCACCGCCTGTGCCTGGATCGACTTCCGGTGTGCCTGTTCCAGGTTCGGTCTCGCCTCCAGCACCTGGATCGACTTCTGGTGTGACCGTGCCGGGGTTAATAGGTATTAACGGATCAATTTCTGGCGTGACCGTGTTTAGACTTTTATCTGGTATTACGATATCTACACCTGGAATACTTGCTCCTGGTTGACTTGGTAAAACTGGATTGACAATTGGAATACCTGCATCTGGCTTATCTGGAATAGTTGGGTCTACCTCTGGTGTGCCGGTCTCAGGATCAGTTTCGCCACCTGTACCTGGTTCGACTTCCGGCGTTGTTGTACCTGGGTCAGTTTCCCCTCCTGTACCTGGTTCGACTTCCGGTGTGCCGGTTCCCGGGTCAGTTTCGCCGCCTGTGCCGGGGTCTACCTCTGGCGTTCCGGTGCCTGGATCAGTTTCGCCGCCCATTCCGGGATCTACCTCTGGCGTTGTTGTCCCTGGATCAGTCTCGCCTCCACCTGTGCCGGGATCTACTTCTGGCGTGCCTGTGCCTGGATCAGTAGTTTCTCCGCCACCTGTGCCTGGATCGACCTCTGGCGTTGTTGTTCCTGGATCAGTAGTTTCTCCACCACCTGTGCCTGGATCGACCTCTGGCGTAGTTGTTCCTGGATCAGTAGTTTCTCCGCCACCTGTGCCTGGATCGACTTCTGGTGTAGTTGTTCCTGGGGTCACTTGTGGGTTGGTTGCATCCGGTGTTGTTGCATCTGGTGAAGCCATATCCGTCATTGAGGAAGAAATATAAGCAAATTCTCCCCCGATTTGGTAGATATTAAAGTTCGTATCTTTCACAACGATCGTAAAATCACTGCCGCTTCCGTTTGCACCAGTTAAATAACCAGCATACTGAACCCCATTGACCATGATTGGTTGAGCAACAAACTGATTATAAGACACACCGTCTACTGTTATATTGACCGTACTTATAACTGAAGAAAAGTTTGTCTGAGAAACCTGTCCTGTTTTCACAGTTACTGCCGAATTCGCTGTAATCGTGTGTCCGCCATATCCACCACCAGAAAACGTCGCTGTCTGATTCCATCCTGCTAATCCAGCTGCGTCTTCTGCGAGATTACCATCAACTGCTCCCCCAGGACTAATACCTGATTGAGAACCACTATACGTTGGCATTGACATCTCATCTGCATATGCTGTAGTTGAATCAGTGGCTTTTTGCTCATCTAAACTAACGGTCACATATTCATATTTCAATGACTCGATCACTTGATCTTTTGCTTGGATTTCATAGTAAGTTGTATTTTCATCCGCTAATTGATCAACGAAATTTACTTTTACATTGATATTGGATTCATCTGTATTTAACCAAGAATCGGTGTTCTCAAAACTCCGTACACCGTGCAAGGATAAAGACGTTTTTAAGCTGTCAACTGTACTACCGAACTGAACAGGTGAGACCAAGTAATGACCATTGATCTCTAAAGGCAATCCATGTGTCGACGAAGAAAATGTGAAATAACCATCTGCTTGATTTTTACCATGGTCGGTAGAAATAGACTCATCATGATAAACTGCATAATAGGTACTACCTTCATAAGTGATGGAAAAATTCTTCTCCATTGCATCTTCAAAATCGCTTTTGATTTCATCTGTTAATTTTGCTTGACCATTTTCCGCTTTCACGTTCAAAGAAAAACCTGTATCGATTTTCATATTTCCTAATACTGCACCATCATCCGCGGTAAAGTTGGTGCTTTCAGGTTTCGTTTTAGATGAGAAACTTAAGGATTTTTCTCTCGTACTTGCAACTACTTTTGAATCTTTCCAGTTTGCAGAATCTTCATAAGCCTTTTCTTTGGATTCATATAAATGAGGAGAGACCGTTTTATAATTATCTTGTGAAGTTACCTTCACATTCGGATTTGCTTGGATCAATTGCCGATAGCTTGACATTTTCATTACTTGCGCATCACTTGTAGATAAAGTAGAAGTCTGGTAATAAACGTCCGCATCTTTGATTCCTAGAATTTGTTGGATATCATATGCCGTATGACTATCACTGACTTTGATCCCTTCTCCTTCATACATAGAAGAAAGTTTTTCTTTACTTGGTAGTTGATCCATTAACTTAGCTACAAAGCCAGTATTTGTCTTCACACTGCTACTTTGACCTTTTTGTAAGGATTGATTCAATTCATCCACAGAAGTATGTTCAATATCTTGGATGGTCTCATCTTCAACAAGTCGCTTTTCGGACAAAGAGGAACTGTCTGCAGAGGCAGAAAGATTTGGAATCGTGACGCCACCGATAAATGCACCAGCACCTACTGTCAACAGTGCGCCAGCTTCAATCATTCGCTTTTGTTTTTTTGACATCTCTTTGTCTGGTTTATTCAATTTCATTTGATCTTTCTTCTTTGCCATCACGACCACTCTCTCTTTCTTTTTCCCTAACTAAAGAGGCTAATATTTTTGTAAAACCTAGAGGATTCTTGTAGCCATGTTCATAAAAGAAATCCGTAAATTCAATTTCTGGCACGGTCACATTTTTTTGGATTGCTAAACTGATGATATTGACATATTGAGAAATATCAACTGTTCCTAGAACCTGCAATCCTAAGATTTTTTTTGTTTTCTTCTCATAAACTAGATAAATACTTGAATAATGATTCTTTCTGCCTTTTTCAATTGGTGAGTATTTGACAATCGATTCATGCACAAACTGTCCGCCACGCTCTAGATAACGATTCTGGTAGTGTACTTCTTCTGCATCATATCCGAATTTTCTTGCTTGATTCAATGTAATCCCAGTATTCGCAATGGTAAAGCCATCCATATTGAATTTATAAGTCCCTGTGGTCATTGCTACTTCTTGCTTTTTCTCGTGGATATTGACAGCAGCGATCAGTCCTTGACGAAAAGCATCGGAAGCATGAGGATTATAAATATTTTCTTTGGTCAAGTCCATATAAGTCGTAGAACAATCCCCTATCGCTAAAATCGAATCATCTGTTGTATACATGTACTTATCAACGACGATTGCTCCACGGTCACCGGTTTCAACTTGTCCAGCTAATAAGAACGAATTTGGTCGGAAGCCAACAGAAACAAAGACGCCATCTGCACGGATAGTCAAATCAGAAGAAGTTTCAACTTCGATTTTAGGTCGACTCCAGATTTTTTTATCAATTGTATGGTAGCTTGTCACTCTAGTACCTAGTAATAGTTGGATACCTTCTTCTTCTAGTTGCTTCTCTACTTCGATCGCGGCATTCTCATCCAAATATTTGTCAAGGATTCTTGCATTTGATTGGATCAAAGTGACTTTCATTTTTCGTTGGGCTAAGATACGAGCAATCTCTACACCGACCAGTCCAGCGCCAATCACTACCGCATGATGGGCTTCTGATATAAATTTTTCAATTGCTTCAGCATCCTTACGCTCTTTCAAAAGAAAAAGTGTCTCATTCAGTTTTCCGCCAGTTGGAGGAAGGTTGGGATACGAACCCGCAGCCATGATCAATCGGTCATAAGTTATTTCGTGCTCATGTTGACTTAACACATTTCTAAAATTCAACGTCTTCTTTTTCGCATCGATGTTGGTTACTTCTTTTTGAATGCGTAAATCCACTCCTTGAGCAATAATTTCATGCGGTGTTGCATAATTTGCTTGGGAGTGGATATCTTGATGTCCCATCAAAAATAATGGGATTGTTTGGGAGACAAATGTTATTTCATCTTTTTTTTCAAATACGATTACTTCATCGTCTGGATATTCCTCACGAATACGAAGTGCTGCGGCAATCCCCGCGTGGTTTCCTCCAACAATTATGATCCTCATCAACTGCCTCCTTCATTAATAAAAGCATGCTATAAAATATACATACGGTTATTTTTAATCTACTATTTATATAAATTATATCACTTAGAAAGACTAGTTGTCAGTTATAAAGGTCTAACCACTAAGACGCAATGAAGCAACTATTTCCTCTTCCACTTATTCAAATCGGTATATTAAAGAATATAATCATTCTTGCTTCAACGGATGAAATAAACCGTTCATTTTTTTAGTAAACATCCAGTCATAAAGTAGATATGCTCATTTATTGAATGTCATTAAAAAATTTATTTTTTACAATATCAACTATATGTAGATGGACATATGAAGTTTTCATTCCATTGTTGGTTTAACTACACGGTGACTATTTGATTATAGCTGAATATAATAAATATAACGTTATTTAAAAAGAGCCGCAGAACGGATCGATAACCATTCCATGACTCTTTATTCTTTTTTATTTAGTAGGACTTATCGCCCCTGTTGCTCCTAATGCTTTCACATCTTTGACACCGAATGTCTCTTCCCAATCTTTCCTAAAATCTGTCACTGCCTTATGAATGGAAGGCATACCGAATACTTGTGTAAAAATATCTGGTGACGCAGTAATACTGTGCGCCCCTTGGCGACAAGCATGATTGACTTGTGCAACATTTTTAAAACTCGCAGCTAAGATCTTGCTCTGAGATTGCGTTCGTTCGATTTCCATTGCTAATGCTTTGATAATAGCAACAGCATCGATATTCAGATTTTCCATACGGTTATAATAAGGTGCCACATAATCGGCACCTGCGGCAATTGCTAAGTATCCTTGCATTTCAGAGTAGATAGCGGTTGCAGTGACATGTACTCCTTTGGCTTTCAGTTGTTTGATGGCAGCCAGTCCTGGTTCGTTCACTGGTACTTTAATGAAGATATCCTTACCAAGGTGAGCCATGATTACTTGGGCATCAGTTAAGATTTCCTCCGTTGTTTCTCCAACTACTTGTACATGTAAACTTGCTTTTCCAATGAGCTGCTTGATTTCTTTCAAGTGAGCAAACAAATCAATCTTTCCTTCTTTTTTGATGATTGAAGGATTCGACGTTACTCCAGATAGCGGAAGGATCGATTGATAATAACTAATTTTCTCAATATTGATCGTATCTAACATAAATTCCATTTTATTCATCCTTTCAACAGATATGTTGCTCTGTATTTTACTGAATACTGATTGTAGTCTTGATACCAATCTCAACGATTTCTTTTCCTTCGACGTATAAAGTACCTGGAAGTTCAGGTGTTACCGCTCCATCAAATTTAATTGTGATATGTCCAAGCTCTTTTAGATTATCATTGACCAAACTTCCGACAGACGTGATGCGATAGCTTGTCTCATCGACGAAGAGCTGTTGTCCTACTTTGATCTCTCCGTGGATTGGCTGAAGTTCAATATGGTAACAATAGGCTGATAGCATATCGGGTGCATCTTTTCCAAATAGTATCACGAGCTTCTCTTCTTTAAAGAGCGTCGCTTCTGCGCCAATCGAAGTGACTTTTGTTGAATAAACTGACATTTTTTTCCTCCTAGATTCAACTATACATTCCAAAGCTTGCTATCCATGCGACTAACACCCTAGGTACACCGTTTAAAAAGCGTGAATACAAAACGGAAGGTACGCCAACCTCTACTGTTTCAGCCTCTGCCTCTTCTAAGCCTAATCCGACAGGGATGAAATCACAAGCATTTTGAGTATTGATGGCAAATAACGCAGGTAAAGCGAGCTGTGGCGGAATATTGCCTTTTCCGATCTCCACCCCGATCAGTGTCCCGATGACTTGGCTGATTACTGCTCCAGGTCCTAATAATGGAGATAGAAACGGTAAGGAACAGATAAAACCGATGATCATCAACCCCCAAATATTCCCTGCTAAAGGTGCCATAATATTGGCAAAGAAATTACCGATACCAGATCCTTGTATGATCCCGATCAACAAAGAAACAAATGCCATGAATGGAATGACCGTATTGATCATCGTCTGTACACCTTCGCGCGCGGACTGATTAAAAGTTGCCACTACTTTTCCTGCACCCATGCCGATTTTTGCAATAAAATTCTGCTGTTCAGCTTTTTGTTCAGTAATTTTTTTACTTGTATCGTATTTATATTCACGTGCTGCTACACGCTTATTTTCTATGTTAACAGATTGACCGACTGTGCCTTCTTCAGTAGTCAGTGTGATTTGATTGATCCCTACTGCAGAGACGTAAATGTCTTCTGTAATGTATTGTGCTAATGGTCCGCTTTTTCCTGTTGGTACGACATTGATCGTAGGTATTCCTTTTTTTGGATAGATCCCACAACGCAACGTTCCTCCGCAATCAACGATCGCTAGAGCGATTTCATTATCTGGGATAGAAGTTTTAAAGCCATTGACTGCTTCCATGCCTGTCAATTCAGCAATTTTATCGACGATCGCTGGCTTTTCTCCCCCACCCGTAATATAAATGAATTTGTGTTTTTCTTCTGTTGGTGTGATCACTAATGGCCCTCCGAACCCACCAGTTCCTCTTACAATTCGAATACTGTGATAGCTCATTTTCTCACTTCCTCCTTATTCTGTCGCTGTTTCTACTGTTTTACTCAGGGTAACCCCTTGTTGTTTACAAACATATGCGGTGGTAAAATCTGTCACCCAACCACCAATAAAATTCATAAGAATTCCGACAAACATATAACGTACAGCTAATTCCATTGAATTTAATCCTAAGGTTGTGATTCCTTGGGCGATTCCTAACCAAACAAATAATTCACCCGGATTGATGTGGGGAAAGACGCCATTGCTCGTATGACAAAATTGTGCTTGAGAAGCATAATAGCTTGGCTTGTAATATTCAGGCAAAAAGCGAGCCATTGTAAAAGACATCGGATTCCCCAACATAAAGGCAGATAAAAAAGGTAAGATCAAATATCTTGTGACGGGATTCTTCGTTGATAGTTTGGCAACTTTAGTTACTCGTTCTTCACCTAAGAAAGCAATCAGTGTATTCATTGCGACCATTAGGATCAACACTACAGGGACGATACCAGTCATCCAAGATATAAAAGTTTCCGCACCCGTTTCAAATAAACCGATGAAACCTTCCGCAAATTTTGTGATATATTCCATTATTCAACACTCCTTTTTCTTGATAGGTATTGTTTTTTCCATAAACTGAATTGAATGCCAAGCATCGTAAGTGGGGAAGGTATCGATTCTTCTTGATAATTGCCTAATTCTACCCGCAAATAGATTTCTCTGGCATTTGCCATTGCTTGTTGCACCAATTTATTTTCTGTTCGTACCAAAGGATGATAGTTGTCGATGTAGTGGATATCTGTTCCGATATATTGTGGCAATAGACGAAATTTTGCTAGAACAGTCACGCCCTGCATCTTTCGCGCATCAATAATGATTCCTTTTTGATCGACAGCAAACATGACGATCGTTCCTGCTTTGATTTTTCCAGAGCGACGACCGATAGCCACCTTCCCTTTTCTGCGCATTTCTAGATAGATTTGATTAAAATGCTTGATTTGTTTCATTCCAAATATTACTTGCAGTCCGTAAGCAACAAGTGCAAATGCGCCGAATATATATATGAAGTTCATGTTATGACTCCCTTTCGTATCATCCAATTTTGTAACTCAACTAAATCATCCAAACGACATAGTTCACTTCTAAATTCAGGATCGCCAATAACAGCAAAAAGCTGATCATACAGTTTTAGCAATTCTTTTTCTTTTTCCATTGTTAGATCTTGTGGAATGGCTAACAACAAGACGACTTGCACTTGTCCGTTGATCGTGGAGATTCCTTTCCTAAAGATACCCACTGATAAAATAATTTCAGCCGATTTTTTATTGATGGCATGAGGAAAAGCAATGCCATATTCAAAAATCGTACTCCTTAACTTTTCTCTAATAAACAATTGCTCCTTAAATTCTTGATCGACTAAGCCTTTGCTCTCAAGTGATTCAAGCATATGATCAAGATTTTGTTTGTAGGGTTTCTTTTCATTTAAAATCTCAAAATCTAATTTTAAGTGATGAACGTTTGCGGCTCTCAACTTTTCTGCTTTACGCCACTCTTCTTGCAACCAAGTTTCGTTGAATAGATTGATCAATCGAATGATTGGCGTATGTTTCTTTACATTTTTCAGCGGAATGGTTGTAAAAACAGCAAAATATTGATCTAAGTCTTCCTGTTGATACTCCTCCTCAGAAAAATGGACCATGCTGATTTGCGGACCCAAAACCCGTTCCAATTGACGGCGAATAATCAAGGCTGTTCCTTTTCCGGTATTACAGACGATTGCAATTTCTTTGTGTTCGTTGTTACTGGTTTGTTTCCTCAATGCAAGTTCAAAATAAAAGGCAATATAGCTGATTTCAACAGTCGGAACCACTCGTTGTAACTGCTCCCCGATCTGCTGTAGACCAATTTTTGCCAGTTCATAGGCTAGAGGATATTGGGATTCGATTTCACCATAGAACAGATCTTGAAGCTCTATTCGAAAAATCAAACGATTGAGCATGTAAATGAAGTGCTCTTTTATTTCATGGACTAAGAAGGTTTCATCAAATTCTACTAGTAAATTTTGATGAATTGTCTCTATCATTTGTTGAAATAACTGTTCGATTTTTTGCTCATCAATAGTAGACTTATCCATGCCAGCAATAGCACTTATATTAAGAGGAAAACTGAGAAAAGCTTGTTCTGTTTGGCTTAATGTGATGCTATATTCATATTCCAAATGATGGATCAATTCGACAAAAGCAGGATGACTCGTCATAAGGTCCATATATTCATTTGGCAAATCTACCAGTATATTTCCTTTAAGGAGTCGTTTCATTGTAATAGAAATCGTTTTTTTCAAAAGAAGGCCTTGATTTTTAGGTAAATTAAATTTTTGAACTAAGTGTTCTACGAAATCTTGTGTGCGTTCTGATAATGGACGTTCGGCAAAATATTCTTGTACATAATGAAGGTGTAACAGTCGTAGATCCAGTTCTTCTCCACGCATACGCAGTCCACGATTCGGCGTTCCAATCACTTCGACATTAAAAGAGGAAATCAGTTTTTTCATCACTCGTAGATCTTTAACAACAGTACTTCGGCTGACCCCTAATGCTTCTGACAGATCATCGATCAGCAAAAAATCTTTTTGCTCGATCAGCTTCTTGACGATAAAGAAAACTCTTTTACTGCAAGAATTAAAATCGCTCTTCCGCCTCAAACTGCCGTTCATTATCAAATCAAATTTTTCAAAATTTTCAATTTCGATATGAAAATCATTCTTATGTTGAACGATTTCTGCAATTCCAATCAATTCTTCGTTTAAAGATTCAATGCTGGTTTTCACCGTTTGCGTACTTGTATTCAGCTGTTGTTTCAAACTGCCGATCCTCATTTCTTTGTGGGTAACCAGTAATTGTAGAATTTGATACCATCTGTTCACCACCGTCATTTACTTCCCCCACTTTTTATCCTCTAGTTTTTCCTCCGGCCACATTTGTGGTTACTCCAGTGATATAACTCGAACGATCAGATAGATAGTAACTAACTAAGTCAGCGACTTCTTTTAATTTCCCGCTTCGACCTAATGGAATCGTGCTCGTTTTGGCATAACCTGCTCTAAGCTCTTCAATCGTGATGCCACGAGTATAGGCCAAGGCTTCTTCATAAGAAAGTGTGCGTAGTCCGGTTTCCTCCATGATTCCTGGGGCAATCCCTATTACCCGAACATTTGATTTTCCTAACTCTTTTGCCCAAGATCGAGTAAAGCTGTTGACAGCGGCTTTCGTTGCCGCATACGCACTTTGCCCCTCTGAACCTTCAAGTCCTGATTCAGAAGACATATTGATGATTACTCCTTCTCCTTTAGCAACTAAGATTCTACTTACTGCTTGAGTCATCAAATACAATCCTTTTTGATTGATTGCGATGATTTTGTCAAATACTTCCTCGGATAATTCATATCTCCCATGCGCTTGCTTTTTATCCACTAATAAGCGTGGAATGTTGATGCCTGCATTGTTGACCAAACCATCTATCGTACCAAAATGATCCTTTACTTTTGCAACTCCAGCTTCTACTTCTTGTCGTAATGTTATATTGGTTTTTACAAATAATAATCGTTGATGTTTAAGTGTCGAATCTTTAATATCAAAATTTGCTACATTGACATGTTGTTCCAATAGACTTTCGACGATACTTTTCCCGATACCAGAAGATCCTCCGGTTACGATAATCGTTTTCCCCTCAATGTTCAGCCAATTTGTCATAAGCTATCACCCCTTTTTTTGTTTACGCTTTCAGTATAGCTACGTAGAAGAAAATAATTAAGTCAGACTTTTTTTGAGTTTCCAAAAAAAATCTGACTTAATGTCTTTTTATGATTGAGTGATACTTCTTTTTATTTACTAGTTCTTTCCTCTATTATATTTCTTTACTCGAGCATTATGTTTCAGTTTTATCGCTTGTTAATGATTTTGAATGTTTCAACCAGTATATTCCTACTACGAAGACTATGATCATACCCAAGCCAACCAAGCTATTCGAATACATCGATTGTTCCGCCGTTTTTGGAAGATGTCTCACTTTTCTAGGTTGTTTTATGGGTGTAGTATACGCGACTTGTTCTTTCTTGATTACTTTTGTTATTGCTTTAGTTGTTTCAGTCGTTTTCACTGTTTCACTCACTTTGTTTACTTCTGGTTGTTGGGTCGGTGGTGTCACCGGTTCAATGATTTGCGGTGATTTTTCCCATTGTGCGGTATAAGTCATATCACCTTCCACAAACTCGCTGACAGTTGGCGTCCAACCGATGAATTTATAGCCTTCTCTTGATGGTGTTCCACTAAACACAGGGGTTGCTATGCATTTAGACAATTCTGAAAATACTTGGTTTTCAAAAATGGTTTGATTTGCAACACCGTCTGTATAGATTACTTGATAAGTGACAGTTTGTGGCATCACAGGTTCCCAAATGGCTGTATAAGTGACATCACCAGTCACTGTATCAGTTATTGCTTTATCCCATCCTTTAAATATATACCCAGCTCTTGTAGGTTGCCCATTGAATGTGGGTGTCGCAGAACCGGCGACTAAATCGGTAAAGACTTGATCTGCAAAAATCTCTTCATCTGGTACCCCGTCTGTATAGTTGACCTGATAAGTGGGAATTGGTTCCCATATTGCTGTATAGACCGCATCGGTAGTTACTGTCTCGCTGACAGTCGGGCTCCATCCAACAAATGTATAACCTTTTCTTATCGGTTCTGCACCAAAACTTGGTGTAGCAGCTCCAGGTTCAATACGTTTGAATGTTCTATCCTCAAATACAATTTCATTCTCTACACCATCTACATAACTCACTGTAAACGATTCAATTGGTGTGAATGAAGCATTTACAGTAATTGATGCTAGTCGAGAAGCATTTGACGCATCTACTGGTAGCGAGACATGAATTTCAAGTGTATTTATATCACCGACTTCACCTTCGATGGTAAATGGGACGCCGATCATACGAACACTTTGATCTAGATACGGGCTAGTATTACTGAATAGGTCGCCGACCTGATATTTTCCTAAGGAGGTCCCATTTAGAAAAACTTCCAGCTCCATCTCACTAGGATTTCTTCTTTCCGCATCAGTATTATCTAGTGTGCTTAGATCAACCATGACCATTGCTCTGCCACTTTGTTGGTTTTGAGATAACAATTTCACTTGTGTTGAAAATATCCCTGGAGAACTTCCAGGATTGATTTGCGCACCATTAAAGCGCCATGGGATCATTGCATCTTCCCCGACATCATAATAATCAATGCCATTTGCAGAATACGACACTTCTGAATTGATTCCTAGAGTTGCCGCAGAAATAGTTGGATTGAAACCTAAAAACACCAGTAAAACAATAAAACAAGCGACTATCTTTTTCATAATGATCCTCCATTCTGACATGAAGTCAAAAATCACATTACCTTTGCGTTTCAAATTGCTCAATACTGATCAATAAAAAACGAATATTTTCTAATTTACAAAATCCCCCTTTTTTGAAAAATTAATGACAGTAAATTCGATCACAAATTTAATCTCCTACCTTTCTATTTAGTTGTAATGTTTCATTCGCTTTTAATTTATTATTAATATTATAAAAATATAAAAGCCTGCGATCACATACCGAAATTGTTATATTTTTTTATCTATCAGCTATTTTTAGCGGTTTATAAAAATGAAACTTCACTTAATCTCAAGTAAATTATAACAAATTTAAAATTAAAATTGTATGAATTTTTACATACCAAATCCTCAGAATACTAGTAAACCAGTAATTAAATATGTTCTATTTTTTGTTTAAGTTCTCGTTTTTTTCAATTTCAATCAATTTCATCGCTTCTTCCTAACAATATATATTTCTGTTAAAAAGTTATAAAAAAACTTAATATTGTTATTAAATTCACAAGAAATTTTTTTTAATAATTTCGTATTTTCTATCTTCACCGATTATTTTGATCAGAAAAGTAAAACAAATGATTGCTTATCTATCGATAACAATGAACTTTTTTAAAAAAATTATACAAAAATAAGCAACGAAATACGGAACAAGCCACAATTTCCTGACTTCATTGCTTATTTATTTTAGATTAAGCTTCGATAGAATTGCTTTAACTTTTCTTTTTCCTCTTTTGTCAAAGCTTGCACAGGCTTGCCTTTTCTCGCTCCTTCGATTCCATATAGCATATGCAGACAAGCGCCACTGTCCACCTTTTGACGAATTTCAAAAAATATCTGTTCCGTTCCCTTTTCTTTAAATTGTTCTTCCGTTGTCACACCAATCTTTCGTAAATTTTCTTCTAGTACTATCCCTATATTCGGTAGATTACTTAATTCTGTCATAAGATTCCCTCCAAAAGTTTGGCTTTGATATATTGCATCGTACACTTAGAATATTCTATCGTTTTTCTTTAGTATACCATCTTGAGAAACGCACTAGCAATTCCTATAAGAACGCTACTTTGACAGAAAGTAAACTGTTGCTTTTAGCTACTCAGTGTAGGCTTGCTCCTGTAAAACTTGAATCTTCTGCTTTTTTCAGATATCATTGGTTCGTAACTAAATATGATTTTGTTTGCAGGGGGACGTTATCGCGTTGAGAAGGTTACACTATACGATTGTACATTAAATCATTTTTTGTATATAACATTATTTTGGGGCTTGTTCTAAGGTCCAAATAAGCGTTCCTTCATATTCTCCAACAAAATCTGTCGGAGAAATAATTACCCTAAGTTTACCTATATCTGATAGTTTGATATTTCCGCTACCTTCACAAATTATCTGATTTGTTGTGTTAATATTTTTTATCTCTTTTCCAACTAAAAATTCTATGTTGTTCGTAAATAATTTATTTTCTTTGTTCGTTAACTTTTTTTCTTCCTTTACTTTTACTGTCCAATTTTCTTCCTCTAGCATATTTTCATCTTTGATCTGGATTTCTTCTTGATTTATCGCTCCAATTGATTTGTCATAGCTTGGTATTTCTTGCGTGCCAAATGTGAGATTGGCGGGTAGGAAAAGTTGTACTCCCTTATCTAAAATCAAGTGACGCGTTTCAATATTCGATCGCTCACCTTTATCATTTTCCATGTAAAAGTCTACGTCTTTATCTAGCCAACTTTCAGAAAAATTAACTTGCAACTCGCTAGTGCCTTCTTTTTCAGCGTTTGGAAGATCTCCTAATGTTCGCCGCTCATCTCCGCATTGGGCTACCAAACGAATTGTTTCATCGGTATTGTGAGAAAAACGAATTTTCAACTTCCTTTGTTTTTTGAAATGAGATACTCTCAAAGGATTTTCTGCGTCGATTAAAGAAAACGTCAATAAGCTACCTTCTTTATAGAAATGGCTAACTTTTTTTGGCTCAGGTGTATAAATCCCCTGATTTTCATTCTCTTTGATAGGAAAATAACCAGTGATTTCAGGATACTTTTCTGAAAGATCATAGGGATCGGTGATCAAACCAGAAATAGTTTCTGGCGGTAGTAGCGTTTCTCCTGTCTCTTGCTTCAAATATTCAACTGTTACTTGTCCAAGATAATTGACAGATGTAAAGGCAGAACTGTTTGGTTTTTTCTCACTATCGACGGTTGATACAACTGAAAATGGTATTTTCAAGTAATTGTTCTCAATCGAATCTTTATCTACTGGATTATCTTTGCTTCCGATCCATTCTAGTACTACTTGATAGTTTAAAACTGTATCGTACAATCTATTATTGCCAGAATCCTTTGCCGTCAACTGATAGTCATGATTATTCAACGCCTTTCCTTCAAATAGATCAGACACATCTTCCCCGCTGAATTTTGTGACTCTGAAATTTTTCACTTTATATTGAGGATGTTTCAGATTATTATCCAACAAGAAGTCCACTTTCAAATTCTTCATTTTCTGGCTTTGTAAAACACTCGGTACGGTTTGGACACCTTGTATGCCAACTTCTTTTTGAGGGTCATCAATGGTCGTGTTAGTAGCAGTTATACCAGAATATTCAGGCGTTGCCAGAAAGTCAGTTTCATACATTAGAGAAGAAGGGGTACTGTCTAAATTTTGAACGATCGTTTCAATTTCAGATACTTTTTTTGTACTCACTTGAAAAGCTTGAGTAGGGTGTCGCCACGTACGATGCTCGTTGTTCTTTAAATAAGTCCAACTATCCTCCCCTTGTTCTTCTGTATCATAAGTGATATCAGTTGGATCATTTGCAATCAAATATTGAGTTAACCCGAATATATTTTTATACCCAATACTTTTGTTTGCATTTAAGCCATTATAAGTAAATGTAGTTTCAACAGGCAGTTGTGTTCCTTCATTGTTTTCAAAAAAATAAGTAACACCCATTTGCCCCCGAATCGTGATGTCCAAGAAAGTAGATGGATTCCTAATGGATATTTTACCGCCATCATTTGTTCCAATTACTTGCAAAACAATTCTTACGTTAACAGCTGCTCCATTATAATAACCGACATTTTTTATCAACGCACTTGCGTTGGGACTTGATTGGCTAACATCCAACCACCCATTAGAATAGTTACCCTCTACTTCTTCAGTGGAACTGTTCTTGCCATAATGCATTTTGAATGTAGTTCCTGCTGGCGTTTTCATGCTATTTGCATAGTGGAAGTACGGTAAATTAGTAATACTACCTCCTGCATGGACATTACTCGGGTGGATAAATAAACAAAAAAACAGTACCCCTAAACATCCTACATATTTTTTTAGATCATTTTTCATGTTTGACTCTCCTTTTCAAAAGGATCGACAAATAACTAATCAAAGTTGTTATGCCGAGTAACTGAATTAACCAACTATTTTTTTCACTGGTCTTTGGCAAATAAGAAACTGATTGAACATTTTTTTCTTGGACCTCATTAACTGTTGAAGCCTCTATTTTTTTCATTGGGATCGTCTTATTTTCTGGTTGAACAAACCGAATACCGACTTGACTTGTTCCTTCCTCTATAGCAGACACGGGGGTTGTTGCCCCAATCAACAGCCCCACTAACCCGATCCAAATTATTTTTTTCATCTCTAAACTCCTTTCGTAAAAAAGTCGTTTGTTATTGATCAATCACTTCGTAAGTATCATTTTAGTTGACGGCGCAGCTTGTTTATATACCAAATCAAACTAAGAATGATCAACACAGCAAAACTAAACAAGCAATATATAAATAGATTTGAATCATCTATATCATTCACTTTAACTGCCTGATCATTCAATTTTTCATCTGTTCCTTTTATTTCAAATGTTTTTTTTAAGTGCCATGTCTTTCCGTCTTCATCTTTCAACTCCATAGCAAGTTCATAGGTTCCTTTTTTTAATGGTTCATTGTCCCAACTTAGTGGCAGTTTAAATTTTGTACGCGGCGTAAAAGACACTTTCTTTCGAAATTCCTTGATTGGTTTTTCTTCCCCTTTTTTTGTTACGATTGCATGAACGTCTAGTTGACTTTTTATGACTGGTGCAGCATTAGCTAAAGATGCAA
This sequence comes from Enterococcus sp. DIV1304_2, assembly GCF_050555445.1. Taxonomy (NCBI): domain Bacteria; kingdom Bacillati; phylum Bacillota; class Bacilli; order Lactobacillales; family Enterococcaceae; genus Enterococcus; species Enterococcus sp. DIV1304_2. Next base: position 1,987,482 of record NZ_CP187851.1, read on the forward strand.
AAATAGTCAAGTACCCATTTTCTAAACCTGGCGTCACCTCGTCTAATGAAAATTTCGGTTCGATTTCTTTGTCAGTGCAAGTCAATTTAGCACCTAAAGTGTATGCGAACTTATTTCTCAAACTAAATCCTTCATTTTTTTTATCTTCACTATCCGTATCTTCATAACAATAGAATCCGCCTAAGATCGTGCCGTCAAATCCTTGTTTCGGAATTGCTAAATGGAAAACCACTGATTTTTCTTCCTCAGGCGCCAACATGACCGTTTGCGATTCCGAAATCAGGTCTTCAAACGAAGGTCCTCCCAAAAGTTTTTCTCCATGGTTAGAATAATCGATAGCTCCATTCTTGTTGGTCAAAGCGTTATTTGCCTCAACTATCACTTTTATTTGGTTTGAACTTGTATTACGTACCTTGAGTATAAGATTTTGTTTTTCACCAGGTTTTACTTGCAAGTCATAGTAGCTAGCATCTGATTGCTGATTTTCAGGTAAGACAGCTTCCGCATCGAAAGAGACTTTATTCGACTCTGCATGAACATTTGTGGTGAGACAAAAAATAAAGAAGCAGATGATACTAATAAAAAAGAGAGGAGAGTATCGACTCTGCTCTCTCATAAAATCAAATCGGCGCATCATTCAACACCCAAGTGATATCTGCCGTATAGCTTTGAGCTTCTACACCCGCACGTGGTACATGGAGTTTGACATTTTTATTTGCTTTGTCTTCTCCTTTAAATGCAACAGCAAACGCCCCTGCTCCTTGCCCCTCTTTTGCTAACATGACTTCTTGACTTTGTCCATTTAAATCAATTGATTGTTGTGAGATGGTTGGTGGGGCAGATTGATTATTTTTTGTAATGACTTCACCACCAGAAAGTGTCATTTTTGCTCCTTTCAATTCCTCACCGTTTTCTCCTACAAATGGCGATATTTTTACACCTAAAGTCCAACCTTTTGCTCCTCCACGCGTATCATTTACTTGAACGTATGGACTTCTATTTAGCGCATAGTAATCCGCATCTCCTTGTTGGATCTCTTGTTTACCAAATGTGATGTTCGATGCAAAAGGAATGGACAACGCTCCAGTATTTCCTGTACTTGGATTATCATCGTGTGTGTCATCTGAAATAACAGGTTCGACGTTTGTTCCAGTTCCCGCTGTCAGTGTTACATTTGTCTTGTTTGTTGCTTCTTCAGCAAATGCGATTGTTCCATATGCACTTGCTGTTAACAAAGCTAACGTTGCTGTTGTCACTATTCTCTTCATTTTATAACTCCTCCTAAAAAATAATTATTCTAATCGAGCTATTGATTATTTTGTCATGAGCTCCATGATTTTTCTAGTTTAAAAAAACGTCTGATTTTAGAAAAAAAATAAAAGTATCGGAACATGATTATTCTATAACACACTAAAAAAGCTAGTTTGATTACTTACAAACCAGCTTTTTTATACGCAATTCTGAAAAGAATTTCACCCAATTGTCGCCAATTTCTATCGGAAGGAATATTTTTCATCAATAGTAAAGGTGTATTTTTCGTCTTTAAATAATAATTAGAAATTACTAAATCAACTTCTGATAATTCAGTTTGATAATCATAAAAAGCCAAAACATAAGCATTACCATAATACACTTGTATCTTATTCATCAACCACAAACGATGAGTATGATGCAGATCATCTTGGATCAGGATTTTGATTGGCGCCAAATTGTTCAAAAATAAATCATAATAATCCAAGACAAAATAATAGGACAAAAATAATTGTTCCCAATTTTCCAAAAGATCATTTACGTCACTATCCGATGTTTCTTTCAAGATTTTAGATAAATCTTCCATTATGACTGATTCTCGCAAATTCTCTTCTTGTATTTCCTTAATATATGAACGATTGAAAAACAGATCCGTATTCCCATAAAATAAAGAACTCCTTTCATGAAAAGCAACAAAATTGAAAATCAATTCCGGATCTTCTAAATCTAGTTTAAATTGAAAGGTTTGATTCAACGCATCCGCTAAATTTTGCACGGCTCGAAAGGAAGTCGTACAAAATTTTCTATGGGCGGCCGCATGGCTATTTTCATATTTTTTATGACCATCAATGATCCCAAACGAATAAATGATCTGATAAAGAAAGTATCGTTCATCTAATGACAGTCCCAGCTTCACTTGTTCTACCCACTGATTTAAATAGCTGAAATGAGCATCCTCATCAACGACTACTTGGTAAGAAGGATCGATTTTGATTTTTCTCGTTTTACTCCGCTCTAAATTGATGGTCAGCCAATATGAAAGAGTTCGTCTTTGTAATGGACTTAATGAAATTTGATAGATTGCTTCGAATGAATCAATGTAAGTTTCTATTGTCGATAGCGCTGTTTGGAATGGCCAAGCCCGTTCACTCTCTTTCGTGGAATGCCAATAAAAATAATAAAAGAAACTACGAATGTTTCTTTCTTCTGCATTCAACTCCAACTTAAAGGGTTGGAATTTCAAGCGGTAGCGTTTAAAGTAGGGAACCAATAATTTAGCATAGCGAAAAACCGTAGAAATACTAGTGAATTGAGCGTTCGCAAAGGTTTCCAAAGTCTCTTCAGGATGACGATACATAAAATCGATCAATTGGTAGTTATAAGAAGATTTGTAAAAATATAGATAAATCGTATAGATTGGGAAATCGTTCTTTTTATGTACCCAAAATTGTTTGTTATTCTCATTTTCAAGAAAGATATTTTCTCCATATTCAGCCAATAAAGTCGTTAATTCTTCGATATAATGGAGAACTGTTTTATCAGTTACCTGTAATAGCTGTTTCAGTTCTTCCATGGAGCACCAGTTATCTTTTTCCAATAAATAATCTAATAACACCACTTTTTTCTGTGATAATTTTGTTAAGAATGTTTCCATAGTATTCACCTCTGAATGTTTCGTTTGGAAATGCATCATTCTGCATTTTATCATGTGTGTAAAAGGAAATATACTTATAAAATTTCTGGAATTTGGAAATAATTTGACAGTAATCACAAATAAGCTCACTTGTCATTCACTACACATCAAGGCATTCTTGCTAGATACTCAAAAACTTGAATCTTCTGCTTTTTTTAGATATCATTGGTTCGTAACTAAATATGATTTTGTTTGCAGGGGGACGTTATCGCGTTGAGAAGGTAAAACCTGACCCTTTGAACCTGTTGGTTGATACCAGCGTAGGGAGCAAATGTCCTTTTTGTTGATGCGAAATCGAAACAATCAAGGCATTCTTCTATACTGGAAGAATGTCTTTTTTTCTATTTTAAGGAGGAATTTGATGAAAAAAGTACTAAGTATTGCTGGCTCAGACTGTAGCGGTGGCGCCGGTATCCAAGCCGATTTAAAAACATTTGCCGCTCATGGTGTTTATGGGATGTCTGTGATCACCTCAGTAGTCGCTGAAAATACCGCTCGTGTGATCTCATACCAAGATATCGCACCAACAATAATCAATGAACAAATGACAGCCGTCTTCGAGGATATCTATCCAGATGCAGTCAAAATCGGTATGTTGTCTTGCACAGATACCATGTTAGCTGTTGCAAACAGCCTACAAGAATGGCAACCTAAAAATATTGTACTAGATCCTGTGATGTATGCAAAAAATGGCGATGCCTTGATGGAGCCACAAGCAATCGACACATTGATCAAAAACGTCTTACCATTAGCTACTTTGATCACCCCCAATATTCCAGAAGCAGAAAAAATCGCAGATCGCTCGATTACTTCCCTGGAAGAAATGGAACGAGCAGCAAAAGCCATTTATGAAACATCTCACGCTGCAGTTTTGATCAAAGGAGGCCATCGCACAGGTGAAGCCACTGATATATTGTATGATGGGAAAAATATTTACTCCTATACGTCTGAACGAATCGTCACAAAAAACACCCATGGCACTGGTTGTACCTTCTCTTCAGCGATTGCCTCACAACTCGCTTTGGGCGTACCATTAGACCAAGCAATTTCCAAGGCTAAAAAATATATCACTACTGCAATCGCACATTCACTAGAATTAGGCGAAGGTCATGGCCCAACCAATCATTTCTATTCACTCTATCGCAATGGTCTTAAGGAGGAACAAAGTCAATGAATACATTTTTAAAAACAGCTGTAGAAACGGTCCGTATGAAAAAGCCTTTGGTCCACCATATCACGAACTATGTAACGGTCAATGATTGTGCGAATGTCACACTTGCGATCGGTGGTTCACCGATCATGGCTGATGATGCGTTAGAGGTAGCGGAAATCACAGCAATGTCACAGGCATTGGTACTAAACATGGGTACTTTGAATGAACGTACCGTAGCTTCGATGCTTTCAGCTGGGCAAACAGCCAATGAAAAAGGTATCCCGATCATTTTTGATCCAGTCGGTGCAGGGGCTTCACAGTTTCGTAATCAAACAGCGAAAACGATCATAGAAAACTTGAAATGTGCAGTGATTCGTGGCAATATTTCAGAAATCCGCTTTTTAGTGGGAATCGCAAGCACGACGAAAGGTGTCGATGCCTCGGCAGATGATGCAAGCTCCATTGAAGAAGCCCAACGGATTGCTGATCAATTAGCAACCGTTCACAAATGTATCGTAGTGATCACCGGTGCGACAGATGTAATTTCTGATGGGCGGCGTAAAATCTTAGTGCACAATGGTTGTCCTGAAATGAGTCGGATCACTGGCACTGGCTGTATGCTCACTTCATTGATTGCTAGCTTTTGTGGGGGTTCTCCTGAACATCTTTTCCATGCAACAACTACAGCTGTTCTTACCATGGGGATTGCTGGCGAGCTTGCGTTGGAACAAACGGCTGGTACGGGAAGTTTTCGGATCGCATTGATTGATGAAATCAGCCGTATTGATCGGGAAACATTACTACTGCGAGGAAACTACTTTGAAAAATGACATCAACTATTCCTTATACCTAGTGACAGACCAGTCACTGCTGAAAAAAAAGCCCCTCCAAGAAGCAGTGCAACAAGCTCTTGAAGGAGGTATCACCGTCTTACAGTTGAGAGAAAAAAAAGCCAATTCACGAGATTTTTATGAGGAAGCGATCGCATTGAAACGATTAGCTAAACCATACAATGTTCCATTGATCATCAACGATCGAGTAGACATTGCGTTAGCTTGTGACGCAGACGGTGTTCATGTCGGTCAAACAGATCTACCTGTGGCTGTGGTGAGAAAAATGATTGGCCCTGAAAAAATCATCGGCGCTTCCGTCCAAACACTCGAACAAGCAATTTCCGCTGAACAAGCTGGGGCAGATTATTTAGGTGTAGGGACGATGTTTCCAACCGCTACTAAAACAGATGCCATAATCGTATCAAAAAATGAACTCAAGAAGATTCTTCAACACGTTTCGATCCCTGTTGTTTTGATCGGTGGTCTCAACGAACACACGATTGCAGAATTCAAAACCTTCCCCGTCCAAGGCTTTGCTGTGGTTTCAGCGATCCTAGCAAAAGAAGAAATCAAAAAAGCGACTAAAGAACTTGCTGCACAAATCAATACGATTATCAAAAAACAGTAAATCAAAAAAGCGACCCATGTAAAGTCAAATGATCTTTACATGGGGCGCGTTTCATTTCATACCTCACTTCAAGCTTTTCAAATGATGTTCAACGATAAAAGCAGTTTCTTCAATCGATTTATCTGATACATCAATGACAACATTTCCATAGCGATCAAAAATCTCTTGGGAGTATGCCAATTCTTTGTGGATCGTTTCTAAATTGTTGTAGCTTGACGACTGATGCAAGCCTAAAGAATCTAAGCGATTGCTCCGGATTCTCACTAAATTCTCTGGATGACAGATCAAACCAACGATTTTATTCTTGTCTACTGCTTCTAATACTTTGGGTAATGGTACTTCAGGGATCAGTGGCAGATTCGACACTTTGTAGCCTTTATTTGCCAGATACATACTTAGAGGTGTTTTTGATGTTCGGGAAACGCCAAGAAGCACGACATCTGAATCTAAAAAACCTTTTGGATCTTTTCCATCATCATATTTTACAGCAAACTCGATAGCAGAGATCCGATTGAAATATTCTGTATCCAATTTGTGGACGGCCCCTGGTTCTTCAATCGGCTGCATCCCAGTTTTCGCATGAATGATCTCAAAAAGAGGGTGCATCAAGTCAATATAGAGTAATCCAGTTTTCCGACTAAAAGATTTTGCCACTTCCGACAGTTCATGATTCACGAGGGTACTAATCACAATTGCTTTATCACGTAAAGCATCTGCTAAAATCGACAACAGCTCATCCTTCTGATTCACAAAAGGAAATTTATAGTTATTATTGAACACTAAGTTAGGATATTGGACCATCACAGCGGATAATAATTTTTGAGACGTTTCACCTAGTGAATCTGAGATAGAATAAACAATGACTTCATTTTGCATGGATAAACTCCCCCTATCGATTTCGTTCAGCATTTCTCGCTTGCTGAGTGATAAAATTCAATACTTTTGATTTAGTGATCTTACCGATTACGTTTCGCTCATTTGCTGCATCCACCACTGGTAGAGAGTCAACTTCAAAATCTTGAAGGATCGTCGCTACTTCTAATATATCCATTTTTTTTGTACAAGTTTTGATATGTGGACTTCGAGTCATACAAAGAGCGACCGGCGTATGATCGATTTCGGTATTTAAGGAAGCTCTCAACAAATCTTTTCGAGATAACACGCCCACCAATTGTTTATCTCCATCAATCACATAAATCGACCCAACGTCATATACAAATAACGTCGTGATTGCATCACGGATCGAGGTATTCAAATCGATCAACAACGGTGGAACCATGATCTCACCCACTTTTACTGTGAATGTTTTAAAGAAAAAAAGCGTTTCTAAATCTGATCCTGTATAGGTATAGCCAATTTTAGGCGTTGCTTCAAGTATGCCTGCCATTGTCAAGAAGGATAGATCTGATCGTAATGTCGCTCTGGAGACGTCTAAGAGTTCAGAGATTTTTTCTCCACTGACAGGTTGCGTCTCTTTGACGATCTCGATGACTTTTTTTTGTCGTTCGCTCAGTTTCATCTATACTATTTCCTCCCTCCTTCGTTCTCATTACTTATTATACACATATATAAACCGATTTCACAATAAATTTGTGTTTAATTTTTCTGATTGACAGATATATATGAGTCATATTAAGATGTATTTATGTTAAACATGACTCACATTAAATCAATGGAGGCTTATCACATGGTAAAATGGATCTATGACTTTAACGAAGGCAGAAGCAAAGATAAAGCATTATTAGGTGGAAAAGGTGCAAATTTAGCGGAGATGACTCATTTAGGTTTGCCTGTTCCTTCTGGCTTTACCCTGACTACAGAAAGTTGTATGCGCTATCTTAAAGACGCTGCTTTCTTTGATCAACAATTGATAACAGAGATTCAAACAGCGATCGAACGGCTAGAGGTAAAAACAAACAAGTCATTTACGAATGATGATGATTTATTGCTAGTTTCTGTAAGGAGTGGTGCTGTTTTTTCTATGCCTGGTATGATGGATACGATTCTCAATCTAGGTCTAAATGATTCACGTGTCCATGCTTTAGCTGAGCAAACTAGTTTAGCTTTTGCTTACGATTGCTACCGTCGTTTATTGCAAATGTTTGGCGATGTCGTTTATGGTATCCACAAAGAGAACTTCAATCGTTTACTCATAGAAGCAGAAAAAGAAAACAATCAAACGGTTACTGATTTCAACGAAGAGCAACAATCCGCTTTGATCAAAAATTATAAAGAATTGTTTGCCAAACATAATAAAGTTTTCCCTCAACATCCTATGGATCAGTTGAAAGAAGCAATCCAAGCGGTCTTCCACTCTTGGAACAATCCACGAGCAAACGTTTATCGAGAGTTACATGGTATCTCTCATCATTTAGGCACGGCTGTCAATGTCCAAGAAATGGTTTTTGGAAATAGCGGAAATGAAAGCGGTACAGGGGTCGTCTTTACCCGAAATCCCGCTACAGGTGAGAATCAGCTTTTTGGTGAATTTTTGCTGGATGCACAAGGAGAAGACGTTGTCGCTGGCATTCGCACGCCTCAACCGATCCAAGAGCTTAGTGAGCGATTACCTAATGTCTACCAAGATTTCTTGCACTACGCACAAATGCTAGAACTCCATTACAAAGATATGCAAGATATCGAATTTACCGTTGAACAGGGGAAGCTATTTATTTTACAAACAAGAAATGGCAAGCGCACAGCTAAAGCTGCTTTAAAGATTGCGACTGACTTAGTAGACGAGAACGTTCTTTCAAAAGAAGAGGCTTTGCTGCGAGTAGAAGCAGAAATGATCGACCAGTTGATCCATCCGATTTTCAAACCTGAAGCTCTCGATCAAGCAACACCATTTGCTCAAGGCTTACCTGCAAGTCCCGGTGCTGCTACAGGTGAGATCGTCTTTACAGCCGAAAAAGCAAAAGAACGATACGGACAAGGAAAGAAAGTCATCTTGGTTCGCCAAGAAACCTCTCCAGAAGATATCGAAGGAATGATCGTTAGTGAAGCCATCGTCACTAGTCGTGGCGGGATGACTTCTCATGCCGCTGTCGTCGCTCGTGGGATGGGCACTTGTTGCGTGACTGGTACGGAAACCTTGACGATCGACGAAGAAGCAAAAACTGTAACCACAAATGACATTCGGCTAAAAGAAGGCGATATTCTCTCCGTTAATGGCAATACAGGCGAGATTTACTTAGGGGAACTTCCTACAGTTGTCGCTGAAAATAATCAAGACCTTACTTTATTTTTATCTTGGGCTGATGAACATGCGGACTTAGAAGTGCGCGCCAATGCTGAAACGTTGACTGATTTAACCACTGCTCTTGATTTTGGGGCTACAGGTATCGGATTAGCTAGGACCGAGCATATGTTTTTCGGAGAAGATCGTATTTTAGAAATGCGTCGCTTGATTTTAGCAGAAGATCACCGAGAAATGGAAACAGCTCTGACAAAATTGCTCGCATTTCAAGAAAATGATTTTTATCAGATGTTCCAAACGATCCAAGATAAACCTATGGTCATTCGCCTACTTGACCCACCGATGCACGAGTTTCTTCCCCATGAGGCACCAGACATTGCGAATTTAGCAGACAAACTGAACCGATCAGTCAATGAGCTGACAGCAAAGATCGAGTACTTGAAAGAAACCAATCCGATGTTAGGTCATCGTGGTTGTCGCTTAGGGATCACTACACCAGAAATCTATCAGATGCAAGTCAAAGCAATCATTCAAAGTGCGATTCGGCTAACACAAGAAGGAATACCAGTTGTTCCAGAAATCATGATCCCATTGATTGCTGAAAAAGAAGAACTAATGCACCTTAAAGCTTTATTGATCGAAACGATTGAAGCAACTTTCAACGCACAAAACATCATACCATTTCCTTACGAGATCGGTACGATGATCGAGTTACCTCGTGCTTGTTTGATTGCCGACCAATTAGCAGAACAAGCTGATTTCTTCAGTTTCGGTACAAATGATCTCACTCAAATGACCTATGGATTTTCTCGAGATGATATTGGAAAATTCATCAATCGCTACCAAGAAAAAACGATCATGACCCATGATCCATTTCAACATTTAGATCAACAAGGTGTTGGTCAATTGATCAAACTCGCTGTTTCTAATGCACGTCGAACCAAACCAACGATGACGATCGGCATTTGTGGTGAAGTCGGCGGAGATCCTCAATCGATTCCCTTCTTTCAAGCCATTGGAATCGACTATGTCTCCTGCTCTCCTTACCGGATTCCAGCTGCTCGATTAGCGGTGGCACAAGCAGCTATCCGTAACCGTCCGTCTTGATTATTTATTTGTTTGTATCTAGTTTTAAAAAAAAAGTACCCGCAGCCAACGTATGGAACGTTTTAGGCTGTGGGTACTTTTTTAGAGCAATATTATTTTACCGTGAGCTATTTTCTTTTTCTTTTATTCTTCAACTTCTCTTTTTCGCGGATTCTCTTTTCTTGAAAAATCAGTTCTTTCTGCAATTTCAAATAGTTCCTATACCGATTTTCTGATAGCTCTCCATTGTCGATCATATTGTCTAAGATCCAACCAACATATCCTGCTCGGTCTTTATCTAAATTCTATTTTTGGCTCCCTTTCTCTTTGTATCCTTTAAGAAAGACTGAGTTTTTTCATTCTCACATAAATACTTGTATCTAATACCGCTTTTGTCACCAACAGAACGATAAGTATTAAAGCGACGTTGGCAACAAAAGAGTGAAAGAAGAACATATTATCTCGACTCATCCATAACAACACTTTATCAATTTCAAATGTATTGATTGGGAAGAAATACATTATTTTATTCGGTATTCCCGACATAAAAATATGCGTCAGTGGTTGCGGAATGACAAAGACTCCTAGTGAAATAGCTAGCGCACTAAATGGTGAACTACTCAAACTGGAAATCAGCATAGTTACGCCAGCGATGAACAGCACTCCTATTAACTGAAAAACAACACCGAACATGTAAGATTGAAGCATATTCCATTCCAATGGAAAATCAAAGACCTTCCAATCCGAGTTGGCTTGAACGCTCACATCCCACCCACTAAATCCATAATAAATATAAAAGATTATCAAGATGATTAACTGAACGATTAGGAAGGAAGCTATTGCCATACCTGTTCCAACCAGAATTTTTGATTTTATCATTTTTGTTCTGCCGTACCTTGTAGACAACAACAAAGGAATAATATTTTTTGAAGTATCATTCGCAAAAAGAATCGAGCATATCAGAATGACAAACAGTGAAACTGGGATAAAAGCAATTGAAGTGACATTTAACAAATCCGTCCAAGTCTTAAAATTCCCTATTTTGATCGGAAAGTCCATTTTTTTATAGCCCACGTTTTTCATAGATAAAAGATTCACATCGTCAATGGTATATTTTTTACCGTCCCTAATGGCATCTATCATTTCAACATAAACATCTTGCTCCTCGTGATTTGTAAATGTATCGACCACTGACCATTGAAAGTAATCAAATATTTGAATGTTTTTTCTTTTTTTGTCCTGATAAATCTTCAAATAGTCAGATGTAATTTTTTTAACCTTATGATCAGTCAACTCGCCCTGGTACTCATTTGTAAAATCTAGATATCTTTCAATTGATTCCCTACCAGAAACACCAGTAATATTTTTAGCTCCCCTAAGTTGCGACTGAAAAAAGCCAATATAGACGATTGCAAAAAGACTCAATAACAGGACAAGCCCAGCTCCAATAATCGATTTGTTTTTCAGTATCTTTTCACTTTCAAATTTAAAAATCTGCATTCGTTTGATCCTCAGTTCTAAAATAGTATAAATACAAATCTTCTAAGTTCGCCTTCACATGGAGAGCATTGTCATTCGGTTTGACAGTCGAAATGATTCTTAAGATGACACGATCATCTACATACTTTTGATTGCTTACAGGATATTTTTGGTAATATAAATCAATCTCGTCAAGCGATGTTTCAACTTCCCACACACTGTTTTCGATATTATTCATTAATTCAGTTACTAATCCTCTATCTTGAACCACACCTTTATTTAAAACCAATACTTCATTCGAAATATATTCCACATCAGATACAATGTGAGTAGATAAAATAATGATTTTATTCTCTGATAGGGAGCTGATTAAGTTTCTGAACCTCACTCGCTCTTTTGGATCTAATCCAACTGTGGGTTCATCAAGTATCAAAATTTCAGGATCATTAATCAGTGTTTGAGCAATTCCTAAACGTTGTTTCATACCACCTGAATATTTCTTTATTTTTTTATTCTTTTGATCTGAGAGTCCAACTAATTCAAGCAATTCCAAACATCGTCTTGTTGCTAGTTTCCCTCTCAATCCTTTTAACGCTGAGATATAAAGCATAAACTTTATCCCTGTAAAATCTGGATAATAACTGAAATCTTGTGGTAAGAAGCCGAGAATAGATCTAAATGCTTCACTGTTTGCTGACACATCCTTATTGTTATATAAAATTTCTCCATCATCGGATTTGATCACTCCACAAATTAACCTAAAAAGAGTTGTCTTCCCTGAGCCATTGGCTCCAAGTAAGCCATAAACGCCTTTATTCAACGTCAGGGAAACATTATCTAAGGCTTTTAATCCATCGAATTTCTTAGTAATGTTCTTTATTTCCAGTTTCATATAAAATCACCAACCATGTTATGTTTCTTTAGCATTTGTCTTATCAATGCAAGAAGTCCAATGGAAGTAATCACATAAACAATCGTCCAATAAGAAAGTGGAAAACTATAAATGTTGAATATCTCTTCGGTAATAATCGATACTGCGACTAGTACTCCCGAACTAGTCCAAAGCAATAGGTTCGACAAGTTATTTCGTAGTAGAGTAAAAATTGAGAATAAAACAATACAGAAAACATTGAACGGAGCGAGAAGATACAACGCAAACCTTAAGAAAGACACAGGAAACATCTGCTTACCTACTACCGCAAGAATCACTATCAAAAGCAAATCAAATACACCAAAAACAAGCATTTTCATCGCTGTATGTTGCCGTAAATCGTATTTAAACGTCTGCTCTAGCTCCCACATATTATTCGTGAAGCTCTTAAACAGCTCATCTGTGAAAAATATCACTGAAAAAAGAACCATTCCTGTTATCCCTCTCAGAACATGTTCATAGCTCATTTCACCCTTTGAAAACATAAGAAACAAGGAGAATCCTAGAAGTGCAAATTGAATACTCCACAATTTCCATCCCACAAACTTAATTGAGGATAAAAACAAACTTAAATAAGATTTTCTTGAAATTTGGTTTTTAAGTATTTGCTTGGTTCCCAATTTCACTATTCTTTTTTTGGCTTCTTGGGTAGAAATATCATTTTTCGGATAATCTCTATTCAAAATAATAGTCCTCCTTTTTAAGTATTTGTTTCATTTTGTCTAGTCCTTGTTGAATCCTTGATTGTGCTGTTGGCACACTCGTTTTAGTTAACTGTGCTATTTCCTTAACCTTCATATCATAGAAAAATTTCAGTATGATCGCTTCTCTTTGATATTCTGGAAGTTGGTCTAACGCACGCTGAATGATCCTACTTTGTTCATTTACAAAGTTAACGTTATAATCCTGCTCATCTAACTCTTTATTGTAAGATTCATCAAATACTACTTCGTCAAAATCATTTTTCTTGCTGTAGCTATTACACGTGTTCACAGCGATGGTGAAAAGATAATTGAAAAAACTTCCTGAGAACTTATAAGAATCGATACTACTTATCACTTTCAAAAACGTTTCTTGGGTTAAATCTTCAGCTAATCTACTTTTTCCAAAAAACCTTCTTCTGCAATAATTGAAAATTTTGTCATAATATTTATCAATAAGTTTTTCCCAAGCGTCAACATCTCCTGACTTTATTTTCAGGATAATTAAATAGTCATTGATCTCTTTCACCTACCTCTCTTTCAATTCATCAAGGGATCAAAATCCGCCTGCATCTACTTTATTTTGGCAAGTCTTACTCTTGACACTGTTTTTCTTACCATGCCAAAACCCCAAACAATAATGAGTGGAATTACCACTCCCACCATCACACGAAATAAGCCATTAACGACAGTAATTTCGTTATGCCAGAAATTAAAAATTTGAATAGGTATCATATGTAGCAAAAAAACACTTTGACTATAGGGTTTTAACCTTTCAAATCCGCTTATCTTGTTTTTCGTAATAACTAATAATCCAAACAAACACACCGTAAATGGAATAGTGAAGTACATAAAATTCTTATCAATTCCTTGATTTTGATATACAATCATTCCCTCAAAAACTCCAACAAGACTAGCTAAGATCAATCCATAGAAAAGTGACTTGGAGTATTTTTTTAATTTATACTTATTATCTGCCAGAACAAACCCTATGAGAACAAATATCGGACTAAAGAATAAACCATTCCTTGTAGTCGCAAACACACTGAAATATTTTTCCACGCCTGAAACGAGCAACGGATTAGAAAAAAATGCTGAATATGTTTCAATAGAGCCAATCGAAAAGAGCAGGAAACAAATCAGCAACATCCATCTATAACCTAGTTTTTGAAGCATGTATCTCACAATAACTATCGAGAAGATTAAAGCAGGAAAATACCACAAATGATAGAAGCTTCCACTGTATAAGAAAGAGACAATAATTGCTATTGGTAGTAATCCTAAATGAACATGGACTGTCTGTTGTACCAACTGAATACCAAAAGGTATGTAAAGCATAAAAGTCGCTGCATAGAGATATACTATCTTTCTCAGCCACTTAAGCGAATGCCCTTCTCTTTTGCTGTTCAATCGAAAGAAGTACGCATTATTGATGAAGAAAAACGGGACAGCGATTCGACAAATTATGCTTTTAACTATAAAATGCAATGTCGGATCACTAACAATCGTTCCAGAGTGGACAACGACAACACAAACCGTTGCAATAAATTGTGCAATATATAGGTTCTGATTTTTGTTATTCATGGCTTCTCCTTATGATTTGGCTCTTACACTAATAATTAACTGTAAAAGTAAAAAAAACATTTAAAGATTAGCAAAATCTAATAAATATATGTAAATATCGAATGAAAGTTTTTTTAATAGTATTTTCTCATTCAGCAATTTCATTTTATATCTCAATTATATTCAACGTCTATTGAAATATTTACGCCTCCAGATTATCGCCATTTATCGTGAGCAACTGGCTTTTCTGACTAAATATAAAGAAAGGCTTCCAAACATCTTACAGTAACAAAGCATTGGAAGGGAAAAACATAAAATCAAGGTCCTCAAAAATTGAAAATAAAAAAAGAACCCTTGAAAATTCAAGGGTTCTTCCTCTGTCTGATAATGAGAAATTAACGACGGATTTCTTTGATACGAGCTGCTTTTCCGTGTAATGCACGTAGGTAGTACAATTTCGCACGACGTACTTTACCGTAACGGACAACTTCGATTTTTGCAACACGTGGTGTGTGCAATGGGAATGTACGCTCAACGCCTACACCGTTAGAAACTTTACGTACTGTATAAGTTTCGCTGATTCCAGCACCACGGCGTTTGATTACAACACCTTCAAATAACTGGATACGTTCACGAGTACCTTCGACAACTTTCGCATGAACACGTACAGTGTCACCAGGGCGGAAAGCTGGAATGTCAGAACGTAGTTGTTCTTTTGTTAATTCTTCGATTAATGGATTCATTGTTTTCTTCTCCTTATTCCAAACATTCTTATGAGTAATTTCTCACAGCGGAACATCGTAATAGTTAAGTGTTTTTACACTCACCATAGAATACTATCATATTCTATGGTGAGTGTAAAGAAAATTTTCATTTATTTGTTGCAACTCAAGCTTCTTCTTTTTTGATCTCCGCTAGCATTTTTTCCATTTGCGGTGTCATGTCTAATTTTTCTAACATGTCTGGACGTCGAAGATATGTCCGGCGTAAGGATTCTTTTAGTTGCCATTCTTCAATCAATTTATGGTTACCATTGGTCAATACTTCTGGTACCTTCATGTCTTTGAATTCTGCTGGTCTTGTATATTGAGGATGTTCCAACAAGCCAGTAGAATGCGAGTCTGTTTGGGCAGATGTTTGATTACCTAAAACATCTGGCAATAGCCGAACGGTCGCATCGATCATCACCATGGCGCCTAGCTCACCACCGGTCAATACATAATCTCCCAATGAGACTTCATCTGTTACGAGTGAACGGATGCGCTCATCATAGCCTTCATAGTGGCCACAAATAAAGATCAAATGCTCTTCTTCCGAAAATTCTTCTGCCATTTTTTGATTAAATGGTTTACCAGCTGGATCAAGCAAGATCACACGTTTCTTAGTCTCTGGATGTTTTTCTTCGATGGCTTTGATATTGTCATAGATAGGTTGGACTTTCAATAACATCCCTGCCCCACCACCATAAGGATAGTCATCGACTGTTTGGTGTTTGTTGTCCGAATACTCACGGAAATTAAAAACATTGATTTCTAACAATTCTTTTGCTACTGCTTTACCAATGATCGATTCCCCCATCGGACCTTCAAACATTCGCGGAAACAAAGTCAACACGTCAATCTTCATCATCGATCAATCCTTCTAATAATGTCACACGAACCAAGCCATTTTCAAGATCGACTTCTTGAACGACGGAATCGATATACGGGATCAGTGCATCTTTTTTCTTTGGTCGTTGGATGACCCAAACGTCATTTGCGCCTGGAGATAAAATCTCTTTGATCTTTCCTAGTTCTTTTTCGTTTTCGTCGATGACCTTCAAGCCAATGATTTCATGGTAGTAATATTCATTTTCTGTCAATTCAACTAAGTTTTCTTTTGATACACGTAAGATACCATCACGATATTTTTCAACGTCATTGATGGAAGGATGATTCTCAAAGCTGAGTAAATCAAAGTTTTTGTGTTTACGGTGACTCTTTACAGTCAATTCTACAGGAGCTTTTCCTTCTTGGAAGAGTGTCAAAACTTCACCTTTTTTGTAACGTTCTTCAGGGAAATCTGTGGTTGAGATGACACGGACTTCGCCTTTGATTCCTTGTGTATTGACAATCTTGCCAACGTTTAGATATTCAGTCAACTTTTGTCCTCATTTCTTTCATGATTCTTCTCACTCTGCTTGGTCACGATTTGCTTTTGGACTCAGAGTGTTCTATCGTTTCCTGTCTATTTTAGCATGTGGTTCTTGGCAATTCTAGTCTTCTTTTATTGTTGTTCCATGGAAACAGCCATTTTTAATGCATTCATCGTATCTTGATTCGTGATGGTATAGACAGTGGTTGGTTGTTGCCAAATGATTCGAGTATTTTGATTCGTGCCATCGGTCATATTGATTTCGATCGTTCCGACTTTTTCCGGTGCAGGTAAGCGGGCAGACTCCAAGTAAGTCACGATCTGTTTCGCCAAAGGTACAGGATCTTGTCCGTCAATATTGCTGGCACGTATTCGTAACCGCCAATTTCCTTCTTGCCATTCAAGAATCGAAGAACCAGCAGCACCTTGTTGATAACCGACAATGTTATAACCGAGATCGACTTGTCTTCCTCCAGTATCGACCGTAAATGGCTGAATCGTGTTCAGTGTTTCTTGGGAAGATGCAAAGTCATCTTGATAAAGGTAAGAAGCGATTGGTTCTGCTTGGTTCAATGAGGCGTCGTTTAGTGGTAGCGCTTGTTCTGATTGATAGTATAAGACAGAAAAGCCTTGTTTTGTCATCGTTGCTGCGATGTTCAAGTTAGATGACCCAACTGGGATCTCTTTGGGCATCGGTGTGTCTGGATACTCTTTTTGCAATTGCTCAAAGGCAGTTTGCGTCGAATTTTCTTGCGTACTCGTACTTGTTTCAGCTGATGAGACTGTCTCATTGCTACTTACGGAAGATGACCCTATCTCTTCTTTTGAAGTACTTGTTTCTGTCGTACGAACTGTTTCATTTGTCGTTTCTTGACTCGTTTCACTTGGTGATTGACAGGCACCGAGTAAAGCGACTGCGAATAAGCTGATCAACCCTATTTTTTTCATTCGAAACACTCCTCTCTTACTATTAAGGATACGCTTTGTACCTGTTTTTGCCAAATATGATCTCTAAAGAACACAAAAAAACTGTTTCGCGAAAACGAAACAGTTTATTCTTTATTGTCGATGATATTCAAACGCACTTTTTTCGGTGCATTGATTCGTACTCCGTAAACGATCGTGCGGATTGCTTTCGCAACGCGTCCTTGTTTACCGATGATACGACCGATATCTTCGGGAGCCACAGTTAGATTGTATTCGTAAAAATCTTCCGACTCAACGACTTCTAGCTGGACTTGATCAGGATAAGTAACTAACGGACGAACGATTGTTAAGACTAAGTCGCTTAAATCTTTCATATCCGGTCACCTTATTTCTTTGAGAATTTAGCTTCATGATGTTTTTTCATAACGCCTTCTTTTGAAAGGATGTTACGTACTGTATCTGAAGGTTGTGCACCTTTTGATAACCAGTCAAGTACTAAATCTTCTTTTAAAACTACTTCTGCAGGGTCTTTCAAAGGGTTGTAAGTACCTACAGTTTCGATGAAACGTCCATCACGAGGAGAACGTGAATCAGCTACGACGATACGGTAAAAAGGACTCTTTTTAGAACCCATACGTTTTAAACGGATTTTAACTGCCATTATATATTTCCACCTCCATTGTTTTATTCACAAGATGTAGTGTACCAGTTTTTTTTTACCCTGTAAAGCTTTTTTTCTTTACAGTCTGATTTTTTTCTATTTTTATTCTTTCTCTAAGTAGTTAGTGTCCTTTTCTACGGATTTCTTCTTACTTTTTTTGCATCATCAAGGTTGAACATAGGAAGCTTGTAAATCCCCTATCCATAAGCATTTCCTGTGTTTTCGATCACACATTAAAATAACCCAAGTGTTTTTATTTGCTCAGTTTACTTATTTTTTGTAAGATAAATATAGAAAGATTGAAGGAGGAATTGTTTTATGACAAAAAAAATTGGTTTTTTCATCGGAAGTTTAAGAAAAGATTCATACAATAAGAAAGTTGCAGAAACTTTTGCGGACTTATTACCGGAAGGATACGAGCCTGTATTTATAAAAATCGATGACCTTCCTTTTTATAACGAAGACATTGAAACACCTGAGCAAACACCTGCAGAATGGACACGTTTCCGTGAAGAGGTCAAAGACCTAGACGGCGTGATATTTGTTACTCCTGAATATAATCGTTCAGTACCAGCTGTATTGAAAAATGCCTTGGATGTTGGTTCACGTCCTTATGGTCAAAGTGTTTGGGATAAAAAACCTGGTTTAGTGGTCACTGCTTCTCCTGGTGGAGTTGGTGGTTTTGGCGCAAATCATCACTTACGTCAATCATTAGTCTTTTTAAATGTCCCAACATTACAACAACCAGAAGCGTATATCGGAAATATCACTAACTTACTTGATGAAGATGGCAACATTATCCAAGGAACCGTTGATTTCTTCCAAACGATTTTAGATGCGTATCTAGATTTCGCTGGAAAATTGAACGCTTGATGTCTTGCTAATTTTACAAAAAACCACGAAACAGCATGTTGTTTCGTGGTTTTTTGTATGACCTACTATTCTTTGTGCTCTTCTTTATGATAGTGTAGCTCAATAAACTCCCCAAAGCGTTTCGTGTCCACCAATTGATACCGCTGTACATAATCCCCTTCTTGAAAAAGACGAATCCCATTCCCAAGTAAAACCGGCGCAATTTGAATGTACCATTCATCGATCAGTTGCTGTTCAATGATTGGTTTGAGCAAACTGCCCCCACCAACTACCCAGATCCTTTGTTCACTTGATTCCTTCAACCCCTTGAGAAAGCTTACGGGATCTTCGTGAACGACCCTAGCATCCTCCAACTTCAATTTTTTGTCTGTTGAAAAGACATAATTGGTTTTTTCTGGATAGATCTTGGCTGTATCTAAATATTTTTTGGCTTCTTGGTACGTTTTTCTGCCCATGATCGTTGTATCGATGGTTTGATAAAACGCATCATAGGTTGTTTTTTCCCCAGTAGGCGTATCGAAGAGCCATTGTAAGTCATCATTAGTTGTTGCTAGATAGCCATCCATACTGATTGCTCCGTAAAAAATGATCTTAGACATATTATCCTTCTCCTTTAGCGTTTGACTTCTTGGTGGCGAAAACAAGTGATCAGGTGATCGTTGATGATCCCTACCGCTTCTAAAAAGGCATAAATGGTCGTACTTCCAATAAATTTGAAGCCGCGTTTTTTCAAGTCCTTTGAGATACGATCAGAGAGTTCACTAGTAGTTGGCACTTCACTTTGGTCTTGGTAGTTTCCGGTTACCACTTTGCCATCCACAAAAGACCAGAGATAATCCGAAAAACTGAGTCCAGTGGCTTGCATTGCCAAAACAGCTTGTGCGTTCGTTATTGCCGCTTCGATTTTTCGACGATTGCGAATGATCCCCTTGTTGTTCATCAATTCTTCGATTTTTTCTTCATCATACTTGGCAATTTTTTCGAGTTCAAACTGGTCATAAGCTTCATCAAAAGCTTGGCTCTTGTTCAAGATCGTTTGCCAGCTAAGACCTGCTTGATTGATATCAAGCATTAATTTACGGTACAGTCGTTGATCTTCATATTCAGGTCCCCCCCAAATCGTATCATGGTACTCACGCATCATTTCAGTTGATTCACTCCATGGACAGCGTTTCATCGACTCACTCCTTTTAGGATTTTCAAACAATGTATGAAAAAACTCCGAAGACAAAATTAAATACGTCTTCGAAGCTTTTTTGCACTTGATTACTGTTTATTTCTTTTTCTTCTTTTTCTTTTTGTTTTTCTTCATCATGCGATTCATCGCCATTTTTCCTAGCTTCCCTTTGACGCCAGTACCGAACATTTGGTCCATGCCAGGAATATTCATGTCCCCTTTAGACATTTGTTGCATCATCTTACGGGATTCTTTGAATTGTTTGATCATACGATTGACTTCCACTACGCTGTTCCCTGAACCAGCAGCAATTCTGCGTCGACGGCTAGGATTCAATAGGTCTGGATTTTCACGTTCTGCAGGTGTCATCGAATATACCATTGCTTTTTTACGCTCAACATCTTTCGGATCAACTTTGATATTTTCGATTCCTGGCATTTGATTCATCCCTGGGATCATTTTTAATAAGTCTTCGATTGGGCCCATACCCATGACTTGATCCAATTGCTCAATGAAATCATTGAAGTCAAATGAGTTTTCACGCATTTTTTGCGCAAGCTCTTCTGCTTTTTTCTCATCATAGTCTTGTTGCGCTTTTTCGATCAGCGTCAACATATCCCCCATACCAAGGATACGACTTGCCATACGATCTGGATGGAAGACTTCTAAGTCAGTCAGCTTTTCACCAGAACCGATGAACTTGATCGGTGCACCGGTCACTGAACGAATCGATAGCGCCGCTCCCCCACGTGTGTCTCCATCTAATTTTGTGATGACGACCCCGGTGATCCCTAATTGTTGATTGAAGCTATCCGCAACGTTGACGGCGTCTTGACCAGTCATCGCATCAACAACGAGTAAGATTTCGTTAGGTTGTGTCAAGTCTTTGATTTGTTTTAATTCATCCATCAATGTTTCATCAATGTGTAAACGACCGGCTGTATCGATCAATACGTAATCATTTTTCTTTTCTTTTGCGAGTTCCATCCCTTGACGAACGATTTCTACAGGACTCACATCTGTTCCCATATCAAAAACCGGAACATCCAATTGCTGTCCTAAAACTTTTAACTGGTCGATGGCAGCAGGACGGTACACGTCACCTGCAATCAACAAGGGACGAGCATTTTCATTTTTCTTTAAATAATTCGCTAATTTACCAGTAAACGTTGTTTTACCTGCCCCTTGCAACCCAGCCATCATGATGACAGTCGGGATTTTAGGAGATTTAGTCAATTCAACTGTTTCAGAACCCAGAGTGATCGTTAACTCTTCATCCACGATCTTTACGATTTGTTGTGCTGGAGAAAGACTATCAAGTACTTCTGCTCCAACTGCACGTTCGCGCACACGTTTCGTAAAATCTTTGACTACTTGTAAGTTGACATCGGCTTCTAATAGCGCAAGACGGATCTCGCGCATCATTTCCTTGACGTCAGCTTCAGAGACTTTTCCTTTTTTTCGTAACTTTGACATCGCCTGTTGTAGGCGTTCAGTTAAGCTTTCAAATGCCATATTTTATTCATTCCTTTTTGTTATTCTTCGATTTCTTGAATTTTTTTGATGTATCCTTGTAGCGTTTGATCTTCAGGATACTGTTCATTGATATAGTTCGTCAATTCTGTCAACAACTGTTCACGAACGACATAGTCAGAAAAAAGGTGGAGTTTTTTTTCGTAATTCTCCAAGATCTTGCTCGTTCGTTTGATATTATCATAAACTGCTTGGCGACTGACTTCATATTCTTCAGCGATTTCTCCAAGTGAGAAATCATCTGCATAATATAATTCCATATAATTCATTTGTTTCTCAGTCAACAGTGTCGAATAAAATTCAAAAAGAGCATTCATCCGATTGGTTTTCTCAATTTCCATTCAACTCACCTCGTTGATCCATCCACTCTTCTTCTGAGCAGACACTGATTTTTTGTTGGAGAAAATAGGCGGTAGCTACGCCAATGCCTTCTTTCAGACTACCAGTGAAACTACCATCATAGATAGTTGATGAGCCGCAGGAAGGACTATTTGCTTTTAAGATCAACGTTGAGATCTGCTTTTCCTTTAGCACTTGATAAGCATTGATCGCACCTTTTTTATAGGCTTCTGTGACATCTTTTCCAGAGATCGTCATGACCTTAGCCTGATGATCCCAGACATCAAACCCATCACCACCAACGATTTCTGCTGGTTCTCTTGGGATGGGCAAACCTCCTGCTACTTCTGGACAGATCACGATTGCTTGACCTTCTGTCACGAGTTTTTTTAAGGCAGGGATTGTTTGTTCCCGGCCATCATAGCGACATGACACGCCACCTAAACAAGCACTGATACCGATCATCGGACATTTTCTCCTTTAGCTGAGCAAATTGCTTTTATATTATACCATTTATTTAGCTGGTTAAATAGTCCTTGCCCCCGATTCTGTGCTAAAATAAAGGAGATGAAATTTATCAAAAGGAGAATTTATGAAAAAAGTACTAGTTGTTGATGACGAACCCTCAATTGTAACATTACTGACATTCAATCTTGAAAAAGAAGGATATAAAGTAACCAGTGCTGCAGATGGTCAAGAAGGTCTTGATCTTGCATTGGAACATTCATATGATTTCATTATTTTAGACGTGATGCTTCCTTCGATCGACGGAATCGCGATCACACAAAAACTCCGTCAAGAAAAAAATGACACACCTATATTGATCCTAACAGCTAAAGATGATCAAGTCGATCGAATCATTGGACTGGAGATCGGTGCGGATGATTATTTGACGAAACCCTTCAGCCCTCGGGAAGTCCTTGCACGGATGAAAGCCATCTTTCGTCGGATCGAACCCCGTAAAACTCAATCTGATGAGGCAGAACCAGAATACTTATCCATTGGACAAATCAAAGCTGACTTGACGAATTATCAAGTGACGATCGAGGACCAACCGATCGAACTTACGCCGAAAGAATTTGAGTTGCTTGTTTATTTCATGAAACGCAAAGATCGAGTGATCGACCGAGATACACTGTTGGATCGTATCTGGAATTTTGATTTTTCTGGACAAAGTCGTATTGTTGATGTCCACGTCAGTCATTTACGTGAAAAAATCGAGCGTGATCCGAAACATCCTAAATATTTACTGACTGTTCGGGGCTTTGGTTATAAATTCCAGGAACCAAAACGATGAAAAAACAATGGAAAAAATTCTCCGAGCGCTTATTTTTCCTCGTCTTGTTGCTTGGCTTATTTTTTGGCGGATGGCAGATCATCTCCCATTATTTCCAACAACAGATCATTGAACAGCAAGAAAGTTATTTGACTAAAAAAGCGCAGTTATTGGCTCGTCAACTAGATGTTGAGAATCCTGCTTCTGCTAGTAATAAAGCAGTTCTGGATGAATTTGTCCATCAATCCAATGAACGAGTGACGTTGATCGATCAAACTGGCACGATCATTTATGACACGGAAGAATCTTCTCTGCATGAACAAAGAAAAACACGTCCGGAAATCAAAGCGATCTTAGAAGGCAGTACGCTTGGCACTTCACTTCGTAAGAGTACGACATTGAACGAAGAATTACTTTATGTCGCCTTGCCTATCAAAGTCAATGGGAAATTAGTAGCGATCATTCGCATCGCTGAACCTACAAGTGGCTTTCTTCCTCGCACGGAAAGTTTTCGCCGTTGGGTATTTGGTTTCTTCTTAGTTTTCTTTCTTTTATTGACATTTATGATTTACTATCTGATTTACCAACGGAACCAACCACTCAAAACAGTGATTCCTGTTTTGAAAAAGATGGTCAAGAACCCGGAACAAACGGAGATCATTATGCAGACTTCTGATCAATGGGAAGAATTATACCAGACGATCAATGGCTTGAGTGAACAGATGACCAAAATGTATCGCGCCTATACGACGACGGAAGAGCAATTATACAGCTTGTTGAATGAATTGATGATCGGTGTCTTTCTGATTGACTCCAATGCGACACTGCGTCTGCTTAATCCAAAAATGCAAGTCCATCTAGGTGTGAAAGATTATCAAGAAAATCAACATTACACAGAAGTGATCCGCGAACCAAAATTGATCCAATTGATCCATCAAGTTTCTCCGACTGAACCGATCGTTCATCAAGAAGTCACGATTGCTGACGGTACGCAAACTCTTGATATCAGCTTGCGTTATTTCAATAGTTCAGAGGATACTGGCCAAATTTTAGGTGTTGCTTATGATCTGACAAAAGTCAGACATTTAGAAAAAATGCAAAAAGATTTTGTCGGCAATGTCTCACATGAATTAAAAACACCTGTCACTTCTTTGATCGGGTTTACTGAGACTTTACTGGACGGTGCAAAAGAAGACCCCGACACACTGACTGAATTTCTATTGATCATGCAAAAAGATGCGATTCGTTTAGATAAGCTGATCCGAGAAATTATTCAATTATCAAAAGACGAAGAGAGTTTACATGAAACCCAAACGATCTATATGGAGCCTTATTTCCAACAAGTGATCCAAAGCTATCAACCAATGATCCGGAAAAAACAGTTGACGATCAAATTGATTGGAGAAAATACTGCCTTTACGACACATCCTGATTTGCTTTACCCGATCATCAAAAACTTATTTGAAAATGCGATCCAATATTCAAAAGAAGAAAGTGAGATCATCATTCGCTACGAAAGCCACGATCAACTGATTTTCTCTGTACAAGATTTTGGTATTGGTATCGATCGCGAAGATCAAGAACGCATCTTTGAACGTTTTTATCGTGTAGATAAAGCGCGTAGTCGCCATTCAGGTGGTACAGGATTAGGATTGTCGATCGTGAAAGAATACGTGAATTTACTTCATGGAACGGTGGAAATCGAGAGTCACCCTGGTATCGGCTCTACCTTTATTGTGAAGATCCCTAAAATCAATTAATCGTGAACCTGATAGGTATAAATGAAAGAAGCGTCAACCTCCAAGAACATTTCTGTTTTAGGAGGTTGACGCTATCTCATTGTACCCAATAATTCTTCGCTCATTTCTTGAAAAATGGAAATACTTTTCTCCAACGTTTTTTCGTACGTGTCGTATCGATCTTATCTAAATGCAAATATTTTTCCACGAAAAAAGTCAACTGACGAAAGATGGATTCTGCTGCGAAAAAGAGCATGACCACCATTAAGATAGACACTGGCGAAATGGCTGATATTGAAAATAGTTTATGCAAGAAGACAACAGAAAAGACGATTCCACTTGCACAAAATAGCATGATCCGTGTTCGAAATTGATTCAATGGTTGACAGATTTTATAAAGGACTAAAAAGCCAACAACGATCAGCAACATGGTAGAGGCTGTCGACGTATCGGTTTTGTTCAGATTTAAAATTGAACCACCCACGACTAAAGCGCCTACCACCATCATATCGGTCAGACCACCCGGAATGGCTTTTTCCAAGACGTTCTCAATGAATCGGCCTTTGATTCGGTTTTCATTTTCTTCCAATGCTAATAAAAAGGAAGGTAACCCGATCGTGAATAAACTGATCAATGTGATTTGTGAAGGTTCTAATGGATAAGTGAATGCAAAAAGAACAGAAAAAACAGACAATAAGAATGAAAAAATATTTTTTACTAAGAAAAGACTGGCAGAACGTTCGATATTGTTTACGACACGCCGTCCTTCGCCAACGATCTCTGGCATTTTAGAAAAATCTGATTCTAATAAGACCACTTGTGCGGCCTGCATCGTCGCTTCATTTCCTGATGCCATCGCAATGCTACAATCGGCTTCTTTCATCGCCAAGATATCATTTACCCCATCCCCAGTCATCGCCACTGTATGCTTCTCTTTTAGTAAACGAACAAATTCCTTTTTTTGTTCTGGTTTGACACGGCCAAAGACGGTATATTTTTCCATGGCTTCTGGAAATTCTTCTTCCCTTAACGAGGAGACATCCACATATTGCTCCGCGTTTGAAATACCCGCTTGTGTGGCAACATGAGAAACTGTCGCTGGGTTATCACCAGAAATCACTTTGATAGCCACATCTTGCTTCTTAAAGTAATTAAACGTCGCTTTCGCTTCTTGACGGATCGGATTGGCAATCAATAAATAACCTAACGGGATAACGGCTTCTTCCAAGTCTTCTTGTGACAATACCCCTTGGTATTCACCGAAAACTAATACCCGATAGCCTTGATCCGTATACGCGCTAAATTCAGAAGCATAACTCGTGAACGCTTCACGTAAGACCATCTCTGGTGCTCCAAGGACATACGTTTTATCTGTAAATGTCACGCTGCTATATTTTCTCACAGAAGAAAAGGGTAAACTTGCTGTTGCCTCCCTGTCAGAATGCTTCGTGAAGTAATTTTTGATTGCTTGCATCGTTTCATTGTCAGCTTCGATTGCCTGTGCGTAGTCACCAAGTAATTCATCCAACTGATCTGCTGTTTGTTTTGCTAAAGGATTTTCAGGAATCAGCACACGTTGAACGTCCATTGCATTTTCAGTGATTGTTCCTGTTTTATCAACACATAATACATCCACTCGTGCTAACGTTTCGATACTTTTCATGTCATGAAGCAACACTTGTTGTTTCGCTAAGCGTGTCGCACTCATTGCTAGAGCAATCGTCGTGAGTAGGTACAGTCCTTCAGGAATCATACCGATCAACGCAGCTTCCATCGAAACAATGCTCTCTCTCAATGTATTGCCATTGTAAAAATAGCTTTGAGAAAATAAGGTCAATCCAATGGGGATAATGATGATCCCTACCCACTTGATGATCCTATCTAACGAAGCAATCATCTCTGATTGTTCTCCAGTACCCATTTCTTTTGCCTGCATCGTTAATTTGGCAATATAAGATTCATTGCCGACTCGTGTCAACTGAACCTTCGCTTTACCCGCGACGATGAAGCTTCCCGACATTAGTTCGTCGCCGATTTCCTTATTTATCTCATCCGCTTCACCAGTCAATAGCGCTTCATTCACTTGTAGATTGCCGTCTATGATCTTTCCATCTGCTGGGATCTGGTCTCCTGTTTTTAGAATGACGAGATCATCTAGCACTAACTCTTCGATAGTTATCTTCTGTTCTTGACCATTCCGTAATACTTTGACCGTTGCGGCGTGTAACATGCTCAACTGATCCAAGATTTTCTTGGAATGGATCTCTTGATAGATTGCAATGCCCGTATTTGCCAATATGACAGGTAAAAAAGTCAAATTTTTATAGGAATTGACGACACATAATAGAATCGCTAAGACTAAAAAAATCAGATTGAAATAAGTAAAGACATTCTCCATCACGATTTGCTTGTTCGTTTTAAATGTAGGACTCGTTGCTTGATTGACAGCGCCAACACGGATTCTTTCTTGTACCTGTGTGTCTGTCAGCCCTTCATTTTTGTTAGGATCAATGCGTTCTAATTGTGCCAACATTTGCTGCATCTGTTTTTCTCGCTGTTTTTCTTTTCTTCTCATAACTAATCCCTCAACTTTTTTTCTACTCTTTAACCATACGTCATTTCGTCCAATAAATCCTCAGATATAACTGATATTCTTCTTTCAAAACTGTCATATGGAAAAAAACGAAAACGTAGAGTGAGCAATAAACTAAAAAAGCTTAGATCCTCAACGAGGAACTAAGCTTAATGATCAATGGTAGTCGTTATGAATAAACATGTGATTGAAAGATGTATTCAATCTTATGATAAGTTACCTTCTGCGTCACGTTCAACTTTCATCATGCTGATCGGTAGGTAGCCTAAATCTTGTACTGGTCCTTCTTGTACGGCATCAGTCATCATGAAGTCTAAGAACTTCTTCACTTCTGGTTCAGGTTCGCCATTTGTATACATATGCTCATAAGACCAAATTTCCCAGCTGTTGTCTGAGACATTTTCAGGAGTTGGTTCTACACCGTTGATTTTCAACGCTTGAGTAGAATCATCTAAATATGAGAAAGCTAAATAGCTGATCGCACCTGGTGTTTGAGAAACGATTTGACGAACTGTTCCTGATGAATCTTGTTCTTGAGATTGTATTGGTACAGCGCCATCTAATGCCCAGTATTCAAAGGTTGCACGAGTGCCGCTTCCGTTTGCACGGTTGATGACGTTGATTTCTTGATCTGCTCCGCCTAATTCACTCCAGTTAGTGATCTTGCCAGTGAAGATGTCGATCAATTGTTCTTTTGTAATATCATCAACGCCTGTATCTTTATTTACGATTGGTGCCATTCCAACAACTGCTACACGATGGTCTACCAATTTACTTGCATCGATTCCATCTCTTTGTTCTGCAAATACATCAGAGTTTCCGATTGTTACAGCACCTGATGCTACTTGACTAAGACCTGTTCCACTTCCGCCACCTTGAACAGAAATCTGATAGTTGGGGTTATCTTGTGTAAACATTTCTTGTGCAGCATCAACTAAAGGTTGCAAAGCGGTTGAACCGACCGCTACGATTTTTACTTGATCATCTGAACTAGCCGAGTTGCTGGCTGATCCATCCGTACTTCCTGAACCAGAACCACATCCAGCTAAGATAAAACCTAATACTCCTAAAGAAAATAAAACTTTTTTCATTTATATGCCCCTTTCTTAGTTACAAATTGATTGTATCAGGGTACTGTAAATCCTAGATATTGAATATGTAAAGTTATTGTTAAGTTGTGTAAATATATCGTAAAACAAAAAAACGTCCGAAAATGGACGTCCTACAAAAAGCTATATCTTTTCTATAAGTAAAGATTGTTCACGGATCTCTGTATAATAGAATAGGCCGACTGCTAACGCAAAGGAAGCAATCGCTACATAAAAACAAGGTTTGATGGTCAAAAAATACATCGCAGAATAGCTTGTATCTTTTAGTCCACTTTCACTTAATCCATTCGGACCGATGATGATCCTCGGTAATATCGAGAAATAAGATGTAAAGACCAGCATAGAAGAAAACTGGATCAAATGCCAATTATACTTTTTTATAAATGTTTTTGAAACGATCAAATTCACACTGATCAAAAAATAAAAAAGGGTCAATGTCGGAAAATTTTTGGAAATAATAAAGCCACTTCCATTGATGATGCCAAGAATCTCGGCACCTTGTACCACTGCATTCACCCATGTAAAAGGCAAAAGAAAAATTGGGAAAAACCAAAGAAACAAATACAATTGTTCTAGTTTTATTCTCTTTTTCATACAAAACCTCCCAAAAGACACTCCATCTATCATACTATATTCTATTTCTCTAAAAAAACTGAGGGGAAAGACTAGTTTTTTAAGAATAAAGCAATGAGAGTTTATTCATTTTATTCAGAATATTTCTAAAAAGAATTGATTATTCATTGTTTGATTTTACAATTAAAACAAAGGAGAACTGACTTGGAGGAATGGACCTTTGCAATTATTCTACATAAAAAAAACAATCTACTTATTGATGTGTGTGCCTTATTTTTATCTTGCTCTACTTTTTGATTATTATTATCATTCAGTCATCCTATTTATACTATTGATATTTTGGGCTTTTTTCCTTGGTTTTACGTTGAGACGAGCCAATCGTTTAGGAACATTGGTTCTTGGCAATCTTTGTTCTACGATCACCTCTTATTTATTTTTTGCTAAATGTACTGAATGGCATTTTTTATATCATCCCTTCTCTCCTGAAAAAATCATTCTACTTCTAGCTGGGGTTTACTTAATGCCACAGTTATTAGGGATCATTTGGGGAAGTATATTTGCTTATTCGCGTAAGCAAGTAAAATAAGCGTTCACTTTTTTAGATAGCAAAATAAAAGTAAAACCCCCAGAGACGGCTAGTGGTCGTTAGAGGGCTTTACTTTTATTTTTATATTCTTTTTGGCCTAGGTTCAATGTTTAGCGAAGCAATCAAGGCAACACTTCGTAGTTTTTTATATTTCATGTAAATAGATTTTTTTGATGATCAGCTTATCGAATAGTTGAGATTGACTATCTTGTTCACCGATGATCTCTGCGATCACGATTTTACCATTTGGTTTTTTCCTTAATTGGTAATTGATTTTACCCGTTTCTGTTAATTCATTGAGCATATCAACAACCCCGCCAAAACCAGTTTTCTTCGTAATGAATCCCAATGCCACCATTCGTTCATCAAGATTTTTAGCAGAGATAGATACACCTGTAACTAAATATTGTTTTAAGGCGCTAACCAATTCATCTAACGATTCAGAAGTGGATACGATGGCCGTGCGATTTTTTGTGAATGGTTCGTTTGTCCCAGTTCCATTTGTTTTTGCCTCTTCTGTTTCTGTCGCAACGAGTTGGCGAAGCGTGGCTAATTCTTGCAACAACGTCTCATATTGCTCTTGGGTCAACATCACACCAGCAACTTTTTCACGATTAAAAATATATACGCCTGTTTCAGCTTTTCTAGCTTGGTCAAACACATCCATCGGCGATCTTTTCACTTCTGTAATCGAAGATGTAGGTACTTCTAGTTTCTTTAATTCCAATGGATTTTCCTCCTTTGTTTTTCCAGTCCATTATAGCATATTCTAGCGTTCGATGATTCGTTTACTCGTAAAAGTTATCTTTGTGTTGATCCAATAATCGATGTCTGATAATAGTTTTTCGATTCCAAGTGAGTCTTGATAAAAATAAGTTTTCTGATCATTAGTGAGACTAGCAGAAAAAAAGTGGTCTGTGATGACAAGTTGAGCATAACTAGGTGGCTTACTCCTGGTACATACGTGGATCGATGTGCGTTTGCGATGACGTAACGTTTTATCTAAAATTGCTGCAAGTCGTCTAGCTTCTTCATGGTCATAGCGAAAAAAGAATACGATTTTGACTTCCGGTGCATACATCTCCAGATAGCCTCGTTCATTTAATAATTTCAGCAACATCCTTGCCCAATCGGTTGTGGGCTGAAACAAAGCTTGTTGTAATGCGATACGAAACTGGTTTGATTTTTCAATAAAATTAGGGATCGTGTCTGCTAATGCTTGGTAGGCAACAGCTTCTTCATGGATAAAGCGATCATGAAGACCAATTGAATATTTTAACCACTCTTGGAATAGTACTCTTGTTATTTTCTTTTTGTTGGAACTTTCAAAATCATTCGTCAACCAAAATAATGAATCTAATTTTTCAGTAACGATCGATAATTTTTGATAGACGGAGGTTTTTTCGATCCTTTCCCACCGCTTGTCTGTGATCAAATGGCTATTCAGTCGCAGGATAGCCCGATAATTCTTTTCTTTTGTCGGAAGCTTTTGTTCAGAGCGAAAGAGTAGTTCTGGAAAAATCTCATAGAAGAACAATTGATGATTTGTAAAAATCTCAATATCTGTATGTTTGGGACGTTGGTCTAGAAGTTGGATGAATAGTTCTGAAAATGTTTGATCATGGTCTTCCTTAAAAAAAGTTGGGAACTCTTTGAGAAAACAAAAAAGTAAATATCTGATTTTTCGTTCAGAACCATAGATTTGTCGCTTTTTGTAGGAAAAAGAAAGATGATAATCCCCTAACCATTTTTTCAATCGTTCTTGTGCGGAACGATCGTATTCGAAGGAGTATTCTCTTTGTAAAATCAGATCCCGTAATAAACAAAACGAATCCGATCGGATCAAAAATTCAAACAAAAGAAATGGTTCATTGTATGCTTGGTGGTAAACCAGTTGGACTTCTTTTTTGTCATACGCTAGTTCTAAGGGATAATCCTCTGATTTCAATCGCTTCAAATAACGATCGATCGTTTTGACATCGACATCCATCCTTTTTGCTAAGTCGCTTTTCTTCCATGTCAGATCTTTCATTTGGTTGATCAGTAAAAAGATATTCTGTGCATTTTTTGTTAGTAATGTTTGCCAATTCATTGCTTAACCTCACTCTATCAATAGTTTTTCCAGAGTGGTTCATCAATACTCTGAAAATGTCTCTTATATAAAGTACGCAAAGAAATATTTTTTATTTTTATTATTTTAATAATTTACAAAATTAACCAGAAATTAATCCAAAGTCTCTCGTTTGTGTAAATCATACCAACGACAAAAAAAGAAGTGGGCCCTTCGTTCTCTCCCACCACCTAAAACCGGATAAACGGCAGGAACAGAAGTAACTTCTTCGGAAATAAGACGCCAGCCACAAAAATTTGAAAAACAATTTTCGTGGCTGGCGCCTTATTTCTTGAGACTGAACACTTCTGTCCCGACCGCATTGACATAGTCATATTCACTCTTTACTCAATAATTATTTACTAAAAGTGATCATTCTTTGATCTTCAACGTCAACGCATTCAGTGCTACGACTACGGTACTCAATGACATCAAGACGGCTCCAATCGCTGGACTTAACAAAATCCCGATCGGTGCAAGAATCCCTGCTGCCAAAGGAATGGCAAGAATGTTGTAACCAGCTCCCCACCATAGGTTTTGGATCATTTTCTTTCTCGTTTGTTTGGCTAGATCTAAGAAATGCAAGATATCTTTTGGATCACTGTTGATCAAAACTACATCCGCTGAGTCGATCGCAATATCGGTTCCTGCTCCAATCGCCATCCCGATCGTCGCACGTGCTAAACTTGGGGCGTCGTTGATTCCGTCACCGACCATGATGACTTTTTTCCCTTGTTCCTGATAACGTTTGACGATATCTTCCTTGTCATTTGGTAAAAGTCCGCCATAATACTCTTCAATACCTAAGTATTGTGCGACCACTTCTGCTGCATGTGGATTGTCACCAGTCAACATCACCGGAGTGATATTTCTTTCTTTGAGACTTTGAATAAAGGTTTTTGCTTCTGCTTTGATGATGTCGCCTAAAGCCACTAATCCCACTAAACGATCATCGATCAATAGAAAACTGACTGTATTCCCTTGTTCTTCGTAAGGAGTTAATCGTTCCTTCGCCATTTCAAGTCCTAAACGTTTGATTTCTTTTTCGTTGACTACTTTTACATTTTTATCTGCTACTGTGCCAGTTAAGCCAACCCCTGAAAGATTTTTTTGATTCTCTGCTTGATAAGGAGAAATATTTTGTTCCTTCAAATAACGCATGATCCCAATGGCTAAAGGATGATTGGCGTTTGCTTCTAAGGCACCTAGATATTTCAATAGTTCTTCTTGAGGATAATCATCGTCTAAGCTTTCGATACCCGTGACGGTGAATTTCCCTTCCGTCAACGTACCTGTTTTATCCAGCATGATGACATCTAACTCATTGGCTTGTTCTAAGGCGCGACGACTTTTGAGCAACAATCCATTTTTAGCAGCAATCGACGTCGAACGTGCAACAACTAAAGGAATCGCCAAACCTAACGCATGAGGACAGGCGATGATGAAGACGGTGACCATGCGTTCTAAAGCAGTAGGTAGATCGGTCAAAAGAAGCCACACAACAAATGCCAATAGACCGGCGATCAATGCGACATAAAACAACCATTTCGCTACTTTGTCAGACAATGACTCTAGTTTTGACTTTTCTCCTTGTGCTTGACGGACCATATCCATGACTTTGGCTAAATAGCTATTTTCACCAGTTCCAGTCACTTCGATCTCAATGGTGCCGTCTCCGTTGATCGATCCTCCGATCACTGAGTCAGGTGCTTGTTTTTTGACCCCTTTTGATTCACCAGTCACGGCAGATTCGTCTACGATCGTTTCACCTTTGAGGATCTTCCCATCCGTTGGCATTTTATCTCCTGCTCGAACGACTAAGTGATCTCCTTCTTTGACTTCTTTTAGAGAAACCGTCTCTTCTGTCCCATCTGTTCGTAATCGTTTGACCGTTTCGGGTAATAATTCTGCTAATTTCTGTAACGCATTACTTGCATTAGAAACGGCACTCATTTCGATCCAATGCCCTAATAGCATGATGACGATCAACGTCGCCAATTCCCAGAAGAAGTCCATCACATGAGTATGTGG
The DNA here is from genome assembly GCF_050555445.1 of Enterococcus sp. DIV1304_2. NCBI lineage: Bacteria > Bacillati > Bacillota > Bacilli > Lactobacillales > Enterococcaceae > Enterococcus > Enterococcus sp. DIV1304_2. The sequence goes on from NZ_CP187851.1 coordinate 2,021,659, forward strand.
GTTGATGAGATTTGCGATAAAAGAATAGACACTATAAACATAAGCCACAGTGATCCCCATGGCAATCAAAGTCATCATTGCTGGACTTTTTTGCTTCAATTCCATTTTGGCGCCACTTAAAAAGGGTTGTCCGCCATAGATGAATAAGATGGTCGCCAAGATCAAGACGAGCCAATCAGAGCCAGGGAAAGTCACTTGAAAGGGAAATTCCATGCCCATCATGGGAGAAAACAAGATGATCGGAATCGCTAGCAACAATGACAGCCAAAATTTCTGTTTAAAATTCCCCATGTGCATCGAATGATCCATCCCGCCACTCATATGGTCATGATGATCCATGGAACTATGATCCATTGAGTGATGCTCATGTGCCATGCTCTCGTGGTTCATTTTTGTATGGTCCATACTCGTATGATCCATTTTATGGTGTGTCATGTTCTTTTGTTGCTTCATTTCATCATGATGATGCTCGTGCATCGTTTGTTTTTTTTGCTCGTTCATTTTCATTCTGTCCTTTCCTTTGTTGAACCGTTTATTTCTTCATTTTTTGGTTTAGACTTAATGAATTGAGTAACACACTGATTGAGCTAAAGGCCATCGCTCCTCCGGCAATGATTGGATTCAATAAGCCAAACGCAGCAAATGGAATGCCAATCGTATTATAAATAAATGCCCAAAATAAGTTTTGTTTGATTTTTTTCAAGGTCACACTTGAAAGTTCGATCGTTTGTCCAATCGACGAGAGTTGACTATTCATTAACGTTACATCTGCTGTTTCCATGGCGATATCGGTGCCATTCCCCATGGCGATACCGACATTTGCTAAAGCCAAGGCGGGGGCATCATTGATACCATCACCGACCATTCCCACTTTTTTTCCTTCTTTTTGCAATTTTTCGACATATCCTGCTTTTTCATCAGGTAATACTTCAGCAAAGATGTTTTCTTTTGGAATACCAACTTCTTGTCCAATCGTCGTTGCAACTGATTGATTGTCCCCTGTGACCATATAAACTGCCAATCCTTGGGCTTGTAATTGTTGGATTGCTGATCGCGCATGTTCTTTTATCTGGTCAGCCACAGCGATCATACCCAATACTTGTCTATCATCTGCAAGAAACATTACGGTTTTTCCTTGTCCTTCTAATTGTAACGCTTGTTCTTGATACGCTTCAAATGAAACGTTCATCTCGACTAGTCGTTTTCTCGTACCAATAAAATAAGATTTTCCATTGATTTCTCCACTGATCCCAGCACCTGGATGTGCTTTTGCTTGAAGTACAGGCAACGTCGTGATCGCCTGTTCTTTTCCATAAGTCACAATGGCTTTGCCTAAAGGATGCTCTGATCCTTGCTCTAATGTGGTGGCGATCGTTAACACTTCTTCGTCACCGATAACATCTGTGACTACTGGTTTCCCTTGTGTGATCGTTCCAGTTTTGTCTAAAAGGATCGTGTCTAGATGTGTCGCAGCTTCCAATGCTTCTCCGCCTTTGATCAAAATACCCTTTCGTGCACCTAGTCCTGTACCAACCATGATAGCAGTTGGCGTCGCTAGTCCTAATGCACAAGGACAAGCAATGACCAACACTGAAACACTATGGATCACTGCCAGTTCCCAGTTGCCACTGATTAGTCCGGTTGCTATTAAGGTAACGAAGGCAATGACTAAAACGATAGGTACAAAAATACCAGAAATCTTATCAGCAATTTTTTGGATCGGTGCTTTGCTTCCTTGGGCATCTTCCACCATTTGGATGATTTGTGAAAGAACAGTTCCTTTACCCACTTGAGTCACCGTCATTTCAAGAATCCCTGTGGAATTGATGGTTCCGCCGAAGAGTAGATCCCCCGTTTTTTTCTCAACTGGCACGCTTTCTCCAGTCAACATCCCTTCATCGATCGCACTATCCCCTTTGATGACTTTCCCATCTGTTGGGATTTGTTCTCCCGGTCGGACGAGTAAAATATCCCCAATCTCTACTTCATCGATCGGGATAGTCTTTTCTTCGCCATTTTTTATGACCTGTGCTGTTTTTTTCTGAAGAGACATCAACTGTTTGATGGCATCACCGGTTTTACTTTTGGCTGTGTGTTCCAAATATTTTCCTAACAAAATCAGTGTGATGATCATATTGCTACTTTCAAAATATAAGTCCGATGAATGTGTACTGAAAAAACCATTGTATACACTAAGCGCAAATGCGGCGGTCGTACCGATTGCCACTAACACATCCATATTGGGTGCATTTGTTTTGATGGCATGATACGCTCCTTCATAAAAGCGCCAACCAATATAAAACTGGACAGGGATTGCTAAAATCAGTTGAACCCATGGATCATGGAAAAAATGGACAAGCGTTCCATGAAAGCCTGACATCATTGCAATCATCGCGATCATCATAGGAAGCGTCAAGATAGCACCTATGATGACATCTCGCTTCATCTTTGTTAAATAAGTTTGCTTTTCTTCTGCAATTTTTTGCTTATGGGCCTCATCATATAAAATCGCACCATAACCAATGGTTTCAACACTCTGGATCAGTTCTTCAATTGATACTTCCTGATAATTGATCGTTGCTTTTTCTGTTGCCAGATTAACAGTCGCAGATAATACACCGGGCTGTTCATTCAACTCTTTTTCGATTCGTGCAGCACAATTGGCACAAGTCATTCCAGTAATCACGAGTGTGTCTTTTTTAGCTGGATACTCCATTTAAATCACCTCTGCTTGATAGCCTAAATCATTGATTGCTTGACATATCGTAGATGGTTGGATCACTGTTTCATCTAATGACACAGTTCCGATCTCTTTTTTTAAGTTGACATTGATTTTTTTTACACCCGGTAGCGCATTGACCGTTTCTTCCACTCTTGCAACGCAATGTTTACAGCTCATTCCTTTGATCGTTACTTTTGTTTTCATCCCTGTTTTCCTCCTAGTTGTTATGATGGCAATGACATTGTCCTGGAATGCAATTGCACTGGATATCTGTTACTGGCTCTTTTTTCTTTAGTTCTGCCATGATTTGGTCAATATCTGCTTGTGTTAAAGTTGCTTCTGAGACAAGATCTGCAATCGTCTCGCCGATTTTCTTTGCACAAATATGTGAGAATAAATTCTCTGCAGCACTTTGCACAGTGTCCGTTTCAGACACCGCTGGGTGATAAATAAATTTTTTCCCTTCTTGTTCTGTCCAAATCGCTTCTTTTTTGACAAGTCGCCCTAATAACGTTTTGACTGTTGCTGCTTTCCAGCCCATTGATTCAGAAAGGATCTGTGTGATTTCCTGAGCTGTGGTGTCTCCTAATGTCCAGACGACACGCATGATTTCCCATTCTGAGTCACTGATTTTGATTGGCTTTTTCACTTCTTCCATATGTATCACTCTCCTCTTCGTTTACAAATGTAAACTTCAATTCTAAATACAGGTTACACTTGTAAACGAAACGTGTCAACTACTTTTACTTCGCCATTGCTCTCGAAATTTTTTTTGCTGTCGTGAACCATTCAAAATGACTAATTTTTCTTCTGCTCCTTGTTCATAGATTTTTTTGATTGCTAAGGGTTCCCTATCTTTCTTGAAACGCCAAACAAAAAGTAAAAAGTCCAAATATTCTTTGTCGAATTTTTCTATAAATTCTTCTGGAACATCTGGACGGGTACTTTTATCTAATTTTCGTTTGATCGAACGTTTGACCACACGATACATCGCGATGTGTCTCGGCAAGCGAAGTAACAGGATCCAGTCAGCTTGTTCAATTCGATCTTTTGCAATCGATAGATAATTCCCTTCGATGATCCAATCCTTGTTCTCAGCCATAAATTTTTCCTGTTCTTTTAACAACCATTGCTTGGCTGCTTTTCCATAGTCCGTTGCCAGCCACAAACGATCCAGTGCTAAAAGAGGGCTTCCTGACGTTGCTTGTAAGCTTCTTGCAAGTGTGGACTTACCTGCACCCGACTGTCCAATAATCATTATTTTCATTTTGTCCTCCTTCGAATGGTCATCTTTTTATTTTACCTCTTATTCTTAATAACGCAAAAAAAGACCGAACCAATCGTTGGACTGATTCGGTCAAATCTTATTTTAAAGTTGAGAAACTGGTTCTTTCAATGGATTTTTCTTATTATCACGACGCGCGATTGCTGGTAAGATCATACCTAGTAAAATCAAAATGATTGGTGTGACGATATTTGAGATCAATTGGAACCACCAAGCTTGTGGATCAGCAGCGTATTCCACTTTTGGTACCATTCCCAAAATACATGCAAACGCAGTGAAAGCAAAACACCAAGCACCAAAGATGAATCCAACTTTAGGATTTTTCACGAACTTATATTCTGACGTGAATTTTTTGTATGCTTTGTTCAACATCATATAGGCTAGGAATACCCATAAGTAACGCATTGGCATAACGACTGAATTTAAGTTCGTCAACCATTTAACTAATTCATTCATATCTTTGATACCAATAATCGGTAATAGAATGATGATACCGACTAAGATACCAGTTAACATGTAACCATTGACCAACGTTCCTTTACGGTTACGTTTACGTAACCAACTTGGTACAAATTCTGGATCTGCATCGGCTAACAAGATCTTCAATGGCGCATCAATAGAAAATGCCAAGGCAGAAATTTGACCGACCATATTCGTCAATGCATAGATGATCATCAATGCATTACCGATACCATAATAGTTACCTAAGATTTGGAAGGCACTGTACGCACCGTTTGCCATTAAATCTTTCGGAATATTGTCACTTGCAAATAACATACCCATTGCCACAGAACCTAAAACAGCACAGATACCGACCATCGCTGCTAAAAAGATCATCCCTTTTGGAAATTCTTTTGCCGGGTTACGTGTAGAATTAACATAAGGAGAGATTTTCTCAGCGCCTCCTACAGCAAAGACTAACATTGAAACAGTCGTAAAGTAACTAAAGTCAAACTTAGGAATATACGTTTTGACTTGGTTCATATTTGCTGTCGCAAATTCCATCGTTGGATTGATGAATGGCGCAGTAACAGCAAGTAAAATGAATAATAATGACATGACGAACATCGCTGTACCTGCTAAACCACCGATAACTTTTAATGTTGATAAGCCTTTTGTTGATAGATACAAGAAAGCTAAGAAAATGATCAAGGAGATCACTGCGACCATTTGGACAGACATCGTATTGACGATATCGCCATTTCCTTGAACTGCCCAACCAGCTGCAATCAAAATCGCTTGTGGTTTTTGTGCTAAGTATGGAATATGCACGACCCAATATGTCCAGGCAGCATAATAAGCTAAGCGTTTATTCGAAGTAGTATTTTCTACCCAAGAACTAACGCCCCCTTTACTATCTTTGAATGCTGATCCTAATTGACCGACGATCAGTGCATAGGGGATAAAATAAATAGCTAGGATCAATAACCATGAAGTGATTACTGAGATTCCTTGTTGCGCGTAGTTATTGACGACATTCCCCATACCCCAGACCATGTTGAATGCAATCAACGCTACTGTAAACCAGCGCAGTTGTTTTTCGTTCATCTGATTTCTCCTTTATAAATATTTAATAATTATTCATTGACTATCATATTCAATTTTCATAATGTTTACAACACTTCGTTATTTTATTTGTGGATTATTTTAGGTAAAACACATTGTTTTTACATTTATTTTTCATTTTATCCTCTAACACCTAATCTAAAGGCGCACAAACAAGAAGTATTTTCTAACTATTTTGGAATTTTCAGAACAATTAAAATCTTCTAGTTATTTTAATCACAGAAAAACCACAGTCCTCAAATAAATGATTTCTGTGGTTTAACGGTGCTTTTTTGACTGTTTATTTGACTTTTTTGACAGATAGCCCACGCATGGCGTTTAAAACTGCTATCAGGGTCACACCCACATCGGCAAAGACTGCATTTCCCATAGAAGCAAAGCCAATAGCTCCGAGAACCAATACGATTACTTTTACTCCAATAGCAAACGCAATATTTTGCTTGACGATTTTCAATGTTTTTCTTGAAATTTGAATCGCCTCCACAAGTTTTGATGGCTCATCGTTCATGATGACGACATCGGCTGCTTCAATGGCTGCATCACTGCCTAAACCACCCATGGCGATTCCCACATCTGCTCGAGCTAATACCGGTGCATCATTGATCCCATCACCGACAAAGGCAGTTTTCTGAGTCGTTTCCCTCATCAATGCTTCTAATTTTTCTACCTTATCTTCTGGAAGCAGTTCACTATAGACTGTATCGACTCCAACCTCTTTTGCGACTTGTTCCGCAATCTTTTGGGCATCACCTGTCAACATCACTGTCTTTTTGACGCCGACTTTTTTCAATGCCTCGATAGCAAATGTTGCATCTGGTTTGATCGTATCCGCAATAACTAAATAGCCCATGAGCTGACTGTCGATCGCTAAATAGATCAATGTTCCTATTTCGTGATTCTCTGGTTGCTCGACTCCATAGCGAGCCAATAATTTTTGATTTCCGACAAGTACCTCTTGTCCCTTGACCTGTGCGTTGATTCCTTCACCAGCGATTTCTGTGGGTTCTTCGATTTCGTATAACGGGCCACTGTAGGTATCCATGACCGCCTTAGCGATTGGATGTGTCGATAGATTTTCTAGACTCGCAACATATTTCATAAATGCTTTCTCGTCGATGGTAGAAACAACTTTTTGTACGGCAAAATCACCCTTTGTCAGGGTACCTGTTTTGTCAAATACCACTGTTTCTGTACGAGCTAAAAGTTCTAGATAATTTCCACCTTTGACAAGTATCCCTTGTTTACTCGCTCCACCGATTCCTCCGAAAAAGCTAAGCGGAACAGAAATGACCAATGCACATGGACAAGAGATCACTAGAAATGTCAATGCTCGATAGATCCATTCAGAAAAATCTCCTCCATAAAGTAAGGGTGGGACAGTTGCTAAAAGAACAGCTAAAGCAACGACGATCGGCGTATAGTAACGAGCAAATTTAGTGATGAATTTTTCAGCAGGTGCCTTTTTACTACTTGCTGTCTCCACTAGTTCTAATAATTTACTGATAGTCGAATTTTCATAGTTCTTTTTTACTTCGATGGTTAAAGGATGGGTCTTATTGATAAAACCACTTAATACATTTTCACCACTCATCACTTCTTTAGGCAACGATTCTCCTGTTAATGCAGAAGTATCAACGAGAGATTGTCCCTTCAAAATCGTTCCGTCCAAAGGAATTCTTTCACCTGGTTTGACCATGACCGCTTCACCGATCTGCACTTCTTCTGGTTGCTTATTTACCAAGCCGGTTTCAGAGATCACATGAGCAATTTCTGGTCGGATCGCCAGCAACTCACGAATGGACCGACGAGACTGATCGACCGCAAAATGTTGGAAATACTCACCGATCTGATAAAACAACATCACAGCAACTGCTTCTGGATATTCGCCGATCATCATCGCACCGATCGTTGCAATCGACATCAAAAAGTTTTCATCAAACACTTGTCCTTTACGAATATTGAGGATTGCTTGCTTGATGACATCAAAGCCAATGAGAACAAAAATGGCGAAAAAAGTAATGAAACGAATAGGCTCATCAGGCTTCCATAAAAATAATAAAAGTAAGCTAAGTGTCGCTATGACGATACGCAACAACGCTGTTTTATTATCTTTTTCTGATTCATGATTTTTGCTTGTCTGGTTTTTCACTTCGATTACTTTGACCTCTGGTTCTAATTGATGGATTTCTTCTGTTGCTTGCTTTTCAATCGCTTCAATGACAGCCTTGTCTGCATCGATCATCATTTTTCCAGTCGCAAAATTGACCGATGCTTCTTTTACACCAGGTATGGCTTGTACTTTTTTTTCGATTTTCATCGCACAATTGGCGCAATCTAACCCTTCTAATTGATAAATTTTCATTTCCAGTCCCTCCTCACTAAACATATGACTATCTCTTCATAAGTTATTATACATGAATGAGTATTCATATGTCAAATCATAGTAATAACCGATCATGATTGAAGTATCGTTCGAGAGAATCATTATTTCTGCAAGGTGTAAAAGAAGGTGCTTATGTAAAAGCGACGAATGATAAACTTTTACAATAGAAAATAAAGGAGGTAATACATGATTGATTTCAACGATCAATACCATATACTAGCTATGGCTTTACGACTAGGAAAAGCTGCCAACTTCAAAGCAGTCGGAAAGAAAGGAAAACAAAATTATCAATTTTTATTTTCAAAATTGATTAAAATGATCGAAAATGATCAAGACTCCTTTTTTATTGAAACAGATAAAAAAAATGACTTGATACACTCTTTTAAACAGACCATTGACTATTATGATGGAAAAAAAAGAAGAGATGTTCAGCACATCATTGAAAATTTAAGAGAGGATGACCCAACTAGCTTTGTCATCATTCCCTCTTACTCTACTACTATAAGATTATTTCATGATCACATATATAGCTTGATCATTCACAAAAATAAGGACTACATTGTTACTAAAATCAATAAATTAGAGTCAATGACTACGAACTTCCAGCTTAAAATTGATGAAAAAAAATTTAAATAAGCTTAGCGATATTCTTTATTATTCTAAGTTTGAGTATCGAAAGACGAGAATATCTGTTGATATATTCTCAAAACTAAAAAAAATAGCTGTTGAAAAACCCTCTGCTTTACATGTGAAAATGCGTGGTTATCCAGGTATTACAAATTGCCCGATACTTGAACCGTTAACAGCATTAAAATGGACTGTGTACAATTGCAATAAGCCAATTTCGTCTGCCGAAATCAAGGAGAAGAAAGTGATCAATCCAAAGCTATGGCCTTCAAAAGAGCTTCGGATGCGATTTTATCAAACGTTCTTAACCGATAATGAGCAACATAATCAACAATTTTCTATATTATGGCATTATTACACCATGCGAAAAGCAGAAACTCAATTAGTTGATAAAGAATACATAGGAAAGATCCGCTATCTTTCTATTAAATATTTAAATAAAGTCTTAAATGATCCAGCCGTTCCAATAGAATTTAAGAGAAATCAAACAAATGAAGCAAGTCAACAAAATTATAAAGTATTTCATTCAAGGTCAAAAAAATTGGAAACGTTACACACAAAAATTAGTCATATAACCAATAAAAAGAACATAGCAACTGATAGATCTCAACATAAAAACGCTGAGAATTCTCAAGATTTTACACTAAGCAATAGGATTGCTTCTACTTCATCAGCTAATGTTACCTACATGAGTTTTCTCTCAAAAAAAGAGCGCCAAGTGTGTTCAATACAAAGATAACTGTTTTCCTACAAAATTGAGATAAAGTGAAAAACAGTTGCCAAGTAAATTTATCCTATCCTTTCTATCGTGGGATCACTTCACAAAAATAAAAAATAAGGAGAGTTATTATGCTTGATTTTGATGGACAATACCACCAATTGGCACTTGCTTTAAGATTAGGAAATGCGGCGGAATTTGAAGTTGTCGGTTCAGGCGGAAGAAAAAATTATCAATTTTTATTTTCAAGATTTATCAAAATGATTGAAAATGATGTTGCTGGTACCTTGATCAATGAAAGTCAAAAAAATCAAGTGATCCAGTCTTTAAGAAATACGATCGTCTACTACGATATGAAAAAACCGGCTGAACTGGAAGAGAAAATCAGACATTTAAAAAAAGATGACCCAGCCAGTTTTATGATTTTTCCAGCTTATTCAGTGACCCCTGACTCTTATCATAATCATATTTATGGCTTAGTGATTTATAAGCAAGATAATGACTATCTTGTCGCGAAATTAGATAAATATGAGACAAATAAAGAGATGGGGAATCATTTGCTAAAAATCCCAGCGGATCAGTTGGGGAAATTAAGTAAAATACTATTTGCGACAAAGCTTGAACATCACAGTGAGTCTAAAATTAACCTCATCAATGAAATCACCAGACTGTCGGATAAGCCTGCAAAAAACCTTAATTTTGAAATGAGAGAGTATGCAATGATTCCCAACTGCCCGATTTTAGAACCGCTTGTCACTTTCCGAAGTGTTCTTCATAATTGTCAGGAAGCTATTTTTACTCCACCATTGACTGAAGATAAAGTGAAACCTAAATTCTGCTCATCGTTTGCGTTTCGTGAGCGGTTCTTTCAGACTTTTTTAGGTGAAAATTTAAAACACGATCAAAAATTTTCTCAATTATGGAAACATTACGAACAGCGAAAAAAAATCACTGGTCTAAAAGAAACTATCTCCAGAGATGAATTCGTTGATATTTCGGATGATTTCGTAAAGAAAGTCTACGAAGATCCTAAAACACCTAAAAAATTTGTCAAAAATCAATCCGTCGAGGTTGCACCTTATTATTATCATGTTTTTTATGATGATTCCAGGCGATTGAAACCATTGGATGCTCACATCGACGCAATCATCGATGGAACGGATCAACCATTAAAAGAGGGATTTCGACAAAAAGTAAAAGTTAAGAGCAAGCGGTTTGGGGGAACAGTCAAAACAGTCAAAGATAGGATTTTTTCTGATAGACAGACCTCTAAAAGTAACGCCACAGACATGCCACTTCCAACTTCTCCAACACAAACGTCCCTTACACAAGCGAATTTTAATCATCGCGTAGTAGACGCAACCAACAAATCAAATTTTTTAAGTAAACAAAAGCCTAAAATCCATACAGAAATCACTCGCTAAGTGAAACAAAAAAAGTAACTCTTTTGGACGATCAACTGTGCAAGAGAGTTACTTTTATATTTAGTCACTATTTAAACGATTTCTGCCCCAAATGGCATCAACGCTAAGCGTGCTAGTTTGAAGGATTGCTTTGCGAAAGGAATACCAATGATCGTGATACAAAGTAAAATCCCACTGATGACATGGCCTAAAGCAATCGGCAAACCTGACACGATCAACCAAATGATATTGACGATCAACGATACGCCATTGTTTGTATAAATGACTTCTTTTCCAAATGGTGCAAACGACAAAGACGCTAGTTTAAAACATTGCAGCCCGACCGGAATACCAACAATTGTGATACACCATAATACACCTGCTACCGTCCAACTAAGTCCGCCGAGTAAACCACCAAAAATAAACCAGATAATGTTTCCAATACAACTCATTGTTTCTTTCTCCATTCTAACGAGAGTCTTACTTTAAAACCCATTGAAATCGACTCTCTTGATTTTACGTTTTTTTGCTTCTAGTAACCACTGCTCCATAAACTGAGCGGCTACTGTTCTTTCTTGATCAACTGCCACAAAAATCGTTTGAACCAGTTCACCTGATTGCTGATCTGCTTCAGTCGTTTCGATTTGTCTCGCTTGTCCAAAAGCGAAAATCATTTGTTTTTCTGCGTCATCTTGTGCTGCTATAAACGATATATTCAATGGATCGTTTATATCTGGCAGCGTTAGTTCCTCCAAGAATCGATTTTCTTGTTGCCTGATCAACGTATTGATCATCGGTAGATCTGCTTCGGTTGCTGGGCGAATGATCATTCAAACCACTCTTTTCTTTTTTTGACCGTTTCTATCCAAATATTGGCAATCGTTTCATGACCCAGTAGTGTCGGATGGACACCATCGTCCCCTGTATATTTCTCATAGCCATATGAGATGCCTAAAGAATTCAACGTTCCATCTAACGGGACAAAAACTGCTTGATATTCTTTTGCTAGTTGACGAATCAAGTGGATCTTTGGATCAAGATCACTACGCCAACTTCTCCGATCGTCAGGCTCTGGCAAAACAAATGGTTCCATCAAGACGATTTTTTTGATGCCACTTTCCACTAAACGATCAAGTAAATACCGATAATCGGCTTCAAAACGCTCAAAAGATTCTTTTGTCGCAAATGCTGCAGGCTCGCCTACATTGTGCCATGTATCATTGATACCAATCAAAATCGAGACCATATCAGGTTTCAAATCGATGCAGTCTGCTTGCCAGCGCTTCTTTAGGTCTGCTAACTTATTTCCGCCGATTCCGCGATTGACGAATGTCCACGTGTTTTCTGGATCACTCGCAGCCAATTTTGCCGCTGTTAACAGTGCATAGCCCTGACCGAGATCGTCAGTTCCTCTACCCGCATCTGTGATACTATCTCCAATGAATAAAAGTCGTTGTTCCATCACACACCCTACTTTCCTTGCCACTTTTACGTTATTATCCCACACACATCTAGCCAAAGAAAGAAGGAATTGGAACAATAGTGATTTTATAATAACTTCTTAAAAAAAATGCGTTCCACGAAAATGCGATGAACGATTTTCGTGGAACGCGTCTTATTTCTTATGGGTAAATACGATTTAACAAACGTGGGAATGGAATTGCTTCACGTACATGATCGATCCCTGAGATCCAAGTCACTGTACGTTCTAAGCCTAAGCCGAAACCAGAATGTGGAACAGATCCGTATTTACGTAGATCTAGGTACCATGAGTATTCTTTTTCGTCTAAGCCATGATTCTTGATTTGTTCAAGTAAGAAATCATAGTCAGTCGCACGTTCACTTCCGCCGATGATCTCGCCATATCCTTCAGGTGCGATCATATCTGCACAAATCACGACATCTTCTCTTGTTGGATGTGGTTTCATGTAGAATGGTTTGATTGCTTTTGGATAGTTCAAGATAAAGACTGGTTGTTCAAATGAGTTCGCAATGAACGTTTCGTGCGGTGAACCGAAATCATCGCCCCACTCGATATCGTCAAAACCATTTTTCTTCAATAATTCGATGGCATCATCATACGTGATACGTGGGAAAGGTAATTTAGTATAAGTTTTCAATACTTCTTTATCACGTTCTAAGACGTCTAAAGCATACTCGCAATTATCTAATACACTTTGAACTAAGAAAGCAACATATTGTTCTTGTACTTCTAAGCTTTCTTCTTGATGCGTGAATGCCATTTCAGGTTCGATCATCCAAAATTCGATCAAATGACGACGTGTTTTTGATTTTTCAGCACGGAAAGTTGGTCCAAATGAAAATACTTTACCAAATGCCATTGCAGCAGCTTCCATGTACAATTGACCACTTTGTGACAGATATGCTTTTTGATCAAAGTAGTTTGTCTCAAATAGATCGGTGGTTCCTTCTGGGGCAGAGCCAGTCAAGATCGGTGGATCGATTTTAACGAATTGGTTGTTGTTGAAAAATTCGTAGGTTGCACGGATGATTTCATTTCGAATCTGCATCACTGCATGTTGGCGTGAAGAGCGTAACCATAAATGACGATGATCCATCAAGAAATCTGTTCCATGTTCTTTTGGTGTGATTGGATAATCATGACTTTCACTCACTACTTCAATGTTCGTGATCCCGATTTCATAGCCAAATTTAGAACGGCTATCTTCACGAATCTCACCTGTCACAAGGATCGATGTTTCTTGAGAAAGATTTTTTGCCATTTGGAAAACTTCCTCAGGCACTTCGCTTTTTACGACAACTCCTTGGAAGAATGCTGTCCCATCTCGCAATTGTAAAAAGGCGATTTTCCCACTTGAACGCTTATTAGCGACCCAAGCACCGATCGTTACTGTTTCGCCTACATGTTTTTTTGAATCGATGATTTGAATTTGTTCCACGTAAAATTCTCCTTTGTCCTATAATAATTTCTATTCGTTTTGACTTTTACTCTCAATAAAACGTTGGATTCGTCGGATTCCTTCTTCTAACGTTGCTAGATTCGCCGCATAACTCAAACGAACATTTTCCGGTGCGCCGAAACCTTCACCTGTAACTAGAGCAACCCCTGCTTCTTCTAGTAGATCTTCGACCCACGGCGTCACTTGTTCATAGCCACATATCGCTAACGTTTCTTTCACATTCGGAAACAAGTAAAATGCGCCTTGTGGTCTTTTGACCGACACCCCAGGCAAATCAGCAACAAGCGGAAATACGATGTCTAGACGTTCTTCAAATGCTTTGCGCATCTCTTCAACGGTATCTTGTTCCCCTTGTAATGCTTCAACAGCCGCATATTGACTGACTGCAGTTGGGTTACTAGTTGATTGTGATGCAATCGCAATCATCCCATCAATGATTTTTTGATCGCCGACCGCGTATCCGATACGCCAGCCTGTCATTGCATAGGTTTTTGATACACCGTTGATGATTATCGTCTGTTCACGTATTGCTTTTGAAATCGTTGCAATTGGAGTAAACTCATTGTCATTATAAACTAATCGGCCATAAATATCATCAGCAACTATTAAAATATCGTTTTTTACTGCCCATTCACCTATAACTTGTAGTTCTTCTTTTGTATAGATCATCCCCGTCGGATTAGAAGGAGAATTGATAATGACTGCTTTTGTCTTGGAAGAACGTGCTTGTTCCAATTGTTCGAGGGTCACTTTGAAATCATTGACTTCTTGACCAGTGACAAAAACAGGGACACCTTCTGCTAACTTGACTTGTTCACCATAGCTCACCCAGTAAGGTACTGGAATGATGACTTCATCTTTTGGATCTAGGATTGTTTGGAATAAGGCATAGAGGGCAAATTTCGCCCCGTCTGTCACAATCGTCTGAGAAGCATCGTAAGTCAAGCCATAATAGGTTTCCAGATACGAAACGATTGCCTGTCTTAATTCTGGAATACCCGCTGTTGGCGTATAATAGCTTGCTTTTCCATTCTTGATGGCTGCGATCGCTGCTTCTTGGATATTTTCAGGTGTAGCAAAATCAGGCTCTCCTACGGTCAAACTGATAATGTCTTTCCCTTGTGCTTTCAATGCCTTCGCTTTTGCTGCAGTTGCTAGTGTTACGGAAGGCTCTAAGCGTTCCACTCTTTTTGACTGTTTCATCCAATCTATCCTTTCATCCGTCTTTTCTATATCCCGCTGATGACTTTGACTTCCTCTCCCGTTTCAAAAGAAAGTAAATAATAATTCAACTGATCATCAGAGGTTTTGGTCATGACTTCCCATACTGGTTCATCTTTGTACATCCCTAAAGAAGCTTTTTCCACTTGTTGATCGGGATGTTTCTGGCTGATTTCTTGGCGGGCAGCTTCTTCGGTCAATCCTGCTTTTTGCTCTAATACTTTTACTCGCTCACCCGATTTAGGAATGATCACTGCAATATCTTGCCCTTTATCATTTTGACCTGTTAATGAAAAATAAGTGGCTTCTCGAGTAAACCAATAGAATTGGTCCACTTCCTCAAGATTTGCATATTGTTCAGCTAGTTTTGTCGCTTCTTGTTTTGCTTGCGTCATTGGGCGTGTCGCGCGCAGATAAAAAATAGTACTGATCACGATTACTGCCAATAAAGCGATGATCAAGCCCAACAATACGCGATTGATCGTATGTTCTTTGTTTGTCTGATTCTTCAAGGACTGTCGCTCCTTCTTTTTTCATTGATGTCCATTATAACAGATTTCGAGGTAAAAATAGTCCTCGATCATGGCTTAATTTCTTCGTTTTTGTTTAAGAAATCATGGATGTCCTCACAAATTTTTTCAAAAGGTGCCTCTTGGACAGGCATCTTTTTAGGCAAGGCATGAATGATCCTCGCGCCATATTTTGCGGTCACCAATCGTCGATCTAAAATCAGCAAGACACCTTTGTCCGTTTCCGAACGGATCAAACGACCTAAAGCTTGTCTGACCTTCAGTGCTGCCTTTGGTAAGGATTCTTGATAAAAAGGATTGATGCCTTCCGATTCTAAATACGCATTTCTCGCTTTGACCATTGGACGTTGTGGATGATCGAATGGAAGCCGTGTAATGACGACTAGTTGTAAGGCATCTCCTGGCAGGTCGACACCTTCCCAAAAACTATCTGCACCGAATAGTACGCTCATATCAGAAAGAACAAAGCGTTTCAATAGTTTCTCCCGACTGCCACCGATTCCTTGAGCTAAAATCTCTCTTCCTTGTTCAAGCATCGTCAAATGCATCCGTTGATACACCTTTTGTAAAATATCATGAGAGGTAAATAAAACCAAGATCGGTCTTTTTTCTTGTCTGATCAACTGGTATAACACATCCGTTAGATAGTCGACATACGCTGTACCACTTAATTGATTGATCTCTGGTGCTTCTTTTGGCACGAAGATCCGCGCTTGTTTTTCGTAATCATAAGGAGAGGCAATGACTTTCAGCGGAGTACCTTCAATTCCTAATCGTTTTGCTAAGTATTGACGATCTGGCCCTACTTTCAATGTCCCGCCTATATATAAAATCCGTTCATAGCGCTGATACCAAACTGTATTTGGGATCAGTGCAGCAGTGAAATCATGGAGATGGAACATCGTCTGCTGTGGTGTGGCTCCTGGAACGAACCAATGGACTAAACTTTCTTGCCAATTCTCCAACCATTCTTCCATAAAACTAGCTTGTTGATCTAAACGATCAAACAAAGCATACAGACTTGCAAGATCGACCCGCATTTGCTTCGTCCAACTTTCTTGAAGCACTTCCAATCCCGAACGAATCCTGTGTTGCAATTCCTTTATTTCTTGGTAAAAAAGATGAAGATGGTCAATGGCTGTAATTGCCTCAAAAGATAATTTATCCATGTCTTCTTTCGTGATCATGACTTCTTCCGGGTAAGTTTGTCTTTTTTGTTGAGGGACAATCTCCAGTAACCCTTCAGCTAAGCAAAGCTGTGCTTCACGAAGCGCGGACAACTCTTCTTTGTAGATATCAAGCCAACGCTGCCCCTCATGATTGGCTGGCAGATAGCCTTTGAAGCAATCGAACAAGCGGTCAGGCTCTTCGAATAATTGCACTTCCTTGTTAAAATAGCTCAAACTGAATCGTTGATCATTGACTTTTTCAGCAATTTCAGGCAAATGGTGCGCCTCATCGATCAATAAATAAGGACTTTCAGGCAACAACGGTGTCTTTCTTTGCGTTTCTTGGACTAAGAAAGCATGGTTGACGATCAAGAAATTGCTTTGCTTGATTTGTCGATGCAAAAATCGAATAAAATCTTGTTCATAAAATGCTTGTTTTTTTGCTAAAAAATCAAGCCCCCGATGGGAAACATCTGTAAAAAAGGCATGATTCAAATTCGTTAGATGCAACTCGTCTAAATCCCCTGTTTTCGTCTGTGTCAACCAGACAAGAACCGTCATTTGGTAGAGTGCATACTGCTTTTGCTCCTTCGGCTCAAGGAGTGTAGCTTTAAACCGTTGCAAATCGAGATAATGGCGGTAGCTTTTGATAATCGTTGCTTGGATCGGTTGGTCGAATAATTGATTCAACAAAGGAATATCTTTTTCCATGATCTGCTCTTGTAAAACAAGTGAGACCGTACTGATCACTGCCGGCTTCTCCGGTGTAGCTAGATAGCTAAGAGGCAATAGATAGCCGATCGTCTTGCCCATACCAGTCGCAGCTTCGATCATCAAATTTTTGGATTCATCTTTGGTAAAATGATCATAAACGACATTCATCAAACGATTTTGTTCCTTACGATACATCAATGTTTTCCCAAATATTTTTTCTTTCGCTTGTTTTTTTCTTGGATAATCTTTATGACCATAGTAGACTTCTGAAAATAATTCGACTTCTTTTTTTTGTAAGGCGATTCCCTCGATGATTTCCAGTTCGTCCGATAAAGGTGGTGGCTGCTTTCTCAACTCATTAGTGATTTGTTCGATGAATAACTTGGTATCCATCCCTGTATGATTGCTCAGTTTCACGATTTGTTCAAGTGTCACTAAAGGTAAGCGGCGCATCCGTTCTTCGATCAGTAAGAGCAGTTGGGCTGTCACTTCTGCATCGCTATCAGCCTGATGGGGATTATCGTGGATAAAACCCAGACTTTCAGATAAATCAGCTAAACGAAAGCTTGGTTCGGTCGGTAAAAATATCTGTGCCAACTCGACCGTATCGATTCCCGGAATCTTTAATTTGGGTACACCACACCGAATCAATTCATGGTTCAAAAACTGATAATCGAAATAAATATTATGCGCCACGAAGATGGTATCCGCTAGAAGGTTGTAAATCGTTTGTGCTACATCTTCAAAATAGGGTGAACGATGGACACGTTGATTGGTGATCCCTGTCAAATGCTGGATCTGTTTTGAGATTTTTCGCCCAGGGTTGATATCCATCGAATAACGAGAGGTGATCCGCCCATCTTCGATCATGACACATCCAAATTGGATAATGCGATCTTCTTTTGGATTTGTCCCAGTCGTTTCAATATCGACGACTGCATAAGTTTTCGGTTTCAACATATCTTCCTCTTCTCTTCCCTCTAGTCTTCTTTTGAAATTATACTACAAAACACTTGAAAATTCTTAGGAAATCAACCTAATGTATACGTCTGTAGTTATCTCTGTTACTGAAAGAAGTAGTAAGTTCACGTCCTACCACCTTATCTCGTTATCTTTTATCCACCTAACCTGAGAGATGTTCTTAGGTGAAGACGGTCAGAGAATATTATAAGAAAACACAAAAAAGCCCAGAACGCTAGGAACTAGCAGACTGAGCTTTTATTTAGTAGTGGGTTAATTAAGCTTTAACAACGTTAGTTGCTTGAGGGCCACGTTGACCTTCTTCAACATCGAAGTTTACTGTTTGGCCTTCTTCTAAAGTTTTGAATCCATCACCTTGGATAGCTGAGAAATGAACGAATACATCGTTGCCGTTTTCTGCTGTAATGAAACCGAAACCTTTTTCTGAGTTAAACCATTTCACTGTACCTGTTTCCATAATAAAAATCCTCCTTGTGTATCAAACACATATTTTGCAATTACTTGAATGGTGAATATCTGGAAGATGTTTATTTGAAACAAACTACCAAGATTACCGAACAAAAACTACATAGTTATTGTAGCACATTAATTACAGTTTAGCTAGTAAATTTTCGACTTTTTTTATTTTTTTTTCATTCTTTTGCTTATTTCTCCAAAGAAAACGAACGTTTTTAATTCCCGCTTAAAAAAAATTCAGTTTTCAGTTAGGTGATCTTCTCACCTTTCTTCTTTGAGAAATAAGAAAAAGCCACGAAATCAAGTAAATGATCTGCATGGCTTTTCCTTTCTTATAAACGGATTATCCATCGTTTCTAGGTACTGTTCCTAGAGACTAATAACGCAATATCGCGGTCAAGCTCTTTTCGTCAGGCGCATCTTTTTGATCCAAGATAAAGACTTGTCCGCCATTGGTGATTACGTCGTCAGCTAGTTGATTCAACACTTGTCGACGGTCGTACTCTGTTTCTGGGTCTTCACCAAAACCGTCAGCGAGATTAGAGGTTGCGATAAATAAGTGAGAAATCTTTCCCTCTTTCGCTGCTGGCACGATGTCCACTAGTTGATCCAAGAATTTTTTATCTAGCAGTTGATTGTAGCTACTTGCTTCCTTCGCTGCTAATTCTTCCGACAGTTTCTTCGCACCTGCTTCAATATCTTTTAAAGATAATTGGGCAGGTGAAGCTGAGATCGCCACATCTGAACGGTAATAAGGGTTTTTCGCCACTTTTTTGAACATTGTTTGATTTTCAGGTAAAGCATACAAGTACACAGGCCATTTTTCAGGATTATCCAAGCTATCTTTGAGAAATTCATCGACCGCTTGATAATAGTTGATCCAGTCAATTTCAACTTCTTCATCCTTAGGGTTAACTCCATGGAAAGTTGAACCTTCACTTCCGTTTGACGAGTAGTTGATCCCTCCGCCTGTCAGCTCAGATCCTAAAGCTGTCACCACATCTGTAGGTGCTCCTTCGGGTAGATCAACTTCTTTTACTTGTTTGTTGCTTACTTCGTAAAGCTTCATTGAATCACGATTCAATCCCAGTAAATAATACGAGTAGTTAAAATGTCCATTTTTAATGATCGCTAATAAATAAGGTAGGTCACTTACATAATATTGATCATCTACTGCAATGCTCAAACGATGAACAATGGTACTTTCAGGAGACAAGATCACCGCGACACTCGCAGTGGCACTGCGCCAAAATGAAGCATCTTCTAGTAGTTGATCGATTTTTTTTTGAAAATTCGACCAATCATGCTCCGCATATTTCTTTTCAAAACGTTTTTTTGCTTCTTTTGCAAAGTTCTTGAATTTGATCTGATCTTTTTCCACATCTTGATGTGCAACGTGAGTGTTTAGCATAATAGTAATAAATGGTCCTTTGACACCTGCTGAAGTCAGTTGTGACAGTAACTCTCTATCCTTTTTCGCCATAAACGTACCCCTCCTAAAAATCATTTCTTCAATACTACTAACTAAAGTCTACCACAACCATTTTTATCCATAAAACAAAATGGTCCCTAGACAAAAAATCGTTTACAATCCCATCTCTGATTAAGGATTGTTTTCTTCAACTATTCTTCAAAATTTCATCAATGATTCGTTACATTTCACAGCGAAATTATTCATACCTAACTGATAACATAGAGAAAAGTAGAAATCGAGGTGTTTATATGCAATTATTGATGATATTTAGTTTACTATGTATGACTGCTCTATTTGTATTCACTGCCTTTCGTCTAAATGAACCCGAGGCTCAACCTGTACGAGTCAAAAAGAATCAACGCTAACTATCCTCTTGTGTTCGTTTGGTTTATCTAAAGTTTTTTTCAGAAAGATTGAAACTACGCACACTCTCTGATAAAATTTTAATTTGTAGCAAATCAAATTAGAAAACAAGGAGATTGGACATGGGCACTAAGAAAAAACATTTCGCTTTACTGTTGGCAACGCTTCTTTTGACGTTAGGATCATTCTTGCCAACTTTATCCGTACAGGCCGATGAAGCATTTTCTGTGAATTCCCAAGCAGCATTTGCTGTGGACGCAACAAGCGGAAAAATTTTATACGACCAAGACGGAGAAAAAACAATGGGGATCGCGTCAATCTCAAAAATCATCGGGTTGTACATCGTACTTGACCAAGTCAAAGAAGGAAAATTATCCTGGGATGATGAAGTGGCAATCTCCGATTATGCTGAAACCTTGAGTATTGCACCTAATTTATCGAATGTTCCCTTACATAAGGAGAATACCTATACTGTAAAAGAACTTTTTGACTCTGCTTTTATCCAATCAGCCAATGCATCAATGGTCGCTTTAGCTGAAAAGATCTCTGGCAGCGAAACAGCCTTTCTGACTGTCATGAATGACCAGTTAAAAGAATGGGGCATTGAAAATGCAACGATCGTCAATGTTTCTGGCTTGAACAACGTGTACCTCGGCGCAAATCGTCCAGAAGGTACTGGCGAGGCAGATGAAAATCAAATGTCCGCAAAAGACGTAGCGATCATCGCACGTCATCTGTTACTTGATTTTCCCGAGGTACTAGAAGTGACGAGCACTGCAACAAAAATGTTTGGTGAAAATACACAATCACCGGTGGAAATGGTCAATTGGAATTGGATGCTTCCAGGTTTTATCAACTTCAAAGAAGGCGTTGATGGTCTAAAAACTGGAACGACTGATTTTGCTGGGGCTTGTTTTGTCGGTACCATCGAAAGAGACGGCAAACGAATCATTACAGTAGTATTGAATGCGGAAGGCCATGAGTTAAATCCAAGCGTTCGGTTCACCGAAACGGCTCGCTTGATGGATTATTGCTATGATAACTGGTCAGTCAAAGAAATCGGTAAAGCAAACGCAAGCATTCCTTCACTCAAATCGATCGATGTGAAAAACGGAAAAGAAACTTCTGTCAATGTCGTACTAAAAAGCCCAGTCAGTGTCTGGGTCAGAAATGATATGGATACGGGTCAATTGACGATCACACCTAAGATCGATGAGACAAAAGTAAAGGATAATGAACTTGAAGCACCGATCGTTAGAGGCACAAAGGTTGGAACAGCCACTATCACTTTAGCTGATGATCAATTAGGTTACTTAGAAGATGGTGCCTCTCCAAGCACAGACATCATCACTGCTAGTTCGGTTGAAAAAGCGAATATCTTTGTGATTGGCTGGCGCAATGTCACTAATTTTTTCAGTAATCTATTCTAAATAAACATTCCAAATAGTTACATCCACTCCTTACCCAAACAGTAAATGCTGGCTCTTCTTCACGAATTGACGAGACGCCATCAACCTTTACTGTTTGGGTATTTTTCTGCTTCTTACAGAAAATAAATGTATTTTCTATTTTTTCTTTTTTTATAACAGCATTTTTACAAATTTTTCGTTATACTGTATATGGTAGATTGTTACTTGTAGGGTTGGTCTATGAGGGGCGAGTAACACTATCAGTTCGTGTTGAATAATCATCACTAGTCTGCTAATCAGCTGTTTCCTTTTCATTCGCAGTGATGACTCCACGATTAGAAAAAGGAGTTGGTATTATGAATTTAACAAGAGATTTGATTTTTTCGATTCTCTATATCGTAGGGATGGTTGGGATCATCATCTGGCGCAGGAAACAAAAAGATCCCGCGTTATTCTTTTATTGTGGTACTTGGACATTCACATTGATGCTTACGTACTTCGTTGTATTAGAGATTTTTTATGCGAGTTTTTATTTCTTGATCCCTCTCGCTTTTTTCAGTATCTTTGCTTTTTTTTACTTCACCGAAAAAAGGCGACTACTGAATGGTTTGATTTTCAATTTATTTTTGATTAGTTTCGGCGCTTATTTATTACTCTTACTTTTTGAGACGCAGAATATCTTTATTGGTGGGATTTTTGCTTTGATTGCAGTACCAGCTTTATTGATTTTACTATTTGGCATATATATTTTGGTCGTCTTTCTCATTTGGAATGGCATCATCGTCTTAAAAAGAGAATCACGTTCATTAGCCAATCTTTTGACTTTACTGCTAGGGATTGCCTTAACGCTATATTTAATTGCCACTGTATTTTTAATCAACTACTTACCAGCGTGGATCAATGTTCTTCTTTCTGGTATAGCAGTCATCTTGATTTATCTGTTTATTGTCTTCTATAATTTTATGACTGTCTCTTTCTTATATCAGTTCAACCGACCACGTTATAACCAGAATTATATTATCGTGTTAGGCGCAGGCCTGATCAACGGGGAACGTGTTTCTCCCCTCCTAGCCAAACGGATCGACAAAGCAATTGCTTTTTATTGGGCACAAAGTCATGCTACGCTCAATCCACCGATTCTTTTGATGTCTGGTGGTCAAGGTACAGATGAAAAGTTACCAGAAGCAATTGCCATGAAAAACTATGCCTTAGAAAAAGGGATTCCGGAGCGGGACATTTTAGTTGAAACAAATTCAACAACCACTTTAGAAAATATGCGTTTCTCCAAAGAATTAATGGATCGTGAATCTGGCGGTGGCGCTTATCGTGCGATTTTCAGTTCAAATAATTACCACATTTTCCGTGCAGGACTCTTTGCGAAGCAAGCACAGTTAAAAGCCAATGGCATTGGTGCAAAAACAGCCTTTTATTATTTGCCAAATGCTTTTCTTAGAGAATATATCGCGATCTTGATGTTGCATAAAAAACGTCACATGATCGTATGTGGTATCATCCTTGGCCTGACTGCATTGTTAGCTTTGATCACACTTATTGCCTAAAAAAAAGAAGTTGCGTGTCATGCAACTTCTTTTTTTCTTTCAATCAGTAAACTATTCTCTCTGATCATTATTCATTGGTAAAAATAAAATCCCTTTTTTGATCATTACTTTTTGTGCGGAATAGATTCCGTTATTTCCCGAACACATGAAACTGATCAAACAAATCATAAAAAAGAAACTAGCTGCTTCTCCTCCGAATAATTCGATGCCCATGACAAAACATGCAATGGGTGTATTCGTCGCTCCAGAAAACACACCGATAAATCCTAATGCAGCTAGAAAAGGAATCGAAACATGCAGGATGGGCGCTAAAGTTGCCCCTAGAGTTGCGCCAATCTCAAACAAAGGGGTCACTTCCCCACCTTGATAGCCAGCGCCTAAAGAAAGGACAGTAAATCCTAACTTACCGATAAAATCATAGGCATGTGCTTTTCCGGCAAACGCATCTTGCAATAAAGGCAAGCTAAGTCCTAAGTAGCGTTGTGTTTGTAAAATCAGTGCCACAACTACGACAATTCCTCCACCTATAAAATTTCTAGTGATTGGATGTTTGAACCATTTCAGATACCACTTTTTCAAAAAGACGATTGAACGACTAAAAACCCAACCAATAATCCCAAAAGCGATACCCGCCACCATCAGTTTGCCAAAGAGTGCTGGACTCCACCCTGGAATTTCCCCCATCTTATAATGGATATGTGTGACACCAATGCTTTCCGTTACGAAGTTAGCAAATAAAGCAGCAAAAAAACTGGGAAAGATCGCTTCTGTACGCATCTTTCCGATTGCTAGTACTTCAAGTCCAAACAATGTGCCTGCTAAAGGTGTCCCAAACACTGAACTAAATCCTGCACTGATCCCACTGATGACCAGCACCTCTCGCTCGATAGGACTCAATTTTAATCCCCTTGCTAGATTTTCAGCTAAAGCGCCACCCATTTGGACTGCTGTTCCTTCTCGACCGACAGAACCGCCAAAGAGATGCGTCGTGATCGTACCGAAAAGCGTTAAAGGAATCAATCGAAGCGGGATTTTTTCTTCCCCACCATTCCCTTGATCAATGACCAGATTATTCCCACGACTAGCATTCCCACCGTATCGTTGATAAAGAAACGCAAATAATGCCCCACTGACAGGTAATAGATACAATAACCAAGTATGTGCTTCTCGTAAATCCGTCACCACGGTTAAGCTATTTAGAAAAAAAGCGGAAAGTCCTCCCATTAGTACGCCTAAACAAGCAGTGATCACTAACCATTTCACCATATATGTCCCTATTTTGAATGGACTAAGTAAACGTTGATCCATTTTTCTATTCCTCCCCACAAAAAAAGCCTACTAAAAAAACGGATTCTCCGATTTTTAGTAGGCGTCATTAGTCATCTATCGATCGACATTTAAAGGCGAACACCATCACCTATTCATTTACAGAAAGTTTATCATACATTCTCAAGAAAAACAATGGCGCTATTTTTCTTTCTTCACGATGTCTGTAAATTCATAAAATGGTGCCAGCTTTACTAGTTGCTGATTGCACTGATCACTATCATGACAAATGTAATTTCCTTTTTTAGTATACGTGCCATCTGATCCTGATTTTGTCGTGGAAAGAAACATCGAAACACTCGAAGTCTTATGGCAAATCGCGCATACCCCTTTGATGATCGTCGGAGAAAGTGTGCCATGGACACCTTGTAGCCGCTCATCTGCATAATAGAGCAGATATTTCTTCTGTGTTCCTGGATCATTCCAGCCCACATAAGTATGCTCTTTAAGATCCAATGTTTGCCAATCTGGGTGTTTCAACTTTTTCACTTTTCGGAATATTTTTTCCACTTGGATTTTTGATGGTTGCTTGAATGGCGCAACATGTTCTTTTAAACGTTCGAGCAATTCTGTCGCTTTTTCTTTTTTCAAGTTTGTATCCATAACTTGCTTCACAAATGGTTCAAGTAAGGCGATTACTTGTGGATCATTTTCTACTACCTCATTGATTCGTTCTGTGGTTAGTGCTTGAACGGTTGCGACAGTTTTTTTATCATTCACTGAATGATAGACATTTAACAGTTGCTCGATTTCCCGTTTGATAAAGAAATATTGATACGTTTTGATTGTTGTTTCCATGATTTTTTGAGTCCTTTCTTCTTTCAAAAGTAGCTACTTTGAAGAAAAAAGAGTCCTTCAACAAAGTTAGCTTAATAACTGAAGTCCTTGAACTCTGCTAAATAAGATACGTATGGCATCTTATCATCACCCCCTTTATGCTTTTTTCATCTATGTACATTCACCTAATAAAGAGTTAACCTTATAAATCTTATTTCGTCAACTACTTTCGCAAAAAAAACAGTCAAAGGTTTCCCATGATCGGGACCTTCGACTGTTTCCGTTCGGCTGGTCAAATAGTTAGATCGACTGTTCTTTTCCAAAATATCGTTGCCATTTTTGTTTCATTGTATCCGTTACTGGTTGCGCCGCTTCTTTCACTGCACAATACTTGTCAACAAATGTCACAATATAGCTTTCTTTGTATTTTGGTGGAGCGATCGTTGCCCCCCACATATGTTTCAAGATGATGTCGCGCTCTAAATCAGAAAGTTCAGTAATCTTTTCTGCATTTTTCACAGCGATCCTAGGATGCACATACGCATGTGTGCCTTCATCAAATTTTGTTGTACGCCAGTCATAATAGAATAGGTCATGTAAAAGTCCTGCACGTGCAGTAGCTCTTGCATCTCCACCCCATTTTTTTGCTAATTTGTAACTGTAATAAGAAACACTGATCGAGTGTTCCAATCTTGTCGAATGTACATGTTGGATATAATCAGCTAATTTTTGTACTGCTTCTGTTTCTAATAGATCTTCGATATAAGACATGTATTCTTCGTCTTCACGCCATTTTTCTGTCATAATTTTCGATCTGCCACCTTTTTGAATTTCATTTATCGTTGAAATTGTACATAGTATATCATTCATGTTCGGAATATTCTAGTGAGGTTGACTAAAAATCCAAAAAGCTTAATAGTTCCTTAATCAAGAAGAAAGATGGTACAACAATATGCCGGTAGCTACGCCGACATTCAATGATTCGGCATGGCCATTCATTGGGATATAGATATTTTTATCAGTTAGCGCCAATAATTCTGATCGCACCCCTTGTCCTTCATTTCCCATAATGATCGTATAATTTTTTGTTGGTACGACGGTTGGAAGAGAAACAGCTTCTTCATTGAGTTCTGTTCCGTATATCGCAAATCCTTTTTCTTTCAATTCAGGAATGAGTGCGTCTAACTCTTGTGAGATAACTGGTAAATGGTAATTGCTTCCCTGCATACTTCTTAAAACTTTGGTGCTATAAATATCAGCTGAGCCTTTCCCTAAGATCACACCTGCTAAACCAAACGCATCTGCTGTTCGGATCATCGTTCCGACATTTCCAGGATCTTGGACATTGTCTAAAAGCAACCAGCCTCCTGTATCTATTGACACTTGGCTAACTTCTAGCGGCATCACTGCCACGATTCCTTGTGGTGTTGGTAGATCAGAGATCACCGCCATCACCTCATCAGTGACTAAAAAGCAATCCAATTCGTGTTGTTCGACCCATGTCCCCCATTCTGACCAGCCTCGTTCTGTCAGAAAGATCTCTTTAGGCATGACTTTGGCATTCACAGCTTCTTCGATCAAGTGAAACCCTTCAAGCAGGTACTCCTGTCCTTCTTCGCGGTGCTTCTTTTTATGTAATTTTTTTATTTCTTTGATTCTAGGATTTTTTGCTGATTGAATTTTTTTCACGTTTTCCACCTCACTTCATTATAGCATGGAATCAATCGTTGGGCTTGTTAGTTTTATAAAAAATCGTTATCATAAATTTATCAAATAGAGGAAAGAGTGGTGCTTCAAATGAAAAAAGTTAAAATGAATGTGCAAGGGCGTGTCCAAGGTGTAGGTTTTCGTTATATGACAAAAATAGTAGCTGATCAATTGGGCGTGACAGGAACAGTTAAAAACGAAGAAGATGGTTCGGTGACGATCGAAGCCGCTGGTGAGGAGGAAACCATCGATCAGTTCATCAAAGAAGTCAAGCAATCACCTAGTCCCAGTGGACGTGTCCAATATGTCGACTTGCAAGAACATCCGATGATGGAAGAACGAAAAAAATTTGATGTGATCGGCTAAATGTTTCTTCTTGAAAGCACATATGAAGAAAGTCGTTGTTGCTGTCTACTAGAAGATGATCGTTTCAATTCTCTGTTCTTTTATGTGCGCTTCCCTGTCCCTCCCATGATCGGCTAAACTTAAGGGGATTATTTGAATTTTCTATGAAGTTCATTGAATTATTCTCATATTTTTAGTATAGTTAAGCTTGTGTAAAAATTTTAAAAGAGGAAGTATTTTATGAATAAATGGAAAAATTGGTTACTAGGTTCTGGTCTTGTAACACTCTTACTTTTCTTATCTGGTTGTGTCAGAATGGATGCTGATGGAAACCCTGATACATCTGGAATCGTCTATCGCGTATTAGTACAACCTATGGGACAAGCGATTACATATCTCGTGCAGAATTTCAACTGGTCATACGGTTGGGCTGTTATCTTGATGACTGTGATCGTACGAATCATCATTTTACCTTTAGGAATCAGTCAATCGAAAAAGACAATGATCCAATCTGAAAAAATGCAAGCATTGAAACCTCAAGTCAGTGCCGCCCAAGAAAAACTAAAAGCGGCGACGACCCGTGAAGAACAAATGGCTGCACAAGCAGAAATGCAACAAGTGTATCGCGAAAATGGGTTAAGTATGACAGGCGGAATCGGTTGTTTACCTTTATTGATCCAAATGCCGATCTTCTCAGCGCTGTACTTTACTGCTCGTTATACAGAGGGTATCCGTGAATCGACTTTTTATGGCATTGATTTAGGGAATCCAAGTTTGCTCTTAGTTGCGATTGCCGGGATTGCTTACCTGATCCAAGGGTATATCTCAACGATCGGTATTCCTGAAGAACAGAAAAAAACGATGCGCACTATGTTGATCGTTTCACCTGCGATGATCGTCTTCATGTCGATCAGTGCTCCTGCGGGAGTGACCCTTTACTGGGTAGTCGGCGGTATCTTTAGTTGTCTACAAACATTTATCACCAATGTGATCATGAAGCCACGCTTAAAAGCACAGGTCGCAGAAGAATTGAAACAAAATCCACCGAAACAAGTCGTGACACCTCGCAAAGATGTGACACCTGAAGAAGCGACGAAACCAACGAAAAAAATCAATACACAAGCAACCAAGAAAAATGCTAACGGTCGAAATGCCGGTAAACAGCAACGTAAAAAATAAAAGGTTTGGGATGTTCGCATCCCAAACCTTTTTTTGTTTCAAGCTTTTACTTGATCCGTCTTATTTTGTAATGATTTGATCCAGACTAGCAATACTTAATGCCATGTCAGCAATTTGTTGCAACTGTGCTAAACGGTTGTTACGGACAGCTTCATCTTCGACCATGACCATCGTTTGATCAAAATACTGATCGATAACTGGTCTTAAGCTGACTAATTGCTCATAGTTCTCTTTAAGTGTACGTTCCACAAACTGAGCTTTCACTTTCTCAACTGCTTCGTACAATGCTTGCTCTGCTTCATTTTCAAACAGGCTTGGATCAATCTCATTCGTTGTTCCTTCGGCTTTTTTCGCTAGATTCATCACACGCGTCAAAGCTTCCATCGATGGTTTGAAGTTTTCATCTTGCAAACGTTCCTTCAACAGACGTGCAGCGGCAAAAACGGTTGTCAAATTACTTTCCTTCGCATTCAAGACAGCATCGATCACATCGTGGCGAATGGCTTTTGTCATCAATCGTTGGCGCAAACGACCTTTGATAAAGTCGATTACATCAGTTCCTTGAACGAAAGCTAACCCGAAACGCTCTTGATTTTCATTGATTGCAGCATTCACTTCTTGTTGTAATTGTGCCAATGGGAAAGCCCATTGTTTTGCTTCAATGATCCGAACGATCCCATATGCTTGACGACGTAATGCGTAAGGGTCGTTTGAACCACTTGGCACCATTCCTACAGTAAAGAAAGAGAAAATACTATCTAATTTATCGGCAATGGCTAAGACTGCACCAATCGTCGTTTCTGGCAGTTCACCTTCACTAGCGATCGGTAAATAATGTTCACGGATCGCTGTCGCAACCGCTGGATCTTCTCCATGCAACAACGCATATTTTTCACCCATGATTCCTTGAAGTTCTGGAAATTCTCCAACCATGTTCGTCACTAGGTCAAACTTATAGATTTCGCCGGCACGTTGTAATGCAGCTAGTTCTTCCCCGGATAAACCGACAGACTTGCCGATAACAGATGCAATCACTTGCACACGTTGCATTTTTTCATAAATACTACCGATCTTTTCATGGAAAGTCACTGATTTCAACTTATTGACATAATGCTCGATTGGGAATTTTTTGTCTTCATTGTAAAAGAATTCCGCATCTTCTAAACGCGCAGTCAGTACTTTTTGGTTCCCACGAATAACGTTATCTAGCTTTACACGATCGCCATTTCGTACAGCGATAAAATGTGGTAAGAGTTGACCTTCGGCATTTCGAACATCAAAATAACGTTGGTGTTCCTTCATGGAAGTCACGAGTACTTCTTCCGGTACAGATAGATATTTTTCTTCAAAATCACCAGCAAAGACAGTTGGATACTCCACTAGATTATTGACTTCTTCAAGTAGGTCTTCATCAAAATCGATGTGCCAATCATTTTTTGTTGATAATTGAGTCGCTTGTTCCATGATCATTGCTCTTCTCTTTTGTGGCGAAGCAACTACAAATTGTTCAGATAGCTTTTCTTCATATTCTGCTGGATGAGCAAATGTCACATCTTCACCTAAGAAACGATGCCCACGAGAAGTACGTCCAGTTTTCACATCTAAAAATTCAAACGGGATCACTTCTTCTCCAAATAGTGCCACGATCCAATGAATCGGGCGAATATATTCAAAGTCAAAGGAAGACCAGTGCATTGTCACAGGGAATGTCATGCTTTTAATCACATCGATCAATCCTGTCAAGACTTCGATTGCCGGTTTTCCTTGAGTATATTTCGTCACATAGACATATTCCACACCTTTGATTTCTCGGAAGGTGATATCGTCTGTCGTCAATCCTTGCCCACGAACAAATCCTTGAGCTGCTTTCGACCAGTTGCCTTCAGCATCTAATGCGATTTTTTTCGCTGGTCCCTTCACTTCTTCTTCACTGTCAGCCTGACGTTCTGGCACATTTGTTACTTTGATCGCCAAACGTCTCGGAGTAGAGAATGTCTCGATTGCATCGTAAGTCAATTGATTGTCCGTTAAAAACGCTGCTGTTTTTTCTTCTAATTGTTTCATGCTTGGTGTCACAACATGCGCTGGCATTTCTTCCAAGCCAATTTCTAATAATAAGTCCTTTGCCATCTTATTCACCTTCCTTAACAATCATTGGATTTTCTGATTGATTATTCAGCAATGGGAATCCAAGTTTTTCACGTTCTGCAACAAAGATTTTCGCCACAGATTTCGCCATGTTACGAATGCGAGCCAAGTAGCCAGCACGTTCAGTCACAGATACTGCACCACGAGCATCTAATAGATTGAAGGTGTGACTACATTTTAAAATGTAATCATATGCTGGATGGACCAGATTTTCTTCAATACAACGTTTCGCTTCTTTTTCAAAACGATCAAAATTACTTAATAATAATTCTTGATCACTCACTTCAAATGAATATTTTGAGTGTTCATATTCAGGCTGTTTGAAGATCTCGCCATATTTGACACCTGCTGACCATTCAAGATCATACACACTTTCCACTTCTTGGATATAAGAAGCTAAACGCTCTAACCCATAAGTGATTTCTGAAGTAACTGGTTTACATGGCAAACCGCCGACTTGTTGGAAGTACGTAAATTGCGTGATTTCCATGCCATCTAACCAGATTTCCCAACCAACACCGGCACAACCCATCGAAGGGTTCTCCCAGTTGTCCTCAACAAAGCGGATATCATGTTCCAACGGATCGATCCCTAACAAACGCAAGCTTTCCAAGTAAAGTTCTTGGATATTTTCTGGTGATGGCTTCATCACCACTTGGAATTGATGGTGTTGATATAACCGGTTAGGATTCTCACCATAACGACCATCAGCTGGTCGACGTGATGGCTCAACGTAAGCGGCATTCCAAGGTTCTGGACCGATTGCTCGTAAAAACGTGTAAGGGCTCATTGTACCTGCCCCTTTTTCTGTATCGTATGCTTGCATCAGCATACAACCGTTCGATGACCAAAATTTTTGTAATGTCAAAATCATTTCTTGAACTGTTTGCTTCTTACTCATATAATTACCCCTTCCATCTTAACCAAGAATCAAAAATAGTAACAAAAAAAGTCCCTATGTTTGCGTAAACAAACATAGGGACGAATATCTTCGCGGTTCCACCCTACTTCCGAGCGAGTCGGCAGCTTCGTTGATCGTACTCACAAGTGCCTCTTCAAAAACCGTTAGCATTCGGCTCACACTCTCCCGAACTCGCTTGTGCCACTTGATTTTCTACTGATCTTGATCATCGTACGTATGTGATTATTGAATATCCTTTATAAATGACATTCGTCTATTGAAAAAACAATAGTTACTATCTAGGCTTTATAATAGACGTTAACCAAGTACTTTGTCAAATATTTTTGAAAAAAAACCATTGTTTCAAACAATTTTTCATTCTTCTGCAGGATTTTCCTTCGTTGCCTCATTGGTCGGTTTCATGATATGTTCCCAACTTTTCATTTGATCAATAAACTTTTTACTTTTCAAATGGATGCCTACGTATTCTTCGTATAACAGATCAATCAATTGGCGAATCTTTTGTTTGGTTTCTTCTTTGAGGTCGATCCCGCTGATGCGATCATACGAGATTGCTGAGAAGAGCCGTACGAAGTGAACTGCACGTGGGTCCGCGTGATACCGATGATGATCTAACTCCCAGTGATTTTCACATAAGACGCCCCCATATTTGGATGAATAATCAAATTTTCCTTGCGTCTTTCCACACACTGCACAGTGGGTCCAAACTGGCGAGATCCCGAAACGTTGCAATAATTGGATCTCAAAAATATTCGTAATGATCTCTGGGTCATCTCCTTGATCCATGCGTTGCAATGCTTGGTGTGTGAATTGAAATAGATTCGGATCATATTGCCGATCCTCGATCGCCGCATCCACTAAGTTCAACAAATAAGTCCCGTAACCGCTAAGAAAAATATCTTCTTGTATCTTACGAAACGAGTGGACATCTTTTACACTGTTAACAAAGGACAAGCCTTCATTATGAAAATGACCAATATAAATTGCTTCCGTAAAAGGCAACAATGCGGGTGCAATCGGTTGATTTTGACGATGGATCCCCTTGACATAAAACATCATTTTTCCTGCCGATTCTGTAAATATCTTAACTAATTTATCTTTTTCCTTGTAGTTGCGACTAGAAAGGATGATTCCTTTTGATTCTGCAAGCTGACTCATCGTCACCCCTCCTCTGACTTTAACGTAGATTGCTTTTTTAAATTGAAAGAAGGAAAAAGTCATGCGAGCATACGTGAAGTCGAGACAAAAGTAACTATTACTTTTATTCCAGACTCTTAATTGCTTCCATGACTTAGTTGTCCTCTAACTTCTATAACTGGATAACCGGTGTTCAAGAGCAACTCCTCAATAGTAAGGCGAAACGTGAAAAAATATGGAAAGCTATTTTCCCACGTTTCGCCTTACTATTCGGAGCTGACCGGCTTTCTCACAACCTTGTTTAATACTCGTCTTGACGATATCCAAAGTCTTGTAAATAGACTCGTTTATCTCGCCAATCTTTTTGGACTTTTACCCAAAGTTCTAGAAAGACTTTGTCTCCTAATAGATTCTCAATGTCTCTTCGTGCTTTTGTTCCAATGTCTTTCAGCATCTTACCGCCCTTACCGATAATGATTCCTTTTTGACTATCACGCTCGACGATGATCGTAGCTTGGATATGGATTTTATTATTCTCATTACGTTTCATCGTATCGATGACTACTGCGACTGAATGGGGTACTTCATCTCGTGTCAAAAACAAGACTTTTTCCCGAATCAATTCAGAAACGATAAAATACTCCGGATGGTCAGTGACTTGATCGTCTGGGAAATATTGCGGGCCTTCAGGCATTTCGTCCACTAAGACCTCCATCAAACGTTCGACATTGTTTCCTTCTGTCGCAGAGATCGGAACAACTTGGGCAAACTCCATTTGTGAGGAATAATCTTCAATGATCCCTAACAACTCATCTGGATGGACTTTGTCGATCTTATTGATCACTAAATATACCGGTGATTGGACATTTTTCAAGCGTTCGATGATGAAATCGTCGCCTTTTCCTCTTTTTTGATCGGCGCTGATCATGAACAATACCGCATCAACTTCACGTAAAGCACTATAAGCTGTTTCTACCATAAAATCGCCTAAGCGATGTTTGGGTTTATGGATTCCTGGTGTATCAATAAAGATCAATTGTGCTTCAGGAGTCGTATACACTCCTTGGATCTTATTTCTTGTCGTTTGCGCTTTATCACTCATGATCGCGATTTTTTGACCAACGATCCGATTGAGCAACGTCGATTTACCAACATTTGGTCGTCCGACGATTGCTACAAATCCAGATTTATGTTCTGACATAATTACTCTCCTTTTAATTAAAAAACAGTTGATAGATTTTTGGACCAAATAAGATGATCCCCACGATTACAGCGAAGCAAGCAGTCAATAACACTGCCCCAGCTGCCATATCTTTGATTTTTTTTCCAATGGGATGAAAATGGAAGTCTGTGAACATATCCACTACATTCTCAAAAACAGTGTTCATGATTTCAACGATCCATACGAGAAAGACTGAAAGGAGCAACCATAGCCACTCCATTCGATCCAATTGAAAGATGAACCCCATGATCAGAGCAATGATCCCAAGAGCCACATGTTTCTTCATATTTCGTTCTTCATCAAAAACGGTTTTGACTCCTTGTAAAGCAAACTCCACTGACATCAAAAAATGTTTGTTTTTATCTACTTTTTGTTCTTCTCTTTTATCTTTTAAGTCCATAAGCATCTAAAATCTCTTTCTGTAAGCCAAACATTTCCGCTTCATCTTCAGGTGTCATATGGTCGTAGCCGTTGATGTGTAAAAATCCATGGACGGCTAAGAAGCCTAGTTCGCGATCATAGGAGTGACCATATTCTTCAGCTTGCTCTTTTGCCCGATCGATTGAAATCATGATATCTCCCAATACACGAGGCATTGGCTCATCGTCCTCTTCAAAAATGACTGGGATCTCGTCTTCACCTTCATCTTCTAACGCAAAACTGATCACATCTGTTGGTGCGTCTTTGCCACGGTACGTACGATTGATTTCTTGGATAGACGGATTATCCATGAAGGTCACCGACATTTCCGTCTCATCTGATAAAGAAAGTTTTTTTGCCGCAAATTGAAGCAATTCTTCAATTTCTTTGATTTTCGTTTCAGATACAGTGTTTGTTTCATCGATAAATGTAATATCCATTAGTCATCGCTTCCTTCTTGCTATTCTTTTTCTTGTTTCATTTTTTCTGCTTCAGACTTCATCTTAGGGTATTTGATCCTTGAGTGGAAGGTACTGCTCAATCCACTAACAAGAGATTTTTCAACTTTGCGGATTTCTTTGAGTGTCAATCCACTATCATCAAGCTGACCATCAGAAATCCGTTCTTCAATCAAATTATGCACAAAAGCTTCGATTTTCTCACTGGTTGGATGATCCATTGCTCGCACAGCGGCTTCGCAACTATCCGCAATATTGACGATCCCAGCTTCCCGTGTTTGTGGTCTAGGGCCAGGGTAACGGAATTGTTCCTCTGTTACTTCGGGATTACGTTCTTTTGCTTTGATATAGAAATAACGCATCAAAGTCGTCCCATGATGTTGCTTGCAGATATCGATCACCATTTGTGGCATATCGTACTCTTCTAAAATCTTCGCACCGTCTGTTACATGCCCAAAAATAATTTGTTTACTATCTTCAGGAAGTAAAAAGTTATGGGGATTTTCCGCACCAGAAGGTAAGTTCTCTACGAAAAAGCTGGCATGTTTGATTTTGCCGATGTCATGGTAATAACAAGCCACACGTGTCAACAATGAACGCCCACCGATTTCAGCAACTGCATTCGCACTCAGATTCGCAACCATCATACTATGATGATACGTTCCCGGTGCTTCTTCTAGCAATTGCTTCAATAATGGATGGTTCGGGTTACTCAATTCATTTAGAACGATCACACTGTCGTCATTGACTAATAGCTCAATATAAGGGTGCAGACCGATCGTCAGTAAATACGACAGAAATGCGCCCATGAAGCCACATACAAGTGTTAACCAAGTGGTGCCATCACTAAAGCTCATGCCTTGATAAACCACTAAAACGACATCCATCAATAACGGAAAGACAACGACCCACATGATTGCTGGGAACCATTGTTCTGAAATACGTTGCCGTTTTAAAATCGCTGCTAAAAAGCCGGCAAATAGGTACGAAACCAAAATCACAGTCAAGAAATTCGTACCGATCGAATTGTAAAAAATGAATAGCGCTGAAACTGCTTGGAACAACGCAGCCATGATACCCGCTCTTCGATTCAAGAAAAAGTTCAAGACAAGCGGTACAAACGCTGCGGGGTAAAGTAACGGAATATACGTCGCTTGTTCTGTTTGAAAGACTTGGAAAAATTTCATCAATAAAATACTGATGGACATCGCTGTTACGTAGAAAAGAATATACTCTGTTCGTTTGAATAGATCTTTATACTGGAGTGAATTGTAGAACAACACACCAATTTGTAACAACACCGCTAGAATCATAGCGACAAGTGGAAAAATTGAAGTAGATTGACTCGTCAAACCTAACAACTCTAATTTTTTCATAGCAGCTGCATCGATTTGATTTCCTTCCCGAACAATGATCTCCCCTTGGAAAATCATGACGGGTTGAATGGAATCTCGCGCCTCTTGCTTCAGATCTTCCGTACGTTTTTCATTTAGCACATCATTCACAACAATGCCCTGATCGACTAAATAACGGATCATTTCTTGTTGTTCTGCCGAAACATTCAAATACTGGATCTTATCCTCTGCTTCTTGTTTGAAATTATCTAAATCGCTTTCTCGAACTTGCTTACTCATTTGTTCGTCAATCAATTTCAAGCTTTCATCACGAACCGTCGTAATCTCGCTTTCTGACATATTCATGATCGTTGAGTAAAAACTATTTGGTAATTTTTGGTAAAACGCGACATCATCCGCATTTGAACTTTCGAATATTCGTTTCAATGCGGCTATCCGTTCTTCTACTGTTGGCTTTGGAACATTTTCATCTTCTTTTGCCTTACTGACTTTTTCTTCGTATTGTTTGTCGATCGTGTCATTCGCACGATCGATCAAAACAAACAGTTGATTGATCCGACGATCTTGTTCCGAAGCTAGGTCACTTTGGTAGGTGTACTCAGGTGTCACTGCTTCAGCTGCTAATTTCCTTTTTTGTTCGGTTTCTTCCGTGTTCTCAATCGTTTTATTGGCACGGATACTTTCTTCCGCTACTTGTCCTTCTCTAAAATCATTGGGCTTTTGCTTCACGCTGCTAAACGTGATCCCACACATCAAAAGAAAGAAAAGCAATAAGAGAAAAGGTGCTGCAGCTTTCCCTAATTTCGCTTGAAGCTGCTGCAATATTTTGTTCAACATGTGGTAATCCTCCTAAAAAAGCTATTCTTGATGAAGATCCGCTTTTTCATAAGCTTTGATGATTTCTGCCACGACAGGGTGACGAACGACATCACTCGCTTCAAAATTCACAAAATCGATTTTTTTGATTTGTTTGAGCGTTCGTTCTGCATGGATCAATCCACTCATTGTCCCTTTTGGTAAATCGATTTGGCTCGTGTCCCCATTGACGATCATTTTTGACTGATAGCCAAGCCGAGTCAAAAACATTTTCATTTGGGCGACTGTTGTGTTTTGCGCCTCATCCAAAATCACAAAGGCATCATCTAACGTTCTACCACGCATATATGCAAGTGGTGCAATCTCGATGATTCCTCGCTCCATCAAACGATTGGTATGATCCAAACCAAAAATCTGGTATAGTGCATCATAAACTGGTCGTAAATATGGATCGACTTTTTCCTTCAGATCTCCAGGTAAGAATCCAAGATTTTCACCTGCTTCGACGGCTGGACGAGTCAAGATGATTTTTTGGACTTCGCCTTTCTTTAAGGCAGCAATCGCTAATACGACAGCCAAAAATGTTTTCCCAGTACCAGCTGGTCCTACGCCAAAGACCACATCATGTTTGGCGACAGAATCGACGTATTTTTTTTGTCCGCTGTTTTTGACACGGATCGGTTTTCCATTGCGGTCTTTGACGATCTCTTGTTCATACATCTCAACAAAATAATCCAACGTCCCTTTTTGAGCCATTTTTAGTGCAGTGACCACATCAGGCATGCTGATATGGATCCCTCGTTTGATCAATTCTTGTAACGTTCGGATCACGGAAGCAGCCAAAGAAATATCGGTTTCTTCTCCGATGATCTGGATTACTTCGCCTCTTGTGTGAATCGTCGTTTCAGTTGTTTCTTCGATCAGTTTGATATGTTTATCATGTGACCCTAAAAGCATACTGATATCATCAGTTGCTGTTAATCTAATATCCAAAGAACTAGACGCTTCTGTCAAAAATAGACATCTCCTTTATTTCAAATCGTTCTTACCTATTCTACCATAATCATGAAAAACTATATAGCGAATAAAATGAGACGACTTGAGAAAAAAGTTTTAATTTGGATTACTGAGACAAAACGTTCTTCAACTAAAACAACCTAATCATTTAGTAA
Organism: Enterococcus sp. DIV1304_2; assembly: GCF_050555445.1. Taxonomy (NCBI): domain Bacteria; kingdom Bacillati; phylum Bacillota; class Bacilli; order Lactobacillales; family Enterococcaceae; genus Enterococcus; species Enterococcus sp. DIV1304_2. The sequence goes on from NZ_CP187851.1 coordinate 2,060,165, forward strand.
CTAGCAGAGATACCTGACTTTGAACATCAGTTGTCCGATTTATTTTAACTTAATTCAGGCAGAAGTCGCCCATCCTCTATAGGCGGGTGATGAATGCCGTTCGGTATGAGGGTTACCGTTGGTAACTCGAAAACCGACATATAAGGCATATTGCCTTTTTATTTTGTACTATGGTATAATCAGTCTATATAAGAAATGAGCTGATATAACAATGGAACTAGATACTAATAATCATTCAGTGTTTCTTCTCTATTATCATCTTGTACTGGTAACTAAATACCGTAGACAAGTGATTGATGATGAAATATCTGAATTTGCTAAAATAACTTTTGTACGAATTGCAGAGTCACATCACATCACTCTCGTTGAGTGGAATCATGAGAAAGATCATGTTCATATTATGTTCAAAGCACAGCCAAAAACAGAGCTGACGAAGTTCATCAACGCTTATAAAAGCGCTAGTTCACGCTTGATAAAGCGTGACTATCCTAGAGTAAAACAATATCTTTGGAAAGAAATGTTTTGGTCTAAAAGTTTCTGCCTGTTGACAACTGGTAGCGCATCAATTGATGTCATCAAAAAGTATATTCAGAATCAAGGTAATAACCACAAATAGAGAGTAGGTGAGTCTTATGGAGCGACTAAAAGCATATAAATTCAGAATTTATCCAACAGAAGAGCAGGAAATTTTCTTTGCTAAGTCTTTTGGTTGTGTCCGTAAGGTCTACAATCTAATGCTTGATGACCGAATGAAAAATTATGAAGAAACTAAAAATGATTCTTCTACAAAAATAAAATTTCCAACACCAGCTCAATATAAGGAAGAATTTCCGTTTTTGAAGGAAGTAGATAGCCTTGCTTTAGCGAATGCACAACTTAATTTAGATAAGGCATATAAGAATTTTTTTAGAGATAAATCCGTTGGGTTTCCTCGATTCAAAAGTAAGAAGAATCCTGTACAAATCTATACTACTAACAACCAAAAAGGAACAGTAGCTTTGATTGATAATAAATTCATCAAAGTTCCTAAGTTGAAGTCTTTAATCAAGATTAAACTCCATAGACAACCTAAAGGAATTATCAAATCTGCCACAATCTCACGTCATCCAAGTGGTAATTACCATATTTCTTTGTTGTGTAAAGAAGAAATAGTTGAACTTCCTAAAAACGATTCTTCTATTGGAATTGACCTTGGTATAACTGATTTTGCCATTCTTTCTGACGGTCAAAAGATTGATAATAATAAGTTCACGTCAAAAATGGAAAAGAAACTAAAACGTGAACAACGTAAGTTGTCAAGACGTGCATTATTAGCTAAACAAAAAGGTATCAATCTGTTTGAAGCTAGAAATTATCAAAAACAAAAACGTAAAATAGCACGACTACATGAAAAAGTAATGAATCAACGCAATGACTTTCTAAACAAGTTGAGCACAGAGATTATCAAAAACCACGATATGATCTGTATAGAAGACTTAAATACAAAAGGTATGTTGCGTAATCATAAACTAGCAAAAAGTATTTCGGATGTTTCATGGTCTAGTTTTGTGACTAGGTTACAATACAAAGCTGACTGGTACGGTCGAAATATTATCGAAGTGGATAAATGGTTCCCATCTAGTCAACTCTGTTCGGCTTGTGGTCATCAAGATGGCAAGAAAACGCTCGAAATACGAGAATGGGCTTGTCCAGTTTGTCATGCTCATCATGACCGAGATATAAACGCAAGCATCAATATTCTCACCGAAGGTCTCCGAATAAAACAATTAGCTTAGATAAAATCAAGAACCGTAGGAACTACGGGTATAGCTTGGCAAATAAGAGACACCGCTGTTAGTAAAGAAATACACTATCAAGTATGCTCTATTCCCAAGAAGCTCCCACTTCAAGCGTTAAGAACCGTCAGGTTTAGCTAAGTGGTGAGTAGTTCACTCTATGAATCTTTTGCGAAGTAACAACAAATGTTTTTAAACAAAAAAATATTGATCAAAAAACTATTCTTTTAATGAACACAAAAAAACTACGGACACTTTCGCGTCCGTAGTTTCGTTTGCTAAGATTAAGACTGCAATAGTTCTTTTACGATAGCATTTACTTGATTTCCATCAGCTTTTCCTTTGACTTTAGGCATGATAACTCCCATGACTTTACCAAATTCTTTTGCTGATGAAGCACCTGTTTGCGTGATCGCATCTTGAACAAGTTGTCGAATTTCTTCTTCAGAAAGTTGCTCTGGCATATACTTTTCGACTATCACAATTTCACTTTTCACTTTTTCAGCTAAATCGTCACGTCCAGCTTCCTCGAATTCATGCAAAGAATCACGGCGTTGTTTCATTTCGCGAGACAACACTGTTAGTTCTTCTTCTTCTGTCAAGTCGTGACCTTCTTTAATTTGCTCGTTTTGTATAGATGACTTGATCATACGAATCACCTGTAAAGATTCTTTATCTTTAGCTTTCATCGCTGTCTTCATGTCATCGTTCAATCTACTTAGTAGTGACACACTACCAACTCCAATTCATCAAAGAACTAGAATTTTTTGCGTTTTCTAGCTGCTTCAGATTTTTTCTTACGCTTTACACTTGGTTTTTCGTAGAATTCACGTTTACGAGATTCTTGTAAAGTACCCGCTTTTGACACGGAACGTTTGAAGCGACGAAGAGCATCGTCAAGTGATTCGTTTTTGCGAACGACTGTTTTTGACATATTAATTCCCTCCCTCCGAGCTTAAAAAGTAACCGTAATTGTTATTGAAATGTTAATCTCAAGAAACAAGACTGTTCTATAAACATTATAGCTAAAGCAGTTTTGACCGTCAAGAGAATCTTATGATTTTTTTAAATAATCACCTGTTATTTTATTGGAAATTATTATTGACAGCTCTCACAGCGACCAAATATCTCAAAGCGATGCCCTTCAATGGTACACCCACTGAGTTGTTCTTCAAAATAATTCATTGGACACATATGGATTTCTTTTGTCGTCCCACAAACGGTACATATAAAGTGGTGATGATGCCCAATCTCGCCTTGACAACAATGAAAACGGAATTTCATTTCTCCATTTAGATCCGTTTCTTCCAAAAGATCTAACTCTGAAAAGTCATGTAAATTACGATAGATCGTATCATAGCTGACTCCTTTAAATTCCTGACTCATATAGTCAAAGACTTCTTTTGCAGAGACGTAACGATTTCGTTTGATTAAATATGCGAGTAATGCTTCTCGCTTTTTCGTGTATTTGAACCCGTTATTTTTCAATGTTTCTAAAGATTGTTCGATCAATGTTTGTTTATTCATCATTATCCCCCAAATCAAAATGATTACGAAGTATGTACACTCGAGTATGGTATAATAAACCTAAAAAAAAAGCAAGCGAGGTTTTTTATTTATGACTGCCGAATCAAATGAAGTCGTCACCTTTTTTGTCATTTCAGACTCTGCAGGTGAAACAGCAACAAAATTAGCCCAAGCCACAATGGCGCAATATCCATCCATCGAATTTAGTTTATTTCGACGAACTTTTGTGACTGATCCAGAGACGTTGCAACGCGCACTAAATGATGCATTGTCAGAACAAGCATTAGTTCTCCATACATTGATCAACCAAGAATTGGTGGATTTAACAAATGAATTTTGTCAAAAAAACAAATTATACAGCTTTGATGTATTGACCCCGCCAATTGCAGAAATCGAGCGCTTGACTGGCATCAAACCGACACGTCAACCAGGGGCACTTCACTTATTGAATGAAAATTATTTCAAACGGATCAAAGCGATGGAGTTTGCGGTGAAATATGACGACGGAAAAGATCCTCGAGGTTTTTTGGAAGCCGATGTCGTCTTACTTGGTGTTTCCAGAACTTCTAAAACACCGTTAAGTTTGTTTTTAGCCAATAAAAATTTAAAAGTAGCAAATCTCCCACTGATACCTCAAGCACATATCCCTAAGCAATTGTGGGAAATCGATCCGAAGAAGATTGTTGGATTAACAAATAACCCTGATATTTTAAATAACATTCGTAAAGAACGCATGCGTTCATATGGCCTGAATCCAGATACTGCGTACTCCGATATCGAAAAAATTCGTGCAGAATTGGAATTTGCCAATGAACTTTATGAAAAATTAGGGTGTGTCGTCATCAATGTTGCTTCTCTTTCCATTGAAGAAACAGCATCATTGATATTGAATGAGTTAGAGCTGGAAGACCATAGCTATTACGGCACAGAAACTTCGGAAGAGAAATAGCTTTTTATTATCTTTTTAAATGATAAAAATAGGAGTTGATCGAGGTCGGGAAAGAAGTGTTCAACCTCGAGAAATAAGGCGCCATCCACGAAAATTGTTCTTCAAATTTTTGTGGATGGCGCCTTATTTCCGAAGTGGTTACTTCTGTTCCCGCCGTTTATTCGGTTGTAGGTGGTACAAGAGGACCGATGTCCCAGACACTTTCAAATCCTTTTTTAATGACTTTAGTTAGCTTTTTTGATGCTCTACATGCTTGATCGTTTGTTCTAAAATATCTAATACATGAAAGTCATCCAAACTGTAAAGGATCGTTTTTCCTTCACGTCGTGATTTCACCACGTGGTTTTCACGTAACAACCGTAATTGATGAGATACAGCCGATTGTTCCATTTGAACAGATTGACTGATCGACGTCACATTTTTTTCTCCATCTTTTAAATAAAGTAAAATATTCAAACGTGTCGGATCACTTAATACCTTGAATAATTGACTCACTTTTTCTACTTTAATGTTTTGATTCCCCGACAAACGATTCACCTCCAAAAAAAGACTGACTACTAAAGTGTACCACTTTTTTCGTCAGTCTCAACTGTTTATTCTTCTGTCATTGATTTGATGCTAGCTTCAAGTGCAGCAATTTTTTCTTGTGCTGCTTCGTTTGAATCACCTTTGACACCAATATAAAATTTGATTTTTGGTTCCGTTCCAGAAGGACGGATCGCGATCCAACCGTCTTCTTCTAGTGTATATTTCAATACATCTGAAGGTGGAGTCGTTAGTTTTTCTACATTTCCTTGAGCATCTGTTTTTGTCAGTGCCTTGAAATCTTCTGTTTGTAAAACTTTTTCTCCGGCAAATTCAGTTGGTGCATCTTTTCTGAATTTCTCCATCAGTGCAGCAATTTTCGCTGAACCTTCTTGACCACTCATTGTGACTGAAATTGTTTTTTCTGCATAATAGCCATACGTTTCAAAAATCGATTGTAACCCATCATAAAGGGTCTTACCTTGTTTTTTATAAAATGCAGCAACTTCTGCTAATAATAATAGTGCTTGAATCGCGTCTTTATCGCGAACGAATGGTTTGACTAAATAACCGTAGCTTTCTTCAAAACCAAACATGAATGTATGCGCCTTGGTTTCTTCGAATTGTTGGATTTTTTCAGCAATAAATTTGAAGCCAGTCAAAACGTTCATCATTTCTACACCATAATGTCTAGCGATTGCTGTCGGTAGTTCACTTGAAACGATTGATTTCAAGACCGCCGCATTTTCTGGCAGTGCTCCTTTTTCTCGGTGAGCTTCCAGGATATATTGGACAAGCAAAGCGCCGATTTGATTTCCTGTCAATACTTTGTAAGAACCGTCTGGCAAGCGTACAGCTGCACCTAGACGATCGGCATCTGGATCAGTAGCAATCAATAGATCTGCGCCTTCTTTTTCGCCTAAACGGATTGCGTATTCAAAAGCAGAGTGTTCTTCTGGATTTGGTGATTTGACTGTGGTGAAGTCTGGGTCAGCGACTGCTTGCTCAGGAACCAAGACAAATTGTTCAAATCCCGCTTGAGTCAACGCACGCTCACCTAACATTTTGCCTGTTCCGTGTAACGGCGTGAAGACTAGCTTCAATTCTTTCCCTAATGTTTCTACTAATTCATGATTGATCGTCACTGCTTTGATTTCTTCCAAGTACGCTTGGTCGATTTCTTCGCCGATGATCGTGATCAAATCACTATTTTTTGCTTGTTCTTCTGCTAAAACTTCTACTTTTAATGGATTGCTGATGTTTCGTACATATTTTGTCAATGCGTCTGCATCAGCAGGCGGCATTTGTCCACCATCTTCGCCATAGACTTTATAGCCATTATATGCCGCTGGATTATGAGAAGCTGTAACCATGATCCCAGCGAATGCGTTAAGATGACGAACCGCAAATGAAAGCTCTGGAGTTGGTCGTAAGCTTTCAAATACAAAAGATGGAATACCATGTTGCGCTAAAGTTTTTGCCGCTTCCAACGCAAATTCTGGCGATTGATGACGTGAATCATAAGCAATCGCTACCCCACGTTTTTTAGTTTCTGCTCCTTGTTCATCCATAAATTGTGCAAGCCCTTCTGTTGCTTGACGTACAGTATAGATGTTCATTCGATTGATTCCAGGTCCTAAGATCCCGCGCATTCCTGCTGTACCAAATTCCAAAGGTGCGTAGAACGCATCTTCTAATTTTTCAGGATTTTCACTTAATTCTTTTAATTGTTTTTTTAAATTTTCTTCTAATGATTCTTCAGTTGCCCATTGCTCGTAAACTTGTTTCCAAGACATGAAGCCGACACCTCTTTCTAAAAATATGTTCCTTTCTAAGTATAGCATTCTCTTTTTAGATAGCAAAGCATAAGAAAAAGAGGTCGGGAAAGAAGTGTTCAGCCTCGAGAAATAAGGCGCCATCCACGAAAATTGTTCTTCAAATTTTTGTGGATGGCGCCTTATTTCCGAAGAGGTTACTTCTGTTCCCGCCGTTTATTCGGTTTTAGGTGGTACAAGAGGACTAATGTCCCAGACACCTTTCGTTTTTCAAATCATTAGTTATCCTTGAGCGTTTGGCGTTTCTTCTAAAGCTTCCAAGTATTTATACACTTGTTGTCCAGCAATCCCGCCATCGCCTACTGCTGTAGTGATTTGGCGTAGATCTTTTTCTCGTACATCGCCAATGGCAAATACGCCAGGCATGTTCGTACGCATATCTTGATCTGTTGGTATCCAGCCAGCATCATTCGTGATCCCAGCTTTGCGGAAAGGTTCAGTCAATGGATCTAGTCCAACGTAGATGAACACACCATCAGCTGCTAATTCGATTTCTTCCCCTGTTTTTGCGTTGTGCCCTTTGACACCAGTGACGACCATATCGTTCCCGACGATCTCATCAGTGATCGTATCCCAAACAAACGAGATTTTTTCATTTGCAAATGCACGATCTTGGATGATCTTTTGCGCTCTCAATTCATCACGACGATGAACGACAACGACTTCTGAAGCGAATTGAGTCAAATACACGGCTTCTTCTACCGCAGAATCGCCACCACCGATCACGACTAAGCGTTTGTTACGGAAAAATGCACCGTCACAAACTGCACAGTAAGAAACACCACGTCCAGCATATTCTTCTTCGCCTGGCACCCCTAGTTTACGATGGATACAGCCAGTCGCAATGATGACTGTTTTCGCTTCGTAGCTTTTATCTTCACAGATAACTTCTTTATAGTTGCCATGATCTTTGATATCTTGGACGATACCATAGACATTTTCAGTTCCAAATCGTGAAACACCTTCATACATTTTATACGCAAGGTCTGGACCCATGATCGAATCAAATCCAGGATAATTTTCTACTTCTGCGGTATTGTTCATTTGCCCGCCAGGTGCCCCTTGTTCGATCATCGCTACTGATAAGTTTGATCTTGAAGCATATAAAGCAGCGGTCATGCCAGCAGGCCCTGCGCCAATTACGATTACATCATACATATGTAGATTCCTCCGTTTTAAAATCAAGTAAGCCTACTTTACAGCCAATCACACAAAAAGTCTATTGTTCTGCCTACGAGTTTCGAATAGATATATTATACTCGAAATCGATAGACAAAAACAATAGACATTCTTATTCTATCCTATTTGTTCGCTAGATTTTCACCATTTGAAGCAATCACTTGTTTGTACCAATCAAATGATTTTTTCTTCGTTCGTTTCAATGTACCATTGCCTTCATTGTCACGATCAACATAGATAAAACCATAGCGTTTCTTCATTTCACCTGTCCCAGCAGAAACTAGATCGATACAGCCCCAAGTCGTATAACCTAAAAGATCAACACCATCTAATTCGACTGCATCTTTCATCGCTTGGATGTGTGAAGCAAGATATGAAATGCGATAGTCATCTTCCACATAGCCATTCTCATCCGGAGTATCTACCGCGCCCAAACCATTTTCAACAATAAACAATGGTTTTTGATACCGATCATAAATATCATTCAATGTCACCCGTAAACCTAATGGGTCAATTTGCCAACCCCATTCACTTGCTTCTAGATAAGGGTTTTTCGTTGATTCAAAGATATTTCCTGCTGTTTGTTCTAATAATTTTGGATCGGTTGTTGAAACACGAGAAGAATAATAAGAGAATGAAATAAAATCAACGGTATGTTGTTTCAATAATTCTAAGTCTCCTGGTTCCATGTCGATCTCGATGCCTTGGCGTTCCATTTCTTTTAGCGCATATGCTGGATATTCCCCTCTTGACTGTACATCGATAAAGAAATAATTTTCACGGTCTGCTTGGCGTGAAGCCCAGACATCTTCTGGTTTACATGAATAAGGATAGTAAGCTCCCGCAGCTAACATACAGCCGACTTTATTCTCAGGATCCACTTCATGGGCGATTTTCGTGGCAATCGCACTCGCTAGTAACTCATGGTGGGCTGCTTGATATTTGACTTGCTCTACATTGTCGCCTTCTTCAAAATACAAGCCAGCGCCCATGAACGGTGCATGTAGAATCATGTTGATTTCATTGAAAGTCAACCAGTATTTCACTAATCCTTTGTAGCGGTTAAAGATCACGTGACAAAGGTTTTCATAAAATCCGACTAATTCACGCGAACGCCATGCCCCATATTCTTTGACTAAATGCATTGGGCAGTCAAAATGAGTGATCGTTACTAAAGGTTCGATCCCATGTTTCTGACATTCTTTAAAGACATCTTCATAGAATTTCAACCCTTCTTCATTTGGCTCTTTCTCATCACCTAATGGGAAAATACGGCTCCAGGCAATCGATAGGCGATAGGTTTTAAAGCCCATTTCTGCAAAAAGGGCAATATCTTCTTTGTAATGATGATACATATCAATGGCTTCTTTCGCTGGATAAAAATGTTCGTCATCAAACTCAAACATTTTTTGTTGACCGGTAATCACTGGAAAACGATCTGGACCAATCGGTACGACATCCACATTGGCTAAGCCACGTCCTCCTTCATCGTATCCACCTTCACATTGATTGGCAGCTGTTGCGCCACCCCATAAAAAGTCTTTTCTAAATCCCATCGTTGTTATACTCCTTCCACTACACGTTTTTCTGACAATTCTCTTGCTAATTCATCTTGCACTTCGATGCCTTCTGCTGTTAAGCGATCGATGGCTTCTTTAAATTGTGGTAAATACTCTTGATGAGCAATAAATAATTCATCCATCATACGTTTTGCTGTTTTACCAGAACGAACTAATGGGTTGATCGTAAAGGCTTGTAACGCCGTCCCATAATCACCTGTGACAGCTGCTTCGATCGTCAACAACTCCATATTTTTCATCACTTGTAACCACCCACGTTCTGCTGCAGGTAATGAACCAAAAGCAACACTTCTTGCTCCTTGCGCACCTACATAAGCTGTTACTTCAACGACACAGTCTGCTGGTAGATCAGGCACAGCCCCATTGTTTTTCGTTGAGACAACGATTTGGGTTTCTTTATTGCCATAGATCGAAGCAATCGTTTCACATGCCGCATCAGAATAATAGGCACCGCCTCGTTGTTGTAGTTGTTCTGGTTTATGATCAAGTTGCGGATCTTTGTAAAGCTCAAACAATTCCGCTTCTGTTTGTTTGACTTGTTGTGCTCGCGTTCCGATCGTGCGGTATTCTTCCAACGCATGCTCCAACATTTCTTCTTCACGATAGTAATAGCGGTGATAGCCACAAGGAATCATTTTCATTTGATCTAGTTGTTCTCTAAAGAATGGCACATCGAATATGTTTTTTGGCAACCCGTTATCTTCCGCATAAAGTTGTTCGATCAAATCTTCGGTACGATCATTTCCTTTTGCATCCGCTACTTTGTGCCAATGGAAATGGTTCAGCCCAGCAAATTTATAGATCAACTCTTCTTTCTTCTCACTGATCATGACTGGCTCTGTCATCATTGCCATTACTGGCACATTACACAAACCAATCACTTTGTCCCATTTCCCATAACGAACGACTGCTTCAGTCACCATACCGCTTGGATTCGCGAAATTGATCAACCAAGCGTTCGGACAGAGGCGTTTCATATCTTCCACTACTGCTAAAATGACTGGGATCGTCCGAAATGCTTTAAACATCCCCCCAGCTCCATTGGTTTCTTGTCCCAACATGCCGTAGTACGCAGGGATACGTTCGTCTTTTACACGAGCATCCAATTGACCGACCCGAAATTGTGTAGTGACAAAGTCGGCATCTTTCAATGCTTCTTCGCGATCTAAGGTGGCATAGATTTTCACATCATATGGTGAAGCATCCCACATCCGTTGGGCCATCTCACTGACGATTGCTAGTTTTTCACGTCCAGCTTCGATATCGACTAACCAGATTTCACGAATCGGTAATTCATCGTAACGCTTGATGAATCCTTCCATTAGTTCCGGTGTGTAACTACTTCCGCCACCAATTGTCGCGATCTTGATTCCTTGATTCATACACTCACTCCTTCGTCTTTTTTACAACTCTATTATCATTTTTGTAAATAAAAGTCACAATACTTTTTGATTACTTTGAATAATCATTTACAAAATGATCGATATTCTTGTGATTTTTTGTAAATTTATTGCGCATAACAAAAAGAAAAACAATGAATACAAACCAAACAAATCCTAATTTTTTAATTAAAACAAACTAGTTAAGGAGTCACTTCTCTTTTATTCATTTCATTGACACACTAAATAATACCGTTTACAATTATTTTACATACTTTTAACCAAAAACGTAAAAAAAGAGGATCGAATTATGCTATTAAAGGAAAAGCTCAAACAAATCAACTTTTCACCCTCAGAAAGCGAAGTCATTCGTTTTCTCCAAGCCAATGAAACGACTTTGGCCGATCGCACGATTCAGCAAATTGCAGCAACTTGCTATGTCCATCCTTCTACTTTGATTCGGATCGCCAAAAAAATGGGCTTTCATGGATGGGTGGATTTTAGAGATGCATTCATCGCTGAAACAGAATATCTGCAAGGGAATTTTCAAGAAGTGGATGCCAATCTTCCTTTTTCCGAAAATGAAGGCATCATGACGATTGCCAATCGAATTGCAGCACTTGAACGCATGACGATCCAAGATACGTTATCCTTGTTGATGCACGACGATCTCCAACAAGCAAAACAACTGCTGTTACGATCTAATAAAATCGTATTATTTTCGAGTGACACTAACACATTGATTGCTCAATCCTTCAAATTGAAAATGAATCGGATCAAACAGGAAGTGACCATTGTGCCAACTTCTGGCGAGTCTTATTACGATGCCTACAATTGTCAGCCTGAAAACTGTGCGATCTTGATCTCTTATACGGGAGAAAATCAGATGATGCTTCGGACTGCTGAAATACTAAAAGAGAAGAATGTTCCGATTTTATCATTGACGAGCATCGGAGAGTCAAGTTTGTCCACAGCGAGCGATGTAGTATTGCGACTGACAACTCGCGAACGATTGTACTCAAAAATCAGCAGCTTCACGATCAATACGTCGATCTCCTATTTGTTGGATGTTTTATATAGTTGTGTCTTTGCTGAACATTATCGTGAGAACCTCGATTATTTGATCGAAGTCGGGCAAAAAGTCGATACCCGTCAGATCAGTTCATCTATTATGAAGGAAGAACTATTTACCGATTCAATCGAAGATGGCGATTAGTCTACTTTTATAGCGGGAACGATAAGAAAGATTCGTTCAGAACAAAGTTGCTCCTTGAAATTTACTCTCTAATTAAATAGCTGAACTTCTAAGAAAATAAGCCGTAACATCCAAAATATGAGAGGAAATCCTCGGATGTTACGACTTTTTTTGCGGAATCAGGTAATCAGACACAGCTTTCTGTGGAAAAATGCTCCTTACCGCTTAGCTATCTCTGTCAAACCCTTGATTTTAGAGGTTTTTTATTGCGTTAAGTCAAAGCTGTGATCAACTCGTCCCCATTCGTCACGATCTTCGATTGATTCTCGACGATATCGAGGTAATCTGCTGAATTGGTAATAATGACAGGGGTTTCTACACTATATCCTTCACTTTCGATCGCATTGATATCAAATCGCAATAAAACGTCTCCTTGTTTCACTTTGTCCCCTTGTTTCACAAAAGATTCAAAATGTTTTCCTTGCAATTGCACAGTGTCTAAACCAACATGGATCAACAGCTCTAACCCACTTTCAGAAACTAAACCGATGGCATGCTTTGAAGGGAATAACGTCATCACTGTCCCATCGAATGGGGCAACAACTTCACCTTTTTCTGGATAGATCAAGATTCCCCGTCCTAACGCGCCTTTAGCAAATGCTTGGTCTTTCGCTTCGCTTAAAGAAGCAATACCACCTTGGATCGGTGTTTTGACGATTTCTTTGATTTTGCTTTCTTTTTTCTCAGGTACTACTTCTTCCGCATCTTTCCAGAACAAGAAGGTTAAAGTAAAACCAATCGTTGCAGCAATCACAATTCCGATAAAAGCATTGTACATTCCACTTGCATCACCACCACTAATGAAATTGACAACGCCAAAGATTCCCAAGCCACCCATTGTATAACCTGTGGTACCACTCATCATCAAATAGATACCAGAGAGCGAGCCACCAATCATTGAATAAATGAACGGGGTCTTTTTAGGTAAAGTGATCCCATAGATGGCTGGTTCTGTTACGCCAAAGATTCCTGAGATAAAGGCAGGCATACATAATGCTTTCATTTTCTTGTCTTTAAACTTGAAGTACATTGCTAACACAACAGCAGTTTGTGCAAAACTTGCCCCAAAAACACCTACCAGCATTTGACTTGAGCCATTTTGTGCCAGCTGCATGATCGCCAAAGGAATGATACTCCAATGTAGACCGAAGATAACTAATACTTGCCAGAAGAAACCTAGGACCCCACCATATAATGCTGGTGAAAAATCCATCAATGCTTGGAACCCTGCACTCAACCACTCTGTTAACAAGCTAACGATTGGTCCAATCACCAAAAAGCCGATCGGTAGAGCAATCAATAAAACCATAAATGGAACAACAAATGTTTGGACAACGGTTGGTACGATCTTCTTCGCAAATTTTTGGACTTGTGCCGCAAAAGCAATAATGAAGATGACTGGAACAACACTTGATGTATAGGAAGCTCCTACCCAAGGAATACCCAAGAAACTTTCATACGCGGGCAATCCTAAAAGGCTAAGCGGCGCAGCTGCACCTTGATTTGCTGCTTCAAAGCCACTTTGTAATGCCGGTCCTTGCACGGTCGGATAGACAAGGGCTGCACCGATCACGATGCCGACCATTGGATTCAATTTGAATTTTTTAGCTGCTGTATACCCTAAAATAACTGGCATGAAATAAAAGATCGAATCACCGATCCCATTTAACATGATATAAGTTCCAGAAGTCTGTTCATAGAATCCTAAAAAGATAAATAACGCATTCAATCCTTTGACCATCCCGGCAGCGGCTAGAGCACCTAAGAAAGGTTGGAAACAACCACTCAAAATATCGATCAAACGATTAAAAATATTGCCTTTCGCAGGAGCTAATTCAGCATCCTCTGAGATTCCTGCTACACTCAAGACATCTGCATATACGTCTGGGACATGATTACCGATGACTACTTGGTATTGTCCACCGCTTTTCATGACGGTCACGACACCATCCATATTCTTCAGTGTCTCATCAGCTGCTTTACTTTCGTCTTTTAACCGAAAACGCAAACGAGTCACACAGTGCGTCAAACTACTGATATTTTCTTTTCCGCCAACATATTTCACGATTTCTTTTGCTAAATCTTGGTATTTTCCCATGTTCTTTTCCTCCAATTGTTTGATTGAAGGTTTAGCCAACTCAATGTCACTATCCTTTGGTACCCATTCGTTGAACCCACGGCCCTCCTTTTAATGATTTTTTAAATGATTATTATCTGCCAAACGAGCCAGATGGATCGTTAAGTAGACAATTTCATCGTCTGACATATGATAATTAAATGTTTCTTCTAAAAATAAAGCGATTTTGTCCACACAGCCAGAGGCCGTTTGGTACTTTCGCTGGATCATCTGGATCAATTCTTCCTCAACCTCACCCTCATAGGTGATAGACGTATTCATCACACGGCTAAGAAAAAAACGAAGATGCGTAACAAATCGGAAAAAATAAATCGATTCTTCATCAAAGGGTGTTTGATAATAATAGCGAACGATATTCAAGATATCCTGAATGGTTTTCGTAAACTGGTACATATTGTTCATACTATCTTGTTCTGATTGTGCATTGACTAAATGAAGGGCAATAAATCCAGCTTCATTTTCGGATAAATCGAATCCATACTTATGATGGACTCTTTCAATCGTTTTTTTACCTATTTGGTATTCTCTCGGAAATAATTGCTTGATATCATATAATAAAACATTCGGTAACCCAACGCCGGTTTTATAACGTTTGATCGCATTGTACAAATGATCGGTCAAGGAAATATAAATGGATTCATTCAATGTCACATCCAATTTTTCTTTCGTATACTCGATGATCTCGTAAGAAAGTTCGAGGTATTCCATTGGGATATCCTCCGCTAATTTTTGAAAATGTTTAGACAGTCGATCATCCGTCAAGTGAAATTCCTTATCTACACCCGCTTCTAAAATGGCATCACCGATCTTTTTTTTGAACGCCAATCCTTTTCCCATAACGATCATTTCTCGATTTAATTTGTCCCTTGTGACAACGACATTATTATTTAGAATTTTTTCAATCCGCATAATATCCCCTTTCTATGATTGTCACTCCTAAAAAAACAAAAAAACCCAAAAAGTCAGCCATGGAATCGATTCATGGTGACTGATTAGGTTTAGCTTGCGTGATGCAATCACTATCCAACAGTATGTTCTTTTCTTCATATTAGCGAAACAATTTTAAAATGTCAACGCTTTCTTTTGTGTTATTTCTATATTTACCAAAAAAATTATTACAAGCTGCAGGGAAACTACCACTTCACCAGAACAACAATGAAATTGACAGTCAAACAGTTGATTGACTTCTTTCATTTTGAATAACGTCGCTATCAAGTCATTTAAAAATAAGCCTTGATACCCAAAGTTGGAACGATTTTGGGTACAAGGCTTATTTCTCTGACCTGAACGATTCTATCACAGGCTTATGATAAATAGTGTTTAAAAAGTAATCCTCTATTATTCACTTTGTAGTTTGTACATATCTGCATATAGTCCTTCTTCGGCTAACAGTGTTTCATGATTGCCACGCTCTACGATATGTCCTTTGTCTAGTACGAGGATCAACTCTGCATCGCGGATCGTCGAAAGTCGATGGGCGATGGCAATCGTTGTCCGACCTTGACGCATCTTCGCAAGTCCTTCTTGGATCAAGACTTCTGTTTCTGTATCGATATTCGCCGTTGCTTCATCCAGAACTAAGATTTTAGGATCAGTAACAATCGTTCTGGCAAACGTGATCAATTGGCGTTGCCCACTTGAATAGCTTGCCCCTCTTTCAATTACTTTTGAATGATACCCTTTCGGCAATTCTTCGATGAACTGATTCGCTTGGACAAACTCAGCGGCTTCGCGTATTTGCTCGTCTGTGATCTCTGGATTCATCATCCGGATGTTTCCAGCGATATCCCCATAAAATAAGAACGCATCCTGTAATACTAAGCCCATTTTATTGCGTAATTCAGCAATCGGATATTCACGAATGTCATGGTCATCGATCAAGATCTGTCCTTCATAAAACTCATAAAAACGCATCAATACATTGATGATCGAACTTTTCCCACTTCCTGTATGCCCGACTAATGCCACAGTTTCTCCTGGATTAGCAACAAATGAAATATTGTTCAACACGTTGTTTTTTCCATCATAAGAGAAACTGACATTGCGAAATTCGATTTTCCCAGCAGTGATCGTTCGATCCGCTGCTTCCTTTTGCTGTGGTGCATATTCTTCCGTATCCATGATTTTCAAGATACGGCTCCCTGCAACTGTTCCATCAGTAAAGACACTTAAGAAGTCCATCATTTGCGACATCGGGTTAAAGAATCCTTGAACATAGGTGGTGAAGGCAAAGATCAAGCCGACTTCAACTGGTGAATGTAAGGCATCGAGTCCGAATAACGTCAAAGTCAAGGCAATCGCTAAAGCATATAAAAAACTGATGATTGGACTCAAAAGAATCGAATTTGTCTTGATCATAGCATAACGAGTTGCCAGATACTCTTCATTGACTTCCTCAAATTCTTTTGCCAAACGCGATTCTTGACGAAATTGTTGGATGATCCGCATCCCAGAAATTGATTCATTTAGTTTTGTGTTCAATTGACTCAAGCGTTCACGCATATTTCGATAGATCCTTGAACTAAATTTTTGATAATACCAAATCACTACTCCTAAAATCGGTAAAAAGATCAGACACCATAACGCGATTTTTTGATTGATTTGAAACATCGCAATAAATGAAGAGATCACGGCAAAAATCCCTGTTAAAACCATCAGAAAGACATACCAAAATTCAAACAGTGTTTCTGTGTCATTGGTCACACGAGAAACCGTCGATCCAGCTGGCGTTTGATCAAAGTACCGCATTCCTAATGTATGCAGTTTTTCAAACAGCTTTACACGGATATGTTGGTAGGTCTTCAATGACGCCATCGAATATAAATACCATTGGAAAAACCAAATGATACTTTTGACAATGACCCCAAAAAGATAAAGCCCTGCAAAGAAAAGAATGACTTGTGTCGTTGCTGACTGCTTCGCTAGATGCTCATCCATGAATGTTTGGATGATCCTTGGCAATAGCACATTGATGACTGATAATACTAGAGCAAATAAAATCGCAATGATGAATGTCGAGCGAAAGGGTTTAGCAAATTGCATCAACCGTTTAATGATCGAAGCTTGTTCTTTATAGGTCATGGATTTTGACCATTCCGACTGATATTGATCTTCCATTATTCGCCACCTCCTTCAATTTTTGCTTCTAATTGTTGTTTCTGCCACATTTGTTCGTACCAACCACCAAGAGCTAACAACTCTTGATGTGTGCCACGTTCAATAATCCGACCATGATCGATGACGATGATTTCATTGGCGTGCATGACACTACTTAAACGATGGGCCGCAATGATCGTGGTTTTGTTTTTCCGTTCTGCTTTAAGGTTACGTAAGATTGCTTCTTCTGTCTTAGCATCAACAGCGGATAATGCGTCATCCAAAATCAATAATTCGGGACTTTGGATCAATGCACGAGCAATCGACAACCGTTGCTTCTGTCCACCAGAAAGAGAGACCCCACGTTCACCGACCATTGTCTGGTACCCTTCTGGCAGTCCTTTGATTTCTGTGTTGATATACGCCAATTCCGCTGCTTCTTCCACTTCTTCTGGTGATTTCTGTGGATTGGAGAAGCGAATATTATCTAGGATCGTCATCGAAAACAAGAAATGATCTTGTGGCACATAACCAATCGAGCGCAACAAGGCATCTAGTGAGTAGTCTCTGATCGTTCGTCCGCCAAATTTGATTTCTCCTTGATAATGGTCATACTCACGCATCAATAATTTGATGATTGTCGTCTTACCGGCACCTGTTTTACCAACGATACCTAACGTATCACCTTCATTGATCGCAAATTTGATGTGTTCTAATGCTGGCTGTTCATCGTCTGGATAGGTAAATTGTGTGATTGCCACATTCAACTCACCTTTTGCTGGTGTCATTTCTGCTCCTACTTTTTCGACGATATGTGTTTTCTCATGCAATAGTTCATTGACACGATCATACGAAGCGTTCCCTCTTTCTAGTACATTGAACAGTCGCCCAATCGCAAACATCGGCCAGACAAGCATACCGATATAACTGATAAAAGAAACCATCTGTCCAATTGAGATCGTACCATCCAAGACATAACGTCCTCCTAAAATAATTGTCGCCACATATGACAAGCCAATGATCAACGTGATGAATGGATCAAAAAGCGCATCTAAAAAGTTTACCCGCTTATTTTTCTCAATGGCATCATCGATCTTTTCTTGGAAATCTTCCAAGTCTTGTTTTTCTTGGCCAAATGTTTTGATGACTTTGATACCTGTGATACTTTCTTGTGTTTTATCGTTGATACTTGAAAAGGCTTCTTGTGAATCACGAAACGCATCATGTAATTTTGAGCCTAAGATCCTTGAAGTAACCGCTAATAATGGTAATGGGATCAATGCAATCAAAGTTAACCGCCAATCAACGAATAGAACCATCGCAATGATCGTCGTTCCTCCAGTGATCACTGAATCTGCAAATGTTAAAATTCCTGCACCAGCCACATTTTGAATCGCGTTCAAATCATTCGTTGCATGAGCCATCAAATCACCCGTCCGGTATTTTTGATAGAACAAACTATCCATTCGCGTAAAATGAGCAAATAGACGCTGGCGTAATTCTTTTTCAAGCCTAGCTGCACTGCCCCAAATGTTCATTCGCCAAATATAGCGAAAAAGATATTGCAAAAAAGCTGCAATGATCAATACACCTATCCACAATGCAATGATTTGCATCGAGATATTTTGATCGGCGATTTCATCGATAATGATCCCGATGACTTTAGGTGGGATCAACTGCACTATTGCCACCGCGAACAAAGAAAATACGCCAATCAAATAGTGCTTTTTCTCTTGTTTAAAAAACCAACCCAATTTTCTGAAAATCGACATATATTTCCTCCTTCTAACTCCTAAAAATTTCATTTATTTCCGAGGTTGAATTGAATCCTCAGATATCGTTGATCACAATCGAAAAAATATGATCGTCATACAATTTATAAAAAAATAATCATTGATCGGCATGAATGCGCTTTTCTCAAATTGAGAAAAAGAAAAAAGCGAGCTGAAATCAATCAGCCCGCTTTTTGATGTTGTCGAATAAGAACCTACTTCTTCCCTTGGTTCTTCATTTGTTGCATCATCTGACGAATTTTCTTTTCAGATGGTTTTTGCCCCATAGACATCATCATTGATCTTAACATTTCCTCATTAACGGGAGGATTTTTTTCTAAGTAATCTTTCATATATTTACGCGCAAGAAAGAATCCACCGACTGCGCCGATTAACAATGCAATAACTGCAATAAGTACAACGATTCCGTTTGATACCATGTAAATCTCTCCTTTCCTTTTCCTAATTGCTCTCAATGATTCATTTTACTAAAACTTACAAAAAAAAGAAAGGCGTTTTCTTAAGAATATGTAAAAAAAGTCATTTTTATTTCATGATTATACAAAAACACCCATTTAGAAAGTAAGCCACATTTAATTTTTAGGTTAGCCGAATTTTTTTCTTTTATTTTTTCGTCTCTGGGTGTAGAATGAATTCGAAAAGAAATAGAAGGGTGGTTTTCATTTGAATAATCACGAGAATAAACATAAATGGATTGAACACACTAATGGGTTATCCCTTTCAGAAGTAAACGGTACGGTCAAAGTACCAAAAGGAAAAAGTTTCTTCCGCACCTTACTTGCCTATTCCGGACCTGGTGCACTCGTAGCAGTCGGCTATATGGACCCAGGTAATTGGTCAACATCGATCACCGGTGGCCAAAATTTCCAATACTTATTGATGTCAGTTATTCTGATGTCCAGCTTGATTGCTATGTTACTACAATATATGGCTGCCAAACTTGGGATCGTCAGCCAAATGGATCTGGCACAGGCGATTCGTGCTCGTACGAGTAAAACGCTAGGGGTCATTCTTTGGATCTTGACCGAATTAGCGATCATGGCGACAGATATCGCTGAAGTCATTGGTGCAGCGATCGCTCTATATTTATTATTTGATATTCCTTTGGCAATTGCTGTCTTTATTACCGTCTTGGATGTCTTTGTCTTGCTTCTTTTGACAAAGATCGGTTTTCGTAAAATCGAAGCGTTAGTCGTCTGTTTGATTTTCGTTATCCTATTTGTCTTTGTCTACCAAGTGGCGCTTTCAAACCCTGATTGGAGCAGTCTATTCAAAGGCTTTATTCCTAATAGCCAAACATTTGCTGAAGAACCAAAAATCGGTGGAGAGACCCCATTGACTGGAGCTTTAGGGATCATTGGTGCAACTGTGATGCCTCACAATCTCTATTTGCACTCTGCTGTTTCCCAAACCCGCGAGATCGATCGAAAAGATCCAGAAGATATTGCCAGAGCGGTGCGTTTCTCGACATGGGATTCCAATATTCAATTAACGATGGCTTTCGTTGTCAATGCACTTCTATTGATCATGGGGGTTGCCGTCTTTAAAACTGGTGCAGTTCAAGATCCCTCTTTCTTTGGTTTGTATGAAGCACTTTCCGATCCATCTGCGATGAGTAACGGCGTCTTGATCGCCGTAGCAAAATCAGGCATTTTATCAACCTTATTTGCAGTAGCACTGCTTGCTTCTGGTCAAAATTCAACGATTACCGGTACATTGACTGGACAAGTCATTATGGAAGGCTTTATCCATATGCGCATGCCGATCTGGTTACGCCGTTTAGTCACTCGACTATTGTCCGTCATTCCAGTACTACTTTGTGTCTTGTTCACTAGCTCCAAAGGCACGATCGAAGAACATACAGCACTTAATAATCTAATGAATGAGTCCCAAGTATTCTTAGCTTTTGCCTTGCCTTTTTCAATGATTCCTTTATTGATGATGACCAACAGCCAAGCAGAAATGGGTGCCCGTTTCAAAAATTCACTGATCGTCAAAATACTTGGTTGGTTTTCTGTCATCAGTTTGACGTATTTAAACTTGCGCGGACTCCCAGGACAAATCGAAGCTTTCTTTGGCGATCAAGCTTCCACTGCGTCAATCGTCCTTGCTGATCGGATCGCTTACATCATCATCGTTGCAGTTCTCGCCTTACTCGCTTGGACGATCGTTGATCTTTATAAGGGAAATAAACGCTATGAACAACGATTACAAGAGTTGTCTTGATCAAAGGTTTTTAAACTAAACAAAAAAAGCTTAGATGAACAAAAATATTTTTACATATTTTTGTGATCTAGGCTTTTTTCTTTATCTAATAACCTTTACAGATTATTCAGGCTTCTACATCTACTAATAATTCTGGAAATACTTCTGGATCAAAGGTTTCAGCTTTGAACATCGCGATTTCTTTCCCATAAGGGGCATAAGCCAATTTTTTATCTTTTCCGACATATGGTGTTTCAAGAATCTTTGAAACATCTTTGAACATTGGTTCATGGACGATTTTATTTAATGCATCAAAACCGATCGTACCAAAGCCGATATTGGCGTGGCGGTCTTTATGTGAACCTTGTGGATTTTTGGAATCATTGATGTGTAGTACTTTCAAGCGATCTAAACCAATCACTTTATCAAACGTTTCAATGACGCCATAAAAATCATTCGCTACATCATAGCCGGCATCGTTCGTGTGGCACGTGTCAAAGGTCACTGATAGCTTTTCATTCAATGTCACCCCATCAATGATCTGTGCCAACTCTTCGAACGTTCTGCCGATCTCTGTACCTTTTCCTGCCATTGTCTCTAAGGCGATTTGTGCGGTCTGTTCTTTCGTCAAGACTTCATTTAGCCCTTCAATGATCCTTGCGATCCCTGCCTCTGCTCCAGCACCGACATGTGCGCCTGGGTGCAATGTGATCTGAGTTGCTCCTAATGCTTCCGCTCGAACGATTTCTTCTCTTAAAAACTGTACAGCAAAAGGAAACATCTCTGGTTTCGTTGTATTTCCTAAATTAATGATATACGGTGCATGGACCACTATATTCTTCAGTCCATTTTCTTCCATATATTGTTTTCCAGCTTCAATATTCATTTCTTCAATTGGTTTTCTACGGGTATTTTGTGGTGCGCCTGTATAGATCATAAAAGTAGAAGCACCATAGCTGACTGCTTCTTCTGCTGCACCTAGTAACATCTTTTTACCGCTCATACTGACATGTGAACCTAATAACATCGTACTCCTCCTATAAAGCCCTCTCGGCTAGTCACTCAGTGAATGGATTTGTTCACTCTCCTTTTATCTTAACTGAAACGGATTTGAAAGAAAAGTTTGAAATCTGTCCAATGATCCGAGCAGATACAAAATAACTAGAAGAATTTTTAATGTTTTCTCAAAACCAAAGGTCAAATAAGACACAAAAAAAGCCATGTCTGTTTTTTTGTTCTATTATTTGCTATAATTAGCGAAATAAAACCATTAGTTGAGGTGAAACCTTTGCCACGTAATAATACACGAAGAAAACAAGCACGACGAACAAAAGAAAAGTGGTTTGTTCCTAAGGTCATTTTTCGCGTTTTTCAATCATTAACCGTTTTTATCATGGTTCTTATCATTCTATTCGCTGCATTAGGTGTGGGAGTCGGTGCCGGCTATTTTGCGTATCTAGTTGAAGATACAAAGCTACCTTCCAAATCTGAGTTACAATCTGAGTTAGGTAATATAACCGAAACATCAAAACTTGTTTATGCCGATAATACAGAGATCTCGACGATCCAAACTGATTTGATGCGGACAACCGTCCCTTCAGATCAAATGTCGCCTTATTTAAAATCTGCGATCATCAGCACAGAGGATGAATATTTTGAAGAACATAAAGGCTATGTTCCTAAAGCGGTGATCCGAGCACTTTTCTCTGAAGCAACTGGGATCGGCTCATCTGGAGGATCAACACTGACACAGCAGTTAGTCAAGCAACAGATTTTGACCGATGAAACAACCTTTAAGCGTAAAGCAAATGAGATCTTATTGGCTGCTCAAGTCGAGAAACATTTTACAAAAGACGAAATCATCTCCACTTATTTGAATGTTTCACCTTTCGGAAGAAACAATAAAGGCCAAAATATTGCCGGTGTCCAAGAAGCTGCGCAAGGGATCTTCGGAGTCAATGCGAGCGATTTATCCTTACCACAAGCGGCATTTATCGCAGGTTTACCACAAAGTCCGATCACTTATAGCCCTTATACCAATACAGGTGCATTGAAAGAAGACCTTACTGCCGGCTTAGAAAGAAAAGACATCGTGCTATTTAGCATGTATCGTGAACACCAAATCACAAAAGAACAATATGAAGAAGCAAAAGCCTATGACTTAACAAAAGATTTCTTAGGTCAACAAGTGGCAGAACAAACTGACCGTGACTTCTTATATTACACGGTCATGAATGCTGCGACCGATATCATTGCTAGACAATTGGGAGAAAAAGATAACGCAGATCTATCCGATACAGACGTCTACAATGCCTACTATCAACGTGCAGAACAAACGATCCAAAATCAAGGGTACACGATTCATTCAACGATCGATAAAGGCATCTATGATGCGATGCAAGCAGGTGTTGCCAATTATGGTTACTTACTTGATGACGGAAAAGGCACACCTGTTGAGACTGGTAACGTTCTGATGGATAATAAAACCGGTCGAGTTTATGGATTTGTCGGTGGTCGTAATTATGCGCTGAACCAAAATAATCATGCCTTTGATACTCAAAGACAAGCCGGATCATCGATCAAGCCGATGTTGGTTTATGGCCCAGCGATCGATATGGGCTTAGTTGGTTCAGAATCACGTGTTTCTGACTATGCAACTACTTGGCAAGAAGGCTCAAATGCCGGAGAAGACATCGTCAATGCGACGAATAAAGGATCAAATACCTTCCAAACGGTTCGTGAATCATTGGAATGGTCGAACAATATCCCTGCTTACCATTTATATCAAGATGTTTTGAACAATGGCGGCTCAAAACAATACGCCTACGAAACGTATCTATCAAAAATGAACTATCCCGCAAATGCTAACTGGGGCGTTGAATCGGCACCACTGGGAACAGTCGATGTCACCACTCTTCAACAAACCAATGGCTTCCAGGCATTAGCAAATAATGGCGAATTCCAGCAAGCGTATATCATTGATGCGATCACTGACAACGAGGGGAATGTCATTTATCAACACGAAGTTAAGCCAGTGCGTGTCTTTTCCGAAGCCGCCGCTTCGATCGTCAATGATATGTTGCGTAGCGTTATCAATGAAAAGATCACCACACCATTCAAAGATGATATCACTAGTCTCAATGGCAGCTTAGGTCAAGCGGACTGGATCGGTAAAACTGGTTCAACGAATGATTACCGAGATTCATGGTTAGTTGTCTCCACACCCTCTGTCACGATCAGTAGTTGGGCAGGACACGATGATAATACCGGAATGGATGCCCAAGCAAGATTGCGTTCATCCAAATATTTAGCGAATTTAATCAATCAAGTGTATCAAGTAAACCCAACGATTTTTGGTACCGATCAGAAATTCACACTTGCTTCTGATGTGAAGAAAGAAGACGTTTCTGCCTTCACAGGACAATTACCTGGAAAAGTGACCGTTGACCGAAGATCGATCAATACACCTAGCAAAACTGTCGAGTCACTTTGGGCAAAAAATGGTCCTGAGAAAAGCACCTTCAAATTTGGTGTAGGTGGAACAGATGAAAATTACAAAGATTATTGGAATACTGTCGGAACATTCGAACGTGAAAATCCACAGAACAAAGAGGATGACAAAGACGACGATTAACAAAACAATCTGAGTCCACTACTCTTTCTCAAAAAAATGAGTCAGATCTTGATAAATGATATCAAGATCCGGCTCATTTTTTATTCGTTTTTACTTATCTTTGGTGAAACTTTGCCCCTGTTATTTCCATAAAAAAAGTAGCTGAAACGACGATTCTTTGTCATTTCAGCTACTTTTAATTATCGTTTTATTTGATCAATCGCTTGATGTTTATCTCAATCGATTTATTTCGTTGAACCTTTTTCTTCAATTCCATATGGTAAGATGATTGTTTTTTCTTCCACTTCTTCTTTGTTCATCATTTTTGTCAATAGACGCATTGATACCGCACCTAAGTCATATAATGGTTGCGTAATACTTGTCAAGCGTGGGCGAGCAACTTCAGTCAATAAAGAATTGTTGCTTGTGATGATCTCAAATTCTTCTGGTACTTTGACACCACGGTCAATCAAGCCATCTAAAATACCGATTGCTAGTTCATCATCCGTTACATAAACAGCAGTTGCTCCACTATTGTGGATACGTTCTACTAATGACAAGCCATCTCTAAAATTATAGCTTGATTCAAAGATCAACCCTTCACTATAAGTCAGTCCGTTTTCTTTCAACGCTTCTTTGTAGCCTTTCAAACGGTTTTGGCCATTGATCGGGTCAATCAATGCACCACTTACAAAGGCAATTTTTTTATTGCCGTTTTTAGCTAATTTAGTCACTGCATCTTTTGTCGCTGAAGTATAGTCGATATTGACACTTCCTACTTGTTCGTCTGGATCGATCGAACCAGCTAAAACAACTGGAGTTTTTGAACGTGAGAATTCGCCACGGATTTCATCTGTGATATGATGCCCCATGAAAATCACACCGTCAACTTGTTTGGCTAAAAGATTGTTCAGTACGTTGACTTCTTTTTGGTCATTTCCGTCTGAATTTGCCAAAATGATATTATATTTGTACATCGTTGCCACATCATCGATCCCACGTGCTAATGAAGCAAAGAACATATTGCTGACATCTGGGATGATGACCCCAACCGTCGTTGTTTTTTTACTTGCAAGACCACGAGCTACAGCATTTGGGCGATAATCTAAGCGGTCAATGACTTCCAATACTTTTTTTCTTGTAGCTGGTTTTACATTTGGATTCCCATTGACAACACGTGAAACAGTAGCCATCGAAACATTTGCCTCTCTCGCTACGTCATAAATAGTGATAGTTTGTTTTTCCATCGTTGTTCTCCTATTCTGTTTTTATATCTTTTCTGAAAATACGATTTACATTTCTAAAACAGGATATCAAAGATTGACAGAAATTGCAACCGTTTTACTAGCGTTTTCATGAAAAAAATCACCTTTTTCACTTTTAGTCAATTGGTCTTTTTTTACAAGAGTGGTACAATGAATTATCGAAACATGCCATAAATGCGAAAGAAGGATGTCCAAATGAATCTTGAAAAAATCAATGAATTACGCCAATGGATGGCTCAAAAAGAAATCGACCTTGCTTATATCAGTGATCCAGGTCATATCGCCTATTTTGCTGGTTATGAAAGTGAACCCCACGAACGTGTACTAGCTCTATTTCTTCCACTTGACCAAGATCCTTTCTTGTTTACACCAGCGTTAGAAGTAGAAGATGCACAAAATAGTCCTTGGGCCTATGATGTCCGAGGTTATCTTGATAGTGAAGATCCTTGGCTATTGATCGGGCAAGAGATCCGCACCCGTTATCCACAAATAAAAACGATCGGGATCGAAAAAAATGCGTTGACGGTTGATCGCTTTGACGCGTTATCGCAACAAATGACAAGCAGTGTCCGATTTGCTGACCTGACTCCAGTCATCCAACGTCTGCAATTAATCAAAACAACAAAAGAAAAAGAGCAATTGATTGCGGCAGGAAAATGGGCAGATGTAGCTTTTGAAATTGGTTTTCGCTCCATCAAAGAAGGCGTAACGGAACAAGCAATTATTGCTGAAATCGAATATCAACTAAAAAAACAAGGGGTATCTCAAATGTCTTTTGACACGCTAGTTTTAGCGGGGACAAATGCAGCAAGCCCTCATGGAACACCTGGAAGTACTACGATCCAACCAAATGAACTTGTCTTGTTCGATCTAGGCGTCGTATGGGATGGCTATTGTAGTGATGCGACACGAACAGTTGCCTTCCAAAAACCGACAGAATTTCAAGAGAAAATCTACCAAATCACGCTTGAAGCCCAATTAGCAGCTCAAGAAGCTGTTCGTCCAGGCGTCACAGCCGCTGAACTTGATCAAGTCGCACGTAACGTCATTGAAAGCTACGGCTACGGTGAATACTTCAATCATCGTCTAGGTCATGGTATTGGTACAACGGTTCATGAATATCCCTCACTAGTGGCAGGCAATGATCTAGTGATCGAAGAAGGCATGTGCTTCTCATTAGAACCAGGTATTTATATCCCTGATCAAGTAGGCGTAAGAATCGAAGATTGCGTCTATGTCACAAGTGACAGTTGTATCCCATTTACAACAACACCAAAAGAATTATTAGTGGTGGAGTAAGGTTGTGAAAGAAGCGTTCAGCACTGAGTAATAAGACAGAACCATCGAAAATGGCTTTTTCATTTTTGATGGTTTTGGCTTATTATTGAAGTGTTGCTTCTTGAACACCGTTCATCGAGGTTGTGAGAAAGCCGTTCTGCCTTAATACTGAAGGAGCTGGCTTTCGAACACCGTTTATCTAGGTTGTGAAAGAAGCGTTTTGACCTGAACAGTAAGAGGGGAAATCAGAAAATAGCTTTCCATATTTTTTGATTTCTCAGCTTAATGTTGAAGGTCAGCTTCTTGAACACCGTTTATCATAGGTTGTGAAAGAAGCGTTCAGCACTGAGTAATAAGACAGAACCATCGAAAATGGCTTTTTCATTTTTGATGGTTTTGGCTTATTATTGAAGTGTTGCTTCTTGAACACCGTTTATCTAGGTTGTGAAAGAAGCGTTTTGACCTGTAAAATAAGCGATAACCCCAAAGTAGAAACTATTTTCGGGTTATCGCTTATTTTTTTAGTTGCTTTTTCTGATATCCGTTAGTTGTCGATACCTATTCATTTGCTATTTGTTGCTTTAAATAGAATTTTGTTGTGCCAACAAAAGGCATATTTTCCACCGAAGCAAACACCTCAAAGCCATGCCTTTCGTAGAACTCTCGAGCTTGATAATCTTGCGTATTGACGGTCATATACAAACACTGGTTTTCCAAAGCTGTTTGTTGAACCGCTTCTATTAATCGCGATCCGATGCCTTCGTGACGGTACGATTGATCTACGCCGAGCAATGATAGATGCAAGGTATTTCCAAATAAAGATGCCACTGCGCCACCGATCCACTTCTCATCCTTAGATGCACTGATTGAAATGGTTTGAGTTGTTAAGTGTTCATTTGTAGAAAATGATTGCATATATTGTTCGTTCAGCAGACCAATGATTTTCTTTTCTGTTTCTTCGGAATCGCTTTTCTTGATCTCAATCATTTACAATATCCTCTCCACGTAAGATTAGAGAAAAAAGGACACGAATCAGGTTGTTTCCTGATCGTGCCTTTTCTTGCTCACTTTTTAGTGTTGCTTATTTAAATGTATCTTTTAGATCTTCTTTCGCAGTAGCTGCATCTTCTTTTGCCATCTCAGACAAGATTTTTGCATCTTCAGCTACTGGTTTAGCTTCGTCAATGCCTTCTTTTACAGTACTACCTGCTTGGTCTGCTGTATCTTTGATGTCGATCATGATGTCTTCTTTCGCAGCAGCTGCTGTGTCGCCTAAATCAGCAGCTGATTTTTTGAAACGATCAGATAAATCAGCTGATTGCTCTTTCAATGTCACTAAAATATCTTCTGATTCGTCTCCTGCGTCGGCTGTTGCGTCTGAGACTGTTTGTTTGACATTACCAGCTAAATCGCCTGCTTGTTGTGAAAGATCATGCGCTTTGTCTTTTGCGATACTTGTCAATTCAGTTGATTTTTCTTTTGCCATCTCTGTATAATCAGAAGCCATATCTAGAAAATCATCCGCTTGTGCTGCTAATTCATCACGTAATTCTTTACCTGATTTTGGTGCAAGTAGTAGAGCTGCTACTGCTGCTGCTGTACCACCAATCACTGCACCTAGTAAAAATCCACCTTTTTTTGCCATGATTATTTTCCTCCTGTCGTATCTGTTGTTGGTTTTTTATGTTTAAAGAATTTCACTGCAGTCCCACCGACTTTGCTGGCAACAGTTGCTTTTGCTGTTGTTTTACCGATGCCACCAACTTTTGTAACGATGTGTTTGCTTGAAGAATTCAATTCTGATACACTCTCGCTCAAATCAGCGACAGCTGTAAATAAAGGATCGATCGTTGCTACTTTTCCGTTGATATCATTCAACAATTCGTTGCTTTTCACTAACAAGCCTTCGACTTGTCTCGATAAAAGATCAACATCTTTGGTAACGACTTCAATCGTTGTGTTTGCTTCTGTTACTGTTTGTTCTGCTTTTTCAATCGTTTTTGCTAATCGAATCAATACACGTACTAGAAAGACCACAAGTATTGCAAAAGCAATTGCTGCAATCAAGCCAGCAATTTCTCCAACTGTCATAATCAAGCCTCCTTCTCCTCTTCTTGCTATAAGGATAGCATTTTCATATTTTTTAAACAAATAAAAAATAGCAAAAAGCTTCAACTACCTACATTTTGATCAGCAGCTGAAGCATCTCGCTTGTTTACTTTTTGTTAGTTGGTTCAGAAGTTTCTGTTGATTGATTGAAAGATGAAGGCGTCTCTGCTGCTAAAGACTTGCCTAATGATAGAATGTATTCTCTTAATGGTCCACCCACTTCTGGATGTGTCAATCCATATTCGATGCTTGTTTTCATAAAACCAAATTTGTCGCCGACATCATAACGTTTACCCGTAAATTTACGTGCGAATACGCGTTGTGTCTTATTCAATGTATCGATTGCATCGGTCAATTGGATCTCATTACCTGCACCTGGTTTTTGCTCTGCTAACACATCAAAGATTTCGGGTGTCAATAAATAGCGTCCAATAATTGCTAAATCACTTGGTGCTTTACTTGGTTCAGGCTTTTCAACAAAATCTTTGACATTGAATAAGCCGTCTTCTAGTTCTTCTCCTGGATTGATGATCCCATATTTAGATGTATCTTTGTGAGGTACTTGCATCACGGCGATCGTTGAAGCATGTGTACGCTCATAATCGTCGATCAGTTGTTGTGTCAATGGGATTTCATCTTCCATGATGTCATCGCCTAACATGACAACAAACGGTTCATTTCCGATGAATGCTCTTGCTTGCAACACAGCGTGTCCTAACCCTTTAGGATGCGATTGACGAATAAAATGAAGGTTTACATCCGTTGTTTCTTCCACTAATTTTAGTAATTCAGTTTTTCCTTTTTCGCCTAAATTCGTTTCTAATTCGATATTTGAGTCAAAATGATCTTCAATTGGGCGTTTTGCTTTCCCTGTGACGATCAAAATATCTTCAATCCCTGATTTTAACGCTTCTTCTACGATAAATTGAATCGTTGGTTTATCAACGATCGGCAACATTTCTTTTGCCATCGCTTTTGTTGCAGGTAAAAATCTTGTTCCTAAACCTGCTGCTGGAATCACTGCTTTTTTTACTTTCATTTTTTTCTCTCCCTTAAAAATGTTAGTGAAATTCATTCTCTTTTTTGCCATCGCGCAACATGATCTCTGTCGCTGCTTCATTTATGTTCTTGTGCTCATATAGCACTTCATAAATCGTTTGAGTGATCGGCATCTCGATCCCCATGGTCTCAGCTAACTCTTTAGCAGCTCGTGTGGTCTGGACACCTTCCACGACCATGCCCATATTATCCAAGACTTCGCTTAATTCATGGCCTTGTCCAAGCAGATGACCGGTACGCCAATTTCTCGAGTGAATACTTGTACACGTGACAATTAAATCACCGACACCGCTCAGTCCGATGAAGGTCAACGGATTTGCTCCCATAGCAACACCTAAGCGGCTGATTTCTGCTAATCCTCTTGTCATGATAGCTGCCTTTGCATTATCCCCAAAACCTAAGCCATGGATTGCACCTGCACCGATTGCGATAATGTTTTTTAAAGCGGCACCCATTTCGACCCCAATAACATCAGGATTCGTATAGATTCGGAAATAATGATTCAAAAATAGTGTTTGAACAAATTTAGCAGCATCTGCTTCCGTGCTTGCAGCAGTGATCGTCGTAATATCGTGACGAGCCACTTCTTCTGCATGACTTGGACCCGATAAAACAGCAATTGCTTGTCTCTTTTCTGCTGGGATCTCTTCTGCCAGGACTTCTGAGATCCGCTTGTGTGTTCCTTGTTCTAAGCCTTTACTTGCATGGATGATCACTGGTTTTGTTTTCAAGACCTCAACGAGTTCTTGACATACAGAACGAATCGCCTTAGTCGGTACAACGAACAAAACAGCATCTACATCAGAAACAGCCTTCGCCATGTCCGAGTATGCGATGATCGTTTTGGGCAATTGGTGTTTTGGTAAATAACGCTCATTGGTATGCTTTTGGTTGATTTCATTAACCTGTGAGGCACGGTGACTCCAGAGTCGAACGTCATGACCATTTTCAGCAAGCACTTGTGCTAATGCTGTTCCCCACGAGCCAGCACCTAAAACCGCTACCCTATATTTCATTTTACCACTCCTGCAAATTTTTTCATTTTTTTCGACTTGGACTTTAGATAATGAATTGATTTTTCCCTAAAGATCGGTCGTAATCTGGTAAGTTGCCTTTTTTCCGACGCCAGATGAATAGAACGATTGCTCCAATGAATAGCACAGCAGATAAAAGCTGTGACACACGAATCGTATCTAAAAAGTAAAGACTATCCGTTCTCATTCCTTCGATGAAGAAACGACCAAAACTATACCATATCAAGTAAAGCAGTGCGATTTCCCCTTTTTTCAAAAGATGCGCTTTTTTCCGCAGTAATAAGAGAATGATCACACCAAGAAGGCTCCACATCGATTCATAAAGGAAGGTTGGCTGCCGATAGATCCCATCGATATACATATTATCAATGATAAAATTTGGTAAATATAGGCTTTCTAAGAAACTCCTTGTTGTATCTGGTCCAAATGCTTCATGGTTCATGAAATTTCCCCAGCGTCCAATTGCTTGTGCTAATAAAACACTAGGTGCAGCAATGTCCAAGAACGTCCAGACATCAATGAAGTGATATTTCGTGTAAAAATATAATGTGATACCGCCTGCAATCAGACCACCATAAATCGCTAGACCGCCTGAACGGATATTGAATATTTGGATCGGATTTGCAATATACTGTGGTAAATCGAACAAGATGTAATACAAGCGTGCGCCAATGATCGATAGCGGTAATCCCCATAACATAAAGTCAGTGACGTCTTCTGCTTTCATTCCTACCCTTACTGCTTCTCGACTGCTTAACCACATGGCGATGATAATGCCTGAAACAATGATCAATGCATACCAGTAAATAGGAACTCCTAAAAGGTCAAAAGCGACCCGATTGATTTGTGCAATCATACTTTCACTCCTAGCTATTGTCCGTTTGAATTTTCTTCGATCAAACGGCTCAATCTTTCTTCAAATGTCTTCGTTGCATCGAATCCCATCGTTTTCGCACGGAAATTCATCGCAGCAACTTCAATGATGATCGCGACATTTCGTCCAGTTTTCACAGGTATTTTGATTTGGGGAATACCTACTTCCGCAATTTCAACAGAAGTATCTTCAGACCCTAAACGATCGTATTTTTTCTCTTTTGCCCAAGCTTCTAAGTAGACAGCTAATTGGACTTGCATTGATCCTCTGACTGCACTGGCACCAAAAAGATTCATCACATCAATGATCCCGATTCCGCGAATCTCAATCAAATGTTCAAGGATTTTTGGTGGCTCTCCAATAACAGTTAGCTCATCTTGTTGATACACATCCACTCGATCATCTGCAATCAATCGATGGCCTCTTTTGATCAGTTCTAACGCTGTCTCACTCTTCCCAATACCACTATCTCCTTGGATCAAGACACCTAGTCCATAGACATCGACTAAGACGCCGTGAACACTTGTCCTAGGTGCTAATCGTCCATCTAAATAACTTGATAACTCACCAAGTAAACGTGAGGTTGAGATCGGCGAACGCAAAACGGCCATGCCATGTTCATTTGCTGCTTGAATCATTTCTTCCGGTGCAGCTAAACCTCTAGAGATGATAAAGGCTGGCATGTCTTCACTGCATAAACGACGCATGATCATCAAACGCTCTTCCGGCATCATCCGTTCTGCGAAGCTGATTTCTTTGCTCCCAAATAACTGTAGTCGATCATGCGAATAATAATTAAAATAACCGGTCAATTCCAGTCCAGGTCTGGAGATATCACCGGTTACGATGACACGATTTAAACTTTGCTCGTCACCAGTGACGATTTCTAATGATAGTTTTTCTACTAATTGGCTAACTTTTACCATTTCTGCCATTCGTATACCTCATTTCTATTAAACTGTTCTCTTTTATTTTATCATTCTATCGGTAAAAGTACTACCAATAAAAAAAACAAGGGATATCCTTTTCATTACACTCGTTTTTTTTGCAAGCACCCATCAAGAAATCGCTATCATTTCTTTAGAAATAAGAAGAGGAAGCGACAATTGCCACTTCCTCTTTCCACTTATTTGATTGTGCTTTATTGTCCTTTGGATTGTTTTCTAACGATTCCTGTTCATATTACGATTGCTAACGATGATATTTACGAATGACATGATCACTGCAATCATTATAGCTGATCCAAATGACGAAAAGCTAAAATTAGCTGCTCCGACAAAGAAGGAGGTCATCTGTAAAATCAATGCGTTGATTACAAAAGTGAATAATCCAAACGTCAACAAGGTAAAGGGGATCGATAAAAACATAATGAATGGCTTGACGAATAGATTCAGCACAGAAAGAACAAAACTCGCCACAACTGCGGTCCAAATACTATTCACAAATATCATATTTGGAAAAATAACTGCCAGAGAGATAAACGTCAGCGTACTAACAACAATACGTTGAAGATAAGACATTAAAAGTCACTCCATTCGTCATCGTTGATTTTCTCTGCCTCTTTTCGTTTATTCGTTTGTTCTCTGTAGTTGTTTTTTTGATAATAGTCGTTGTCATGTCCATAACGACGTTGATTATTCTTTCCTGAAGGCACAAGCAAAGCCAACAGAATGTATAAAATAATTGGGCTTCCAAATGCTACTAAACTTAAGAAGACGTAAATGACACGAACAACTGTCGGATCAATCCCAAGATATTCAGCAATCCCGGCTAAAGTACCAGTCAATACAATATTTTTATTTGATTTTGTCAACTTTTTTTTCATTTTCTTTCACCTCTGTTCTCCTATTTTAATTGAAGAAAGATGCTAAAACAATCTTACTTCGGAAGATTTATTGGAATAATAAACCTATTGTTTGTTTCTTATAAGTATGATTTTCGCTTCGCCTTCCTCTTTCAGAAGGTCGAAGCGAAAAAATTATTTATCTGTATCTTTTAAATAGATACTACCAGTTGTAGTAGACAATTCAATTTTCGCCATTTCATTTTCAGAAACGCGACGGAATTCTAACATTTGATTCGTGCGCTCTTTCTTTTCACGGATCACTTCATAATCAGACAGGCGGCTATTGATACTGCCGAGACTTGTTTTTGCATGACCGTCCATACCGATGGTTGTTGGCAATGCAACTTTGACGTTACCATTGACTGAGCTTGCTTCGATTTTCTTCAAACGATCTTCTTTCATTGTCAAACGAACATCCCCATTGACTAATGAAATCGCTAAGTTTTCTGGTGTTGCGCCAAAAGTAACTGTACCGTTGACTGTTTCAATGATTGAATCTAAAATATCTCCATTACGGACATCGATATTCCCATTGACTCCACCAATCTCAAGCATCGTTGCAGCCATTTGCTCAACCAAAATATTACCGTTTGTTGATTTCATGTAAATATCTTTTACATCTAAATCTTCAACTACAATATTACCATTGAGTAATTTGATTGCTGTATGGTCATACATGCGTTTTGGTAAGTAGAAGACTAAATCGGCACGTACACGTTTGTTCGGGATTTGGAAAGAAATGTGTTCATCATTGACTTCGATTTGGCTGCGTTCAGCAAAAGCTTCATAAGGCTCTGCACCCATTTTTCCATAAAGCTTGATTTTTGCTTCGACTTTTACGTCTTCGCTATCCCAAGTTTTCAAGGTGACATTCCCATTAGCCGCTTTGATGTCGATAATACTTGCTTGTGGCGCGCTATAGTAAAATTCGTGTTCAAATTTAGTTGTAGCGATCCCAGGTACTCGTAAGCTGACATCTTTCCATTCCATATTGTCATTCACTGTTACGGAAACATTTTGGAAGGTTTTCTTTAAGAATTTACCTAGTTGACTCCCAGCTTCAGTCATTTTTTCGCCGACTTGGTTCAATGTGTCATTTGCTTGTTCTTTCCAATCCTCTGGCAAGTCAAATTTCTCAGCAAAGGTGTCTTTTTTCTCAGACCATTGGTTTTTACGGATATCTTTTAATTCAGCTTCAAGCTTGATCCGCTCTTCAGATAAGAGATCTCCGGCTGCTTCAAGTTCTTTGACTTCTTGCTCCAATTGTTGACGTTGTGTCAATTCTTCTTCTGTTAGTTGATCCAACTCTTCTTTTGTATTCAATTGCATCAATGTTTCCTGTTTTTCATTGCGTGCAATTTTATTTTCAAAAAGTTTTGCGTTGACTTCATCTAAGTGAGCAGAAGTTTTGTTCGCTTCAGTCGCCAATTCATCTAAGATTTTTTCTAGATTCTCTTTGTCTTCTTGTTCTTTTTGTCTTGTATCTGGTTCTACTGCTTCACGTTCAGCTTTGCCATTTTCAAGTTCATCGATCAAACGACTTGCTTCATCTTTTTCTTTACGATCAGCATGTACACGATCTGCCTCTTTTGCGATTTGCTTTTCATCTTTTTCAGTTGCCATGCTCTCTAATAGGTCTAAACCTTCTTCTGTGGAAAGGATGCCTTTTTTAACTAATTCTAAAATACGTTCTCTTTCTTTCATGGAAATTGCCTCCTTATAGCAAAAATTGTTTGCAAGCTTTTCCTTACATACACATTATGCAATGATTTGAAGAAAAAGTCATAGGACTTAAGTTGTAACTTTCTCTCATTCTTAGGATGATTTTTTCTGTCGAGTAAATAAAACTGAAGAAATGACTGATGTTATCGGTAAAACAAGGATCGCTGCACTTGTGGTGATCACTACAGTTACATACTCCAAAACGAAGGTTTTTTCGTTGATCAACTGAGCAAAAGACAATTCTAGATCGATAAACCATAAAATCAGTGCCAAACAATTTCCCATGAAAGCAAACACCAATGTTGTCACTGTTGTAGCTAAAATTTTTCTGCCGATCCGCATACTCGATTTTACTAATTCGCGATACGTTTGTAATGGATCTGTAAGATATACTTCATACGTCGCACTAGCGATCGACACACTTGCATCTAACACGGCTCCACTGACACTGATCAATAAAATCGCTCGTGTCAATGCGAAAAAATCCAAAGGTACATGCAAATCAAACCCTGTCAGCTCATCTAATTCAATCCTTGTAAATCCTTGGACCGCTAGTTCAGAAAGAACCGGCGTCACCACTAAGAAAACCACTAAAAAAAGTAATACACTAAGAAAAGCTGCTTTCATCTTGAGATTATAGCCATTAACAAAAAACAATGTGACACTAGTGATCAATAAAAAGATCACGATGGCACTTGGCAATATTGGCAAACGAAAATGATACAGGACCAATAGAAGGAAAAACAACAATACGTTGATGAACAGACCTAAGATCGTATAGAGCCCATTTTTCCCACCAACCAGTAAAATCAATAGCACTAAGAGAAGCGCTAAGAGCAAAAGTACATTCATCAAATCGCCCTCCGATACTTCAAATGGCCTAAATAGCATAAAAGTGTAATGGGAATCGAAAGGACAATGCCTAGACTTCCGCTGATCACACGTAGCAATTCCAACGAGAGATGTAGCTCAATCGCATCTCTCAAGGGCCAACCATTGTTAAAGTAAACAAGTAACATTGGGATCGTCCCACTGACGTATACGAATAGTAAGATATTCGTCATGGAGCCAATTACATCTTGTCCTACCATTTGACCAGACTGCCACAATCGCTTCATCGTTATTTTTGGTTGTTTACTCACCAACTCATCTAAAGTCGTCGTGACTGTGACGACTGTATCCAATACCCCACCTGTCATCCCTACTAATAAACTAGCTAAAAAAACGGAACGATACGGTCGAGTCAAGTAACTCATTTCCTCATAACGTAATCCTTGATCGTTCAAATAATCCATTGCGAACAAACAAATTAGAAAAGCTACACCTACACTCGTCATGGTTGCGACGATTTTTATCAGTCCACCTTGTTGCCAACCATCTAAAGCAAAAACGCAAATGACCGTTCCTAGAAAGACAAAAAGGACACTCGTCATCACCAAAGATATCCCTTGGAGCTGCGTGAAACCTTGAAGAAGTAAAATCAATAACAAGAGATTGAGTCCTACACTGATCAAAGTGAATATGCCTGCTTTTCCGCCTACGAACAAGAGCGCGCAGATAAATAAACTTGTAAAAAGGAATAACCATCCGTCATTTTTTTTGCTGAGTATCTGCCATTCATCCCCGATTTTTCGTACGAGATAAAGTTGATTCGTCTTAACTTTTGCATGTTCGATCTGATTTTCTTGGTGCGGAATAAACAGAGTGAGTTCTGTTCCTTTCGCTTGCGTATTCATCAATTCTCCTTTGATTACTTGTTGTTCATTTTCTAGCGATACTTGCTGTACTTGCATGATTGGGTCTTCGTACCATTCAGTGGCATGTTGGATTACCCATGCGGCCACAAAACAACTACAAAGAATCAAACATTTGATCAATAATCGATTTTTTTTGTACATACGCCTTCCTTTCAGAGGTTGTGAAAGAAGCGACTTGACCTGAGCAGTAAGATAGAAAATTGAAAAATAGTTTTTCATATTTTACAATTTTTTAGCTTAGTGTTGAAGGTCAGCTTCTTGTACACCGTTTATCTAGGTTGTGAAAGAAGTGCTCAGCTCCGAGAAATAAGCGTGAAGAACCGAAAATTGTTCTTCAAATTTTAGGGAGTTCACGCTTATTTCTGAAGGAGCTACTTCTTGAACACCGTTTATTCTAAGGTTGTGAAAGAAGCGGTCAGCACTAAGGCATAAGGAAGAAAAATCGAAAAATGGCTTTTTCATTTTTGATTTTTTTGACTTATGTCCGAAGTGTTGCTTCTTGAACACCGTCTATCTAGGTTGTGAAAGAAGCGACTTGACCTGAGCAGTAAGATAGAAAATTGAAAAATAGTTTTTCATATTTTACAATTTTTTAGCTTAGTGTTGAAGGTCAGCTTCTTGAACACCGTCTATTCGTTTTTAGAAGGAACAGGATATCTAATGTACCCGATCCTTAAAATTTATGAAATGGATAACAACAAATAATTAATCATCGCCAAATCTCGAATAATTGTCTTCTATATTAATAAAAAAGCCAACTTCCAAAAATATATCTCTCTTTTCGGAAGTTGGCGCTTATTTCTCAGAAATACTGATCAGCATTTGACAAAAATCAGCGAATGATTTTTATCTTTGATTAGTCTCTTCGTTATGATTTGTGTTCAACTCAGTGATTTTACCTGTAGCTAGATACACGATCCATTCACAGATATTTGTTACGTAATCACCGATCCGCTCTAAATAACTTGCTACGTTGACATAGTCCGTTCCGCTGATAACAGTTTCGGGATTTGCTTGCATATTTTTGATCGTTGCATTGTAGATCCGATTGAAGGATTCATTGACACGATGATCCATGTTTGCAATCGTACGTGCGTCCTTTTCATCTGTTTTAACGTAAGCGACTAAGACATTATCTACCATTTTTTTGACATAATCAGACATATCAGAGATTTCTTTTTCGATTTCAGGAATTCTTGTTTCTCCTTTAAGACGAATCGTTGACTTGGCGATTGATACTGCGTGGTCAGCCATACGCTCTAAATCTGAACTTGCTTTCATGACTGTGATGATCGTTCGTAGATCAGTTGTCACCGGTTGTTGCAAAGCAATCATTTCAAAACTTTTTTTCTCTAATCGTGTTTCCATATCATTGATTGTAATGTCATTTTCAATTACTTCTTTTGCAAGAACTTTGTCGTGTTTTGTATAAGAGCGCACTGATTTATGCACGGCATTACTAACCATCATTCCCATTTC
Source organism: Enterococcus sp. DIV1304_2 (assembly GCF_050555445.1). Lineage (NCBI taxonomy): Bacteria > Bacillati > Bacillota > Bacilli > Lactobacillales > Enterococcaceae > Enterococcus > Enterococcus sp. DIV1304_2. Next base: position 2,099,436 of record NZ_CP187851.1, read on the forward strand.
GTAAAATTGATTATGAAGGTTCAATAATTCTTCTTCAAATTGTGTTCGTAACATCCTCTTTCCTCCTTATCCGAATCGTCCTGAGATATAATCTTCCGTTTCTTTTTTATCAGGATTCATAAATATTTTTTTCGTATTGTTGAACTCGATCAAATTGCCATCTAAGAAGAAAGCTGTTTTGTCTGAGATACGTGATGCTTGTGACATATTGTGAGTCACAATGATCATCGTATAGCGTTCTCTTAACTCTAATAACATACTTTCTATTTTACCAGTAGAGACTGGATCTAAGGCACTAGTTGGCTCATCTAATAAAATAATTTCTGGATTGACAGCTAACACACGGGCAATACACACTCGCTGTTGTTGTCCACCTGATAAAGACAACGCACTTTTATGCAATTTATCTTTGACATCTTCCCAAACAGATGCTGCTTTCAAGCTCTCTTCTACTACTTGGTCTAACACTTTTTTGTCTTTTTCACCTTTGATTTTCAACCCATAAATGACATTTTCATAGATGGAGAATGGAAAAGGATTTGGTTGTTGGAACACCATACCGATTTCTTTACGTAGTCCAACGATATCCGTTTTAGGACTGTAGATATCATTGCCCTTGTAAACGACACTACCAGTGATCGTTACACCTGGGATCAAATCATTCATACGATTCAATGAACGTAAATAAGTAGATTTCCCACAACCAGATGGTCCGATCATTGCAGTGATCTCGCCTTTATTGAAACTTAGATCAATGCCTTTCAAGGCTTCTTTTTCCCCATAATACAGATGAAGATCTTTTGATGAGATAATTTCTTTTGTCATAGCAAGTCCTCCGTCTTAACCAAAATGACCGGACACATAGTCTTCAGTTGCCTGAATCTTAGGTCTAGTAAATATCTTATTCGTCTTGTCATACTCGATCACATTTCCAAGATAGAAGAACGCAGTGTAATCGCTGATCCGGGCAGCTTGTTGCATATTGTGAGTCACAATAATAATCGTATAATCTTCTTTTAAGTTGACTAACGTTTCTTCAACAGTCCCAGTTGAAATCGGGTCTAACGCACTCGCTGGTTCATCAAGCAATAAAATATCTGGTTTCATCGCAATTGCACGAGCGATACAAAGACGTTGCTGTTGTCCACCTGATAACGCCAAAGCACTTTTATTCAAACTATCTTTGACTTGATCCCATAATGCCGCTTGCTTCAAACTAGTTTCGACGATCTCATCTAGTTTTTGTTTGTTTTTCTCACCATGCTGTTTCAAGGCAAACGTAATATTGTCATAGATTGATTTACTAAAAGGATTCGGACGTTGGAACACCATGCCGATTCGTTTGCGCATTTCGTAAACGTCGATTTGTGGTGCATTGACATCGACATCTTTATACATGATCTTTCCAGTGATCTTCGTATTTGCGATCCCATCGTTCATTCGATTCAATGAACGTAGATAAGTGGACTTCCCACACCCTGATGGTCCGATCAATGCAGTGATTTTATTCTTTTCAAATTCAAGATTGACACCTTTAATGGCTTCGTTATCGCCATACCATACATGCAAATCATCTGTATATAGCGCGATATCTTTTTCAGCGCCCATTTTGATGATGTTGGTTTCATTCATATTATATTCTTTCATTCTGCTTCTTCTCCTTAAGCTGAAGTCATTTTACGGTGCAGACGTTTTCCAATTGCTCGAGCACCAAAGTTGAATAGTAACACAGCGATGATCAATACTGCAGAAGCTCCTGCCGAAACGGAAACCCCATCGGGCATCGTTCCTTCTGTATTGATTTTCCAAATGTGGACAGCTAGTGTTTCAGCTTGTCGGAAGATACCGATCGGGCTGGAAATGCTAAATGGATTCCAGTTAGTAAAATCTAAGGCTGGCGCACTTTGACCAGCGGTATAGATCAACGCTGCGGCCTCACCGAAAATACGGCCAGAACTCAAGATGACCCCCGTCAAAATACCTGGTGTCGCTTCAGGAACAACGACACGAAGCACTGTTTCCCAACGAGACAATCCTAGAGCTAAACCAGCTTCACGTTGTGTATAATGAACAGCTTGTAAAGATTCTTCGACTGTCCGAGTCAATAAAGGCAAGTTGAATACGGTTAATGCCAAGGCACCTGAAATGATCGAGAACCCATATTGGAATTGGATAACGAAAACCAAGAAACCAAAGAGACCGACAACGACAGAAGGCAATGAGCTAAGAATCTCAATGGATGTGCGGATGATATCTGTCAACCAGTTTTTACCTGCATACTCAGACAAGTAGATTCCTGCACCCAGTGAAATCGGAAAACTGATGATCATTGTGATGATCAGTAAATAGATAGAGTTGAATAATTGGATTCCAATTCCTCCGCCAGTTTGATACGCTTTTGACGGTTCAGTCAAAAATGCCCAAGAGATATGTGGAATACCGCGAACTAAGATATAAAGAAGCAACGCAGCGAGGATCAGGACGATGATGCCTGAAATCACATATAAGACACCTGTTGCTATTTTATCAGAACGTTTTGCATTCATTATTTCAATTCTCCCTTCTTACCAATCAAGCGGATAACGATATTAAAGAATAATGACATCAAGAGTAGGATCAAGGCTAGAGACCACAACACGTTGTTTTCAACGGTACCCATGATTGTATTTCCGATACCCATCGTCAAGATCGATGTCAGCGTTGCAGCTGGAGTAGTAAAGCTTGTTGGCATCAATGCCGCATTACCGATAACCATTTGAATCGCTAAGGCTTCACCAAAGGCACGAGCCATCCCAAAGACGATAGCTGTCAAGATTCCTGGAATTGCTGCGCGTAAGACTACTTTATATGTGGTTTGCCATCTCGTTGCTCCTAATGCAAGAGAAGCTTCACGATAGTGTCTTGGTACGGCTTTTAACGCATCGACTGTCATCGTCGTAACCGTTGGTAAGATCATTACGAACAACACAAATGTTCCGGCTAAAATACCAAAACCCGTTCCGCCAAAAATGCCGCGAATGAATGGAACGATGACGGATAGACCGATAAACCCATAAACAACTGAAGGAATACCTACAAGTAGTTCAATGACCGGTTGTAAAATCTTTGTTCCGTTTTTCGGAGAGATTTCTGTCATGAACACAGCTGCTCCGATGGCAAAAGGTGTTGCAATGATCGCAGATAAAAAAGTAACGATAAACGAACCCGCGATCATTGGTAGAGCTCCTACCATTGGTTTTCCATCCGGCCCGAGTGCGCTCGGATTCCAATTTGTTCCAAATAAGAAATCAAAAACATTGATTTTATCAACAAAAAAGGTCGCTAACCCTTTGCTGGCAACAAAATAAAATATTGCTAAAACAACCACTACAATCAATGCAATACATAAAAAGCTGATAAACTTTCCACGTTGTTCCATTTTCGAGCGCTTGGATTTAGTTACTAGTGCTTTTTTTACATCTTCCACAGATGATTCCTCCTTGGTCCTTTAACATACCTATACAGTCTACTAAGCGAATATCAATTTGATTTTAATAACATGTAAATTTTTTGCTAACTTTGTAAATTTTGTGTAAAGATGGTTAATTCACCACATTACCTTCCCAATCGCGTTCAACTTTCATACTCGACACTGGAATATAGCCTAAATCTCCAACGATATTTTTTTGCACTTCATCTGATAAGATATAAGCTAAAAAGTCTTTCGTTAATTGACTTGTCTCTTTTCGCGTATACATATGCTCATAAGCCCAAATCGTCCAATCATTTGTTGTGACATTCTTGTCTGTTGGCTCGACTCCGTCGATTTTCAGTGTATCCACATCTTTTGATACATAAGAGAATGCGACATAGCTGATTGCTCCTGGGGTATCCGCAACGATTTGACGGACCATTCCACTAGAATCTTGTTCTTGGGAACGAATCGCTGTTTCACCGTCTAAGACCCATTTTTCAAAAGTTGCTCTCGTTCCACTACCTGCTGCACGGTTCAAGATCACGATTGGCTGATCTTTCCCACCTAGTTGTTTCCAGTTCGTCAATTCACCAGTAAATACTTTTTTCAAGTCTTCCATCGAAATGTTGTCGATGCCGACTTCTTTGTTGACAATTGGTGTAATGCCCACTACTGCTACTCGATGGTCGATCAGTGCGGACGCATCGATCCCTGATTTCTCCTCTGCGAACAAATCAGAATTACCGATCTCCACAGCGCCTGATTGGACTTGCGATAAACCAGTACCACTTCCGCCACCTTGTACATTGATAAATTTGCCGGGATTTTCTGATTGATATGTCTCAGCAACCGTTTCAACTAAAGGTTGTAAAGCGGATGATCCCACCGCTGTGATCGATTCACCTTGGTCGACCAGGTTTGAACACCCAGACATTGTTATAAATAGTGCTATCATTGGTATTAATAATCGTAATTTTTTCATTAGAAATCTCCTTCAATCCTAAAGTATTTCCATTTTAACATTTTCACTATTACTTGAAAATCAATTGATTTTATTAAATAACAAATAATTTAATTTAATTAAAAAAAATACTATCTCAATAAATTTTTCTATGCTATACTGGCATTGAAATGTGTCTCTGTACCAAGCAAGCATTAACTTATTTCTTGCTTTCCCCAAAAAACAAGAAATACCCCAAAAGTTAATTCCCGCTCTTGCGAGACGCTTTCTCCATTTCTTGTAATAAAACTACAGAAATGGCCCCGATAGAAAAGGACATGAAAATCTGCTCTTATGAGTCTATTTCATGTCCTTTTTTGTTCAGTTTTTTACAAGAGTGGCGAAACAAGTCGAGCCAATCCCTCTTTTAGCTTGATCATCCAGCCCCGAGCCTCGTAACGTTCTTTTGTCAAACGCTCAGAAACTTTTGCATCTTCAAAAAATGCCCCTCGCACTTGAGTTGCGAGCCGTTCGTCATAGATCAGTGTATTGACCTCAAAATCTAAACGGAAAGAACGAACGTCGATGTTTGCTGAACCTACGGAAACGATTCCGCCATCGATGATCATTGTCTTCGCATGAATAAATCCATTTTCATAAGTTTCGATGACAGCACCATATTCGATCAATTCAGCAGCAAAAGAATACGTTGCCCAATAAACTAATGGGTGATCTGGTTTATTGGGGATCTGCAAATGGACCTTCACACCGGATAACAATGCCAATTTCAACGCTTCATGGATTGATTCATCTGGAATATAATAAGGCGTTTGGATCAAGATCTCCCGCTTGGCCAGTGAGATCATTTTAAGGTACGTCATTTTGATTTGTTCATGTTCTGAGTCTGGTCCACTCGTCACGACCTGTAAGGCAATCTCACCGGTTGATGCAATACTTGGGAAAAAGCGCGCCGCATAATGCACTTCTTTTGTATGTTGAGAATTCCAATCCATCAAAAAGCGATTTTGTAGCGCATAGACTCCTTCACCATAGATACGCAAATGATTATCTCGCCAATAACCAAATTTTTGCACGAGACCTAAATACTCATTTCCCACATTGAATCCACCTGTATAACCAATTTTCCCATCGATTACTACGATCTTTCGATGATTCCGATAATTGATTCGCGGGTTCAGATAAGGAACAAAAAGCGGAAAAAAGAAAGCAACTTCTCCACCAGCTTCTTTTAACTCATGGAAAAACTTGGTTGAAACTTCCGTCGATCCCCATGCATCTAGTAAAACTCTTACTTGAACCCCTCTGCGAGCAGCAGAAGTTAATGCTTGGCAGACCTCGATCCCTAAGCTATCGCTGCGATAAATATAATATTGTAGATGGATGTGGTCAGTTGCCTGTTCAATATCCTCGATCAACCGATCAAATTTTTCTCTGCCATCGGTGAACACCGTCACATCATTGCTTGTGGTATACAGTGTGCTTTCTCCAACAGTTAACATATAAATCAACTGTTTGACATCCACTTGTCCAGTCGGAGGATGTGGGTATAATCCCCGCATCAATGCCTGTCGATCCTCTTCGATCTCTAAGTTCTTACCGATCTTTCCTTGAATCTTCAAATCAAATATCTTATCTTTTGAAATCCCACGTCCAAAGAAAATGTAAAGGAAAAAACCTAGTATCGGGATAAAAGTCAATACAAGTAACCATGCCCAAGTTTGAGCAGTTTCTTTTCTTTCGGTAAAAACGATCACTAAAGATAATAATGTGTTCGTAAGCAGTAAGATCGTCGAAAAATTGTCAAAAATAATATCCATTGCCTCACCTCTTATCCGGCTATCCTCCTTAGGATAGCGAAGTTGTTTTTTAAAGTAAAGAAAAACCACTGATTTGTCTACCAGAAAAACCGACTTCCTTAGAATACTATAGATAGATAGGAAAGAGTAAGTTTATTTTTCTATAAAATAGATTTTTCGAGAATGAAAATTTTTACAAAAAAAAACCAGCAGGATCGCTCCCACTGGTCTGCTTCATATCTTTGACTAAAATTTCAAGAATCTTCTCATTGAAATAATCGAACCCAATGAACCAATAATGACACCAATACCGGCCATCAATGCGTCGATTTTCCAAACGATATCCTGTGGCTGTATCAATGAGTAATTTGAACGCAACAAGGTTGGATTGAGCAAACCATAGATTTGTTGATACCCAAATGTAATGATCAATACAGGAAGAATCGCACCGATCAAACCGATCCAACCACCTTCCAAGAAGAACGGCCAACGGATATAGCCATTCTTGGCACCCACTAAACGCATGATCTGGATCTCTCTTTGACGTGAAATGATCGTGATACGAATCGTATTTGAGATCAAGAACATCGCGACAAATAATAGCAAGGCAGCTGCTGCTAATCCCCATGTACGTACTGCCGCAGCAATATCAAAGATTCGGTCAGACGAAGTGCCACCATAATCCGAACGGAAAACATTTTTCAACTTCGCGGCTTCTTCAGAAACTTCTTTAGTATAAGAAGGTTGTGTCGTTGTTACAACGTATACATCGTATAACGGATTGCCGTCTCCCTCAAACAAACTCCAAGAATCACCCATTTGATCCTGGATTTTCTTTAATTCTTGGTCTTTACTTGAAAATTCAACTTTGTTGACGTGTTCAAGTTCATTCAATTCTTTTTCGAGTGTTTTCATATCTTTCTCATTCGTCCCGATATCAACGAACACAGAAACATCTACGTTACCTTCGATGTCTTCGGCTAATTTAGTCGCATTCATGATGATTGCCATAAATACACCAACCAAAGTCAGTGTGATCGTCACCGCACTGATTGATGCGATGGTCATCCAACCGTTTCGTTTTAAACTTTTGATACTTTCTAATAAATGACGGAAAAAGGTTCTAATCATCGTATCCATATTCCCCTTCCGCTTGGTCACGAATAATCCGGCCATTTTCAATGGCGATTACGCGGTGACGAATTGTATTAACGATCGTACTGTTATGTGTAGCCATCACAACAGTCGTTCCTTGCGCATTGATCCGATCCAATAACTTCATGATTTCCCATGAATTTTCCGGGTCTAAGTTTCCTGTCGGTTCATCTGCAATCAATACTTTTGGTGTATTCACGATTGCTCGAGCAATCGAAACACGCTGTTGTTCCCCACCTGATAATTCACTTGGGAAAACACGTACTTTATGTTTCAAGCCGACTAAGTCTAAAACTTCCATGACACGTTTTTTTATGTCACGAGGTTTTCTACCGATGACTTGCATCGCATATGCGACATTTTCATATACTGTTTTTCGAGGTAACAATTTATAGTCTTGGAAAACTACTCCGATTTCTCTACGTAAATAAGGTACTTCACGATCTTTGATATTTATCAGATCATGGCCAGCAACGTTCAATGTTCCTTTCGTTGCTTTTTCTTCTCGGTACATCAATTTGATGAATGTAGATTTACCAGCACCAGATGGTCCTACTACATAAACAAACTCTCCTTGGTCAATGACGATCGAGAGATTTCGGATAGCTGTGGTACCATTTGAGTACTTCTTCATTACATCCTTCATTTCAATCATGGCGTTCTCTCCATATCTTTTCAGTCTTTAGTCATTATAGCATGGGAATGTTTCAGCTTGCTTTCGAAATCTTACAATTTTATTTCAATTTACTACTAATCGTAAGCATACTATATATGCATTTTTAAATAGCCATCGATGAATGGGTCTAACTCGCCATCCATCACCGCTTGGACATTTCCAGTTTCCACATTGGTCCGATGATCTTTGACCATCGAATACGGATGGAAAACATAAGAACGGATCTGTGAGCCCCAGCCGATTTCCATTTGTTCCCCACGTAATGCAGCTGCTTCTTGTTCTTTCTTTTCAACTTCCAATTGATAAAGTTTCGCTTTCAGCATCCCCATCGCTTGTTCACGGTTTTTTAATTGTGAGCGTTGTGCCTGACTGGCAACGACCGTTCCTGTTGGCAAATGCGTGATCCGTACAGCAGATTCTGTTTTGTTGATATGCTGTCCACCCGCTCCACTTGCTCGGTAAGTGTCGATCTTCAAATCATCAGGATTGACCTCGATGTCGATCATGTCATCTAATTCTGGCATGACATCGACCGAACAGAATGACGTATGTCGACGTTTCGCCGAATCAAATGGCGAGATCCGAACAAGACGGTGAACGCCTTTTTCTGATTTCAAATAACCATAAGCATTATGCCCTTTGATCAATAATGTCACACTTTTGATTCCAGCTTCATCACCAGCTTGGTAATCTAACATTTCCACTTGGTAGTTGTGTTGCTCTGACCAACGGGTGTACATTCGTAACAACATACTTCCCCAGTCTTGAGATTCTGTTCCCCCAGCACCTGGATGCAGCTCGACGATGGCGTTATTGCGGTCATATGGTCCATCTAGTAACATGGCTAATTCGTAAGTCGTCATCTTTTCAGCTAACGCACTGATTCGCTCTTGTGCTTCTTCTTGCATTTGCGCATCTGGCTCTTCTTGTAACATTTCCACCATCAATTCTAGTTCTTCTAGCTCTTGTGCGAGTTCATTGAACTGATCATAGGTTTCTTTGTTTGCATTATTTTCATTGATCACTTTTTGTGCAGCTTCACTATCATCCCAAAAACCTGGTTCAGCCATTTTTGCTTCTGCTTCAGCAATATCTTCTTCCAGCTGATCTAAGTCAAAGAGACCCCCTAAAACTTGTGACTTTCTCTTGCATTTCGGTTAGGAGGTTTCGAATTTCAGAAATTTCCATTTCGATTTCCTTCTTTCTGTCTAATCTTCATTGTTTAGTCTACCAGAATCTTGAACGAACAGAAAGAATAAGATGCGACAAGCTTGCCACTTTCCCTTTTTCATTCCGTTCTTAATGGTAGTGCGTCCCAAAAGTAACCTCTTCGGAAATAAGGTGGAATCCACAAAAATTCAACGAACGATTTTTGCGGATTCCACCTTATTTCTTGAGGCTCAGTACTGCTTGACCTCAGGGAAGTCATAAAACAAAAAATAGTGCTTTAAGATTCCCTATCTATTTTAGTTTGTGAAAAGGAACGATCACTCTCATATGAGGGAAGTTCCTTTTCTGAATTGATCAAATCTTATTGTTCAGTATGAACGATTTCTTTCAATAGGAAAGATTACATTTCATTCTTGCCGTGACAATTTTTGAATTTTTTACCACTGCCACATGGACAAGTGTCATTACGACCAACTTTATTGACACTGACAGGCTGTGATTTCACATTCAATCGACTGTTTTCTTTCGCGTCGCCTTCTGTTGGTTGAACAGGCTGTCCTTGAGACACTTGTTCACGTTGGACGTTTTGACGGATCTCTGCTTTCATAAAGATACGTGTTACTTCGTATTCGATTGCACCAATCATGTCTTCAAACATTTTGTATCCTTCTGTTTGATATTCGACAAGTGGATTGTTTTGTCCGTAAGCACGTAGTCCGATCGATTGACGTAATTGATCCATTGCATCGATGTGGTCTGTCCATTTTGAATCGACAACACGTAAGATCACGACTTTTTCAAACTCAAGTAATTGCTCAGGTCCATTTAGTTGTGAAGCTTTAGTATTAAAGATTTCTTGTGCTTTTTCATTTAAGAACTCTTTGATTTGTTGTGGTGTCTTGCCTTCTAGATCAGCCAATGAAATACTGTCTTCATGAACAAGTGTACTACCAGCAAAGTCAACGATCCCTTCAAGGTTCCAGTTTTCCTTTTCAAGTTGAGTATGTGCATCTACTACTCGACTGATCGTTCGTTTGACCATATTCATCAATGGTTCAGATAGACTTGTTTCTTCCATGATGACGTCTTGACGTTGTTTATAGATGACTTCACGTTGTTCACGCATCACGTCATCGTATTGAAGAACGTTTTTACGTGTGTCGTAGTTGTTTCCTTCTACACGTTTTTGCGCAGATTCAACTTGTTTCGACAACATCTTACTTTGGATCACTGCATCTTCTTCACCGATCTTCATGCGTTCCAAGAAAGCTTTGATTCGTTCTGAACCGAATCGTTTCATCAAGTCATCTTCAAGAGACAAGTAGAATTGTGACATCCCTGGATCTCCTTGACGACCGGCACGTCCACGTAACTGGTTATCGATACGTCTTGATTCGTGACGTTCTGTACCAATAACGGCTAATCCACCCAACTCACGAACACCTAGACCTAACTTGATATCCGTACCACGACCAGCCATGTTCGTTGCAATCGTAACTGCTCCTTTTTGACCAGCATTCATGATGATCTCGGCTTCTTTAAAGTGGTTTTTGGCATTTAGTACTTCATGAGGGACGCGTTCTCGGTTCAATAAATCAGAAAGCAATTCAGACGTTTCAACAGCGACAGTACCTACAAGAACAGGTTGTCCTTTACGGTAACGATCTTTGATATCTTGAACGACTGCATTGAATTTGCTTGTCAATGTCGGATATAACAAATCTGGACGATCATCACGAATGACCGGACGATTTGTAGGGATTTGAATGACTTGGATGTTGTAGATTTCTCTAAACTCTTCTTCTTCTGTCTTCGCTGTCCCTGTCATACCAGATAATTTCTTATACATACGGAAATAGTTTTGGAATGTGATCGATGCCATCGTTTTTGTTTCATCTTCGATCTCCACGCCTTCTTTGGCTTCAATCGCTTGGTGCAAGCCATCAGAATAACGGCGTCCATCCATGATACGACCAGTAAATTGGTCAACGATCATTACTTTTCCATCTTGGACCACATAGTCGATATCTAAAATCATGATATAGTTTGCGCGTAATGATTGATCGATATGATGCGTTAAAGCAGAATTTTCGATATCATATAAGTTATCTAAACCGAAAGTTTCTTCGGCTTTTTCAATTCCCGCTTCAGTCAAGCTGATCGTTTTTGATTGAACATCGATTTTATAATCTTCTTCTTCTTTCAATCGTTTGACAAAGTTATCAGCACGCGTATATAACGCAGTTGACTTTTCTGCTTGTCCAGAAATGATCAGTGGCGTTCTTGCTTCATCGATCAAGATCGAATCGACTTCATCGACGATCGCATAGTTCAATGGACGTTGTACCATTTGATGACGATAAACGACCATGTTGTCTCTCAAATAGTCAAACCCTAGCTCGTTGTTTGTACTATACGTAATGTCACAATTGTAGGCTTCACGTTTTTCATCTGCTGATTTTGAATTGATATTCAAACCAACTGTCAAACCTAAGAAGTTGTATAACTCACCCATCTCATTGGAGTCACGGGTAGACAAGTATTCATTGACAGTAACTACGTGAACGCCTTCTCCTGTCAAAGCATTTAAATAAACAGGCATCGTAGCAGTCAAGGTTTTCCCTTCACCGGTACGCATCTCTGGAATATTTCCATCATGAAGGACGATCCCCCCCATCAACTGCACAGGGTAAGGGTACAATCCTAATACGCGTTTTGCTGCTTCACGAACGACTGCGAAAGCTTCTGGTAAAAGTTGATCTAATGTTTCCCCTTTTTTATATCTTTCCTTAAATTCGGTTGTCTTTGCTTGTAATTGTTCATCTGTTAATGCTGCCATATCATCAGCATGAGCTTCGATTTTTTTTACAATATTTTCTAAACGTTTTAGTTCTTTCTTATCATTTTCGATAATCGAACGAATAAAATTGGCCATGCGTTGTTTAATCTCCTTTTATATAATATCCAAACTATGTAGACTCTGTTTCTTATTTTATCATTAGTTGTGGATAAATGAAATAACTTAAGACAATTAAAGTGATATCTTCATAATTATTTCATATTCTTTTTTATCTATTCAATCCGAAAAAAAAGCTTGCAGTAGTCATTAGAGACCACTGCAAGTTTTTCTCATGTTATTCTTTCGTTATTTATCAATCAGTTTCGATCAATCCATATTTGCCATCTTTACGACGGTAAACAATGCTTGTACCATTCGTTTCTGCATCTTCAAAGATGAAAAAGTTATGGCCTAACATATTCATTTGTAAAACAGCTTCTTCGCTGTCCATTGGTTTCAATGACAAGCGTTTTGTACGCACGATATCTAATTCAGACTCATTTTCTTCTTCGTCTTCATTATTGAACATAACCGCCGCATTTGCTGTATTCAAACCAGTTTCACGAGATTTGCGATTGATTTTTGTTTTGAATTTGCGGATTTGACGTTCCAATTTATCTACAACCAAATCAATACTTGCATATAGATCTGGTGAAGTTTCTTCGGCACGTAGTACGAGATAAGGTAATGGAATCGTAACTTCCACTTTTGCTGTTTTTTCAGTATAAACTTTTAAATTCACATGCGCCGTAGCATCGGGAGCATCGCTGAAATAACGTTCTAATTTTCCTACTTTTTTCTCTACGTAGTCACGAATCGCTTCAGTTACTTCGATATTTTCGCCGCGTACATTATATCTAAACATAAAAACTACCCCTTTCATCTACCACAATCAAGAAGGAGAAGGACCACTCTTTCCCTCTTCTTACTTCTATTATATCGAACTCGTAAGCATTTGCAAACTAAATCGCTGTCATTTTACTGCTGTTTCTACAAAAAGCTTATCTAGCAAGTGAGAACGTCTGTACTTTATTGGGTGACTGCGCCAATAGGCAGGTTGCTGCATGGAACATCGTCTGGCCAGTCGTATAAACATCATCGATCAGTAAGATATTTTCCCCTTTAATTTTCAGTGTAGATGGCTGATAAACAAATGGTTGGGGCGCAATCAAACGTTGCTCTCTTGTTTTTTTAGATTGTGGTGTATGGTGTTTTTCTCTGATCAGCAATTCTTGAAAAGGCAGCCCAGCAGCTCTCAATAGTTCACTCACTTGATTAAATCCCCTTTCGCTGATCCTTTCTGTAGACAATGGGATCGGACAAAAAACAAACGACTTATATTGTTTTCGTAATTCTTGTAACTCTAAGCTGAATGTGTGTGCCAACAGGATATCCCCCATGAATTTATATTGTTTGAGCCAAGTACGGAACGCTTCATCATAGCGGAAGAACGCACGATGACAAAAACGATAGTCAGGATAACGCGTACGCCAATGCAAGCAATCTCGGCAATAGTCATGTTGATCAATCGCCTGTTTCGTCCATACTTTTTGGCAGCCTTCGCATTGATGGCTACTCTCCTGTTGTATTCGTTGGAATAAGAATTGACATTCCTGGCAACGTCTCGCTATTTTTTTCAGTCCAAGCAATTCACTAACTGTTATATTTCTACTAAATGTTTTCTTACAGTATACGCATCTCATCTCGTTGCTCTTTTCCTTTTTTATTCATTTGTTTGATTTCTTTACACGCTTTTGTGATAGCACGTGTCTTTTCTTCATAGAAAAAATAGACCTGACTATTGGTGAATCCTCCCTTTCGATCGGCACGTCCAGCAATTTGGACCAGTGATGATTTGCTGAATACCGGATGGTCGGCACCTAAAACAATGACTGAGATCCGTTCAAAAGTCACCCCACGCTCTAAGATCATCGTGGTCAAAAACACATCGTAGTGTTGCTGTCTCATATTTTGGACTTTGCTACTACGTGCTTCATCTTTTGATGAGGCGGATGTCATACGACATGACAATTGTTTTTTTAATTGTTTCTCCAATTGCTCCATTAAAGAGATACTCGGGCAAAACAATAGCACATGGTTTTCTTTGACTAGCTCTTGGATCAAGCGACACAATCGTTGATTCTTTTTTGGGTGTAAACAGCGATTAGCCCACTGATCCCAAAAAAGCAGTTTCGGTTCTGGCAATAATCGTTGATGAAAGCGTAAAGCCAACTGATGAACAGTCATAGCTGTTCGGCTTTTTTTCAATAACTGGTCATCGGGTGTCGCACTTAAATATATCAGTTGGCCATTTCTTTGTAGCGCGGTTTCTACTGCATAAGCTAACCCTTGATCCCCCACAAATGGAAAAGCATCCACTTCATCTACTACTAAAAGAGCAAATGCTCGGTAAAAACGATACAACTGATGCGTCGTACAAATCACTAAAGAACCATAGCGATCAGGTTCGTCTGATTTCCCATGAAGCAGGCGGATCTTTTCTTCTGGGAAGACCTTGCTAAGTCGTAGGTATAATTCCTGACAAACATCGATCCTTGGTGAGGCGATAGCAACTCTCCTACCTTTAGCTAAGGTCGTTCGGATACTGGCGTAAAGCATCTCCGTCTTGCCTGAACCGGTAACTGCCCAAACCAAATGCTCACCCGATCGTTCACTTAGATCATCCGAAATTCGCTGTTGTAGTGTTGTTAATTGACCTTCCCAACAGTGCTTTATATGACGCTTCTTTCCATTTGGTTGTTCGAATAAGTAGAGCTGTTGCAGGGTATCGCAACGCCCCAAAAATAGACAGTGGGGACAGTAGTAGATAGACGCATTGAGCCTTGCTGTTTGCAAAGTGGTCGTTTGACTGCAACGATTGCAATAAAGCTGCTTCTTTTTTATTGTGACTGCATCGACCACTACATAGTTCAATTTTTCATAAGAATGTTCATTCCCATATACTTCTTTAGTTAATAATCGCCGCCCAAAAAAATCTTCCGCTTGCATGTGTACTTCTCTCCCTTCGCAAAATAGATACGCAAAAAAAGAAATCCTTCATGCAGAATCAATCGGATTGATCCAATTAGAAAATCAGCTCATAAGCGGACGAACGAACGTGATGATTTCAATGAAAAACAAAAAAAGTATGAAACTGAGTCAGCGGGCCATTTCTTTAACAGAAACTTTCGGACTCAGATCATACTGATATATGTAGCTAGACCTAAATTTGGACTTGAATCGAGGGATCGGATCAACAGCTAGAAAAATAGTTATTCGTCAAACAACCAACTGGATTTGACTAATTGATTGAATACGATAAATTCTTTTTCTAAATTGATGACCACCACTTCATAGCCAGCATTGATCCAGCCATAGGCGCCTTTTTCAGGATGTTTATAGTCGTTCGCCCACCAATCGGTACTTTCTCGTGCAGAACGGGGCAAGGCACTACTTGGAAAAAGCAACTCATCGATTTGAGTAAATGTCAGCGTGATTTGAGAGCCACCATTTGTCTTTAAATAATGAGTGATGGCATCATACTTTTTGACTCGTTCTTTCATGTTACGCACCTCACTTTTCTTTATTATCCCATATTCCCTTCGTTAAGCAACTATTAACATAATTGTCATGCAGAAAAAAATTCTCTATACTTGAAAAGAGACGAGAACAAACAATGAAAGTAGTGAAACAGATGTTAGAACGTTATTACACGATCAAAGAAAATGGTCAAAGTGAGCTTGAAATAAAAAAATCACGTTTTATCTGCTCACTGAAACGAGTTGAAACGGAAGAAGAAGCAAAACAATTTATCCAAGAAACAAAAAAAGAACATTGGAAAGCCAATCATAATTGTAGTGCGTTCGTGATTGGTGAAAAAAATGAGATTCAACGAAGTAGCGATGATGGTGAACCGAGTGGAACTGCTGGCGTGCCGATGCTAGAAGTCATCAAAAAAAATGAACTAATCAATGTTGCAGCTGTTGTGACTCGTTATTTCGGCGGGATCAAGTTAGGTGCAGGCGGCTTGATTCGTGCATATGCGCATTCGGTTTCCCACGCATTACAAGAAATTGGCATCGTTGAAGGGACATTGCAACAAGAACTATCGATTCATATTGCCTATCCCCAGCTAGGAAAAATAGAAAACTTCTTGGCACTCCAGCAGGTGAATGTGAAAGAAATCCGCTATACAGAAAAAGTCATCGTTGTTTGCATGATCAATGAAAAAGAGGTCTCTGCTTTCCAAGAAGCAATCATTGAACTTTTGAGCGGTCAAGTGACATTTACTGAAGGCGCTGTTTCTTATCATGAACAACTCATTCAAGCAAGAGAGTGACTTGAATGGTATAGAAAAGACCAGAGAATAGAAAATGGCATATCTGCCTCCTATTCTCTGGTCTTTTTATTCAATATGAACGATCATCTTTCTAAATAAAACTCAAAGCGGTCGCCGACATATTGGGTACGTACGTATTCAAATGGCGTGCCATCTTCAAAGTAAGAAATCTGTCTTAAACGTAAAACGGCATCTCCTCGCTTGACCTCTAAATATTCAGCAATTTTTTCTGAAGCTAAGACTGCTGAAATTGTTTGTTTCGCCGCACCAATCTTGTTTCCTCTTTTTTCTTCGAGTGTTCGGTACAATGACTCCGTAATTTCTGCTTTGCTGTATCCGTCGATGATTTTTTGCGGAATACTCGCAATTTCAAAGCAAATCGGGATATCATCAGCAAAACGAATACGTTCCATTCGTAAGATAGTATCATCTTTTTTTAGTTGCAATTTCTCCATTTCACTCGAACTTGGTGACGTGAGAAAATAAGAAATCGTTCGACTGGATGGTACACGATTTTGTGATTCCATGATTTCGGTAAAACTGGTTGCACCAGACATCTTTTCTTGGACTTTTTCTCGTGCCACGTAGGTACCTGATCCAATTTTTCTTTCAAGGATTCCTTCATCGGCTAAGTTTTGGATTGCTTGTCTTAAAGTCATTCGACTAACATTGAACTTGATGGCTAATTCTCTTTCTGAAGGAAGACGATCTCCAATTTTCCAGACGCCTTGCTCGATTTCAGTTTTGATTTGATCGTGAATTTGTATATATACCGGTAATTGATTCGACATAACATCTACCCGTCCTTTCATTTCTATTTTATTATAACTGGTATATACCTAATTCTCAACAAAAAAGAGCCCATCATGCGGTTCATTCCACTGCCTTGCCCTCCGACATAATAGCGTTTGGATAGAGACCTATGATCATTCACTCTTATTCAATAAGTAATTAAAGTAACAAGCCCTTACTATTCTTGCTCGGAAACGACAGAATCAAAAAGGCTGGCTCAAGTTTACCCAATTAATCATTGATCCAATGTTTTCATGGCCGTTGCCATCATCAAACGGATTCGATTCAATTGATTGACTACGGAAGCACCTGGGTCATAATCGATTGCCGTAATGTTGGCTTTTGGGTAACGATGACGAAGCTCTTTGAATACCCCTTTGCCTACAACATGATTCGGTAGACAGCCAAATGGTTGCATACAAACGATATTAGGCACATCAGTTTCCAACAATTCAATCATCTCCCCGGTTAAAAACCAGCCTTCACCAGTCTGATTGCCAATTGATAAAATCTGGCTTGCTTCCTCTGCTAATTGATGAATTGGTGTTATTCCATCAAAGCGTTGTGATTTCCTTAACGCTTTATCCATTGGCTTTACAACCTGTTCAATCAAGCGGATAAGAAACTGCGCGACCCATTTGCTTTTTTTCGAATGACCTAAATGTTCATATTTCCAGATTTGGTTGTATATCGAATAATTCATAAAGCCCATGATATCAGGAACAACGACTTCAGCTCCTTCTTCTTCTAATAATCGGACGATATCATTATTGGCTGTCGGTGAATACTTGACTAGGATCTCTCCAACAATCCCTACTTTAGGTTTCGTTTGGTTCGTTAGCGGAACCGTGTCAAAATCATGGATGATTTTCGCCATATTTCGATTGAAATTTGTCAAAGAACCATTTTTGACATTGCGTTCCACTCGTTCAAGCCATTGTTGGTGCATTTCATCAATCGTGCCTTTTTCTATCTCATATGGTCGAGTGCGGTAAACGACTCGTTCAAAAAGATCGCCATATAAAAAAGCAACAGCTAAACGTTTCAACAATGGCAATGTGAACGTAAAACCAGGAGAAGATTCTACCCCTTGATTGCCGAAAGACACTGAAACCACAGGTATCTGTGGGAAGCCAGCTTCATCAAGCGCCTTGCGAAGTAGTGGGATATAATTAGTCGCTCGGCATCCACCTCCTGTTTGGGTCATCATCACGCTGGTATGATTTAAATCATATGTGCCACTTTCCAATGCCTCGACTATTTGCCCAATCGAGATGATTGCTGGATAACACGCGTCATTGTTGACATACTTCAACCCAACATCAACGGCACTGCCACTTTCACTTGGCAAACAAACGACTCGATATCCCGAGGATTTTAGAGCAACATCAACTAAACCAGATTGATGGATAGGACTCAACATTGGCAATAACAAGGTATGTGTTTTCTTCATTTCTTTGGTAAAGGTGATTTTTTCTGGTGTCAGAAATTGTTTTGTTGGTTGAAATTGTTGTTTGGTTCGTGCATTGACTGCCGCTTTTAATGAGCGCAAGCGTATCCTGATAGCACCTAAATTTGCGCCTTCATCGATTTTTAGGACAGTGTATAACTTGCCATATTGCCCCATGATTTCTTCCACTTGATCCGTTGTCACCGCATCGATACCGCAGCCGAAAGAGTTTAATTGCACTAATTCTAACTCCTTAGATTTGGCGACGACTCGGGCAGCTGCATATAACCTTGATTGATAGACCCATTGATTCACTACTCGTAATTGCCCCACATCTCCTAGATGAGCAATGCTATCTTCTGTCAAGACATGGAAGCCTTCTTGTGTGATCAATTCTGCAATCCCATGATTGATTTCCGGATCTAGATGGTAAGGACGACCTGCAAGGACGATGCCACGTTCATTGTTTTGATGCAGCATCCTTAAGGTTTCTTCTCCTTTTCGCTGAATCTCTTTTTTAAAATCGGCTAATGCTTCATATCCTTGGTGTAAGGCTTCTTTTATTTGATCTTCTGAAAATCCATAGTCAGAAAATGTTTGGTGTAACGTCTTTGCCACTGATGCTTCGTTCGCTAGATTCAAAAACGGTTGACGGTAATCGATCCTTCCTTCCCGAATCGCATCGACATTATTTTTGATGACATCTGGATAACTTTGAACGATGGGACAATTAAAATGATTGTCCGCTTGGTTGTTCTCCTTTTGCTCAAAGATCACGCCCGGATAAAAAATGCAGGAAACCCCAGCATCGATCAGTGACTGGATATGGCCATGCACCAGTTTTGCTGGATAGCAGACGGTATCACTGGAAATCGTGTCGATTCCTTGTTCGTAGATTTCTTTACTCGAACGAGGGGATAAGACTACTCGAAAGCCTAAAGTACGAAAGAAAGTCTGCCAAAGAGGAAAGTTTTCATACATATTCAATACTCTTGGAATCCCGATTTCCCCGTTGACAGCTTCTGTTTTTCGTAATGGACGGTAACGGAATAATTGCCGAGATTTTTCAGCCACTAAATTGATTTTCTTATCGGCTTTTTTGATTTTGATCTGTGCCCCACGTTCACAACGATTACCAGAAATCAACTTCCGACCATCAGAAAATAAAGTGACCGTCAATAGGCAATTGTTCTCACACAACCCACAGTGCGTCAATTCTTTTTCTGTGGTCAACTGAGACAATTCTTCGAATGAGAGTACTTCACTTATTTCCCCTTTTTGATATTCTTCCAAAGCAATCAAAGAAGCCCCATATGCACCCATCAATCCTGCGATAGAAGGACGAACAACTTCTCTTCCACTGATTGTTTCAAATGCTCGCAAGACTGCATCGTTGTAAAAGGTTCCACCTTGGCACACGATCTTATTGCCTAGATCTTCTGGTTTTCTGATTTTGATCACTTTGTAGATCGCATTTTTGATCACAGAATAAGATAGACCAGCCGAGATGTCTCCAACAGAAGCGCCTTCTTTTTGGACTTGCTTGACCTTTGAATTCATGAAGACCGTACATCTGGAACCTAAGTCCACAGGGTTCTTGGCTGAAATAGCAGCAACCGCAAAATCTTGGATTCCATAACCTAATGACTTAGCAAATGTTTCGATAAATGAACCACAACCTGAAGAACAGGCTTCGTTCAATTGAATCGAGGACAATGCACCGTCCTTGATCGTCATTGCCTTCATGTCTTGTCCGCCAATATCTAAAATAAAATCGACACCTGGTTGAAAAAAATTTGCTGCTTTATAATGCGCCATCGTTTCGACTTCACCAATATCGATTTTCAATGCACTCTTGATCAACGCTTCACCATACCCAGTCACTACCGCTTTACCGATAAAGCAGTCTTTGGGCATTTGCTCATACATATTTTTCAATACGTTGATGGTTGTTTCTAAAGGCTGTCCTTCATTGTTTCCATAAAATGAGAATAATAGCTCTCCTGATTGATTGATCAAGGTGACTTTCGTCGTTGTCGAACCAGCATCAATACCTAGAAAAGCCACCCCCTGATGGGTAGCTAGCGCACGTTCTTGCACCTTCGCTTTTTCGTGTCGGCTGCGAAAATCAGCTAACTCTTGATCGTTCTGAAACAATGGCGCTAAAGAACGAGATGGATGAAGCAACTCTTGCTCTTGGCTTTTCAATTTCTGGATTAATTCACTGAGTGTTTTTTCCTTTGAAGTTTTTGCGTGATAAGCTGCCCCTAATGCTACGAATAGTTGCGGATTTTCTGGAAAAATCACTTCTTCCGTCGATAGACCGAGCGTTTCAATAAAGCGTCGCCGTAATTCAGACATAAAGTAAAGTGGGCCACCTAAAAAGGCGACCTTTCCTTTGATCTTTCTGCCTGCTGCTAAACCAGCGATCGTTTGATTGACGACGGCTTGAAAAATACTAGCAGCGATATCGGCTTTCGCCGCTCCTTCATTGATCAGTGGTTGTACATCCGTTTTAGCGAATACACCACAGCGAGAGGCAATTGGATAAAGCTGTTGGTACGCTTTAGCTAGTTCATTCAACCCATTTGCATCGGTTTTCAATAGTGCTGCCATCTGATCAATAAACGCGCCTGTCCCTCCCGCGCAGCTACCATTCATGCGTTGTTCTAAAGAAGAACCAAAAAAAGTGATTTTGGCATCTTCTCCCCCTAATTCAATTGCTACATCTGTTTCGGGAATCCTTTCTTCAATCGTTTTTGTACATGCAATCACTTCTTGGATAAAAGGTAATTGTAGATGTTCCGCTAATCCCATACCGCCAGAACCAGTGATGGCAAAAGCAATCCCCTGATCTTGTAAGGTTGTTTTGGCTTCTTCTAATATGTTGATGGTTGCTTTTCTGATATCTGCATAATGTCGTTCGTATTTAGCAAAAAGAGTTTCGCCATGGTTATCAAGAATCACTAATTTTACTGTCGTTGAACCTACATCGATACCTCCGTACATTTTCATCGTCTCGCCACCTTCTTAAAAAAACGCTTTGTTGAACATTGAACAAACCGTCTGTTATACTACATATATCTATTTTAAAACGATTTAGAGCGATTGCAATAAGCAATAATCGTCAGTTTGTGAGATAAACAACAATCGTGTGCGATTTGTCGACCAAAAGTGAGGAGATTTTTATGATGAAGAAAAACGATCTTCGAGTGAAACGTACCAACAAAATGATTATTGAAGCGTTCTTACGTTTACTAGAAACAAAAAGTATGGAGCGAATCACGATCCAAGAAATCGCCGATGAAGCAATGATCAATCGTGCGACTTTTTATGCTCATTTCAAAGATAAACAAGATCTCTATGAGCATTTATTCCATATCGCTATCCAGACATTTACCTCGATCTTAGATTTGGAACCCTTGATGGAAGGCAATAAATTGAAGCTGAAACGGGTCAACCGCGCCTTAACTCAAATTTACCAATTGGTGGCTGAGAACAAAGCCATATTTATTACGACTTTGGACGGCACTTCGATCGAGTTTTTCAGAAAAAAGTTGAAAATTTTCTTATCAGAAAAATATGCCACTATCTTTGATCGTCTAAAAATCACAGAGAACGAACTAGAAGTACCTATTGACTTTATCACAGAATACATAACTGCCATTTTCACCGGTACTTTACATTGGTGGGTCACTAGTGATACCGAGATGACACCACAGCAGTTAGCTACTTTAGTCATCAAATTAGTGGGAAATGGTCACTTGACCGTCTTAGGGATCGAGATTGAAAAATAACAAAAGCTCTGAAGAACACAAGATTATGTGAACTTCAGAGCTTTTGTTATTCTTAACGATTTTTAGACAACCATTTTTTGGTATGATTTGTTGGACGTTTCGCTTTGATTTGGACAAATTTTTCTGATTTTTTCGGTACATGGATCTCTACATTGTACTTCTCCGATTTGATCATATCGTAAATTTTTTCTGCTGTTTCATCTACTTTTTGTTTCCACTTCATTTGTGCCGCCTCCTTTTTTCTTCTTATATCTACTCTAGCCTATAATAGCAAAATCAGCAAGAAACAAGGTGTTTTACACAAAAAAAGAGTGATCTGCAACTGATCACTCTAGGAACTGGGGTAGCTGGATTCGAACCAACGCATGAGGGAGTCAAAGTCCCTTGCCTTACCGCTTGGCTATACCCCAATGAAATGGAGGAGAGTGGATTCGAACCACTGAACCCTAAGGAACGGATTTACAGTCCGTCGCGTTTAGCCACTTCGCTACTCCTCCGAAAGGTTTGTATCAACCTGACTTAGTTATAATACCTAATTTTCCAAGTGATTGCAACCCTTTATTGAAAATTTTTTTGATATTTTTTTATTCGTGTAAATTCCAATGACGAATTACTGTTTCTATCGCATTTTCAAGACTTTTTTCTTTGCCAAAGTCTTCTTCTCCCAAGAAAATCTCAAATTCTTTTGGGCCATACGCTAAAATTTCACCGATCATTTTTTTACCAATAAATAACTGCGTTACCTCATATGTGTTCCCTTTGATCGTTTTTTTGATCTCTTCGGTACGCACTTCAATATCTTTATTCTTTTTTGACATTATTTCCCACCTCCTCAATAGTTTATCACATTTAACGGCAGAAAACATTCACTGCGTGCCTTCTATTTGATAATTTATTTTCCTGCTTCTTGTTGCGCTAGATAATTTGCTGCTGCCCCTATCAGGTTCGCATCATTGCGATACTCACACAGGGTGATCAATGGATCAAAATCATTCAACCCAAAATGATTCGTCAATTTTTTCATCCGTTGATTGATTTCTGTCAGTAATCCCTCTTTTGCAGAAATTCCGCCACCCAATACGATCACTTCTGGATCAAAAGAAAATTGAATACTAAATAACCCTTTTGTTAAATAATCATAAAAAGATTCAACTTCTTCTTGTGCGAGAGGATCACCATTTTCTGCTAATTCAAAGACTTCTTTTCCACTAAAGGTATGTTTATCTAATCCTTTGCGTTCACAATACCGCCACGCCATTTGGACTGCCGTTCCTAATGTACTGAATGTATGCTCCCCATTAAGAAACATCAAGCCAAATTCTCCGCCATAAAGATGAGCGCCTTTATTCAATTCACCATTAGTGAACATCGCACCACCTACGCCTGTACCAATTACTACAAAAGCAACATTTTGATAGCCACGAGCAGCACCTTCATAAAACTCAGCCATTCCCGCGCAATTCGCATCATTTTCCATAGCAACTGGCAGACCAAACAATTCCTCTAATTCAGTATAAATATCAAACCCATGGATATAGGGGATCGCGCTGATACCTTCAATCACTTGTCGTTGGCTATTCACAACACCTGGTGCACTAAAGGCGACCCCACTGATTGCTACTTCTTGTGATAATTGTTGGAATACCAATAATAATTGCGCTTTCATTTCTTTCCATGTAGCTGGTGTTGTGAACTGACCTTTATGTGTTAGTGTTTCTTGTTCCCAATAACCATATTTGACAGCTGAACCACCAAAATCGAATGCTAAAATCCCCATAATTATTTGTTCCTCCTCGATAGTTTTTCATCATTAGTTTCACTGTGAAACGCTCTCTTTTTATTCTATAATTCTTTGGCTAAAGTGACTTGATCTCTTAGAAGTATTCCTTCTTCATAGATTGGTTCTGGGTAGTTATTGATGAAGTAATCCTTTTCTCTTGATACTTCTTTAAAGCCTTTTTTCTGATAAAGATGTAACGCTGGATTCGTGATGCTTCCTGTACGGATCAGTATTTTTGTTGGTTGTTTGCATTCTTTGCTCAACTGTTCGAGTGCATGGTCAATCAGCTTGCCACCGATTCCTCTTCCTTGATGCGCATCAGCAACAGAAACATTCATGATCTCACATTCCGTTTCTCTGATTTCATAAACAAGCACACCAATCACTTCATCCTGCTCTTTCCAGATAAATCCATCGCCATTGGTCACATAAGTGATCACTTTGTCTTTATCAGGATCGGCTTCTAGTAGTAACGCCCATGGTAAGTCACTTTTGTTCAATTGTTGAAACATCGCTTTCTCCCATCTAATAAAAATCAATGACTCTATTTTTTGTATTTTTTATAGTCTGGCATCGATTGATCTTCTTTATTACGCGTCAAACGAAAGTTACGAGGCACATAATCGATACCGCCTTTCACAAATGGGTGGCAACGAAAGATGCGTGCTGTTCCCATTAGGGTTCCTTTGAGCGCACCATGTACTTGGATGGCTTGAATCATGTAATTGGAACAAGTTGGATAATACCGACAACTTGGTGGGAACGCAGGTGAAATAAAACGCTGGTATCCTCGAACTAAATAAATTAAAATCTTTTTCATATTTTCATCTCCATAAAAAAGAGGATTGGTCATACATCCACTTACCATCCCCTATAACCGGATAAACGGTGTTCTAAAAGCAACTCCTACAGAAATAAGCGCCAAAACCCAAAAATATGAAAAGCTATTTTCGGATTTTGGCGCTTATTTCTCGGAGCTGTACGCTTTTGCCACAACCTCTTTTTATCTTATCTGTTACCTAGTGTACACACTTAACTAAAGAAATCAAAGATATGCAACCATAAGCTCGGTTGAAAGACCTTGAATGGACTTCCACCGCCAATCAAACCATATCCGATCATTGTTCCAATGATGAATAATAGGAGTACAAGTAAAATGACAGCTAAAATTTTTACCAAACTTATCAAAATATAGCGTGGACTCGTCATCTCTCGTCACATCCTTAAGCGATTGTTTGTGGTGTTTTTTCGACTGGTGTTTCTTCTACATTTACACGTTCCACATCTGCACCTAATTGTTGCAATTTAATATGGAAATTATAATAGCCACGATCTAAATATTTTAGGTTACGAACGCGTGTGATTCCATTTGCTTTCAAACCAGCTAATACGAGCGCTGCTGCTGCTCTTAGATCTGTTGCATAGACTTCAGCACCTTGTAATTCGTGATTACCATCCATGATTGCAATGTTACCATCGATTTTTACATGTGCATTCATTCTGCGCATTTCTTCAAGATGTTGGAAACGGTTCTCAAAGACTGTTTCAGTCACAACACTTGTACCTTCTGCAACCAACTGAATAGCAGTCATTTGTGCTTGCATATCCGTTGGGAAACCAGGATGTGGCATTGTTTTTACATCTGTTGGTAAAATATGTTTTGGTCCGATGACACGAACGCCACCGTCTTCTTCAGTGATCGTTGCACCCATTTCAATCAATTTAGAGATCAATGGACGATTATGCTCAGAAATCGCATCAGCGATCAATAGATTGCCTTCAGTCATTGCTGCTGCTACCATGAAAGTACCAGCTTCGATACGGTCTTGGACGATTGAATGGTTGACTGCATACAAATGATCAACGCCTTCGATACGCATCGTTTCTGTACCAGCGCCATAAACATTCGCACCCATTTTATTTAAGATATTCGCTAAATCAACGATTTCAGGTTCACGTGCGACGTTTTCAATGATCGTCGTGCCTTTTGCTTTGACAGCAGCCATCATGATGTTTTGTGTCGCACCAACACTTGGAAAATCTAAATAGATCGTATTTCCGATCAGTTGATCGGCGATTGCTTCGATATAACCATTCTTTTGAATGATTTTTGCACCCAAGGCTTGAAAACCTTTTAGGTGTAAATCGATCGGACGTTTTCCAATCGCACATCCACCAGGCATTGCAACTTTTGCATGACCATTTCTAGCCAATAATGGTCCCATCACAACGATTGACGCACGCATTTGGCTTACGTATTCATAAGGTGCTTCAATTTCTAATTCTCTCGATGCATCAAGTGTCACACGATTATTCTCTTCATCAAACGCTACATCTACGTTCAAATGACGGATCACTTGATTCATAGTGAACACGTCAGAAAGAATTGGCACATTATCTAAAACGGTCGTTCCTTCTTCAGCCAATAAACTTGCGGCTAAAATCGGCAATACCGCATTCTTTGCTCCTTCGATCTTTACTGTTCCTTTTAATTGATTGCCACCTTTTACGATGATCTCTTCCATGTTGTTCCCCCCAAAAAAATCCGTTGAGTATACATTCGCTCAAAATCTTTTTTATTATATCACTTCTTGTTTTAAAATAGTACCTTTTTTTAAAATTATAGGCTGACGAAAAGATTTCGACATAGCGCAATGATCTCTAAGAAAAAACTGCTCGCTGTATACCCTAAAAAAATTGAAAAAAGGACAATTGCCATTCTAATTTGTGTCGTATGCATTGAACGAAAAAAAGCGTCAACGCGTAAAGAACGCAAAGACCAAAAGGCTAAGTAAATAAATGCCAAATGACTAACGATCCGAATGATTGCATCAATACCATATACTTGCATCATTACGCCCTTTCTAACAAATGTTTTTGATAACTAACACACTGATGATACCATAAATTTTATAAAAGTAGAAATTATTGGTTGTAAAAATGATAAATCTCTGTAATTTTCTTGACAAACTCTGAAAAATGGATGAAAAATATCATTTCTTTACACTAAAAAAATAAATTTTATCCTAACAATGAATGATAAAGAAAAGAAGAGATCGGGAAACACACGTGGCTGCATTAGCACCCATAAGTGTTTGTCCCGATCTCTTCTTTTGGGAGTTGTTCTCCCACCATAATTCAATTACTTGTCAATTATAGTAATCACTTATGTTTTGATACATTGATACGGTTCACTGCGCGGTGTAACGCAACAGTTGCCCGTTTCAGTTCATTCTTATCTTCTTTTTGTTTGGCTTCTTCGATTTGGCGTTCAGCACGTTGTTTTGCGCGTTCTGCTCGAGTGACGTCGATATCTCGTTCACGTTCCGCACTATCTGCGACGATTGAAACTAAGTTATCGCGAACTTCCATGATGCCGCCGTTCACAGCGATCCAGTCAACGTGTGTATCTGAATCTGTCCGCTTCACACGAACTTCATCGATTGTTAAAGGCACGATGATGGGCGCATGCTGTGGTAAAATACCAAGTTCGCCAGCAGTAGTGCGTGCAACAACGATTGCCGCATGGTGATCATAAACTAAACCATCGGGAGTAACCACATTAACAGTTAAATATTGATCCATGGGGCACCCCTTTCTAGTAGCCTAGTTTTTTCGCTTTTTCGACAACGTCTTCGATTCGGCCGACACTGCGGAATGCTTCTTCAGGAAGGTCATCGTATTTACCTTCAAGAATCTCACGGAAGCCTTTGACAGTTTCTTCAACTGGTACATAAGAACCTGGAAGACCTGTGAATTGTTCAGCTACATTGAAGTTTTGTGATAAGAAGAATTGGATTCGACGAGCGCGTGAAACCAATATTTTTTCTTGATCTGATAATTCATCCATCCCTAAAATAGCGATGATGTCTTGCAATTCACGGTAACGTTGTAATACATGTTGTACTTCAGTCGCTACTTTGTAGTGTTCTTCTCCTACGATTTCAGGAGATAACGCACTTGATGAAGAAGCAAGTGGGTCAACGGCTGGATAGATCCCTTGTTCGGTCAATTTACGTTCCAAGTTTGTCGTTGCATCTAAATGGGCAAATGTCGTTGCTGGCGCTGGGTCAGTATAGTCATCCGCTGGCACGTAGATTGCTTGGATCGAAGTGATCGAACCTTTTTTCGTTGAAGTGATCCGTTCTTGGAGTTGTCCCATTTCAGTCGCTAAGGTTGGTTGATAACCAACCGCTGATGGCATACGTCCTAGTAAGGCAGATACTTCCGAACCTGCTTGGGTAAAACGGAAAATATTATCAATAAATAAGAGCACGTCTTGTCCTTCGACATCACGGAAATATTCCGCAATCGTCAATCCAGTTAGTGCGACACGCATACGAGCACCTGGTGGCTCATTCATTTGTCCAAACACCATCGCTGTTTTTTCGATTACGCCTGAATCTTTCATTTCGTAATACAGATCGTTTCCTTCACGGGTACGTTCACCAACACCGGTAAACACTGAGATTCCCCCATGTTCTTGGGCGATATTATGGATCAATTCTTGGATCAGTACGGTTTTACCAACACCGGCACCCCCAAACAATCCAACTTTCCCACCTTTTAAATAAGGTGCTAATAAGTCAATGACTTTGATCCCAGTTTCAAGAATCTCTGTACTTGTGCTTAATTCATCAAAATTTGGTGCTTTCTTGTGGATCTCGCTTCTTTGGGCATCCTCTGGAAATGGTGCTTCCAAATCGATTGTTTCACCTAACACGTTGAACACACGACCTAATGTTTCTGTTCCAACTGGTACAGAGATCGCTTTACTTGTGTCGATGACTTCCATTCCACGTTGTAGTCCATCCGTCGATTCCATTGCGATCGTACGGATCACACCGTCACCTAATTCTAATGCTGCTTCAAGAACAACTTTTGATTTTTGCTCATCATTTTTATAAACAACTAATGCGTTGTTGATATCTGGTAAGGATTGGTCTAAAGAAAATTCCACGTCGACAACGGGACCGATTACTTGAACAATCTTGCCTGAACTCATCTTTTTTCCTCCAATCTCCTTGCTATTCTAGTGCCGATGCTCCGGCAACAATTTCGGTAATTTCTTGGGTGATCGCCCCTTGTCTTGCACGGTTATAAGAAACCGTCAGATCATCGATGATGTTCGCAGCATTATCTGTTGCGGTTTTCATTGCAGTCATTCCCGCGGCATGTTCTGCCGTTTTCGCATCGACGATCGCACCATAAATCAAACTTTCGGCATATTGCGGCAACAGTTTAGTCAAGATTTCTTCTTTTGAAGGTTCAAAAATATATTCTTGCTCAAAGCTTTTCGCTTCTCCCGGATCTAAATCTGAAATAGGTAACATTTTTTCTACACGAAATTGACTAGTCAATGAATTGATATGATGGTTATAACATACATACAATTCGTCAAATACTTCATTTTGATACATGGTCGTTGCCATGTTCACGATTTTACGAACCTCATCAAAGCTAGGTTGATCAGACAAATTGCGCAGTTCATACGCTAAGTTGATGTCACGAGCTTTAAAGAAATCCGCTCCGGTACCACCAATGGCGATCATGACATATTCATCTGGTGATTGATGATCTTCTTCCAAGATGGACATGGTTTGTTTCAATATGGAACTATTGTAGCCACCGACTAACCCACCATCAGCTGTGATCACGATATAACCGGTTTTTTTAACTGGTCGACTGATCAGCATACTATTATAATTGACATCTCCTCTTGGATTAGCCGAAGCAATGTCAGTTAATTGTGTTGCTGTTAAATGCGTAACGATTTCTCTCACCTTATTGGCATAAATCTGGAACTTCTGTGAAGAAGCTTCAGATTTTGTCAATTTAGAAGCTGAGACCATTTGCATGGCACGAGTGATTTGGCTCGTTTTTTTCGTTGACGCGATTCGTGTCTTGATTTCATTTAATGAAGCGCCCATTCATCTCACCTCACTATGCATTTTGAATGGATTTCAATTTGTCTTCTGTTGAAGAATTATTTCCTTTTGTTGCCATAAAGATATCTTTGTACTCTTGAATTGCTTGGTTCAACGCTTCTTCTTCTGGAAGATCTTTCGTTGTACGGATCGTTTCAAAGAGATCTGCATGATTTGTCTCAAGATATTCAAATAACTCATGTTCAAAATCTAAAATGCTATCTACAGGGATACTGTCTAAGTAACCGTGTGTCAATGCATATAAGATGACTACTTGTTTTTCCACTGCAAGAGGTGCATGTAATTTTTGCTTCAAGATTTCTACTGTACGACGACCACGATTCAATTTCGCTTGTGTCGCCGCATCTAAATCAGAACCAAATTGCGTAAATGCTTCTAATTCACGATAACTTGCTAAGTCTAGACGCAATGTTCCGGCAACTTTTTTCATTGCTTTGATCTGTGCTGAACCACCAACACGAGAAACTGATAACCCTGCATCTACGGCTGGACGAGTTCCTGCATAGAACAAATCACTTTCTAAGAAGATTTGTCCATCAGTGATCGAAATGACGTTTGTTGGAATATAAGCAGAGATATCCCCAGCTTGTGTTTCAACAAATGGTAAAGCAGTCATTGACCCTCCACCTAGATCATCACTTAATTTTGCTGCACGTTCTAACAAACGTGAGTGCAAGTAGAAAACATCCCCTGGATAGGCTTCGCGGCCTGGTGGTCGACGAAGTAATAAAGAAAGCTCACGATAGGCAACAGCTTGTTTAGATAGATCATCAAAAATGATCAATACATGTTTGCCGTTATACATGAATTCTTCACCCATAGCTGTTCCAGCATAAGGTGCGATGTATAGCAATGGTGCAGGTTGAGAAGCGCCCGCATTGACTACGATCGTATAATCCATTGCGCCATATTTTTTCAATGTTTCTACTTGTGTACGTACCGTTGAATCTTTTTGTCCAATAGCTACATAGATACAAATCATATCTTGACCTTTTTGGTTGATGATTGTATCGATTGCAATCGATGTTTTCCCTGTTTTACGGTCACCGATGACTAATTCACGTTGTCCACGTCCGATCGGTACTAACGCATCGATCGCTTTCAACCCTGTTTGCATTGGTTCGTTGACTGATTTACGTTGCATAACACCAGGTGCCATCGCTTCAACTGGACGTGTTTTGTCCGTCACGATTTCACCTAGCCCATCAATGGGTTGTCCTAAAGGATTGACGACACGTCCGATCATTGCGTCCCCTACAGGTACTTCCATGATCTTTCCTGTGCGTTTTACTTTATCCCCTTCACGAATGGATTCAAAATCACCTAAGATAATGATTCCGACATCATTTGATTCCAAGTTTTGTGCCATACCATATGAACCGTTCGAAAATTCAAGTAGTTCACCACTCATGGCATTTTCAAGTCCATGCGCACGTGCGATTCCGTCACCAACATAAGTGACTGTACCGATTTCTTCGACTGAAAGCACGTTTTCATAATGTTCAATTTGTTCTTTAATCAAGGCACTAATTTCTTCTGCTTTGATAGCCATTCGATTCACCTACCTCTTTGTACTATCTATTTAATTGATTACGCAATTTTTCCAACTGCGTCCGAATGCTTCCGTCGATCACTTGATGATCTGCTTCTACAATTGCCCCACCAATGATCGTAGAATCAACTTGTTGCTTCAATTCGACCGTTTGATAGTTCATTGTTTTAGCGACATTTTCTTCAAGTCTAGTCAATTGTTCCGCTGAAAGTGGGACTGCTGTAGTCACACTTCCCAGTAACAAACCATTATTTTCATTGTAGCGATGTTCATATTCGTCGATCATCAAAGGTAGATCGTTCATCCGATTGTACATGAACACGACTTCTAAAAAGTTTTTTACAATTCCTTGATAACCACTGACTAATTTGTCCATGATCAATCGCTTTTCATGAGGTTCCAACCGAACATCACTAAGGATACTCCCTAATTCAGGAACATCAGCATAGATTTTACGTAGACTAAGAAGTTCTTGGTAAATTTCTTCTGTATTATTTGAATCGATCGCCAGTTCAAATAATGCTTTTCCGTAACGTCTACCTACTGTATATTTATCTAGTTTCATTTGACGAACCTAGACCTTCGATGTATTGATTGATTAAAGATTCGTGCATTTCTGGAGATAATTCTTTATTCAAGATTTTTTCCGCGATTTGAAGAGAAAGTTCAGCTACATCGTCTTTGACTGAGTTCAATGCCGTATCACGTTCCATCGTGATATCCGATTGGGCTTTACTTTTTAGACGAGCAACTTCTTCTTGCGTCTCCTTCAAAATATTTTGGCGGCTTAATTCTCCACTTTCTTTCGCATGTTTGATGATATCCGCAGCATCAGAGCGAGAAGCCAACAATTGTTGCTCACGTTCTTGTTCTAATTTTGCTGATTTGATGCGAGATTGTTCTGCAGAATCTAAATCATTGGCGATCTTATCTTCACGTTTTTTTAAAATATCGCTGATCGGTCCCCACGCAAAGTGTTTTAATAGGACCATTAATATCAAAAATGAGCCGCTGACAACGATGATATTACCTAACATCGGATTGCCAACTTCTGCAATTGCCAATTGATTCAGCATAGGTTAGCCTTCCTTTCTCTGAGAATCCAGTTTTCTTAGATTGCGTATTTAATAAAATAGTAGATAGCTTTTTTGACTATCGCGCAACCTGAGCATTTTTATTACACACCAAAAACTAGGATCAAGGCGATAACAACACCTAGAATAGGAACGGCTTCGACTAAGGCTACCCCGATGAACATCGTTGTACGTAATTGACCTGACATTTCAGGTTGGCGTGCCATTGATTCGATTGTTTTAGAAATTACTTGACCATTACCGTAACCAGCTCCGATAGCTGCCCCTAAGATTGCGATTGCTGCTGCGATATAATTCATAATTTACTTCCTCCTAAAATAGTTTAAATAGTAATTAAATCTAGTTGTTTTACTCTTCTACTTCGATTTTGTGACTCATATATACCATTGATAAAGTGACAAAGACAAATGCTTGGATGCTTCCGATAAATAGTGAGAACGCGATCCAAACCATCTCTAACGGAATTGCTAAAGGCAATGAGAACCAGCCTAAGCTTGTCATCATTTTTGCGATCAAAGTTAGCAATACTTCTCCCGCATAAATATTCCCATAAAGACGTAAAGCAAGTGTTAACAAGTTTGTGAACTCTTCGATCACCTTCATTGGAAACATAAAACTATAGGGTTTTAGGAACGAGTTGACAAAGTAACCTTTGAAACCGAGCTTCTTCACCCCGAATAGATGAGTAAGTGTGATCATAATAAATGCCAATGTTAAAGTTACAAACGGGTCTGCTGTCGGACTTTTCCAAAGTGTCGTTTCGCTAGGTAAGACGATTTTTGTAACTAAACCGATATTGTTCGCAACAAAAACGAAGAGAAACAAGGTAAATGCCAATAAATGAAAATTATTCAATTCTTTTCTAGGTACATTATCTGTAACGATCCCTCGTGTAAAATCAATGACCCATTCAAGTGCATTTTGCTTCCCAGTTGGCTTCATCTTTAGATTTCTTGTAAAGAAGTAAACTAAAAAGAAAACGATCAAACAAGTTAACAACACCATCAAACAAACAGTCCCATCAAACCAAACCGGTCCAATGTGGAACGTTAGCGAGCGTTCATCCAATCCATTTCACCTCTTTTCCCCGAATTTCACATAAAATCAATTTCATGTGTGTATCTGGTTTTTCTTTATCGGTTTCTAACCAAACGGTATCATACCACCACGAAATAGAAATTTCAAAGTATTTTCATGAAAATTAGACACTTTTTTATTTCAGTCTAAAAATCATCAAAAACATGGATGATATGATGTCTGGAAACTCAGAAAAAACCTGTGATAATCATGTTTCATCAGATTAAATGCTAACAAATTTTATCATTAAGTAAATCTAAAAGCACCGAATATGCGAAAAAGGATAATGAAATTATCTAGAGAAATTTTTTAATGTACGATCAATTTGTCGATCCACATCTTTTCGCTTCAGATCTTCTCGCTTATCATACGATTTTTTCCCTTTGGCCAATCCGATCAAGACTTTCGCATAGCCATCTCGGATATAGACTTTCAAAGGAACAATCGTGATTCCGGTATTTTTTGTTTCATTCAATAAACGCGCAATTTGCTTTTTATGCAATAACAATTTTCTAGTTCTTAGTGGATCATGATTAAAGATATTCCCTTGCTCATAAGGGCTGACATGGACATTATGCAAAAAAGCTTCGCCGTTTCTCACACGAACAAATCCATCTTTTAAGTTGATACGACTATTGCGAATAGATTTGATCTCTGTACCTTGTAAAACCATTCCTGCTTCCATTGTGTCGATGATCGAATAATCATGGCGAGCTTTTTTATTTTGCGCAATCAGTTTTCCCTCGCCTTTTGGCATTGGACATTCCCCCAATTCATTTTCATTTTTTATTTATTTTTTCTTTTTCTTCTTGGTGACGCCTTTGTAAAAAGGTTTTTTTCCTTTTTTCCCTTTTTCTTTTTTTGGACCATATTTACTATCGGCTTTTTTCGGACGTTTTTTCTTGTCCGTTTGCCGTCCATTTGAATGTTTTGAAGAACCTCTATTTGCTTCTTTTCTTCTTCCTTTTGGCGCTTCCAGCGGTGCCAATTCTTCTGCTGAGACTAATTCAAAATCAACCGCTCGCTCAGTAGGATCAGCCTTGACTACTTTCACTCGTACTTTTTGCCCGATCTTGAATGTTAATCCTGTCCGCTCACCAACGAGCGCTAGATGGTTTTCAATGTAGTGGAAGTAATCTTGTTTTAATTCATTGATATGAATCAAACCTTCTACTGTATTTGGAAGTTCGATGAATAACCCGAATTTCACCACAGAGCTGATGATCCCATCAAATTCTTCTCCCACTTTATCCATCATAAACTCGGCTTTCTTCATTGAGTCCACTTCACGTTCCGTTTCAACTGCACGTCGCTCCATTTTCGAGCTATGATCGGCAATATCAGGCAGTGCATTTTCCCAATGCGTCTGATTGCTTTCACTTGGATCTTGACCATATGAACGAATCAAACGATGCACGATCAAGTCTGGATAACGACGGATCGGTGACGTGAAATGTGTATAGTACTCTGCTGCTAATCCGTAATGACCAAAATTATCCTCAGAATAGCGTGCTTGTTGCATACTTCTTAACAACATGGTATTGATCACTGCTGACTCCGGTTTTTCTTCAACATCTTCGATCACTTTTTGTAAGTCCTTAGGTGTGATCGTGCCCTTCGTTCCTTTGACTAAAATTCCTAAAGCAGATGCAAAATCAAAGAATCGTTGCATTTTCTCTTCTTTTGGTTGCTCATGGATACGATAAATAAAAGGGAAATTCGCACGTGAATAATGTTCTGCCACCGTTTCATTGGCTGCTAACATAAAGGATTCAATCAAACGTTCTCCTACACCACGACTCCGCAAGAGGATATCTTGAGGGTGACCGTCTGGATCAACCAAGATTTTGGCTTCCCGATCTTCAAAAGAGATCGCACCACGACGAATACGCATCGTCTCTAAGATCTCATGCAACTCACCCATCGCTTGAAACATAGGAACCAATGATTCATAGCGAGCCATAGTTTCTTCGTCTTGCTCTTCTAAGATCTGATTGACTGCTGTATAAGTCATTCGCTCTGTTGTTTGGATCACACTTGGAAAAATCTCATGAGAAATGATTTTCCCTATTGGGTCGATCTCCATTTCACAACTCATCGTTAAACGAGGAACCTTAGGATTCAGCGAACAAATACCATTTGATAAACGTTGCGGGATCATCGGAATCACACGATCAGTCAAATACACACTTGTTCCACGTTCATAGGCTTCACGATCTAATTGACTGCCTTCTGTCACATAGTATGAAACATCGGCAATGTGGACACCTAAAAAGTAATTCCCATTATCTAACTTTCTAACTGTGACTGCATCATCTAAATCTTTGGCATCTTCGCCATCGATCGTCACGATCAATTGGTCACGTAAATCTCTGCGACCAATCAAATCTTTGTCACTGATACTATCTGGTACAGCATCTGCTTCGCTTAATACATCATCCGGAAAATGGGTCGGTATCCCATTGGCTACGACAATCGATAAAATATCCATCCCAGGATCATTCTTATGACCAATGACTTGTTTGATGATTCCTTCTAAACTCGTTGCATAGCTTTTTTCTGGATAATGGGTCAATTCGATCAGCACGATACTTCCATCTACTGGACGGACACCTTCTGCTGCGGCGTACACTTTGAATTGATTCATTTTTTTATCTTTTGGAATGACTACTCCATAAAGATCCGTTTCTGCCATTTCATCTTCTGTATAAGCGATGAACTCTCCGGCAATTTGTGTGGTTGCGCGTTGACGAATCTCAACGACCTTTCCTTCGGCTCCACGATCCGAAAAGGCATCCGCCGTTTTGACGATATCGATTGCAACAGTATCCCCGTCCATCGCATAGCCAGTCGCTTCTTTGGGGATATACACATCATCTTCTTCAGGATCGATCGTGACAAACCCAAATCCTCGCTCATTTGCGCGGAACGTTCCTTCAATCAAAATAGGCTGAAGTGGCAGTTTGATTTTTCCTTTTTTGGTAAATACGATACTTTGTTCTCTTTCCATCTGTGCGATGGTTTGCACTAGTAATTTAAAATCTTCGCTTTTTTGAAAGCCAAGACCTTCAGCGATTTCTTCCATCGAAAAACTTTTCTTACGACTGCTTTCAATAAAGAAAATGATTTTTTCTTTTAATGTTTCTTTTGTCATTATTATTCCTCATTCCAAGGTAAGTTCTCTAGAAAATCCAATACATCCTTTTCAAACGCTTTTCTTGCTATTCCTACTGTGATCACATGCTTACTTTCTGGATACCAGTGTAAGGAAATGTCAGTTTGCGTAAGTTTTTTTGCTGTCTCGTAGACACCATAAGGATCAATCATTTCATCTTGACCCGCTTGAGCCATGAATACTGGTTTTTGGATATCTGATAACTTACTTTCTGTTATTGCTGCTTGCTCTTGAATATCTATTAATTGTTGCTGTACTCGTGGCCGAAAGCTTTCGACTTGTTGTTCGATCATCGACTCCGATTCACCGGCAATTTTCAAGACCTGGCGTACATAATTCTCAAAATTCTCCGGCACATGATTTTCTACTGGAGAAATTGGCGAACAAAAAAATCCGCCTCCTATCATCGGAAATTCTGATAATGCTCGAACGGCAAAAATGCCACCCATCGACAATCCTAATACGGCGATGTCAGAAAATCCTTCATCGTTGAGAAACTGGATCGCTTGTTTCGTGTCTTGCCACCACGTCTCAGCGTCCTGTTCTAAGATCTCATTTGGAGCAAGCGTGCCATGTCCTGTAAACATTGGGGCATAGACCGAATAGTTTGATTTCTCTAAAAAACGGGCTAACATCCGTACATCATTTGGACTACCTGAATACGCATGCAATAAGAGGATTGCACGCTTCCCATGTTTTTCATAAATAGGTTGTGGTAGACTTTTCATTTTATTCACCTCATTAGCCTTATTTTACCATAGTTAGCAAATACCTTCTTATATAACGGTTCTTTTTCTATTCAACAAAAAAGGTCTGGGAGCATTTCGTTTCCCAGACCTTCTATTTTTTTGAACAATCGATGAACCATCCGTATATCCTCAAAATCTGAATGAAGCAAATGATCACTTCTGATCATTGGTTTCGAACGATTTATTTAGAAGATAAAAATGCAAGTACGAACAACAGAATCATCCATACAGCGCCCATAACAGCTGTCGAGCGTTGCATTACTGCTTCAAATCCACGTGCTTTTTGCTTTCCGAATAATTGATCTGCGCCACCTGTAAATGCACTTGCTGCACTATTTTGTTTGCTTGGTTGCATCATGATTGCAATGACCATCATAATCGAGATGACAATGACGATCCCTAAAATAATATTATACATCAAACAGCCTCCTTTCTCAAAATATCGTCCTTCTAACTTTATCACATAACACGTCTTGTGACAACAGTGTTTCATAAGATGGGCGATGTTTTAAAGAACATTTCTAGGCTTTTTCACATCGATTTTTTTGCAGGTTCTGTGACAAACGATCCACCTGTATCCTCCTCTAAAATCAATGCTTTTTTGCTAACCATTAACGCTTATTTTCGCCAAACATCATGATATTCAGCTTTTCTCTCAAACTCCGCTTTTGCGTAGGGACATAACGGAATCACTTTTCTGCCAGTACGTCTGGCTACTTCTACTCCTGTAGCAACCAATTTTTCTGCTAATTTCTGTCCACGAAATGCAGGATCAACAAATGTATGATCAATGATCATAATATCAGGACCAGCATCAGACCACGTCATTTCTCCTATTTCATTTTGTTCATCGTCCAATAACACTAAGCGATTTTTTTCTTCTTTGATTTCCATCATTTCACTCTCCCAACCCTAAAATAACGAACAGTTTCTTTATTCAATTTGATTTTACCAGTCCTATTTTTTTCAAACAATCATTTGTACTTATAGACCCACTCTTTGCTCAATGAATGAAAAAATCACTGTCCAGTAGGTCTCTGGATCTTTACTGACTGCTTCTAAATGTTCTGCTCCAGGCACTAGCAGTAAGGCTTTATCTCCTGCCGTTGCATTTTGGATCGTATAAGCTGCTTCCATCGGAACAAAATGATCATGTTCACCATGGATGATCAGAACGGGTAAATGATTGCTCCCTAACTGTCTCGTTGCTGATGCCTGTTTCAAAGAATAGCCTGCATATTTTTGTGCGTAACGATTCGCATGTCGCATAATGATTTTTTTTGGAAAAACTGTCAATTTGCTTAACATATAACGAAATTCTGAATAAACGGATACAAAGCCACTATCAAGGATCAAGCCTTTGACAGCACTCGGCAACTTCTCGCCACTAGCCATCATGATCGTAGAAGCCCCCATTGAGCCTCCATGTAAGATGATCTTAGCCTCTGGCTCTCGTTGCAAGATCTCATTGATCCAGAGTATCAGATCTAATCGATCCAACCACCCCATCCCAATGATCTCCCCTTCACTTTCCCCATGGGCACGCAAATCAGGGATCAAGACATTGAAGCCTTTTTCTGCATACTTTTTCCCGATATAAGACATGTCTTTTTTTCCTGTGCTGCGATAGTCATGGACACAGACTACCCATTTACCTTTGTTCGAATAAGTAGAGAATATCCTCCCCTTCAATTTTAACCCCTCTTGACTTTTGGTCATAATGGGTTCTCCTTGTTGCCAAAAATCTTCTGCTAGATCTTCTAAACGTTGGCGTTGCTCTTCGACTGTCGTCAAAGAGGCAGGGTCCATGAGTTGATGACCTGTCTCTTCATACCAAGCATAACCACGTTGTAATCCAGTTTTGATCAACTTCTTTGCGTACAGATAAGCAATAAAATGATAACTACCGATCATTAATAACATAATTAATAAACTATAAAAAACAATCACTTGCATCCCACACTTTCTACTTGGTGATTGAAACAAAAATTCAAGTATGCTAAATGGTGCTCTAGCTTTCTCCTACGTATTTCAACGTTCATTTCTATTGTACCACGTTCTACCAAAGAGGCAGACAGTGAACCATTGACCAGCTGTAATTTTAAACACCTTATTCCTTACAAACGATCTTCTCTTCCTACTTCTAACACTCATAAGAGATAATGAATTGTTTGCATAACATTTACATTCTTCATAAAAATAAGTATACTAATGCCGTGCATTGGAATCAAGGGTTGACCCCTTGGACTGGTTCGGAAACTTCCCAGGATAAAAAACTAAGTGTCTCTAAAGAAAGGAGATTGGAAATAATGCGAAAAGTTATTATTGATTGCGATCCCGGTATCGATGATACATTAGCGCTATTGTTTGCATTAAAATCACCAGAAATCGAAGTT
The DNA here is from genome assembly GCF_050555445.1 of Enterococcus sp. DIV1304_2. Lineage (NCBI taxonomy): Bacteria > Bacillati > Bacillota > Bacilli > Lactobacillales > Enterococcaceae > Enterococcus > Enterococcus sp. DIV1304_2. Next base: position 2,139,636 of record NZ_CP187851.1, read on the forward strand.
GTCGCAATCACCACCGTTTGTGGGAACGTCCCCGTACATTTGGGAACTGAAAATGTGATCCGTTGTTTGGAACGTTGTGACCGTTTAGACATCCCTGTCTATCAAGGTTCTGCAACACCACTCAACACGCCATTTATCAGCGCTCAAGATACTCACGGCATGGACGGTCTAGGGGAAACGAACTTCCCATTAGTAACAGACAAGCAAGCCGAAACGATCCACGCTGTTGATTTTTTAGCGAGTTATTTTGCTGAACAAAAAGATACTTCAGTGATTGCGTTAGGGCCGCTAACAAATGTCGCTTCTGCTTTACAAAAGAATCCACAACTAGGAAAGCACATGGATCGATTTGTTTCGATGGGCGGCACGTATAAAAGCCACGGCAATTGTTCACCAGTAGCAGAATACAATTACTGGTGTGACCCTGATGCCGCAGCTTATGTATTTGAACATCTTGGTCAAATGATCGAGATGGTCGGTTTAGACGTGACACGAGAAATCGTCTTTACACCAACGATCCTAGAATATTGTTGCCAACTTGCACCTCAAGAAGGCAACTATTTAAAAGCAATCACACGCTTTTACTTTGACTTTCACTGGCAGCAAGAACGCATCCTTGGTTGTGTCATCAATGATCCTTTAGCAGTTGCTTATTTCATCGATGAACAACTGTGCCAAGGATTCACTAGCTATACTGCTGTTGAAACACAAGGCATCAGCCGCGGACAAACCTTGGTTGATCGTTATGATTTTTGGCAGAAAAAACCAAACAGTCTAATCATGACAGATGTCGACACCTCTCTTTTTTTCCGGAAGTTTTTAGCCGTTCTTTTACATGCACAAGAAGAATTGATAAAAAATGATCTGGAAAGATTAAAGATAGGATGAAAAAAGATGACACAAAAGAAAATCACGACAAGAATGATCACAATCATGGCACTAAGTATCGGAATCAACTTTCTCGGTGGAACGATTGCTTTATGGCTCCGTTTACCGATTTATCTTGATTCGATCGGCACGATTTTTGCCGGTGCCTTACTCGGACCAATTCCTGGTGTTTTGACAGGATTGAGTAGTAGTTTGCTTAGTGGCGTGACAATGGACATGTTCTCTTTGTATTATTCACCCATACAAATCGTCACTGGACTATTAGCAGGGTTGATTTTACCACAGAAATTACAGGCACACGGTTTGAAGAGTAGACTTTCATTATTGGCGTGGACATTTGTCCTTTCAGCGCCTGGAACCATACTATCCTCGATCATCACGATCCAATTATTTGGCGGTATCACCTCATCAGGTTCAAGTGCCATCGTCCAACTTCTTTACGGATTAGGACTAAACCAAGCTGTAAGTGTCACGATCGTTCAAGCAGCGACAGATTATTTAGATCGGCTGCTATCGGTCCTTGTCGTTTCACTCGTTGTGTTGAAATTACCAAACCAAGTAGTGGCAAAGACAAGAAATCGTTGATGCGTATTTGTACTATAGCTAATCACTAAATGCAAAAACCCGAACGTCGAATCAATTTCTCTCATCTCTATGAGAAGGAATGATCCATCGTTCGGGTATTGTTTGTTATCCAAAAGTTTTTGTCTCTTGTTTGACTGAAAGAGACTTTCCTGAATCCAGTATGCTATCGTTCCATCAACAAGGCACTATCTTGGACTTTAATATTTTTTTCTCGATCTTTATACGTAATCGGTCGGATCACTTTACATGGATTCCCCGCAGCAATCACATTTTCTGGTATATCTTTTGTTACGACACTTCCTGCCCCAATGATGCTATTTGCACCAATCGTCACCCCTTGAAGAACATGGACTCCCGCTCCTAACCAAACTTTATCGCCAATATGGATCGGCTTCGCATAAACGACATGATCAGCACGTTCAAATGGATCTTCTGCATGATTGGCTGCATACAAACCAACTCTCGGCCCTACATAAACGTCATTTCCGATCGTCACCTCATGACAATCAAGAATGATCATATCATGGTTCAAATAAACATTATTTCCTATAGAAATGTTGAATCCAAACTCACATTGAAAATTCGACTCGATATAGACATTCTCACCCATTGAAGCGAATAGCGCCCGTAAAATGGGGTATTTATAATGATTTTCTGAATTCACGAGAAAATTGTATCTCCTGCATTGTCTCAAGGCATGATTTCGTGCGTGTACTACTTTAGAGTCCATATCATCGTATGGCAACCCTGTATTGGTTATCTGTTTCACATCATCTTCGCTCATCTTTCTCCCCCTATTATCTTATTTGCTTACATGTATTATAACAGAGAGTCTATTTTCTATAAGGAAGAGAGATTTGTGAAAGATCGTGACACTTTTTTTCTAGTAATTGGTTTCGTGAATTCGCTCTATCTCTTTTCGATAGGATCTTGTTAATTCTTGCTCTTTTTCTTCTAATTGTCGTGCATAGTTTTGAGCCGTATGGATCAGGTTACGATCTATTGCCTCCATTTGATGATAGAATTGTCGGCTATCCCAATGATCATTCTTCGTCAAATACATGATTTTTTGTACCAATTGACCTGTTTCTTTCCTAAAGTTTACTAACTGATGATCGATTTCTTCTTGTTGACGGTGTATCTGACGTTTGTTTTGATAGAATTGCTCCTCTAAATCTTGTAGTTTCCGTTGTTTCTCTACTGTCCCCATTCTTTACCCCCTTTTCACAGGTGTGACCAACGTTGGTTGTTTCATTTGTTTGACATACTGTTCTGCTCCAACGGCACTTTCCCCTTCTAAAGCGCCTTTCAAAGTAGATGGTAAGACACTATTCGTTTGTTGATACATTCCTTCTGAGATCTCTTTTAGGGATTCGATCGAAGTTAACTTGGCCTGAGCGATGCGACTTTCCTTTGCCAGAATCAGCGCTTGTATGGCTACTCGTTCCCGTTCCTTTTGTTCTTGTCCAAGTCTTTCTAAAAATTCTTGTAATTCTCTATCTTCCATGGATAAACTCCTTTCACTTGTTTTTGAACAAAATATTTCCTGCCTGTCTGTCATACTCTGTAAGATGATTTGCTACTACCGCCAGTTTATTACTAAATTCCTCCAGCTTCTCTTTATATTGTTTCACTTGATTCGTATTTAATGAGGCTTGTCCGCTGTCCCATAAATTATTTATTCCATACGGGGAAACCATCTCTTGTACTTCCCAATAAGTCAAATAGTTTTTGATTGCTCCCGCACCAGCCAATATTTCTTTCGATATTGCCGTAATCTCATCTTCAAATTCTTTTTGGGCATTTTTAAAGATGATCTCGTACTCTTCGCCTATATTTTTCGCCTTTTGGATGATCGATTGAACTAACTCCGATTGTAAAGTGATTTTTTTAGAACCTGAAGCATTAGAAATTCTTTTATGTAATTCGTTGACCGTCTCGTTCCATTCACTAGCAACTTTTGCCTCTGCAATAATCTTGGCATATTCTTTTTCAAAATCTTTATATTCTCCAGATAGCAATAATTTTATGACTTCGGTAAAAGATAACCCACCTTCTGGTTTTTCTTTTACTACACGATTCAAATATTTATCTATCAATTGGGAAACCTTTACCCCCGCAGCAAAAATGTAGCCATGTTCCTTTAAATTAGCTTCCTGAAGTGTGCCATCAGGATTTATTTGAAACTGTCCAAAATCATGACTCGAGCCGTTTTGATCTTCCATATCAAACGTCGTGTTAAAAGATTTCGGTAGTAAATAGCGAACATTCCCGATTTCATCTACTCCAGGCTTATTTCTATTCAACATGGAAACGATATCAAAAGCATTGACGTAATAGTCGATTTTCCCATGCTCTTCCAACTTCTGGATATTTTTTTGTGCCTGTTCAGACATTTTATTGATACTTTCACGCGCATCAGGTCCTTGAAACAAAACCACTTTGTCGATTTTAGCAATATCTTTTTCAGGGAGATTCGCCACAGCCTGAATCGACACCATCGTTCCCAGAGAATGACCTGTGACAGACATTGTAGCATGAGGTGCTTGTGTGGTCATTTCCGTTATCTTCTGGTGCATGGCTTGATTTGCTAATTTTGCTTGCGGAATATAAGCATTTTTTGTTGTAAATGCCTGGTTATTATGCCACCAGTCATTAAGATTCAAATTACTTGAAGAAATACCATCACTGCCTCTAGTAACAAAATAAGTATGCTTAGTCTCTATCGACAACTTAGGCGTATCCGTCACATAATAAGCATTGAATCCAGCTTTTTCATCCGTCAAGAGTCCTTGCTTATATGTGTTTTTCACATAACTTTGTACTTCATAGCCCCCATTTACTTTCGGCACTCGGATGTTTCCTAACTCCTTGACTGTTTTTACGGTGGTGTCGGGTTGGAGGTAGACAGTGCTTAAATCATTTCCATGAGCATCTTTTGCATTTGGGAAATTGAATTTAACAGAATTATTATTGTCTAGTTTCTTTTTTTTACTAAAGCTAAGCTCTTCATAAGGAAAGTTAATCTCACGACCTGTATAAGATCTTTGTGCAAAATTAGCATATATATTATTTGTATTTTCTAAATCAGACATGATGTTCTCCCTCATAATTTATTTTTTGACCATAATGTAAAGTTGACATATCAGGTATATTGTTTTTATTTAATTTTATATCAAGCCTGAAATCCATATTTGGCTTATTATTTACGAATCCAAAAATTTGAATTTTTTTACCTGCACCACTAGGAAGACCATTTCCGATAACCACTTGATTAACATTGTTCCAATCATAATCAATCGCTGTTACTTTTTTACCTTCAGATTGGTTAATATATTCTGTCATTTTACTTTCATGCTCTTTCAAAAAAGCAATTTGGTTCTCTTTTTCTGTTGGTTGGCTCATTCTATTCACTCCTATCGTTAACAAAAGCACTAATAATACACCTATACTTACTGAAATCAACCATTTTTTCTTCTTTCCCAATTGATTATCCCCTCATTCCTAGCTCTCCTAATTTATGTCTATGTTCTTTCTGACAAACTCTCGAAACTTTACCTAAACAGGTCCTTAAAACAAAACAACTTTATCGATTTTAGCAATATCATTTATTCGTGTACATTTATTGGTATGTACTTTATTTCCTCTGATTACTTTTGGACCACGTATTTCCCTAACTCTTTGACTGTTTTTATGGTAGCATCTTATCGTTATTGGGTAGCTTTGCTTCCTCATTAGTTGCATTCCTATATTAAACAATCTCTTTAATAGCATAATCAAATTCCACTTAATTCATACTATTTCAATATTTTTAAATTGAATTAGGCGAACTATTATAGCTGCTTCCGGCTAAATTGGTATAAATATTGTTGATATTCTCTACATTTCTCATAGGAGCATTCCCCCAATTCTAAAAGAATTAAAAGCAGTCATGCTTTCTATCACTGGCATTCTATTTGTTTTTTCAAGACTGAATTGTAAATAAAAACTGGAGTCAGGAATATGATTGAATTTTCCTTCAATTGTGATTGCTTCTCCTGCCCCAAAAGGAAGTCCATTTCCAATCGTAATAACTTCTACACTTTCCCAGATATATTGAACGCTTGTGATTTTATCATTTTGTGACTTTACATATACGGTCATTTCTTTTTCATGTTCTTTCAAAAAAGCGATTTGTTTTTCTTTTTCCGTCGGTTCCATTATTTTTTTCATCCCTAACATGCCTAAAGGTACTAAGATAATAGTCAAACTTATTACAATAATTTTTTTCTTTTTCCTCACATATTTTTTCTCCTTTATGCTTTTACCTTTGTGAATCAATAGTTACAAGCATACTTATATTTTTGATCTTAATTTCTCTTCTTAATGGTCGATTAAGTGTGCTGACTATACCAAATTAAATGTTCATTTGTATTTCACCTTACTCAAAGCTTTTAATTTTAGTAGGATTTGAAATATTATCGGGATAAATATATATTTCAAATCCATCAACCTTTTTATCTGTTTCATCAAAAAGATAGATAGTAACAGCGATTGACTTACGACTAAACGCCATGCCCTGTACAACTCGAACTGTTTCCCAATCATACTCAATATTTTTAATTTGATATTTTTTTAAAATTACGTAATCATTTCTTTCTTTCACATATTCCGTTATTTTTTTCTCGTGCTCTTTCAAAAAAGCGATTTGTCTTGCTTTTTCTGTTGGCTCATCTATTTTATTCACACCTATTGTTGTAAAAAGGGCTAATAGTATGCCAATACTTACTGGAATCAGCCATTTTTTCTTTACCAATTCATTATCCTCTCATCTCTTGGTCGTCCAAGTTTTTGAAACCTTTTTTGGTATGGATTTTCACGTAAATTTATACTTCATATCTTCCCATTACTTTTGATACTGGTATTGCTCCAAATTCTTTAACTCCTTTCACACATTAGCATCGGGTTAGAGGGAAACTGTGCTTACAGGTTTTTCATAAACAGGTTTTTCATAACCATCTTTTGCATTTACAAAATTAGCATGAATGGTATATGAATTATCTAAGTTAGCCATCATCTAGTTCCTCCATTGCTTCTTCAAAATCATTGGTCGCTATCTCTTCTATCTTAGTAGGTTTTTTTAAGTTATTTGGTAAAACTTGAATTGCTCCGCCATCTATTTCATTTTTATCAATACTATATAATTCAATATCAACTATGTACATTTTTGGGGTAAAAGCTCCGCTATCCTCTATCCTAAATGATTCCCAATCATATTTAATAATAGCTATATTGATTTGTGGGTTCCTCTCTTTAATGTACTTGGTTAAGTATTCTTCATGCTCTTTCAAAAAAGCAATTTGGTTCTCTTTTTCTGTTGGTTCGCTTATTTTATTCACTCCTATCGTTGCAACAAGCATTAAAAGTATACCTATACTTACTGGAATAAGCCATTTTTTCATGACCAATTGATTCTCCCCTCACTCCCTTTTTTATTGATTCATAGGCAAAACTATTTGTTCTTCTTTTGTACGAGCTTTGAAATAAATTTACATATATCCTTCAAGATTTGGATTCTAGAATAGCGTTCGTCGTCCACATATCATTTATAGTAGAATATTCTTTATCTACGTCAATGATCAAAGTATTTCCTTTATAATAATAATTTTCTTCCCTACTTTTTTTCTTATCTATAACATCAAATTTGATTCCTAGGGTTGGCCTCGAAAACGCCATGCTTTGATAACATTCTACTGATTCCCAATCGTAGTTGATTTCGATTTCTGAATGACTTTCTTGTTTTATATATTTAGACATTTTCTCTTCATGTTTTTTCAAAAAAGCTATCTGTTTTTCTTTTCCCGTCGGTTCCATTATGTTTGTCAATCCTGGCATGCCTAAAAGCACTAAGATAATAGTCAAGCTAACTACAATAATTTTTTCCTTTTTCCTCACAAGAATTTCTCCCTCCTGTGGCTGCAACTATAGTAATCATAGTTAGCATTGATCGTATACATTTTTTCTATCTTCTTAGGCCTATTAACATCATCTGGATTTATAGCGAAACCAAATGAATTTATTTCCTTGCTATTCTTATCAGTAATTTGTATTCGAATAATAAAAACCTCACCGGCACCTTGCGGAAGTCCATTCCCAACTATCTCTTGCTCTAGTGAATTCCAATCAAACACAACTTTATTAACTTTTTCATTTTGCCGCTTTACAAATTCCGCCATTTCTTCCTCGTGTTCAATTAAAAAGGCTATTTGTCTTTCTTTTTTTGTTGGTTCGCTTATATTCTTTAATCCTATCGTTGTCAAAAGGACTGATACTATACCTATACTTACTACAATCAGCCATTTTTTCTTTCCCAATTGATTATTCCCACCTTCCTCGATCTTCCAAATTTTGGATTTTTTGTATATGTTCAGGCAATCTATCAATACTTTCACATGTATCAGAGATTTTTTTTACAAAACAGCGTTTTTGATTTTAGCAATATTTTTATGCTAGATTATTTTTTATATGTACTTTTACATAGCTTTACATTTCATATCTTTCTTTACTTTCGATATCATATTGTTTCATATTCTTTGACTGTTTTTAGGGAAATCTTGTCAGAATTCTCTAATTTACTCATATATTCTCCCCTCTACATATAAAGAGCTTAAAAGTCCTATAGTATCAAGTTCAGGCATTTTTTTATCATCAACTCCAAAACTTAGTATGAAGTTTGACTCTTCGATATCATTAAATTCCCCATTAATGGTCAATAATTTTCCGGCGCCTATAGGTGTACCATTTCCTATATCATCGACTTTCACACTATCCCATTCATACTTAACACTTTGAATCTTTGGATTTTGAGATTTCACATACTCAGTCATTTTATTTTCATGTTCTTTTAAAAACGCAATTTGTCTTTCTTTTTCTGGTGGCTCGCTCATTTTATTCACTCCTATCGTTGTCAAAATGACTAATAATATACCTACACATACTAAAACCAACCATTTTTTCTTCCCCATTTGATTATCTCTCCATTTCTTGCACCTAAAATATTTAGATATATTCAGACAGAATATCGGCACTTTCACACATTTTTTTCTTCATCCTCCGTTTACTTTCGGTAGTCGCATTATTGCTAATTATTTGACTGTTTTTACGGTAGTATCGGGTTGGAGGTAGACTGTACTTAAACCATTTCCATGAGCATCTTTTGCATTTGGGAAATTGAATTTAACAGAATTATTATTGTCTGGTTTAGTACGGTCTTTTTCCAAAAGTACTTCATAAGGAAACGGTTTTGGACGTTCTGTATACGCACTTTGCGCTAAATTAACATATATATTATAGTTATCTTCAAATCAGTCATTTATTCCCTCCTGAATATTAGAATAAATAGGGTCATTTAAAACCATCAATTCCCTTATTTTATTTAATTTTTTTAAATCAGTTTTTACCCTAAGTACATAACCTCGATTGTTATACTCTGATTTTGAACTGTCTCTAATATCAAATTTGACAATCAATACAGGTTCGGAAAATGCAATACCTGTATTTACTGCTGTTGTCTCCCAATTAAACGTAATGTGGCCATCTTGCGAACTATAATTTTTTATATACTCCGTCATCTCCTTTTCATGTGCTTTTAAAAAGGTTATCTGTTTGTCTTTTTCTGTAGGTTTCAATATGTTTCTTATTCCTAAAATACTCACCAATGTTAAAAACATAGTTATGCATACCACAATTATTTTTTTTTTCACTGTTAACTCTCTAACCTCTACTTTCATTCATCTCAAAAATCGAGCTTCTCTTTCTATATATGTACGCAAACCGTGTTAGCTATTTTTTATTTATGCCCCTATTTGACCATCCATTATAACGCTTCCAGAAACATTATAACAAACTATAATCTATCCTTGGATAAAAACCTGATTAGATAGATTATGTTACTTAATTTTTAGAGTCAACTGATTATCTACGAAATATGTCATATATCAATAAATAGATATAAAAAAATGAAGTCAGAGACTGATACAGTCTTGGCTTCATTTTCTAGTTAAATTTATTTAACAAATATGTATACTGAAACGGCTATATTGCTACTATCCATAGAACAAAAAAATTAAAAATAATAAATAAGTTTATGATTCTTTTAATCAAAGAGCTATTTTCTTTTTTTATTTTTCTTTTTCAAAGATTTTTCCGCTTGGAGATACTTTGTATAGTCATCATGCCTTATTTTTTGCCACTTTCCATTGGGTAATCTTTCATATTCAATGATTTTTGAACATTTATATACATTTCTAAAAGAAGTATTATTTTGTGCTTCATTATCTTTTTTTAAATTAAGACAAGTGCGAGGTACTGAAAATTCAGGATTGTCATGATATAGCCCTAATCCCAAAAATGTTCTATGTATACTTAATGTGTTAGTCATTGGTATAGTTCTAAGTATCCCATATTTTCCAACTCTAACATTATCAGTTTTAATGTCCTTGATATATTTAAGAACTGACATTTTATCTTTTACTTTAGCTAAACTTTCAACCCAGCATTTTGAAAAGTCCAATTTATTAGATTCAAAATCACGATAAAAATTTAAAGCAAAACTGGGCTGATTATATAAATGTACAGTATGTCTCTCATGCAAGGCATAGTAATTAATTCCAAATAAATGCATAATGCTTTCTTTAGGTACGCATAAAGAGATTTTTTGCTGTCTCTCTTTTGTTCCCGTTTTAAAAAAGTAATCTATTTTTCGATGTACAAATTCCTCTTGAAAAACTGTAAGTAAAGAAATCATAGTCTGGCAAAACAAATGAAATTCATTGCTCTCGGTGAATAACTTAGATAATTGATAGGTTTTCACAAATTTTTTTGAATATTCCATTGTAAGCTCTCTTTCTTTTCTATTTAAATTGTAATTAGTAAAAAAAGCGAACATGCATACTGCACATTCGCTTTCCCAGTTCTCTTTTAAGGGTGCTTGTTTTTGATAACTGTGTATCAAGGCTTCTCCTAAGCCTATGTTTAAATACGTGATATCGTAAGTAAACACTTCATTCATTCGTAACAAAATTACCTTCGCTACAAAATAAGGATTACATTTAAGTCAGCACCCAATGACTTTGAAAGTAAGATTTTGATGAATGGCTCTTTCATCACGTCAGATAACTGATACCCTTTCAGGCAAGAAAATACATTCTTCAAGAATTCCAATTAAGCCCAAGAATTCTCGACTTCTTTCAAAAATATAGTACCACAATTTAATTGCCTCTACAAGTGAGTTATAAATATTAGTCTGGTACGTCTGTAATAGATCGAGTAAACATTAGGCTATAAGTTACCTTAAATGTCTTGGTATTGTCTTTTTGATATAGATATATTCTTTAATTCGCATCCTTCTTGTTTGATATATTACATAATAAAGTAAATAGGCTATAATGAACTTGACCACCTCTTTTTAACAATACATAGGAAAGCTCACTATATTCATTACCCAAACATCATTCGGAGGTGACTCGTCATGAAGAACCAACTTGCTTTTAAATTTTTACCCAAGTTATGGACTTCTATTTTGTATCTTGTAGTGATTGCTGCTGGATCTTTTATGTATTTATCAAAATATTGGGATGTAACGATTTTCACCTCTGTCTATCCTGATTTTTATCTTCATATTTCAAACTTTTCAATTAGTTTGATTTTAGGTTTGATTCCTTATTTTTGGTTATTGATGGGTGTAAAAATCAATTATGTAGTTATCTTTTCTCTACTATTGCTTATAGCAAATGCACTATGTGAAACTGTCCTTGGATTCATAAACACACCTGATCTCATTGATATGTTTTTTGGCTTTGCGGGTACCGGAATTTCTTTTCTCACATTATTGATCATTTATAAATTTGGCCTTTCGCCTAATAGCGAAAAACGAGAATCGCAGCCTTAGCTGTTGATTCTCGTTTTCTTATATTTAAGATAAAGTATTACACTTATGACAATCAATAGAGTAGAAAAAATGATTAATAAACCAATCACCCATATATTGTTGGTTTGATTGACAACAACATGATTCGAGCCGTTTGTTTGTTCAATCAATTGTTCAAGCGCCTCTTTTGTATAGCTAAATCTAGTTATTTTCTCCTTGCCATCAACAGTTATGATGAATTGATATTCCCCAGATACCAATTCTGCGTCCCTAACTAAGGGCAGATTCAGCTTTGTTTTAGTCATTGGCGTCAATGCAATTGAGCTTTCTTCAATTTCTCCTTCAGAAATGATATCCCCGTTTGGATTGATTACTTTGTATGAGCCGCTTTCCGCAAAAGTTACTGCAGGATCATTGTTGGCTATATAGTAATCAAGCCTTATCGCATCCTGTGAGCTCACAAACTCAAACTCATCATAAGTTTGTTCTTTTTCAGCCTCTATTTCATCCATCTTGAGATGAAATAGGATCACTTTCTCATAGACATGAACGATATCTACAGCATCTTCATGACTTTCTTCACTTAATGTCTGAGAGAAATTCACCCCACCTAAAACTTCTCCATTAAGTTCCTCAGTCACATTGATCAAAATTGCTATCGTTTCACTTTGTTTCGCTTCAACTTTGATTTTCCCGTCTTCTAGTTCGCCATTAGCATCAGTTATCTTCACGTATTTACTAAAGTCATACTTTTCATCTAAAAGATTTTCTGTATTTTCAACATAAGTGACACTTCCCATCGTTGATATAGCAACCGATGGATAGACAGTAACATCTAAGTCTTTGTCACCTATATTTGTAATCGTAGCAGTGAACTCATAGTTCTTATTAAGTTCTGGAGTAAACTGCAGATAGCTATCTCTGATCTCATATTCTTTGGGTTGCACATCCACTAGGATCGATGCAGTATCTTCCTCGGACGCCTCTACTGGTTGTATGTAAAAAAAACATCCCATCAATAAAACGAAAATAAGCGAACAGAAGTCAACTAACTTGTATTCTTTGGCTTGGCTATTTTTTGTCATTATTTCTCCTATTCATTTTCCTATCAAGTATCTTAAATCTCTATATTTTTTCTTGATCATTCTTATTCCTCTTTTTCACAACAGTAGTTATCCTATCATCATACTTTGTATTTTGATTCATCAGAATGTTTCACTTTTCCCTGATCAAATTGAAAAGAATAAGTTTCCTTAGAGATTCTTTTATTATCTATATTTATTAAATTCATTACTCTAACTTTAAGATAATTCTTGCTTGGACAATCGCGTTTAAATTGTCCCAATGATCCTTATTGTGAATGTCTCTAAAAAAAGCAAAATCTTGGGACTCATCGTGGTACACAATCCCATCAGACACCAAAATATCTGCATCAGTAAAGTCAGAAGTGAAATGAATGATTTTTTTATTAAATATCGTTAGTAATTTACTTTCGATAACTGGTACATATTCCGGATGATGCAACATCGATATAGCAATAGTCACTCTTTCATTGTTTTGGATAGGCAAATAATACGAAAGGATATGTGCTAACTTGTTCGCAAATATTTGTCTATCCCCAACTTGAAAATTCCTATTTTTGACTATTTCCAATAGTAGCTGCTTCACTTCATGGATTCTACTATTAGGACTATTTTGATTAGCCACTCCCTTTAAATTCTCGAAATAAATATTTTTGTATGCCCAACTATTGATGACACTTTCATATAAAATCACATGCTCCACATCGGAATTTATCTTATATTTTTCTGATAATGTTTCGACGACATTCATAGAAAAATCAACGATTTCGTTCTGTCTATGCTCTTTGAATTTTTTACCTAAGACTATCTTGTCCTGCTTGCTTGTCGTTTCAGGGATGAGAAGTTGTCTACAAAAATAAAAGAATGCAACTTCTTTTTCTCTATCTTCCATGTTTCGCGTTGGTATCAACTTTGTTAGCGAGTCCTCTTCATACAGTTCTTTCATATCAGCGAATAGTGCTATCGCTGTTTTGTCCAAATCTTGTATGATATACCCACGTGACACAGCATTTTCAAGTATCGAGAATAGAATGTCATGCTTTGCTTTTGTTGTCTTCAACCTCTCATAGTGTCCACCTACTAGGTCAATATTCACTCTTGTTTGGCTATCTGCGAAAACATTATAGGCCATGATTTGTACCAGGTAATGATATGTTCTGATAGACATCTCATTGCCTTCCAAAGAAATTGATTCAAAATTACTATTAATAGTTATTGGTATTTTTTGATAATGAAAGATATCTTTCAGCCGACTGATCAATTTATAACTATAAGACTTACTAAACATCAACTTTTCGGAAATATCGACTACACGAGTTTTTCGGTGTTTCAAGAGATAGAGCAATAATTGAAAATAAGGTGATTCATTAAAAAACTTTTTTTTCAAATTAACAAATACTTGAAGCAACAGTTCCTGATTAACACCTTCGATTAAACCAATCGTCCCCTTTTCTAGTAAAAAGAAAGATGAAAATGTAAAATTCAATTGTTCGAAGTTTTCTTCGAGTTCAACCAGTAATATTTTCGTTTGATACATCGTTAAGTTTAACCGCTCACTTAATTTATTCAATGACAAATATTTTTCTGTCACTAGAACCGTAAACAGTTGCAACATTTCGTTTTGTTTTTTTGTTAAGTAACGGCTACTAAACGTATCCATTATATATTCCATTTCTTCTACCAACCTTCATTTTTAGAGGATTCTATACTAAGAAGAATTCATTTAGTCAGAATGTTTCATTTTTTATTTTCAGCGAACTATACCGATGTCTCCTAGTTCAACTTGCATGGCTGTTGTATTGGTCTTGCCTGTACATTTTGACTTGATTACTAAGGTAGTGAAGCTTTGATCATGTATATTTGTCTTTCTACGGAATTATTATCTAAACACCTTCACTTATTTCTAATAAATTTCTATTGATTAAAATTTTCTCTGTTTGCATTACTAGATTCATAAATCTGATGGACCAACCAGCGCCAGTAGAAGCTTGCAACTACACGAAAGAATAAAAGAAGGAACACTGATCAGGCAATCAACAAGAGTAGTTTTCATTGATTGGATCAGCATTTCTTCTTTGAATATTCTATAGGACAGACGGATAGATCTACGTATTCTATATTATGATCCATCGTATTCTGTCAATCTTCGCACACTTAACTCTTTTTATCTGGCAAGCCTTTCACAACTGAAAATAACTATTTTTTAGTCCGGAGTATTATCCCCAAGGATTATTTACTTCTTGTGCTGTCAAGATGATTTTGGCGCTATCATCTCTGTTTGATCGCCATACGTAATCATTTGCATCTAAAATGACATCGAAATCTTTTTCGATCTGTACCGAACTCATTCGCATTACCTGTTGTGCTTGAAGATGTGGGTTTGAAGGTTGAATGTCTAGTCCATTTCCATATTGGTCAAGTTTTGCAAAAATATTCACAAAAACATCCTGTGATTTTGTATTATTTACTGTAGCAGTTGCTTTCAAGACCTTCGTTTGTTTACGCATATCTGAGTTTAAGTCAAAATCAGATAATTTGAAATCGACTTTGTTTGTTGTTCCTTCATTGAAAGTGATATCTAGTTTTCCATCTTGGACTTCAATCGGTATTTGTTTTTCACTGACTGCCTCGGATGCGTTTACTAAGCTTGGGTTACTACCTACTAACAACAAAGTTGATAGCATAACTGTTGTGGATACCTTTTTTTTCATTGTTGGATAGCCTCCGGAATTTAATATTTTTTTCACAAAATCAGTTTACATTAAATTTCCTTATAGGGTTTATCCGAACATTCAACTCTTTTTTTAAAAACAGGATAATCTTTCACCACGTTCTTTGCTACATGATAGAAACTTGTCCGGAAAGATGGACTAGGCTCACTCCTTACCTCTATAAAAGCTCCCTATTTGTCCTTTGATCAGAGTTATTAGACCTTTTAGGCGTGATATTTCGACCAAAACCGTATCCGGTTATCAAAAAAATTTCCATGAGAACTTATTCTCTTACATTCATCAAAAATCAACTTATTTATATTGGAACCGAACACTATGCGGGTTTTGTTTATATGGCAACATATGATGATGACGTCAAAAGACTTGGTGGTTAGGTTGAGGAAGTAAGAGAAGCAAATGATAAAGAAGAAATTCTTCGGAATCGTTCGTCGTTTAGATAATCAATAGACTATAACACACTATATAATAAAAAGAAACCCCACATAGTTGTCGATCTTCAAGTTTATAGGAGGTACATTCTTGTTCTCAATCGTCTCGTTTTCATCATCCATGATAAAGACGCGATGAATTAAGAACAGCTTGGTTAAAGCTAATTAATCGATTTTGTGCCTAATAAAATATGAGGAATGATGATCTTTATTTATATTCATAAGAATCTATGATTTGTTTCTATCATTCGTTTCTTTAAGTACTAAAAATATTTTTTCTGATTAATCATATGCCTAAAAAAAATACCCCTCTCATGTCATTGACATAAGAAGGGCATTTTTACATTCATTTAATTATTTGTTTTTTAAGTTGTAGAAAGATTTCAAACCTTTGTACTCTGCAACTTCACCAAGTTGGTCTTCGATACGTAATAATTGGTTGTATTTCGCAACACGGTCAGTACGTGATAGAGAACCTGTTTTGATTTGGCCAGCGTTTGTTGCAACTGCGATATCAGAGATTGTTGAATCTTCTGTTTCACCAGAACGGTGAGAAACTACTGCAGTGTAACCAGCTTCTTTAGCCATTTCGATTGCTTCGAAAGTTTCTGTCAAAGTACCGATTTGGTTAACTTTGATAAGGATTGAGTTAGCAATTCCTTTTTCGATACCTTCAGCAAGTTTTTCAGTGTTTGTTACGAACAAGTCGTCACCCACTAATTGAACTTTGTCGCCTAGAACTTCTGTCAATTTCTTGAATCCATCCCAGTCGTTTTCGTCTAATCCATCTTCAATAGAGATGATTGGGTATTTAGATACTAATTCTTCGTAGAATTTGATCATTTCGTCAGTTGTTTTTTCGCCTTCGCCTGAATCAGCTAATACGTAAACACCTTTTTCTTTGTCGTAGAATTCTGAAGAAGCAGCGTCCATTGCAAGAACAACGTCTTTACCAGGAACATAGCCAGCTTTTTCGATTGCTTCGATGATTACTTCGAAACCTTCTTCGTTTGAACCAAGGTTAGGAGCGAATCCACCTTCGTCACCAACTGAAGTTGCTAATCCACGAGATTTCAAGATTGCAGCTAATGCATGGAATACTTCCGCACCCATACGTAGTGCTTCTTTGAATGTTGGCGCGCCAACAGGCATGATCATGAATTCTTGGAAGTCGATTGAGTTATCCGCATGTGATCCACCGTTGATGATGTTCATCATTGGAGTTGGTAATACTTTTGTGTTGAATCCGCCTAGGTAGTGGTATAAAGGTACTTCTAGGTAGTCAGCAGCTGCACGAGCAACAGCGATTGAAACACCAAGAATAGCGTTCGCACCTAATTTACCTTTGTTAGGAGTTCCGTCTAAAGCGATCATTGCTTTGTCGATAGCCATTTGGTCACGTACATCGTAGCCAATGATTGCTTCAGCAATGATGTTGTTTACGTTGTCAACAGCTTTGATTACACCTTTACCGCCATAACGAGATTTGTCTCCGTCACGTAATTCAACTGCTTCGTATTCACCAGTTGAAGCACCTGAAGGAACCATTCCACGGCCGAAAGCACCGCTTTCTGTGTATACTTCTACTTCGATTGTTGGGTTACCGCGTGAGTCTAGAATCTCGCGAGCGTAAACATCAGTAATAATTGACATGTTTTGTCTCTCCTTTGAGTTTGGTTTTTTCCTAAGGGATTTCCCTCATATACGATTTTAGTTAATTTTGTGTCTTTGTGCAAACATTTCTTGCATTTTTCACAAATTTTCAATAATTATTTTACAGCATCAAGTAATGCTAAGAATGAATCCGCTTCTAAGCTAGCTCCGCCAACTAATGCGCCATCCACATTTTCTTTTGCCATATACTCAGCAATGTTCTCAGGTTTTACAGAACCACCGTATTGGATACGAACTGCTTCTGATACTTCTTTGCCGTAAAGTTTTTCAACTGTTTGACGTACCACGCCACAGATTTCGTCAGCGATTTCAGCATCTGCTGATTTACCTGTACCGATTGCCCAGATTGGTTCGTAAGCAATAACTAGATTACTTACTTGACCTTCTGTTAAGCCTTCAAGACCAGCAGTGATTTGTCCTTCGATCCACTCAGCAGTTTTGCCTGCTTCATATGTTTCTAATGACTCACCACAGCAAAGAATTGGGATCATACCGTTTGCGAAGATTGCTTTCGCTTTTTTGTTGATATCTTCGTCAGTTTCGTGGAAGTATTCACGACGCTCAGAGTGACCGATGATCACATATTGTACACCTAGATCAGCTAAAGCTGCTGGTGATGTTTCACCAGTGAATGCACCTGAGTTTTCCCAGTAAGAGTTTTGTGCAGCGATTTTCAATTCTGTACCTTCAGCTGAAGCCATTAATTCTTGTAAGAATAATGCAGGAGATCCAATCACTGAATCTACTTTATCATTTGAAGGGATCTTGTTTTTTACTGCTTCTGCAAAATCTTTTGCTTCAGATGCAGTTTTGTTCATTTTCCAGTTACCAGCGATAATTGGTTTACGCATGATATGCACTCCTATTCAGAATGTAAGAGGACTACAGATTTGAGCAATCTGTAGATGGTCCTCTCACCATTTTATTTATTCGTTGATTTTATGCTTATTTGTCGTTGATTGCAGCTAGTCCAGGTAATTCTTTCCCTTCAAGCAACTCTAAGCTTGCACCGCCACCTGTTGAGATGTGAGTGAATTTGTCTGCAAAACCTAATTGTTCCGCAGCAGCAGCAGAGTCACCGCCACCGATGATCGTTGTTGCATCTTCAAGGTTAGCGATTGCTTCACAAACACCGATCGTACCTTTAGCGAAGTTACTCATTTCGAATACACCCATTGGTCCGTTCCATACAACTGTTTTCGCACCTTGTAATGTATCAGCAAATAATTTAACTGATGCAGGGCCGATGTCTAATGCCATCAAGCCTTCAGGAATATCTCCTTCGATGACTTGTGTTTCTACATCATTTGAAAATTCAGGGGCACAAACGTTGTCGATTGGTAAAACTAATTTGTCGCCTGCTTTTTCGATCAATTCTTTTGCTAAAGCTACTTTATCTGCTTCAACTAAAGAGTTACCGATCTTGATGCCTTTTGCTTCGTAGAATGTGTAAGTCATTCCGCCGCCGATCAAGATTTTGTCTGCTTTAGGAATCAAGTTTTCGATGACACCGATTTTATCTGAAACTTTCGCTCCACCTAAGATCGCGATCATCGGACGTTTTGGTTCTTCAACTGCTTCGCCAATGAACTTGATTTCTTTATCCATCAAGAATCCAGCAACTGTTGGGATACCTGTTGAAGCGATCCCTACGTTAGAAGCATGGGCACGGTGAGCTGTACCAAACGCATCATTGACAAATACATCACCTAAAGAAGCCCAGTATTTACCTAGGTCAGCATCATTTTTGCTTTCTTTTTTGCCGTCGATGTCTTCAAAACGAGTGTTTTCAAAAACAACTACGTCTCCGTCTTTCATGTCAGCAATTGCTGTTTCTAATTCTGAACCACGAGTTTCAGGAACGAAAGTTACTTCTTTACCTAGCAATTCGCCTAAACGTTTTGCCACTGGTGCCAAAGATTTTCCTTCTTTGTCTTCTTCTGTTTTCACACGTCCAAGGTGAGAGAAAAGAATCGCTTTTCCGCCTTGCTCCAACACATAATTGATTGTTGGTAACGCAGCTTTGATACGTGTATCATCAGTGATGACGCCGTCTTTCAAAGGAACGTTGAAGTCAACACGGACAAGGACTTTTTTATCTTTTAAATCAATATCTTTGACTGTTTTCTTAGCCATTTGATTTCCTCCTAAAATAAACATCTTATCAAAAAAAGCGGAGAAGCGCGATTGCTTCCCCGCTTTTAAGTGTACATGGATATAGGTTACACTTGTACGATTTATCTTATAAGTTAGCGAAGTATTCTAAAGTACGTACTAATTGTGCAGTGTATGACATTTCGTTGTCGTACCAAGCAACAGTTTTAACTAATTGTTTGTCGCCAACAGTCATTACTTTTGTTTGAGTAGCATCAAATAATGAACCGTAAGTCATACCAACGATATCTGAAGAAACGATTTCGTCTGTGTTGTAACCGTAAGATTCGTTAGCTGCTTCTTCCATTGCAGCATTTACTTCATCAACTGTTACGTTTTTATCAAGAACTGTAACTAATTCTGTTAATGAACCAGTTGCGATTGGTACACGTTGAGCAGCTCCGTCTAATTTACCGTTCAATTCAGGGATTACTAAACCGATTGCTTTAGCAGCACCTGTTGAGTTAGGAACGATGTTTGCAGCAGCAGCGCGTGCACGGCGGAAGTCACCTTTAGGATGAGGTCCGTCAAGAGTCATTTGGTCACCTGTGTAAGCGTGGATAGTTGTCATTAATCCTTCAACAACACCAAATTTGTCGTTCAATGTTTTAGCCATAGGAGCTAAACAGTTAGTTGTACATGAAGCACCAGAGATAACTGTTTCTTTACCAGTTAATGTTTCATGGTTTGTGTTGTAAACGATTGTTGGTACATCGTCTCCACCAGGAGCTGAGATAACAACACGTTTAGCACCAGCTGTTAAATGTTTTTCAGCAGCTGATTTTGAAGTGAAGAAACCAGTACATTCTAGAACGATGTCTACGCCTAGTTCGCCCCAAGGTAATTCTTCAGGGTTACGGTTAGCTAATACTTTAACTTCTTTTCCGTTTACGTTGAATGAACCTTCGTGAACTTCAACTGTTCCGTTGAAACGTCCTTGAGTTGTATCGTATTTTAACAAGTGTGCCAACATTTTAGCATCTGTCAAATCGTTGATTGCTACTACTTCGATTCCATCTACATCTTGGATACGACGGAACGCTAGACGTCCAATACGTCCAAAACCATTAATACCTACTTTAACTGTCATTTAAGATTTCCTCCTTATGAAAATCAAAAAAATATTTATTTTAAAGGGATACCCCTTTTAAAATCTCATTAGCAGCGGCTTCATCTGTGATGAGCCACGTTTGTTTTGGTGCATTATTCATATACGCTCGAATTGCTTTGGCTTTGGCTTTCCCTCCTGCAACCGCAAGAATGATCGGGACTTTAGCTAAGTCTTTTAATTCGATGCCGATTCGTGGGACTTTATAAACGACTTCTCCTTTTTCATTGAAGAAATAGCCAAAAGATTCCGCAACGGCATTGGCTTGTTTCAACATCAGCAATTCTTCTTCATTCATCTTTCGTCGCGCTGCCATATGCAACGCCCGTCCAATACTATGAATAACACAATTCGCCTGACTTATCAAGTTTAAAACTTCTTGTATAGACGGCTCATTGAGTAATGAATTGTAAGTAGCCAAGCTTAATTGTTCCGGCACATATAGTGCTCGGTGTTTTCCATTTGCCTTTGTAGCCATTCTAGCACTGACTGAGTTCGCTTGTACAGTAATCGCCTCGCCGATCCCACCTCGCGCAGGAACAAACAAGTTATGGCGCTTGCTATTTTCTAAGCTAGTCAGTTGCTCTGCAACGATCGCCATCGTCGTTCCTCCCATGACTGCGATGATATTATCACCTTCCGGAAGTAGTAGATTCAGTGATTCGTCCAAGGCTTCGCCAAAAGCATCTGCTACTTTTGGTTGTTGTTCACTGTTTCCAGAAACAACGATACAGCGCTGGTTCCCAAAATACTCAGATAGTTTCATTTCAATCTGATGCATTCCTAAAAGTTGGTCCATAAAGCCTTCGAGGCTTTGATAGACTTCCTCTCCTTTTTTCGTCAGCGTCATACCACTTTTAGAGGCGTTGATCAGTTCAAGTTGTTTGAGCAGATCCGTTTCTGTTCGTAAGACACGTTCGGTCATGCCCATGCTTTCCGATAAACTACGACGACCAATTGGCTGCATCCAGTAAATATTGCGCAAAATCTTATAGCGTTCTTGCAAAACATCCATGATGTCTGGCGCAACAGCTTCAATCAGTTTCAATTCATCTAACATAGCGATCTCCTTAGTTGGACATTTTTCGTCCAATGTAGACTCAAAACGACCCATGTGATCTAAAAAAATAAATCGGACTTTCCAACTTGCACGTTTTCTACTAGGAAAATCTCAACCTCACATGACATAGTCTAACAGTTTTGTCCGTATTTATCAACAAAAAAAGACTAGAAAAATGTTTAAGATTCTTCCAGTCTTTCATTCAATTATTTATCATACCGTTTTCTTTTCGATGAACTAGGGATTCCTAACAAGTCACGATATTTGGCGACTGTTCGTCGAGAAATCGAAATTTTGTCATTTTTCAGTAGTTCTACTAATTTTTGGTCAGATAATGGTTTGCTTTTATCTTCCGCATCCACTAGTTCTTGGACTTTTTTCTTTGCGGTATCTGCTGATAGGTCTTCAGTACTCTCTGCATTTGTAGGTTGGAGTCTCGTCGTAAAGAACTTTTTCAATTCGAAGACACCAAAATCGGTTTCAAGATACTTGCCATTGACTGCTCGACTGACCGTTGATTCGTGGACGTCGATTTCTTCTGCGACTTCTTTTAAGGTCAATGGGCGGATCGGTCGTGCGACATTTGTAAAGAATTCTTTTTGCCGAGAAACAATGATTTGCGCCACACGCATGATCGTATCACCGCGTTGCAAAATCGTTTTTTGTAGCCATTCAAATTCTTGTTTTCGTTCTTTCAAATAGGCTTGAGTCTCTTTATCTGCTTTTTTTTGCATCTGTTGAAAATAGGCTTCTTGAAAACGTACATTCGGCTGGTTGCCTCGATTTGAGATGACTTGGACTTCTTCACTTATTACGACAACTTTGACATCGGGAATGATATACAAACCGCTACTATGGTCAAAGACTCGTCCAGGACTTGGACTAAGGGTTTGGATATAGTCAAAGATCCGTTGTACATCGCTTAATGGAATCGCAAAATGTTGGGCGATCTCTTTCCATTTGCGTTCGACTAATTGATCAAACCATTCTTCCAAGACGATGTAAGCCAATTCGGGCGCATAATCGTCTCTTTCGGTTTGTAACATCAAACATTCTTGTAAACTTCGCGCCCCAACACCTGCTGGCTCTAACTGCTGGATCAGCGTCAATGCGTCAAGCATTTGGATCGGTGTCGCATTCGTTTGTTGGATGGCGTCTTCTAAAGAAATAGTCAAAAAACCATTCAGGTCGATATATTCGATCAAATATAAAATCAACTTACGTAAGAAAGTATCTCGGTAATTCAAATGGACTTGTTCGATCAATGATTCAAAAAGTGAGCCTGTTGTATCAGGAATTTGATTCAAGTAGCTCGTCTCTTCTCCCTCATAACTGGCATTACGTTTTTGGTAATCGGGTTGCCAATCCGGTTCGATCACTTCTACTAAGGGGTTTTCCAACGCCTGATTTTCAACAAAAGCCAGTAGCTCTTCGCTGTTATACTGCAAGACTTGGATGGACTGTTGGAGCTGTTGTGTCATGGCAAGTTTTTGTGTTTGTTGTTGTTTTTGTGAAAAATTTTGTTCAAATTTCATTTTTTTGTCCATTCCCCTTGTAATTTATTTTTGATTTCGATACAATTGTTGCAGTGCTTGCGTCCTTAGTGTAGTGGATATCACGTAAGATTCCGGTTCTTGAGACGGGGGTTCGATTCCCTCAGGACGCGTCTATTGTTATCTTAGCATATTTGTGAAGATTTTGCTTTCAAATTTCTAAGAAAAAAAGCGGTTTTCCTATCTAGGAAAACTGCTTTTTTTGATTTCTTCATGGTATTTCAAAAAGTAAACCAATCTTCTATGTAACTATAGTAGAAATGATTCGTTAAAGGTCCAGGAGTATAGCGCTCTGTCACACCCTCACCTTGACGAAGCGTTAAACCGTTTCTTAAAGTGGCTGTTTTTTGATCATAAAAATCACCATTGATGAGATAAAATATTCGGTTAGGGTCCTCTAAATAAGCAAATACATCTCCTGTAAAATGTTTTTCCAATCCTTGATCAGCGGATTTCAACTGAACGGATAAAATCGACTTGATTGCTCGGAAATTTCCACTTTCACTCGTTTCACAGTATAACAATAAATTTGGTTGGTATACTCTGTTGACAGTTATGTTTTGAGAAAAGATACGGTAGATTGCCCCATTATGTATTGCGCTTTGCACCATTTGCTCAGTATAGCCGAGCTGTTTTTTAGCTTCTTCTTCGGTTAGTTGATATTCTCTCGAAATGACACGAAGCAGTTGCTGAAAGTCCAACTTACTGGACATTGTACGATATGTATTTTCTTCATTTTTCGTTGAAAGATTCAAAGAGGTTTGCTCTTTTGGTGATGAATGGACCAAGAGAAACAACCCAAATAAAATCACAAGAAAACCGATTACTTTTATTCGTATTGACTTTTTCATTGATTACTCCTATTTATTTGTTATTCTTCTGTCTATAATCATAATCGGAAATAGCCCATGAAGCAAAGAGTTTTTATAAAAAACGAACGTTTTTTTATTTTCCGACTTGATTCTATAACCTGTTTCCTCAAGAAGTCACTACAGCAGTGTTTAGCCTCAAAAAATAAGGCGCCATCCACGAAAATTATTTTTTAAATTTTGGTGGATGGCGTCTTATTTTTCGAAGAGTTACTTCTGTTTCCGCCGTTTATTCGATTTTAAGTGGTACGAGAGGACTATTGTCCCACGCTCTTTCATTTTTTATCAATCATAAGGAACATAATCTTCGTAACTTTCTTCGTTGTTCAAGGCTTCATTTTCAATAAAATAGTTCATACCGCCCATCAATTCCGAACTCATTGGTCCGTTTAAAGATAAATCATGACGTTCAATCATTTCCCGGTATTCATCTGCACTGATCACCGCACCGGTTTTCAAGCTTTTGTATTGCTTCGGTGTTTCCTCCACTTCCTGATCCAACTTTGAAAAATCTGTTTCTTTGTATGTCACGAAATAGCCATGAGAAAGTTTCCGTTCGACTACTTCATTGCATTCAGGACAGCGGATCGGCATTTCTTTTTCTCGATGCTTCACAATGTGACGTACTTCATTATAATAGAATTTGGTCTGACAATTGGGACATTTTAATTGATCATCTAACATATCGATCGTCTCCTTTTATATTTGATTGTCATGCCTCAGTTTCACTTTCATCATACTCTTTTTTACAACAAATGAAAAAAGATTCGCTGATATCACCTAATGCTTTTCTCTGAAACATTTCTATAAATCACAGAAATATCCCTTCATCCTTAAGGAGAAACACTTTTGGTTTCTAGTTGACGTTCTGCCTTACTCTTTAGGACTTTTTCTTTTATTCTAATACAAAAAACTGCAAGGCTACTTTTACAAGTAACTTGCAGTTTTTTGTGATTTCTCTTACTTATTCTTCTGGGAAATCTTCGTCTTCAAATTCTTCGTCTTCTTCGTCATCGTCTTCGATAATGCTTAGATCTTCTTCGATGTTTCCTGGGATTTCTTCTTCGTCGTCTCCAGTATCTGCACCAATTTCTTGTAAGTCTGAATTGTATGCAGCGATTTCTTCATCATCGTCATCTTCATCTTCAAAAAGATCATCATCGTCTTCGTCAGACAGATCAGTATCTTCTGGGTCATCATCGTTATAATCGATGGCATCTTCGTCATCATTGATAAAGGCATTGACTTTTTTGCGTTTACGACGACGTGGTGTATCCTCGTCTTCTTCGTCGATTCCATGGTTGACTTCTTCATCGATCGAATCGATGGCATACCATGAACGCAAGCCCCAACGATTGTCGCCTAATGAAATAAAGCTACCGTCGATATTTAAGTCAGTATAAAATTGTGCGAGTGAATCACGAATGTCACTATCTGATTTGCCAAGATATGTTTGAATCTCATTTGCTAAATCAGAAAAGTCCATCACATCACCACGCTGCTCTAAGATCGCGTGTGCGACTTCGATCATTGATAATTCGTTTTTGTTTGCACCTTCAAATACACTAATTTCCAATCAGGACACGTCCTTTCACAGTCTACTCCTTATCATACAAAATCACAGGTAAAAAATCAAACGTTTCTTTGCTATTTTATGCAGTAAAATCTAAGACCATCTCATATTCACCTATTTTTTCTATTCCCATGAATAAATCGTACTCGATCATGACTTTGCCAGCGGTTGGACGATCTTTTAGACTGACATGTAGTTCTTTTGTGTATGTGTCGACTTGGATCATTCCGTAAGGGGTCCGATAATGAGTCTCCAAGCGTTCACGATAGGCAAATTTCAAACGCATACGCATTTCACCAGCACGGATCAATTGCACGTGACCATCTGGCATGATCTTGATCGTGACAGGAATTTCTTCTTGTCCTTCTTGGATCTCTTTATAGCGTATGTATAAGGTATCGCCAATTTTGACCATTTGTCCTTTCAGATCAAAATAAAAATCTTGTTGCTCTCCTTGTTGTTTCACTTTTGTACGTAATTGTATCGAAATCGGTAATCCAGATCGTTCCATTTGACATTCTCCTTTTCTCATAGCTACATTGTTCCCACTTTCCATTGATTTGTCAACCGACAGGTCTAAAGAGCAGATAACTTTTTCCTCTCTTCTTTAATAATTTGGAGTATAATGAAGGAAGTGGGCGTGAGACTCCTATTGTATTATAACGATTTGGGGGCTGTGACATGATCCTCTCGTCACACCTAAGTTCAAATAAAAGATAGGTAAAGCACCCGTTCTCAAACAGATTTAACTAGGAGCTGAGTACATGACATCCATCATTTTGGATCAAGAAGTCTACCACACAAACGATTTTTCTCCGTTTGCTTTAACGGATATTTTAACAGAGAATTCAAAAAAAAAGCAACAAACTTTTCTACATTTTTGGCAATATCAACAGACAGTTATTCTTGGTATGAAAGATACTCGGACACCCTTTTTAGCTGATGGGATAAAGGTTATCCAACATGCGGGATTTACCCCAGTGATTCGTAATGCCGGTGGACTTGGCATCATTTCCGATCAAGGAATCTTGAATATCTCATTGATTTTCCCGCAAGAGGATGAGAATAGGATCTCGATCGATGAAGGCTACGAAAAGATGCTCGCTCTGACTCGCCAAGCTTTTCCTGTTTACGCCGACAAAATAGAAGCCTATGAAATCAAAGAGTCCTACTGTCCAGGTACGTATGACCTTAGTATCGATGGTAAAAAATTTGCCGGGATTGCCCAACGTCGCATTAAAAACGGGATTTCAGTCATGATGTACCTTAGCGTGAATGGGGATCAAGAAAAACGAGGCGAACTGATGCGACAGTTTTATCAACAAGCGTTGAAAGAACAGTTTGGTACGGATGGCTACCCTGCCGTGAGACCAACAAGTATGGAGACATTAGAAGAGTTATTCGCTACGTCATTGACGGTCGTGCAAGTAAAAGAGTCATTTATCAAGGCATTTGATACAATGTATCCAACAAGTATTTCGATGGATTCTGACGCTTGGCAAAAAGCCAATGTCTCACCAGATGAGTGGCAAGCACAAATCGAGCGTATGAACCAACGAAATGTACTAAAGGAGATGGCTTATGACAACACCTTATAAATACAAACTGTTACCAATGGAAAAAGTCTTTAGAGATCCAGTGCATAACTACATCCACGTGCAACATCAAGTGATTTTAGACTTGATCAATTCGAAAGAAGTCCAGCGATTACGACGGATCAAACAACTCGGAACTTCGTCATTTACTTTCCATGGCGCAGAGCATAGCCGTTTCACTCATTCACTCGGTGTATACGAAATCTCCCGACGCATCTGTGACATTTTTTCAAGAAATTTCTCCATTGAAAAAATCGGCCCTTCTGGTTGGGATGATCGGGAACGTCTCGTGACTTTATGTGCCGCCTTACTCCATGATATTGGCCATGGGCCTTATTCACATACCTTTGAACATATTTTCCAGACCAATCATGAAGCAATCACTGTAGAGATCATTACTTCGCCAGAAACGGAAGTCTATCAGATTTTGAATCGTGTCGAAGAAGGTTTTCCTGAGAAAGTGGCTAGTGTGATCCAAAAAACGTATCCAAATCCACAAGTCGTCCAAATGATCTCTAGCCAAATCGATGCCGATCGTATGGATTACCTTTTACGTGATGCCTATTTTACAGGTACAGAATATGGAACGTTCGATCTGACAAGGATTTTGCGTGTGATTCGCCCCTATCAAGGTGGAATCGCCTTCTCCATGAATGGGATGCACGCAGTAGAGGATTATATCGTCAGTCGCTATCAGATGTATGTCCAAGTATACTTTCATCCAGTTTCTCGGGGAATGGAAGTCGTCTTGGAGCATCTGTTGCATCGTGCCCATGAACTTTATCACCAAGATGATGATAGTTTTGCACGTCATTCACAGTTACTGTTGCCATTTTTAGATGGCACATTTAGTTTAGATGAGTACTTAAAGCTGGATGATGGCGTCTTGAATACGTGTTTCAGTCAATGGACGGATTCATCTGATCCAATCCTTAGTGACTTAGCCAAACGCTTCTTAAATCGTAAACCATTGAAATCAGCAATGTTTTCTGGTGATCGTCAGTCCCCACTGATTGCTGAATTGACCTCTTTGGTCGAAAAAGTGGGCTACAATCCAAACTATTATACAGCCATCAATTCAAGCTATGACCTGCCTTATGATTTTTACCGTCCAGAAGAAGGCAGACATCGCACACAAATTGAAATCTTGCGAAATGACGGAACTTTGGTAGAATTATCAGAGGTCAGTCAATTAGTTGCTGCACTCGCAGGGCAAGAACAAGGAGATGAACGCTTCTTCTTTCCGAAAGAAATGGTCGATCCTACCTTGCGTAATCACTATGATCTTTTTGATGAAACCTACCAAGAATTTGCGCGTCATATCCATAATGGCGCATTGATTGAAGAAATAAACTAACTAAGGAGAATGTTATGTCTATCAAATTAGTCGCTATCGATATCGATGGCACCCTTTTAAACGAAAAAAGAGAAATCACACAAGAAGTAAAAGAAGCAATTGCAAGCGCTGTGGAAAAAAATGTGGCAATCGTACTATGTACAGGTCGTCCGCTTCCAGGAGTCAAAAACCAATTGAATGAATTGGGATTATACCAAGACAACGATTATGTGATCACTTATAACGGTGCGTTAGTCCAACAAACAAAATCCGGCAAGATCATTGCTCGTCATGGCTTGACTTATGAAGATTTCTTGGAGATCGAAGTCATGGCCAGACGTGTGGGAAGTCATTTGCATTCGATCGATGATCAAACGATCTATACAACAAATCGTGATATCAGTCCCTATACTGTCCATGAAGCTTTTTTAGTCAACATGCCATTGAAATATCGGACAGCTGATGAAATGACACCTGATATGAGTATCGTGAAGATGATGATGATCGATGAACCAGCGATCCTAGATGCTGCCATCGCTCGTTTACCACAAACTTTCCGCGAAAAATATACAACTGTCAAGAGTTCACCTTTCTACTTTGAGATCTTGAACAAAGAAGCTAGTAAAGGCGCTGCTGTTGCTAACTTAGCCCAACATCTAGGAATCAAACAAGAGGAGATCATGGCAATCGGTGACAACGAAAATGATTTGTCGATGATCGAATACGCTGGATTAGGCGTGGCGATGGGAAATGCCGTTCCGTTGATAAAAGAAGCGGCTAATGTGGTCACTGCAACCAACGATGAACACGGTGTGGCCGAAGCAATCAAAAAATATGTCTTGTAAAAGTAATGAATAAAAACAGCTCATTTCGAAGACCGAAGTATCGGCTCTTTCTTATGAGCTGTTTTTTTGTTCAATTTTGCTTCATCGCTAACCATTTTTCCACTGCCCAACGATGACTTCCTCGTTTTAATTTTTCTAAGGCAGTTTCAGGAGTGACCCACCAGATCGATTGGTCTTTTTCGGTTGGTTCCCCTACCTTTTGCCAACTCTTTGCTACATAAAAATAGCCAGGATTGTGGAAGTAAGTTTTTCGATGGTTTGAGTAAAAATATTCCGCTGCTTCCCCTAGATAACAAGCAATCTCTGCGCTGATCCCCATTTCCTCCAGTAATTCACGAGAAATCGCTTCTTCATTTGTTTCCTGTCCCTCTTTTTCACCGCCTGGCAAAAAAAAGGCACCATTTGGCGCTTCGATCATTGCGATTTTCCCATGTGTTTCGACAATGATATACGCTGCGTAACGGTCTTGGTAATTTGCAGACTCGTCTTTTTCGCCAAACATTGGGTTTTCCATAGGTATTGTCCCTTCATCTTTTTCTTTCTATTCTACATGAGAGTTTTCTCATAAACAAGCACAAACCCATAGCGTACTTGAAATTTTTGATATGATAATGTGGAAAAGGTAAAAAAGAAAGGAAGATATACTTATGAAAATGGCTCACACTTGCGTCCGCGTTAAAGATCTTGACGCTTCTTTAAAATTCTATCAAACAGCATTCGGCTTTGAAGAAAGTCGTCGTCGCGATTTTCCAGAAAACAAGTTCACGCTGGTTTACTTGACTTTACCAGGAGATGATTACGAATTAGAGTTGACTTACAACTATGATCATGAAGGCTATGATTTAGGAAATGGCTACGGTCATATCGCTATTTCAGTTGAAGACTTAGAAGCACTTCATGAAAAACATCAAGCAGCAGGCTTCAACGTGACTGACTTGAAAGGACTGCCAGGAACAGCTCCGTCTTATTACTTCGTTGTTGATCCTGATGGTTACAAAATCGAAGTGATTCGTACAAAATAAATAGAGCAACACTAAAAAACAGAGGATGTGAACACCGCGTGTCAACTTCCTCTGTTTTTTTCTGTTCTTAAAACCTCTTACTGTTAACCGATCAATACGCTCTCTTCTGGATATTTGTACTTCGTCCCTACTTGATTTCCTTTTACAAGAATAGAGAAAAAGACGGTTAAAATCCCTACACGTCCGATATACATCAATGACATGATGATCAGTTTCCCGACTTCTGTCAAATCTGGCGTCAACCCCATTGTCAACCCAACTGTTCCAAAAGCTGAGAACACTTCAAAAGCAATATATTCGATGCCTGAAGTTTCTGGGATCGTCTCAGTCACAGACAAGACCATGATCGCCAACATACATAAAGACAATGTAACGAAAAACAATGTCAGTGCGCGAAGTACTGCTGCTGGGCGAATCGTTCGTCCGAAAGCTTCAGCTCTGGTTTTCCCGTTAAATGTCGCATGCATTTGAATCAATAGGATGCCCAAAGTAGTGGTCTTTAACCCACCTGCTGTTGAACCGGATGTTCCACCGATATACATCAAGATCATTGTCAACATCAAGCCGGCATGGCTCATTTGTAAATAGTCGATGGAGTAGTAACCAGCTGTTCTTGGTGTGACACTCATGAAGAACGTATTTGCTAAACGTTCAAGATAAGTTCCTTCAACTAGATGGATCGCATTTTGTTCGGTAAAGAAAAAGACGATAAAACCGCCCACCAATAAGCCACCAGTGACAATCAATGCAATTTTTGAGTGGAGAGTGATTTTCTTTACTTTATGATAACTAAGTAGATCCCGCCAAACAATGAAACCTAACCCACCAGCAATGATCAGCGCAGAGACCACCATTAAGAGATAGATGTTTGGCTGATCATTTGCTAAGCTATCCCCTAACAAATCAAACCCAGCATTACAAAAACTTGATACGGCATGGAAGATGCTGTACCAAATCCCTTTTGTCCATCCGTAAGTCGGCACAAATGTAAAACTCAAGGCAAGTGCTCCCAGCCCTTGGATGACCATTGCGAATTTCAAGATATAGAGCATCAAACTCATAACACCTGACATGATTTCAAGATTCAATGCTTCTTTTAGTAAGATCCGCATACTAAAGCTGACTTTTTTCTTCGCTACTGCAAAGAAAATAATGGGGATCATCATAAAACCTAAACCACCGATCTCGATCAAAACCATGATCAGAAACTGACCGGCTTCATTCCAATGCGCCGCAGTGTTCAATGTAGTCAAGCCAGTGACACAGACGGCTGAAGTTGCAGTAAATAATGCATCAATATAATTCGTCGGTTCGCCACTTTTACTAAAGAAAGGCAAAGTAAGTAAACTGCCACCAACTAAGATCAAAAGAAAAAAGCCAACAGCAATCAATTGAACTGGTGACAGTTGTTTTGTTATCCTCTGTTTCATTCGAATCACTCCTCTAAGACCGTTAGCTACCTTCGCAACGAACAAATGAAGTAGCTATTGCTCTCACGGATGTAAAAGTAAGTCCGCCAAACGCTCGCTCTCTTTTCATCCCTTATCTTACCCTGTTTTTCTTCTTCCAGCAAAGAATATGAGTCTTTTTTCTCCCTTATACCTGTTCGTTTGATACACCTGCTTTCGAACAAACAATAGGAACGCTCAAATGAGCTCTACAAAAAGAAAAAACTCCAGATAATAAGCCATAAACGTCCGAAATTAGTTAAAGATATTTTTCGACGTTTACGGCCTATTCTTCGGAGCTTAGAACTGTAGCTCGGATGAACGACCAACGTTACTAATTTGCTCAGATGACTTAGCTAATCAGCGTTCCCCATATTTTTCACTTTGATCAAGCGAGTAACTTCCGCACGTTCATTTTCTTCTAACTTCATCTTGATATAATAGATCGTTTCTTCTAATTGTGGGATCGTCATGTACTCTAACGCATTCACTCTGCGCCGTGTTTTTTCGATCTCGCCCGCCATCAGTTGACAGGTTTTCTCGATCTCTGTCAACTCAAGGAGCTTAGGCAGAAATGAGGTAAAACGATCGATCGAACGGTCTAATTCTGCATTGGAATTCAAATAGCCATAATCCACCGGTGCTTCGCCTAGCTGTTCGTCATATTCAAAATTCATGATCGGTACTTTGACGCTCATAATGTTTTTTTCGATAACAGCTAACTCGACATTTTCAGCCGGTAGTACAAACAATTCATCAATGAAGGCTTCAGGTAATGAAGCTTTCGCAAGGACAAAATCGCTCATAGCTGCTGTCATTTCTTTTTCTACTACTTGGCGCAGTTCATTGTTCTTACGGATCAGTAGGATGAATTGACGCATCAATTCATCCTGCTTATCCTTCAACAATTTGTGTCCTCTTGTTGCAGTCGTCAATTGTTTTTTGAGTCGTGTCAATTCCATTCGTGTCGGATTAACATTTAATCGAACCATCTGACACTCACTCCCCTTCTGGCAGGTACTGGTCAAGCAGATCGTCTTTGATCCGTTTTAATTCCGTTCGTGGAAGCATGGCTAAAAGTTCCCATCCTAGATCCAGCGTTTCAGCGATCGAGCGATTGGTATAAAAACCTTGATTGACATATTCTTTTTCAAAACGTTCCGCAAATTTTGCGTAGATCTTGTCCACATCTGACAACGCCGATTCCCCTAAGACAACAGCTAATTCTTTGGCTTGTTTGCCTTGAGCATACGCCGCAAACAATTGGTTCATCGTTGCTGCATGATCTTTTCTAGTTTTCCCTTCACCTGTCCCTTTATCTTTCAAACGTGAAAGTGAAGGCAAGACATCGATCGGTGGTTGGATGCCGCTCTTGTACAATTCCCTCGTCAAAATGATTTGTCCTTCTGTGATATAGCCGGTCAAATCAGGGATCGGATGGGTCTTATCGTCTTCTGGCATAGTCAAGATCGGGATCTGTGTCACAGAACCCTTCAACCCACGGATTCGACCAGCTCGTTCATATAAAGTTGCTAAGTTCGTATAAAGATACCCTGGATAGCCACGACGACCAGGCACTTCACGACGGGCAGCAGAGATTTCGCGTAATGCTTCGGCGTAGTTGGTCATATCTGTCATGATGACTAACACGTGCATCCCTTTTTCATAAGCAAGATATTCAGCCGCAGTCAATGCCATGCGAGGTGTTGCGATCCGTTCGATGGCTGGATCATTCGCTAAGTTCATGAACATCACCGAACGATCTATTGCTCCCGTCTGGCGGAAGTCTTCCATAAAGAATTCTGCTTCTTCAAAGGTGATTCCAATGGCAGCAAAAACAACTGCAAAATCATCAGAAGAGTCTAATACCGTCGCTTGTCTCGCAATTTGAGCAGCTAATTCTTTGTGTGGCAAACCAGAGCCGGAAAATACCGGCAATTTTTGTCCTCTGACCAAAGTATTCAGGTGATCGATTGCTGAGATACCTGTTTGGATAAACTCATCAGGATAATCACGAGCCACCGGGTTGATGACTTCTCCATTGATGTCCAAGTATTTTTCTGGTAGGATTTCTGGCCCATTGTCTTTTGGACGACCTAACCCGTCGAATACGCGACCGATCATGTCTTCAGAAACCCCCAACTCTAATGGGTGCCCTAAAAAGCGGACCGTTGAATCTCTCAGATTGATCCCACTAGTTCCTTCAAAAATTTGGACCATCGCTTTGTCTTCTTGTACTTCAAGTACTTGTCCACGACGAATCTCGCCATTTTGCATTCGAACTTCGATCAATTCTTCGTATTTCACCCCAGCGACTTTCTCGACCGCCATCAAAGGTCCGACCACTTCGCCAATTGTTCGATATTCTTTAATCATCGGTCATTCCTCCTTCTGAAACGATTGCTTGGATCGTTGGTTTGATATTCGCTTGGATTTCATCTAATTTCTCTAATTCTGTTTCTGGCACGAATTTACTACGACCGATTCGTTCTCTCAATCCCACAGTTCCTTTCATGATCTCACTGAGATAAGCACCTAATGAAATCGCCTGACGTGCTTCTTCACCAAAAGATAGGATCAATTTCAACATCTTGAATTGCTTTTCTCTAGAAGTAAATGTATCCACGTCATCAAACGCATTTTGTTGTAAGTAATCTTCACGAATGGATTTTGCTACTTCAAGCGTCAAGCGATCATTATCTGAAAGTGAATCGACACCAACAAGACGCACGATTTCATTCAATTGCTCTTCTTGTTGCAAGATACGCATTCCTTCTGCCACCATCTCTGCCCAATTCGCTTGTAGGATCTGATCCATATAACGTCCCACTTCTGACGAATAAAGAGAATAGCTTTGAATCCAATTGATGGATGGAAAATGACGCTTCTGCGCCAGACTGGAATCTAATCCCCAGAATACTTTCACGACGCGCAACGTATTTTGCGTCACTGGTTCAGAAACATCTCCACCAGATGGTGAGACCGCACTGATCGCTGTAATGCTTCCTTCACGTTCTTCACTACCTAAAGCAATGACACGTCCAGAACGTTCATAGTATTCTGCTAAACGAGAACCTAAATATGCAGGATAGCCTTCATCACCAGGCATTTCTTCTAAACGTCCACTCATTTCTCGCAATGCCTCTGCCCAACGAGAAGTGGAATCTGCCATGATCGCCACATCATATCCCATATCACGGAAATATTCCGCAATAGTGATCCCTGTATAGATCGATGCTTCCCGTGCAGCTACTGGCATATTTGATGTATTGGCAATCAATACGGTACGTTCCATCAATGATTCACCTGTATTAGGATCAATCAATTCTGGAAACTCATTCAGTACGTCCGTCATCTCATTACCACGTTCACCACAACCAACATAAACGACCATATCGACATCTGCCCATTTAGCAATTTGGTGCTGAACAACTGTTTTACCAGCACCAAAAGGGCCAGGTACAGCGGCAGCTCCGCCTTTTGTCACTGGGAAAAAGGTATCGATAACACGTTGCCCCGTGATCATTGGCGCGTCCGGATTCAATTTTGCTTTGATCGGACGACTCCGTCTAACAGGCCATTTTTGCAACATCGTCAATTCTCGCAAACCGTCTTCTGTTTCGATGACACAAACCACTTCATCGATTGTAAATGATCCCGCTTCGATTTTTTTGATTTTTCCTTTGACGCCATGAGGTACCATGATTTTGTGTTGGATGATCTTTGTTTCATCCACCACACCTAGAACATCTCCGGTACTGACTTCTTGCCCGACTTCAGCAGTTGCTTCAAACCACCATTTTTTTTCATGGTCTAACGCTGGTAATTGGACACCACGACTTAAAAAGTTGCTTTGCGTGATCGCCATGAACGTATCCAATGGCCGTTGGATCCCATCAAACATTTGTGAAATGATCCCAGGCGCCAACTCAACAGACAACGCTTCACCTGTTGAACGAACGGGTTCACCAGGGCCGATCCCTGAAGTTTCTTCGTATACTTGTATCGATGCGACATCTCCGCGCATCTCAATGATTTCGCCGATGACTCCTAGCTCTCCCACTAAGCACATATCTTGGATACTTGCATCTGACATATTTTTTGCCATCACGAGAGGGCCGGAGACTTTTATGATTTTTCCAATTTGCAATGCACTATCTCCTTTACATTCTATAAGATATTTTGTCCAACTGCTTTTTCCACACTCTTTTGGATCTCTGCTACGCCGATCCCCATCGTTCCTTGATGGCTAGGGATTAGGACAATTGCTGGCGTCATCGATTCTTTGTAACGTTCTATCGTCTCAGGTGTCATCGCCGCCGATTGTTCTGTGACATAGATCACTCCATAGGCGCTTTTTGCCATTTGTTCGATTGCGCGCCTCACTTCTTGTGGCTCTGTCGCATAGTGCACATCAAACCCAAATAATTTAAATGGTAAAACAGAATCTTTGTCGCCAACGACACCGATTTTATGCGTCATAGACTTGTCTCACCCTTTCTCTGATCGTTTCATTATCAAAGTGATTTTTCTTACCGATCACTAATAACCGAAGATTTTTACTCTCAATTTCTTTTGCATTCAAGAAAGCAAGTAAAGGCAACGGGCCAAAAGCCTGCGTTTGTGCGGCTTCATACAGCGAAGATAAGTAATCGTCTTTGATTTGTTCTAATCGAACAAAATCTAGTTCTCCTTCATGGATTGCAGGTTCGATCAATTGACGATAATCTGTTGTTTGCAGAAAGTTCAAATAGGTATCCAACTCGCTTTTGACGAAACTCAAAAACGTTTCTTTCGGGATACTGCCAGAACTTGAAAGTACTGCAGTCATAAAACCGCTGGATCGTTGTTGCAAGATACCGCGTGCCATCGTCGTGATATTAGTCAAATCAATAAACGCAATGATTTCTTCCAGTAATTCCGGATATCCAAGTTTCTCTCCAAGACGGCGTTGTTCTGTCAAGAAATAGCGATCATAGATAACATCGATTCCTTGTAACACAGAGGATTCTTCGCAGTATTCATGGACTTCACGAATACTATCCATCAACTGCGAAGGCAATTCTGTAGAGGCTTGTGTATGGATTGCTTGCTTTAACGCTTCGCATGAATAAAAACCATCATTACGGTACAGATGATCTAGATTTTTACCCGTCATCTCAGCTTTTGTCAGGACTTTTAAATTATGGAACGTATAACGCATCGTATAGACCCAAACGACTTCAGGTTCTGGCGCCGATTCTTTCAACCAGGTAAATAGTTTGCCCGACTCAGCCAACAGATTTTCCTCAAAGTCCCGTTCAAACCCTTCGTAGATATAAGGATGATAAATCGTTGTTTTTAACATTTCGCCTAATGCGTCCAATGATTTCGTCTGGATCATGCGATCAAAATCTTCTTTTGATAAAAGTTCTAATTCTCTTCCACGAATCAAGGGATTTAATTCATGATAATCCATTCACCGATCCCTCCTTACTCGAATAGTTGTTTCGCAATTTCAAAGCGCATTTGTTCTTGCACTTCTTGTACTAGATCACTATAGACAAAGTTGTATTGTACGCCTTGGTCATCAATCATAAATCCTGCTTCTTTGGCAATCCTTCGGTCACTTAGATGCAAGGTGAAGGGCAACTGTTGATTCCACTTTGTCACTACTTCATTGGTTAAAATGGCAGCAGATTTTTCTCCGGCTAATAAAGTAACATCACCAGATAAGGATAAATTCTGCACCATATTGAACATCAATGAAAGTTGATCTTCTGCTGGCCAACTTTCTAATTCTTGGCGTGCTTCAGCAAACAAACGATGTAAAAATTCTTGTTTTTCATTGAGTATTGCTTGACGCACTTCCACCTGTTGGCGATTTCTTAATTGACGGTAACTCTTTTCGATTTCTTCAAGTTCTTTAGATTTTTGCTTTTCATCGTCTGCTTCTAAACGCGCACGCTCGATTTTGAACTGCTGATCGATTTTTTCACGTTCTGCTTTTTCAAACGCCGCTCGTTCTGCTTCAGCTGTTTCATTCATTTGACGAATGATATTATCAATGGCGTTCATTGTTTTTCCTCCTTGTTTAAGCATTCAATACTAATAAGAAAGAAATAACGAAGCCTAAGATTGCGTAAGTTTCAACCATTGCGGCAAAGATAATTCCTTTAGTTGCGTGTTCTGGTTTTTTCGCTAAGATCTGGATACCTGCAGCAGATACTTTCCCCTGAGCAATTCCAGAAAACAATCCTGTAAAGGCAATCGGTAAAGATGCGCCTAAAAAATTCAGCCCTTGGACAACCGACATATCTGCATTTAAATTGATAAAGATCAAGAAGGCGATTACGAAGCCATAAAGTCCCTGTGTTCCGGGAAGTAATTGTAAAATCAACGCTTGTCCGAATTTTTCCGGTTGACTTGTCGTCAATGCAGCTGCGGCTTCACCAGTCATCCCTACACCTTTCGCTGATCCGATCCCTGAAAAGATCGTGGCTGTTGCCATCGCTAATACCGCAAACACCATTCCACCATTTTGAGCAATTAAGTAATCCATCATTTTTTAAAATTCCTCCAATTTTTTTACTTTTTCTTATGATTGATATTGACATATTTTTCCGCTGTTTTCAGTGGATCGAAGGCCCGTCCGCCTCCGGTATAAAACTTGCCGAAAAATTCGACATATTGCAATCTCGCGCCATGCACGTAGGCACTAAGCAAGGTCAAGAACATATTCAACGCATGTAAAGCGATGATCAATAAGATCCCGACACTAAAGCGCGCGGCTGGCGGCATGAAAGCAACCAACATATTGAAGGCAGCGCCGATACTCCCACCAGAGATCCCCAAAGCCATCAATCGTGTGTAACTCACTAGATCACCGATATAACCAGTCAAACCATACAAATTATAGGCTCCTTTTGCAGCACCTTTGGCTTTGGATGAAGATTGGAAAATCGGAATGACCAAAATACATAGCGCTGATAAAATCGCTAATCCTGCACCTAGGTAAACAAAAATCGGGTTCTTGACGATCATACTACCAAGTAATAAAAGGACGACTCCCACTAAAATCCCTTGCCAGGCAAATCCATCATTGATCGCATCCACGTAATCTTTGCGCTTGATATGCTCTTTTGCTGCAAGAAACAATCCGACTAAGATTTGGATAAGCCCAAAAATGACAGACAAGACTAAAATCGTATTGACATCATCTGTTGTAGACAACAACGGGAAGGGTAAGTGGATACCTAATACTTCGGTCGGTAACGCTTGTCCAAAGAAGGAACTATAAATAAATCCCCAGATGATCGACGGAATCGCTAAGATTTCGAAAAACTTAGCAAATCGCTGCATCCCTCGAGGTAATACCAACAATTTTTGCGCAATGATTGCGCCTATAAGCATGAGTAAACCATAACCAATATCAGCCACCATCATCCCGAAAAAGACAAGATAAAATGGCGTCATCCATGGTGTCGGATCAATTTCATGATACTTAGGTAAACTGTACATTTCCGTCAGCATTTCAAAAGGTGCCACGATTGGATGGTTCTTCAATTTCGTTGGTACTTCTTGATCGATCTCTTCTTCGGTGGGCGCTTCAAAGCTAAGAAAGACTTCATCAGCAGACAACGTATTTTCTACCTGCTGGATCAATTCTTGCTTTTCGTCCTCGCCGACCCATCCTTGGACAACGATCAGGTAAGGCGCCATGACAAATCGATCCTTCACTGCTTCTCGTTCTGCCATTGCCAAGAGGATTTCTTCTGCCCATTCCAATTCTTGGATGTAACTGCTACAACGACCGATTTTGATCGCTAATTGTTTTTGTGCTTCGTAACAAGCTTGCAACTCTTGCTTGATTTCCTGTAGCTGTTCTTTTGGCGTTTGCTTATAAGGATACGCTTCTTTGACAAAACCATAACGAGTAGCAATCTCATCGACAATAGATGCTGAAGTTTTGAGCACCACGTAAGTCAAGTAAACGAAGTGATCTGTTTCGCTGACTTCTTCCACATAGACCTCTGGAACTTTTGCTAATGCTTCTCTAAATTCTGTTGCATTAGCAACACTGATCGTTCCCATCTCAACTGTTGTTTGGTGACTACTAAAGCTTTGCGGTATAACATCCAGATTTGCCCAATGTGTCAACCAGTCTTCCTGCTCTGACAGTTGTTCTCGTTGTTCTGCCAATGTTTCCCATTGTTTCTTTAAGCCTAATATTTCAGTTAAACGCTTCGTAAAATCTTCTTCCGAATAATTTGCTTCTAGTTCCTGCAAGGTCACTTCTCTTCGTTTGAGGTGTTGTTTCTTTTGTTGCTTGTCCCCATGATGATCAATGAACTGAACAGCTTCTCTTGTTTGCATGATCCGACTAGTAAGCGCATTGACGATCGGTTCTTTTTCAAAAATCGCTGCCTTAGGAAAATAAGTATCCACCCATTGATTATTTGTCGTTTCTTGAAAAAGATCGCGAATCTCTACATTTTGGATGCCTTGGATTGCTTGTAATAAAGCATCCTGATTTTGTTTATCGGAAATAAGAGTCACTTTTTCCATCTTAGTGACGGCCATAGGTTTCTTTCACCCTTTCAATGATCGCGTCAACCGCTTGCTGACGTTGCTTCTCATATTGTTCTTGTACGATGGATTGCAATCGTCTAGCGTCTTCGTTCAATTTATTTTTTTCAGCAATCGCTTGTTGCTGCTCCGCTCGTTTTTTTTCTTCAAACAACTGTTCCAAATGTTGTTTTTGACTTGCACGAAGTTGATCCAATTCGACAGCTTTTGCTTCTTTATAATCTTTTAACTCTTGCTGAAGCTTTTTCATCGCTTGTTCATTTTCTTTTTCAGCTTGTTTGATTTTTTCTAAGGCTTCTAGCACATTCCCCACTTCCTTTCTCTAAAAAAAGAGGGACATCCTTTCTTTTTTCATTGAAAGTATGTCCCTCTAAAAATAACTTCAGATAATCTAGGCACTTTCAAAAAAATGTTCTTCTCACCCCTTGAAGAACTAGATCCTTGAAGCTTGCGCCCAACCATTTATATATTTCTTACTTACAAGTATAACAAATTCAGGTAAAATTTCAACTAACAGATCTCTTTTTCCTTTCAGAAAGTTCACAACTGACAGTAAATGAGCAACTTTAGATAAACATTCTACCTATTATATAATTACGTACGTTTTCCAAAACAAATATTTTAATTTTTTTTAAACTATTGCTAAAATAGAAGTAGTTTATGAATGGAGGAAATCGTATGGATCAAAAAATTGGTATCGCGGCCAATCAATTACTGCGGGCTACAGAAACATTTCAAGGAAATCAAGTCACTTACACCCCGCAAGGTTTTGTTAATGCGGTACAGCAAGCAGGGGGCTTGCCTTTGCTTCTCCCTATTTCTTCCACAGAAAGCGCTCGTGACTACATTCAGCTCGTCGATAAGCTACTCCTAGCTGGCGGTCAGGATGTCAGTCCTTCGCTCTACAACGAAGCGCCTCACCCTAAATTGACAGAAACAAACCTGAATCGGGATCTATTTGAACAGGCGTTGATCAATGAAGCATTAAAACAAAATAAACCGATCTTAGCTGTGTGTCGTGGGATGCAATTATTGAATGTAACGTTAGGGGGGAATCTTTACCAAGACCTTACGTTATATCCAAATTGGTCAGTGAAACATGAACAACAACCAACTCCCCCACAATTTGCTACGCATGAAATCACCGTCGAACCAGATAGTATCCTCCACGAAGTATTACCTACTTCTTATTTTGTAAATTCTTATCATCACCAAGCAATCAGGGATCTTGCTCCCACACTAAAAGCAACAGCGTATTCTCCTGATGGATTGGTGGAAGCTGTTGAAAGTAAAGGATCCGACCAACGAATACTTGGTGTTCAATGGCATCCTGAGCTTATTCACCAAAAAAATCCACTCGATCAAAAATTATTTGATTATTTTGTACAATCGTTATGATCGTTACAAACGAAATGAAAAGCCCGTCTAGCAGGAACATGTTGTTTCGGCTAGACGGGCTTTCATTCATTTTATGCAAGGAACATCGATCTGCAGTTAACTTCTACGATACTCAAGCAGCTGTTTCAATTGCTCGATTTGTCGCTGCAATTCGCTCCCTTTTGTCGTATCACGATTTAA
Organism: Enterococcus sp. DIV1304_2; assembly: GCF_050555445.1. Lineage (NCBI taxonomy): Bacteria > Bacillati > Bacillota > Bacilli > Lactobacillales > Enterococcaceae > Enterococcus > Enterococcus sp. DIV1304_2. Next base: position 2,181,641 of record NZ_CP187851.1, read on the forward strand.
TTTTCGTGGCAACTGTTGATCAATGACCTTTTTGACTTCTGCCAAGCCATTGGCTGTTTCAAATTGTTCCTCGATGCCTAAAAATGGGTAGTGGGTCACGATTTGAAAGCCATAAGAGTTACATAGCAACGAATACCCTGCAATACCCGTTGTTCGTTGATAGGCCTTTGATAAACCACCGTCAATCACGAAAACTGTTCCGTCCGCTTTGATTGGTGACTCCCCTTTTTTCACTTTGACTGGTGTATGTCCATTGATGATCACTGAACCATAGACAGGTACACCGAACTCACGCCTTACTTTTTGACTCAACCATTCTTTGTCTCGTAATCGATAGTAAGCATTGCTGACTTCCACATGCGTTTCTTTTTCTGCTAAATAATAACGCTCAAACGTAGCCATCTTACTTTTACCAAACAACGGCGAGTATGGCCCACTCCATGCGTACCAAATCAAATCAGTCGCTAGGTCTTCTTTTTTCTTCAGTGATTTAGCACTTTCACGAATCTGTTCTTCAAAAAATGCCATCAATTGCTTTCCTTGATACGTCTCACTCCCAAGTTTAAAACTTAGAAACTCACCATGTTCATCTACCGGCATACAGCCATGAAACAAGATACTTTGGTTCGTGACAAGATACATCCTACCTTTTTCTAAAAGGAAATCCATATGTTTTTGCATTCGGAGTGAATGTTGAAAAGAATACAGCAACATATCGATCACTCGTCGTTCGTCTGCCGTTAAACGATCCGGTTCCTGCGCAGAAATCGTCTGGAAACATGGGTGATGGATCTTGTACTTTTGACCATCCAGAAACAACTCATTTTTTTCATAATCGATATTCGCTAACATATCCCGATCCGCCATCTCAAATTCTGGCCGTCGTTTCAGTAATTGCGATTCTAGTTTGAATTGCATGATCGCAAGCGCTTGATGGATTTTTTCCATCTCTTCTCTTTCGCGTTCCGTTGCGTCTTGGCTATTCTTAGGTGTAAACAAAGGGTTTGTCTGATAAGTTTCTGTCGCAAACGAACAAAGGGAACGCAGATTCAACGCGTACTCTTTTTCCAACTCGAATAAATAATTATACCGCGCAGCGATACGCAATAAGGTCAACAAACAAGTTTCCGAGCCACAATATGCCCCCAGCCATAAAATATCATGGTTGCCCCATTGGATATCGATTGAATGGATCTCCATCAAGCGGTCCATCACTTTGGCGGCTTGTGTCCCCCGATCAAAGATGTCTCCGACCACGTGAACATGATCGATCACCATTCGTTGAATCGTCTGCGCTAACTTTTTTAAAAAGCGCTCTTCTTCATTCATCTCAAGCAACTGATCAACGATTTTACTCACATAAGATTTTTTCCCTTGCACACGATCATCGACATACAATAATTCCTCAATGATATAACTATATTCTTTAGGCAAGGCTTTTCTTACTTTTGATCTCGTATACTTAACAGAAGTGAATCGCAATAACTCGATCAATTGATGGATCAACGTTGTTTTGTCTTGTTTTTTGTACCAGTCAGTCGCTAATGCGTATTCCGGATATGCAACAAAAATCGTTAATCGTTTCATCTCTTCTTCACTTAAACATTCTTGAAATAAATCTTTGATTTTCTCTCGTAGATTCCCTGAACCATTTCTCAATATATGATCAAATGCTGGAAACTCTCCATGGATATCACTTAAAAATAATTCGGTTCCTTTTGGTAGTTGTAGGATTGCTTCTAAGTTGATGATCTCCGTAATGACTTCTTCTTTTGTTGGGAATTTTTCTGACAATAATTCTAAATATTGATCCATCCAAACGCCTCCAAAATTGGTATACCTAAAATTATAGGACACACAATGGATATTTACAACAAAATTACTTTACTAAATCAAAAATAGGTACATATAAAATCGTGGATTTTTCAAATCAAACAAAAGCACTCTAGGTATACGTCTAAAAGCAACTCTTATGAAAATAAGCCGAGACACCCGAAAATTGTTCTTCAACTTTCGGGTGTCTCAGCTTATTTCTCATCATTGAATATTTCTGTTACAACTTCAACATTTATTTCTTTTTGCGTTCATTTCTCATGATTGAAATCGATTGTTTCAATGACGTCCAAATACCACCTTCACTGTAAACAAGCACGTTTGATTTGTACATATTTGCGGACATGAACATCAATACGAATGTGATGATCACTAGGACGATCAAAGAAATCAATACGCCACTTATTTCAACCGTTTCATTTGCCAAGCGGATCGGCATGATATATGAAGATAGGAATGGAATGTATGAAGTGATGCGGATCACGATATTATTCGGATCAGATGCACCAAGGATCAATCCTAGCATATAACCACCTAAAGAAAGGTACGTCACTGGTAAAATCGCTTTTGCTGTATCTTCGGCTTTGTTGACTAGTGAGCCACATAAGGCAGCTAACACGGCGTAGATCAAGATCCCAAAGAACATAAATAGTAAAGAGTACCATAAGAATGGCCCGAAAATACTATCCAAAGAAATCCCATCCAGTACACTTTTAACGATTTCCATATCTTTGAACTGATTGAATCCTACTGCAAAGATGATACCGTATAAAGCCATTTGAGTGACTGCCACTAGCAGAACTCCTGTTAGTTTTCCATAAAAATGTTTTTGTGCAGTGGTACTAGACAAGATCACTTCCATGATTCTTGTCCCTTTTTCTGAAGCAATCTCTTGCGCGATGATTTGTGCATACGTCAAGATGATGATGAATAGAATGATCGTTGCGACATAACTGACTGCATATTGAACAGCTGAGTTATCTTCTCCTATCGTCATTTCACCATTGGCGTCAAAACTGACTTTTTGTCGTGAAAATCCAGCCGGTTGACTTAATGCAGCCACTTCTTCAGGAGAGATCCCTAAGCTACTTGCCCGCATCATCGACTGTAAACCAGTCAACTGCTGTTGAATCAACAGTTGTGTTGCTTGGCCTAATGAGTTTTCACTAAATAATTCTCCGGATACTTCTCCATTATCTGTCGTGACTACCATGTACGCATCGATCTTTTCGTCAGATAACTTACTTTTGGCTTCATCCTCCGATGAAAAAGCTTCAAAGTGGAAATCCCCCATATCGGATTGACTCAAATAATCAGTGATTTGTTGGTCTTCAGCAATCACACCGATTTTATCTGTTTCACTGTTTTGTTGAGCAAAATTACCTGCTAAGTAAATCACACCCATCAAGACAAACGGGACTAATATCATAATAATAAAAGAAATCGATTTGACATTTTTCAAATAGACATCTTTTGTGATGATCCAAAATTTACCCATGTAGTTCACCTGCTTTCATCTTGAAGATTTCTTCTAAAGTAGGCGGTTGTTGATTGAACATTGGAATATAGCCAAATTGTGTCGCACGGGTAAAAATTTCTTTCCCTACATCTGGATGATCCAACGTGATTTCCAACGATTGATCCTCACGAACCACCACTTTTTGGACCCCAGCGATTTCCTCTACTTCTTGTTGTGACAATCCAGACTCCAAAAATAGCTTTGTTCTGCCAAATGCTTCTCGAATCTCGTGGACTTTCCCATCTAGTACCATCTCCCCATTTCGAAGCATGATCAAGTGGTCACAAATCTTTTCAACATTATCCATGTTGTGACTAGAAAAAATGACACATGAGCCGTTTTTCTTCAATTCGATGATCCCGTCTTTGAGTAGCTCAGCATTCACTGGGTCCAACCCACTAAAAGGTTCATCTAAAATAATCAACTTGGGTTCGTGGATCAGTGTTGCAATCAGTTGTACCTTTTGTTGATTTCCTTTTGACAAGGACTTAACTTTATCTGTTTTTTTCCCTTTTACTTGAAATTTCTCCATCCAAAAATCGATCTTAGGTTCAATTTCTTTTTTTGTTTTTCCCCGTAATGCGGCAAAATAGATCAACTGTTCTTGGATCGATACCTTGGGATAAAGCCCTCGTTCTTCCGGTAAATACCCAATGATGTCATAATCTTTTTCACTCAAATGATGGCCGTTCCATAGTACTTCTCCTTGATCTTGCGTCAAAAAATCTAAAATCAAACGAAAAGTCGTTGTTTTTCCTGCCCCGTTTTGCCCAATCAATCCCATGATTTTCCCATCAGGTATTTGAAAAGAAACATGATCAACAGCTGTATAACTGCCAAATGTCTTAACCAAATCCTTTACTTCTAGCATTTTCTCACTCCTTCATCCTAAATTCCTCTATCCTTTACTGTACGATATAAAATAACTTATACATAAGAACTTATGTTATTGTTTTTTATTGTACATATGAAAATGATAGGACACTTTACAGGTTTTGTAAAGCGCCCTCAGTTCAATTTTTATGCAGTTTATCGAAAACATTTTGTGCGACATTTTTTGGTAGACCAACTTCTTGTAACTCCTCAATTGACGCAGCGGTGATGTTTTTTAACGATTTGAACTCTTTCAACAACATTTTTTTCCGTTTTGGCCCTAACCCTTCAATTTCATCTAAGCGCGACGCAAAACTATTTTTACTACGTAACTGACGATGAAACGTGATTGCAAAGCGATGGACTTCGTCTTGGATACGTTGCAATAAAAAGAATTCTGGTGAATTTCGTTCAAGCGGAACCACTTCTAATTCATTCCCAAATAACAACTCATTGGTTTTATGCTTATCATTCTTAGCCATTCCAGCGACCGGGATATCGATTCCCAATTGATTTTCTAGTACATCCTTCGCTACATCGACTTGCCCTTTCCCCCCATCGATTAAAATCAGGTCAGGCAAGGGCAGTTCTTCTCGTATCACACGTGCGTAGCGACGGTAGATGACTTCTCGCATCGAAGCATAGTCGTCTGGTCCAACGACCGTTTTGATTTTGTATTTACGGTATTCTTTTTTTGCTGGTTTTCCATCGATGAATACCACCATCGCCGCTACTGGATCGGTTCCCATGATATTAGAGTTATCAAAAGACTCGATCCGAATGGGTGCTGGAATGTTCATCGCATTACCAAGGCGCTCGATCGCTCCGATCGTTCGTTCTTGTTTCCTCACGATCAAATCAAAGCGTTCGTTCAATGCCACCCTTGCATTTTTATTGGCTAGTTCGACTAATTTTTTCTTCTCACCACGTTTGGGCTGGATGACTTTTGTCGATAATAACGCCTCAACACTCGGTTGATCGATCGTATCAGGGATCACCACTTCTTTTGGAATGAAATGTTCATTTTCTTGATAAAACTGTCCGATATAGGTTAAGAAATCCTCTTCTGCTTCATTATAAAAAGGAATGATCGATACATCTCGTTCAATCAGCTTTCCTTGACGTACAAAGAATACTTGGACACACATCCAGCCTTTATCAATGGCATAACCAAACACATCTCGATCAATCAAATCAGTGTTTGTCATTTTTTGTCTTGTCATGATCGTTTCAATAGCTCTGATTTGATCACGATACTCTGCTGCTTTTTCAAATTCCATATTTTCTGCAGCCTTAGCCATTTTCTCTTTGATCTCAGCTTCGATCGTCTCATGACCACCATTCAAAAAGCGTTTGACTTCGTTCACGATACTTGTATATTCCGCTGGATCTACATCAAAATAGTAGGGACATAAGCATTGACCTAAATGGTAATAAAGACAAGGTTCTTTTGTCTGACTTGGTTTACACTTCCGTAAAGGGAATAAACGATCTAAAATCTTTTTTGTTTCATTCGCAGCCCCAACATCCGGGTAAGGCCCAAAATAAAAGGCTTTGTCTTTTAATACTTTACGAGTGATCACCAAACGAGGATATTGTTCATTCGTGATTTTTAAAAAAGGATAAGTTTTATCATCCTTTAACATGATATTGTATTTTGGATCATTCTTTTTAATCAGATTGATTTCTAGCAGTAATGCTTCAATGTTGGATTCTGTCACAATGTACTCAAAGTCCTCGATCTCACTGACTAATCGCTCCGTTTTCGTGTTATGACTTCCAGTAAAATAGGAACGCACGCGATTTTTCAAGACTTTGGCTTTTCCCACATAAATGATCGTGCCGTTTTTGTCTTTCATCAAATAGCAGCCAGGCTGATCAGGAAGTAATGCAAGTTTATTTTTTATTCGTTCATTCATGGTGACTGCTCCTTTATATTTCTGATATCGCTATTATAACAGAGGTTGAGAGAGAAGTATCAAGCGAAGAGACATAAGAAAAATTTTGCGCAGTTCATTGTATAAATTTTTAAGTAGCTTGTCTCCAAAAATAGATACTATTCTCTTCATCTATGACTTTTTTGTTCCACTTCTCTGTTCAGTTTCACGACTTGATTAGTCGCAAAAAAACCGAGACAGCAATCCATATGATTGTTGTCTCAGTCTGATGTGTTAGTTACTTAATCTTATAAGTGTTGGGCAATCATTTGACGTAATTGATCTTTTGATTGAACACCGATTGCTTTTTCTACTACTTCGCCGTCTTTTTTCAAAAGTAATGTTGGAATACTCATGATCCCAAATTGTTGTGGTGTTTCAGGATTTTCATCAACATCCATCTTCACGATTCTGAATTCGTCTTCGTCATATTCTTCTTCTAACTGGTCTAAAATTGGCGCTTGCATTCGACAAGGTCCACACCAAGTTGCCCAAAAGTCGATTAAAACTAACCCTTTATCTGTTTCTTCGTTGAATGTTGCATCTGTAATTACTTGAGCCATATCAAAGACCTCCATTTATTAGTCTACTCTAAGTATAGCACTATTGGTACCTAGATTCGAGCTATTTGCTTACCTTTAGTAAGCTTTATTTAAATTTAACAATTGTCGCACCATTGCCCCCTTGATTTCCAGGAGCAAAATCGAAGCTCTTGACGCTACGATGATTTTTTAAATAATCGGTGATCCCGGTTCTTAGTGCGCCTGTGCCTTTTCCATGAACGATCGTCACTTGAGGGTAGCCAGCCAAAATTGCCGCATCTAAATATAGATCGACTTCATTTAATGCTTCTTCATAACGTTTCCCTCGAAGATCAAGTTGATTGGAGACCGTCGAATGCGCATCTGAGCGTACCGTATGGATCACACGTTGTTGTGGTTCTTTTTGGGGAGCGATCGGTGTCAATTCACTTTCCGAAACGTTCATCTTCAAGATACCGATCTCCACTTGCCATTGGTTGCCATTTTTGCGTAACAATGTTCCACGTTGCCCATAAGTCGTCACGAGTACTTCGTCACCTGGTTTCAATGTTTTCTGTTCTTTCGCTTTTTTCAAGACTTTATTTTTCTTTAATTGTTCTTCTTGATGCAAGTTGGCTAACTGTGATTTGGCATCGATCAATTGATGCTCTTTGACCGTACCTTGCCCCACTTGTTTTTGTAAATTGCGAATATCTGCGATGATTTTTTCTGCCTTTTCTTCTGCTTCAGAAACAAGTGCATTGGCTTTTTGTTTGGCTTTCGCCATTTCTTGTTCGCGCTCTTCAAAGAAGTAGCTATAAGCTTCTTTCAAATCATTGTACAGACGTTGCGCTTCATCGACATAATGACGCATCTCTAAATACTCTGTTTCTGCCATTTTTCGACGATTCTCTAAATCAGTGATCATTTCATTCAAGTCTTGACTTTCATCGTTCATCAATTGCTTGGCTTCATCAATGACTTGGTTGTCTAATCCTAAACGACTTGAAATCTCAAAGGCATTACTTCTACCTGGCACGCCGATCAACAAGCGGTAAGTGGGGCTAAGGGTGTCAACGTTGAATTCCATACTCGCATTGATGGTATTCGAACGATTGTAGCCGTAGACTTTCAGTTCCGGATAATGTGTTGTTGCCATCACATAGGCAGATTTCTTTCCTAGATCATCTAAAATAGCAATGGCTAGCGCTGCTCCTTCTTGAGGATCAGTCCCCGCACCTAGTTCGTCAAATAAAACTAAGCTTTTTTCATTGACTTTGGAAAGGATATCCACGGTATTTGTCATATGTGAGGAGAAGGTCGATAAACTTTGCTCAATCGATTGTTCATCTCCGATATCAGCAAAAATATCTTCAAAGATCCCGATCTGACTTTCTTCATCCGCCGGGATCGGTAACCCTGCTTGCCCCATCAATTGCAATAAGCCTAATGTTTTCAACGTGATGGTTTTCCCACCAGTATTTGGTCCAGTAATGACGATTGCTTGATAGTTTTCCCCAATCGAAATATCATTTGGCACGACTTTTTCTTGATCGATCAATGGATGTCTGGCTTGCTTCAAATCAACAATGTTTTCTGTACTGATCGTCGGTACGATTGCCTTTAGTTCTTTCCCAAAGCGTGCTTTCGCATTCATCAAGTCCATTTTTCCAATGACATACGCATTGTGGATGATTTCTTGGCGATGAGGAACTAACTCCGCCGACAACTCACTTAGAATACGTTGGATCTCATTGCGTTCGGCAATTTGATATTGACGCAAGCGATTGTTCAATTCCACGACTTGTTTTGGTTCAACGAATAGTGTTTGTCCCGAAGAACTTTGATCATGGACGACTCCGCCAAACACACCACGATATTCTTGTTTTACTGGAATAACATAGCGGTCGTTTCTCATCGTAATGATGGCATCGCTTAGGTATTTGGCATTTTTCCCACGAACGATCCCATCTAATTGTTCTCTGACTGCTTGTTCGCTTCTACGGATATTATGGCGGATCGTCTTCAACTCTGGAGAGGCATCATCCGTCACTCGCCCATCATCATCGATTGCTTCTTTCAAACGACGGCTCAAGGATGGGATAGCGACTAATTGATCTGTCCAAAAATAAAGACGCGCAAATTCAATCTCGCTATCTGCTAAATCATCAATAAAACGTCGCAACTCACTAGTAGTAGATAAGACACGAGAAACTTGTGCTAACTCGACCCCATTCAGATCCGCACCGATTTCGATCCGTTTCATATGCGGACGGATATTCTCTAATTTGGGGATTGGGATACCGCCACGCAATCGTTGGACTTTTAGACCATCTTCTGTTTCTTCCAACCAATATCTGATCGTCTCTGCTTCATTCACTGGCACAAGCTGGGCTAATTCTTCTTGCCCTTGTGCTGTGATCACAAACTGTCGTACTTGTTGTTTTACTTTTTCAAACTCTAATGTTTCTAGAATGCGTTTGTTCATTTTTTTCACCTTACTTTCACTAAAAAAGAGGCCGATAGATGGCTAAGCAGTCTTCAAGACTAACCAACATCTTCATAGCCTCTGTCATTGACAAAAAATCATCTCTTACTTAGTTAATCACTTGTGTCACCCATAGATCATATATTTTATTTGCTAAAATAGGTGTTCGTTCAACCATAAATGTTGCAAGATTATTGCCACTAAATTGGTTTTGGATAAATCCCACCGGAATAAACGTCAGTAAACGTAAAACTAGAACCAAGGAAATATAGGTGATGATCACGGATAAAATCCCGCCAGCCACCCAGTCTAATTGCTTTAGTACAGGAATAAACGTCAACCCATGAGCGAATACCCCAATGAATCGTGTGACTAGCCAACCAATAAATAAAATGATCAAGAAAGCCACCCCTGCATAAAATGCTTCATCTAATTTAAATGAAAAAGCTTGATCAAAAAAAACTAAGTTAGAATTGGCTGTTACCGCAGGATAAGGAATATATAATTGCAGATGATTGGCTAATGTTTTGTAATAGGTTTGTGCTGCTAGAAATGAGACAAAATAGCCAACCAGATAAATCCCCTGTAGCGCAAAACCACGACTGGCTCCAGAAAAAAATGCAATCAGCAAAATAAATAAAATCAAAAGACTAAGCATACATTCTTCCTTTCTCTTCTATAATAATATCAATTTGAAGATCTTTGTTTGATTTGACCTTTTCGTTTTTCATTTAGAATCTGTTGTGCTTCCACATGATTTTTGATCTCATGGTCACTTCCATTTTCTTTCAATACTGCTCGTGCTTCGTTTTCAATCGCTTCGATTCGTTTGATCCGATTTTCCATTTCTGTGAATCTCACCATTTTTTGTTTCAGTTCTGTGACTTCTTTTATTAAATTCAAATTTTTTTCCTGTCTTTTCAATTGATCGGAAAATGCATTGACTGCTAATAAAATAGCTGCTTGTTCATTGTCTAATTGAGGGGACAATTCTTTCAGTTCAGCTAATTGTTCATTGATTAATTTTGTGACCATATCCATATGCTGTTTTGATTCTTGCCCGATAATAGTATACGTTTGGTCCGCAATCACCGCTTTATAGCGTGTTTTTTCATGTGCCATATGAATCTGTCTCCTCCTATTGCCAAAAATATTAACTAGTGTACCATATAGTTAAGCAATTAACCGTACACGAAAAACTTCATTATAAATACTTTACTATTATATGATAAACTTTGCAAAAATGCTATGTGTGCATTGATTTCAAATCAGCTGGATCTAGTCAAATACAACTTTTCTTACGACTGGATCGCAACAGGAGGAAAACATGAGTAACATTATCTTAAAAGTAACGACAAATCAAATGAATAAGATGAAAGAGGCGTATCGCCCATTTCTAGTACAAAAACCGATTCCATATACTCTTTTTTCAGCAAAAAAAAATGGCACAACGATCACTGCCTATACTTCTGGAAAAGTGATGTTTCAAGGCACCGGCGCCGAACAAGAAGCAGCAAAATGGGGAAATCCACTTACAGCAAAAAAAGCGACACAAACTAATTCTTCTTCCTTACCCAAAGATCTACAAACACTATCTGTTTTAGGGAGTGACGAAGTCGGCAACGGTAGTTACTTTGGCCCACTGACTGTTTGTGCTGCCTATGTCGATCAAACACAATTGAAAGAATTACGCACGTTAGGCGTCAAAGATTCAAAAGAATTAAAAGATGGACAAATCATTCAATTAGCCAAAGTATTAAAGGAAACGATCCCATATCAATTACTGGTCTTGCCACCAAAAAAATACAATGAGATCCAACCTACGTATAATGCAGTGAGAATGAAGGTCGCTTTACACAATCAAGCTATCCACTTATTGTTACAAAAAATAGCACCAGTCAAGCCGGATGCTATTTTGATCGACCAGTTCACACCGGAAGCCAACTTTAAAAAATACGCGCGTTTAGAAAAAAATCAACTCACCGAAAAACTCTACTTTGTTACAAAAGGTGAACAATATCATTTAGCTGTTGCTGCCGCTTCGATCATTAGTCGCGCAAGCTTTTTAGAAGAGTTGAACAAAGAATCTGCTGAACTTGGTCTCACGCTTCCTTCTGGTGCAGGTACAAAATCCGACCAAGTCGCTGCAACGATTTTAAAAAAAGGTGGCGAAGCCTTGTTAGCAAACTATGCAAAATTGCATTTTGCGAATACAGAAAAAGCCAAAAAATTAGTCAACTAACTATCCGTTTTAGCTTGTTCCGCTTTTCTTTAAGTTCGATTTAAGTTTTGTTGTTTATCCTCATGTTCAAGAGGTGAAAACGATGAAAAAAATGCGAATTATTATTATTTTATGTATAATCGGGATCATTGCCCTTTTCAAATTTGGTCTTAGCAATCAAGAAACAAATGCGAGACAACAGACAAGTAACAGTGTCTCTAGCATCATAACAACTGATTCTTCTTCAGAGACCCTCATAAAAATCGGAAAAGAAGATGCCACATTGTATGCAGATTCGTCATTAAGTGAACCGCTTATTTCCGTCAACGCTGGTGAACTGGTTACGCTTCTTTCAACTACAGCCAACGCCTACAAAATTACCACGAATGATGGTGAAACGGGCTATTTATCACTTACGGACGGCTCATCACTGACTCGCTCGACACAAGAGCTACCGAGTGACCTATCAGAAGCAGTGATCGTACTAGATCCTGGACACGGAGGCGACGATACAGGCGCGCTTAGCACAGATGGACATACAGAAGAAAAAACAGTGACACTCGCTGCCGCAAAACAGTTACAAACGAGTTTAGAAGCCGCTGGCGCAACGGTTTATTTGACACATGAAACAGATGACTACATTTCTTTAGATGACATCTGTTCATTTAGCGAAGAAAAAGCCGCTGACCTTTTTATCAGCTTACATGCTGATTCGACTGAATCGCCCAATGAAGCAACTGGTACCACCACTTATTATTATTACAATAGAGACCAACGTCTAGCGGAAACTGTTTCTGATGAACTGGCGGATCTGCCCATTACATCTCGTGGAACTGCTACAGGGAACTATCAGGTGTTAAGAGAAAACCTTCAGCCATCCCTCTTGATCGAAATGGGCTATATGAATAATGACGAAGATTTAGCTACATTGGCTACCGTTAACTATCAACAACAGTTGGCGCAATCGATCACACAAGCGTTGCTCACTTATTTCAATCAGTAATTTTTTTCTAGACGCAAGAACCTCGTTAGGTATTGATGTTTCATCAAGCCCAACGAGGTTCTTCAATTTCATCAGCAACCAGTTGTCAGTAAATGGTCACCCCTGAATCTGTTTATATTTAAACGATCTAATTGATCAATTCCCATGGTCCCCATTGTTGAGTTCCAGGTTCATCGCCTTGTGTCCACCATTTTGCCTGATACGTATTGCCTAGATGAGTGACTCTATCTCCCATAAGATAGACTGTTCCTGAATCCCATGCCGCATATCCAGGCACACTGTCTTCCAAGGTTTGAACGATCACTGATTGACTAGCAGCCGAAACATTGCTTGACGCATCGAATGCTTTGACAGTATACGTATACTCTGTATCAGGTGTTAATCCCGTATCTGTAAATGTTGGTGTTCTTGGTTGTCCGACTAATTGTCCATCACGGTAAACATAGTAACCTGCTACTCGCTGATTATCGGTCGAAGCCATCCAGTTCAATGTCACTTCTGTTGCAGTGATCGTTGTCGCTGCAACATTTGTTGGAATCGACGGTGCCTCAACATCTGATGGGTCTGGCTCTTCTGTACCAAAGATCACTTGGTGATTGATTTCAATGCCTTCAGTCCCAATTCGTTGACTTAAAGTGATCGTATCAATATGATCAACCAAAACCTGTGACGTATCAGATTGTAATCGGAAATCATAAGAATCCCCAGGCGCAATCTCTCTGCCATCATAAACGGAAGATAGATCAACTGTCACTGTGCCATTATCCATAGAAACAGTTCCAGCTTTATAGTTTCCTGCACTTAATGTTTCATTGCTATTCAAGTCGATCGTAAATTTAGGCAACTTGACTGTTTTCTGTGCAGCCTCAACAGCGCTTAATACAGTAGATGATTCTGTCAATGTTTCATTATTTGTCACTGTGATTTCGTACCCGCTTACATTATTCTCTGTATAAGGGGTGATATCCACAGAGATGTCTAATGGTGTACTAACGATTTCGTGCTGCGGTAATGGCGTATTCCCAAATAATCCTTCTTTGATCGCGTTCGTCAGTTCGTCACGTTTTGTACTTGTCGTTTCCTTGTCTTGTGATTGCATCCAAGAAATCACACCGCCTAATTGTTCTTCCTGTACATATTGTGTTTTATAACCGATCGAGCGTACGTTATCAAAACTGAAAAATTCGCCAGTTTCTGTACTATACATGTAAGGGGCCTTCGCTACATCATCCCAGTATTCAGTCAATCCACTCGTTGCACTGATCAAATCTGGAATATTTCGATAAGGCCAGACACCACCGGCTCTACCACCATCCCCTACAACTAATGGACCTTTGTTTTTCGCCCCGTATGTTGCCGATAGGTCAGCATTTCGATTACTCTGTTCAGCCGTTTGGAACAATCCCGGTAGTAACGGATCATTGCCTTCTGCCACTTCATGCCAACCACGAGTATAAAAAGCTGCCCCAATCACGATTTTTTCAGCTGGCGCACCTTCATCCCTTAAAAACTGAACCGTTTGATCTACCGAAAGTCCTTGGTCATAATTAGGATCAGCAGGATTCCCATAAAGCGCTGTATGATGTCCACTGCGGTCTCCCCAACCACCGTTCATATCATAGGTCATGATATTTGCAAAATCAACAACTTCAAATAAACCATCAATGTCTATCCCTGAAGATAATTTACTTTGAGATGCAGGTAGCGCAACTGATAATTCATAGGTCTTTCCTAGTTCTTCGCCTTGTTCATCAATCGACTCACGAATCTCATTTAGCAAAATGATATAGTTTTCTTTATCTTCAGGTACTGCATATGGCGTTCCTTCATCATTGACATTATCTACCAAGTCAGGTTGTCGAACATCTGCAGGATACTCCCAATCGACATCAACAAAATCCATATTCGTATATTTGATGAATCGGGTGACGTTTTCCACTAGATTTTGTCGTTTCACTGGATCAGCCGCTACTTCAGAAAAATCACCTGATTTAGACCAGCCCCCCAAAGAGACACCAATTTTCATATTGGGATTTTTCCCACGTAGATCTTGGATCGCATTCAAGATACCCGAGCTTGCTGAATTCCATTGAACCCCTGTTTGTCCTACAGGCGCACCAACAGCAGCATCCGTATCTGTAAATTCTAAATCGCCATTACTATCAAAATCTAAAAAGGCAAAATTCAAATGAGTGATTTGATCAGCTGGAATATCTTTAGGATAGAAATTTCCTTCTCCACCCCAAATCGACCAATCGCCATAGTACATGACATTGCGATAAGGCGCGACCTGAGTTTCTCGCACCTCTTCAGCATGAACCTCTGGCGACTCATTAAATGCTGGTAAAGTCATTGCAACAATCGAAGAAAATAACAAAGCAACTAAACTAATACTCTTAATTCTTTTCATATCAATCTCATCTCCTTTTTTTCTCAGTTTTTTTACGAAAAAACAAACGCGTCCAAATCACAGATTAAAAGTTATTTTATCACTCCTAAAAAATTAGAAATCAGCTAAATTTTAATTAGAAATATCTTACAAATATGAATTTAACATTTATTTATTTTTAATGCAACTAATTGCAATCGATTACACTTATCGTGTTTCAAGTTATTTTTAAACCATATGATTTTGTTTATTTTTTAACTAACATGTTTTTTTCAGTGAATTCGAGTAAATAAGATAAATAACAATGAAAGAATAACATTATAAAAAAAAAGAACAAGGCAATCTGCCCTGTTCTTTTTTATCTAAATTAACCAATTAGTTCCCATGGACCCCATTGTTCAGTTCCTGGCTCATCACCTTGTGTCCACCATTTCGCACGATAAGTATTTCCTTTATGAGTTACTACATCACCTAAATCATAGACTTTGTTCGCATCCCATTCGCCTTCAGCTGGCGGAGTTGTTTCTTCTAAAGTTGTGACAACTAATGCTTTGCTTTCTTCTGAAACATTTCCGGCTGCATCAAACGCTTTTACTGTATATGAGTATTCCGTATTCGGTGTTAACCCAGCATCAGCAAATGAAGTTGTTGCTGATTGACCCACTTGTTTGCCATCACGGAAAACATAGTATCCTGCTACTGCAACATTGTCAGTTGAACGAGTCCAAGACAATGAGACATTTTTCTCACCGATCGTTGAAGCTTTCAAGTCTAATGGAATTGAAGGTGCTTCTGTATCTACTGGTGCTTTTTCTAACGTTTTAACAACTAATGCTTTACTTTCTTCTGAAACATTTCCGGCACGGTCAAATGCTTTTACTGTATATGAATATTCTGTATCTGCAGTTAAACCAGCGTCAGTAAATGAAGTTGTTGCTGATTGACCCACTTGTTTGCCATCACGGAAAACGTAGTATCCTGCGACCCCTTTGTCGTCAGTTGATTTTGTCCATGATAGAGAAACGTTTGTTTCACCGATTGTTGAAGCTGTTAGTTCTGTTGGTACTGAAGGTGCTTCTGTATCCGGAGTTCCGGGTTCAGTCGTTGACCCTTCACCAAAGATCACTTGTTTATTGATTTCGATACCTTCGTCACCAATTCGTTGGCTTAATGTGATTGAGTCGATATTGTCAACAGCGACATCTGCTTCAGCAGCATTTGAACTCAATCTGAACTCATAAGATGCACCTGGTGCGATTTCTTTGCCATCATATACAGAAGACAAATCAACGATTGCAGCGCCATCAACATTTGTTACAGTACCTGCTTTGTAATCACCAGCGCCAAGCTTTTCATTTGTCGCCATTGGAATCACTAATTTAGGTAATTTGATTGTTTCTTGTGAAAATTCAACTAATTTCAATACAGAAGAAGTTTCTTCCATTTTTTCATTGTTGGTAATTTTTACGTCGTAACCACTAACGCCATATTGTGTATAAGTTGAGATCTCAACATCCACATTCAATGGTGTGCTCTTGATTTCAAACTCTGGAAGTTTCTCACTACCTAACAATCCTTCTTTGATTGCATTGGTCAACTCATCACGTTTTGTTCCAGTTGTTTCTTTATCTTGTGATTGTTGCCATGAAATGATTCCACCAAGTTGGTTTTCTTTTACATATTCAGCTTTATAAGTCACTGATTTTTCATTTTCGTAAGTAAAGAATTCACCAGTTGTTTCGCTGTACATAAATGGTGCTTTCGCTACGTCATCCCAATACTCTTTCAATCCAGATGTATTACCAAGTAACGTTTCAATATCTCGATATGGCCATACACCACTGGCACGTCCACCGTCACCTACTTTTAATGGATTTTTGTTTTTCGCTCCATAACTTGGTGTTTGATCGGCATCTTGACTTGATAATTCTGCTTTTTGGAATAATCCCGGTGCCTCTTCATTATCCCCTTTTGCCACTTCGTTCCATCCACGAGTATAGAATGCTGCTCCAATAACGATTTTTTCTGAAGCCGCACCTTTCTCACGTAGGTATTCTACTGTTTGATCTACTGAGAAGCCTTCATCATAATTAGGATCAGCTGGATTCCCGTAAAGTGCTGAATGGTGACCACTTGTATCTGACCATGCACCAGTTAAGTCATAAGTCATGATGTTTGCGAAATCGACAACATCAAATAGTCGTTTCACGTCGATACCTGAATCTAATTTACCTTGAGCTGCTGGCAATGCAACAGATAGTTCATATGTTTTTCCTAATTCTTCGCCTTGTTTATCAATTGTTTCGCGAATTTCATCTAATAATTTTATGTAATTTTCTTTATCTTCAGGTTTTGCATTTGGTGTTCCTTCGTCATTTACGTTATCCACTAGATCTGGTTGACGTACATCTGCCGGGAATTCCCAGTCAACATCGACAAAGTCCATATTTGTATATTTAATAAATTTTGCTACATTATCTACAAGGTTCTTACGTTTCGTAGGGTTTGCTGCTACTTCAGAGAAATCTCCTGATTTAGACCAACCACCTAATGAAACACCAATTTTCATGTTTGGATTTTTTCCACGTAAATCTTGAATCGCATTTAAGATACCAGAACTAGCAGAGTTCCATTGTACGCCCGGTAATCCTACAGGTGCGCCTGTCGCTGCGTCTGCATCAGTAAAGACTAGTTCGCCATTACTATCAAAATCTAAAAAGGCAAAATTCAAGTGAGTCAATTGATCTGCTGGGATATCTTTTGGATAAAAGTTACCTTCGCCGCCCCAAATCGACCAGTCACCATAGTACATTACGTTTCTATAAGTTGCTTGTTGTTCTGTTTGTTGGATTTCTTCTGCATTGACGATAGACAATTCCCCAATTGTCGGAAGCGCCGTTGAGACAACAGAAGAAAATAACATTGCTGCCAACCCAATTTTTTTAACACTTTTCATTTTTAAATTCTCCCCTTTTTACACTATTCACTTTTCAAAAAACAATTATGTAACAAAATAAACACGAAAATATGTTATTCATTCCCCCTCTATTTCTCTAAAATAGTGAGTTAAACTCAGTGAAACTTTTGTTGCTAACAGAATATTATCACCTGAAAATGGCTTTTTCAACCGTTTTCCTGAAATTATTTAAAAAACAAATTAAATCACCTTGGTTATTTATCTATTTTATAATCGTTATTATTAAAAATCTTTATATCACTTGCTTTTCACCTCTTTTTCTCAATTGCCAGAAAAATTAAATATCCCTCATTATTTTAATTAAAAAATAACAATTCGAGAAAATATAATAACAAAAAGGCGTAGAGGACAAGAAATTAAATTGATTTTTGTTTCTAATCTTAAAAATCAAATAAACGAAGTTACAGAAGTAACTCCTTCATAAAAAGCCGAGAAACCCAAAATTTGAAAAACAATTTTTGGGTTTCTCGGCTTTTTTCTCAGATCTGGATACTTCTGTCACAACCGCATTTAATCAGCTACCACACCATGAAGGTATAAATCGATCAGTCGTTCCACACTAAATGGATTTTCAAGTGAGTTCGAAGATTCGGTGATATAAGGTGCTAACAAAAGAAAAAAGTGCTTTGCCGCAATTTCTGTCGTGACATGTTCGCGCATCAAAGATTTATTTTTCGAAAAAATCACTTCAAATGGTTCACGATAACTTTTTTTCCACAAGGTAAAAAGATGATTTCGTGTCTCTGCCGAAAGGTTTGATTTTAAATCATGGTGCATCATAAATAGGTCTAAAAGATGGGTATCGATCAAATACTTCGTCATTTTAGTCAAAGATTGTTTAAAATCAAGTTTGTTCTCTTCTAAGATTGCTCTTAAGTCTGTACCTACAGTACTCAAATGCTCTTCTAAGACTGCACAATATAACTTTTCTTTATCGCTAAAGTAATGATAAAGATTTGGTTGCGTGATTCCAGCATTTTTAGCAATCTCGCGTGTTGAAGTTCCTTGATAACCTTTTGACATAAACAAACGATTGGCTTCTTTTAAAATTTTCTCTTGTGTATCCTTATTGTATCGATGGACCAACTTTTACACCCTCTGACTTATTTTTTTTCTCGAAAGACACCATCTTCTATCATAAATACTTTATCACATCTGTCAATAAGTCGGGTATCATGAGTGACCATTATGATTGCTTTATTTTTTTCCTTGGATTCTTTTGCTAAAATATCTACAACTTCTACTGCTTTTTCTGAATCCAAACTAGCTGTTGGCTCATCTGCCAAAATGATCGAAGGATCGTTATATAGCGCTCGGGCAATTGCCACTCTTTGTCGTTCACCACCTGAAAGATCTTCTGGATACTTATTAAGAAGTTTATCCACCCCAAGTTGTTGGAATAATTCTTTTGCCTCCTCTTGTCGATTTTCATGCTTGATCTTATCGACCAGTACTAATTGTTTTTTGACGGTCAAAAATGGAACTAGATTGGAAGCTTGAAGAATAAATCCGATTTCCTTAAACCGTAATTTTACTCGTTTTTTCTCCGGTTGTTCACTGAAATCTTCTCCATTGATCTTGACGGTTCCTTTATTTGGTGTCTGTAAACCGCCTGCAATCGTTAAGAAGGTACTCTTTCCAGAACCAGATGGTCCAATGATTGCGACAAACTCCCCTTTATCGACACTGACATTTGTTTTTTTCAATGCTTGGACGGTTTGATCACCATCTTTAAAACTTTTTTCAACATCTATAAATTCAATTGCTTTCATTTCCCATTCTCCTTTCTATCCGATTGCTTTTAATGGATCAATTTTGACGATCGTTCTAACAGAGAAAAGTGCCCCTAAAATAGCAACGATCAACATCATCACACTTATAACACCGAAAAACAACCAGTTACTTTGGAATGGCACAGCATCTGGTAGCACCAGTGAAGTGACGAACGTTCCAAACAATCCAAGAGCAACACCGAAAAATGAAAGTAAGAACGTTTGGGCAACTACTGAACGTGCAATAAATCCACCAGTAACGCCTTGGGCTTTCAGTACACCAAAAATATTGATTTTTTGCATGGTCAATACATAAATGAAAATACCGATTACGATTGCTGCAATCACAATCAAAAAGCCGATCATGAAACCAAACGTCAATACTTGTGCATTGTACCCTGGTAGTTCATTGATGAATGTCGAAATACTGATTTTCTCTAGATCATCCGGTAAGCTATCCACATCTCCTCGCACGACCACTGCATTGATACGAGCATTATCAGTTGCATCTTGTTTCTCAAATCGTATCTCTTGGTACGCATTGATTGTTGTATAGACGACAGGAGAGACATTGAATTTGGCATTCTCAGTAAATCCAGTCAATTTAAATGTCTTGTCGCTTCCTGATAATTTGATCGTATCTCCAATGTCTAAGCCATATTCTTCTTTTAAACTAATATCACCGACTGCTTCATCATTTGACTGGAATTCTTCTCCTTCCACGATATTCGGCATGATGAATTGGTTTTGATCGATTCCAAAAAAACTAACATTGACTTTATCAGCATCTGGACGATCTGGACTCGTGACTACTCCAGGTGTTTGAGCTAAATAAGCGACTTGATCACCTTTCACTTCTTCTGCCATCTTTTTCGTGATCATCGACATCCCTAAGTTTGTATTGGCGTCTTTTGATAAAACAATGGTATCTGCCTCCCATTTATCTACAGCAGTTCGATTGTCTTGTGCCAACCCATAGGCTAATCCTGTCAAAAAAAAGACAAGGTACGCAATTAGAAACATGACGCCTGTCACTAAGGCATAGCGTAATTTTGAATGAATGATTTCATTTAATGCTAAAAACATAAAATTCCCCCTAAAAATTTATCAACTGATAAATATATCTTATCACTTGATAAATTTTTAGAGGAATAATCTGCTCAGAATAATCAATAAAAGAAAAAACAATTGAGTTGATCATATTCAATAAGGAATATGTCAGTCGTTTATTTCTAAGTTTCATCAAAAATTGAGGTTAAAATCCCGATTCTTTTAACTTTGGCAATAGATATTCTTTCGCTTGTAAGATCTGACTTTCATAATCCTTATCCTGACCACTCCACATTTCAATCAAGAATGGCCCTTCGTAATTTACACGTTTCAATGTTTTAAATAAGCCAGAAAAATCCACACAACCTTGACCAAACGGAACGTCTCTGAACTTACCTTTACTACTAGCTGTTACTGGTTGCGTATCTTTTAGGTGGATCGAAGTAATATATTCGATGCCTTGTTCAAGTTCAATCGCCACATTATTTTCTGGCCACGCGGATAGATTTCCTAAGTCAGGATACACTTGTAAATAAGGAGAAGGGAGTTGTTTTTTTATCTCCATGAATTTACGAATGGAATTCATAAATGGGTCATCCATGACTTCAATCGACAAGATTATCCCAAACTGTGCTGCCTCTTTGATACTGGCACGCAATCCTCTGATAAACGCTTCTCTTGTCTCTATTGATTTTTTTTCATAGTATACATCGTATCCTGCCACTTGTATGATCCTGATACCTAACCGATACGCAAGCTGTATCGCCTTTTTCATCATAGATAAGGCTTTTTCTTGTTTTTTGATATCCGCTGAACCGAATGGGAAACGCCGATGCCCACTTAAACAAAGCGAATGGATAGCAATCCCCGAAACCGCTATCGCTTCTTTTAACTCAGCGATTTGTTCATTCGTCCAAGCTAAACGAGCCAATCGTTCCTCGCTTTCGTCAATCGATATTTCCAGAAAATCAAACCCCAATTCTTTTACTGCATCTAACCGCTCTTGCCACGACCATCCGCTAGGCAGTGCCTTTTCATAAAGTCCGATTCTCGCCATCTCATTCTCCCCACAGTCGCTTGATCTCGTTTTGGAATGCTTGGGCTTGTATGATAGGATCTGCACATGCCGTCAATCCTCGACCGACAATAAAATGAAAGATCGGCATCCCTTGGAACAAGGCTAACGTTGAAATTGACAGCCCACCAGTTACTGAGACTTGAAAACCTAAATCAATCAATTGTTGGACGAGCTTCAGATCCTTTTCTCCCCAAACTTCTCCAGCTAACAAGGCATCCCTACTTTGATGATAGACGACCTGAGAAATCCCAATTTCTCGCCATTTTTTTGCTTGTTCCATCGTCCATTCTCCGTATAGTTCTACTTGAAGCGCTTTGACTTTCTTTTGTGCGGCTTGCATGGTAGCAAGAGAGGCACAGCAGATCACTGTCATGAAATCTGCCCCAGCCTGCGCTACATTACCAGCCACAGTTTCTCCTGCGTCGGCACATTTTGTATCCGCAACGATCGTTTTTTCTGGAAACATTTTTCTCATACATTCGATTGGTTTGCTTCCTTCTTGAAGACAAAGAATGGTGCCTACTTCGATCACATCGACGATTTCTCCAATTTTTTTCACATCTGCCAACGCAGACGCTAACGTGTTATGATCCAGAGCAATTTGTAATTTTGGTCGTTTCATCTAATTCTCCTTTGATTTCAATTCTTTGTACATTGTTGTTTCTTTGAATTTCTCACAGATCTCAGTAGGTGACATCACATTTTTGATCCCCACGACAGTCACACCTCGCTCAATTGCTTGCATGAACATCGGCATAAAATTTAGTGGCGTAAAGACAACATCATATTGACTTGCCGAACTTTTACCTTCAGAGATCGGGCAATGATGGATTTTACTCACTGTAATATTTAATTCTCTCATTGCCTTTTCTACACTACGCATCATCATTAAACTTGTACCAGAACCATTGGCACACGAAACTAAAATTCTCATTTACTTTCCCTCCTATTAATTACTGTCTCCAAACTTTTCTTTATATTTTTGATAATCCTCAACAATCAAAAAATATCCTTCTGGATTTTTTCGATATTGTAGTTGTGGAATTAGCAACAAACCGACGACCACTAGTGCAACACCTGCATATCCAAAAAATTTCATCAAAACAGTAAAGAATGGCCAAGCAGTCGCCCAATCAAACATACCAATGTACCCTCCGTAACTAGACAACCCGATCCATGTCGCAAAGAGTGCAGAACCACCGACTTGGATCAGCCCAGATAAGAAAGGGAACAAACATGCTGCCTTGAACCCACCCCGATTATTAGAAAACACAGCGATGACCGCATTGTCAAAAAATAGTGGGATAAATCCAGCGATCACGATCGTTGGTGATCGGAAGACGATCAATAAGATGATCATCAAGAATTGTCCTAATGCACCAAATAAAAACCCGATCGTGACTGCATTTGGTGATCCGAAGCCAAAAGTTGCAGCCACATCGATCCCTGGCACAGCTCCTGGTAAAATAGTATTTGAGATTCCTTGGAAAGATTGTGTCAACTCGTCCACAAAGGTCCGGACACCAAGCTGTAAAATGGCTAAATACACAGCAAAGTTCAAAGAAGTGGTCAGTACGTAGAATAGAAAACTTTGTCCTGCCACCATAAATTCTGCCTCAATCAAATACTCCTGTCCTAATACTAATAAGATGATGCCAAAGAAGAACAGCATCAATAAAGAAGTCGCCACCATGTTTTCGTTGAAAATGGATAAGAAACCCGGAAGCTCCATATCTTCAAGCTTTTTATCGGCTTTTCTATTCTCACTTTTTTTACGACTACTCTTTTGCCACCACTTCGCTAAGGTAGAAAATAGGTACACCCCAAACATCTGTTGGTGCGCAATCGCAAAACCAGCTCCGTCTGTCAATTCTTGTGTCACGCCAACAGTTAAATTAGAAGCAACTGCCCAGTAACACCCTAAAATGATTCCCATAAATACTAATACTTCTACTCTTCCTAATTCAGGAAAACAGAAAAGTAAGATCCAAAAAGCTGTAGCTGCTTGCTGGATCTGGACATTTCCTGTCGTAAAAACAGCTCGCAACTTCGTATATTTTTGGAAACGAACTAACAGGATATTCAATACAAATGCAATCAATAATAAAATCATCACATCACTGAATGTTCGCCCAAAAGTCTCCATCAATCCTGCATCTACAGCATTTTGACCAAAATAGGGATCAGTCACCATCGCCTCAAGATCAAAACGATCCTTTAAACCAACTAAGATCGGTCGGAAATTGTTTACTAATCCACCTGAACCAACAGCTAAAATCAGATAACCTACAGTGGCTTTCAAAAATCCAGCTATACATTCGTATAATGGTCGGCCAAGAAGTATATACCCTAATAAAACGATCGAACCGATCAAATAAGCTGGCTGCGTTAAAATATTTGTCGCAAAATACGTCCATATCTCCATCAAGATAGCTCCCATATTTTTCCGTTACCAAAAACCAGAACAACTCCTCAAACGATGCAAGTTATCATGGTTTTCATGTAAACGGACTCCCTCCCTTACCTCGTATTTTTTAGTTGATAATTTATCTTTTATATCTATTTGCTTTGTACCGAATGGTCCTCACTGGCCATACCTAGCAAGCAAAAGACTACCTCTACCTATAGTGGCTCGTATTTCTCCATGACCATTTGATAGTCTTCGATTGTTTCTGTCGCAAGTAATTCTTCGATCAACCCATCTTGCATCAGTAATTCTGATAATGATTGAATATTTTCTAAGTGTTGCTTTGGCTCTTTAGCTGCTAAGGTGAAGAAAAGGCTGGCAGACTTTGTCCCTTCCTCAAAAGGAACTGGTGCGTTCATTTTGGTAAATGAAATCGTCGTATCGAAAACATGTGAGCCACCTTGCATGGCATGAGGCATCGCAACGTGTGGGGCGATCAGGATATATGCCCCATGTTCTTCGACATTGCGGATCATTTCTTCTACATATACATGATCAATGATTCTTTTTTCTAATAAGTGACGACTGCTCTCCTCGATTGCTACTCGCCAATCATTTATCGTAGTTTCTACATAATTGACTAAGTCATTCTCATAGAAATATCTCAACATATTTACAAACAGTATCAAGCAGTCAACCCGTTGTTTGACAATAGCCCATTCTTATCAAGAGATGACTTTGTCTTACGTTCACTTGCTTTGATACGTTCTCCCTCCTCGCTTTTGCTTTTGTTAAAAAATTCTCAGTTCAGCTGATTTATTGTCATATCTCTCTTGGGCTTCTACAAAAATGATGGAAACGGCGTATCATTTTCTTGGGTGAAGACATCATGGAAGCCACGATCGAAATTGAATGCCAAGTCTTTTCTATTATCTGGGTACGTATACTTCCCACCTACTTGCCAAATATAAGGGGAAAACTGATAAGCCAATCGATCTTTTTTTATGCGCCATAATTGAGTGATCTCGCTAGGATCAGCCATAAAATTTGACCAAATATCATAATGGACTGGGATCACGACTTGAGCTCTCAACGATTCTGCCATTCTCAACAAATCACTGGCGGTCATCTTATCAGTGATACCACGCGGATTTTCACCATATGCACCTAGACAAACATCGATTTGATGTTCATTGCCATGTTTGGCAAAAAGGTTGGAATAATGCGAATCCCCTGCGTGATAGATGTTCCCTCCCGATGTTTTGAAAAGATAATTGACAGCGATCGTATCCATTTCTTGTGGCAACTGATCTTTTAATTGCACATTAGGATCATCATGTGTGATCAATGCCGTCCGATCAAAGGCTTCCAACGCAACGATCTCTACTTCATTGATCAAAGCGATATCGCCGGGTTTGACTACTTGGGTCTTTTCTTGTGGTATCCCCCAAGAGAGCCATGTTTCCACTACTGCTTTGGGGCCAATAAATAGCGCCTCCGGACAATTTTGATGAACAGCTGCGGCAGTGTGGATATCCAGATGATCGGAATGGATATGTGTCACCACTAATGCATCCACATTTTTGATCGCAAATGGATCGATCACAAAAGGTTGCGTTCGTAAATTCGGTTGCATCTTTTCTGTACCGCTCATACGCATCATCTGGTGGCCTTTTTTCATCTGTCCATTCCCGTGTGTTCGTTTTCCTGTCCCACACCATAAGTCACAAAGGATATTTGTACCTTCATGTGACTTCAGCCATATACCTGTACATCCTAGCCACCATATAGATACGCTTTTTTCTTTTACTTGTTCCATTTCGATTTCTTCGTTCAGATAGGTTCCCCATTCTGGAAAAGTCGAACGCAACCAACTTTCCTTTGTTACTTCTGTTATATTCATGTGCCATCCTCCTCTTTATTAGGTATATATAAATGATAAAGCGCTATCAAAATGATTGGAATAGCTTTATATGACTGTTATTACTTTATGTGATCGTTTCCATTTTTTTATGCTCGTTTAGCTATAATTAGTCATATAGAGAAACAAATTGATTGAAAAGGAAGGATAACAATGAAAAATTCTCTGTTGACGATTAAAAAAAGACGTAATGAAATTCTTGATCTATTACAAAGGTACACAAAAATGACCACGATTGAACTGTCTGAAAAGCTTCACGTATCACTCAGCACTATTCGTCGAGACCTTAGATTATTAGAAGAAAAAAATGAGATTATTCGTGAACATGGCTATTGCCTCTTCAACTATGACAATCAAACAAATTTCGATCTTTCAGGACCAACGTGGATCAAACATCAAATTGCTCGTTGTGCTAGTCAATATATTGGAGACTATGCCACCGTATTTATCAATTCAAGTTCCACTGCCTTAGCTACACTCGATTATTTAGAATCGAATCATGTCACCGTCGTAACGAATAATTTAAAGGTCGTTTCTTGTGTCAGACAAGGAAATTATACGTATATTCTCACTGGTGGCGAATTACGCGTACCGAAAGAAATCTTGGTAGGAGATATTGCCGCTCGCACATTAGCAGATATGAATGCAGATGTCTGTATTATTGGATGTAGCGGAGTAGATTTAGAGAATGGTGTGACGACAAAAATTTTAAACGAATCTAAAATCAACGAATGGATGATCAAAAAGAGTATCAAATGTCGTATCCTTGTTGCAGACCATCGTAAGATTGGCCGGACTTCACAGTTTAAGATTGCCGATATCTCTGCCTTTGATTATTTGATCACCGATCAGCATTGTTCACCTAAACTTGCCAAAAAAATCGAACAACTAGGTGTCACTGTTATTCGAGTAAGTTTGTAAAAGAAAGTAAATTTCATCAAAGTTGCTAACAGATAAAAAACAGCTATCATTCAATTTTCTTCTTTTAGTCAAGTATTCAAAGCGTGACTATACTCTTGCATAGCGGTAACTCTTCGTTCAGTTAAATAAAATAAAACAGATTATTTGCCTGTTTTAAAAACAAGGCGTAGTATAAAAATGTAAACGCTGACAAATTCAATATTATTTATTGATCGATACTACGAAAGAAGGTTTGTTTTATGGAAATGATTTATCAAGCTGGCTCACAAGAAGGTCAAATCAGTTTTATTAATACAGAAGACTTAGAAATGGCGGCAGCTCAAGTGATTCCTACTGGCGGATACGGCTATATCAGTAGTGGTGCTGGAGATCTCTTTACGTATCAAGAAAACGTGCAATCATTCAATCATCAATTGATTATTCCTCATGTTTTAAAAGACGTGGAAATTCCAGATACAACGACTTACTTTGACCAAGAAACATTAACTGCGCCAATCATCATGGCGCCCATTGCAGCTCATGGTTTAGCTCATACACATGCAGAAAAAGCTTCAGCTAAAGGAGTTGCCGATTTTCATACGATCTATACGGCGAGTTCTTACGCTTCCTGTACATTAGAAGAAATCCGCGAGGCCGGTGGTCCAGATGCACCACAATGGTTCCAGTTTTACATGAGTAAAGACAATGGGATCAATTTAGATATTCTAGAGATGGCCAAACGTAATGGCGCAAAAGCAATCGTTTTGACAGCTGATGCAACCGTTGGTGGGAATCGAGAGACCGACCTTCGCAATGGCTTCACTTTTCCTTTGCCAATGCCGATCGTTCAAGCCTATCAATCAGGGGTTGGACAAACGATGGACGCAGTTTATAAATCCTCCAAACAAAAGTTAAGTCCAAAAGATGTGGAATTTATTGCCGCTCATTCTGACTTACCCGTTTATGTAAAAGGTGTGCAATCAGAAGACGATGTTTATCGTTCATTAGATGCGGGGGCAAATGGCATCTGGGTATCGAATCATGGCGGTCGTCAATTAGATGGTGGGCCAGCAGCCTTTGATTCTTTGAAATATGTAGCAGAAGCCGTCGACAAACGTGTCCCTATCGTCTTTGATAGTGGTGTTCGTCGTGGTCAGCATGTCTTTAAAGCCATTGCTTCTGGTGCCGATCTAGTCGCGATCGGTCGTCCTGCCATTTACGGTTTAGCTCTCGGTGGAAGTACAGGCATCCAACAAGTATTCGACTTCTTCAAAAAAGAATTAGAAATGGTCATGCAATTAGCTGGGACGCAAACCATCGAAGATATCAAAAATGTGACATTACGGGAAAATCGTTTCTTCTAAGTTGAGAAAATCTCAAATAAAACAAGCGCAGTTTCCATAGTCATCTCGCACTTTTGAATCCAAATAAACGAACATCAAAAAAAAACCTTTAAAGTAAGCAAGAAGACCCAAAAATTTGAATAAATTTCGGGTCTTCTTGCTTATTTTTCAGAGCTGTATGCTATTTATTGCACTCTGTATCCTACCTGGTTGGATGGATTTTCTAAATGTACGCTTCACCTTTTGCAAACAAGGTTGCTTCGCCACTGATCATCACGCGTTCACCTAACCACTTGCAAGTCAAGAACCCACCTCTGGCAGAAAGTTGTTGAGCAACCAAGTCGTCCTTTCCAAGCTTTTGTGCCCAGTAAGGAATCAAATTCGCATGAGCCGAGCCACACACTGGATCTTCATTGATCGTTAGTTTTGGAAAAAAGGTCCTAGAAACAAAATCTTCGTTCTTTCCTTTCGCTGTGACAATCACGCCGACGCCTTCTTCTAATTCCCTCATTGCAGTATAATCAGGCGTCAGCTTTGCCACTGTCTCTTCGTCTTCTAAAACAAAAAATAAGTCCCTTGCCAGATAAGCCTCTTTTATTCTTGTGCCGATTGCTTGTTCGTATGCTGGTAATATAGCAATTGGTTGCGGTAAAATACTCGGAAAATCCATCGCATATTTTTGCTCTTTTTTTGTGACAAATAGGTTCCCACTTTGCGTTGAAAATGAAATCATGGATTCACTGATACCATAGAAGTGGAACAATACAAATGCGGTTGCCAAGGTCGCATGACCACATAAGTCGATTTCACGATCAGGGGTAAACCAACGTAATTCATAACCTTTCTCTTTTCTAACGGTAAAGGCTGTTTCGGATAGGTTATTTTCGATGGCGATTTTTTGCATGGTATCATCAGGTAGCCATTCATCTAACACAAAGACCGCAGCAGGATTTCCTTTAAACACTTCATTGGTGAAGGCGTCAACTACATAATAGGGTAAATTCATTTATAAACTACTCCTTTACTTTTTGATAAATATATTCGGCACAACATAAATCTTCCACTGCTAAGCCAACCGCATCAAAGATCGTGATCGCTTGTTCGTCTGTTCTCCCTGTCTTCTGCTGGGTGACTAATTCACCTAGAGAACCGAGAATGTTTGTCTGATCAATTTTCCCTTCTGACAAGGGGATCAAATAGTCGCCACTTTCCCTTTTGACCGCTTGGTAATCATCTACATACAATTGTCCAGATGCCATCAAATCACTTGTTAATTCACGGGTATCTGGTGTAAATGTTCCGATTGCATTGATATGTGTGCCTGGTTTAACCTCTTTTTTTGATAAAAAAGCATGTTTACTAGGTGTTAAAGTACAGATAATATCTGCTTCTATAGTCGCTTCAGCCAATGTCGAGCAATCAATAAAACGCAGTTTTGGATAATTAGTTTGCTGTTCTAAGATAAATTGTTTTCGTCGTGTTTCATCTAAATCATAGACATACACACGGTGAATCTTTCGGACACAGGTAATTGCGGCTAGATGTGAAACTGCTTGTTGTCCAGTTCCGATCAATGTGAGTGTATCTGCTGATGGCTTTGCTAGATAATCTGTGGCTAATGCTGAAACTGCTGCTGTTCGTATCCAAGTCACGGCATTCGCATCGATCATTGCGACTGGTTGCCCGTTTTTTGAATCGAAGAGCATGATTTCACCTAAATGTGATGGTAGCTTTTGTTTGTGATTGCTTGGAAAAGCCGTGATTATTTTTGAACCAAAGTACCGGTTTCTTCCTAAATAAGCGGGCATCATCGCAAAGATATTTTGTTCCTCGCCATCTGGTAATTGTTGGACCATTCGCTTCTCTTGAGAAATCTTTCCGACTTGAAAATCTTTAAAACACTGTTCCATTACGTTGATTGCTTCTGTAAAACTAAAATGGGTGATTACTTTATGACTATCGATGATTTGCATATTTCCCCTCCTTTTTTCTATCCTAGCGCCCGAAAACAATACATTCAATGATATAATTGTATGGAATACAATTTTTGAAAGAAGGAACGAGTATGTCGATCAACTCTTATGAGAATTATCCACTGACTTGGCGTCCAGATAAAAAAAAGTTACATCGCCCAATCTACCAATCACTTATCACGCAGCTAGAAGCTGATATCTTATCAAATAAATTACAAAAAAATACAAGGTTACCTTCCCAAAGAGAACTAGCTGATTTTTTAGACATCAATTTCACAACAGTTGGTCAAGCTTATAAGTTGGGTCTAGAAAAAGGGTTACTCTATACAAGTATCGGGAGTGGGACATTTGTTTCCCCAAATGCGTTTACCTCCATCACTATTTCTTCTGATCAAGTACCTGATCATGTCATTGATTTTGGGTTAGTCAGTTCATTTGATGAATGCAACGAAATGATCACTCCTTTTATTCAAGCTGTTTCACAAAATCATGCGACGAACGGACTTCTTAGCTACCGTGAACCATTAGGGACAACCTATCAATTGACGATTGCCAAAAAATGGTTGGAAACACAAGGTGTCTATGCTTCAAGGGAACAGATTGCTATTGTTTCAGGTGTCCAAAACGGCTTGGCGATCACGCTAGCTGCTTTGTTTTCTCCAGGAGATCGTTTGGCAGTCGATCGCTATACTTATTCAAATTTTATTGAGCTTGCTCACCTTTACCATATGGAAATCGTGCCGATTGATTTTGATGCGGAGGGTATGCTTCCCGAATTACTTGAACAAGAATGTCGGAAAAAAGCAATCCACGGTATTTTTCTGATGCCTTCATGTAACAATCCTATTGGGTTTCAACTATCTGCAAAACGGAGGCAACAGCTAAAAGAAGTCATTACAAAGCAACAATTGATCGTGATCGAAGACGACATCCATTCTTTTTTGACTACCTATAATCAAAAAATACCCATTCCCTCATTCCAGCAGTTACTTCCTGAACAAACCATTTATCTTGCCGGAATGACCAAGTTTATCTGTGCAGGCATGCGTGTTGCCTTTCTAGTATTTCCCGAAAAGTACAAACCAAACATCCAACAGGCGATTTTCAATATCAATGTCAAAACCGCAAGTTTAGATGCTGAGATTGTCACGCAAATCTTATGTTCAGAAACCGCACAGGACATACTCGAAACAAAATCCAACTATACAAAACAAGCAAATGAACGATTCGATACACTTTTCAACTTGCCTCGACCGACCAATCCACTTCCTTTTTATCGAAATCTCCCTGTTCGAAATGATCTGTCTCCAGAAACGATCGAACAAGCTTTTTTAAATAAAGGGATTCGTGTCTATCATTCACATCGTTTTACGACACAACCGCAACATGATCCTTTTATTCGAATTGCTTTATCCTCTAATCCTTTGGAAGTATTAACGAAAGGTCTTGAAATCGTCAAAAAAGAAATCGTGTACTTTCAACGATGACTTATCATATAAAATCAAAATGATCCAACTCATTCTTTTTGTTTTTAACTGCTCGAATCCCCATCGAAGAAGAGGTCGGGACGGAAGTGTTCAGCCTCGAGAAATAAGGCGCCATCCCCGAAAATTGTTCTTCAAATTTTTGTGGATGGCGCCTTATTTCCGAAGAGGTTACTTCTGTTTCCGCCGTTTATTCGTTTTAGGTGGTAGGAGAGAACTAATGTCCCACTCTCCTCTTTTTTCTATTGTCATATAAATAAAATTTATCATAACTACCTATTTTGACTATAGCCCTGAGTGAATCCTATACTTCGTATGTATTAAAACTTAGGAGGAATCATTCATGCTAACAGGGTTAAACTTATTAAATAATCCATTTTTAAATAAAGGAACTGCTTTTACAAAAGAAGAACGTAAAAAATACGGGATTGCCGGAATGCTTCCTAGCACAGTCCAAACATTAGAACAACAATCTGTGCAAGCATATGGCCAATACCTAAGCAAACAAACTGATTTAGAAAAACGTATTTTCTTAATGAACTTATTCAATACAAACCGCACACTTTTCTATAAATTGATGGGACAACATTTAGTAGAATTTATGCCGGTAGTATATGATCCAGTAGTTGCAGATGCAATCGAACAATACAATGAAATTTTCTTAAAACCACAAGATGCTGCATTTCTTTCGATCGATGAACCAGAATTGATCAAAGAAAGCTTGAAAAATGCCGCAGCTGGTCGTGATATTCGTTTGATCGTTGTTACAGATGCAGAAGGTATCCTTGGAATGGGTGACTGGGGAGTTAATGGTGTTGACATCGCAATTGGAAAACTAATGGTTTATACAGCAGCTGCTGGTATCAATCCAGCGCAAGTATTACCTGTATCGATCGATGCTGGTACAAACAATGAAGAGTTATTGAATAATCCGTTATATCTAGGAAACAAACATGCGCGTGTCGAAGGTGATTCTTACTATGAATTCATCGACCAATTCGTTTCATCTGCTACAGAACTATTCCCTGAATTATTGTTACACTGGGAAGACTTTGGTCGTGGCAATGCCGCAACGATCTTAGAAAAATATGAAGACAAAATCACGACATTCAATGATGACATCCAAGGAACAGGGATCGTCGTACTAGCTGGCGTACTCGGCGGATTGAATATTTCTGGTGAATCCTTGAAAGATCAAACGATCCTAACATTCGGAGCTGGAACAGCTGGAGTCGGCATTGCGAATATCTTATTAGATGAAATGATCCGTCAAGGTGTACCAGAAGAAGAAGCACGTAAACACTTCTATCAAGTGGATAAACAAGGACTATTATTCGAAGATACTGAAGGCTTGACACCTGGACAAATTCCTTTTGCACGTAAACGTTCAGAATTTGCCAATAGTGAAGAATTGACTAATTTAGAAACTGTTGTCAAAGCAATTCACCCAACAATCATGATTGGTACATCTACTCAACCAGGGGCATTCACAGAAGAAATCGTCAAAGAAATGGCTAGCCATACCCCACGACCAATCATCATGCCTTTGTCTAACCCAACAAAATTAGCAGAAGCAAAAGCAAAAGATTTGATTGAATGGACAGATGGAAAAGCATTAGTCGGAACAGGTATCCCTGCGGATGATGTGGAATACAATGGCGTGACTTATCAAATCGGACAAGCAAACAACGCATTGATGTATCCAGGTTTAGGACTTGGTTTGATTGCTTCAACAGCTACTCGTGTCAACGCTGAGATCATCTCACAAGCAAGTCGTGCATTAGGTGGTATCGTTGATGTCACAAAACCAGGGGCAGCTATTTTACCATCAGTTGCAAGAATCACTGAATTCTCACAAACAATTGCGGAAACAGTCGCTCAATCAGTCGTGGATCAACAATTGAACCGTGAAGAAATCACTGACATCAAAGCAGCTGTCGAAGCAGCTAAATGGGTGCCTGAATATCAAGATTTAGAAGCTTAATTCACGCTAGTCTCTTTCACAATATTTCGTTACTAAAACAGTTCTGAGCAAAACGAGACTTAAAGTAAAAAATACGCATGGTAAACATCGAAGCCTTGGATCATTCGTTCACCGAGAAATAGGAAAACCAACTATTTTTCAACGAATTGATCCAAGGGGTGTTTTTTGCCAAGAAATACTGGAGCCAGTTGAGGAATAGCTTTAGATTATTTTCCAACTCATAGGGAACTCCTCTTACGTTAATCAAGGAAAGGATCTGTAAGAATGTTACATCAAGAACAAACGACTTCTACAGTCGTTAAGACAAACAAAGAAGGTTTTTGGGAAACAAAAATCAGTGGGGTCAGTTTACCTATCTATTTGATCATGGTTCTCGTTTTGATCATTGCGATGGCATTAGGTAAATTACCAACAAATATGATCGGTCCTATCGCCGTGCTCGTCATTTTTGGGAATCTATTCCATTTTATCGGTACAAAAATCCCAATCGTCAAAAGTTATTTAGGTGGTGGCTCTGTTTTTGCGATCTTCGCTTCCGCAGCTATCGCAACCTTTGGCATTTTACCTGATTATGTCGTGAAATCAACTGAAAACTTTGTCAACAACATGGGCTTTTTAGACTTTTATATCGCTGCTTTGATTACCGGAAGTATTCTAGGAATGAACCGTAAATTATTGATGAAAGCTTCCGTTCGTTTTATCCCTGTTGCACTTATTTCTATGGTTGTTTCATTTTTTGCGGTTGGACTAGTGGGAATGTTGATTGGTAATGGCTTCGCTAATTCCGTATTATATATCTCTTTACCTGCCATGGCTGGTGGTGTAGGTGCTGGTGCTGTTCCACTATCAACTATTTACGCAAACGTCTTAGGAACAGACGCTTCTGCTATTATTTCACGTTTGATCCCTGCAACCGCAATGACAAATGTCCTTGCCATTATCGGTGCTGCTTTAGTGGCTCGCGCTGGCCAATCCATGCCCAAATTGAATGGTAATGGAAAACTAATGGAAAAAGGGGATCTAGGCGACGGCAAACCACGCAATGTGAAACCTTCTATCCCTCAATTAGGTGTTGGTTTGATGGTTTCGATCACCTTCTTTATTCTTGGCCAAATCGGTAATTACTTTGTACCGAAAGTTCATGCGTATGCTTTTATGATCATTATCGTAGTCATTTGTAAAATCACTAATATTCTTCCTGAATATTATGAAGATGCAGCGATCATGTTCAATAACTTGATTGTTAAAAACTTAACAGCAGCTGTTTTAGCAGGTATCGGGATTGCCTTATTGAACTTGAATGTTTTAGCCTCTGCTTTAACATGGCAATTCGTCGTACTTTGCTTGACCAGTGTCATCGTCATCTCTCTTGTATCTGCTTTTGTCGGTCGTCTATTCGGACTTTATCCGATCGAATCAACGATCACAGCAGGACTATGTAACAATTCAATGGGTGGTACAGGAAATGTTGCCGTCTTATCCGCAGCAAACCGTATGGAATTGATTGCTTTTGCTCAAATGGGCAATCGTTTAGGCGGAGCGATCGTCTTGATCATTTCAGGATTTTTGATGCAACTATTCTCTTAATTCGAATGAATGTAAAAAAACTTCTCGATTCTTATTCGAGAAGTTTTTTTGTACGATGATATTCATGATTCCTTTAGAAATAGTTTTTGCCATTTTGTTGAATGATAGCCGATATGTTCATAAAAACGATGTGCCTCGTTGCGATGTTCGCCAGAGTTTAGTCGAACTCCAAAATAGCCACGTTCTTTCCCTTGTTTCTCGACACTCTCCATCAATCGTCTGCCAATTCCTTGATGTTGGGCTTTTGAAGAAACCGCTAATGCTAAAATATTGAACAACG
The DNA here is from genome assembly GCF_050555445.1 of Enterococcus sp. DIV1304_2. Lineage (NCBI taxonomy): Bacteria > Bacillati > Bacillota > Bacilli > Lactobacillales > Enterococcaceae > Enterococcus > Enterococcus sp. DIV1304_2. The sequence goes on from NZ_CP187851.1 coordinate 2,217,181, forward strand.
TTGGACTTAACAATGTTTCATACTTTTGGGCATGGACATATCCTAATACTTTCTTCGTCCCTTCTTCCTCATAAACATCGACGACATAGATCTCTGGTTGTGCCAATATGTATTTTAATTGCTTCGTCGTTTCCGAAAGTGGTATCTCATACCCTAATTCTTCCTTATTTAGCTTGTTTATGGTTTCTGCATCTTCCACACGAGCAGTTCTTATCATTTTGTTCTTCCTTTCTTCTCTAAGGTTATGTACTAAGACAAAGATGGTATGGTTTTTTCTATGGAAATAAACCTTGGTCAATTTCTTGATCAAAAGAATGATAAAAAAAGAGAAACCTTGGTATGACAAGGTTTCTCCACTATTTAAATACTATTCTTCTTCTTCAGCCATGAATGTATTGAAGACCTCTTCGATCATATCCCATTCAGCATCTGTTTCGATTTGTTCTAATTCGCCTTCTGTTCCGTCTTCGTTTTCAACGTAGGCATAGGCTTGTAATTCTACATCTTCATCTTCCGGTACGCCGGCTGGATAAAGCAATACGTAGTTACGACCAAATTCTTCTTGTCCATCGACTGTTAACAAGATTTCGTATAATGTTTCATTTCCTTGATCATCGACCAATGTGATATGTTCATGTCCTTCATGATCATGTGTATGATTGTGTTCTGCCATTAGAACCCCTCTTTTCATTTTTTAAAATAGTTGTTTTCCCGAACCATCTAAATAATTTTGTAAAATCATCACCGCAGCAAGCTTATCGATGACTTTTTTTCTTTTTGCTCTTGACGTATTTGCCTGTTCGACCAACATGCGTTCTGCTTGGACGGTAGTCAGTCGTTCATCTTGATAGTCGACTGGTAGAGAAAACATTTCTTTGATCTTTTCTCCGTAAGCCATTGAGCTTTCTGCTCTCGGACCGATTGAATTATTCATGTTTTTCGGCAAGCCTACAACAAAACGATCTACTTCGTACTGTTTGACCAGTTCTGCCAATCGTTCAAATCCAAATTCTTCTTTATCTTCATCGATACGAATGATCTCTACGCCTTGTGCAGTCCAGCCGAAAGGATCACTAACAGCGACACCTACAGTCTTTGAGCCGACATCCAAGCCCATCACTCTCATAGATTCACTCCATGATTTGAGAGATAGTCTTTGACGATCACTTCCATGATTTCATCGCGTTCATGACGACGGATCAGATTCCTTGCATCACGATAACGAGGAATGTAGGCCGGGTCTCCAGAAAGCAAGTAGCCCACAATCTGGTTGATTGGATTGTAGCCTTTTTCTTCCAAAGCCCGATAAACGATCGCTAATGTTTCGCTGACTTCTTTTTTACGACTATCATCAAAACCAAAACGTACGGTTTCATCTGTAAAACCCATGATTCTACACCTCTTTCCGCAGGGTAGTCAAATTACCCTCTACACCCTTTATTTTACTCGAAATGTGGTAAAACTACAAATAAATATTCCAACTTCGCTGGAAATATAAAAATAATAATGATTTCTTATTTGATTGTATCGATTCCAACATTTATGAGTACACTTTCTTACAGTATACGTGATATTTAATCAAAAATAAGTCTTTTCTCTGTTTTTTCAAAAAATTCACAAAATATTCAAATAACGAACGCCTATGGATCATGTTTTCTTAGCTTGCCCCGTTTGATAGTTGATCGTATAACCGTCTTGCACATTATAGATAAACACATTGAACGAGATTTGGTTATCTTCAATGCTTTGGGCTTCTAACTGAACACCTCGTGCTACTAGTTCTTCTCCTTCAAAATGTGGTGTTACCCGATAGCGAACGTGATGATTGGTTTCTTTGATGTATGCGGCAATATCATTTTCATGTGCCAGCATATGAGGGGTATTCAACGAACGAGTCCCTGTCATCAAATTTTTGATGTTATTGTTTTGACCAGTTAGCTGAAAGCCTATCAAGTGGCTTCGATTGTAAAGCCATTGTCCGTCACTCAATTTTTTTTGTTTCCAACCTGTAGGATCAATATAAAGAGACTCACGTTTTTCTTTAGGGAACATCTCTTTTCCTAACATGGCATTGGCTTGACCTACACGATTCAGTCGATCGATATCGGAATAACTTTCCCATGTTCCTTTATCTAAGCTCAGTTCTTCTTTTGTAAAAGTCGGCTTATTTTGATTGATTTCGATTTCTTGGTGCGTGCCGTCGTATTCTGGAACATTCGCCACTTGTGAGACTTGAGGTTTTGAATCAAATAAACCTGTCAGCTGTTGAACGAGATCAGAGTCTTTTTGCGTCGTTGAAATCCCTAATGCACCAGCTAAAAGAGCAACTGCGACTCCTATGATTGTTTTGGTTGTTTTTTTGTTCATGTATCTACTCCTTTATTCAGTCGAACTTCATAAATCTTAACATATGTTCCCCTTTTTTTAAATAAAGAAGTGTTTAAATTCTTTCAACAATTCCTTCTTCAAAAATTATATACGCATATTTAGTCTATTTCCTAAAATAAACAACCTAAATTTCCACGTGAAAGGAAATCTAGGTTGTTACTAAAACTTCATCACTCGATTCGATTGATCTTCTTATCTATTCTATCACCAAGTGAATACGTTTTTTGATAGGACAATTAGGCGCTCAACATCTATTCCTATTTCAAATTTCTTTTACAAAACTTGCTTTGTTCATTGCCTGTTCAATCATCGCGACTGTTGCTTCTGGGTCTTCTACTCCAATGATGAGACGATTGAATTCTTCATCTTTTAGTGTGATAACGACTGCGTTTTCTTTTCTTTTGAGGTCATAAAATACCTTGTTTGAATCTTGGACGAATGTTCCGGCAAAATAATATCCATAGGCATCAACGCCCATTCTTTTTTCGCCAAATTTCGGTGTATCTTCCCAGACATCGGCATCCACAGTTGCGCCTAATACATTGGATAATGGTGTGGATATTTCATTTTTCAATGCCCACAGTTTTCGTACGCCCTCCATACTGATGATCAATCGATCATTTTGGATTTCAACTTTAGCCATTTTCTACTTCCTCCTGTCCGTAAGATTCGCTCGACGCATGATTCGATCAGCAATGATCGTTTCAATCGAACCTTCGTTTTTCTCTTCCAAAGCGGTGATTACCTTCTGTGCGACTTTCTTTACTTCGTTGTCATCTGCCGTACGTTCTAATAATGCGATGATCAATAAATCAATCAATAACCCATTATCAGTCACTCCATCTTCAGCTATATAGTTAAAGCAAGTCGTAAATAAACCAGCTTTACTATAATAAGCAGAGTATAAACTTCCTCGAAGCAAGCCAGTCGCCTTTACCAATTGACTGATCGACGTCCCTGCATACCCATTTTTGGCAAATATTTTTGCCGATTCTAGTAAAACTTTCTCTTCATTAAATTCTCTCGTTCTTCCCATAACTTAATTATGTCACATTATTGAACGATTGGTCAACAATTAACCAAAAAGCTTGATTTATCCTAACTGTTGACTTAACACTTGGCTCTCTTCAGCATTGCTCTCACTTGGCTCTTATTTTCCCTTTCACTGCTGATTTTTGAGATTCAAGTTTTCTTTTTATACGTTTTCCAATTTGTTTGTAGTAAAATAAATACAAGAAAACAACTATTGGAGAAAATGCCATGCCAGAAAGAGATTTAGATTTATTGCTTAATACCTGTTTATTGGCGGGAAAAATAATGACGGAAAGTAATGCAGAGATGTACCGTGTAGAAGATACGATGAGTCGGATCGCTTCTGCTTCTGGAAATTATCGTTTAGTTAGCTACGTGACCCAAACAGGACTATTTATCGGATTTGATCGGACTTCGACGATCCGCATGGAACAAATCACCAATCGAACGATCAATTTAGAAAGAGTAGTCAAGGTCAATAACCTTTCAAGAAAATATGTTGCCAATGAATTGACTTTGGAAGAACTATATAGCGCATTACAAGAAGTCGAGAAAGATCGACGGATGTTCCCAGTATGGCTACAAATCATCAGCGCTGCTATCATTAGCGGGACGATCATGATTTTATTTGGTGGCGAATTGAAAGATTTACCGATCACATTGTCGATTGGGGGAGTGGGCTACATTGTTTATCTTTGCAGTTTGCGTTTTTTTAGAATCAAGTTTTTAGCTGAATTCCTTTCCTCTTTGATTATCGGCATTGCCGCTATTTTAAGTGTGCGTTTAGGAATCGGTCTCAATCAGGATTTGATCATCATTGGTTGTGTCATGCCGTTGGTTCCTGGTGTTCAAATCACCAACGCGATTCGTGATCTATTAGCGGGGCACTACGTTTCTGGTGTTTCTCGTGGAGCAGAAGCGATGATGACTGCGGCGATGATTGGTTTTGCAATCGCCTTTATCTTTCAAATCTTCTACTAAGAAAGGACTTTAGCCATGTGGCCTGTATTGATTCAATTTTCTTTTAGCTTTTTAGCGACCGCTGCCTTTGCAATCATCACTAATGTGCCAAGGAAAGCCTTAGTTTGGTGTGGTTTAGCTGGTGCCGTAGGTTGGATGATCTATTGGTTGTGTCTAGCTATGGGTGGCGGTGCAGCTTTAGGTTCATTACTAGGTTCATTAGGCGTTGCTTTTGCTAGTGATCTTTTTTCTAAACAACTAAAAATGCCCGTCACGATTTTCAATATCCCCGGTATGGTACCACTGGTTCCTGGAGGCTTAGCCTATCAAGCTGTTCGCAGTTTAGTTACAGGTGCTTATCAAGATGCGGCATTTTTCACGGTTCAAGCGATCATGATTGCTGGAGCGATTGCCTTAGGTCTAGTGATATCAGAAGTATTCAACCACAATATCCGTAGCTTTAAACTGAAACGTGAAGCGATTGTATTGAAGAGAAGAAAGAAAAAATGAGCGTTTCTCGCTTTAATCTTTTTTGTACAGAGCAATCATACTGTGGGATTCTTGCAAGCTTTAATAAAAAAAGTGATAAGAGATGAAATTCTTACGAGTTTCATCTCTTATCACTTTTTTATTTGTGTTGTACATGACTACAACTTTATTTCGTTCATTTAAAATGCACGATACACATATTGATTTTCAGGAGCAGTGATTTTTTCTACTTTCGTCACTACGACTGAAGGAATCTCTCGCTTGAAAGGTTGATAAAAATCGGTTTGGATCGTTCCTTCGATTTTGTACCAGTCATCATTTTTCACAGTCATTCCTTCTGGCAGATGCGTCAACAATCCAAAGACCCCTGAATCAGCAACACAGTGGATGATCCCAAATCGAAAGAGAAAGGTATCAGTAGCCTTGTCATTTTTCGACTGGTAGATAAAGCCTTCATAAGAGACTTTCTTGCCAATGAATTCGCTTGGATAGTTGTAGATCAATTCCATGATCTCTAAATAATTATCGTCTGTGATCGCAATCGTTTGTTCATCTTCGTATTTATCTTTTAACTCATTCATTTGATCTTGATAGTCGGATTTATTGAAATAAATACTCGTATCTGGTTTCAAATATTGCGTTTGCACTTGTGGATCACCGACAGATTCTTTGCTTAGTGGAAAGTTGAACCCTTTCGCTTCCACGATCGTTGTGTTTAAACTAACTGTCGGAAACAGTGTTCCTACAACGATCGGCAAGGCTAATAAGAGATAAGCAATCCAACGCTGATACGGTTTTGATAATCCGTGATCGTGAGAATCATGGGACTCATGGACTCCTTTTTTCCCATCTGCTTTTACCCAAAGATACAACTGAACTAAGGCTAGTAAGGCAGATAAAATCATGGATAATACTGCCAAATAACGATAATGGACATTGATGTATTGATCTAAACGCCCTGAGACTTGAAGATACATCATCATTTCAAAATAACCAGATAAAATCAAAAATCGCAGCATGATTCTCCTCCTAAATAAATAGTGTAAAGCCGATAACACTTAAGGCAATCAGCCCGATCAACGAAACGATGAAGCGTGTGTTGAAGTAACGTTTCATCATCAATAGGTTTTTGATATCCACCATTGGTCCAAAAACTAAGAAAGCAACAACTGGCGCTGTTCCAAAAAGACTTAACAAAGAGGAACCAATAAACGCATCCGCCTCGGAACAAAGAGACATCGTGAATGCCAATACTAGCATGATCAAAATGGCTAATAGCTTTGTCGAACCTAACGTCAACATCACTCTCGTAGGTAAATAGGTTTGCATCCCTGCAGCAATCAAACCGCCAATGATCAAATAGCGGCCCGTATCGAAGAACTCATCAATCGAGTGAGTCAAGACATGGAGGATTCGATGTCCCCATTTCTGTGGTGCGATTGCTTCCTCTTCCTCATGCTTATGTGTATGGGAGTTAGGCTCAACCAGCGCTGAATCAAATGAAGACTTCAAGATTGTGCCTTTTTGGATATAGGCCAACCAGACACCTACGATCAGTGCGACAATAAAACTTCCTAACATACGCAGCCCCGCCATTTTCCAAGTATTGCCAAATGCAATAAAAGTTGAAAAGATCACGACTGGATTAATGATTGGCGCAGTGAGCATAAACGCAAATGCTGTGTGGACAGGAACCCCTTTTTTTACAAACTGATGAACGATTGGAACGATCCCACATTCACATGAAGGAAAGAAAAAACCTAAAATAGACCCAACAATAATCGATAAAAAGCGATTTTTAGGTAACCATCGTTTGATACGTTCGGGGGTCAAAAATACTTGTAAAGCACCTGAGATGATACATCCCAATAAAACAAACGGCAAGGCTTCGATAACGATCGATAAAAAAATCGTTCCCATCTGCAATACCGAATTTGGAATAAACGAAAACATATAATTTCTCCTTGTCATTTGAACTTCATTCGCCCATCAATATACGCTTTTCTTCAATAAAATACAAGAAAGCTTAAATTTTTTTCATAAGTTTAAGAAATCAAAAAAAGCTTTTTTATTGACATCTCCGTCATAAGGATTTACTTTTAGCACAGCTAAGATGAAGATTCAGGTAAAAAGAAGAGAGTCATTTGCCTATTTTCTATTTGTATACGACTGAATACTTTTTCACCATCGAATTAGCGATGTGCTAAAAGCAACCTTAAGGAGTTATCACCATGAAAGAAACCCATGATTTAACTGAAGTCTTAAAAACTATCCAAGAAGAACCGACTGTCGTGCTTGCGATTTCTACACCCAATTGTAGTGTTTGTCATGCAGTAGTGCCAAAATTGGAACAATTATTGACTCATTATACTTTCCCAGCGTATCATTTAGATGCCTTCGAGATGCCGGAAGTAGCTGGCACATTCCAAGCATTTACTGCACCAGTGATCTTGCTCTTCCATTTTGGAAAAGAAGTCGAGCGACAAGCCCGCTTTATTCAATTTGAACAACTGACAAAACGTTTAGATCAATTAAATGAATCAAGCAATCAAGTCAGCTACGATACTTTAGTCGATCAATAAAAAAGAAGTACCAGTCATTTCTGCAAACAAATGACTGGTACTTCTTTTTAGTTAAACACCCGTTAAATAATGAGCTGTGATCGACTGTTCACAAGTACTGATTTTTTCTGGTATTCCTTCGTAAAGGATCTCGCCACCACGAATTCCCCCATCGATCCCTACATCGATCAACCAATCTGCCGCCTTCATGATTTCCAGGTTATGTTCAATGACGATGACCGTATTGCCTTTATTGACCAACCGCTCGATGATTTCTAAGATACTCTTGATATCTGCCATGTGTAAACCTGTCGTGGGTTCATCCATAATGTAGATATTGCCTTTTTTACTTAATTCCTTCGCTAGTTTCAACCGTTGACATTCTCCTCCTGACAATGTATTTAACGGTTGTCCCAACGTCATATATCCTAGCCCTACTTCTAAAATTTGTTTCAGTTTTCGTTGAATCGATTTTTCTTCAAAAAATGCCACCGCTTCAGTCACACTCATCGCTAATACTTCATCGATCGATTTCTCTTTTAATTTGTATTGATAAACTTCTTCTTTGAATCGTTTACCGCCACAGGCTTGGCAAAGGACCTCTACAGAATCCATAAAAGATAATTCCATTTTGATATGACCATGTCCTTTACACGTTTCACATGCCCCTTCTGAATTATAAGAGAACAGTCCGGCAGAAACATTATTTTCTAACGAAAAGACCTTGCGGATATCGTTCATGATCCCTGAATAAGTCGCTGGGTTGGAACGAATATTCCCTGCAACAGCTGACTGATCGATATTGATTGCTTCGGGATACTCTTTCGCAAACACACCGTTCACTAAACTGCTCTTTCCTGAACCAGCTACTCCGGTCACTACTGTAAAAACACCTAATGGTACTCTGAGAGAAGTATTTTTAAGATTATGCAATGTCGATTTTGAAGTTTCAATAAACTTGTCTGTTTTTCTTGGCTCCTGTTTGAAATCTGTCATTTGTCCAAAAGCTTTTCCTGTCAATGTATCTGAAACTAGTAACCCTTCGTAACTACCTTCATAGGTGATATACCCACCATTTTTTCCTGCTTTTGGTCCAACGTCAATGATATGATCTGCTACTTTGATGACATCTGGATCATGTTCTACAACAATGACCGTGTTTCCTTTATCGCGCAATTTGATCAATAGTTCATTTAACCGATGAACATCTCGTGGATGCAACCCAATACTAGGCTCATCGAAGATATAAATGACGTCATTTAAACTAGAAGATAAGTGCTTGACCATTTTCACTCGTTGGCTTTCTCCTCCAGATAAAGTCGCTGTCTCGCGATCTAAAGAAACGTAATCTAACCCAATATTGATCAGATCTTGTAGTCGTGATTGGAGATTTTTCAACACTGGTTGGATCATTTCATCTGTGATCCCCGGTAAGATTTCTAATAGTTCATCCAGTTGCATCCCTAAGAAATCTGCGATTGAATATCCGTTGATCTTGCAGCCCAAAACCTTTTGATTGAATCGTTTTCCCTGACATTCTGGACATCTTTGTTCATCCATGAACGCTGCGATTTTTTTCTGGGTCGCGGCAGAGCTCTCATTGCCCCCTTTGATATTGGAACGATTGAAACGTGCCACTAATCCCTCATAGGTCGAACTCATCCCTTCCATATACAACGAATCGATTTTTTCTCCTGAAGCATACAAGAACTTTTCCATTTCTTCTGTTGAATAATCCTTTAATGGCTTATCATTGTCAAAAAAACCTGTGTTCGTGAAAGACTTCAATAACCAAGATCCGACTTTGTAGCCTGGAAGTAAAATCGCTCCTTCATTCAACGATTTTTCTAAATCTAACGCTTTGTCTAGATTTAATCCAACGATCCGACCAATCCCTTCACACGCTGGGCACATGCCGTGAGGATCATTGAATGAGAAATTCCAAGCGGGGCCTAAATGGGGAATGCCAATACGAGAGAAAAGCAAGCGGATCAGTGGGTTGATATCTGTGATCGTTCCTAGTGTTGAACGCGAATTCCCACCTAAACGGCTTTGATCTACAACGACAGCCATAGATAAATTGTCGATGGCATCTGCTTCTGGCTGACTATACTTAGGTAAGAAATTCTGCACAAATTTAGAGAAATTTTCATTGAGTTGTCTTCCCGCTTCTTGGGCAATCGTATCAAAAACGATGGAAGATTTTCCCGAACCGGAGACACCTGTAAAAATCGTGATCTTTCTTTTTGGGATTTGTAAATCAAACCCTTTTAGATTGTTCTGTCTGGCATTATGTATCCTGATATATTCCTGCATTGCTGATCCTCCCGTATTCCCTCGATTTTTTTGGTGAAGTATTATTATAACACAGAAACAATGTATCACTATAATAAATTTCGAAGCTTTCAGTTGTTCACCTATCAGCCTCCTAATTGAAGAGACGCCAATGAAGGAAAATATTACTTATTTTTATCTATTTCTAAAAAAAATCATAAAAAAACAAACTATTTTTTCTAGTGAATAGAAAAATAGTTTGTCATCGATCGTTTAACTTTTCTTTATTTCCGGTTATTCGTTGTCGTCATGCTCATGCAAGGACGCATCGGAATGCAAGAAGTAGATCAACGTTTGTAACTCGTTCGTCAAATCGACATTTTGGATCAATACTTCGGATGGTGCATTTAGTCGAGCAGATGTAAAGTTTAATATCCCTTTGACACCAGCTTCTGTCAAACGATTCACAACTTCTTGTGCTTTTTCGGCAGGTATCGTTAAGATTGCCACTTCGATTTGTTGGATCTTGATTTGTTCGATCATGTCATCCATTGGATAAACGGGGATACCATCAACGATCCGACCCACGATTTCTGGGTTCACGTCAAAAGCGCAGCTGACACGGATACTATTACTTTGGTGAAACTTATATTTCAACAAGGCACTTCCTAGATTACCGACCCCGATCAATGCAACGTTCGTCAATTGGTCATCATTCAAGGTTTTTGCAAAGAAATGCATCAAGTCCTCTACATCATAACCGTAACCACGTTTTCCTAGTTCGCCGAAATAGGAAAAATCACGACGGATCGTTGCACTATCTACTTGGACTGCTTCACTTAGTTCAGTTGATGAAACTTTTTTCTTACCTGCGTTATTCAAGATTCTTAAATAACGATAATATAAAGGCAGGCGTTTTGCGGTTGCCTTTGGAATTACATGGTCTTTCACTTCATTACCTCCACTGTATTTCTTCTCGATTTATACATCATATCAGTACTTACACAAAAAAATCAATTTCGTTGCTTGTATATTGTGAATTTTTATTCTTATTCTCATTTTCCTAGCTTCTCAGAACCTCGCAGTAACTATGAATTTGTGGTAGACTACAATAGAAAAAGTCCATGAAATTCTAGGATAATTCACAAAGTAGAAAAGAGGATTCGATGATACTATTACAAGCCAATCAAATCGCTCGCCATTTTGGCGCTGAGATTTTATTTGAAAATATCCACTTAGAGATCCAAACGGGCGCACGTATCGCTTTAGTCGGACGTAACGGCGCCGGTAAATCGACATTATTAAAAATCATTGCTGGCATTGAAGCCCCAGATGTAGGTAATATCGCAAAAAATAAAACAGCTACCCTTGGTTATTTGGCCCAAGATACAGGATTAGATTCCACTGAAACCGTCTGGAATGAGATGCTAAAAGCATTTGAAGAAGTGCGCTTGATGGAACAGCGGATGCGTGACCTTGAAGTATTTATCAGTGAAGGCACTCCTGACACGCCGGCTTATCAATCCTTCTTGAAAGAATATGATAAATTGCAGCATGATTTTTCTGATAAGAACGGCTATAGTTATGAAAATGAAATTCGCTCTGTATTGCATGGATTCAAATTTGATCCGTCGTTTTACGAGCAAAGAATCGATACGTTATCTGGTGGTCAAAAAACAAGATTAGCTTTAGCTAGGATGCTTTTACAACATCCAGATATCTTGATCCTGGATGAGCCAACGAACCACTTGGACATCGAAACACTTGCTTGGTTGGAAAACTATTTGCAAAGTTATACTGGTGCCCTTCTGATTGTCTCCCATGACCGTTATTTCTTGGATAAAGTGGCGACTGAGGTATATGAACTAAGTCGGAAAAAGATGCGTCACTATAAAGGAAATTATTCCAAATATTTAGATATGAAAGCTGAACAATTAGCTTCTGATTGGAAAGCCTATGAAAAACAACAAACAGAAATCAATAAACTCGAAGATTTTGTTGCCAGAAATCTTGTCCGTGCGTCAACGACAAAACGTGCCCAAAGTCGTCGAAAGGCATTAGAAAAAATGGAACGGTTAGACCGTCCACAAGGAGATGAGAAACAAGCTCATTTTCTCTTCAACGTGGCGAAACCTTCGGGAAATGTTGTGTTGCAAGTAGAAGATGCCGCTATTGGCTACGATGGAACGGTACTATCTGAACCGATTAACTTGGATATCCGTCGTCAAGAAGCAATCGCATTAGTGGGACCAAATGGAATCGGCAAATCCACTTTACTAAAATCGATCATCCAACAGTTGCCTTTCATCCGTGGAAAAGAAACACTTGGTACGAATGTCAGCATTGGTTATTACGACCAAGGACAAGCGGAACTGCACACTAATAAAACGATTCTAGCTGAATTGTGGGATGAACATCCAACCGTTCCAGAAAAAGATATCCGTTCGATTTTAGGCGCTTTTTTATTTTCTGGTGAAGACGTTGAAAAAACGATTCCTCTTTTAAGTGGTGGGGAAAAAGCACGTGTCGCGTTAGCTAAGCTAGCAATGAATCAAGAGAACTTTTTGATTTTAGATGAGCCAACCAACCACTTAGATATCGACAATAAAGAAGTGTTGGAAAACGCATTGATCGACTATGAAGGGACACTACTCTTTGTCTCTCATGACCGCTACTTCATCAATCGTATCGCCACTAAAGTCATTGAACTCTCAGAAAGCGGAAGCAAAGTCTACTTGGGGGACTATGATTATTATTTAGAAAAGAAAAAAGAGGAAGAAGAAATTGCGGAACTGTTAGCAGCTGAACAACCTGAGGTCAGCACGCCTTCAACAAACAAATCCACTTACTTCCAAAGCAAAGAGCAACAAAAGATCATGCGGAGCTTGCAACGTAAAATCACGCAAATCGAAGAAGATATGGCTCAACTAGAAGAAACAGTGGATGAACTCGAACAACAGATGGTTTCTCCTGCTGTATTAGATGATCATGTCAAATTGAATGAATTAAATCAAGCGCTTGATGAAGCACATCAACTACAAGAAGAAAAGTTATCTGAGTGGGAAAACTTGAGTCTTGAGTTAGAAGAAATCGAAAATAATCAATAGACTCGCTCCTGTCATCCTTTTTAAGTAAAACCGCTGAAAGCTGGCTTTATATCCTGCTTTCAGCGGTTTTACTTTAGACTTGTTGATATAAATCGAAAACATGTTTCAATTCGACAGTTACTGGAGAATGGTCTGGATTTGTTTCCATCAGATCTTCCATGAACACCCACCACTTTTGATTGATTGCTGTTTCTGGTACATGGCGCCATTTTTCTTCATCTTCAATCTCTAGATACCCAAAGAGAGTATTTGTTTCTGGATCAAGAAAAATCGAATAAGAGCGCGCACCATGTTCAGCCAACATGTCACGCATCTCCGGCCACAATTCATTGTGTCTTTTGAGGTACTCTGCTTCGTATCCTGGGTACAACTTCATTTTTACTGCTTTTTTGATCATTTTTATTCCCCTTTCACTGATTGTTAGATCTGCTCGACCCTAGCAATTATCTGTTGGTTCTTACTTCTTTATTTTCCAATTTAAAGCAAGCGTTTACAATAGCAAAAAATAAGGATAACGGTGGCAGATTCACAGGAATTCATCATAGAACAAAAAAGCGACCGCGGTGGGTGGCCGCGGTCTAGGAGTTTATTTTTACTTGAGGAGTAAAAATGAAAAAGTATAGGGTTGTTGGTTGGTATGTATATAGAATAGAAGAAAAGTTTGAAGAATTTTCACTATAATATTTGTCTTTTGTTAGGATAATTCATTAAGACAAAGTAAAATGCCAAGTACTTTAGTTACTTACTAATAAAATAATCATTCCATAGGATAAACTTTACACCTTGTTTTCCCCTTATCTAAGGTAGTTAAAGTAATCGGTTCGTCTACTTCTTACTTTCTTGCTTGCTTTTGCTTGTTGCTTTAAGAAACTTATTTTTTTTCGGTTTCTGAAATTAAGTTTTCTTAGTTGGTTCCGAATAAAGACGAATCTTCTTCTATTATTCATTGATTTTTGTTTCTTTTGATAAATGGTTACTTTCCTATTCGCGATGATAATAGCCTTCTTATTTTTTTGTCTGGCACTATTCTTGCTCGCATCTAGCACTGATGATAACTGTTTTTTTTGACTCTGATCATCTTTTGATGACGCTGTTCCTAATTCTTGGGGCTCTTTGTTTTTTTCTAGGATGGTCATTTTTCTATTTTGAACCATCACCGTTTCAAATACACCCACTCGTCTAGCATCCTGTTCTTGTTTCAGACGATCATTTTTTTCTAATACGCTCTCTGATGACAGGTTAGTCAATGAATCTTCTTGAACATTCGTTGATGGAATAGCGGCTTCTTGCTTTTCCATGTCTTTCAAATATTCTTGGATCATCGGATCAAGCATAAAAAAGCTAGGTTTCGCTCGGTGGCTCACTTCCTCTCTTACCTCATCCTTCAGCAGTCGATTGTACTTTGGGTTCTTTAAACAGAACTGGAGGATTCCCTTTCGTATATCAACGGTTTCTTCTAATGACTGAACTAATTTCGTAAGTACACTAGCATCGAAATTTGCATCGATTGTTCGATTTTTCTGTTGTTTAAATTGCTCAAGTTTTTCTTTATCGATACTTAACCATAAATGTATATAATCCGATACATAGAATTTTTTATCGTAATACTTAGTTATTTGATTAGTCAACTCATTTTGTCCACTGTCTTTGCAGTTGATTGCAATTTTTTCTGCTTGTTGGAGGCGAATGATGGCAGCTTCCTTACTTGACCAATCCCCGTCAGGTATCTGGTGTTTTAGAATTTTCTCTACTTCTTCTTTGACCGTTTTGTCAAATTCATTAAAAGAAGTTTGTTGATTTTCAATCGTCAATGTTGGTTCCTGATTTTGACTAAAGATATTCCTGATACGTTGGCTGATTCCCATAATATTCCTCCTTGTTTCTGTTGATAAAATGAGTATACAGTTTGTAAATCGATTCGTTCGCCTTTCTTTTCTTATACATGCAAAAAAAAGACTTGACGTTTTTATTGAACTTAACCTCTTCAAAAACAAGGCGCCATCCACAAAAATTTGAAACACAAATTCCGTGGATGACGCCTTATTTTTCGAGGTTAAATACTTCTGTACCGGTCTCTTTTTTTTTTTTTAATTTGGCGTATCCATCATGAATTGCTTCACGCTTTTTTGCTCAGCTATATACTTCTTGCCTCGTTCTTCTCGTATATCCATATATCGCCAAACTTAGAAAGAATAGAATATAAATGACCAAGATGAGCACTTCCCTGCTGTTAGCTCCCCATGTTTGTCCGGATTGAAGGTTTTTGATAATCGTCAAGACCCAATATTGCGGAGTAATCATCGACACGTTCTGCATCAATTCTGGCATCACCTCATGGGGGATCAAAGCACCCGATAGTAAACTTGTGACGGTGATCAAAATACTTTGTAGAGCTGCTGCCACACTTGTACTTGGGGCAAGCACACCAATCGCGATCGACCAACCTACCGCTAGTAAACTAAATAGACTTAGTAGGCCCATCAAGTCAAAAGCACTTAACCCAGGGTCGATGTTGAATAGACTTGTCATGACGACAACAGCTAAAATCACTTGGATCAGCATAGCCAATGTCGCAAAGATCGTTGTCCCGATAAAATATGTGCTTTTAGCTACCGAAGTCGTCATCAAACGTGTATAAATTTTATTTCGTCGTTCTTGTTGAATCGTCGTTGTTCCAAAATTACCTGCTTGGAAAAGAAACATCATCAACAAAAAGCCAACGATTTGCACCGACATTCGTTCGGTCGTTGTGCTTTGATCTACTTGATTGATCTCGATTTCTGTCGATTCTTTCAAGCGTTCAAGCGGTTCGTTCTCCCCTCCAGCTTCTGCTAACAAATGGATACTAGAAACTTCTGCTAACGCACGTTGGATCAACCGGTCGACATTCTCCAACAACTCTCCTTTTTGGAATGTCCGGAGAGAAATTTTCGTATTTTCAGAAACATTTTCTTGGTAGCCTTTAGGGATCGTGATAACTGCCACCGCATTTTGCCGTGAAAGAACTTGATCGATTTCTTCTACTGAACCAATTTCCTGAACGCTGACTCGTTTTGCCAAACTTTCAATAAGCAATTCACTATAGGATGAGCGATCTTGATCGACTACCCCTACCGTCAGTAGATTCGTTTCTTGATCTCCATAAGCAAAAAGATAAAGGACGACACTCAAGAAAGGAATTCCTAAAAGAAACAAGATTTGCAATGGTCGATTTTTCCAAAGAACCAACCGTTCTCTAACGATCCAAACGATATCTCTCATTAGAATACCTCCCTTTTATCTAAAATGACGACTGACGACATGAGTAAAACAAACAATAACCCAAAATTCCCATAGATACCTAACCATTGCAAGGGATTGTCGGTCCACAAACTTTCTCTGACAGATGCTAAAACCCAACCTAATGGTGACAATCCCATCATCGTTTCATTCGTTGGAAAATAGGCACCACCTAAAAATCCAGTGAGTTGAATAACTATCTGGGTAATGCCAGAACCAATTCTTTTTTCATCACGGTCTCCAATGGTTTCTAAAAATAAACCGAGTGCGAGAAAACTGCCCATAAGTGCGATTAAGTTTAGGTAAGAAAAGCCAAAACTTAAATACCATGGAACATCAAATAAAAATTGAGAGATGAGCATCAAGACCAACACTACCAACATGCCAAATATGAAGTGTCCAGAAAATGTCGAAAAAATGATTGTTTTACGGCTAAGTGGCGTGACTAGTTCTCTTTGCACTGTTCCATGCTGTCGTGCTTCTCGAAACATGCTCAGACCAATTTCAGAAAAATATAAAACAAATAGACTAATCATAGCAATCGCATAGTATTGGTAGGAAGATGCGCTTTCTCGTTGATTTTCTTGATCGACGACAATCGCCTCTGTAAACTGCTCTGCTGAAACTAGGCCAGTAGTTGGTGGCAAGTGCTGTTCCATAATGAAACTTTGTCGTTTGATTTCCTGTACGATTTCTACTAGATAGCTTTGTAGGATTGTTTTTTCTACATTGGTCAATTCCCGACTCTGCACTTCGATGCGATCGGAAAAATGTAAGTAAGCATCAGCTTCTTGTTGTCTTATATTTGCTAATCCTTCCTTTTCATTTGTCACTTCTTCAAAATGAATAGCACCTTCTGCAAAAGAACTTACTTGTTGGAATATTTCACGGACTTCTTGATCGTCTACCTGATATTGTACCGTCAATGGCTCCATATCAGAGGTTACGTCATTATTGAATACACCTTGGAGGACGGCCCCTAGAATAAACATCAACGTGATCGGAAAAGCGAGATAATAAATGTAATTGGATTTTTCACGAAAATTTTGTATCAGGGTCCGGATAATTATTTTTTCATTCATACTCACTCCTCCTAATCACGTAGATTACGTCCAGTCAAACTAAGAAATACTGTTTCTAAATCTGGAGCTTGTTGCAGTACATCGACTACTCTAACTTCTTGCTTGATCAGTATCATTAATATTTGATTCAATAATTTGCTTTCAAGTACCGTCACGATCTGTACTTGCTGTTTGTCGAGTGAAACATTGATGATCCCGTTAATATTATTGATTTCTTCTAAATCCAGTGCCTCTGGATTCTCCACAGTGATTTGCAGATTGATTTTATCCGTGACGAGATTTACCAATTCTTCTTCACTACCAATAGCAATCACTTGACCTTTATCAATAATGACGATTTCATCTGCCAAACGTGCGACTTCTTCCATATAGTGACTCGTATAGATGATCGTTGTACCATTTTCTTTCATATTTTCAATTGCATCTAAAATATAATTTCTAGATTGCGGATCGATCCCCACTGTCGGTTCATCCATGATCAGTAAAGCAGGCCGATGGGCAATCGCCATTGCAATATTCAATCGTCGTTGCATCCCACCAGAAAACGCACTCGGTCGCTCTTTTCTTCGTTCGTACAAATCAACCGTTCTCAATGCCTCTTCCACATTCTTTTTTAGTTCTTCTCCCCTGATTCCATAAAGCCCGCAAAAAAAGCGGACATTTTCTTCAGCAGACAAATCATAATAAATCGCTAACTCTTGCGGAACTACCCCTAAATTTCGCCTAAGCTCTCTTTTTCCCTCGGTCATCTCTTCTGAAAACAACTGAACCGTTCCAGATGTCTTATTCAATAAACCAGTAATCATATTGATAACGGTTGACTTTCCTGCGCCATTTGGTCCTAACAACCCTAAAATCGTTCCTTCAGGTACTTCAAATGACACACCGTCCACAGCAATTTTCTGCCCAAATTTTTTAGTCAATTTTTGCACACTGAGTATATTCATTCAATCACTCCTTTTCTTTATTTTATAAAAAAAAGAGAAACTGTAATAGTACAGTTTCTCATGATTTACGAATTAGAAATCTCATGTTCTTCATCAAAAGGTAATATCGTGGTGATGTGAAAACCATCCGTTCCATCAATCAACAATTTGCCGTTCAATACGGCTGTTCGTTCTTCCATTCCTACGATCCCAAGGCCTTTACGATAGTCCAATGCCCTTTTTCCATTGTTCTTCGATTCAAATCGTAAAAATTTTTGATACACATGCAAACGCACCGTAACCGTTGAAGCTTCACTATATTTCAACGTATTCGTCAAAAACTCTTTCAAATTTGCCGCTAATACCTGCCAATGAAAACGACTGATTTTATCTAGGGAACCGCTATATTGGAAATCCACGATAATCTGGTGAGTCTCGGAGAAACGTTGGAGTTCTGCCTTTACTTTATTGATGTTCAAGGTTTCATTCTTTGGTCGCTCGTCATGTAACACGTTGCGCACTTCGTTGATCGACTTTCTTAAGCGATCAGCAGATTGACTCAATAATTGATGCGCTTGTTCCGGTTGTTCTCGATTGATGACCTTTGCCGCCTCTATTTGGATCAAGCAACTCGTTAAGTCGTGCCCCAGGTGGTCATGGATTTCATGAATGATCCGTTGTCTTTCTACTAACGTTGCTTCTTTTTGCATCGCTTCAGCATTCAGAGTGCTTTGTGCAAAAAGTTTTGATAACTTGTTTCGTTCAATCCGTAAAAAATCGGAAGAAGTAGTTAACTCTTCTTGTTGTTTCATCATTTTTTCCGCAGACCAAACGATACTGATCATCCCACTTACCCACAGTACAAAGAGAAAATAAAGTGACTCAGAGAGAAAAAAGCTGCCAACACTATAATTGATCAAGGCTACGACTAAAAGTAACCATGATTTTTGGAAGCAAAAATAACCTTGCAGCAAGGAAAGTGGCAATAGAAAAATCGCTTGTTCGACAAAAATCAAACTCAATAGAACACTGATCAATTGCAAAGCAACAAACCAAGGCCGATGTCTCTGAAAACTTTCGCCTAAGAAAAAAAATGTCAACCATACCATACTTAAACTAATGACAAACATCAAAATAGTAGCGGATGTTTGATAGATCATCAACCCGATCAAACCAATGATCGATAGCAAGTTGATCGATAATTTGATTGCTTGCATCTACGTCATGACCTCACCCGTGAGAACATAGATCGCTAATTGCGTACGATGATCCAAGTTCAGTTTTTTTAAAATCATTGAAAGATTGTTATGGACAGTACCTTCACTTAAAAATAGTGTTTGTGCAATCACTTTATTCGTCATTCCTTTTGCGACTAAGTAGGCAATTTCTTGCTCTCGTTCCGTCAGTAAGGAGAGATCTGCTTCTTGATCATTCTTGTTACCTAATTGTTGCGTTGCCTTCACGAGGATTTCTTTCGAAAGGATCGTTTGTCCCTGTAACACACTTTTGATTGCTTGAATCACCGCTTCAGGAGGAGTTGTTTTCAGCAAGTAACCACTTGCACCGTTGCGTATCCCTTCCTCTATGTAACGATCTTCATCAAACGTAGTTAAAATGATGACAGGTATCTGATATTCTTCCGTAATCTGTTGCGTAGCAGTGACGCCATCCATTGCCGGCATTCGGACATCCATCAATACAAGATCGACTTGATTTTTTTCGCAAAAAGCAATAGCTGAACGCCCATCATGACAAATACCCACTACTTGAAAATCGTTTGTACTTTCTAAAATGATTTTTAAGCCGCTTGTAATCAGTGCACTATCATCTACTAATAAAATGTTTGTCATAGTGATTCTCCATTTTTTTATTTTGAGCAAGTAGGAGTAACAAGCAATCAAATCAAAAAGTGTTGGCTTCTACTTACAAAGTAGTCTTCGCATGTGTTATCTTTTTTGATGAGTTCATTTCTTTTGCCTCTCGTACTTGATCTTTTCTTATAGTATACTCGAAAGAATCAGCAAATAGAAGTTTGAGCCCGTAGTCGGCGTTTGTCTGTCGGATGACTACTCACTGATCTTCCCTATCCATTTTTAATCAACAAAAAAAAGATTGAGACAATCATGTTAGTTCTCAGAAATAGTCCAAAACCTAAAAAATAGAAAATAAAATTCTAGGTTCATAGAAAGATTTCTTGACGCTATACACAATTAGCTCAATCTTTATGTCATCGCTTAATTATTTTTTTTATGCTTCAGCCAGCTAGCTAAAGCTGTACCTACCGCGCCAAAACCAAGTAATGCGAATGCACTAGCTACTTCGCCAGTTTTCGGTAGATTGCTGTCTCTGCCATTATTTCTTGTTGATGCAACATTTGTCGCCACACTGCCACTACCACTTCCACCAATTGGAGTCGTGCCGGTTTGATTGTTTCCTAACTGATTGTTGCCAGAAGGAGCGCTGATGTTATTCCCGCCATTTCCAGTATTCCCAGTGCCCCCCGTGTTTCCACCGGAATCTCCGCCATTGCCTCCCGACTGCGCTGTAGTAAGCATAATGGGTTCAGACTCTTCCCCTTGTAAAAAGTTGGTACTCTCGTCTGAAATCGCAGTGATCCAATACGTTGTGTTTGCACTCAATCCCAAAAATACGCCATCTACTGCTGGTACACCATCTGCGTATGCAACGACTCGCGCAAGCGGATTGGCTTGTGGATCTATGTCGTAAATCAGGTAGGTCACATCTTGCAGCAATTCTTCCGCATGGTCATGGTACCAGTGCTCGCCTGGTGTATCTGGGGTATCGTCATGGTGTAGAAGTGCAGTATCCGCAATCGTGATCACTTCATGGGTATTGTTTTGTTTTGCTAATTCCTCATCTATTCTCAGAAATGCACCGGCTGCTTTCGTGATTGCTTCGACATCAAAGATATCTGTGACCAGATACTCATGATTCCCAATAGTCGGTAAGCCGGTAACCTCATAGTTGGAAAGGTTAACCGTGCCCCAATCAATGGTCCAGTTCGCTCCTTCGATCGTATTCGTTCCAGCAGCACTATTCGTATATTGGAAACTTGCTTCTTGCCAAATCACCTCATCTCCAGGTGCCAACCCAGTTAACGTCGGCATATCGAAATGATCAATTTCAGTCGTTCCATTGAATGAACGAGCAAAAACTGTCCCTTTTTCTAGAATGATCTCAGCCGGAGTCACTTCAATCATTGCTTTATTCCAATTCTGTCCAGGTTCTAATGTAGTGATACGACTGATTGGTGTAGCAGTCACTTCATAAATCCCAACACTAGAAATTTCCAAGATCAAATCCATACCATCGGCTGAAATGTTTACCCCATCCGCATCTGTTTCAAAAAGATAATCATCTGGATTTCCACCTCGTCCGAATAAAGAAAAGACATCAGTAAGTGGAATCTTTGTTTCTGCTCCACCATATGGCACTTGAAGCGTTTCTCCTAACGCATTGATCGGTAAAGTATCCATCTCGTTACCTAGTCCTAGCTTCGGATAATTTGTCGCAGTATCCCACACCCAAGTACTACCGAAATCCCAACCATTTGATTCATAAGTCGCTTGCGTGCGCAATTCAATGACATCTAAAGGTTCAATGACATCTTCGATCACTTGACCGCCAACTGGAACCCCGCCGTATAAAGCTTCAGAGTTATTATAGTAGTAATTATTGATATTCGTTCCACCTAAACCGAAATGATCGACATCGGATTCTCCAGTGACATCCCCCATCCCATAACTGTTTTTGATTGTTAGAGAGCCGGCATTACCGACAAAACCGCCAACAGCTTCAATGCCAGTTACATGTCCTGTACTATAGTTGCGTGCTACTTCAATCGCATAAGGATGAATGGCCCCGATAAATCCTCCGACGTTCGTTCTCCCAATGACATCGCCTGTCGCATAGGAATCGACTACTGTACTGTAGAAGTCGTGTCCACCAATCAACCCTCCCACGTTTTCACTTTCCGGGCTGTCAATATTCCCAGTAGCATACGAGCGACTGACTTTACCCCAGCTATTCAGACCAATTAGTCCTCCAGTATTGGTGGTATTCGCTGTGACATTTCCTGTGGCATAACTATCTACAACTGTATTTCCATTTACTCCGATCAGCCCCCCAACAGCTTGAGGATACATGTAAGGATTGGCATTAACTGTTATCGTTGCTGAAGAAGATGAGCGCGCAATCGTAGTACCTGCGACAGTATTCGCCATATAACCAACTAGTCCACCAATGTTATTCCCACTTGCTTCAATACTTCCACCAATAACAGTAGAATCAGTGACGGTCGTTGGTCCTTTAGATAGGTCATTGATTTGACCAATCAATCCCCCAACATTATTTCCGTAGAGCCCTCCCACAACCCGAGGATTTTCTAATGTGATCCCAGAAATCTTTGCACCGTCTGTCACACCGAAGAACCCACGATTATGCAGATCCCCAAGTTGTACCCCAGTATTCACTATCATATTACGGATCACTGTTCCAGGTTCAGCTGTAAAACTTCCAGTAAATTTTGTTGCTAAAGTTGTCCCATATCCAACAGGTATCCAATCTGAAGTGAGTGTAATATCATTCATCAATTGGTAATGCGCCGCGAGATCATTTCGCATTTCATTCAATTCAGCTTCAGTGGTGATTTGGAAGGGCGAGCTGAGAGAACCATCACCTGCTCCAGAAAAGTACGATTCAATGATCGTTTCGTTTTGCGCTTCCATTTCTTCCATCACTGTCTGTTGCACTTCAACCAGTTGATCGGTTGTCTCGAGTGTTACATGGTCGTCTTCTTCAGTTACCGCCACATGACGATCATCCTCCAGAACCACGACTTCCTCGGAAGACACTTTTTCATTTATGATTTCATCATCAAAGCTTTCTTTTTCTTCGTCTATTGGCTCTTCTTCAATAACTGTATGTCTTACTGGATCAATATCTTCTAAAACGTTTGCAAAAGTCGGTACTGTTTGCGTTAACACCATTGAACTTAAAAGTATATTTGCAATAAGTTTTTTCTTGTTCAGTTTAATCATAAATATGTCCGCCCTTCATTATCTAACCATATTTTAATTTATGTACAAATTATCTCATAAAAAATTTGATAAATGAACTTTTTTACTATCTAAGAAGCACCTATAATTAGATAACTCTAATTATATTATAACTAAATGTTTTTTTATTTATGATATGAAAGTTCATGTTTACTTCATGAAACTTCTTGTTATTACTTTTTTACCAATAAGGAAACACAAGATATTAAAACATTGTTATGTAAAAAAAAATCTTTTTTATTTTCCACTAAAATAAAAGTATGTCCCTCTCTGAATCGAGAGAACTTTCAACATCTTCTTAACGGCTTCCAGTTTAATTACTAATTTGTCGATCTCTTACTTCGTTTCATAGAATGATAATTATAATGTTTCCTAAAAATAGAAAAAACAACCGCCAACTTGCACATTGTAAATTTTACTCCTAATAAAATGATAAGGTTAATCATTGTTAACTCAGGCAATCAAAAGCGAAGGTGTCCGATAACCACCATGAATGATGATTCGATCAATCATAAAACAAACAATTTTGTTTTGTTATTTTATTTTGATAGTATTTTCGGATCTTTTAACTGACAAAAATAAGAAAAAAAGAAAAACAACCAGAAAATACACGGATGTATTTTCTGATTGCTTTCTTTTTCTTAGCAATTGATTTACGCAGATACAGATAAACAACTAACTATTTTTTAGATATTCAAAATATGAGCCCATTGAAAAGGACGTAATCGCTTAAATTGATAGTGTCATTTTTCTAATTCTAAGTAACTGACCTTTTTGTCTGGATATGAAACAATCCAAACAATGATAGCTTTCGGTATGTTTACCCTTGCTTTAGTTGGCTTGGTTGTTACAATGCTAAAAAATGACAAAAAGAAATAGCCGTCACTTTTTCCCGGAGACGACTATTTCCAAATTAGCATAAAATTCTGTCACCGGGTTTAGCGGTGCTGTCAAAAGGGAACTGTTGACGCAGTTCCTTTTTCATTTTTATTATAGCACAACTTCGGCTTCTTCTTCAATTCTGATTCAGTGTATTTTAAGTGAACATACAAATTTTTCAAAAAAACATCCGTGTTTATCTAAAGTTCAAGGACTCTATCTAGGGCGATATGCTATACTTTTTGGGACAGTAAAGTTGAATGACGGTGGCGACTTCAAAAAAGGTGGTGGTGCTTATGGAGATAAGTACTGAAATCGAAGAAAGGAGAAGCCTTTTGTCTGTTGAAACAGCGTTAGGGCTAATGATCAGTTTCGGTTCATTTACCGCTACTTTGATCTTTGGCATCCTAACCTTGACCAACAAAAACGACAAAAAGAAATAGCCGTCACTTTAGCGAGGATCGGCTATTTCTATAAAAATATCTAATTCTTGTCACTAGCTTTTAGCGGTGCTGTCAAAAGGGAGCTGTTGACGCAGTTCCTTTTTTCGTTTTTATTATAGCACAGTTCAAGCTTCTTCTTCAATTCTGATTTCTGATTTCTGATTAAGTGTATTTTAAGTGAACATACAAATTTTTCAAAAAAAACATCCGTGTTTATCTAAAGTTCAAGGACTCTATCTAGGGCGATATGCTATATTTTTTTAGACAGTAAAGTTGAATGACGGTGGCGACTTCGAAAAAGGTGTTGGTGCTTATGGAGATAAGTACTGAAATCGAAGAAAGGAGAAGCCTTTTGTCCGCATATGAAATAATGCAAACAATTATAGCTTTCGGTATGTTTACCGTTGCTTTAGTTGGTTTGGTTGTTACAATGCTGAAAAATGACAAAGAGAAGTAACCGTCACTTTAGCGAGCCGATGGTTTACTTCTCTTTGAGTTAACTATTACACTTGCCACTAGCTTTTAGCGGTGCTGTCAAAAGGGAACTGTTGACGCAGTTCCTTTTTTCGTTTTTATTATAGCACAGCTTCGGCTTCTTCTTCAATTCTGATTGATATACAAGAAGGATTTATGGAGACAACTAATTGACTGGACGAATAGATTCCGACTTAAAAAACGATTACTCAAAATTTATGACAAGCTTTTTATCCAATCCTTGTGCTAGTTCGATCACTAACTCAATACTAGGATTCATTTCACCTGTTTCAACTCGTGAAATGGTTGATTGAGGTTTCCCAATTTTTTGCGCTAATTGTTTTTGTGTTAATCCAGCACTTTTCCTTAATTCTGCTAGTTTTAACGCAACATCTAATTTAGCTTCTTCAATTTCCATTAGATGCACAAATTCTTCACTTTTTTCCGCTCTTTTTTTTATATAATTTTGTACTTGACTCATCATATCCACCTCTCGTTCTTACTTAAAAAATTGTCTCGCAACTTTCTACCTTTTTCTAACTCTCGTCTGGAAAGCTTATTTGCTTTCTTTCGAAACCCATGAGTAATAAAATATTCATGCCCTTTTCTTTGAAAATGTATCCCTCTTAAAGCATTACTACTTATACTTGCTCGCACTTCATACAGATTGCTCTCCAGTTTTTTTACCCACTCTTGCCGCATAGCTGTATGTATATCTGTTTTTTCAATTTTATCAATGATTGATAAAAGTTTTGTAGCCTCCTTGTCACTCAATGAATCAAGGAATCTTTCAAATTCATCGTCCCACTTAAATTTAGGATGATTCAACTTATTTCCTCCTAACCCTATCACTATATAGCGAATTAGCTATATTTCTCTACTATTTGTTAAAAACTTTTTTCTTTAGGCAAATCAAAATTTCATGTTTATTTTTCCCTTCTTTTCATGGTTGATTTATCCTTTACACAATCAATTACGCTAATTAAAGACTATTATTTTAATCTATATTGCTATCCTTAAATCAAAACAAAAAAAGCGCCTAAAAAGGCGCTCCTGGTAGAAATTTGGAAAACTGAGCTTTCAAAAGTACGTAAACAACGGTTTTTGTTCCTTGATTTTTTCCCAATTTTATTGAGTTTTACCATCATTTCCGATACATCTTAAACTCTAAGAATAAATCGTTATAGATTCCTAAGTATTCTGAACCGAGATTTTCATAAACTTCAAGATGCGAAATCGTTTCATCCGATGGATAGAATTGTTCATCTTCGGAGATTTCCTTTGGTAACAATGCTTTGGCAGCTTTATTTGGTGTGGAGTAGCCGATATATTCTGCATTTTGAGCGGCGTTCTCCGGATCGAGCATGAAGTTGATGAAATCATAGGCGCCTTCTTGGTTTTTAGCTGTTTTTGGTATGACGATGTTATCAAACCAAAGATTTGAGCCTTCTGTTGGGATCACATAATGTAAATGTTCATTTTCATACATCATATCTGCTGCTTCACCTGAGAAAGTCACAGCAGCTGATGCCTCTTCGTTGATCATATACATTTTGATCTCATCTGCAACGATTGCTTTGACATTTGGCGTCATTTTATTCAATTTTTGAGCTGCTTCGTTCAGTTCGGTCATGTCTTTGCTATTCAAAGAATACCCTAAACTATTCAAAGATAAGCCCATCACTTCTCTAGCTCCATCAATCAACATCAAGCTGTCTTTCAATTCTGGTTTCCAAAGGTCATCCCAATGCTTGATTTCTTCTTCGTCGAATACTTTATCGTTATACACGATACCCAAAGTTCCCCAGAAATAAGGAATCGAATATTTATTATCAGGGTCGAAATCCAAATCCAAGAAGCGATCATCGATATTGTTCAGGCCTTTGATCTTACTATGATCTAAAGGCATGACAAGTTTTTCTTCAATCATTTTTTGGATCATGTATTCACTAGGAATAGCAATATCATAATTGGTTCCGCCCTGTTGAATCTTGGTAAACATGGCTTCATTCGAGTCAAATGTTTCGTAATTGACTTTATAACCGGATTCTTGTTCAAACTTCGTGATCAAACTAGGATCGATGTAGTCTCCCCAGTTATAAATGGTCACGATTTTCGCTCCACTCATTCCGCTCGCTTTTTCTAATTGTCTAACACTGACAAGCAATACACCAATGATCAAGATAATACCGATCAGCAAAGATTGTAATTTTTTCATCGTAAACGAGCCACCTCCTCACGGTTGCGGCGATTTTTTTTCAATCGTTTTGGTCGGTTTTCTTTACTGATAAAGTAGTAACCGATCACTAATACCATTGAGAATAAGAAGACAAGTGCGCTCAATGCGTTGATCTCTAAGCTGATTCCTTGCCGCGCTCTTGAATAGATCTCAACGGATAAAGTAGTAAAGCCGTTTCCTGTTACAAAGAAAGTGACCGCAAAATCATCCAAAGAGTATGTGAACGCCATGAAATAACCGGCAATGATTCCTGGAGATAAAAACGGTAAAATGATATTTTTTACGACTTGGAAATTATTCGCTCCTAAATCTCTCGCAGCATCCACCATCGAATCGTTCATTTCTTGCAATTTTGGTAAGACCATTAAAACAACGATAGGAATACTAAAAGCGATATGGGAAAGCAAGACACTTTGAAAGCCTAACCCAAAGCCGATTAGCGTAAAGAAAATCAAAAAACTCGCACCGATGATCACATCGGGAGAAACAAGTAAAATATTGTTCATGCTCAATAGCGCCGTTCGTGCTTGACGTTTTTTCGTGTAATAGATCCCCATCGCGCCAAATGTCCCGATGATCGTTGCAATCAAAGCCGATAAGAACGCCAGCATAAATGTATTCAATACGATGATGATGAGTCGTGTATCCTCAAATACCGCTTGATAGTTCTCCCAAGTAAAGCCGGTAAAGCTGTTCATCGTTCCGCCTTCATTGAAGGAATAAAAAATCAAATAAAAAATCGGTAAATACAATAATAGAAAGACAACTGTTAGATAGAGATACGACCATTTGAATTTTTTTCTCATGAGCGACCTCCTTTTTTCTTCTCACCAGTTAGTAACATCACAACGAACATAGCGATGATCAAAATCACGCCGATCGTTGAACCCATGCCCCAATTTTGCGTCACTAAGAAATGCTGTTCGATCGCTGTACCTAGCGTGATCACTCGATTTCCACCAATCAAACGTGTCAACATGAAAAGTGATAGTGAGGGAATGAAAACTGCTTGTACCCCACTTTTCACGCCGTTCAATGACAAAGGAAAAATCACTCGGCGAAATGTTTCAAAATTACTTGCTCCTAGATCTTTACTAGCACTCAATAATGAAGGATTCATTTCTTCTAAAGCATTAAAAATCGGCATGATCATGAAAGGAATCTCGATATATGTCGCTACGAATAAGAAGCTAAAATCAGTAAATAAAATCTGTTGTGGGCCAATGCCGACAAACTCGAAAAAGTGGTTGACACTTCCATGGATACTGAAAATCCCGATAAAGGCATATGCCTTCAACAATAAATTGACCCATGTCGGTAAAATGATCAACATCAACCATAATTGCTTATGTTTCAATTTCGTTAAAAAATAAGCTGTTGGATAGCTGATCAACAATGTGAATAATGTAATCAAGAACGCATACCATACCGAATTGATCGTCATGGCGATGTAAGTTCCTGAAGTAAAGTACGCAGCATAATTGCTTAATGTAAACTGACCACTCATATCAAAAAAAGATTGATAGATGATCATCAAAACAGGCGCAATCACAAATAATCCAAGCCACAAAACATAAGGGATGGAATAGATCCTACGCATTGTTCTCATATTCTCTCCCCCTATTCTTCGTAGCTTTCCAAACGTGCATCGAAGTCTTCTTCTGACTCATTGAAACGCATAACGTGGATATCTTCTGGTTCAAAGGCTAAGCCGACTTGACTCCCTTCGCGCGCTTTTTTCGTTGAGTGGACCATCCATTCATTTTGTTGCTCATCATAGCAAATGATCTCATAATGGACACCACGAAATAGCTGAGTGTCAACTGTCACGACTAATTTCCCTTTATCCGGTGTTGTGATCGTTAAATCCTCTGGACGAAGTACGACTTCAACTGGTTCATTGACGCGCATCCCACCATCGACACACTCAAATTGTTTGCCAACAAACTCAACCAAGTTATCTTCAATCATCACGCCATTGACGATATTGCTTTCACCAACAAAATCTGCCACAAAATGATTGATTGGTTCATCATAAATATCCACAGGAGTACCACTTTGGACGATTTTCCCTTTGTTCATCACAAAAATCTCATCACTCATTGCTAACGCTTCTTCTTGATCATGCGTCACAAAAATAAAGGTGATCCCTAAACGTTGTTGTAGTTCGCGCAACTCATATTGCATATCAGTACGTAACTTTAGATCCAAGGCTGATAACGGTTCATCCAATAACAAGACTTTCGGCTCATTGACGATAGCTCGCGCGATGGCCACCCGTTGGCGTTGTCCCCCTGACATCTCGCTGATCTCCCGCGTTTCATATCCAGGTAATTGCACCATACGTAATGCGTCTTTGACTTTTTTTTCGATTTCTGATTTAGGCATTTTTTTGATTTTCAATCCAAATGCAACATTATCAAATACATTCATATGAGGAAATAAGGCGTAATCTTGGAAAACCGTATTGACTTGGCGCTTATTTGCCGGTAGATCGTTTAGGCGCTTTCCTTCAAAATAAATATCTCCTTCGGTTGCTTCCGTAAATCCTGCAATGATTCGTAAAATCGTTGTTTTCCCACAACCAGAAGGCCCCAACAATGTATAAAATTTTCCTTGTTCGATCTCAAAACTGACATTCTTCAAAATTGTTTCATCATCATAGCTTTTTACGACCTGATCGAATGATATGATTGGTTTTCCCACTTTTTCTGCCCCCTATATTACAAGTATGATTCGGTTGCGACGATCAATACCTTAGTTTGTTTGTTTTGATGATTGCGTAATTGATGGTGTGTCGTTGCCTGATAGTACATCGATTGACCTTTTTTTGCTACATACTCTCGCTCACCCAAGCTTAGCGCGATCTCCCCTTCTAAGACAAAGATAAATGTCTCTGAGAGTGAAGGTTCAAAGGTTTTATATTCACCAGCTGTATCGAATGTCAATAAAACTGGTTCCATTTCTTTTTCGTTGGAATCTGTCACTAACCATTCCAGTTCGTAACCATTTTCCTCATCATAATAGACCGTTCGATCTTCTTTCGTATAAACGATTTGAAGGTTGGGTGTTTCTTGATGAAAAAAAGCTTCTGGGGTAACTCCTAATACTTCAAGGATTGAGAAAAATGTTTCCATCGATGGCGAACTTAAATCCCGCTCAAGTTGTGAGATATAGCCCTTTGATAAATCTGTCCGCTCCCCTAATTCTTCTTGTGTCAAGTTTTTTTGGATACGCAGATTTCGTAACTTCTCACCAATTTCCATTTGTCACTGTCCCCCTATGCGAAGTTTTCTAATAGTAAACTCCAAGTTTACTACCACCTGTATTAGTATACAAATTTCCTCTGAAAAAACAACCCTTTTGCTTGAATTTCCTTTGTACTTTTTCGGTTATCTCAACTTTTTTTTAGAAGAAATTAATCAGCAAACTACTAGAAAATGAAACGCTTTATGGTATGATTAAGGAAAATTTCGAAAGGAGTACCTTCTATCTAATGAATACATTCAAACAGTTTCAAGTAAACAACGAGCCTACTTTTCATACAAGCATCGTTGACAAAGAATTTCCTGAGCTGACTAATAATGAAGTTTGGGTAAAAATCGCTTACTCAGATGTCAATTATAAAGATGCGTTAGCTTGTAGTGAACATGGCCAAGTGATTCGTCATTATCCAATGACTCCCGGAATTGATTTTTCTGGTGTCGTCATGAAAAGCTTGGACAAACGATTTCAACCAGGAGATCAAGTTCTAGCAACCGGCTATGGGTTGGGCGTTAGTCAACCTGGTGGCTATAGCGATTACCAGAAAGTAACTGGAGATTGGCTCATCCCTCTTCCAGAAACGATGACCCTACGTCAGGCAATGGTTTTAGGCACCGCTGGTTTGACTGCTGCACTTTGCGTGAATGCTTTACTTACCCAAGGAATGAAAGCAGAGGACAAAGTAATCGTCACTGGTGCCTCTGGCGGAGTTGGTAGTGTGGCAATTGCCATGTTGCATAAAATGGGCTTTCAGCAAATCACCGCATTTTCTCGTAAAGAAGAAGCAAAGACTTGGCTACAGAAACTAGGGGCGACTCAAGTCGTTCATCCAGAAGCCTTTCTACCAGAAAAAAATAAACCGTTAGACAAACAACAAGTCGATTATGTGATCGATACTGTTGGGGGCGAACAGCTCACACGATTATTGCCTTTGATTGCTTATGATGGCGCAGCTGCTCTTTGCGGCAATGCGGGTGGCATCAAATTGACAACAACAGTGTTACCTTTTATTTTACGCAATATCCAGTTGATCGGGATTGATTCAGTCAATGTCCCACATGAGAAACGCTTGAATATCTGGCAACAACTAGCAGACCTATCTGTAACTGATCATTTAGTCGTCAATGAGATCACCTTAGATCAATTGGAAGAAACAACCACAAAAATCCTTGATGGGACACACCAAGGAAGAACACTTGTCACTGTAGGTGAAACAATATGAAGGTATTGATCACAGCCGGTGGCACAAGCGAACGAATCGACCAAGTCCGCTCGATCACGAATCATTCGACTGGACGTTTAGGTCAAGCCATCGCAGAAGCCTTTCTTGTTCACGAGACTGTGACGATCGACTATGTAACGACACGATCTGCTGTAAAACCTACTGCTTCTAAACTTTTGACGATCCATCTCATTGATTCTACACAAGACTTACTGGATACGTTAGAACGATTGATGCAAGAAAATACCTATGATGCCATTATCCATAGCATGGCGGTCAGTGATTTCACACCGGCTTTCAGTCTTTCTGAACAACAGTTTGCTGAGCGCTTGAGTAAAGAGGCATTGACCCCTGATTCACTGCCGTCATGGTTGGCAGAAACAGAACGAACCGCTAGTAAAGAAGCCAAGATTTCATCTGATACGGACTATCTCTTTTTGACCTTGAAGAAAACACCGAAGATCATTCGTTCGTTACGCCAATGGCAACCAAATGCTGTCATCGTTGGTTTTAAATTATTAGTCGATGTCTCGAAAGAACACTTATTGGACGTAGCTAAAAAAAGTTTGATCACCAATCAAACCGATTATGTTTTGGCCAACGACTTGACTCAAGTCAGTGAAACACACCACCATGGCTATTTATTATCTAAAAATGGTGAGGTCATAGAAGCCGATACGAAGCAAGAGATTGCAAAATGTATCGTCACTGCGATTCTAAAATAAGGAGGAATTCACGATGAAAAAAATCCTACTAGGTGTATCGGGCAGTATCTCTGCTTATAAAAGTGCAGATATCACAAATCAACTAGTCAAACTCGGTTATCAAGTCGATGTCATCATGACAAAAAGTAGTAACAAATTTATTACACCTTTAACATTGCAATCCCTTTCAAAACGTGCTGTCCATACAGACGTTATGCAAGAAAACGATCCTTCAGTGATCAACCATATCGAGCTAGCCAAACAAGCAGACTTGTTTTTGATTGCACCAGCCACTGCAAATATTATCGGCAAGTTAGCGAATGGTCTAGCGGATGATCTCTTATCGACTGTTGCCATGGCACTTTTACCGGAAACACCAAAATTGATTGCACCGGCGATGAATACTAATATGTACCAACATCCGATCAATCAAAGAAATTTAACGACGCTAAAAGAAATCGGTTATCAAGAGATTGAACCTAGAGAATCCCTCTTAGCTTGTGGCGATTACGGAAAAGGTGCTTTAGCGGATAACCAAATCATTATCGACCAAGTCACACTTCTGCTGAATCAGAGGTCGGTCTAGTATTTAAGGAGTTATGATGAAAAATACCAAAAACTTTACTTTAACTGCTATGTTTTTAGCAATTATGATCTTACTCGCTGTCACGCCTCTCGGATTTATTCCGATTGGGCCGATCAACGCAACAACGATGCATATCCCTGTCATCGTCGCTTCAATTATTTTAGGTCCTCGACTAGGTGCCTTTCTCGGTGGCACATTTGGTTTGATCAGTCTGATTCGCAGTACGTTCATACCAACACCGTTGTCTTTTGTTTTCTCACCGTTTATTCCGGTGATCGGCACAGAACAAGGAAGCTGGAAAGCCTTGATCATTGCCTTGATACCTAGAATCCTGATCGGTGTTGTTCCTTATTTCGTGTATAAAGGAATACAGCGATTGACAAAAAACAAAGTTAGTCCGCTCTCATTGTTTCTCGCAGGGATCGCTGGTTCTCTGACCAATACGATCTTAGTGATGAACTTGATCTATTTTCTATTCCAACAAGATTATGCACAGGTTCTTGGGACAAATATCAATGCAGTCTATTCAGCAGTTTTAGCGGTCATCTTTACTAGTGGCGTACCAGAAGCAATCGTCGCTGGTTTAGTCACAGCTGCGGTATCTACCGTTTTACTACGAATGATTCGTTAATGATCGGATTAAAAAACCAAAAAAGAGTAATGCGGTATGTTAGCTCTTTTTTGGTTTTTTTGTCGATAAGTGTTTAGTCCTGAATTTTTTATCTTTTGGTGTTACCATGATTGATACAGATATGTAGCGAAAGGATGAAGAAAATGAATATTTTTGTAGTAGGAGCAAACGGACAAATTGGGCGTCATTTGATCCAAAAACTCGGAACAACCGAACATCAAGTTTACGCGGGTGTACGAGATGTTGCCAACCAAGCGATTTATGATGAAGAAAATATCGCCTATGTTCCCTTTGATTTAACTTGGTCTTCAGAAAAAATGGCGGAAGCCTTTCAAGAGAGTGAACTCGTCATCTTTGCTGCTGGTTCTCAAGGAAAAAATCTTTTACAAGTTGATTTAGACGGCGCAATCAAAACAATGATCGCAGCAGAGCAAGCAAATATCTCTCGTTATTTGATGATCAGTGCAGCTTTTGCGGATAACCGTGAAAAATGGCCTGAGTCAATGACTGATTATTATATTACCAAATATTATGCAGACGAATGGTTGAAAAATCAGACATCATTAGATTATGTCATACTACAACCTGTAGCTTTGACGAACGACGAGGAGGTCACTTCGATCCAATTGACCAAACCAGACGAAAAACCAGCTCAATCGATTACAAGAAAAACGGTAGCAGAAGTTTTAGCAGCGTTAGTGGATCAACCAAACATCTCAAAAACAACTGTTGTTCTATCTGAAGGATCAGCTACAGTATCGGATGCCATCAAACAACTTGTTGAGGAGGCTTGATCATGCGTGGAATCTCTATAAAACATCCCGGTTCAGCAGATGTTTTGACTGAAGTGGATGTCCCTAGACCTATTCCAAAAGCTGGGGAGTTATTGTTAAAAGTCCACACCGCTGCGGTCAATCGTACGGATATCATGCGTCGCGAAAATACTGCACTCCAAGCGCCTTACCCGATCTTAGGTGTAGAGGTTGCTGGGGAAGTCATTGAAAACGCAAGTGACCGTTCTGAGTTTTCAACTGGAACGAGAGTCTATGGTCTAGTGAATTTAGGTGGCTATGCAGAATATGCCGTAATCCCAGCAGATCGAGCAATCCTCTTGCCCGATTCCCTTGACTACGTATCAGCCGCTGGTATCGCTGAAGTTTTCTTGACTGCCTATCAAACCTTGTATTGGTTAGGAAAACTCCAAAAAAATGAGACTGTCTTGATCCATGCTGGTGCAAGTGGCGTTGGTACTGCAGCGATCCAATTAGCCAAACAATATTCGCAAGCACGCATCATCGTTACCGCAGGTTCAGCTGAAAAGTTAGCCTTTTGCCAAGAATTAGGCGCAGATGAAGTAATCAACTATAAAACGCAAGATTTCGCGGAGGAAGTAAAAAAGATGACTGATGGGCATGGCGTTGATGTCATCTTAGATTTCATCGGTGCCTCTTATTGGGAAAAAAATCTGGCATCGATTGCTGTAGATGGTCGTTGGGTCTTGATTGGCACACTAGGAGGCACAACAGTCGAGTCTCTTGATTTAAGCGTTTTGCTACAAAAAAGAATCCAATTGATTGGTACGCTATTGACACCAAGAAGTGATGAATACAAAGCAAAACTGACTCAAGAGTTTATGAAAAACATCGATCCTTATTTTGAAACCGGAGCGATCCGTCCAATCATTGATCGAACCTTTCCATTATCAGAAGTAAAAGAAGCCCATGAATATATGGAAGCTAACAAAAACGTTGGAAAAATCATTTTGACAGTCAGTGAATCTTAAAAAAGAGAACCCAAGGCATGTGCGCCTTAGGTTCTCTTTTCATATCATTTCTATTATTGTGCAGAGACAAATTTTGCTGCTTGTTGTCCTGCTTGACGTCCAAAAATAATGATTTCCGCTACAGAGTTTCCGCCGATGCGGTTTTCACCGTGTAAGCCACCAGTGACTTCACCTGCTGCGTAAAGTCCAGTGATCGGTTGTCCGTCTTTATCCACAACTTCTGTGTTCGTATTGATTTTGATTCCACCCATCGTATAGTGGATACCAGGTGCGATTTTGATCGCATAGTAGTTTGGTTTAGACAGATCATGCTCCATGGCTGTCGTACGACCAAATGCTGTATCGTCTTGATTGGCAACTTCTTCGTTCCAAGTTGTTACTGTTTGTGCTAATGTTTCTGCTGGTAAGTTGATTTTCTCTGCCAATTCTTCAATCGTCTCACCTGCAGTTACATAACCTTTTTCATCATAAAACTCAATGGCTGTTGCGCGATCGCGTACCCCTTGGTCAAAAATCAAATAAGCAGATTTTTCTGGCAATGCAGTAATTGCAGCTGATACTTTGTCTCGTGTATTCATTTCGTTGACGAAACGCTCGCCATCTTGATCGACTAAGATCGCTCCTTCACCACGTACCACTTCCCCGATCAAGAATCCTTCGTCTTGTTGAACCGTTGGATGGATCTGGATCTTATCCATATCGACCGTTTGACCGCCTAATTTTTCAATCATCTTGATACCATCGCCTGTTGATCCCACTTGATTCGTTGTTACATATCCTTCCAGATCTGGACGGTAAGTTTGGATGTATTCCTCACTCGCACCGAATCCACCAGTTGTAACAACTACAGCCTTACCAGTGATTTCTTTTGGTTCTTCCCCTTGGACTTGGACTGTTACTTGGTTAACTGTATCTCCCGTTTTTTGGATATCTGTCACTTCAGTATTTACAAAAATCGGGATTTGGCGTTCGTGGACATTTCGTAATAACCCATCGACTAAATAGCCACCAATAGCAGAACCATCAGAAGGGCGATGTGTTCGTCTTTCGCTCATTCCACCAGTGATCGTCAAGTTATCTAATTTAATGCCATTTTCATCTAACCACTCGATTGCAGCAGCCGAATGATCGACAAAATAGCGTAACATTTCTTTATCATTTGTGCCATTCGCACCTGCTAATGTTTCTTCATAAAAGGCGTCGTTCGAATCAGTGATACCTTCTTCCTCTTGGAATTTTGTTTCAGATGCGTTCATTCCACTTGAAGATTTTAATGTATTTCCACCAGCAACTGGCATTTTTTCAAAAATGACTGGATTCAAGCCTGCATCTTTTGCTTCGATTGCAGCTGCCATACCAGCTCCTCCTCCGCCGACGATGATCAAATCATATTCTTCTTTCATATCAGCTGGATTTGTGTAAGTTTGAGCAGACGCTCCGGATGATACTTCTGTTGATTCTTTTGTGGAAGAGCTACTGGATGCAGATTCTTTTTCATCAGGCGTACAGGCACCTAAGGCAAAAATTGCTGTAACTGTCAGTAACCCTTTAATTGTTTTCTTCATAGTTGTCCTCCTAAAATTTAACACTTATCCCATCATAAGTGATAGCATTCACAAATTCAACCAACAATTTATTTTTTTTCGACTACCGCTATCTTTTTCTTTTATAAATAACCAATAATATCTCAAATTTCCAAGTTTTCGTTAGTAACTATCGAAAAACAGCTGAATTTCTTGAATAAATAGCCAAATAAAAAAATTTTTTTCTTTTGATACAAACAGAAGATTTGGGCTTTTTTCATTAGACAAGTATAATCGATATGAAACACGAAGGAGTTCATTTATGAAAGTTATCAAACATTTTTTTTCCAAAGGAAGTAAGTCTGCTGGGAAGGTCACCCATGCGATTTATATTATTTTACGTATCATTGTAGTGGTCATGCTAGTGGACCAACTGATCGACCGAAACATGGGGAACATCATGCTCTTATTATTGACGTTATTATTGTTTGAAATCCCCTATTTACTAGAAAAATTACTAAAGATCCAAATCCCTAACACACTGGAAATCATTATCTTATCCTTTATTTTCAGTGCCACTGTCTTGG
Organism: Enterococcus sp. DIV1304_2; assembly: GCF_050555445.1. Classification (NCBI taxonomy): domain Bacteria; kingdom Bacillati; phylum Bacillota; class Bacilli; order Lactobacillales; family Enterococcaceae; genus Enterococcus; species Enterococcus sp. DIV1304_2. The sequence goes on from NZ_CP187851.1 coordinate 2,254,692, forward strand.
GTGAATTAAGTGACTTTTATGGCTACTTTTCACTATGGGACACAGCTTTACATGCACTGAGCGGCTTTCTTGCTGGCGGTGTTGGCTTTTCTCTTGTCTACCTCTTGAACAAAAATACGAAAACAATGAATCTGACGCCATTACTAGTCGCACTAGTGTCATTTTGTTTTTCCATGACTGTCGGTGTATTTTGGGAATTTATCGAATTCTCTGCGGATCAAGTCTTACAGATGGATATGCAAAAAGATAATTATGTTGATCAGATCAACAGTGTCAAATTGAGCGAGGATGGCAACACCGTATATAAGATCAAAGACATCCAAAAAACAACGGTCACATACAAAGATGACAATGGCAATACCAAAGAGTATGTCATGGCAGACGGGTACTTGGACATTGGGATCTTAGATACGATGAAAGACTTATTCGTCAATTTTATCGGAGCCCTTGTTTTCAGCATCTTCGGCTATCTTTATACACAAAACGATTATCGGAAATTCACCTTCATCCGGAACTTCATCCCTAGAAGAAAAGGCGTGACTACACGGATGGATACTGCTGGAAATAAACAAAAAAAATAAGGTCGAGCGTTTGCTCTTCCTTATTTTTTTGTTTTCGAGGATAAAATCTCTAATACCTTTTGATACTCCGGATTCACACTTCCATCAAATTTTTCAGAGATGAACGTGAAGCCTAAGCTTTGATAAAGTTTGATAGCTGGGTGACTCCACGTCTGTGTGTGTAAATAGATCGGGCTTTGTGTCGTTACTTGTTGGAAACAACGAAGCACTTCGATCGTCAAACTTCTGGCGATCCCTTTTCCTTGATGCTCAGGTTTGACCGCTAACCAATGAAAAAGCGGATATTCTTTCTCACGAAGCTTCCACCAAGCAGTGCATGTAGCAATGCGTTCATTTTGTTCATCGACCACAAAATACATGCGCTTTGCTAGTTCTTCTGGATAAGGGGCAAAAGCTTTTTCAAAGTAAGCCAATGCCTTCTCCACAGAGTCAAATTCACCGACCGCAGTTTCAATGATAGCCCAATCCTGCTCTGCTCCTGGTTGATAAGTTTCAAAGCGATACTGCTCATTCAAGGGATAAGAAGGCAATTCTTCATGAAGTGGCCGTGTCATCCAAATCTCTGCATAGGGCAATTGCTTATCCAACATCACACCACCTACTTTCTTTTAACTTCTTTTTTCACCAATGATCCGTACTTCTGTTTCTAATGTGACATCAAACTTCTCTTTGATCACCTCTTGGATATGGGCAATCAACTCTGTATAATCAGTCGCTGTTGCATGATCGATATTGACGATAAAGCCGGCATGTTTTTCTGAGATCTGTGCGCCGCCCCATTTCAAGCCTTGTAATCCTGCTTCTTGGATCAACTGTCCTGTGAAGTGTCCTACAGGTCGTTTGAAGACACTACCGCATGAGGGATATTCCAATGGCTGTTTCGCTTCACGCAATTCTGTCAATTCGTCCATTCGTCCTTTGATCATCTCATGATCACCAGGGGTCAATTGGAAACGAGCTTCTAAGACGATGGCATCCATCTTCTGTAATTCACTATGTCGATAAGAAAAGGCCATTTCTTCATTTGACAGGGTTTGAATCGTCCCATCACTTAATAATAAGTCGACTTCTGCAAATACATCTTTGATCTCACCACCGTAAGCTCCTGCATTCATGTAGACTGCACCGCCGATACTTCCAGGAATCCCACAGGCAAATTCAAATCCTGTCAAAGATTCTGCTAAGGCTGCATATGTCGTATCGATCAATTTTGCCCCTGCTTCTGCAATCACCATCGTGCCTTCTACACGGATCTGATTCATCTCCGTCAACATGATGACCACGCCACGTATCCCACCATCTTGGACGATCAAGTTACTTGCATTTCCTAATACCAACCACGGCACTTGGTTTTCTCGACAATAATCAACTAACTGCTTAACTTCAGCTTTTGTTTTTGGAAAAGCTAAAACATCTACCGGTCCACCGGTTTTAGTAAATGTATAATGGCTTAGCGGTTCATCAAGCAACAGATTCAATTCTGGATTTTTTTTAACGATTTCTTCTTTATTCACTGAGGACTTTCCTTTCTTTTCAAACGTCCCCATCATTCTATCACGCTTAAAACAATCTTGCCAGTTTTGCTCAAAGCTGATGACGATAAAGATTATTCAGCATTTCCTCACAAAGTGCATGGCTCTCATAAATGTTGGTTTGTTTCAACTTTTCATTATTTGGTGTCGGTTGTTGGATTTCTTCAAAAAATCGTTCGACCATTGGTACAAAACCACGTTTACTCAGCGTTGTTTCCCAGTCACCAAATTTTTTCATTTCCACCGTATCTGGTTTACGGATAACTAATTCTGTCAGATCACTCAACTCGTAGGTTCCTTGTTTACTCGTCACTTGATAAGTTTCAGTATTCGCACCACTTACAAGATCCATCGTCACGATCGCCATTTGGTTCGCGGTTTCAAGTTGCAACATCGCTACTTCCATAAATCCTTCTTTTTCTCGGATATGGGAAGTTGCTTTGATCAATGGTTCGTCCAATAAATAAACAGCTGTATCCACCAAATGTAGGAATAGATCGTAAATGACAAAAGCGGTCGTTTCTTTTGCCGCAATGCGATTTTTTTGTAACTGGATCAACCGTTTTTCTGGAATCGCTTTTAATTCTTCGACCATTGGGGCGAATCGTCGGTTGAAGCCCACCATTAAAATCACTTGGTGTTGTTCTGCCAATTCTTGTAACTCTTGGATTTCTTTCAGGTTGACACTTAAAGGCTTGTCGATATAAACATGGATATTATGTTCCAAACATTTTTTTGCCAATTGAAAATGGACGCTTGTTGCCGCATGGATCATACATGCTTCGATTTCCTCTTCAATTAAGTCATCCAGTGACTCATACAAATGAGTAAATCCATAGGTTTTCTTCAGACGATCTTTCGTTACCTGATTACGTGTCGCAAAATAAAAATCAAACATTCCTTGTTTCTCTGCATATGTGGGTAAATATGCTTTTTCGGCAATATTACCAACCCCTACTACGCCAATTTTCATGGTTTCCCTCCTGCTATCTGTTATTACTCTTATCTTACACTATTTTTAATAAAAATGAGGTACAATATAATCGCACAGACTTGATAGAAAAAGGAGCGTGTTTTTTTGAAACTGATTTCGTGGAATGTCAATGGTTTAAGAGCCATCGTCAACAAAAATTTTCTAGAAACATTTAAGGAATTTGATGCGGATTTTTTCTGTCTGCAAGAAACAAAGTTACAAGAAGGTCAAATCGACTTGGATTTACCAGGTTACCATCAATATTGGAATTATGCGGTCAAAAAAGGCTATTCAGGTACAGCGATCTTTGCCAAAGAACCTGCATTGAACGTTTCTTATGGAATGGGCATTGATGTCCATGATCAAGAAGGCAGATTGATCACGTTAGAATATCCTGAATTCTACTTAGTGACATGCTATACACCAAATTCACAAAATGAATTGAAACGTCTCGATTACCGTTTAGAATGGGAATCTGCTTTTTATGATTATTTAGAAGAGTTGAAAAAACAAAAACCGGTGATCGTTTGTGGGGATCTAAATGTCGCCCATGAGAACATCGATTTGAAAAATTGGAAAACCAATCAGAAAAGTGCTGGTTTCTCGATCGAAGAACGAAACGCATTGTCCCATTTACTTGATAATGGTTTTGTAGATACTTTCCGTTACTTCTATCCAGAGTTAGAAGGTGTCTATTCTTGGTGGAGTTATCGTTTCAATGCTCGAAAAAACAATGCAGGTTGGCGTATCGACTATTTCTTGACGAGTGAAGATTTGACACCTCGTTTGGTTGATGCAAAAATCCATACATCGATTCTAGGTAGTGACCACTGCCCTGTCGAATTGATTATCAAATAGTAAGGACAGCAACGGAAGAAATTGGGTTGCCCCGATTTCTTCCCTTGATCCTTAACTGGCACCATATTTACTTTATACATAGTCTGAAAAAAGTTATTTCTTTTCTTACGAATCTATGTTATGGTTTATTTTTTAAAGGAGGCTTATTTGAAAATGAATTTTATCGCGATGGACTTTGAAACTGCGAACCACCAATCCCATAGTGCTTGCTCCTTAGCCCTTGTCAAAGTGGAGAACAGTCAGATTGTCGATGAATTTTATACCTTGATCCAACCGGAAACGCCATTTTTCTGGCGTAACATCCAGATCCATGGCATCCGACCCGAAGATGTCCAACAGGCACCTAAATTTCCAGATGTTTGGCAGAAGATCGGAAAATATTTCCAAAAAAACCGATTAGTCGTAGCGCATAACGCCGCATTCGATACAAAAGTATTGGCTGGTTGTTTAGATTACTATCAGTTGCCTCAACCGAACTATCTCTCATTGTGTACCGTCAAAACAAGCCGTCGCTTGTTTCCAGAGATGCCAAATCATCGCTTGAATACGGTTTGTAAAAATTTAGATATCACGTTGAAAAATCACCATGATGCGTTAGAAGATAGTCGAGCTTGTGCGGAAATCTTGTTATATCAGGAAAAATATTTTGGGACAGACCCATTGAAAAAATTAGTCACAGTGAAATAGTTCAATTAGCTAAAGTAATCGAATGATTCATTAATGTTCCTTACGCACTAATGAATCATCTTTTGCAATAAGTAAAGAACCTGAAAAGCAGTCGTCCGCTTTTCAGGTTCTTTGTTTGTAAACTCAGCTTATTTCATGCTCAATCGTTCGTTTCATCTTGAGTATTGGCAAAGATTGACCTTGTTCTCTCGAATAGTCAGCACTCTGGCCTTCTTCTTGAAACCCCATTTTTTGATAAAGATGGATGGCTCGTTGATTGGCCGCCAATACGTCAAGAACCAACGTACTAAATCGTGCATTTTCTGTAGCCCAAATGATTGCCTCTTCTAAAAGAATCGTACCTAACCCCATTCCCCAATATTCTTTCAAGATACTGATCCCTATTTCGCCACGTTGCGGTAAGTCAGGTTTCGGGGCAACAGAAACGACACCTACCACCTGTTCTTTGGCACAGGCTAAAAATAATAAGTGTTCTGTACTTTCTTTTATTCGAGACATTTCAGTTGCAAGTACCTCTTCACTCATACCAAGTGAATGCTCATCCATAACAAAATAATCCGTCTCTCGTTTCGCTTGCCGTAACATCACCATCAATCCTCGAGCATCTGATCCATCCGCTTCTTTTAGCGTCAGTTCAACGTCATTAGCCATGAGAGTTCGCCCATGCTTCACAGATACGTCTTTCAAATTCTTGACTATTCGATCCATATGATTGGAATTTCACATACCTTTTCTCTAATTCTGTATCACTTTTTTCGATAATCAGTTCCAAATAATCTTCAGGTAAAGCATCTTCTAATAGATTTCCCCACTCGATGACCGATAGTCCGTCGCCTTCAAAATATTCATCCAATCCTAAATCAGCCCCGCTAGCAGCAACACGATAAATATCCATATGATATAGAGGCAATCTTCCTTGTGTATATTCGCGAATGATCGTATAGGTCGGACTCTTGATCATTTGATCAATACCTAGTCCTTTCGCAATTCCTTTTGTCAAAGTCGTTTTTCCAGCACCTAGGTCGCCGGTCAAGACTAGATTATCTCCTGGATGAGCGACTTTTCCAATGATTTCTGCTAATTGATCCGTCATCGCTACACTTGTTAATTCAATCATCTTCACTTCTCCTCATTCTTTTTTGTCAGTATAACGTGTAATCCAACAAAAAAAAAGAAAAGAGTCAGGAATCCTCAGCTCCCTAGCCCTTTTCTTTTAGATCTACTGTTCGATTAATCTAATAATGTTTGCGCACCTGTAATGATCGCTAATTTGTAGACATCTTCTTCATTAGCGCCACGAGAAAGGTCACTTACTGGTTTGTTCAATCCTTGTAAGATTGGTCCGATTGCTTCAAAGTTACCAAAACGTTGAGCGATCTTGTAGCCAATGTTTCCTGATTGTAATTCAGGGAAAACAAAGACTGTTGCTTGACCTGCCACTTTAGAATCAGGGGCTTTCAATTGTGCAACTGCTGGAACGTAAGAAGCATCAAATTGTAATTCGCCATCGATCGTATATTGAGGCGCTAATTCTTTCGCGATTCTTGTTGCTTCAACGACTTTATCCACTTCAGGAGCTGCTGCAGAACCTTTTGTTGAAAAGCTCATCAACGCGATTTTTGGATCGATATCGAATAGTTCTGCTGTTTTTGCTGATTCCACAGCAATTTCAGCTAATTCTTGTGCGTTTGGATTCACGTTGATCGCACAGTCAGAAAAGACATATTTTTCTTGATCTCTACCGCGAACCATGATCATAGCACCACTTGTACGACTTACACCTGGTTTTGTTTTGATGATTTGTAGTGCTGGACGTACTGTATCTCCGGTTGAATGGATCGCTCCAGAAACCATACCATCAGCAATGCCCATATATGTAAGCATTGTTCCAAAGTAATTGACATCTTTTAAGATTTTTTCTGCTTGTTCTTTTGTTGCTTTTCCATTACGGCGTTCAACAAAAGCTTCGACCATTTCATCCCATTTTTCATAATCATTTGGATTGATGATCGTGAAGTTAGATGTTTGGATACCACGTGCATTTGCTGCTGCTTCAATCTCTTCTTTACTACCGATCAAAATCGGTTCAACTAATTCTTCTGCTTTTAAACGTGCTGCTGCTCCTAAAATTCTTGCATCCGTTGCTTCTGGAAACACGATTTTGATGCCGCGACGTACAATTTTAAATCTTAAACTATCAAACAATTCCACAAGATGACCCCCAGTTATTTTTATTAACTACCATGATACACTATTATCAAAAAAAAGAACAGTTTTAAATTTCTGTATCAGTCAAATAATGGATAATAATTAAGTTTTTCACATAATCCGGAAAAACTGCACTATAACAGGAAAGCGCTGTATCACTACACTGTTTTAGGCAGTTGCCAATCAATTGGCGTTTCTCCCAACGCAAGCAACGCATCATTCGTTTTTGAAAATGGTTTTGAGCCGAAAAAGCCACGATGTGCCGATAATGGGCTTGGATGTGGGGCTGTTATTATAATGTGTCGACTTTTATCGATCATTTTCATTTTTTCTTGTGCAGGTTTCCCCCAAAGAATAAACACGATCGGTTTGTCTCGTTCATTCAGCTTCTCTATGATCGCATCAGTCAATTGTTCCCATCCTTTTCCTCGATGTGAATAAGCTTGCCCTTCTCTGACAGTTAGTACAGTATTCAAAAGCAGCACACCTTGTTTGGCCCAAGTCACTAAATTCCCATGAGAAACTGGTTCCATCCCCAAGTCATTCCTCAATTCCTTGTAGATGTTGACTAGAGACGGTGGTGTTTTTACTCCTGGTTGGACGGAAAAAGAAAGCCCATGCGCTTGATTTACTCCATGGTAAGGGTCTTGTCCTAGAATCACGACTTTGACTTCTTCATAGGGAGTCAGCTCTAACGCTTCATAAACATGATACATATCCGGATGGATCTTTTGAGTTGCGTACTCATTCTTTAAAAAAATTCTCAACTGCTGATAGTAATCTTTTTCAAATTCATCAGCTAATACTTCTTGCCAACTATTGTGGATGATTTTCTTCAAATTTCCCACCTCCTATTTTCCAGAATAACTCACAAATTATTTGTTAACAAGTCAAAATCTTCCATCGTATTTCGTATTAGTATGTTAAACTAGGAGGGAGAAAAGGAAAGGAACGGTAATCACATGATCAAATTAATTGCCTCTGATATGGACGGCACTTTACTCGATGCACATATGAGTATCTCAACAGAAAATACTGAAGCAATCCGCATGGCAAATGAGCTGGGCATTGAATTTATGGTCGCTACTGGACGGAACGCACAAGAAGCACGAGCAGCCTTAGATGAAGCAGGAATCGATTGTGCGATGATCACTTTGAATGGCGCGCAAGTTTTTGACAAATCCGGCAAGTCGCTTTTTACAGTGCCAATTCCAAGTCCCCAAGCCATGACAGTCATGGATATTCTAGATGCAAATGGTATTTACTACGAGGTAGCGACAAACCAAGGATTGTATTCGGAAAGCCAACCAAAAAGGATCGAAAGCTTTGCTTCTTCCATTGCGACCCATATGCCCCATTTGACTTACAAAATGGCGATCGCCATGGCTTCAGCCAATCTTGAACTCTTACACATCACTTATGTTGACAGCATACGTGAATTATTACTTGATGAAAAACTTGAAGTCTTAAAAATCATCTGTTTCCATACTGAAGGCCCACGTATTTTAGGCCCTGTAGGGAAAGAAATCAGTAATTTAGGCGAACTAGCAGTGACCTCTTCTGGTCAAAACAATCTTGAAGTCAATCATAAAAATGCCCAAAAAGGAATCGCAGTTGCCCAAGTCGCTCATGAACGAGGGATCGCTTTAGATGAAGTTATGACGATCGGTGATAATTTTAACGATGTCAGCATGTTACAAAACGCTGGCGTTAGTTTCGCCATGGGAAATGCAGAGATCGAAGTCAAAGATTACGCTAAATACTTAACAGACACGAATCTTGAATCAGGTGTTGGCAAAGCCATCTTACGCGCAATCAACGAAAACCTATAGTTGTTTGAAGAAAGAGGGGAACAAATATGTCAGAATTTTTCATTCAGGAAAAACAGCTGAGTCGTGCTACTCGGACGATCGTCAAAGACGAAAAAGGCAAATCACTTTTTTTGATGGTCGGCCGCTGGGGAACGAAAGGAGATGCCTTGTCTCTTTATGCCATGAATGGTGATCTAGTCGCACATATCAAACAAATCAGTCTGACATTTGGGACACGCTTTGAACTTTACAAAGATTTCGAAAAAGTCGGTACGATGCAAAAGATTTTCAATTGGCCAGGAGATTTTTATTATATTCGCCGATTGCATTGGACTGTTCAAGGAGATATCTATAACCATCGCTATCAGATCCAGCATTTCAATGAACCAATCATGGAAATGGACAAAGCAACCCTCTTTACCGGTGATTATTATGTCCTTGATATCCCTTGTGAAGAAAATGCACCTATCTGTATCTGTATTGCTGCTGTCCTTGATTATTGGCTCTATCGAAAAAACAAAGACAAAGAAACACCCCTTTCTTATCGCTTTGATGTCAACTAAAAACAAGGTTGTGACAGAAGTGTCCAGCTCCGAGAAATAAGCCAGAAAACTCCGAAAATTGTCTTTCAAATTTTTGGAGTTTTCTGGCTTATTTTTAAAGGAGTTACTTCTGGAACATCGTTTATTCAGGTTTAAAGGAATCAGACAATCGATGTCACAGCTTCGTTTTTTTTTTTACACATGTTTTCTTCTATAGAAAAGAAGTGTCACTACATAGATAAGCACTGCACCTACCATGATCCACAAATTATTTCTTTCCCCATTTGTTTTAGGGAAAAGCTCTTGATTTTGTGATTGTTCATTCTTGGTCGAAGGATCATCATTATTGGTGTTTGATTCAACGGCTAGCGCTACTTTATTTTCACGTCTATCGTTCATTTGCATCGTACCTGATTCATCGCTTTCAACTGTCCCATCTCCACTGATAACAGGCTTGTCAGACTCGTTTGTTGATGAAACACTACTAGAACTACTTGTTGTGGTATTGGTTGTGGTACTTGTATCTGATTGCTTCCCATTTTTACCTGGATAGGTACTGCTTTCACTCGTGGTTGTTTCTGTACTGCTTTCACTTGTGCTTGGTTCTGTACTGCTCTCGCTTGTGCTTGATTCTGTACTGCTTTCGCTTGTGCTTGGTTCTGTACTGCTTTCACTTGTGCTTGGCTCTGTACTGCTTTCACTCGTGCTTGGTTCTGTACTGCTTTCACTCGTGCTTGGTTCTGTACTGCTCTCGCTTGTGCTTGATTCTGTACTGCTTTCACTCGTGCTTGGTTCTGTACTACTTTCACTCGTGCTTGGTTCTGTACTGCTTTCACTCGTGCTTGGTTCTGTACTGCTCTCACTTGTGCTTGGCTCTGTACTGCTTTCACTCGTGCTTGATTCTGTACTACTCTCGCTTGTGCTTGGCTCTGTACTGCTTTCACTCGTGCTTGGTTCTGTACTGCTTTCACTTGTGCTTGATTCTGTACTACTCTTACTTTCGCTTGTGCTTGATTCTGTACTGCTTTCACTCGTGCTTGGTTCTGTACTGCTTTCACTCGTGCTTGGTTCTGTACTGCTTTCACTCGTGTTATCATCCGTGTCTGTTGCAAGGAAGATTTCATTTGGATCCCAACGATTTGTTGTTGCGTTCAAAGTAACATTTTTCCCGATGATCGTTCCATCCTGACTTTGGTTGACAGTGATATCCGAACAAGGCGCAATGATCGTCCCTTGAAATGGTGCATCGATTGTCAATTTCTCTGATCCAGTCCCAAAATTCCAAGAAATATTGGCATCAGAAAAATCTTCTGTTTGATGGTTTGTCCGATTATTATATTGAATTTGTGAGTGTACGGTGAAATCTGCTGGTGTATTCACTACGTTTATTACAATCACTTTTTCCTCAGGATTATTGATTCGTAATGGTGTGTTCATTGCGAGAACAGAAGCATCGACATTGATGATTAAAGACCCATCTCCTTCAACAGCTGTACAATCAATCACTCGATTATTCATGTCAGGAAAATCAGCAGTTGTATATGTTTTTGCTGCGTCTGATGACATCAGTTTATTTGAAGCTTCAACCAACTGTTCAAATTCCTTTTCAAAATCAATATATTGAGAACCCGGTTGATCTTGATAGAACTCATCTGGTGTTAAATGATCCAATCTCGTTCCATTGACCACTACTTTATCATTTTCACTCGTGACCACATTTCCCGAACCCACAATAAATTCATTCACTCGAGTATCAGAAGCAGAAGTTTCTACTGAACTACTAATAGTCTCAATAACCTGTGCATAATTGATCTCGTTGTTTAAATCTCCCGTAGTGATCGAGGTGCCGAAATTATTCGTGGCTGATAACACACCCGTTGCTACATTACCCTCTGTATGCGCATTGATCGTGGTCTTCTCTTTTGCGAATACATGGAACTGAGAAGCAATCCCCAATATCCCATAATCACCTGTTAAATCATCATAAACACTTCCTGGATCTTGTGGAAGAAATGTCTCGGCAATTACTTGGATCGGGAAAATTAAATGGAGTAACAAAACAGAAATTAGGGAAAGATTCACAAACTTACTCTTAAACATTATTTCATCTCTTTTCATCAATATATGAAATTTAATAACATAAAAACATTTGCTATTATAGTCCTAAAAAGTGATAAAAGAAATGGTTTTCTGAAAACATTCCCGAAAATTACATCAATTTCATAGATTTATCATTAAACATAACGTATGATTCTCATGCTCTATTATTGCTATTCTTTATTTTATGTGATTGTCCTCACTTTTTAGGTAAAAAAAAGACACGCCTTTTCAGGCATGCCTTATTTTATTAATCGGTTAATGAACAATTGACTAAAAATATCACTCGGTAATTTTCTTTTGCATATGATCATAAAGATGTCCACTGATCATTCGTTGCCCTACTACTTTGAATCCATGGCGTTCATACAGTTTTCGAGCTTTCGGGTTTCCTTTATCTACACTTAAGCCGATCACTTGGCGTTTATATTTCTTTACGATTTCTGGTAACGCTTCGAGCAAGGACGAACCGATGCCTTGACCTCTGAACTCTTCTGCAACACAAATCGACTCTAGGTACCATTCGTTAGGAAACGTTTCTTTGTCCGTAAACATTTGAACAGGTTCATGGATACCGTGCTTTTGTAAATATTTTTCAAACGGCTGATCGATGATTGGCTCTTCTTCGTCTGTATAACCGTAAACGATCCCTGCTACTTTGCCTTCTCGCTCATCAACGATCCCTCTTGTATAACTGTAGCGATAGTCTGGATCTGTAATGGCTTCTTCCAAGATCTCCAATGTTTTTTCTTCACCGTACTTCAAAAGAAACGGTAGTTCCATATCTTTCAATATAACTAAAATAAGCGGAGCGATAGCTGCCGCATCTTCTTTTTTTGCATTACGAATCATTTCTGACACTCCTTTTTTTCATTTTAACACAATGAAATCTCAGAGCAAAACAGCTAATTCAAATAATCTTCAATTTTTTGTGTCACGAAATAACCATTCGAAACGATTGTTTTTGCTTCAAAACGACAATAAGGGCAAACGATCGGCATCTCTTTTTTTACGTGTTCGACGATATGGTTAACTTCTTCATAGGTGAATTTTTTTCCACAGTTTGGACAAATCATTTTTTGCATGATTCCCTCAATCCCTTCTTTATTTTACACTTTTAGATTACTCTTAACTAGAAAAAAAGAGAAGTGAAACCACTTCTCCTTCAAGCACTGATCAATACGTCTTCTAAATGATTGGTTCCATCTACGGCTACACAATAATACAACTGACCACTTTTTGTCGTGATTTCCCAACTTTTTGCTTTTCCGTGATGTTTCCCGACTTTATGGACTGCTTCTTTCATTGCTGCCTGTGGATGTTTCACTTGATGGATTGCTTTCAAGTGAAACAATTGCCCTAGTTCTTGCCGACTTTCCTCAACTACCATCGTCTTTCCTGAGATTGGGTTCACCGTGATCACTCGATCGGGCGTATGAAAAATATATTCATACATCTTTTTATTACTTTGTTCTTCATTTACTTGGTTGAACTGGATACGGCTGACTTTCTCTTCATGGTACTCATCTCGCAAAATAGCTACTGCCTTTTGCAATGAGATTTGATATTCTTGGTCACTGATGTCATCAAAAGAAAAGTTTGCATCCAATAGTCCTAACGAAGCCGCTAAGCTAACAATGATAGCAATCGATGTTGCAATGATTATTTTTTTCATTCCACTCTCTCCTCGTTTTTTTCTAGAATAACAAGAAATAGAAAAGAGAAAAATCGAATGAACGGAAGAAAAAGTGACAAAGTTGTTACTTTTATTCGTGTAATTCTAACGGCAACCCGTCTGGATCAAAAAAGAAAGTCATTTTTTCACCTGTAAAGGTATCAATACGGATCGGTTCAGTTTCAATACCCAATTCTTGTAATTCCTCGACTGTTTCTTCGATTTGTTCCACTTTGAACGCTAAGTGCCTCAAACCACAAGCTTCTGGATAACTCGGTCTTTTAGGTGCATCTTTGATACCGAAAATCTCAAGCTCCATATCCCCTAGTTTTAAATCTAACTTATAATCGTCACGGTCTTCTCGATAATTTTCACGGATAACTTCAAAACCTAACAAATCAACATAAAAAGCACGTGACTTTTGATAATCTGACACAATGATCGCAACATGGTGAACCGTTGTTAAATTCATTCTCACACTTCCAATCTTTTTGTTTCCTTTATCTTATCAATAGTTTTAGACATAGCAAAGATTTTTCTCCCGCTACACAAAAAAACAGGAACCACATCAAGTGGCCGCCTGCTTTTCGTCGTTTGGAAAGTAAATGTTTTTCAGAAAACAATCAAATCGAATAATAACACATATTTTTTTAAAATGAAAGACTAGAAATATTTTTTCAAAGGAATACAATAATTTGTGTCTCTAAAAATAATCGAACACTATATATTGTGTTTAAAGGAGTTTTTATTTATGCGTAATTATTTCAGATTTTTGTTCCATCAATTAAAAGGCTGGCCTCAACAGAATTATTATCTATTCTATTTTAGTTTAGGCTGCCAAGTCATGACTCTTGTGAATCAGCCAATCACTTGGTTGTCGATCATTACCTTTATCGGGACAAATCTGGGGGTGTTGTGCATTTTATCAATCAATGCCGCCAAATCAGTCAACGGTATTCTAGGAATTCTCTCTGCCATTTGTTTTATCATCGTCGGTTTTTCTGCCAAAAACTACTTGAGTATCGGCGAGCAAATTGCCTATATGGTCACATTAGATATCCCAGTTTTATTAAGTAAAGAATGGAATCATAATATGGCTTCCAAAATTCGAGAATTTAGTGGAAAAAGTTGGTTGATTGCATTAACCGGGACTGTTTTCGTTTACTTGGTCTCAGGTTACTTGATTGGTACGTACACAGATGATCCTCGTCCTTGGATCGATGCTATTGCTTTTTCAATCAGTCTTTCTGCTGGTATCATTAGCTTCCTTCGCTACAACAATCAATATTATTGGTGGCTTGCTTCTGGTCTTGCACAAATGGTCTTATGGTATGTTTCCTATACCCATGGATCTGCTAGTTTAGCTATGTTTATCAATAGCTCTGTTTACTTGATCAATGACTTATTAGCTTTTACTGTCTCCCCTTGGTACAACAAAAAAGAAAGAGTGCGTATGCAGCGCATGGAAGCAGAATATTTTTCGCACCATGTTTCTTGATGGAAAACAATAAATAAACTTGTACTAGAAATTGGTTTGTTTTTCAAACCTCTTACTAAAGCGAGAAAGTCACCCAAAATAGGATGGGACTTTTCTCGCTTGGTTCTAGGTATCGTCATACCAAGATTCTCTCAGCGGTTCGAGTCAACTAAATCAAATCCTTGAGCAACATTCTAATGTCTCCATCCATCGTTTGTATCACTGATTCCAATTCTTGGAACTTTTTTAATGCAAGCTGTTGTTCTGAAGTAAATACATAGTCTGCTTGTTCATATTCTTGGATCAAAGAGGCGACTGATTGTTTTTTGATTTTCTTTGCAAGTTCTTGCCATTCAGTTTCTGTCACAGTTTTTGTTGTAGCTTGCTGTTTTTCTTCGCGTTCTTTGCGTAAAATCTTTAGAAAACCATTTCTCATCACACGAGGAATACTATCGAAAAAACCGGTCGTAAATCCATAGCGTTGATACTGTTGCCAGACTAAGTGATAAATTTTCGGTTGGATAAAACGCTGTTCTTTTGCTAATCGGTCGACGTCTACAGCTTCTTTCTTCGATCCTTCTCGTAGATTAGCGATGAACTCTTCAAAAAAAGCGACAGATGGTTGGCTTGTCTCTGCCAATGAAACAGACGACCAATCTTTTTGGAGAAATAGTTGATAGTTAGTCAAGAACGCTTCAACATCTTTAGTCAACTCTTCTGAAAAATCCTCAAATAATGATTTTTTCTCAAGGATTTTTTTCGGCTTTTCTTTTGCCTGATAGCTAACTTGTTGGATGTACTTTTCCATTGCTTGATAGTCTGCCAGATAAATCGGTAACTGGGCATGACGAAATTCGGCGATTCGTGTAGTTCGCTTTTTATCTGGTAAAATTGGTTGTTTCAGCCGACGATTATGATACAACATTAGACAATATTCTTGCCAGAGTCGTTCAGGAAAGGCAATATTTTGTTGTTTCAGCCAAAGGATCTCATCCAGCGCTAGATCCACTTTAGTCATTCCCTGATTGATCGACACGGCAACTGTTGGACTAACGTGCAAGTGTTCTGCAAAATGATTGATCCCTAGTTTTAATTCCTTACCCGTTTTAGGTGAACGAACGATATATTGGACTTTCAGTTCACGGCCACATTCACAATAAAGTTTTTGTTGTCTGCGTGATGTGCGATAAAATGGATTGATCTTAAAGTCAGAAAAAATCCAATCCGTTGCTGCTAAATAGTTTTCTTCCAAAAAACGCGAGTGGATCAAATAACGACGATGTTGATCAATGACGATTCGTTGTTGTTTCGTCAATCGTTCATAGATTTCCCATCGTTGGCTACTTGTATATTGTTTGGAGATTTTTATTGGGTAGTGTTGCTTGATTTCTTTTGGGAACCATTCGTCAAAAATTGCTTGCCAACTTTCATTCATACCTTTCACCTGCCTTTCTAAATAAAGAGAGTAAAAATAAATACGTTCAAAGAGCAACAAAAAAGCCGAAAATAATGTGAGCTATTTTCGGCTTTTCGCTTTTTTCATACGTGAAGCTGCGGCTGTGACAGCAGTGTCTTGATCTTACTGTTGGAGGTCAGCTTCTGGAACACCATTTATCTGTTTGTATGGGCACAAGATGCCTAACGTCCTAGACCTCATCTACCATTTGCTTCGATTCGGCTAACTATCAGTGAGTTGTTCCTGCGTTACCTGAAATATCTTCTTTGTTGTTGACTGCCGCTTCTATCGCATAAGTCAATGAAGCCGCAATATCATCAAGTGACATTGCCGGTGTCCCTACAGGGCGGTCGATGACTTGATCTGGTGAGAATGGCACATGGATAAAGCCTCCACGAATCGTTGGGAACTCTGTTTCGATCAAGTGTAACAATCGATACATGATGTCGTTGCAAACAAACGTACCAGCTGTATAAGAAATATATGCTGGTAAACCATGTTCATGGACATTTTTTGTCATTGCTTTGATTGGTAATGAAGTAAAGTAAGCAGCTGGGCCATCTGCTTCTAACGGCGTATCAAATGGTTGGTTGCCTTCATTATCTGCAATACGCGCTTCAGCTAGATTGATTGCTACGCGTTCAAAAGAAATTGCTGAACGTCCACCCGCTTGCCCCACACAAATCACGATCTCTGGCTGATGTTCTTGGATCGCTTCTTTTACGACTTGACCACTTTTACCAAAAACAGTGGGAACTTCTAATTTGATGATTTCTGCACCGGCAATTTCAGACGGCATTTTTTTGACTGCTTCATAGGCAGGATTTACTTTATCTCCACCAAATGGATCAAAACCAGTTACGAGTACTTTCATTTTTCATTCCTCCATTATTCTATAAAATGATCGTTCATTTCATCATTCAAAGATTTATTTAAACAACAAAAATTGATTGTTCATCACTATTATATTTAACACGTTAAGTCATTCAAAATAGAGTGACTCAGTGTCTGTCTATTTTAACAAAAAACATTCAATAATGAAACGCTTAGCTGTTCAGAAAAAGAATCAATCTTCCCCATATCTTATGGAAATCGTTGATTCTTTTTCGATCAATAAACTTATTTAAATAAAATCATATACACGATTTGGAAAACCAGCATGAATACAGCAACGAATAGTTGATTCTTGATCACGCCGTATTTATCTTTCATTTCTAACATCGCCACTGGTACCACGTTGAAGTTAGCAGCCATCGGTGTCAACAACGTTCCACAGAAACCGCATGTCAACGCGACCATACCGATCAATGCTGGGTTAGCCCCTTGACTAAAGACAAAAGGAGCACCGATTCCGACTGTCATGACGGTGATTGCCGCAAAAGCATTCCCCATGATCACTGTAAATAGAACCATTCCTAGCGCATAGATGATGATACCAATATTGACATTTCCTTCTGGAACGATCGTACCGACTGCACTAGAAATCACGGTACCAACGCCTGCACTCGTGAAGACCGCACCCAATGAAGCTAATAGCATCGGTAACATACTTAAAGGACCGACTGTACCTAACATGTCTGAAGCATCATCCAAGAAAGTCGTTGGTCGATTATCTCTTGAAAAGAACATCAAGATCAACATCGCTACAAATACCCCAACACCTACACCGACTAAAGCACCTAAATCAGTGAATAGTGCGAATAAAATGGCAAAGATCCCAATACTCAATGCCGGAATAAAGATTTTCATCCCTAACTTATCTGACATCTTTTCCATGTATTCTTTTGATGGCAAACGACTTGCACCTTTACTCACTCTTTTGGTGATTGCTGGGATCGTCATCGCGAAAATCAAGATTCCATTGTAAGTTGGAGATATCCAACGTCCAGCAGCAATCACGACTCCTAAAACTGTCCAGAAAAAGGCAGAACCAAATCGATGCGGGTTACTTTTATCAAAGGCATTACGAAGACCCGTATAGATCAAGACTAGTCCCATCAGGATATATAAGATTTCTAATAATTTTTCACTTAGTAATACTTCAGAATTTGTAAAAAAGGTCAAAAAATCCATCTTATTTCTCCTTTCCTGAATAGTATTTCTTCGCTAATTTCTTTTCTTTTAAATAGAAATAGACACTCGCCACGACTAGAGCTGTGATTGCGACTGGTATTTGCACCAGTGCCAACTGACCAAGAGTTACTTCGTAGCCTAAGTCTTTTAATGTGGATTGTACTAATAGAGCACCTGCCCCACCGATAAATAGTACTTGACCAAAGAACCAACAAATATTTTCCATCGCTGAAGACATTCCTTTTAATTCCTCTTCATGTTCCGGATTGACGGTTAATCCTTTTGATTCAACGGTACCTAACGCCATTGGCATGATGATTGGACGTACAAAGCCGGCAACCCCACCAAAGCTGACATTGAAAGCTGCAAAGATCATTCGGAAAACACCATAAATATCGATGATCATTCCAGCTGACACTTTCTTGAAACGTTTGATCAACGTTGCAGCAGACTCCTTCAGACCATTGCGTTCTAACGTACCAGTTGCTAACATAATGATAATAAAAATTGCCATTCCTCGGTTATTCACAAAACTTGTACCTAATGTTTCTAGCATACCTTCAAGACCTAATCCACCAGTAAATGCGGTCACGACTAACGCAACCATGACGATCAAGATCGAATCTAACTTGAAAGCAAAACCAAGAATAACAATCAGTACGCCTAAAAGGCTAAGATAATTTTCCATCCGTTTTCCTCCTAAAAATTACATGATATTTTTTCATTATAAAATAAAATTGATTGAAAATATAGAGAATTCTTACAAAAAAAAATTATATATTTTAAAAATTCTGTCAATTCCATAACAACAAATGACTTGAAGTCTTATTTATACTGCCAATTTTCTTGAACTACATAACATTTCTTTACATCTAACTAAGGAATCAAAACTGTAATGTTTGAAACAACTCATAAAAATAAATGAGACGTTTCTGGGACATTAGTCCTCTCTCCCCTAAAACCGAATAAACGACAGGAACAGAAGTAACCTCTTCGAAAAAACAAGGCACCATCCACAAGAATTTGAAGAACAATTTTTGTGGATGGTGCCTTATTTCTTGAGGCTGAACACTTCTGTTCCGACCTCGTCTCATTTGTTTAAACAAGCTAGTCATTTGTTTCTTAATGAACAAAAGAAAAAACCAAGTAGATGATCCATAGATGTAGCGGATAAAACAAGTAGAAAAAGTACTTGTCGAATGCGCGTCCTGTCCCACCTAGTCTACCGTTATAAAGAATGATAAACGGAATCACTGTGACCATCATAAATTCGTTATCAAACGTTAAAAATTGATACAATGATTGATATTCCGGCATTTGTGTGTAGGATAAAATTGCTAGACAAAATAAAATCAGCGTATAAACAAAAATGCCTAGAACCAATTTCCCTCGTTCTTTTTTCTCGCGGAAGAAATACATTAGTAACAACATTGGAACTAAATACATGCCACCTTCTGAAAAAGCTACCGTGATCATGATCAATAAAAATGCTACTACTAAAAGCATCACTTTTCTCCAAAGTGTTTTTCCTTTTATTGTAGAAAGAAGCCACATCAAGCAAAACAGCAAAAATAATGTCAAAAAGATATTATGTGGACCTAAAAATAAATAAAAGTTTGGTTGATGATTATATTCACTGATGTAACTTCCTGTTAATAACTGATAGATGATATTTCCGATAGCTACGACGAAAGCCGCCAGTCCTAATCGTTTCGCATACTGATATTTACTATGGGTATACTTGAAACCTTCAACTAATAAAAATACAAATAATGGCGCAACAAAACGTCCCAACCACGAGACCCAACTTGGTAATCCTAATTGCATCCCAAAATAACTATTGATATGATCAACGACCATAAAAACAATCGCTATCCATTTCAATTGATAGCTCGTCAACCCTTTCACTCTCATATGTTCCCTCCATTTTTATACCTCAAGAATCAAGTATAGCCAATCACCGCCTACCTCGACCATCTTTCTCTCACCATTTTCTCTTACAAAATTGTTTGTTTGAACAATCATCCAAATCGTAACTACCTCATTGTGTGAGATGTGACAATAAAATCATTCTGATTCACTGAAATTGAGTATACGATCGTGTAAAACCATTTTGAGAAAGTCTTTTTTTTTTCAATCGAAGGAACAGATAACAGATAGCAAAAAACACCTGAGCAATGACCAGGTTTGGTCGATCGCTCAGATGTTTTTGAGTAATATAAAAAGAATGGTATTAAACTTTCGTAGGTTTTATAGATGTAACACTCCAGTGGCAAATAATGCCAATGCCACTACTCCAAAAATCGAGACTAACGAAAGCAATAAATAATCAAGTTTTGTCTGTGGAACAGCTTGCTGTTTTTCTTTTCTTGCTTTGAGATAAAATAAGATACCTGGTAAAAATAATACAAGAACGAGCATCACTTCATTGAAAGCGACAAATAGCATTGCCCAAATTTGAAAAGCACTTGCTAATGAGCCAACCAAGAATTGGACCCATTCTTTTCTTTGATAAGATAGTTTCATTTGATACAATCCTAAGAATAACCACGTAAAGAAGATCGCTGCTGTTCCGAGGGTATAAGCAAAGTTATAGGCACTATCTGTAAACAGTAGCGAAAGCAAAAAGACATTTGTACATAAAGTCGTTAATACGATCGCATATGTCGGTGCGCCCTTTTTATTGACTTTTCCCCAACGCGCTGGCAATAAGCCGTCATCCGCCATATTGCGCATCGTTTCAATGGGTAAAATCGTCCAAGATAACCATACACCGACCAGGGAAATGATCAGTCCACCATTGATCACGACAGCTCCCCATTTACCAACCATCATCTCAAACACATAGCCCATTGCTGGTTGCGTTTGGATTGTTTGGAGTTCTTCCATCGTCATCGTACCGTAAGGCAACATCGAAACTAAAACATAGATCACGATCAATCCAAAAATTCCTAAAATCGTGGCTTTTCCGACATCTGATTTTTTCTTCGCTCGTGAACCCACCACAGATGCACCTTCAATTCCAACAAATACCCAAAGCATCACCATGATACAACTTAGGATTTGACTTGAGAAAGGAATCGGCTGTCCATTGGCATTCAAGATGATATCACTTGAAAAATTATTGATGAATTGTTGCAATGAGAACGTGCTGATAGCAACAATGATAAATAAAAATAGCGGAACTAATTTACAAATTGTCACGATTGCATTGACGTAACTGGCATTTTCGACTCCTCGATTGACGAGCCAAGCATATCCCCACAAAAATATAGTACTGACGATGACCGAGGCGACATTTTGCCCCCCATCGAATACTGGAAAGAAATAGCCCAACGCACTCATCAATAGCGTAGCAAATGCCACGTTTCCTAACCAGCAGGTCAGCCAATAGCCCCACCCACTGATGAATCCCGAAAATCGACCAAAGCCAGCTTCGGCATAGCTAAAAATACCACCTTCTAATTCTGGACGTTTCTTATTGATATTATTGATTGACAAAGAGAGCATCATCATGGACGTCCCAACTAATACCCAGCTGAACAATGCTGGGCCACCAGCCGATCCTGAGATGTCGGTCATAATACCGAAAACGCCACCTCCAATCGCTGACCCAATCACTAAGGCCGCTAGTGGGATCAATCCAATACCTTTTTTCTGTTGCTCTGTGTCCATGTACGCATCCTCCAAAATAAACCGCTTTTATGCAAAGTATAGCAAAACTTCGTTTCATTTATTTTTTTCTAAATAATTCTAATTGAAATTTAATTGTAACTATTTTTTTCTAATTATACAAGGAAAGCGACCGCTTCTCTTCCTCTTCTTATCTACCCAAAAAACAAAAAAATGCTATACTGGATAAGAATGATTGGAGGACGATATCATGAATATCTTATATATCTCAATTTCTGGTAACACCCGAGGATTTGTCAAAAAATTAGCAGCATTTGCTGTGGAACAACATGAAAAAGATGCTTCACTTCCCTTAGTCCACCTGAAAGAGATCCATGAAAATAGCGACTTTGAAAAAGAAACTAAACCTTTCTTTGTGTTTGTGCCAACCTATCTAGAAGGAGGCAATGGCATTGACAGTGGTGACCAAGAGATTTTGACAGAAACCATGCGAGAATACTTGGAATATCAAGAAAATCATGCGCTTTGTCTTGGTGTTGTCGGTAGCGGAAATAAAAATTTTAACTATCAATATTGTTTGACAGCGAAACAATATGCTGAACAATTCGGCTTCCCTATGGTAGAAGATTATGAATTACGTGGTACACCAATAGATGTTGAAAGAATCTACCATGCCTTAGTTCAACGATATGGAGCTTAATAAAAAGCGCAAAATCCTTTGATTTTGCGCTTTTTATTATTTTACACTTTCCACATCCATCACAGGTGTTTTTGCTGTTACTTCACCTGTATGTGTTAAAACAAACGTTAGGACATGTTCCATATTTGTCAGGAGAACCATCATAGCGGTTTCTTTTCCTGCCTCTTTGATCGCAGCTAGATCCACGTCCGCTATCATCGTATCTTTTGTGACAGCTTGTCCTTCACTCACTTTTATATCAAATGGCGTTCCACCTAGTTCCACAGTATTGACTCCCATGTGGATCAATAGCTCTAACCCATCAGCTGTTGTTAATCCGATGGCATGTTTCGTTGGGAAAATAGAGCTGATGATCCCAGAAGTTGGCGCATAGATATGACCATTCGTTGGTTCAACAAAATACCCTTCTCCCATCATCTTTTGAGCAAATACAGGATCACTTGCTTGTTCGATTGATTGCACTGTACCATCTGCTACTGCACATAATTGAACGGCTTGTGTTTGATTTGTTGAGTCAGTACTTGATGCTGTATAAACAGGTGCTTCTTCTGCTAATTCTTCTTTCGCTAATTGTTCTTTAGGAATCCCGAATAAGAAAGTAGCTAAGAATCCGCCCGCATAAGCAGCTAATAATCCAAGGACGTAGCCAAACCATTTGCCACCTGAAATCAAAGGAATCAACGCTGCGCCAGAAGGACCAATAGCAATGGCACCAATATTCCCGATCAAGCCAATCACCGCACCACCGATACCGCCTCCAATACAAGCAGTAATGAATGGACGACCTAAAGGCAATGTAACACCATAGATCAATGGTTCACCAATCCCTAAAATCCCTACAGGTAACGCACCTTTGATCATTTCAGTCAATTCTTTGTCTTTCTTACAACGTACCCATAAAGCAAGCGCAGCACCAACTTGTCCAGCTCCTGCCATTGCTAAAATAGGCAATAATAATGTACGTCCTGTTTCATCGATCATTTGCACATGGATCGGAGTCAATATTTGATGCAAGCCAAACATGACCATCGGTAAGAATAATGTACCTAATACAAATCCTGAGAAGGCACCACCCACACTAAGTACCCAATTGATCCCTCCTACCATACCATCTGAGATAAAACCAGCTAATGGCATGATCAAGAAAATCTCGATCAGCCCGATAGCAATCAATGAAAGAGTTGGGGTCACAATGATGTCTACTGCATCAGGAACGATTTTGTGTAATTTCTTTTCAACGATTGAAAGCAACCAGACCGCAAAAATCACACCGATGATCCCACCTTGTCCGGCAGCAAGTGGCGTTCCAGTAAACAAGTTCGTCAAAGGAGCTTCTGGATTCATCCCCGTCAACATGACAACCGCACCGATTACTCCACCAAGTGTTGGCGTTGCGCCAAATACTTGAGCGGCATTGATCCCAGTATAGATGACAAGATAACTAAACATCCCATTTTTAAGAATGTTCATGATGTCGATGTACTGTTGCCATGATGCACCATCGATGGTTCCGGCTGTCACAAGGTTTGTCAATACTGCGGCAATCCCTGCAACGATCCCTGTACCAACAAAAGCTGGAATCATTGGGACAAATATATTCGAGATATCTTTTAAAATTGATTTGATTTTTGACGGTTTTTGTTTTGATTTTTGTACGTTCTTCATCTCTTGGGCACGTTCGTTGACCTTGTCTTTCCCTGATAAACCAGTTGTAACATTAGGGTTTCCAGGAATTTTTTCACCTAGTTTGACTCCTGCTTGGTCAACCATTTCTTGTGCGACTTTGTTTACTTTCCCTGGTCCGATGATGACTTGTAACTGTTCATCCTCAACTACCCCTAACACGCCCGGTATCGCTTTCAATTTCGCTACGTCGACCAACGATTCATCAATGACCTTCATCCGAACCCGTGTCATGCAATGGACAACGCTGTCTACGTTGCCCATGCCACCAGCTCCAGCATAAATTTGTTTTGCCAGCTCTGTCAAAGTCAATTCATTTTTTGCCATTTCCTTTTCCCCCTTACAACGTTCGTTTTACAAAGCCGTCTGCCTCAGCTAGTTTTCTTTTTGCTGTCTCTTTGTCACTATTCGTCAATAACATAACGATCGCTAGTTTAACATTTTGTTCCGCTTCATAAAAGTATTTTTCTGCTGTTTCATAATCCACTTCTGTTGCTTCCATGATGATTCGCTTTGAACGTTCGACTAATTTGTCATTTGTTGGCTTGACATCGACCATTAGATTATTGAATACTTTTCCGATACCGATCATACTGATTGTAGAAATCATATTTAAAATCAATTTCTGTGCAGTTCCAGATTTTAAACGTGTCGAACCTGTTAAAAATTCTGGTCCGGCATCTACCTCAATAGGAAAATCAGCATGTTGACTGATTTCAGCTTCTTTATTACAAGAAATCGTTGCCGTCTTTGCGCCGATTGCACGAGCATAGTCTAAGCCACCAATCACATAAGGCGTGCGACCGCTAGCCGCGATACCTACGACCAAATCATTTTCCGTCAAGTTCAACTGGATCAAATCTTCTCTCCCTAACTCAAGTGAATCCTCTGCACCTTCAACTGCGACAGTCATAGCCGCTTCACCACCTGCAATCAAACCAATGACCATTTCAGGCTCTACACCAAATGTAGGAACACACTCGGCTGCATCCAGTACACCCAATCGTCCACTTGTGCCAGCGCCCATGTAGATCAAGCGTCCATTTTTTTTGAAAGAAACAATCGCGGCTTCAATCACTGGTTCAATACTTGGTAGTTCTTTTGCGACAGCTGCCGCCACTTCATGATCTTCTTGATTCATCAAGCGAGCGGCTTCAGAAACACTCATCTCATCCAAACCAAATGTCTTTTGATTTCTACGTTCCGTTGTTAATTTATCTAAATCGATCGTCATTTCTCAATTCCTTCTTTACATTTAAATTTATAAATCATTCCTGCATGGATTTGTTGGATCAATGGCAAATCAGCCGAGATCACTCGTGCCACACAATTGACTTTTTCATCTGCTGGTAAATCTTCTTTCATTAGTTGGATTTCACCCATATAGCGAAGATACGCTTCATTATCTAACGTGACCGTACCTGTTTTCCGTTCATCTGTTAGTCGAGCAGGAATAGGAGGGATTTCTCTAAATCGTGCATCTGCACAACGTACCACAGCTTTAGCTTCATCTTGTCGATTCGTATGTGTACCTAAAATGATTGGACCAAATGTTGGGTCCAACAATGTCACATGCAATAAGATACCACCTGTTTCTTTATAATACGAAAATTGTTCCTGCGTGGTCAGCGATAGCCCACCGTCACCAATATAGATCAGATCCGTTCCACATGAAGCTAAGTCTAGCGCTGCTGCCAAAGGATGTTGGTAACGATGTTCTTCCAATGTTGGAAGTCCTTTGTATAAAGGCCCTCTCAACACTTCATCTCCTGGTACAAATCCTTGAATCGTAAATCCTTGTTCTGCTAACCATTGATTTTTTCTTTGGTACCACGATTTGTCTAACCCTGTTTCTGGGCGCGGATAATAATTGTGCCAAGCTTCCATCTGAGTAAAATCAGCACCTGCTTCTTTTAATTCTTGCACATCTTGTTCAGTGATCGTGCTTGCATTCAAACTGATTTTCAATTGATGAGACCACTTCGCAATCTGTTGGTTCGACAGGTGATAATCCATCCGCAGACCTGTCACCCCAATCTCTTTTAATGGCTCAAGATTTTCTAAGGAGAACCCTGCCAACTCTAATGCCTTACCCGATATATCTACCATCAACTCTAATCCGGTTGCTTTTGCTTCTTGGCCAAGTTCCGTCAAACGCCTTTTATAAGCTGAAGGATCATCTTCTGGAATATGCATGGATGTAAAGATACCAATAAATCCCTTCTCTGCCATTTCATGGATATACGTTTTCGTTTCTTCAGACAACTCTTGATTCATAAATACAGAAAAACCAAACATGTACTCTCCCCCTTGCCATGTATCCGCATTCATTTATAAATTGATTATACTTCGTATGAAATAATTTTTCAACATAAATATAAAATATATTAAATTTCATTTCTTGATAGTGTAAAAAAAAAACGAATCAATGAATTCATCTAAGCAACTAATCCAAAAAAGCCGAAAATAGTCCAACCTATTTTCGGCTTTTATAGATTATTCAGTTGATCAATTCTGACAGAATCCTTTAATCAATTTATGTAAGAATAGGTTTTTTGTGTTTCTTTCACTAACCTTTGTCTAAGGCTTTTTCTTGTTCGTCTAAAGCTAGCGACACTTTGTTGCCAAATTGCCCTTTGAGGGTCTCCTTCAATCCTGTACCTGCTGAAGAAATCGTGCGTTTTGCTCTATTTGTCTCATTCTTCCCAGATTGATTTGTCGTTCTTATTTTCAATCCCTTCTCACTTTTCAGCGCGATTCCAAGTGAACGAGTTAAGCATTTCTCCATATCTTTCTGATATTTCTCCCACCATTGATCAATCGTTTCAATCATTTCAAACATCTCAAAACCTCCATTCTTTTTAATCCAATTGTGCCAGTTTCTTACGATAGACCTGCTCGTTATCTTCTAGGTCAAGCTGGATTTTCTTTCGTTGATGGCGCAATTCCGTCGACAGATCCTCTTCTAAACGAGAAATCATGATACGTCCATAGTCAAAGGCCTCTTGTGGTTCAGAAAAAGAGCGCAAAATCAATCGGAGATCTTTGTAAGTTGCTTCCGCTAGCTCATGGACTTTTCTTTCTGTTGCAATCATTGCTTCTTCTTGCTCTGATAACCCTCGTTTCGTTGCTTGATATGTTTCATAAAGCTGTATTTCCTGACTCAATTTTCCTCTCCTCCTTTTATACCCCAAACAATTGATTCGCTAATTCTTTGTCACGTGCCACCATTTCATTGATTTTTCGGGTGATTTCATCGGCGAGCGTTTGAAACTGTTCCGACATCTGATCGATCTGGCGGATCTTATCTCTAAATTCCTGTGTTGGCTCATCGACAATCTCCCATTTTGTACAATTAACTTCGGCTAATGTTTCAATTACCTCGTTGTACGTCAAATGTGGCGTATAATTGCGTACTCTTCCCAACCAGTCATTCCATAACTCTTCCAACTCCGTGATCCCGTTTTGGTAAATCACGCGAACATTGCTCATCGCCTCATCAAATTTACTTGCTGCGGTCCGTACGACAGCTAATGCTTGGCTATCCTCTAAATAAATTTTTTCTGATTGAGAAAGTCCGCCACCACTTGCAGTCAGCTTCTGCTGTAACTCTTTTAATGTCAAGAACTCTTTGATTTGAACCTTGAGCCACTCATTTTCTTCTTTCAAACGCTTGATTTCATCTAGCGTATGCTCGCCACTGACTGCTAGTAGTTTGATCATTGCTTCGTTTTCCAAAAGTGTTTGTTGCCACAAAGTTGGGGCTAACAAGATCCCCCCATTGCCATCGACGTATACGATGATCTGTCCATGCTTATCGATATAATTTCCCTCTTCATCTGTTCTGAATTGATCCAGCGAATGGCCAAATGTTTCCCAGCCCGAATTATCGATTCCAAAACTATTGATTGGAAGCATCCCTTTCCCACCAGTGAAAAGCCCACTCGTGACGACATCCGAAGTGTCGTAGATATTGATCAGGGTACCGGGATGATTATCAAATAATGCTTGTGCAAGCCCTGGTCCCGCCGCGCCGTACGTCACACTGTCATAACCATTGAGCCCTGCGACAAAAAGTGCTTTAGCTCCACCTAACGAGTGCCCAGTCGTTGAGATCGTATAGCCATCTGATTTGGGATACTGCTTTTCAATTTCACGGGCATAGTTCAAAGCGGAGAAAAATGCGCCATCTGGATGTTTATTACTTCGACCAATTTCCTCAAGGTTTGTGTGCCAATCTTTGAGCGAAGTCGTGCCAGCATAGGCAATCGTAAGGTTTTTGGTGATGACGGAATCGGGGAAGCCAGGTACTTTTTTTAATTCATTATCACTAAGTTTTTTGAATTCATCTTTAATTTCTGCTACTACCATTGCCTGCATACTGTTTTTCTTTGGCTGGGATTCATTAGCGATTTTGTCTTTATTGGTATTCACAGTACCTATAACTATATGATCTGTTCCAAGAGGTCTATTACCATATTTAACTTCGCCACTCTCTAATTTATAAATAAATTCAGATAAGTATCTATTTTGATCCATTAATTTATTCCCCCTGTATAATAGATTATTTGATCATCTGAGATACCGATTTCCTGTTTTTCGTTTTTTTCATCTATAAAATAAGGCCCATTACCTCTGCCACTAGCTATTCTATAAATAAACTTATCTGTTTCAGCAGATCTTGTGTTTAGCCCTACTTCTTCTTGATAAACATCATTAACTGTGAAATAGATGACTAATGAATTCATCGGACTAATCGAATATCCAGTAAATTCTATTTTGTTTATATCTATATATTTCCTAACACTTACCACTTTTTCTACATATTCTTCTGTTGTCAAATCCCCATTGCTATATTCTTGTGTAAACCTATCAGTTTCCTCATCATTGGTTGTATATAACCGATAGTTATTGTATACATAATTCGCCAAATCTTTCTGTATTTCCAGCAATTCTCGAAGATCTTCTTCTCTTTTATCCATATGCATTTTTCCTCCAATTCCTCCTAAAATAATTACTACTAATACACCTAACCAAAGTCGTTTCTTCATAGCTCCTCCTTTCAGATTCTATCTTGTTCTATATATGTTCAGACTATGCTTCTCGCTTATTCTGGAATTTTTATGTAATATATATTTTTTTCATAGTTATGTACTTCTACAATAAAAGATAATTATATGAATAGGTAATACGTCATAACCGTTGATTTCTCTCACCAATTTCCTCAAGATTTGTATGCCAATCTTTGAGCGAAGACGTGCCAGCATAGGCAATCGTAAGGTTTTTGGTGATGACGGAGTCGGGAAAGCCTTTGACTTTCTTTAGATCTTCATTATCAAATGTCTTATAACGAT
This sequence comes from Enterococcus sp. DIV1304_2, assembly GCF_050555445.1. Classification (NCBI taxonomy): domain Bacteria; kingdom Bacillati; phylum Bacillota; class Bacilli; order Lactobacillales; family Enterococcaceae; genus Enterococcus; species Enterococcus sp. DIV1304_2. The sequence goes on from NZ_CP187851.1 coordinate 2,284,032, forward strand.
CCTTAAGTTCAGCAACAACCATTGCCTGTGTACTGTTTTTCTTTGGTTTAGATTCATTACCAATTTTATCTTTGTTGGTATCTAGGGTATTTATAACAATATAGTTTTTATTTCTTTTTATCCTATCACCTACGACTAGATTACCATTTTCAACTTGATATACTTCATCTGAGAATCTTCTATTTTGATCCATTGAATTATATCCCTCCATTGTAAAATACAATCTTTATTTCGCTTAGTTGATTACGATTGGGATATTCTAGCTCTTCTAAATAGTATTTATTACCGGGTTTACTTTTACCTGAATCGATATCATAAATCCATTTATCAGTTTCAGCAGATTTGACACCTAATGTAGCAATTTGCTTATTTGAATCATTTATCAAAAAATGCACTTTTAAAAAATTCATTGGACTTACTGTATATCCAGTAAATTCTATTTTCTCAATATCTGTATACTCTCTGATACTCAACATTCTTTCTAAGTATTCTTCGGTTGTTATTCCTCCTTCTTTTTGGTATTCCTCTACGATTTCCTCTTGTTTCTTAGGATCTCTCTTGTAGAGCCGATAATTGTTATACATATAATTCGCCAAATCTTTCTGTATTTCCAGCAATTCTTGAAGATCTTCTTCCCTTTTATCCATATGCATTTTTCCTCCGATTCCTCCTAAAATAATTACCACTAATACACCTAACCAAAATCGTTTCTTCATACATCCTCCTTTCAGACTTCTTTTAGTTTTATATATGATCAGAATAAGCTCTTTACTTACTCTGGAATTTTTTATATAAGATATAACTCTTTTTATAGTTATGTATGGCCACGATAAAAAATTAATTATTTCAGTAGATACTTTGTCATTGTCTTTGATTGCTGCGGCAAGAAGTGTACTTTAGCTCCACCTAACGAGTGTCCTGTCGTTGAGATCGTATAGCCATCTGATTTGGGATACTGCTTTTCAATTTCACGGGCATAGTTCAAGGCAGAAGCAAATGCACCATTTGAGTGTTTATTGCTCTCCCAGATCTCCACGAGGTTTGTATGCCAATCTTTGAGCGAATTCGTGCCAGCATAGGCAATCGTCAGGTTTTTGGTGATGACGGAGTCGGGGAAGCCAGGTACTTTTCTTAATTCATTATCACTAAGTTTTTTGAATTCATCTTTAATTTCTGCTACTACCATTGCCTGCGTACTATTTTTCTTTGGCTTAGATTCATTGCCGATTTTGTCTTTATTGGTATCTATGGTATTTATAACTAAATAATTTTGTTTTTCTCCAATTTTAGTGTTCAGTTCAATTTCTCCATGCTCAACTTTATAAACCTCATTGGAAAAATCTCTATTTTGATCCATAATTATAAACCTCCGTAATAATATTCAATTATTTCAGTAGGTGTTTCTATTCCATTAGGAAATTCTCTTACTTCTATAAAATACTTGTCTTCAGTTTTTTTTCTACCTATATCGACATTGTAGCGCCATTTATTTGTTTCTGCGGATTTTACTCCCAAAGTTGCGATATGCTTGTTAGAGTTATTCAAATTAAAATGTACTTCTAAAAAATTCATTGGACTTACTGTATATCCAGTAAATTCTATTTTCTCAATATCTGTATACTCTCTGATACTCAACATTCTTTCTAAGTATTCTTCGGTTGTTATTCCTCCATCTTTTTGGTATTCCTCTACAATTTCCTCTTGTTTCTTTGGATCTTTCTTGTAGAGCCGATAATTGTTATACACATAGTTCGCCAAATCTTTCTGTATTTCCAGCAATTCTTGGCGATCTTCTTGTCTCTTATCCATATACATTTTTCCTCCGATTCCTCCTAAGATAATGATCACTAACACACCTAGCCAATACCGTTTCTTCATATATCCTCCTTTCAGACTTCTTTTAGTTTTATATATAATCAGAATAAGCTTCTTACTTATTCTGGAATTTTTTATGTTAGATACAATCTTTTTTATTGAACGCTCTGATTTTGATAGTTATGTATGTCCACGATAAAAATTAATTATTTCAGTAAGTACTTTGTCATTGCCTTTGATTATTGCGACAAGAAGTTTGCTTTAGCTCCACCTACTGAGTACCCTGTCGATGAAATCGTATAACCCTCTGACTTTGGGTAATGTTTTTCAATTTCACGGGCATAGTTCAAAGCGGAGAGAAATGCTCCATTTTAGTGTTTATTGTTTCCTCAAATTTCAACGAAGTTTGTATGCCAATCTTTGACCGAAGTCGTGCCAGCATAGGTAATCGTAAGATTTTTGGTGATGACGGAGTCGGGGAAACCAGGTACTTTTCTTAATTGCTGTTCATTATAACCAAGATATTCCTCTTTTATTTTAGCAACTACCATTGCTTGCATACTATTTTTCTTTGGCTTAGATTCATTGCCGATTTTGTCTTTATTTGTATCTATTGTATCTATAACGATAAATTGAGTCCCTTTTACTAGTTTACCGATTTTTACTAGACCGTTTTCGATGCGATATACAAATTTAGATATCTTTCTATTTTGGTCCATTAGTCTATCCCTCCCCTATAGTATATAATTTGATCATCAGGGAGTATAAGTTGAGTTTTTGCTTCTTTTTCAGTGATATAATAGGGACCCTCACCTGTACTATTTGTTATTGTATAAATGAACTTGTCTGTTTCTGCTGACCTTGTATCTAACCATACTTCTTCTTGATAGACATCATTAACTGTGAAATAGATAATTAATGAATTCATTGGATCAATGGAATATCCAGTAAATTCAATTTTAGTTATCTCCTCATATTCTCTGACCTCCAACAATGCTTTCAAATATTCTTCCGTTGTCATTTCACCTTGTCCGCGGTCATACTTTCTGAAAATTTCTTCTTCTTTCTCCCGATTGTTTACATAGAGACGATAATTATTATATACATAATTCGCCAAATCTTTCTGTATTTCCAACAGTTCTTGACGATCTCCTTCTCTTTTATCCATATACATTTTTCCTCCAATTCCTCCTAAGATAATGATCACTAACACACCTAGCAAAAGCCGTTTTTTCATATTTCCTCCTTTATCTATGAATGTCTTTTACTCCATATTATTTTCTATCATAAGGTTAGTCTCTTTTTAGTTATATACGTTTTTCCCGCTCAATTGTTTTTATGTAAAACTTCTCACTATGCCTATGGTCGTATCACTAAGGATTGATATCGAATGTTTTTTAATGAAAAAAGACATCTAAAACAGAAGGATTTCTGCTTTAGATGTCTTTATGACTATAAGATTATTCGCTAACTGTTACGTCGCCTGTTACTGATGCGTCGTTTTCGTCAAGTTTTGCTGAATCTTGGTATTCTTGTTTTTCAAATGTTACGTTACCCTCTACTTTTGCTCCGTCTAATACAAAGCCGTTCGCTTTTACAAGTACGTCACCTTTGATTGTTCCGTGAACGATATTTGTGTTTTCTGATTCAACGATCAATGTTGGAACAGTGATTGTGTATTCAGCAGTTACGTTACGGTCATCGTCTTGTGAGTACAAAGCAATTTTACGGTAGATGTCTGCACTTGCATCATCTTTGTCATGGAATTCGCCTGCGATAGTTACATCATTTGAGAATGTCACATCACCTGTTGCTGCAACGATCCAGTTACCGTCAGCTGACATTGCTTTTTCTAAAACAGCTGGATCATCACTGATTGAAGCTGTTGATACAACATCTGCTGAACTTTCTGTTGTACTTACTTCTGTTGTTGATGAAGCTGAACTAGAATTAGATGAATCATTGTTGTCAGCACCACAAGCTCCTAAAGCCAAAAGTGCTGTTGCTGTTAAACCTAATAAAGATAATTTTTTTGATAACATTAAATTTCTTCCTCTCTTTTTGTATTCCTATGAAATTATACCATGAAAGCGTACTTATGTGAAATAATCTTCATGATAAGAAAAAATATTTTATATAGTAGAAAATTTACGATAACATCCTCTAGTTATTCTTGTTACGCCAAGAATAAAAACAGCTAGTCAAATGTAACTAATTCCGTATTTTCAACAAAAAAGTCAAAGAATGTGTCATTTGGCATCGGATGAAAATAGGCATTGATGATTCGGATCAGGGCATTATGACAAACAAGCAAGTAGACATTATCCTCATCTTCTAAGCACTCTTTTAACAACGGCGTGATCCGTGCATACACATCTAAAACCGATTCCCCATTTGGAAAACGTACTGCAAAATTTTGGCGTGCACGTTGAAAGTCTTCGTCTTCGCTAGGACGCCCATCATAATCCCCAAAATCCATCTCGATCAGTCGTTCATCCACTGTCATAGGTAGATTAACTTTTTTGGCTACCGCTTGTGCCGTATCTCTTGCGCGTTGCAAAGGGGAATGGATGATCTTTGTGATCGGTACCTCCAAGTTTGCAACTTTTTCAGCGAGTTTTTCTGCTTGTTGTTTCCCTTTTTCTGTTAATTCGATGTCTGCATGGCCACAAACTAAGCCTTGAGCATTCCAAGTCGTTTCGCCATGTCTAGTAATATATAACATTAGATAACTCTCCTTTATTTTATGCTCTTTCAATTTTATCATACAATTTCAGTCCAAATGGATCATCTGCTTGGAATCGACGACGTTCGATTAGCCTTAGTGATTCAAATGTGTGTTTCTCTTCTTCTCAAGTCGATTCTTTTCGTTGAGACTTTTTCTAAGAATCGCTGGTCATGGTCGACGATCAACATCGCTGGTTTGACTTGTACTAAAAGCTGCTCGATTTGTTCTTGATTGAACACGTCCAGATAATTCAATGGCTCATCCCAGATATAAAGATCTGCGGATTGTGCAAATGATTTGGCTAATTCCACTTTTTTTCTTTGCCCCATACTCATGTTTTCAATGGAGGTATGAAACACGTCTCTTTCCATTCCTAATTTACGAAGATTATTTAAAAAGAGTTCCAAGTCTAGCTGATTCTTTTGCGCAAAATCTGTTAATGATCCGGTGTTATCTTCATAGTTTTGGCGAACATAACTGATGCTGATTGTTGCTGGACGTGTGACATCCCCCTTGGATTGACCAGTAAATTCCCCAAGTAAATACTGGATGATCGATGATTTACCACTACCATTAGGTCCAGTTATTGCCACACACTCTTGTTGCTCGATGCTAAAGCTGATAGGATCGAATAACATCTCTTCATAGCCTAATTGTAGATTTTCTACTGTCAATAAGCGTTTATGATGCGACTGATTTGGGCACATGTTCAATGAATCGATCGACTCTAGATCTTTCAGTAATTTCTCTTTCTCACTAATTTGAGTTTCCATCCGATTGACGATCGCTTTTGAACGTTTCATTGTACGAGCAGCATCCGCTCCAATTGCGCCACGATTGACACGCCGTGCTTCGGTATCAATAAAGCCAACACGTTTTTTTGTTTTGTCTCCTTCTCGAGAGTTAGCCCACTCCGCTTTTTCAGCTGCGGTTTTTTTCAAACGTCCGACTTCTTTTTTGATTTTTTGGTTTTGTGCTAACTCAAACTCATCTTTTCTACGCTTTTGTTCTTCGTAGACGGAATAATTTCCTTGATAGATCACTAATTGACTTTTTTCGATGACCAAAAGATGGTCAACGACTTCATCAATAAACTGACGATCATGACTGACAACAATAAACCCTTGTTTTTTCTTATTCAGGTATTCAGCTACTTGCTGACGCCCAATCACATCTAAGTGATTTGTTGGTTCGTCAATCAGTGGAAAATGCAGCTCATCGGTAAATAAGAGAGCCAGCAATACTTTTGTTTTTTCTCCGCCGGAAAGGGAATCGTATGGGCGCCAGAGAATTTCCGGATCTGCTTGCATCAACATCAGCTCACGCTCGATCTCCCATAACTCACCATCTGAAACTTCTAACAACACATCATAGGTTAGTCGATTCGTTTCCCTGACCTGTTGTGGAAAATAGACAAATTCTTGTTGATGGGTCACTTGTCCTTGATAAGGTAGTTTGTTTTGCAAAATAGTTAATAACGTCGTTTTACCACGACCATTTCGACCAATCAGTCCTAATTTCCATGTGGAATCAATATTTAAGTTTGCTTGATCGAATAACAGATCGTCTTGGCTGTCATAGCCAAACGTCAATTGTTTGATTTCGATTTTAGACATTTATCTTCACCTCGTTATAAAAAAGACCAGTCCTATTTTCAGAACTGGTCAAAGAAGATGAGTACAAAAAGAGACCCACTCATTGAAAGCAGCCAATTCTGAAAATCTGCATACTATCCCCTTGAACGAACAAGGTATAGTTAAAATGCAGCTTCAACAAATTGACTTACTTTTTCAATGCGCGGATCCCTCACTTTGTCTTTATTTGCCACTAGGTTACCATAGGTGTTTTAAGACTGTCAACCAATAAATTATTGAAACAAGCCACTGATTGCCTGTGAAAGCAGTCTGACGTTCTCAAGTGTTTCTTGATGATCCAATGCCTTATCAAGAGAAGTTGGGCCAGTTTGGATACTAAATACACTAGGAAGAATCGTCGTTAATTCACCTAAATCTTTTTCCCGACTCCCACAGAACGCTACAACTTTTTTGTTGTGTTTTTTTGCCAAAGAAGCCACACCATAAGGCACTTTCCCATGAATTGTCTGTTGATCGATCCGTCCTTCTCCTGTAATCACGATATCGGCTGATTTGATTTTATCTTCTAAGTCTACTAACTCAGAGACAGTCATAAAACCTGCTTTCATCGTAGCCCCGACAATGGCTAGAGCGCCTCCGATTCCACCAGCTGCGCCACTGCCAGCGAGTTTATTCAAATCAATTGCTGTGCTTTCCTTGATTTGTTCAACGACCTTTTCTGCTTGGGCTTCCAAAAATGCTAGAGTTTCTGGTGAACCACCTTTTTGTTTCCCAAATAGTTGAGTCGCCCCCTGTTTGCCAGTGTAAGGACTCGTAACGTCCGCTGCGATCGTCAATCGTTGCTCGATTCGCTCTAATTGAGAGACGTCGATTGTCTCGATAGATAACAAAGGATTCCCTTCTGTAACGCCATTTAGTTTCGCCCCTAATGACTGCAATAAACCTAAGCCTCCATCAGAACAACCGCTACCACCTAATGTTACGATAACTTCGTCTACTTGCTGATCCAAAGCATCTTTGATCAACTCTCCTAAACCAAAACTTGAAGCTAACCGGATCGTTTGATCTGTCGGTTCGGTCAACAAGTCCAATCCAATGACTTCCGTCGATTCAATGATGGCTAACTGACGGTTCTTTTTTTGTGTCAGTAAATAACGACATGCTTTTTTCCGAAAGAGCAAATCCGGACAAAAAAGTGTTCGCCATTCCCCGCCTAAAGTAGCGTAAATCACTTCAGCAGTTCCTTCGCCACCATCTGCGATGGGTTGATTGACTGTTTGTTCCGCCTCCCCCCAGCCTTGCAATGCTGCTTGGTTGAGTTCAATAGACGATGCGCTACCTTTAAACGAATCGATTGCTGCAAGTAATTTCATTCTGAGACTCCTTTTTCTGCGATGATTGAACAACGTGTTTTTCTTTAACTATATCATATCTAACGTGCTTCAATACCGCTATATTCATAGATAGAAAATACTTTAGGATCATAATCGATAAACCGCTGTGACCAATTTTCTACATCAAAAAATTCGATGATCTCACGATCGACGGTTTGATAAGGGCTATTTAAGAATGCAGGAAGTTCCTCCAAATTCCTTTCTTCCAACAAGAAAATATTTTGTGGATTGTAGAAACGATACCCGGAAATTGCTTTGTTATCAGTGACTAATTTTTTTTGGAAGAAAATAGATTCAAATGTTCGTAAAGTCACACCACTTTGACCTTCTCGCAACAATTCCAAAATACCGGTCGAACCATTCGTCTTTTGCAAATATTCTGTATAGGTCAGATACCCTTCTTGATCATTTCCACGACTTGGTAAAATATAAAAGTTTGTTGAAATACCTAACTGTTCAAATGCGGCTTGATAATCATCTGCTCGTTGTTTTCTGCCGTTATCAGTTGCTCCAAAGAACAGATCAGTCGTGACTTCAGCTTTTGGTAATTCCATCTCTTTTGAATAAAAAGAACTATTATGTTTAATCCCTAACTCTTTTGCTTCTAAAATATCAAAATGGTAAATGTCATCAATTGCTGGTTCTGCTTCTGCTTTCTTCAATAATTGAAGGTGTTCTTCTTTAAAATGGTTCCAAAAGAAGAGAATGATCTTCGCATTTGTGTACGGTCGAATACGAGAAGCAAATGCCACATCAAAACCATAATCTAAAAAAATAATTAGTTTATATTGATCGAGTTGCTGTTGGAACGATGACATAAAGGAATCATCCATCAAATCTTTTGCTGAGATGACGTCCATTGTTTGTACGTATGGGAAAAAATATAACGCCTTATTTTTCGCTATAAGCAATCGTTCGTGTTGGCTCATAGTTATCAACTCCTTATTTTTACTTACTCAAAACAAACCTATTAATTATGGGTTTCCTCTTATAATAGCCCTGTATGAAAGGAAAAAGCGAATGAAACGCTTTCGTTTCAAGTTATTTTTTATAGAAATATAACAATAATTATCAAAACAGATAAGAGTTCTATGATTGTTTCATTAAAAATTACAAAAAAGTTTTCAGAATAGTTGTAATTGTCAGACAATTTGTTATTATAGAGAATATTATTTTATAACCTATTTGTTTTTTCATTCATGTTTTTAGAAAAGAGGGTTTTTGATGGAACGTACAGAACAAACAAAATTAAAAAAACAGCTAAGCTCCAGACACATCACGATGCTTGCTTTGGGTGGTGCAATTGGTGCTGGTTTATTCAAAGGAAGTGGTGAAGCCATTGGGATCGCTGGTCCTGCGGTCTTGCTTGCTTTTTTGATCGGTGGTGGTATTTTATTTATTGTGATGAGTGGTCTGGGTAAGTTAGTTTTAGACGGTGGGGATACACAACATGGATTGTCTGGCTTGATTCGCCCTTATTTAGGTAATCATTCTGCGGATTTCGTCGACTGGGTCTATTATTCCATGTGGATGATCAATATCATCGCTGAGGCTGTAGCAGCAGCTTCCTTCTTACAATTATGGTTTCCGCATGTACCTGCATGGTGTTTCATCTTGCTTTTAGCTATTTTAACGACTCTGATCAATCTTTATTCTGTCCGCTTGTTTGCTGAAACCGAATATTGGTTGGCTTTTGCGAAGATCAGTGTCATTATCTTGATGATTCTTTTCGGGTTATATCTCGTCGGACAACAAATGTTAGGAACTGGAATTTTCCCTACATTAAGTCAATTGACTGATCACGGTGGCTTTACTCCCCATGGATTAAAAGGGGTCGTTAGTTCATTACTTGTCGTTATCTATTCATATGGCGGGTCAGAATTGATTGCAATTACTGTCAGTGAAGCGGACGAGCCTAAAAAAGCCATACCAAAAGCGATAAAAGGGGTCATGGGCCGAATTGTTTCCTTCTATATTATTCCGCTTTTCTTATTGCTGATTCTTTTCCCTTGGAATACTTTAGCTGGTTCTGCGGTTAGCCCGTTCGTCTTGGTGTTTGAACAGATGAATATCCCTTTTGCTAGTGATATCGTGAACTTCGTCATTGTCTTGGCACTCTTTTCATCGATCAATTCTGGCGTTTATGCTTCTTCTCGTCTCTTGTTTTTCCGTTTGAAAGACAAAAAAGGCACCGCCAAGAAACTGGCAAAGTTGAACAAACATTATGTGCCACAACGTGCTGTATTATTTTGTACCAGCGTGCTATATCTAGGGGTCATCCTTTCCTATTTCGTAGGTGACAAACTTTTCGGTTACTTAGCCGGTTCTCTTTCTTATACGGTACTCGTGATTTGGCTAATGATCAGCGCTGCCGCTTTTCGTTTAGCATTGAAGAAAGGCACTTGGCAAGCCAAAAGTTTTAATTTATTTGCTTTGATCGCGTTAAGCTTGATCTTGATTGGGATACTCATGACAAATTCAATTGGTGTAACGGTCTTGACAGCTTTATTATATGCGGTGATTTTCTTTAGCTATCAAAAGAAAAAAGATGTCTTTGCGATAAAAAATGAGCCTTTTTCTTCGATTTGATTGATGGTAAAGATAGATAACTAAAACTTCCCCATGAACCAGCTAGAAAATACGAGATCACTTGATGGATCTTTGAGCTTTCTAGCTGGTTTTTATTAGTCTTTTTAGAGAACTTTGAGCCTGAATGAACCATTCGTCCAAAAAGATCCCCCTCGTTTTTTTGCAACGACACTTGAACAGATGTTGTTTCACTTCATCGATACGTTCACTTGATGAGTCAATCCATTGATTATCCAAAAAAAAAATAGCCCCCCGCTGATTGGGTGACTATTTTTTTGAGTTTATATCGTTTCCTTCACAACGTTCAATTGTTCCTGCTTTTCTTTATTTTTTGCAATACCTAAACCAGTAATGGCACTGACCATCGAAAAGACGGGAGAAAGCAAACTGAAAAATACAAATGGTAAGTAGGTCATCGTTGGTATTCCAAACGTGCTGGCAACAAAACTACCGGCAATCCCCCAAGGAATAAGGTAATTGATAACTGTCCCTCCATCTTCTAAGGTACGACTCAAAACAGTTGGATCAAGTCCTGCTTTTTTGTATGTTTCTTTGAACGCATTTCCTGGTAAGATCACAGATAAGAACTGTTCACCGATAAATAGATTGACACCAATACTTGTCATTAGTGTCGTAAAAATCAGTTTAGGTGTCGTCGTCATTTTCTTCGATACCACTTCCATAACTGTAGAGATCAACTCAAATTCAATCAATAAACCGCCTAATGAAAGCGTTAGAATAATCAAGGACACTGTAGGCATCATACTTTCGATCCCACCGCGGCTAAGTAACGCATCGATTTGCGTGTTTCCTGTTTCAGATAGAAAACCAGATTCGAGGACTGTCGCTAGTCCTGAGAAGGAAGTGCTTGGATCTTGGATAAAAATCATTCCAACTGCTACGGCAATATTCAACAGGATCGTTAAGATCGCTGGAATTTTTTTCCAAGCACAAACCAACATCAAGAATAAAGGTATTAGAGACCAGATCGAAATCGTAAAGTTGTTTTCTAAAATAGTTGTTACATTTTGGATTTCTGTCAAGCTGGCACCTTTATCTGTATGTCCTAAAAATGCAAACAAAATCAAAGAAACAATAAATGCCGGAAGTGTTGACCACATCATATGTTTGATATGTTTAAATAGATCCGCATCAACAATGGCTGCTGCCAGATTTGTCGATTCAGATAATGGCGACATCTTATCTCCAAAAACTGCCCCAGAAACAATAGCACCGACAACTAATGCGGGGTTCAATCCCAACGTTGTGCCGATACCGAAAAAGGCGATACCGATGGTTGACATGACAGTAAAGGCACTACCGACTGCACTGCCGACAATGGCACACACAACAAAAACTGAAGGCACAAACCAGGGGACACTAATGATGTTAAAGCCATAGACCATCAACGTTGGAATGATGCCAGCTTGGATCCAGACCGCAATCAATGCGCCGACTAAAATAAAGATAAAGATCGGGATGATTCCCGGTTTGAGACCATTGATGATTCCTTCGTGTAATCGATCGGTTGGCTGTTTCTTCACTACTGCGTAGACCATGACCATACCAATAGCAATCAAAATCGCGATATTCGGTGAAATCTTAAAGCCAACTACTCCGGCTGCTATCGTTGCAACGATAATTATTAATACACTCACTGCTTCTATAAAACTAGGTTTTTTTATTTTTTCCATATCCATTCTCCTTTTTTAAGTTTGTTACGTCTTAAAAAAGCTTCGATATCGAATGACTCCGCCACAATTCATCTGCGTTTCCTCCCTAAAAAAAAGACAAAAAGATCTGTTTTCAACTAAGGACGAATTTCTCCGCGGTACCACCTTAATTAAAAACAGATCTGTTTTTCACTTTGATTTGAATGATTTAATTGTTAAAACTTTTCCTGTAATTCATAGTATTGGCTTGGTCGGTTCGCAGCAACCACCGACTTTCTGAACAAAACACCAAAACTACTACTGGGTGAAAAGTGAACTTTCATGAAGTTTACCTGCATCTTGACAATTTGTCAATCTAAATGTGTTTTTTCTGAAAACAAATGTTATGATTCACAATCAGCAAGTCATTTCTTCCATCCATCATTTCCTGTTATTTTTTTGCAAGGATTGCTTGATGCTCCTGCTTTATTTTATCTAGTAGTTCTGGCTTTTCAAATAGATCTAATGCAGTATTTGCCAATAGTTCAGCAGCAATGGCAATCGAAGCTAGTCCTTTTTCACTGCGAGCAGCTGCTTTAAATTCTTCCGAATGACCGGCGATATATTCATCAGCAATCGAGACGGTTGGTTGGATCGTCGGAATCACATGACTCACGTTACCAACATCAGAAGAGCCTAGACTTGTTTGTTCTTTTGTTTCGATTTCTTCATCAGGTACACCTGCTGCATTTGCATGGCTGAAGAACAGCGCATCAAACGAAGGCGTCACGATGACATCATCGACAGAATTTTGGAACAACCCAAATTCATAACTTGTTCCCGTACTCAAAGCCGCACCTTTCACAATATTTTCGACTTTTTGATACACCTCATTCAATGTCTGACGATTTTTTGCTCGCAAGTAAAATCGACCCGCTGCATATTCAGGAATCACATTTGCAGCAACCCCACCATCCGTAATGATGCCATGGATATTGACGTCTTTTGGTAGTTGCAGGCGCAACGCATTGATTCCATTAAACACTTGAATCAACGCTTCTAAGGCATTCACTCCTTTATCTGGTGCGGCAGCCGCATGGGAAGCAACCCCATGAAACTTGATATCTACTGGATCATTGGCTAACGATTCTGTCGTTTTACCGTATCGGTATGCAGGATGGACACAAAGTGCCGCATCCACATCTTCAAAGAAGCCTTCCCGTACAAAACTTCCTTTCGCTGATCCGTTTTCGCCTCCCTCTTCTCCAGGTGTGCCATATACGCGGATTTCTCCACCAATCTCAGCAATTCGTTCGCGCAAGACACTGGCAGCTAAGACAGAATACGTACCAAACAAGTTGTGTCCACAAGCATGACCGATTCCTGGTAAAGCGTCAAATTCTGCTAAAAAAGCAATCGTTGGTCCTGGTTTTCCTGAAGCGTAACGAGCATCAAATCCTGTTCGATGACCAGCAACATCTTTTGTGACAGAAAATCCTTCTTTTTCTAATTGTTTGATCAAGGCATCTGAGGAATAAAACTCATAATTACTTACCTCAGGATGGTCATGGATATCTAGTGCTAATGCTTGATATTCAGCTAATCGTTGCTGGATTGCTTCCTTAAAAGAATGTGTTGTTAAAGTAGATGTTGTCATATTGGCTTCCTCCAGTTTGCTTTTTATTTTTTACCAAATGTTTCCCACGCAGGTACGCTTGATCCTTTTGATGTTTCTTCGATCACTTTTGCTGTTTCTTCCGTTTGATAGGTGTCAACGATCTTTTGATAGATTTCGTTATTTTCATCTTCTTTTCTTGCTACAATGATGTTGACATATGGTCTGGCGCTGTCATCGACAGGTTCTAAAAAGATCGCATCACTCGTTGGGTTCAATCCTGCATCGACTGCCACACCACTGTTGATCACTGAAAGATCCACGTCATTCAATGCACGAGCTGTTTGTGAGGCATCCAGTTCAGAGATGTCTAGTTTTTTTGTATTTTCAGTGATATCTGAAGTAGTCGGCGTTTGGCCTTTCGCTGGATCAACTTTGATCAAACCAGCTGTTTGTAGCAATAGCAACGCCCGTCCGCCATTTGTGACGTCGTTAGGAATAGCGACTTTTGCGCCATCCTTGATATCATCAATGGATTGGATCGTATTGGAATAGATCCCTAAAGGTGCATTCACTGTGTTGCCGATCGAGACTAGATCCGTTCCGTGTTCCGTATTGTAATTGTCTAAAAAGAATTGATGTTGAAAAGCATTGAGATCGATCGAGCCATCTGCTAATGCAGCATTCGGTTGATTATAGTCGGTAAATTTCACGTATTCTAAGTCAATATCTTCTTTTGCTAAACGTGCTTTGACATCATCCCAAACGTCAGTGTCCTCTCCAATGATCCCAAGTTTTACTGTCGTTTGTTTGTTTGTGTCTGTTTCGGCATTTCCTTGGCTACAGCCAGCCAACCAAATAAGTGCAACAAAAGCAAGTACTGTATAACGAATGAGTTTTTTCATGATGATTCCTCCAGTTTAGTGTGATATTTTTTTGATCAATAAGTTGCTGATCCATTGACTTAAGAACACAAGGATCAAAATCAACAAAGTGGCGACGATCGTCACGTCTGTTTGAAAACGATTATACCCACGAGAAATAGCTAGGTTTCCTAATCCTCCTGCCCCTACCGCTCCTGCCATGGCAGTCAAGCCAATGACATTGATGATCGTCAATGCAGAGACACGAATGATCCCTGGCAAGCCTTCGATCAAATAGACTCTAAAAACGATCCCTAATGGACTGGTTCCCATTGATTCGGCCGCTTCAATCACTCCAGGGTCTACTTCTAACAACGCATTTTCTACTTGTCGAGCGAAAAATGGCACAACACCAAAGATCAAAGGGACTAAAGCAGCTTTCGCACCGATCGTAGTACCGACTAAAAAGCGAGTCGTCAATGCCAGTAAAGAAAGTAAAATGATAAAGGGAATCGAGCGGACAACATTGATGACTTTGTCTAGCACCTCATAAAGCAAGCGATTTTCAAGCAATCCTTGGGGTCGTGTCACAACCAATACGATCCCAAAACCAAGACCGATCGCACCTCCGATCAACGCGGTCCAAAAAGACATATACAACGTTTGTTTCGTCGCTTCAATAAATTCATCGGGTATCAAATAGACATTGGGTAAATAGGTTTCTAAGAAATGGGTCATATCAGCGTCCTCCTTGAATCACTTTCATTTCCTTACTTGCGCCATTTTTTTGTAAAATCGTTGCTTGTACACCGGATTCAATAAGATAAGCCAAGGCTTTTTCTCGTTGATGGATCTCTCCTGATAAAGTAACGATCAATCGTCCTAATGGGGTTTCTTGTAATAGTTCTACATTGCCGTATAAAATATTCGCACTGACTTGGTATTTGCTATAAAGTTGTGCGATCAACGGTTCATTCGTTTGTGTGCCCACATAACTCAATTCCACTAACCATTTATTGGTCAACTGATCTGCAAAAGCACGATGCGAGCGAATCGTTTCTAATGCTTGGTCAACGTGGGTGGCTGTTCGGATAAACTCTTGCGTCAAAACTTCTTTTGGTGCACTGAAAATCTGAACGCTACTTCCCTGTTCGATCACTTCCCCGTTTTCCATCACAGCTACTTTGTTGCAGATTTCTTTAACGACTTGCATCTCATGTGTGATCAAAACGATCGTCAATCCTAATTGCTGGTTCAGTTTTTTCAATAAAGCTAAAATCTGATGGGTCGTTTTTGGATCTAAGGCACTCGTTGCCTCATCACAAAGTAATACTTGCGGATCACTGGCTAATGCACGAGCGATAGCAACTCTTTGCTTTTGTCCACCTGAAAGTTGTTTTGGATACGCAGTAGCTTTTTCTTCTAACCCGACTAATGTTAGAAGCTCATTAACTTTTTGACGACGCTCCTGTTTCGATTTTTTCGTATATTTCAACGAGAAATCGACGTTGTCAAAAATCGTGCGACTTTCCATTAGGTGAAAATGTTGAAAAATCATCCCGATCGATTTTCGTTCTTTTCGTAATTCTTTCGGGGATAGTTTTCCTAGCTCTGTTCCATTGATGATGACTTTGCCACTTGTTGGTTTTTGTAACAGGTTCATGACACGAACCAGCGTACTTTTCCCAGCACCTGAATAACCTACGATCCCGTAAACATCCCCTTTAGCAATCGAAAGATCCACCTGTTTCACTGCCTGGATCGTCTTTTCTTTTTGTTGGAAAGAAACATTTATTGCTTGTAATTCGATCATTTTTAACTCCTCCTTCGGTTTGACGATAAAAAAAGGCATCCTCAAGAAAATGACTCATCACTTTCTTGAGGACGCCTTTTTGCGTGTTACCACCTCATGTTCAAGTTACACTTACATGTAACTCCTCTTCGAGTACAATCATACTCTAGCAAGCTAACGGTTGCGACCGTCACCGTCTCACAATTTTGCTCGGGGTGAATTGCTCAATAGCCATTTTCCAAACATGCCGCCTTGCTTCTTCTCAGCTACCGAAGCTCTCTGTTAAAGGTTTTTGTATTTGTACTTACTATTTCAACGCAAAAAATATAAAAAAAATCCTTTTATCAGCATAAATCTACTGATAAAAGGACGACGTATCGTGGTACCACCTTTATTCGGAAGTTTCCTTCCCTCGATCCAACATCTCTTGACGAGAGATTGGTTGTCCGTTTTAACGGTCAGACATTTCCGAACTTGCCTACTTATCGACAAGTTATTCTCCAAGGCCATTTTTCAACTTTTCTTACTTGACTCTTTCCACCAACCAGAGCCTCTCTTTGAAGTTTCCAAGTTTACTTTCCTTATCAACGAATCCATATTTTGTTGTTGAGAACACTTTATCTAAGTGAAAACAAAAAGTCAAGCAAGAAATTTTAAAAAATATGCACTCAGTCGATTGATCAATAAAAAAATCGTTGGTGGTACTGGATTTCCAGCCGTTTATTTTTTTCCTTTTTGTTTTTCTAACATCTCCAACACGATCAAAAGATCGGTACCTTCTGCTAAGATCGATAAATCTGCTTTTTCTCTTTCGGTATAAGCCCGATCAAAGCTTGAATCTGGAATCAAAACAACACCCATTCCTGCTCGTGATGCGGCGGTCGCACCAACCAAAGAATCTTCCACTGCAAAGGCTTCTGACGCTGTCAATCCCGACCGCTCTAGCGCAGTTAGATAAGGAATTGGTGAAGGTTTATTTTCAGACACTTCATCCCCAAAGGTATATGTATGAAAATAAGGCTTCAAAGAAAATTGATCCAAAATATTGTTTGCTCGTTTTGTTACCGTCGTCGTTGCGAGACCAAGAATGAGTTTTTGGTCATTCAATTCTTTCAATACTTCTTTTGCATGAGGTTTTAATTGGATAGCGCCACTATGCAGTTGTTGATAAAAATATTCTTCTCGTTTTTCGCGAACCTTTTGTACCATTTCCGGTGTTCCCGCCATTTTGATCAACAAATCATAGCTTTGTTTCCAATTTTTTCCACCCCATGTATCAACGATTTCTTGAGGTATTTCGATATCAAATTGCTTGAATCCCCATAGCCAACCGTCACGATAAGTTCTTTCTGTATCAACTAATAGTCCATCTAAGTCAAATATTGCACCCTTCATATCCACTGATCCTTTCAAAAAAACAATATCTGTAGTGTATCATGTTTTTTCATTCAAACCAATGGGATCTCAAGCATTTTTGTTATGAGTGGTAATTACATTCACCCTCCGTACTCAATTATTCGGATTCATTTTAGTTATTTTATTTCTACGAATCTTTAATAATTGATTCGTAAAATTAGCCCAATCGACTGCCCTTGGAGGAACTAACCATATGATTTGGAACAAGTCTCCAAAAGAACAGATTTCTTTATCTGTCAAAAGTAGATCTGTTTCATCATCTGCCTTCGTTTGGTAGATGATATTCAAGTCAGAGATTTTCTGGATATTATTTTTGATCAACGCATTAAATTGCGGACCAAAGGAAAAATCAATACAAATACGGAGCGGTTTCAATTGTTGATCGATCGGTAAGGTATCCATCATCACTAACACATAATGAAAAAATAAAAATTCTTTTGCGCGCCAAATTTGCTTGTTCTTTTTTTGTTTTTTGATGTAATCTCTGCAAAACAAAAAATATTCTGGATACATTTCATAAAAATAAGTGACATCCAGGTTGTTATTGTCATCAATATTTTCTTCTTTGAAATATTTGATCTTCAAATGCAAGACCGTCAGCTGTCTTCTGATTTCTTTTAGCTGATTCTCTGAGAGAATAAATGCTTGCCCAAGTTCTTCAAGAAATAAGTCATTCAAGGCAAGTATTTCCTTTAGTGTCACTCCCTCAATAAGTTCCGGCTCATTGATTGCGCCTTCGACAACAAGATAAGCAAAAATCTGTTGCGCTTCGCTATATAGCTCTTTTTCCGTATCGATCTTTGCCTCTTTTTCAAGCCAAGAAAATATGCTTCGAAAGAAATCATTAGTTTCTAACATTTTTTTATTGAATGTCAATTGACTTTTTTTATTCTCGGACATTCGCCAACCTTGCTTTATTCGAATCAAGCTGACTGAAAGAAAATGTTGGAGTTTTGTTTCACTAAAACCTGTAAAAGAAGCAGCGAATTTCGGTTCAAGCAACCGAATCAATTCTTCCACTGGTTTCGTGATCTCTGTTGGATAAACCGAATAAGCCCGTCCGTATAATTTGGTGAAATAAAACGTCACCAATCCACGTACAGAG
Source organism: Enterococcus sp. DIV1304_2 (assembly GCF_050555445.1). Taxonomy (NCBI): domain Bacteria; kingdom Bacillati; phylum Bacillota; class Bacilli; order Lactobacillales; family Enterococcaceae; genus Enterococcus; species Enterococcus sp. DIV1304_2. The sequence continues at coordinate 2,302,596 of NZ_CP187851.1, forward strand.
CCTTCTTCCCCACTTAGTAAGAATTTTTTTGTGACTGTAAGTTTTTTGTCTGCTAATCTCGTACGCATGTCTTTCAGCTTTTGGTAGACGAGGGGATGACTGATATAATTCTTGATCGCATAGTCATTGACAGATTCGAACGTTTCAAAAAATATTTCTTGTAACATCAAAAAACCAAAGGAATGGCGGACATACATTTCACCTAAAATTGTCGAATTCCCTCGACCACTCTCAATCAGTCGGACGTTATTTCCTTCGAAAAACAGTTGAAATTCATCCGTTAGCCCATAGTCCACAAAATCATGTGACAATTCTTCCATTGACTTATTCAGCAAAAAATAAGAGATATCCAATTCTTCCAGCACTTTTTCATGATTTTCAATTAAAAGTGGCTTTGTTTCCAAATAACGTAGCAACTCTAACTTTCGTTGCGCTGGCTTATCTAAAAATAGTTTGAACATTTTGATTTCCTCTACCTTCTGGTTTTTCTCCATAGAGTATCGTACCTGAAAATAAGTAGCTCATTGCTGCCATCTGACTATTATCTGAACTAGCAGAACCAGAACCACTCGACTGTGGCAACATCACTTGGTTATGAGAGTGATCATCAGAAAAAAATTGATCATCTAAGGTTATTTTACGTGATGTACTAGCAATCTGCCTAATAATATCGCCCTGGTTATCTAATAATTTTGTTTTGTTTGGTTGCTTTTTTTTAGGAATTGAAGAATCTTGATACGGTAATTCGGCTGGTGGTTGTTCTTCAACTTCCTGCTTTTCGTTATTTATAATTGCAGTATCTTGTGATTGTTCGGTGTGTTCAACCTCTGCTTCTTTCTCATCCGTTACAGACCGTTGGGGAGTAACTGGTTGAATTTGGATTTCTTCTGTTGGATTCAACGGATCATAAATGATCGTTTCTGCATATATATAGTTGGAAGATTCAAAATAGACTGCCGCGAACAAAAGTGTTCCTAATATGGCGATTTTTTGTCTTTTCACTTTTCTCCCCCTTTTTTGATTAGACATTTTAAGTAAGTGAAACCATACGTTTTCAAGCAAAAATTGTCTGACTGATCTTATCTATTTGATCAGTCAGACGTTTTTTTATCAGGGATTGATATTATTTATTTTCAGATTCGTCTTCTTCTTTTTGTTTTTTTCTTTTCCAAAAAATAAATAGAAGTAGAAGAATCAATAATAATAGGATACCGAATAATAGATAGATCCAAGTATTGTCTTGTTCGATCGTCACATCTTTTTCGTTTAATTCTCTAGCAACTTCGCCTTTGATTTCAAAGTCTTTTTCAAATTCCCATTTATATTTGTAAGTTTCCTCAGAGCCACTAGAAGTTTTAACCTTGTATTCCCCGTCTTCCGCTTTTTCACCGTATGCAGTCATCTTCATCGTATATTTGCCGGCTTCCAACTTTTCACCATTTAAAGAAATGGGGTAAGCAAAGTGAGAATTAGGCGCCATTTGCATACTTTCCGTTTGACTCTCATAGAGTGTTTCAGCTGATCCTTGTTTCGTGATCGTTGTTGCTACATTCAATTGATTCAAGTAAACCGCGTGAGGGTTTTGCAAATGTACATTGATCACATTTCTCGCATTGACTTGTGCGGGTTCCACTTTCGTTGCTTTGAGATCAGGCTTGATCGCTGTCATATTTTGACGGATCAATAATGCAACCACATAAGAATACTCATTTTTGATGGCTAACCCTTTATCTTCTGAAGAAGAACTCTGGGTGTCATCCGTTTTTTCTTTAAAAGTGATCCCGCCTGCCATGACACCATCAAATTTTTCTGCTGGCATCGTGACTGTGATTGGCACTGTCACTTCCGAATGTTTTGGTAACGTCACTTCTGGCTCTGCTTTCGCATAATCTTTTAAATTGTAAACCAAACTATTATCGGGTTCAATTTTATTTTCACCATACTCCACCACACCATTCAAATTAGTTGTTGCACTGTTGATCGTGGTTTCGATCGTGATGTCGTTGTCTGTGTCATTGCGTAATTGGACTTCGATTGTTTGTTGTTTGTCAGGTTCCATCAATAGATCGAAATATGTTTTTTCTTTATCGATTTGATTTTCAGGAATCACTGGGGTAACCGCAAAATTAAATTCTGATGCAAAAGTTGATTGGACTGGAACCATACTTAGCATGGCAACAATGAGGCTGACAATAAGGATAAATCTTTTTTTCATAATATTTTTAACTCCCTGATAAATTAGATGTTGGCGAGGCTATGACAGAAGCGTTCTATCCCTTCAAAGGTAACTAATATCACTGCGTTGCACCAATTTTTTTGAGGTCAAGACAAAAAGTTCTTTCACTTTTGCCTTGACCAGATTGTATTCGATTAGTTTCCTGGCGCATCTGTTAACGTCCAAGTGAACGTTGTTTGATAAGCTTTTGCGTATTTTGTCGTTGAACCTGGTACTTCTAGTGCAATACTATTTTTCGCAGTATCCACTGAATTTCCCCAATCCATCAAATACGTTCCAGCACCTTCACCATTTTTCGCACTCATCACTAATGATTCACTACCACTTGGATCTAAGCTGAAAGTTGCAACGCCTGTTGGTTTTGCTGATTGTGAACCAGTCACGACATTACCATTTGATAATGTGATTTTTGCACCTGTCAATTCTTGGTCTTCCGCTGTTTTGAATTGTGCATTTTGTTTTACTTTCAATGTCCAACCTGTTTCAGTTCCGCGGTTGTCAGATACTTGAACAAAGTTTGGTCCTTCTTTTTCAACATCACTTGCATCTTTATATTTTTGTGCTGCAGCATAGTATGTTTGCGTTTTAGACGTGATTTTTTGTTCACCGAAGACTAGACTTGAAGCAAAGTCGATCGACAATGGTCCATTTGTACCTGGATTTGGCTTACCATCAGGATTTGTTGGATCAACTGGCGTCACTGGTTGTTCTGGATCAAGTGGATCAACTGGATCAGTCGTCTCTGTATTTGGCACATAATTGATGACACCATTTGAAGTATACTCTCCACCATCAGCTGCTGCTACGCTAACTGTGCTGAATACTCCGCCTAATAACATTGTTGATAATAAGATCATTTGTGATTTTTTCATTTTTATTTTCTCCATTCTTAATTTCCTGGTGTATCAGATAGATTCCAAGTTAATGTTGTTGAGTACGTGACTGCATCTTTCGGCGTTTTACCCGGGATGGTCAATGAAACACTTTTTGTAACCATTGAGGATACGTCTTTATTTTTTTGGTCTTTCATTGTGATTGTCTCCACTTTATCCCCCCACGCTTCGATCCACGTACCAGAACCTGCATCTTGTCCTGCACTTAGAACAATCGATTCTGCACCGTTTGGATCTAAGGCGATTTCAGTGGTCGCAGTCGGTGCAGCCACACCCTCTGCATTTGATTTGACTACCGGATCTTGCAATTCGATTACCGCGCCAGTCAACGTGTTGTTTAATGTGTCATCGTTCTTAAATTGACCGTTTTGACATACTTTCAATGTCCAACCAGCATTATTTCCTCGGTGATCAGACACTTGGACATAATCTGGTGTGACTAGATCCGAAAATGTGCCATCGTCATTTACATAAGTCTGTGCTTTGGCATAATAGGTTTCTGTTTTATTCGATATCTTATTCATGCCGAAATCAAAACTTGAAGCAAAGTCGATCGATAGTGGCCCTTTTGTACCTGGTTCTGGGTCCGTTCCATCTGGATTAGTTGGATGAACCGGTTTGTCTGGATCAGGGTCGATTGGATTGACTGGATCGATTGGTTCCGTATCAGGTATAAAATTGACCGTACCGTTACTTGTATACTTTGCTTGATCGACTGCTTGGACGGTAACCGTAACTCCTGTCAAAAGACTAATGATCATTAAACCACTTACTGTTTTTTTCATACGATCCCCCAAAGTGATTCATTTTCTGCCTTTTTCTTTTATGGTGCTGGAGTAGATTTAAGGCTCCATGTCAATGTGGTGCTATACTCTTTCGCTAATTTGACCGTTTTACCTGGTACGTTAAGTTTTACAGCAGTTGCGCCTTGTGTGGCATCCGTACCAAATTTGTAGATCCAAGTTCCCATGCCTTTACCCGCGTCAGCAGTCATCAAGACTGATTCGCTTCCAGGAGTCAATGTGTTTTGTGTTACTAGATCTGGTTTGTATTGATCATCCATGATCGATGCACTTGCACCGTTACTTAAGGATAGTACTGCACCAGATAACTCTTCATCAGCAGCAGTTTTGAATTGACTGTCTTGCTTGACGGATAAGCTCCATCCTTCTTGTGTTCCACGTTTGTCTGTTACTTGGACGTAGTTTGGTCCGTCTGTTCCATCTTTGAATGTTTGGATCTGTGCATAGTAGTCTTTTGTGACAGTAGTGATTTTTTGTTTCCCAAATTGGAAGCTTGAAGCAAAATCAATTGATAATGGTCCGTTCGTCCCTGGATTTGGTCCATTTGGATCAGTTGGATCCACTGGTTCTACCGGACTTGTTGGATCAGTTGGATCAACCGGGTTTGTTGGATCGGTATCTGCTTCAAATGCGATCACTCCATTTGTCTCATAGCTTGCAGTTTCATCCGCAGCAAATACTGTGCTTGTTCCTACTAGTGTACTAAATAAAATAATTCCAGCTGTTAACAACGTTGTCTTTTTCATTTTTCTCTTCTTCTCCTTTTTATAACAATAATTATCAATACGATCAAAAGAAGGAAACTTCCAATAATCGTAAATTGTTTACTCCTGTATTCTCCAGTTTTTGGTAACTGTTTGCTATCCCCTTGTATCGCCTCTTGCTGTTCCACAGTTGCTCCATTTTTTTCAGAGGACGTTTGATCCTCTTGAGTAGAGCTGGGGAAAGTTGGCTCACCCACCCCTTCTTCGGAACTGCTACTTCCTGCTTCAGGATATTCATAGGTGCCATAAAATCCTGTAACACCCTCACTTTTGAACGATTGCTCTTCATCGGCTAGACCAATTGGCGTTTGAGTAAAAAGAAGTCCTAACAACACAAGGATCTTCCACCTTTTTTTCTTCATCTTTCCCACCTATTCTCTATCGTCGTGTTTTCTATGGGTTACCAGGGGCTGCAACCAATGACCATGATAATGTTCCTTGATAACTTCCGACTTTTTGTTTTTCCGGAGGAACAGTTAACTTGATTCCTTTGTTGTTCGTTTGTCCCCACTCTTGATTGACAAGATATTCACCATTTGTCGTCAGTGTCTTCTCTTCTAGGATCACTGCATTGGGGCCGAGTACGGTATTCTTTGTACCGTCTGTAAATGAAAGTGTATTAGAAAGTTGGGTTGTCCCCGAAGTCAAAGGTTGTTTTTCAGTGACTGTCAATTGCCAGCTATCCCGTTCAGAACCTCTTGTATCTTTCACGATCAAATCACCTTCGATCAATGGCCAATACGTTTGAGTCGTTGTCTTAACTTTTTGTGTCTCGAAATTCATCGTATTTGGTACTTCTTTAAGCTCTAATGTACCTGTAATTGCTACATTGATTGTTTTTTCAGTTGTTATTCCATTTAGTTGATAGCTATACGTCGTTGAAACATTTTTTAAAACTTCCGCTTCTGTCGCATTCTTGATTGCTGAAAACGTTGCGTCTGTCAACGTTGGTACTTGATTCGCACTGCCATCAGCTAAGATCACTTGTGCCAATGTTCGTTGATTCAACTCTTGTTGAGACGTCAATCCATTGGCATCAGATAAACTCATCCGAACATCTTTTGCATAGACGGCAAAACTGCGATCCGTCGAAATCGTTGCTTCATTTTTTACAACAATCAAGTTTGCTTGTTGTTCCTTTTCATTCCCTGTCGTACCGACTTTGTAATCAATGACATGTTTTCTGGAAACTTCATCTGCTGCTAGTGGTTGCTTGATCTCGTTCATCACATCAGCGGTGATCGAATCCGTAAAGAATGGACGTCCCTTCGCCTCCATCAATGTTAAAATCGATTGTTTATCGACTAAATCTTGTGCTTCTTTTTCAGAAATGATCACATTTTTAGCAGAAAGCTCAGCTGCATTCGAATACTTCACTTTGACTTCATAACTGTATTCGCTATCTGGCGATTGCCAATCGATCGTTGAAGAATCTTTTTGTTCAGCAATCGTTGTAGGCGTGTCTCCATTTTTTGTACTGATGATTTCTGCATGGTACAACCATGAACCAGTTGCTTGTGTTTCTGGTTCAAAGCTTAATCTTGGTGTGATACCTTTTCCTGATGGAATCACTAAGCGTCCTTTTTGAACTTTTGTACCTGCGGTTTCTGTTCCCCACGCATCCAAGACTAATGGCGCATTTCCTTCTTTCACTTCACTGACGTTATGAAAAATACTTCCTTTGCCTTGAGCGATCCCAGGATTTTCTACTTCATAATCGATAACTGAACCAGGTATGGCGATACCATAACCACTACCGGATTTTGAGACATCGTTATCTCCGATGAAGCTTTTCCCAGTTGCTTTTTCAGTTCCTCTGAAATTCAAAGGTGTTAGCTTTGTTGCATTGGCAATCGTTGGATTGATTGTCAAAACTTGATAGGCTTTATTTGCACCGAACCATGTACCGGTACTATCTACTTGTGTTGCTGAATCTCCAGTAGTTGACTTGATCCAGACTAATTCATCTTTTGCAGGATCAGGAAACTCGACATCTGAAATATTGACTTTTCCTGTTCCAGGAATCGTTTCTAAAGTGGCTTCATCCTCTATAGTCAACTTAGCTGCAGAAATCAAGTTATTAGAAGTTGAAACGCCGATCCCAGCATTTTTTGACAGATGAATGTCCCCAAATGAATGATAGGTCGTTGCATGATTGGCAGCAGTCGCAGATAAACCATTTTTGATATTTCCGCCATTTGCCATTAATTTCAATCCATTCGTTACATTTAATTCAGTGAAATTGACGATTCCTAAACCAGTTAGATTGACTGGATCTGTTTGATAGTTGTTTGTACCATCGACATTTTCACCAAAATTGAACACGACTTTGTTTGTACTAGCACTAGCGATCGTATTCGTAAAGTTATCATTGGCTGCACCACCGGATAAACCGTTGATGCTGACCGCTCCTTGAACGTTAGCAGTAACATTACGCAAAATTTTCCCACTACTGATATTGGAATACTGTGTAGCATACAGATTACCAATACTAGAACCCTCCGCTTGGATATTCATCTGGATCGAACCATTTTTGGTGTACGCAGCATTACTACCACCATCCCCATAAATGCTCGCACCATTTAATGAATCCACACCTGGTTTGGTAAAGATATTCAACGTAATCGTATTGTCTGCAGATGTCCCCAAATTCGTGTTTTGTCCATATGGTCGTCCACCTGTGATATACGTATTACCCGGCAACTTGAATTCACCGTCATAGTTTCGTAAATCGATGAGTAAACTAGCATTTCCAAGTAGTGACCCATAGTTTGTGATACCACCAGAAAAGCCATTAGAACCAGTTCGTGGTGTACCAGAGAAGTTCCCACCATAGATGCGATTATCTGAATTTCCAGTGACAGTATGTCCAGCACTTGCGCCATAGGATGCACCCATTGAAGCATTAATGACTCCTTCATAAACGGTCACTCCTACGTTTCCGACAATTTTTTTGTCATCCCATCCGCCACCGGACAAGAACCAGTCTACTTGACCATCATTGACGATGGTTTGTCCGTTACCATACACACGTGTACCTGCATAGCCCGTACCTTCTAACGTATCAGCGATCCCCCCATTCAATATGTTTGAGCTATTTCCTTCAATAACCCCTGAATAAGAACCACCATAAGTCCATCGTGCTACGGTATTGTTTAATATCGTTTGTGTATCTCCTTTGATATAGATGTCCCATGTATCATTTGAAGCAGGATAGCCACCTCCACCTACGATGTCCCAAACCGAAGCTTCCCCCCGATTTTTCTTCGTGGTCGAATAGTCTAAATCGGTTGGCATTGATCCGGAATAGGCAAAACCAGCTCCGCCGATTGAACCATCTGCATTAGCCGTTCCAACTTCAATCGTTGTGTTGCCTTCGATGTAGCCACCGCGACCGGCTGCTGTTGTCCAAATTGCACCATTATTGAATGAGCCACTGACTAATTTTGAGGTGATGTTGCCGAAGACTTTGAACTCTGCCGCAGCTTTGGCTAAATCTGCTCTTTGTTGTGGTGTATACGCATCATAGGTTGTTTCATTTGATGCCCCAATCCCACTTTTATTGAATTTAACCACGTTATTGCCGGCGCCCCCATTGAAGTCATTGATTCCACCGGCAGATGGGGTTCCTGCTTTGACCGTATTCGTGATATTCCCAGTGACCGTACCGGTATAACGATTGCCGCCTTCAAATTCTGCCCGTCCAGCACTGTATAAACTACTATCCAAATTTGTTTCGATTCCGTCAGTTGAACGATTGGTTCCGATATTTCCTCGAGAGGACCCACCGATGAATCGTTCCCCTGCGCCGTACCAACGACCATAACCTGAGATGTTATTGGTTACTTTTCCACCAATATTCCCGTAGATGACACCACCATAAAAGGTACTTAATTGAAACCCTGTTGCACTATTGGTAATCCCGATAGTTGTAGATACAGTACCCGTAACATTTGCTGTATTGGTCGCACTGGTTCCATTTCCACCACCGTACAAATTTGTGATTCGTCCACCCGCATTATTGATAATCGTAGAGACGTTTCCATCAACGGTACCAATATTAGCTCCCCCTGCTAATGTATTGATTCCCCCATTATTCGTATTGTTGATAACGATACTCGTATTCCCTTTCAGCGTACCGCCATTTTGATTACCACCAAAGATATTCCATGTATAAGAACCTGTCGTATTGATAGTGTTTACCGGATTCCCTACGACATCTCCTGAATTGGTTCCACCATAGATTGAAATACCATTACCGTTTGCTCCCCCATTCAAATTCAAGCTGTGTCCATTCATATAGAAGTAAGAGCCGGTATAGCTAATATTTCGTAAAGTAATCGTTGAACCAAAGTAAGCATTCGCAGTAAAAGCAAGTGTTTTTGCACCAGATGGTACCGTTAAATCTTGTGTGATTGGATCATCTGAATGGCCAGTGATCACTAGTTTATTTACTTTATCTTTTAATGAGGCAAACGTAGCGTTAGTTGCATCGACCGTACTTGGAATATTGTTAGCGACTGTTGCAGCTGTTAATGTGACGTTTGATCCCATATACATGACGTAATCTTGCATATTGCCCGCATGATACAAATCATTTAATGCCGCTTTTACTCCGGTATCTGATGCAGCATATGTCTGGCAAGCTTGCGTACTATCTGTAGGATTTGGTACAACAAGTACTTTCGTCTTATCCGCGGTAGCAATCGTATCTTTGATCGAAGCATCTGTACTTCTCAAAGAGCGGAATGCCTGTTGTTTAAATACTGCTTTTAGTTGTAGATCCTTCGTCACTGTTAATTGGCTGATTTCTTCATTCGTATAGAGTTTGCCTTCAACTTCCCAACCGTTCAATGGTTGATCATCCGCAAAACTCGGGATATCATTACTTGCTAATTTTTCGTTTTCCTTCACTGTCAGTTCTTTAACTTCCGCTCCTGATTCGAATAAATGAGTGCTATCTGTCATAAAAGTTAAAGTAAAGTGTTTTTCTTCAGTCGTCGATTCTTGTGTCTGCGCCTCTGACTGTTTCACCTCCTCTTTTACTGATTCTGTTGTCTGTGTGACTGTCTCTTCACTTTGCATGGTTTGATCAATCGACTCTTCTGTTTGAGTTGTGGGTGATAGAGTGACTGAGTCATTTTCAGCATCCACTGCCTGCACGACGGTTGACAATGGAGAAGTTATTCCTGAAAAAAGAAGCATTGCGGCAACACACATAACAATATTTTTTTTCATCTTATCTTCCCTTCTGCTTCATACAACAAAATTAACTTATTGATAATTATTATTGCTTGCTTGATTCTTTTTGTATTGTATAATGTTAAATTCAGTTATTTTTAAAAAAAATTTCTTTATTACTGAAAAACGATTAATTTTTTTCAGAGCATATTATTTGACTTTTAAAAATAACAAGTGATTTTAAAAATTCAATTGAAAGTAAAAAAAGCTGTTATATCAACGTTAATCATGTGTCGCTAATTCGCTTTATCACCCATTTTCTGCTTATTTAATTTTCTACCATGAAAAACGAATGAAATTTTCATGAATTATAATATAGTAAAGAACCAGTCATTTTTTTAAACGGCTATTTTTCCGAGTGCGTTTTGTTGTTTTTTTATTTCGAGTTTTGCATTATAATCTTTTTTTTGTTTATACTCATCGAATGACCATGCGTAATCCCTTCAAAAATGAATACATTCTATTCCCAAACACCATTTTTCATAAATAAGCCATCATTCATAAAAATTTGTAAAATACAATTTTTCATGAATGATGGCTTATTTGTTTGAACACTTATGTTCCGACCTTAAAGGATCAATTTTAGACTCCACTATTTTCGACTCAAACCTCTGTAACAAAAATTTTATCTACCTGTCTCAACATTATTAGCTACCGATCTAAACAAACAGCTATTTTTTATAAACGATAGCGCAACTATTCGTGACCGTAACCCCAACTACACTCACTCATCATTAGTTATTTGCTTAAATCTACTTAGAGTAACTACGACAATATATCATTCCCGCTTCTATTGAAGCCACGATTCCCAGCATACTCTTATGATTGTATTTCCCAAGAGTATTTCCCCGTCGGATTGCTTCAATTGATCCATTCTTCGCCCCCTTATCCCGTTGCGAGTCAAGAAGTGAGACAAATGATCCATTTGATTCAATGTTTGATCGAACTGCTATATCAATGGTTTATCGTTATCTAGTTTTTCTAAAAATCAAGCATTTTGAGTCTTACTTGAATCATAGATTTTCTTTATCCAACATAACAATAGCTGGCAACGGGTAATAATAGATTGCTTTTAAACAATCGCTCGAACACATTGTATAACGCTTGTTTCCGTTATATTTAAATATAATTTATTCTTTTTTGAAAAATTATTTAAATATAACTTACGCGAGTACTTGACTTTTTTAGTAGCGCAGAAAAAAAATAGATTAGGTATTTAAAATACCTAATCTATCAGCGTTTTACTATTGATGGAACGATGCAGCGATTCACTAAAATTTTATAGAATAAGCGAACCATTTAAATGAAGTTTATTTTTTTATTGAAATCTTACCTGAAGGATGCTCAAATTCCTCGTACGAAAGTGCAGAAAAGATTTTCTTTTATAATAGTTCTCCAAATTTATTGATATAGATTTTTTTCATGAATGTAACTAATCCTAAATAAGCGATAACAGTCACGATCAACCAAATCCAATAGTTAGCTGGTAATGGTAACAATCCTAGTCCTTCACCAAAATTAGTAAAAGGAAGAACAGAACCTACTAGAATACCTAATGTTGTAATTGAAAACATAATAAAAGTGGCATTACTTTGCAAGAAAGGCACTTTAGGTGTCCGTAACGCATGTAACACTAAGGTTTGCGTCCATAAAGATTCAACAAACCAACCAGCATGGAACAATGCGATAAATAGAACTTGTTGTGAGCCAGTCAATGTATGGTAACTTCCACCAACCACTGCTGGACAAATTACAAAGTACATCAATAGATAGGTCGTGATGTCAAAAACGGAACTCGTTGGTCCGAAGTACACCATAAATTTGCCAATACTTGATGCTTCCCATTTTTTTGGTTCATGCAAATATTCTTTATCCATTCTATCCCATGGCAAAGAGATACAAGATACATCATAAATCAAATTTAAGAATAAAATTTGTAACGGTAGCATAGGTAAAAATGGAAGGAATGTACTAGCTACCAAGACAGAAAACATGTTGCCAAAGTTTGAACTAGCTGTCGCTTTGATGTATTTCATAATATTGCCGAAAGTCTCTCTACCTGACAATAATCCTTTTTCTAAAATCATCAAATCTTTTTCTAACAAGATAACATCCGCTGATTCTTTTGCAATATCTACTGCTGTATCTACTGAAATACCGATATCTGCGACTTTCATTGCTGGTGCGTCGTTAATACCATCGCCTAAAAAACCTACTGTGTGACCATTGTTACGTAAGGCAGTGGTTAATCGTGCTTTTTGTTGCGGATTCAATTTGACAAAGACATCATGTGCCTCAGCAACTTTTCCTAATTCCTTATCAGACATCTCAGCGATTTTCTCGCCAGTGATCAATTCATTGATTTGTAAGCCTACTTGTCGACAAACAGAACGTGTGACCAACTCGTTGTCACCAGTCAATACTTTTACAGCAACACCATGATCTTTCAAAGCTTTCAATGCTTGTTTGGTTGTTTCTTTTGGTGGATCAAGGAAAGCAAGATAGCCAATCAAGACCATTTCTGACTCATCTTTCACTGAAAATTCTCCAACCACACTTGGATTCGTTTTTTGCGCGACACCGATCACACGCAACCCATCTTCATTCAAGTCCTTCACTTTCGCCAAAACTGTTTCTCTTTGTTCAGCAGTCAATGGTTTGACTTCACCACCAAGGTCGATGTATGAAGAGATACTTAACATTTCTTCGATCGCACCCTTTGTGATCATTTGCGTTTTTCCAGCTGGGTCAGCCACCACGACACTCATTCTTCTACGTTCAAAATCAAAGGGTATTTCATCTACTTTTTGATAACGAATCTTCTCTGTATCTAACGTCTCAACTGCTTCATCGATAATGGCAACATCTAAAAGATTCTTTAATCCAGTTTGGTAGTAACTATTCAAGTAGGCGTGGCGCAGTACTCGGTCATTTTCATTTCCTTCACAATCCATGTGGTATTCTAAAATAATTTTATCTTGAGTCAATGTACCTGTTTTATCTGTACAAAGGACATCGATCGCACCAAAATTTTGAATGGCATTTAGATTTTTGATGACTGTTCCTTTTTTCGCCATAGCACTGGCACCTTTGACCAGATTTGTCGTAACGATCATCGGTAGCATTTCTGGTGTTAACCCAACAGCGACTGATAAACCAAACAAGAATGCTTCTAACCAGTCTCCTTTTGTAAATCCATTGATCACGATCACAGTTGGTGCCATCAATGCCATGAATTTGATCAACAACATGGATGTTTTTTGGATGCCTAATTCAAAGCTTGTTTTTATCGGTTTTTGTGATAAGTTTTGTGCCACATGTCCAAACATCGTGTCGTTCCCAACAGAGATGATGATACCTTCTGCACTACCACTGATCACATTGCTTCCCATGAATGCAATATTTTCATAACTCGTTTCGCTTTGTGTTCTTCCAGAGCACACAGTCGCATGTTTCTCAACGGGATAGCTTTCACCCGTTAATGCCGCTTGTGAGATAAATAAATCTTTGGCAGAAAGCAACCGCATGTCTGCTGGGATCATATCTCCCGCTGACAAACGAACTTGATCGCCACAAACAATTTCCTCCATAGGAATTTCTTTGTATTCACCATCTCGTTTTACGGCAGCTGTTACTTTCACCAATGATTTCAACTTTTCAGCAGCTTGGTTCGAACGTACGGATTGGATCAAGGTCATCGTGCCACTGACTAACACCATGGCAAAAATGATGATTACACCAAACAAATCTTTATCTGCTGGAGCAGCTAATAGATACTCGGTGATAAAAGAAATAATTCCTAAAGCAATCAATACTAATGTGAAAGGGGTGATAAACGCCTTGATCACTTCTACAATAAACGGCGTTTTCTTTCCATATGAAATACTATTATTTCCATAAGTTTCTCTTAAATTTTCTACTTGTTCTGAAGACAAGCCTTTTTGTGTTGTTTGAAATAAGTCAAATAACTGTTGCTTATTTTTACTAGCAAAACCAGCGTAGACTTTTTTTGTTTCTTTCTTTTTTTCCATCTCGTGTTCCTCCTTTGATCTTATCAAGCACACACTGATATCTGTTGTGCGCTTGATCGTTTATCTAATCAACGGAGACAGAGTGTTCTAAAGGCGCTGAGAACAGATAGATAATAGTCTCAACATACCAACGCTTTGTCTCCTTGTACACCGGACTTTCATCCATTTGTTCTCATCTCCTTTCGTTTACTTACATTACTTTCTTGCCCTATTACTGGATACTTCAACTTCCCAACTTGATCACCCTCTAACACCTTTTTATTTGAAAAAACAGATTGGTGAGAAACAAAAAACCTTTCGCCAAAACTCAGCGAAAGGTCAAAAAAGTGCACAAAAAAAAGCATGGATGATCTACTCGTTGAGTTTTGGCACTATACAACGTAAAAAGCAAAAGAGCTTTTAGCTACCTTATGAAAAGCCTTATCTCGACAATTCCTGTTCTACCCATTGGCGTCTCTCGACATTTTTGGGCAGTAGCCTATGTTTGTATAGGAGCCTCACCTAACAAATCTTATTCAGTTTTTCCTCACCTAATGTAACAACTATTGGCTGGAATGTCAAACACATTTTCAAAAAAGTTGAAACTCTAAGGGATTCGTTTGTCATGTTTTCTTTCTCTAGGTATAATGAACCTATCACAACAGATCGGAGTGAAGGATATGGAACGTACACTTGTTATTATCAAACCTGATGGGGTAAGACGTCATTTAATTGGCCGAATCATCCAGCGTTTTGAAGAAAAAGGATTCGCAATCGCTGAAATGAAATTCGCGACGATGACTGAAAAACTAGCAAAAGAACACTATCAACATCTATCTAATCGAAGCTTTTTCGATGACTTGATCGACTATATGACTTCTGGTCCAGTCGTCTATCTGGTATTAACAGGTGAAGATGTGATCGATCTCGTACGCAAAATGGTCGGTGCAACAAAAGCAGCAGATGCCGTTCCTGGGACGATCAGAGGCGATTTTGCCTTACCTGGTACAGAAAATATCATTCACGCTTCGGATTCACGAGATGCAGCCAATACTGAGATCACACGTTTCTTTCCGCCATTCGATACAAAGAAAGTAGAAGATGCGAAAAAATAAATTTTTTGCTCACTGACTTTTTGAGTGCATCAATTTTTGATCATCTTATTGATATGCCAGTCCTTCTGTTAGAGGTCATGCTCCACACGTTTAGTGAGAGGATTGACTCAATACTAGAGGGACTGGTTTTCCTTTTGTATTAAGTCAAATGCCCACTAAATAGCCGCTTTCAGCAAATCTCTAGCGTTGTGCTTGGATAGACAATAGTTTTTCTTCTAATTCATCTCGCTCTTCTTTGCCTAAGGTATACTCGATCACTGCAAATAATGACTCAAACTCCTCTTTTTTGATTGGTTCCCCTAATGCGGTGGCGATCAATCGACGATAATAATCGGACATCAAACTCTCGTAAATGACAGCTGTCTTTGATTTCAAACCTAAACAACGATACATATCTTCATTGATGCTTCGTGCTTTTTTATATCTTTTTTTGTCGATATAATAGACAGTTAAATTCTTTAAAAAAAGAAACAAACACTGATCATAACCTGACTTCATTGCTTTACGCATTCTTTTTTTAATTTTCAAATAATTGTTTTCGATAAAGGAATCGCTGAAAATAAAGGGGAACTCTGCTAATAAGTCTAGTTCATATCGACCAAATTCTTTCAGTTTCATAAAGTAATCTTCGATCATTCGTATCTCATATCCCAAAAATTCCAATTGGATATCTGGCTTCACACTTGATTTCCAATACATATGTATATTCAGTACGAGATAGTAAAGATCAGCCGTTCGCTTAAATTGCTTGCGATTGTCGGCGATTTCTTTGTAGGGATCAAAATCATCCTCCTGAACTTTATTCAAAAGATTACGTGTTTTTCTCGTTTTCCGTGGTTCTTCCACTTGATTTCGTAGCGATTCGTATTCAGTAAGTGTGATATTCAACCGATCAAGAAATGCCATCAGTGTTAAAAAAGAAATTTTTTTGATCGTACGATTCTCGATCCCCACAAGCGAAGTTTTTGAACAGATCCCTTCTGCCAATTGTGACTGTGTCAACTTGCGACTTACCCGTAATTTTTTGATCAATTCTCCATCGTGCATAATATGCCTCCTTTAGTGTGTGCATTTTCCAATAAGATCCTCTTCGTCAGAACAACAACCGAAAAAGAGAAATAACTATCGAAATATTTATTGCATTCACTAATTAAGTACGCATAAATAAAAAAAATATTTGAAGAACAATAAAAAAACTTCTAAAAAGTGAAATTACAACTTTTTAGAAGTTTTGTAAGGTTGTGAAAGAAGCGCTTTGACCTGAACAGTAAGATGAAAAGGCAGAAAATAGTTCCTCATATTTTTTGATTTTTCAGCTTAGTGTTGAAGGTCAGCTACTTGAACACCGTTGATCAAGGTTGTGAAAGAAGCGTTCAGCACTGAATAATAAGGCAGAAAAAGCAAAAATGGCTTTTTCATTTTAGGTTTTTTTGACTTATTACTGAAGTGTTGCTGATTGAACACCGTTGATCCAGGTTGTGAAAGAAGCCTTCAGATAGCTTGCTCCTTCACCGACATCTAGCCATGTCTATGGTTTGTCCGCCGATCCATCCTCTGCAGGGTATAGATTGGTTGTTGTTTGATCATGATTTTTAGAATAGACACTTGTTGAAGCTGCACCTTTTTCTTTTTCAATTTGTTGGTTCCGTTGCACTTGATTCTTATAGTCATACTTTGCAGGATCGATTGTCGTAAATCCATTTGGCACATAGAATCGCAAGAGATTTTCTTGATTGAGTTTATCAGAAAGACTCAAAGCTGTTTTCACCTGATTTTGTTCTTGTGCGACTTTTTGTTCCGCTGCTTGGTTTTCTTCGAGTAATACCCCTGTTTTCGTATCATAGATTTTTCCACCTAGTACGGTGTAATCCGGCGCGACAAAATTCCCATTTCTAAATGCCACGACTTGATCATGTTGAGGTGAAAGTAAATCTGTACCAAAATGGATATAATTTTTGTCCTCGATTCCTAATAAATGGAGTAAAGTTGGTAAAACATCGATTTCACCACCATACTCATGTTTGACGGTTCCTTTTGTATAACCTGGAATATGGAACATCAGCGGTACTCTTTGCATCTGCGCATTATCAAAATCGCCCCATGTTTCTGGATCTTTTCCTAGTGCTGAAGCAAGGTCTTTATTGTCCGTATTTGAGATACCAAAATGATCCCCGTAAATCACGAACATCGAATGGTCATAAATCCCAGAAGCTTTCAAATAAGTAAAGAACTGTTTGAGAGACTGATCTAAATAATGGGCCGTCCGCACATAATTATCAACGGTACTATTTCCTGTATTTAACGAAGGAAAATCAAAGTTTTTATCATCTGTATAATAAGGGGTGTGATTCGTGACAGAGAGAAACTTCGCATAAAATGGTTGTTGCAAATGTTCAAGATAGTTTGCGGATTCTCGAAATAGATTTTTATCTAAAATACCATAGCCAAGCATCTCATCTGAATCATCGAAATATGAGCGATCAAAGAAATTATCATATCCTAGATTTTTGTATACATGATCACGATTCCAGAAACTACCGACATTCCCATGAAAAACCGCACTGGTATAGCCTTGTGTCTGATCCAAGATGGCTGGAGCAGCTTGGAACACATTATCTGAACCTAATTCTGTAAACAACGAACCTTGAGGCAACCCAAACGTCCCGGTTTCCAACATGTTCTCCGCATCACTGGTTTTCCCTTGTCCAACTTCATGGAAAAAGTTATCAAAACTGATTGTTCCCTGATCGGTAAAGAGACTATTTAAAAAAGGAGTGACTTCTTGTCCATCTACTTTCATATTGATCAAAAATTGTTGAAAACTTTCCAAATGCAATACGATCACATTTCTTCCTTTTGCAAGTCCAAACATCTCTGAATCAGGAGCAGCGTAGTGAGATTTGGTGTAATCGAGAACTTCATCTAAGCCATTGCTGCTTGCATGCGCTCTGACACTGCTAGTGATCCCTGTTTTTATCCCATCATAGATCGTGTACGCATCCAGACCAAGATACTTCACAATATAGGAACGGTCAAACGTCCGTTGCAATAATTGAGGGCGATTTGCTTCACTCATTGCAAGATTTCCAGAGAAAATCAAAGCAGATAAACAAGTCACCGCAACCGCCACTGGCTTACGTACAGGTGGTGCTTTCAGTGGTACTTTTTTTATAAATACGCGAATCAGCAGAAAAGCAAAGATGGCGATATCGACCCAATAAAGGATATCATGGGGCTTCATCAAGGAAAAAGAGCTACCAGACAATCCTTGGGAAACCTTGGAGAAACCTAGTGCTGATTTAACGGTAATGAAATCTGTGAACTCACGATAGAAAATAATATTCAAATATAGCAATAACGTGTTTAAAAAATCGATGATAAATAAAACGATCAAACTTGTTCTGACTTTCTTAAAATACAAAGAAATCCCGAAAAACAATAGCGTTGTCGCTATTGGATTGATCCATAAAATAAACGTTTGGATGCTTCCTTCTACGCCTAAAGAAAAATCAGTATAGTAGGCAAAAATCGTTTTCATCCAAAAGAAAAAGCCAGCAATCAAAACGATGAGTACTTGATGTTGGCCAATTTTTTTTAGTTGTGTCAAAGTCACCACTTCTCTCTAAATTATTGTTCCTGTCTATTTTGCTCCTAAACATTTAGTTTTTGCTAAAAAAATCTGTTTTTTTACTCTTTTTTATAAATTAATAACTGGTGTTCTATCGTTGCTTTTCTGCTTTCCGGAAAGTAACTGCTTCGAAAATAAGGCGGAATCTAGGCGAATTATCTTAATTTGCCTAGATTCCACCTTATTGATCAGAGCTGAACATTTCTTGCCCCAACTCTTCCACTAGCAGATCTCAATATTTTTATGTTAGAAAATTTGAACTTTTTTCACTTGTTTATGCGCTTGTTGCTGTTACGGTCCAGTTACTACACTAGAATTAGTCGTATTGGACGTCTCTTCGGATGAAGAGGTGGTGGTTTCAGTTATTTCTTGGATTTCTTCTGTCGTCTTCCGCCATTCAGTCAAGCGTTGATTGACCATGTCTGGGTCTACTTTTTCAGAATAACTAGAAGATACCTTTCCATTTTTTAACCGTGCGACTTTCTGTTTATCTTCGGTCAAAAGCAGCACACTCAAGTGCTTGTCTCCGTGTTGGACTTGCCTGATTGAAATGGCACTTAATACATCATTGACATTGATGAATTGATTTTTTTCCTTGTCTTTTGGCAGATAAATCTCTAATTCTCCCTTTTCATAGTTCGCTACAACTTCGTAGTCCGCCCACCAATAGGTTGAAAATTCTTTTTTGAATTCATCTACTGAAGCTTTATTTGCAATGGTTGTTTCTGGTTCTTTGTGCGCAAGATCAGCGGTCATTTTACCAGAAAATACTGCGGATAACATAAGTATTATAAAAAAGCCAATTAACCAAAAGAGAAGAAAAGGCCTTTTTTTTCGCATACCTTCTTCCACTCCCATTCAAATTTACCTAATCTATTATATACAAAAAATGAAACTTTAAGCGAAGAAATTAAAGAAAAAGATAAAAAATAACGCATATCGATGATGTATGAAAGTGAAAATCCCGAGATCATCGTGAATCTCGGGATCATTTTTTAAATTAAAAAATTTCAAAAAAGAACAAATTTCTAATCAAACAGAAAAACTATTTGTATCAGCTACTTCTTTGAACCAGTAGCCAGATTTTTTGATCGTCCGTTTGCCATCAGCTAGATCGACTGAAATAAAGCCATAGCGATTTTTATACGCATTCGTCCATGACCAGTTATCCATACACGTCCACATGTGATAGCCTAAGCAGTTCGCACCTTCTTCGATTGCTTGATGCACATATTTTAAGTGTTCTTGGACAAATTCGATGCGATAATCATCATGGATCATTCCGTCAGCTTCAATAAAGCGGGCTTCATTTTCAACACCCATACCGTTTTCTGAGATAAAACAGTCGATGTTGCCGTAGTTGTCTCGAACATTGATCAAGATATCGTAAATACCTTTTTCATAAATCTCCCACCCGCGATAAGGATTCATTTTACGTCCCGGCATTTCATAGTTATCAAAGTAATCTTCGGGCATTGGGCCATTTGTTGTATCGATTGCTGTTTCTTTAGCTTTGACACGGCGTGGCTGATAATAATTGATTCCTAAAAGATCCACCGTATTATTTTTGATAATTGCTAGATCTTCTTCCTGCATGTCCGGAAGAATCTCTAGCTCAGTTACGATCTCGATCAATTCTTGTGGAAATTCTCCTTTAACAGCGGGATCTAAAAATGAGCGATTGAAAAAGGCATCGGCGACTTGCGCAGCTTTCACATCGGCAGGATCGTTCTCATTTCTTGGATAACTAGGTGTTAAATTTAAGATGATCCCGATTTTACCGTCTTGTTTTGTTTCATGATAGGCTTTGATAGCTAACGCAGAAGATAATGCCTCGTGATAGCCAACTTGAACTGCTTTTTTCATATCCGACTCTTCAGGATAATGCCAACGATATAAATAACCAGCTTCGACAGGAACGATTGGTTCATTATGCGTGAACCATTTTTTTACCTTCGTTCCAAATAATTCAAAACAAGTTTTGGCATACGTTTCATAAGCTTCGACAGTTTCACGGGCGAACCAACCACCTTTTTCTTGAAGGTACATCGGCATATCGAAATGATACAAGTTAACAAATGGCTCAATACCATGTGCAATCAGTTCATCAAAATAACTATTATAAAATGCGACTGCTTGGGGATTGACTGCACCTGTTTCATCTGGAATCAAGCGACTCCATTGAATAGATGTCCGAAATGAATTATGTCCGGTTTGTTTCATCAACTGAACGTCTTCTTTATATTTTGTATAGACTTGCGACGCTTTTTCCGGACCGACTTGATCAAAGAATTTTTCTGGCTCTTTGGAAAACCAATAATCGAAAATATTGTCTCCTTTATGATCGCCAGGTACCCGTCCTTCTGTTTGTGGCCCACTTGCTGCAGAACCCCACCAAAATTTTTCTGGAAATTGATATGTTGTCATTTTTGCACCTCGTTGATTCTTTTCATTTATGTTTTTTTATGTCGCACATCACAATACAGCAAACGTTTTCTCCGCTTACAACCATTATTATAAACCGTTTTCTCCAAAAAGACTAGACCAATTAGGATAAATAATAAAATCGAATCCATAAGACTAAAAATGTTTACTTTACTTCCCAGCAAACTTCTCCTGGAACCACTCTAAAACATCAATCGCTTCAAAAACTTACTTTTTGTAGCCATTTATTTCATGTTGCTGGATTCAATGGTATAATCACTTTATCCAATCTACTGGGGGCATTATTTTGAAAAAAACATTGATTTACTTTACGTTGATTTTTGCCTTATTCGCTTTTTCTGGCTGTAATCAATCAAATCACTCAACGGAAGAAACAACGAATACGACCACTTTTCAGGCGGATAAATCTGATATAACAAATAGCACCTATACACTGAAGGTCCGAAAAAACATGGACCTTGCCAATGCAGAGATCAAATTTAAAGATGACACGATGGAATGGACACGAACATATGCTGAGTCTGAAACTGATACAGCAAGCACGTCTCCAGAGAAAATCGTGTTAACCGATGTCAAGATCACAACTGAAAATGAGGAGTATACGATCGTTGGTAAAAAAGACGGTTCGACTCAGACTTTTCATTTTAGAAAAATCGGTAATTTTCGTATAGAAGATGATGAAGGTAATATCTATACGTTATAGTTTGAGTGCATAACATAAAAGCAGCAGTCGAGACAGAAATGTTTCATCTCGAAAAATAAGGCGCCATCTACGAAAATTGTTCTCCTAATTTTTGTGGATGGTGCCTTATTTTTCGAAACGGTTACTGCTATTTCGACGTTTATTCAATTTTAGAATATGCTGTCCCACTCATGTTTCTTTTCATTAGATCGTGCATCTTTTAGCCGTTTTTCACTATGAAAGCTCACAATGATGCGTCAATTTTCTGATACATGCTCATCGCTAAAAATTCTAAGTTTTCTTAATTAATTTTGTTTCTATCCTGTGTTTCTGCTATAGTAAAGAAGCACTTGATATACTAAGGAGAAAGAATATGCAGACAGCAAATACTCAAGATTACTGTACCTGTACGACGAATCAAAATGTACACACAGAGATCAACGACCAAGGAAGAGCCAATTTTTGTGACCATTGCCATAAAATGATCGAGGGTTCGAATCAACCTTTTGAGTTTTTTACAAGCCGAGAAGAGTCGAACAAAGAAACAAATAGTTAAAAATACAAAAAAAGAGCGCGGAACAGAAATGTTTAGTCTCTAAAAATAAGGCGGCAACTACAAAAATCATTCTTCCACTTTTTGTAGTTGTTGCCTTATTTTTTTAAGAGAGAACTTCTATCTCCATCGTTTATTCACTTACAGGTTGAAAATAAAAGCGGATTTTACTTTTGTCTCGCCTTACATAGTACCTGACGAATCTAATTGCTGCCCTTTAGCATGTTGATTGTCAGTATAATAACTTCCAGACTGCTGTTCTTCTAATTCAGCTAATTTTGCTTGGATCTGCTCTATCACGACTTGTGCATCTTCAGGTCTTTCAACAAAATCAAAGGCATCACCATCTATTTGGATTTTTGGACAAACATCAAAGTCTTCGTACCATTGATCATACCGTTCATTTAATGAGCGGTAATACTGATAGAGCGTTTCATCACTATCCAATTGTTCATAGTCTCGTCCACGTTTTTTGATTCGTGCCAACATCGTATCAAGAGAGACTTTGATATGCACGAGTAGATCGGGTCTTTTTTTAGGTGCAACATCATCTAATTCATGAAGCATCGTATCTAAGAGGTTATCGTATTGTTGGACTTCAATATCTGACACACGACCTAAATCAGCATTTAGATGAAACAATAAACTGTCTTCATAAATCGAACGGTCCAATACGTTATCATCATGGTTCAGTGCATTTTTCATAGCTAAAAATCGTTTATTCAAAAAGAAGATTTGTAATAAAAACGCATATTGCTCTGGATTAGAGTAAAACAAAGGTAGTACCTCGTTGTCCTCTACATTTTCATAAAATGGTGTTGAATCAATCTTTTTGGCAAGCATATCGGTCAAACTACTCTTTCCTGCGCCAATTGTTCCTGAAATCAATATCACTGACATCTAATCCCTTCTCATTCTATAAATATTCGCCTTTATAAGCACTTTTTGGTAACATCTTGAAATCATATGCTTGGATCGCTTCGATCGTTTTTACATATGAATGTAAACTTTGGGTGATCATCAAATTAGTAGGTACCGTTTCTTCTTGAAAAATGATGATCGGTTTGTCCATCATCGTGGCGACGCCTAATTCATAGGCAGTGCCAGGATCGATCGTCTGATGTTCAAAGTCTAGGATTGCTACGACCAAGTCTGCCGAGGCAAGTTCTTTCATGTCTCTCTCGTAGACTTCTTGCGCCCATCCGCTACTAAACATCTCATAATTACTGTGTTGATGGTGTCTTGGCGAGTAGAAACTATCCACCGTTGGATTGGCAGTCAATGCCGTTTCAACCTGAGCAATCCGCTCGATTTGTTCATCTGAAAAGAAAGGTCCTGCTAAATAAATATAACTCATTATTTAATCTCCTGCATCATTGATTTCGTTTGTTTTTCTGTTGCACATAATTGATCGATCAGCTCAAAAGGATCATTTGAAAAATAAAGATGGTTGAGCCATTTCTCAGCCATAAATCCTTCTCTTGCAAAATTCCTAATCAATTCTTTCAATCCTGAATAATACCCATGAACATCAAGGATACCCATTGGTTTTTCTGGTACCAAGCCGATCGCCATCCAGGAGAGTAGCTGCGAAAATTCTTCAAGTGTACCTAGTCCTCCAGGAAAAACCAGCACTGCTTCCCCTTTTTCGAATAATAGTTCCTTACGTTTATCGATCGTTTCTGTTGGTATAAACGTCGTCACATCTGTTTTTGGTAATTTTTCAGAAAACAGCCCGACTGGATAGATTCCTGTTACTTGTCCGCCATTTTGTAAGATCGTGCGACTAAAAACACCCATGACACCCGAATCTGAGCCACCATAAACCAATTCAATTTGTTTTTCTGCCATATATTTTCCAATCGTTTCAGCTAACAGAATATACTTCTGATCTTGCCCAAAACGTGAACCACAAAAAATAGTCAACTTCAAAAAAAACACATCCTTACTAATCGATCTACCTTTATTCTACTCTTGTTTTTTTAAAATAAAAGACTAGATTTAGTTGTATTTTAGTGTTATGAAAAATAAAAAACACTATATATAGTGTTTTGTCTTAGACTAGCATTTCAATAGATTATGTTTTAATACTATTTTTTAAATAACTAAAAACTACAAAAACGCAAGGTCTTAATTTGTGGTATTCTCTTTCTTTCGACTTTCTTGCGAATAACATTTGACTTCTGTTGAAGAAAGAAATCTATTTTATTTCTTTTGTTATTTTTATTTGTATCGATCAACAAATTCTCAATGGCTGATCCGTTAGAAGATAGAAAACAGTCAAAGCATGGCTGAGGTCAGTACGCATGACTTGCCTTGATCATTGATAAGAGTTCGGAAAAAGCGATAAACGATGTTGTGGATCATTACTTATTCTTTCGATCTTACTTCTGATCAATCGTCCTTGGGTATACGTGTTGGACAAAAAAAGAAGAGGGCGATTGTCCCTCCTCTTTTTGGCACAGTAAATAAAAGCCCATACATTTTATTCATTTAATCGACAAAAAAGCTAGCAATCTCTTTTAAGATTCGATACAATGAACTCGGTCGATGGTTTCCATTGACTATGGCAAACTTGATTGGTCAATGCGTTGACTACTCAAGCCCTCAATTTTTAGCTGCCACTAAAAATTGGGGGGCCTTTTTTATTTGACTGTTTCTATCTGCCATTTATGATACTGATTCCCAGATAGAGAGTCAAGCGAATCTGAAAAGCTACGAAAAACTGTACCATTTTTCGCCCATTTTTTTGTATAACTTATTTTATCGATTTAAATCAATCGTTGGATGCGTCAATAATTGGTCCACTTGCTTTCTGGTCGTCAGTGGCACATCCCCTTGGATCGTGTGGGCTAAGCGTGAATTACCTAATGCAAATTGAACGGTTCGATCCAATGACCAATCCTCACTATAGCCTAATAAAATCCCCGCAGCAAAGGCATCACCTGCTCCGATACGATCTAAACTATCCAGTGGATACGCTTCTGTTTCGATCCATTCTGTCGAAGTCATCAGATAACCACTTAGTTGTTTCTTTTCACTGGTTGATTGCCGTGTCGTACCAGCAAACCAGTCAATTTGGTAATCACTTAAAAATTCTTGGAACGAACGAATCTTGGCAGAAGGACTGGAAAGGTCGATCGGCCTCTCTAATAATTCAGACAAATCACGAACAGAACCAAAGATGACCGTGCAATAGGGCAGTATTTCTTGATAACGTTCCTTCATCACTCTTTTTTTATCTGGCTCTTGGTTTAGACTCGGACGAAAATTAAAATCAAAACAAACTTTTTTTCCTTTCCTATGCGCTGTTTTTGCTACAGCAAGTGCCACTTCCGCTGAATGCTCATTCAAACTCAAACTGATGCCACAGATGTGGACTAAATCAACTGTTTCGATAAAGTCCTCGATGGCATAATCAGCCACTGTAGCTAAGCCAAAAGAACTGTTTTTACGATTTTGATAGGTAATTTCTGTTGGTCTGATCCCATAGCCCATCTCAGCAAAATAAGTACCGATATGTTGTTCTTTTTGAATGACATAGGAGGTATTGATGCCTAAACTCTTCAAATTAGCTAACGCTGCATCTCCTAAACGATTGGCTGGTAATGCCGTCAACAAGTAACTTTCCACTCCAAAATGTGCTAGATTACCAACTAGATTCACACCTGTTCCAGTATAAGCCATACGCAAAGTGTGCGTTTGTTCCAACATCAGATATTCAGGAGGTGTCAGCCTCAACATCACTTCACCAAATGCACCGATTTTCATGGTCACTCACCTGTTTTCACTAATTTTTTCATCATCTCCAACAACTGACGGACTTCCTGTGGTCGAGTGTCACCTGTCTCTGGATCAATGATCGAACTATAGACGTGGGGGATGATTTTTTTGACTCCTGCATCTAATGCGATCTGAACGATTTCTTCAACATTCGTCAAATCGATTCCACCTGTTGGCTCTAAATAAAAATCAAACGCTGCACAAGCTGCTGCAACAGCTTCATATTCTTTCTTATGCGCCAATCCCTTCATTGGAAAATATTTGATCGAGCTTCCGCCCATATCTTGTAACAAACGAATGGCTGTTTCGATCGGTACCATCGCAGCAGGGCCTTGGCTACTTAAAGGACCAGTGGCAAGATTGACGTATCCTTCTTTTCCAGTTGGAGAAACTAAACCATTGACGATCGTGTCTGACTGTCCTAAGACCGCACGAGAAGCGCCAACACCTGTGAAAACTTGGTTGACATGTTGCGGTTGTAATACTTTCGCCAAGCGAGTCACCATCTGGCTTTGCCTTGGATCGCCGGCACCTAAGCCGATCGATAAGGCATTATTTGTTGCTTCTTGGTATTTTTTCATGTCTGTGATAGCTGCATCATCACTCGGATAATTTTTGGATAAAACACCTAGTAGGATATGCCCTTCGGCTGCTTCATAACATTCTTTTGCATTTTCGACAGAATTGGCTAGCACATTCAAACAGATTCTATCTTCAAGATAATTTGGGGTCAATGACATCATGATTACTCCTTTGGTTGTAAGATTTCATTTAAACGTTGGATGATCTGTTCCATCTCTTTTTGCGTCACTGAGCGAATATCAAACTCAATGATCCCATTGTTCGCTTGGTACTCTCTGGTATAAATGACTGGGGCTTTTGCTTTTAGCTGCTCGATGATCGTCCTGGCAGAGCCTGTAATGACTTGGATGCTGGCACGATAGATTTCTCGCCCAGCTGGATCTTGGACGACTTTAGCCTTGATACCTGGCAACTTTTCCAGTGCTTCGACAAATGGCTGAACTCTTTTTTTCATCGATTCACCTGATTCACTACCGTGTATCAAATAATCGTCGACTGCTTGGACAAAGCCTAAAACATTTTCTTTGCCGATCTTCATCGATCGACCAATGCCTTGTGATTGCAGACGAACCCAAGAAACGAACGGATCTTTACCAATCACCATCCCTGCACTTGGACCTTCAATCGCTTTGGCACCTGAATAGATCACTAGATCAGCGCCTAATGCGGTATATTTCAGTAAGTCTTCTTCGGCTGCTGCATCAACGATCAAAGGCAGTTCGTAGTGATTAGCCACTTTTACCGCTTCTGCCACATCCAACATACTTTTCTGTACGGTATGATGACTTTTGATGTACAAAATACCTGCTGTTTGCTCGGTGATCATCGCCTCGATATGGTCAGGCGTGCATTGGTTGGCATACCCTGCCTCAATGACACGCCCGCCACCTTGTTGGATCATTAGTTCCACTGGCACACCGTAATCGACATTGTGGCCTTTGGGTAAGATGATTTCTCTGCGTTTGATCGTTTCGTCATATGGGTGATGCACATGGTACATCGATCCTTGACCAATCACCGCAGCAACGGATTGAGCGATTCCAGCAGATGCGGAAGAAACGATTTGAACATCGTCTACTTCTAATTGTTTTGCCAAGTATGCACCGGTTTTCTTCATCAATTCAGCCATTTCAAAAAAATGTTCGCCCCCAAAACGCTGGGCTTCTAACACCGATTCGCTCAAAGTGGACACGCCTAAGATCGTCATTCGACCAGAAGCATTGATCACTTCATTCAAGCCAAATTTCTCATGATTCACAGTCATAACTGACACCTCCAATAATAACGCTTACAGGGATAATTTGCTGTGTGGTCGTTCGTGTATTGCCATTCGAATCCGTCAATTGTTTTTCTTGATCGAGAAAATTATAAATCGTAAAGTCTGCATCAAAGCCTTCTTTGATGTTGCCTTTTGTCGCTAGGTTGAACTGTCTCGCTGGTGCGCTGGTCACTTTTTCAAGGATTTCTTGCCAAGAATAACCGACAACGTAGAGTTTCTCCATAGTCGTTGCTAAATCATATACCGGACCATTTTTACGATTTCTGATATAGATATCTGTGCTGATCGAATCGGCTTTGATTCCCGCATGGAGCGCAGTTTCTGCCACATCAAAATTGAAACTATCAGTCCCATGTCCGATGTCGAACACCACACCATCAGCAATGGCTTTTTTGACGAAGGATTTGATTTCATTGGTCGCTGGATCAATGATGCCATTAGGCTTTCCATTGAAGCAATGGGTCATCACATCATTCTTTCCCATATGCGCTAAAATTTCATCTAAACGTGGAGGCGCAGAACCGATATGGACCATTAATGGTAATCCAGCATTTTGCTTTTGGATTTCTTTTGCTAACTTTAAAGGCGTAATCCCATTTTTACCCACGACTGTTTTACTCATCCGAGCTTTTAGCCCTACAATAAAATCAGGCAATTCTGTTAGTTTTTGATGAACCAGATCTGTTTGGATTTTTGATAAATCTGCCAACTCATCTTGTTCCACAATCCCCCATTTTGAAATATTCAATAAAGCAAAAACATTTGTCTTTGCTTGCTTTGCATGTTCATAAAATGTATGGATGTTCTCCGCACCTGTCGTTCCAGCATCAATGACCGTGGTTACCCCTTTATCCACACCGATTTCATCGGGATAGTCGTAATATAATGTCATTTCTTCAAAACAATGGACATGATCATCGATCCACCCTGCGGAGAGATACTGTTCATCTGAAAGTACCAGTTCTTTTTTCCCAGATTCTTCGATGTGCTTACTGATCAAAGCGATCTTGCCGTTCTTCACACCGATATCAACAGGGTCTTTACCTAACTCCTTGCCATTTCTTATAATTAAATCAAACATGACAAACGCCTACTTTTCTATAAATTTGAATTTTGACCAAGGGTGGACGAAGGATAGTAGCAGTTGTTCATCCGCCACAATGGCACCTACTTTATTTTTTCTTGGATCGTGATGTGGCGTTAAGACGATCTGTAACTCATTCTTGTATTTCCCCAAGGAATCATTTCCAATGACGACATCACCCACTTGATACGTTTCTTCATTGTCATGAGGAGGATTAGCATCTGCTTGATACGTTTTTCTCACTTCTGTTGAACGGATCACTTGCGACGTGATATCTCCTCTGCGAACGTGTTGTTCGTTCAAAACGATTCCTCGTTCGACTTCATGGGTCTGAGGAAGAAACTCAATAGCAAAAACAGTTTGGTATCGATCAACTGCACCTAACGCTTGCAACTCTTCTTCTGAAGCATACGCATTGCCGATAATGACATCATCGATAAGATTAGTCGCAAATAAATGTTTAGCCGCTGGAACGACACCTAACTGGCGATGCATTTCCAATGTTGGTAAGCCATCGTTTACATCCCAAGGGCCGATTGTTCCCGTTTGAGAGGTAATAAAAGCGGCAGTACGGATGCCTTGGCGTTTAAATCGGCGACTGCACGTTTCAAAAAATTCATAAGGAAGTCCAGTTCCTGCTTGAGGATAAAAATTATGACACCCGTATAAAAACGGGGTATTCGCTTGGTGGCTCAAAATATTTTCTAAATAGGCCACATCATTACTCATATTCAATTCAATCGCTAACTGGTAAGGATTGTAAGTCAGTAGCGCTTCTTTTCTGCCATCAAAGCCTAAATCTAAACGAATCCCATCTGCACCTAGTTCATGAAAGAAACTCATGTCATCATATGAAATATTCAACTGTTCGAAAATCGATGGTGCGACATCTAAAATCGTTTCAAAGCCAAGTGATGCAGCATATTCGATCAATTGTTGAAATTTCTGTTTGACTTGTTCTGTTTCCTCAGTCACTTCTAACATGCTCATAAAAATTCGAGTAAACCCGTATTTGTGTGCCATTTCAAGATACGCACGATCTTCTTGGGGATCGCTATGATCAGGGTAAAGAGAGATTCCTAGTGAACGTTTCATATTAACGCCTGCTTTCTTTTCTATTTACTCGTTTGTGATACCATCGGTGATCTGGACAGAGGCTTGTTCTGCTTGTTCTTCTTCTTTCTCCTGTGCCAGCTGTTGTTTCTCAAATACTTTGAAGAATGGATAATAGATCGCCAAAGTGATAAAGAAGTTGAACACGACTAAGACACCCGCAGCGACACTCCAATTGGTACTCATCCAAGCCGCAAATGGCGCTGGTATCGCGAAAGGCAACCGTGCGACCATCATTGGCACTAAACCACTTACCGTAAGGACATAAGAAATCGTTGTCGTTACTAAGGGTGCGACAATAAATGGGATGCCTAATACTGGGTTCATGACGATCGGTGCCCCAAAAATCATTGGTTCATTGATATTGAATAAACCGGGAAGGATCGACAAACGTCCTAAGCTTTTCAGATACTTGGATTTGGAAAACATGAACAGTACGACTAATGCAAGGGTCGTACCTGCCCCACCGATCCAGACAAACCATTGTAAAAATTGTTCTGTAAAGATATTTGGCATATCATGTGCATTGGTTCCTGCATTGAATGCGTCGATATTTTCAGCAATCGAGATGTCCCAAAACGGACGAATCACCGGTCCCATGATAGCTGGTCCATGAATCCCTAATACCCAGAAGAAACAAATCAAGAAAACCGTAAGTAGTCCACCAAATAAACTGTTCCCTGCTAACACGCCTTTAAGTGGCATCAACAATTGACTCAAGAAACCATTCAAGTCAAAGCCAAGCAAATGACGGATGACCCAAAAGAAAATCAAGATCACTGCTCCTGGGATCAATGCGACAAAAGAATTCGTCACTTCTGGCGGCACACCATCTGGCATTTTTATCGTGATTTTCTTTTCAATAAAGAAACGATAGATCTCTACAGTCAAAATCGCTGTTACGATTGCCCCAAATAAAGAACCTGAACCAAGATTTGCAATATTGATATAGCGTCCAGCGGTTATCCCTTCAAGATCTTCCAACACTTGAGTTGGTGGCGCAGCTACGATCAGAAAGGACATCAAAGCTAAAATACCGGCAGTTAATGAATCTAAACGATAGCTCTTTGCTAATGAAGAGGCAATCCCAAATGTGGCATATAAAGCTAAGATCCCCACTGTATATCGAAATGGGATATCTAAAATTGCCCGATATGGTTCAATGACTGCTGCGACCGACGCAATCGGGATGTTCAATAATATCGTAAAAAATGAACCAACGATCGTTAATGGCATTGTCGCAATGATTCCTTTTCGAATCGCTGTCATGTGACGCTGTGTACCAATCCGATTCGCAACAGGCATGATTTTTTGTTCGATCAACCCTACAAATTTATCCATTTGTTACTCCCCCTTATTTAAACATTATAATGTTTAAATAAAAGATAACATATTAATGATATAATGTAAACATTTTCATTAAAATATATGATTATTCTGACAAAAAGAGACTGAGACAATCGGCCTCTCCCACCTCCTGAAACCGAAATAAACGGCGGGAACAGAAGTAACCTCTTCGAGAAACAAGGCGCCATCCACAAAAATTTGAAGAACAATTTTCATGGATGACGCCTTATTTCTCGAGGTTACACACTTCTGCCCCGACCTCATTGCGATTATCTATGTTTCGTAGTTGATATGATAAGGATGTAGATCCGTATGATAAATTGCCTCTGAATACTCGACCACTTCTCGATCTTCCGTCGTTGATCGACGTACACGCTTGATCCCGATTTCTGAAGTCGTCTTTAATAGTGCTTTTTCTTCATCTGTTAAAAACGTGGCAGAAAAGTCATCTGAAAAAGAGTCGATAATGTGATTATTCTGTGTGAGCAATCGGTACAAAGATTCTTTATCAAATTCTTTTTGTTTCATTTTATTCATGTCTTTTGGTAAATAGTGAACAAAATAGATATATGGTTGGTCATTTAAATAGTACAAACGCTTGAAGCATACCGCAGCTGAACCAAACATCGAATATAATGGATGATCTTTTTTGATACTGATTTTTTCTAAACCAATCGTTTCTTTGCGAACCTCATATTGGGAATCTTTTAAGATCTGAGTAAAACTTTCGGCTTTAGATAAACGATTGTAAGGACGATTGCTTAATACTGTCGTTCCCCGACCACTTTTCTTTTCGACATATTCATCTGTAGCTAATAACTCGATGGCTTTTCGCACAGTGATTTTACTCACTTGGAACAATTCTTCTAACTCATTTTCAGTTGGTAACATACTCCCCACCGGATACTTTCCTGAAAAAATATCCTCTTTGATCTTGTCTGCTACTTCTAAATATAATACACGCGTTCTTTTCATAGCTTCACCTTTCACCTTTATGTTAGTAAAAGAATAACATAAATAAACAAAAAAAAGAATAGAAATATTGATAATTGGTCTACCTATGTACAAATAATAAGCTTAGACATAACAAAACGTCTAAGCTTATTACCCTACTTTTTTCGTACCTTTGTTATATCCTTGTTTTAATAACATAATTGCCGATTATAAAAACAAGGAGAATTTTATCAGAAATTTCAAACAATCATTAAATTTGTAAGGACTTTTGTGGTGAAAGGCCTTTCTATAAAAATGGCCCAGTCGTTATTTATCCTAATTCTTCACCGTTCGTTTTAATGACTGCCTTGTACCAGTCAAAAGATTTTTTCTTGGTACGTGCTAACGTCCCATTTCCTTCATCATCAAGGTCGACATAAATAAATCCATAGCGTTTACTCATTTCCCCTGTAGATGCACTAACTAAATCGATACAGCCCCATGGTGTGTAGCCCATCAAATCGACCCCATCAGCAACTGCCTCAGCCATTGCTTCGATATGACGACGCAAGTAATCGATACGATAATCATCATTGATTGAGCCATCTTCTTCCACTTTATCGATCGCACCCAAGCCATTTTCAACAATAAACAGTGGTTTTTCATAGCGGTTATATAATTCATTCAACGCCACGCGCAATCCTTCTGGGTCGATTTGCCAGCCCCACTCACTTGCTTCAAGGAATGGATTCTTCACGCCGCCTAGTAGGTTTCCATTCGATGTATCGGCATCTGGATTGGTTTCATCGATAGCTGATGACATATAGTAACTAAACCCGATATAATCCACTGGATACTCTTTTAATAATTGGAAATCTTCTTCTGTTTGTTCTAGTTTTGCGGCGTCAACTCCATATTTCTTATACGTACGTGCTGTATAGGCTGGATATTCGCCACGAACTTGCACATCTGTACAGAAGAAGTTGAACTCTTGATTTTGGATCAATGTAGCCACTTGATTGATCGGATTTGCATCAATACTATAGGTCGTTGCATAAATTATCATACAGCCTACTTGGATATCCGAACGCAACTCATGTGCGATCTTCACCGCTTTACTGCTAGCGACAAACTGATTATGCCATGCTTGGAAAATATTTTGGTAGTCACTTGCGCCATTGCTTTTGACCAATCCTTGACTCAATGCTGGGAAATGGAAAGCTGAATTGATTTCATTGAACGTCATCCAATATTTCACTTTGCTGCTGTAACGTTCTAACACGGTGCGAGCAAAACGTTCATAAAACTCAATCAACTGACGATTTTTCCAACCACCGTATTCTTTTGCTAAATGTAATGGCATTTCATAATGAGAAATCGTAATGACTGGCTCGATATCATAGCTCAAGCACGTATCGATCAGTTCATCATAAAAAGCTAAGCCCGCTTCATTTGGTGTTTGCTCATCACCTTGAGGGAAAATTCGTGTCCAAGCAATGGAGAAACGATAACTTTTAAAGCCCATTTCTGCAAATAAAGCAATATCTTCTTTGAAGTGATCGTAATGTTCGATTCCACGATGATTCGGATAAAGGTATTTCTCCTCATCGATCGTCCAATCAAATTCTTCACTCCCGATGATTGCAAAACGTTGTTTACCACCAGGCATTGCATCGGCGACAGATAAGCCTTTCCCATCGCGGTCGAAAGCACCTTCTAATTGATTGGCGGCTGTTGCGCCACCCCATAAAAAGTCTTTTTTGAATCGTGCTGTCATGTTTGTTTTCCTCCTTTTATTTTACAATTGCCAGAAAATCTTCATTAGCAATAATTTCTTGTTGATCAAGTTCTAACACATCTGCAAAATGATCGGTATTCGTTACGACCACAGGGGTGATCACGCTATAGCCTGCTGCTTTTATTTTCTCAATATCAAAGCGGACAAGCAAGTCCCCTGCTTTTACTTTGTCTCCTTGTTTGACAAATGTTGCAAATCCTTCACCATTCAATTCGACAGTATCCATCCCGATATGCATCAAAATCTCTACACCATCTGTGGTTGTCAAACCTACTGCATGACCTGTTGGGAAAATCGTCGTGATTTCGCCATCTGCCGGAGCAACTAATTCCCCCTTCTCAGGATCGATCGCAATCCCTTTTCCCATTGCCCCAGAAGAGAAGACTTTATCTGGTACTTCTGTCAGTGGTAAGACTTTTCCAGTCAATGGACTTTTCAAATTGTGACGTGCTGTGCTGATCGTATCCCCTGTGGTTGTTTCTGTTGCTTCTAATTTTTCATCTTGAACTTCTTCATCAAAACCAATCAAGTAAGTACCGACAAACCCAAGAACAAAAGCAACTGCTGTACCGATGATCGCCATAGTTACACTTGATTCAAGCGCTGGATCGGTACTAATAAATGTTGGGATGGTCAGTAAACTGATCAAACCACTAGAGAATGCTTTTACGCCAGCAAACCCGATGATTCCTCCACCGATCCCACCGGAAATGCAGGCAACGATAAATGGTTTTTTCAAAGGTAAAGTCACACCGTAAACAGTCGGTTCAGTGATTCCAAAGAACGAAGTGATCATTGAAGAGATCCCTAATGAGCGTAATTTTGAATCTTTCGTACGTAAAGCCACACCTAATGCTGCACCACCTTGTGCCAAAATTGCTGGTAAAAGCATTGGCATCAAAACATCAAAGCCATATTGTTCGATATTCAAGAAGATGATTGGCACAAAGCCCCAGTGCATCCCAAACATCACTAATACTTGCCACATGCTACCCATGATGACCCCAGCAACTAATGGACTAAAGCTATAAATCGAATTGAACAACCCACCTAAGGCATTACCGATAACGGTTCCAATTGGCCCTAATACTAAGAAAGTCAAAGGCACCATGACCAACAAGACGATCATTGGCACAAAAATCATTTGTAAAAATTGTGGAATAACTTTCTTCACAAGTGGCTCAAACTTACTTTGTACCCAAACCGCTAAGATGATTGGAATAACAGAAGAAGTATAGCCTGATTGAGATAAGATCACTGGAAGACCAAAGAAATCAACTGCAACACCTGATCCTGCTAATTGCGTGATTGTTGGATAAACTAATGCCATCGCGATTGCTACGGACAAAAATTGATTGGTCTTGAATTTCTTTGCGGCTGTAAAGGCCAACATCACTGGTAGGAAAGTAAAGACTCCATCTGCTGCTGCAAACAAGATTTGGTAAGTACCACTATCTGCTGCCAACCAACCGAGAACTGTCGCCAGTGATAAGAAACCTTTCAATATCCCAGCAGCTGCCATAGCACCTAAGAACGGGGTGAAAATACTTGAAATAATATCGATCAAGCGATTCAAAGGATTTTTACTTGTATCCTCACTTTCTGAACTTGCCCCTTCGCCCAAGCCTTGTTCATCCACAATTGCTTGATAGACATCAGACACATTACTGCCGATCACGACTTGGTATTGTCCGCCACTTTGAACGACTTGGATGACATCTGGATCATTTTTTAATTTCTGTGTGTCGGCAAGCGATTCATCTTTCAATTTGAAACGTAATCTTGTCGCACAATGTACTAAACTATTGACATTTTTTTCTCCACCTACGGCTTCCCAGACTCTCCGTCCTACTGCTTGATTATCCATATTCTTTCCTTCTTTCTTTTTGATAAAAATAAAAAACCTAGATTGAAAAAACGGTCACGTGATAAGACGTGTCCATATTTTCAATCTAGGTTTTGCCTGCTTGATCCAGTAACAATCCTTATGATTGGGTTTGTTTTTCAGTTACTACACGTTGGATGTGGATCGTCAGGTAGATTTGCTCCCCTGGTCCCATCTCTTTTTGTTGCGTTTGTACAAGGTACTCATTGATCCGTTCCACACAGCGAAACGCTTTAGGATACTTTCCTTGGACAAGTGCATAAAGAAATTCATCTTTTTCATCCGAAGCTTCATCTTTTAAGTATCGTTGTGTGAAAAATTGTAAATGTGTGATGATCCGTTGATAATTCAAGGAATCTTCGTCAAAGGCGATGCCGAAAAATTTACTGATGATACTTAGGATATCTCGCACCATTTTCGTTGCCGCCATCGTTACTTGCATGTCGCCATTTCCTTGTTCACTATTGACGAAATGAAAGGCTATGAAGCCTGCTTCATCCATTGGTAAAGTCACACCGAGCTTTTCTTCAACAAGTTGAAGGGCTTGTTTGGCTGCTCGATATTCTTTAGGATAAAACTTTTTTGTTTCAAATAATAAAGGATTCGGTAATTCGATGTTTTCTTTTGCTCGACTGATCGCATAATGGATATGATCGGTCAGTGTCAAATAGATGTTTGGCGATAATTGGATGTTTAGTTGTTCTTCGGCGAGATCCACGATCTGCTTCACCAGCTCGACCTCTTCTAATGGGACATCTGCCATCAATTGTTGGAACTGATGCGTAGTAAAAGAATCTTTTAGCACAAATTCTTTTTGGATCGATTCATTAGGAATCATATCGCCGGATTTTTTTTGAAAAGCAATGCCTTTTCCCATGCAGATGATTTCTTCGCCTAATTCATTTTTCGAAATGACGACATTATTATTCAAGACTTTTTCTATGACCATCTACATCGCCCTCCCAACTAAAAAATAAAAAAAACCTAGAATCCGCCCGTAAGTACTAGCTGAATTCTGGTTTTGCCTGCCGAACAGTAACAATCCATCGATTAACTATGTTTACTATACCACTATTACGTTTGTTATGCAACCCTTTTCATAGTATTTATTTTTTGAAAAAGAGAATAACTTTTAGCATCTTATAACACTGAATCCAATATACATGCGATTAGAATACCGAAAAAAGGATAAAAATGAACGAGTCATTTCTATCCTTTTTTCTCTATTGTAATGTTGCTGATCAGAATATGAAAAGTTTTGTTCTATCATACTACTCATATCAGGACGGCTTTTTCACAACCTCTTCTAAAACGTTCTCGTTGGCATGTCAAAGGCGTTTTTCATTTCTTGGGTGGCTTCTTTCATTGGTGTGATACTTTCGAGTTCTCCTTGGACGACTAGGCGTGTA
Source organism: Enterococcus sp. DIV1304_2 (assembly GCF_050555445.1). Lineage (NCBI taxonomy): Bacteria > Bacillati > Bacillota > Bacilli > Lactobacillales > Enterococcaceae > Enterococcus > Enterococcus sp. DIV1304_2. Next base: position 2,340,179 of record NZ_CP187851.1, read on the forward strand.
ATGGCATCCATATCACCACAAGTGATCAAGGTGATCAATTCTTTTCCTTCTTCGATGTTCAATAATTCTGTTGCTGAAGGGTCGACTTTTTCTTTGAATGTCGCTTTGTACGTGTAGACGTTTTCCAAATCGACGATATAGATTTTATCCCCTAAGTTTAGATTTTCTAACGGAGTAAAAAGTAATTCCGGATTGTTGGCACGGTGACTTGCTAAGGCATAGTTACCTTTCCCCATTTCTTGATCTGGGTCTAATGTTCCGGCACCGTACAATAAGTTTGCATTATCTAACCCTCTAAAAATCGGCAAATTGATCGAAACGGATGGAACAGCGATACTCCCGATGACTGGCAGATCTGGTCGATTCAATTGGGCTCTTAACACCGCTTCTGAACTCATTGATTCAACTGAATCAAAGTCAAAGTTTGCCTCTTTTTGATTATTTTTGACAATATCATCACGAGTCACATTAGAAATAGCGTACGCATCTCCTGTATTTTTAACAAAAAAATCTTTGATCTGTTCATTAAAGATCAAGGCTAATCCTACTAATAATAGTAGAAACAATAGGAAATTGACCAGCCACTTTTTGACTCTTCCTTTTTTTTTCATGTATCTTCCACCTTCCACGCTTATCTTCCTATGATAATTCTGTATATTTTTCTTTGTTGTTTTTACTTTTTTCTACTGGGTATTTCTGATTGTTTTTTTCTAATTTTTCTTCAATGATCGTATCGATATCTAAATTTAGATTGTCGGCCATCATATAAGAGTATATCAACACATCTGCTAGTTCTTCTTTGATTCGTTCAAGCTGAGTGGTGGTGACTTCTTCTGGTTGCTTCCATTGGAATAACTCTAATAATTCTGAGGCTTCTAAAGAAATCGAAATTGCTAAATCTTTTTCATTATGAAATTGCCGCCAATTGCGATTATCTCTAAATTGATTGATTTTTTCCATGCTTTTTTCCATTGATCTTCTCCTAATTTTAAATCAAGTTACATTAATCATACCATGTTTAGCGAAAAAATAGTTTAGACTTATTTTAATAATCTGTTCTATTTTTCAGAAAAAAGAAATATCTTATCGCCGGTTTTAAATCAAGGAAAAGGATCATTTACGTCTCATCCACGCCAAGTTCGCCGTTTGGATTGGTTGGGTCGGTGCTTTATGTAAAACTGGGGCTGTGACATTCGTCTTCTCCTACTTAGAACAAACGCTTCTGTCACAGCCTCAATTTAATCATATGTTAGAATATCGCTTTGATCCATTTACTATTGTTGTAAACTTGTTTTCAGATCTCTTACGCCTGATAAAGTCATCAAGACAAGTAAACTGATTAAATAAATTCCACTCAGAAATAGAATAACAGCCGTCAAACTATAATGATCCATTAGAAAGCCGATCACGATCGATGAAAAACCGCCTACTGCTCGTCCTAGGTTCATGATAAAGTTATTCGCCGTGGCACGGATCTCTGTTGGATACAAACTACTGATGATCGCTCCATAACCACCATACATTCCGTTGATGAAGTAACCTACGACTACTGCTGCTGCAACTAAACTCCATTGACTGTGTGCAAGTACGAGTAAAAAGACAGACAAAGAGGAACAAATCAGAAATAAGCCAAATGCGAGGGTTGGCCCAACTTTATCCATGATGATCCCAAACGTCATCATCCCTAATGACATCCCCAAAATCGTGCTGATCATCCATAAAGAGGAACCCGAAACTGATAGGCCTAATTGTGCTTGCATGATTGAAGGCAACCAATTCATCAAGCCGAAATAACCAGCAATCTGTACAGTAACCATCAGACTAAGACCTGTCGTTTGCCATGCCATGTGTTTCGTTTGGAACAAATGACTAAGCTTTGTCTTTTTCCCAGTTTCTTTTGTTTCTTCAAATGCCTCTGGTTCTTTTAGCCCTCTTCGAATAAACAAAACCATCAAGACCGGCAAGACACCGATGACATAAAGCATTTTCCAGCCAAACAAAGGAATGATTACTGCTGCTAAGATGGCGGCCAAAGCTGCACCAACTTGTGCGCCGATTGCAGCGACAGAAGATGCACGCCCGATTTGTTTCTTTGAAAAGCTTTCAGAAATCAAAGACATACATGCACCGTATTCCCCGCCAGCGCCGATTCCTGCGATAAAACGAAACAGATAAACAAGATAAATATTCGAAGCAAAATACATGAGTAAAGAAGCAATCGAGAACAAAATGACGGTTTGTGAAAACACTTTGACTCGCCCATATTTATCCGCCATCAATCCAAAAAAAATACCTCCAACGAGCATCCCTAAATTAGTGATCGTTGCAATCAACCCTGCTTGCGTTCCACTAATATTAAAAGTTGCGATCATTGAAGATAATGAAAAAGCTAAAAACATAATATCCATATTTTCTAAAGCAATACCCGCCGATGTTGATAATAATACCTTTCGTTGATACTTCGTCATTTTTCTTCCCCTTTTCTTTAAATCACCCTAAATTGTTAAAATCATATCCAAAATCCAAGAAAAAATCAAGAACTTTTTCAGTATATGCGAAAAAATTTTGATCCTTCTTTTGTAAAAGAATGATTTTTCCAATGGAAGGTGCTGTGAATAAAGCCCTTTCTCTTTACACTCATGAAAGCGGATGCTATATTTCTTGGTAGAAATGGCTTACTATTGTTTTCAGATTGGAGTTTTTGACAAATGGACAAACAAGAATTTTTAGAACAGATCAGTCATGGATTGATTGTTTCTTGCCAAGCATTACCTGGCGAAGTTTTTTATTCAGAAGAAGGTGGCTTGATGCCTTATTTTGCACTAGCTGCAAAGAAAGCTGGCGCAGTCGGTATTCGGGCAAATTCAGTCAGAGATATTTTAGAGATCAAAGAAAAAGTTGATTTACCGATGATTGGTATTATCAAACGGGATTATCCACCTGAAAAACCGTTTATCACTGCAACGATGAAAGAAGTGGATGAATTAGTCGCCACTGGTGTAGAAGTGATTGCACTTGATTGTACCCTGCGTAAACGACACGATGGCTTATCGATCAACGCATTCATTGAACAAATCAAAACGAAATATCCTCATCAATTATTCATGGCAGATATTGCGACCTTTGAAGAAGGAATCAATGCTTATAAAGCCGGGATCGACTTTGTTGGAACGACATTAAGCGGTTATACCGAAGAAAGTGAAGAAACAGAAGGGCCTGATGTGGTGTTGATCAAACGCCTTCTTGAAGCAGATGTATGCGTGATTGCAGAAGGAAAGATCCACACGCCCCAACAAGCCAAGGAAATCCAAGCGTTAGGTGTAGCTGGTATCGTGGTTGGCGGCGCCATTACCCGCCCACAAGAGATCACGCAACGATTTGTTGCTGCGTTAGATTGACAACACTTGAAAACAAAAAAAACACTGTCTTGAAGTAACGGTTCACACTGATCAGGGAATGGGACATTCGTTCACCTCCCCCACCTATAGCCGAATAAACGGCGAGAACAGAAGTACCCTCTTATTATTAAAGTGCCCCTTCTTGAACTCCGTTTATTCCATTCTAGACAGTAATGGCGTACTAGATACTTTTTACCTACACAAAAAACGGTCTTTCAACACGTGCAAGGATGATCGCACGAATGGAAAGACCGTCTTTTCAGCCGGGGGGCTAAATAAAATATAGAATAAAAAAGAAAATAACGTTTAGTTGGCTTTCATATGTGCATCGAGTAATAACTCGTCAGGAAATTCACGGACATTAGCCATGGCACACTCACCAAAATAATCCGGTCCGTTCTTCCCTTTAAAATCAGATCCTCCAAAACAGTGGATATTGAAACGATCAACTAATTCCTGTACTTTTCGTTGATCTTTCAAACTATGTTCTGGATGATATTTTTCGATACCATCAATACCAAACGAAGCCAGCTCAGGGATCAACTCGAAACTGTCGAGCTTTCCCGGATGGGCAACGACGGACATCCCGCCGCCGAGCTTGATTGCTTGGATCACTTCGTAGACATCGATCATTTCTGCCTCTTCTTGACCAAAATCATTATATTTGAATAATTTACGGTAAAGATGTCCGTCAATCGATGTATCGTAGCCTGCTTTGATCAACGCAGACATGATGTGTTGTTTGTAAAGAGCGGTCGCCTGTTTCGCAAACTGTCTTACTTGCTCTTCTTTGATACGAAATCCTTCAGTTTGGATACGTCTCAACTGACGTAAGGTATTTCTTGTTCGCGCCGCACGCAACGGTTCACATAACTGTTCGATATACTGATAATTCAGTAAATTATACCCCAAGATATGTACCTGTTGCCGGCGTTTGAAATCATAAGCGGTCACTTCGATGCCTTCAATAAAATTGATTGGGGAAGGAGCGAAGACCTGTCTTATGTGAGCTAATCCCGCCGAGGTATCTTGATCTACGACGGACAGGATATTCATGTGATGCTTCAATGCTAATTTGAGTAGTTCTTCTGGTGAACTGCTACCATCTGAAAAGTAACTATGGACGTGCAAATCTGCTTTCACTCGACGTTCTCCTCTCCTTTTTTCCAGTCAATTTCATCTCAATCAAGCGTGAATGATATATTTTTTTCGTAGTCTGATCGCCACGACTTCTAAGATCGCAACTACTGCTAAAATCATATACACTAATACGCCGATCTCATGAAAATCAAAATAAAAACTACTTGTCATCGCAAGTTGGAACCCTAAACCACCCGCTCCTGCGGCGGCACCTACGGCAATCGCATTGGTAAAGTTGATCTCAAAACGGATAAACAACCAAGAAAGCAAAGCGGTCATACAAGAAGGTAAAATTGCTTGGAACACCACCTGCCACCAACTTGCCCCACACGCACGCAATGCTTCGATCACACCAGAGTCGATTTCTTCAATACTCTCAGAAAAGACCTTTGTAAGATAAGCAATCGTGTGAAAAGACATGCCAATAATTGCCGCATTCGCACCCAATCCAATCAAGATCGAGAAAATCATGACCCACAAGATCGTTGGCACCGCACGGATGAAGGACATCACTGTTCGGATCGCGTTTGATAGGCCTGAATGGCTGATATTTCTTGCTGTAAATAACGCCATCAAGAAGGCTGTCACACCTCCAAGCAATGTGGTGATCACCGCCAAACCTACCGTCATACCTAAAGCTTGGAGCAATGTCTCAAAAGAAAAACGTCCAGAGAGTCTTGGCTGGAGAAAAATCCGTTGCAAGTCTGTAAAAAATTGTCGCGTCGCATCCAGCAATACAACCTCGCCATAATCCATCGTGAATAAGGTGTAGATCGATATACTAGTCAGTAGCGTAAACAAGACCCAAGGGACGATCCGATAGGTTTTCCACACGCGAATACGGATTTTCTTTTTAGCATTTCTTCTGATTTTTGTCGGTTGGGCTAAGACGGTTTCTGTCACCGCTAATTCAAGTTCACTTTGTCGTTGGACCATATCAATGAATCATCCTCCTAATTTTATTGGACGAAAGTTCCAGTGCGATCACGATGATGACGATCGTCAAGATGACCATTCCTGCCATATCGTAACGAAATTTCTTATAATAGAGGTCAAACAGAAAACCGATCCCCGTTCCGGTCAATATGCCGACTAATGTTGCATCACGGATGTTGTTTTCGATCATGAACAAGATCCAACTGATCAGCTGACCAAAGACCATCGGTAAGACGCCTTGAAAAATGATCGCAAAGTAAGAAGCACCAGTCGCCGTCATCGCTTCTGTGATACTTCCTGCCACTTCATCGATCGTTTCCATAAACGAGCGCGTCAAGTAACCGTACGTTGTAAAAGTGATGGCTAAATAGCCAGTAAATTCATTTTGTTTGAAACTCAACAGTAGGACCATTGCCCAAACCACGATCGGGATATTTCTAAAAAAACTAGCAAAGACCCGCGCCACTGTTTTTGTTCCCTTGTTCAGACCAGTTGTCTCTGAACCAATGATTGCCGTGATCAATGAAAATACTGTGGCAGTCATCGTTGCTGTGATCGACAACAAAACCGTCTCAAGTAATTTAGATAAAATCAATGGCAAGGATTGGATCGAATTTTCCGTTGGGATAAAATTGGTGAACAACCAAACAAAACTCTGGGGAATCGCCGCAATAGCTGCACCAAATTGAAAGCCAACAAATTGTGAAAAGACAACGTACACGACAACAAAGCTAAAGAGTGTCACAAATAAAAACTGCTTCTTTTTACGAAAGAGATCTTGATTCAGTGTTTTATCCATCCAAGCCCTCCCTATACTAACAATTCATCAGACTGATAAATCTGATTGATTTGATTTGTTGTCAGTTCATCTGGGTTCCCAGAGAACACGACATTGCCACTGTTTACGCCAATGATCCGATCGGAATAATCGATCGCAACCTCTACTTGGTGAAGATTCACTAAACAAGCAATATCTAATTCTTTCGTCACTTGCCGTAAATAATCCATAACGACTTTCGAAGATTTGGGGTCTAAGGATGCAATCGGTTCGTCACATAAGATCAACGCAGGACGTTGCATCAACGCTCGAGCAATCCCGACACGTTGTTTTTGTCCACCACTCAATTCATCACAACGTGTATAAGCAAATTCTGATAATCCGACTTTTTCTAACAAATCGAAGGCTTCCTGTTTTTCCTCTTCATTGTAGACACCAATCGAGCCTTTCACGGCAGACTTGTATCCAAGTCTACCGTGAAGGACATTCTCAACAGCTGTGAGGCGACTGACTAAATTATAATGCTGGAAAATCATACCGATTCTTCTTCTTTTTAAGCGCAAAGACTTCTTCTTTAGACGTTGCATGTCCTCATCTTCAAAGAAGACAGCCCCTTCATTGGCAGAAATCAACTGATTGATACAACGTAGAATCGTGGATTTTCCTGCCCCAGATGGTCCGATGATCGAAACAAATTCTCCTTTTTCTAGTTGAAAGGAAATGTCCTTTAACGCTTGTTTCCCGTTACTATAGGTTTTTGAAATCGAGTCTACTTGTAATAGCATGGCTCGTCCTTTCTACTTCGAGCGAAGTGGGTCATAGAAACTATCAGTGACTTCTACAAATTGTTCATCGGCTTCTTTCTGATATAGACCCACAGATTCTGAGTCTTTTGGTGAAAAGATCGCTTCATTATTCGTCACTTCTTCACTCATCATGGCTTGAGTGATTTTATCGACTGTTTCTTCATCCAGATTATCTCTGTTGACAACAAATGGTCCATTTAACACTGGAATCGAATGGATCACACGCACTTTTTCGCCTCGTACTGTGTCAAATGGTGCTTCTGCATCGGCTTTTACTTGGTAAACGACACCAGCTTTGTTTTCTTCCCCCTCCACGACATCAAAATATTGAGCCATGTTCATAAATGCTGCTGCATCAGCATCTCCTTTTAGCAAATTGACGGCAGAGCCTTGATGCGAACCTCCGAAAAGTACTTTATTGAAGAAATCGCCATCGATGATCAATTCATCCGAACTACCAAGTCCAAACTGATCAACGATTGCTTGACTTGGTACTCTAAAGCCAGAAGTCGAAGAATTAGAGACAAAGGAAAACGTTTTGCCTTCGATCGGGGCCAACGTATAGCCATCACCCTCTTGATATTCTGCTGTATCTTCTTCATTGACGACAATAAAACTGTAATAAACAGCATCTTCCAGAGTGCCACTTGCACCCGAATTTGTTAAAATCGCTTGTACATTATCATTTTTACGATTTGCTTCAATATAGCCATCAGGTCCCATATACGCCAAATCTACTTGTCCGTTGGCAATGGATTCGATCACGATATTATAGTCCGTACTTATGACGATTTCGACATCTCTGCCTGTTGCTTCTGATACGATCGATTGGATTTCATTTCTTGATTGTTCAAATTCACTTGCTGATTCATTGGGATAAAAAGCAATCTTGATTGGCTCAGAAGAATGTTGACTTTCGCCATCCGCTTGAGCATTAGAATTACACCCAGCTAATAAAAATAAGCCGGTCATGAAAAACATCGCACTAATAAGTTTCAATCGTCTTTTATTCCAAAACATGTGTGGTAAGCTCCCTTGTTTTTTATTTGGTACATCTTTCATTTTATTGACTCAATGTAAATTTCTAATGGACTTCGCGATAGGAGTAGATGAAGATTGTAAATCATTTGTAAAACAAGGATTCTTTTCTTTGATCAACCAACACCTTGGTACATCCGCGTCTTTTTTTGAAATAAATGAAAACCATAAAAAATCCTCTTAACAAATTCATCCAATGTTTACAAAAAAACGCAAAAAATAAAGGGTGACTCGGTTGATTTGTTTCCTCACCGAGTCACCCTTTTCTATTTTTATCTTTCATGTTCGTGATTTTAGGCAGTTGGTCTAGTTGATTTTACTTAAGTTAATTCTAACAATAAACGGATAGATGAGACGGTAATACTTCGATCGTTACTGGAAGTTTTGTTCCTTCATCTCCATCGATATTTGTTGCCAGTTCTTCTTCGTCCACTAAAGAAATCACTAACTTCTCTGCGGTTTGATACGCAAGATTCTCCGTCGTCGCATCAACCCCTTTGATCAAATCAGGTACTGCTTTTAAGGTATCAAAAAATGAGCGGTCTTTTAAATATACAAAATGAAGCTTGCCATCATTGATTTCTGCCTCTGGTAAGAGTGTTTCAAATCCACCGACCGAGTTCGTCAAACCAATCAACAGTGTGCTACTTTCGATTTCTTCCTCTACGCCATCAGCTTCCACCCGGAACGTATAGGATTGGGTATTCGTCAGTTGTTTGAAGCCAGAAATAAAATAAGCCATCTTTCCTAATTTGGTTTTCTTTTCAGGATCAACGTCATTGATTGCTTCTGGGATCGTTCCAATGGCAACGACGTTCATAAAGTATTGATCATTGATTTTCCCGATATCTAACGGTTTCGTGTGTTCGATCGAGAATTGTTGGATGGCTTCTTCTGGATCAATCGGCATATTCAATGCTCGGGCTAGATCATTGACCGTTCCTAAAGGAAAGAAGCCAAAATTTGGTCGTTCCTCTTGCTCTGCGAGACCGCTGATTGCCTCATTGACTGTTCCATCACCGCCCATCGCAAAGACACTATCGACTTTTTCCAACGCCCCTTCACGAGCAAAATTTGTTGCATCGCCACTTTTTTCAGTGTGCAAGACTTGGACTTCCTCAAAAATGGTACGCAATTTATTTTCTGCCATTTCTTCATATTCTTTTGCTTTTTCTCCTCCAGAACTAGGGTTAACGATCAACAACGCTTTTTTCATCCGATTTCTTCCTTTCTTGTTTGTTCTTTCTCTTACAATAACATAAAACAAGAAAATTCTAAGGAATGATGCTATGGGGATAGCACGAACAAAAACTATTCCAGAAATGTAACAAAATTTTTAAAACTGCATGGAATTATTTACTATTATAGGAATATCTCCTACTTTAAGTATGTCACATGAATTCTCCACTATTTTCTCTCTATTAAAATGATTCTCCTCATTTACCTCTCCTCCATAAAAAAAGCCTAAAAAAGCAGAAAAAGCTCTACTTTTTTAGGCGTCATTGCCGTATTCATACGCACACATCGTTGTGTGCTTCTTTTCACCAGTGTAATCGCTTCTCTCAAGTTTGTCAAAATAAATCTTGCTCTATAATAACGAAAAACAATGAAAAATACATCATATCATGTACATAAATTTAAAGTTAACTTCTAATTTACGATAAAAAAACATTATTTTGAAGTTAACTTCAAATTTGTTGAAAATAATGATTTTTTTGAAGTTAACTTCAAAAATGGTATACTTACACCAACAATAGGATATTGGAGGAGGGATAACTTTGTTTCAACGACCTGATTATTTAAATCAATTGATCGATTTACAGAACACTGATTTCATCAAAATCATTACTGGCGTTAGACGGTCTGGTAAATCTGTGTTACTTATGCTCTACCAACGCTATTTATTGGAACAGGGTGTGGAACCAAATCATATTATTTATATCAATTTTGAATCATTCAATTATCAAGTAGTCACAGATGCAGAGAAATTTAGGGACGTGTTAGCACCATTGATTCCTCAAGATGAAGAAAAAGTATATTTTTTATTCGATGAGATCCAGCTTGTCGATGGATGGCAACGGGTCGTTAATGGCATAAAAACTAGCTTTAATTGCGAGTTAGTCATCACTGGTTCAAATGCGAATATGTTATCTGGAGAACTTGCTACATTACTTAGTGGCCGTTACATCGAGATTCCTATATATCCCTTATCCTTCGATGAGTTTTTAACTGTTAAGGACATTGCAAAAGACTCTCGGTTTGTTGATCAAGCTTATCAAGAATATGAAAAATACGGAGGTTTCCCCAGTGTAGTCTTGGCAGATGAAAGAATCAAAGATACGATTTTATCAGGGATCTTTGATACGATCGTCCTGAATGATGTTGCCTTGCGTGCCGGTGTAAAAGATGCAACAGTGTTAAAAGCACTGATTCGTTTTTTATCAGACAATGTTGGACAACTCGTCAATGCGTCAAGAATTGCGAACACATTAAAAAGTGAAGGAATCACAACAAGCACGCATACCATCAATCGCTACTTAGATCTATTAGAACATGGTTATCTCTTTTATCGCGCGCAACAGTATGATATTAGAGGCCGAGAATATTTAAGAACGAATGGAAAATATTTCATTATCGATTCTGGACTTCGCAGAAATGCGGTAGGAAGAAAAGACGGTAATTATATTAATCGTCTAGAAAATATTGTTTACGTCGAGTTGCTAAGACGAGGTTATTTAGTAGATGTTGGCCGTCTGGACAATCAGGAAATCGATTTTGTTGCAAAAAAACTAGATGAAACACTCTATATCCAAGTGACTTATGAGCTTCCCAACAATAATCGTGAAACTGACAATTTACTTCACATCAAAGATAATCATAAAAAGATAGTGATTACCGGTAAATATTATGAGATCAATCAAGTAGATGGTATTCCCATTCAATACATCGTGGATTGGTTACTTGATAAATAAATGCTTTTCAAGTAAGTGATAACTGGTTCAATCCGATTCTCACCTACTCTTATCCTGTAACTGTATATTTGAAACTAAAAAGAAAAACATATTAAAATCTGTACACTAGAACAACCGATTGGATGCTTCTAGGTACAGATTTTAATATGTTTATTCAGCTATTCTTTGTCTTGATAGGAAGCTTACTCTGCAAATAAAATGGTTGCTGGATCAATCAATTGCGCTTGTGCTAAGCTGTTATCACGACTGATCTCAAAATGCAGATGACTGCCTGTACTATTTCCGGTAGAACCGACAAACCCAATGATTTGCCCTTGTTCAACTTCATCGCCAACTTTCACGATGTATTCTTGTTGATGAGCATAAAGTGCTGTCGTACCATCTTCATGTTCAATTGCTACATAGTTCCCCCATGAAGGATGGAATTCTGCTTTGATCACAGTACCTGCTTTACTAGCATAGATTGGCTCCCCTTGAGGTGCCGCAAAATCTAATCCACGGTGGAATTCACCGCCACGAGGACCAAATGGGCTAGAAATCGTATAATTTCTTAATGGCACGATATATCCTTCTTTGTTCACTTCAGGTCCGGCAACTTCTTTGTCATATTGTTCTAAATCATAAGTTTCGATCAGACCATTTAGTTTTTCGTTATATCTTGTATCTGTTGCGTAACGACCTGTTAAAAATTCTGTTGCTTCTTTATAAGTTTCTGCATTGGATTTCCAAGCACCTGAATAGAACTCACTATTTCCAGTCAAGCCTTCAGTCATTAATTTAGCATAGTCTTCAAGACTTTCTTCATAGTTGGCATATTTTCTGAATGTTGCTTGGATCGTATACAATGTACCATCACCAGCATCTTCTTGTGTGGCAAAAGTCACACCATTGCCCTCGTGTGTACCTTTGATCCCAAAAAGATTGTAGTTAGGGGCTTGCGCCAACTGGCTTTGTCCACTAGCTGATTCTAAAATCGCTTGGGCGATCATCACTGATGCGTATAAATCATGTTCTTGCCCGATTTCTCGAGAAGATTCACCGATTTTGCGAATGAAGCTCTCAACTGATTCATCTTTTTCAAAATGGATCGATCCTTCATCCGTTTCTTGACTTGATGGTACAAGATCTTGGATCGGTGTAGTTGCAGAAGGTTGACGTACCTCTTGAGCAACTGGCGCTGCAGGAGCAGGCGTTGGTGCCACAGGTGCAGCTGGTGGTGTCACTGGTTGTGTCGGCTGACTCGGCTGTGGTGTAGTTGGTTGTGTTTCTCCAGTAGAACCGCCAGTTGATGGTGGCGTTGGTTTTTGTGGCTGACTCGGCTGTGTTGGCTCTGTCGGCTTCGTCGGTTCTGTTGGTTCTGTCGGCTCCGTTGGTTTTGTTTCCTCCGGTGTGCTTGGCTCTGTCGGTTCTGAAGTATCAGGTGTAGTTGGTTCACTTGAATCACCAGTAGACGGTGGCGTTGATTCTTCTGTACCATCTGTTGTTGTATCTGTTGTGTTATCTTCACCTGTGGTATCAGACGAATCCGTCGTTGTTTCTGTTTGGGCTTCCGCTGTTACTGGTTGGTCCGCAGAAAAAACTTGTTCATCTGCTAATACTTGTAAAGGCGTAGTTAGTAACATTTGTGAAAGAAATACAAATGAAACTAATTTATACGTAGACTTTTTTTTCAATTTTCTTACATCCTTTTCTTTAGTTATTTTTAAGATACATGTTAGTTATGAATTTTTTGTTAAAAAAATAATAATTTTTATAAAGTAATAACAATTATTTATCTCATATTTATGCTTCGTTCCACTACTAATAACAAACGTTAAGTGAAAATATCTAGCGAACACTGAGATCATACGACAGACTTTTACTTTATTATAATTCATTTTAACAGGAATAAGAAGGATTAAGCAGTCCATATTTTTTCATATTTTAGTGCAAATTTTGAACTTGACATTACTATTTCACCCTTTTTTTTAACAGAGTAGCATCGAACAATCTATAAAAAATAGTCCTCCAAATATTGCTATTCACTTATTTGGAGGACGGTTTCTGCTAAATTTGCTATCGAAAAAAGATAGAGTAACCAATCATCTGAATTAAGGTTGCTACAAATTAAAGACAGTTCAGTTATTCAGTTTTTTACGTTCTGACGAATCATTGTTTTCTTTTCTTGACTGCCACGACCATTACGATTACTACGAGGATACCACCTAGAGCAATCAGCGTATAAGAGATTTCTTCGCCTGTTTTAGGAAGAAATGACTTTCTTGCTTCCTTTTCCTTTGGAGCAGGTTTTCTAGGCTCTGGTCGGTTAGGCACTTCTTTTCCTGGTACAACTGGTACGTCTGGCTTATTCGGTTGATCTGGGTCTTCAGGAACCACTGGTACTTCCGGTTTATCGGGTGGTGTCACATGGTCATCCACTGTAGCAATATTCAAGATTTCTTTTCCTGATACAGCTTCTTCATTCACTTTCACTTTAAAAATGATCGAGCGGACTTTTGTATCATTGATTTTGCCATATTCGGCAGTGATCGTACCATCTTTGTAAGTTAAATTTGTCGGCTGTGGTTCGTCGCCTTCACTTGTCAAGCTACCTTCAATATACGTCAGACCTTTCGGTAACTTGTCGGTGACAGTCACTTGATTCAACACACCGTTTTCTACCGTATTGTGGAAACTGATACGGTACTCGATTGTTTCACCGATTTTTACTGTTTTCTGATTAACAGTTTTCTCACTTACCAGTTTACCATCTGGAACTTTTGGTTGATCTGGGTCTTCAGGAACCACTGGTACTTCTGGTTCGTCTGGCGGTGTCACATGATCATCCACTGTAGCAATGTTCATGATTTCTTTTCCTGATACGGCGTCTTTGTTCACTTTCACTTTAAAGATGATTGAGCGAGATTTTGTATCATTGATCTTGCCATATTCGGCAGTGATCGTACCATCTTTGTAGGTTAGACTTGTTGGTTCCGGTTGGTCTCCCTCGCTTGTCAGACTACCTTCGACATAGGTTAAGCCTTTAGGCAAGTTATCCGTCACTGTCACTTGGTTCAAGACACCATTCGTCACTTTATTGCGGAAAGTAATTCGGTATTCGAGTTCCTCACCGACTTTTGTTTTTTGCTTATTGACCGTTTTTGTACTTTCTAATTTTCCCGGTGTTTCTTCTGGGATCACGGGTACTTCTGGTTCATCTGGCGGATTGATATGATCATCGATGGTGGCTTTATTGACGATCGTTTCGCCGACTGTTGCTTCTTCGTTGACTTTCACTTTAAAGATAATTGAACGCACTTTTGTATCATTGATCTTGCCATATTCGGCAGTGATCGTACCATCTTTGTAGGTTAGACTTGTTGGTTCCGGTTGGTCTCCCTCGCTTGTCAGACTACCTTCGACATAGGTTAAGCCTTTAGGCAAGTTATCCGTCACTGTCACTTGGTTCAAGACACCATTCGTCACTTTATTGCGGAAAGTAATTCGGTATTCGAGTTCCTCACCGACTTTTGTTTTTTGCTTATTGACCGTTTTTGTACTTTCTAATGTTCCTGGTGTTTCTTCTGGGATCACGGGTACTTCTGGTTCGTCTGGCGGATTGATATGGTCATCGATGTTCGCTTTATTGACGATCGTTTCGCCGACTTTTGCTTCTTCGTTGACTTTGACTTTAAAGACAATCGAGCGTAATTTTGTGTCGCTGATCTTACCATATTCAGCGGTGATCGTACCATCTTTGTAGTCTAAACTTGTCGGTTGTGGGTCGTCGCCTTCGCTTTTCAGACTACCTTCCACATACGTCAAGCCTTTAGGCAAGTTATCCGTTACTGTCACTTGGTTCAAGACACCATTCGTCACTTTATTACGGAACGTGATACGGTATTCAATTTCTTCCCCAAGTTTTGGTGATTGATGATTCACTGTTTTCGTTGTTTCCAGTTCGCCCGGTGTTTCTTCTGGAGTTACTGGAATTTCTGGTTCATCTGGCGGATTGATATGATCATCGATGGTTGCTTTATTGACAATCGTTTCTCCGACTTTTGCTTCTTCGTTGACTTTGACTTTAAAGATGATCGAACGGACTTTTGTATCATTGATCTTGCCATATTCAGCGGTGATCGTACCGTCGTTGTAGTCTAAACTTGTCGGTTGGGGATCGTCACCTTCACTCGTCAAGCTACCTTCGACATAGGTTAAGCCTCTAGGCAAGTTATCCGTTACTGTCGCTTGGTTCAAGACACCATTTGTCACTTTATTACGGAACGTGATACGGTATTCAATTTCTTCCCCAAGTTTCGGTGATTGGTTATTCACTGTTTTCGTTGTTTCTAGTTCGCCCGGTGTTTCTTCTGGAGTTACTGGAATCTCTGGTTCATCTGGCGGATTGATATGATCATCGATGGTGGCTTTATTGACGATCGTTTCGCCGACTTTTGCTTCTTCGTTGACTTTCACTTTAAAGATAACTGAACGCACTTTCGTATCGGCAATCCCTGTGTATTCGGCAACCATTTTGCCATTTTCCATAGTCAAGCTTGTTGGCTGTGGGTCATCCCCTTCACTCATCAAGCTACCTTCCACATACGTCAAGCCTTTTGGTAAGTTATCCGTCACTGTCACTTGTTTTAAGACACCATTTGTGACTTTGTTGCGGAAACTGATACGGTATTCGATTTCTTCGCCCAGCTTCGGTGATTGATCATTTACTACTTTTGTACTTTCTAATACACCAGGTGTTTCCACTGGTGTCACTGGTGTTTCTGGTTCGTCTGGCGGATTCGTGCCATCATCAATGGTTGCTTTATTGACGATCGTTTCACCTGTTTTTGCTTCTTCATTGACTTTCACTTTAAAGACGATCGAGCGGACTTTTGTATCATTGATCTTGCCATATTCTGCGAGGATCGTTCCATCTTTTGCTGTCAGATTTATTGGCTGTGGATCGTCCCCTTCGCTTGTCAAACTACCCTCCACATAAGTTAAACCTTTAGGCAACTTGTCAGTTACTGTCACTTGATTTAATACGCCATTAGTAACTTTATTGCGGAAGTTGATACGATACTCGATTTCTTCACCGATTTTTGGTGATTGATGATTGACTGATTTTGTACTTTCTAGCTCTCCCGGTGTTTCCACTGGGGTCACTGGTGTTTCTGGTTCGTCCGGCGGATTGATATGGTCATCGATGGTTGCTTTATTGATAATCTGCTCACCCACTTTCGCTTCTTCATTGACTTTGACTCTAAAGACAAGCGAACGCACAGACGTATCGGTGATATTACGATATTCAGCAGTTATTTTTCCATTTTCTATGCCTAAGCTAGTTGGTTGCGGATCAGCGCCTTCATTCGTCAAACTGCCTTCGACATACGTCAAGCCTTTAGGCAACGTATCAGTAATCGTTACTTGGTCGATGACTCCATTGGTGACTTTATTACGGAAGCTGATACGGTATTCGATTTCGTCACCGATTTTTGGTGATTGATGGTTAACTGTTTTCGTTACTTCTAATTGCCCAGGTGTCACTACTGGTGTGACTGGCGTTTCTGGTTCGTCAGGTGGGTTCGTGCCATCGTCGATTGTTGCTTTATTGACTATTGTTTCACCCGCTTTTGCTTCTTGGTTGACGGTTACTTTAAAGACAATCGAACGAGTACTGGTATCAGTGATTGCGCCATACTCGGCAGTCAACTTTCCATTTTCCATTATTAATTTGGTCGGTTGTGGCTCGTTTCCTTCACTTGTTAAGCTACCTTCGACATACGTCAACCCTTTAGGCAAGTTGTCCGTCACTGTTACTTGTTTCAAAACACCATTTTGGATCTTATTGCGGAACATGATGCGGTACTCGATCTCATCCCCAATTTTTGGTGATTGATTGTTGACCGTTTTCGTACTTTCTAACTCTCCTGGTGTCTCTTCAGGTGTGACAGGTATTTCCGGTTCATCTGGTGGGTTCGTGCCATCATCGATCGTTGCTTTATTGATGATTTGTTCACCAACTTTTGCTTCTTCATTCACTTTTACTTTGAACATGATCGTACGGGATTTCGTATCAGAAATCGTCCCATACTCGGCTGTCAATTTCCCATTTTCCATCACTAACTTCGTCGGTTGGGGATCGTCGCCTTCGCTGGTCAAACTATCTTCCACATACGTCAAGCCCTTAGGCAAGTTGTCGGTGACCGTTACTTTTTTCAAGACACCATTTTGGATCTTGTTACGGAACGTGATCCGGTATTCGATTTCATCACCGATTCTTGGTGATTGATGATTCACTGTTTTTGTACTTTCTAATACTCCTGGTGTTTCTTCTGGTGTCACTGGTGTTTCCGGTTCATCTGGCGGATTCGTCCCATCATCGATGGTCGCTTTATTGACAATCGTTTCGCCGACCTTCGCTTCTTCATTGACTTTCACTTTAAACACGATCGTGCGAGTTTTCGTATCACTGATCTTGCCATATTCAGCGGTGATCGTATCGTCTTTGTAACTTAGATTGGTCGGTTGGGGATCATCCCCTTCGCTGCTCAAACTACCTTCCACATAGGTCAAACCTTTTGGCAAGGTATCTTTGATCATTACTTGTTTCAAGACACCCTTTGTGATCTTATTGCGGAAAGTGATACGATATTCGATCTCGTCTCCTAGTTTCGGTGACTGATCATTCACAGACTTATTGCTTTCCAATACTCCTGGTGTTTCTACAGGTGTTACAGGAACTTCTGGTTCAATTGGCGGATTTACGCCATCGTCGACGATTGCTTGATTGATGATCGCTTGTCCTGCAACGGCGTCTTCATTGACACGGACTTTAAAAGTGATCGATCGTGTCGCTGTATCAGTGATTTTTGGATATACAGCCGTTACTTTTCCATTCACTACAGTCATTGACGTTGGTTTAGGATCATTGCCACTACTTGCGATACTATTTTCGACATACGTCAAGCCTTTAGGCAAGCTATCCGTGATCGTCACTTGATTCAGTACACCATTTTCTACCGTATTGTTAAAGTTGATCGTATAGTCGATTTCCTCACCGATTTTAGGCGATTGGTTATTGACCGTTTTCGTGCTTTCAATCTTTCCTGCTAACTCTTCTTTTTCTACTTTTACTTCAACCACATTCGATTGATTTTCAAGTGCTGTGTTAGTTGCTACATCTGTCCCTTGAACAGTTGCACGATTGGGGATCAATTGCTCGGCTATGGCTGTACCATTGATTTTCGCTTGGAATTCATACACTGTTTCAGCCGTCGTTCCTTTATAACTGCCTCCTGTTGTAGCATTTGCACCTTCACCGACACGAACCGTCATCGTCCGGTTAGCTGCTGTGTATTCTGCTTGATCATCGCCAGAAGCATCAGTTTTTTTCCCAGCATTGGGACCACTCACAACTGATAAAGAGCCAGGAACATAATCCAAACGGCTATCTAAAACATCCTTAGACAACGTATTCACGGCTTCTGAATTTTCTTTTGTATTTTTCACATGCACCCGATAGGTGACTGTCTCTCCGATCTTGTACGTCTCTTTAGGATTCACGATTTCTTTATTGATCTCTAGCTCAGGAATCTCAGCATTCACAGAGAAACCGACAGCATTCGTGGAGAAGTCATCCCCCACACTAGTCGTTCGGAAACTGATTTGATTTTGGCCATTTTTGATCAGTCCTTCGGGTATAGAAAGACGATCGATATCGATATCTAAAAAGTTCGGATGTCCTGGATTGAATTGACCGGGATACTTGTCAACCATATGCTTATCATTATCCGACACTGTGGCATTCATGACATTTCCTACTGGATTGATTGTGTTGATGATATTGATATAGTCACCTGCGCTGTTTTTGATTTGCGCATTGTCACCAGTAAAAAATTTATCCCCTTGTACAGTGAACCAGGTGACAATAGGGTCTAGTTTTCCTTGTTTGGCTGTAATAAAGTCTTTCATGACAAACTCATTATTGGTATTCGCTTTATTTCCTCTAGCACCGTAGTATACATTGAATGCTCGAGAATGTTTTGCTTGATCTTTTGTTACGACGAATAGACTCCAACCACTGAAATTGTAGTATTGAGATTTCTGGTTTAGGGCTTTTGTCATAGGGATATCAGCTAAGGTATAGCCACCAGTTCCACTGCCATCGCCTTGAATAATCGATGTGACATCTGCATAATTCGAAAAGCCTGTATTGTTATAGCCAAAGTATTGTCCAGGATCAGTTTTATCTTGGTCAATTCGATGATAATACTGTGGGGCAACTCTTTGTGATGTGCCATTTGGCGTAGTAAATTTGACTGGGGCACTGATTTCTTCATCCGAAAGATTGGTGCCAAATGCAGGGCCTTTATAACGAGAAGAACTCCAAAATAACCCCGCCCAAGCAATCTCTTTCGCACCATCTAGATCAATATATGCGCGACTAGAATTATAAGTTGTCGGGTCGCCATCTACATCAGCAAATTCTAAAACAAAGTTATTGATCGCATAGCCGCTGCTAGGCGCTTTAGTATTCAAAAAAATATTAGCCCGATACTCTTTTTCATCAAGTATTTTTAGATTAGTATTTCCTGTAGAAAAAAGCTCGCCTTTGTGCACGCTATTATAGATTGGTTTATCAAAGCCTCGTCCTGGTGTTGGCGCAATTCTAGGGCCTTGAGGCATAGCTGCCTGAGGTAATCCAGGATCGAGGTCCTCTGCTTCTTCACTTGTTGACTGTGATTCTTCTGTTTGTGTTTCTTCTGTTTGCACAGTCGATTCTCTTTCTGCCGTTGTTTCTTTGGTTGGCTCTTTGATTGGTTGACTGGGTATCGATGATTCTTGTTGTGCGGTAGATTCTTGTATAGGTGATGAGGTAGTGCTAGTTGGTGCAAGTTCTTTTTTGGGAAAGTTGAGCTTGAGCTCACCTAATTTGTTTTCTGATTCTTTGATCACAACTGCTAATTGATCCACGGATCGATTCGTTTGTTCCCCGGTGATGGAAAGTTTTCTTGTTTCATTTGGTTGAAGGCTAGCAATCCGTAATTGGGTTCCTTCTGCTTTTTCCATCTTTTCAAACGAAACGATTGGATCGGTTGATTCGACTAACTTCTGATTATTTTTTAGTGTTTGCTCATCAAATTTAACAGGTGTATCGTTTTCATTTTTTTGATGGATGATCAACTGATTGATGGGTGCCTCACTTTTGTTCGTCACTTCATACGTCACATCCACTAATTGCTGGTTCTCCGTATTCGCTTCAGCATCTGCTTTGATCGATAAACTTTGAGAGTCGAATACATTCTCATTCGGTGGTGCCACCCCTTCTGCAAACACACTCGTAACAGGCAACAGATTCGCTACCAACAACATAACAACAGCTAAATAATTGAATGGAACTCTATACACTTTTTTCATTTTTAAAATAACCTCCTTCACCCCACTATATAATCGTTGTTTAAATAACACAAAGAAAACGGGTTTGTAGATGAGTGTTTTCTCATATATAAAATCACACACCATATATATACGCCTATAACACGAATATTTTAGTGAAAAAAAGAAGGAGATTAACGACTAATATGCTATTTTATTATCTTAAAAAAGAACTTTCTTCCTATATATATGTATAAAAAAACTACAAATCAAACTGCCTATTAAGCGAATCATTTCTCATTGATACCAATTTTTTTAGTAAAAGAAAGTGTGCAATGATTTACGTAAAGAAAGAAAATGTCAGAAATTCCTAATTATAAACCAGCCTAAAAAGCCATATAAAAAGGAATGAATCAATAATCCATTCTATTTCAACGATGAAACCTTATTTCCAAACACCTTATAATGTTATCAACAAAATGATTGGTTGTTATGTTACATTAAATTCACCTTTAGCAAATTGTTGATTTTAAACAGAACGAATAATCTGTCTAATTCAAGCAACCATGTAAGTTATTAATAGTTTTACTCTCTAGAAATCTCGCTCTCTTTGTATTACTATTCAAAAATCAGATATAATCATAAAATAAAGGGATAAAAAAACAAAAATATACATTTTTAAAAACTTTTTATAATAACAAAGCAAAAACAAAAATAAGTGAAAATGTCTAGTCATTAGATAACAATTTATAATTAAAAAAGAAATAGCTCCTTTTTTCTAATCGTTTATTAATTATATAAATGTTAGGTTTTAATCCGATGAACGTTATGTCTTATCGTTTCATACTTACTTGTCTTTGTGTACATCAATAAACATATCAAGTCAGTATAAATTTTCATACTCAACAGCTATCTCCAATCCGCTGGCTATACGATATCAGATGACATTAGTATCATTTTCTTTGACGAAACAGAATTCACACGCATGGTAATCCCACGATTGACCAACGTTGCCAACAACTTGGAATTCATGAGCCAACTCGCCATCCGAACCTTGTTACATCGTATCAATCACCCAGACGAGCCGATCATCCATCAATAGATCGTACCGGAGTTGAATATTTGGGGGGCGGTGAGGATAGTGGATAAATGAAGGAACCGCTGGACAGCTAGAGTGGAGGTGGCTGTTCAGCGTTTTTTTTGTGATTTATCAAAAAAATTATTCAATTCTTGTTATTTCTCTAATATCTTTTTTGTCTTATTATACAAAAACACTAATTTCAATTTTTTCATATCATAGTTGATTTACAAAACAATAACTATTCCATCTCTCCCCTGATTTTCATCACTTCTTTGTCAAAATCAGAAACGATTTTTTGATGCTTATTGAACTCCTTGTACTCATCGATTGCTTTTTTCTTGGCTATATTACTACTAATTTGTCCATTTCCTTCAAGGATCTGATAACGATTGAAGGCTAAAAATTCATCAATACTTTTTGCAAAATCTTCCATGCTAAGTAATATCTCATCTTCTAAGAGACGTTCTACGTAATCAAAGTAAGAGGAAACATTTCGTTCTAAACTACGAATTTGTTTTTCAGTCAAATAATTTTTAGCTATTGCGACATCCGATTGTAATATCCGTCCATCTGGTGAGTATTTCCAAGTAGTGAGTCCCATATTTTCTTTCGTTTTATCCGCTTTATCATAAACGATTTCTGCGGCTGTTCTTCCTGTAATCGCGTAGTGGAATTTGTTTTGTACAGTTGCATAAAATTGCTTTGTTACCTCTGCATTTTTATCATAATCATAAGAAATTTCTGCAAAAACATCAGTGATTTGTTGCCAGATACGGCGCTCACTTGCACGAATTGAACGAACTGTTTCGAGTAGCTCTCGGAAGTAGTCTTTACTAAACGCATGTTCACCTTGTTTCATTCGTTCGACATCAATTTTAAACCCTTTTCGAATATAGTCTTTTAAGACATCCGTTGCCCAAATACGAAATTTCGTTGCTTTTTGTGAGTTGACACGGTAACCAATAGAAATAATGACATCAAGATTATAAAATGTGGTCGCCCTTTTTACTGACCTTCCACCCTCATTTTGAACTATTTCCATTTTGGAAATAGTTCGATCTTCTATCAATTCACCAGAATCAAATATATTTTTCAGATGTTTACTAATTGCTGGAATGCCAACATCAAAAAGCTTCGAAATTGTCTTTTGTGTTGCCCAAATGGTTTCATCTTGCACCACTACTTCCACTTTTTCACTGTCTTCATACATCAAAAATTGGATTTCATTCAATTTGATTATTCTCCTTTCTTGATTCCACCTGTATTCTATTAAAATAGTTGCTAAATTTGCCACGATACCTGATTCAGATCATATGTAACTCGAGCGAACATTTTTCTTACTTGGCAACTCCCCAAAAATATGATCTTCAACTGATTTATTTGTATTATAGCAAAAAATCGTGTCACTTATATATACGCCAAATAATGCGATAAAACGATTATGTATAAAAAAACTAAGACTTCGCTAAAAGTCTTAGTTTTTTTTATATCAACTTTTGTACGTTTCCTTTATCCTTCCCCCAAATTCTCCCAAATCTCACTCTGTTCCTGAAAATGCTTCACTAGATCTACATCAAAGATATCTTTGAGTAGTTTTCTTGAAGCTGTTTCCAAAAATGGGCCTTGCTTGATGACTTGGCCTGCTTTCATGAATAGGACTTGATCACTTAATGACAGGGCTAAACGGATGTCGTGGAAGACACCGATGATTGTTTTGTCTTGGTTCTTGCCCCAGTCTTTTAAATAGCCGATGAGTTCGAGTTGGTGTTTGATATCGAGATGATTATTGGGTTCATCTAATAATAGGATATCTGGGTCTTGGGCTAATACTTTGGCTAGAAAGACGCGTTGCTTTTGGCCACCGGAAAGTTGGTTGACTGGATGGTCTTTCAGCTCTAATAAATTAGTCAGTGCTAGGCACTCCATGACTTTTTCTCTGTCTTCTGCTGTGGTGACCGACCATAGTCCTTGTTTGATGTGCGTATAACGCCCCATCATGACGGTTTCATAGACGGTGTAATCAAAAGAAATAGTTGAAAACTGGCTAAGTAAGGCGACTTTTCGTGCGGCTTCTTTACGCTTCATTGTACGGACTTCTTTTCCATCAATCGTGATCGATCCTTCGTAGGAAAGGATGCCTGCAATTGATTTTAATACGGTTGTCTTGCCACAGCCGTTAGGTCCTAAGATACATAGGTTCTCACCTTTGTTCAGCTCGAAGGAGACTTCTTTGATGATTTTTACTGAGCCATAGCCAGCTGTGACTTGCGATAGCTTCAAGGTCATCACTTTTCCTCCTTTAGCGGTAATTTCTGCTGACAAAAGGAATTTCTGCTACGTCGTCTTCTCGGTTGAATTTCAGCGCAACCATGAAGAAATAACCCGACAATAAATTGAAAAAGTCTAGCAAGCCTGAATCGACTTTTTTGCCTTGATAAAGATGGCGATACAGTAAACGAACGATTACTTTACAATCGACACGTAAAATATGAGCTAATGCACCTCGTTCACTTCCTTGAGGTAAGAAGAATGGTCCGCTTTGGTTTGTTCTTTCTGCATTCAATTCATCGACACGACTCTTTAACCAGTCGATTTCTTCTTGCGTGATCGTCATTTTTGTACGCACGCACGCATTGGCATGGTAAACCAATTCACCGATTTTCTCTAACTCTTCGTAAAAAGGAGAGTTTGCACATTTTGCGCGCAATAATCCGATTTCTGAAGATAAGCGATCGGTGTATAATTCATAATCGCAACGTAAATCATCTGCATCGTCTGCTAAAAATGGATATGCCTCATAAGGGCTTCGATAAATATCTTTCATAGTTGTAAAACACTCACTTTCGTTTGAAATAAACATAGGCAAAAAATGGCGCACCAATCAATGCGGTGACTGCGCCGATCGGGATTTCTTGGGGAGATAATAGCGTTCGAGAAATCGTATCGCCGACGACCATCATACTGCCACCTAACAGTGCTGCTCCTGGAATGACCCAACGATGGCTAGCACCGAAATAGCGGCGAATGACGTGAGGTGCAATCAAGTCAACAAATCCGATCACGCCGACAAATGAAACGGCACTTCCTGCAAGCAAAGCCGCAAGGACCATGACCCATAGCTTGATCGTTCGGACATCTACACCAGAAATCATTGCTTCTTCTTCACCTAAAGATAACACATCTAAACTTCTAGCAGAAAACCAAAGAGCGATTGTTCCAATCAGTAAAATGGGTAAAAAGATTTGGATTTTTGCCCAAGTGCTTCCCGAAAAACTCCCCATTTGCCAGAAAACTAACTGCTGTAAATGATCTTTGAACAATGCCGTGACGATCGTCAACATTGCACCTACAAATAAGGTCATGACCATCCCCACTAAAATAACTGTTTGGTTCGATAATTGCTGATCTAATCTTTGACTCATTGCCAAAACAATAAACACAGTTGCTAAACCAAAAATAAAGCCTGTCAGAGGTAATGTGAAATTCGGGAACAACGGTAAAGTGATTCCTGAAACAATGATCAACGCAGCGCCAAGTGATGCCCCTGATGACACACCTAGCGTATAAGCGGAAGCCAACGGATTACCTAATAAGGATTGCATGACCGTTCCACTCACAGCCAAAGCAGCTCCTACAAGAAACGCCAAAACCACTCTCGGCAGGCGAACCTGCCAAAGAATGGTGACGATCGTTGCATCTAGCTGTTTGTCTCCTCTTGAAAATAATGCTTGAATCAATGTATCAAAAGGAATGGATACACTTCCGATTTTGATCCCAAAGAATACCACGATGATACTCAAGACCACTGCTAACAGCAACCGACTTTGTTTATTCATTTTCCAACGATTTGTATTCATCAGGGTAGATTGCTAAAGCCATTTCTTTTAAGGCTTTTGTCATATGGTGGTTTGGTAAAGAGCTCGCAGCGTTATCAATATAGAATACTGCTTCATTTTTCACCGCAGGAACGTCTTTCCAGCTTCCACGATCTAAGATTTCTTGCACTGCATCATCTAAGTAATTTACGTTCGTCAAAATCACGTCTGGCTTGCTAGCAATCGCAGCTTCTTCTGTTACTGGAATCCAGCTTTCTTGATCCGCCAAGACATTTTCTGCACCTATAAGTTCGATCATTTCATTCAAGTAAACACCTTGACCAAAGCTATAGATCTCAGGTAATGCGCTAATTTCAAACAATACTTTTTTCTTATCTGTAATCGTTGCTCCAATTTCTTTGATTTCATCGATCTCTTTGTTCATTGTATCTACTAGCTTTTGTCCTTTTTCATGCTCTTGTAAAGTGTCAGCGATAAATTGGACATCTAAAGCAATATCTTCAATAGTATTACTTGTTGGAATATTTACAACAGTAATTCCGGCATCTTTTACTTGTGACCAAACGTTTTCAGAACCATGCAGACTAATATCTGAAACATAGATCACTTGTGGGTTCAATGAAATCAATGTTTCTGCATCCACAGCCATCATATCGATTTGTGGCAACTCATCGATATCTTTCGTCATTGCTGGGCTTTGTGTGTCAACAGCTACTAATTGATCTTTACGTCCTAGATCATCGATCACTTGTGTAACTGAAGGTACTAGAGAAACCATCTTATCCACTTCTTCTGGAATCTCGATTTCTTCGCCACCACGATCTTTTGTTGGTAGAGCAACTTCTGAAGCTGTTGTTGTTTCTGCTGTACCGCTTGTTTGATCATTATTATTTGAACAAGCACTTAAACCAAAGACTACGCTCAATCCCAACACAGCAACTAATTTCGATAATTTTTTCATCATCTATTCCCACTTTCCTTGACTCATTTTTACTTTTCCCAGTGATCACTTTGTTTACGATAGCCCTTACATTTCCATACCCTTATCAAGCAAACTCTTTTAAAAGTAATAAAAAACTGCCTTTCCTTTTACAGGAGAAGACAGTTTGATTGATCACACAAAAAAACGCTTGATCTTTCTCCTACAAAAGAACATGATTGCCGTTAGACCGGTCTCCTGACTTGGCTTCTTTTTACTCCCAACCCTTCCAGAATGATCTGTGGTCCTATTGGTTTCATCCACCTTACAGTAGGTAGGTCTGTAGAGGACTTTCACCTCTTTCCCTGACATCTAATCGACTATTTTATTTTAAATTCACTTTTATTCACTCATTTATCTCTTGGAAATTTTAGCTCTATCAACAAAAGTATCTCCGCCAATACTTTAACATATGGATTTCATAAAAGATATACGAAAATCAAGCGAAAAAGGCAACAAAACGCTTTACTTTCAACAAAAATATATTATTCTCTGTTTTTTTAAATGGCATTCATTCATAGTATAAAAAACTGACGACACTATAGCATTCGTTGATTTTTCTAACGTTTTTTATTTTAATAAAACAAAGCTCTTGATAGGCACTCCTATCATGTAAGTGTAAGGTAAAAGGACAAAAATTTGTTAAAAATCATGCAAAAATTTCATATGTTATTCATTAGAATAAGAAAAGATTTATCAGATTAAGGCGATTCATTTTAATATTCAATCCAAAATTTACATTTTGATAGACGGTGAGACCCAAGATTTTTGGCTAGTTCTTCTCTTTTTTTTCTTTGGCTGTTCCTTTGATATGCTTGTTGAAATACTTCTCTCCGTACCATTCTAACTGCCCTTTCCCTTCCCACTCACGATACTCTTCTTGAAACTTATTTTTATAGTATCCATACAATAAATACGGAAAGGAAATATGCACCTCTGCTGCAGTAAAACTGATATTTACAATCATCCACATTATTACGGTACTTGAAATAGTAGTAATATCCGAGGAATCATTTAGTCCACTAGGAAAAATAAAATTTAAAAGTAGTATTATTGCCCAAAAGATTCCACCGAGTTTATAGCTAAAGGTGACTATTCTTTCAATAAATTTTGAAAATTGATTTTTTGACTCGTGGTTACCGAATAATTGTTTAGCAAGACCATACAATTTTTTCTCAAAAATGATATAACCACTTAAAATCTGAAACAAAATTAAAATAAGTATTCCAGAAATCGTAAGTGGTTCGATAAAGAATGTAATGAAGAACAAATTTATGCTTAGCATCAGCCAAATCATGTAGATGTTTAAATTAATAAAAATAAAGTAAAATCTCGTTCCATCATTCATCTTAGTGATCATAAAAATACTAATTATTGAAAATATCAACAAACCAAACCAAAAAATAGGCATTGAAACAAAATTAATTTTTGGTTCCTTAAATAATTGATGTAACACTTCATTTTCCATCCAAGAATTAATTAAGTAGTAAAATCCGTAGATAAGTAAAATCATAAGTATATAAATAATTAATTGAAATAGAGGATGAAGGTTTCTTTTCTCTTGCTCTTGTATCTTAATACCAGCATACAAATCTTTAACAAAACGATCATCTTCTAAATGTAAACTTTCCTCAAAAGTAGCTGAAAAAAATCTTTTGATATTCATTGTGCTACTCCTCTATAACTAGGTATATATACAAAATTCATTTTTTTACCAAAAGGTTTTCCAGAAGCACTAACATTCCAGTTTGTACTTCTTAACTTTAAATTATCCAACTCTAATTTATTGTTACTTTTTTTATTATCTTCTTTTTGGTAAACTGAATTCTTCCATTTATCATATCTGTCGGGCCATATTGACTGTACAATTGAATTTCCTAAACCAAAAAGCCCTCCAACAACACAGCCTACAAAAGCGCCAGTAGCATTACCTGCTCCTGGTACAATAGTCCCCACAACCCCACCGATTTTAGCGCCTATAGTCATCCCCTCCAACGGTCCTATACTTTTAACCATATCAATCCCTCCGCCCTTTACTGCTTTTCCTACACTACCTGTTTTTCCATACTCATTTACTGCACTTGAAACAAATGTCACACCTAATTGTGCATAAGTAGCTACTTGGCCTGCCGTTCCTATTCCTTTGGCGATACCCCATTTTTTAGCTCCTTGTATCAAGTGGGAGTTCTTCAAGCCTTCGCTGACGTAGGTTTTTACGGGCGAGGTAAACTTAGTAAAATTTTGATAGGCCTTACCTATCGTATCGATTTTAGGAATCCATTTTCCTTGAGCAACAGTTTTACCTAACATTTCGTATTTTGTAAGAAAACTAAATAATCTAGTTTTCATACCCGAAGGTAGATAATTGGTAAGCATCCAAAATTCATCGTTGGATGCCAGCTTGTTTACTAATGCATCAGGATAATTTCTGAGCAACATTTCAAGTCGTTTGATTGCATCGGTTTTCCCTTCTTTTAGAGGTTGAACTAATTTTTCAATCTCCGCATACAGTTCTAAGAAGGCATTAGTTGAAGATTCTTCCAGCAATGTCTGTCCGTTTGGTTTGTACTTCTCAAACCAACTTCCATCCACCCCTTTCGGCAATGTATAACTTCCATCTGCCTTTACGGTAGTTTGATTCAGAACTAAGACACTTTGCATGGCGAGTTTTAATTCCAGTAGACTGTTGTTGAACAGTCCACTGGTTTGAGAGTTAAAGGCATTGAGTTTTTGCTGTTTGCGTTGCAACTTGTAGATGTCTTCTTGTAAGCTGTCTGACATTCTCATCAGGTTGCGATGGAAGTCGGTCAGCACTTCTGTGATGCCTGGTAAGATGCTTATATTAGCGATGTGTCTGATCGTCTGCGCATGGTTTTCAATCGATTGTTTAGCAAATGATTTAGCCCGAATCTGTCCGCTTAAATTCTCTTCGTCCAAGTATCCTTCACTAGAAACGATTTGATGCGCGGCGGAGTAAAGATTCAGATCTGATTGAATTCCTTGTACCGCATTGTTTACCCGATTGACTGTAGGAATGATCAATTCAGAAAACAGTCCTTTACCGGCTTGATAAGCTGATCCGGAGAGTGTTTTTCCGTCAACTGCTTGAACAATTTGTTGGCTACCTGTTCGTAATTGGTCGATCGTTGTACGAGCAAGTGATAAATTAGTGGTCATATTACTTATTAAGTTAGAAGATTCGGTGGCTGAATAGATTAATCCCATAATTTTTGTCCTTTCAATTAGATAAGTGATGGCTGTCTATTATTAATGTAATACTTGATAGTATTTTCTCTCTGTACTTCTATTTATTTACCCCCATCTACTTCATTCATTATTACTATACGTAATTTTTTCCTATTTAAATTAAAATCGTTTGGATAAGAATCATCTACGTCGTATACGAACACTTTCAGTCTTATACGCACACAAAAACAGCCCTAATATACTGGAATTCAATAAGTATCTAGGGCTATATTTTGCTATTTAATCATTTTTTATCAATCGTTTCTACGTATCATAATTATCATTTAGTACCAACCGGCTTCATCTTGTATCATTTACCAGTTTATCAGCACACTCATATCACTCCTAAAATAAGTCTACAGGCTGATGGCTAGAGTTTCCTTCTATGAGATGATTATACAGACTAAATAATCATTCACTTAAGGAAAGAAGGCCAAAAAGATGATACAACAAATCGGATTCTGGGAATCTATCATAGATATCTTGACTTTAAAACCTGTATTCTTGGTAGGACTATTAATTTTGGCAAGTTTTTTATTTTGGTTCACCAGAAAAAATAAAGGTTCTTTTAAATTGGTAAGCATTCTATCAGCACTTTTACTATTTTATTATATGAGTTTCACATTCTTCAATGTGTTCGGTGTTCCTACGCTTCGTGAGTTGAATAGAATCAGTGGATTTGGTGAGAGTATTTTCAATCCGAATATCAATCTTATCCCTTTTATAGATGGAATAAATGCAGGTTATATTCTTAATATTCTTTGCTTTATACCCATCGGGTTCTTGTGTCCGTTAATTAGCAACAAGTATAGAAAATTCAGTTATTCTCTTTTACTTGGATTTGGTACCTCATTGTTGATTGAAATAAGCCAACTATTTACGGTAGCTAGAGCAACAGACATTGATGATTTAATTTCAAATGTACTCGGAATGATTCTAGGTTATTTTCTGATTGAGGTCATCTTAAGAATGATCAATCATTCGTCAAACAAAATCCTTGATAAAACGTATGATTTTTCATGGACGATTCCTGTATTGGTCGTTTTTATTGCTTTCGCTAATACATTTTTTAGTTAATACGCAATAAGCAGGAAAACATATCGCCATCACTTAAATGTTTTGACGTCAGTTGTCCTCTCGTTGTCTTAGAAATACTACATCTATGAAAAAGGCTAGACCCCCTAAAGAATGAACGAACATTTCTTTAGAGGTTTCTAGCTTTTTATTATTCTGTTCCGTTTGTTTCAATCACTCTTTTATACCAGTCAAATGATTTCTTTTTATATCTGTTACCGGTGCCTTTTCCTTCATCATCCAAGTCAACATAGATAAATCCATACCGTTTCGACATTTCGCCGGTAGAAGCACTAACTAGGTCGATTGGTCCCCAAGAGAGATAACCAAGACATTCTACATAATCTTCGGTGATTGCCTTTTTCATTTCTGAAATGTGGAGGTTAAGATAATCGATACGGTACTCATCATTAATGATATTCCCAGGTTCTAACACATCTTCAGCGCCTAACCCGTTTTCAGTGATCATTAGCGGCAATTGGTATCTTCTGTACAACCAGTTCATTGTATAGCGTAAGCCAACAGAATCTATGGCCCAGCCCCAGTCAGAAAGTTCCAGATACGGATTTTGGATGCCTCCAAAGAACGCTTCATTCTCTTTTTGTTCATTCGGAGTGACACTGGACATATAATAATTCAAACCAATATAGTCGATCGTTCCTTGTTGAAAATCTTTCGCATCCGTTTCTTGTTGCTCGATCATGATGCTTTGTGCTGAAAATTCCTTCAATTTGTATTGTGGAAATTTGCCACGACACATCACATCCATTTGATACAATTCTTTTTCGTTTTCCAACAAGTTGTTTAACATCGTTTCTGGTTTACAAGTTTCCGGATATTGCGGATTGATACCGAAGACACACCCAATTTTGAACTCGGGATTGATTTGATGTCCCAACTTAACGACTTTCGCGCTAGCAAGTGCCGTATTGTACGCAATTTGTGCGATCGCTTGTTTCGGATTTTCGAGCTCTTCAAATTTAAGACCAGAAATGTAGTACGTAAAAAATTCTGCCGCTTTCGAGTTTGGGTCTAAATGATTGATTTCATTGAATGTCGCCCAATAACTCACTTTACCATTCAGACGTTCAAACAATGTTTCAGCATACTTTTCAAATAAAGTAACTAGTTTGCGACTCGTCCAACCATGGTATTTTACAATCAAGTTAGCTGGTAATTCAAAATGAAAGAATGTGATGATTGGCTCAATACCATGTGCAAGTAAAGTGTCTACTACTTCTTCATAAAAGTTCAAGCCTTGTTCATTTGGTTCTGGATCATCACCGTTTGGAAAAATCCGTGTCCAATCGATTGAG
This sequence comes from Enterococcus sp. DIV1304_2, assembly GCF_050555445.1. Classification (NCBI taxonomy): domain Bacteria; kingdom Bacillati; phylum Bacillota; class Bacilli; order Lactobacillales; family Enterococcaceae; genus Enterococcus; species Enterococcus sp. DIV1304_2. The sequence continues at coordinate 2,372,136 of NZ_CP187851.1, forward strand.
ATCCTTAGTGCTGTAAAACCCATTTCCGCAAATAGTTTGATATCCTCTTTGTAGCGATGATAAAAATCAATCCCCGTATGAGAAGGATAAATGAATCCTTCTTTCAGTTCTTTGTGGATTTCTCGTGGAGTGTCCCGGGTTCCTTTCGTGACTAGATCCATATTGGAAATTCCTTTACCACCTTGATTCCATCCACCTTCACTTTGATGGGCAGCGATACTACCGCCCCATAAAAAATCTGTTCTCATCCTTCTTACGCCTCCTAAATAATCACTGCTAACACTTGATTTGTATTGTCATCAGCCAACGGAACCACATCCAAAAAGTCTGCACTATTTGTGACAACGACCATCACTGTTGAGTCAAAACCAGCTGCTTTAATGACAGAAAAATCAACCGTGGCTAAAACATCGCCTGTTTTTACCTGATCGCCGACTTTTACATAACTAGTAAATCCTTTTCCTTCAAGGTTGACTGTATCAACCCCCACATGGATCAATACTTCTACCCCATCTTCTGTCTTGATTCCATACGCATGTTTTGTGGGGAAAACTACGGTGACTTCTCCTGCGATGGGTGCAAAAATTTCGCCATTTTCTTCATCTGGAATCACTGCAAAACCCTTACCTAAAGCGCCTGAAGCAAACGCACTATCTGAAACTTGACTCAACTGGATGACTTCACCTGAGCTGACATTTTCCAATGCGATTTGCCCAGCTTTCGTCAGTGTTTTTCCTTTTTTACCATCTTTTTCTTCTTGTGGCATCCCCAGCCCATAGGCAACAGCTCCCGCTAGGAGAAATGCGGTGACGCATGAAATGACCATCCAAATAAAATTCGCCGTTCCACCAATCAAGAAAGCAGGTAATCCTGCTAATCCCCAAGCCATGGTCCATGCTTTGACACCCGCTAATCCTGCAATCAAACCGCCAATCCCACCACCAACGATTACCGCAATAAATGGTCGGCGATATTTTAAGAAGACCCCAAAAATAGCTGGTTCTGTGATTCCCATGACCGCTGAAAAACCAATCGTTCCAAATGTCGCTTTTTCTTTCTCTTTTTTCGTCTTCAAGAAATAACCAATCATCGCTCCAGCAACGGCAATATCTGAAATCGTGGCAGCTCCAGTAATCACAGGATCGTAGCCCAGTTCAGCAAAGAAAGTCAATCCGATCGGGAATAAGAAATTCGCAGCACCTAAGACGATCAAGAACGGTTGGAAAGCTGCATAAAGCATCACTACGATCCAATAGCCAATGTTTTCAGACAACATCGTAAAGACCCAAGAAATACCAGAACCGATCCACATACCCACCGGACCAAAAACGGTTAAGAGAACGGGCAATACGATCATCAAGGAAACAGCTGGAACAAAAAACAGCTGAATCGCTTTCGGCACTACTTTTTCTAACTGAGTAGTCACAAATTTCAACAAGGCGATTGCTAATAAAATTGGAATGAATGTATGGGAATAATCAATCACAGGTAATTGATAGCCAAACAAACTTAGTCCCTCCGCACCAGTGATATTTGAAGACATCACAGTCGTAGCTAACACAGTTGCGACATACGGATTGACATTCAATCTTCTAGCCGATGAAAAGGCAAAAAAGATTGGTAAGAAAGTAAAAATCGACGTCTGTAATGTTTGAAAAATTTGATACGTTGGACTTTCTGCCGAAACGATTCCCGTCAAAGAAAGCAAACTCAAAATTCCCGCAATCATCCCCGCCGCAATCAACACTTCGATAATTGAAGTCATCGATTCAGAAACCACCGATAACACCGCTGTAGGGATTTTCTTCCATGATAATTTTTCTTTCTCAGAAGTAGACTCACTCCCACCCCCTAAGCCTGTCAATGACATGAAATCATTGTAGACTTCAGTGACATGTGTACCAATAATGACCTGATACGCCACGTCATTAGAGACGACGTCAATCACTCCGTCTAGTTCTTTGATTTCTTCTGTTTTCGCTAAGTTGCGATTATTTAACGTCAAACGTAAACGTGTGACACAATGGGCCGCAGCTACAATATTTTCTTTTCCGCCAACCAATTCAATAATTGCTTTATTTAACTTTTCATATTTCATCTGTTTTTTCAATCCTTTCTGTTAATCGATTGATGTGCATCATCAAATACGTTTCTTCATTCATGGAAAGATCTGCTTTAAATTGATGCTTGATATAAATTTTTATTTTTTGGACCGCTTTGAAAGCCTCCGGATATAGCTGACTGATTTGTTGATACAATAAAGAAATACTTCCTTCTGACTGTGCCAACTCACTTTTGATGATCCGTTGGATAAAGTATTGCAAATGTGTTGAAAACCTCATAAAGTTAGTCGAAGATTCATCGATTTTAAATGTATAGTGTTTTTCAATAATAGAGACAATATCACTCAATGTTTGCATTTCCAGTAACCGATCAGATTTCTTATTGTCCCAAAAGTTGATGAAATGCAACGCGATAGAAGCCGCTTCATCACTAGGAATACTTAGGTTTTTTTCTTTCTCGATCATCTCAAGACTCTCCAGTGCGAGATCAAAATGACGAGGATAAAACCGGCGAATATCCCAAATCAACGGACTTGAAATAAACTGGTTCTTTTCAGCTCGTTCTAAAAGAAACTCTAAATGATCCAGTAATGTTAGTGTTAAATAATCACTCACTTTGATGCCAAGTTTCCCCTCTGCATTTTCAATGATCCGACTAATCAAAAGAATGTCATTTGAATCCGACTTTGAAAGTAAGTAACTAAAATGCTCCAACATTTCATAAGAATCCAAAATATACATTTTTTCGATGTCATCTTCTGAAACCTGTTGACCTTTTTTCTTTCGAAAGCCGATGCCCTTGGAAACAATAAAGACCTCATGTCCGCCCTTCTTGATCAATGCCACATTGTTGTTGATTATCTGTATTATTTTCACTTGCCTTATTCTCCTTTCCAAAAAAAAGAACTCAAAAAAGATTTAAGGGCTCAAGCCTTAAAATCTTTTTTGAGTTCTGCCTGCATTGCAGTAACATACTCGCATTTAATACTGCCGCGTATCAAATGGGTTCTTCTTTTTATTGATGATATATAATTATATGATAAATGTGTTTTGCGGAAATGTCAACGCTTTCTTTGCTAGTGCATAACAAAAAGGAATGATTATCAGCCAATTTTTTCTATTACATCATTGGTTGTTTCATCCATCTATTATTTGATTTATTTCATAAAACAACTGTAGCAAGATCTCATCTATAAGAAATTCCATCAGGATTTTGCTCTTTTTTTATGACAAGCTGATACTCAACTGTAATAGTAAAAAAAAGAGAGTACTACATTCAAAGTACTCTTTTCGCTTCAGCATTTCTCACTGTTCTTTTGAAAAGTAGATGGTTTTCTCCTTTTTCTTTTTTCTTCACTATCTTCCAAAGAAAAAACAGATTTTTGGATTTTTTCTGTTTCTTTTAAAGTTCTTTGGATTTGTAAAGATTGGTTTTCTTCAGGTAAATCAACATTATTTAAAATTTCACTATCATGATAAAAGTTTGGTAAATTTATAAATTCTGGCATATATCTCTCCCGTCCTCTCCTTTGCTAACTGCCTTAGACAATGATTCATGTGCTTCTTTTAGCCATGGATGAATAACTTTGACGCCTTGATCTAATAGATATTTAATATAATACAATGCAGCACTTTCTAAAGAACATTCAAGTGCTGATAATAACCCGTCTAGATACGGAGGAATTCCATCTTGATCCCAACTTATTTTATCTGCCACGAACACAACTAAGTCTAGTTGAGAATACCTCCCCCTTAAAGTTGTATGACACTCAATTGCAGATAATATCTCATTGTCAGTGATATCAAAAATCTTTTCTGCCATTCTTTTTGAAATCTTCTGGTGAATGATCATTGGAAATACCAACTCTTCTTGATTTAGTTCTATCCCCATTTCTTTTGCTATAGTAATTCTACAATTGTTTGGATAAATTGCGGATATATCGTGTAAATAACCCGCTATTTTGGCTTTTTCGCCATTGATATTGTAATTTACAGCAAGTTTCTCCGCACAATCGCCGACTGCTATACAATGTTCATAAGTTTTTATATGGTTATGTTCTTCAAGAAAACGATAAACATCATCTCTTAATGCCAAACTATTCACTATTGTCATTTTTTCCTCCATTTACTTACTATGTGTATTTTCAAATGAATTATTTACTACTTATGGTTATTAAAAAAATCGAGCCTTACATAGAAGAAATATACATAGAGAATTAGATATTTTATACTCTACTTTTAAATATATTCTTAATTTTTCTTCTGATTTAACAATTATCTCGGTCTTGTCTAAATACTGAATTTCTTTGCCAAAGATTTGTTTTATGTAATTTAATTCCACTTCATTACTTTTCTTGATAAGTGTGTAATAACTTCATATGTAGAAAAAGAAACGATAAATTTGAATCGCTTCTTTTTGTTATTAACTATTGACGATTTGATTGCTCTAGGTGGTATATTTACTGGTCAATACTTTACTATTTAATTTTAATTAGGAGTAAAGTGCTATTTCATCTTTCATTAATTTTTTCATTTTCTGAATCTAAGAATTGATAGAATCTTTCTATCAAATCTTTTTTTGTAGTAGGAACTTCTTGAGGCATATAATTTATGAAGCTAACCATATCTTCTGGATACCCATTGTTATTATAGAATTCTGCAATTCCATTTAACAAATCATCTTCATCATTCATAGCATCATTTAGTTTAGATAAATAAATAAATCTAAGTTTTTGTTCTTCAAATTTGTAATCATTACCGCCTTCATCCACATTAGGAAAGTACTTTCTTTTCAATTCAAATAACACTGATTGTAATTCGTCAGGTTTTATTCCCCATGCAAGTTCATTAATAAAATCATCATCATTTCCCTGATCCATTAGCTCTATCGCATAGTCAGAAATTACTTTTAGATCGAAAAATTTTTGAATTACTCCAACATAGATAGTTTTCCAACTATAGTTCACATCTTTTTCTTTAAAACAGGCTAAATTCATTATTTTCTCCTTTTATTTTTTAGGAACTTGATTTGGTTTTCCAGTCAACGTACCACCATTTATAAATCTTCTATGGCTTATATTACCATTAGGTTCGACAATCCATTCAAAAACACCTATTTTTCCATTGTTACTTCCTTCAATTTGAAAAAATCTTCTACTAATTCCATCTCCACCAACTAAAGAATACTCATTTGCAACAGTTGGATAATTGTCAACAATGTTGCTAAATCCATGTTCTTTTGGAACATGTGGAAATTCCTTATCTATAATTGGTTTGCCTAAAGGATCTTTTCCCCAAATTGGTTTTATATCATCAACTGTTGTTCCACCCCCGACTCGCTTGCCATCTAACACAGGACTCTTAAATTCAAAAATAACTTTCTGAGTAGCCCCACCAGTACTCTCACTATTAGATTTTTTCTTGACACTCCCAACATCATCGACGCCATCTAATCTCGAAGCACCTTTATTTCCATAATATGCGCCCATCACTGTATCGCCAATATTTGTAAGGGTTCCTGACCATGCAGCATATTTGAATTTATTCGCTTCTTCCTGGCTGATCTTCTTTCCTGTATAAGGATTGATTCCTATATTCGCACAAGCAATTGTTTTGCGATTGATTTCTTCTAGACTATCTGTACCTTTGATTAACTCAATCTCTTGATCTCCTGATTCAATAACCAAAGATACGTCTTTTTTTATTTTCTCAAAATAACTTTTATTTGTACCTTTTGGTAATGAGTATGAGCCATCACTTTTGATTGTCGTATTATTTAATATCAATACACCTTGCATCGCTATCTTCAACTCATTTAGACTATTAGCAAATAAACCACTTGTTTGTGTATTAAAATCCTGTAGTTTTCTTAGTTGATTTTGTAAATGATCGATGTCTTGTTGAAAGCTATCAGTCATTCGTTCCAACTCTCTTTGAACATTCAACAATGTATCTAGTACACTTGCAATTGGGTTCAGTGTCGTTTGTAATCGGACGAAAAATAAGGTCTGGTCCACTGAGTTTTTCATTGTACGTGTGACTTGTATCTGTTGATTTAACTTATCTTCATTCAATTCGCCTTCACTTGCCACTATTTTATCGGCATTTTGGTATTTTTTCAATTCTTGTTCAATCTGTTCAATGGTATTTGTTGTGCGGGTGATCGTTGGAATGACCAAGTCCGTGAATAAACCTTTTCCTGCTGTATAAGCCGCACCAGATAATTGCTTGCCATCTACTGCTGAGACAACTTTTTGACTCCCCGATTTCAATTGACTAACTGTTTCTTTGCCACTTTCTAAATTACTTTTAAGTGCAGACATAAAGTCCGAAGATTCACTACTGACATAAATCAATCCCATGAGAGGTTTCTCCTCTGCGCTTGTAATTCTTCTCGTTCTATTTCTAATTTCTGTATCGCTTTATTATATGTATCATTTAATTCCTCATTGGCTTGTCTTAACTGACGTTGAAAACTATGTTGTTTTGTTTCATTATTTTTATGTAACCACTGTGTTGAGGTATAACCTCGTTGCAATGCCTCATGGTTTGATTCAGCTAATTGTTGAAAACCTCTTTGAAGTACATCTTGCAACTGAAGCAGTTTTTCTTCTAATACACGTTTTTCATTCGATAATTTTTCTTGATGCTGTTCCACTTTGACAATTTCTTGTTGATTCTTTAGCATTTCATCATTCATTTACTTACCTCCATTCAATCTCATACATTTGATTTGAACCTTCTTAGAAGTAATAATTTTGCCGCTTTAAAGAACATTTCGCTACTTCCAAGATATATCATAAACCTTTGTGAAGAAAGCGCATTCTAAGTAAAGCTTACCAAATATACAAATCGAAAAACTAAAAATCTCATAAAATGTAGTTTTGATATCATAATCGCTCAATTCTTTGTATTTGTTCTTTTGAATATAAAAAAATGCAAAAGAAAAAGGCTTACGCCCTTTACCAAAAAACTATGCGGAGTGTCTCTCTCTACGCCATGCGATTGCAATGTTGTTCAGTCACACATTCTACAATACCGTACCAGTCGGAGCGACCGCTGGCATATTGCAGCTTTACGAGATGTGGTCAGGCATGACAGCCTACAAATTCCACAGGGGCATTCGGTATATTTTGATTATGATAGTATCAACATATACCGCCTTCTGCTACTCTCACGCGTTTCTTGTCTTATAGATTATTTCTAATCACTTCACGGCGAAGGACTTCTTTGGATGTTTCCGCCAGTGTGAAATACCAATCCCTTAGCAAATCTCTTCACGGAGAGGCTAAGTCTTATCAACTTAGCTTTCTATTATCGTCCCGACAAGTTCGCTACCTTACATTTGGTCACACTTTGCACACGTTCTTTGCGTTCCAATGCTTTTACACTGGCTTTCTTCTTGTCACCAAGAATACTCACTTGATACGCAACAGTATCCCATTACGACATCAACAACGACTTATTCCCAAACGTTCCTTGACGAGTTGCTTAAACTCTTATACACAAGGTTCTGCATCAGTTTTTTGATAAAAAGAATAAACCTTTTAATATTTTCAGAAAAATTATTATCCCATATATTTAACTGACATCAATGATATCAATCTTTCTAAACTTTATCATTAGTTTACAAAATTTTCGTTCCTTAAATTAAAAAAAAACGAAAAAATGGGACAATCATCAGATATTTTCTGATGATTGTCCCACACTCTTTTACTTGATTGAACTCATCCGCAGTCCTTATTAACAAAGAGACCGCATAATTCATTTACTTATCCCACAGACTCTTCCATCTAATGATCACGATTTTAACAGCCAGCAAAATCGCTTAGCATCAGAGGTTTATCCTATTTTTTAGTTATTACACAATCAATGTTATTCAACTAAAATAAACGAAATGGCATTCACTATGGCATTCAAAACTCTAACTCTTTTGAGGAGCTATTTCAGAAATCAAAACAGATGACAATTAATAAAACGGGATATTAAAAATCGTTTTTTCTGCTCCAAAAAATAAAAAAATTGATCGTATCTCGTAGTTCTACTCCCCAAATGATGAATTAATCAAATCTTGCAATCTTCCTTTCTTCGCGTAAGGTACAGTATCTTCTTGCAAGAAATTATCCCGGCTGATCGATGCATCCAGATTTCCGAAAATAAAATTGGTGGCAATCTTGTAAATGATCTCAGTTGGTGCAAATCCATAAACTTGATTTTCCAAAATGTGCTTGATCCGCTCACTATCATCTGGAAATACCACCTTGATCACCGAGCTATTATATAATCTCTTAACGATTTCTGTAATATACAAGCCCGACTTCATATAGAGATCGACGAATGTTTTATCCGGATCATCATAAATACCGGGATTTTCTTTTTCCAGGTCATCGACCATCATCTTCACGACCCATTTTGGAGTGTAGATCTGATTCGTTTTTTGCGGCGGGATATAATCAAAGATATCTTCATCTTTTTCTTCAAAGTAATTGTCTAGTTCCGCTTTTTTTCGTAAAAACTCTTGAACAGATTCATTAAACACGACTTCATCGAATAATTTTCCGGTAAAATGATGCTGCTCGCCTTTCTCTTCGTAATCGCCGCCATCTCGCAAGAATAGGAATTGATCGACGGTGATGCCGGTGACTTCTTGGAACACGTTTGCTGGTGTGTATTGATCAAAGTTTGTCAGAGTCAAATCATCATCGCCATACGCCATAATAAAGCTTGGAATTGTGCGGGCAAAACCGCGCAGGCGTCCGCGGACATCTTCTTCGACTTCAGTTTTGGTTTTATTTTTGATTTTGCGTTCTTGAGTCTCGATGATTTCTTTTTGTTTTTTTTCAACGGTTTCAATTACGCGTTTTTGGACTTCTTCTTGATATGTTTTCTCTGCTTTTTCAATTTTTTCTTGATACTGTGCTTTGACTGTTTCACGTTTTTCTTCGTCTTCCGCTTTTTTGATTTCTTCTTTTAAGGCATTATCGATGTGGGCTTTTTCGATCAAATAGTCTGAATTCGCTCTTTCAACAACTGTTTTGATTTCTTCTGCGACTTTCTTTTCGATTTGTTTAGCCGTATTTGCAGTGAGCTTATACTCTTCTTTGACTTCTGCTAATTGTGGTTTAAACATCTCCTCAACGACTGTTTTACTGATCGTAGTTGAAAACTGCGAGGCAGATTTTTTGTCTGCGATCGGTTTGACTTTTTCTGCGACGATAACTTGGAGTTTTTCAGTTTTATACTGTTTTTTACCAAAAATCACATTGCTTTTATTGATCACGACCTCAGGTTCAAACATTGCTTGGCCGTCTTGATCGACCTTGATCTTTTTCGTGTCGATCGGTGCTTTGTCTTCCGGCTTTGTGACTTTGCCTTGTGAGACATATTCCATATTATCCAAAATATCCAAAGCAACTTGCGGTGCTTGGAAGATACCAGCAATATTGGCAAATAACAGATTGCTCATAAAGCCGCGTTTGACGACTTCGGCAGCTTTGATCGCTTTAGGAATCTTCAAGACTTGGGCTGCATCCAGTTCCATCATCTGACCTTCGCTGTCTTCACCAATGACCGGGAAGAAATTCAGCAGACGGCGGATATTTTTCTCGCGGTCTTTAGTCGTGCCGCCGCCGGATGCGGTATGCGTCGATAAATTATTCGCAAACTCATCAAAAATGATCAGTGTTCGTTCTGGCGCAAAATCGAATACATAAGCATTTTGTTTTTGATACCTCACTTCTTCACCGTTGACTGTTTCAGTCCAAACATTAGAATTTTGTGCTCGAAAAGCGGCTTGCATATACAATGCGGGCGATTTCAAATTACTCAACATCATTACTGCAGTCCACTCTGGAATCGTTACGCCAGTGGTCAGCTGACCGACAGAAAGTGTAATCGTTTTATCATAAGTTTTGATCGCTTTTTGCACTTTTGCTAATGATTTTTCATTTTCAGCAGTGTCTTCACCCTCTGCTTTACCATCGCCTGCCGCTAGAATAATCTCATAGTTTTCAAAAACTGGATGGGTTTTTAACAGCGTCTGCAAAGCTTTCGCACTAGCGACCCGATTCAACAGCCAAAAAGTGTGTTTCAGCTCACTGCGCAATTCGGGTGTGGAAAATGGATATTTCTCATTGTGAGTCAATGTATCCAGCCATTTTTTGACATCGGCTTCATGGATGAATCTACCGTTATCTTTTGTAGCGAAAAATTCGTTCAAATCAAATGCAAAATCGAGATTGTTGCCATCTTCCAAAGTCATGCCTTGATTGACTTCATCGGTAATCATCTGCGACATCTGATAAGTAAACATATTCAGTTGCGGTAGATTTTCATAAGGATTATTTTCCTCGCCGGTCCAACTATCTTTAGCGGCTTGTTCATCTTCATACGACCAGTTGAAAATCTGCTCATCAGCAAAAGAACCTTTGGCGATTGCTTTAAATGGTGTGCCGGAGAGATGCAGCGTGAATTGGCGTTTGATTTTTTCAAAAGCGATGTCAGTTTTAAATGTATCAACGCCTTCATGTGCTTCGTCGATGATTAAAATATCCCAATCTGTATCCGCCACCCATTTCAATTTGTCATAGCCGCCGCCAAAATACAGCGAACCTTTCAGATCCTGCAAACTCAAAAACGCGATCTGTTTCGTATTATCATGATCGACCGCATAATCTAAAAACTCTTTGCGCGACATCGGCGCACGATCTTTTAAAGAATCCGATTCGCTGACAAACTTATATTCGGTCTGCCAAGCGATAAATTTCGTAAAATCATCGAACCAAGAATTCGCGATCGCTGGGCGATTCGTCACGATCAAGACATTCAGCGCTTCCAGCTTGCGCACTAGATCATATGAAGCCAATGTCTTGCCGAAACGCGGCTTGGCATTCCACAAAAATTCTCCGCTTGGATGTTCTTCTGCATATTCCAAAGTCTGCTCAACTGCTGCTTCCTGTTCATCACGCAAACGATAAGTCAGCTGCTGCTCTTTTTGAACTTTGGAATAGTCTTTGAAAACAAACTCCCGATACAACGCCAAAGCCTTTTCAGGATGACCATTAAAGAAAAACCATTCCGTCCCTTTATTGCGCCGCACACCGTTTTTGCGCAAAAACGCATGGAAATCCCGGTCAGAAAAATATCCGCCGCCGTTAAAACGCGCTTCATGCGCCCATAATTTTTTCGGCTCAATCCCAACAGTATGCGTCTGTTCCCAAATGCGTTTATCCGAATCACGATCCGTATAACCGATTTTGATCCAACCTTCTTTGGCGGTATTCGTCGGTGTGATATAAGCGTAGATCGTCGGCTTGATCTCACGTTTCGGAGCGATCATGGTGGTGATGTTCATTTATTCCATCTCCTTCACTTTGGTTTCGATGAAGTTGATTTCTTCTTCGGATAAGCCGTATTTAGCGTAGAGTTGTTGGTCGATCTCGGGGATGGATAGTGACCAGTTGATGTCGGAATTTAGGGTGAAGTCTTGGAGAGGTACGAAATGGAATGTCTGTTTAGCTAATCCAAATCCACTAATAGCAAGTAATCCTAATAAACGTACAAACCTTGTTTTCATATATAAAAATGCATTTTCAGCAATATTTTTATCATCCCATGCTCCCATAACAAAATATGAATGTGTACAGACTTCGTTCGGACCAATAACTCGCATTGACGAGGGAATAACTTTGAATTTCCCATCTTTTCCTGGTTCTCCCGCGTGTTCTGCACTCGTTTTGCTGATTAAGATTTTATATTTATTGATTGTGTCTTGTCCTTTCGTAATAACAGATCTAGAAATAAAAGTTGATCCATTGCTCGCATACAAAACTAAGTCGTCTTGACTACTCGGTTCAGATGTCCCTCTATAATTTGTGGATAATCCATAGGGCATCAAAGGACTCATAATTGTATTCAAAGAAACTTCTCCACTCTGCGACACCTTATGAATAATAGATACAGCTTTATTGTATCTTACTAATACTGGAAACTCGTTCAATGGACGAACCATCGTATCTTTTTCACTATTTGTAATATTCGTAAATTTGCAATCACCGTAATAGTTTACATCACGTAAAAAATAGCAGACCCCCCCACTAATACTGATACCTGGAAAACAATCTTTTGAGTTTGTATAATCCACAAGTCTTTTTAAATGTTTATCGTTCATCATAGATTTTCTAAATCCATTCAATCCCATACCGCCTGCGAACCATCTTGATGGGATAATCATACAAATACGATCGGAATTCAAATTTTTTGCCGCCTCAACAAATAGATTATATAACGGTGTTGCTTGCCGTCCTGCACCTTTTGCTTCTTCTTGATACGGTGGATTCCCGATTAATACATCAAATTTCACATTCTCATCTCCATATCCATCTTTTAGTTTTTGAATCGTTGTACTCTCTTTTTCCTTGATGATCTGCTGACTGCTCAGTTGATCCACATCCGCCAAATGATCCAGATTCCAGCCGAACGTTTCAAATACCACTCTAGTGAATTCATAAGTCATCGGTGAAGTCGCGACCGCGTACAGATTGTCTTTTAAAATTGCTTCGGCGATCCCAGCTGCTTTCAGCTTTTGATAAGCACAAATCAAAAAGACGCCTGATTTTGCAGTCAGATCAAGGATTTTTTTGGGCTGTTCTTTATATTCGGCGATAAATTCGTCGGTCACCAACGCATCGACCATTTTTTGAGCGACTTCGACTGGTGTGATGACTTCATTAGAAGAAATATTGCCTAAGCGGGCTAATTTTTCGGTGATTTTATCGTTTTGTGTTTCACTGCGTAATTCGCCGATGTTTTCAATCTTATTGTCCAAAGCTGTACGGACAGCAAAATTCAGCCTTTCTTTCATCAAGAACAAGAAAGTCTTGTCTAATGCTAAATGTCGTGTAAGTCGTTCATTGCTGCCGATCGAGTCGATGATCTCGCTTAGATTGCGGACACGTCTCGGCGTTAAAAAGGCATAGATCAAGATACGAGCGTAGTAAGCGCGCATTTTCTTTTCGATATCTTTGGTTTCATCTTTTTTTTTATCTGTACCCATTCCAGCCGCTTTGTCCAGCCTCGCCTTATTATTCTTACTGTCTTTAGCTGCTTCAGGTATTTCCAATTCTGTCTCGTTACCTTCATGAGCTGCTTTCAGCAAGCCTTTTTTCGGATCTAGTACCGGCTGTTTTTTGATTACATCAAAGATCTCAGGCACGTTCAACAGATCAAAGTCGATCAGCAGACTCAACGCTTCATCTTTGATACTATTTTTTTCTGAATACTCCCGGATATGTTTGATGATATCGACCGGTGTGACTTTCGCCAATTTATTTTTGTTCAAATAAATGATCGGTGAATACTGAAAGCTGCGTTGTAATTCTTTTTCTTGTTCATCATTACCGGAACGGTCTTTGGAGGCGTTGACGATCAGCGCACGTTCAGATTCGATCTTGAAGACGCGATTCGGCGAAAAGTCGATCAGCAGGGTTTGCGGCTTCATATCTTCTTTGCCGACTGATTCATCCGATTCCTTATCGAGGATATCCTTGATCCAAGGTGATTGTAGCCGATAGATTGCTTGATCGTATTCTTGCGGACTTGCGGTGTCTTTCATAAAGACCATCGTATCCCATTCTGGTACAGTTACCCCTGTCATCATACGATTGACTGTTAAAGTGATCGTCTTCTTGCCAGAGGCATCCAGTTCAGCAATCTTGTCGGTAACCTCTTTAACTTTTTTTAATGTCGTTGTATTGCCGGCTACATTGAGGATCTCGTACTGATTTAAATTTTTGAAGTTTTCCTTTTCAGCCGCAAGCAGGCGTTCCATCGCATCAGCGGAATTTTTATATGGCAGGACAAAAACCATATGCTGCGTCAGCTTACCGCGTTTAATATTGTCATAATCTAAAAACGGAAAGATATTTTCATCCGGTTCAGAGCCGTCGATAGCCTTTAGCAGCGTTAGTACCTCAGATTCAAAAGTAAACTTAGTCGTTGCGCCGTCTTCATCTTTAGTGCTTCGCGGTTGAAACAAGATATTCAATTCGGCTGAAGCACCATCAGCCTTCAGTTTATTCAGCAGACTTTCTGATTTTTTATCCGGTTTAAAGGCAAAACGCAACATTTCCGGAAATCCGAAATAATCGTTTTCCCATGGTGTTTCTTCATATTCTACGGGATGATCCTTTATCCATTGCCGTTTTGCTTCCAAAATATCCGCAAACTGGATTTGACCCACTATCTCAGCTTGATCGAACTCGCCACTAAGCAAGATTCGGTAAGGTGTGCCAGATAAATGTAGCGTTACATCTGGATTCAGGCTCAGTACATTAACCATCACCTTTCCTGATTGACTTTCGCTCAAAACAGTACCGTCAAACCGTGAAGAATCTGGATCTTCCTTGCTTTTCAACACATTGCCGAAAACTTTAGCGCGCGCGCCGAAATGCGTTTCATCGATCACTAGAAAATCGATTTTTTGATTGAAAAGAAATTCATGTTTCTTTTTGACCGTTTTCAAACTGCCAGCAAGGTCTTGCAAAGTGGCAAAGACCACGAAATTTTTATCTTGATTCTCTGATTCTTGGGAAGCTTCTTCAAACCCATTAGCTTTGGTAAAAACAAAATTCGTAAAATCTTTATGTGATTCTACTGTTTTTTGCCACTCAGCCTCCACATCTGCTTTCCCCGTAACGATCACAGTCAATTTCATGTTCAGTTTTTGTGCTGCCCAGATCGCGACATTCGATTTTCCAAAACGCATAACCGCATACAGCAGCAGATTTTTCTTCTCCGCATTAACAGCGGCAACGATATTTTCGATCACTTCTTTTTGATTTTGTCGAGGAAGATAATCCTTTGTAGGGCGCCAATGTTCTTCCACTTGAGAATTCTCCTCCCCAACATGATAATACCGATATTTCCGATTACCCTCTTTGGAAAACTCCTGCTTGATATCCTTCAGACCTTCATCTAAATCATCAGTCGTCGCCTCTTTAAAAAATTCTTGCTGCCATGCCGTGTTAGACAGCCGCTCCCGTTTTTTCTCTTTTTCCAGAAAAGCATGCAGCGCATAATCTCTGAAGAAAATCGTTTTTTCGCCATTTTCATCGACAATCATCGCTTCTGCTTCGTATCTTTTTTCAAGATTTTCGTAGATCGTTGCCCACTCTGCTAGCCGGATCGAAACTTTTCGATTAGTATCGCCGACTTTCAGATAGTTCGGATAAGTATTCGTTTCAAATGCATAGATCGAGTGCGGCAAATAGCCTTGAATCAATTCATCGATGATCTCAGTCTCATATATTGCTGTTGCCAATCGTCTCCACTCCCCAATTTCCCTATGTTTAGAACTTCAGACAAGTTCTCCTGACCGCTATTCCTCCGAATCTCCCAGCGAACGAAACTCAATTAGTTTATTCGCCTGCCAATCCTTGATCTTAACGAAAATACCTTTTGGTTCAGCGATCTCAGCGAATTCTTCAAAGCCGCCGAACAAATCTAACTGTTCGATATCATCGGCTTGGTCGCTTAGCGGGATAATATATTTCAAACCATCCATTTGAAACACGTTGTAGCTGATAATTTTGGCAATTTCTATTTGCAGCTCCAGATCCGGTACATGATTGAATTTTTCGTGGTAATAATCAATAAAGGTATACAGCAGATTCTCCCGCGCAATCAAGAGCGAATCACCCTGATATTCATAGCCGTAGCTCGCTTGATACGCTTTTTTGACGAGTCTGATCCATTCTGACGGGTCAGCGACTTCATCGCTGATTCGTTTTAATTTTCGATCGACAAATCCCACACGCTCACTGATTGATAAATATTCGCCTGTCACTGAATCATAACGGCTGACCATATACGGCGCTTCACCGGAAGTGATTTCCAACCAAGTTTTTTCAACGTACTCTTCTAATGGCAAAAGCTGAAATTCCTCATCAACGATATCCGCTTGCAGCTTGACGATCCATGTTGTTGTAAACACCTCCGCTTTGCCTTTCGTCCGATTTTTTTGTTCATACTTCAGTTTTTCAACTCTTGGTCGGATCAGTGTTTGCTGCGTGCCGGTGACGTGCTTGATCGTGATGCTATCTGCTGCTTTATAGCCTTTACCCATTTTTTCATACGTATTGGTAGCCCAGATGATATTTCTGCCGGTCGTGCGGTCTTTCAACAAAAGCTTCAACAGCTCACTTGATTGGCGCAGTAAGATGTTCTCATTAATGTCGATCTCTTCTGCTGCTAAAGATTCTTTCAAAAATCACACCTCCTATTTTAATTAAATACTAAAAAACGGTACAACTGCAAAGCGACAGCAATACCGTCTAAAATTATCAGCTGCTTTGGTACATCCTTATTGTACCAATGTTTAAGTTAAATATAAACAACTGAAAATCTCTATCTAGCTTTAATCTAACTCAACAGTATTGTTATTTCCAACAAACTTCTCGCTCATAATCTGACATGTACCCATAAACAGCCCAAACAAACTTCCAGTGTTCACCGCTACCGTATACATATCACTACCAAGATTAACCGCCGTCAGCATCGCCTCACGATAATCACCCTTCGCCAAAAGACACCAAACTACCGCTTTCAACGCATCCACAATATATCCGAAAGACGCCGGTATAAGCCTAACGAAATCCGCAGCAAACAAATCTCGATAATAAATTTGATACCCCAAAAAAAATTTCAAATAGTTGCGAAAATCGGATACAAAGTCCGTTTGAACTTTCTTCAAAACACTGTTTGGGATGTTTCCCTGCAACACATTATAATTTTTTGCTATTTACTTCAAGTTCTTTAACCCAAGGAAGCTCCTCTTCAATCTCAATTTTCTTCAATTCATGCTTTTCGGCAAATCGGATACTGGCATCAAGAACTCTAGTGACATATCCTACTCTTTTATAATTCAAAGCCAATTTAGCAATCGCAATACGATTCGGAATATTGCATTTAACCATAGCTTCAGTTGGTACACCGCTTGCATTTACATTCAATACATTTCTTGTTAAATCGTACTCTAAAGGTACGCCAACGTCCTCCTGTAAAATATCAATAAGTTCCTTGTAATCCTCAATTTGATACTGTTTTCTCGTCATCATGACCCATCTCTGTTCACTTTATAGTTATGTTAAACGGTTATTATACCAGGAAAAGAAAATAAAGCTATTCATCCTCATTTAACCATTCATTAAATTTTTCATTTCTATCTATAGCCCTCACGTTTGAGGTTTCCTTCGCAAGCTTAGCAATTCTTTTCGGTTGGATCCTCTTTATTCAAATCTTCAAGAAGATCCTCATAAGAATCAAATCGAGTCACATCGCCTGATCCCAATTCGTTCAGCGCCTGCGCTACATGACCGTCATTATAACTATTAATCAAAAACCGTCAGTTTTACCGTCTGCATAATCCATTAATTCTTGCATTGATTGATCTAGCGAAGAATTTTTTTAGCCATCTTTTTACGCAATCTTTTTTTCAATCAAACTCACTCCTTTAGAGATCACTTGTTTTAAACTCAGTGTAACCTTCATAGTAATAACTAGCGTCAATTCCTTTGAAGAATGTTTCATGATCGTTGACTTTATCGGTCAAAGCACCTTTCAGCAATTCTTTGATTTGAAAATCGCTGACTGGACTAAGGATCATAGCCGTTAGATATTCGTCTTTATCAACTAAATTCCAATCGACAACTTTTTGCAGTTCTACTTTCAAAATTTGATCGATCCAAATTCTGGTGGCACGCCTGCTTCAGATAAACGATCAGCTCAAACCCTAATTAACCTTTCGCCAAATCGACCGTCCGGATCTACCCTGCAAAAGGATAGACATGAATTTGTGATAAACCTTTGAAGGTTCCGATTTCAAACGTATCAATCACGCCTGCTTCAACAAGTCCCTTTGCACGAACCTTGCTTAATTTTTCTTCGGCTTTCGCCAATTCCGCTTGGTTGTCTCTTCCAAGTAAATTTTATAGTACGGCCAATCCTTTCACCTCTTTACTCTATAGGTTTCCTAGTGCTATTATTTCATTTTTTGCTTGTTTTTAACAGTCTTATTTCTTTCTGCATCTTTTACGATTTACTGCATAACTTCATTCAATAGTTTTGCCTGTGGAGTGTTAGGATCATTGTTCATAAGCGATTCAATATCAGCCCCTGATTGCATATACTTTTCAGCAAAAACTAGATTGAAGATCGTCAGTAAGACATACAGCGTTAAATCATTTTGCTTTCGTAAGATATTAGTATTCATGATTGTTTTTTTTAATGCTAGTATCTTTTTTTACTTTTTAACTGATCCAATCTGGATTGATAATCGTTATTTGAACTTCGGATAAACAAATCATAAAAAGTATCCGCTAAAACTTTGATCATTCCACTATAAGTTTGCTAACGAAATTTTCTTTACAATAAATCTGAATTTCATCTAATTTCTTTGCAGTATCTGCATCATAACGAATTGTTTTTTTCATCATTATCTATCCTTATTAAAAAATATGCTATACATCAAAATCAGTGACAATCAATTCAAACATCTTCTCCATAATTTGGTCCTATAAATATCTAGTGTTGATGGAAAACAATTTTGTTTTCCATCAACATTATTTTTTGTAAAAAAAGATAGAAAAAGAGATATCCAAATTGATAGAATTAAGTCGACCAAAACCAACTCATCAAGAAAGGATATCTCCATGGACTATCATACTAAAAAATTACTCGGTTTAACAGATGAAAATATCATTTTCCCTACAGATTGGCTTTCTGAAAAGAAACAAGGAGGGATTACCTTCCATGTGATTCATGGTCGCTTAGATTACACTCCCTCTTGTTGTACAAGATGTGGGATTAAAAACGAAGGACAAGTAATTAAGTATGGTACTCACAAAACCACGATTCAATTACTGCCGATTCGTTCAAACAAAACTGTCTTAAGTCTTAAAAAAACTCGCTTTCTATGTAAAGAGTGTGGCGCAACTTTCTCCGCTGAAACTTCTTTAGTCGATCGAAATTGTTCGATTTCTGTCGACATGAAATGAAAAATCATGGCAGAATTAGCGTTCAACTCCAGTAGAAAAAACATTGCCATCCTGTACTTCGTATCGGACGTAACGATTTTACGTATCATGAAAGTAGCCGTGAAGAACGTGAAAGTCTGCTTTGACTACTTGCCTTCTGTTCTTTGCTTTGATGAATTTAAAGCGATGAAATCTTGTGTTGGGAAAATGAGCTTTATCTTCATGGATGGCCAAACCAATCAGATTCTAGGTCTTCTTGAAAGTCGTAAACTTGCTTATTTACGTACCTATTTCTCTCGCTACACCCGTCAAGCAAGAGAAAACGTCCAATATATCGTCATGGATATGAACGCTCCTTATTTTGAATTAGCGAAAAGTATTGTTCCCCATGCACAAATTGTCACGGATCGGTTTCATATTATCCAACATATCCACCGGTCATTGAACCATTTACGGATTCAAATCATGAACACTTCTCGCAAGAATGATCGCCTGAAGTACAAACGATTCAAACGTTTCTGGAAGTTGCTTCTAAAGGATTCTTATCTATTAAATAGTTCTCATTACCGTTATGATTATTCCTTTAAGCGACCAATGACTGAAAAAGCGATTGTCGATGAACTACTAAGCTATGATTCCACCTTGAAGCTGGCTTATGACACCTGCCAACTCCTTCTTTATCATTATAAACAAAAGGATACGAACTACTTTTCGAAGTGGTGAACACCTTAGATACACAACTTCCTGAGTGGTTTCGTAAGAAACTCACTTTCTTCAATAAATATAGAACAGGCATCGAGAATGCCTTTCAAACACCCTATAGTAACGGGGCGTTAGAAGGGGCAAACAATAAAATCAAGGTGATCAAACGCGTTGCTTATGGTTACCGTAACTTTCTCCATTTTCGTGACCGAATTTACTTGATTCAAGGATTAGTTTTTCAAGACCAATCCAATACAAAAAAGAATCAATCTAAGCTTCTTTCTGCTTTGATTGATTCTCGATGAAATTCTTTCAATTTGAATTCACCAACACTACTTGTCGAAGAGCCTATTTTTTACCCCACAGACCCTTCCAATGACTCTTTTGGGAATCAAAGGAAAGGAATAGTCTTTATATAGATATTTCATTTAATAAATTGCCATAGACTGACAGTGTATATTATCAGGTACTATCATCGAGAACGTAGCCAATATCGTAGCCAAAACAGCAGGTAGAGAAGTTATTTGAGGATTCAAGTTATTCTGTTTCAGCCATTAAATTAATTTTACTAACGATAGTTAGTCATAGTTACTATTCAATGATTTTTAAATAGAGAGTTTTTGATAAGCATCTTCTATTATATCTCTATAATTTTTCATATCCAAATCATTAGGATTTATAAATAGACAATAATTAATCTTTCCATTTAAAGCCTTAAGATAGGTTTTAGCATCAACTTTAGAGTGATTACTTTTCAAATGATTGTATATACCAAACTTTTTAATATAATAAACTTCTAACCTTATTCTTTTTCGATAATCTCTAGGGACTTGGATTTTTTCATTTACTACAATACCAGTAATTACTTGAGCTTGATTTTGTCTCAATAATCTTGTTTTACTTTGATTAAGTTTCAAACCCAACGCTTTCAACTTATAATCAATAAAATTTAAGAGCGCTTTATGATCAAATTCCCCAGAAAAAGTCAAATCATCTGCATATCTCGTATATCGTATACTTCTTTCTAAACAATATAAACTTACAGATTTATCAAAATCAAGAAGAATTAAATTAGAGAGATATGCACTAGTGCTTGCGCCCTGAGGTAAGACACCCTTCAAAGTACATAGTTTACTCAGTAAAACCGATAAACTATCTGTATACCCTATTTTTTTAAAGATTTTATAAACATGTATTTCTGAGAGGGAACTAAAAAAATCCTTTATGTCTAGCTTTAAAACGTACTTTTGCTTTCTATGAAAGCGAACATTATCTTTGACCGATATAGTCGGTATGTATGCTTTAGCAAACTTACTAACTTCTAGTTTATATAAAATATTCTCTAAAATCCATTTCTGAATGATCTTTAGATTAGGTAGTGGTTCATGGATGATTCGGCTGTCACCATTTTTCTTTTTTATTGAAAACTTTCTATAAAATAATTTATCTTCATTGGTGACTTTATAGAAATAGCTAGATTTTATTCCTATCAATAGCCCCAAATGATCAGCATTGTAAATGATTGGCATGTTATTTTTCACTAACATTTCAGCATATTGTAGATTCTTATTGATATAATTCTGAGATTTTCCATTTTTACGTGCTATTTTTTCGAAAATCTTCTTATAATTTTCCCATTCATCGTTATTCATAAAAAAGACCTCCCGCTACCTAATTCTTTCTATTTACCCTCAAATGGACTGTAATTTTGATGCAGTCAAAATTACGGGCCACTTTGAGAATGGATAATTTGCTTGCAAATTTCCATCAGCTTAAAGGATTTTTTTCTTCTCCGAAGGGAAAATTCTTTAAGCTGTAAGCTTGTAAATCAGTTCTTTTTAGCTTAGCGAACTCACTAAACCATGCTCCATATGGAGTATTAAACTAGTGGGAGGTCATGGTAAGTATACATCATTTACACCAATTTTTTCAATAAAATATCTGAAGTCAGGAATTATTAAATTACCCACATTCCCGATTTCCATAGTTGCTTCCAAGTTAATTAATTCTTCCATACCATGCTTTGTTAATTCTAATTTACCCAAATAGTCTCGTAGTAATTGATTTCTTTTGAGATCCTCTAAAGCTTTCATTAAGTCAAAGTAAGTAAACTCATCATTTATCAAAATTTCAATATTTGCATTAGCTTTTACAGTTCGTAAAATGCTAAAGCTTATTTGTTCCAAGCGTTCTTTTGATTTCTTCATATTCATTCCTTCTTTCACTCAACTAAATCTCGGAAATGGAACATTTAATTTATTTTTTGCTTTCCAAAAAGCCCCAATAGTATTATTAGGTACTCTAATCATACTTAAAACTGCTTTACTCCCTTCAAATCCCCAAAAATCCTCTGCTTTAATACCGATTCTTTTTGATATAGCTTCAACATTTTTTTCGAATACTATTTTATCTTCTTCAATGAATGACTCAATTTTTTCTGATAAAGATAAACTTGTTGTAGCATAGAAAAAATTAAAATCTTTTTCTATAATCAACTCTATTCCTTTGGTCATCGTTACAAGAGAAAGAATTACAATTTTTTCTTTTAAAACACCTTTATTAATAAAGTATTCAGCTGCCTTAACAGCTGACGCCCCCGTGCCAATAAAGTCATCAATTAAAACCAAATATCGTTTTTTATTGTTTATATTTTTTATTTGCGCCTCTTTTAAATCCATTTGTAAAGTCATGTTTATTTCTGAAAGAGTTGAATCATATTGTATAGTATTTGATTTTAACAAATAAGTAACTAACATTGAACTTTTAATATCAGGATTGCTTCTATCTGATATTATGGGTGAAAACCAAAAATTTTTAGTATCCATTTTTTTAAGCATTTTTTTTAAGACGTCTGCCAAAAGTGTCTCATAATCAAAAATTGTATAGTATTCCATCATATTTAATAACTGTAAAAAAGTTTCTTGTTCTTTACTATCCAGTAAGGCTAAAGTTCTTGAAATTCTATTAAACAGACTTGATGATTCTGTATCGTTAACTTTCCATGATTTCATTTCAAAAATTTGAACCAACTGACTGAACGTCTGAATGTTAATATTTCCCTTCATAATCATAGCACCTTCTAAATTCAATCATTCTGTCTCGTATTTCTGGCAGACAGTGTAACGTTAAAGTATACTCTATTGTTACATACCTTATTTCTTATTATATCAGTATTTCTCTGTGACACATAAGGGTGTAACATAATTATTTTAAACGAAATGACTACAAGTAGTCATTGAAGCAAACCTCCATAAGACATTTGTAAAATCTTTTAAAAAGAAGCGTTGAAAGAAGGAACTTTTCTTCAACGCTTCTTTTATTGATTCAATTTGCTATATTACTTGAACGAATAATCTGATTTCTAAACTCTCGAAAAACTTCTTGTGGTTGATAATAATCTGTATCTATTTCAAATATTTCCGAAAACAATTCAAGGAACTTTTCTACTGAAATGATAATGTTACCATCTTCCTCTTGGCTGTTTTTTATTATTTCTGCTTCTAATTCAAATAAATCTAGGGACGAACTAAAATCATAAATCCTGTCATATTGAACAAAAAAATCAAGAAAAAGTTGTTCAAACTCTTCCTTATTTATCACTAGTGTTTCAAGCGGATTAACTTTATTTTCTTCAGCCATTCTTCCAATTTCCTCACTTTCGTTTTCAAAATTCACAAAAATGATATTAACTTAAAAGCCACTAACAAATTAAGACTTACAAAGTAAAGGGTACCCCAACAAAATAACCATTCGCCCTACGTACTACGATTTGGTATTCCTGCCTTTCATTCGGTAATTCATAATAGTAATTTATTGTTTCTGATTTACCACTTTCAATATACTCTGGATTATCTAATATCATAGCATACTCATAAAGTTCTTCACCATCCTTATTTTCAATCGACCATTGTTGTGGATGTATCGGATTTTCTGTATCATTTTTAAGTGTATAGGTCACTTGTAATACACGGTCATGTTGTGCAAATTCATTTCTTTTTTCGGTCAATTCAATATTTTTAAATGTTAGTTCAACCCCATCTGCCTGGTAAGTTACACCTATTTTTAAATCTTTTGTTACAATTTTTATTGGCTTTTCTTCTGGAAAATATCTGGCTTTAATTGTTAGATAACTTCCAAAAAGAATCAATCCTAGTAGCACTAAAAGAATTCCTTTGACGAGCCACTGAAACGGGAAGTAAACTTTAAACATCTTTTTTCTCCTCCGTTTTGTATTTGTTTTTCAGAGAATACGATAACTTTTGAGCAATGTCATCCAGCTTTTCAATTACTTCATTGCTTATCATTGATTCTAGTTCTGAAATTTTTTGTTCAAATTTAATGCTTTCAGGATCATTAAATTTATTATTTGATGGACTAGCTAACACTGGTAAATTTGAAACCATAACACGAAACATATTTGCCTTGGAACCAAAAACTCCTTTGTTTTGGTTGTAAAAATTGTTGAATATTTCTTTAGTTTCTTCTGAAGCCGAGACTTTAAAATATGGATAGTTCATTTTTCCCTCTCCTTGTTTACTCAAAAGTCCATATCATATTGATTTTGTCGTTTTTGATAATCAATTTCTCTTGCTGTTTCTTCATACTCTCTCCGAGCTTTTTCAATCGTACCATCATCAATTGCACGATTAAATAAATAAAGAACACGTTTTGTTTCTTGAATATAACGCTTCTTAAAATTACGTTCTAAAGCGGGTTTAGTATCATGAACGTTAAATTGGTCATAATCAGTTGATAAACTCTCTGAGATATCATAAACAACTTTTTTATACACCAAATCTACACATTTCTTCTTATACTTTAAAGGCTCCTCTTCCACTGCAAATCCAAAGAATTGGTCTTTATTCTCACCAAAAACATCTAATAAAATTTCTATTCTGTCCTCTATTTCAAATTTATATTTGTCATAAAATTTTTCATAAGCTTTTGGTGATCTAAGAAATGGTATATTCTCATTATCTAATTCAAAGCGTTGCGCTCGTTCTTGCCAATTAATTCTACTATCCGCTCTACCATTTAACGATTTACCAAGATGTCGAATAGCAATTTCAGTAAGTACCTCTTCAGATTGAATTTGCTCCGCTTTTTTATTTTCTGTGAACAAATCATCAAGATAATTCATATCATAGTTTTGCCCTAAACGCTTTCCGCCAATCTTTAAGATTAACTCACCTTCAGAATCTAAGAGTTTGTACCCAATACGCTGATTTTTGGCAAATCGATAGGTCTCAATAGAATGTTTTTTCTTCAATTCCGCATGAAAGTCATCATAATTTTTCGCATACTGAGCAACTTCAGAAACAGCTAGTTTTATTTTTTCTCGATTTGAAATCTTATTTTCAGTTCTAAATTCACGTTCTTTCCAATTTTCACGATCTGCAACTAAATGATTATACTTATACATATCAAGTGGGCTAATTCCATTATCAATAAGTATATTATCATTCCAAGCCTGCAAAACTCGAATATCATTCTTTCGAATATCCATTTTCTTTCCTGTTCGCTGATCGTTTGGTGAAATACCAAAGTGATTGTGAACATGCCCTTTGTCTGTGTGTGTGACGACCAAAATTGACTGGTTAGGAAACATTTTTTCTGCCCACTTAACACCCAACTCATGTGCTTTTCCAGCGGAAATATCTTCTAGTGGATCAAAGCTTTGTGTAAAATGCCAAAGCTTTATTTTCCCTTTATCACCAAAAATTTCATTGGTTCGTTTAAATTCCTCAATAGCATTTAAATCATTCGATACGCCAATTCCTGACACGAGTTCAGAATCTTCTTGTTTATTTAACATATATGAAATTGTATTATGAATACTCCTACTTTTTGAAGCAATTTTTATAATCGAGCCCATAACTTATTCAACTCTTTTTCCAAGCGATTCAATGGATCACTTATTGATTTTATTTGTATCATTAAGTCATTTTTTTCAGCATATAGCCGCTTTAATCGCTCTTGCTTAGTTGTAAAAGATAAGTAAATACTCTGATGTTCTTCTTTTTGTATCTCGGTATCTTTTTTATTTAACTGAACACGCAAATAATTTGCTGTTTTCACTAATTGATTCAAATTTCTTCCTATTGCTAGTAAATGAAAATTAATTTCTTTATATTGTCGATCGGTATATTTTAGACTTTTTCCTGCGTTGTCTACTGCGATTTTCTTCACGTACATTGGAACAGATAAACCAAAAATGTCTGCTGTTTTTTCTAGCTCTTGGTACTGATAATCGTCTACTCGAAACTTTATCGGCCTATTTTGTCGTCGACTATCTTCATTACGTTTATATCGCTTTCGCCTTTCTTCTAATGGTAGTTTACTGACATCAATTGCCATATGCACTTCTCCTTTCCAATATTATTTTTAAGTTCAAAAGAAGCAAGCGAGGGGAAAGGGAACCCTTCCCCGCTTGTCGAGGGAGTAAACTCCCTACGAGCACCCTCATGCTCCGCATTTTATCGAGATTAGATAGCCGATAAATCAGCTACCTAACACTTTCTTCTTGCGCCTCTTCTCGATAGAAAATTCGATACGCTGTCTCTCCTTTTCTTCTCAAAAATTGTTGGAACTTCGTTTCCAACAATTGATCGCTTGCAAGAAATTCATGCACTAGGGTAAATTCGCTATTCGCGAAATTTACCGCCTTTTGCCATTTTTCTCGAGTACCTTTTTGATTAATCTCAAAAGTTTCTTCAAACTCTTTTACTGATGAAATTCCTGTTTTTTCATAGGTAAACTTTCCCAGTTCGGGATAAAGCTTTCTCTCCAACTCGGCGAGTTCTTTTTTCAAATCTGCAATTGATTTTTGTTTTTTCCTTGCCATTTTTCATGCTCCTTTTTGTATGTGACTAAGTTCATTCATAAGCTCATTTTTCATCTTTAATTCTTCTTGAATCATCAGTTCAATATAATTAGTGACCGTGATTTTTTCATTTGTTGCATTCTTTACTGATTCACATAATTCGTCAAGTTCTAAGAAATCATGCGTACTAATCTTTAGAATTAATTGCATGACAATCCCCCCTTTTATTTTTTTAATAGATTATCGAAAAGCGGATTAGGATCATTAAGTGTATCTCTGAATAATTCGTTATCTTCATAAGTGAATCTTCGTCTTGGTTTTGATCCCTTATCATTTTCACGAATTTCACTATCAATAATCACTGTTTCATGATTTGAATCAAATTTTTTCGCTGACTTTCTGTCTTCAACGATATTGATTTTTTGTGTTTTTTCTTTCATTTCTCCACTATCTTTTTGAACGTTCTCCCGAACATCTACTGTTTTGAATCCTTGACTACTTGTAGAACTTTGTACATTTTCTCGGACATCTACTGTTTTTGGTTGACCTGCACTGCTGACTTGCACATTCTCTCGGACGTCCACTGATTTAAACCCTTGACTACTTGTATAATTTTGTACATTTTCTCGAACATCTACTGTTTTTGGTTGACTTGTACTGCTACTTTGCAGAATTTCTCGAACATCAATTGTCTTAGTACCTTGACCATTTGGAGAACTTTGTAAATTCTCTCTTACATCAACATTCCGTCCGACATGACCATTCAATGAACCTTGAATATTTTCTCGGACATCTACTGATCGACCACCTTGACTACTTGTAGAATTTTGTAGATTTTCTTTGACCAATTTTTCTAATCCGGTATTTGAATTTTTAGCTTCTTGGATTCTTTCTTTGGTCAATGCTTCTTTTTCGTCCATATTAGCGCCTGTACATCCTTCTACACGTTTCCTTAACATTCCCTCACGATTTATTGCTTCAGGCGTGTATTTCGCTTCTTGTCGCTTCTGATTAATTAATTCTTCAGCAGACTTAGCTTGACCGTGCATAGCATTTTTACGTTCTTCAATATCTTGTTGAACTTTTTGCTGAATTGCACTTGCAGAATTATTATTCGATTCAGCATTATTTTTCATTGCTTCACGCATACGTTCAGAACTAGACATAATTCTATCAGCATTTTCAACCTTAGCACCATCTTTTCTATCCGAAAGACGTGTTGGCATGGAATCAGCATATTTTCCAGTTTCATCTTCTTTATTTTTAGCTAGCATAGGTTTGCTATTTTTATTAATAGCGGACACAGTACCATCATCTAAACCTTCTTTGAACTTACTCTTGGTATCATTAGCCATATCACGCATACTCTTAAATGGTTTTGTTGCTCTTTCACTAGCCATTGTAGCTCCATCTGAAGCTAAACCTGATAATCCACGTTCATGGGCATATCCCAAAACTCTTCCAGTTTTGCCAGCTTTTTTTGATAGAGTTTCGCCGAAATTCTTTTCTGGTTTTCGATCTTCTCCTTCTCCGCTGTCTGATCCATTTCCGTTTCCACTTCCTTTGGCACGATTAAATCCATTTGATCCTTTTCTAAACAGCATAGCGCCCATGCCGAATGCTGAAGCAATCTGGCCATAGCCTTCTTTTAAACCAATATCCACGCCAAAGTAACGCATGACTGTTCCACTACCCTTTATTAGAACGAACACGGCACAGATATAAGCAATTGTTTTTATAAAAATATTTGTTGAGATACCTTCGCCAGCGTTTAGATAATTTATGAACATTGCAAACATAGACAATCCGAATCCTTGCAATCCGACTGTCAAATAACACTGTAAAATATCTGACAAAACTTGTTTTGATCGTTGACCTGTCTCTAAATCAGTAGCAAAAACAATAACACCTAACACACGTTTAAATGCTAGCTCGAGTATTGCTGTAATTATAATGAAAGCACTAAAAACATACGCTACCGCTAAAGCAATCAATCCAACTGAAATTCCCCACAGGTTCGCTTGATAGCGATAATATCCTGATTTGATACCATCAACAAAGGTTGACAAAAAATTATCTGAAAATTTAGTAGCAACAAATTCATTATCAGAATTTTCAACTAATTCATAACGCAGGTTATCAGCTGTTGGGTTCTCTTTTTCCATTTTATCAATTACATTATCTGTCAATACTTGCGTAAGATCCGTTTTCCAAAAATTTTCTTTTGTTAGATTATTCCGGTCATTCGTTTTGTTAATCATTGAATACTGATCTGTTTTATTGATATAAGCTAAATCAGTGACCCCTTGTTCAATCAGCGACCACGCCACGCCTTCGTCCGAATTTGTAATCGTAGTCGTATCATTATAAAATGTTTTAGAAAACTCTATTCCGCTGTGAATCAAAGTTGGCATTAAAAGAATCAATGAAATTGACATTACAACATTCATTCCAACAGATTTTAGATCAACCGTTCCTTTACCTGTAATCATTTTATAACCAATAATCACTAGTGAAAGTATCATTAAGCCAACAACAATGGTACTTAAAACTGACTGATAGACTTTGTTCAATCCGGTACTTTCTACAAAGCTAAACAAATCTAAAACCTCGGGAATCATATTTTGAATGCCATCGACAACAGCGAACATTGATTTTATAACTGACCAGCCTATCCACATACCGAACTGGCTGTAAAAATTTCCGTTGTATTTTTTCAAATAATTCTGGTAAAGCGGATTAGTTAAAAAGTCAGTTTGACTCTCAGTATCATCAAACCAATTGAAAATACTGCCTTCTGCAACGTTACTCGTAAAAATAATCATAGCTATGAGAACAAGAAAACTAATCGACAACCAATTAATTTTTCTCTTAATTACTTTCATTGTTACCTCCCTCAGCCCATTTTCTGAGACTCTCAGAGAGTTTCTGAGCTATTTTTCTGTCAATTATGATATGAGTTACACATTTGTCATTTTCAGATCTTAAATCGAGAACCACTGTGTTGAAGCAGATACTCTCGATTAGTTCGAGAGTATCAGTGTTTTGATCAAGACACCATATTTGATCTATTAGACGATTTTTAATCACGTTTTTTCTCCTTCTAACCAATTATGCATAGGGATTTTAGGTAACTCTTTAATTCCGAATGCATAATTGAATTGATCTGTAGTCTCTATATTTTCTAAAAGCTGATTTTTATATCTAATTTGAAGTCCATTTAGAAAAAATTTTGCGTAATCGAATAGTCCTTCATCTGTTTTTGCTTGAAAAACGCATGCTTTATGTTGTGTTATAATGCATTGAGCGTTAAGATACTGGGTATTTTCATATAAAAATTCAATGATTTTTCTGATATCTTTTATATCTACATTAGCGTTTTTCAAATATTGATACACTTGCAATAATTTTCGACCATTTTCATTATTTTTTTCATAAAGAACAATTATCTTATCGTAAATATCTTTAAATATGTCCTCTTCCTCTTTCTTAAAATTGTTCTTCTTTAATTTGTTACTTCTTAGTTGCTGATTTCCCGCAAACGGTTTATCCGTAAACGGAAAACCCGTTTGCGGTGTTTCAAACAATACCCATTCGACAGTATCAAAGCGCCCATCACTATTTCGTTTCTGCTCTTTGATCAAATATCCATATTTTATCAACTCTTTAATTCCCGTGTTTACTGATTCTCTTCCATCTTTTTCACTATCATCAGTAAGCTTTTTAGTATAAAAAATCCAATCCTCTGAAAAAGAAAGCATATAAGCTAGCAAACCTCTTGCTTTGTATGAAAGTCTACTATCACGAAGAACTTCATTTGATAGAATGGTAAAATGGCTATCTATCTTTCCTCTTCGTATTTTTGTCATATAATCACCTAATTCATTTTTATGTTAAAATGAATTCATATAAAGTTTTCTCAGAACTTTATTGTCGAGTGTTCCCCTTTGTCTGCAAAACTATCGGGAGCACTCTTTTTCATTTTTTTCAAAACTTGTTTAACAGCTTGTTCTGCATAGTCACGTCGCATTAAATCGAATTGAAGATAAATCTCGATTTCTTTAAAAAACAACTCTGATACTTCATCATCTTTCAATATTTACCCCTCTTTTCATTCGAGCAAACATAAACTCATTAACTGCCTTTTTCGAATAAAACTTTCTTGCACCCAATTCCACAACAGGTAAACCTTCGTTTCTTACAGCATTTTTTAAAAAGTTTTCGCTCACATTTAAATATTCTGCCATTTCTTTTTGATTAAGATATTCCCTTGTCATACCCGCATTTTCTTGAGCCTTTTCAATTGCCTTTGTAGCAATTTGATAAAACTGTTTTAGAAACATTTCCTCCTGTTCTTCTGAGATCATTAATTTTATTGCTTCCATAAAAACCTCTCCTTTTTGATTGTTCTATAACTTCTCTACCCGTACAAATACCGTACAACAACAGTCTATCATAGAGTCTTTTTTTGTCAATACAAAAACCGTACAAAACTAAATATAATATGATATACTATGAC
Organism: Enterococcus sp. DIV1304_2; assembly: GCF_050555445.1. NCBI lineage: Bacteria > Bacillati > Bacillota > Bacilli > Lactobacillales > Enterococcaceae > Enterococcus > Enterococcus sp. DIV1304_2. Next base: position 2,403,273 of record NZ_CP187851.1, read on the forward strand.
TTAAGAGACGAGGTGAAATAAAATGAAACCAGATGCAATTAAAGTTGGCTCAAGAATTAATTTCATCAGAAAAAAATTAGGACTTACTATGCAGGAATTTGGGCGCAAGGTTTCTAATTCTCCTAGAAGCACTGTGTCAACATGGGAACATGGTGGTAACCTGCCTTCAAAAGAAAAGATGAGCCAGATAGCGAAGTTAGGGCAAGTGAATGAAGATTGGATAAAATGGGGAGATTTTGAGGAGTATATAAATGAGTATATTTCTTTTCTTGGTTATTCCAATTACATTAGTAATAGGCAATATATCGCTGATATTATTTCAAAAGACATTCAAAAAAGTCACTCTATAGATTTTACCCAATATTCTTTAGATGAGGATTACTCAAAATTTAACAGATCAATTGAAATGAAATTCAAAAAATTATATTTGGAGGAGTTATTAAAAATATTACGTACTATTTTTGATGATTTAATACATGATAATTATTTAGGAGAGCTATCGGATGTACAAAGAAAAAAAATATTTAATAATTTCTATGATGATGTTTTAACAAATAAAATTGATATAGATGATATAAACAAGGTCAAAAAAATATGTTTAAACCATTTACGTATTTATGATACTTCAGTTACAAAAAAAAAGTATTCATCAGTTGAGGATTTCTTTTATAAAATTACTAAAGACCAATTTGAAATAGAAAAATTCATTTCTGATCTTAGTAAAAAATACAATTTCCCATATGAGAAAAATAGTATAATCGCAAAATTTCTAACTAATAATCACGATAAATTTAAAAACAATTGATTCTTCAAATAACTTCTCTACCTGCAATCATGAAGTAAGGAGAGAATCACATGGCAACATTTTTTAGTTATAAATTACAAAATGGCGAAAAATATTGGGGATTTGAAACTTATTTAGGAAAAGATCCCAAGACTGGAAAAGATATACGTACAAAGCGTAGAAGATTCAAGTCAAAATCTGAGGCGCAAACAGCACTTAATAGACTACTTGTAGACTTTAAAGAAAAACAAGAGTTTAAAATAAATGTTACAACTTTTCAAGAGTTGTATGAATTATGGATTGATAACTACAGAACAAGAGTAAAACCGTCTTCTGTTGCCGTTGCTCAACGTTTTTGCAAGAACCATATATTACCTGCTTTTGGGGAATTACGATTGGATAAAATAAGTGTTAGTTATTGTCAAAAACAGGTTAATGAATGGCACAAAACATTAAAACAATATGGTTTCTTGAGAAAAACAACTGCTCAAATATTTAAATTTGGAGTAGCAATGGAAGTCTGTAAGGATAACCCTATGTCTAAAACATTGCTTCCAAGAAAAATTGAAGAAGAACAACCCTTGAAGTTTTACACGAAAGATCAATTGCAACTATTTTTACAGAATACTAAAGAAAATAATTCGGTTAAACTGTACACTTTTTTCCGTTTATTAGCTTATACAGGAATGCGTAAAAGCGAGGCATTGGCGCTTCAATGGGAAGATATAGATTATTTCAATAAAACAATAACAATTGGTAAAACTATCGCTCAAGACGAGTTTAATCAAGTAGTTCTACAAGTACCTAAAACTAAAAATTCATCAAGAACGATTCAGCTTGATGATTTTACACTTAAACAACTGCGTATTTGGCAACAAGAGCAAATGAAAATAATGATCATATATGGCTATAACACGAATTCACCAAAGCAGTTTCTTTTCACTACAAACACAAACAAGCTGTACTACCCCCAAGTAGTAAACGATTGGTTAGACTGGATTTACAAAAAGACACCGATGGAGCCTCAAATTACTCCACATGGATTTAGGCATACCCACTGTAGCTTATTGTTTGAAAGTGGTGCTTCGATAAAAGAAGTACAAGAACGATTAGGTCACAAAGATATTAAAACTACCATGAATATCTATGCTCATGTCACACCACAATCTGTTAAGAAAACAGGTGACCGATTTGCAAAATTTATGGGCGAATAATTCCAAACGTAGCCAAACACGTAGCCAACTATTAAAATGCAAATAAAAAAAGGCTCGAAACGCTTTAATATCAACGTTTCGAGCAATGAATTAGTTGTTATCCAACAGACCCTTCCATCTCATAACTAATCAACCGGTTCAACTCTACCGCGTATTCCATCGGTAGTTCTTTTGTGAATGGTTCGACGAAGCCCATGACGATCATTTCTGTGGCTTCGGATTCGGTCAAACCGCGACTCATGAGGTAGTAGAGTTGTTCTTCTGAGATTTTGGAGACTTTTGCTTCGTGTTCTAACGAGACTTGGCTATTGTGGATCTCGTTGAATGGGATGGTATCTGATTTGGACCATTCGTCCATGATGATGGTATCGCATTCGATGTGAGAGATCGAGCCGGCACTGTCTTTTGCAAAGGTGACTTGGCCTCGGTAGTTTACTTCGCCGCCGTCTTTTGAAATTGATTTTGAGACGATCGAGCTTGAAGTGTTTGGTGCGTTGTGGATCATTTTTGCGCCTGTGTCTTGGATTTGGTTGGCTCCGGCAAATGCGATGGATAGCATAGTGCCTCGTGCGCCTCGTCCGTCTAAGTAGACACTTGGGTATTTCATGGTTGTTTTGGCTCCTAAGTTGCCGTCGATCCATTCAACAGTTGCGCCTTCGTAGGCTTTTGCTCGTTTGGTTACAAGGTTATAGACGTTGTCGGACCAGTTTTGGATCGTTGTATAGCGGCAGTAGCCGTCTTTGCGGGTAAAGATTTCCACGATGGCTGCGTGTAGGCTGTTGGTTGAATAGGTTGGTGCAGTACAGCCTTCGACATAGTGGATGCTGGCGCCTTCGTCCACGATGATCAACGTACGTTCGAATTGACCGGTGTTTTCGGCGTTGATTCGGAAGTAGGTTTGTAATGGGACATCGACTTTGACGCCTTTTGGTACATAGATAAACGTACCCCCAGACCAAACGGCTGAGTTTAGTGCGGCTAGTTTGTTATCTGTTGGTGGCACGAGTTTTGAAAAGTATTCTTTGAATAGTTCAGGATACTCTTTCAATGCAGAATCTGTGTCGGTAAAGACGATGCCGAGTTTTTCGAATTCATCTTTCATGTTGTGGTATACGACTTCTGATTCGTATTGGGCTGAAGCGCCGGCTAAATAAGCACGTTCGGCTTCTGGAATACCGATTCGTTCAAAGGTTTCTTTGATTTTTTCTGGTACGTCATCCCAATCGCGAGCAGGTCGGTCACTTGGTTTTTGGTAATATTTGATGGCATTGAAATCAATGTCAGATAAGTCTGGTCCCCAGTCTTGCATGGGCATTTTGTTGAATGCTTCTAGGGATTTCAAACGGAACTCCAACATCCATTCTGGTTCTTCTTTGATCCGCGACATTTCCCGAACGACTTCTTCAGTCAAGCCTTCTCCTGTACTAAAAACGGGTTCCACGTCGTCGTGGAAGCCAAATTTATATTCTTCTAATTCTGGTACGCCCATTTGCTCACTCCTTTTCCTTGTGCTCATGATGGACGGTTGCAGTACCGTCTTCTTCCATTGCTTTGCCTAGTGCTTTCCAGGCAAGCGTTGCGCATTTGATGCGCGCGGGGAATTTTGCGACACCACTTAACATGGCAGCGTCCCCTAGTGGTTCAAGATCTGCGACTTCTTTTCCTTGGACCAGCAGTAAAAAGTCGTCCGTCAATTGCTCTGCTTCTGCAATTGTTTTGCCGATGACAGCATCGGTCATCATTGAGGCACTGGCTGTGCTGATGGAGCAACCACTGCCGTCAAAGGCGATATTGTTGATTTTGCCATCTTTGATCTCGACTTGTAACTCAATGACATCCCCACAGGTGGGATTGTTCATTTCAATCTTATTGGTTGATTCCGTCAACGTACCACGATGATGTGGATGGGATGAGTGGTCCAAGATCACGTGACGGTAAAGATTGTCTAATTTAGATAGTGCCATGTTGGAAAAACTCCTTTGTTGCGAGAATTGCTTGGACGAAACGATCGGCATCTGCTTTTGTGTTATAAATGTAAAAGCTGGCACGAGCTGTCGCAGCAACCCCTAGATACTTCAATAATGGTTGGGCACAATGATGACCGGCACGAACGGCGACGCCTTCCATATCAAGAGCAGTCGCTACATCATGGGGATGTAGATTCTCTAAGTTGAAGGAAATCACACCTGTACGTTGGGTCGGGTCTTTTGGGCCATAGATCGTCAAGCCTTCGATTGCTTGGAGTTTTGGTAAGACATAACCAACAAGTTCTTCTTCATATTGATGAATGCCTGCTAAACCAATCGATTCAAGATAATCAATGGCAGCGCCGAGTGCGATCACACCGGCAATGTTTGGTGTACCTGCTTCGAATTTCCAGGGAAGTTCTTTCCATGTGCTGTCTTGTAGGCCAACAAAGTCGATCATTTCTCCACCGAATTCAACGGGTTCCATTTGTTCCAACCATTTCCGTTTTCCATATAATACACCTGTTCCGGTCGTTGCGCACATCTTATGTCCGCTAAAGGCAAAGAAATCACAGTCTAGTGATTGGACATCGATTTTGATGTGTGGGGCAGATTGCGCACCGTCCACTACCAAAATTCCGCCTTTTTCATGAACGATCGCTGCCAATTCTTGGATCGGATTGATGACACCTAATACATTAGAGGCATGGGCGACCGATACGATCTTCGTTTTTTCTGTGATGATCGAAGTGGCATGCTCTAGATCAAGAAATCCTTCTTCGGTCAATTCGATGTATTTCAAAATGGCGCCAGTTCGTTTTGCCAACTGTTGCCAAGGGATGATGTTCGAATGATGCTCCATATAAGAGATCACGATCTCATCACCGGCTTTGACAAAGGCATCGCCATAGCTTTGCGCTACCCAATTCAAACTTGTGGTCGTTCCACGTGTGAAAATAATCTCAGCGGTCTCTTGGGCATTTAAAAAACGACGAACTTTTTCTCTGGAAGCTTCGTAATCATGGGTTGCTCGTTCGGCTAACGTATGCACGCCTCGATGGACGTTGGCATTGTTTGCGGAATAATAATGCGTCATAGTCGCTAACACTTGTTTGGGTTTTTGCGTAGTCGCTGCATTGTCTAAATACACCAGGGGTTCGTCATTGACTTCCTGAAATAAGATCGGGAAATCTTGACGGATTTTTTCTGGAGAAATCATACATTTAACTTCCCTTCAATAACTGCCACTAGTTCTTTGCGCACCGCTTCTACTGGAATCGCAGTTAAGACAGACCCTAAGAAGCCACGAATGACTAAACGTTCTGCTTCTTCTTTTCGTAAACCTCGACTCATCAAATAATACATTTCTTCCGGATCGACACGTCCAACACTTGCGGCATGTCCTGCTGTAACTTCGTGTTCATCGATCAATAGGATCGGATTGGCATCGCCTCTGGCTTTATCTGAAAGCATCAAGACACGACTTTCTTGTTGGGCATCTGCACCTTTGGCTTTTTTCAAGATGTGCCCAATACCGTTGAATGTCAACGTACCACGTTCGCGGATCACACCATGTTGCAAGATATGTCCGATCGTGTGTGGAGCTTTATTTGTCACCCGGGTATCGATTCCTTGGGTTTGTTTTCCTGAACTGATTGCCACGATCTTGACTTCCGCATGTCCGCCTTCACCGACTAGATCTGAATCAAAATCAGCGACGATATTCCCATCGTTCATCACTCCGATTGCCCAGTCCACAAAAGCATCCCGTAAGATATGTCCACGACGGTTCATATATGCTGTGACATTTTCGCCTAATTGGTCGACTGCTGCATATTTGACTTTGGCACCGGCTTTGGCGATGACTTCAACAATGATATTCCCAGAGACTTTCTGTAACTCTTCTCCAGTTGTTTGGAATCGTTCCAAGTAAGAGAATTCACTGTGTTCATCTGCGACGATCAAGACGTGTTTAAAGAAGTGTTGCGAGAATGCTCCTTCTTGGATAAACAGGGATTCGATCGGTTCTTTGATGACCACGTTTTTTGGTACGTATAAGAACAAGCCACTATTCATGAATGCCGCATGGAGCGCAGTCAATTGGTCTTCGTCCATTTCAACAGCTTTCGTCATGTAATATTCTTGGACTAATTCAGGGTATTCTTGCATTGCAGTAAATAGATCTGTAAAGATCACTCCTTGTTCTGCAAGGTCTGCGGATAATTGCTCAAAGACAGTCAAGGTGCCTTGTTGCACGACTAATGGATTGTCTTTCATCGCATCAAATGCCGCAACATTTCCAGATTCAGGTGTCTGATCAGTCAACTCATTGATTGAAAACAATGGCCAACGGTGGAATTTCACACGTTCGATATGGGGCAATGGTAGTTCATCTGCTTTTTTCAGCGCCTCTTGACGAAGCGTCGTCATCCATTCCGGTTCACCTTTACTGAATGAAAAATCTGTAACAGCGTCAAGATGATCGAGCCATTTAATGTCTTTCATAGATGTGCTCCTCCTTACGCTTCTTCTTCTTTGTAGTCGATTCCTAATTCTTTACTGATGCCTGCATATCCTTCGGCTTCTAGGCGTTTTGCTAGATCTGCACTGCCAGTCATCACGACACGACCTTCCATCATGATGTGGACTACGTCAGGTGTGATGTAGTTTAACAAGCGTTGGTAGTGAGTGATGATCAAGGCACCAAAGTTGTCGCCGCGCATTTCGTTCACGCCTTTTGCCACGACTTTCAGTGCATCGATATCTAAACCAGAATCGATTTCATCTAAAATCGCAAAAGTTGGTTCTAACATCAAGAGTTGTAAGATCTCATTACGTTTTTTCTCTCCACCAGAAAAGCCTTCGTTCAAATAACGTTCAGCCATTTCTTCTGGCATATTCAAGAGTCCCATCTTTTCATCTAACTTTTTCAAGAATGACATGACAGAAATCTTGTCATCTTCCGGACGTGTCGCATTGATCGCTGCACGCATAAATTCGGCATTCGTGATTCCTGGAATCTCACTTGGGTATTGCATGGCTAAAAACAGACCTAAACGCGCACGTTCATCTACTTCTAGCTCTAACACATTTTGCCCATCAAAAAGGATTTCTCCTTCAGTTACTTCGTAATTCGGATTTCCCATAATTGCAGCAGACAAGGTCGATTTACCTGTTCCGTTTGGTCCCATGATGGCATGGATTTCTCCTGTTTTCATTGTTAAATTCACGCCTTTAAGGATTTTCTTGTCCTCAATCGACACATGTAGGTTTTTTATTTCTAAGACAGACATGTAGTTCCCCTCCATATTCTGATTCGTTCTCACTCATTTTAGACTAATTGAGAATGAAGCGCAACGCCCCGACCAGTTAAAAATGTCATAATTTCGATTTATTTCAAATAAAACATCATTTTCAATTGATAATCTTTATAAACTAAATAAAATAATTTCTGTTCGTTTTTTCTCAAAAAAAGTCTGGGAATCATTCCCAGACTTTACAGGTTTTATTTTGCATCCGCATCAACAGATTTCACGGAGCCTTCCCATTGTTCTTCGATCCATTGACGAACATCTTCTTGATGCAAGACTTCGATCAATTTTTTGATCTTGTCGCTGTCTTCGTCACCTTTACGTGTCGCAATGATGTTGACATATGGTGAGTTATCTTTTTCTAGTAATACCGCATCTTCTAATGGATTCAATCCAGCGCCGTAAGCAAAGTTGGCATTGATAGCCACTAGATCGCCTTCGTCATTTTGGTAAGTAGAAGCCAATAATGCTGGATCGATCGTGTGATTGAACTTCAAGTTTTTAGGATTTTCATCGATATCATCAAATGTGGCTGTTTCTAAATCCACACCGTCTTTGACTGTCACTAAACCAGCGTCTTTCAAGATCGTGATGATCCGTCCCCAGTCAGATTCTGAGTTTGAAGTAATGATCGTTGCGCCATCTTCTAATTCAGAGATGTCTTTGATTTTTTGTGAATACAAGCCCATTGGTTCGATATGGACAGCACCCGCATTGACAAAATCATAGCCTTTTTCGTCGATTTCTTTGTTCAAGTAAGGGATGTGTTGGAAATAGTTCGCATCAATGTCACCTTCTGATAATGCTTGGTTTGGCAAGACATAGTCGTCAAATTTGACGATTTCCAAATCAATGCCTTCGTCTTTCAAAAGAGGTTTCACATGTTCTAAGATTTCCGCATGTGGCGTTGGTGATGCGCCGATTTTCAAGGTTGTATCGTCTGATGCATTTGATGAGTCACTACTGCTTCCGCCGTTTCCACATGCGGCTAATCCAACTGTCAGTAAAAGCGTTGCTGCAAATCCAAAAATTTTCTTTTTCATATCCTATATCCTCCTATTTCCTACTATCTTTTATCTGTTTTCTTCGTTAAGAAATCCCCGATTCCTTGAACAATAAATACAATAACTAAAATAATCAAAGTAGCGACAAAAGTCACTGTTAAATTACCACGTTGATAGCCTTCTTGCCAAGCCAAGCCACCTAGACCGCCGGCACCGATTGCTCCTGCCATGGCAGTAAAACCGATCATCGAGATCGTTGTTACAGTCAAGCCTGAGATCAAAGCTGGGACACTTTCAGGGATCAAGACTTTCCAAATGATTTCCCAATAGCTAGCGCCCATCGCATCTGCGGCTTCTAAGACCCCAGGGCTGACTTCGCGAAACGCGATTTCTACAAGTCGAGCGTAAAAAGGAGCAGCGGACAACACGAGAGCTGGAATCGCTGCTTGTGCGCCTAACATCGTTCCCACGATTGCTTTGGTAAAGGGAATGATCAAGACCATCAAGATCATGAATGGTGTCGATCGGAAAATATTACTAATGATCGAAACGATGCCGTAAATGATCCGCGCATACGGTTTGTTTTTGCGACCAATCGAGTAAAGGATCAAACCAAGGATCAAACCGATAATGGTTACTAAGACCATGGAGATCAACGTCATGTATAACGTGTCCATAATGGCTTGTTGCATCGTCTCCATGTTGATTTGGCTGAAATCAAGGTAGGTTTCTGTGAAGCTTTTATCCATGATGGATCACCTCCACTCCGACGCCTTGCTCTTTGATAAAGTTTTCTGCTTGGTCCAATTCGTTTTCCTCTCCGATCATCAAGGTAGTCAGCGAACCAAACGAGCCTTCTTTGGTTTGCTTGATTTTCCCATATACGACATTGATATCGACATTGTAACGACGAATGGCTTGAGAAATCACTGGTTCGTTGGCGTTTGTTTCGTTGAAGGTCAATGTCACTAAGCGACCGTCTGGATTTTCTTTGATCAACTCTGCCAATAATTCAGTGGACTCAGCTTCTGGTTCGATATCTTGTTGGACGAAGCGTTTCGTGACTTCTTGTTGTGGATTGCGAAAAACGGTCAACGCATCGCCTTCTTCCACGACTTGCCCACGTTCCATCACTGCCACTTTGTTACAGATTTTACGGATAACGTTCATTTCATGTGTGATCAAAACGATCGTCAAGTTCAATTTTTTATTGATTGCCAATAATAGATCTAAGACCTCTTCCGTCGTTTGTGGGTCCAATGCACTTGTCGCTTCATCGCAAAGGAGGATTTCTGGCTCATTGGCTAACGCACGGGCAATCCCGACTCTTTGCTTTTGTCCACCAGATAATTGGGACGGATAAGCTTGTCCTCGTCCTTCTAAACCGACTAAACGGAGCAATTCTTCTGCTCTTTCTTTCCGTTGTTGTTTCGGTACACCGGCTAATTCCAAAGGTAGTTGGATATTTTCTAGTACGGTACGTGACCACAATAGATTGAAATGTTGAAAAATCATACCGATTTTTTTACGAAAAACGCGTAATTCTTTATTTTTTAATTTAGTAATGTCTTGGTCGTTGACAATTACTTGACCATCTGTAGGTAATTCCAAGCCATTCAACAAACGAACTAACGTACTCTTACCAGCACCGGAATAACCGACGATGCCGTAAATGTCGCCTTGTTCCACTTGTAGTGAAACGTCGTTGATAGCGTGGATCGTCCCATGTTTTCCGCCAAATGTTTTCTTGACATTCGTCAATTGGATCAATGACATATCGTTCACATCTTTCTTTACTTATTTTCTCTTAGACAACAAAAAAACTTTCGTCCTTTGCGTTTAGCAAAAGGACGAAAGTTTAGACTTCCGTGTGACCACCTTGATTCGCTGCTATTTCACAATAACAACCTCGTTCAGTACTTGACGCTAGTCGCATACTGCTGTGCTATAACGGGCACGCCCGTAGTCAGTTTGCTTGCGCTCACTCACTCTGCTCTAAGACCATCTTCCATCTCATTTCCGTTACCCTTTCACAGCAAACCGGGCTCTCTTGAAACATCTGTGACATGTACTCTTCTTATCAAAGCTTTCAATATGATTGTTTATGATTATAGCAGTTACAAGAATCAGTGTCAAACGTTTATTTGAACATCGTGTTTCTTAAAGTGCGTCGAATTCTGTTGCATCGACATCTTTAAAACTCAATAACCACGCAGTCATTTCATCTTCATCGTTCAAAACAGCGATATTCTCACTGATTTTTTCATTCACAGATGAGACTGTTCCAGATAATGGACTTGCAAATTCAGTGACTGCTTTTTCTGCTTCTACTTCAACTAGTGCATCGCCTGCTTGATACGCTTTACCGATTTTTGGTAAGTTGGCAAACGTGATCTCACCTAGATCTTCTTGCGCTTCTTTTGTCAAACCTACACAGTATTCTTTTCCATTAAATAAAATCCAAAGGTTATCTTTCTTCTTTAAGTGTTTCCCAGCCATTTTAATTGAATGCTCCTTCGTATATTTTTTCATTAAAACCGATTGTGACCAGTTGATTGTCTTTGACGATCAATGGTCGTTTGATCAACATGCCGTCCGTAGATAACAGCTGACTTGCTTCTGTGAGGGATAATTCATCGATTTGATCTTTTAGACCAAGTTCACGATATTTCATCCCGCTTGTATTAAAGACACGGCGAAGCGGCACATCTGAATGCTTCAACCATGATTCGATCGTTTCTGCCGTAGGCGTATCTTTGACCATATCGACCGCTTGATACGTTACTTGATGATTGTCGAGCCAAGCCTTGGCTTTTCGACAAGTGGAACACTTTGGGTACTCATAAAAAGTAAACAACTTGCGTTACCTCCTAGAATTTTTTACCGGTGCTTCATTTTGATAACGCATAGATAAGATCAATCCGATCCCAATCATATTCCCTAAGATCGATGAACCCCCTTGACTGATAAACGGCAATGGAATCCCAGTTAATGGAAGTAAGCCGATATTTGCGCCAATGTTTTCAAAGACATGGAATAAGAGCATCATAATCAATCCACTTGCGATATAGGCATAAAACTCATTGTTTGTATCGAAGCAGACACGTATCATACGATAAATCAATACAAAATACAAGAAAATGACAAATGCGCCACCAATAAAGCCAAAATTCTCGCCAATGACAGTGAATATCATATCCGATTCTCGGACTGGCACGTAAATGTTGCTGACGTTAAAGCCTTTTCCGAACATCCCACCTGTTCCGATTGCTAAAATCCCTTGGGCGGGTTGGAAGCTAAAGCCCGACGTATCATGAAATGGATCGAGCCAAGAATCGATTCGGGCAAATTGGTAAGATTTGAACCCAACAGTATACAGGAATTCTCTTCCTGATTCTGTGGTCACAAGGAAAATCGTTCCTGCCCCCACAATAAATGCTGAAGCAAAGATCGGGCCAATGATTTTCCAAGAAATCCCTGACATCAAAAAGACGCCACCAAAGATCGCCAGAAAGACGAGCATCGTCCCAAAGTCTTTTTGCGCCATGACTAACGCAATCACAGGAATCGAAATGATCAACATCTTTGCAATCAGCCAAAAATCAGATTTGATTGTTCGAACTTTGACTTGCGTATTGTGCTTCGTTACGATCAACGCCAGCATCAAAATATAAGCGATCTTCATCAGCTCGGCTGGTTGAAATGTGACACTTCCAAAACGGAACCAGTTTTTTGAACCGGTACTTGCCGCCAGATTCTGGTCGTAAAATCGTAAGAGCAACCCCATGACAAGCAATCCTAGTCCATAGAGATAAGGTGTCAATTTCCAGATCCATTTTGAATTGATCCGCATGACGATTGCAATCGCTACTGCTCCTACAAGGTACCAAATGATCTGCATCCCGACACCTCTTGTCACAGAAGGACCGTTTGGATCATGTGTCAATGCAACATATAAGGATAAAATCCCAATCAAACATAATAAAAATACTGGTAGAATGACTCCGTAATCGATGCGGTTATCATTCGAAGTTTTTATTTTTTTTTCCATTTTTCATCCCTTTTCCTAAAAACCATACTGCCCTATATTATAGCTGTCTCCTTCTATAAATGAAAGCCAAAGCAAATGAGATTTGCGAAAAATTAATCTTATTCATTTCTCTTTATCCTTTCTTAAGATAAAAACGAAAAAAACGCTGATTCAAGGGAGAAGTTCTATTGATTCCGTCTGATATTTTTCAATTTTTCTTTTCCTTTTTATAGAAATCCAAGATCTCATTTCCTACTTCTAATAACCGTTCAGAGGTCAAATGGGTCCGTTGGATCAAATAGAACTGACGAGATTCAGCTAAAGGTTCAACGTGTATCCCTTTTGGTACTGCTCGTTTGGATAATATGGATCGTCCGATTCCTTCTTTCAACATCGCCACGATGACCTCATTACTTTTTACAAGCATTTTCTTCCCTTGGATATTCTTTTCTTCAAAATAACGTTGCGTGTAATGGAACACACCTGAAGAAGATTCCCTGACTAGCCATAGCTCACTCTTAGGATCACCTGCAACGACCAACGCATCTTCAAGTAAAGAAAAGCGTTGTACGCCGGTTGTTTCTAAAGGTTTTTCGATAAAGCCAAAATCAGCTTCATGTTTTGCCACTTGCTCCAAACTCTCATGAGAATTCGCAAAAGCAATCGAAAACTTGATTTTTGGAAAACGCACGATCAACTCTTTCATCAATTGAGGCAATAAATACACAGCAAATGTATGGGAAGCGACGATCCGGCACACTTCTTCTTCATTTTTTTCATCCGCTAATTGTTGTTGTGTTGTTTCCCATTCTTCCAATAAAACCAATGTTCGTTCATAAAGCAAATCTGCTTGTTTTGTCGGTTTCATCTCTTGTCGTCCATTGCGTTGGAAAAGTTCAACTCCAAGATCCCGCTCCAATTGTTTGATTTGATTGGACACCGCAGGTTGAGACAAATAGAGTAATTCAGCGGTTCGCGAAAAATTTCTTGTTTCATAAACGACACGAAAGGTTGTTAATAACTTAAACATCTAACCACTTCCATTATCTTTTTTTATAGTAACTATAATAACTATTTGATTTAAATATATCAAAAAGACTCTATAATGAAAAGTGTAAGGAACAGGTTGTGGACCTTCAGTTACACACACCTCACAACCTTCCAGACAGCTTACTGCAACGATAAGGAGAAGCATCCATGCGATTTGTTTTTTCCCATTGAAAAACTTTACTATTCTTCGTAACAAGCAGTTTTCATCGTTGGCTACTTATCGTTGCAACGAGTCTGTCCTTTATTATCAATAAAAAGGAGAGTAATGTATGAAGCATTTCTTGAAGATTGTTCCGATCCCGATTTGTGGGTTGATCCTTGGATTGACTTCTTTAGGGAATCTTTTAAAAGACTATCATTTGACGCATTTAGGAAATTTTGTAGGCGCGATCGGTATGCTTTTGATGCTGTTGATCATCGGCAAACTGATCCTTTTATTTGAACACACGAAGCAACATCTATATGATCCAATCGTCGCTTCCGTCTCGCCGACCTTTACGATGTCTTTGATGGTCATCTGTACGTATTTTGTTTCTTTCAAATCAATTGCGCCAATCGTCAAATTGATTTGGTTAGCCGCAGTGATCTTCCAAATCATCTTGGTTCTGTACTTTAATTACCATCATGTAGTTAAAGCAGACTTGTCAATAGAAGCAATTTTTCCAAGCTGGTTTATCGTGTATGTTGGTTTTGGTGTCATCACAGTAACTGCTGGAAACTTTTCTCCGCTCCTTGGAAAGATCTTCTTCTGGCTTTCGTTAGCTTGTTATGTAGTACTACTACCAATCATCATCCATCGGATTTTCTTTGTCAAAAATATGGCGCAACCAACCTTGCCATTGATTGCGATTCTTGCAGCACCTGGTTCTTTGTGCCTGACAGGGTACTTAAAAAACTTTGAAGACCCAAATTTGGCCTTAGTCATGACGTTGTTCCTTGTTTCGCAAGTACTTTACTTTATCGTTTTAGCCATGTTACCACGTCTGTTATTGCTTGATTTTTATCCAAGCTTTGCAGCCTTTACTTTCCCATTGGTGATCTCTGCTACAGCAATCTCTACTGTCACTGCTTATTTCCATCAATTAGGTTTTGCTACAGGGATCTTAGATGGATTGAAAGTCATCGAGTGTTTGATTGCCTGTGGCATGATCGCTTACATCTTAGGACACTATGCCATCTACTTGATCAAAGAACATAGTCAACATAAACATCACCTTTCAAAGGGATTGATAGAATAGACTCCACCTTCTGTCTTTTTCACTTAGTAAAAAGGCAGAAGTTTTTTTTGTATTCACGAGGAAACAATTAAATGATACTATATTTTAGATAAACTTTTTCTTACATGAAAGGAAAGAATCAAATGAATGCTTTATTCACTTATATAAAAACGTTGAAAAAATTTGGTGGCCGAAAAATCTTACCCGGACTACTACTCGCCTTTTCCGTCGCAGTCATTAGTCGGCTACTGGCACCCTTCGTCCCACAACTCGGTGCAGGAACGATTGCGATTTTACTTGGCATCGTTTTAGGAAACACATTGTTTAAACAACCTGAACTTGCGGTGGGCACCAAATTTGCCGAAAGTAAACTATTAGAATGTTCCGTTTTCTTGCTTGGTGCAACTGTGACGATCCAAACGATTGCACAGATTGGTATCAAAGGTGTAACTTTCGTGTTACTCCAAATGACTGTCACGATTCTTGGTGCCTATTTCATCGGAAAAAAACTATTGTTCAGCGATACCTTTGCCTTGATGATGGCAGGTGGAAACGCCATTTGCGGTTCTTCAGCCATTGCTTCGATTGCTCCAGTGATCCATGCAGATGAAGAAGAAAAGGGCCAAGTCATTACCTTGGTCAATCTTTTAGGAACAGTGATGATGTTGACCCTTCCCTTTTTAGGTCTCCAACTATTTGGTGATCAACTGATCGAAAAAAGTGCGCTTATAGGTGGTACTTTACAATCCGTTGGACAAGTTGTTGCTGGAGCAAGTCTATTAGATGCTTCAGTCGTGCAATTTGCGATGCTGTTTAAAATCATGCGGATCATGATGCTTGTGGTCGTGGTATTCCTCTTTGAAAAATTTATGACAAAAAAACAGCCGGCCGTCTCGTCTACTTATACGCCAAAAAACCACAAACGAAAAATGCCACTTCCTTGGTACGTTTTAGGCTTCTTGATCGTGTGTTTAATCAACAGCTTCTTCACCATTCCCCATGTGATCGATCAAAGCGCTAGTTTTATTAGTGGTTGGTTTGAGGTCACTGCATTAGCCGCGATTGGCTTACGTTTGGATTTTGCAAAGTTCATGAAAGAAGGAAAGCGATTCTTGACGTATGGATTGACTGTGGGACTTCTACAAACGATCATGGCTTTATTCTTTATTTGGTTGATCAAACTATAAGTAAAATAAGCACCAACATCTCGGAAAGATCTTCTATTTCGAGGTGTTGGTGCTTATTTATCTGTACTGTCAGCTAGTAGTACAGCCTAATGAGCTAAAATATTTTCAAGCACTAATAGTTGCCGTTTGATCACTAACCCATTTTCAGCTTTCCCCATATACCCAGTCAATTGTCCATTTTGCCCAATCACTCGGTGACAAGGAATAACGATTGGTAGAGGATTCAAACGATTGGCTTGACCAATCGCACGAGCTGCCTTTGGTTGTCCGATTGCCTGTGCCACTTGTTTATATGTGCGACTTTGTCCATAAGGGATTCTTGTGAGCACTCGCCAAACCTTTTGTTGAAAGGCTGTTCCTCTTTGGAAAGATAAAGGTACATCAAAAACGTGTCTTTCACCTGAAAAATATTCTTCCAGCTGTTGTTTTGCCAAGGATAAAATCTGAGCATTTGCTTCTTCATTTTCAGAAATTCGTTCAAAAGAGACAGCTGTTAATCCTTTTTGATCGGCATCAAGCCATAAAGGACCGATTGGTGTTTCAATTTTCATTTTTGTCCGCCTTCCTCATCACTTATTTTATTTATCATCTATGATTCTTAGAAAAAAATCAACCTAAAAGTTTATTTAATGACATAGAGATGGTACACTGTATACGGCCCTTATAATAAAGATAATTATCTTATATCATTGTTATTTAAACATACTTTTATTTATACTAGTTATAGGAGAAAACATGCTTGAAAGGAACGAAAACATGAAAATATCAATTGTTATCCCTTGTTTTAATGAAGAAAAAACTGTCCCACTTTTTTTTGATGAAGTCGAAAAATTTCGTGGCGATTACGAGTTCGAGTATCTTTTTATCGATGATGGGTCCAGTGATGGTACCTTGGCTGCCATCAAAAAATTAGCGAATGTACATGAATCCGTTCGTTTTGTCGCTTTTTCACGAAATTTCGGAAAAGAAGCCGCACTATATGCCGGCCTGCAAGCCTCTACAGGAGACCTTGTCACTGTCATGGACGTCGATTTACAAGATCCGCCTGAATTATTACCAGTGATGATCGATAAAGTCATCAACTCCGATATCGATTGTATCGGTACACGCCGTTCTACTCGTGAAGGTGAACCAGCTATCCGTAGTTTCTTTGCGAAGAAATTTTACCAATTGATCAATAAAATCAGTGATACTGAAATGGTTGACGGTGCAAGAGATTATCGCATGATGACTCGCCAAATGGTGGATGCGGTCTTAGAATTAGCGGAATACAATCGCTTTTCAAAAGGACTATTCAGTTGGGTAGGATTCAAAACAGAGTATCTCTCATTTGAAAATCGCGAACGCGTTGCCGGTGAAACGTCTTGGTCATTTTGGAAATTATTCAACTATTCAATCGATGGGATCGTCAATTTTTCTGACACGCCATTGAACATCGCCTCATTTGTGGGCGCATTATCATGTATCGGTTCAGGAATCGCTATCTTATTTATTATTTTACGTGCGTTATTATTTGGTGATCCAACATCCGGCTGGCCTTCACTCGTCTCAATCGTCCTATTCATCGGCGGAATCCAACTCCTTTCTCTTGGCATCATTGGGAAATATATCGGAAAAATCTTCCTAGAAACGAAAAAACGCCCAGTCTATATCGTCCGGGAAACTGAAAAACTAAAAGCCCACCAAATTGGTGAGCAAACAGACAAATAATCAATGAATAAAGCTATCCTTTAAAATTAGAGGGTAGCTTTTTCTTTTATGATAGCCAGTTAAAATAACTCTCATTATAAAAAAATATTTTAACTGATTGCGTTTTATCTATCCATTAATTGCGTATACTTATAGATGATAATGTTTCTATCTGTTAATTATATCTGATAGCATTTTTAAACTACATAAATACTAAAGGGGGCAATACCATGTATCATTACTTAGACATACTTAACTTCGGTATTCTAGGTCTTATGTTAATCTCACTTGTATCTTTGATATTAATCAGTAATCGAATAGAATTATTTAAACAATACATATATTCAAAAAAAATTTTCTCTGCAGCTTCTGATGAAACAGAAATATATATTCGTATGTTAAAAAAAAGTAATCAATACATTTTTTTGACTTCAATTTCATTTATCCTTTCAAATGTGCTAGTTTCAAAGAACATCTTGAATCTTTCTTACTTTTTTTTAATTTCAGGAATCTTCTTCTTGTTGTTGAGTTTAACTACATGTTTCTACTCTAAAGAGAGCATTAGCCAAGGATATCTGGTTATAGCTAAAAATAAATCATATTTGATATACTACTTTAAGAATCAAAAACAGCAAAACCTCATTTTATCTTGGCAAAATAAAATGATTTCTTCACTTTATCTCACTTTATTCTTTTATATGTTACTCTTGATCTCAACTTTACTGATGAAAACAATATAGTGATATTTCCTTTATTGATGGCTCTAGCGTTTTTTTACGATAGATATCATTTTTTTATAGCATATAAAACCAAACTTAGAATAAAAATTATGTTTGATTCTTACATAACAATTTTACTTATAGCTACTTCGTACTTTGACTTTTATTTATACATTCTTTTCCCGAAAAATATTAACAAGAAAGGTTCTGTTCCTATGCATAATTTACTTGTAGTTTTTGCTTCCTTTTTTCTATTTTTAACCTACATCTCTTTTGTTTCTTTAGGTTTTTTTGTTTATAAGATGGAGAAATTCAAAAAAACAATATTCAAAAAAGATTTGCCTTCCCCTGAGTACAGAGCCTTAGAACACTATAAACGTATATTAAAATACACCAACTTTTGTATCTTTTTAGGATTAACAATAGGGATTGTAACAGTATATTTTTTATATAGCGGACAGCTACTGTATTCCTTTTTTTCCGTACTATCTCAATTAACCATATGTCTTCTTGGTCTAAAAAAATGGTACTACATAAAAGAAATGATACTTAATAACTACCTAATTCTTAATAAAAATAATAAATTCAAAACATATTCTCTTACTGACTTAAAAGAACAATCCAAAGTTTTAAGTTGGCAGATTAAAATGATTTATTTAGTCTACATAACAATTTGTTTTGCCATTATTGCATTGATTACTGGATATTTGACTAAGTTGATATGATTGAATAAAATACAAAAAATTAGAGAGAAAGATAGTTTAACGAATATCTTCCCCACTATGCTTATCCTTAGATCTACTAATTTAAATAACTCTCCTCATCCAATCGATTAAACTTCCAATCCATCCAATGAAAAATTGCTTATACTTATTCGTTTCCTAACCAATAAGTATAAACGATTGAGGCATATACCCATAAAAAACAGTTGCTTATGGAACTAATTTTTTCATAGGATACATAATGACTTGATGTTCTTTCACTTCCTCGCTGAATAAAAACAATTTATCTGCTTCGATCCTGTACTTATGATCTTTGATCACATTCACATGGTTCACACTTGCTGGATCTGGCTCTAAATAGAAGTTATCTTGAGTAACAGAATATATTCCAGCATACTCTATCTGCCCAGACAGGTTGATTCGCTGTACTTCACCTGATTCATTGAAGATCAAGATACCTCCACCTTCTAGTTTCCAAGAATACTTGATCAAGAGATCTTGTAACTGGTCGTGGGAGATATCGCTTTTTATTTTTAATTTCTGATATGCTTCATCGAGTTTTCCCGGACCAGGAAAGGCTTTTTTATATTCCTCGAATGTCAACTCGTCTGAATCAGTTATTTCCTGTAAAGAAGTACTTTCTATTGTTTCCTCCATACTGTCTCTTGTTTGAGATTGTCCTGTCCTTGACTCGTTACTACAACCAGCAATTAGTAATACAAACAACAAGATAGATACTATCCGTTTCTTCATTCTAGTTTGTTCACTCTCCTATCTTTTCAAAAAATAAAAAGGATTATCATATGATTTGTTGAACATGCGCGAATAATTTGTATGTCCACCATTTCATAAAAGTATCAGGCTTGACTATCGCTACTCACATATCTTTCTTCCCGTAAAATATAGATGCATTTGAAATCCAATTGAAGCCTTCATTAGTGACTGTTCCTTGACCGGTTAAGTGGTCATTATCAAGAACAAATAAATCAATCAGTGGTTGCTCAGCTAAATTAGGTTTTTTTACACTAATTAAAGTTCCATCTCCGGAATACTGTTTTTCTATTGGAAATTTGTATTCATCTAAATTGTCTTTTTTTATTTCCTCTATGTTTCTGATCGTTACTTCCGAATCAAAATCAATCGTATCCACAATTAAATAATTGGTTATTGTGGAATCAACAAAACCTTCAAACTTAAGAATAATTCCTGTTGCTTCATCGATCCATGCTTTAAAAGTTTGAGCGTTTACTTTTGACCCAAATTCCTCTGGATACTCTCCTTCAAGCAAAACAACATCCCTTCCCAGTAGCTTTTCTGTCTGAATGATTTCCCAATGATTATAGAGAGAAAAAAGTTGGGCACCATAAAGTTGTGAAAAGACAGCATCTGCTGACATAGATAGCGGTAAAACAGAATCTCGTTGATTCAAAACCGTTTCTCCTAAACCATTTTTTGTTAATCGGCTTTCAATTGATTTCCCCTTATTGGCTCGATCAATAGCAACAGTATATTGACTTACAAAGTAATCGTTTTCTTTAAAATTTACATCAACTAAATTTTTATTCTTAGACTTATCATAGATGATTGCTTTTTGCTCACCTGTTGTTTCATTTTCAAATACCTCAACGAATTCTTCATCCAAAATCCCTTTAGAAAAGTCCATTTTTGCTTGTACTTGATACTCCCTGTCAGATAAATTTCCATATTTTTCCCGAAAGGATATACTTACCTTATCGTAAAAATCGACTGAATTAACTACCTTATTAGCAATTTCCCTTTCTCGCTCGCTCAATGGATTGATTTCTTGCGCAGAAACGGCATCACCTAATGTTACTATTCCAAACACCCCAACGAATAATAGAATTTTTTTCATTTTGATTTTCTCCTTAATCTAGACTTATGATGCATTGCCTAGCATGTTTATATTTTTTATTTCAGAGGATAGCTTCATCAATAGAATAGAGTATCCAAATGTAATCTAACTTGTTATTGGGCATATTTATATAAATATAAATATGTGATGTTAGTTATTTAAAATTTATCTGTTCTCCGTTCGTTTTTGCTCATTTATTTTACTTTTATGTAAACACACTGCCTAGTATCAGTATAAAAAATAATGGCTTTTGATACTGATATAGAAATTTCTCACTCATATTTCCTAAATCAAAAAAATACCAATGGTTTTCGAAGTTTTCATCACTTTAACTTGCGAATCATGATACGGCACAGGAAAGGATTTTTAATGAAATGAAAAAGAGGTCACTTCTGTTTCTGTCATTTATTCGGTTTTAAGGTGAAAGACAAAAGTTAATTTTTGCTTTTGTCTCAGATCAACCAATCATTCTAAGATTTCTCTTTACATCGTTTGACAAAGAACCCAACTTATTTATACAACTAACGTAAAAAGACTATAAACAAAACTCAAGCTTTAAGAGTTTGTCTACAGTCTAAGACTCATGCTAGATCATATAAAGACAAATTAGTATGAACCAAATGAGTGTCACCAATCGTTGTTAGTTGGAAGAATTTCTCAATATTCTTTATTTTACGATTTCTAAACGATCAATACTCAGGGTATCAACCCCAATTTCGGACGAAATCATGATTTCCTGCTCTCCCTTTGGTAATTTCATGCGGACTTGTAGCGGTTGATAATATTCGGAAGGATACACATCCACCAACTGACTTGCTTGTTTCGTTTCGATCTTGATCCGGATCGGTTCATTCATGATAAGAGGATCGTTCGTTTTGACATAGACAATCACTAGAGATTCAGTTGCTTTCTCGATCTGCGGGGTAAAAATGATTTTGTCAGTAATTGACTCAAATCCTTGTACGACTTTCTTAGAGAGTGCCGCATCATCCTCGACAATCGCTAAATCACCTTCAAGCAACGCACGACTGGCGGGTAATCTCATCCGATTCGGCTCACCTTTTGGCAACGATTGAACGCACCATTCATCCAAGGGAGGTTCCAGCAGGATCTTATCCTCTTGATCCCAACCAAACTTTTGCAAGCGGATCGAACGTTCCCAGCCGGAATGATCCCATCGAGCAGCGTGATAAATCAACCAGTCTTCAGAGCCATCTTTTGATTTAGCAAATCCATTATGCCCCGGTCCATAGACAGTGTTCGTCTGTTGGAAAATTGGCTCTGGTTTCTTTTGCCAATTGGCTTTTTCTAGCGGATCATCAGCTACATCTAGGGTCATAAGACCTAGCGCGTAATCGTTGTCCCAGCTCCCACTCGCAGAATATACTAAATTGACTGTCTTATCTTTGATGATCACTTGAGGGGCTTCATTGATCAATGGCGTTTGACGCATTTCCCATTCATATTCTGGTTTTGAGATAAGCCGTTTTTCACCAACTACTTCCGTAGGAGAAACCATTTCCGCTAAATAAAGATTTTGAGCAATATTTTCATATCCTTCCCAACCAGACCAAAGAAAATAGCGTTTGTCACTTATCTCTAAGACGGTGCCATCAATCGCAAATTTATCATCCATTCCTTTGATCTCTTCCAATTGCCAGTCACCCATATATGGATCTGTTTGATGATTAACTAATGCAAACATTCGGTGGGTTTCTGAAGGGCGATTCGCTGCAAAATACATCACCCAACGGTCATCTAAGTAATGAAGCTCCGGTGCCCAGATGCTTTCAAATTCTTCTGGCATTTCCCAGATGATCTTTTTTTCACCGGTTGCCACGAGAGAGAGGTTTTCAGCACGCCATAGCGTTAAATTATTCCCAGTCGTTTTGGTATAATAAAAGTAAGACTCCGTTTGCAAGATCCAAGGATCCGCTCCATCATTATCGATAATAGAAGTAAAATCGGACACTTCTTCCCCCGCATCAGTTCCAGCCCCACAACCTGTTATCACAAGTGCAGCAAACAGGACACTTACACTACTGAGCCAAACCACTGATTTTCCCATCAGACATCGCCCCTTTCCACAACAATCGGATTATTCCACCTGCGTTGGGTGGAATTGATCATTGATTTCTTTAATAGCTGCTAAATCAACTTTCTGTTGTCGGTCATAGGTCAGTAGCCCATTGATTTCTTGCTCAACATCTGTCAATTGGGTATAGCAATAACCCCAAAGTCCGACAGAATCATAAACAGCCGCCATTATTCGTTGATAATCCTTCAAGAAATCTTGTTTATTCTCCACTGAGGTATAACCCCAACCTGGTTGCCCAGAAACATCAAAGCCAATACCGCCAAACTCGGTTAATAAAATAGGCTGATCCTGATAAGAAAATCCTCCAGCGAAAATCGGCCATGGTGTTGATACTCGATTCACCAATTTTTCTCTCGTACTGAGACTGTCTTTAAAGTACAGATATTTTTGCTGTTCAGATTCTTGTCCATGAGCATAATTATGAATCGCACAAATATCTGTCTCCGTCATCGCCCAACCATCATTTGAAATAACCAATCGTTGCTGGTCTAGTGAATGGATGAAGTGATACATTGCTTGAGAAAAATGCTGTTGTTGGCGATCAAAAGAGATTTTTGGTACACCCCAGCTCTCGTTGATCGGTACCCAAGTGACAATCGAAGGATGGCTATAGTCACGAGTAATGATCTCTGCCCACTCCTGCATCAAGCGCGTCACAGAAAGGTCGGTATAGATCGCCGGTGCTGCACACTCGCCCCAAACCAGAAATCCCAATTTATCTGCCCAGTATAAAAAGCGCGGGTCTTCTGTTTTTTGGTGTTTACGACAACCGTTAAAACCCATTTCTTTTGCTAATAAGATATCTTGTTTAAATGCCTCATCCGTAGGGGCAGTCAACAAGCCATTAGGCCAATAGCCTTGATCAAGAACCAACTTCTGATAGTAAGGTTTGTTGTTTAAGTAGATCATGCCATTTTTTGTCTGTATTTTACGCATACCAAAATAACTTTTTAATTGATCGATTGCATTTCCCGCTTCCTTAAGAGTCAATTCCACATCGAATAATTGCGGATTTTCGGGCGTCCAAGACCAGCCTTCGTGATGAAAATTGGTCCGGAAAATTTGTTGTTGAAAAATATCGACTGCAAAACTTAACTTAGAAGTCACAAACTCTGCAGCCCCACTGATGACTAAAGCACCTTTAAAATAGATTTGATATTCTAACACTAAATGTGGCTTTAACTGATTCAATTCAACATCGATCATCACGGCGCCAGCATCAAAATCACTAGTAAATTTCACTTGTTGCAAGTGGGTCGCAGCAACTACTTCTAGCCAGACCGGCTGCCAGATCCCCGTTGAGTTTGTGTACCAGATCCCTGCTGATTCTTCTTCCCAAAATTGTTTCCCACGTGGAATGCTTTCATCAAAATGCGGATCGAATGCTCGCACACTTAGTATCTGCTCTTCTCCCGCCACAAGAGCATCCGTAATGTCGATATCAAAAGAGGTGTGCCCTCCGCAATGATTTTTCACATGATGTCCATTGACAAATACATCGGCCTCATAGTCCACTGCACCAAAATGTAAAAGGACACGGCTTTCTTCAGGAACCTGTACATTGAAGGTCCGATAATACCATACAACATCATGAACTTCTCGCTGATCAATGCCACTTAATGCACTTTGATAGACAAAAGGAACATTGATCTTGTAAGCATAATTTGCTTCATTTGTGTACCACTTTTCTTTCAAACCAAGATTTTGGTCATCAAAGGCAAATTGCCATTCACCATTTAGGCTTAACCAATTCCCTCTCTCAAATTGCGGTCTCGGGTATTCTTCTCTAATCATATTTCCTCCAAAAAACAAATTATTTTATACCACTTTGCAACGACATCGACGCCATAAAGCTCTTTTGCGCCACCAAATACAATAAAAAGGTAGGGATCAACGCCAAGATTGCACCAGCAGTTCCAATTCCTGGATAGGTCATGTATTGTCCTTGCAGCAATTGCAGCCCCGGTGTGATCGGTAATTTATCAATATCGTTGATCACGATCGATGGCCACAAGAAGTCATTCCATGAGCCAGTAAAACTAAACAATGCAACCACAGTCAATACAGGTTTGATCAGCGGTAAAATGATATAATAAAAAATTTGAAACTCATTTGCCCCATCGATCACAGCCGATTCATCCAATTCTTTGGGAATTCCTAAAATGAACTGTCGAACGAGGAAAATGTTATAAACACCTGCTGCTCCAGGTACGATGACTGCTAGAAATGTATTTGTCCAACCTAGAGTATCAACGATTTTGAAGTTCGGGATCAAATTGACCACTCCGGGAAACATCATGGTTCCTAACAATAAAGCAAAAATAATATCTCTTCCCTTAAAGGTGAGTCGTGTATAGCCATAGGCCGCAAACGAGACGATCACCATAACTAATAGGGTATGTGAAGTTGAAATAATCATGGAATTCACAAACCAGCGGAACACAGGAGAAGAATCATTGCCCTGTAACAAGCTCAAAAAGTTAGCAAGTGTCCAATCTTGTGGAATCAAACTGAACCCAACCTTTTGAATCTCTGCCTCTGATTTAAATGAGGTGAAAATCGCCCATATCAAAGGAAAGATCCAAATGACGCACACGATTGCTAGTAAAATAAAGGCAATCCTTTTCCCTAGTTTGTTTTCTCGCATCTTCTTCCCTCCTATCTTTCCATTTTTTTGATGACCAGAAATTGCACAATCGAAACTGCCATGATCACAAAACCTAATAGAATGGCCATCGCTGAAGAAATGCCTGCAACCGAGGTGCTACTACCAAAGGCATTTTCTTGGATATACATCATCAACACCCGAGTGGAATTATTGGGTCCGCCTCCTGTCAACATTAGTGGCTGACCATAGATATTAAACTGAGCGATGGTCGTCATGACCGTTGTAAAGATGAGTTGGTTGCGAATACTAGGTAAAGAAATACGGAAAAATTTAGTCACACTATTCGCACCATCTAATTCCGCTGCTTCTAACTGTTCTTTTGAGACGCCATTTAATGCAGCCACATAAATAATCAGATTCCCACCTAATGTCCACCAAATCGTCACGATCAAAATAGCGATCCAAGCCCATGGTTGAGTGCCCACAAAATTGATATCGATGCCGAATACTTCTTTGATTGGTCCGAATGATTTACTCAAAAGAAATCCCCAAATGATCATGACCGCAGAGATTGCAAATAATGTAGGCAAATAAAGAATCGATTGAAAAAAACGCATCAATTTTGGTTTAGTAGACAATGCAACTGCTAACAATAAAGGGATCGCGATACATAGTGGGACTGAGATTGCCGCAAAAAACAGCGTATTTTTCATTCCATTAAAAAATTGCGTATGATATAACGAGTCTTGATCAAATAAAATCGTTTTAAAATTATCAAATCCGATAAAAATCGGCGTACTGAACAAATCCCATTCGGTAAAAGAAACATAAATCCCAATAACTGCCGGAACTAAAAAGAATAAAAGAAAAAGGAGCATATGCGGACCAATAAAAACGACTGGCCAGGCATTTAATCTTTTTTTCATCAATACACATCCTTCTCTGTATTTCTAGTCAACCCTTCAACAAGAAACGACTGTGACAGCAATTTAGCCTACCCATCAGAATTCCTAGCCATCAAAAAACCGACTGAATTCTTTTTACGGTCACACTTCCTTCTGCCACAGTCTCCAAGTGAGAATATTATTTCATCTTTTCTTCTACGACTTTTTGGATCTCACCAAAAGTTGTTTGGATATCTGCTTTTCCTGTGATCATATCCCATGAACGATTATCATATTCACTAAAAATGTAAGATAAGCCATCAACCGTGTTGACAGAAATTGCCGCTTGTCCTTTTTCTGTTTTCAACAAGAATGATTGTGGCATCTCCACATATTCTTCATTGTCTAGCATTGCTAAGGAAGTTGGATTTGCGCCAGATTTGACCCACTCTAGTTGGTTTGCTTGTAACCAAGTGAGAAAGTCGATCATACCATTTTTCTTTTCATCCGAACGTTCTTGGCTCGTTTTAAGCATCGCAAACTGATCGACGCCTGAACCTTGAACGATATGTCCAGCATCCCATTGCGGCGTAAATGTCTGACCCCAAGTGAAGTCACTTATTCCTTCCATATTACTTAACATCCATGTTCCTTCTGGAAGAAAAATCAGCTGTTGGTTTGCAAAAAGTTTGTTTGCATCTTCGCCATCTGGGACCATATAGCCGGCATCATATAGCGTTTTAAACTCTTGAACGGCATTGTAAGAAATATCATTATCGATAGCGATGTTTCCTTGTGCATCTTGCCATTCTCCACCCATTTGCTGGTAAAGATTAGAATAATTTTGCATGCCCCATGTATAGCCAAAACTATAAATACCATCTGCTTTTGCTTTTTCCCCAGCCTGTCTGATTTCTTCATATGTCACTACGCCATCATCCAATGCTCCTGGAACATATTTATCCACCAAATCTTGGTTGTAATACATCACCCACGAACCCATCGTTGCTGGAATCCCATATTGACTATCCTCCACCACACCAGTGTCCCAAGCAGCTTCTACATAATTTCCACGTGTCAATTCAGTTCCTTCGATCATGTCATCCCAAGTCTCAAGCATCTCTTGGTTCTTATACGTGGGTAAAGCTTCCGATGCAATCAAAGCTAAATCTGGGACGCCTTTGCCAGATTTTCCAGCAGTCGTCAACTTTGAAGTAAAGGTGTCACCTTGCATACTAACTAACTTTACTTTAAAGTCTGGATTTGTTTTATTGTATTGATCAACCGTTTTTTGGATTTTTTCACCGTCCGGTCCCGTCGTCGAAGACCAAAGCAAAATTTCCGAATCATTGCTTGAACTATTACTTCCACCACAAGCAGCTAACAACACCGTACATAATAAGCTTGTTCCAACTAAAACAATTAATTTTTTTACTTTCAATTTCCACACCCCTTTTATTTAACTAAAAAGTAAAATGATGCCTGATTATCAATAAACATAATTGTTAGACTATCGTCCACCAATGTTTACACCGTAAAGTTACTATAAAAATAAAGCGCTGTCAATATTATTTTAACAAGCTTATTACGGTAAATTCCATCATTTTACAATTTTGTAAATCCAAAAGCATGTGATATAATTAATCCATCTTTTCATTAAACTAATTAGTATAACGAGGTGATAGCTATGGAATTGGATTTAACGAAAGCATCTTTACCGATCTACGAAGCACTCGCAAATGAAACTCGCTTAGCGATTTTAAGAGAATTAGGAGATAGTAAGAAAAGCATCAGTGAAATTGGGCAAAAATTAGCGATCAGCAATGCTTTGATGACAAAGCACATCCGAAAACTTGAACAAGCACAGTTGATCAAAACAGAAAAAGGATCGGGGCAAGACTGGAAGAAAAAATACTTATCTCTAAAAACTGATTTCATCAATATCAATTTCCCCGCAAAAGTGTTTCCGCAAATGAATTTAACCTCCCAATCAGTGAAAATAGGTCACTTTACCGATTTTGAAGCTACGCCTTCCTGTGGTATGGCGACGAAAGATCGATTGATTGGCGCGTTAGACGACCCTAAGTCTTTTCTTGACCAAGATCGTGTTGATGCGAGCATCATCTGGCTAAATAATGGGTTTCTAGAATACAAAATTCCAAATCCTTTGAAAACTGGTGAAAAAATCGAGTTATTGGAAATCAGCATGGAAATCGCTTCTGAGTTCCCAATCTCTAATAACTATTGGCCAAGTGATCTTTCATTTTACTTAAACAACCACTGCATTGGTAAATACACCATTCCAGGGAACTTTTCAGATGTTAGAGGTTCCTTGACTCCGAAATGGTGGATCGATGAATTTAGTCAATATGGATTACTTAAGCATTTACGCATCAATCGCTATGACACTTCCCTCGATGGAGAGAAATTAACAGATCACAACCTGAATGAAATCGACTTAGATCATAGTGATTTTTTCACCTTTAAAATCGCTGCGCCTGCTACTGCTGAAAATGCTGGTGGTTTGACTATTTTCGGCGATCGCTGGGGGAACTATCCTCAAGATTTATTGTTTAATTTTTACGTATCTGAATGACCTATTTTTTCTTTATTCAACAAAAAAGGACTCAGCAAAGTGATCAGAACTGACCTAATAAGCCGAGATAAAATAAAAAAATATCTACTTATTAAATGTATATCAACGAAGAAACGTGTCTGGGACATTTGTCCTCTTGCACCACCTAAACCGAATAAACGGTTAATTAAAAGAATGTAAATGATCTCTCCTAGCCAATTCTATTGCTTGAAACGACCAATGCTTGGCAAGCCCTTCATTTCTGTTCTTTTAAGAATAGAAACAGGACTTCTCGTTTGGGTTCAAGAAGTCCTGAATCTTTTTATAAATCTAGTTCCTCTGATAGGTAACGACTTCCTTGTTCTAGTTTCTTTATTTCATCATGGATGCCAAAAAGTGCGCTCCTTTTTTCAGGAAACGCACTTTCTCCATATTTTTTCAACTTCTTGAACCTATACATATAAGCTATTCGCGTGAACTTCTAAACATAAGCCAGATACCCGTTTACCTTTAACTTTTTATCTCGTTTATTATACTAAGTTCCATTTATTTGTATTTGTTACTATCCTATCTAGCCCAAACTCTTCGTCAATCGCCGCAATCCTTCTTCCAATTTCTTACGTGGGCATCCCACGTTCAATCGCAAAAAATTGCGACTAGTTTTCCCATACACTTCACCTGACATGATTGCAACCTTGCCTCGTTCGATCATTCGTTGCTGAAGTTCTTCCATAGTGAATGGGAGTCGGGCGCAATCGAGCCACATCAAGTAGGTGGCTTCGCTTTTTGTTACGATGATTTCTGGATGATGTTGTTTGAGGTACGCAGTGACAAAAACAATATTATCATCAATGTACTGGTTGAGTTCAGTGACCCAGTTACTTTCTTTTTCATACGCCGAAATCGTAGCAACTAATCCAAAAATACTCGTAGAACCGAGTCCATCGGCTTCTTTCATCTGTTGCACAAACCGCTGGCGCAAGGACGAATCTGGAATCAATCCGTAAGAAAAAATCAATCCAGGAAAATTAAATGTTTTACTTCCTGAAGTAACGACAGCGACATTTTTTTGGATCAATTCTGTCAGTGGTTGATGCTGTTGTCCCTTTCTGAAAATATCCATGTGGATCTCATCCGAAATGATGAACACTTCGTTTTTTTGGGCAAGCTCGATGATGTTTACTAATTCTTTTTTGGTCCACACTCTACCTGTTGGATTGTGGGGACTACACAATAACAAAATTTTATTCTCCGGTTGCTCAAATTGGCGCCTCAAGTCCTCAAAATCCAATTGATAGGTACCTTCTTGATAAATCAATTCATTGCTTACCAGTTTGCGTCCATTTCCAGCAATCAATTTATAAAAAGCATCATAAGCAGGCGTTTGGATAATCACACCTTCTCCCGATTCACTTAACAAACAAATCAATTGCTTGATGCTATAGATGACGGAAGGACTGTAAACCAACCAGTCCTCGTCGATCCGGTGTTCAAAACGTTCTTTGTACCAGTGAGTGACTGCTGATTTGAAATCTGTGTGATTCCAACGAGTATAGCCAAAAATTGGATGTCTTAACCTTTCTTGGAGCGCAACTTCGACGCCTGTTGGTACTTTAAAATCTGTATCAGAAATCGTAAATGGCAAGAGATCATTTTTACCGAAGCGGTCTTCAATATAATCCCATTGCGTACAATACGTCCCTTTACGATCAATTTGTTCATTGAAAGACATCTTCTACACTCTCCCGATTTCAGAACGACAAGATGTCATCCAGTTGATTTCTAACAGTCGTCACTTTTGTTCCTATAATGACTTGAACATTCGTATCATCCAAATGGACCACGCCTAATGCACCTAATTTTTTCAGTCGGTCATCATCAACGATCGATCCGTCATTCACTACTAACCTTAGACGCGTGATACAATTATCTAAAGAAGTGATATTTTCAGCACCGCCTAAAGCAGCCAAGATTCCTCGTGCATCAACTGTGCCTTTTCCTTTATATGTTACTTCTTCGTCTGTATATTCTGTCTCATCAGTCATTTCTTCACGTCCTGGGGTCTTTAAGTTTTTGCGTAAAATCACCGTTTTAAATGTAAAGTAATAGATACCAAACCAACAGGCACCCACAAGTAAAACCAACCACCATTTAGTATAAGTCCCCTGCATGACCCCGAAAATAATAAAATCTAAGATTCCGCCATCGGTATTCCCGATCGTTACGCCCAACAAACTCATGACCATAAATCCGGCACCAGTCATCAACACATGGAACCCCCATAAAAGAGGACTGACAAATAAGAAGAGAAATTCGATCGGTTCAGTGATTCCTGTTACAAAAGTAGCAATCACACCTGAAATCAATAATCCTTTGATTTTCGCACGATTCTCTGGTTTTGCGGTTTGATACATCGCTAAAGCCGCTGCGGGAAGACCAAACATAAATGTCGGCATTTTTCCTTGTGAAAGAAAAGCAGTGGCGCTAGGTGAAATCGCCAATCCTTGTTGCAATTCATTATAAAAAATATTTAGTGCGCCAAAGACTTCTTGCCCATTGATGACCTGACTTCCTCCAGCTTCTGTAAAC
Organism: Enterococcus sp. DIV1304_2; assembly: GCF_050555445.1. Taxonomy (NCBI): domain Bacteria; kingdom Bacillati; phylum Bacillota; class Bacilli; order Lactobacillales; family Enterococcaceae; genus Enterococcus; species Enterococcus sp. DIV1304_2. Next base: position 2,434,794 of record NZ_CP187851.1, read on the forward strand.
CGGATCATCGATACTAAAATATGATGCAAGCCAAATGGCAATAAGAGCCGTTCTCCAGAACCGAATAAGAATGGGCCAAATGCACCAGAGCGTTGGATCAAATTTCCGATCCCAGTGATCAACATGGCAAAAAGTGGCCAAACCATCGGAATCAACACGCCAACAATTGCTAAAGTTACTGAAGTAATGATGGGTACAAAACGTGTCCCTGAAAAAAAGGCAAAACTATCTGGTAATTGGAATTGATAGAATCGCGTATGGAGCTGATAAACGATCAGCCCGACAATGATCCCTCCCAGAACACCCATGGATAATGTTTGGATACCAAAAACCATTTCTTGACCAGCTTCACGTAATTGTTCACTTGCTGCCAATTGATTCGTTTCTTGCAAATAAAAATTGATCGATAATTGCATCACTACATACCCAACAAATCCTGAAAAAGCAGCCACGCCTTTTTCTTTACGTGCTAAGCCTAAAGGAATCGCCATGGCAAACATCACAGGTAAATAGCTAAAAGCAAAACCGCCGATCGTCGACATAAAGCGAAACATCACCTGTAACCAAGCAGCACCTAAAAATGGAAAAGCCGTAATTGCTGATTCAGCGGAGAAGGCACTCCCGATTCCTAAGAACAATCCCATGAAAGCTAACAGTGCGACTGGTAACATGAACGTTTTGCCTAACCCTTGGAAGATCTCCATCCAACTTGCTTTCTTCCCTTTTTGCATCCCTTTTCCCCCTTACTCTATTTCTTACCCTTAAAATGTAAGCGATGACAAAGGCGGTTGCAATACTTCCTGTCCATGTAGAATGGGCATTCATAAATTAGAATCTCCATTCTGAGAAGTGACTTGTTTCGCATAATGGATCATCAAAATATCTAATAAGATATCCATTGAAACTCTTGGACTCAAATCAATATTCTGATGATAGATCGTCAACATTTCTGCAATAAATGCGACCGTCGACAATTCTTCTAAAGAACTTATCGATTGACCAATAAAAGACAGCAGAGGAACATTTCGCTCCTTTAATCGTTTGGCATAATCGAGCATCCCTAATGTTTCCCCACTATGACTGATAAAAATAGCGAGGTCGTCTTTTTTTAGCTGTTTACTCACTGCCCGCAACTCATCCCAATCGGTCGAATGACCCACATTTTTTCCAAGAAAATGTAATTTACGATTGAGAGAAACCGCGACCGGTATACTTTGCCCTACAGCAAACAGTTCAATACGTTGTGCTTCTTTAATCATATTGACTGCGCGATCGATTTGTTTCGGCTCGATTTTTTCTAACGTCTCTGTAAACTGACGAAGGATTTCATTGATCAATGGTTTGAATTCATCCGACACATCAGTAGAACCACTCGTTTCTTCTAATGACCGATAACTTTTAAGGGCAAACTTAAATTCTTGAAATCCTTTAAAGCCAAGCTTTTTTGCCATTCGAGTAATAGTCGATTGGCTGGTAAATGTTTCACTCGCTAATTCTTCGGCTGTCATGGAGGAAACTTTTCTTGATTGATGCAAACAATAATCTAAGATATTTTTTTCCACTTGATTTAATTCAGAAAATTTATATTGGATTCTCTTATAAAACTGATTCATTTCTTTCTCCTATTCTGGCAGTTTTTCGCCAATGAACAATATGGTTTGTTTTCTTATCTATTCTACCGGAGAATACGATGGAAAACGAGTCTACAGATAAATTCAGACATGCAAAAAAATCCACAAAAATCGGTAATATGATTTTCGTGGATTCTGTGTTGTTCTTTGAAACAATCCATTGATATGACTATTTATTTTAATAATTTTGCAGCTGCTTCATCTAAAATCACTGTGATATCGGGATGAGTCATCAAGATCGATGCAGGAATCTCCTCTGTTACTGGTCCTTCGATCACTTGTTTGATGATCTCTGCTTTATGCTCCCCGTTAACGATCAATACTAACTGTTTCGCTGTCATGACCGTCTTTGGCCCAAATGTCACAAAGTAATCACCAGGTTCTTCTCCCAGATGTTCTTTTAACGATTCATACATCTGATCTCCTGGAATGACTGGAATGCTATAAGTCTCCTTACTAAAATCCGTATATCCAGGCATGTTTCCACAAAAATGACCATCTTCTCCAAGCCCCATCAAAACTAGATCCAAGCCACCCGCTTGCGCCATTCGTTTATCCACACCTTGATAATTATCAATAGTCAGTTCATGGATATTTTCAGTAGCGACCCCGATAGGATCATAAAGGGCTTCTTTCAGTCCTGACATAGTCAGACCATACTGCTTGTCCTTTAATGCCACTTCATCAAAATTATAATAATGGATCATCGATGTATCCATCTGTAATTTACTAAGCGTCTCCACTAAAATCTCGTAGGCCATCTTAGGCGAATTTCCTGTCGTCAAAGACAAATTCACACGTTTTTTCTTCAACATTTTTCCCAAGACAATCCCCGCCGTCACTTTACTAAGCGTTTCATAATCCTTCGCAATCACTAAATCCATTGCTGTCCACTTCCTTTCACTCATTTAGTTAAAGTGTAACAGTGTCAGGATGTTTTTGATAGCGTTTTCTTACATGTGAAAAAAATTTCGAAATATAAATACTAGTTACTTTTCAAACTTCCTTAGTAATTTCAATGATTTCTCTTCCTTATAACACAAAAGAGTCTATCAAATAAATGACAGACTCTTTTGGTTAGCCGCACAGCAGCTCTTCTTTATGATTATCTAAATTTTATCACTAAAAAAACGACTGTCAACAAATTGTCGTGTATTAAAAATTTTAACCTAATTGCAAAAAAGTAAAGATTGTAAGTGATTATTTTCAATCCTAGTCCAATATCTACTTGTTAATTATTTTTCCGTTTTTTAAAATCTCTGCCCACGAAAACGAAAACTATTAAAAAAACACCGTCAATATCTCGGTATAAACCTTGATATGACGGTGTTTATCTAGTATGCCAGCTATAGGGATCGAACCTACGACCTACGCGTTACGAGTGCGTTGCTCTACCAACTGAGCTAAGCTGGCGTTTCCAAGAGAAATTATAGTCGTTATGTTAAGAAATGTAAAGGGGTAATGTGGAAGTTTTTTCTGCTTTCATGATTTTTTTCAACAAATGTGCTATAATTATAAATGAAAGGCAGGTTTTATGAAAATGGCAACTTTTGGAAAATTTGAAACAAAGGTCGAACCGTCAGAATTTGGAGAAAAATTTACCACTGATACACATGTTACCTTTATGATTCACGGAAAAACGCAAACCGGAACGATTTCCAAGCAATTGAAAAACTCTGCTGTTGTTGCAATTGATGAAACTAATGAGAATGCCGATTTGATGACCCAAAGTAAAGGCGTCGTCATTATCAATTACAAAGATATGAGTAAGATTTAGTTTTTTCAACCATCCATCAAGTGGATGGTTTTTATTTTGACTGAATGAAATAAAAAAAATCTGGGAAGACCCCAGATTTTTTTGTATAGCTGATTTTTCCTATTTAGTACCAAATAAACGGTCGCCAGCATCGCCTAGACCAGGAACGATATAGCCTTTGTCATTTAATTTTTCATCTAATGAAGCAGTATAGATATCAATATCTGGATGTGCTTCTTGTAAGGCTTTAACACCTTCTGGAGCTGCAACAAGGCAAACAAATTTAATGTTTGAAGCGCCACGTGCTTTCAGAGCATCGATCGCCATGATCGCTGAGCCACCTGTCGCTAACATTGGATCAACTACGAATAATTGACGTGCGTCGATATCTTCCGGTAATTTAACGAAATACTCGTGCGGTGCCAATGTTTCTTCATCTCTGTATAATCCGATGTGGCCAACTTTAGCTGCTGGGATCAATTCTAATATTCCGTCAACCATTCCAATACCTGCGCGCAAGATTGGGATAATGGCTACTTTTTTACCAGACAATGTTTTTTGTGTTGTTTCTGTGATCGGTGTTTCGATGACAATGTCTTCAAGTGGCATATCACGTGACACTTCATATGCCATCAGCATAGCGATTTCATCAACAACCTCACGGAAAACTTTTGTACCACAATTTTTGTCGCGAATAATCGTTAATTTGTGTTGGATCAATGGATGGTCGATTACTTGAAATTTGCCCATTTTTTTGTCTCCTTTTTCTCTCGTTTCTTTTTAATTGTAAAACAAAATCACTGACTTGACTAGTCTAACCCGTCATTTTCCTAAAGAAAATCAAAGAAATAAAAAAACAAAGCGGTGTTCTTTTTAAAATCAGCAAAAAATAACAAAAACGCCTGAAAATCAGACGTTTTTTGTTATTTTTCTAGTTTATTAATGGATAAAGATGACAAAAAACAACTAGTTTTTTAGCCATTCTGTGGAAAGAGTCATTGCTGCTCGTGTCGCATTGGTTTGGTCCATCGCATTTACCATGACAAAATCATGGATGATCCCTTGGAAACGTACTTGCGTAACTTCCACACCAGCTTCACGAAGTTTTCTAGCGTATGCTTCTCCTTCATCTCTTAACACGTCCGCTTCACCAGTCAAGATCATTGCAGGTGGTAAACCTGTCAATTCTTCTTTACTTGCACGTAGAGGTGAGGCAGTGATTTCTGCTCGTTTCTTTTCATCTGTCGTATACTGATCCCAGAACCATTGCATCCCTTCTTTTGTTAAGAAGTAATTCTCTGCAAATTGGTTATACGAATCTGTATCGAAATTTGCATCAGTTACAGGATAATATAGTAATTGTTTTTTGATTGGTAATCCTTGACGTTGCTTTGTAAGGATCGTCATCACCGTTGCCATATTCCCACCTACGGAATCCCCAGCGACTGTCAAGTTCTCAAGATCCAAGCCTTTCGACTCAGAAAGCTCCGCAAGTTTTTGCAAAATCGCGTAGTTTTGCTCGATGGCAGTAGGATATTTTGCTTCTGGTGAACGACTATACTCAGGAAAAATCACGATCGAATTTGTACGAACAGCCAATTCCCGAATCAATTTGTCATGTGTTTTGGCACTACCAAATACCCAACCAGCACCATGTATATAAAAAATGACAGGTAATTTTTCTACATTTCCTTCAGGACGGATAAAACGTACATTGATTTGTCCCCAATCATTGGTATCCATTTTCAAATCCTCGATATCCACAGGTAATTTTTCCACAGAAGAACTTTGAACTTCTTCTAGAAGATCACGCCCTTCTTCCGGAGGTAATTCATAGATACGCGGGTGCGGTGCATTAGCATCACTAAACTCAATTGCTTCTTTTTCTAATGAAATTCGATCAGTCATACGGATTCCTCCCTAAATTGAATGCAACAAATAAAATTACACCTCATATACTAGAGAGCAACCAGACAAAAGTCAAAAAATCAGATTGAAAGAGGTTGTGAAAGAAGCGCTCAGCACTAAGGCATAAGACAGAAAAATTAAAAATGGCTATTTCATTTTTTATTTTTTTGGCTTATGACCGAAGTGTTGCTTCTTGAACACCGTTTATCTAGGTTGTGAGCAAGCCGTTCAGCTCCAAGTATTAAGGCAGAAATTGAGAAAATAGCTTCTTATATTTTTTCAATATTTGCCTTGATATTGAAGGAGCTGGCTTGCGAACACCGTTTATCTTGGTTGTGAGAAAGTCGCTCAGCTCCGAATAATAAGACAGAACTTGAGAAAATAGCTTCCCCATATTTTTTCAAGTTTTGGCTTATTATTGAAGGAGTTGACTTTCGAACACCGTTAATCTTAAGTTGTGAAAGAAGCGCTTTGACCTGAGCAGTAAGATGGAATCAGAAAATAGCTTTTCATATTTTTTGAGTTTCCAGAGAGCCACCTAACACTTCGCAACAACCAGAAAAAAGGTGAGACAACCAAACAGCTACATGCCTGATTGTCTCACCTTTTTCTATTCTCTTACCTTCTTATTGATAACTCTTAGTTATAAAATTTTTATTTTTTATATAATGGAAATTGCTCTGTTAATTCACGGACGCCTGCACGAACTTCTTCTAATTGTGCTTCGTCATCTTTTGCCTGTAAAGCTTTGACGATCAATTCAGCTACTTTTGCCGCATCTTCTTCGCGGAAGCCACGAGTCGTGATTGCTGGTGTCCCGATACGGATACCGCTTGTTTTGAATGGGCTTAGTGTTTCAAAAGGAATCGAGTTTTTATTGACGGTGATATGAACACTGTCCAAAATCGCTTCTGCTTCTTTTCCGTTCAATTCTAAGTCACGTACATCGATCAAAATCAAATGGTTATCTGTGGCACCTGAAATCACTCGGGTACCAATCGATTGATTGAATACTTTTGCCATGGCTTTTGCATTGGCAATGACTTGTTCGCTATATTCCTTAAATTCAGGAGTCAATGCTTCTTTAAAGGCAGCAGCTTTTCCGGCAATCACATGCTCCAAGGGGCCACCTTGGATGCCTGGGAAGACTGCGCTATTGATTTTTTTCGCCAGTTCTTCATTATTCGTTAAGATCATCCCACCACGAGGTCCTCGTAATGTTTTGTGAGTAGTAGTTGTTGTGATATCGGCATAAGGGATTGGGCTTGGATGAACACCCGCTGCAACTAAACCTGCAATGTGTGCCATATCGACCATCAATTTTGCCCCGACTTCATCCGCGATTTCTCTGAATTTTGCAAAATCGATCGTTCGACCATAGGCACTTGCTCCTGCTACGATCAGTTTTGGTTGATGTTTTCTCGCTAAGATGCGTACGACATTATAATCAATGACTTCTGTTGTCGGATCTACGCCATAAGCAACGAAGTGATACGTTTTTCCACTAAAATTGACTGGAGAGCCATGTGTCAAATGTCCGCCAGCAGAAAGATCCATTCCTAAGATCGTATCCCCCGGTTCAACTAACGCAAGATATGCAGCTGTATTGGCTTGTGATCCAGAGTGTGGTTGAACATTGACAAAATCGGCACCAAATAATTCTTTGGCACGATCGATCGCCAGATTTTCAACGATATCCACAAATTCACACCCACCATAATAGCGACGTCCTGGATACCCTTCTGCGTACTTATTCGTCAAAATACTTCCTTGTGCTGCCATCACAGCTTCAGAGACAAAGTTTTCAGAAGCGATCAGCTCCAGATTGTTTTCTTGTCTTTCCTCTTCTTTTGCGATTGCTGCCCATAAATCAGGGTCAAACGTTTTGTAGTCTACCACAAACAACAACTCCTTATTTATTTATGTGTCAACTTCTCTAAATTTCAAATGATTGTTCAGCTTACTTGTCTTTTTTTGATGTTGACCAAACATTACTAGCTAAGAATACGAACATTATTTCATAAATAGCTATTTTAGTTTGTTTCCTAGATTGTATCACAGAATGATTTTGCAGCAATCACTTCTGGATCATTTTTTATAATAATTTTGTCCTGCGGCTTTTTTCAACCGATTCATATACGCAATGCCCAGACCTTCTTCGGGTGCAACTTGTACTAAAATCAAATCAAGAGCTAATCGATCATCATCTAAGCCGCGTAACCCCGCAAACAACCCTTTCGTTGCTGCCTCTACTGAATCATCGTAATACATATACACCGCGGCGACATCCTTGCGTACTTGATCAGCAATTGTTGGTCCAGCTAAAACACCGGTACGTAGTTTTTGTTCTTTTGTCCAGATGATCGCCTCTGGCCAATCCGTTTTTTCAACCATCAGTACTCGAGTATCAGGTGAGTAATGTTTGTATTTCATCCCCGGAGATTTCGGTGTTTCAGATTCTTTGACCAAATGGCGGTCTGTCGCCACTGGACTTTCAATGACAGCTTCTAGTTGCTCTTTCGTGATTGCTCCTGGTCGTAAGATCATCGGCGGTGCAGATGGGTCACTCAGATCAAGTACCGTTGATTCCACACCGATCCTCGTCGCACCATCGTCAATGATTCCTGTGATTTTCCCCTTTAGATCATGAAAGACATGGTCTGCTGTTGTTGGACTCGGTTTACCTGAAGTGTTGGCACTTGGCCCGACAAGTGGTACACCTGCTAATTGGATTAATTCTAACGTTTTCTTGTTATCTGGCATGCGAAAAGCAGCTGTGGATAAACCACCAGTGACAATCCCTGGTAAACTACCTTTTTTGATGTGAAAAATCAAAGTCAGTGGTCCTGGCCAAAAGTTTTTCACAATTTGTTCTGTTAGTGGGTGAAAGTTGTCCACATACTCTTTTACTTGCTCGAAGGAGGCGACATGGACGATCAATGGGTTGTCTTGTGGTCGACCTTTCACTGTAAAGACCTGTTTGACAGCCTCTGGCAAAAGGGCATTAGCCCCTAATCCATAGACAGTTTCCGTTGGAAAAGCCACTAGATTCCCTACTGCTAATTCCTTCGCAGCTTCATTCAGTTGTGTTTCATCATATTTAATTGTTTCCACAGTCTATCCACATCCTCTTTTTTCAAAATCCTTGTTTCATTCCATTTCTTTCGGCAGTTATACACAATCTGTTGATAACTAGTTTGTCAATAGTGGATAAGTATGTTGATAACTAAAATATTCGTTTTCATCCTTATCAAATCAGTGTTTTTTTATTATAAAAAAACAGAAAAAAATTTTTTCATCCACAAACTAATTGGTAACAAAAATCATCCGATCATTGCCTGCCATATCTTTTTTGATCAGTACTTTTTTTGTGGGAAAGGCTTGCTCCATGATTGCTTTGACAGTTGCTCCTTGTTGGAAACCAATCTCTAAAAAAAGTTGTCCATCGCTAGCTAATAGTTGTGAAGCTTCCTTTGCGATTTTCTGATAGATCGCTAAACCATCTTCTTCAGCAAATAATGCCATTTTCGGTTCGTAGGTCCGTACGCTCTGATCCATCACCGACCATTCTGCTCGACTGATATATGGTGGATTAGAAATAATGACATCAAAGGTTTGATCCATGACAGGTTCCAACGTATCGCCATGATAAAAGTTGATCGTCGTTTGTTCATATTCTGCATTTTCCCTAGCAACAGCTAGTGCTTCTAAAGATAAATCAATTGCTGAGACCCGCCAATTTTTTCTAGCGGCTTTCAAGCTGATGGCGATTGCCCCTGTTCCTGTACCAATATCCACGACATTTAAAGTTTCTTCGCTTGTTTCTGCCAAACATAGTGCGACTAATTCTTCGGTTTCTGGCCGAGGAATCAAGGTTGCTTCCGTGACTTTCAAGCGGTGATCAAAAAATTCAGCATAACCTAATAAATAATGAGGCGGATAATGTTGTACTAGTCGTTGCATATCTGCATCGATCATGGCTTCATCCTCGGCTGTGATCGGTTCATTCATTCGCATGAGCCAATCCAGTTTCGTCCACTGCTTTCGTTCAAGAAAAACAAACTGGATATTATACCCTTCTACTCCTTGTTCTTCTAAAAAAGAAGAAGCCCGTGTGAGGACTTCTCGATAGGTTTTATCCATTTTGCATCTCTTCCAACTTAGATGTTTGGTCGTACACGATCAATGCGTCGACGATCTCATCTAGTTTTCCTGCTAGAATCTGATCCAATTTTTGGATCGTCAAGCCAATACGGTGGTCAGTTACGCGATTTTGAGGGAAGTTATACGTACGGATACGCTCTGAACGATCCCCAGTCCCTACCGCAGATTTACGGTTCGCATCATATTCGCTTTGTGCTTCTTGTTGGATCTTGTCGTAGACGCGCGCACGTAAGACTTTCATCGCTTTCTCACGGTTTTTCAATTGTGAACGTTCATCTTGCATTGCCACCACGATTCCAGTTGGTAAGTGAGTCAAACGTACCGCAGAAGCTGTCTTATTGACATGCTGTCCACCGGCTCCAGAAGCGTGGTAAATATCGACGCGGATATCCTTGTCAGCCAAATCAATCTCTACTTCTTCTGCTTCAGGCATGACAACGACGGTTGCCGTTGATGTATGGATACGTCCTTGAGATTCTGTTGAAGGGACACGTTGAACTCGATGTGCGCCACTTTCATATTTTAATTTCGAGTAGACATTTTCACCTGAGATCATCATGATGACTTCTTTATAGCCACCGATCCCTGTCACACTTGCTTCCAAGACTTCTGTCTTCCAGCCTTGACCCTCTGCATATCGTTGATACATTGAGAAAAGATCCCCTGCAAATAGTGCAGCTTCGTCACCACCAGCGGCTCCGCGAATTTCCATGATGATATTTTTGTCATCGTTTGGATCTTTGGGAAGCAATAAAATCTTGATTTTTTCTTCTAGTTCTTCTTTTTCTTTTTTCAAATCAGCTAATTCTTCTTTAGCCATCTCTGCCATTTCGTCATCTAACTTTTCGCCGAGTAATTCTTCTGTATCTTTGATTCCTTGAACAACTTCCTTGTAACGACGATAAACTTCGACCGTTTCACGTGTACTTGCTTCTTCTTTTGAAAGCTGCATGAAACGTTTCGTATCTGAAATCACTTCTGGGTCACTCAGTAGTTCCCCAAGCTCTTCGTAACGGTCTTCGATTGATTGTAATTGATCGTACATGCTTAATCTCCTTCTGTGATCATCAATGGATGAAAATAGTGTTTTCGACATACGGGATAATAGGCTTCATTGCCACCAATTTGGACTTGATCTCCTTCGTACACCGGTGTTCCGTCTATATAATGTAAATTCATCATTGCTTTTTTATGGCAGAACCAACAGATCGTTTTCATTTCTTCGATTTTGTCTGCATAAAGCAATAAATATTTCGATCCTTCAAATAATTCATTTCTAAAATCATTTTTTAATCCGAACGCCATCACCGGAATATTGAGTTCATCAACGATTCTCGTGAATGCTAAGACATGTTCTTTTGTTAAGAACTGCGCTTCATCGATCAATACACAGAATGGTGGATGTTCCATCTGCTGGATGACTTCAAATACATCGGTCGTTTCAAAAATGGGAATTGCTTCACGTTTCAGCCCGATTCTGCTTGAAACTACGCCAACACCATCTCTTGTATCGATTCCGCTGGTCATCAAAACAACCGGTTTGTTTTGTTCTTCATAATTATGTGCGACTTTTAAGATCTCGATTGTCTTGCCGCTGTTCATTGCGCCGTACTTAAAAAATAGTTGTGCCATGTCCTCATTCACCTTCCAGTTTGTTCCTATGGTATTATACTTGATTTTTAATCATTTTTACAGTGAGAATTTTCGAAGCGAGATTTCCTTAGTGAATATGCTGCTATTTTTGTTACAAAACAATAAACTACCCGCACTTCTTTTGGTATAATCGAATGAAAAATGAAGGAGGGCACTTATGTCCGAAATATTCCACCAAATGGCGAACCATTATGACACCCCCGAGCGAATCCAATTAGCAGCAACGATTCGTTCAGCTGTTGAAAAAGAATTTTCTGCACAGACTCATGACCAGAAATTGATCGATTACGGTGGGGGAACTGGTCTTGTCACGTTACCCTTTGCCTCACGTTTTAACGAAGTAATCATCATAGATTCAGCCGCAGGAATGCTGGCGATGGCTGATAAAAAAATCAAAGAAGCAAAACAAGCAAATGTACGAACACTTGAATTGGATGCTACAAGGGATTTGCCGGCAGAGAAAGCCGACATCATCTTACTATCTTTAGTCTTGTTGCATATTCCAGAAACGAAAGTCATTTTAAAACAACTTTCGCAAATGCTTCATCCAAGCGGAAAACTTTATATCGTTGACTTCGATAAGAACGAAAAGATCCAGCATCCAAAAGTCCATAATGGTTTTAACCACGAGGAGCTAAGAGAACAATTGAAGCTTGCTGGATTTAAACCACTCTCAATTGAAACATTCCATCACGGAAAAAACTTGTTCATGAAACAAGATGCTTCTTTGTTTTTGGCTATAGCAATCAAAGAATAAGCATTTTCTATTTCTATAAAAAAACCTTTCATAAATACGCAAAACCCGAGAATAAAAAAATTATTCTCGGGTTTTTGCTTATTTTAATTGAGTTCGTATTTGTTTAGTTCTTCCACTGATCAATTAGTTTGAACTATCTGTCGAAGTACTTGTCGAAGCTTCAGTTGAAGCATCGGTCGAACTTTCGCTTGTGGATGGTTCCGTCATCAAGCCACTTAGTACGTTTTTGAAATCTTCATCTTTGATTTTTACATTTGCTTTTTTCAATTCATTACGCACAGCTTCTTGTTGGAATGTTGGATCTGCTATTTTTGTCTCTGTTGCTATTTTTTCTAATTCATCTTTATATTTCGACATATCATTGCCTTTTTCTTGTTGTTTGACCATTTTCACAAGATAATATTCGGTTGCATTCGTAGAGGAATTAGTCGCTGTGATAACATCAGATACTTCCTCATTTTTAAGCTTGAACGCTGCTTGTTTGACTTCTGCTGGCACACTTGTAGATTGCGAGTCAAAGGTGATTTCTCCACCCTTTTCTTTTGTCGCTTCATCGGTCGATTTTTCTTTGGCGATTTTAGCAAAGTCGCCCCCTTCATCGAGTGACTTTTTGATTTCCTTGGCTTCATCTTCGCTACTTACTTTGATCAATTGTGCCTCTACTTCTGGATGGAAGTTTTCCCACGCTGTTTTAAGATCTTCATCCGTCAATTCGACATTCGCTCGTAAACCTGCTTTGTAAGCTAACCCTCTTTTTATTTCTTCTTTATAAGATTCAGTCGTATAGCCCGCTAATTTCAATTGCGAATCGAAAGAATCACCGAGTGCTTCTTTGCTAGCGTTGTATTCTTTATCTACATCTTCAGCTGAAATTTTATCGCCGTAATTTTCTTCAAAAATCTGGAAGATGATCAAATCTTGGACAGCGGTCTCCGCACCCTTGATTTTTTTCAGGTGGTCCACTAATTCCTGCTCTGAGATCGTACCACCTTTATACGTCACTGCAGCTTGATCTGACGGATTTGTTGAACATGCAGAAAACAAAACCAGTCCTGATGATACAGCTAATATTGAGATAAATTTTTTCATGCTGTCACTCCTATATATTTTAATAGTTATTTATATCTATGTGCTTTTCACTTTAGCCTTACTTTATGAACAAACTTTGAAAATAACGTAATTTTATAAAAAAATTATAATTGATCAATTTTTGATGTAGTTTATATAACAAAAAAACCTCGAACATTCCAAACGAATGTTGAGGTTTTTTTTTAGGTATATCTTTACTGTTTAGAGTTATATCGCTATCACATTACGGATCATCGATTAAATGATATTGATCTTATTCAACGGCCAGTAACGGAAAACGACTTTGCCTTGGATCAAATCTTCATCGACTAAACCAAACATGCGGCTGTCTTTTGAGATCAAACGATTGTCGCCCAGTACCAAGTATTGTCCCTCAGGAACAGTGAATTCAAAATCACTGGTGAACGTTTCAGCATTTTCAGCTTGCGATTGGAAGGCTGAATTATAAGAATATTCCTCTTGTAGTTTGTCTTCTGAAAATTCTTTTTTATACTCATCTAAGTAGGGTTCATCTTGCTTTTCCCCATTGATGTATAGTTGATCATCTTCCATTTTGACAGTATCGCCTGGCATCCCAATGATTCGTTTGACGATCATCCGTTCTTCGTCCCCAGGTTCTTTTGTTGTAATGATATCCCAGCGGTCAAAATCTGAGATTTTAGATGAGATCAAACGTTGTCCATCATGTAACGAAGGGTCCATGGAATGACCACTCACTGTGACTGGTGTGAATACATAGACTCTTGCCAAAATGATGGCGGCTAAAACAACGATCAAGATTCCCCAATTTTTTAAAAAGTTTTTCACTTTATACCTCCTATTAACCAAACATTTTTATGTTATTTTTTATTTATTTGTTAGCTATTCTTTATTTTACATTTTTTATCGATTAAAAGAAAGAATAAGTGTCGGATCGTGTTGGGAATAATCCGTTTTTTTTTAGAAATGTTTTTTGAACTTCATGTATCTTTAATATTAGAGCTAAATAAATACTCGATGGAGAAGATTTATCCTACACTTTTGATTTTTTTCTTCGTTGGCTTCGACTGTATGTCACTTCACCTTCTTGTTCTTTTGGTTGATTTTTCTTGATGATCAACTTCAAACGATAGGGTTCATGGTATCTAAGACCATCTTTGACAAAATCACCGCCTGCAAGGAATAAGCCTACGGGTTCAATATGATCTTCTGGCGAGTCGACTTTGATCGTCCCTACTTTTTCCATGCTGGAATAATTACGACCGATACTTAATTGATAAGTTTTGTCGGAGATTTTTTTCACATAATAGTACGGATAAAGTGTATTTCGATCAATCAAGAACCCGTCCATTCGACCAAGTTCATTGACCTTGATTTCCCCTTTTTCAATCAAATAGCGCATATTATCTGCTAGTTTCAATTGGTAGTCTTCATCGAATAGAACATTGGCTTTTTCTGTATTGACTTTGTCGATATTGCCGTTGTTCCCGCGAACCGTTTCTCCTTCAATATTGAATGCTTCATCAGGTAGATATTTCACGATCACTTGGGTCACATCGGCTTTTGAATTTTTATCAAAAAAGTAATAAAACACATTTAGAACAGTGAAATATAAAAGAACTAAAAAGCCTAATCCGTATAAAAAGAACTGTAAATAGTTTTGATTTTGCCATAATCCATAAACAATCCGTAAAAGGTAAACGGTCGGAATCACACTTAATATAGTATAGCCTCGGTTCAAATATTTAGGACTGATATCTAAGTATCCTAAAAACTTGTGTATCCCATTGATGATATCTAATATAAATGTCATTCTTCATCACCTGCCTGTTGATTATACATCTGTGTTTCAGCGGATTGCTCTGTAGGTGCATTATTTTCATTTAGATTGCCTTCACTTGGCGTAGAAGTACTTGGCGTTGTATTAGGCGTCGTACTGCTTGGTGTAGTGGCACTTGGCGTCGTACTTGAACCGCTGTCGTCCCCTTGATTTTGACTAGTCGAATCGGTCGTATATCCTGTATTCCCTTCATCCACGGAACTTTCTGGTATTGAGTTTTGGTTGTATGTAGAATTGGTTGTGTCTTGTTCTACAGTCGTTGGTGTTGTTTCTACCGTGTCATTCGTTTGCCCTGTTCCTTCATTGGTAGAAGTCGTCGTAGTCTCTGTGGAACGACTTGGTGCACGATAGCTAGAACTATTAACAATGCCTGTTGTGGTAGCAACAATCGTCGAAATCGTCAATACAGCGATTGGCTTTAATATAGGTGCTACTTTTCGCATATTCTCTCATCCTTTTCCTTGTTGCCGCTTGAAGTCTTGATCCGTTTGGCAAAAATTGGTTTTTCTCACACGTATTCTTTAGTTTTACCATAAATTTCTTATTTTTTTCTTATTTTTTCATGAAACTTTTGTGTAGATTTACTCGAATGTTGTTTTAGTCGTAATCAGACAGACTATGACTGGTTGATACACTTCATTTTATCATGGATCTCCCTCCAAGTTCTTTCGCAAAGTCATCTTTATTATAAGACACTTTTCCAATAACTAAAATCCTAGTAAATTTTAGTTTTATTATTTCTTTGTGTATTTATTTTATTGTCGGTATACTGGAAGAAACATCTAACAAGGAGGATCGAATTTGTGCAATTGAATCTTTTTTTTCGGAAATGGCGAAGGCGTAGTGCAAGATATGCTTCTAGTCACTTTTCTTCTATTCAAATTATCGTATTTTATTATATTTTAATGACTATGATTTCTTTGGGCTTGTTTTACATCCCATTTTTCCGAAATCCGGGTAGTCATGCTTCATTTATTGACATGCTTTTTATGGCGATCAGTACGATCAGTGTCACTGGTCTTTCGACATTTGACATCCACGCGATTTTTAATAACAATGGCATTATTTTACTCGAAGTGTTGTTTCAAGTGGGTGGTTTAGGGATCATGATGATCTCAACGGCATTTATTATCTTTTCTAAGCGACGGATCACCTTACGTCAAAGACAATTGATCATGACAGATATGAACCAACCACGTTTATCTGGTATCGTTCGTTTGATTCGGATCACTTTTGTCATATTGCTCTGGTTCCAATTGCTATTTGGTGCCTTGTTCTCCGTTTATTTCTATATTCGCGGCTATTTCGATCATTGGCACGAAGCCGTTTTTCATGGATTTTATCAAGCTATTTCCGCGGTCACAAATTCGGGATTCGATATTACTGGTGAGTCGATCAAGCCATTTGAACATGACTATCCTTTTTTATTTATGATCATGTTCCTGATTTTCATTGGTGGAATCGGTTTTCCGGTATTGATGGAGTTTCGAGAATGGCGCTTGTATCGAAAAACGAAAGCCAAGATTCCTTTTCGGTTCTCTTTGTTTACCAAATTAGCCGTCCTCGCCTTTGTCATTTTATTTGTCAGCGGGACTGTCTTGATTTTTTTACTTGAAAAAAATCACTTGTTCAAAGATCTCCATCCTAGTGTCCAGTGGATCAATTCAATGTTTTATTCCATGACAACTCGTAATGCGGGTTTACAGATCCATGATCTAGGAGATTTTCAAATCACGACCTTGATCGTCTTTTCCTTATTGATGTTCATTGGTTGTAGTCCCAGTTCTGTCGGTGGTGGTATCCGAACCACGACTGTGGCGATCATTGGTCTTTATCTTTATTCGTTTTTGAAAAGTGAAGATAACATTAATATTTTTGGTCGTCGAATTGATGAAGATGATGTCCGAAAATCAGTGGTCGTTTTTATGCTCTCCTTAGGGATGTGCTTCTTCTGTATTCTTTTTTTATCTGCCACGGAGAAACAACCGCTGATCTCAATCATCGTGGAAGTGACTTCTGCTTTTGGTACAACGGGGTTATCGCTAGGAATTACCGGTGATCTATCAACAGTCGGTAAAATCACGATCGGTGCGTTGATGTTTATTGGACGTATCGGGATGTTGTATACATTAATGTTATTTGTGCCAAAAGAAACACGAGATTTAGGTTATGAATATCCTACTGAGAAAATCATTATCGGGTAAGCTAGTCTATCGTTACCCTAAAAAGAACGATGTTAAGAAGCAAGGAAACGATGGTTATTCGTTTTCTCGCTTCTTTCTTTTTTGTTTTGCGAACAATATAAACTTTTGTAAAATAAGACAAAGCAATTTAACCTTTTTTTCAACATATGGTATGATTAGTTGAATTTATTTGTAATTATGACGTTTTGGAGGTTACATAATGGGAATACGCAGTCAATTTGCGATTGCAGTTGGTAAAACCGCACAATGGGGACTAAAAACCTTTTTTAAAGGAGGATCAAGTTTACCTGGTAAACTTGCTTTATCGATCGATCCTCATATTTTAGATACATTAGCAAAAGACTATCAAGTCGTCGTCGTAACTGGAACAAATGGAAAAACATTGACGACCGCTTTGACCGTCAATATCTTACGACAACAATTTGATGAAGTCTTGACGAACCCTACTGGCGCCAACATGGTCCAAGGAATCGTTTCGACTTTTTTACAAGCAAAAGCCGGAAAAGGGCAAAAGAAATTTGCGGTGTTAGAAATCGATGAAGCCAGTCTAAGTAGAGTGACTGAATACATCAAACCTGAACTATTTTTGTTTACAAACATTTTCCGTGACCAAATGGACCGTTACGGTGAAATCTATACCACGTATAAAATGATCGTTGACGGTGCCGCAAAATCGCCAGATGCTACAATCATCAGTAATGGCGATTCACCGATCTTCAATTCAGTTGAGACCGTCAACCCTAGAAGATATTATGGATTTGATCACGAAGAAGACCATGAACAGATGGCCCACTACAATACAGATGGTGTGTTGTGTCCGAAATGTCATCACATCTTGCACTACAAAATGATCACTTATGCAAACTTAGGTAAATACTATTGTCCAAATTGTGACTTTAAACGTCCAGAATTGGATTATCGTTTGACAGAAATGAAACGAATGGACAACAAATCAGCTGATTTCGTCATTGATGGCAATGAATATGGCATCGAAGTTGGTGGCATGTACAATGTCTATAATGCTTTAGCAGCTACTGCGGTGGCTGAATATTATGGTGTTGTTCCTGAAAAAATCAGACAAGGCTTAGGGTATGACGAAAAAGTATTTGGTCGTCAAGAAGTCATCGAAATCGATGGCAAGTCCTGTACCTTAGTCCTAGTCAAAAATCCTGTAGGGATCAACCAAGTCATCGACATGATGGGACATGCACCGTATCCATTTTCACTAGTTGCCCTCTTGAATGCGAACTACGCAGATGGCATCGATGTGAGTTGGATCTGGGACGGAGAATTTGAACGCTTTGCAGATATGGAGATCCCTGCTGTGATTGCTGGTGGCGATCGCCACACAGATATGGCACTACGTTTGAAAGTAGCGGGTATCGCTGAAGATAAATTGACTCAATCAAAAGAATTGACTGATGTCATTGAGAAAATCAAGCAACTACCGACAGATCATGTCTATATTTTAGCGACCTATACAGCTGTCTTACAATTACGAAAAGAATTAGCGAGTCAAGGCTTTATCAAAGGAGGCATGAATCGTGGCTAACTACGAATTACGCATTGCCCATCTCTATGGGAATCTGATGAATACTTATGGTGACAATGGCAATCTCTTGATGCTCCAATATATCGCCAAAAAAATGGGGGTCACTTCTCATACTGAGATCGTCAGCATCCATGAACCCTTTGAGGCAGAGAAATATGACTTAGTTTTCTTTGGAGGTGGTCAAGATTTTGAACAAATGATCATTTCAAAAGACATTCAAGAAAAGAAAGAATCATTGACTAATTACATTGAAAATGATGGTGTCGTACTTGCGATTTGTGGCGGTTACCAACTACTTGGTCATTATTATATGGGCGCAAACGGTGAAAAAATCCAAGGAATCGGTGCGTTGGATCATTACACCTTAAGCCAAGAGAATAATCGCTTCATCGGTGACATCGTGATCCACAACGAAGAGTTCAACGAAACCTATTATGGATTTGAAAATCATAATGGTCGCACATTTCTTGGCGAAGGCGAACGCCCGCTGGGAAAAATCGTCAAAGGTCAAGGAAACAATGGGGAAGATCAATCAGAAGGTGTCATTTACCGCAACGTTTACGGCTCCTATTTCCATGGTCCGATCTTAGCACGTAATGAACATTTAGCGGAGCGTCTCGTTCGCTTAGCATTAGAGAAACGTTATGGAAAAGAACTTGATCTACCAACAGTTGCCGCAGCTCCAATCAAGTAAACAGCGAAAAACCTCTAAAAATATCTTAGATATTTTTAGAGGTTTTTTTACAATCCACTTCTTTATTCCATTGATCATATCAAGAATCAAGCCACTTGTTTCGCATAACGCATCACGTTTTGCTTGATGTTACTGATCGTTGTCGGATCATGGATACCTGTGACTTCTTGGATCAACTGATCCATATTTTCTCGCACTTTCATCTCTTGCAGTTCACGACTTTGCTCATCTTCAGGATCATAGTAGTTGAAAATGATCCCCATCGTAGCTGTCAAATGTGGACAAGTCAAATTGTATTCTTGCAATTCCCGAACCGGACGAGTAAAGCGTTCTTGATAGCCTAACTTACGTAAAGGCGTTCGAGCTACCCGAGTGATGGCATCTGAGATATATTTATTTTGGAAACGTTGGATGATTTTCTCAATATAAGCTTCATGTTGTTTATTATCAAAGCCCCATTTTGCTTCCAGTAAACTTCCTGTTTCTTGTAGCACTGATTTTAGTTGGGCAACGACTAACGAATCTTGCATTGCCTCATCGATCGTTGCATATCCCAATAATGCACCGGTGTAAGCTACAGTCGCGTGTCCTGTGTTCACACTAAATAGTTTTCGTTCAATATATGGTTCCAAATCTTTGACGTATAGTACGCCATTTAACGAAATCTCTTTATTTTTTCGTTGCTTATCATCAATGACCCATTCTTTAAAAGGTTCCACTTGCACAAACAAAGGATCTTCATGTTGTTGCATCGGCACGATGCGATCCACTGCTGCATTCGGAAATCCGATGGATTGATCTGCAAAGCGAGTATCTGACAGATATTTATAGACTTCCATTTTTAGATGCTCAGAGCCACCAATCATATTTTCACAAGCGATGATGTCTAGGGGTTGCTGATTGCCCTCTTGTTCTCTTTGCTCGATCCCTTTTGCAATCAGTTCAGCAATGAATGGTAAGATATTGGGACCGATCGCTGTGGTCACAAGATCTGCTTGTGCTATTTCTTTGATCACTTGTTCAGGCTGTTTTTGGTTGTTCAATCCGCGAACGCGTTCAACGACAAGTTGTTTTTTCGATTCGTCAGCTAGTTCGATCGTATACCGTCTTTTTTCATTTAATGAATCGATGATCTGTTCGTTGACATCAACAAAAGTGATGTCAAACCCATTCTCAGCTAAAACTTCTCCAATAAATCCTCTGCCGATATTTCCGGCACCAAAGTGTACTGCTCTCATTCGTCTTCTCTCCTTAGGCAATTGCTAGATTGTGTGTGACTTCTTCTTTACTTAGTGCATCTGCTAACTGGACAACATTGTCCATGTCGCTACAATAAAGAGCGATTTGTTGCACTAATTGCAAATGTTCTTCACCTACGCCAGCGATACCAAACAAGACTGTCGCAATCTTCTCTTCTTGTTCAGTGCCGAAATTGACACCATCTGGCACTTGGATCACACAGATCCCTGATTTTTTTACGAATGCTTTGGCTTCATCTGTTCCATGAGGGATCGCGATAAAATTCCCCATATAAACGGATAACATCGCATCACGTTCCACCATTGCGTCAATGTAGGGTTCTTCGACACAACCGGCTTCCACTAATTTTCTTCCACAGTATCGGATGGCCTCTTCCTTTGTGGCAAAAGCCTTATTCAACTCGATCATATCAAATGCTAATTCAGACATTTTATTTCCTCCTTACGCTACTTTTTTCAAATAGTGAGCAATCGTTTCATATTTTTGTGGACTGACCATCGTCGCCACTGAAAAATGAAGTGAATGCGGTGCCACTGAACGTGCTTCCTCAGACAAGGATTCTCTTGAAACGATCAGTGTATTCGGTTGCTCCGTCAACTCATCAATATTGATTTTTTTCAGAGGGATCTCCAGTTGATTTTTCTTCAAAATATCTTTCAATAAGGACAATCCCATTGTCGCTGATCCTGCACGATCGTCATGAACAAGTAAAATCTCTTTGATATCTTTTAATTCAGATAAATCCAAATCATCCGTTGGAGTAGTAGAGACTGGTTGGTTTGGCTGTGTTTCTTCCTTACTTCCTAATGCTTGAATGATTTCCTCATACTTTGGTGAATTCAAGAAGTTTTCTACTGCAACGAAATGAGCATGTGGCGCTTTTTGTTTTGCCCGTTCCTGTAACTCGACTTGGGTCACGATCAATACGTCCGCTTCATCAGACAATTGACTGATGGCTTGATTCGTCACGACTTGAGGTAAATGATGCTCTTGGACTTTTTTTCTTAACAAGGAAGCACCCATTGCACTTGAGCCCATCCCAGCATCACAGGCGAAAATGATTTTTTTGATTGCTGATAAGGCTGGTTGTCCTTGACTAGTTGTTCCAGTTCCTTTCGCTTGTTGTTTCGCTTGACGAGTCGCTTCTACTGATTTTTCAAAATCTTCACTTGTTTCTTTCGCATCAGCTTTTAGAATGACCGCAGAGATCCCGAAAGAAACGGCTGTTGCAGCCACGATCCCTAGAATAACTGGTAAGTAAGCACTCAATGGTGCCATTGCTAAAATGGCAATGATCGAACCCGGTGAAGCTGGGGCACGTAAGCCTGCATCCATCAATTGGAAAACGAAACTACCAGTCATCCCACCAAAAATCACTGATAAGAATAATAACGGTTTCATCATTACGTATGGGAAATAGATTTCATGGATTCCACCTAAGAAATGGATGATCATTGCACCCGGTGCAGATGATTTTGCCGCGCCTTTGCCAAATAATGTGAAAGCTAACAATACACCTAGACCTGGTCCAGGATTTGCTTCCAATAAGAACAGGATCGATTGACCGGCTGTAGCCACTTGTTCTGTTCCTAAGGGAGTCAAAATACCGTGGTTGATCGCATTATTCAAAAACAAGATTTTCGCTGGTTCGATAAAGATACTCGTCAATGGAATCAAATTTGCATTTAAAATTGCTTCAACACCTGTTGCCATCGCTTGTGTCAGTGTGTCCACTACTGGACCAATTGCAGAAAATCCGATCAATGCTAACGCAAAACCGATCAATCCTGCGGAGAAATTATTGACCAACATTTCAAAGCCTGATTTGATATGTTTTTGAAACACTTGGTCGAATTTCTTGATGGCAAAGCCACCTAACGGACCCATGATCATGGCACCTAGCATCATTGGAATATCTGTCCCAACGATCACACCCATCGTTGCAATTGCCCCGACAACTGACCCACGATCACCTCCGATGACTTTCCCTCCGGTGTAGCCGATCAATAAAGGAATCAAATACGTCAACATCGGGCCGACCATCGTAGCGAATGCTTCATTTGGTAAATAGCCATCTGGAATAAATAATGCTGTCAATACACCCCAAGCAATCAGCGCGCCGATATTTGGCATCACCATACTAGATAAGGTACTTCCTAACTTTTGTACTTTTGCTTTGAATGAAATTTTATTTTTTGGTATCGTCTCTTCCACTTCAATCGCTCCTTTATCTCTTTCTTTAACCAAATTGTATCCGCTTACCGTTTAGATAAATAGTCGGATTTTGGCACAATCATTTGTGCCAAAACATGGAGTGAGCAAAATGAGTGATTTGATGAAAGGCTTCTGGTACCGATTAGAGACGCTGAAACAATTATTTCCTTCATTTAAGGGAGCTTTTTATTTGTAGATACCTACGAAAAAGCGCATCCTCGTGATCTTTTAGACTCTTTTTTGCAAAGTGAGTTTTTTATTCCGTTGATTCTCCTAATCGAGCCAGTCGCTCTTCCCAAAGCGCTACATTTTCAGACGTGTTGGACGATGCCTCATAGAATGTAATGAAATCTAAAATAATCGTTCCTTGCTCTATGTATGCCGCCATCACCGCTTTTAATTCTTCCGTTTGGATCTGTTCAAATGCGTCTTTCGCTTTTTCCATTTCTTTTACTTTCAACCAATCAAGACTTTTTTCAAAATAAAACTGATCCAGTGCTAACGTGACCTCCGGATGTTTTAAGTGGCGATTCAAGACAACGACTTCTTGTACTTGTTCTAGCTTCAAATAAGCAATCGCTAACTTGACTTGGCGCTTTTCCGTCAATTGTTCCACGTGGGTCACAATTACTGTTTCCCAATCGTTTTGATAAAAAGCCAAATCAAAGGTGGCATTTCCTGTTGGCTTTTGCTCATTCAACTTCTCTACCCAAGAAAATTCCTGTTCTTCTACTAAGTGATCGATCAATTGCTGATACCGAGCGGGATATTCTTCAGCTGCTTCTTCATATGCACCTAGTTCTACCAATGACTGCCATGAACTTTTCTGATTTTCTTTGGTTGTCACTTGCTCATTATTCGTTCTTTGTTCGATCCACATGTTGCCTTGAACCACAGCAAAAACGATTACTCCACTAAGAAGTAATCGCTTGATGATTTTTTTCCAATCGAT
Organism: Enterococcus sp. DIV1304_2; assembly: GCF_050555445.1. Taxonomy (NCBI): domain Bacteria; kingdom Bacillati; phylum Bacillota; class Bacilli; order Lactobacillales; family Enterococcaceae; genus Enterococcus; species Enterococcus sp. DIV1304_2. The sequence goes on from NZ_CP187851.1 coordinate 2,458,447, forward strand.
TTGTAACAACTGATTTTTTTTCAGCGTGTTGCTTGAATGAGGGAACTGACTCTTCTTTTTTGTATTGGCTGTTTCTTGCTCCCAGTGTTGACTTAAGATCTCTTCAATCTCCTCTGTCAAAGGAAATTGCAGCACTTTTTCTATCATCATTTCTCCCTTACGATCATAAATACGTATGCGACATTGTCCTTGTGTGTTTGCCAGCAAGACTCGTCGATTTTCAGTCTCTAAATCTTCCAAAGCCTGAAACAAATCCAACTGAGTCTCTTTTACTTGTAAGTGATGGATTTGATCGATGATTACAGTTTCTTTTGCCATACGTTGTCACTCCCCTCATTCATTTTTGTTGCGTCCATTTGTAAGGTCTTCCTTACTCAATCATTGTATTTCCATAAAAGAAGACAGCTGTTCGAGATCATCCAAGACATAGCGATGATTTTTAGTGTCGTAGAGATAAGTCAGTTTGACACCCTCACGATGGCGAATATCTTTTTTTACAACTCCGCCTTCTTCATTCAATAAAGACGTTGTAAAATCAACCAAACAGAGGACTTCAACCATTTCCTCGTTCGTTTGTTTAAAATAATGCTCGCTTTTGAGCCAGCGACTGAAGCCAAAACGCTGCGGACTATGCGTTTTTTTACCTTGTTCTGTTTTTACTTTATCTTTCATCTTGTTAGAAAGAGCATCAACATATGCAGAGTAATTGTCGCCGACTGTTTCAAACGTATAATAAGCTTGTAAAAACTCTCTGACTTGTGCTTCCGAAACTGGGCCAGCTTTCTGTTCAGACTCTTGTGAACGAAAGCCTATAGACCGGCCAACACTAAAAGTCACACTGCTAAACAGTAAGAAAACAATAATAAGATAAAGAAATCTGGATTTCGGGTTCATTTGTTTTCTCCCAACAATCGATAGAAATAAACAGGCGCCAGCTGGAGATCACCCGCATAGCCTTCAAATGGAGTGATGACGATATCGCCTTCTTGACCATACCCTCGTGCAGTAGCAGGTGTGCAATGAAGGATCGTTTTACCACCATCATCTAAAAATAGCCCTGTATGGCCATAACTACCTAAAGAGTGGCCTTTCTTCCCCCATACAAACAAATCACCGGCTCTGACATCTTCTCGATTGATCGGTATCAGGAGTGTCCCTTCCAAAGAATACAATGTCTCCGTGCTACCTAGTGGCACAGGCAAGCCAACACTTCTCATCGCCCACAGAACAAAAGAAGAGCAATCATGATAAGGAAAGGTGCCTCGTTCAAAGCCTTGTGAGTATTGAACGTTTTGACGATACAATGTTCTGGCTTGTGTCAACACCTCTTGCCCCACTGTATGATCCGATTGCCAGAGTAAGCTCATCTCTTTACTGCCACCTAGTTGCACAAATAATTCTTTGATCGCCGGTACCCAGTATTGGTTTAATCCCAGGGGATCATTACTTGCACCTACAGGACAATACACACTTCCGAGTTGCTCGACTGTCAGCAGTCTTTGGTTCACGATCAATTGGTTTAGTGTTCGAGCGGTGGCGGCAATCCCTTCTTCAAGTGTGGCGTAGGAAAGCAACTCATTTTCTCGCATCAAGCCACCGGGGTTGTTCTTTTCTCGAATTCCTTCGCTCGTCCCCCAAGCAGTTTCGTGGATCATGATGGCTGCTAGAACAATGGGGGAGATATTATTCTTTTTAGCTTCTTGGATGATTGTTTCTGCATGATCACTAAATGCGTGACAATGTAGTAGAATCACTTCTCGAAATTTCTGTTCATTGAATGCAGTATCTGTTTCAATGGGATCAAGCTGTGTCTCATTGTTATCGACTACATTGGGGAGATAAAAAGCTGGATTGACGGTTTCACCTTTTTTCTGGTAAGACAGATGCAGTTCCTCTTGTTTTACTCGCCCAATCTCTGTACCCACCGATACCATCTGTCCTTCAGTAGCTGTTAGATCTACATCATGATAAGTAATGGTTTGATCGTCCATTGTGATGGTTACGTTCTCTCGGTCTCTTGTAATTTCTCCAGCGATCACAGCGACTATACTTTCTTTCGGTTCTGTCTGGATGAGCAGTCCTTCAAGTAAGCTTTTTTCTTGATTGCTTACGTAATACCCAAAGCGTTGTTTTATGCGTAAAGAGTCTGTTTCTTTCAATGGATTGCTTAATTCAGTCAAACTTGCATAAAGACCAATTTCTGCTAACAGCTGTCTACGTTCTTTCCACTCTGGCGTCCAAGTGATCACTTGCGACAATGGCTGTGATGTTACTTTGATTTGTCTCCCGTCACTGTCTACTTGCCACATCTGCTCATGCAATCCTTGGATCGTTTCTTTGAGAACATCTGGATTTCCTAATTGGTCATCGCCATAAACCATATCTAAATAAATCAGCACCTCTTCAATGTCAGTCCTGATCACGACTTCATTTGCAGCCACTACTCGTTCATTTACTAGAATCGAACTCTTAGTTGAGTTTAATTCTAGTGTCAATTCCGCATCCAATTCGGTCAAATATTTCCAGACCTTCGTCAATTCAAGCTCATTGATTTTGATCGTAGCAGACGAAACGAAGCCGATCATACTGAAAAAGAGAAAAAATATGAGAATGCTAACACCAACAAATAGGTAAAGGCTGACTTTACTACTGATCGAAGTTTTATTTCCAAGTAAAGAGAAATCAACTATTTTTTTCTGATAGTCAAGCATGACTCTGCGAGGATCTTTGGTGTTTCTACGCAGAAAATGTCTGTTACTCCTTCGTTTATTTCGTGATTTCACGATCTCTTCAATGCCTACATCGTTTTTTTTCATGGCGATACATCCTGTCGTAATCTGTGGCGTTCGACAGGATCAGTGGTGATCAACTCATAAAGTTTTGTTGTTGGATCAACAGTATTGGAGAAAGGAACGATGGCGTTGCCTGCGCGTATCAGCCCTGCCCCTTTGATAGGATTGAGCAATTGTTTTTGTTGCTGATACGAAAGATTGAACAAAGAAGACAGCTCATCTAGATCACTTTTCGCTTGTTTCAACATAATGATAAATTCCGTATTACTTAACATTCGGCGTGCTTTATCTGATAATAATAAGGTTTCGACATTTTGGGTAATACCAGTGGCAATCGCGCCCCATTTACGGATTCGGCTCCATAGTTCAAAAAAATAATTTTCACAGTAGGGATCATTTAACAGGAGTTGCATTTCATCAATATAGATCCAAGTAGTGATTCCTCTGTCTCGATTGCGAACGACCCGATTCCACACTTGTTCCAAAACAACCATCATCCCAAAAGTTTTCAATTGGTTCCCTAGTTGTTTCGTATTGTAAATCACAAAACGTTTATTTAAAGAAACATTAGTTGGTTTAGAAAACATCGAAAGTGAACCATCGATGTATAACTCTAAATCTAACGCCAATGTCTGCGCCTCTTTTTCCGGTTGTTCTTTTAAAAGCGGAAACCAATCTTCCGCCAATGTCGGAGCTGATTTTTCTGAGTTTTTTTGAAAATTGAAATACGTCAATCGCGTGACACGGTCAATGATCGATCGTTGTGCTGAGTTTAAACCAGTTGGACCACCGATCAAAGCTTCACAAGCAGTCAACAAAAAGTCAGATTTCAATTTTACTGGATCTGCCTCTCCTCTCAAGTCTTCTGAAATATCTAGTAAGTTGATGAATGTATTGGTATTAGGGGCGATATTGATGATTTGAGCTTCAAAATCATTGCCGATGATCGTATCCTCATCTTCCGGATCAATCGAAATGACTTCATCTTCGGGATTTTTAAGTAACGTCGTGATTTCTTCATATTTTTTTGCTACACCTTTGCCTGAACCAGAGCTACCTAAAATCATGCCACTCGGCGTGTTTAGTTGCTTACGATCGATCCTTACACTATTTTTGGTCATTTCATTTTGCCCATAATATTTGCCATCTATATGATCAAGATCTTGCGCTGAAAATGGAATAAAAATCGCTGTACTTTCTGTCGTCAACGTCCGTTGTTGTTCGATCCAATTTTTGCCTAAAGGTAAGACCGAATTGAATCCTTCATCTTGTAGATAGTCTAATGCATTGAAATGACAACGATTTTTACGCCCAACATGTTGGACTTGTTCCGCAATATCAGCAAGTTTTTCTTTGGTCTGAGATCGGAAATAAACGAGGAAGGTAACAAAATATAATTTTTGACCGGTTTTGACTAGATCGTCTAATAAAGCTTCGGCTTCCTTGATACTATTGGTCAATTCATACGGAATACTTGAATAAGGATCATAGCCTTTTTGTGTCGCTTTTCTTTCAGCAGTTGTTCTGTCCCCTTCCATATAAGCTTTTTTAATTTGAACCAACTGATTTGCTTTTTCAGAATCCACTGGTTCAATGTGGATCGATAAACACAACTCTTCGCCAATATCCATTAATTCTAAGATCAATCTATCTGAAAGTTTGGTGGGGTAATCTTTCAAATATAGGACTTGGGCATACTCTGAGCCAATTTCGATATAGTCTTTTGCTTTAAAGCTGAAACTTGCAGGGGTAACAACTGCTTTTGTCGACAAACGGCTATAAACTAAATCTGTATAATTGAACTGGAACCATTCATTAGGTTTGATCAATTCATGGAGCAGTTGCAACCGTTCTTTGCCAGAAAGTGTTTGACTACTTGATTCGATTTCCGAAAGACTATGACTAAGTTGTTGTTCGATACGCGTCAAGGAATGCTTGGCTTGGTCATAATCAGTAGCCTGCGTGCTGAAGGTCAATAGATTTTGTTTGCTAAAATTCGTTCCTCCTTCTGTCATGGTTCGCCGCAGCATTTCATTCAATTCTCGACGGTAAATGTCCTGTCTCTCACCTGTTTCTTTATAGAACAATTGCTTTTCAAGTTCCTCTTGTTCCATTCGCTTTTTTTTCAAGGTAATCGTTAGATGCGTTCGTTCATCACAACTATCTAGTAAGGTACAATACCCTTGAAAAATAGCTTGTTGGTCTTCTACAGGTGCAATTTGGTAATTGACATCTGAAAACTGGATACTTTTTGAATAATATCCGGAAGCAAGTTCACAAATTCCACTTTCATACATTTTTTCATAACGAATCTTCCTTTGTGCATGTTTGGCTGGTGCTGATTTTCGTTCTTTTTTTCCTCTTTTTTTCTTTTGCTTGTGTAATAGTTTGGTTAAGGAAGACTTTTTAATTCCCTTGTTCACTTCGATATTTCTCTGTTTTACTATTTTTCCTCGTTGAAATCCCCTCATGTTCTTCCTCCAAACGAGCATTTTGATAAAGATAGTGCTTTGTTGCGATAAAATGACGCCAACGAACAAAGAGATATTTTTCCAAAGGTAACTGATTTTTTTTGATCCAACCAACAGATAGAATCGGACTGGTAAAAAACATCAATACAAAGCCCAGATCATCGATAGAATATCCCCAAACAAAATGATTGAGCAGACCGATCGGCAAAATCACTACTAGTGTTAAAGCGATCACGATGATCTGCCTTAGTGAGAAACCAAAAAAGATTTTTTCTTGGTATTCTTTGATTTCTTTTCTAATTACTACTTCTACTGCCATAATTCCACGCCTTTCTTAACTCATGCTGCAACAATGATCGCTTTAGACCATTTCAATGTATAGAACAAACACATAGATAGTGCCAGGCAATTGCCAACGATTGCGCTGATCACGGCAATCATTCCTTGCTTCTCATCAAATGAAAAAACAGTACTCACTAGAAGCGGATAGATGTTCAACACGATAAATAGCAATACCCCTTGTAAAGATGCCGCACCAAATAGTTTTAAAAAATTCTTTCCGACATGCCCGATTTCTGTATTCACTAAAGCGACAATCGGTAAAGGTGAGATACTCAAATAAAGATACATTTCCAAAAAGCGTAAAAAGATCAGCACTTGAGCAAGGACGCTAACAATGATCGATAGAATCAAGGGAACGAGTAAGATCATCAACAACACCATTTTTTCAAAAAAACCTAGCTGATCGATCTGCTCCATCACGTTGAAGATATCCATTGTCTGATCCGTCACACCTCGAATCTCCAATTGATTGATTCCTTGACTAACAAAAATACCCACATCCATAATGGCATTGAGAAAAACCATCAAATGTCGTAAAAGCAATACGGTCAAGCCGATTTTGATGAATAATGGTAAAAACATATCCAACCCACCAAACTCTGACTGCTTGCCGTATAGCCGATGTGTGAGTTGTTGAAATTCGATCAGCAGTAGAAAACCTAATAATGAATAAGCGATAGGTTTGACGACACTTTCCATGATCGTCACACTGTAACGATAGATTTCCGGCAGATAATGTTCGAGGTTTTGTAAAAGACTATTTTTATGATTCGTCGATAAACTTAATTGTTCTGCAATCGTTTGTAGCAAAAATTCGATCGCACCGTCCATTCTTTTTCGCTCCTCACATTGAAATATTCGTGATCCACGCACCAGCAGCTAAAATCACTGCACCCCCAACGATTTGAAAAATGGCATGTTGCATCCCTGGCCCATTATGCTCTTTGATTGCAACGCCTAATTGGATAATGCCCCAAACGGTCAGTAAGCTTCCTGCAGTAATCACCCCGTTGGAAAATAAAGACATTGCTTGATTGAAATAATCCATTTGCATCTCCTTATTCTCCCAATTTCTCTGGCATTTCTGGATTGTTGTCTTGAATAATGACATGAAAAGATACTGTCGTTTCTGTAAATGTATCTTTGACCGTCAAATAAACAGGATAGCTTCCAGGTGTGTCCCAAGTGATTTCTTCTATGACTTCAACATCTGCTATGCTTAATTTCTCTTCACGATCAGTCACAGAGATTCCTGCTAATAAATCTAATTTCTCTTCGCCTACAAGGAATCTCTTATCCTCTATCCCAGAAAATACAGGGGGCTCATTGACTACGTGGACGCTCCCAAAAGTTCGAGTGATTTTTCCATGTGTATCTTGGACCTGAAGAGGAAAACGATAGATACCTAATCGTGAAGTGTCGATTTTCTGCCAAAATGGCACATCGATCATCACTTGTAATTGATCCACCGAATCTTCACGATCTCCAAGAATCAGTGTTGCCAAATAACTTTCTTTATTCCATTCACTAAAAACAGGGAGCGTCATATGCGTATTTGTGACTGTGGGCGCTTCATTCGTCAATTGAATATGGACGGTGCGCTCAATTGCTCTTTTGCCATAACGATCCACCACATTCCCGATTCTTATAGAGTAGTTTCCCGGTACCTGAGGATCAAAATCAGATGCCAAGATATTTTCCGAAGTAAGATTGATCGCGCCATCTTCTTGATCACTTGCTGAGAAATAATCCAATAAAGAGAATGACTGATTGACAGGAAAGACGAGCTGATTGGGACCAACGATCATTGGAGCTTCATTCGTGATCGTCACATTGGTTGTCAAACTGGTACTTGCACCAAATTGATCTGTGACAGAATAAATGACTTCATAACTTCCTTCTTTTTCTGTTTGGAGTGTCGTTTCTACTTGGATTTCTGCGGTCAATTCACCATCTTCTTCATCGTAAGCAGAAACCCCTGCTAATAAATCAATACTCGAACCGATCGCTATGTGTTGACTTTTCTTTTCCTTTTGAATGATTGGCGAGTGATTAAAAAGAAAAGTCACAGTCGCAACGCTCACGTTTCCTTTTGAATCAATTGCTGAAATCTGCATGGTTTGATAACCCGTTTGGTTCGGATCGATGAGCGTATAATGGATCTGCGGATTGGGATCGCTCCCTTGAACGAAAGTAAAATAAGCAAATGGATCAATCGCTGTTCCTCTAGGTAAAATGTGCAATGGCTCATTGACACGAACGATAGGCCCTTGCCACTGCTCCAATGCCTCTGGAGTGACAGGTATATTAGGAGTAAGTGTTTGCTCGAATTCTCTCAACTGATGCGTTTGTTTGCTTCTTACAACTGTGCTTTCCACGATTTGTGGTACTGTTGTTGTTTCAAGATAAGCGATCCTTAGTCGCTTTGTTTCATCTCTGATCGTGGCTTCAGAGAGTTCATTCATGGGTCTTCTGAATTGCGAAGCAAACTCAAACAACTGAGCAGAGTTATCCTCTTTTTTTAGATCGCTTGACTCTGATCCTTTCACTCTGATTTCTTGATTCGTTCTACTTTCTGTGGAGACAGCTGTTTGCGGAACTTCTGTTTCTCTTGGTTTGCAGCCGCTGACCAACCATACGATTGAACAACTTAATAGGAATAATCCGAATTTCATGTGTGTATGTTTCTTAGCCATTCACTTCACTCCTTTTTTTGTTTATAGAATACAACTCCACCTATTCCTAGAAATAGAGTTCCTATCCCTACGAGAAACGAAGAGGTACTGCTGTTTGTCTTCGGTAGTTCTCGAATGTTTTCTTGCTTCTTAATCTCTTCTTTTTTCTCCTCTTTTGGTGTATTGAAATGAACGGTCTGTTCTTTATTGGTTAAATCATCTTCACGGGCAACTTCATTTTCTTGCTCAGGCTCATAGTATAAAATATGAGTGGCAATCAACTGGTCCTTGTCTTTTAACGTATTGGCTTTCAAGTCAAAGAACACTTCAAACTGATCTTCTTTAGCCTTTGCTGTATACGTTGAGATTGCTTCGTTGATGAGTTCTCCGGTGTCACCTTTTCGGTACTGCGTCACTACTGTATACGTATGAGCGACTTCAATGGCTGCTCCTTTGATCCAGACTACGTCTTTCAATTGATTGTCTTTGGTTGGATCAAGCTCCTTACTTCCGTCGATCGCTGTGAATAAACTCGTCAATGTTAATTTTTCTCGTTCGTTATAGGCTTCTAATACGATCAACTCACCGTCTTTTTCAACAGTTACTGAAAAATCTAAAGGTTCTTCTAGTGGTAAATACCCTGTTAATGGTTTTCCTTCGATAAATCGATATGTTCCATAAGGTAAATCTCTTACTTCGATTCGTCCCTCTTCGTCCGTTAAATATTCCTCAATAAAATGAAGGATTTCTTCCCCATCTTCTGCTCTTCCTAACTGATATAAGCCAAATGGTACATGCGATAAAGGATGTTCATTTAAACGATCTCGTTTGATCAATTCAATCGATTGTCTTGCTAAACGATTCGGAACTTCTAAACGAATCAACGCGTGATGGTTTTCTACCGTTACACTGAAAATCAAAGGTTCTTCTAATGGAAGATACCCTGCTGGCGCTTTAACTTCGTGAAGCTCATAGCGATCAACGCCCCAAGGTAGGCTCTCAGTTGTTACTAATTCCCCTTTTTGATTCGTTTCAAAAATCTCGGTTTTTTCCGTGTCATTCGGACGCGTCATTAATACGAATGCACCTTGCCCTTCATTTGCCCAAGTATCAAAAATCTTGAATTGTGCGCCAGCATAAGGGATTTGGTCACCTGTTTCTTGATCGATTTTGATAAGATGTACGCGTGATTCGATGATTTCATCTTCTAATAAAAAGAAATGTGTGTAGCCTTCCTCACTGATCGTCACTTCAAATGGTTCAATGATCAAATAGCCATCCGTTCCTTTAGTTTCAGCGATCGTATACGTGTCATAGGGTAAATCGATAAATTTAAAGTAGCCGTTTTTTTCAGTGACTTGGACATATTCTTTTCCTGTGGTATGAGCGGTGGCGGTTAGTTCGATTCCTTCGAGTGGTGGTTTATGATTCGTTTGATTGAATGTTAATGCGTGTAAAATTTCGAAGATAGAAGTGGGGATAAGAGGTTTTGAACCAAATTTATATCCTTCGACATGACCCTTGATGACGCGATCAGTGACTGTTTTGCTATGAACAGCCACCGTTTCATTTTGTCCTGCATACGTCAGATGTATGGGGTAGATCGTCGGATCTAAGTTATAGCCTTGAGGTGGAACGGTTTCTTGTAAATAATAGGTTCCTAGTTTTAATCCTTTTAGCTCAGCTGATGCTCTGCCATCACTCTCTTCCATCGTCAGTTGCGCAACTGTTTCTCCGTCTTTGTCCGTTAATTGATACACAGCTCCAATCAATTGGGCACCTCCTTGAGGCTGATCACCGGTTTCCTCATCTTCTTTGATGACAATCAAATTAGCAGTCTGTTCTTGATTTTCTAGCGTGACACTTGTCAGTTCATTCACTTTTACAGTGATAGTCTGGGGAGTTGGATTTAAAACATAGCCGTCTGGTGCTTTGATTTCTTGGATCGTAACGATCGTATCGACCAACAAATCATGCCATATAGCAATTCCCTCGGCATCTGTCGTCAATTCTTTTTGCTGTCCTTCTGAAGTTGTGAAACGAAAAACAGCTCCGGCTAATGGTTGTTTCGTTTGTTGATCGACTTTTCGGATAGCTGCATGGCCATATTTTTGTACGCGAAGCTGAAAGGAAGTTCTTGTAAGCTGCGGCACTCTGCCTACCACCATATTTTGTGTATAAGGATGTTGGTACACGACGATTGCTCCTTGATAACTACTAGGGATATGATAATCAAATGCGATCTCGCTTGTTTCTGGTGCCTCTTTAGTCGCAGTAACTGTTACTTGATTCCCTTGCTTTTCAATGGTGACTCCATTGATTGATTGCACGGGAGATGAAGCATAATTTGAAAATGCTCCGGACGTATCGGTGAATGTTTGGCTTTCGCCGACTTTTACATTCATAATATATCCATGAAAACTAGGTTGGGTATAGAACCGTTCCACTTGTTCCATCACTGTTCGTTTGAATGTTTGATAATCACTCATGGTCAAAACGCCGGAGATATTGATAGGTGTGATCCCTTGTTGCTCCCAAGCAAGTAGTTGAGTCATCAACTCTTTTTCCATCGTGTAAGTTGTCGCAATGACGCCATAGTACTTGATCAAAGAGATTTTCTTTAATAATTCTGTATTCTGGATACTTGAAGTGTAGCCATTATTTTCACCGACATTGAGAGCCACTCCCTGCTCCAAACATAGAGCAATCTCACCATTCACTCGTTTTCCATACCACCCGTATTCTCTGCCACCGTTTGATAGCTGGATATCAATATTAGGGATATGGATCGCTGGATCAACAACGACACTTTCATTGGCAAATGGGTCAAGCAATCTTGGCGAGCGTTCATGAATCGCCTCTTCGATATAATTCGTAGAGCCTATGGTGGTCAATTTTCCGTTCGGTCCTTGGATCAGTTGGTGGTCTTTCTTGAAGTTTTCCCAAGTGTCTTCTTGTGCGGTTGGTTGTAAGCTCGTGCGTGTCATATAGTTGGGGAAAGATGCAGTGATTGGTTGATAGGAGGGAACACCAGTCAACGTTTCTGCTGAGACTGGTATGCCTTTTACTTGAGTCATCATGGAAAATAAAATGATGAGCGGTAAAATCAAGAATAGCAAGTTAGAGTATCTCCTCATTTTTTAACTCCTTTCATTTGATAAAGTGGTCGCTTGATCTTGTAAAGTGAGAAAGTTGATTCAATCACACAGCTGTTGCTTATTGAAATCAAGTAAGAAATCTCACCACGTTTCGGAGCACCTCCTTCACTATATAATTACGATTTTGGCGAGATTCTCCCAAAAAAAAATAGAAAAAAAACGACCAATCAATTGATTGGTCGTTGCGTATTTTACGTCAAAACTCCTCAGCTTGTTTTAAGATTTTTTGGATTTCCTCTACTGTTTGGGCATCGCTCAATGCCATTACTTGATCGACATCGGAACAAAAAAAGGCGAGTTCTTGTAAACTTGTTAGTTGTTGGTTTTCTCGCATGATCACTGCAAATAAAATCGTTGCGATTTTCTTTTCTTCGTCGATACCAAAGTCAACGCCATCAGGTACTTGGAACAAAAAAATACCCTCTTCAACGATCTGTTCATCTTTTGCTTTTCCATGAGGAAGTGCCACAAAGTTACCGATATAGACACTTGCTGCTTCTTGGCGAGCAACCATCGCATCGATATATTCTTTTTGGATGACTCCTTTTTCAAGTAGTTGCTCACCAATCTGGTTAATGGCTTCTTCCCAGCTACCAAACTGTTGGTTCAACCAAATATGTTCAGATGGAATCTCAAGCATCAATAGAGCCCCCTTTATTTTTTTATTTCATCGATCAAAATTTTAGATAACAACTGATAGATGATTGTCTCATTTCCTGATCGAAAAATCTCAGTATTCAAATCATTCATGATCAATGCACCACTTATTTTCCCAAGTAATTTTCCAGTAGCTTCATCAATTGGAGACGGGGCTAGCATCACTAACATTCTTGATAAATCGACTTTCGTTTTGTCCATTCCTTCGATCTCCAATACTTGCTTCAATTGAAAAATACAGAAGAAGGGTTCTGTGACCTCAGAACTAGAAGTATGGAAAAGCCCCATGTTGGTATGAGGTAATCCGATTGGCGCTTGTTGATATCTTTTTATTAAACGATGAAAAACTTTGTCCTTATCTTGCACCAATCCTGTAGGTAAATAGTCAAAAATACTGTTTAAAGTCGCTTCGACTGTTGCTGGATTGTCTAGCTCTTGAATGAAAAAATGTTGGAGTAATCGATTGATTTTACTCATCATCAATACCGTCTCTTCATACGTATCTTCGATAACCGAAGGCTGATCGCCTAACCGGACGTTTGTCGTTCGGTGTTCGGTCAAACGTGCAAATTCTGCTTTTAATTGTTTGATTTCTTCCTCAAGAAGTAATGGTGAAACTAATAGATATTTCCCCTCATAGCCACTCAAGATCGAAGTAGAAATGACGAGATCATACTCTTCTTCTAAATTTATTTTCTTTAGATCAGCAATTCGATAAAAATGGATATGTTGAACAAATGGGAAGTACCTCTTTAGTTTTAACTCAAGCATACTTGTCGAAGCTAATCCACTAGGGGAAAAACCAGCGATTTTGATCGTGCTGTCCTTTGGTGTTTTTTCTAACGAGTTCGCAAAGTGGAGAACCATATAAGCAATTTCTTCTTCGGATAGTTTCTTTTCTTGAAAAATCTGCTCGATTCCTTGACGGATGGCTTGAGCAATCTCTTGATACTGAACCATGATTTTTTCTAAAATTGGATTAGTTAATTGTTCTTCTTGAAGTACTGCTCGAGAGAATACTCCTGATAAATGGGTCAACAACATTTTGTAGAGTGTTTCATCTTGGTAGAATGGATTATTTGTTGCTTCACTGACTACTTGGATCAACTGTTTCACAAGATAAGCGAGTTGCGTATCAAATGTTTCTTCAAAGAAATCCTGATCGAAGGAATTCGAGAAGTCATTTAATAGACTAGCAAAAAAGACGATCTCATTGACTGGATAAAGTTGTTGCGTTTCCTTAGCGATTTTAGAAAATAAAGCTTTGGCGATACGTAATAACTCTTTATTCACTAGTCCAGTGTAGGTTTCATTCGTCAGCACGTGATTTTTTTTGACACGGTCGATCGTAATGCTGAGTATCAAAACTAAATGTTCCAGTTTCCGGTCACTTAATTCTTTCTTTTGCTGGATCAACTCTTCTCGTACCACTTGACGCGCCAGTAATAAACTATCTGTCGTGATAAATTGAAAAAAGAAATTCGTTGTCGTATCAAATTCCAGCAAGTGAAATATTTCATACGCATTGATCTCCAACTCTAAGATATTCGCTACCAGCAATCTGCGGTATTTTTCCGGTCCAGTGATTTCATAGCCACGGTTACGCGTGATCGACAATGGCAGTTGTTTCATACTGGTTTCAAGTTGCTTGATATCAGCATAAAAAGTCGTATTACTAATCAAATACTTTTCTAAAAAATAACTTAAAGACAACGGTTCTTTCGTGAGTAATAGTTCTAATAAAATCGCATGTTGCCTTTCGGTTGTCGATAGTTCCATCTCTTTTTCGTTCAATAGTTGGCGCAATTGTATCATTGTTTCAGGTGTTGCTTCAATCGTAAATGACCCTCGGGCTATTTTTTTCAGCGAAGCATTTACTTCCTCGAGCGATCGTTCTAATTGCTCCAACTCGCGGTATACAGTCCGTTTGCTGACACGTAAAACATTGACCATTTTTTGTATAGATACAGGTGCTGGACTATTGATGAGTTCTGTCAATAATTCTTTTTCCCTTGGTGACAAATACATCTTAGTCCACTTCCTTTATTAATGATAGATAGGCTTTGGTACTGACAAAATGATCAATGATCAACAAATGCTCCACTTGTTGTTCCAGTTGATACGCCTTTGCCATACTTTCATTCGCAAGATATACCACTTCTTTTTCGGGTACTAGGTCTTCGACGGCTGCTTTTTCTACAGATAGATCGACCTGATATTCCTTGGCTAGATTCATTAAAATCGTCATTCCCATCGTTTGTGAGCCTCGTCGATTTCCTTGGTATAAAAACACAACTCTGGTTCTAGGTTGTTCAACTTCTTGTTGCTTTTTGATTTGGGGTTCAATTTTTCTTTCATGAAGTTGCTGCTTGATCAATGGCAGATACGACTCAACTTCTAAAAAATGTTCAACAGCGATGATCTGACTCTCTTTGGCTTTTTCTTGCGCCAAAGATTGAAAGGCGCTTTGCACGATCACCAATTGTTTCTTGTGATTCGGCAGATCGTAAATCGATGTATAGCTGACAGGTATTGTTATCCCTTGTGCGTTCAACTTTTTCTTCAAAATGGCTGCACCCATTGCACTAGAACCCATCCCAGCATCGCATGCAAAGATGATTTGGTTGACTATTTCTTGATTCATCGGTTGGCTCCTTTCCGGGATGATCGATGTTACAGGTTTTGTCTTTTTCATTAACAAAATGGCACAAATAAACGTAGTAAGCGCACTGAGAAGAATGCCTAAAATGACACCTACTAATTGTGAAGGTGGTGTATTCCCTAAAATAATCACCAATGAACCTGGGGAAACCGGAGCATTCAACCCACTAGCAAACAGTTGGAACACAAACGTTCCTGTTGCTCCTCCAATCATAACTGCAAAAAAAAGAGCGGGCTGCATCAAGACAAAAGGAAAATAAATCTCATGGATTCCTCCGACAGCTTGGATCATCAATGCTCCACCTGCTTTGACACTTTTTTCTCGATCGGCAGCAAACAAGAACGCACTTAAAATCCCTATTCCTGGCCCAGGATTGGCTTCCATCAAAAATAAGATCGAATGCCCCGCATGTTGTGCCATCTCCATTCCTAAAGCTGTCAAGATGCCGTGATTGATGACATTATTCAAAAATAAGACCTTTAACGGTTCCAACACTAAACTGACCACTGGTAACAGATGTTGCTCGATGAGCCAATAAACAAAGCGTCCAACATAAGACAAACTACCTTCAACAAGTGGCTGTATGACCAGTATGCCTAATAGACAGACAACCCCACCGATTAGACCGATCATCAAGTTATTCAGCAACATCTCATAGCCAGGTTTGATTTTCGGCGTCAACCAACGATCCACCCAGTGAAAAATACCTCCCGTGATCAAACCGATGATCATCGCTCCGAATAGTTGTGGAAGATCAGAAACTACTATCATACCGATGACAGCAATCCCACCTGCTACAGCTGCTTTTTGATCAAAAATCTTTGCTCCAGAGTAACTGATCAAAATAGGCAATAACAGATAAATCAGCCAATCACTGACATGTGCAAGCGTTTGATGCAAATCACCTGATACGATATTTGATACAATCGATAACAAACCCCAAGCAATAAAAATACTTAGATTTGGCATGATCATTTGTTTGAAATAATGTAGTAATTGACGAAACCAGGTTAATTTCGCCACTGCATCAGCAGGAAGCGCATTCAAATTCTCCCCCACGTTGATCACCTGCCCTTTCTACTTCAGCAGACTGCGCTTATGCTTTTTTTCAGATAGCTCTATTCTAACAGTTTCCGTTATCTATTTTCCACAAAAAAAATTGGGCAAGTAACCGCAGTTACTTCCCAATTTTTTAAAATAACGCTTCTAACAAAATATCTTATATCAAAACAGTCATCGTTGCGGCAGCTAAGATAAGGACCAAGCCAATGATCGTGACCGTCATTTCTTTTTTCGTTTTCTTTTGTCCTAAGAACCAGATACCAGTCAAGGTTGCTAGAACAACAGAAGTTTGCGATAAGATGAAGCCCGTTGCCAAACCATTCATATTTGGTTGTGCAGAAATCAAATAGGTCAATGCAGCAAAGGCAAAAAAGAAGCCAGAAAAAATTTGTTTATAAGAAACAACTTCCGTAAATGCTGATTTTTCATGCCCTTTCATACTTAATACAGCGGTGTAGATGATCGCCACTAAGACCATCCCCATTGCTTGTGGCAAGAAAGCGTGCATTCCGTCGATGGTTGTTGCTTGAGGTGCTGCGGAATATGCCCAATACCCAATTTCTCCGACTGCTAATAATAAAACCGCTTTTTTCAGTAGACTGCTATTTTCTTTGGTTTTTTTCTCAGTCCAAACAGTCATCCATGCGCCTAAAATAATCAAGATCAATGCTAATCCACCAAGAACCTTCGCTGTCGTTCCTGGCCAGTTACCTAGCGCAAAAACGCCCCATAATGAAGCCCCAAGTAATTGAAAAGCTGTGGTGATAGGCATTGCACGTGACGAGCCAATCAGTGTGAAAGATTGAAAAGTAATGATTTGAGCAGTCGCCCAGCCCACACCGGAAAGAATAGAAAAGACAAGATCCATTCCAGATGGCAGTGCTATGCCATTGATCAGGGCAAAAATAAGTGCGAATATCAAAGTTCCTATTGTTGATCCTAAAATCTGGTTCACAGGACGTCCACCGATCTTCGAAGCAATCGTTGGATAAAGTCCCCAACCTAGTAATGGTCCTAATCCGATCAATAATGCTGTTGCATTCATTTATTACATCTCCTTTTTTAGAATACGACGCCACTTTCTAACAAGATATTCGCATAAGGAGTCATCTCACCTGTACGAATAAATGCGTGACAATTGTTTAACTCAGTTTTCATTTCACTATGCGGAATAAACGTGATCGGTGTCTCCGGCATTTCTTTTTGGATTTCTAAAAGAATGTCAGGATTCTCTTTTTTGATTTCCTCTGCTAGATAAATACGTTGCACCTCTAATTCTGACAACACATTGCGTAAAACTTCCATAAAGCTAGGAACCCCTTGCGTGACTGCTAAATCGATTTTTTCAGTGGTCATAGGTACAGGCATTCCTGCATCTCCAATACTCAATTTATCAAAATGTCCCATTTGTGCTATCACTCGTGAGATATCAGAATTGATTACTTTCGTTTTTTTCATTATTTGTTCATCCTTTCCTCAATCAGATTAATTCATGTTTATACGGAATAGACGGTTGAGCACCAAAACGTTGAACAGTCACAGAAGAGGCTTTATTGCCATAACGGATCGCTTCTTCTAGGTTGCTGAAGTCTTTGGCTAATACACTGCTCATCGCACCAATAAAGGTATCGCCAGCAGCCGTTGTATCCACTGCATGCACTTTAAAAGCTGGTACGATCCCACTAGCGCCGTCAGCAATATCATAATAAGCACCTTTACTTCCGATCGTGATGATCACCGCTTCAATACCTAATCCATGAAAGACTTGTGCCGCCTCTTTTAGACTTTTTTCATCGGTAATAGTAATGCCTGTTAAGATCTCCGTTTCTGTTTCATTTGGAATGATCATATCCGTTACTGCTAATAACTCGTCAGGAACATTTTCTAGCGCCGGTGCCGGATTCAAGATCGTTTTCACGCCAGCTTCTCGAGCGATTTTGAATGCTTCGATCGTCGGTTCTATAGCGCTTTCAAACTGAGCAATAATAAAATCACTTTTTTGGATGATTGTTTTATTTTCTTGTACTTGTGCTACGGTAAACGCATTGTTTGCACCAGCATGGATCATGATACTATTTTCACCTTGGTCATCAACAATGATATACGCTTGTCCAGTCGCTTTATTTTCTAATGTCGCTACACCAGATAAATCAATTTCTTCTTGTTCAAGTAATTCTGTCATCGTTTTTCCTGCTTCGTCTTTACCCACTCCACCAATAAAGTAAGTTTTTGCCTCCGAACGTCTAGCAGCAACCGCTTGGTTGGCTCCTTTTCCTCCACCAGCTGAAAAAGTTTCTTTCGTATGGATCGTTTCTCCAGGTTTTGGCATATAAGTCACACGGATGGTTCGATCTAAATTGATGCTTCCGATAACTGTAACAGTATTCATCGTTTTCCCTCTCCTTTAACAAGAAAATCATTTTAACGTTCTATTAAAACGTTTTAACTCTACGAGAAGAATATAACATATTTTGTAAGTGATTTCAACAAGCAACTTTTCATCGATAAAACTAACTGTAATTGGTACCTTCTTTGTTCTTATATCACTGAGGTCGGGACAGAAGTGTTCAGCCTCGAGAAATAAGGCGCCATCCACGAAAATTGTTTTTCAAATTTTTGTGGATGGCGCCTTATTTCCGATGAGGTTACTTCTGTTCCCGCCGTTTATTCGGTTTTAGGTGGTACAAGAGGACTAATGTCCCAGACAAAAAAAAAAGCGCCAACCAAAAATAGCAAGTCCATTTTCGGTTGGTACGCTTTATTGTTATCGCTGAACCTAGCAACGACAGTTTTATCTTATTATTTTTTTCCTGGCTCAGAAGCGATGATCGAAAGTTCTCCTTGAACTTTCCACTCCGTGATATCGCTTGGTAAGATCGCACTTGTTCCTTTTTCTAGTGAGTAGGCTTGGTTACCTATCACCAATTCTCCCGCACCATCAATAACTGTCATCAATGTATACGGTGCTTGTTTTTTAAAGGATGTGATCCCTTTGATGTCCCACTCGTAGACGTTGAAAAATTCTGTTTCTACGTAGGTGACGATCGAAGAGTTCCCTTGACGGATCTCTTTGATCTGTAATTCAGGAGCTTTTGCTGGGACTGTTGTTACGTCGACTGATTGTTGGATGTGTAATTCCCGAGTGTTTCCTTGGTCGTCTTTGCGATCATAATCATAAACACGATAAGTTGTGTCTGAACTTTGTTGTGTTTCTAAAATCATGATCCCTTTCCCAATTGCATGGATCGTTCCACTTGGTACGTAGAAAAAATCACCTTTTTTGACAGGAACTTTTTTCAATAAGTCATCCCAGCGACTATCTTGGATCATTTCGGCTAATTCTTCACGTGTTTTTGCATGATGACCATAGATGATCTCTGCACCTGGTTCGGCATCAATGATGTACCAGCACTCTGTTTTTCCTAGCTCTCCTTCATGTGCCATACCATAAGCATCATCTGGATGAACTTGAACAGATAGATCATCTTCTGCATCTAAGATTTTGATCAATAACGGAAAAACTGGTTCTGTTGGATGGCCGAATAATTCTTTATGTTCTTTCCATAGATCATCTAGTTTCCAGCCTTTGAATGGGCCATTTTCAACGACACTCACGCCATGAGGATGCGCACTGATCGCCCAATCTTCCCCAATTTTATCATTTGGGATATCAAAGCCAAAAACAGTACGTAAGCGACTGCCTCCCCAGATTTTTTCTTGAAAAACAGGTTTTAAAAATAATGGTTCTTGCATACGTAAAACTCCTCTCGATTTTCAATTGCTATTATAGCATTATTTTTAGTGTAACGCTTTCTCTTGTAAATAAATTTCAATGATTTCATCCCGACATTTTAGATATTCTTCACGATGATCGTTTGGATGCAGGCGATTGGATAGAAAGATGAACGCTTCTTGATCGATTGGGTCGATCAATAGAAATGTCCCTGTATAGCCTGTATGGAATAGTAATGGATGGCCATCCTTTTTATCTTGTTTTAAATCCCATCCGAGTGAGCGACCACCTTTACCAGTTGGCGTATGATCAGCCAATAAGGAACGGATGGTTGCCTCTTCCAAAAAATGACCAGAATCTAACTTTCCGTATTGAAGATACATCCGGACAAACTTCTCACAATCCGCAAGATCAATAAATAGACCAGCATTACCTGCATGTTCTGCTAACACTCGTGCTTTTGGATCATGGGTCAAGCCATGGATCACCTCACCAGAAGGAAGTTGTTCAGTCGGAACGATCCGTTCTGAAGGACGTGGTAAGAATAAGCTATTCATCATTCCTAACGGTGCTAGTACTTGCTCTTCAAAAAGCTCGACCGCCTCTTCCTGGAAAATCTCCTCTAGCATCAATCCTAAAAGAATCGTGCCTGCATCCGTATAGCGAACTTCGATTCCTAATTGATCGCCTGGTTGAAGTTTCAAATAAGCTTCAATCAATTCTGTTTGTGATAGACGATCTCGATCAGGAATAAATGTCTGGATGTCTGAGGTATGTGTCAATAAGTGGCGAATCGTGATCGTTTGATTCTCAAAAGTCGGCAAGTACGTATGCAAAGGTTCATCTAACTCAACTTTCCCGTCTTCGATCAATCGCAAGACCAGACTTGTCGTTACAATCACTTTTGTCAGGGAGGCTGCATCAAAGAGCAAATCTTCGGTCATTGGTCTGATTATCGGAATGATCTGCGCATCACCTGCGATCACTTTTTCAATCTGATCCCCTTTCATAAAAGCAGCGACGACCCCTGGATAATATCCCTCATTCATTTTTTTTAGTATATATTCTTTCGTTTTAGCGTACATAGTTTCTCCTTATTCATCTATGGATATGCTTGTTTGCTCCCCAAGCATAATTCTTTCTTCCATAAGAATCAATTGTTTTTCTCATTTATCCCAGTATTTAGTGGCTGACATAAAAAAGCAGGAAACTTTCAGCATCAGCTGAATTTTTCCTGCTTTTTCCAACGGTCGAGCAATCGATTGATCCTAGCCACTGTTCATTGGATAACATTAGTTGCTTTTGTTTCGTCCACGAACCACCATTCGATGCCAATTGCATCATACAAAGTCAAAACTTTTTGTTTTTTGTCAATGTAAAAATCGATCGTTTCTGTGTTCAAATGTGCAATCAGACGTTGCATACTCTCTGGGTCAACAACAAATTTCAAAAAGTCTAATCCTAAGATTTCATCAGTCGGTAAGGCAATCACTGGACTCTCAGCTTGAGTCAGTCCTACATGAAAATCACCTTTATTCAAGATAAATTCTTTTTCTTCCTCTTTATGCACAGTCAGACCTAAAAGCTCTGATAAAAATTCTCGTTCCTTTTCCATATCTAGTACATTTAGGTGGACTTTTTGGAAATAAGTACCAGCAGATAATTTCTTAAAGCGTTCATTTGATTGTCTTAATAGTGCTTCTTGGTCTAATTGTTCCGCCGCTTGTTCTTGTGAAGTATGAGTCTCTTCATGATAGATCTCTAACATATTGCCTTCAGGATCTTTCAATAAAATACCGATTCTGCCATCACTTTCCAGTGCTTCTTCGATCGTTTGATTCGTTTGGCGAATGCGATACAGCACATCTGCCATTTCTTCTAATGTTGGAATGATCAAAGAAAAGCGATTGAGCTTTTTGATTTCCCCAAAGTGATCATTTGCTCGTGGACTTTCCTCTAATAATAACATCTCGCTGTCATTTTCTACTGTACCGAAAATCGCTAATTCATTTTCTTCTCTCTTTAAATCGAAACCAATCGTGTCTCTATAAAACTCGATCATTTTATCACGGTCTTTTACACGTATCGCAATACTTTTCAAATAAGTAGTAGACCCCAAATCAAAAACTTTCATAATTTCTTGCTCCCCTCTACGTTAAGCTTTATTTTAACGATGCTTCTCTTTTCTTTCAAGCAATATCTTATTTTTTGTTGAATTAATTCTCAGATTGTCTTATTTTTTAGCTAATTATCAGAATGGGAAGGGAAAATCATTCTATATGTAAGAAAAGCGGCGAATCTTTGATAAAACTTTTTTATCTTTTTAAACGCCGCTTTCCCATAATCCTATAAAGATTATTATAACTTATTTTATCTTATTATGAAGCTTCTTCTGTAAACTGACTATTATACAGATCAGCATAGAACCCATCTTTTTCCATGAGTGTATCATGGTTTCCTGTTTCAACGATCGATCCTTGGTTCATCACGATAATATTATCCGCATCACGAATCGTTGATAATCGATGCGCAACTACAAAACTTGTACGATTTTTCAATAAACGGTTCATCGCTTTTTGAATCAAAATCTCCGTACGAGTATCGACACTTGAGGTTGCTTCATCCAAGATCAAGACATCTGGATTCGCTAAGAATGCTCGGGCAATCGTAATCAATTGACGTTGACCTTGTGAGATATTGCTTGCATCTTCATTTAAGATCGTATCATACCCGTCAGGTAATTTGCGGACAAATTCATCGACATGGGCAGCTTTCGCAGCTTCGATCACTTGTTCATCCGTTGCATCATCATTTCCATACTTGATATTGTCATAGATCGTTCCAGTAAATAACCATGTATCTTGTAGTACCATTGAAAATTGCGCACGTAATACATCACGAGAAACATCTCTCGTATCGACACCGTCATACCGAATGCTTCCGCCTGAAACATCATAAAAACGTTCCAATAGATTGATCAAAGTCGTTTTACCAGCCCCAGTCGGACCAACAATAGCGACCATTTCACCTGGCTTCACATCCAAATTGAAATCTTTCATCAATAAGTGATCTGGCGTATAACCAAACTGCACATTTTCAAAACGAACTTTGTACGGTGTATTTTCTTCGACTGGTAAACCAGATTTTTCATTTGTCATCTCTTCTTCATCTAGGACTTCAAAGACACGTTCAGCCGAAGCCACTGTTGATTGGATCGTATTCATCAAGCTTGCCAATTGTGTGATCGGTTGAGAAAATTGTGTCGTATATTGCAAGAATGCTTGTACATCCCCTAATGCCATATTCCCATTGGCTACTTTGATCCCACCAAGCACAGCCACAAAGACGTACCCTAGATTTTTGACGAAATTCATCAATGGCATGATGATCGCAGAAATAAACTGTGCTTTCCAACCAGAGGCATATAAATTTTGGTTTTCAATCTCAAAAACTGCTTGGTCTTTTGCTGTATGGTTGAACGTTTGGACGATCGTATGTCCAGCATAGGTTTCTTCGACTTGGTTGTTCAATAATCCTAAACTCTTTTGTTGATCCGCAAAGAACACTTGTGATTTCGGTGCAATGATCATCACGATGATCAAGCTCAATGGAATCATCAACAACGCCACTAATGTCAGTTGCCAGCTGATGGATAGCATCATAACGATGACCCCGATCAGTGTGACCGCACTTGTGACAAATTGAGTCAAGTTTTGTTGTAACGTGCTGGCGATATTATCCATATCATTGATTGCTCGAGACATGATATCCCCATTCGTATGTGTATCATAATAAGAGATCGGCACACGATTCATTTTTGTCTCTAAATCATGTCTTAACTCATATACCGTACGTTGCGATACGCGAGTCATAATGAACTGTTGCAAGAAGTTGAACACGGCAGAAATCAAGTACATGACAATCACTGTCGCAATGATTTGACCAATTTTGTCAAAATCGATTGGGAATTTCGTGACTTGTTGCCCTTCTTGCATTTGTCTTGCGCCAAGCATCACACCGTTAAAAATTTCTGTGGTTGCTTTCCCTAATACTTTTGGTGTCTGGATTTGGAAGACGACAGCTGCAATCGCTAAGACAAATACAGCAATGATCGCTACTAAACGCTTAGACATATAGCCGAATAACCGGCGAACAGTGCCCCAAAAGTTTTTTGGTTTTTCTCCTTTAGCACCAATGTTACGTCCTGGTCCCCCACCCATTGGTCCTTGAGGAGGTCGATTGTTTCCTTTACTCATGCTAAATCCTCCTCTCTCAATTGTGAGTTGACGATTTCCTTATATGTTTCATTTGTTGCTAGTAATTCTTTATGCGTTCCTTTTCCAACAAGTTTTCCTTCATCTAATACTAAGATCGTATCTGCATCCATGACGGTACTTACTCGTTGCGCCACTAAAACGGTGATACTTTCTGTCATATTTTCTTTTAGTGCTTGACGGAGTTTCGCATCTGTTTTAAAGTCTAGTGCTGAGAATGAATCATCAAAGACATAGATGTCGGCTTCTTTTACTAAGGCACGCGCAATGGCTAATCGCTGTCTTTGTCCACCAGAGAAATTTCCGCCGCCTTGTTCGACATGACTATCTAACCCATCTTCCGTTTCAGAAACAAAGTCTTTTGCTTGGGCGATCTCTAATGCTTTCCAAATCATCTCATCTGTTGCGTCTTCTTTCCCATATTGCATATTCTCACGAATCGTTCCAGAAAAAAGGACAGCTTTTTGGGGAACAAATCCCATCAATTCACGCAAGTTATATTGCGTCATATCAGTGATGCTCGTTCCATTGATCGCGATCTCACCCGATTCAATATCATACAAACGTGGGATCAGATTCACTAAAGTCGTTTTTCCTGAACCTGTACCACCAATGATAGCTACGATATCGCCGGATGACGCTTCAAAGTTGATATCTTCCAACGCTAGTTTTTCTGCGCCGTGGTAACGGTAATTCACCTGTTTGAATGACAAACTTGCGTCTTTTCCAGCTAAAGCAACCGTTTCTGGTTGTTCTGGATCAACGATACCCGCGTCTTCTTCTAGTACTTCATTGATCCGATCAGCCGAAGCTTGGGCACGAGGAACCATGATAAAGATTGCTGATAGCATCATGAAACTAATCAAAATTTGCATCGCATAAGTCATGAAGGCAATCAGATTTCCGACCTCTAATGTCATATCCGCTATGTAATGCCCACCAAACCATGTGATCGCTACGTTCGTCCCACTCATGATCAACGTCATCAATGGCATCATCAATGCAACAATCGTGTTGACTTTGATTGCCGTATTTGTATAATCCTTATTCGCTAAATCAAAACGATTTTCTTCAAAACGTGTTTTGTCAAACGCTCTGATGACACGTACACCGGTTAATCCTTCACGAAAAACAAGGTTTAAGCGGTCTGTTTTCTTTTGCATGCTCTTGAATAGTGGAACAGCAAAATACATAATACCACCGATCAAAATGATCATGACAGGAATCACGACTAAGAAAATTCTTGTCAGTTGATGGTCCTTTTGATAAGCAAGGATACTTGCCCCAACAAGAGTGATCGGTGCATTGATCATCATCCGTAAAAACATTTGCATCACCAATTGGATCTGCGTCACATCATTCGTTGTACGAGTGATCAATGAAGCTGTTCCATACTTGTCGAATTTGTCTTTCGTCAAATTTTCGGCTTTTTGATAGACTTCTGTTCGTAATTGTTTTCCTAACTTTTGAGATTCTCGTGTAGCAAAAAACGTATTGGCAATGGCGGCTAAAATACTGATCAAAGAAAATCCGATCATGACAAATCCCGTCTGCCAAATATAGTCGACGTCACCTTTTGCTACGCCTTTGTCAATAATATTAGATGTTAACGTTGGCAAATACAGATCTGCTAACACTTGAATAATCATAAAGACCGTTGCAGCAATTGCTGAGGTCAATGAAATTCGTTTGACAATTTTTAGCATTCGTTCCCCTTCTTTCTATTTATAAGCGCCATCTTTTATCCATGACAGTTTTAGATTGAATTCTGCAATGGCTTGTTCAACAGAATACTCCTCAGAGGTTGAAAATGATTTATAGGCATGAGCAATCGTTGTAAATAGTGTACTCATGACTAACTGAAACAATAATTCCATTTCATGGTCATCTTTTACTCTAAGATTGGAACGATCAATCAAACCAATCAACTCTTTGGACGCTTTTTTATGATTTTTATGTGGTGATGGACGATGTCCTTGTGGATGCGGCACGACTTTTCGTGAGGCACGGTAATCCATATGCATAAAAAGATGTTTATAAAACGCGGCATTTTCACCTTCTAGAATATCTCGAATCATTTTCCCAAAATAAAGTTCAAAACCGATAAATAAGTCTCCATTCGATTCTTTGATTAGTTGGATCATATTTTTTGTACTATCGCTACGAACGGTTTCAAAATAATAAAAATAAAGATCTTCTTTATCTTCAAAATATTGATAAAAACTACCTCTAGAGATCCCCGCAAGTTTCACGATTTGTGCAATCGAAGCTTCATTCAATGGTACTCTTGAAAATTCGACCCTGGCAGCTTCTAAAAGTCTTTGCTGTTTTTCTTCAGGTAGATGAAAAAAAGTCTGTGTCGGCATCGTTGATTCCTCCCCACATAAAAATGACACACTGTCATATGACACCTTGTCATTATAACACCATCTGATTGTTTTGCAAGTCATTTACATTTTTTTTCATAATTATTAAAAAAAGAATAAATCGAGTAAAAAGATTTGTTTCTTCTATTCTATACATCTAAAATAGGATCATTATATAAAAAGGATGAACGCCATGATCAAATCAATAACCGTCCACGAACTCTATTTCGTCTATCAAAAGAAGGATGTTGTAATTCTAGATGTCCGAAAAACGAATGAGTATATAAAAAAACACCTAAGTCATTCGATATCCATCCCTATTACCAGTTTGCCAGCCCAATTAAATAATCTCGATACAAAAAAACAGTACTACATTGTCGGAGCATCTAACCATTCGGCACAAGAAATCACTAGTTACCTAATAGAAAACGGATTGCAAGCAACTTATGTGATCGACAACATGAAGTTATTTGAAAGTCGTGAATTAACTAGTCCTCTTTGATCGTACTGGAAAATAACTTACTTTTTATCAGTAAAAATACTTGATAGCCTTTTCTGTTTCAAGTAAACTGGTATTGTTAGCAGTAAAGTTAACAATTACGACTAAAGGAGAGAGATTATGGCATCAGTATTAGTAATCAAAGGACATCCACTAACTGCACAAGAATCACGTTCAGTTAACGCATTAACTAGTTTTTTAACTAGCTACAAAGAAAATCATCCAAACGACGAGGTAACTGTTTTAGACCTTTATCGTGATGATATCCCAGAAATTGATGAAGAATTGCTTTCTGGATGGGAAGCGCTTCGTGCAGGTGCAGATTTCTCTAGTCTATCTGAAAACCAACAACAAAAAATTGCTCGTTTCAACGAATTGACAGAGCAATTCCTAGCAGCAGATAAAATCGTTATTGCCAATGCTTTATGGAATTTGAACATTCCTACAAAATTAAAAGCTTGGTTTGATACAGTCAATGTTGCTGGTAAAACTTTCAAGTATACTGAAAATGGTCCTGTTGGCTTAGTTACTGGTAAAAAAGCACTACACATCCAATCAAATGGCGGAATCTACAATGGACAAGATTTTGCTTCTCAATATGTAAAAGCAATCTTGAACTTTGTCGGCATCGAACAAGTCGACCAATTATTTATCGAGGGGATCGACTATACACCTGATCGTGCAGAAGAATTGATGCAAGCTGCCTTAGATAAAGCAACTGCATTCGGTAAAGACTTCTAGTCGCGATCGATTAACTGTTTCTCTTGAACTTGTGGAGAAAAAAAGACTTCATGAACATTCATTGCGAATGTTCATGAAGTCCTTTTTTATTGGTTAGATAGAGTTGATTGATCTAAAAAACGATTAACCGTATCTAATATTTGATATAGAGATCAGTTCCTGTAGCTTTTTAGAATAAGCTTCATCTAAAGATACGCCATCTTTTTTTATTGCATTCGCTATTTCTACATTCATACGGCTTAGTAGCAATAGCACTGACGCTCCTTCATTTTGTAGATTTCTTAGATTGGATTTTAGTACCACTCTAAGCGATTGGTTTTCCGAATCTACCTCTAAGTCACCGATTAATTCCTTTATTAACGCTTCTGCTTTTTTGCGTCGATCGTCTCCACCAGAAAACCAGCTTAGATTACTCATTTACTTATGCTCCTTATCTAACTTTTTCAAGGAAGAATATCGTAATTTTTGATACTTAAAATAAAGTGTTTCTAACAGAACTAATTCTTTTTGCTATTCCTTCTTGAACCAAGTAAATAGGCAATGGAGAAACCTATGAACATACCTAAAGTAATCCACCATTTGAATGGTCTATCAAACAGATAAGCTAGCCCAAAGTTTAAGAGCAGCGTTAAAAGAAAAGCGCAAAAAATCATTTTCCACTCTTTCATATGCCCTCCAGTTTTATAATATACGGTCAGGTTGGTTCAAGATAAGAAAAAAACACTTTCTTTTAAACTATATTTGCCTCTTTAATTCTCAACATTACGAACATAGTCATCAAAATACTGGATCAAATCATTTTTGATCTTTTGGTATTCTTCTTCACTATACTCTTTGTCTTCGATTTTTCCTTGAAAAAACGGAATCTCTAATTCTTCACGTAAACGGTCTAATACTTCTTCTTTATTCATGTCACTACTCCTTAATCAAAGTAAACACAGACACACTCAGGTGCATAGATGTCTTTTTGGATCAATGTCAATTCTCCAGTTGTAGCATCACGTTTGTACAAGGTAAGATTATCCGTATTCTGGTTGGCACATACCACGTAATCATTTTCTGGATCTAAGGCGAAATCTCTTGGGAAATCTCCTTCAGTTGAGATCGTCTGTACGTGTTCTAAATGTGAACCTTCTTCATTCACAGCGAATACAGCAATCGAATTATGTCCACGATTTGATGCGTAGACAAAACGTCCATCGTTTGAAATACGGATGGCAGCACCACCATTTTCCTCGGTGAATCCTTCAGGCAATGTACTGATTTTTTGTACTTCTTTGAATTCGCCTGTTGTTTCATCATAGGAAAGAACACGAACTGTACTATCTAACTCACCAAACAAATAAGCGAATTGATTATTAGGATGAAAAACTAAATGACGTGGGCCGGTTCCTGGCTCTACTTCTAATACAGCTTTTACAGCTAATTTACCATGGGCATCCACATCATATGTGTACACACGATCAGTTCCTAAATCACAGACTGCCAATCGTTGATCAGGTGTTAAGTCTGTGTAATGGACATGGGCATGATCTTGGTTTTTGTGTGGACCAGTCGGTTCTTGATGAAAGACTGCGTCTGTCGCCTCTAAACTACCGTCTTCAGTGATACGGTAAACATTGACTTCCCCTTTATGATAATTTGCGCCATAAACCAGTTGGCGTTTCTCATCAACTGTTACGTAACACAAAGGTGCACCTGCTTCTGTTACCGCATTCAAAAAATTGTAAGAATCATCATATGCAGCTACCCCACCTAAGCCATCAACACTAGTTACTGAATACAGATTGCCTGCCTGACTTTTTGCCACATACGTTGGGCTATTTTCTTTAGCAACTAATGTTAGATTCTCTAAAGTGCCTTTGTCTGTATCTAATTCGATTTGATAAATCCCTTCACTTTTTCGTCTTGTATATGTTCCTAGAATGATTTTTTTTATCATTTTGATCCTCCTCAAATTAAGAATTCTAATTTATTCTATCATACATCCATTCATGTCGTTAATCAAAGAGAATATGTTATACTGTTTTTGTAACCATAGAATCATTGATTTTTTAGGAGTAAAGGAGAGAAATGAGATGACTCAAGCAACGATAACAGAAATTGGTAGGTCAGCCATCAATTCAGAGGAACCTATGCTGATTTTATTCGATCAGTCGGCAACATCCGCGTTGCGTGACTATACGATCATTCAAGAATTTAGTACAAAAGAGAATTTTTCACTTGAACAAGGTGATCAAATTTCTTTTGATCAGCAAGAATATACCATCGAACATGTTGGTCCGTTGGCCAATGAAAACTTGACTACGGTTGGTCATGTGACTCTGGTTTTTGAAGAACCGCCAGCAGGTGACAAAATCGTCAATGGAATCTATTTGTCCCCCTATCAACTACCAGAAATCACTGTCGGCATGACCATCAACTATAAGCAGGTGAACTAATGGAAGAGGATAAAAAGAGAAAAATCAAACCTGTTTCATGGTTTTGGCGTTGGTTTTTGAATAATCAAGTAGTGACGGCTTTATTAGTCGTTCTTTTGGTCTTACTGATCGTTTTCCTATTTACGAAAGTTTCTTATCTTTTTGAACCGATTTGGCAGTTTCTAGCAATCGTTGGTTTACCGATCATTCTATCAGGTATTCTGTATTACCTGATGAATCCTGTTGTAGACTATCTTGAAAAGAGAAAAGTCCCAAGGCTTTACAGCATCATCGGTTTATTTATACTAGTAGTCGCTTTGATCGTCTGGGGAAGTGTGGTGATCATCCCGAAAATCCAGGAACAGACTGTCAGCTTTGTCAGCAATTTTCCACAATACGTCGAGACTATCGATGACAAATTAACCGAGATTTTTCGTGATCCACTATTCAGTCAATTTAGAGAGCAACTGGAAAATACAGGCGATCAGTTTATGAATTCTGCTGGCGATATTTTACAGAATCTATCAAAAAGCACCGTTCAAAGCTTAGGGAGTTTTGTTGGCGCTGTAGCTACGATCGTTGTTGCCGTATTGACGATGCCGTTTATTTTATTTTATCTGTTGAAAGATGGAAAACAATTAGCACCTTATTTGGTCAAGTTCTTACCCACTCGTATGAGAGTGCCTACGTTAAAAGTCTTAGGTGAGATGAACAGTCAAGTCTCTTCTTATATTCGTGGACAGCTGACTGTGGCTTTCGCAGTTGCGGTGATGTTCATGATCGGATTTGCAATCATCGGGTTAGATTATGCTGTCACTTTAGGAATCATTGCCGGTTTCTTGAACTTGATCCCTTACTTAGGTTCATTTTTAGCGATGATCCCTGCGGTATTTTTAGCCATCGTTGCAGGACCAATCATGTTGGTCAAAGTATTGATCGTTTTCGCCTTAGAGCAAACCATCGAAGGCCGTTTGATCTCGCCACTTGTACTTGGCAATCAGTTGTCGATTCATCCAGTGACGATTTTACTTGTCCTATTAACATCCGGAAAATTATTTGGTGTGGTCGGTGTGATTTTAGGGATACCTGTCTATGCCGCAGCGAAAGTATTGATTTCTCACATTTTTGAATGGTACACTACGATTTCTTCCCTTTATGAAGAAAAGCAATAAGAATAAATGAAAAGCCGAGATGATTGAGAATAGGAACCCTATTTTCAGTCGTCTCGGCTTTTTGATTATTTCATCAATAAGTTAGTCATTTTTTGGATCGCTGCGGAAATATCATCTGTCGCTTGGTCTTGTTTTGCTTCTGACGCATCAAATTGTTCAGCGTTGATGCCTTTTTCTGGTTGGATGCTTTGAGTCATTTCTTCACAACCAGCTACATAATTTTTGTAGGCTTTTTCAAAGTTCTTATGGATACCCATTACTTTGGCTGGTGGACGCAACGTACTGATTTTCTTTAGCATATTGCGATATTTTTCAGTACCTTGGTCAAATAACTCAACCGTCTCAACAAGCTCGGCTTGCGTTAGTTCAGCTGTTTTCTTTTGATCGATTGCTTCTCTGATTTTTTCATATTTTGGGTGCATCGTTTCGCCGATTGCTTCTGTTTCTTTCACGATTTTATCGACTGTCTGCACGTAATAACCGAGATTCGGTAACATAGGTTTTCCTACTTTCTTCTTTTTCTTTCTCTATTTTACCTGTTTATTCTAGTAGAAAACAAGTCATTACATCAATAAAATGTTATTTTTATCGTTTATTTTTCATAAAATCCTGCATCCAAACTATATTGTTCTCCTGAAACTAGATCATATTGGATCAAGCGATACGCCTCGTATACTTCCTCTTGCGCCTGATTCAACTGAGCTTCTTTTCCCCATTGGCCATTTTGAAAATATAGTTCTCGTTCGAACGCGGGAATAGCCGACTCCATTTCAAGCAGTAATTGATAAAAACCAGTGGTCTTTTGATTCGTTTGTTCTAAAAGATTCGCTGCAAAATAAAAAGGGCTAGTGACAGCATCATTGGTTTCACGTTTCTCTAACTCACCTGCTGTATCGAACATGAGAAACTCTGTCTGATGTAAGGCTTGTTTCTCATTTTTATTTTTGATCTCGTCCGAATAGATCCCCGGTAAATGATCCCCCCAAAAAACGACTAGCGTTCTTCTTGGCGTATCTTTCAGCGCTTCAGTGAATGCTTTCAATGCTTGACTACTATAGGCAATATCTTGCAAATAATTGTTGAGTGTGTCTGTTCCAGTATCATCTTCTGTTGTAGCAGAAAAATCCAATTGCGAATACTTCCCTGCATAAGGCATATGGGTCTGCATCGTGACTAGATGGACAAACTGAGGCGTTTCCTCATCTTTTAATAAGTCTAAAATTTCTTTATAGGCAGACTCATCTGAAATATATGGATTATTATCAATGGTATCGGTGTAAGTCATATTTCCCTCGCTGATAAACGAATCAAACCCTAGCGTCTGATAGACATCTTCGCGTTTATACATCGATGTATTATAAGGATGGATCGCCGTTGTTCGATAGTTTTGTGCATTAAGTGTGGAAACAAGCGATGGTAATTGATCCAGCTTTGGAACGAGCATCGTATATGGTGTGGTCATTTGACCATTGAATAGTGCCATGGATAGACCCGTTAAGGCTTCAAACTCAATATTTGCTGTTCCACCACCATAATTTTGCGAAAGCATTCGGCCACTATAGGTTTGATTTGCCACTTCACGATAGTCAGCTAAGGGATCACCGGTCACCGTGACACCATTTAGATGACTTGGATCAGAAAAGCTTTCACTCATCACATAAATGATATTTGGCTGCTCATCACTTGCCGTTTGATTTTTTTTGTCTGCGATTGCTTGATATTTTTCAGTGATTTCATTGATTTTTTCTTTTGAATAACCTTCTGGCCGTTCCATCGGTTCAACTTTTAGATTGTACAAAAAGCCACCAATGAATCCTGTATTATAATAATTCATTTTTTGACTATAAGGAATCCACAAAGCCGTTTGATTATAAGCTTTACGCAACAAATTATTGGGATTATTGAAGTTACTGAAATAACCCATCATTGCAACGGTCATGACTAAAGTCAAGATACGATAGATTTGGAATGTTCGATCTTTTTTGAAACTACGGACAATTGCCCAGACCACTCCACCAAAGGCAAGGATCGCTAGTAGCATCAACCCAATAAAAATCGGTGTTCCGGTCATGTCTTTGAGTAAATTGAACTCTGTGATCATCTTTAAGTCATCTGGATAGATTGGTTCTTGACGATAGCTCATTTTCAAGTAATTCGCAAAACCTAATATTCCGATACTTACGAGATAAAAAAGCAGACCAAATAAGTAAGAACCCGCGAAAGCGACCATAAATAAAAAGACAGTAAGTAATACGAAACAAGCAAGTAAAAATTTTTCTGTGTGCCATGAAAAAGCAAATTTCAAGGCTAAATCAACTGAAAGATTATTCTGGCACCATTGTAAATACAAATTACTTATAAGTATCACTAAGACTGTTACTACCCCCAGAGTAGTGATTCGTAGAATTTTTTGTTGTTTAGTTGAAAGCTTATCTAAATGTTTGTTCAAGAGAGCGCTCCTTCACTTTTTCTAAACTACTTTAACGCCTATTTTATTCTAGTCGCTTCACAAATGAAAGTAAAGTTCAAAAAACAAGTAGTCTGAACGACCAATTTTATAAAAAAATAAATAGAAAACAAAAGGAATGAAACTGTGTCTTAGTCTCTCCAGCTCGCAAAGAATAAGCGGTAATAGCCACAATTTTGAACAACAAATTGTGGCTATTACCGCTTATTTCTTGAAGGGCTTTATGTCACTTTGATTGAAATGATGCTCAAATATCAGCCGAATACGCAACTGGTTCACCAAAAACTGGGAATCCCTCTATGTCCCACGAAAATACTTGTGCGTTGGCATGACGATTGGGATTGTTCAGAGGATCGATTCCTTCATTTTTTTCTGGTCGTGCATGGTAAACTAAGACATCTTCTTTGCCATCTTCTGAGAGAGTAAAGGAGTTATGTCCTGGTCCAAACTGCTTATTTTTCTCCGAAGAGACAAAGACAGGTTCAGGATTTTTATGCCAAGAATAACCGTCAAGTAGATCCGCTGACTCTTCTGCCCACAGCAAACCCATCGCATAATTTTCATCCGTGGCACTCCCTGAGTAAGTGATGAATATTTTCCCGTTACGAACCAGTACGGCTGGTCCTTCATTGACTGCAAATCCTTGCTTTTCCCAAGAAAATTCTGGGATGGCTAATAATAGTTGTTTTCCGGTCAGTGTCCAAGGATTTGCCATTTCTGATAAATAGAGATTGGAGTTTCCCGGAATACGCGGGTCTAATTGCGCCCAAACATAATACAACTTTCCTTGATGTGTAAAAGTCGTGCCGTCTAAACTAAACGTGTCTGTAGCAGTGATGATTTGCCCTTTTTCTTCCCAATCAGTATTCATTGGGTCAATGGACGTGTTTTCAAGAACGAACATCCGATGGTGATGATCCCGATCACGAATCTCTGCATGATCACTGGCTGCAAAATAGATATACCACTTTCCTTGGATATAATGGATTTCTGGTGCCCAGATCAACTGACTCATGGGTCCAGTTTTAGGTGCATGCCAAACCAGTAACTTTTCTGCATGCTTCAAGCCATCGATCGTTTTCGCACGTCTTAATTCGATGGACTGATAACCAGGTAGAGAACCCGTAAAATAATAGTAGCCGTCCGTATGTTTGTAGATCCAAGGATCGGCTCGTTCAAGGACGATTGGATTAGCATAAGTTGTTTTTTTCATAAAGGTTCCTCACATTTTTTTAGTCTAATGACATTCCAAGAATATGCTTCAAGCACCATATGGATCTTGTTCTTTTCATTTACATCGATTACTTGTTCTATCGGCTGGATCGTATTCGGAGCGTCTTTCGTATTTTTATCTAGTAAATGATCACTTTTTACGACTAGTTGGACTGCTTTAGTCTCCAGCTCAAAATCATGCGTTGTCGTAATGGACACTTTCTCTTCTGTGCGATTCACTAGAAACAGTACGATTTCTTGCTCATTTTCGACAACTACGCTATCAATGATCGGCACTTCTTTTCCAGTATCACAGTCATAAGTGGGACAAAACGTTTGTTGATCTAATACAGTGCCTTTCGCATATTTTGCCAGATGTTGCATCACATAATAGGTCGGATTTACCCATGCGATCCCATTTTTCTCTGTTAGGATAAGCGGGATGGTATTGACTAAGAGCGATTGGCAAGCAATTTTGACACGATCTGCATGCCGTAAAATCGCAAGACCTAACGTGCCGAACAGTAATGTATCTTCCATGGTGAACTGGCACCAATCGATTGGTGACCCCTCTTGGAATTTTTGATAGGTTTGTTCTGGTTGGCTATGAACATTCCATTCATCAAAAGCTAAGTACATCGTCTTGTCACTGCATAGATAGCCTTTCACATAGTCACACGTCGCAATGATCTCTTCGATTTGTCGATCAAACCGTTCCGCTTTAGCTAAGTAAGTTTTGGTATCTGCTCGCTCATTTTTTGGAGGTTTAGTCAAATCTTCTTCGTCATATTTATCGATGTAATTATGCAAAGCGATATAATCTACGTTTTCATATGCTTCTTCTAAGGCGATTCGGTCCCATTCAGGATAAGACGCTAAGCGTGGCGTCGAACTACCGACTAAAATCGTTTCGATCGATTCATCGACTAATTTCATCGCTTTGGCAGATTCACTGGCTAACCTGCCATAATCATAGGCACTTTTTGCGCCAATTTGCCAAGGACCGTCTAACTCATTTCCTAAGCACCAAAGTTTCACGTTAAAAGGTTGCTCTTGTCCGTTTTGTTTGCGTAACTCACTCCAAGAGGTTCCTTGAGGAAAATTACAATACTCTACTAGATTACGCGCATCATCGATTCCTTTTGTGCCTAGATTCACCGTCATGATTGGCTCAGCTTCTACCATGTCTAACCATTTGAAAAATTCATGTAGCCCAAATGTATTTGGTTCGATTCCTTGCCATGCAAGATCGATTTTTTTTGGACGCTCGGTGACTGGACCAATCGTATCTTGCCAGTCATATCCTGAAGTGAAATTCCCTCCAGGATAACGGATCACCCCTAAAGACAGTTCTTTTACATAAGAAAGCACGTCCTGTCGAAAGCCATTCTTATCCGCGGTCGGATGTCCTGGTTCAAATATTCCGTTATACACGACACTTCCCATATGTTCAACAAAAGAACCGAAGAGTCGTGGACTGATAGCTCCTTTAGAAAATCCTTGACGTACCTTTAATTCAACTTTTTTCATTGCCACACTCCTTTCCTATTTATGTTTCCCACTAAATGATTGATCAACCACCAAACCCCACCTGCTAATACAAAAATAATCGGCGGAAACATAAACACAAGCACAAGAAAAACTAATAATATGCCACAACATACAAGATTCTTCAAAAAGTTGGTCAACACCCACAACGTACTTTCTTGAAAAAGTTCCTTTCCGGAAAGAGCGTCATTTTGGGCAAGAGAACTACACCAAGAAAGTAAAAACATCGTAAAAACCAACATTGTTACATACCCACAAATCACTAACCAAATAGCAGATTCTTGCAAAATAAGATTCATCGCAAAATAACTGATGATGGTCACACCACTCATCACTAATTGAAGGAAAAACTTACGCTTAAAGCCCTGCAAAAAGGAATAGCAAACATGCCCTGATTCACCATTCTTCCATTTATTCAACGCTGTAAAGACCCCTGTTGTGGCTGGTACTACTGTGACTAAAGGCAAAGAAACGACGACCCATAAAATCCCTAATAAGATATGATCGGAAATTTGGATCAATTGACCATACCATTTTGTTTCGACTAATTTCATCTTCTCACTCTTTCATGCCAGACATTGCAGTTCCTTGTACAAAGTATTTTTGAGCAAAAATATAAATGATCAACAATGGCAACATCGAAATAACTGTTCCTGCCATCACCGGTCCATAAAATGATATATTTTGTCCAGTGAATAAAGCTAATCCTGCAGGTAACGTCCGCATTTTCGAACTTGTTGTCAAAATCAGTGGATACAATAAATCATTCCAACTGTTCATCAACGTAAAGATTGCTAGTGATAGAAGTGTTGGCTTGCTCAAAGGCAACATGATCTTCAAGAAAATCTTGAATTCACCTAACCCGTCAATACGTGCGGCTTCTTCCAATGAATCTGGTAAAGTCACAAAAAACGACCGCATCATAAATATCCCAAAAGCAGTAGTCATTCGAGGAATGATCAATCCGGCATACGTATCTAACATGCCTAAAAAGTTTGCTTGGATGAACAGTGGGATCATGAAGACTTGAAAAGGGATCATCATCGTTAACAAAACAAAGTAAAACAACACCGATTTCCCTTTGAAGCGCATCCGAGCAAAAGCATATCCTGCAAGAGAATCAAAGAAAACAGAAGTGATCACTGTCCCACCTGCAAAGATTACTGTGTTTTTGATGTAATCTAACAACGGAATAGTCGTCCAAACCTTGATATAATTCTCAAAGGTATATTCATCTGCAAAAATTCTCGGGGGAAAAGAAATAATGTCTTTTTCATATTTGAATGAGGAAATGATCAACCATAGAAAAGGAAAAGCGATAATCAATAATACGAGTAACATTCCGACGACACGCAACCATTTCTTTCCATCAAACTTTTTCCGACGATTCGTTGAAACTGCTGTATAACTTTCCGAAAGCATATTATTACTCCCCCCTATTTCATTTGTTTTTCTTTTCTTGACATATATAAATTGGTCGAAATTGCCAGCACAGCTACAATGACAAACAGTACTGAAGATAATGCGGAAGCATAGCCTAACTCATATGGAGCG
Source organism: Enterococcus sp. DIV1304_2 (assembly GCF_050555445.1). NCBI lineage: Bacteria > Bacillati > Bacillota > Bacilli > Lactobacillales > Enterococcaceae > Enterococcus > Enterococcus sp. DIV1304_2. The sequence continues at coordinate 2,496,252 of NZ_CP187851.1, forward strand.
GTGAAGCCGCGACTATAAATGTATTGGACAGCTGTTTCCGTTTTGAATTGTGGTCCGCCGTTCGTTGCCACATATACTTGGTCAAACACTTGCATGGAACCAATCAAGTTGGTCAAGATACAAAAACCAAGAGATGGGACGATCTGCGGTAACGTGATATTAAAGAATTGTTGACGATTGGTTGCTCCATCCATTTGCGCTGATTCGTAAAGCGAAGGGGAGATTCCTTGAATCGCAGTGATCAGGATCGTCATCGTGACACCAAAATTTTTCCAAACCGTCATCAGCGCAACTGTTGGCATTGCTAATGTTGGATCACGGAAAAATTGTGGAATCGGCAAACCTACTTGTGAGAAAAGGTAAGGGATAGCCCCAACGTTTGGGTCAAGCAACATTGAAAAGATGATTGCAATGGATGTTAAGGAACAAATAACAGGGATATAAAAAGTTGAGCGACAAAAGCGATTGAAACGAGTATTCTTTGACAAGATCACCGCAGCTAATAAACCAACGATAATCTGTGTTGGTGTTTCAAGTAAGGTAAAATACAACGTATGGAAAAGTGAATTGACCGCACGTTCATCCCCAAAGATCCGCAAAAAGTTATCCATGCCTACGAACTCTCTTGAAGTAAAAAAGATGTTCAAATCAGTAAAACTGATCGCAAATGTACCAATCAGTGGCACCACTGTGAATAACAGTAGAATCAAAAAGGATGGCACTAAAAACAAATAAGCCGCTCGATCCGGTCGGTTCCAGTATCTGGTGAATGCTTTCATTTCGTCTATTTCCCCTCTTTCTTATTCGATGGATTCCTTGATGAACAGTTCAAGCGATGAAAAATCAGCCCAAGAAAGGAAAGAAGTTTTTCTCGAAAAAGGAAAGCGAAAGCAATAAATATGTTTTTGCAATTTATAGTACTTTCGCCTTATCTTCTACGAGATTCCTTCTATTTCTTTCATTGTTTTGATTTCATTGTGAACTGTTACTCGATTATTCCTTCAATAGATCATTGATCTGATCATCTGCATCATTCATGAGTTGCTCTGGATCTTCACCAGCCAACAATTTTTCGATCAATGGATTGATGATATCATTATTGATTGCTGCGATTTTCGTGAATCCTGGTAGATAAGGTTCAGCATATTCCATTTGTTTGGATAGTTCCGATACGATAGGATCATTCTTCACTTCTTCATCTTCTGCAACTGATGATAAGTAGGCAGGGAAGCCATTTTCAATACTCCATTTTTTACCGATTTCACTTGTGTTCCAGTATTTTAGGAATTCATAGATTGCCTCTTTTTTATCACTATCTGTACTTGCTGGGATGGCATAACCAACACCATCTAAAATCGCTGTTTTTTCACCGTCCGTACTTGCTTGCGGTAATGTCGTTACACCATAATCGATTTCGTTTGCTTTCAAGCCGTTATTCAACCACGGTCCGTTGATGATGATCGATAATTGCCCAGCGTTCATCAAGTTATCCATCTCTGCTCCTGAAATCGATTCTGGTCCTGCTTTATCGACATGGATCATTTTTTGGATGGCTGTTAGTGTTTCAAGATTTTCTGGTGAAGCGAACTCAGATTTTGTATAATCATCGCTGACAAGTTTTCCTCCATTTGCCTTCATCCAGTTATAAAGTGGCGCAGTACCATCTTTATTGAAGACAAAACCTGAGACATTTTTACTACTATCGGTCAGTTGCGGAGCCATCTCTGTTAATTCTGTCCAAGTAGTTGGTGGTGTTGTTTCATCCAAGCCAGCTTGTTTGAATAATTCTTTGTTCCAATACATATACATCCCTTGTACTTGCATCGGAATAAAATATTGCTGATCATCCACCATTCCTAGATCTACCGCAGTATCTTTGAAATCTCCTTTATCCACACCGTCGTAGTCCCAGAAATCATCTACAGGCTGCACAGCCCCATTCTCCACATATTGAGCAAAATCAGCATAGTTCAGTGCAACAAAATCTGGCGCTTTTCTTGAAGAAATAGCCGTTGGTAATTTTTCATTCAAATTAGCCCATGTCATCACATCCATCTCAATCGTGATGTTTTTGTCATTATTCTTATTAAAATCATTGACGATCTCTTGTAAGATTTCCCCGTCAGAAGCTGTAAACCCATTCCAAAAAGAGAGTGTGACTTCTCCGTCATTTTTACTTTGAGAAGAAGCACCACCGCCACAAGCACCTAATATTCCAGTCACAGCTAACAACAATGAACCAATAATCAATTTTTTTCCTCGCATCTCTATCTCCTCCTTATTTGTTCGGGGTCAAGCTTGTACGGATCACATTCCAAGATAACGGTTTCAATTTGCAATTCAACTGATTTTCTTTATGTTCGTAGGCTTTTGAAGACACAGGTTTGATTTGCTCATTTCCTGCTTGATTGACCGCTTTGATTTCATAGCCAGACATCTCTGAAAACTCGATGACTTCCTCAATCTTTAAGTCAGAAAATTGTAGATCTAAACTCATCTCTTCTTCTCCACGATTCACTGCAAAGATCACCAACTCATTTTTTTCTTCATTCAGCACCGCGATACTTTCTAAATATGGAACTGTATCAAATTCACTCGTTGCATACGTATCGACAGTGATTTCAGGTCGTAAAGCAATACCTTGTCCTAAAGTCGCGACTTGCATAAATGGATAATAGATTGTTTGACGCCATGCTTCACCGTCTTCTTCTGTCATAATCGGCGCAATTACGTTGACTAGCTGCGCCAGACAAGCAATTTTTACTCGATCAGAATGTTTTAACAAAGTGATCAATAAACAGCCCAATACTAAAGCATCCTCAAAATTATAGTGATCTTCTAATAAAGGTGGGGCAACTTGCCATGGCTTGACTGTTTGATCATGTTCTGTCGAATGATACCAAATATTCCATTCATCAAAAGATAGATTGATTTGTTTCTTGCTGTGTTTTTTCGCCTTGATTGCATCACACATCGCAACAACACCAGAGATGAACTGATCCATATCGACTGAACGAGCTAAATAATTTTTCAAATCATTTGTTTGATTGCCATAATACTGATGCAATGAAAGATAATCGATTTGTTCATAGGCTTGATCCAATACAGTCAATTCCCACTCACCGAATGTCGGCATTTGACTATTCGAGCTGCCACATAAAACGACTTCAATCGATTCATCGACAAGTTTCATTGCTTTCGCTGTTTCTTCTGCCAGCCGTCCGTACTCCGCTGCTGTCTTATGGCCGATTTGCCAAGGACCATCCATTTCATTGCCTAAACACCACGTCTTGATTGCAAAAGGTTCGGTTTGTCCATTTGCTATTCTTTGCTCACTCCAATAAGTACCACTAGGATAATTGCAATATTCTACTAGATTTCTTGCAGCATCTAAGCCACGTGTTCCAAGATTGACCGCCATATTGATCTCAGCGCCCACTTCTTGACACCACGCAGCAAATTCATGCACACCCACTTGATTTGTTTCTAAAGATCGCCAAGCAAGGTCTAATCTTTTCGGCCGCTCCGCTATAGGCCCCACGCTATCTTCCCAATTGAACCCAGAAACAAAATTCCCACCTGGATACCGGATCAATGGTACCGATAATTCTTTGACTAGCTCCATGACGTCTTGGCGAAATCCCTTATCATTTGCAGTCGGATGATCCGGTTGATAGATCCCTCCATACACTGCACGTCCCATATGTTCAATAAACGAGCCATACAAACGACGATCGATTTCCCCTATCTTTTGCACACGACTAACTGACATTACAGCTTCCATAAGTCCCCTCCTTTAATTTATACATGAATCATATCTTTCTTTGAAAGCGTTGTCAATAATAATATTATTAAATATAAAAATATTTTTACATTATAATTAACTTAAATATTAATTACATATATTATTTTAATGATATTAACCTATAAATTAATATTTATGTTAATATATAGTTAAACAAAAACCTAAATAAGAGGTGAAAAATCATGCAACTCCAAATCAATGAAGAATCATTACCTGTTTATGAAGCTTTAGCTAGTAAAACAAGGATAAAAATCATCCAGTTACTTTCAAAAAACAAAATGAATATCAAAGAGCTTGCCCAAGCACTCGGTATCAGTAGTGCGATTACAACAATGCATGTAAAAAAACTTGAAGAAGCAAATATCATCAAATCTGAAAAAATAGGCCAAAAAAAAATTTCCAGCTTACGTGTGGATAAAATCAACATCACGTTTCCAGAAAAAATCTTCAATGCCTTTGATACGAAAGAAACATCGATCCCTATCGGTCATTATACCCGCTATTCGATCGAGCCGACATGCGGTCTGGCAACGATCCATGATTTTATCGGCAAAGTCGATGAACCACGATACTTTGCCGATCCACGACGAATGGATGCACGGATTCTGTGGTTTACTAGCGGATTTGTTGAATATCAAACACCAAACTTTCTAAACGAAGAAGATACCTTGGAAATGTTGGAATTGTCCGTTGAACTATCTTCCGAGTTTCCCTTTTCGAACGACAATTGGCCATCGGATATCACTTTCAGCCTGAACGGTGTGGAATTAGGTAACTGGACAAGCCCAGGAGATTTCGCAGACATTCGTGGAAAACATACCCCAGACTGGTATCCAGATAATCTAAACCAATACGGACTATTGAAAACGATCCGTATCACTAAACATTTGACCAATATCAACGGCGAACCATTATCTGAAGTTACGATAAATGACATCCCAAGAAACGAAGACGTCTGGACCTTCCGCATCGAAGTCAAAGAAGACGCCAAAAACGTCGGTGGCTGCACCCTATTCGGCAAAGGCTTCGGCAACTACGACCAAGATATCAAGATGAAGGTGTATTATAGTTAAGGTTGTGAAAAAAGCGGTTTGACCTGAGCAGTAAGCTGGGAAATCAGAAAATAGCTTTCCATATTTTTTGATTTTTCAGCTTAATGTTGTCAGAAGAGTATGTATATACAATCATTTTATATTCTATAGTATCTTACTTATTCAGTTCATGACCACCTATCATAAGAAATACGTTATGATTATTCCTTCAAGCGACTGATGACTGAAAAAGTCATTGGCGATGGACTATAAGCTATGATTCCACAATCAATATAACCTATAAAACCTATTAAATCCTTCTCTGTCACTATAAATAAAAAGATATAAACCTACTTTTTCATAGTGGTGAATATCTTTGGCACATATCTCCCTAAGTAATTTCGTAAAACTCACTTCCTTAAATAAATATAGAAAGGGATCAAAAATACCTTCCAAATTCCCTATTTGTAACAGGCATTGGAAGGAACAGGCAATAAAAACAAGCTTATCAATCGACTAGCTTATGATTATCGTAATTTTCAACGTATTTGTAACCGTATTTTCTTACTAAGGATTAATTTCCCAAAATCAATCAAGAATTAATCTGAACTTATTTCTGCTCCTATTAACAGATTACTTTTAAATAATTCAGAGTTTATATTGTGAAATCATCTATCAAAACAATACATTATTCATTGAAACGATGCTGTTTTCTCAAGCCAAAATGATTATTGATCGTTTTTATGTGTTCAAACACATAAATCAAGTGTTTTAAGATTTTCGTATTCGTGAAATGAAACGATTGATTGATTGTCTAAGGCGATCAAACAACAATGCCAAGGAACTTAAAAAGCTATTAGCGCTTAGTCACACAAAGACGGAAGAAAATCAACCATACAGAATATAAAAAATTGACGGCATTTTTCGCGTACCTAAGCTAAGTATCACTTGACAGAAACTATAATTTTAATCGCTTATTAGGCGCTTATATTGACATGAACGTATTTAACACATTTTCCATGAACTAAAAGATATCTTTCGTGACAAAGTTTTTCATTTTCTTACATCAGATGGCAGAAAAATTATATAAAGAATTTCGTCTGAAACTATAAAAACGTCTAAGCAATGAAGAAATATTCATAAAGTTCTGATTTATCCTTACTTTATAAGCAAAGACTCCCTTATCACTACACTAAATCGTGTTTCCTGTAGCTTTAAAAATTTAAGAAAACTCGAATAAAAGTTTTTTTACCATTAAGGTTTTAAATTACGTAAAATAACCTTCAAATCATAAAGATTAACATCTTCTTTGCACCATTCTCTATTTGTGGCAATTCATATATACATCCATTGTCCGCGAACTTAGTATTTTATTTATAAGTTTTCTAGTTTTTATAAAAATTTACGTACGTAGATACTTATAAAAGAATTCAAGCTAAACATCATGTTATATTATTTTTGATTTAGCTATTTTCGTTGTTACTCATGATTTGTTTTCAATATATTTTTTATCGTGGTAACAATTTATCTTATGGAAATATTAACATAAAAGTAATCCTAAAAAATATACCCTAACTGTTCATCAAAAATATTTATTATCTATTTTTTTAATGATTATGTCACAACTATTTCTGCATTTCGATAAAATTTTTAAAATATGTTTACTTCATATATCTGGACCGTATACAAATATAGCTTCAATCATGGAATCTAAATTCTCAAAAATATCTTCATAAACTAAGTTAGGACTTATACCAATTTTGTAATAAAAAAAATTTAAAGGATGATTATGAGAATAGTAATTCTTTGGAGAAGTATAGTTTCTACTTATCAAATAGTTTTTTAAATCTAAAAAACTTGCTTCAGTTAAATGTATCATTGTATTTCTAATTTTTTGAAGGTCATTTAGGTACTCGCCATATGAAGACAATGAAGCTCCGACCAAATTCGCTCTTGCCAAACTTGGATAATAGCTTGAAATTTTAGCAAGCATCTCGTTAGATCCCCATGTTTTTTCTGCATAATAAGGCATTTTTGGTTTATTGAACTTCCCAATCTTAGCAAAAGCTATAGATTCATTATCACTATCTAAAAAATTTGAAATATTTAATGTATTTGAATGTATATTACCTATACATGTTTCTCCACCGAAATAATAGGTTAACCAAAATGATCTAAAAATATAATTCCAGCTTTGCCATACTTCATTTGTGAGACCAATAATTTGAGTTATATCCTTTTTAGTCACCTCTTGTTTTTTTTCAATTTTAGACAGATAATCCATAAGAGCTACTTTATTTTTGTAATATTTTATAATTTTTTTTCTTATAGAGTAATTCATTAAGCACCTCGTTCTAGTACAGTCTCTCTTGTAAAGCTTTTAAAAACCATTCAAACCTTATTATCCTATTATTTAAAGAATGAGTAGTGGAAGAGGATGCCTCTATAAATTTTTTAAAGTTCCCCTCTCTATAATAGTCATCCTCGTTTTCTAGACTATCTAGTAAGATTCTTATATTTTGTTTGACTACTGTAATATCATTATAATAGACTCCATCTGATTGATATTCTGATAAGGCACCATCAATCCTTATGCCTTCTTTATTATATAATAAGGCGCTACAGAGTGAATAAAGAAGGTACTGTTTAAATGAATCTTCTGAAAGTATATCTGTTAGTTCATTATTTATTAGATCTAACACAGAAATAACACTAGTTTTCACTTCTTCCGGAAGGTATTCATCATATTTTTTGTATAGATTATCTAATTTATTTTTCTGCCTAGCAACTATCCCGTCGATTTTCAACTGAACTATCTCAGTCAATAAATCTCCATCTTTCATCCTAGAAGATTCTTTTAAGGAAAGTACCTTTGTATTTATTAGCATTGCGCTATACTTTTCGACTAAGTCAAATATAAACCACTTAAATTCTCCTTGATACGTAGCATGTCTCAATTCTTGAGGGTTCAGTGGTAAACTGTAAGAATTCATTCTTCTAAAGATTTCTAAAACTTCTTGCTCAGTCCCACTAGTTATCGTGTCTAATGAAACTTCATACCCTAGAAAAGCTATTTGAATATCCTCATCTAAATCTTTAAAGTAAAGACCAGAATACCCAGAAGACACTGAACTTAACTTGTACTCATTATTTATAAATTTTTGTATAGTGGTTAATCTTTGCTGTCCATCAACAATTTCTCTTTTTGATTTTTTTGTTTTAGGGTCAATAATTTGTCTAATAGTCACTTTAGGAAAAGTAAAACCATTTAGAATTGTATCTATAAAAAAGGACATTGCATTTTGAGGCCATAGTGAGCTATTTCTTTGGTAAACTTTATTGACCACTAACGTTCTAGAATTTAATTGCTCATACAAATCGGAAATAGTCATAACGTTTCTTGTTATTTTCATCAGAAAAATACCTCTTTCAATTTTTATATTCTATTTATGTTTCCTTAAAATTTCTAGCAATTTATATTATATCAGTAATGAAAAAAATATAATATGTACTTCATTATCTGATATTAATTTTTCATTGAATAGATTTTTATAAATTCAATATAGGCTTCAATTTATAAGAATCAAGTATCTTTTATTCTAAATTTACTATTAGTATTGAGTAATAGGGTATTTACATACTCTAGCAAAGTGATTTAAAGCATATTAAGTTTGTTAGCATCTCTTTTGCAATCATTTAAACCATAATTTAACCTCATACAAATTTCAGATATTTTCTGATTACCTAGTTTACAAATTGAATATTGTAAAGAACAATTATTTACTTTAAAAGGTAGAATAAACTATAATTCTTATACTATTAACCGCATTTTAAATAAATATTATTTCTAAACTTCTTTTAAGTTTCTGAGGTATAAAATAACCAATATATTAATTTACATGTACAATTATTTAGAATTAGATTACTAGTAAACAAATATTTATTGGAAAAACCGTGATCCTTTTTCAGCAATAAGAGGGTCACGGCGTCTTTAATTCTCCGCACAGAGATTTCAATCAACATGGTTGAAATAATCGTTAATTCATTTATTTTCTTTTTGTTTCACTTATTTCCAAAAATCATCAAAGATCGAAATTGGCAAATGACGTTTATGCTGTGTTTTATTCCACCATTGCTCGATTTTTTGTTGTGCATCGACTGGAATTTCTTTCCCTTCCAAATAGTCGTCGATCTCATCATATGTGACACCTAATGCGACTTCATCGGCAATCATCGGCTTGCCTTCTTCAAGGTCAGCTGTTGGCACTTTGGTATAGAGATGTTCTGGCGCGTCTAAAGCCTTCAACAATGCTTTTCCTTGGCGTTTATTCAAGCGGAACAATGGCAAAATATCTGCCCCACCGTCACCATATTTCGTAAAGAAGCCAGTAATATTTTCAGCTGCGTGGTCGGTACCGATCACAGCCCCTGCACGTTGTCCTGCAACCGCATATTGTGTGATCATTCGTTGGCGCGCTTTGATATTTCCTTTATTGAAATCACTGATTTCTACACCTGCTTCAATCAACGCTTGCGTTTGCGCATCGACTGCAGGTTTGATATTGACACGTAATTGGACGTCTGGTTGGATAAAGTCTAACGCAGCTTTAGCGTCTTCTTCATCTGCCTGTTCTCCATATGGCAAACGTACACCGATAAACTGGTAACTGTCATCTTTCGTTTCTTCCCGCATTTCTTCCATTGCCAATTGTGCTAAACGTCCGGCTAAAGTAGAATCTTGTCCTCCACTGATACCTAAAACCAAGGTTTTTAAGAAGGGATTCTTTTTCAAATATTCTTTCATGAAATCGATACTCACACGAATTTCATTTTGAGGATCGATGACTGATTTCACGCCTAATTCTTCGATGATTGCTTGTTGTAAATGATTCATCTTCCATTCCTCCTATAGTTCACTCGTTAATTGTGTGACGCTTTTTTTCATTCGTTCCATGATTGCCATCTTATGATTCCAGCAATCTGTTGATAGATCCACAGGATATTTTTGCGGATTCAAATCACGTTTGTATTCTTCCCAAAGAGAATCTAAGTTTCCTCTGGTATACTCTTTGATTTCTTCTAATGTCGGTAAGTCATAGACTCTCGTTCCTTCAACAAAAATATCTTGTAAAATTGGCCGAGCTGTAAAATCACGAACGGTTTTATTGATAAAGGTATGTGTCGGGTGGAACATGAAGATCTCTTCTTCTTGTCGAGGATCTTCGTCCCATAGTGTCACATAATCGCCTTCTGATTTCCCATCAAAGTTACGAGTGATACGCCATACTTGTTTTTTACCTGGTGTAGTAACTTTTTCTGCATTGCTAGACAATTTGATCGTATCGATCATTTCACCTTGTTCATTTTCGATGGATACCAGTTTGAAGACTGCACCTAAAGCCGGTTGGTCATAGGCGGTGATCAACTTTGTCCCAACGCCCCAAACATCGATTTTTGCTTTTTGCATTTTTAAGTTTAAAATCGTCGCTTCATCTAAATCATTTGAGGCATAGATTTTCGCTTCTGTAAAACCAGCGGAATCTAATTGTTCTCTGACCCGTTTCGAAATATACGCCATATCACCACTATCGATACGTACGCCTTGGAAATTGATCTTGTTGCCAAGTTCTTTTGCCACACGGATTGCACTAGGAACACCCGATTTCAAGGTATCGTAAGTATCCACTAGAAAAACACAATCTTTATGTGTCTTTGCATACGCCATAAATGCTTCATAGTCATTCCCATAACTTTGAACAAGAGAATGAGCGTGAGTACCGCTTGCTGGAATCCCGAAAATTTTCCCTGCACGAACATTGCTCGTTGCATCTGCTCCACCAATATAAGCAGCACGAGTCCCCCAAACCGCAGCATCCAATTCTTGCGCACGGCGTGTACCAAACTCCAATAATGGATCGTCACCGATCACCGATTTGATACGAGCCGCTTTCGTCGCGATCAACGTTTGAAAGTTCACCATATTCAATAAGGCTGTTTCTACTAATTGACAATGGGCTAATGGGCCTTCCACTTGGATCAATGGCTCATTCGCAAAAACAAGTTCTCCTTCACGAGCGGAACGGACAGTCGCTTTGAATTTGAATTCACGTAAATACGTCAAAAAGCCTTCCGGATAAACAGCCATCTCGCGAAGATACGCAATATCTGTATCAGTAAATGTCAAGTTTTCTAAATAATCCACTAATCGTTCTAACCCTGCAAAAACAGCATAACCATGATTGAATGGCATCTCGCGGAAGTAACATTCAAAAACTGCATGTTTATCTGCTCTATCTAGTTCCCAGTAAGTCTGCATCATATTGATCTGGTAAAGATCCGTATGTAGCGTCAAACTGTCATCTGAGTAAGTTGTCGTCATCTTTTTTATTGCTCCTCTTAGCCAATTTTCATTTCTTATCCATTATAACAAAAAAATACCCTAGTAAAAGAAATCTTGTTTTATTTTGTACAAAGTAAAGAAATAAGATAGGAGGTTGTGAGAAAAGCGTTTTGACCTGAGCAGTAAGATGAGAAATCAGAAAATAGTTTTTCATATTTTTTGATTTTTCATCTTAATGTTGAAGGTCAGCTTTTTGAACACCGTTTATCGAGGTTGGGAGAAAGCCGGGCAGCTCCGAGTAGTAAGGCAGAACTTGCGAAAATAGCTCCACATATTTTTTGATTTTTCAGCTTAGTGTTGAAGGTCAGCTTCTTGAACACCGTTTATCTAAGTTGTAAAAAAACGCCTAAATCCCAAAGATCAAACTATCTTGGAATTTAGGCGCTTTACTTCCTATCGCTTATTCAATTTAGGATCATCCATAACTTTCTTGCTGTATTGATCGAGCTATGCAATCGTTGCGATGGCTTGTTCTACAATGACGATGTCCTTATTCGGCCGTTTGAACTGAACACCCGCTTCTTCTAATTCTTGCTTGACACCTACATGGATATTGACCGCTGATCGTTCTGTTTTCAACACTTTTTTGATTGCATAATCAATTTCCTGTTTAGTGATTTTCTTTTTTGTATTGATCATCACTAATTGGACTTGATTATAGGTATCGATCAACAAAATCTGTGTACGATCTAAAGAAAATAGTTTATAAAATCGAATAGCAGAATTTCTAAAAAAGAAATCAACGATTTTTGGATAAAAAGTTTTGATATTCAAGTTGCTCGTAATCGGGGTTTCAATCAGTTTCATACTTTTCCTCTTTTCTTAATTTTTTTACTCAATAAAATAAATCGCTTTCATAAAGACGATAAAAAAACAATTTGATTTCCCTCTCTTTGTTAAATAGTATAACATATAATCAATTAGATAAAAAAGATGATTTTTCACTTGACCTTCTCGTTACGTCAAGGATTATGCTAGTTTTGTCAGGAGGGAAAACAATGGAATACACAATTAAGAAAATGGCACAGCTCTCAGGAGTAAGTAGTCGTACACTACGTTTTTACGATGAAATTGATTTACTCAAACCCAAACGGATCAATTCAGCTGGTTATCGTATCTATGGTTCTCAAGAAATCGATCGTCTACAACAAATTTTATTTTATCGATCCTTAGATTTTCCACTGAACCAAATTCGCGAATTATTAGATGATCCTACCTTTGATCATCAACATGCACTCATCGAACATCAGAGAAAACTACTAGAGAAACGAGCAGAAATTGATACTCTCCTGGCAACCGTCCAACAAACATTAGCACAATTCAAAGGAGGAAAAAAGATGACTGACCAAGAAAAATTTGAAGGATTAAAAAAACAAAAAATAACTGAAATTGAAACAAACTATGGCACAGAGATCCGTGAAAAATACGGAGAAGAAACGATTGATAAAGCAAACGAACAATGGCAAAACCTTTCCCAAGAAAAATACCAAGAAATGCAAGAAGTTGAGCAACAATTACTAACGAACTTAACGTCTTATCTGTCTGACCAACCAAATCAGGCACGTGCAAAAGAAATTTTTGATGCACATAAAAAATGGCTATTATTTAGTTGGCCCACGTATCAAGCAGAAGCCCACAAAGGATTAGGTATGCTGTATATCTCAGATGAACGTTTTACTGAATACTATGATTCTCGTTGTGGTAAAGGCGCCGCTGTAGCATTGAATGAGATCATTCAAGCTCATGCATAAATAAATAAAGACAAATCCACAAAAAGGATTTGTCTTTTTTATTTCACGGACGTTGAATAAAAGTATACGGAATCTTTACTTGTTCGACTGTATCATTCAAAAACAAACGAAAAGCGGTTTCACCACATTGTTTCAGATGGTGATCAATTGTTGAAAAATTTAATATTTCACTGATCAGCATATTTTCCCTACCAACGATTGGTATTTTTTGTTTTTTATAACTTTGGAGAACTCCGGCTGCTACTGTGTCTGAATTCGTGAAAATGCCATCAATTCCTCGTTCCTTAAAAAATCCCCCTGCTTGTTTCCCATGTTCGGTATCAATACACTGCCAGTAGACATCAGCTTCGTTAAATTCAGGAAAAATCTCTTTACACAGTTTCAATGTGATTTTCGAATTGTAACTCATTCGACCGGTTCTTCCTAAGGTGACACCTAAACGTTTGACACCTTGATCTTTTAAAAAGGATAAGCCATCAGTAATCGATTGTTTGCGATCAATATAGACACTCGTTACTTCCAAGTCTTCGATCTTTTCGCAAAAGACGATAGGGCCATAGCGTTGATAATCAAGCAACAACTCTAAGGGATTTGCTCTTGATGTAATGATCAATCCGTCAAATGCTTTCGCCGCAAACTCTTCTAAATATTGTTGTTCCCGTTTTATTTGGTAGTTTGTTGGCAACAACGTCACTTTATAGCCCTCACTAAAAGCGACTTCAATGATTCCACTGAGCAACTGATCAAAATATGGGTGATTTGTGTAAGGTAAAATGACACCAATATTTTTAGTTTTTCCAGAACTTAGTTGTCTGGCATTGGCATTCGGTACATAATTTAATTCTTTGATCACTTTCAAGATCTCTGTTCGTTTCGCTTCATCGACATAAGGATGTTGATTGATGACACGGGATACCGTCGAAACAGAATATCCTGTTCGTTTGGCTATATCTCGGATGTTTGCCATGACTACTGTTCGCCACCTATACAAAAAGATTTTCTTGTAGATAGTCTACCACAGCAGGTCCACATTCGAAAAATTGATACAATGTTCCTTGGTCATAGAAACTGATTCGTTGACCACCCCAATAATTATCCTTGGTCAAACCAGAAATATCTGCTAAATTGATTTTTTTGATCACCGATCGATTAAGGCCTTGAAAACTAGACAACACGAGCATGGAATCTTTAAACTCAACAAATGCGTAAAAACATTGATTCTTGGTGCCTTGCGTTGCTTTGATATAGGTATTCATAAGAAGCCCTCCTTTATTTATGCTTTGAGTATACGGTATGAAACGCGTCTCATAGCAAGGAGTTTGCTTCTTTTATTCTTCTGGTTCACCTAGATTAGGATCTAAACGGTTTGCAGCCAAGATAAATGGTGCCCAAATCAAAGCAGCGACTAAGAGATTGACGATCGTCAAGACAATGGCACGCCAGTCACCTGCGGTTGCTAAGAACCCACTGATAATCGTTGGCATGACCCAAATCACATTTACCACCACTGGGCGAACAAGGCCTGCCATTGTCGCAAAGTAAGCAATGGTTGCCGTTACAAGTGGTGCGACGATGAATGGGATCATCAACAATGGATTCAATACGACTGGTAGACCAAACATCACTGGTTCATTGATATTGAACAAACCAGGAGCAATCCCCAGCTTACCGACTGTTTTATAATCGGCACGTTTTGATAAAAATAAAATCATGACGATCAATACCAACGTTACACCAGCACCACCAGGCCATACGAATGCTTCAAATGAACCTGCTACCCATTTGAAGGGGATTGGTTCATTATTTTGAAAGGCATTAGTATTTTCGACCATCGCTGTACCATAAAGTGTCTGTAACACTGGTGACATGATATTTGTTCCATGTAATCCAAAGAACCAAAGCACATGTACAAGTAACACGATAATAAACACTGCGCCATACCCTTGCGATAAATTCATCAAAGGTTTTTGAATCGCTTCAGAGATCCAGTCAATCAATGGTACCCCTGCTGTTTGTCGGAAGATATAATTGATCGTTCCCACAACATATAAAGAAACAACTGCAGGAATGATTGCGGCAAAAGCACGTGCAACTGCTGGTGGCACTGATTCTGGCATTCTGATAATAATTTTTTTACGCATCAATAGTGCAAAAATGATAACAGAAATAAAACCAAAGATCATAGCTGTAAAAAGACCAGAACCGCCCATGTATTTCCCAAAGTTGAAATAACCCCATGCGCCCATCGAAAGCGTCTGTCCACCATCAGTACCATCAGCAATCACGCCGCCTGCGGTAGTGATCATGTCCATAGCATCTTGTGACAATTTTTCTGGCAACGTCAAAACAGCTGTGGCAGCATCAGGTAATCCAATAATAAATGCAACTAAAGATACAATACTTCCTGATACAGGGTCCACTTCATATGCCTTTGCCAAATTTGCGCCTAGTGACAATGCGAATACGACTGCCATAATCGCTAGCGTCCCATTCCAAATCAGGCCATTGACACCAATTACTGGTGTAAAGAAAGTCGTAATGGCATTCCCTTCACCTAGATACGTGTTAGGAAAATCACGCATAAACGCATTCAATAGCACCGCAATTGCCCCAGCCATCGTTGCCGGCATGGTTCCAATAAACGCATCACGTAAAGCAACCAGATGCTTTTCCGAACCAATCTTCGTGGCAACTGGCAAAATATATCTCTCCATCCATTCCATCAATTTATTCATCTTCATCCTCCTACAATTCGATCTTCCACCATTATGAATGCGTATACATTATAATGATATCACAAATATAGCATAACTTTGTGAACTTCGCTAGCGAAAGAGTGAAAGAAATATTAAGAGAAATGAAATTTCCATCAAACGGGGTATTTACGAAATAAACCTACATAACGATGATGATTTGATTATCTATTCAGCGGTTTATGTCGTTTCTATCTAAACAATATGAATGCACTATACCATTACTACACACTCGATTATGCCCAGTTTTCTAAAAAAACGAAATAAAAAAAGAAGAACCTTGATTGAACAAGGTTCTTCTGGAGTTATTACATCATGCCGCCCATCATTGATGGGTCCATAGCTGGTGCAGCAGGCGCTGCTGGTTCTGGTTTGTCTGCAACTACTGCTTCAGTTGTTAATAGTAATGCAGAAACAGATGCTGCATTTTGTAATGCTGAACGAGTTACTTTTGTTGGGTCAACGATTCCGGCTTCCACCATGTTTACCCATTCACCAGTTGCTGCATTGAATCCTGTTCCTAAATCAACATTTTTCAATTTATCAACGATGACTGATCCTTCATAACCAGCATTTTCAGCAATTTGACGAATTGGTTCTTCTAACGCACGAGTAACGATCTTGATTCCTGTTGCTACGTCGCCTTCTGCTTCGATCGCTGCTACTTTGTTGATCACGTTCACTAATGCTGTACCACCACCAGAGACCATACCTTCTTCAACGGCAGCACGAGTAGCGTTCAACGCGTCCTCAATACGTAGTTTCAATTCTTTTAATTCTGTTTCAGTTGCCGCTCCGACTTTCACGACAGCTACTCCGCCAGCAAGTTTTGCTAAGCGTTCTTGTAATTTTTCACGGTCAAAGTCTGAAGTTGTTTCAGCGATTTGGTTTTTGATCAATTGAACACGTGCATCAATAGCTGTTTTATCGCCTGAACCTTCAACGATCGTTGTGTTGTCTTTATCCACAACAACTTTTGAAGCATTTCCTAAGTTTTCGATTGTTGCATCTTTCAATTCTAATCCTAGGTCATCTGTGATCACTGTACCACCAGTCAAGACAGCAATATCTTCTAACATTGCTTTACGACGGTCGCCGAAACCTGGTGCTTTTACAGCAACAACATTGAATGTTCCACGGATTTTATTCAATACCAATGTTGGTAATGCTTCGCCATCCACGTCATCAGCAATGATCAATAAAGGACGTGATTGTTGTAAGATTTGTTCCAATAAAGGTAAGATATCTTGGATATTTGAAATTTTCTTGTCAGTGATCAACAAGTATGGATTTTCCAAAACAGCTTCCATTTTGTCGTTGTCTGTTACCATATATTGTGACAAGTAACCACGGTCAAATTGCATACCTTCTACGACATCTAATTCTGTTTCGATTCCTTTAGATTCTTCAATTGTGATAACACCGTCATTGCCGACTTTTTCCATTGCATCCGCAATCAAACGGCCCACTTGTTCTGAACCAGAAGAAACAGCCGCAACTTGTGCAATAGCCTCTTTTGAGTCAACAACAGTTGAGATGTTGTGTAATTCTTCCACTGCTGTTTTAGTGGCTAATTCGATCCCACGACGAATACCTAATGGGTTAGCACCAGCTGTGACGTTTTTCAAACCTTCACGGACAATTGCTTGAGTCAATACAGTCGCTGTCGTTGTACCATCTCCAGCGATATCATTAGTTTTAGATGCAACTTCTGAAACTAATTTTGCACCCATGTTTTCAAAATGATCTTCTAATTCGATTTCTTTTGCAATCGTCACACCGTCATTTGTGATCAATGGAGAACCATATGATTTTTCTAAAACAACATTACGGCCTTTTGGTCCTAATGTCACTTTTACTGTATCTGCTAATTTATCTACACCACGTAACATTGCTGCACGTGCATCTTCTGCAAATTTCAATTCTTTTGCCATTTTTTCGTCACCTCATCAATTATTTTTGTTTCGTAATTACTCAACAATCGCCATAATATCTTTTCCAGAGACGATCAAATATTCTGTTCCTTCGAATTTCACTTCTGTACCGGCATATTTTTCAAACATTACTTGGTCGCCTACTTTAATAGCTGCAGGAACTTTTTCGCCGTTTTCTAGCAAACGTCCCTCACCCACTGCTACAACTGTTCCAGTTTGAGGTTTCTCTTTCGCTGATGAAGCTAAAACGATTCCTCCAACAGTTTTTTCTTCTTCTTGCGCGACTTCAATGATGACGCGATCACCTAATGGTTTTAACACGATAAATCCCTCCGATAACTCTTTTTTTGAATCTATTAGCACTCTATCACATCGAGTGCTAACCTACATTTTTAATAATACTCATTCTCCTATTCTTTTGCAAGCTTTTTAAATCATAGAAAAAAATTTTTTAAAGAAGGTTGTGAAAAAGCCGATCAGCTCCAAGTATTAAGGCAAAATTTGAGAAAATAGCTTCTCATATTTTTTCAAGTTTTGACTTAATATTGAAGGAGCTGGCTTTTGAACACCGTTTATCATAGGTTGTGAAAGACGCGTCTTGACCTGAGCAGTAAGATGGAAAATCAGAAAATAGCTCCTCATATTTTTTGATTTTCTAGCTTAATGTTGAAGGTCAGCTTTTTGAACACCGTTTATCTAGGTTGTGAAAGAAGCGCTTTGACCTGAGCAGTAAGATGGAAAATCAGAAAATAGCTCCTCATATTTTTTGATTTTCTAGCTTAATGTTGAAGGTCAGCTTCTTGAACACCGTTTATCTAGGTTGTGAAAGAAGCGCTCAGCACTGAGTAATAAGACAAGAAAATCAAAAATGGCTTTTTCATTTTGGATTTTTTTGTCTTATTATTGAAGTGTTGCTTCTTGAACACCGTTTATCATAGGTTGTGAAAGAAGCGCTTTGACCTGAGCAGTAAGATGGAAAATCAGAAAATAGCTCCTCATATTTTTTGATTTTTCAGCTTAATGTTGAAGGTCAGCTTCTTGAACACCGTTTATCAGTTTGTAAAAAAGCCGTTCAATACTAACTGATCAGAGAAACATCTTGATATGGTATAATGAATAATGGATAGCGTTTAGTAACGCGTACGTTGATTTTTCATCATTTAAAGTTCAACGAAAGGTTGCTTTTCCTATATTATTAGAGCAAGAAAGAAAGTTATACTTGGCTTTTCACTTAGCTCAAGGAGGTTTCATATGTCATTAAAAAAATATAGCTTTTTTAGCATTTTTTGTTACGGGCTAGTATTTGTCTCGCCTTTACTTCTGACATCTGTCGGACTTGTAAATTCAACGTCAGGTTTGATTAATGCGACAACAGTTGCGTATATCTTAGGTGCAATCATTCTGTGGTTCTTGTACTTCAAACATAAAGAACCAATCGAAATCGAAGCAAACGTACCGGTTGCTTCTCGCTCGAAAATCATTTTATACGGAGTCGTTGGTATCTTTATCGCTCTGATTTTACAAAGTATTGCGGTTATGATCGAGAGTTTCTTTTTTGGAGAAGTCTCTCCATCTGAAAATACGCAAAATATTATCCAACTGATTTTAGATACTCCTGCTTTTATTATTGCTACAACTATTGCCGGACCAATCATGGAAGAATTTGTATTTCGTCGCAGTATTCTTGGCATCGTTGGTCACTATACCAACTTTTGGGTAGGTGCAAGTGTTAGTTCCTTGCTCTTTGCATTAGCACACAATGATGGGCATTTACTCGTCTACTTCTTTTTAGGATTTTTCTTTAGTTTACTATACCGATCCACTGGGCGGATCTGGGCACCAATGATCACCCATATTGGTATGAACACTCTAGTTGTCATTGTACAATTGGCATTGCAACAAGGTTTACTGTAATATAATAAAAAAGCCTGTGACTTTCATCATCAGGCACTCCCTATAATAAAATAAATAGCATTCAGGAGGTAACTCCTTACGAAAAAAGCGGTAAAGCCCAAAAATTCCTTCAAATTTTCGGACTTTACTGCTTATTTTTATGAGCCAATCACTTCCGTCACAACTGATTGATCAAATTGAAAATAATTCTGTTGCAGCATCCGGGTCAGTGTCGTACACATTGAAATCATATCCCACACCTAGATCTTTTTCCTTAAGAATATTTTCCATAGTCAAATGGGCCAATTCTTTCATATTGTTTTCTTTACTTAAATGGCCTAAATAGATTCGTTTTGTACGATCGCCAATTACATCAGTCATCACTAACGCACCATCTTCATTCGATAAATGACCACGATCGCCTAAAATACGTTGTTTCAAATTCCAAGGATAAGGCCCCATACGCAACATCTCTAGATCATGATTGCTTTCCATCAAGTACCCATCAGCATTTTCAATGATCCCTCGCATATGATCACTACAATAACCTGTATCCGTCAGCATGACAAATGAACGATTCTCTTTGTGGAAACGATAAAACTGTGGTGCAGCTGCATCATGAGAAACACCAAAACTCTCGATATCTAAATCGCCAAACGTTTGGACTTTCCCCATCTGAAATAAATGTTTTTGTTCAATTGGGACATTTCCGATCATCGGAGCCATTGCTTCCCATGTTTTTTCATTTGCATAGATATCTAAATGGTACTTACGCGCCAAAACACCGACCCCATGAATGTGATCTCGATGTTCATGTGTCACAAGAATACCGTCTAATTGATCGGGCGTCCGACCGATTTGTGCCATTAAGGAAGTAATTTTTTTCCCACTCAGTCCTGCATCTACCAGAAGTCGCTTTTTGTCACTCTCGATATATAATGAGTTTCCTGAACTCCCACTTGCAAGGATACTGATTTTAAAAGCTGTATTTCCTTCAGCCATTTTACTACTACTTCCCTTCTTACTTTGTAAACTTTTTTCATTATACCTACTTTTTTAATGATCTTCCACCTTTGGGATCGAATTATTTGTAATAATCGTATTACTAAATGCGTTGACCGTTTCAATCTGATAAGTCTTATCCGGCGTTTCAATTGCGACATACCACACCGGTACATACACATTTTTCTCTCGTACTTTCAAAATACGAGAATAAGCCAGCTGACGCCAAAGGATATTCGATCCTCGAGAGATTTTATTATTTACATACAATGTATTAATAGCTTCTTCTTCCGTATGCAATTCTGTTTTTTCTCGCAACTGTTCAATATTCGTTAAATGGGTTTGAGTATACTTCAAAATGCGATACTCATCCCCCTTTTTTTCGAGGGAGAAAATAAGTTTAGCTGTATCATCATAGAATGGCAATCCTTCATACGTTTGGCTCGCTGTGATTTCAGGAGAATCACCTTCTAACACAGAGAAATTTTTCATATAGATATACTCATTACCAAATAAAACATCTTCCTCGTTATCCAAAAAGTCATTGAGTGAACTTGCTATGCGATTTGGATCAAGGACTTTGCTTTCAGATTCAGAGTCCGATAACGTTTTAGTCAATATATTATCATTGATGGAAACTCCACTCTCTAATAAACCACGTCGATTATTATCTTGGCGATACTTGAACAACGTTTGACTCAGTTCCGTTTCCTCCGCACTTAAATAGTAGCCTTGCTTACTTTCAGAAGAGAAATCACCCGTATAAGTAATATCATCATTTGCTAACCGTTTTTTGATTGATTCTGTCTGATCTGAGCGTATTACCGTATGCTCTTGGTTGATCGATTCATGATAACTACTAAATAAAAAAACATTCAATCCTAGAAAGGCGACGAAGAAAATCCATTCAATTTTTTTGAAATCCATAGTTACTCCGCCTCCTTCTCAGGTAGTTTGGTCAATAATTCATTTGCAGAATACCATTCTCCTTGATATTTCACATACCACTCTGGGAATAGATCAACCACCCGATTCGTTTCTTCGATGTTTTGCCATGTATAGCCAACAATAATCAACTCGATTTTCGTTTCTTCTGCCCCATTATCTACTAATTCCTGATATACATCGTCGGTGCTAGGCAACTCGACTTCTTCATCTGAAGGAATCGGGACTTGGATGGTATTTAAACTCGTTTGAATACTTACTTGATTATTGACTTGCTCATTACCGATTTCGATTCCAACTTTTCCTTTACTGCCTGAACCAAATACGGGAAATCCTTCTACAAAAATACGATAATCGATTGTATTCTTATTACGATCAAAATATCGAACATTGCCTAACGCGCCACCTAGTTTGCTGACATAAGGAAAACTGTCCGTAAAAATATTGTTTGGTTCATCAATCGTCGGTAAATCTCCTCTAAAATCGACGATCTGATTTTCTGAATGGATCGTCATTGTTTCATTGCCATCATAAAAAATCAATTCCGTACTTTCATCATTGTTTTTAACCGCATCTGGCTGGGAAAAAAAAGCATTCCGAAAGACGGTGTATGGTTGCTGAGATAAGATATAACTGTATTTTTTTAGTTTCATTGGTTCTTTGATACTGTGCTGTGTTTCAATACTTTCTGGCGTTCTGAATACAGGTGTCCAGTTGACATCTGAAGAATTCAAATCATGTTCAATTTCTTTCCAATCCATCGATAGACTGGCTTCGTAAATCGTCCGCTGATCATAATCAATAAAACTAACTTTTTCGTCTTTTAGATCAAATTGGACACTCGTAAAATAGACATCTTCATTTTGGACTGAACCTAGATCAATATTCAAACCAAATGCTTTCACATAGCCACTGAGTAGATAAGGTGCGTTATAAGAGAATTCGATTCCTTCATTGAGAGACTTCTTTTGATTGAACTTCTCTTGGTCTGCTTCCACGACTTCTGTCAGCTTGCCAAAACGAGCACCTTCGATCAACCCATGTATTTGAGAAATCAGGTTCTCACTATTCGTTTCTTTCACTGTATCTGTTTGAAACCATGTGAGGTGTAAAGGCAAATAAATTTCTGATGCTTTACGATAGCTTTGTGATTCAATCACTTGTGAATTGCTCTCTTCTAAGTTGATTGAAGTTTTCCCTGCTGGACTCAACCAAATTGCATAAGAGAAGTACAGGCTTAATGCAACCATCAAGATCAAACCAATTCGTATAAATTTTTCAGAAATCTTCATTCCCACCATTCCTCCTCATACGGTTCATAAGGTAAAGAAATATAGAAGGTTGAACCTTGTCCCTCCTTACTTTCTGCCCAGATTGCGCCACGATGTGCTTTCACTACTTCGCGAGAGATTGCTAAGCCTAATCCTGTTCCACCTTGCGCTCTAGCTCTTGCTTTGTCCACTCGATAAAAACGTTCAAATACACGATTCAAATCTTTTTTAGGGATACCTAGCCCTTGGTCTGTAATACTTAAAATCACATTGTTATGTGTTTCAAGCAACCGGCAGGTGATTGCTCCCCCATCGGGTGAATATTTGATTGCATTGTTCATGATATTGTCAATAACTTGAATAATTTTATCTGTGTCGATCTCGACCCACAGATCTCGTTGCGTAAATTCTCGACGGATCGTATAATTTTTTTCTTGATTACCAACCATCATATCAAAACGATCTAACACAAAATTAACGAGTTCATTAAAATTGACATATTCTAATTGTAATTGAGTATTCCCCGTATCCATGCGAGATAGATTCAGTAGATCATTGATCATGCGGATCATACGATCGGTCTCATCTAAGGTCACTTTTAAAAAGTTCGGTGCGACTTCTTCGTCCTTCCAAGCACCCTCACTCAGTGCTTCGATATAACTACGCATACTTGTTAAAGGCGTACGCAACTCATGGGAAACGTTCGATACGAACTCACGACGTTCCCGTTCTGTTTTCTCTTGTTCCGTTACATCATGTAAAACTGCAACCAACCCACTGATAAAGCCAGATTCTCGACGGATCATCGAAAAATCGACGCGTAAAATCATCTGGTCAGCTTCTCTCGCTCCAGTGGATCGATCTAAAATCATTTCATTCGGATCTTCTAACAGTTTTCGTAACGTATATTCTTCTTCAATTGCTAAAAGAGTCAAGATTGACTGTCCGATTGCTTCTTCTTTTTTCAAGTCTAATAATGAGACAGCCATATCATTGATCGTAATGATCTTCCCACGACGATCGGTTGCAATAACACCATCTGTCATATGTGACAAGACGCTATCTAACCGATTTCGTTCAGCTTCCATCGTATCCTGCGCTTCCTCGATCCGTTCTGCTAGTTGGTTGAACGTTTCAGCCAACTGACCTAATTCATCTTGACCATGGACCTTTACTTTACGGCTATAATCACCACGCGCAATGCGGATCGCTTGCTCACGCATCTCACCGATCGGTTGCGTAATGGAACGTGCGACCAGAACAGACACAACCATTGAGATAAATGCAGCAATTAACGAAGCCGTAAAGAAAATCAGTGCTGTATTATTGATTTCTGAATATTTTTGTTCGATATCACTTTTGACGTAAAGAGCCCCGATGACGGCGTCGCCGGTCGGGGACAAAATCGGTTGAATATTGATATTTACTCGTTTTCCGTCATCATCTAATGCGACATATCGTTTGGTTGTAAAATCATTCATATCGACGTAATCATTCTTTTTGCCGACTGAACCTTGTTCGCTTACCTCTGTCGTTGCTCGAATGATGCCTTTTTCATCCACGACACGGATCTCAATGATATCACTTGAAGCACTGGTCTCAATAAAACGCTTGATATTCCCATTGACATCATCGATAGTCGCACTTTCATTGCCTTTCCCATTCAGTTCTGGACTGATCGTTGTCGCTAATGTTTCGACTGTTTGGTTCATATCTTTGATAAAGGTATTGATCGTTGAACGTTCCAATCCTCTAATAAAATATGCACCTATAATTTCAATTGAGATCAGTAAAATCAAAATAAATGTAATAGCTATTTTGAAGTTTACTGATCGAAAAAAACGGACTTTTCCTTTCATCCAATTACTCCTGTTCTTGATTACGCAAGTAATACCCTACGCCTCGGCGTGTAACTAAATAGCTAGGATGACTTGGATTATCCTCGATTTTTTCACGCAAACGACGAACGGTCACGTCTACTGTACGAACATCACCAAAATAATCATAGCCCCAAACGGTTTGTAACAAATGTTCCCGTGTCATGACTTGACCAATGTGTTTTGCTAAATAAAAGAGCAGTTCAAACTCACGGTGAGTCAATTCAATCGTTTCGCCACGTTTCGTCACCATATACGCATCGGGATGGATCGTTAAGTCCCCAATGATCAGTTCAGAAGGTGTGACTTCTTCCACTTCTTTGGTAGCAGAAGCGCCACGTCGAAGATTTGCTTTCACACGTGCCACTAATTCACGATTAGAGAACGGTTTGGTCACATAATCATCTGCTCCCAGTTCCAAGCCTAACACTTTATCGATTTCAGAATCCTTAGCTGTCACCATGATGATCGGCATATCAAACGTTTTTCGTACTTCACGAGCCACTTCTAAGCCATCCATTTTTGGTAACATCAAATCTAGTAAAATCAAATCAGGTTCCACTTCGGCTACTTTTGCTAAAGCTTCTTCCCCATCATATGCTGTATAGACGTCATAGCCTTCTTTTGCTAAGTTAAATTTGACGATATCCGAAATCGGTTTTTCGTCGTCGACAACTAGTATTTTTTTCATAAAGAGCCACCTCTTAGTTAGTATTGTCATTCTGTTCTATTATACCGCATTTCTTATCAGGTTTCATCTTTCTAAAAAAATAGGAGGTTATTGATAAAAATTGCATGATTGAACAGGCGGATTCAGATTCCTACAACCCTCCACGAATACCACTTGTCGCTTATCAAAGTATGCAATTAGATGATTATAAAAATAAACCGCTAACTCGGAAAAGTTATAGCGGTTTATTCTTGCTTCATTGACTAAAGATCCGTATAGGGTAGCTCAAATCAAATATTTCATACATAAAAAACTATTTCGATTATTGAGAGTCACCAGAAAACATGCCAGTGATCGAATCCCATAAGCCACTAAAGAACCCTTTGATATTTTCCCAAAGCCCTTTTGATTTTTCTTGAATTTGCTTGCTCGTCTCAGTCAAGTCTAATTCTTTCACGAAGTCTTCAAAAATATTTTTATCTTTCATTTCACTCATCAACGAAGTTATTTCTGTGACTTGATCGCTTGTCATTACATCTTCTAGTCCATTATCCTTTAGAGCTTTTTCTACTGTCGTTTGAATATCCGCTTGTGTCAGTTCTTTGCCGTCAGCAGTCTTAGCTGCTAATTCTTCTTTCGCTTGCTCCTGTGCTTTATTTAATGCTTCATCGGAATAGCCATCTTTGTCTTTGTTTTCTTCTGTGATAGACGATAACACATCCATTTCATTTTGGGCGACTGATACTCTATCCTGATTGATGATTCCACCAGATTCTTCAACGATTTTGTACACACCAGCTAAAGCACCTGAACCATCGATTGGTACTGCAGATGCGACCGTCAATTTTGCATCGGTGATCCCAGCTGTTAACGCTGCATTTTGATACTGAGCGGCTGTGATTCGTGTGATATTTTCTGGTGTCGCGATATCAACAGTGATCCCTTCGCCTTCAGCGAGCGTCTGCATACGTACAGAACTGTAAACTGCCCAGTCTTTGGTAAATCCACCGTCAGGAATATAGGACATCAAGTCTGTACCGGACGTTTTATAGATCGGTGTTTCTCCTTTGATCCCTAATTTATCTAATGTATAAGTTTCTTGTTCTTTCGTTAACGCATTACCGATTGCTACTGCATTGATCTGTAACCGTTCACTAGAGCTGGTTGTCGTTGTTGAATCGGAAGAATCCGTAGCAACTGTCGAGTCGACCGTTCCTGAAATTGGGACAATACTTTGCGTTGTTGCTGTCTCGTCTGCTAATACGATTGGTGTTGCTAGTAAAACTTGGCTTGAGACCAAGAGAGTGGCAATAAGTTTTGTTTTCTTCATACATAACCTCCATGTAGCTGTTTTCTGTTTTAAACATTGTACTATAAGGTCTATAAGATAACCTACGCCTCAAGGCTGATTTGAAAAGAATCTTATACTATCTTTTAAGATTACGAGTGTTTTCTTAGCTATTCCAAACTTTTTAGACTTTATCTTTCATCAAAAAGCCCAACCTCCGAATGTATCCGAGTGTTGGGCTATCTCCTTATTCTTCTAAGTTTCCTAGTTTCCCATTTGTATGAATCGATTTTTAATAGCGTAATTGTAATAGGATCGGCGATTGATTTTCTAATACTTCTGTTTCGGCAAAGATAACTTCTCCTCCGTAACGCATGACTTCATAAATGATTTCATTGACGATATCTTCGACGTAGCCTTCGTCACTCGGTGAGATATCTACTAATTTGACTTGATGATCTCTAATCACCGCCTCTTGATAGTAAGCGTGATCCACAATCAATTTTTGCCCTTTTCCTTTAATTACTTGTCTGTAGATGTTGGCTACATCACGCTCTATACGCCCTTGGTTTTCCATTCCTACTATAGTGTGTAGTATCGTCTCTTTTTGATGACGAATGTATTCGTGAATCACCTGATTTGCTTGCTCTCCTATTGCCAACTCATTTGCGCCACTATCAACTGTAAAGTTCCCATAGATTTCTCCAACAATCCGTTCATCTTTATGTGAAATCTGTTTATATGTCGCAATATTTTCTGTTGTTCCAGCTAAAATGATTGGGTGTGGATGACGATTCAAATAAGGTTGTAACTCAGAATCAATCCATTTGAAGAACTCTTTTTTGTAATTCGTTTGAACACTTCCCATTGAATTCAATACGCGGTCTTTTGTCCAGTAGCCTTTATTCCTGATTGGGAAATGTGCGTCTTTCACTTCTTGTATCAGCGTATCATCTACATATTCTAGTAGACGTGAACAATCTATCCCAATCGTTAACACATAATAATGGTTCATTTTACTTTCACTTCGTAAGATTTCTTTTGTATGGAAATACGCATCAATAACAAATTGACTCTCCAACACAAATGGTACTTCGATTTGTTCATTGACGCTTGGCGAAATAAAATAGACAATGCTTCCTCTTTTATGCGTAGGTTGAAAGTCTTTTAACACTTGATCGATTTTACGAATCATTGTTTTCGCCGCTGTTCCTTCCCTTTCTTCCAACTCTAAAATAATCTGTTTTACTAGATTTTTTAACACTAGTTTATATTTTTCAGCACTTTTTTCGTCATTTGGCATCCCTAACATGATCGTTACCGCTGGATTTTCTCTGTGGGCACTTAATTCTAAATAATTCATTTTTAAACTCCTTCTTTCTACCTAAAAATAAACTGGCATAGTGATCAATCGATATGATCCGCATTTCTATGCCTACTTTAATGATATTGGTTAGAGCGATTCTAAGGTCAACCTAATTTTTTATACCAAATCAAAAATGCCGGAATAGTGTTTTTTCTTCTCCAAAAACTCTTGAAGCATGTTCCATTAAATTCAAAAATTAAATTTCCCCATAAAAAATCCCGCCCCAGAGAAGTCAGACGAATATCTAACTTCTAAAGAGCGGAATTCTATTTGCGATTCTTTTAGTGTCCACTATTTTTTCTAATTATTTTAGATAAAAAATAATGCTGTTCTTTGATGATCACTTCGCTTCGATCATATTATGGTTCAAGTATTTGCACACCGATCCCTAATAAACCTGGGCCAGTATGGACCACCAATGCCGGTGAGATTTGTCCAAAATAAATCTCTTGGACATTAGGGAATTCACGTTCAAAACGAGCCTTCATTTCAATTGCTTCTTCTTCCGCCGCACCATGTGCGACTGCCAAGTTGAAGACTTTTGCATCCCCGACAGCTTCTTTCACATAGGACATTGTCTTGTCTAAACTTTTCTTTCTGCCTCGTGCTTTACCTACTGTATAATAGATGCCCTCTTCATTACAAGAGATGATAGGATTCAATTTTAAGGCATTTCCTAAAATTGAGGCAACTAGACCGATACGTCCGCCTTTTTGCAGGTATTCAAGTGTTGCTACATTGAAAAAGACTTTCGTTCGTTCAGCTAATGCAACTAATTCATCGATCAGCGTGTCCCATTCCATGCCATCTTCGATCCATTTTGCGGCTTGGATTGCTGTAAAACCGGCGCCAATACCAATATTTTTAGTATCTAATACATGTGTTTGGATTCCTTCTTGTTCTTGTGCGACAAGACGAACCACATTATTCGTTCCGCTCAAACCACTTGAAATAGTGATTGCTAGAACTTTATCATAGCCATCATTTTTGATTTGATCAAAAATCTTAGTGATTGATTCTCCATCAGGTAACGAGGTACCCGGAATTTCCTCAGGTAAACGCTTATAAATCTCTTCAGGAGTAATATCGACTTTATCTGTATATTCTCTATCTTTATAAATGATTTTCAAAGGGATCACATAAATATTGTACATATCGATGATTTCTTGTGGCACATCTGTTCCTGAGTCTACTAAAATCGCAATCTTATTCTTCATTTTCTTTCTCCTTTTTTGCCTCTTGTAAATATTCGCTTTCTAAACTGATCGTTTTTTCTGCTAGTAGCTTCATTGCAAAAGAAATCGTCGCTGAACGTACAGCAACATATTCTAATGGAAGTTCTTGATTCAATAATTGTTCATGTTGTTTTCCTTGGGCTAATTGACTGACCATTCGTATCGCATTTTCTTGTTCATCACAAAAAAGATTATATGCTTCACGGATGCCCACTGTTTTTCCTTGAAACAAAATTCCTTCTTTGATTTCAGGAATCGTCAACACTTGTTTAAGCGTTGTGATAGCAATCAGAAATGCCACATGTTGTTTGTTGTATCGCTTTTTGATTGGCGCCGGTACTAAACCTAGTTTCACATAATTATTAACCATTGAAGAAGTTAACAAAGGATGTTTTTCTCCTTGGATAACTGGTGATAAATGACGATCTACTAGTGTCTTGACTTGATCCATGTATAGCTCCAAGTCTGGAAGTTCTTCCCAATGTGGTAAACGAAATGTTTCGATACTGACAGCCCAATCAATTAATTGCTGGCGCATTTTTTCCATTATGAAAGCTCCTTTAATGTTCTCATTAATATCTTATCAAAGTTTTCAAAAACATTCAATCTAGTTACTCAAACTAGATAAATTAATAACAAAATCAAACATCGATAACAAGCGTTTAAACGATGCTTGTTCTAGATTCTTCTGGGAATAAAAAAAGACCCGCCATTTTCATGGCGGGAAAAGGAGTAAAAAAATGAAAAAGTGTTATGGGTTGTTCTTTTGCAAGAACTTTGTTGGTTGGGATACGTTTATCATAACGGTCATTTATGAATAAACTATGAATGAATTTCTAGGAAGTAGTAAAGTTTTCGTAGATTTTTTATTGTACGTGCCTTGCATTTTAAAATGCTTAGTGCTACTATAATAAAGTACTTTTTCATATGGGCCGTTAGCTCAGTTGGTAGAGCAGCTGACTCTTAATCAGCGGGTCGCGGGTTCGAGCCCCTCACGGCCCATTGGGTGCCAAACCCACGTCACCAGTACACTCTTGGCTACTTCAGTAGTTTGGAAAAGAGTGTGCGTGGTGGCATTTTTTTGTGCTCGGAAAACTTCAAGCCTTCAAAAGTACTAACAAAATAGGCCAATAGCTATTGATTATAATCATTCGTGTCTTCTTTTACGAACCCTCCAACAGTGTCAGATCATTTCTTTTCTCTTTTTTCCTTTTAAATGATTTATATAAATCAATAGAAGCCCTACAGCTATAAATGCTGAACTAACAAGAAACATATTTTGTAAGGATAACGACCTCATTAATATTTTATTGATTAATAAAATGCTAATCACACCAATCTCTGTTACAAAAGAAATCGTTGCTAAAATAGAAGATTTTTTTTCTTCATAAGTGATGATCTCGCTTTCCAGCGTAAGTATCGAGCTACTAACAATTCCAATACATACCTCAACAAGAGCAAAAAGCACGATAGAAAGCCAACGGTTTTCAAGAATACCCATTCCAAACAAGGAGAATGATAAGATGTACAGTGTACCAATCAGTATCCTATTATTTGATTTAATACTTTTCGTTAATTGTGAATAGATCTCACTTCCCAAGACGACAGAAATCATACTTAATGTGAATACTGTGGATAGGTTGAAATTCAAACGATTAACATAAAAGATCGACCAATAAACTAAAACAAATTGTGTTGCCCCTTCAAAACATAGCGAAATAAATATCGCGTATAAAACATTTTTCTTGAGTAAAAAAGAAATATCTATGGATTTAGGTTTACGTTTTTTATGTATTCTGGGATTTAAATTAGAAAAATCATTATATTTGATCCAGCCATAAATAAATAGCGGATAGCAAAGCAAGCCCATAATAGAGAAATACAAAGGAAATTGATTATCGATTTGAAAAAGCGAAGTACCGATGTTCCCTCCCGCTAGAGTTGCAATATTTTGCAATGCCGTTCTTCTCCCCATTACTTTCTTCTCAAGTCTGATATTATAATGATTCTCCAAGTCATTTGTATATGCTAGTACTGCCCCTGAGTTCATAGCTAATCCTATACCATAAAGAAATTCAGCTAATGAAAATCCAATAAGATCGTTTGAAAATAAAATAATACAAAAACTAGATGCAATCACTACTGAAGAAATAATAATGATTTTTACTCTTCCAATTTTATCTGCCAAATATCCTGCTGGTAATAAACCCAGTAAAATCCCTATATTTTGAAAACTCTTTATAAGACTGATATTGTTATCTATCACACCAAAATTTGAGTAATAGAGAGAAAAAATCCCTGACATTGAGCTTCTAAACAGGGTAAAAAACAGCGTGAAAACAATGAATGTAATGGCTATTCTCTTTTTATTCTCCATGCGTCAACTCTCCATATTCATGCTCACTAGCACACCGATAACTAAACTCGCCATTATAGTAAGGGATAGATTTAAGTAGTCACTGGATTGATTTAAATAAACTTCACTATCATTTATGTCTTCCATACCACAAGCTCCTTTCAATTTTAAACAAAAAACCGGCCTAATATTAGCCAGATGTCATCTCCTAAAATTAGATAAACATCAAACAATGTGAGAAAACCTTTTGGATCTGTCGTTTGTTCTTTGAAACTGCCCCCTTTCTTCGTGATCTATCCAATCAATTAACTATGGCAGCATCTCAAATTGAATAAATACATTATAACGTAAGATTTTATATATTTTGCAGCTTTCTTCCAACACTTTTATTTTTATAGCTGAACAAAAATCTTTATCCGCTAACAGGTGGTCATATCTGTCAGTAGTGATACAATGATTGTATCTACCCTATTTTCTCAATTTACCTCTTATCGGTTGATTTAGTAAAATTTGTATATTTTAATGAGTACATAGCAAAGGAGCGATTTTATGAATTGGTTTGAACAATATAAACAAGACTTTGGGTTTAAAAGCAACTACCAATTGAGTAAGAAAACTGGGATCACCGCTAGTAGCTTTACACGTCTAAATCAATCAGATGACTGGAACAGTGTTAAATTTGGCACAATGATCTTATTAGCTCATGCAGCTGATTTATCACTTGATGGATTCGTTGATTATTTACAGACAAAAAAAGAGTCTTCTGCCAATTAAATGGTTGAAGGCTCTTTCTCTGACATCAACTCACTGGGTTTTCATGCTTGTAAAGCAATCATTTTTTTGATGGTATGGAGCACCGCATCTTCATCATTCGACTTTGTCACAAATTGTGCAACTTCTTTGATTTGCTCAAAGGCATTGCTCATCGCAAAGCTGTAAGCTGCACGTCCTAATAATTCGACATCATTTAGACCATCGCCAAATACCATGGTTTCTTCTGGTGTGACGTGGAGGATTCTTTGCAATTCTGCCACTGTTGTTCCTTTATGGACATTATAATTTGAACTATCGGTCCAAGCGGCTTCTGAAGCAACGATATAGGCTTTTTTTATTTTTTTCCAATTGTCTGACATGTTCAAAACAGTTCTTTTGCGGATCAAACACGGTGATTTTTACAAAAAAATGACTTTACCGAAACAGTTTTTGTTTCAGTAAAGTCGATTTTTTTTATTTATTTAGTTTTTCCAACTAGCAACTTTTTCTTGGTTCTTATCGATCCATTCTCTTGCTGCTTGTTGTGGGTCTTTGCCGCTGTTGATTTCCAACATGACTTCTTCCATGTCTTTTTCTGTCCAATTGAATTTGTCCAACACAGCGTATGCTTCTGGTTGATCTTCTTTTAAGCCTTGGCGGACGATCGTGTGGATCTCTTCCGCATCTCCCATCGCATTTTTTGGATCTTCTAGATATTTCAAGTCATACTTCGCAAACATCCAGTGTGGCGTCCAACCAGTAAAGACGATTGGTTCTTGATTTTTGATTGCTTGTCCTAATGCAACCGTCATCGCACCTGAAGAAGAGGTCTCAACTGTCCAACCCTCAAGATTTGGATATTGGGCAATCGTATTTTCTGCGGCATTCACCACACCTGCACCAGGTTCGATACCGGTGATTTTTTTGCCTGCTTCATCGGTTAGATCCGCGATCGAATTAACATCCATGTATGTTGGAACAGCTAACCCGACTTTGGCACCTTTCAAGTTTGCACCTAGATCATCGACTTGATCTTTGTATTGTTCATATTGAGAACCATGAGTCTTAGGTAACCAAGCAGCCACCATTCCATCTGATTCTCCTTTTGCAACGGATTCCCACATGATCGAATTATCAAGAGGCGTCACTTTCACATCATAGCCCATCTCTTTTAAGACTTCTGCTACGACATTTGTTGAAGCAACTTCTGTATCCCATTCCACATAAGAAAGATTGATCGTGTTTGTTTCTTTTGTTGAAGAACTAAAACTTCCAACACCGATCGCACCTAATAAAACAACGACTACTGCACCAATGATCACTCCTTGGCGCTTTTTATTTTTTTGTTTCGCAGTACCTGCTGCTTTTTGATCATTTGGTTGATTCAAGTGTTGCGTAAAACGGTCAATGATAATGGCTAAGATCACCAATGCTACCCCATTGACAAAACCATTTCCGACTTGTGCACGTTGTAAAGCAGAAAGGACACCACGACCTAAACCAGGCGCTCCGATCATTGAGGCAATCACGACCATTGAAAGAGAAAGCATAGTTGTCTGATTGATCCCTGCCATGATCGTTCCTTTTGCTAGTGGTAATTCAAGTTTCACTAGTTTTTGCCAACTCGTACTACCAAATGAATCAGACGCTTCTACTAACTCTTTCGGTACTTGGCGAATACCTAGGTTCGTAAAGCGAACAGTTGGTGGTAAGGCAAAAATCACTGAGGCAAACACCCCTGGAACCATACCAATTCCGAAAAAGGCAACCGCTGGAATCAAATAAACAAAACCAGGCATTGTTTGCATAAAGTCAAGGATCGGTTTAATGATTCCTTGCGCTTTATCATTTTTTGCCATGAGAATACCAAGAGGTACACCAATGATGATCGAGATCACACTCGATAGTAAAACCAATGTGACAGTATTCATCAAATCTGTCCATAGCCCTTGATTATAAATGAACCATAAGCCAATCAACGTAAATAATGTCAATCCGGGACGTTTTTTTGAAATAAAGAACGCTGCAACTGCCATTAAAAGAATAAATAGTGGTGCTGGTATCACTAATAAAAGATTCGTGATAGCTGTCATCACTGCTTGACCAATCGTTTGAAGGAATGAGAACAGTCCTGCGAACGTTGTTGTCAACCAATCAGTGATCGTTTCGACCCAGTCAGCGACGGGTATTTGATAGTTCAATAGATTATTCATGTTCGCTCACCTCACTTGTTGCTGCTAATGCTTCGATTACGCTACCTCGGATAATAACGCCTTTTAATTTCCCGTTATCAACCACGGCTAATGGAGTCGGCGAATCATAAATAATATTGAAAATATCACTAACTAACATATCTTTACCGATCACGGTAACATTTTCATCAAGGAAATCGATCAATGGACGTTTTTGACGTCTTGCTTCTAATGCTTGATCTGCTGTAATGATCCCTTTTAAGTTACGTTTTCTATCAACAGCCATCAACATGCTGACTTCTTCATTACGCATACGTGTCAATGCAACGTTTGGACCATCTGATTCGATGTTTGTTGTTAGTGCAGGAACCATGATGTTTTGCGCCGTCAAGACTTTCGAGCGATCGACTTCTTCAACGAATTCTCTCACGTAATCATTGGCTGGATTAGTCAAGATTTCTTCCCCAGTACC
Organism: Enterococcus sp. DIV1304_2; assembly: GCF_050555445.1. Classification (NCBI taxonomy): domain Bacteria; kingdom Bacillati; phylum Bacillota; class Bacilli; order Lactobacillales; family Enterococcaceae; genus Enterococcus; species Enterococcus sp. DIV1304_2. The sequence continues at coordinate 2,531,246 of NZ_CP187851.1, forward strand.
GATTTGCATGATTTCTCCGTCTTTCATCAATGCAATGCGATCCCCGATACGCAATGCTTCATTTAAATCATGTGTGATGAAGATGATCGTTTTTTGCACATTGGATTGTAGTTCCAATAATTCATCTTGCATTTCACGACGAATCAATGGATCAAGTGCTGAGAAAGCCTCATCCATCAATAGGATCTCTGGATCATTTGCCAATGCTCGGGCTAACCCTACACGTTGTTGCATCCCACCAGATAATTGACTAGGATATTGATCTTTAAAGGATAACAAGCTTGAGTTCTCTAACGCTTTTTCTGCTTTCGCTTGACGTTCTTCTTTAGGAACACCGCGAACTTCAAGACCGTATTCTGTATTTTCTAAAATCGTACGATGTGGGAATAGACCGAAGTTTTGGAACACCATGTTGATTTTGTGACGACGAACTTCGCGAAGTTCTTCTTTGCTAAGTGTTGAGATGTCTTCTCCATCAATCAAGATATTGCCAGATGTTGGTTCAATCAAACGATTCAATAGACGGATCAAGGTTGATTTCCCACTCCCCGAAAGTCCCATGATCACGAAGATCTCACCTTCTTGTACATCAAAACTCGCTTCATATACACCGACAGTTGCGCCGGTTTTTTGTAAAATCTCTGTTTTCGATTGGTGCTTTTTCATCATTTCCAAAGCAGTTTGTGTTCGTTTACCAAATATTTTCGTTAAGTTTTTTACTTCTACTTTTACCAAACAAATTCTCCTTTGTATGTAAATTCATTTTTCTTTCTGAAAAAAGTGACCACACTACGATAACATCATGTAGTCACTTTGTCAAAATCCAAGTATCTGTATTATTAGGGAAACTACACAAAAAAATGGTCAATCCCTTATCAGTATAGGGATTGACCAAAATTAGAATTAAATGAGATTTTTCTTATCCGCTCGTTCACTGTCCATCTGGATAAAAAAAGTTTGTCATTCGTTGCAGCGTATACTCGTTCCCAATAAAGTGGACAGTATCCCCCGCTGAAAATTTAGCATACGGACCAGGCGAGACCAACAGTTCTTGATCGTGGGAAATTGCAATCACTGTTGCACCAGTGGCTTGCCAAATATTCAATTCGCTGATGGATTGGTTTAAGTGAGCCGCTTCCTCTGTCAAAGCAAGTTCAAAAGGCAGAAGTGGGTTCATCTTATGTATTCGTTTCGTTTGACTCACCAGTTGATCCAATAGTTGTGAAAAATGGTTCAATTCTTCTTGTTGTTTTTTCACGCTTTCCATGATTTCTGCTTTTGTTTCTTGGATCGATTGCACATCTTGGTATTGTAAAAGGAAATCCTTTGCTTTTTCTTTAGATGCTACAAACGCACCACTGCCATGACGGACTTCCATGATCCCCAGATCGACCAAAACATTGATTGCTTTACGAGTCGTCTCTGGCGAAGCGTTATACGTGCTTGCTAAAGTGGATCTTGCATGGATCTTCTCGCCGATTTGATAACGATTTTCTACGATTCGTTCAGCCAAATCAACAGCGATCTGTTGATAACGTGGGCGAACCAGTTTGGTTTTTTCACTCATTTTATTCTTCCTCTTTCATCTACTTGTCAGCTAACATCTTACTATGGACGCTTCAAAGAAGCAAAAGTAAACTGGTTTTATTTTTTTCTTCTATACAAGAAATCCGGTAGTTATCAGTTGATTTCCCAAACTAAACAGTTCGTATCACTCACTTCGAGAATAAAGCGACAACCACGAAAATCAAAAAATTTTCGTGGTTGTCTTTTTGTTTCTTGCGCTAAAAAACAAATTTCATTTAACTTGTAAATTTTTTCAAATAGTCACTACTTACATCAAAATGACGGCTAGGAAATTCTGGGAAATAAAGATCACTTGCCCACTGCCAAGCTGCTGTATCTGTATGCAAAGGATTTTTATCAGAAGGATCGTAGGGCCACTGTGCAACCCAACAATTTTCTTTTCCTAGACGTGTCATATCCAATTTGTTTTCGGTGAACCAAGAAGCACTCGAATAATGGACGACGTTTTGATAGCCCCCCTGTTGGATCGCTTTTTGGAAAACCAATGCATTATCTGTCACTTTGTCCACGTTCATCTTTGGATTTTCGCTATCGTTGACAACAACAGTTGACGATGGCAGGTTCAACTCTTTCATATAATCCAATAAAAACTGAGCTTCCCCTTTTGTGTCAGCTTCTTCATTGAACCACGCATAATGATAGACACTTACTTTTAGGCCTGCCGCAACGGCTGAAGCAATCTGTTCAGGAGCAAGCGGATTTTTATACGAGTCTCCTTCAGTCAATTTTATGACTACCCCTTTAATGCCGTAGTTTTTCATCGTTTGAAATTCTTCACTCGATATCTTGCCATTATTGGAAGATATGTCAATAAAATCTTTAGCTGGTCTGCCTGGTTCTGCAGCGGAGATTCCTGAATCGTCTGTCAGACTTCGAGTGAATGACTCTGAGAATTGGCTGCTGCTACCTAACACATGTTGATTTTTTTCAGTAATCGTAGGTTTGATTGGAATCGAAGTTGCCTGTGCTGTTCCTCCAACGTAAACTAGTAAAGTAAAACAAATAACACCTACCCATTTGACCATTGTACGCATCCTGGATCGCTTCCTTTTATTGAATTTTCAAAGCATCAACAAGACGTCCTGTTGGCTCTATTTAAACAAAAATCTAGGAATAAAAAAACAGATAACATGACAATTAACCAATTTTTAAACATAACATTGTTATTAAAAATTTAAAAAATATTGTTAGTTCAATTTTTACAACATTTATCATCTTACTACTATATATAGTGAGCACTCTTTTGACTTTTGCTATTTTGATTCGGGTTTCTCTTTTCGATGATCCTTAGACACTTCATGATCATTTTTCGTTTTGTGAAAAAATTTCTATCTCTAAATGTATAAATACCTTTTTCTTCTGGTTTTGATCTGCATTTATTTCTCTTCTTCTTTCCATCATTTTGCATACCTTTTTCGTTTGTGATTTTTCGATCGAACATTCATTTATTGGCAAGCAAAGGTTAAAAAAATATTTTTTAACGGAGTTTTCCACAAGCATTTCTGTATTAATACAAGCGAATCTGCACGAGATACTTGTTTTCATTGTTTTTCAAAAACCACAAAACATAGTATTCCACAATTTCCACAACACAAGATGTAGTGTTTGTTGATTGACTTTTTTACTAATAGATTTATACTATTGATTATAGAGAAAACACACGAGCAAGGAGGCAAATAATAATGAACGTAAAAATCTTTTCAAAAAATAATTGTATGCAATGTAAAATGGTGAAACGCTTTTTAGCTGAAAATAAAATCGAGTTTGAAGAAGTAAATATCGACGAGCAACCTGAAGCAATCTCATGGTTAAAAGACCAAGGATTCCAAAGTGTTCCGGTCATCACTTCAGACGCAGCGACTGTCATTGGTTTCAGACCAGATCAACTACGTCACTTAGCTAGCTAAGAATCATTCAAACAGTTGTCAAATAGATCGAGGATTTACTTGATCCTCTGCCACCATGGATTTGATGGACTTACGGATATTGTCCGTAACCTCCCCAAATCCTTTTTTACAGCAATGAACACCACTATATCTTGTGGTCAAACACGTATCATCAAAATCAAAAAGAAGGTTGGGCGTATGTATGAGTCTTAAAAATCTAAAAGATGTCAGCTACTTTAAGCTGAACAATGAAATCAATCGACCAGTCAACGGGCAAATCCCTTTAAATAAAGATAAAGAAGCTTTAGCTGCTTTTTTTGAAGAAAATGTCAAACCAAATACGATGACGTTTCCAACAGTGATCGACAAAATCCAGTATTTGATCGACAACCAATATTTAGAAGCAGAGTTCATTCAATTATATAGTAGTGAATTTATTGAAAAACTTTATCAATTCCTATTCGAACAAAACTTTACATTTAAATCATTCATGGCAGCCTATAAGTTCTACTCTCAATATGCGTTAAAAACAAATGATGGTTCTGCCTACTTGGAATCTTATGAAGATCGTGTCGCATTCAATGCGTTGTACTTTGCGAATGGCGACGAAGAACTAGCCTTAGCTTTAGCTGATGAAATGATCCACCAACGTTATCAACCAGCAACCCCTTCATTTTTGAATGCTGGACGTAAACGTCGTGGTGAACTTGTTTCTTGTTTCTTGACTCAAGTAACGGATGATATGAATTCGATCGGTCGTTCGATTAACTCTGCCTTACAACTTTCACGAATCGGTGGTGGTGTTGGGATCACACTTTCTAACTTACGTGAAGCCGGAGCGCCGATCAAAGGATACGAAGGTGCAGCTAGCGGTGTTGTTCCAGTCATGAAATTGTTTGAAGATAGCTTTAGTTATTCGAACCAATTAGGACAACGTCAAGGTGCGGGTGTCGTTTATTTAAACGTCTTCCACCCAGACATCATGATGTTCCTTTCAGCAAAAAAAGAAAATGCAGACGAAAAGATTCGCGTGAAGACTTTATCACTTGGTGTGATCGTCCCAGATAAATTCTATGAATTAGCACGTAAAAACCAAGAAATGTATCTATTCAGTCCTTATAGTGTGGAAAAAGAATATGGTGTGCCATTTTCTTACGTAGATATCACTGCGGAATATGACAATTTAGTCGCAAATCCAAATATCCGTAAACAAAAAATCAAAGCCCGTGATTTAGAAAACGAGATCTCTAAATTACAACAAGAGTCTGGTTATCCGTATATCATCAATATTGATACGGCAAATCGTGAAAATCCTGTAGACGGTAAAATCATCATGAGTAACTTATGTTCTGAGATTTTACAAGTACAGACACCTTCTGTCATCAACGGCAAGCAAGAATATGAAGAACTAGGAACAGATATCTCATGTAACTTAGGTTCTACAAACATCGTCAATTTGATGGATAGCCCTGACTTTGGTCGTTCTGTCCGCACGATGACTCGTGCATTGACGTATATCACAGATGCTTCGGATATTGACGTGGTTCCACCGATCCAAAACGGAAACAAATTGAATCATACGATCGGACTTGGTGCCATGGGACTTCATACTTATTTTGCCAAAGAGCAAATGGAATATGGTTCCGAAGATTCACTTGATTTTACCAATGTTTATTTCATGTTGTTGAATTACTGGACACTTGTTGAAAGTAACAATATCGCACGTGAGAGAAAACAAGTCTTCCATAATTTTGAAAAATCAGCTTATGCAGACGGCACTTATTTTGATAAATATGTCACTGGCGAATTCCAACCAAAATCTGAACGAGTTGCTGCTTTGTTTGATGGTATCTTTATTCCGACTGCCCAAGACTGGGAAAACTTGAAGCAAGCAATCATGAAAGATGGTTTGTATCACCAAAATCGTTTAGCTGTAGCACCTAATGGTTCTATTTCTTATATCAATGATACTAGTGCAAGTATCCATCCGATCACTCGTATGATCGAAGAACGCCAAGAAAAGAAAATTGGGAAAATCTATTACCCAGCGCCTTATTTATCAAATGAAACAATCCCGTATTACACTTCTGCTTATGATATGGATATGCGTAAAGTGATCGATATTTATGCCACAGCACAAAAACATGTGGATCAAGGAATGAGTATGACGTTGTTTATGCGTTCAGAAATCCCAGAAGGTTTGTACGAATGGAAAGAAACGACAAAACAATCCACACGTGATCTAAATATTCTAAGACACTATGCTTTCCACAAAGGAATCAAATCGATTTATTATGTACGTACGTTTACAGACGATGCAGAAGAAATCGGCAGCAACCAATGTGAAAGCTGTGTAATCTAATTTCACTTAGTGATAGAACCGTTACTGGATTTTAATAAAGGAGCATTCTCATGTCAGAAACTTATTATGCAGCGATAAACTGGAATGAAATTGAAGATATCATTGATAAATCGACTTGGGAGAAATTAACTGAGCAATTTTGGTTAGACACACGTATCCCTTTGTCAAATGACTTAGACGACTGGCGTACGCTTTCCCAATTAGAAAAAGATACAGTTGGTCACGTATTTGGTGGATTGACTTTACTTGATACCGTTCAATCAGAAAGCGGGATGGATCAATTACGTAAAGATGTCCGCACGCCCCATGAAGAAGCGGTATTGAACAATATCCAATTTATGGAGTCTGTCCATGCGAAAAGTTACTCTTCGATCTTCAGTACATTGAATACGAAAAAAGAAATCGAAGAAATCTTTGAATGGACGAATACGAATCCTTATCTACAGAAAAAAGCGGAGCGTATCAATGAGATCTACAAAAACGGTACGCCGTTAGAGAAAAAAATTGCGAGTGTCTTTTTAGAAACCTTCTTATTTTACTCAGGATTCTATACACCACTTTATTATTTAGGAAATAATAAATTAGCCAATGTGGCAGAGATCATCAAGTTGATCATTCGTGACGAATCTGTCCATGGCACGTATATTGGCTATAAATTCCAACTAGGTTACAACGAATTACCTGAAGAAGAACAAGAAACATTGAAAGACTGGATGTATAATTTGTTATATGAATTATACGAAAACGAAGAGCGCTACACAGAAGAATTGTATGATCCAATCGGTTGGACGGAAGAAGTCAAAACATTCTTACGCTACAATGCAAATAAAGCATTGATGAATCTAGGAATGGACCCACTATTCCCTGATACAGCAAATGATGTCAACCCGATCGTGATGAATGGGATCTCTACTGGTACAAGTAACCACGATTTCTTCTCTCAAGTCGGAAACGGCTACCTATTAGGTAACGTAGAAGCGATGAAAGATGAAGATTACTTGATTGGTTTAGACTAAACGAAAAAGAGCTTGGATATTGCATCCTCGCTCTTTTTTTGTTTCTCTTTAACCAACTGACAACCTTGGAATATCTTTATCTAAAACGATTGGAACGTTCTTTTGAGCAATGCGTTTGATCGTCCAACCCATTTTGGCACAGATGGCTTCTGCGGTCATCCAAGAATAGGAAGGCAAATCGGTTGCATTGGCAATTTCTTTGTCAAATCTTGCTTGGTCATAGCCCACACCATGTGCTTCTGCTAACGCTTTTCCATAGTGTTCGACATCATAACTGACTTCCCCACTGATTTTTTGTACGTCATTCATGCCAGCAGCCAGCAGCGTTGGAAACAACACCCAGTAAATATCTTGCATTCCTGTTCCTGAAATCGTAACGTTGTTGGCTTTTGCGATTTTATCCAAACGATTGGTTTCTGCAACCGAAGTCGTCCAAGGATATAAAGTTTCTTCACTGATTGTTAAAACATTGACTTCATAGGTCAAGGGTATCTCTAAACTTGGCATGAAATCTTTGATATAACTAGCTATCGTGACTAATGCCACATCGGCATCACAGTTTTGAAATACTTCGTGGGGATCGTTAGAGATTTTCACTCCTAAAGCTTGGTCATATCCTAAATATAGCCCTAGATCCTGACCGATCGCCTCTGGACGATTGTCTACAGCTCCAACGATTTCAATATCTTTTGCCATGGCATATTTGATAATCTCTTTCGACATTTTTCCACAGCCGACTTGGACCATACGAGTTTTTTTAGTCATTGTATTTCCTTCACTTTTTAGAAAATTTTTAAACGAGCTCACGAATATCGTCAACGGTTCGCTCAAAAACTTCCCCCACTTCAGGACAGGTCAGTTTTCCTTTATAGGTACTGATTCCTGGTAGGATCTCTGGATACGTTTGGATGACTTCTGTCAGTGATTGGGAGGCTAAGCCCTTGATATATCTCATCGTGACATTCGTTAAAGCTAACGTAGACGTTTGAGGAACTAAACCTGGCATATTCGCAACCGAGTAGTGGATCACTCCATGTTTAACGAAAGTCGGTTCTTCATGGGTGGTTGGCTGGCTCGTTTCAAAACAGCCGCCTTGGTCAATCGCAATATCCACTAAGATCGTTCCTTCTTTCATCTGTTTCACTAATTCTTCTGTGATAAGATGTGGGGCTTTTTTACCTGGTAATAAGACTGAACCAATCACGATATCGCTAGTCAACACCATTTTCTCAATATTCGCTGGGCTTGAGTAGAGGGTTTTTACTTGTCCATTGAACATCTCTGACAATTCACGTAAGCGGTCGACATTGATATCTAAGATCGTCACATCTGCTCCTAATCCGTGCAAGTAATGTGCCGCACTCACTCCGGCAATCCCACCACCTAAAATAGTTGCCTGAACTGGTAAAACACCTGTTACACCTGAAATCAATTTTCCACTTTGCTTCGCTAAAATCTCCGCACCCAATAGACCGCCTAAACGGCCAGCGACTTCACTCATTGGTGCGAGTAATGGGAATGCTCCGTTTTTCGTAACCATTTCATAGGCAATCGCTGTTGTTCCAGATTTGATCAATGCTTCAGTCAATTCAAGATTTGCGGCTAGATGCAAGTACGTAAACAAAATCAAATCGTTTCTAAAGTATTGATATTCTGATGCTAGTGGTTCTTTGACTTTCACGACGATTTCTGCCGACCAGACTGTCTCTGGATCAGCTTTGATTTGAGCGCCAGCTTCACGGTATTGACTATCTGTAAAGCCTGATCCTTCCCCTGCACGTTCTTCTACATAAACGATATGACCTGCTGTTACTAACTCTTTGACTCCTGCGGGTGTCACGCCTACACGTTTCTCTGAATTTTTGATTTCTTTTGGTACACCAATGATTGTCATATTATATCCTCCTTTGAATTATTGTTGCTTTTGCCACTCCTCAAAGCCCATATGGATCGCATCGAATAGTTGATCTGCGTTTTCCTTTGAAAAGGTCAACGATGGTGAAATGATGATCGTTTGTAGTTCATCGCGGAGCAAGACTCCTGCATTGATGGCATAATCAGCAACTGCTTGCACATTTTTTGCTGTTTGTTCCACATCATATTTCCCTGTATTCTCAAAATCGATGGCGATCATCAAGCCTTTTCCACGAACATCACTAATGCAGTCATATGTTCCTTCAAGTCCTTTTAGACGTGCCAATAAATATGCACCGACTTCACGGGCATTTTCAACTAAGTTTTCTTCTTCCACAATACGTAAAGCTTCTAATGCTGCCACACAGCCCAGCGGGTGTCCACCGTAAGTATGCCCATGGATAATGACATTAGCTCCATTGGTCGCTGATTCGATTCCTTCAACGATGCGTTTGTTAAAAACAGTAGCCCCTAGTGGAACATATCCAGAAGATAATCCTTTCGCTAGCACCATGGCATCTGGTTTGATGCCCCAGCCACGACTACCAAAAAGATATCCTGAACGACCAAACCCTGTCACCACTTCATCTGCAATCAATAAAATATCATAAGTGTCACAAACTTCCCTTAAAGCTGGCCAATAAGAAGTTGGTGGAACGATGATACCGCCAGCACCTTGGATCGGCTCAGCAATAAATGCAGCAATGTGATCTGCGCCAATCTGTTCAATCGTTTCAACTAGTTCAGCGATACAGTGTTTTGTTAATTCTTCTGGATCTTGGCAATTCCATTTATTTTTCTTCAAATGCGGGGAAGAGACACGTACACAATCTTGTAAACCTGGACCAATAAATTCCCGATAGATTGGGTTGCCACCTATCGACGTTCCACCATAATGCATCCCATGATAGGCTTTTTCCAATGACAGAAATACTTTCTTTGTCGGTTTACCGACTGCTTGCCAGTATTGTCTTGTGATTTTTAAAGCAGTATCTACTGAATCACTTCCTCCAGAAGTAAAGAATACTTTCGCCATCTCTTCTTCTTGCGTCATTTGAATGATTTTTTCTGCCAATTCATATGCCTTGGGATGGGCAATATTCGTAAACAATTGATAGTAAGATAATTTTTCCATTTGATCAGCAATTGCTCGGTTCATTTCAGGGCGATTATGACCAACGTTCATACACCATAATCCACCGACACCATCGAGTAATTTTCTCCCCGTATCATCATAGATAAAATTCCCATCTCCACGTTCGATAACGATCGTTTCCTCTTCACTTGCTCGAGTATCCGTCATCGGATGCCAAAAATACTTTTTCTTGCGATTGTTCATATTATTCTCTCCTTTATCTGCTTTCCTGTTTACATGTTAAGACTAAAGGGTAGAACAACTCTAAGGTCAATCTTTTTTTATTCTTTTAATAAAATCGCTTACATTAAAAAAAGTAAAAAATCACTTATATAGAAGAAAAAATACTTTTGTGATTTTATTTGTAAAGCATATTGACCTTATAACGATTCTAACCTCTAGGATGTAATTGAGGAGGAGTGGTACACATGCACAGCTGATTAAATAAACAAATTAAAACATTCACAAGAATTGAGGAGGAAAATTTAAATGTCACTATCAGAAACATTAAGCAATGTCATCAACATGGAAATTATCAGTGCGATCACTTCCACACTGTTTATTATATTATTAGGTTACTTTTTAAGAAAGCGTGAGGTTTTCTCATCAGATGTCGGAAAGACTTTGTCTAAGGTCGTCTTAACTGTCGCAATTCCTGCATTAGCTTTTAATTCGTTTATGCAGGACTTGAATGATGAAGTATTGAATCAAGGAATCAACATTTTGATTCTCGGAATCTTAGTCCACGTTTTCTTGATTTTTCTAAGTAAATTCTTCTTTTTTAGATATGCACCAAATAAAGAAGACACCTTGCGTGTACTCTCTATTTTCGGGTCAACAACATTCTTCGGTATTCCTGTCGTCGGTGCAGTCTTTGGCGCAGAAGGGATTTTGTACGCATCGATTTTTAACATTGGTTATCGTATCTTTTTATACTCTTATGCTTATCTAAAAATGAGCGGATTGAAAATGGCACGCAAGAATATTAGAGAAATGATCTTGAACCCAATCGTATTGGCAACGTTTATCGGATTATTTATTTGGCTCTTCCAAGATAGCTTACCTCAAATTGCTCAGTCTAGTTCTGAATCTATTGCTTTTTTAAGAATCGATCAGACGTTGCCATGGCTATTTAAACCTTTGACGTTCCTCTCTAGTTTAGCCTCCCCACTCGCTTGGTTGGCAATCGGGATCACATTAGGCGATCTGCCATTCGGAAAAACCCTCAGCAGTCACACCTCTTGGTACTATTCATTCATCAAAGTCATTGTCTTCCCACTTGTGATTTTACTTTCAATTTTACTGTTGAACGCAATGAATATTTTACCAGTGAATTCAGTTGGTCTAAGTACGATGATCATTATGATGGCTACTCCAGCTGCAACAGTTGCGGTTGCTTATGCCATCAATTTTGAAAAAGAAGCAGTACTTGCCTCTAACGCCTCTTTACTTTCTACACTCTTCTCGATCGTCTTAATCCCTATCTGGATCATCGCCTTAAACTTGATTGGAAATTAACCCACATTATATAATTAATTAACGAAAGGAAACTATACTATGAAAAATTTAAATGTTGTATGTTATGGTGTTCGCCCTGCTGAAAGATCTCTCTTTCAGCAGTTGAATGTCCACGGATTCAACTTGAAACTAGTAGAAGATTTATTAAATGAGACAAATTACGCAGAAGCAAAAGGAATGGATGCCATCATCGTTCGAGGAAATTGTTTAGCAAATCGCATGAATATCGAACGCTTTGCCCAATTCGGGATCAAGTTCCTCCTCACGCGTACAGTGGGGACAAATCATATTGATTTAATGGCAGCTCACGATCATGGAATGCAAGTCGCGTATGTACCATTTTATTCACCAAATGCAATCGCTGAATTATCTGTTACTTTAGCAATGATGCTTTTACGTAGAACAACTCATACAACGAATAAAACAGCTTCTTATAATTTTACGATTGATCGCTTTATGTTCAGTAAAGAAGTCCGAAACTGTACAGTTGGAATCGTTGGCGTGGGGAACATCGGACTAACAGAAGCAAAACTTTTCAAAGGATTAGGCGCAACGGTGATTGGGAATGATCTATATCCAAGTGAAGAAGCAAAAGCATTCATCGAATTTAAGTCGCTTGATGACTTACTGGCAGAAAGTGATATCGTCAGTATCCATATTCCTTACATCCCCGGTAAAAATGAACGTTTCATTAATAAAGATTTTATCGAAAAAATGAAGGATGATGCGATTTTGATCAACACTGCTAGAGGGGAATTACAGGATAATCAAGCAATCCTTGATGCGTTGACGAGCAAAAAACTATCTGGATTTGGTACAGATGTCTTGCCTAATGAAGCGCTGATTTTCAACAAAAATTTTGATGAAGATCCGTTATTGATCGATGCAACAGCTAAGGCGCTGATCGATATGTATCCGCGAGTGATCATTACTCCACATATTGGTTCGAACACCGACGAAGCAGTATCTAATATGATCGAAACAAGTTTTGACAATCTTTATAAAATGTTCAATCAATTGGACTGTGCCAACATGCTTTCTAGTTAGGCTGGAGCATTGACGTCAAAGAACTAGCGATCTGATATTGAGATAGAAGTGTTTCCCCTCAACAAACAAGGCGGCAACCATAAGAATTGCTCTTCCAATTTTTGTGGCTGTTGCCTTATTTTAAAAGAGACTACTTGATTCCCGCCGTTGACTCATTTCTATAATCACAGACAAAAGTGAATCTTACGTTTGTTTTAACTACTTTCCTTTCGATCATCACAAAAAATAGTAAGACAGAATCCCCAGAAAATCAAAGATACTTTCTGGGGGTCCTGCCTTATTTTTCAAAGCTGAAAACTTCTGTCAAACCTCAATTATTTTTTACTCGTGTATTTTTCCCTTTGCTGTTAATGCAATAGAGTCATACATATGAGTAGTTGGCTCGTTGATCAAAGTTGCTAGGTACTTCCCTACAGTTTGTCGGCTGATTTCACCAATGTAACTTTTTCCGTTTCTATTCTCGATACGAATATCCTCAACGATCTCTTTATCGGTTAACCAATTAGGGCGGATGATGGTAAAGTCTAGCTGACTGTTCTCAATCAAATCTGCTGCAATACGCTGATCCCCTAAATAAGTATCAGGATCGCGATAGTCGCCCAACTCTGCAACTTCTTCTTCGTCATTGAAGTCAACTTCACCGTAGATCCCAAGTGTTGCCATCCAATATACGCGTTTGATCTTATTCTGGTTCATCGCCTCGATCACATGTTTAGCTAAAGGCACCATATTGTAAGGACCTAAGCAAGAATAGACGATATCAATGCCTTTCATTGCATGAACCAAATCATCTAGATTCATCGCATCACCAATGATACTTCGCTCCTTATCAAAGACTTTATCCGGATTTCTCAAAAATAAAGTGACATTCACAGTAGGATCATTTTTTAAAAATTCATAGCTATATTTAGCAATTGGTGCTGATGCACCAAGAATCAATACGTTCTTTTTCAATCTATTTCCACCTCTAGTTTTGATTTTTTATTTGTACAACGCTCCTCCTTTGAGTAAGATGATTAAAGTATAAGGCTTAGAACGACTCTAACCGCAAGTAGTTATTCGCATCTTTTATTACAATTAATATGATTCTCAAAAAAGCATTTATTCCAGAAAGGATTTTAGTTATATGAAAAATACACAAAAAATAAAAAAATTATTAACCGCCTCCATCATTGCAGGAACCGTTTATGGTCTTTTAGCGCTACTTACGGGATTGATGATCAATTACAACGTCCTCTTGCTTGATGGTGTCTATACGATGGTCGGTGCGCTGATGTCTCTGATCGCATTATATATTGCTAAGTTTATCCAGACACAAGATTTTGAACGTTTTCCATTTGGAAAGGAATCACTGATGCCCTTGGTTGTTTTTATCCAATACAGTATCATCCTTTTGATTTCTTCCTATGGCCTGATTGAGTCTTTTTTCAGTTTGCTTTATGCAGATACCTACGTTGATTTAGCGATTGGTTTGCCTTTTTCTTTGTTTGGGACACTCTTTTGTTTTGTCTTTTATCTTTATTTGAAAAAAAATCCGATCAATCATTCCTTTTATAAGGTGGAGCTGGAACAATGGCGCTTCGGTTTTCTATTCAGTTTAGGAGTCGTGGTCTCGATCATCGTCTCTGGTGTACTAGCAAAAACGCCATATCTTGCAATCGCACAACTGATTGACCCAGTGATTTCTATTGGGATTACCATTTTTTATATTTATCTTTCGGTGACTGAAATCAAAAATGCTACATTAGAACTTACTTATGCACCGCCAAAGTATGAATTGCGCGAAAAAATATTGTTAGTAGTTGATAAGCTCTTGCAAAATGTCGCTATCGAAACCTATGTCTTACGAATCGCAAAAGTAGGGGATCAAGTCATTCTTGAACTAGACATTGTGATTTTACCCGATAGTGAATTAGATAGTATCCGCGCGCAAGATCATCTAAGAGATAAACTCAACCGCAAAGTAACTGAAGGTTTCTCTGACTATTCTTTATGGTTGAATATCAACTTTATCGGTGATCTCAAGTGGGCTTAAGAAAGAGCGTACTTTATAAAAAAACAGAAGCTCCTCCAATACGAAAACGTTTGGAAAGCTTCTGTTTTTTTCAATTGATCTGTGTTTAATTACGACCTAGAAAGGTAGATCTATTTAACAATAATCGTTTTACTTTCAAACTGTGCGAAGTCAATGGTGAATGTGTGCGTTTGACTATCATAGACAATCCCTTCACTCGTAGACACCACGTCAGTAAAATCACTTGGTAAAGTAAGTGTTACTGGTTCAGTTTGTTGCGTTGGATTGGCAATTGTATAAACTGTTTGTTCTGCCTTCGTTTGTTTTAGTAAAGAAATTGGTTTATTCGTTTTGATCCCTGCCATTTCTCCGCCTTGTTCTTGCCAAAAATTGATGCCTAAATAACCAGAGGTTTTCACTTCGACTGCTTGGATTTCTTTGGTATTTTGCAAAATCGCAACTGGCTGTTTTGCTGCATAATCTGCTAATTCCGATTGAGTCGTGCCGGGCAACATCACGTAGGCATATTCGGCATCTTTTGGTTGCTGTCCATGATTGATTGAGAAGGTGCGGTAGTCACCTGAAAATTGTGTATCACTAGGAAATGCTTCATTGATTTCTCGATAAGTACCTGTACGTGTCTCACTGATCACATCGACTGTTTCCTTTTGTGGGAAATAATAACCGATCGACGCATGTTGATGATCTGATTCTAACAATAACCAAGAGGCTTCCTTCGTTTGTTGTGACTGATCAAT
This sequence comes from Enterococcus sp. DIV1304_2, assembly GCF_050555445.1. NCBI lineage: Bacteria > Bacillati > Bacillota > Bacilli > Lactobacillales > Enterococcaceae > Enterococcus > Enterococcus sp. DIV1304_2. The sequence continues at coordinate 2,546,483 of NZ_CP187851.1, forward strand.
CATTCCTTTATCCGAAAGTACTTGATACGTATACGAATCATTTAATAAACGATTATCGACAATTGTTTCGATTGAAGCAGTTGTATCTCCTGTAATACCGGCACCTAAGGCAATGATTTGCCCATCCAATGTAAACCATGACTTCTTCCCTTGAACATTCATCGGTAAGGTCGTTCCATTGTTTTTTGTTCCTTCTTTGTTAAGAGCCATTCCTACTACACCTTGATCTCCAGCAGCGGCACCGCCTACCCATGTTTCATTTGAAGTCACTGTAGTAAATGCTGAAATTTCATCTGCTAAAGGAACTGTATCAATGGTCGTACCAGGTAAACGATAAGGATCGACTGTTGGCCAATAACTCGGACCAAATTGGACTTGGTCATCATTGTAAAGATAAATCATCCCATCAGACGTATGCCAGCCTCGTTGATTTTCCAGATTTCCTGCTTCAAATGAAGAGATTCGCTTCGAATACATGCTTAATCCTAAATGGTAATTCTCTGTTCGTTGGACAAATCGATCCATTGCATGGTACATCTTTGTTCCGATGAATGGTAGTTGATTGCCTATAATCGTTGTATTAGCCAATAGCTCCGTCGTCATCATCAAATCATTGTAATCTCTCGTATTCGTCAAATAATAGTTAGGATTAGACAACATCCAATATTTTACTGCTTCTTGCAAAGCTTTTTGCTGTGTTTCAGGTGCAAATTTCGCCACGATCAATAAATTGTACATCGTTGTCGATCCGTAACCCGTTTTTGTCGCAGCGGGCGTTCGAGAAATAGAGCGGCCATTGACTAAAGGCAACATTTCACCTTGATACACTAATGGGATAAATGCCGATTGTACATTATCAACAAAGGACTTTATTTGATCAGCTGTCAATGTATAGCGAGATTCTTTGACAATCGATAAAATTTGGCCTACGCCTTTGACTAGTACATTCCCATAAGAACCTGTGTAAGGGATCGTTTCATGTTGGACAAACGAACCATCTTGATAAAAACCATCTCCATGGTTCACTAATTTAAAGACATCTGTAATACTCTCAACTGCTTGTGTAACTTTCGCTGGGTCATTTTGTAAGAGACCTAGTCCTAAGACAGTTTGCGCTAAATCTGTGCGATTCGCACCAGTTGTTGAAAAATTTGGTATAAAATCAAGCGCGACAAAAGTTCCTTGTGGTTTTGTATAGAGTTGTTTAAATGGATCGGGTACATATTTACTCAACACAGTCGTATACTCGTGCAGCTTCTCTCCTGGCACTTCTCCATCAAGTATCATCAAAATCGCCACAAATTTTTGAGCCACTCCGATCTGCCAATCCCACCAATTGCCATGATACTTTGTTCCGTCATAGCCTTTTTCTGTGATCATAAAATCTAATCCACTTTGAATCGCTTGACTGATGGCCTCATCTCGATAATAACTTGTCCCATTCGTTCCGTATGCTAACGCTAGTTTTTGCAACTTTGTAAATTGCGTGGTTAAATCTGCCGAAGCGGTATTCCCAGATTCTAATGGCCACAGATACGTGCGGTCAGGATCTTGATTCATTGTCTCGTAAAGTTTTTCTGCTTCGTCAGAAAGAGCGTTTACATAATTGGCAATCGCTGGATTAGCTAAATCGGTCGTTGTTGACACAAGTTGATCTTTCCAGTTTGCTTTCATTGTTTGAAATTCTTCTGTCGGTTCTTCCACTTGCAGACTATTGACCGCTCCACTACGCATGGAATAAATAGTTAATTTACTCTCATTCCCAAATAACCGAATCCCTGAATAACCTGACCAGTCCCCATTGATCGTTGTCCCATCAGAATAAAGAACTTCTTGATTTTCATACAACAAACGGTCGTTCAAATATGCTTGGAACGATGTTCCTTCATATCTTAGTAACAATTTATAGGTTTGTCCTGAAATCAGTGTAGGACCTTTGATTGCTGTCAACCATTTCCCCCCAGGCTGTCCCAATTGCCATTCACCATCGCGCATATAGGCAAACGATTGCCAGTTCGATGTCGTCTGATCGTTTCCTCGAAAAACTAGTCCAAAATTGGTCTGTCCCTCATATAGAAACGTGTATTCTAGATCACCTGAGCTACGGACACCTGCATCTAATAATAACGACACAGACTCAAATTGTTGATTGACCTTCTGATTGGCGATCTGTAACCGATTCTCGTTGGTATATTTATCTGCTTTTCCAACTATGTCTTGCCAAGTACCTAAATGCTGCGAAAAATCTGACTCATAGTTTCCTGATGTCGTATTTTTTTGTATGTCAGTCTGTGTTTCTTCTGCACCGACTTGTTGACTGTACCCTAACCCGATACCCACGAATAAACTACACCCTAATGTCACCACTAATTTTGTTGACCAACTTTTCATTTTTTTCTCCTTTTTGTCCATAGATATTCTTTTGAACTAAAAAATCTGCAAGAAAGGCGCATTCTTATTTCGAACGATTCTTTCTTGCAGATCGGATCACGACCTTGCGATCACTTCATTCATTTTTTATGAATCATTTAAGCTAAGATCCCGGCAGTACTTAATGCAATCGAAAGAATCAAAATGATCCAGATCACGCGAGTTGAATTCAATTTCTTCTGACCTAACATCCAGTAAGTCAATAAGACTAATAAAACCGGTACTAATGAAGGTAAGATCGCATCTAATGTATCTTGAACAACTAACTCCACCCCATTTTGTTTGTAAACGAAAGGAACCGTTGCTTTGATAACTGACGGAATCAAGGCACCAATAACTGTGATCCCTAAAACAGTTGCTGCGTTGGTGAATGCTGTTAGTTTATTTTTCAGAGTCGTAACTAATTTAACTCCTTGCTTATAGCCAAGTGGTAATAATGCTGCTCGTCCAAAAAGTAAAGCGATATTGGCAATGATCCAGATCACACAGCCAACGACTGATCCGCTTTGTGCCAATGTACCCGCGATTGAACCAAAAATCGTTCCCCAGATGACATGGAATAATGAATCGCCTACCCCTGCCAATGAACCCATCAACGCTGTTTTCAACGCGACAATCGTATCTTTTGCTTTGTAACCATCTTCTTCTTCAATTGCCACATCGATCCCCATGATCAAGTTCCCAAAAATCGCATTCGTATTGAAAAATTGATTGTGGGTATTCATCATATCTTGTAATTGTGATTTGTCTTCCCCATAGAATTTTTTCAGTACAGGTAAAATACCATAGAGATAACCGGTACTCATCATACGCTCATAGTTCCAATTCAATTGGCTACCAAGGATATAGCGCCAACTGATGACATTCAATTCTTTTTTCGTTAACTTTTGATTACTCATCGCCATCAAAACCTCCTTCAAGTGTTCCAGTGGTTGTCACTGTTTGAGCAGTTGCTTCTTTTTCGTTATCTCGTTTGAATACTAACAATGCAGCAATAACACCAACGATTGAAATCCCAAGCATTGGTACTTGTAGATAGGCTGATAAGAAGAAACCTAAAAGTAAGTAAGGAATATACTGTTTTGCTGGTAAATAATGTAAAAGGATGGCCACACCGACAACTGGTAGTACGCCACCTGCTGTACGTAATCCATTCATCAACCATTCAGGTGTATTTTCTGTGATTGTTGAGACTGCCGCATCACCGACTAGTAACATCAATAAGATCGGGATTGCTCGAGAAAGCCCCCATAGGAATGAACCAGATAATACTAACCGTGGGATACTGTTGATACGCATATCTTCAATCGCACGATCTACACGGTGTAGCAAAAAGACATTACAGAAGCGAGCAACGACATCAAGCTGTAGCATCAGTAATGATACTGGTACAGCTAGACCGATCCCATATTCCGCGCCTTTACCAGAAATCACAGCAAACGCCGTTCCTAATACAGCGCCAGTAAAGAAGTCGGGTACAGATGCACCTCCAAAAGCCGCAATCCCTAAACGCATCAATTGAAGGGTTCCCCCTACCATCAAGCCAGTTTCTAAATCTCCCATGATCATCCCGGAGATCATTCCCGCAATGGCTGGTTGTGTCAACGTATTTGAAATAAGTGAATCATTGATTGCAATAAAAGCATAAACTGTAATAAGAATAATTTGATACATGGCTAAATGTTGCATGATTATTTCCTCCTAAATCACTTTCTTAGTTTTTCCATAAAATCGATGACTGGATCATTTGGTACCAGTTGAGCGGTCACTTTTATGTCTTTGGCTGCGATTGCTTCAAACACTGCTTCTTCTTCTTTCATGACCTTGATGCTTTTCGTGATTTCTCTCGCACCTTCTTTATGACTCATGTTTCCTACATTGATTGCAGCCAGCTCACCGCCCGCTTCTAAATACCGCAAGACATCTGTTGGATTTTTAAAAAGTAAAAAAATACGTTGCTTGCCATATTTGCCAGATTGAACATTTTTTGCCGCCGCAGCAACAGTTAAAACGGATAGCCGCATAGATGTAGGCGCTGCCATTCTTAATGAAGATTTTTGTAAAGAATCCATTGCTGCCTCATCATTGATCACGATGATCCGTTGTGTATTCAAACTTGTGGACCAAATTCCTGCAACTTGACCATGAATCAAGCGTTCATCAATCCGTACATTGACAATATTCGCTTTGCCTTTAAATTCCTTATATTGTGCTAGATCTCCCTCTACGGCTTGCGTTTCTTCCGCTTCTGTTGCGATCATCTTGTTTTTGACATCTACGATACCCCCGCGTGCCAAATCGATCAACGCCTCGATCGTTGCTTGTGGATTAAGGGTCGCTTCCATGACTAAAGGTAAAGACATCCCAGCAATAATTGTAACTTCTTCATCTTCTAGGTAATTTTTTAGCGCTGTGTTACATGGTGTCCCACCTAACAGATCTGCAATAATCAAGGTCGAACCGTTAAGGGCTTTCATTTTCTCAGTTAATTCATGTTCAAATTGTAAATTATCGCCATCTGGTCTTAAAGAAAGTGTGTGGACATGTTCTTGCACGCCAACGATCATCTCTAAACTGGCTTTGACTCCATCGGCCATGCTACCATGACTGACCAATAAGATATTTCTCATCTCTCTTCCCCCTTAAATAAACATCTAAGCTACTTAACATGTTAGCTATTGATTACGTACACTATATCACATATCAACTCAAACGTAAACCTAACATCTTAACATATTATATTTTTTTCTTAAAAAATTTAGATCCAAAATTAATCCATTGCCACAAACAAGTTAACATGTTATGGTAAGATTAATTGAATACCGCAAAAAAAGGAGGTCTCATGTGGTGATTCCCAAATATGAACAAATTAAGCAAGAATTATTAGCTGAAATCAAAAATCATTTATTTGTTCCTGGAGATAAGTTTTACTCAGAAGCAGATATCAAGAAAAAATATTCTGTCAGCTCGATCACAGCCGTTAAAGCATTGAATGAACTTACAACCGCTGGCTATCTCTATCGCGTCCAAGGGAAAGGGACCTTTGTTTCTAAATCAAAAGTCTCTCAATCAGTCAAATTCTCAGATATCGAATTACATTCATTAGATAAAGAGAAGGTCAAAGTCGTTTCGATAGAAGAAGCGCAAGAACCTGAAATTTTAGAAGAACTTGGACTACCAAAAAATGGTTCTTATTATCGCATCAAACGAGTGCGATATTTTGAGGATATCCCTTTCCTTGTGCATATCACTCATCTGCCAAAACGTTTGGTCAAGGAACCTATTAGTAAAGACTTATCTCAATACTCCAGTATCTACGAGAGAGTGAGAAAAGATTTTGGGATCGACCTCTTCTCTCTTTCATCTGTTGAGACGAATGAAATCGTCTTTCCCGATGATCCAGAATTATTGAACTTGTTAAAGTTAAGCTTTCGCGAACCAGTCGTCAAACAAGTCAAGCATTCTTTTCTTGCCGATCGAAGCGTAGCCGAATATATCATTAGTTATAAGCACTGGAAATATTTCAAAACAAAAATCGAAGTAGAAGCAGAATAAGTAGAACGGTAATAGCCGTAATTTCGCACCCATTGAATGAAATAAGCAAAACCAGAAGGAATCCATCAGACCGTTCTTTGAACGTTTTGTGGATTCCTTCTTAACTATATATCTATCTATGGTCAGAGTTACCTACTTTAAAAAATAAATAAAGTTATTTATTTTCCGATCTTTCTGTTTTTTTATTTTGCCATTCGCTTTTTCTGATTATTTAGGTTATACTAGTTTAAAGTTAATATGTTAACAAATTAAGAGGAGTGGTATGATGGGATTACAACGAACAAAAGATTCCCTTATTTCCATCAGTCAGTCTGTCGATAGCGCCTGGCTAGCGAAGCAAATTGATTGGTGTTGCCAAAAAATCGAACATAATATGACACGCTACGGTCTAGATTTTCCGTCGGCTTGCGCAACAAATGGGATCTATCGGATCAAACCTAATGATGACTGGACGAATGGCTTTTGGACTGGCATGTTATGGTTGGCTTATGAATGGACTGGCAAAGAGAAATTTCTCGTACGTGCCATGGAAAATATCCATAGTTTCAAAGAGCGTTTAACCACACATCACGTATTAGATCATCATGATATTGGTTTCTTATATAGTTTATCTGCTGGTGCAGGCTATCGTTTAACCAACAGCTTATTATGCAAAGAAGAATTGCTTCAAGCTGCAGATGTCTTACTTGCACGTTTTCAAGAAAAAGGACAATTTATCCAAGCCTGGGGCGCGTATGGCGATCCAAAAGAGTATCGCTTGATCATCGATTCATTGATCAACTTACCTTTATTGTTCCAAGCTTCTGAGATTTCAGGTAATGATCATTATCGAGAAGTAGCAAAGAAACATTACGAAACAGTGTTACGTACCGTTGTTAGAGAAAACGCAACAACTTTCCATACGTATTATTTTGATCCTTCAACCGGTACACCAACTCACGGTGCCACACATCAGGGAAATAGCGATGCGTCGATTTGGGCACGTGGACAAAGTTGGGCTGTTCTTGGGATTCCTTTAAATGAAAGTTATTTAAGAACTTCATCTTTACCTAAAAATTATGAAGCAATCGTTGATGTCTTTTTGACACATTTACCAGAAGACCTTGTTCCTTATTGGGATTTTGATTTCACAGATGAACATCCTTCTGACAAAGATAGTTCAGCCTTAGCGATCACCGCCTGTGGATTATTAGAAGCCACAAAAATGGAAGCGTATCCTCAGTCTGAAGAATTAGCGAAAGGAATGCTCTACCAATTAGGCGAACATTACACATCCTTGTCCGAACCTGATAATGAAGGTCTACTACTACATGGCGTATATGCCCATGCAGAAGGTAAAGGAATCGATGAACCTAATCTTTGGGGCGATTATTTCTACCTAGAAGCTCTGATGCGTTTAGCAAAACCCTCGTGGAAAAAATATTGGTAAGGAGAAACCAACATGCAAACTTTTGAAATAAAAGAAGACTTTCTTTTAGATGGGCAGCCGATCAAATTGATCAGTGGCGCCATCCACTATTTCCGTCTTCCTCAATCGCAATGGGAAGATAGCTTATATAACTTGAAAGCATTAGGCGCAAATACTGTCGAAACCTATATCCCTTGGAATATCCATGAACCCAAAGAAGGACAATTCAACTTCGAAGGGATGAATGATTTCACTGCTTTTGTTGCACTTGCTCAACAACTCGGACTAATGGTGATCCTACGTCCTTCTGTATATATTTGTGCAGAATGGGAGTTTGGCGGTCTACCCGCTTGGTTATTAAAAGAACCAGGTATTCGTTTGCGGTCGACGGATGAACGATTTATGACAAAAGTCAAAAAATACTATGATACCTTACTGCCAAAGATCGTACCTTTACAGATTTCAAACGGTGGCCCTGTCATCATGATCCAAATCGAGAATGAATATGGTTCTTATGGGATGGAAAAAGCGTATCTACATGAAACGAAACAACTACTAGAGAATGCCGGCATCACTGTTCCTCTATTTACTTCCGATGGCGCTTGGAATGAAGTATTGGATGCTGGAACCCTGATTGAAGATGATGTATTCGTCACTGGCAATTTTGGTAGTCATTCTAAAGAGAATAGTGCGGTCTTGCAAACCTTTTTTGAGAAACATGGGAAAAAATGGCCCTTGATGTGTATGGAATATTGGGATGGTTGGTTTAATCGCTGGGGCGAGCCGATCATCAAACGAGATGCTCAAGACCTAGCGAATGAAGTCAAAGATATGTTAGAAATCGGTTCTTTGAATCTGTACATGTTCCACGGAGGCACCAATTTTGGTTTTTATAATGGCTGTTCCGCACGTGGAAATACCGATTTACCACAATTGACAAGCTATGACTACGATGCGTTACTCACTGAAGTGGGTGAACCTACAGAAAAATATTATGCTGTCCAACAAGCAATCAAAGAAGTTTGCCCCGACGTATGGCAAGCAGAACCACGTACAAAACAATTAGAGTCTCTTGGTAGTTACCCAATTGATACTAGCGTTTCTTTACTAAACACAAAAGAAACACTAGCAAAAGCGGTACCTACCGCATATCCTATGACGATGGAACAAGTCAGTAATGGGTATGGTTACGTCTTATATTCTTTGGCATTGAAAAACTATCACCATGAAAACAAAGTGCGGATCATCGAAGCAAGTGATCGAGTTTCTGTTTATGTGGACGAAACCTATCAATTGACGCAAGACCAAACAACGATCGGTGAAGAGTTCATGATCCAAGGAAAGACAGAAAATGAAGAAATCCAATTAGATGTACTAGTAGAAAATCATGGAAGAGTCAATTATGGCTCAAAATTGAATAACCCGACCCAAACAAAAGGGATTCGTGGCGGAATCATGCAAGATATCCATTTCCATCAAGGCTATCTACATTATCCTTTGCCACTATCAGCCGAGCAACTTCAGCTGATCGACTATCAAGCTGGTAAAAATCCAGCTCATCCTTCGTTTTATCACGTATCATTTGATGTAGCCGAGCCGGTAGATACGTATATCGATTGTTCCAACTATGGTAAAGGAGTGATTTTTGTCAATGGGATCAACCTTGGCCGCTATTGGAATCGTGGACCGATCTATTCACTTTATTGTCCAAAAGATTTCCTTAAAAAAGGGAAAAATGAAGTGGTGATTTTCGAAACAGAAGGCGTCGAGATCCACTCTTTAGATTTTCTCGCAGAACCGAAAGTTGAGCAAAGTGTTTAACTATTATAAACAAACAAGACGAGAGTCATCATTTGATGACCCTCGTCTCTTTTCGTTGTCAGTTATTCATGTTCCAATTCAATTTTCTTTGGGTGTTCTTCTTCCGGAACTTGTTCAAACTTCCGCAATAAATAAATCTTACGAATATTCAATACTAATGTTTTGATCACCGCATACACAGGGATACAGATCAACATTCCCATGATCCCAGCAACACTTCCTGCACCGATCAATACTAAAATGATCGTTAGTGGATGAATGTTCATTGTTTTTCCGAAGAGTAATGGCTTGATCACATTGCCATCCAATTGTTGGATAACAAGAATGGATAACGCCATGTAGAGTGCTTGAAATGGCGAAATAAACAGTCCGACAATAATAGCTGGTACTGCACCAATAAAAGGGCCAACGTACGGTATGATATTCGTCACGCCGCAAACGACTGCCAACAACAGACTATATGGCTGCTTGAAAATCGTCATTGCAATAAAACTCATCACGCCAATGATCACTGCATCCACAATCGTGCTACTGATATAAGCAGATAGTGTTTCATTCAACTCTCTGACCGTTTGGCGTAATTCTCCTCGAATTGCTTGAGGAAAGAAAGGCGATAACGCATCGATAAATTTATGTCCATCTTTGAACATAAATAATAAGATGAATGGGACAGTAAACAATAAAATAAAGAATTGCATCATAAAAGAAAGAATTCTTGAAACGCTCCCTGTCAGACTAACCAACAAGATATTGAACAAGTTGCTCAACGACAAGTTGGCAGACGCAAACTGTTCTTCTAGATTCAATGAACGAAACTCTTCTCTTTGCATGATCTCAGTCAACCAACGACTTGTTTCGTCTGCATATGCAGGGATACTTCTGGTTAATTGCACTGCTTGATCAACCAATTGAGGCAGGATGTTCATGATGGTCAAAAAGACGATCACTAATAAAACGATCAATGTCAATAGATAGCCCAACACGCGTGGTACTCGATGTTTTTCTAAAAACAAGACAACTGGATTAAACATGTAATAGAAAAATCCAGCAATGATCAACGGCATAATGATTGCAGATGCCATTCTTAAAATCGGGTGAAACACATTTGGCATACGTAAAATAAAGAAAACGCCAATAATCGTTAAGACTAATTCCACTGTCCAAAATAACAATTTTGACTCTTTGAACCTTGAATACATAGATATCCTCCAAATTTCATGCTTACAGATACTCTTATTTTATCATTTATTCATCGGTAAAGCGCTATTTTTTCTTTTATTTCTTGTTATTTAAAAAAAGTGGTTACTTAGGTAGATAAACTAACCAGATGTAAGTTAGTAATATTTTTATACGTGGATAATTCTTCGATCACTTCTGCATACGTCAATCCTTTTGGTAAATCGATCGTATAAACATTTTTATAAATACGGTAATCATCCACAAATTTTACATCAAAATTGACATCCTCGATCGTAATGTTTCTTTTTTCAAAATAATCATTCAAGAAATCCTTGGTTTCTTTTCGATGAATAAATTGGATCACTAATTTTTTTGTTGTTGGTACATGGATGATGCGCTTCACTACAGTCAATGCAAACACAATACCGACGAAACTAGTGAGTGCAATGGCATAAAAACCCATTCCGATTGCAATACCCAATCCTGCGATTGCCCAAAGTGATGCTGCGGTCGTTAACCCAGTCACTGATTGTTTCGTGACGATGATCGTACCTGCTCCTAAAAAGCCGACGCCACTGACAACTTGTGCAATCAAGCGGGCTTCATCTGAACGGAGGGTCCCAACTAATTCAGGATACTCTAATGCATTTCTCAACGCACCACTGGCAATTTCCACTTGGATCAAGGCAATGATACAAGCCCCCATACAAACCAAAATATGTGTACGCATCCCTGCTGGACGGTTTTTATATTGTCGCTCAAAACCAATTGCTCCGCCAAAAAGCAATGCAATACTCAATCGTATAATAATTTCTGGTATGGATAAAACCATATCCTCCATGACTATCCCCCCTCTTATCAAATATAGCACGACTAAAAAAAACAAACAAAATATAACTATTTTTTATGACCTAAAAAAAGCCACTGTGCCAGATCATCTGATAAAAACCAGATGATCTCCAGTGACTGAAATCTTTTCTATTATAATTTGCTTGCTGCTGCTTCATCAACAATGACTACCACGTCATCATGATTTTGCAAAGCACTTGCTGGCATATCTGTGGTAACAGGTCCGTTGATCATTCCTTTGATTGCTTCTGCTTTACTTTCGCCATAAGCCATCAAGACGATTTTTTTACCGTTTAGAATTGAGCCGATTCCCATAGAAACTGCTTTCGTTGGGACGTCTTCCACTTTATCAAAGAAACGTTTATTGGCATTGATTGTTGATTCAGTTAAATCGACCACACTTGTTTTTCCATCAAATGGAGCACCAGGCTCATTAAAACCGATGTGACCGTTTTGACCGATCCCTAAAATTTGGATATCGATTGGATGTTCTTCAATGATTTGGTCGTAGGATTGACAAGCTTGATCTAAATCAGCTGCTTTTCCATCAGGTACGAATGTTTCTTTAAATGGTTTCTTGTCAAATAATTCAACATTCATAAAATGACGGTAGCTTTGATCATCTGAACCGCCTAGTCCAACATACTCATCCAAGTTAACAGAAGTCATGTTACTGAAATCCATGTCGCTTGAAGTCATTTCTTTATATAAAGTGATTGGCGTACTCCCTGTTGCTAAACCTAGAACTTTCGCACCATTTTCCATTCCATTTTTAATTATCTCAAAAGCTTTTTTTCCGCCTTCTTCAGCATTTTTCACACGAATGATTTCCATAACGATTACTCCTTTTGTTTTGGTATAGCCCAATTATAGCACCTTTATTTCAAAATGACAATATCTGTATAGACCAAATATAAAAAAATCATTTATTAAGGTGTAACTATCATTATTCCGTTTACCAAAACAATCCCTTACAAATTTGAAAATAAATAATAGGTAAACAAAACATATCACAAAATTTCGTTCTTATGAGAATGATTCTAGCCTCTCTTGAAATTCTGATGAAAGGATATGGATTGAGGGTTTCTTTTTAATCTGTACAATGAGCTTTTTAGCGATCAAATATTGATTGATTTGTTTTAATTTAGGATAAGATATATTAATGTGTTTTCTCAATTCAATATCTGTAATATATTCATTTACCTCATTATATAAATGACCTTGAATCAATACAAATAATACTTCAACCATATCTTTGTCTTTCAGATCCAATTGTTTAAGATTATTAATTGCATTATCTAGTTTGGCTTTTGCTATCTGTAGCTCTTCAATCACCTTAGTTTGTCCATCAATAATCAATTGATACATATTTTGTACAAACAGAGTCAAATCCGCTTTATTTCTCGGATTTGAAACTTCTTCGAATAACTTTCCATAAGCTTTTTTATCATGTGTGATTGCATTTGAAATTGTGATCCCAGTTAAAAAATCTAATTTTCTAGAAAGATAATTTGAAATTAAAAGTAGAAAAAAAGTTAAATCTAGAGTTATACTCTTCCTCGAATTCGTTTCTATTTTCATAAAAAGTAATTTTTAATGGTATATAGCTCATTTTCACCACTTCTCCTTCACTCTATTTTAATAAAAAAACCATTTATTAAAATAGAATGCAATTTTTTCTTGATAACCAAGATATAAATCCATAATTATGCTATAACAAAATATACCAACTAAAAAGAACCTATCCTCTCCTTTAGTTGGTATACAAAATTTATATAGTTAATTAATTTATTCTAGCTTATTTTTCTTTTATCAGGATAAATAATTGCTTGAAAGATAAACGCGCACAATTGGAAAATCAGTCCCGTAACAGTCACACCTACCCAACCATAATGCTGCCACATCATTGAGCCTAATAAAGAGCCTGTTGCTCCACCGATAAAGTACATAAACATAAAAATCGTGTTGTTGCGGTTACTTGTTGCTTCGCCAAGACCTTGTACTCTGCTTTGATTCGCTACTTGCCCGAACTGGTTCCCAACATCTAATAAAATGATTGCAACTAATAGGACAGCAACATAGTCACCCGCAATGAATAAGGCTAGGAAACTGATTGTCTGCATCACTAAGCCCATGCCAACGATTCTTCTTTCTGAATAACTATCCGCCAAGCGGCCCACGATCGGCGCAGCTACTGCTCCCGACAAACCAAAGATTGCCAAGATCCCTGCTTCAAAAGTTCCCCAACCATAGGCTGGGCTACTGATATAAAAGATCAGCGTTGACCAAAAAAGCGAAAACGTTCCAAACATAAAAAAGCCATTGATTGCAGCTTCACGCAACAATCGTTGCTCTTTGACGAGTTTCGGTAAGCTTTTTAGTGAGGCAAGGTAAGAGACTGTTGACTCTTTTTCTACCGTCCCTTGTGTTCTCGGTAATTTTAAATAGAGTAGCACAGTGAGCGCTCCAACTAGGCAAAGGGCAAATAGGTAAACACTACGCCAAGAAAACCAACTAGCAAGAAGTCCTGAAACAGTTCGAGAGAGCAAGATGCCCATTAGTAAACCACTCAATAAGATCCCCATGGTTTTTCCTCGCGCTGCTGGTCCTGCAAGTACGGCGCCGTAAGGAATAATGATTTGTGGAACAATCGATAGTAGACCAATCAAGAAAGAAGCAACTGCAAATAGAGCAAAGTTTGGTGCGAAAAAGGCTGCTAATAAGGATAGTGCAGATAATCCCGCCATGCGAATGATCAATTTAGGTCGATCGACGACATCCCCTAATGGAACTAAAAATAATAATCCTAATGCATAGCCTAACTGAGTCAGCATCGTCAACAAACCCACAGCACTCGTATTGACTGATAAATTTGCCGCTACTTTTGTGCCAATTGGTTGGATATAATACATATTTGCGACGACTACCCCACAGGTGATCGCTAATAATAAAATCAATGATTTCGAAAGCGGTGTTTGCTTATTCATTTCCATCGGATTCCCCCATTTCCTTTCTTAGTTTACAACTTCTTAGAATAATTGAAAACAGGGAGGCTCAAATAAAATAAATAAAGTTATTTAACTAAATGTTTTCTTCGATCTCGATAGATAATGACCACCAATACTGTTAAAACTAACACACTAGCGACCAAAACAAGTGCTTTTATATGTTCCCCATGAAACAATGCTTCTCCGCCACACGCATATAAAAGGGAAGATGGCACTACGCCGATAAGGATCGATAATAATAACTCACGAACCGAAAGATTTAAGGAGGTTGCGGCAAAGTTCACGACAGAAGACGGAATCACCGGTACCATATAGCCGATCATGACTCCTATTTTTGGATGCTTCATCCGACGTATTGCTTTGACCCAACGATTCTCTTTTTTACTATGATCCATAAAGGTTAAATGTTGCATCAAAACGATCGATAAGATATTTCCAAGTGCATTGCCTGTTACATTGATAACTGTTCCTAGAAATGGACCATAACTTAGGCCGACGACCACACCGATCACAGAAGTAGGAATACCTGGCACCGCACACATCAAACTGATCAACAACGTCAAAATAAACGCAGCAGATACTCCGTGTGAACGAATTTCTCGCATCCATTCTTTACGACTTGCCCGTGGATCTAGCAATAACTGGATATCTGGTCGATACTCTAAATAAAGTTGATAGCCAACAAACAAAATCAGCAGTAATCCTAAACCAATCAGTGTATTACGTATATATTGCTTTTTCATAGCGACTTCTTCTCCTCCTCAGACTTACTCACTGTTAGTGTATCATTAGATGAGGAAACAGAACAAACGTGATACTTAAAATACCAGACTTTCAATCACTATTATTCTAAACTTGCTGAAGACAATACAATTCGCTCAAAAAATACCGAACCACTCATATCAAAGTTTCGGTTCATAATCATGAATAGAAAAGATTTAATTACTTTTATTTTGCAATAATTCACTGCTTTTAGTTTACCTTGGTGGCTTTAATATCTGGCTTTCTAATTTTTCATTTATTAATATTTCCTATTTCTTTCTACATCGTAAGAGGATTTTTTCGATTCATCAGACTTTACTATTAGAGGATTTGTTGTACATGAAGTCTATAGCTACGTTTAAATTCAATATTTGCCATTTTCATCACTGCTTTTATTGCTTCATCTGAAGAGTCGAATTCATACTTACTCTTTTCGAATCCATCTTCAACTATTGTATATCGTTCTTGATCATAACTGATAAGTAAATAGCGATCTTTTTTGAACGTAAGAATTTTTAACTTAAAACAATCCTTCGATTTAAATTTTCTTTTCAAAAATTGCTTTAATTGCTTTTTACAAATCATGTTCATTTTACTATGCCTCTACTTTCTTGATAGACTTAGTAATTCTGTGATTTTTATTGAATCGATGAATAAATTTGTTTACTTCTTTATCAAATAATTCTTTTTTTAACGTTCGACTAATATAAAAAACTTGTACCTTCTTATCCTCTATTATAAAAGCAATTCGAAAGTTTTCTTTTCCTAAACGGATTTTCATTTCATAAATCGATTGTTTTGCAGGTGTATCAACAGGCTTGATTCGATAAAAGTTATGTGTCAAATACTCATTCACTTTATACATGATTATTTCTTGGTATCTGTTTGATTGATTCCCAGAAAATGCATTTAGAATTTCCTTACTGACCTCAACCTCATATGTCATACCTATTCCTTCCTACTTAAATTTCCAATCATTTTCACTTTTCTATGATAGTGACATTTGCTTTTCCACAAGTTAATTCTTGTTCTAATATTGACTTTATTTGCCATGCACATTCTTTTGAAAATGGTTCAGCCTCTTCCCATGATCCTAATAAAGGATAATTATGGCGTACCGTTTTAACATACTGTTTATTTTTTACTCCTCGTGTTTGAACTTCTACATAATACATAACTATACCTTCTTTGTTAAATTATTTATGTAAAGGCTACTCTTTCAAGCAGCTGAGAAAAAAGTGGCAGAAAACACAGAGGATCTGGCGAGATTAATTGAAGGTTGCAACGACAAGCCTTTTGTCCTACAAGTTGGATAGAAGATCATGTACCACAACATAATTATAGTCTATAAAAACAAGGCTTTCTATTCGTTTTATTTATATCTGCTATAAAAAATGCCACCCGAAGGTGGTTAGCGCATATGCTTTTACCTGTATTTTAATTTTATAATTACTAATGGCTTCTATTCACTTAAACCGCTTTAATATCAAGCTTTTAACAATTTAAAAAAATTACTGATAGTTTCTGTGCTTTAATGAAAATTACTATCATTTTTAGTTACTCCACCAAAGTATAGCTCAAAAACCAACCATCTTTTCAATCAAATAATCCTATGGAGGGGATGAACTATCAATTGTTGAGTTCTTCTCCTTTATGCAAATAAGCATATATAAGGGTTTTATTTGGAAGAATTTATGGCAACGTCCTATACTTAAATTATCAAATAAAAAGGACGTGAAGATAAATGTCAGATTTAGAACACAAAGAAGAAAAAGCTTTAGACAAAATTGTTGCTACAGTCAATAAACTGGATAAAGAATTAAATGAACTTGATACGTTATCTGAAAATCCAGAAAAAAAACACAACCTAAAAAAATGGTTAGTTGAACGTAAGGCGATTCATGAAATCAAAAAAATTCTTCATGAAGCTGATAAATACGAAAAATATGATGAAAAAGAACTTGATAAAGAATTTAAAGAAATTAATGATCTATTACAATAATCTGTTAAAACGACTCATTTTGAGTCGTTTTTTTTATACAAAAACACTACCAGAACGAGTCTGGATAATAGTTGAGTTACGAGAAATTATACACGTACCCAAATTCCTTTTAGCTACTATCATCTATTGCCATCTATATCTAATCACGAATAAGTTTTAGCAATAGACTTGATGAACATCTTTCTTTTCTGCTACTACTCATTATCAAATGATTTTTACGTTTTTACTTGTGTTGCCACGAGTTATACTAGAAACACAGAGCATTTCAAGAAACAAAAAAAGGCTAAAAACCTTAATCAATAAGGTTTTTAGCCGATCAAAAATCAATAAAATTATTTAACTGTTACTTTTTTCTAGCTCATCAACATCCACCATTAATCCTTATCTATTTACAATAAAGGAAAACTTGCAAAAGGTCATTGTTCATAATTATCAATGACCTTCCAAAAGTATGGTCAAAGTATGGTCATTTTCAATTCGAAGTTTATTAACTTGCAACAAAAACACCCGCTCGAAAAGAGCGGGCCACTAAAGGATTCAATCCGCATTAGTGAGGCTATTCTAATCTTACTGTCTTTTCAAGTTATGTTCAAATTATATGTTTCTTCATATATCCTAGTATATTAAAAAGCAATATGGATAAGACAGAATAATTACTTTGTATCTCAAATCTATATTAATAGTTAAGTAATAGAGTATTCATACATGCACTACCTAATTTATTGCTACCACCTGTATTATTTTGAAATACTTTAAAAATTTGATAGACTAAATTCTAGAACTAAAAACACTCACCTTTAACAAGCGAGTGTTTTTTATAAATATTTCCTGTTCATTTATTCACCTTATGTCTGGTTGGCCAGTGTACTTACCTATTACTTGAATTACTTTCATTTGATTTTTCTTTATTGGGTGCTGTTTTATTTTTGGAATTGTTTCTTTTTCTCGGTTGTGTTTGTTGGCTCTTCTTTTCTTTGCTATCACTCGATTGTTTATTCTGCTGTTCTTTTCCCTGTTGAGTTGAGCCTTCTTTCTTCTTAGCGCCATTTGTGTCACTACTTTGTTTTTTTCTAGGAATCTGCTGTGATTGCTTCGGCGAATTACTCTTTGGCTTTTCCGACGCTTTAGGACCACACGCTGCAAAACTAACTGTTGCTAAAATTCCTAGACATGCTAATAAAAATTTCTTCATATTGACCACTCCTATCATTTTTTTAGTACACTTAGAGTGTATTAAAAAGAATGAAATTAACTATGCCTATTTGCTTAAGCCATCAATAAGAAGCGCTTACAGTATTGTCACAACATTTTTTAATCATCCATAGATACGTTTAAATGATTAAGATTATTTCAATTTAGTACGCTGTAGAGTTAAAAAAATTCATATTTTTACAATACATGAACTTTTTATGAATTTTTTTTGATTTTAAACAATTTTTCTAAATAGTATGGTCATTTTCATTTCATTATCTATGTAACAATAACATGACGCACCAAGAAATACATCGTATTTTTCTTTTCAAAAAAAAAACTACTCTTTCGAGTAGCCCAGAATGAATATCATAAACTTATAGAAGATCGTCTAATATGATGACACAATCATTCTACCTAGTATATCTTCACTGGTGTACCGACAGGTATATTGTCAAAAAACCATTTTGAATCTGGCAATGGTAGTCTAATACATCCGTGAGATGCTTCTTGCCCTAATCGTAAAGCTTCTTTTTCCTCAACTTCTTTTTCATTATACATTAATACACTGTGAAAAAGATAAACACCATGTCCTGAAAACGATACCCAATTATATGCCCAATCATTATCTTCTTGCCAATAAAATTTATCTCCTCGTTCTGGTTCTATTACGAAATCTCCAGTTGGTGTTGGTGTTCCTGCTTTACTATCTCCAGTTGAACAAATCATTGTATATATAGTTTTGCTATTCTCCTTTATAAAAACTTTTTGTTCTTTTATGGAAACTTCTACTGATAACAGATTTGGCTCTTTTATTATTGGATACTGAGGTTCAGAGGGTTTATTCCATGGGTGAACAGCTTCTTTAGTATCTTCAATTTTCTCTTTACTTTCAGCTTTCTTTTCAGAAAAATCATCTTTACTTTTTTGTTGAGTATTTATTTTTTGATTCTCTAAAACATTATTACTAGTTATATTAGCCACTGAAATTGCAATAATAGTGACGAGAATAATAATGCCAACCAATATAATTATTTTTTTCATCTAAATAATCCTTTGCTTTATTTTTATGTACCCTGTAGGACTCGAACCTACGACCGGACGATTATTAACTCACCATCTGCTCTGCCTAACTGAGCTAAGGGTACCAATTATTATCAAAAGAGTCCTCAAAACTATTATCTGGTAAATAGTTTATTTACGGTGGTAACAATCTTCTTATCACTATGACTTAAATATATATCATCGTAAATATAAATAATGAAATAGTTATAGCCAAATTGTATCGAATAATTTTTATTATTGTCAATGTTACAGAGTATTCCTTAATGTAAATTTACAAACACTTACACATTCTTCATTCTTATTACATTCCAATAGTAGTAAGGAGCAAACGGGAGTTCATGTAGATATAATAAAAAAACGATTATTTATCAGTTCTAGAGATATCGATTTAGTATAAACTGTTGCTTATTCATTTTAGATTATTTAAATCGAATCAGATTCACTTAGACAAAAAAACACCCGCTCATATAAGAGCGGGCTACCTTAGGATAAAGAATGTTCTGAATGTGGATGCCTAAAACTCACTACGATTTCAAGCTGTGTTCAAATAATATGTTCTTTTATGTACCCCGCTCCAATGAGCGGGATGTAAAAAAAGCAATGTTGTTAGGATGATACAATAAGAATACTATCTTTTTATTTATTATTCAACTGATAGAATCATTTTGCTGTCTAAATTACGTATGTTATAATTATTAAAGAGAGTATCGATATACACGCTATACACTTCCCCCAGAAGTTTTTAGTTGTCGATACTCTCTTTTTATGATGGCGCCTACAGGTAGTTTAAGCCTGCCCCTAAAATTTTAGCAAGCGCTTAACTTCCGTTTGAGAATTCTTAATCTTTTCTAAATAAACAAAAAGACCCACTCCAGAGAGTGGGCGGTATTAAAAAACGAATTCTTAGTACTGAGGATAACTTAAGGGTACTATGATTTTATTTATTGTTCAAGTCATGTGCTTTTTTGCCCTCAGAAAAATGTTCATTCTTTTATCAATTCTAAGATTACGCTTGATGATCTAGAGGAGTTAGCAAAGTCAATTGAAAAACAAAAAAGGACCTCGTCTAAGGATAACTGGCTGAGGATTATTTTTTTGTTTCCTCTTCTATGACAACTTTTTCACTTTTAAAAACATACTGTATCGATTTATACATGACATATAATACAAATAGAACAATAACAGTTGTTAAGAAGTTTTTATAGAATCCATTCTCAACATCGTTTAACAACTGACGAAGAAAAGTTCCTCCTAAAATCAGAATAACTACAACAAATACAGTAGTGCTTTTAAATTTTTTGATTTGCTCTATCCCGTGCCTAACCAGTGTATCTTTTGCTTCTTTAATTTGTTTTTCTTCAGCCATTTACATACCTTCTTAACTTAGGCACTAAAGTAGAAAACCCAAAAAAAGAAGCCGGTACAGAAAGCTGAAATGAAATATTTGAAAATAAGGGAGCGATTAGTATCAATACTCCCATAGCTATTCCAACATAGAATAAACTATTTTCAATTTGCTGAATTTTTTTTATTTCAGTAATCATTTCAGAATTCACATCCTTATTTTCTTTGACATTATCAACAACGAAATTTAAATATCCCGGATTCGCTAAAGATTTAGTATTTATCTTGGTTACTTGACTTACATTTGTAGATCCGTAACTTTCGTTTAAAATAATTTTTTTTTGATAATCATTCGACACTACTTTAGGATTATTATTAGAAGTACAATTAAAGCTCAAAACAACTAGTCCAACTGCAACATATTTACTTATTTCTGTATGTTTTGTTTTGTTATAATTTATTGATTTTTCGTTACTGTTTTCAAAAACAGAAATTTTGGGACTAATAATCTCAGAATTTTTTTCATCATAATCTAGCTTAGTAATATTAGTCAATGTATTCATCGATCACATTTCCTCTAGAACATAAACTGCAAATTCTTGTGAAATTACTTCATCGTTTAGTGTCACTTCAATATTGTGTAATCCCTCATGCCTAAATCTAAAATTCCTCATATCAAAATTGAGATTCGTATTATAATTAATCATTTGTTCTTCGGAAATAGCAGTTGTAATATCTTGATAAAAGAGTATTCTTTTATGAGGATCACTTTCTGATTTATCTAGAATTTTTACAGTTAATTTGTTGATTTTTACGCCTTTATAACCAGTTAGCAATATAGTTATTGTAAAGCTATAAAGTGTAGGGACACCAGGCACACCAACTCCTAATGACGGATTAATAAGGACTCCACGATTTCCTTCATTTTCATTTGGAGCTTGAAATTCATCTGAAATAATTATCTGCGCAATTTTATTCATATAGCCCATCCATTCTTTCAATAATACTCTCTATAGTACTTTATAGAGAGTAAATTTTCATATCATAAACTTGCTTGTAATACAAATATATCATCTAAAATAGAGTTTTACAATATAAAAGCTACATAATAAATTGTTTAATACCTCCTATCGTAATGAGAAGTAATTTTTCATCGCTTAGGAATCGTCAAAACATACTCAGGAAAACGAATGTCGACTGTTTGTCCATTGATCGTATTTCCATTCGGATCGTTTGTTCGTCGTAACATCGGAAAGACTCTTTTCCCTGCAAATTTTCGGATATCTAGTGTGCCATCCAATCCAAATCGCAGGCCACTAGGTAATCCATAGGCTGCATTCACATCATCTCTAATAATACCGGCTGATTTACAACGACCAATTTCAACATCCGGATTGTCGGCATCCATCCAGAAGACGTATCCTTGATTTAAATAAGCTGCACCATTAATTGGCACTAACCACCCAGCAATCCGGAAGATTCCCAATTGTAGCTCATTAAACACTTCTAACTTCCCTACATAATTTCCACTCGTTTTGGGTGGGCTCGCTAAAATAATTTGATCATGGGTTAAGTTATTCCCCGCTCGTAATCGTTCACGAACCGTATTCATGTTAATACCTGGGCAGATATTCGAGGCATGACCACTGAATTCGTTATGCCCTAATACATCGTTGACGGATAAACCAAAACGTTGCATGGCCGCTTTTGCTCGTTCTTCAAATGCTTTTTCTTGTTCAGCTGTAAATGAACCATTACCAACAAGACAAATATGATAAGTTGGTGTATTATGTCCCCCCACACCATTTGTCACATCATTATCGAAGTAGCACCATTGTACGGTACCATCTCGTAAAATGATTTCATGATACCCACCTGTTCCCCAGCCTAATGTGCCATTCCAATGGTTCTGAAACGCCCAAACGTCTCCAGTAGTTGTTGCAGAATGGTGACGAGCAATTTTAGTTACTTGAGAAACATTCCTTTTGGCATTGGTTGGTCCTAAAATTCTTGAATCGCCTCTTAAATCTATAATTTTTGTCATGATCAATTCCTCCTAATTTTCATAAAAAAACAGCCTTTTGGCTGTGTTTTTCCTTTGATAATTTGTCATTCTTCCGACTGAATGACACTGTTTCCTAAATCAAATAATCCGCCAGCGGCTAATCCTGAAACAGCTCCAGCCCATGCGTAAATCGCTAAATCTTGTGGTGCTAAGGTTACTGCATAAAGCACACCTAACAAAATACCCGCAATCACATTGATCACGGGTAAGAGTTTGTAATTCTTCATTTGTGTTTTAATCAACCCTGTGACACCGACGACTAGCGGTGTAATAATACTTGAAGCAGCTAAGATTTCTGTCATTTTATTTTCTCTCCTTTCCAATTTGCTTAAAAATAGATCTGATTTGTTCTTCAATAATTGAAAGCCGATTGCTAGATTCTGTCTGATTTTTTTTAAGTTCCTTGATGGTCTCATTCAATTCACTCAGTGTGTGATCCATTTTCGTGAACATCGCATAAAATTTTGCAATACCAAAAATCAATGTAAAAGCCAGTGAAACAATTGCGATCCACTCAGCTATGGTTAACGCCTCCATAAGTCACCTACCTAATCCTCATTCTCTAAAATTATCTTTGACTGTTCCTCTGTGATCGCACCAAGTGCCAGAAACTGATGAACATCATCATCTGCCATCCATCCACGATTATACCAATCTTGAATTGTCTCAAAATTAAGCATTCTCTTGCCCCCCTTGAGTCAGTTCTCTTACTTGTTGTGACAGTTGTAGATTTTGTAACGTTAATTGCACAACCGACTTCCCTAGTGTGTCTGCTGTTTCTTGCAGCTCTTCGACTTCTTCTGGTGTGGCAGCACTCACCACGTTCCATCGTTGACGATTAAAATCAAATCCTATAATCACCACGTGTGGATCAATAGGTGGTGCGACTTCTGTGTAAGGGTGAAATACTTTTCTATCTTCCGGAGTAAACATTGGCCTCAGATCTTGTAAATCTCTTGTGTCAAAAATTGCTTTGTGTCCTTCCATTTTTGTCATCCTCTCTTTTCTAAGTCATTGATTCGCTGGGCTAAGTGATTTAACATGTCAATGGTTGGGTTCGCTATCTGATCAATCCTTTTGGGTATATATAAATTGGTTAAACTAAGCGCAACTGTATATTCTACTTTTGCATATGCCACCCGAATCGCATTTTGATTAGTTGCTTGTCGTTCAGGACCACGTAAGACCGCGGCTGCTTTGCCAACATGACCCAGTACTGTAGTACCGGTTATTAACTCAAGTGGAAAAGTGAGTTTATCATGGAAAGTGCTCTCGTGGCTTGCCATTTCTTGCCAGTTGAATCCGGTGTTTTCAGGCATTCTCCGATACCCAATGATCGGATATGAGGTGGTGGAATTGATATGCGCATAGGCTGTAAACTGAATATTCTTAACAAAAGGTTGAATTACAGCCAATTCCTCTTGTACTGTTTGTGGAGAAAAAAAAGTGAATAACTCAGGAAACCGTCGCTTCATATCACCGAGTATGTCCCATGTAAAAACAACTTGCATTCGACCATTTGAAGACGTTGCGCTAATGCTAGTATCAAGCCCATCATTCGTAGCTATTCGATTGTATTGCGCTTGTGTAATCTCTGTCCCTGCAGCAGCATTGCTTGGCAAAGAGGTCGAGAGGACGCCACCTGCTCTATGAACATTTTCGACAAAGCTTCCTCGAATTTTCCCAGTTAAATCAAGCAATGGTTCTCGAACTAGCGGTGCACCAAACATAAACTTCTCTAGTGTTTGATCAACACTTTCTTCTGTGACAAAATCCGCATCATCAAGTCGTTGCTCGATGTCACTGAGCCTTCCTTCTACCGTTGTGCGAATCTCTTCTTCAATTTCCTTCGCTAGGGCATCGATGTCAAAGGCCGCAAGGTCCGATTCAATTTGTCCAATTCGATTTTCAAATTCGGTCAAATCCTGATCAATTCCTGAGGCTTGTTCCAGAACCAAGTTTCGTAGATCCTCGAACCGCTTCACATAAAATTGCGCCATTTCTCCAAGATCTTGATCAAGCCAAGATTCTTGGAATTCGGTACTAAATGCCGGATAGTCTAAAGATTGGCCATTAGGAAACTCCACAAAAACATAAATGTTCACTGATCCGGAGTACGCGTAAATGTCATTTGGCAACATCACATTTACTTTTCCGGCTGTGGGATCCTCAATTTTGATTGAGCCATCAGCACTTTCAAAAATGACTGACTGACCTGCAGTCACGAAGTCAAAGCCCAAAATGATATTGGCTTCCGAAAGATCCAACGGCTCCCCCTTAAACTGAAAGTTGATCGTCTTTTTTGCGACGCGTTGATCATAACTGAAAAACTCTGTGTTGGTTGGTATAGGAGAAGAACGTTTTTCCGCCGTTTTATTTAACGTGATTTCACTGGTTACGTAGAGATTTTCCATCGTCCGTCCTCCTTCAAGCTTTATCTTCTAACGCCCACAGTTCTTTCAAAAATTCTTGAATTCCTTCACGGCAAGTCTTTTTGTTTTTTTGGTATAAATCGGGCTCTTGGATACTGATTGATGGTGACGTTGACACCCCTTTATCTTCATCGATCGAAGCCGATAGATAAACAACCATCGTTTCGTCAATCATGACCTGTCTATTCACACTAGTGCTTTTGTTAGTCTTTAACATCTTGGTTTTCCTCCTTTTCAAATTCGTCCATCAAGCGATCGTAAATGTCTGCTTCTTTCCCTGAAATCATACCGTTGTAATCAGCAAGCACCTTCCCAAACAAAGAAAAATTCTTGGCATATAAGCCACTTTCGAGCACGATTTCTTCATCTAACAAGGCATGTAGTTCTTGTGCAAACTGATTCTTTTCGGAATCTTTTACTTCATATCCTGTTTGGGATTCGTTGATGACCAGCTTCCCATCTGCATCTTTTTCACCATACTGATCATACAGTTCCATTTCTGACTCTTGCAGTCCCTCAATTGCTTTTAAAAGCTCCTTTTTGAATTTCGATCGGTGTCGACTAGCACTTGCTGCCTTTAAGTCCATTTTTGCAACAAAAGCTAACGCAGTACTTAATTCATAATTCTTTAGTGTAATCTTCATGCGATTTTCTCCATTTCTCGTTCTAATTTTTGAATACGCTGTTCTTGGCTTTCAACGATCGCGATCAACTCTTGATTGGTTTTCGTATTTAGATTGACTTGTTTATTCATATCAATCGACAAATAATGATTATCCCCATCAATGTTTGCTTGTAAGAAAGGTACCTCTTGGGCAATCATTCCAAACTGACGAGTAGTTGGTGGCGGAGTGTCTTTGTCAATTGGACGATAGTCTTGTTTCCAATCAAAATCAACCATGCGAATTCGCTTTGTTTCTTTTATGCCTGAAACAGAAGTTTCTTGGATATTCTCTTTCAAGCGGATATCGGATTGATTGGTTATGCTCCATCTATTCATGTTGATGTTGGCGTGCATCTGGATTGCAGCGTTATTTCCTTGAATTTCCATCACAGGTATTCTTTGTTCACTCGTTCCTGCGGAGTTGACTATTCGTCCCAACACTAAGCTATAAGAGTTTCTTGCAAAGTACGCGACGCAAGTTCGCCCACTCATACTGCTTCGCTCAAAACCACCAATACGTGTGCTTTGACCAGTGAAAAATTCAAGTCGAAGACCAGTCATTTCCATAAACCGCACGGAGGTGCTTTGCCAAAATGCCAACGTCGTAGGCGTCAACCTCAAGCTATTCCCCATGTTGTTAAAGCCAACTTGAATGGCATTTGTCGCTAATTTATCCGCAGTCACAGCTCGCGCGACGATCTTATCAGCGGTGACGGCTCCAGCAGCTATTTTGACTGCTGTCACTGATCCAGTTGCCAATTTGTCTGCGACGACCGATCCTGCCGTAATATTGCGCGCAATGATACCGTTTGTTGCAATTCGATTCGCTGTGATCGTTTCTGTCGCAATCTGATTCGCCGTGATCGTGTTCGTAGCAATCTGCGCTGCTGTGATTGTATTGGCAGCTATTTTTGCTGCCGTTACAGCCTCGGCGTTCAACTTGACTGTAGTCACAGCACTCGTCGCAATTTTCTCAGCAGTGACAGCACCTGCGTTAATTTTTATGGCCGTTACAGCGTTCGTATTGATCTTTTCTGCCGTGATTGCGCTAGTTGAAATATGTCGAGCGATAATTGCATTAGTGGAAATATTATCTGCAGCTATAGTATTGGCGGCTATCTCATTCGCGGTTACAGCATTGGTTGATATATGCCGTGTGATAATTGCATTTGTGGCTATTTCATTAGCCGTAATGGTTTGCGCATTGATTTCTCTAGCTGTAATGGTGTTAATAGCCAAATCATTCCCAACAATGCTTCCAGCTTGAATCTGCGTTGTTGTAATGCTTCCGGCTTGGATTGATCTTGCCAAAATGGTGTCAGCTCGAATTTTCCCGCCGTCAATTTCAACCGTGTCTTGCCACTGCCAATCAGAAAGCAGATCCTCAACCTCTCGAATGTCCGCCATTGCATCATCGATTCGTTTTTGTGCATCTAGGAAATTTTGTTCGGCTGACTTCAAACGCTCATCCAATAAAGGTAGCGAGACAGTATTCAATTCATTCAACGCAAGCTCGTTATCGATCAATTTCTGCTCAAGTCCCGGCAACTTAACGGTGGTGAGTATGTCCATTTCAACTTCAAGCTCTTTTAACCGGCCTTCAAGATCCGGCAAAATGTTCTGCTTCAAATCATAAAGAAGTTGATCGTTCGCTGTCAGACGTTCATCCAGTTCCGGAAGAATCCGATCATTCAGATCATCCAAGATCCCTTCCAGTTCATCGAGGTCTTTCGTATTTGCCGTTTGGCCAAACACCTCGTAGCTAAATGGACCAGCGACACCGTGGTGATTAACTGCCCGAACACGGTAGTACCATTGCAATTTGGTTTCTGTACCGTGAGTATAGGCATTGACGTTTGTCGTACCTAGCAAGTTACTTGGTCCCGGAACAAAGCCTTTTTCTTGAGAGCCGTAAATTTCATATTCTCGAACGGTCAGTCCCTGCATATCCCAATGCAGAAGAACTTGGCTAAAACCACCATAAGCAACAAGATTTGTAATTGTGCCAGGTCTAACGTTGGCTATGTTTCCAGGGCCAATAATGGGCGGTCGATTGATCTGTTCCTCACGATCGCGATCCTGTTCTTTTTGGTTGGACCCCAATGTCGCTCTTGAATCGCCAATCTCAATCGATTCGTATTTATCTAACAGCACGTTCCAAACCGTCTGATTGATCTTCGCATTGACGTTGACACCTAGCTTGTTAAAAGCCACGGTGACGGTGTCATACAGCTCCAATTGCTCGAGCAGCCGATGTTGTTCCTCACCAGTCGCACTGTACAGATCCGCAAACTTCACTTTCAGATTTACACGAGGCAACCCGACCTGATTGCTAGAAATATAGTACTGAGCGAACTGGCGTAACTCTGCGACCGTTTGAGGGTTGCGGCTACTGAGATCCACTGTCTGTACCCGACGTTCCGGAAACTTGTCGACATGAGAACTATCTAGAATGACTTCCGGAAGAACTAACTCACTGGCACCTTCTTCATTTGCTCGAGCATAAGGTCGTATTGATGTGTAGGTACTTTCGATTGATTCTTCTTGCACGAGATCCACTAAGTTCTTGCCATAAGCAATGACGACACCAGTATCTCTTCCACCGTTTCGCATCAAGCGGATCTCGTTATTATCAAAAATATATTCACCATTGTAATTTTGAAGTATCGAACCTTCCTTCCCACCTAATGCTTCCGCAGCACTTTCAAAGTGGCCAACTTCGGAAAAGTCCATGGCAGTAACGGTCGTCAGATCGGTAAACACGGTAAAATCACGCTGAGGAACTAAAAGAGCGCGCCACTGATTCAACGCTTCTTGCGCCGAAATAGCGGTGTGCTTCTGTCCTTTGTTTAGTGCTGTTTTTTCGGTTAAAAGTGAAATATGATCACATTTAATAGAAATAATGCCGTGTTGAGGTTTAGTAATCTTAGTGATTTCAAATCGTTGTCGCTTCGATCGAGTACCCGGACCAACATCAACTACTACTTTCTTCCCTTTTTTCAACTGAGAAAATAACTGTCCGTTGATTGGATAATTAAAGGTTAGATATGGAAATTGATTTCTATGTCTTACAGCCAATACGCTGCTTGCTTCATTCAATAACCCTAGACCGAGCGTGCTGTAATCGTTATTCGATTCATTGTAAAGAATTGGCACACTCATATCGCAATCGACCTCCATCTTGGTGTAATTGTTACCTGTGTGATTTGTGTAGTGAATGAAATGGTATTAGTTCCTGGTCGCAGCTGCGGAACATGGTACCCATCGTTTTGCATCAAGATCGCACTTGATATATTGACTGTGCCATCACGATACGCTGTCCCTAACTCACTATCGATCGTAATCATGCCAGCACCGGCAGCTCTCAGAATTCGAAACTGCCGACCATTAATGGTCAGGGACGCATCTGCCGTCCCACTGTATCGAAATTGGATTATCGGCAGTGATGGAATCGATTCAGGATTGTCTAGTGTACGTCCGGATAAAAGGGAAACAGCTGTTTGACCATCCAACCGATACATTACTGGCTTGCACTGAAAAGGCAACGCTAAGTCAAAATGATCACGCCAGCGATCGAGAATTCGAACTTGCGAATGAAAGATGCCTTCGTAGAAGTATTCCGAATCCTCAGAAAAAAGAAGCCGACTGTATCGCTTTGGTTCCTTCAGCCAGTGCGTAATTTCTCTGACTTGCTGAAAAAGCGACTTGTCTGCTTCTTTCCTTAATTCCATCGGAAATGTTTTGATGATATCTTTTTCTCGTTCATTGTCGTAAATGATTGCCCCTTGTCGACCATCGACCTCATCAAATCGCAAATCTGATTCAGGAATCGTCAACTCCATCTCATTAAGGAGGTAGAGATTCTTGTCGATCGACTTATGGCCATTAAATTCAAAATAGGGTTGTACAGCTTTCACTCTAATCTCCTCCTCATTTCATCTGCCGTGTGTTCTGCGAGTAATTCCGACAATTCAGCAATATCTAATTTGTCATTGATTGTGATCTCATCAAAATGAATATCGATATGTGGCGTATTATGAATGGTTTGATTGGTGGTAATTGATTCACTCCTACCTGCTGGCAACGATACGCTAAACCCAGCGTTTCCTGCAATCGCAATCGACTCGGCTTGGATATTCGGCAAGACAAGCTGGGCACCTAAATCCTCAATGGCATCTAACGCTAAATGCTTGAATCGCTCAATCCCTTCGCCAATACCAGCAGGAATCCAACGTCCCACATCCATCTCCATCACTTTGGATGGTGAATTGATATCTAAGGCTCGTTGCATCGTTTGTGCCACTTGATTAGCGATGGAAGCTGCAGTGCTAAGAACTTGGGCTTGCCCGGCAATCAAACCATTATTTAAGCCAATCATAGAGTTTTGGCCAATGCGATAAAACTGATCAGGTAGATGATTCATTTGATTAGGCATTTGTTGTGCACCCTCACGGATAATGTCAGTTGCACCCCGCATCCCCTCACGATAGGCCTGATTTGATTCACGCATGGCTGCTGTGGCAATCTTAGGAAGACTTTGTAACGTTTTATCTATTTCCTTAGTCAGTTTTTCAAAAACTTCCTGCATTTTTTTAGATCCCTCATTGGACGCTCTGACCATCTCTTCCGTCATTTTATTGATTTCAGAAACTGCCTGAAGGGCGGTGTCAGCGATACCTTGGCTTGTGCCTTTACCTACCTTTTCTCCATGCTTTTGGTATTCTTGTTGATTCATGTGTGTGGAAATTTCATTTCCTGGTACTAGTGCAATTTCTTTTGCTGCTTTTTGGACAGCTCCTTGACTATCCTTTATTCCTTTAGCAGATCCGGCACCAACATCTTGACCATTTTTATTGTAATTACTAGCAGTCATTTCGTTGTTTAAAATATTTTCTGGAACCATCGCAATCTCTTTTGCTGCAGATTCTACTTGTGATTTTCCTTCACGTACACCTTGACTTGTTCCTTCACCAACAGGATGCCCCAGAGAAATATATTTATCGATCCCCACGGTTTCTCTAATCGTTTGTTCCGGAACATTAGCTACTTCTTTAGAAGCTTCTTCCACCGAAGTAATATTATCTAAAATTCCTTGCCCCAATTTTGTTGGTGGTGCTGCACCCATTGAGGTATAGTCAGTTTGTTCTAATTGAGGGCCCATCACTCTCTCTGGCGTTTGAGCAACTTCCTTTGCTGCTTCCTCTACTTTGGGGGTTGCTTCTACCATCCCATCCCCAATTTCTTCGACAGGTTGACGTCCCCACTGTGCAAAGTCTCGCCCCTCTGTTCCTCTCCGTAAAGATGCCTCACTTTTTTCTGGAATTAATCCAAATTTTTCAGCAACAGTTTCCGTTTCTTCACCAACGATATTCCCCATACTCGCCATCGCTTGCTTCATCGTTGCATCCGCAGTCCCATTTAAATCACTAATGTGCTGTTGTGCTGTTTCTGGTAATTTTCCTAATTCAAGATCTAAATTTTCAACAAACCACGCCGATTGTTCAGCTGACATTTTTGGTAGGTCCTCCATATGAAGCCCCATTTGTTCCAGCAGGGTTTTTGTATGTTCTCCACCTAACTCCGCTAATGAACTAAGATTTAACCCCATCTCATCTACCATCTGTTGCGTTTGTAATGCACCTGCTGGACCTAATTTTTCAAGTTGCATAATAATGCCATCATCTACACCGGCTTTCGCCAAAATGGCAACATTGGTCGACCACGTTCTCATAGCTTCAGCATTTTTTTGTAGATTTTCCTTCATTTGATCCAAGCTTATCGCTTCTTGTTGTTCAATCTGCTTAAAAGCATTCCCTGATTCTTCTACCAGCTTTTTGTACATGCTATTCATAGATTCCAAGGCAGCTTGTTGTGCATCAGATAGAACATTCCATGAAGTAATCATCTGAGAATTAGCTTCTGAGACTGTCTCTGCGACTGCTCGTCTTTTCTCTTGCTCCTCCGTGTACAATTGATTTCGTTCAGATTGATTTTCAACAAGTAAACTTTGAAGTTCATCTTCCTTCTGAGACAGTCCTTCCAGCGATTCTTTGACTTTTTTCTTTCCATCCACGCCAGATTCTGAGGCTTCTTGCTCCAATCTCATACGTTCTTTGGCTACTTCAGTTAATGAGGATTCAATGTCTGCAGCTTCTTGATTCAACGTCTTTTGTCGTTCGGTTAGCCGATTGACTTCTTCCATTCCTTTAGAAGCTTCAATTCGTTTGTTTATTTCTTCTGTGGTTGCATTAAGCAGGCCTGTTTCTTCGTCGTAAGAGAGATTTAGACCAGTCACTGAATTATTCAGTTCATCAACTGTATCAGCCATCAATTTTTTATCCGCAGCCGATTTATCTTCAATTGCTGAAAGCCTTTGTAATTCAGCTGCTAGATCCTTGTTTCTTTCTGTATTCGACTCGATCACTTTAGCTTGTGATTCAAATTCTTTTGCACTGGACTGGGTTGACTTTCCGACATTATCTAGATCGCCTTTTAATCCATCTAATTCACTAGCTAATTCTTTGGCTTTTTTACGAGCTGCAAAGAAATCTATGCCCATTTTGGCGGCCGCAACTCCAGCTAAACCAAGTGCAACCGCAGTGCCTGCGACCACAGGATTTAACAGAATACTAGCAGCCGCTAATGCTTTCTTCGCTACTGCAGAAGCACCAACAGCAATCGCATAGGTTTTTTGGGCAGCTGCTGCCCCTTTTAGTGAAGCTGCATTGGAAATGTTTGCTGCGACAACCGCTTTAGTGGTGGTGGCGTTCTGTAAGTTGAGACTGATTCCCAGTTTTGTAGCAACTGCATCAACTTTTTTAGCCATCGTCGCACCAGAAGTTGCACCGGTCAGGTATTTCAACATCTGAACATAAGATGCTGTAGCAACTGCTGCTTTCTGTACAATAAGTAGTCCACCAAATGCAGTTCCTAATCCGATAATTACAGGTGCTGCCGTCACAGCTGCGTCTTTCACAGCAATAACCCCACCAGCCATCATATCAATAGCCGAAACAACCGGAGGGATGACACCAGCGATACTATTCAACGCCCCTTCAAAAGTTTTACCAAACCCTTGAATATTTTCTTTCATTGAGCCAAAGCGAGTTTTGCCAAATGCTTCGTCCATAGATGCGATAATGTTTGCTGTTCCTCGACTTGTTGCAGTAGCCATATTGGCAAACGACCCTGCCCAAGTATCCCCAGCTTGTTGAGCCATCCCAGAAACCGAGGTGAATTCATTCCCACCATCACGCATCGCCTGTTCAACCGTATCAAAAAACTCATTGGCACTAATTTCGCCATCACGCAACGCATCACGAATACTCTGCATACTCATGCCAGTTGCATCTTCATAGATTTTCCAAGGATCAACACCACGACGGACCATCCGATCCATTTGAGCCATGTTTACGGTACCGGTGGCTCGCATCTGGATCATGGCATCCATCACATTATCCATTGTTTCTGCAGCGCCATCACCATACATGGCAACTGCATCACCCCAGATTTGATAACTTTTCGTCGATTGTTCTAATGAACCATTTTGCATAACTAAACGTTGAACGGTCTGTGCCGCACTATCAAGCATGTAGTTTGTACCAACAACGACATCTCGAACGCCTTCCATCCCTGCAGCGGCTTCTTCTGAGCTACCAGTTAATCGAGTCATCGTATTTTCAAAGTTATTCAAAGTATCAATACGACCAAATGCACCATCTAATGAACCTTTAGCCATCGTTAGTGCTGTAGTTGCTCCTTTTGTGATCAACATCGCTGCGCTTAATTTCCCAACACTACCAGTTAACAGATTGGCACCAGGATTAGGCTTCTCAAAAGAATCACCTAACTTACTCCCAGTGGTATCTGCGTACTCTTGTAGGGCCAATAAATGCCCCTTCATAGCATCAACGGCAGATCCTAATGCACTTGATCCATGTTTGGCTCCGGCTTCAATACTTTCTGAAATGCTTTTCCCGGCTTTGGTAGCAGACAGTTCCACAGGCGGTACCATTTTCGAAGCTGTTTTCCCAATACTTTCCGTGGCATTATTGGCTTGTTTAGCACCAGATTCAAACGATTCAGCAATTGCTCGACCTGATTTATTAGAAAAACTCTCCACACTATTTAGTAACGAACTTCCTGATTTACCAACGCTATCAAGAGCTGCAATTGATGATTTCGCTCCGGAATCAAAATTTTCAGCAATGCTTTTCCCGGCTTTTGTGGCTGATAAATCGACTTGCGGTACCATTTGATTCACAGATTTCGTAATAGAATCTGTAGAAGTTTCAGAATCCTTAGCAGCACTTAGAAAAGTTTCACTAATACTACGCCCCATTGTTGGTGCAGAAGATTCCACAGAAGAAACCAAGCTTGTGACTGATTTAACGACACTTTCATTGGCCTGATTGGCATTTTTGGCGCCAGAATCAAAGGATTCACCCATGATACGTCCTGACTTAGCTAGTTCAGTGCTCGTCGTGGCGGTTAGGTCTGCCACTCCTTTAGCCACGCTATCAGTCGCTTGATTGGCATCCTTGGCACCTGTATCAAAGTTATCACCGATTGACTTACCAGCTTTAGCTGTTGCAGATTCGGTCGTCTTTCCTAAACCTGATACGGTCTTTTCGACAGAATCTACTGCTTGATTTGCCGATTTTGCTCCTGATTCAGTATTCGCACCCATGTCAGACCCGACTTTTTTCATGACATCATCGGCATTTTTACCCAGTCTGGAAAAGCCTTGTTCGACCGTGTCAATTTCTTTCGTGACCTGTTTGCCGTTGACGATTATGTCGATCGTTACCTTACCATCACTTCGACTCATCTTCTTCACCTTCTTTCGGTAGTGCATAGAGTTTCTTCAATTTTCTTAGTTCATCTTTTGCTTCTTTATTTCCTTTTCCTGTTGGCATTTTCCTCGTCCTTATCGACACGATCTGTCTAAACCTAGTTTCATCTGGTAATCCTCCAAACAAGGAAATAAACTTCTCCCATCGCATCTTCCCTCGTTCCTCAAATAGATCGATACCGTATGATTGATAAAATGCTGCGTAAATATTTGGCGCATCATAATCAAAAGAAAAATGCTGGTCCGCAATCTCTTTCATTTTTGGTTTTAATTGGTTGCCCTTCTTGTCATAACGTGGCTTTGGTTTTTCCCAAATATCAAAAGTTTCCAAGATTGATAAAAAAATCGTATTTTGTGTTTCAATGTCATACAAAAACGAAACACCTAATAAAAGCTGTAAACCCAGAACAATTTTTTCTGGTTCCGTCAAAATCGGATCCTTTAACAAGTCAAAAAGACGTAGCACCGTATCGAAAGAAAGATCGATCGGATAACTAACGCCTTCGATTTCCACCGTGTCTTCTAATCGATACTGTAGTTTCATTGCTCTATCCTTCTAAGTAACGCTGCATTTTATCGAAGAATTGTTTTTTTCGTCCGCCAAGCTCTTCTCCTACTGCGGAACAAATCTCCATGTAGTACTCAGAGATCAATGTGTAGTCAGGCGAAAGCTTAAACAACTTGTTAAATGCGCCATCTCCTAAAAGCTGATCCATCACTTTTTCTAATTCTTCATGCGCCTTCCTGTCAGCTGTTTCCGGTTTGATCATCTCTTTTTCCAGTTTTTCAGTGATCTTTGCAGACTTTGTCGCATAATTTGAAACTAATTTCCAAAAGGCTTCTGCTCCTTTTTCGGATGTATCAATATAAAATGTGTGTTCGCCAATCTCAATTGGTAGTTGTGTTTTTTTCACTTGGATTTTTACCATGTTTGTTTCCTCCATTCGTTGGTATGTAAAAAAGAGAAGCGATAATCGCTCCTCTTACTTAGTCTCTTCTTTCTTGTTTGCTTTAGTGTTTGTTGGTGCAGAATTCAAAGACACATCTGCGTTATTACCACCGGATCCCGGAACACCTTCCGTCGGTGTTGCATCGAAGGTAATTGTACAAGAAAAATCTTCCGTTGCATCCGCTGCACCAGATCCAGCCACAATGTCCGTCACTGTCGCATGTCCAGTCCATTGTTTTGTCTTGTCAGCACTGACAACACGATGCCAAACTTTACGACCAATGCCGGTTTTATACTTCATGTCTGCAATAATTTTTTGTGCTTTATCTTCAGAATCATAGTCACCAGATACGTTATAAGCTCCAGATACACTATTGACCATGTTTGTTTTCACGCCGTTGTAGTAAGCTTTTTCCTCTGTTGTTTCCGTTGTCGCATCAGAAATGTCTTCAATTCCATCTGCCAATTCTACCCACGCAGCTTCTGTTGGTGGTGTAGCGATATTCGTAAATGGCGCAATAAAATGACCACGTTCACTGTTTACATTTTTCATTTAGTCTTCACTCTCCTGTGATTTATTTTTAAAATAGAGTTTTGCTTGGACGACTAATCGATAATAGAAGAACTTTTTATCGTCTTGACCAAGCAAAAAGGGTTCATTGGAAATTGTCAAAGCCATGAATTGATAAGAACCATCTTCAGATGGGATAGATTTCACATTTTCTAAAATCTCAGAAAGCTGATAGATGACACGGTCGCCAGAAAAGTTTTGGGTCTTGAACCGAAATTCAAACGGCAATTCCTTGACCTTGTCCCCATTCATGTACGATTTGACTGTTCGGCCTCCCGGTAGTGGTACCAACCGAATTGACTCCTCCTGATCGATGGCTTGGATAATCACCGGCACATCGATTTTACTGGCTACTTCCTGTAGCCGATCTATAAAATCCATTATAGTTTCGCTCCAATCTTAAATGCCTGTAACCAATCACTCATGAATAAGGGTTTCGCTGCTTCATCCCAAAATGGACCGGTTCCGGGCTGCTTATTGACAAATGGGATCCATACACCAGTTACTGGATGCTTTCGGCCGCCATAATACTGCGGACCTGCATATGGCGCATCAAATATCAGCTGACTTCCCCGACCAGATACTTGGCCAGTGTCACGCAAATGCATCGTGTCCCATGGCACCACATTTTCGTTCATGGTTTGTAGCATCCGGTTGGCCATGTTCAACTGACCAAGCCCCAAGTTATCTTCACTAAGCTTTGATCGGACACCACCTAGATCAATGTCAATCTTGATCCCACTC
The DNA here is from genome assembly GCF_050555445.1 of Enterococcus sp. DIV1304_2. NCBI lineage: Bacteria > Bacillati > Bacillota > Bacilli > Lactobacillales > Enterococcaceae > Enterococcus > Enterococcus sp. DIV1304_2. Next base: position 2,583,376 of record NZ_CP187851.1, read on the forward strand.
ATCAGACCACCTCAATTTCATAGCCGAAAGGATCAGGTGAATCAGCATTCAGCGGTACAACTTTTGCGATAGTGTAATGTTTGCCAAAGATCTCAATTTGGTCTGCAACTGAAAATTCTGGTAATGGTCCAGTGTATTTCTTCACCATAGAAATCAATGCATTGGGCGTTTGTACTTTCCCATCGACATCCCTCGGCTCAAACTTGACTGTGTCATCAAAGCGGACATGCTCAATGACAAGCTCATCCTCAAGAATAGGCTCACCTCTTGGGGTTACACCAATTTTCTTCCGATAGATCATTGCATGAGGGAAAAAACGTTTTGGTGGCATTCTCATCGACTCACCCCACGATATAACAGGCCTGTGCCAGATAACTGCAGCATAGCGTCCCCAGAAAGCAGGGATACTTCGTTTGTCGATGACGAACCACCTTTGCTTTTAGAAACACTCATCCGACCAATGGACCAGCTGTCAGGCTCTTGCATGCCGAACGTTGTAGTGGCCTCAGCCTCATGCATGTACTCAATTTGATAAGCAACAGCCAACTTGAATGCATCGCGCCGCATCGGAATATCTGACTCGAGATCATTCCTCTGATAAAAACGTCTCGTTTGGATGTCCAACAATGCACTAGCTTTTCTCAGAAACTTTCGGAAATCTTTTTCAGTCAGTTCTGTTTCTTTATCCACCAAGCGTTTATACTCTTTAAGAGACAAGTAGCCACATGGCTCGATGCTTTCCTGATCGTCAAAGATTTCATTCAACGGCTTACGTCTTATTCGTTCCATGGTTTCACCTCCATGAAAAAAGAGAGTGGTTATTCACTCTCTTTTAACAGCTCAATTAATTCTGGTTTCTTGGCAGTTGATGGATACTCAATGCCAAGACGATTTAACTCAGCTCTAAGCTCATCAACTTTCATGTCATCGATGACAAATGATTTACCTTCTACCCCAGACTTCCCCGGTTCTTCCGGGGTCATGCTTTTGGGTCATCATAAGAGATATAGATTGCTGGACGTGCTTTCTTAAGTACCAAGCAATCGTAATAATCCAACCCTTTGATGGTGTCACGGTAACCGCCACGATCCTGGTCAGCAGGGACCAAATCAATCGTATTGTACTTCTCGATTGGCTTAGCAACGGTGATAGGTGTCATAATGAAATTAATATGCTTGTCTTCATCGACCTGCAACCGATTTTTAGCAACCTTTTGGATGATGATGTTCGTGCCATCAAGCATCTCGACACGACGATCGATACCATTAAATTGAACAGTGTTGGTGGTAAAAGTTTTAGAAACGCCATCTGCATTCTTCAATGCTTTGTAGGCATCACTAGACATAAATGCCACAAACTGACCAATGACTTCTGTGTCAGTCATGTACGCTTCAGCATCGTCGAAGCTATCTAAAATATTAGATTTAGTGATTGTTTCTTTGACCGTTTTTCCTTTGTAAACATTATCAGAAGTATCAAATCCGGCTTCAAGTAAACGTGCAACAGCGGTTTGATCTTTCTCAGGAATCGTAACCAATCGAGTGTGCTCTTCAATGACAGCACCTACTTGATAAGCTGCATTTTCCGATTGATCTAAGCGATCCATGTCGTAGCCCATCCAACGTTCCTTTTCCAATTTTAAAGTTGATTTCTCAACGGAGATATTGTTCCGTTCGTTTTCTTTATTCCGCTTATAATCGGCAGCCGTAAATCCTTGCATTTCATTTACACGTACTTCGTGAGTACCCACAAAATCAGCTTCCGTGATATCTTTTGCCCCTTGGGTCAATACTTCCCATACTTGCGACTCAGCTGCAAATTCCTTGTCGATTTTCGCTAAATCTTTACTGTCTAAAATTACTGGCATTTAAACCACTCTCCTAATTATTTTTTGTTCTTGCAATATTCTCTGCTAGATTATCTTTCCAGCTTTTTTCTTTAGGTGGCTCACCACCACCTGTATTACCAGCAGCCACAAACTGCTTTTTCTTTGGCTGTGGTGCAGGATCGCTTGATTGAAACAAATAGCCTTCATCTTTTTTCAGTGAGGCTACTTTATCATCTAATCCCTTGACCCCTTCGTCAGTCATTTCCAATTCATCTGCCTTCAACAAAGCTTTCACAGCTGTAATGTTCTTAGCTCCAGCTTGTGTTAAAGCTAATTCGATCGCAGCGTTCTTACGATCTGCTAGTCTTTCAGCGGTTACGGTTTCTAACTGATTTTTATAGTCATCAATTTGTTTTTGCAGATCTTCATTTCCACTGTTTGATGCTTTCAACTGCTCAACAAGCGCATTTGCGGCGGTTAAATCTTCGTTTGCAGTTTTTAGCTTTTGAGACTTATCGTTAAAATCAGCTTTAGGCACAGCATTTTTCGGAAATTCTGATTTTATTTCTTTTGTCGCTCCGTCTAGATCAAACTTCCCATCCTCTCCGACGTGTTTTGAAAAAATTTCTTTGATCCATTCCATGATTCATTCTCCGTTCCTTTTTATTCTGGTTGGTACCAGTTTAGAGTGTGAGTTATACCGCTCACTCGGTAGATAAACAGTTTAATGTCATATTCAGGACAAAATAAAAGCCTAGCAAGCTAGACTAAACAAACCAAAATCCTCAAACTTCAAAGCAAGACCAATTTGCTTTAATCCTTCAACCATGCTTCCTCCTTTTATGAATATACTTGCTCTCTAGAATAATCCCGGCGTAACAATTGATCATGCTCATTGATAAAAGTACGCAGTGCTGCTTGACGTCGTCTGACTAGTTGTTTGAAGTGCAGAACATCTTCTTTGTTGTCCATTGTCGTTGCTGCGTTCAATTGCCGCTTAGCACGACGAATAGCGACTTCCATGCGGCGCTGTTTTGCAACTAAGTCCGCATTGTCAATCGCTTGTTTTGGATTATACTGCTTCATGTGAATATCAAGATCCGGATCATAGATTTGGATGTACAATCGATGTCGACAATTAATACCTTGGGTTCCGTCAGGCTCACCGTACCCATGATCATAGATCGATGAAATATGACGTAATCCTTCCGGCACATCCTCTTTACGGACAAGCAATACCCATCCGCCTTGGATATGGGCACAGTGTGGTCGTGCAGCCATATGGCTACTCATTAGCGCTGTGACAATTCCATGCTCTAGCCCTCGCTTAAGTCGTAGATCCTGATAGACTCGATGCGTTGTGGTTTTCAAAACCATCCGAACGTAGCGCTCAAGGCTCCATTCACGTCCTGATTTGTCGACAAAGGTCGTCATCACCCCTTTTTCTACCATCGCATAGATCGATTCTCTGAGAGCCTGTTGTGACGTTTTAGTACCGCCAATGATTTTGGCTACAGTATCGTTTAAAACTTGTTGATACATCTTAGCCAGTGGATTATTCGGGTAATTGGTGTCGATCAGCGTTTGATTGACATGATTGTCGAGATCTCGCCATTGCTGATTAAGATACGACTCCATCACATTGTCAATCTCAGTTCGTGATGGCGGTTCTTTTCCAGTTTGTTGAGATAAGTTTTTGTCAAGATCTGAAATGACTTCAAACCCCATATCCACGATGATTTTACGTAGCTGATCATAAGAATACTGACTTGTTTCATTGACCAATTGCTGCAAAGATTGTTGATTCAATAAATTTAATTGATGCATCTTTTCAATTTTCCAATGAAAAGCATTGTCCTCATTCAAAGGCATTCGAGTTGGCATTTTCAAATGCTTGACAAGCATCCTCATGATCTCATCTTCCATCGACATATAAGCATCTTGAATGTAAGAAGCCTCAATATCTAACTGGTTAGGTGTAATGGCCATTCAATCACTCCTCGAATTCGTCAAAACCTGTGTCACTCATGTCCTTAGTTGTACGATCGACAACACCTAACTGAGCTTCTATATACAATTCCTTTGCCTTATCTTCTGGAACACCCATTATTTTTTGTGTAGCCATCCATCCAGGAATCAACCCTTCACTATAAAGCCCCCGATAATGTACGGCTTCTGCTTCTTTGTTTATAAAGACACCATCATCAAAATTTACACCAATTTGCTCGTGAGTCGGAATCTCTCCGGAAAATAAAGGTTCGCCCTTCTCATCGTCTAAAGTCGCTGCTAATTCAAACACCGAAATGATTACATCTTTAATAAAGGTCTCTAGTTCTTTAATGTGAAGATTTCTAGATTGATATGTTTGTGAGTTCTCACTAACGACCTCAGTCGCTGTTTTGTTTCCAGATCGAATGCTCCCCCCATCGAAAGTGAATGTACCATTCGAAAGACCCGTTTCCATCTCAAGCGTCCGTAAATGATGATTGATTGTTTCAATGTACTGTTTCGTTCGAATATCCGTAGTCAAGTCCTTGATCATCGTCTTTTCGACGTCTTCACCGGGGAGCAATTGATAGAGATCCTCTTCTTCATCAAAGTATTGTACACTATCTTCTTGATCAAAGCGGGTCTTGAGAAACCTATCAGTGACCGCTATTCTTCGACGTCCACGGCGTATCTCCAAGTCAAATTCATTTTCCGCAAGATTGATGGCGTCCAACGTGTCTTTGCAGTTGTCGCAGATGCCTAAACCCAACGGTGATTGTGGCGCAAGATTATTAAATCCAGCTGGTTTGAAGTACGTGAATAGTGGTCGCTCTATGCTTTCTCCCCAATTAACTGGATCTAAATCCTTATATTGATCCAATGTGTTAAGCGATACTTGAATTCCTAATTCATTTACTTTCTCGCTCTCATAGAGTTCGTTTTTAACCGCGTACTCATAGCGATCCGGCTTTCCTTTTTCCTCGATTAAAACCCATTCGTGAAATTCTAGCAGTGTGTAATATCGAATTTTATCCTTTTCGGCAACTGTTGTTCGAAAGGGGATCGCGCATTCGCTAATTTTATTTGTATTGCTTTCTAGAGGAAAGAACGCATCAGCTAACGCCCAGGAGAATTCAATTTGTCCTGATCGATCATTAAAGTACGGTCGAACAACCAAACCACCTAAAGCCATCGCAGGTTCTAAATATTTCCCAAGATTTTTCTTGAAATCGTTGTGTTTGAATATTGATTTGATAAATTCATTATTCGTCTTGTCAACTAATTGATTGCTGTCTTTTTTATATTCACCGACAACAATTTCAACTTGTTCATTGAACATGACTTTGACATATTCTGCCGATACTTTCTTCAGCATGTTCAATTGTTTTTTGTTTCGTGTTCGGTAGTTCCCGTTACTATTTTTAAATCGCTCTGAATCGCTCCCTTGCTTATACCTTGCTAGACTATCCTGAATCCTTCTATACTCCTTAGGATCCATTTTAATCTTTGGGTGATCCAAAATACTTTGGTAGCTTCTTTTTACGCCCATACCTGCTGCCCCCTTTCTAAAGAATCGTTTAATCGACTGGAAAACACTCACTTATACCACCGCCTTCTTTATACCTTCAGTTTCCATCTTATGGCCATCGTGATACATAAATACATAAATGCATCACAGGTGTGGTCATCACTTTTAACTACTTTAGGATCATCAGCGTCAATGGTTCTCTCGTCCCACATGTACTTCTTGTGTTCATCAAAGAAAATTTCATTATCTTTTGTATCCAGATAAAAAAAACGCCCTTGGGCGAATAGATCCTGCACATAATCGATCATGTCCACTTTTTTCTTTTTGTTCACAGTAGTCAGACGAATATCAAAATCTCTCAGATACTGATTACGTAAAGCCCCTTCAGCAGAGTCAATAAGCTCCATATATACCGGAACTTTCCATTTCTTTTGATTCTTACGAACAAATGCGTCCATATCAACTGATAGTTCGCTAGGCGCCTTCTTGTTCGTCTTGCCAGCAGGTGAATAGTAATAAGTATCTAACAGTATTACATTCTTTTTATCTGTATAACCAATACATAAAATAGTTGTGGCAGATACCTGGTGCCCACTATCAGTCGTAAAAGCAATGTATCGCAACCTCTCATTTTCAGGCAATTGCTTTAGCGGTTTGATTAACTCGGCATTATAAATATTAGTGCCTAAGCCTACTGGTTCGCCAAGGTACAAATAACGATAGTAATCATAGTCATTTTCTTTGATCCGATCGATCATCTTAAGCATCTGATCAGTAACAAAGCCCAAGGTGTCATCTAAATAGCTTGAATGATGGACCAAGTAATCCGGATCGGTTTCTTTTTCCTCTACCCACTCATTGATCCACTCATAAGGGTTACGTGGCGGATTGTAAGACCAATAAAACCGGACGAAATCCGCATCTTCATGCTTCTGCCGCATAAAGGTCGTATTGGACTGGTCAAACTCTTCCGCGCTTTTAAACTCCGCTGCTTCCTCGTACCATACGGCAATGATGTCGTCGATGTCGTTTGATTTAAGCTTTTGGAAGTCATCTTGGCCATAGAAGTAAATTGTGCTGCCAGTCTTTCTATGTGTGAGTTTGAATGGTGCATAATTATGATCGAATTTTTTTCTTAAGAAGAATTTCTTCAATGCCCATTGCATTTTATTGAACACAGAATCTCGGATCGTGTTGCTCACCTTACGAATAACAACGATATTTGCTTTTTTCCCACGCATTAGGTATGGGATCAATAACGAGATCAGCAGTAAGGCAATCACCGAAGATTTGAAGGAATTCCGACCGCCTTTCAGAATGTTATACGGTTTTTCTGCTTTCCAAACCTCCATAAAGTGTGGGTTGATTTGCTTTAACACTTTGAATTTTTTCTTCATCGCCGATCACTCCATGGGTCTTCTATGATAATAGGTTCATCGTCAGAATCACCTGATTCTGGTGTGGTTGCTTTGAGTTTAGCAATCTGCGTATCCATAAGCTCTAGTTTCCTACGACGCTCGTCTTGTTCGTCAGCTAATGAGACAAACTGCTTAATAAGGTTCGACAAGGTCATCATTGCCCTTGATTGGGACTTCAAGAAATTCGCTTGTTTGTCCCATGCATATTGGACCTGCATCGTAGAACTGCTACCCCCTTCGCCAGACGTCCAACCAGACTCTTCTTTCGATAGGTCATCACGATCTGTAACAAACATGATTTCCTGAGCGCGTATGATAGCAGCATATTGGATCATGATGTTGCTCCAAAGGATATCTGCCGGATCACTGTCTACAAGCTCCTGTGCAATCTCTAAGGATTCCTTAGGTATGACCTTGGCAAACAGTCCATGCTTGAAAGCATTTTTGTTTCCCTTAGGAGGTGCCCCTCCGCTATTACTTGCAGCATTCTTGTTACTGCGTTGTCCTCCCGGTGCGTCCGTTGCGTTGCGACGCGTTGCAACGTTTCCTGTTTCGTTGCGTTGCCAATCCTCACGATTCTTTCGACTTCGAACAGTAGACGGACTAAGTTTATATTTTTCAGCCAAAGCCTTCAAACTTATGTCTTCGTTCTCGTATTCTTCTCTAATTTTGTCCCATGCGATCAACTCATCTCACCACCTCGCTTATCGTGTTTGTTTTGTGGGTTTATGCCTTACGCATAGACCGATAAAAAGACTCTGTAACGTCCAAGTTTATTTCGTACATTCGAAGGGAAGGGCTAGTATATATAGTTCTAAACGGAAAATACGATTTGATCAAACGTTGTAAAAACAATTGCCGCTTGTATTGCTTGCGCGTCTTTATCTTGTATTTTCTGATCATCCATCTGACTTCGTACTCACAAAGCTTTTCCATTGATTTCCTCCAAAACAAAAAGACAGCACGAGCGAATTCTGAAATGAGATGATTCACCTCGTTTCAAAAAGTTGTGCTGTCTTTCATATTTTTCGACAATATTAGAATAACACGTAAAAATCAATACGTCTGTTGAATCTGTGTTGACAACGTATTATACATTTTTGCTAAATCGTATCATCTTCATGATGTCCGCGTGTCTGCTTCTTATATATTGATAGGTATACCCAGTCTCTTCAGCAACTGATTCTAGTGTCATACCTTCCACATATTTCATTTTAAGTATACGCTGATCTAGCCCCTGAAACTTTTCAATCGTATCAATAATATCTTGCCTTTGCTTTTTCAGTTCTTCTTCTCTGGTTGCCAATGATTCAATCACTTCCTTGAGTCTTGCTTGCTTTTGTAAAGCTGTTAAAAAGGTATGATGTTTAGCTAAATCACCATCGTTATTAGAATAATTTTGCCAGCGATGCAATTCTGTTTCATTCAAATCGAGGGCAAGCTGCAATTCATACAGTTCCTGATCGATGGCCATTAATGTAGTCACCCATTCATATATTCGAATCACCCTCTTACATTTTTAATTTCTGAACATTCTCATCTTGAAATGTGATGATTGCGTTCAAGAACCCTAATACTAATGGATGGTTATTGTACTTATTCCCCAATTCTCCCATAGACTTTATCAGCCATTCCCAATACTGATCAGATGTAATCGGATGATGTTGGGTCATTTGATTTGATTCTTTCATCCATTCATGTAAATCCGAAAATACTGCATTCCAATCCAATCATATCCCCTCAATTCTGATATAGATACCTGGTTGATCTGCCCAAAATTTTTCAGCTACTAAACTAGCCACGTAGCAATCATCACGCCAGAAACCGAGATCGGTCATACAGTCCTGCAATAACTTCTGGCTATTATCTAAGTCTGGCTTTGTGAATTTATACTCTCCATTTTGATGGCCATTGATTATAGGAAATAACCATTTTACCATGAGCCGAACTGGACCCATGTATTTTTCTTCCGGAACGTGCTTGGCCAGATGTGCGGTTAATTTTTCTCGTGCAGCCTGTAATTCCTTTGGCTCATAGAAATGCGGTTTTCCATTTACTACTGAAACCTTCTTTTGCTGGTGAGTTGTTTCTGGCGGAATCATCGGCATGAAGAACTCAATCATCCTCTTCATCCTTTCGCACATCCACAATTACTTTCCAACCACATTTACACCAACGCTCAAATGTGTATTCTTCAACAACTAATCCACCTTGCCCGTTTCCAATAAAACGATTGCCACATTCAGGGCAATTGCCATATTTTTCCATCAGCTCCATACTTTTACTTAGTAACATGATTTATCCTCATTTCACGTTATTTTATTTTTCTAATCAAACTCACATTTTATTTTTCACTATCCATTTTGTCTTGGCTGTAACCCTCCGTAACTATCTACTCCCCAAGGGGAGATAGTTACGAGGTTAGCAGACACCGGTCTAACAACGTTTCTCAACTGTAACAAGCTAGTAACTTGTTTATAGGTTGTTACCGGACTAGGTGTTTTGTAACAAGCTAGTAACACACTATGGATTGTTACTGTTCTCGGTTGCAACTTTTTCGATATATCCTCCCTCGGTTTTTAGTCCTTCGTGTTTTTTTACTTTCCTGTAAACTGATTTTTTATCGATATCTAGGTACTCAGCTACGTCTTCAACACTCACAGCCTCACCATCCATAGACAAAGCATTGAATGCTGTCTCTAATTCTTGCTTAGATTTTTCACTACGTGATTGATTAGATTGCTTGGTACCTTTTTTCCACTTATCTTTCGGATCCTCGTCTAGCTTGATATCTGCAAGAGACGGATCCAGTACATGAAGCGGATATTTGAACCATGCATTGATTGGATCAAACTTTGGAAACTCTCGCAACGTCCCATCGATGCGCCATGCAGTTGCTTGCCTTGCTAAACGGACAGCCTGCTGCCTTTCAAGTTCTACCTGTTTCAAAATCCCCTGTGATCGAATTGCACTCATTAAGTGCTGACCCATTTGCTTCACGCTGAATTGATCATCTTGACTGATTTCACCATAAGTTGGGTTATACTGTTGAATCGCTCGTAAATAGACATTGCAGATTGCTTCATTCTCCATGGCCATGTATCTGTCTTCCGTGACAGGCAACTCAATCAAATCCAGAATGGCATCGGGATCTCGTGCAAATACTCCGGATCCACTCGATCGGTCAATTGAGTTTTTCCCGCCTTGAGACCCTTTCGAATGATGGTGACAGTATATAACAGCGCAATTCAGCTCTGTCGCGATCTTGTCAAATTGGTTCGTAAACTTAGCCATCTCATGTGCACTGTTTTCATCTCCAGTCAGTACCTTATAAATCGGGTCAATGATCACGGCCATATAATTGGATTTTTGTGCACGTCGGATCAGCTTTGGCGCCAGCTTATCCATTGGGCTAGTCTTACCTCTTAGGTTCCAAATATCGATATTACCAACATTCGCATGACCATGGCCAAGTTTCTCATAGATATCAACGAAGCGTACTTTTGCTGATCGATCATCTAATTCAAGATTGACATAAAGCACCTTCCCCTGCGCGCAGTCAAATCCAAACCATTTACGACCTTCTGCGATTGCAATTGCTAGCTGTATAAGCGAAAATGACTTCCCTGCTTTAGAAGGACCAGATATCAACATCTTATGTCCTTGGCGTAACATTCCTTTAATTAGTTCTGGTGCCAGCTCAATTGCTTTGTCGAACAAATCTGATAAGCTTTCCGGATCCGGAAGATCGTCATTGACACTTTCAATCCATTCTTTCCATTCATCCCATGAAGATTTCCCTATATTGGTATCGATTATAAACTGCTTTTTTTCTCCTCGTGTGACACCTGGCATCCGGCTTAGTCTGGAAGGATTCCTGTTTTGATTATCATTTGTCAGTCCGTTTTTCTTGCAGACATCGTAAAGGTAATCAACCCTCTTCCGATATTCCGGATAATTATCAGCATCCACTCGCACGATGGCATGAATCGATTTACTGCCACTATATAACAATGCTGCAATAGGCAGTTCAAGTTCTCGCATGATCGCATTTTGTTTTTCAAGGCTCATATTGTCAGATTCTACTAACGCATAGCGGAATTCTGTGACATTGTCATTCTTTACACCTTTACCATCCATGGGATTGAAACGGATCCACGCACCAGCTTCCGGATTATAATCCCCAAGGACTGAGCCGATATCATCGCCGCAATGGGTCAATGATTCAATCAATTGTCCTGCTGTTCGGTCGAAAGCCCCCTTGTTTGAAGGTTTCCACTTTTCATCCTCATCCTGCCAAGACTGCATATTGTATGCGACCGTTTCTGATGGCTCAAATAACGTTTCTAAATATCGAATGATCTGTTTTGCAGGTTCCCACTTCGCTGGCTCATTGATTTCCTTGCCCTCAATCCAGTTTCGATCAATAATGACCAAATCATCTTTTTGAAGCGTACCGTTCCAGTCCAACTCATGGCCACCATCTTCATTTCTAAAACGTGACGTCCAGCCGTAATCTTTGGCCAACTGTGTGATTGTTGCACCAGTGACTGGTTGGTTGGTTCCCTCAAAACTATCCCATTTCTTGAAACATTCTCCGGAATGATAGCGTTCAGAATCTTTTTGACTCCATTGATCCCAATCAAGAGCTGTATATCCTTCATGCTTGAGAGCCATTCCCACGTTGACCCATTCTTGATAACTCAGCATTGTCGGGTCAACGTATTCTAATAACTCAGTTAAATCTAGTTTGCTTTCCATATGCTGCTCCTTAAATTATTTTTTACGACTGAATAAATGTTTTAGATTTTGAAGCTCTAATCATTTTTAAATCAAAATCAGCACCATTAGAAACTGATTCATAAACAGAATAAAACCTCATGTGATGTAAGATAGCTTTTGCAATTTCTAGATCACTTGCCGTATCCGTGAAACCAGTCCATAGTGAAAGCTCAACTTTTAGACCTCCAACGGTTAATCTATATCTGTTCTTTGATTTTCTAGCCATCACACTTCCTCCTGTTCACTCTCATAAAAGGAACTTACTGGCTCAAGATAAACAGATAATTCCTTCATCGCTTGATCAATACTCTCTGCCTGTCTTATTAACCACTGCTCAATGTCAATATCCTCTTTAAAATTTTTCCTGTTTTGCCATGCCATTTCCATCTGTACTGCGCTTTCTGCAATACTGTTAACATAATCAGTAATGTAGTTGAATTTCATTTGACTATAACCAAAAGCTTTTTCCACTAGTTATCCCTCCTGTGTCTGTCTTTACTGGACTAATTCAGGCGTATATGTTTTAGGATCGACAGTATTAGGCGTACGCCAACCATTTGAAGCAATTCGACCAATCATGCTTTTTGCGGCATCAAAAGACCACGTACCCACATTCATAAAGCCACGTTGTTCCAATTGTCTGATTTGTTTCGGTGTTGCCAAACCTGCTTCTTTTCGTTTTTGTAAACGATCGAGCATTAGACTGGCTTTTCCGGCATTCTCGATTGCTTCCGGAAGAATACCTAATTTTTCCAACGCATTAATTTGTTGATCGGAAGGTGGTCCCATTTCCCACCCAAAGGATGGCACATAGCTAGTAAGATCCTCAGCTTGGATTGACATCTCAAACTGTAGTGGATCTACAAGCTTCTGTTTGCGCCGCCTCATTTCTGATAGCTGTTTAGCCAGAGCCTCTTCTCGTTCGGCAATGACATCTTTTTCAGCTTGCACTTCTGCTTCTTCCAGATCCAAAGCCAATCCTTGCTCGCCAGCATCTTCAATATTTTCAGTCATCTTCTGAGCAACTTCATCACTTGAAGCGATCAAATGCGCTGGATGACAAAGCTCATGCCGTTCCGTGTGCCAAAGAAAGTCTAGCAACAACAGTTCTTCTTTGCCTTCGTGTAGGCGAGTTCCTCGGCCCACCATTTGGCTGTAGAGTGATCGAACCTTTGTCGGACGTAAAACCACAATACAATCAACCGATGGGCAATCCCACCCTTCTGTTAACAACATCGAATTACAAAGGACATTGTATTTGTCATTCTCAAAGTCTTCCAAAACTTCCACACGATCTTTTGAATCACCGTTAACTTCTCCTGCACGGAACCCACGCTCATTTAAGATATCTCGGAATTTTTTGCTTGTTTTGACTAATGGTAGAAATACCACTGTTTTTCTGTTTGAACAGTGCTTGACCATCTCATCAGCGATTTGATAAAGATAGGGATCCAATGCCGTTCCTAAATCTCTTGAAGAAAAATCCCCGGTTTGTTGTTTCACTGCAGTAAGATCTAACTTAAGAGGAATAGTTAGTGCTTTGATTGGTGACAAAAAGCCTTCTTTGATTGCTGCTGGTAATGTGTATTCATAAGCTAAGGACTCGAAATATGCACCGAGATTTCGCATATCGCCACGATCCGGCGTAGCTGTAACCCCTAATACATTTGAATCCTCGAAATGGCTCAGTACTCTTTGATAGCCATCGCTAATACAATGATGGGCTTCATCGATGATGATCGTATCAAAGTAATTAGGTGGAAACTGACTTAGTCGCTTCTCCCGTTGCATACTTTGAATGGATCCCACCACGACCCGGAAGAAACTTCCAAGGCTGGTTTTTTCTGCTTTTTCAACAGCTGTTTTTAGCCCAGTCGACTTCTCTAATTTGTCAGAAGCTTGATCCAGTAATTCTCCCCGATGGGCAAGGACGAGCACACGCTCGCCCATTCTCACCCGATCTTCGATAACCTTACTGAATACAATTGTTTTTCCGCATCCAGTAGGCAATACTAACAAGGTTCTTTTCTTTCCTTCTTTCCATTCCTTCTGGATTGAACTGCGAGCTTCTTTTTGGTAAGGTCTTAATTTCATAGCACATCCCTTTCTTTAGATATATAATGAGATAAAAAATGGAGGATTATAATGAGTCGTATTACTGATAGATTGAAAGGTTTAGATACTTTAAAAGAAATAGACAAAGAAAAGTCTAAATATTTGGTTATTCATTATTCAAGCGAGAGTTTTTTTGCACTTGGTGGAAAAAGTCCAAGGATAACATCAATTGCAGTCGAAAATCTCGAATTTGGTCAAACAGAGTTATTCGCAATTTATAAATCTGCTGAAGAAATGGGAATACCTTTTGACGAAATTGTTAATCAATACAACGAAATTGAAAAAAAGATGTTAGATGAATACTTCGACTTTTTAAGAAATAATCATAATAAGACTTGGTTGCATTGGAATATGAGAGATTCGATTTTTGGTTTTAAAGCACTAGAACACCGTTATCAGGTATTGGGTGGGCATCCTTTCTTACTTTCGGACAATCAACAAATCAATATTGCTTCTCTATTCAAAGAACTTTATGGACCAGATTACATCGAAGATAAAAAAATGGACCATCTTATGATTAAAAATAAGTTAGAACCCAAACAATACCTTACTGGTGCTGCTGAGGCTCAAGCTTTTGAAGACGGAAAATACTACGAATTAAGTATGTCTACATCTAGTAAAGTCCGTATGTTTACACAAATGGTGAATATGGCTATAGATAAAACTCTTAAGACTAATACTTCAGAAAAAGATTTGTATGGAGCATCTCTACGGGCATATTGGTACAGATCCAAAGAAAAGCCATACTTTGTGCCAATCGCTTTTATTATTACCAATATAATTTCAGCTTTCATTGGTCATTTTGTGAGTAAAGGCCTCGGTGGATAGCATTTATAATTTTTTCTGCCATTTTTATATCAATTATTGTTGGTTCATCAAACCAATCTAATTCCAGATAGCAATTTTTAGTGCTATCTTTTTTTAATTCTTCAATAATCCAATCAATATGTTCACTAAATTCTTGTGTAAAGTGAGCTTGTTTGAGTATCAATATTCTTCTCCTAAGCTAAAATCGTGATGCGCTTCATGTTGATTTCTTCTTCCAACTGCTCATATAAATATTCTCGGATATTCACGATTGCTTGATTTCTCCAAGCACCACCATCTGCTTCAAAAATTGCTCCACGTGGACCATCTTTCATGCGGAAAATAAATTGGCTTTCTGGTTGATCTACTTCTAAGAATGTGCGGTACGGGGCTAACTCAACTGGATTAGGAACTTTTACATCTACTTTAGTAGCAACTCCCTGATTGATTGTTACTGCTTGGCTAATACCGTCATCACCAACATTTTTTACATTTTCTTCAGATACGTTTCCAACTACTTGTAACAAAATTTCTCGATGCTCATTTGGCACAAACTTCGATTGAAGTGCAATATTGAATTCTTCCATTCCCATGAAACAATCAAAGTTAAAACTAGGAATAATCGCTCTTGCTTCAGCTAAGGTTTCTCGACTTCCATCCTCTTCTAACAAACCTTTCAAGAACACTTGCGCTTCATTTTTTACATGGATGATTAGCTTGTTTCTTTCTCGATCAAGATTAGATTTCACGTAGTTAACAAAACCTGATAGTGTATTGATCACCATTGTTTCTTTTGCATTAAAAACTTTAGGTAAAATTTCTCGTGCATCGCCTTCATTGTTAAAAACTAACCAACGATCCTCAGCAAAATTTACTAATCGATCGTCTGGTTTAATTCCTTGTTCCATCAAATATTGAATTGCTTCTTTTGTCATTGTCATTTATTTATCCTCTTTTCTTTTGTAAATCGATAATTTGTTGTTGTTTTGCTTCTTCTTTTTCGATGACATCCACTGGCTCACCTGTATCTGTTTTTACTTGGCCATCTTCTGGGTCAATGTAAGTTTGACCTGGAACGGATGATTTTAATTCTTTTGCTTCTACTTTTCCTGTATTGATATCTCGACCAGTTAATACTGTAGTAGATACCCCTTCTACCGGAGCTAGTTTAGTAGTGAAGTCGCTTGATACAGTAACTACTTGACGGTTCTCATCTGGTTTAAATTCCAGTTTGATAGTTGTTACTCGTTTGGCTGTTGCAGAAGTATTTGGATCATGGATGTTACTAAAAATCTTTTGAAGTTCACCATCCAATTTTTCTTGGATGGCGCCTTCTGCTAATAGTGAAAGTTGAAGATTGATTTCTTTTAACATATTTTATTCCTCCTAAAATGCCCCTGGTTGGTAACCCTGTTGCGGTTGGTTCGTTACCGGTGGTTGATTAAAATTTTGTGCTGGTTGCTGGTTAGTATTCGCTGATGGCTGTGCTTGGTAGCTTGATTGTGGTTGTTGATAAGCTGATTGTGCTGATCCTGGTCGATCATTTAATTGCTTTGTTGGATCCACATCTTCGGAATAAATCATGTAACCGGTAGAATTATATTCATTGCCATTGCTACCCATCTCTTTTTTAATAGAGGTCACACCAGTTGATCCAACGACTGATTGCCAATTCATTTGCAACTGTTCTCCATGTTTCTTTTGTCCGATAGCCCCAAAAAATGCTGAAACCATTCCTTCAGTTCGTGAGTGTAAAAACAAGTTATGTTTTACAGTTTTGGTTTCTCCTGTTCGAGTCTCAATTTTTAGTGTCAAAATTGCTTTATTGCACGGTGGTAGTGGATTTTGACTTCTGGAATTTGGATTTGGTGTATGACGTGCTCGTTCAAACTTTTCTACTGTAAACCAGTATTCGCCCGGTTCTAATAAAACAAACTCACTGTCTTGGACAATCGTGTCATCCCAGCCTAATTCTCGTTCTTGTTGAAATTGTTGTGTCATTGATCGTTCCTCCTAAAATTTTTGGTTTTTTCGAATTTCTTGAATCATAGTAAATACTTGTGGCCATGCAGCAACTAATACGCCATCAATGTATCCCGGATCATAGTTTTGGATCGGTGTGCCTGTCGGATAGTACCCTTTTGATTCTGTCGCAGCCATAATTTCTGCCGGAATTACGTTGTTTGCTTTCATTAAGTCAACAAGCTGTTGTGGGATTTCTGCATAATCGTCTGGTTCTCGATCAAAATTTGGTGCCGTTGTTACTGGTTGCGTTTCTTGAACAGTTTCTGATTTGTTTACAGGCGTTTCAACCGCTGCTGGTGTATTTGCAATTGGCTGTTCCTTTACCTGTGGCGCTTGCTGAGACGCGAAAATGTGTGCAATTCCTGCAAACCCCATATCCAATTCATCCGGCAAACCAAAACGGTTTTTTGCGTCCCAAGCCGGATGATGGGTCGTATGCATGACACGCTTTCCGCCTTGGGCTTTGAATTTTTTTCCTTTGTCATCCGAGGCAACAGACATCGTTTTATAGTTGCAGAATAAAACCATATCCGCCCACTCTTTTGTTAAAGGTGCCGTTGTAGCTAAGGTCTTTTTGTTTCCCAGCTTCAATTCCCACCGATCGTATGCCCCCATTTCATCCGGCTGTTCAAATTTACGGATTTGAGCATGCGCTGTTAGTACAACATTTACGCCAATATCTTTGAGATCAGATAGCTTATTCAATAGACGACCAAACTCTTCAGCAAGATACGTATACCCATTTCCATAGCCAAAATCTTCGATTCCCTTTTTGCCGTACTGTGAACAAATGTGCTCGATGCATAAACGCTCTGCCCAGTCTGCAGTATCAATGATCAAAGTCGCACATGGCATCGTTTGTTTTACGAAATCGATTTGCTGTAATAGCATCGACCAGCTTCTAGGTTTATCTAAACGCGCAACGTCCATATTGTCTGTACTGCCTTCTGTATCAATAAATAATGGGTTAGGAAACTGGGCAGCCAGTGTAGATTTGCCGATCCCTTCAGGTCCATAAATCACGACCTTTTGTGCCCTTGCAATGACACCTTTCGTAATGTTCATTAAAATTCTCCTTCCTTCCACTTAGGTTGTGGGGATTGCTGAGGTGTAGGTTCGCCCTCAGATGGTGCTATTTTATTTTCAGTCACATAGCCATCTTCAATAATGATCTCGCACTCGTCACCTGTTGAAACACGTGTCGCAATTGCCTGTAGACCTTCTTGTTCCAGCCACTGACCAAACTCGTTCAGCGTGACCATATCCATCTGTTCCAACTTATCCAATAGAATGAAACCACAATCCGGTTTTAACTTACGGACGATTGCCGTTGAGACTTTCAACTGGTCAGATCCGGACATGTTATCCCATTTTTGACCGTTGTAAGTTAGCTCTCCCTCAGCTACAGAAAGCCCTTGAAGCGGCAGTTGCGCATTCGTTAGTAAAGAGACCTTTTCTTTGCGAATAGAGTTGATATCGTTTGTCAGTACATCGTATTGATTCTTGTAGTCGTTCGCATCCTCTTCGGCTTTGTCCTTGTCTAAGTTTGCTCGGACTCGTCGATTGATCTCGTCCACTTCTGCAATGTTTTGTTGCAGTTCTTGTGTCGATTCATCTTGGAGACTTTCAGCAGTCTTTTGTGCAATGGTCAAGTCTTCTGCTAGTCGATTGAATTCAATTTGTTCTTTCTGCAATTGCGCTTGAAGCTCTTCAATTCTCAAATTAATAGCTTGGATATTTGATTTCGATTGTTCCAGCTGAAAAGAAATTTGATTGACTTGATTACGCTTTTGTTGATTCTCTCCGTTTCTTGCAAGGATCTCTTGTTGCTTGGTTACTAAATCAGAAACAGAGATTAGTTCCTTTGGTGCCTCCGGAAAGTAAGGTTGTTCAGCTGCAAACTTTTTCTTTTGATCAGCAATCTGACCAATCGCATGGCGTTTGTTATAGACTTCTTGTTCTTTTCGTTCAAGCTCATACAATTGATCTCCCACGCCAATAATCTGTAGGAGAATATTAGCTTTTTCTTTATTGGATGAATCCATAAATTTAGGTAAATCAATAGCCAACTCTTCGACAAAGCTATTCAACAAGTTTTGGCCAGCTTTCTCTCCATTAGGATCAATGACCTTCAAATCAGAATTCTTTCCCTTGCGCTCAACGATCAGACCGTTGTTCATGACAATATGAAGGTGTGGTGGTGTGACCGATCCTTCCCGATGTGCTTGGCTTGGTTTGTACTTATTGCCACCAAGTCCCCATGCAATAGCATCAATAACGCTGGTTTTTCCTTGATTATTATTTCCACCAACGATAGTTAACCCGCTGGCATTTGGTTCAATTTTTACTGCTTTGACACGTTTAACATTTTCAATTTCAAGCTTGTTAATTTTTACAGACATATGTTACACTTCCTTTGTGTAGATTATTTTTCATTGGCTTACTTCAGCGGTAACTGGGGTAAGCTCTTTTTGCGCAACTAGCTGTCCTTCTTTTGTAAAATATTGCTGAATTTTATGGCCATCTAAAACTATTGTTGTCAGAATGAGTATCACTTCTTTTGATTCCACATCAATAGAGGACATTGGGATTGATGCAATAGAAGTTTTTTCCATTTGCGGTGTCTCCTTCTTTGTATACTTGGCAAACCGAGCATCATTAAACTTGTTCATAGCCTCTTTAGATTTGACACTAGCTTTTGTCCGATCTGCTTGCTGTGTGATTTTCCCCTGTTTTCTAAGACGACTCACTTTCTGCATCAACTTTTTTTCATTTAACTTTGTTTTTCTTACCAGTTCATCGTAGTTGGACACATAACCATTCTTATCAAACTTAATAGCTTTCAACAAAAGCTGTTCATCTGATGATGACCATGTCTTTTTAGCATTATTCTTTATTTTTCCGAGTTTCTTTAGTTTTAATATTCGTCCAGCAATAGCATGTTCAGTACGGTCAACACTTTCACCAATTGCTTTATATGTCGCTCCACTTTTGTACATAGCAATAATTCGCTTATCTTCTTCCAGAGAATATTTCCGACCGCTTGAATCAAATGATTTAGTAAGATCCACCTCTGGTAATTGACCGGCCTTTTGCATTTTATAGATTTTCATTTCGACAGCTTTTAGGGAACGATCTAATTTTTTAGCCATTTCTTTAATATTCAGTACTTGATTAGTTTCTGCTAAAAGTGCATATCTTTTGATATAAGATATTTCTTTTGTTGTCCAAGGCTTCAAAAATCAATCACCTCTCTTCTATAAAATGGCAAAAATAACTGACAACAAAATGACATTTAAAAATAAACTGATATAGCAAAGCGCTTGTAGTTGACGTACTCGATGGACTGGATGCTTTTTTTCAGTTAGTGCGGCTAAGAGTATTTTGTCATTGGATCGTTTTGTAAATGACTTTCTTACTTGCATTATTCAGCTCCCCCTAATCTTTTAGAATTTCAGAGAAATTTACTTTCTCTCGTTTTACTTGCTTAAAATAAATAGTTTCCACCAACTATCAAGTTATATGTCATATCACACTTCGTAATGTTCTATTAAAAATTGCTGCAAAGCTTCTCGACGAATCCGGATATCTTGCTTACTCCAAACTTGGATTTTCAATCCCTGATCAATCCAACCATTAAGCTTTACATCCCCAATGCCCAACACCTGCTTGATTGTTTCTTTATTTGCATAAGGAGGTAGCTCAGCAGTCTTTGTCATCATTTTGATGCGCTTCTCAAACTCTGCTACTGCCAAACTAACGATTCCTGATGCTACTTGCTTTTGAATTTGTTCATCTGGTATATGCAAATCCATTAACTATTCCCCTCCCTCAATAAAGCTAACGCATCCTCGATTGGTTTAATTTGCTTTTCAGGACTGCGTTTTCCGTTCATAATGTCAGACATATAAGGTCTAGAAATTCCGATAGTATCAGCTAACCAATTTTGAGACTTCCCATACTTCGCTAATTGAATTCTGACTTTGACAATGAAATCTTGTGACACATTTAACACCTTCTTTCTTATTTTTCTTAAACGTGTTTAATAATTTTGATATAATTCTCCTATCAACTCATTTGTTGAAATAAATTGAAAGGAGAGTGATTAAATGAAGCAAATAATTATTGATGCATTAACCTCTGGTAAAATAGTTAGATTCTACTTCACGAGCGAGAAAAGTTATTCTGCGAATGAGTTACTAGATCGTATGGAGCAATTCCCTGATCAGATTTATGTTGGACAATCTAGATATGATCAAGACTCTGTTGTAAATCTAAATCAAGTAACACATGTAAAAATTGTAAAATCCTAAAATGTTTGTTTAACTACCTTGAGCAATCCTGCTAATGCTGACACCATTTCAGGATTGTTTTTAGTCTCATTAATTTCGATAGTCGTGTTAATGAATTCTAAAATATTTAATTCTGTTTCTCGGATAGCCTTTTGATACTTTCTAGCTTCCTCTTTGTTTTTCATATGAACATCGACTACTCCTTTCCCATCTGATTTCTCCATTCTGCTCACCTCATTCCTTTTAAAATTTGTAAGCTAATAAAATTAGCTAATTTCCGTTGACAACAAGTATCGAATAGGGTACCATTTAGACATAGTTAAATAAGCCTAGAATTATCCCTATTAAATCAACATTCTTAGTTTGGCGACGTCGAATTGTTTATTTTTACTAGGTCTCTTTCTTGTTGCTTTTTAGCTTATTAAATTAGCTTACGAGATAAATATAATCGAAAAAGATACTTAAGTCAACTGAAAAATATCTTTTTTTACAATTATTCATCTCGAAGATGTAAGGAAGATTGCTATGACAACGTTTGATAGAATAAAAGAATTATCGAAGAAACGTGGAAAAAACCCGAAGCAAGTTGCACTTGAACTCGGGTTAGGAGAAAATTTATTTTATAAGTGGAAAACTAGCAGTCCTACAGCAGATAAACTTCAGCTAGTAGCTGACTATTTCCATGTCTCTACTGATTACCTATTAGGAAGAACCGATGATCCTACTGCAGGAACGTCTGAGAAGCCACAGTTTACCGTTGAGGAAGCCCTTGCTTCCGTTATGAGCAGTGATGGGAAACCTTTAACTGAACATGATAGGAAGGTTCTCACTGGTATTATCGAAGCGTATATTGAAAATAATTCTGATGCTGAGTAGGTGATTTTTTGGATTTGGATAATGAAGTAGACAAGATTATAGACGAGCTTGGGGTAGCTGTTATTGAGGTACCCGAGCTCGATGCTGATGCTAAGTATATTGCTATAATAAACACGATTGTTATAGATTCCCGATTGCCTGATCGAATTAAATTACTTAAACTTTTACATGAATTGGGTCATGCTGCTCAGCATAAAGAAAATTATGTGTTATACAGAAGAACTTACGCTTTGCATTCAAAAATGGAAAACGAGGCGGAGGAATTTATGATTGAAAAAATGCTTGAGGTTACGTTAAATGATCCAGAATTTAATCCAGACTCTTTTGATTGTATTAATTTCTTGGAAAGTTATGAAATGGAAGTACGATACGAACCTTTAGTTAAAGCATTTATGACAGAATATCTCGTTGGCGCCAATGCCAACAATATATTTTTTTGACAAAAAGAGAACATATATTCGCTAAAACAATATAAAAGATGGTAACGGAGGAATCTTATGATTAAGGAATATGAAAAGAAGGATGGGAAAAAATATTGGATGTTTAAAGCTTATTTAGGGATCGATCCTGCCACTGGAAAGAAGCTTTATACAACTAGGCGTGGTTTTAAAACACAGAAGGAAGCAAAGATTGCAAAATCTAGGCTTGAATTGCAGGCACAAGATAACAAATACACACCTGAAAAAAATTATACTTTTATAGAGATCCAAGAAATGTGGTTTGAAGAATACAAAAGCACTGTTAGAGATAGCACTCTATCAAGAGTTAAATTTCTTTTTGATAAAAACATTTTTCAATATTTTGGAAACAAAAAAATTTCATCTTTTACACTGGCCTATTGCCAGAAAACAGTTAATAAATGGAAAGATGAATATGCAACTTATAAAGCTTTAAAAACGTATACTACAGCTGTTTTTGATTATGCCGTGCGAATAAATGTTATTAGTACAAACCCGATGAAAGAAGTATATATTCCAAAAGGTAAGTTTCGAAAAAAAGATAAACGAGTCAAATTCTATGAATCAGACGAATTAAAAAAATTCTTAGAAGTCGCTAAAAAAGACAAATTTCCACTCTCCTATCCATTCTTTAGATTACTTGCTTTTACTGGTATCAGAAAAGGAGAAGCTTTAGCACTAACTTGGGAAGATGTGGATTTCGACAGAAAATTGCTAACGATCAATAAAACAATCGCAAGAAATACAAAAAATGAAATTGTCATCAACCATCCAAAAACTCAATCTTCAGTTCGAGAAATTTCCTTAGATGATATCACCCTTGATATATTGAAAAAATGGCGCCAAGATCAGAGGAAATACTTGCTAAGTTATGGCCACAACTCACTAAGACCTAATCAAATAATTTTTGCTTCAAAAAATAATAATCACCTAGATCCAATTAGACCAAATAATATTCATAAAAGGCTTTGCAAAGAAAGTGGAATAAAGGATATCACGATACATGGTTTTAGGCACACTCACTGCAGCTTATTATTTGAAGCTGGTTTATCTATACAGGATGTTAGGAATCGACTCGGTCATTCGGATATCCAAACAACAATGAACATTTATGCCCATGTCACTAAAAAGCAAAAAGATACCTCGGCGGAAAAATTCGCCAGATACCTTAATTTTTAATAGTATGGTCAAAAGTATGGTCAAAACAATAAAAAAAGCGCCAAACCCTTTGAAATCAAAGGATTCAGCACTCGTAAAATTATTTAACTGTTACAGAAGCGCCAACTTCTTCAAGTTTAGCTTTTAATTCTTCAGCTTCTTCTTTAGAAACGCCTTCTTTAACTGGTGCAGGAGCGCCATCAACTACAGCTTTAGCTTCTTTCAAGCCTAAGCCAGTTGCTTCACGAACTGCTTTGATAACTTTAACTTTTTGGTCTCCAGCTGCAGTTAATTCTACAGTGAATTCAGTTTGTTCTTCAGCAGCAGCACCGCCACCAGCAGCAACTGCAGCTACAGGAGCAGCAGCAGATACGCCAAATTCTTCTTCAATAGCTTTAACTAGGTCGTTAAGTTCTAGGATAGTTGCTTCTTTTAACTCAGCAACGATGTTTTCAATGTTCAATGCCATTTTTGTTTCCTCCATTTTAAATGTTCTTTTTTTATTTATTGTTTATGCTATGCGGCGATTAAGCTGCATCTCCATCTTCTTTGTCTGCGACTGCTTTGACAGCGTAAGCCACGTTGCGGACTGGCGCTTGTAGTACAGATAGCAACATAGATAGAAGTCCTTCGCGGTTTGGCAATTTTGCCAATGCTGTGATTTCTTCCAATGTAGATACTTTACCTTCGATGATACCGCCTTTGATTTCTAATGCTTTTGCTTCTTTAGCAAATTCGTCCATGATTTTCGCTGGTGCTACTACATCTTCGTTACTGAATGCAACGGCTGTAGGGCCAGTGAAAACTTCGTCCATGCCTTCTAGGCCGGCTTTTTTCGCTGCACGTGAAAGGATTGAGTTTTTGATAACTTTCATTTCAACGTTAGCTTCACGAAGTTGTTTACGTAAGCGAGTTACTTCATCAACAGTTAATCCACGGTAGTCAACTACGACTACAGAAGCTGCTTCAGTAAATTTTGCACTTACTTCGTCAACGATTGCTGCTTTTTTTGCGATAATTGCTTCACTCATTTTTGAGTTTCACCTCCTGAATTTTGATGGAAGAGTTTTTTACGACTGAATCGTTTGTTCATCATCTAATCTCTTCGTTCTTAGTGATTCTACTCGCTTGCGCTCGAAAGGAGACTCCTTTCGCTCAACTCAATGAGTATTGTTCATCATCTAATCTCTTCGTTCTTAGTGATTCACAACAAAAAACTCTATGCCACCGTAGACATAGAGGGACTATTGAATATATTCAATAAACGTCCTCGGTAGGAAATTAAGGCTAAGCCACCTACTGTCTTCGGTACAAGTTAATTATTAACCTCAACTAGCTTAGCACGCTAAACTAGTTGAGTCAAGAATTATTTTTCAGTTGGATCAATCAACGTCCTAATCGTTGGATTAGAAAGAAGCTTGGTCTACATGGATACCAGGTCCAAATGTTGTTGTTACAGTAATGTTTTTCATGTATTGACCTTTAGCTGCAGATGGTTTAGCTTTCACTAATACATCATGGATTGCAGCAAAGTTTTCAACTAATTTTTCGTTGTCGAAAGAAACTTTACCGATTGGTACGTGGATGTTTCCAGCTTTGTCAACGCGGTAAGTTACTTTACCAGCTTTTACTTCGTTGATTGCTTTTGTTACGTCCATTGTTACAGTACCAGTTTTAGGGTTTGGCATTAAGCCTTTAGGTCCTAATACACGTCCTAGACGACCAACAGTAGCCATCATGTCAGGTGTTGCAACAACTACGTCAAAGTCAAACCATCCGTTTTGGATTTTTTGAACCATGTCGTCGTCACCAACGAAGTCTGCACCAGCTGCTTCAGCTTCTTTTGCTTTGTCTCCTTTAGCAAATACTAAAACAGTTTGTGTTTTACCAGTTCCGTTTGGTAATACAACAGCTCCACGAATTTGTTGGTCTGCTTTTTTAGGGTCTACGTTTAGACGGTATGCAACTTCAACTGTTGCATCAAATTTTGCAATGTTTGTTTCTTTCGCTAATGCTACTGCTTCAGCGACAGAATAAACTTTACTTGAATCCACTTTTTTCAATGCTTCTTGCATTTTTTTGCTCTTTTTAGCCATTTTGGTTCCTCCTTGATTGTGGTTATAACGGTTGTACCTCCCACGTGTCCTATACCTTTCAATACAGGGCCAACTGAGAAGCTACTTTCTTAGGGTGCAGATTATTCTACAGTGATCCCCATGCTTCGTGCAGTTCCTTCAACCATGCGCATTGCTGCTTCAACGTTCGCTGCGTTTAGGTCTTCCATTTTTAATTCAGCGATTTCTTTTACTTGATCGCTAGAAACTTTAGCAACTTTATTTTTGTTTGGTTCACCTGAACCTTTTTCGATTTTCGCTGCTTTTTTCAATAATACTGCAGCTGGTGGTGTTTTTGTAACGAATGTGAATGAACGGTCTTCGTATACAGAAATCACAACTGGAATGATCAAACCTGCTTGATCAGCTGTACGAGCATTGAATTCTTTTGTGAATCCCATGATATTGATACCCGCTTGACCTAGTGCAGGACCTACTGGGGGAGCTGGAGTTGCTTTACCTGCAGGAATTTGCAATTTAACGATTTTTTCTACTTTCTTTGCCACGAGACATACCTCCTTAAGTCCGTGATGTGGTTAATTGGAGATGCATATTTCTCCTCCCACGTATTGTCAGTTGATCTTAAAATCAATTGACATATCATGTACATAACGAATGCACACTGATACAGTATAGCAAATTTTTCTCTTTTTTCAACAATTTTTTCTGATTATTTTCACCTTTATCCAAAAAAAAGCTAAATATCTGGTTAAAACGTAAAGAAATCTCTTTATAAATCGCTTATTTATGCTAAACTTACGCCTGTATGAACCTAATACATATTATGTATAATAAATAAGTTCTTCTATTCTAATGAGGTGAAATAATGAAAGATCTAAAATACAGAAGTGTATTTGATATTATTGGTCCTGTCATGATTGGACCGAGCAGTTCGCATACTGCTGGAGCAGCAAGAATCGGAAAGATCGTCCGTAGTATTTTTGGCGATCAACCAGATTCTGTTGACATCTACCTATATGAGTCTTTTGCCAAAACCTATCGTGGACATGGTACTGATATTGCCTTAGTTGGAGGATTATTAGGCATGGAACCTGATGATTCTCGTTTAGCAGATTCGTTAAGGTTGGCTCATGAAGCAGGTATGGAAGTATTATTCGTACCTAAAAGTGAAAAAGCCGATCATCCTAATTCCGTCAAAATGTTGTTGAAAAAAGGCAGTCGAAAGCTTTCGGTTACAGGCATCTCAATTGGTGGGGGCAACATCCAGATTTCTGAATTGAACGGCTTCAAGATTTCATTAAGCATGGGAACACCGACCTTGATCATCGTCCACCAAGACGTTCCTGGCATGATTGCTAAAGTCACCAATATTCTTTCAGAAACCAACACCAATATCGGTACAATGACAGTTACTCGTGAGTCAAAAGGCGAAAATGCCATTATGATCATGGAAGTGGACGATCCTCAAGTAGAAGATACCGTAAAAAAACTAAAACAGTTACCAAATATTGACAGTGTCAATTATTTCGAGTAAAGGAGCAGACGAGGTATGTTTTTATCAATTGAAGAATTAGTCCAACAAGCACAAGACTACCCTAGCGTTGCCGAATTAATGATCGCAGTTGAGATGGAGATGAGCGGTCGTTCTCGTGAGCAGATCATCAAGATCATGGAAAAGAATCTACTCGTGATGGAACAATCGATCGCAGAAGGAAATGCCGGCGTAACTTCTGTCACAGGAATTACTGGCGGCGATGCCAAAAAGATGGACAACTATCTTTCTCACGCCGATTTTCTTAGTGGCGAAACAATCTTGACCGCGGTTCGCAACGCCATTGCTGTGAACGAAGTCAATGCCAAAATGGGATTGATCTGTGCAACGCCTACTGCGGGCAGCGCAGGAGTGGTCCCTGGTGTCTTGATGGCCGTACGTGATCGTTTGCAATTATCCCATGAACAACAACTCGACTTCTTATTTACAGCAGGCGCTTTTGGCTTGGTCATTGCGAACAACGCATCGATCAGCGGGGCTGAAGGTGGTTGTCAGGCAGAAGTCGGATCGGCGAGTGCGATGGCTTCCGCTGCCTTGGTTTGCGCGAAAAACGGCACCGCTCATCAAGCCGCTCAAGCTGTGGCAATCACGCTTAAAAATATGATGGGTTTGATCTGCGATCCTGTCGCTGGCCTCGTCGAAGTCCCTTGCGTCAAAAGAAACGCTTTAGGTTCGTCACAAGCATTCATCTCTGCTGATATGGCTTTAGCTGGCATCGAAAGTGTGATCCCACCTGATGAAGTGGTCGCTGCCATGTATCAAGTTGGCAGACAGATGCCTTCGATCTTCAAAGAAACCGCAGAAGGCGGACTTGCAGTGACACCTACCGCGAAACGATTGACAAAAGAAATCTTAGAAAAACAAGTATAGTTATTTCTTATATAAAAAAGCTGAATCAGAAAATGCACAAAATTCATTATCACCAAAGACATGCCGAATAACCATGGTAGCAAATTCGTTGCCATAGTTATTCGGTTTATTTGTTTACATCCTCTGCTTTGCTTCAAACACAAATTGCCCCATTTGTTCATAGAGGTCAGCTTTGATTTGTTCAAAGTCATGATGGACTAACTGATGATCACGTACAAGCTGTCTGCCATCTACCCATACATGTGCTACATTGGAAGCATTCGCTGAATAAACTAAAGCAGAGTATGGATCAAAAATCGGAAACATATTCACAGACTGCGTCTCAACGATAATAAAATCTGCCTTGTTCCCTACAACAAGCTGACCAGTCTCTTTAAAATCTAACAACTCCGCCCCACCTCTAGTGGCTAAACGGACAATTTCCTTTGCTGGGAAAAGCGCACGATCTTTTTCAAAAGTTTTATGGAAATTGGCAAATAACTTCATTTGTGCAAAGAGATCCAAAGTATTGCCACTACTTGGACCGTCTGTACCTAACCCGACAGTTAAACCTGCAGAAAGCATAGCTTTAACTGGTGCTACACCTTTCGCTGATTTTGTGTTCGCACCGATGCAGTGAGCAATTCCGACTTGCTCTCTTGCTGTAGCGACTAAAGCAATATCCGCTTCTGTCATATGGATACAATGGGCCATGATCAACGGTCTGTTCATAAAACCTAAGTCTTTCAACAACTCGAATGGTGTTTGTTGATACTGCTTCGCTAATTCCTGCATTTCATAGTCCATTTCTGCCACATGTAAGGTGATCGGCACATCGAATCGTTCACTCAATTCAACTGTCCGCTTCAATCCTTCATACGTATTGGTATTCGGCGCATGAGGAGCCAACGCAGGCGTAATCAATGAATGGTCTTTCCACTTTGGCAAGAATGTCTCACAATAAGTCAAACCGCCAGAAGGCTCTTCATTATCACACACAGGCATATCAATGATCGTTTCACCAAGGATTGCACGAATCTTAAACTGATCACATACTTGCGCGACTTGATCTTCAAAATAATACATGTCACAAAAACCAGTCACACCACTAAGCAACATCTCACTGATTGCATAGGCTGTACTCGCTGCCACTAGCTCTGGGGTCATGAACGCTTCTAATGGAAATAAGAACCGACGTAATCGATCTGGTACATCGTCTCCTAAAGATCGAAAAGGAATCATCCCAGCATGGGTATGTGTATTCACAAAACCTGGCAACAAGATGCCGCCTGCTCCATCGATGACTTCCTCCGCAGAAGCTATCCCTTCCTGCCATTCTCCTATCTCAATGATACGATTTTCTTCAATCCGTACATACCCGTTTTTGTATTCAGTCAGTTGATCATCCATCGTTAGAACGTGGACATTTTTTATCAATGTACTCATAACAAAACACCATCACTTGGAAAAACCAGCGGATAAAATTCCTGCATTTTCGTATTCATCATTCCTTTATCTGTCATTTTGATTGCAGGTGAAACTGGTAGTGACAACGTAGAAAATGACATGATCTCATTCATGTTTTTATAGCCTAGATTTTGCATTTCTCTACGCACAGTTTTTAAATCTTGGCCTAACTCTTCAATTGGCGCTTGTGAAACGATCCCGCCAATCGGTAGCGGGCAAGTTGCTGTTAATTTGCCCTCGTTAACTACCACATAGCCACCTTGTAATTCCAACAATTTTTGCTGAGCCAGCAGAATGTCTTGGCAGTTATTCCCCATCACCATCACGTTATGATGATCATGCGCCCAAGTCGTCGCAATACTTCCTGGTTTTGAAATGGGTTCTTCCATCAAAGCATACGCCACATTGCCGTTCTTCCCATAGCGTTCCATCACAAGCAATAAGGCGCAATCCGAATTTTCCCAATCGAGGTACCCATCTTTCACCGGAATTTCCTTCGTGATCCGTTCCGTAAACGTTCCAACCTCATGCTTACGAATAACATTACAACGAACACTTGGTAAATCCGTTTTGACTGGCAACCGTAGATCGTCTAAAGAAAGCTTTTTACAATGGACCGTTTGACTGTATGAAGCAGGAAATTGTTCGATTTTTTCTGGATAAGTGATCGCCTCACCGTGTCGGTAGACTTCTTTACCCGATTTGAAGACCGCAGAAATAGCGAATGTGGATAAATCATCTAACAAAATAAAATCAGCCATTCTTCCAGGTCCAATCAATCCCCGATCATTCAAGCCCATTCTACGTGCTGGTGTATAAGTCGTCATATAGATTGCTTGTTCGACTGGTAGCCCCGCCTCAACTGCTTTTTTCAAATTTTCATTTAAATGCCCAGTGAGTAAATCATCTGCCATCACATCGTCTGTGATGATACAAGCATAGTCATAATACTCATTTTCCGTGATTACCGCCATATTTTCCGGTGTGATCGACTTGTTTTGGAATTGGATGAACATGCCATTTTCAATTTTTTCTGCTAAGGATTCCGGAAACTGATGCGTATGATCAGAAGAAATCCCGCTATACATAAATGCTGCCAATTCTTCTTCGTAAATTTTAGGACAATGTCCTTCCAACGGCATCGTTGGGCGTTTTTCTTTACATAGATCAATGATTTGGCGAATCAGCGAAGTTGGTTCATGGGCAATGCCGTGGAAATTCATTGCTTCGCCTAAACAAATCACTTTTGGATTGTCTAACAACTTTTCTGTTTCAGCTAACCCAATGATTCCACCAGTCGTTTCTAGTTCAGGTGTGGTGGAAGGAACGGACGATGGGATTGCATGGAAAATATCTAGTTCCGTTTCTGCAGCCATAAATTCAGTCAACCCTTCAAGCCCAAAAACATTTGCCATCTCATGCGCATCCGCAATCACTGTAGTCACACCAAATGGTAAAACGGCCTTTGAAAAAATACTTGGCGTAGTCATTGAACTCTCAATGTGCATGTGGCTGTCAATCAAGCCAGGAATCATGTATTTCCCTCGGCCATCAATTTCTTGAAGGATCTCCAAGTGACTCAGATCCTTTGTTGTGATGTAATAAAATTTTTCACCGCTGACTGTGACATGTTTCTTCTCAAAACATTGTTTGGCTGTGTTATACACTTGAGCATCTCTAATCAATAAGTCAATCTTCACATTTTTCCCTCACTTTTATTGTCCTTAGACACGAATAGGGGGTTGTGCACTTCCGACACAACCACCCCAATGTTTATTTTTTCAATGATTTCCGTTGATAGGAAAATGTTTATTGGTTGATCAAACGATTCCAACGATCGATCCAGTCAGTCATTTGACTATTCACGAAATCAAAGTCAATATTTTTAGCGCGATCAGCAACTGCCCCATACGTCATATTACCAGCTTCTTCTTCACTCAACTCCACTTTATCATTCGTCGGTGCTTCATTTAATGAAAGTGCCTTTGTTTTTTGTGATTCTTCGCTAATTCTATAGTTGATGAATGAGTAAGCCAATTCTTTATTCGCTGCTTCTTTTGGAATATTGATCGTGTTGTAGTTCGCATATGTGCCACTTTCTGGTACAACATACTCGATCGTATCAGAATCTCCTTTGACGATATCATAAGCAAAATCCATCACGATCGCTGCTTCGATTTCTCCTGCTTGGAACATGTTTGCTAAGTCAGAAGATCTTGCATAGGTCTTAACGATATTTGGTTTCAATTCTTCTAAGGCTTCAAATGCTGCCTCGCCATTGTCATCTTCAATCGCTACACCCGCATGATCACTTGCAATATACATCATCAAAGGACCGGCAGTCGTAGTAATTTCTGGGATCGAGATTTTTCCTTCTAATGCTGAATCCCAAAGATCTGACCAGCTAGTAATTTCTTTTCCAACTTTTTCTCTGTCGTAAACGATACCTACACTGTTTACAGCAATCGGCACACCCGCACCACTATCAAAGACTTCCTTCGCTCCTTCAGTCAAATCCGCTAAATTCGGGATTTTTGATTCATCTAGTTTTTCAAATAATTCTTGAGAAGCGCCATCCGCTGAGTTCGCTTGCGCTAACTCAATCACGTCGATTCCTCTAGGATTACTGATTAATTTGTTGAAGCGATCGCCACTGTTCCCTAGATCCATTGTGATCTTCGCATCGAATTCTTTTTCAAAAGGATCCATTACATCGCTTTTCACGATATCTTCACTTAAACCAAATGTTGATACAACTAGATCTTTTGACTCTTTCGCTTCGGATGAATTAGTTTCAGATCCTCCACCGCAAGCTGTCAATACAAACATACTCGCTAAAACTACTGAACTTACTAGAAAGCCTTTTTTCACTGATTTTTCCCCTTTTCTTTGCTTATTTATCTTCCAAAAGAACGATTTTATCTTTTGGGAAATGCAGGTTGATTTGATCCCCTGCTTGGTAAATTTGTTTATCCGTACCGTTTACTAAGAACTTACCTAAAGCCGTTGTCACTTCATACTGGTAACTTTTCCCTAAAAATGTTCTGACTTTCACTTCACCTTTTACAACGTTATGTGTCGCATCAGTGGCAATCTCGATATCTTCGGGACGGATCGTCGCTACTAATCGCTCTGCTATCGGTTGCTCATAAGGTGTCTCAATGACATTCCCTGCTGCTTGATAGCGGATGCCTTCGATTGGTTCAACTGGAAAGAAATTTTCAAAACCGATAAAATGTGCAACAAAACGAGTTTTGGGATGTCGATAGATTGTTTCCGGTGTATCATATTGCTCGATAACGCCATTATTCATGACCGCGACTTTATCCGAGATCGAAAAGCATTCTTCTTGATCGTGGGTCACAAAAACTGTTGTGATACCAAGTTGTTGTTGGATACGTTTGATCTCGATCCGCATTTGGACACGTAGTTTCGCGTCTAAATTACTTAATGGTTCGTCTAAGAGTAGTAACTTAGGTTCAATAACCAATGCTCGAGCCAATGCCACTCGTTGACGTTGCCCACCTGATAGTTGTTTCGGGTAACGATCACCCAACTGTTCCAAGCCACAGATTGCTAACATATCTGCTACTTTCTTGGCGATATCCGCTTTATTTTCTTTACGCAATTTCAAACCGAAAGCAACATTCTCAGCAATCGTTAGATGAGGAAACAACGCATAGCTCTGAAATACCATACCAAAATTACGTTTATGCACAGGAACTTTCACTAATTCTTGATCTTCCAGAACAAAAGAGCCCTCATTCGGCGAAATCAATCCAGCAATCACACGTAGCGTCGTTGTTTTACCGCAACCACTGGGGCCTAATAAAGAAACTAGCTCTCCTTTTTCCATTGAAATAGACAAATCTTCTAATATATTTTGTTTTCCGTCATAACTCACACGGATATTGTTCAAATTTACAAAACTCACGGTTCTCCCCCTCATAGTTTCCAGTCATTCTCAAGTACGGTTCGATTTCTTCAGTCAATAGTTAAGCGATTGAAGCCAATCCTAACGTTTTCTCAATAATAAACATCAAGAAAACGGTTAATACCATGATCATTACTGAAATCGCCGACACAGTCGGGTCATACGTATATTCAATGTAGCTCAACAATGAAGTGGGCAACATCGTTACTCCTGGTCCAGATAAAAACATTGAAACTGGTACATTATTGAATGAGTTGACAAAAGCCAGCATAAACGCCGCAAATATTCCAGAAGAAACATTTGGTAAGACGACTTGCATAAAAGCACGGGTTTTGGTACAACCCAACGTCCAGGCAACTTCTTCAATCGAAAAATCTAATTGCTCCATGCTTGAACCTACGACGCGGATGATATACGGTAGGCTGATCAAAAAATGACCAATCAATAAAGCTTGGATCACCGGCAAGTTAAACTTGATCACAATGTATTGGAACAAGGAATAGCCGACAACGATACCCGGAATCATCGTTGGTGACAAAAAGAAATTTTTAAAAAGCTGTTTACTCTTCATGTGGTAACGAGAAAGTGCATAAGAAGTCGGCACGCCTACTAATAAAGCTAACAGAGTAGCCCCTACGCCAATACTTAAACTCAATTTAAAGCTATTCATAAATGTTTCAGAACTTAGTGCTTTCTTGTACCATTCTAATGAGAATCCATCAATCGGAAATTGTATCGTCGATGATTGTCCAAAAGACGTTACAACAATAATCACTAATGGTAAAAACAAAAATGCAAAAACTAATACTGCGATGATCGTCATCCCTTTTTGCTTACGCATGATTCATTTCCCTCCGATCTAAACGTGCAGCAATCATATTCAATCCTTTATTCACGATCAGAGTCGTGACGATCATGATCAATGCAATGACACTTGCTGAAGTCCAATCACCTAAAGTCGATGCTTTCTGGTATAAGAAAGTCGCCATCATCATATTTTGGTTCCCACCTAAAAGTTGTGGTGTCGTATAAGCCGTCAACGTGCCTGTAAATACTAAAATACTGCCAACGATCACTCCAGGTATACAAAGCGGCATGACAATTTTATAGAACGTTTTAAACGGACTCGCACCTAACGTTTCGGCAGCTTCCAGTGTTTCTTTCTCAATATTTTCCATCACACCAACAAGTGTCATGACCATGGTAGGTAAGAATAAATAGACAGACCCGATAATAATTGCAAACTCCGTATATAGTAAGGCGATGGGTTGTTCGATCAGTCCTATGCGAATCAAGAAATTATTGATTACTCCTGTCCTTCCTAAAATGTTGATCCAGGCAAAACTACGGATGACTGAATTGGTCAATAATGGAAACATCGTCATTGCCATCAATAAACTTTTCCACTTTTTACCCACACCTGCAATAAAATAAGCAGTTGGAATACCTAAAATGGCAGAAATCAAAGTCACAATGACAGAAACGCGAATTGTTCGAAGAAAAATCTTCAAATTGAAATCATCTGTCAAAAAACTGGTGTAAGCACTTAGACTAGCACCTGTTTCAGTAAAAATAGTTGGCCATATAATATTGACCAATGGCAAAATAATAAAAAATAGTAATAAGATCGTTCCTGGCGCAATGATCAAATACGGAACATTCTTCCTCATTGTTCTCCCCCTCATTCGTGTTCTGTCCCATTATAAGAAAAAATACGAACATTTTCAAGAAAACTTTGTAATATATTCAGAAAAAAACTCAAGTTATATGAAATAACTCATGGAAAACCTGTCTTTATCCGTTTTATTCAAAAACATTCACACTCACTTTACTTGTTTTTTAGTAGTTCATGTTTATTAGACGAACGATTATTATCAAATAATGCGAATTAACTATCAAAAGCGTCGAGAAATACCTCTCAACTGAAAGAGAAAATCAACTTTCCATAAAACCAAAAAGAGCAATTACCGAACATTCATCTAAAAACGTTCGTTAATTGCTCTTTTTATTCGACTCAACTATTCCATAAAAAATGACTAACTTCTCGATCCACTTCTGTCCCAATCTCGTGAGGCATGTCATTAATCATTTGAGCTATTCATTATTCCAGAATTTTAAATTCATTTATAAAACAACAACCAGATTTACCAATAGCGATCCATTAAAACTAATATATCAATAATAAACACATGTTATAACGATTAAAAAAAACAAAAAAACACAATGTAAAGGTTTACGTTTTTATATTGATATGATATATTTTTTTTGGATATATCCTAAAATTAACTGGGGGTCAAGCACATAATTCTATCAAAGAAAAATCAACTATTACTAGTCACAATGACAAGCATTTTAGGAATTTTGCTTTTAGGTGATGCAAAATTAATTGAAGCTGAAACTTTTGGAGGAACAACTGCATATACGTATACAGCAGTATCCGCAAATGTAACCAAAACTTCATCAAGTGCTACTACATACATCAATTGGACTAGTTCCAACAAAAAATTCACAAACAATGGTTCGCTATTTATCAGAATGGATCAAGAAAAGGACAAGGATTATTTAATTATCTTACAAACTCTGCATTTCCTGGGAATGGTTCAGCAGGTTCAACTGTCCATTTAGCTTCACAAAGAGAAAACATCATTGACCCTACAACTTACATTTCAGGAACATGGCCCCCTTAAAGATGATGGTCAAGAATCCGTGCCAAAATAATTTCGCTATTTTTTTCTCTTAGGATCAAATAAATAGCGAGAAAAGAGATGCCTTCTTTAAATAAGGCGTAATCTCAGATATTCAAAGAGAAATTTTTGGAGATTACGTCCTATTTATAGAGGCTGAACACTTCTACACCGTCTTCTTGTCACATACCGATTGAAAAAAGGAGATGTATGTTTGAATAATTTTTGGAGATTAAATAAATACCACATTTCACTTAGTTTAGTCATATTTTTCATAATGGTATTCTCTATTTTAAATGAATATATTTCAAATGCCTTTCTTTATGTAACAAACTTAGGATTTAGACAAGAAATGAATCAAGGTCAAGCCTTTATTAATGTTTTTGATTTCTTTTGGAGAAGTTTAACAGAGTCTGTTTGGTTTTTTGATTATAGCTTGATTTTTGGAACGAATTTATTTCAAATGTTCATCCCCTTAGTAGCTTCTATTGGAACGGCAATATTTGCTCAAAAATGGCAAACTATTTATAAATTTGAAATTTATCATGTTTTAAATTTTAGAAATTTTGTTTATAAGAAAATATTATCAACGGCTACAAAAATAGCATTGGCAACATTTTTTGGTTTCTTTGTCTATTACTTATTTTGCTTTATTGCATTACATAATTCTATCAACGATACTGTGACACGTCCAATGTTTGAAGATATTTTCGGATCCAATTTTTATGTCAATCATAGGTTTTTGCAGTCTTTTCTAGAAGGAGTTGTTCGTTTTTTCTGGATACCATTTATATATACTATCTTCGGTACTTCTATCTCATTGATCGTTTCAGAGGCGAAAATATATTTATTAGCCGCACCTTTATATTACTATAGCATGTCGGCTATCGGTACAGGGATGACAGCTTTTTCTGAAGATATTTCGTTGTATTTTAATCCTACAGTGATTATGGCGTCTGGTGATTATTATACATTCAACACATATCTTCTGTTGCTTGCAAACTCGATCCCATTATTTATTGGTATAGTATTGATTTACGGAAGGAGTCAGAATGTTGAATTATAAGTTTTTGATTTATCCGACTATTTCTTCTTTAATCATAATTTTATTTGTCAGTTTTATGCCTAAAACCATCATCACTACAGGATGGATTTTTTCTAATTTCCTATCAATGTCAGTAATACTTACGATATCCTTTTTTTATTTATTTGAAAAACATAGTTTTATTCAAATGGAAGTGGTGAAATGCGAGAGTATTTTTCGTTTTTTTCGGTATAAGTTGGCTGTATTATTTAATCGTAATGTCATTTACACGGCGATACTCTCTATCACATTTACAACATTAAGTTACATTAAAGTTGGCAATGCGGACTTCAAAATAATTTCAATCTATTCTCTTGCGTTGATCTTATTATTATCCTTATCAGGGTATCTCATGTTAGTAACATCCTTTTCCTTCAAAAATATATGGGCACCGTACATTACTATTATTATGATATATAGTTTTTATTTTTATGCGTTTGTAAATATAAATTTATCCCCCTACTTTAACCCTTTTATTTCGTACATAACAAGTTTCAGCGAATTTCAAGGATATGGAACTGAACCTACCTATTTTAGTCATTTTGGAATAATTGGTTTTCTATTCTCAAATTTACTTTTTTGGGGACTTTGATATCTTATTTTTCATATCAAAGTTCGGAAGATCGATCTATGACAAAAAAAATAGTATGTTATACAATTGTTTATTCATTAGAAGTGATCTATATTATCTATATTTTTTCTAGCAATATCGCTTTACAGGAAGTATTCAGCATGATTACTTTTAATTCATCTGTCTATAAGAAGTTCTTGATCGAATTAATAAATCCTAAACTCATTGTTTTTTATCTTTTAGTGAATATATTTACCTTACTATTCACTATAGATAATTTGACATCTTCAGCTTCGATGTATTCCATGATTCTATATAGAAATAAAAAATCAGGATTTTTTTTACTAAGGATAAAACATATTTTTTCTGTACTTTTATTAAATAGCGCAATTCAATTTATAAGCTTTTTTAGTACTTTATTTTTTTGGGGATATATATATGGCCTATCTTCAGGCATCAATATTGTAACTTTTACTATCCTATTTTTTAAATATTTCACTATACTATTTATATTCCTAATTTACTATGATTACTTTAAGCTAAAATCATATAATATATTTATTCTTCCAGTGTCAACCTTTTTATTATTATCAGTTTTGATAGTAGATTTACTTTTAAATTTTGGATTGATTCGTATCTCAGATAGTATAATAGAAAATTTATTGTACTTGCTTTGTGATTTAACGATACTAGGTATTTCTATGACGATTTTGAATCTTAGATTTAAGAAAAGAGATGAATTTTATTGATTGAATTAATTAATCTGGGAAAACAGTATAAGCAAAAAATTTTATTTCAAGATGTGAATGTTATCTTCAATGAAGGAAAAAAATCTTTTATTAAAGGAATAAATGGTTCAGGAAAAAGTGTACTTATGAAGCTCATTGTAGGATACTCTACCCCAACAAAGGGGATGGTCAAAGTTGCTGGAAAAATAATAGGCGTAGATCAAGATTTTATACCTGATGCCGGAGTTTTCATTAACGCACCTGATTTTATTAAAAGTTGGACTGGTGCAGAAAATTTGTTGTATTTAGCAAATATCCGCAAAGTAGCTAATGAAAAAAAAATTCGTTTTTTAGCAAGTCAATTGAATCTAGAAAAAGATCTGAATAAAAAGTATAAACATTATTCACTTGGTATGAAACAAAAATTAAGAATCATTCAAGCGCTTATGGATGAACCTACCTATTTAATTCTAGACGAACCTTTTGATGCTCTTGATAAAAACAGTCGAGAAAATGTGTTGAATTTGTTAGATAATTACCTTAGTGAAAATGCTCAAAGAATTCTAATTTTTTCTAGTCATAACGATATGATGGAAGATTTTGCAGATCATATCTACGAACTTGAAAATCAAACGCTACTTCAAATAAAATGAAGAAATAAATTTATATAGTATGCACCCGACTGGATTTAAAAAAATCTGATATTATTAGTGGATCATCTGAATGCAGCTTTTTCTTCTTCAATCAATATCCCAAAGAAATCGGCTAACTTCTCGATCCACTTCTTCATTTTCATGAAGCATACTATGTGAAGCACCTTCACCTTCTTCGACCTTTTCCATTACAGGGTTACCATGTTGTTTCAATAAGGCATAAACTGCCAATGCACTATTCAGCGGAACAGTTCCATCACTTAGCTCTACTTCACTCAACTGCCCTGCAACTAATAAAAATTGTGTGTCGGTAGGGAGATTCCCTATCATTGTTTGATAATCTTGATACCTTGAAGACACCACTGTTGGCCCATTTTCGAGTAAATCAGCTAAATTCTGACCGCTATCATCCACAAAATCATTGAAAGGTGCGCCTAGTGCTACAAACTTTTCAACTTGCGGTAAAGTTGTTTCTTGGCCATACGTGACTAGATAACGGAGGCCGCTGACTCCACCCATCGAATGTCCGACAATGTTCACTTTGTTGATTTGATCAGTTGTCTGCAAATAAACCAGACATGCACGAATCCATTCTGCTTGATTCCACTCATTATTTTCATTGTCTTCGAAAAGCACTTGGATCATTGGATTGGTTGCTTCTTTTGATAACTCCCCTTGCGCTTGAACGTTCCCGTTAGTATCTACAGTCAATGTCAATTCTTGTTGCCCTTTGCTTTCTCCTTCTAACCGATCGATCATTCCTTTGAATGAATTCACTGTTCCTTTATATCCGTGAACAAATAAGGTAGGCACACTCCCCTTTTCTACGGATTCTACTTGGCTTGTCCTCGTTGTTTCAGTAGAGGCAGTTTCTTTTTGGCTCTTGTTTTCTTGCGTTTGACAACCAGAGAGGATTAGCAGTACCAGCAACACCATGCAACTTAGCACCCGATTAAAATTCACTTTATTTTGTTTTATCACTTTTCTCACTCCTTTCATTCAAGACAAAAAAGAGCTGAGATGACAAGGCATCCCAACTCCTCCATTATTCTGATCACTGTTTAGTCGATTTTATCTACTTGATCAAAATCAAGCTCTGTACTTGTTTCACGACCGAACATGTCAATGTTTACTTTTAGTTTTTCTTTTTCTTCATCGACTTCTGTCACTTGACCTTCTAATCCAGCAAAAGCTCCTTCGATGATCTTAACAACTTCGCCAACTTCTACTTTCAGTTCGTTTTGACGTAAACTCATACCGATTGAACGTAAGATATGATTTACTTCTTCCGGTAATAAAGGTGCAGGCTTACTTCCTGCTCCGTGAGAACCAACAAAACCTGTAACGCCCGGTGTGTTACGGACAACATACCATGAAGCATCTGACATGATCATTTCTACTAAGACATATCCAGGGAATGTTTTATGAACGATTTCTTTTTCTTTCCCATTTTTTACTTCAGTTTCTGTTTCTTCAGGAACAACGACACGGAAAATAAAATCAGCCATTTTCATACTTTGCGCACGTGACTCGATATTTGCTTTTACTTTGTTTTCGTATCCAGAGTATGTATGCAATACATACCAATTTTTTTCAAAAGATTCCATTGAAGGCTCCTCATTTCATTTGTAAAATAAAAAAACCTCAGTTCCCCGAAGCTTTTCCTCTCTTTGATTATAGCACCGTTTGATGGTTTTTACTAGTGACTTATTTTTTGTTCTCTAGTAATTTAAAAAGCGTTATTTATTCTTATTTTGGTGCAGAAATTATATTATCTACTGTTTTTTTTAAAAAAATAATTCCTAAAAAAGCTTATTTTATAAAGATGAATCAATAAATTTTTTTATTTTTTGTTATTCAGCAAAAAGGCATAGGAAAATACATACCCATGTCAATATTATTTATTCCTACAATGTACAATTATAGTCATAAGGCATCTTATTGAGCTTCAAAGAACTTTACGAGAGGAGGTATCCCGATGGAAACAATAAGACAACTCATTGCCACGGTTTTTGATTGGTTAGATTCTCTCACCTTGATTCTCTCCTGTCTCACTGTTTTCTTTTTAAGTTTAAAAGTCTCATCTTTAGAAAAAGAAGTAAAAATACTAAAGGATACTTTTGAAAACCATTCAAAATAAGAGTCATGTTGTATGAATCAATACATATCTACATTTTCAGATAGTCCGATCAGTTCAAACTCTCCCTAAATATGCAAACAAGAAATCTCTTTTAGCCTCATATATTAAAAATATGTTCAATCTCGTATTGCGTTTCAAATCTATGTAAATCAGCTAAAAATTCATTCTTCAACTTGCTCGCTCCAATCAATTCTAATCCCATAATAAAATCCTTTATTTTATTACTGACAGCCTCTCCTTCGATGTGCGCAAGTACAAGTTGATAAAACCGATGATATATTTCAGTTTCTCGCTGAAAAATAATTCTACGTCGAGTCTCACATAGTTTTTCCAAATAATACTTAGCTAATTTTAGCTCTTCTCTTTCAATCATCAGTAAAAACACATTATTATAAATACCTGATAATATGGAATGGAAGCTCTCCAACTCTCCTTTTTTCATCACATTCTTTTCTACTTCTTTCAATCGCTGTTTAATGTAATTTGTTTCAAATAAATAGATGAGAGTAGCAAAGGTCGTCATTTCAAATCTTCCCCACTCATCGATTTTCTCTAAATAATCAGATAATTTTTTCAGATAGTTAGTATCTTTTTTATTTAATTTTTTTACACCATCGATTCCCTCATACCACTTATAAGTTTTGACAGCAAGATAATTTCTTATGACGACTAAATCATCTGAGTATTCTACTTCTTGGGCTAGTTTTTTTAATTGATAATTGATTGCACCACTATTTTTTTCTAGATTCCGGAATATTTTCTTCAAACTCAAATTTTTTTGAGATACTTTATCTCCATCAAGATAAAACATGAATTCATCGATCGTCATATTCAAGCGTTCTAATAATTCTAAAAAGACTAATAATGGTAAATGATTTTTCCCATTCTCATATTTAGCTAACGTTTCCCGCGAAACAATTCCATGGGCTAGTTTTTTTTGAGAAAGGCCTCTATCGACACGCATTTTTTTTAACAATTCATGAACTTCCATATGTTCCTCCTTACTTATCAACTAGCAAAGCAAAAGAATGATCAATGATTCACAAAAAACTTATTGAAATTTCACGGTTACTATCAAAAAAAAATAGAGCTTCCAATTGATTGATAATCATGGATAGCTCGCCTTTTATTTAGATAAACTCATTGAATTATTTCAAGATCCATGCAAACAGACTTTG
The DNA here is from genome assembly GCF_050555445.1 of Enterococcus sp. DIV1304_2. Classification (NCBI taxonomy): domain Bacteria; kingdom Bacillati; phylum Bacillota; class Bacilli; order Lactobacillales; family Enterococcaceae; genus Enterococcus; species Enterococcus sp. DIV1304_2. The sequence continues at coordinate 2,625,567 of NZ_CP187851.1, forward strand.
AATCGTTGTATCCATCACGAAAAACATTAGTCCGAAGATGATCGATGTTTCGATAACGACTAGTGTATCTTTACGTAATTGTTTTTTACTTGACCAAGTCACTTGTTTCATTTCATCTTTTACACTTTTAAGAAATTTCATCGTAAGCCTCCTCCTTGTTATTTTGTCTCTTTATGTAATGTGTATTGATTACAATATTTACAAAATTTGTTGATTTCCAAACGCTCGCCGCTTTTTCCTTCACTAATCGACTTAGTATAGTTTCGAGAACCACAAACGGAACATGCTAATGCCGCTTTTTTCTTTGCCATCCGTTTCCCCTCCTCACTGAAAACCAAATTTATACCATACTACATTATCATGTAAATTATTTTATGTCAATTAGTGATCGTACGCTCTACTGTTTTTATTTTAGTTATGATATGATTACTTAAAGGATTTTAAAAATGAACAATCTGGAGGTATGACTATGCTATTAAAAACTCTTGTTTACAAGAAAAAAGATTTGACTACCGTCTCTGAGACAAGCAACTTGGAAGAAGCACTAGAAATTTTAGAAACATCCGGTTACCGTTGTGTACCGATTCTTGATACTTCCGGGAATATTTTCCGTGGGAATATTTATAAAATGCACATCTATCGTCACAAAGCAAATGGCGGCGATATGACTTTGCCAGTCACTCATCTATTGAAAAACGCAACAAAATTCATTTATTTAGATACTTCTTTCTTTAAAGTATTCTTTACGATCAAAGAGCTTCCATACATTGCTGTACTTGATAGCCAAAACCATTTCTATGGGATTTTGACACACAGTACCTTACTTGGTATGTTGTCTCAGTCTTGGAGCGTAGAACAAGGAAGCTACGTCTTGACGATTGCTTCGACAGGTAAACAAGGTGACTTAGCGGCGATTTCAAAAATCATCGCAAAATATAGTAGCATTGCTAGTTGTATCACTTTGGATATCGAAAAAGATGAATACATCCGTCGTACCTTGATCACTCTACCAGCTCATACAGAAAAAAGTGTCTGTGATTCGATCGTCAATCACTTAGAAAAGAAAAATTACAAAGTGATCGAAATTGAAAATTTACAAGATACTGATAAATAAAAACCTGTTTAGTGGTTGATATTTACTAACTATTTTTCGAAAAATCATATTTCAAAAAAGCCAGAAATCCCAAAATCATTTACGACTTTTGGAATTCCTGGCTTTTTTACTCGATTAAAAACAATCATACACGATCGTTGAATTTCACTGCTTGGTCTAGATAATACATCAATGGCGCAGAAACAGCCATCACGATAAATTCACTTAACGCAAGTGTACCATACGTTGTCCAAAACGCTTGACCGCCAGTTGGTACTAACATATAAGCAATCATAAACATACTGATTGTAAAGAACGCTGTATTTAATGCTAAGCGCACTTTGACATTTTTCACTTTATTTTGGATAAGTGCCGTTAGTCCTAATGCAAGTAGTGTTTGACCACCACCGAAAATCACATCCATGACACCAAAACCATAAATGGCATTATAAACGATCACGCCACCTAAGACACCCCATAATAATTTTCGATTGAATACAACTAAATGATTCAAACTTTCTGAAATACGAAATTGGATTGGTCCTGAAGATACAGGTGCTACCAAAATCGTTAACGCTAGATATAAGGCCATGATCAGCCCATTAACAACGACTACCATCAGTCGTTGCCTACTCTTTGTTCTCTCCATATTCTATTCCTCATTTCTCCTAGTTTTGTTAATGCGGGATGGTCGACGAACCGCAAGGCGTATTATAACATAACAATTCTAGATTACAACCTTCCCTCTATACACCCATTTCAGCATTTTTACCTTAACTTGAAAAGATTGTTATAAAAAATAAAAGAAGTAAAAACAAGCAAGACACCTCGATTAGTTAGTGCAAGACCTTACTGAACAGCATCGTTGAGAGATTGGGGCTTGATAGATAAAGGAATCGCGCTCTTCTTATCAAAAAAATGGGTGCCAGCGTTGACTAACACTTCCCAGACAATTCTTCGTTTCTATCTTTTACCTACGTTTTTTCGTTTGTTCTTTATTGTATTTTCTAACTTAACTTCTTTTTCATTTCCCCAAACCTCTGCTATAATAACCAAGATTGTAATTCTTTTGACAATAATGACGAGGTGCTTTGTTGAACCTTCACTGGTTGACTCTATTAGAAAACCAAACGCTTATAGTGAGAAGATTTAGTGAAGCATCGTTGATCTATTTACATGACTAAAACCACAAGTATTCACAGCTGTTGATTAAATCTGACACTGCTTGCTCTCCTTTTGACTATGTCGCCTTGCTATCGTATGCCAATGAGAACTCATGAAGGAGCCCGACAAGACTTGTTTTCTCAACTCAAGTACTCGATACTTTGGTGCATTCCAGGAGGAAAAAATGAATTTTCATTATCACCTATTAATCAACCAAGCTGCTGGTAGCGGAAACGGAAAGAAAACAGCAGATAAGATTTTACCAATTTTTGAAAAAAAGAAACTTTCCTATACGGTTCACTATAGTGAATACAAAGGACACGATACACTTATAGCCGAACGCTTAGCCAAAGAAACCCTCATTGAATGGGGAGAGGATATAAATGCTGATACTATCGGATGGTACCCGCTTCTCATCGTCATTGGAGGAGATGGTACACTACATCAGGTTCTAAATACGTTTCATCATTTATGCGTCTCGTTTCCTGTCGGTTTCATACCAGCCGGCTCAGGCAATGACTTTGCTCGTGGGATTGGGTTAAGTAGAGATCCAGAAAAAGCTTTAGAAACGATTTTAGCAACCAAAGAACCACAAAAAATCAATGTGTTGCATTATGAAGAAAAAGTAAACGATCGCGAAGGGCTGGCACTCAATAATTTTGGGATTGGTTTAGATGCAGCAATCGTTCATACTACGAATCATTCCAATGCAAAAAAACGATTGAATAAGTATAATTTAGGATCGCTTTCTTATATTTTTTCTTTACTATATGTTCTTTTCTCACAAAAAGGCTTTCCGATTCTTGTAGATATTGGTGGGAAACGTGTGAATTTTAAAAAAGCCTTTCTATGTACGGCAACTAATCATCCTTATTTTGGTGGAGGAGTATCGATTGTTCCTACTGCAGATGTAACCAAGCCAACTATCGACTTCGTGGTTGTCGAACGAGTAAATCTATTTAAAATCGCTTGGTTGCTTCTTTTATTATTACAGAAGAAGCAAATGCACTCGAAGTATTTCCATCACTATACAACAAGCAAACTTAGAATTGTTTCTACTATTCCCCAATATGGTCAAGAAGATGGAGAAGATTTAGAAAAACAATCGTTTGATTTACAACTAACAAATAACACACAGTTATTGTGGTGTGAAAAAATAGTAATGAGCGAAGAACAGCCAACCTCTTGATCCATGTATGCTTTTCTGGTGGATCGTCTACCATTCCAATGAAAAGCCACCCGAAAAGATAGCGTTTCGGGTGGCTTTTTTTGGCTGATGCTTCATACTTCCAACTTACGTTTCCTATTTATGGTCGGATGTTTTCCATACCAATCATCGGATCAATCCATTGCTGTTCCACAGCTTCGGTTGTGAGAATATAGTTTTCAGGTAATTTTGGCATTTCAGCTTCTTTCACTTCATTTTTTTCTTCTTCAACAGCAAAAAGCGAAACTTCCTGTGCTTGATCAGTTGCCTCTTTACGGTCCTCTATTTGTTTTGTTGGCTCAGTTACTTGTTCAATGGCTGCCGAATACGTTCCTTCTTCAAATGGATCATCACCTGTCAAGGAATCTTCATAGGCGGCTAATTTCGTACGTAGATTAAGGGTCATTTCATTGTCTTCGATCCGCTTTTTCAGTGTCGTCAATCGAACAGCGGATTCGTTTTTTGCACATGTCAAATACGCTTGCTCTTCCCCTAACAAAATCAATAATTCCTTACTACGAGTAACCGCTGTATACAATAGATTTCGTTGAAGCATTCGCTGGTATTGATGGACCATCGGCAAAATCACCATCTTAAACTCGCTACCTTGGGATTTATGGATCGAGCAACAATAAGACAGGGTGATCTTATTCCATTCATTTCGTTTGTAACTCACTTCATTGGCATCAAATTGGATGACAAGTTCGTCCACTTTATCTTCCGAATCTTTCGCTAAGATGATCCCCGTGATCACTCCCATGTCACCATTGAACACATTCAATTCTGGCGTATTGACCAAATGGAGTACTTTATCTCCGATTCGATAAACTGTATCATTCCAGTGAACTTCTTTCCGATTCCCACCGCCTGGATTGAAAATATTTTGCATCATTTTATTCAAGGCATCGATACCAGCGGCACCGCGATACATCGGTGCCAACACTTGAATATCTTGTGCAGTAAATCCTTTGTTTTTCGCCTTTTCCACGATTTTAGAAATCAATGGTTCGATTTGGTACGCATCACTTGCAAAGAAAGAGCGATCCTTTTGATTTTTCGTAAAATCTGCTGGCAATCTTCCTTCTTTGATCTCATGAGCCAAAGGAATGATACTTGAGCCATCGCCTTGACGATAGATCTGATTCAATTCGATTTTAGGGATTTGATCGATTTCTAATAGATCATGCAAGACTTGCCCAGGACCTACTGATGGTAGCTGATCCTTGTCCCCTACTAAGATCACTTGCATATTCGTAGGGATCGCCTTGAACAGTGTATTGGCCAACCATGTATCAACCATCGACATTTCATCGACGATCAATAAGCCACCGTCTAATTCCTTCGTACTGATCGAAGGGGTTTTCTCACGACCATTCAAACCTAAAAGCCGGTGGATCGTACTAGCTGGCAAGCCAGTCGTTTCATTCATCCGTTTAGCAGCCCGTCCTGTAGGTGCAGCTAAGAGGATCGGAAAAATCTCTTGGGTATATTTCGTCGGATCAAGATCTAAGCCGTTTAACTCTGCAAACAGATGAACGATGCCATTGATCACTGTAGTTTTTCCAGTTCCTGGACCACCAGTCAAGATAAATAGTGGTGAGCGAATCGCTTCAGAAATCGCTTCTTCTTGTGAATCCCCATACTGGATACCAAACATTTTCTCAATTCGTCGAATATTCTTTTTAATTTCCTTTGTTTCGTACTTGATTTCCTTTTTTCGACTCAGCAAGCGTTGGATCGAATTACCGATCCCCCATTCAGAAAAATACAAACTATTTTCATATAGATTCGTTTCTTCTTGTTGGATCTTTCCCTCTTCCACTAACTGAATAATGACAGTCGCTACTTGATCCGGTTCGATTTCGATTGGACGACTTGATTCCAAGATTTTGATCGTCTGCTGCAATAAAGATTCAGCAGGCACATAGGTATCACCGGTTTGGATCGCCTGTTGGAAAATCTGGTGCAAGATCGCTGCTCTGATGCGTCGTGGCGAGTCAGCAGCAATGCCGATTTGTTCAGCTAAGTTATCTGCACGTTTAAAGCCGATTCCTTCAATCTCTTCGACTAATTGGTAAGGATTTTCTTGAATGATATCCAACGCTTCATTTTTGTAAGCTTGATAGATACTAAAGGCTAATTGACTCCCAAATCCGTAACGGTTCAACCCCATGATCACTTGATCCATTCCATGATTCAAACGGATCGTTTCAGCAATCATTTCTCTTTTTGGCTTCGTTAAACCTGAAATCTGTTGCAATTGCGCAGGATCTTCGATGATTTTTTCAATCGCATCTTCACCAAGCAGTTCCACGATTTTCTCTGCGGTTTTTTTTCCGATACCGGGAAACTTGTCACTTGATAGGTAGTTGACGATCCCGTTGGCTGTCGTCGGCTTTTCCTGTTCGTAACGCTCTACTTTCAACTGTCTGCCATATTTGGGATGATCAACTAGCTCACCATAAAAACGATACACTTCGTTCTCTTGGATATCGCCAAAACTACCAGTTGCGACAATTTCTTTTTCCCGATAATCAACACTTGTTTCACTGACTTGAATGAGCAATACTTTATAAAAATTACTAGGATTTTGAAAAAAGATAGCGGCAACTGTGCCGACAAAATAAGGCATTTCTTCTGGCTCCATCGAGGCCGCCTCCTTTATTTATAGTAAAGGCTCTGGCTGTCCATTACCTAAAAAATCCACCTGATTCCATACTTTAAGGTCATATGGTAACAGATTGTTTGGTTCTCCTGTTTCTAAAATCGTCAAGCTACTATTGAATAAACCGCCCATTTCTCGTAACTGACTTAATTCTTTACCAGTCATCCACTGGATCGCAGCAGTTAAAGAGGCACCATGCCCTACAAATAGAATAGGCCCTTGATGTTGACAGACTGCATCCGCAACAACGGCTTCGATCCGCGTGATTGCTTCGGTGATCGGCTCTCCTTCAAAAGGTGTTGGATCATATTTATCTAAATGATTTCGTAAATTAGGTAAGTTCTCTGGAAATTTTTTGTACATCTCTTCGATCGACTGTCCTTCCAGTTTTCCTAAACCTAATTCTCTTAATTTATCTGTATAAATGATTTCTGTCGGATGGTCCAATTCTTGATTGATCCCTTTTGCTGTATCTCTTGCACGTTTTGCCGTACTGCAATAAATAGCTTCAAAAGGAACAGACTTGACCAGTTGGCCGAATGTCTTGATCTCCTCATAGCTTTGAGGTAACAACGGTGAGTCTCCTTGGCTTCCTTGAAAGCGTCTTTCAAGATTCCATTCCGTTTTACCATGTCTTGTAAAGTATAGTTCCATAGATGTTAGACTCCTCACTCCGTACTTGTATATATATACTATCATATAGGATTTTCCCGTTGGACCGTGTAGAAAAGCTTGTTTCTAAAAAATAGAGGCTTTCGCCAATTGAATATCGCTAAAATCGACTGTAAAAAAACTGTGCTATCCTTTATGTAGTCTTGTTTTCGATCAGCGATGTTCACGAAATATACTTCATCCACACCCTCGATCAAGGGGATGCAAAAGGAAGCTCCTACTCCATCAAAACGAAGGTTGAGCAGCAAGAGAAACTATTTTCTCAACTTCGTCTTCTTAATAGGAGCGAAACCTCTCTTTACAACCTTTAGTCTAGCTTATCATTTTCGTAATGATGTGTTAACTCTAAATTTGGGAAACCTTGTTGACGCAATGCCTCATACACGATCATTGCCGCTGTATTCGATAGATTCAATGAACGGACGTGTGTGTCATTCATAGGGATACGTAAGCATTTTTCTTCATGCTCGCGCATAAAGGGTTCCGGTAATCCAGTTGTTTCTTTCCCAAACAAAAAGAAATGCTCTTCGCCATCTGCAAAGTTTTCATCGCTGTATACTTTATTCGCAAATTTGGAGATCAAATGTAACTTTCTATCGCCTAAGTAAGCCATAAATGCTGGTAGATCTGCATGATACGTGATATCCACATCATGCCAATAATCAAGCCCCGCTCGTTTCAGCTGTTTATCATCTGTTGAAAATCCTAGTGGTTCGATCAAGTGTAACGGTGTGTTGGTCGCTGCACATGTTCGTGCAATGTTTCCTGTGTTTGCTGGAATCAAAGGTTCAAATAAAACGATGTGGTTCATACTATTCATCCTCTCATGTATATGTGAAATCCATTTTAGACTAAATCTTGATTTTTGCATAAAAAAAAACGTATCAACTCGGTGTCAGTCACTGCGAGTCGTTACGTTAGTGAAGCTCTTTTCACTATCTTTTATCAGAACAGGAACCTGATAAAAACCAATGAAAAAACAACTTGTTGCTACTATATCACCATTAAACGCTTTTTGCAACCTTAACTCTATAATATTCTTATTGGAATCGTTTTCTCTTATTTCCTTTTAACAATTCTACGTCAATTGTAATTTTTCTAAGGGGTTCTTCCATCAGAGCCTCTTTTATTTCTTTTGCTACTTGCCATTCTAATGGCGACATTGCCAAGAGATCACGGCGATTTTCTTCAGGAATCGTAAATTCATACGTCACACGTTGACGTTCCACTGACGCCATTGATTCCATGAATTTGTCAACAACACGTTCGTTAGAATAATGATGTTTTTCTGGCTGATCTGGATAAAAAGCTTGGCGTAATTCTTTTAAATAGCCTGATTGTGGAACGACTTTTAATACCATGCCGTCATCTGCAAGTACTCGCTGAAACTCTTGATAGTGAGAAGGCGAGAAAATATTCAATATCGTCGAAAATTGTTGATCCGCAAAAGGCAAATTCGTTAAATCCGCGACACACCAAAATGCTTGCATCGGCTGTTCAGTGGCTGCATAGACACCTTCTTTCGCGATATCAAAGCCAATTGCTTGTTTTAATGGTTGTAATTGATCGATGGCCGCCAAAAAGCTCCCTTCTCCACAACCGACATCTAGGACAGTCGCATCACTTGGTAGATGCTGAGCTAACTGTTCGATCAATGGTTGATACATACCTGATTGGATCATTCGTCTTCTTGGAGCAAACATACCTTGATCATATTCGGTTTTGATTGCGTGAGATAAAAAATACAACGTTCCCTTTTTAGATAAATCAAAACGATGATTCTTTTGGCAAATAAGCCCATTCGTGGTCGATAAAAAGGATGCTTGACATAACGGGCAACGGAACATTTGGGCATTCTCTGATAAAAATAGTCGACTCTGGTCTATTTTCTTTAACATAGTGATTATTCATTCCTTTAAAATACGTAGTGAGATAGTCATATAAAGATAAAAAACTTTCTTTAAAAACATTCGTTATCCGATGTTGCCTATCATGCTATCCCCTTCATCTTACCGTTTGAAGAGCGCTTTAGCAACTGTAAAAACTATGGTATAATTTCAACAAAAGTAGACATAATAAAGGAGCAAGAATATGATCAAAGAATTTTGTGCGGAGAATTATACATCGATCCCGTTAGCCATCGCAAATGGAGCCAATCGGATCGAATTATGTGACAACCTAGCAGTAGGTGGCACTACACCAAGTACTGGTGTCATTGAAGAAGTCTTGAGCTACGCTAATGAAAAAAGTGTACCTGTCATGACGATCATCCGACCACGTGGTGGCGATTTTGTTTATAATGATATCGAATTGAAAATCATGCACACTGACTTGATTGAAGCCAAAAAACTAGGAACTGATGGTGTAGTGATCGGTTGCTTGACTCCTTCTGGTTGGTTAGATGAAGAAGCACTGGAAGTCTTGATCGACTCCGCAGAAGGCCTACAGATCACCTTCCACATGGCGTTTGATGCGATTCCTCAAGAACGTCAATACGAAGCCATCGATTGGTTGGTTGAACATGGCGTTCATCGTATCTTGACACATGGCGGTGTTGCCGGTACAAACATCGAAGATAATTTTGCACACTTAAAACAGTTGATCGCTCATGCAGACGGTCGAATCATCATTTTACCTGGTGGTGGTATCACTTCAGAAAATGCACAAGTAGTTGCTGATGCTTTAGGAGTCCACGAAGTCCACGGTACCAAAATCGTTCCTTTATCTGAATAAAAAAATAAGCGAAACGACTCTTGTCTGAGATAAGAATCGTTTCGCTTATTTTACTCTATTAACTTACATAAAATACCCCATAAACAACGAAGCGATATTGAAATAGATCAATACACTGGTCAAGTCACTCAAGGTCGTAATAAATGGCCCACTGGCAACGGCAGGGTCAAAGCCTAAACGATCCATCAACATCGGGATCAAACTTCCCGCAAGATTTGCCACTGTGATCGCAAATAGCATCGCAATACCGATAACAAAGCCTAGAATAAAGTTCTGCTTCCAAAATCCTACGATCAAGAAGATCGTTAGGCCAGTCACAGCGCCGGTCACTAAACCCGTCAATACTTCCGCCACGATCAACCGAACAAAGCCCTGATCTTTTTCATCTGAAATCGCTAGGCGACGTACAGCGACCGCTAACGATTGTGTACCGGCATTTCCAGCCGTTCCTGTGATCAAAGAAATAAAGACAGCTAAAATACTTGCTTCACTGACCAATTCTTCATAATGACTGATCAAAGAGGCAGTTGACATACCTAAAAATAATAAAGTGATCAACCAAGGTAAGCGGCGAGAAGCTGATTTCACTGGATTCTCATTGATTTCTTCGACGTTGACCCCCGCTAGTCCAGAATAGTCACTCGCGGCTTCATCATCGATAACGTCGATGATATCATCGACAGTCACAATCCCTAATAAATGATCATCATAATCCGTGACAGGCAACGCAAGAAAGTCGTAGTCACGGAAAGTTTGTGCCACATCTTCTTGGTCATCGCCTACGTGAACAGATAATACCCGTTCACTCATCAAATCAGAGATCATCGCATCATCATCATTGACGATCAAATCACGCAACGAGATAACCCCAACAAGTTGATTGTCCTGATTGACTACATAAATGTAATAGATCGTTTCTGCCACATCTGCTTCATTTTTCAAGACATACATCGCCGAACGAACAGTTTGATTCGCAACGATCGAAATAAATTCGGTCGTCATGATCGCCCCAGCCGTTTCATCTTCATAATGCAAGAGGTCTTTGATCTCACTCGCATCTTCTGCTGTCATCAAACTAAGATATTTCGCCACTTGTTTCTTATCTAAAGTATTCAACAAATCGACCGCGTTATCGGTATACATCTCTGAGAGCATTTCCGCGGCATAACTAGGACGCATTTCTGCTAAATATTCCTTCATATATTCGTTATCTTCTTCAATGACATCGAACATATCCGCCAATTCCTTTGGCGAAAGATAGGTATAAATCTGTTGACGATCTGCTTCCTTAAGGGATTGATAGAATTGCCCCTGTTCGTAGATATGCATCTCCAAGAAGTTATTTCTAAAATCCTGAATATTGTTTTCTCTTAGATCTTGAGCTAACTGGGCAAATCTTTCCTCTAATTCTTGATTTTCGTCCAAACCAATCTCACCTCACCTTAATCTTCAAATCGTTTCACTATTGTTGCCATATCTTTTGCTAAAGGCTGTTTGAATTCTAATAATTTTTCTGTAAATGGATGATAAAACCGTAAGTCATAACAATGCAAGGCCTGTCTAGCTATGCCTAGATCCATTCTTCCCCCATACATGTCATCGCCTAAAAGAGGACACCCGATCGCAGAAAAATGCACTCTGATCTGATGTGTGCGTCCCGTATGCAATTGGATATCAACGAGTGCAATCTCTGCTGACCTGTTCTCCAACCAGTATTCCGTCTGCGCACTTTTCCCCGTAGAAGAAACTTTACGTTTTAATAATGATGTCATATCACGAGCAATTGGTAAATCGATCTGCCCATGCACGTTCAACTTATCCACATCACCGCTGACTAAAGCTTGATATTTTTTGACGAACTTCTTTTCACGAAGCTGTACGTCCAATTTTGCATGAGCAAAGCCATGCTTTGCAAAAAGCATCAATCCTGAAGTATCACGATCCAGTCTAGTCACTACATGGATCACCTGATTTTCATAGCCTTGTTGTTTATAATAAGCTTTTACTCGATTCGCCATCGTACCGTTAGGATGGTACTGTGCCGGTATCGAGGATATTCCAGCTGGTTTATTGACGACTAAGATATGATCGTCCTCATAAACGATCACGATCGGCGTTTCGTCTAACAGAACCGTTTCGTGCTCGCCTTCTGCTGGGATCACAATGGTTACCTTATCATTTTGAGTCAAAGAAAACAAGACGTTCTCAACCTGATCATTGACCATGATCGTGCCGCCTTGAAACTTGACTTTCGCTAGTAGTCCCTTGGAGATTCCTTTTTCTTTCAAAAAATATTTCACTTGTTGCGCTTGCTCTTTTTCATAGATCCATGTGAACTCCATTGCTAAACCTCACCAATAAAGGCATCTTTGACACGGTGCCAAAAATGCATATGTCGATAAGAAGCAAAGTGGATTCTTTCTTCTGCGATGCGATAATAAATGGCTCGTATATTATTTTTTGAAACGTCCAATTGATCGATCGTCACCAAATAATCTGCGGTATTCTCTAAACGGATCTCCACCCATTCATCTTGAGCAATGACCATCGGCGCACCTAGCGTACGAAAAACGCGGTTATTCAATGAAGCTATCTCTGCTAATTGAAACGCATTGATACTTGGATGGATCACAGCCCCACCAACACTCTTATTATACGCAGTCGATCCTGTAGGCGTAGACAACGCCAAACCATCACCACGGAAGCTTTCAAATAGTTCGTTCTTGATATATACATCTGCTACCATCGTTCGGTTAGAACGCTTGATCGTTGACTCATTCAAAGCAAAAAAATGTTGATCAGGTTTATCATCTAAATAGCTGATTCGAACATCTAACAATGGGTAGCTGACACTTTGTTCACGATTGGTTTTCAGGCTATCGACTAGTTCTTCTAATTCATAGTCTCGCCAGTCCGTATAAAAGCCTAAATGACCTGTATGGACGCCTAAAAAGCGCACATCGTTCAAAGCATGGCTAAATTGATGGAACGCGGCTAAAAGCGTCCCATCCCCGCCAACTGAAATCACTAACTCTGGTTGTTGATCATCGATCTTGATATTTGCTTGAGCCAAAAGATTTTTCAATCGTTCGGTGACTGCTAATGTTTTTGGTTCCTTGTTATGAACGATCGCTACCTTCATCTTTTGCCTCCTCATGTTTATTCTCTTGATTGATCAATGAGCGATAATAGGCATCTTCAGATTTGCCTCTGCCATGTGAGAATAACCGTTGTGCTTCTTGGATCTCTTCACGGATATTCGACATTTCTTCGTCGAGTTGATACGCGGCTTCTGCTGCACGTTGTAATCGTTCACTCATTTCTTCCGGAAATACACCTTGGTATTTATAATTCAACGAATGTTCGATCGTTGCCCAAAAGTTCATCGCTAACGTTCGAATTTGAATTTCTGCTAAGATCTTCTTTTCACCACTGATCAATTGGACTGGATATTCGATCACTAAATGATACGAGCGATACCCACTCGCTTTTTTATTGGTGATATAATCCCGTTCCTGTAATACTTTCATATCTTTTCGGTTACGGATGATCTCAACCACTTGATGGATATCTTCTACAAATTGACACATGATTCTTAACCCAGCAATATCTGACATTTCTTCCTCTAAACGCGCCATTGGGATATGACGCAATTGAGACTTGGTAACGATGCTTTCTACCGGTTTGACCCGCCCCGTCACAAACTCGATTGGGACATGGCGATTTTGTTCTCTAAATTGTTTACGTATTCCTCTTAGTTTTACTTTTAATTCTGATACTGTTTGTTCGTAAGGTGCTAAAAACTCTTCCCAGTCTCGTTCCATAATCTATACCTCTACTTTGTTAACATTCATAGATATTCTAACATATAAACATAGTTTTTTTGCACCTTCTGTCTTTGAAGTTGACCAAAATCAAAAAATTAGGCAAAATAAAAGAAAAGGGGCGAAGCCAATGACTGAAATGTTAGAGATCGAATTTAAAACATTGCTAACTAAGGAAGATTACACGCGTTTGCTTTCGCACTATCAACTTACAACGGAATCCTTCCATATCCAAACCAATATTTATTATGATACGCCTGATTTCCAATTAAAACAGCGTGGTTGTGGGTTACGTATCCGCTTATTAGATACCTATGCGGAGTACACATTAAAAACACCAACTACAGAAGGAAAATTGGAAACAACAGACACCTATACGCTCCAAGAAGCCACTAAAATGATCGAGGAACAGATACTGCCACGAACGGGTGCTGTTTTTCAAAAACTTCATGAGCTATCAATTGATTCCAAGCAATTATTCAAAATTGGCGAACTGACGACAAAGCGTGTTGAATTTACTATTGATGAAGGCTTGTTAGCCATTGACGAAAGTTGGGGGGAGCAGCTTCACGATTATGAATTAGAATTAGAAGTCACTGATGCTGCCAGTGGAAAAGTAGCATTTGAGCACTTCCTTCAACGTCAAGGGATTCCTTATCATCCTTCAAAAAATAAAATCCAACGAATGTTTGAGGCCAAAAATTAGAACTCTATCATTTTCATAAGGCTCATGAGTTCATTTTTTCGGGATTTTCTGGTAAGTTATACGTTGTGAATATTATTCATGATTTGCATAGAATCTAATTTGGGGGAGATTCGTATGATCGAAATCTATTTTTTTGTTAATCCATTGGGGAAAAACTGCTTTCATTTAGAGCAACAGCTCGTTCAATTTATTGATGAGGAATATGGAAAGAAGCCGAAAGACAAAGTACAGTTTCGTTTTCTACCACTAGTTAACTTGCAGACAATCGGGGATGTCATGCAGACTAACGGGATTTCTCAAACTAATCTTGAAGAGCGCAACAAACTATTTTCCATTACTTATTCAGCCGCATTAGATTGCAAAGCTGCGCATTTTCAAGGAAAGAAAAAAGGAAGACAATTTCTTAGCCGATTACAAGAAGCAGTCAGTTGTAAAAAAATTCCATATTCTCAACAGCTTTCTGAATCGATTTTTTCAGAAATTGGAGATCTAAATATGTTCAAAGAAGATCGACAATCTGAATTTGTCAAAGAAGCATTTTTCTCAGACCAAAAAATGGCCCGTGAAATGGGAATAAAGAAACATCCATCTGCTGTTGTTTATAATTATAATCGTGAACAAAATTTTGGAGTATTAGTTGAAGGCATGAACAGTGTTCGCCAAATTATGGCGATCTGTCAAGGAAAAGAAGACAGCTATCAGCTGTTTGAAAGCCATCCATTGCAAGCAACGAATCCACAACTTCATTCCGGAAATAGCCATTTATCTTTGCTTTCAAATTAAATCATAGATGTGTGTATCACACAAAATAAAAAGACACAAAACAAGGTAAACTGTTTTATGTCTTTTTTACTATTTTTTTAAATCAAATATATGTTTATGGTTAAACATTTCCTACAACATGAATACGGAACCTTTGACTTGATGTACCACGTCCCTCTCCTTCGGTAGCAACTAATTTCTGACCTTGTGAAGGAGTGCCATTTTCAATATCCAGTACTTTACCTGTTTCAATATTTTGTAATACAAAAAGTCCATCACCTAAAAGATCATCTACACCTACTTTATACAATCGCCAATTTGAATTTAGACCTGTCGTTGCAATTCTTGGATTTCCTTTGCTATCAAAAGATTTTTCAGATACAGATAAGGATGCTGATTTGATAAATCCGTTGAACTGATGAGCATCAGTTGAGAGAGTGTACGTCTCAGTAGCAAAATTATAAAACATATTCCATTTTTGATTCCATGAGGTAGCATTACTGTACATAATCACTTGGTCTAAATTACTTTGATCCCAATCCAATACCCTCCCTCTATTCATTTCACTTTGAATCGTTACAACTTTGTTGTTAAAGTAGTTAGCAACATTAGATCCTGGTATATTTTCTTCTATGCCTGCCGAGACAGTCTGACTTCCTCCGATTACTCCTAATGTCGTTATTACAAACGCTCCTACCATTAATTTTGTGAACACTTTCATTTTTTATTCCCCTTTTTGTTTTTTGTCTTTTTTTTGTTTTTCTTCAATTTAAATGAAATAAAGCTAGCTAAGGATCAAAGGTTGCCCACTACTCTAAGAACAAATCGTTGACTAGCAGTTCCAGTACCTTGTCCTTCACGTGCCACTAGGCCTTTCGTGTCGTACGGGCTACCATTTTCCAGATCTAATACTTTACCTGATTCAGCATTTTTTAAAACATAAACACCCGCACCCACAGCATCGCCTACTCTGTAAAGTTTCCAATTTACTTTTAATCCAGTCGTAGCAATCTTTGGATTTCCTTTACTGTCAAAAACTTTGTCAGATACAGCCAATTCTGCTGATCTGATATAGCCATTGATCTGGTGAGGATCAGTTGAGATAGTATATGTATCAGCACTAGAATCATAAAACATATTCCATTTTTGATTCCATGAGCCAGTATTATTGTACATGATTACTTGGTCAAGATTAGATTGATCCCAATCCAACGCCCTGTCCAAATCCATTGCACTTTCAATTCTCACCACTTTATTTTTAAAGGCGTCCGCAACATTAGAACCTGGTATGGTTTGATCCAAATCTGCCGAGACTGTTTGACTTCCTCCGACTACTCCTAATGCCGTTGCTACAAATGCTCCTACCATTAATTTTGTGAACACTTTCATTTTTTGTTCTCCTTTTTGTTTTTTGTTTGATACAAATCGATTTGTTGAACACAGTATGCCATGTTTTTATTTAGTAAATTTATTTTGAGTGGTAATACAACACTATTTATTTTTTATTTAATAAGTGCGTTAATTATAATAAAAAGCGCTTGTTTTATAGGCTATTTTTGCTTTTTCACGCACAATAAAAAGTAAATTTACTATGAATCTTTTTATGTTTTTTTATTTTTATTATTAAACATAAAAATATATTGTTTGCCAACTGTATAAAAAAGAGAATCGTCGGCTATTTGAAACACCTACAATTCTCTAATTACTTCTATTAAGTTATAAATAATACACACTGCCGGACTAACTTCCTTAAACAGCAGAATGACTCGACTTTCTTTTTTTATTCACAACAACGAGTAAAAGCAAGCAGATAAGAAGACTAATGATTCTCAGTGCAGGAGTAAATAATAGGAAGATCATCAAATTGGCAAACCCTTGAACGACGGCAGAATCCGATTGATACAATTGATCCAATGGCTCTGCAAACACGCTCACATGCTTATAAACATACGCAGTAAATAAATACATAGCAACACCTAATCCTACTATAAGGATATTTTTTGTTGATTTCGACAATTTCTGTTCCTCCATCTAATATTTATTGATCGGGTTTCTCTTTTTGTTTCCATAATCGGTCAATAAAATTTTTTTATGCTCTAACCAGAAATCCATTTTACCTCTAAATAACAAAATCAAAAAATATATGTACATGTTTCGTTCTAATTAGAAAACCTATAGTTGGTAATGAATCATCTCCTTATCCTCGTCCTTTATTGTTAATCAACACCCCTTCATCTCCTCACATTTATAACATAAGACAACATGTTTATCCTATACAAATCCATTGTACTACTAATGGATCGTCAACTCAAAAAAGGAGTAAAAAAGGGTTGCCCCTTCGTTACTCCTTTTCGATTGCAAATAATCGTAGTCAATACGCTGACTTATTCCATCATTTGCTTTTTAATCCCCGCAACATCCAACCCAAATTCTTGTTGTAAGAAATCTGGTGTGCCAACTTGACCAAAACGTTCATTGACACCGATTCGTTTCAGAGGAACGCCAATCCCTTCTTCTGCAAGAACTTCAGCGACTGAACTACCTAAGCCGCCAGTAATCGAGTGATTCTCAATGGTTACGATTTTTTTCTTACCAATTGCTTCACTGAGGATCAACTCTCGATCAATCGGTTTGATGGTAAACATATCGATCACTTCACAGCTGATTCCTTCTTCCATCAATTGTTCGGCTACTTGCAATGTTTCAGAAACGAGTTGCCCTGCCGCAATCAGCAGATAATCCGTTCCTTTACGCAAGACATTTCCTTTGCCTAATACAAACGTTGAACCTTTCTCATAAACAGGCGTGACGCCTTTACGATTTCCTCGTACATAATGGATGCCTGACATTTGATGAAATTCTTTGATGATCCATGCCATTTGTACGTCATCTGCCGCATCACATACTACGGAATGAGGGATGGCTTTCATTAAGGCCACGTCCTCCCAAGTCGTATGAGTTCCCCCATTGTGCCCTGCAGCAAATCCCGGATCTGAACCATAAATATTGATGGTATTCCCGCCGTAGCCACCTGAAATAAATAGTTGATCAAATACCCGACGTGTCGCAAATGGACCGAAAGTATGGATAAATGGCGTGTACCCCGACAAACTTAATCCTGCTGCGACACCAACCATATTTGCTTCGGCGATCCCCATATTGATAAAGCGGTCAGGGTGTTCCTTTCCAATTGCTGTCCAACCACTTGCAGAACCTAGATCAGCATCTAACGCAATGACTTTCTCGTCTTTTCTCATCAATTCATTGATGGTTTCCACGACACAAGTTCGTAATTCTTTTTCGATCGCTGTCGATTTAGTTAAATGGAACATCCCTTATCGCATCCTCTCGATTTTTTCTTCTAATGTTTGGATTGCTTGATCTGCTGCTTGATTGACTTGTTCCGTATTGAATTTCACGGAATGATTCGCGTCTAAAGTTTCAAAATATGGAACCCCTTGTCCCTTCACGCTATCAAGTACAATACAAACTGCTTGATCCGTCACTTCTTTACATTCGTTGATTGCAGCATCAATGGCTTGTATATCGGAACCTTTTACTTTTAAGGTATAGAAACCGAATGCTTCCATTTTTTTCTGTAAATCGAACGGGTCAAGGATGTCCTTTGTTTCTCCATCTAATTGCTTCTTATTATCATCGATGATCACGATGCAATGGTTTAATTTAAAATGAGCGATATATTGGAATGCTTCCCAACATTGGCCTTCATTCAACTCTCCATCTCCCACGATCAAGTACACATAGTTATCTTTTTTAGCGTGTTTAAATCCTGTAGCGATCCCCGCAGCCATTGAAGTCCCTTGACCTAAAGAACCTGTAGTTGCATCAACACCAGGTGTTTTTTGGCGATCCGGATGAGAAGGCAGTCTTGTTCCACCTTCATTGATCGTCAGTAACCATTCTTTGTCAAAATAACCAACATTTGCTAAAGCACTGTATAACCCAGCTCCTGCGTGTCCTTTAGATAAGACCAACCGATCGCGTTCTTCCCATTGTGGATTTTTAGGATCGACCTTCATCTGCTTACCGTATAAGACGGCTAACAACTCAACGATCGAAAATGAACCACCTAAATGCCCTTGCCCCATATGTTTGATACTGATCAATGTATCTAATCGTATTTTAGTTGCTAATAATTCCAGTTCTTTTAGCTGCTCTTCCTTGATGGTCAAAATGATACCCCCTTACTCTGCGACTGTATCTGATTTTTTACTTTTCTTTAAAAGTGTCAAACCGATCAAAACAGCAAGTACAGCGACCACACCAGAAATAACTGCAATTTGTCCGCCCATATTTGCTAAGTTTCCTAAAAAGATTCCTGAAACACCATAATCTGTATCTGAGAAAGTCGAACCTTGGAACCCAAGATCGCCCATTACTGGCATCAACAAGATCGGCATGAAGCTAATGATGATCCCGTGGATAAAGGAACCGATGACCGCGCCACGTACGCCCCCAGTGGCATTTCCATAAACACCGGCTGTCGCGCCACAGAAGAAATGAGGAACTACGCCAGGAATGATCACTGTTGTCCCGGTAAAGACCATGATCACTAAACTAACTAATCCACCAACAAAACTTGTTAAAAAGCCAATCAATACGGCATTTGGTGCATAAGGAAACACGATTGGACAATCCAACGCTGGAATCGAATTCGGTACTAATTTTTCAGAAATTCCTTTAAATGCAGGAACGATTTCAGCTAAAATCAAACGTACACCGGCTAAGATCACAAAAACACCTGCGGCAAATGAACCCGCTTGTTGTAAAGCATAAATAATGTAATTCGTGCCATCGCTCAATGTGGTAGTAATATAGTCACTTCCGGCAAACAACGCAACGATCACATAGACGATTGCCATCGTAATCGTGATACTTACTGTTGAGTCACGTAAAAAAGCTAACCCTTTAGGAAAATTGATGTCTTCTGTTGATTTTTCTTTATTTCCAACATATTTACCGATCAAGCCACTCAAAGCGTAGCCAAAGTTCCCTGTATGACCTAAAGCTACAGAGTCATTTTTTGTGATTTGACGTGTAAACGGTTGTGCGATTGCTGGAAAAATCGTATTACAGATGCCTAGTGCTAACCCACCGAATAAAACCAGACTAAACGTACTCATTCCTGTTACACTTAAAATGACTGCAATCATACATGCCATGTATAACGTTGCATGCCCTGTCAAATAAATGTACTTGTACCGAGTGATTCTCGCAATCAAAATATTGAATGCCATCCCCGCTAACATAATAAGTGCTGTATATGTTCCATAGGTAGTTAGAGCTAACGCTACGATCGCTTCGTTATTAGGAACAACTCCTTGCATATTGAATGCGACTTGAAACATTTCTCCAAATGGCGCCAACGAACTTTCTATGACCCCTGCGCCAGCTGTCACAACCAGAAATCCTACAAAGGTCTTGATTCCGCCTTTAACAGTCGTTGCCACATCTTTTTTCTGCAACATATTCCCCAATACAGCAATCAATGCCACTAAGATTGCTGGTGTACTCGCAATATCAATCAATAGATCTAAAATACTATTCATTTATTTTTCCTCCCCCAAAAAAATTTTTTATAGTAATCCTTTTTGTCTACATGTCTCCGCTACTTTTTCTTTCAATTCATCTAGATCGATGATACTCTCCAACACGACGATTTCACCTAAATGTTGTGCGCTATCTGCTAAATCTCTACCGATAAAAAAGACATCTGCTAATTCTGGTGCTGCACTTCCTAGATCGTAATGAGCAACTTCCACTCCACTTACCCCTAGATCATTTAATACTGAATTGATATTCATCTCCACCATAAAACTTGATCCTAATCCTGAACCACATACTGCTGCAAATTTCATTTTTCATCTTCCCCTTCTTTGATCACATGAATGATTTCTTCTACATCTTTCGCTTCGAGTAATGACGCTAAACGTTCTTTATTCGACAAAATTTTCGTCAAGCTAGCTAAAGCTTTCAAGTGCATCTCGTTGTCCACTGCTGCTAAACAGATAAATAATTGGATGGGATGTTTTTCATCGTCGCTCAATAAGACTGGATCAGTTACCTTCAGTAATGACATCCCAATTTCTTTTACTCCATCTTCTGGTCGTGCATGAGGCAAAGCAATTCCTTTTCCAATATGGATAAAGGGCCCATGTTCAATGACCTTTTCGATCATCGCCCCCACATACTTTTCTTCGATTTTATTGGTCGTTAACAAAGGCTGAGCTGCCTCGGTGATGGCTTCTTGCCATGTCAGTTGTTTGTCCGTAAATTGTATGGTTTCTTTTGTTAATAATTCTGATAACATCGGCCGTTGATCTTCCCTTCTGTTCAATTCTTTGTTTATTTTTCTCTCGACGATCTGTCGCAGTTTCCTCTTTGTCATTCCCTCTTTCAAATCAATATATGGAAAAATCACTTCCAAAATTTCTTCGATCGAATGCACACCTCTTTCTGAAACATAAAATGCTTGTTGGACCTTTTTAACTAATTCATTTTTTTCTAAAGGAGTCATGATGGGTTTCACAACATAACTGGTCACCGGTGTTTTTAGTGGGACACTGGAAAACACCATATCAATGTCTTCCGAAAAACGAAGCATCTGATATTCTTCTGTTGATCGTGCCGGCAAAAATTCGATTTGTGGAAATAGCTCTTGTAATTCCGATTCCATGATCAAGCCAGAGCTGATGCCACTCGGGCAGACGATCATCGCCTTTAATCGTTGGTAATGATGTCGCTCCTTTTGTTTTCTGATCTCTCCACCAAATAAAATCGTAAAATAACCAATTTCTGTATCCGGAATCTCGCCAACTAATTGTTTGAGTGGATAAAGCGCTAAACGAGTCAATTCAAATAATTCTCGATATTGGGTTTTGATTTCATCGATCAACACATTATTCAATGTGAATCGATAGCGGATACGAAAATAAGCGGGAACAAGATGATAAAAGAAATTCATCAATAATTTCCGATAGTCAACAAACCGGACAGCGGATAAACGTTCCATCTCATGGATAACCTCTCTTGCACATTCCAATAAAAATTCTACAGAGTGATCCTCGATATCGCCTTGTAAAACAGTCTTTAACAGCACAGTCAAATAGCACTCTTCTTCTACTTGATTTTTGATTTGACCAAAATCTGTTAAAAATTTTTTGCTTGCTTGATAGACATTCAAAGAGGTCAGCATCTCTTTGTCTTTTTCAGTTAGAAAAACTGCTTTTTTTGTGATCCGTGACAATAAAAAACTAATAAAATACAACATTTCCTCAAAACGACTAGGAACGATGATTAAATCAAATTCCTCTAAAATACGAAGCAGGCGGTCTCTCACCACAACATAATTCGTTCTAGAAATGCCATAGATCCCTTCAAAAAGTAACCAGTGGCCGTTCTTGGTGTCTGTTAGTACTCCCACAGTTGAATAAGCTACGCGGCGAACATCAAGTTCAGCGCCATCTATGTAGAAGCCTTTTTTTCTCGAATAAATCAGGCGAATGTCTTCCTCTTGGAGTTTCATTCTTAAATTTCTGACATCTTTTAAAACTGTATTCTTACTTACATTGAATAATTCTTGAAAATAATAAACAGATAAGTCATCAACCATCGAAAAGGCAAGAAGATAGATCATGGCTTGTCTTTCCTCTTCAGAAAAATATAGTTCCTGTTTTGACACTTCGAAGAGGACTTCAGACCATCGTCGTCGAATCACCTCTGGAACCAGTACCTCCTCTCCAGAGATATTTATTTTTTGCCCTAGCTTTTTGTCACAAAAATGATTGATTTTTGTTAATTCTATTTTTAGAGTCTCTTCCTCCAAGTTCGTCAGTTTTATCAATTTTTGTCTGTTCGTTTCCTCAAACAGATAACTCAAGCGGTAATTGATCATCCCCGTCCCCCCATTTCAACTATAATGACTTTTTACTGGAAACGCTATCACACTTCAACCCAATTTGACTCGTGCTTTTTCCATTTTGATGGACCGAACAGAGTCAACGACGCAGCCGTGTATTAAAATTAAAATAAAAAAAGTAAGTCACCAGAAAAAAATCTTGCAAAAAGAAACAGCGAAATCCCAAAATAGGAAAAACGATTTCCGGATTTCACTGCTTATTTCAGTTGCCTATTTTGGTACTCCCTTTAACTCTCACTTAGCAACAATAGCAAGCTCGTTTTACGCTGATTCAATCTCGTTGAATCAGTTTTCGATCCTTTATTTCATAGACTTGATCTGCCACTTGTTGAACAAAATAAGGGTCATGCGAGGTAAACAAAACAGTTCCATGATATTGTTTCAAAAAATACTCTAGCGCATTCATTGTCCGCAGATCAATAAAATTAGTCGGTTCATCTAGAATCAATATGTTGGAAGGCTTAGCAAACAAGGTTGCTAGTGACAGCCGTGTAGCTTCTCCTCCACTTAACGAACAAACTGATTGTTGGATAGTCTCCGGTGAAAAGCTTAAATGGTGTAGCATACTTCGGATCAAACTTTCTGGATATTCGGTCTGACGCATCAAATACTGTAGAACGGTCAGATCCTCAACATAGTGATAATCCCTTTGCTCATAGACAGCAAAAGTAACTTTGGGACTAAGCTTCACTCCATTTTTATGCTGTAAGATGTGTCGTAATAAACTAGATTTCCCACTGCCATTCGATCCAATAATCGCGATATTTTTCCCTAGTGCGAAGGCAAAGTTAACTTCATCAAGCAGGATTTTTTCATCATAATGGATCGTCACTGATTCACCTACGACTGGGAACTTATTGTGTAAAACAGTTGTTTCTGACTGCGGGAAATCAATCGGATGCTTTTTTTGTACTCTTGCGACTTCCGTTAATTTTTCTAAACGTTTCTCCATTGACTTCGCCGCTTTCATTATCCCTTTTTGACCACTTTCTTTTTGTTTTGTTCCTGACAAACGATCAGGTTTCCGACTGTTTTTATTACTTCTGCTTTTTTGATTGGAAGATTGTGCCATTTTTTTGGCTTGTTGCTCTTTTTTGATCATGCTGTTTTCTAATTTTTTACGTTCTCTCAAATAGTCATCATACGCTCTTTCTTGAGCAATTACTTCTTGTTCTTTTTGCTTTACATAATCATCATAATTCCCTGTATATTCTTTGATCGTATGTCCCGATACTTCCCATATTTTGTCAGCTAATTCATTGAGAAATAAGCGATCATGGCTAACAAAAACTAAGGTTCCATAATAATACCGAAGTTCTTCAATCAACATTTGCACGCTTCGTTGATCTAAATGAGTGGTTGGTTCATCTAACAACAAACCTGTCGTGTACGTAGATAATACTTGTGTCAAACGATATTTCGTTTCTTCACCACCACTAAAGTGAGCCATTTGATTGGGAACTCGGAAACGGCTGAGTAACTCCAAATCGATTTCTTCGACTAGATGCTGACTAACGGTATCGATCTGTGCAAAATATTTAAAATCAATCCTTCGATCTACTCTTCCTTTTTCTGGTAGGATTTCTCCAGCTAATAATTTAAGTAACGTCGATTTCCCGCTACCATTATCTCCGACGATACCGATCCGCGCATTCTCATAAATCGCTTGCTCATTGATTGTTAATACTTCTTTTCCGTTATACGTAATCTCAATCTCTTTTAATAGCATTGCTAATGCTTCCATTGTTTGCACTCCTTTTGTGCAAATGAACATCCTTCTAACGGAAACACAAAAAAGAAGCAGCCTGTGAAAGACTGCTTCTTCAAGAATTTTGTCCATACTAAAAAAGCATAGAAAAAAGCAAAGTTCCCGTGAATTGTCATTTACAAGTTGTTTTTAAACGATTCAATTAATTGTTTAAAAATACTTGATCCAAATAAAACAACCACATGTCACATCGCTCCTTTTCTCTAATTACATTTATTTTATCATGATTGAAACCGTTTGACAAACGATTTTAAAAGCGTGACAGACATCAAATTTCTGAAAAACCATCCTTCAATTCTTGAAGGATGGAGAAAAGAATGATTTCCTCTCACTAGACGAACGGGGGAACCATCACATAACTAATAATGATTTGATTGCTTTTCGTTCATCCATTGCCTCATAAGCAGCTTGAACTTGATCTAACTCGAATTGTTGCGTAAAGACTTTACCTGGTTCGATTTTATTTGATAAGACTGCTTCTAATAGTGAAGCTCGGTCGTGAGTCGTCACAGCCGCAATCCCTCCACGTAAGCCGATATTACGATAAAACAAAGCGTTCGTATCCAACTCATCTACGTGAGGAACCCCCACACGTCCAACAACTGCACCTGGTCGACCAACTTTCACTGCCGTTTCAACCGCTTGTTGCGTCCCTACACACTCTAACACTGCATCCGCGCCGGCACCTGTTAATTTCATGACCTCAGCGATTGCTTCTTCTCCACGAGTCGCAATGATATCCGTTGCTCCAAATGTCAAAGCTAGCTGTTGACGGTCTTCATGTCGACTCATCGCAATGATTTTTGATGCGCCTAACAATTTTGCTCCAATAACTCCGCATAAACCTACAGCACCGTCTCCGATCACAACGACTGTATCTCCTTCTTTCACCTCAGCACTCACTGCTGCATGATAGCCCGTTGCCATAACATCCGCCAACGTAACAAAGGAATTTAACATATCATCGGAATAATCTTCTGGTTTACCAGGGATTTTTACTAACCCCCAATTCGCATTGCGATAGCGAATATACTCTGCCTGATAGCCTGTTGAACCTGAAGTATCTGATAAACAATCACCATCAAACCCAGCTAAACAAGCCTCACATTCCCCGCAACCATGGGTAAAAGGCACAATAACAAAATCACCCGGTTCAACGTTTGTAACACCTTCTGCTACCTCTTCTACGATACCGATCGCTTCATGTCCCGCAGCAGATCCTGCTTCTTTTTTAGAGATGCCACGATACCACCATAAATCAGAACCACATACACTTGCACGTACCACACGAATGATTGCTTCGTTCTCTTGATTCAATTCTGGCTTAGGCATTTCTTTGATAGCCATTTTCCCTGGTTCTAAAAATACTGTTGCTTTCATCGCTTCCACTCCTTAGATTAATTGCTTCTAGTATATCCCCTTGAGTCAACTCCAAGTCAAATAAAAACAATTATAGCCAGTCTTTTTCCAATAAGCCGGAAGAAAATGAACTCGCTTTTATGTACTCGCTATGGTATCATAGCGTTGAAAAGCGGAATTGCGTCAACAACTCCGCTTTAGATAGCACCGTTTTACTGGTGGCTAGTTTATTTCAGTTACAAAAAATAACCGTTAAACTGTCCAAAGTTTAAGTGGCGGTTATTTTTTGTTGTCTTTGTCGCTGACGATCAAGACCAATGTTGCAAACGATAATGCAAACATCAATGCCTCAAACACAGACATGCTTATTCCTTTCTAGGAGAAAGCCACAGATCAACATAGGCATCACCTCTTTTCTTAAGGCTAGCCACCGCATCAACTTTACTATCATTGTCAGTATACTATAAACCGAAAATTTAAACCTTAATTTTTAGATTTTTTCGTTATTTTTGGTATTGCGATTTCTACCTCTTTTTGTTCTTCTACCATAACAAAAGAAAGTGAACTCGCTTTTATGTAGCAACTATGGTATCATGACTTTGAAAAGAGGAGTTGCATCAACAACTCCCCTTCAGATAGCATCGTTCAAAACAATGGCTAGTTTGATATTGATTCAAAAAATAACCGTTAAACCTTCCAAAGTTTAAATGGCGGTTATTTTTTGTTGTCTTTGTCGCTGACGATCAAGACCAATGTTGCAAATGATAATGCAAACATCAATGCCTCAAACACAGACATGCTTATTCCTTTCTAGGAGAAAGCCACAAATCAACATAGGCATCACCTCTTTTCTAAAGGCTAGCCACCGCATCAACTTTACTATCCCTGTCAGTATACTATAAACTGAAAATCTAAACCTTAATTTTTGAATTATCATGTTATTTTTAACAGTAAAAACCGGAAAAGTGTTGAGTGAGAAACTCACAAACTTTTCCGGTTTTTGGCAGGATCAGAACGGACCTAGAAAGATCCAATCAATAGATCACTCAACACATGATTTCTATAATTCTTCCACTAATGCTTCTAATTCATTTAATCGTTGTTCAAACACGGCCATTGCATCTTCAATATAAGCTGCTTGGGTCATGTCCACACCAGCTTTCTTCATTACTTCTACTGGATAATCGCTGTTTCCTGCTTTTAGATACGTTAGGTAAGCATCTAATGCGCCTGGTTCTTTCTCCCAGATTTTCTTCGCTAAAGCAGATGCAGCAGAAAATCCTGTTGAGTATTGATAGACATAATAATTATAGTAGAAATGTGGGATACGCGCCCATTCATCTTTGATTTCTGGATCTTTTTCAACAGCTGGACCATAATACTTAGCATTTAATTCGCCATAGCTTTCACTTAGGTACTCACTCGTCAAAGGTGTTCCTTTTGCATCTTCTTGATGCATGAAGTGTTCAAACTCTGCAAATTGTGTTTGACGGAAAATTGTTCCTTTAAAACCATCTAAATAATGATTCAAGACATAGGCACGAACCCGAGGATCTTCTTCGGTCGCTAATAAATGTTCGGTCAAAATATTTTCATTTGTTGTTGACGCGATCTCGGCTAAAAAGATTGAATAATCACCATAGACGAAAGGTTGGTTCGAACGTGTGAAATAGCTGTGGACACTATGGCCCATTTCATGGACCAAGGTGAACAGTTGATCCAACGTATCATGCCAGTTCATCAAAATGTAAGGGTTGGTATCATAACTACCAGAAGAATAAGCGCCACTGCGTTTCCCTTTATTCTCGACTACATCGATCCAACGGTTTGAAAATGCTTCTTTTACGACAGCCAGATATTCTTCTCCCATTGGCGCAAGTGATTCGATGGCTTTTTCTACTGCTTCTTCATACGTGAATGTGATTGGTGCTTCTCCTAATACCGGAGTATACAGATCATACATATGCAATGTATCTACGTTTAATAGGCGTTTACGTAGTTCCATATATCGATGCAATAATGGCAAATGTTTGTTCACAACAGTAACTAAAGTATCATACACACTTTCAGGAATATGGTTATTGCTTAGTGCAGCTTCTCTGGCAGAAGCGTATCGACGTGCTTTGGCTTTGAAGTTGTGCCCTTTGATATGCGTCCCAAGTGTGGAAGCAAAAGTGTTTCTAAATTGTGCATATACGCTGTATAGTCCTTTGAACGCCGCTTCACGTACTTCACGATTGGTACTTTCTAATAATTGACCATATACACCATGCGATAATTGGATCTTTTCACCATTCTCGCCAGTGATTGTTGGGAACTCTAAATCAGCATTATTCAATACTGCAAAGGTACCACTTGAAGCACCAAAGATTTCTCCGGCTCCAGCAAGTAATGCTTCTTGATCTGCTGACAAGATGTGTGCGCGGTTATCAACCATTTGTTTGACATAATGACGATAAACTTCTAATTTTGGTTCTTCTTCAAAATATTGCCAAATTTGCTCATCAGAAAGTTGCAATACTTCTGGCTCATACCAAGCAATTGCTTCACTCACTTTTGAAAGTAAACTTCCAGCACGAGCATACAATGCTTGATATGTCGTATTTGTCGTATCTTGGTCATTTTTTAAATGGGAATAGACATAAATAAGCTCAACTTTACGATACATTGTTAAGACAAATTCAAGCGCCTCCAAAAATGCTGTTGCTCCATTACCTAATGTTCCTTTATAATGCTCAGAATTTTTTAATTCTTCAGTCAATTCTTCGTACTTTTTATTAAATTCTTGATCGCTTGAAAAGATTGGTGTTAGGTCCCATGTCAATTTTTCAGGCAAATCTTCTCTATTTGGTAACTTCGTTGTTTCGCTCATCTGTTCCACTCCTTTTGTTCATCTTTGCAACTATGCTTTTCTGAATAAAAAATAATAGTTACTTTTTACTTACTCTTTTGAGTTTATCATAACTCTTTCATGTTTTGTATATGGAATTCTTCTCTGATTATTATTTTTGTACGAAACGTTTACACTCTTCATAAAACAATCGATAAATTTTTTGTTCATCAATCAAAGGAAATAACCACTCATTTTTATATTCCTTGATTTCCTGATACCATTTATCGAAAGAACTTGTTTTCTTATCATTCTCTTTGCATTTCATCTGTGAAAACAGCAACCGATAAAAGAATACTTGTTCAGAAAAAAAGCAAAAGAAATCACTTCCTTCATAGATCCACGATTCAAGATAAAGCACATGCTTCTTTCTTAGATAGCACTGTTCTTGTACTCCTAATACTTTTTTATTTTTTCGAATGATTTGTTTTGCTAACCAGTCTTTTGTTTTCACGGAAGAAGAACTTGGTATTTTTCGCAATGAGCCACTTTCGACTTCTAATATTGTTAATAGCTCTTTCTCAAAAAAGGACCAAGAAGATTGTTCAAACCTGATTTTCCCCGATAAGTCTGTGAAGATCTGACTATATAAGTAAACCTTTTGCGTAGACCAGTCGATTTGCCAAAAGTGGAGCTGTCGTAAATCGTCGTAGTAGCAAAACTTTTTTTCTAATCTTAAGCGATCGTTCCTTTTGAAAAATTTCATTCCTAATAGCCACCAAACAACATACCCATTTGCTTTGTAATTGATCGTCCTTTCGATCATTCGCTCATAAGACAATGGAGAACATTGGATCTCAAACGCATGATGACCAACCAAGATATCCGGACGTTGCATCAGTTGTGATAGATACCCTTCCATTTCTACTCTTGGATAGCTTTTTTTCAACCATCGGAAACATTGTCTTTTTAGATTAAGATGCTCTTCAGATTCCGCCTCACTAAATACTTGGCAGTCCGAAGTATCATGATGGAAAAAATGGGCGATCCTCTTCATTCCTCTTTTTAAAAACACTTGATTCCCACAGTTTGGACAATAGTAGTCGCACTCTTTTGTTGCATCAGTTGCTAAAAAAATAGACCCTTCTTTGTCTTTGGCGAGTAACATCGACTCACTTCCTTTCATTAGATAAATACGCCAACGAAAAAAAGGTCTCAACAAATGTTGAGACCCTCGACAAAGCATACCTAGCAATGTCAACTATCGCTATGTTAGCTTATCCTATGCTTTATTCAAAATAAAATTTTACTCGTTCCAGAGCATTACGTTCCATCAATTGCTGCCCATATTCATTCAATGCTTCAGCTGTTCGTGTACTTTTCTCAGCGAATTCTAAAATACGTGCATATTGATTTTCAACATCGGTTTGATTTAGATTTTCCATCCAAAAGTGAACAACTAAATAATAACGTTCTTCTAATTGGTATAGATCTGTCCAAGCTGATTCTAACTGAACATCATTGGCAAGCTGGATCACTTGCTCAAAGTCATTGAATACAAAGATTGCTCGTTGTTCACTTGCAGTAGTTGATTCTGTTAAGTCGCTTTCCTCTTCATTTGCAAGCATTTGACCTTGAAGAAACTCACTAACATCTGCGCTATTCAACGTCGATTCATTGTTTTGACCGATCTCTTCGTCTGGCATATTCTTACTGATAAACAGCTCTAGGCCATCCCCTTTTGGCAAAACTTGGAAAGTGACAGCTTCGCTACTTTGGAACTCCTCTTCAATATCCACTTCTTCTAAGATACTATAAAAAAAGTTTTCAATTTCTCTGTGGTTACCTAATAAATCTAAAAATGAGACCCCACGTTCTTCTAGGTCATCATGACCAATCATTACACGAATCGTATTCTCATTGATATGTTCCATTTCCATATGCTACACCTCACTTTATCCCAACTATCCATATAGATTAATTGTAGCGAAATAAGAATAAATGTAAAGAAAAAATCATTAAGTCCTAAAAAAACACAATTTATTTTTAATAAAAAAAACTTAGAAAGACATCACATCCTCCTAAGTTTCATTCTGTGTTTTCTATAAACCAGCCATTAGCTGGGCTTGACGTAATTCTAATTGACGAACATCTCGTGGTAAGAAACGACGAATTTCATCTTCATTAAAGCCGACTTGTAGACGTTTGTTATCGATCATAATTGGTCTACGTAACAAACCAGGATTGTTTTGTACAAGCTCTAAAAGTTCTTGTAATGGTAACTCATCAAGATCCATGTTTAATTTTTGGAAAACTTTTGAACGGGTAGAAATAATTTCTTCTGTTCCGTCTTCCGTCATTTGTAAAATTGCTTTTAATTCAGAGCTATTAAGAGGTTCTGAAAAAATATTTCGCTCTACAAATGGAATCTGATGCTCTTGCAACCACGCACGAGCCTTTCTGCAGGAAGTACAACTTGGGGAAGTATATAGTGTTAACAACGTGCATCACTCCTTTTTGTGATTATAGCCACATTTTTGTAACAGAAGATCCTGAATATCTTCCATCTGTTTCTATTATACCTAATCAACATTTAAATAGCTAGCTTTTTTTTAAATTATTTTTTAAAAAAATGAAAGTTATCTAAGATAGATATACAGTTAAACCAAGGTTTCTACTTAATTCTGAGTAAAAAAATTAGAGTTTTCAAATACTTTCACAATACAAAAAACACATAACACAGCACAAAAATCTGTACTAGTCTTTTTGAAAACTTTAAAAATGATAGCGTTTTTTTCACGTGTAATGTTTTTTATTTATTTAATAACATAAAATTTTAAAAACTCAGAAAATAAAAAAAACTAAAAAAATGTTGATTTTAACGCCACTATAAAATTGAAGTAGCAGATGCGTTCAACGGAAAAGTTAAAACCTACTAGCCAGCTTGCTAGTTAACGTTATTTTATATTTTGCTAATTTTATTTTTTCTGTATTAAAAAAACAAGTTATCTTTTGTTTTATTTATTTTTACTATTATAATCCATTTGACAAAGTGGAAAATAGATTTGTTGATTTCTTTATAATAAAATTAATTATTTTTAGTTAAAAAAACTAAAATACACAAACCTTATTCTGTCAACTAATAAGAAATATAGTAATAAAAACCTTTAAATCTCAACGTTTTTATCACCTTTTTTTTGATACAATAAGCGAGGATTTGTGAAAAGATAGAATATTGAAAGGCGTGTAATAATTTGATTAAATCAGTTGTATTTGATGTTGACGATACAATGTATGATCAGCAACAACCATTTAAGAATTCAGTTCAAAGCGTGGTACCTCAAGTAGCAGAAGAAGATATGCATGGATTATATATCCGTTTCCGCCATCACAGCGATGAGAATTTCCCAAAAGTCATGGCTGGAGAATGGACACTTGATTATATGCGTGCACACCGCATTAGTCAGTCCTTGATCGATCTAGGTTATTCACCTATCTCTGATGAAAAATGCTTAGTTTTCCAAGAAGTCTACGAAGAGGAACTAGCAAATATCTCTCTTCATCCTGAAGTAAAAAAAACACTTGATTTTCTTAAAGAAAAAAATATTCCATTAGGGATCATCACCAATGGACCAACTGATCATCAAACAAAAAAATTAAATCAACTTCAATTAACAAATTGGATTCCTGCTGATTGTATGCTAGTTTCTCAAGCAACTGGCTTTCAAAAACCAGAAAAGGAAATCTTCCAATTAGCCGAGAAAACTTTCAATATGTCACCTAATGAAACACTATACGTTGGCGATAATTACGAAAACGATGTGTTAGGTGCTAAGAGTGCCAATTGGCAGACGTTATGGTTCAATCACCGCAAACGTTCCATCAACGAGCGTCCGGTGTGTGATGTAGAGATCAACGAGTTCGATCAACTGCTATCCGCTATAAAAACTGCTGTAGGAGAAGCTCAGCTTGTCTGATCAAATAAGCATCTGCGAATAAATAAACAAGAAAAACCAAGGAAGATCACTGCGCAGATTTGCGTGGCTATCTTCCTTGGCTTATTTACTGTTTCCTGTATAAGAGAGTAATTACTCAATAAATGATCTTTACGTTTTACTCATCATTTTCACCAATACTTAGAATCAAACGAATATCGTCTTCTGTTAGTTTCGTCAATTGTTCTTCGTTTCCTTGGATTACTTTTTGGAACAATTCTCGTTTTTCTTGCTGTAAGGAATCCATTCGTTCTTCGATTGTTCCTTCAGCAATCATTCGCCATACTTCAACAACATTTTTTTGTCCAATACGATGGGCTCTTCCAGCAGCTTGTTCTTCGATCGCTGGGTTCCACCATAAATCATAAAGGATGACTGTATCTGCGCCAGTTAGATTTAACCCAGTCCCTCCTGCTTTAAGTGAAATAAGAAAGACATCTTTTTCACCCGCGTTGAAAGCATCGACCATGGTTAAACGATCTTGTGCCTTTGTACTTCCTCGTAAATAAAAGGTACTTAGCCCTAATTCAGCTAATTCCTCTTGAAGGATCGTCAGCATACCCGTAAATTGGGAGAACAACAAGACACGACGGTTATTTTCTTTTGCAGCTAGTAATAAATCTTTTACTTGTTCTAACTTACCTGATCCACCTTGGTAGTCTTCTACAAACAAGCGAGGATCACAACAAATTTGACGTAAACGTGTCAGTCCTGCCAAGATGCCGATCCGATTCTTTTTGAACGACTCTGAATCCATAGCTGATACTTCTTCACGCATTTGTCTTAAATAAGCAAGGTACACTGTTTTTTGTTCTTCCGTCAACGCAGAATAAAGATTCATTTCAGTTTTTTCTGGTAAATCTTTGAGAACTGTTTGCTTATCTCGTCTTAAAACAAAAGGTCGGATCATTTGCGCGATTTCATCTGTCGTCAACTCTCTAAAACGTGTCCGATTAGGAAAGAATCCCGGCATGATCGTAGCAAATAGTGACCATAGTTCTTCAAGGCTATTTTCGATTGGTGTCCCACTTAAAGCAAAGCGCTGTGGAATATGCAACTCTCGTAAAGCTTGAGCAGTCTTTGTGCTGCTATTTTTCACCATTTGCGCTTCATCTAAGACTAAATAATTAATCGTCGATGATTGATATTCTGAAAGATCCTGACGTAAGCTCGCATAAGAAGTAACACGAATATCTACTTTTTCAGCTAACAAAGTTTCTCGCTCTTTCTTATTGCCATTGATCACTTGGACACTTAATGAGGGTGCAAACTTTTTCACTTCGGCTTGCCAGTTATAGATCAAACTCGCCGGTGCTACGATCAAGGCGTCCAATGCACCTTTTTCTTCTTTCTCCGAAAGCAGAAAAGCAATAGTCTGCAACGTTTTCCCTAGACCCATTTCATCAGCTAAAATGCCACCAAATTGATAATGACCTAACATTTTCAACCATTGGAAGCCTTGCTTCTGATAGTCTCTAAGCTCTGCTTGCAAATTCTTTGGTAAAGTGGCTTTGTAATTCGTAGGATCGATCAAGTCTTGAGTCATTTGTTGGAAAGAATCGCCAAAACTAGCATTACTTCCTGTAAATTGTTCTTTGATCATCAATCCTTGATTTTTTGGCACTTGGATAACGCCATCGTCTGAACGGATCGTATCTCTGAATTGTTGTAGGATTTTGCTTGTTTGTTGGAATTCTTCTGAATCAAACGATAATACCTGTCCACTTTCTAAGGTATAAAATGAATCATTTCTTAACAAACTCTGCAAAACATGGTCGATTTCATGCTCGTTGATTCCTGTCACATCAAAGCGGATATCTAGCCATGATCCTGTTTCTTCTACTTCGATCTGTGGTTGGTGTTTTTGTGCATCTAGATATAATTCCCGTAATTTTTTTCCTATACGGACTTCTCCAAATTGACGAAAAACAGCTAATTCTGTCCGGAAAAACTGATACAATGCTTCACCTTCAGGTAATGGACGTTCGTAGCCCGTTTTATTTTTCCGGTAACGGTACATACGAAACAAATCAAGGACCCGCTGTTCTTGCGCCGTATCTTTCAATATTTCGGTAGTTTGCTCAGCAAGCGTTTCATGTCGTTCATCTGTGGAGAACACAACATCTCCATATACAAAATCGATCCTTGCTTGAATTTGCCCTTTCATTTTTTTAAAAACAAAGACAAACTCTACTGGAATATCTGCGACTTCTGCTGTCACTTCATCATCAATAGCAACGGTTCCTATCTGATCTAAAAGCGGTAAAATTTCTTTAAATAAAGAAGACAATTCTTTTTTATGAAAGGCAACTTCTGGCTCTTCAAAACGTTTCATCAGTTGTTTCCAAGTCAAATAGATCGTCTGTTGCTGTTTAGTCAAATGATAGATAGTACCTTGTCTGATCCCCCACTGATAGTGAGACAAGAACAAATCAAAGTCACTTACGGCAATCAATTGATACTGTATTTCTCTCTTCTTGACTTGAAAACTTAGCGGTTTCGTATCGTCTGAAAACTGGATGCCATGATAAGTTTGATCATTGATCTGTAGTTTCAAACGTGTCGATTGATTCATACGCTCTAACAAAGATTTCGATTGATCGATTGGCAAAAGTAAGTAACGCTTGTCTAATTTCCCTTTTACCAAGACACCGTTTGCGCCTAATAATGTTTGTGTCTGTGCAATACCTGCGAATAGCTCCATTAGTTGTTGATCTTCTTGTTGGAAAACTCGGTGCTCTAAACGGAATTGATACTGTTTATTGACCGTATAGTTTTCTTCTTCTGTATACGCCTGTAGAAATTCATAAATATTTTTTACGATGTATGTCTTCTTAGGTGTTTCTAGAAAGCCCACACGTAGATAAACCGCCAAAATAGAAAGTTCTGGATGGTATTGATTGGTTTCGATCTGTTCGACATGATAGTCGATCACTAAGGGTTGCAAGGATTTAGTAGAAGTCTTCCCTTTTAATCGGGCAAATCCTTTTGTCAATAGCTCTCCTTCACTGGTCTTTTTCGTTGGTTCGATCATTTTTTGATCTTTCTGCATGATACGAGAAAGTTGTTTCGATCGTAAATAAAGTTCTACTGCAACAGTGTGCTTGCAATAATGATGTTCTTCCCAGTATGGGCATTGACAGTAGTCGTTTTCTTTTGCTGTACCATCTAAATCAACTAAATACAGCTCACTACCTAAAACCTCTGCATGCCACACATTGTCTTCTTGATCTGGGACAACCGATAACACACGGTCTTCTTGCAAATATTGACGCCCTCTTGCAATGACTTTTTCCGGAATACTCCATTTCATTGTTATCAATCTCCCTTCTTAACCAAAATGGTAGCGTATTTCACTCTGTCCACTACCTTTTGTATCAATTCGTATTTGTTGCAAGACACGTTCTTTCAACTCACGTACATGGCTGATGATCCCGATCATCCTGCCTTCACTTTCAACGGTTTCTAATGCTTCCATTGCCATTTCCAAGGCTTCTTCATCCAGTGAACCAAACCCTTCGTCAATAAACAATGCTTCGATCGTGATTCCACCAGCTTGCGCTTGAATCACTTCTGCCAAGGCTAAAGCTAATGATAATGCAGCAATAAAGCTTTCGCCTCCGGATAAAGTATGCGATCCTCTGGTCGTTCCTGCTTCATCATCGTACACGTTGATCTCCAGGCCAGTCTTTCCGCGGTAGCTACCAACTTCTTCATCTAATTCAAACTGATAGCGGCTTTTGGTCAATCGTATCAGATGTTCATTAGCGACTTGCAAGACTCCTTGTAAATAAACTTGCAAGACATAACGTTCAATGCTTGTTTTTTTAGGATTTTCGCCATTCATCGTCTGTGATAATTGTTGCAACTGGATCAATTCATCTAGTTGTTCCTGACTATTTTGATAACTTGTAGTAAATTCCATGATCACTTTCTGATTGGTTTTATACTC
The DNA here is from genome assembly GCF_050555445.1 of Enterococcus sp. DIV1304_2. NCBI lineage: Bacteria > Bacillati > Bacillota > Bacilli > Lactobacillales > Enterococcaceae > Enterococcus > Enterococcus sp. DIV1304_2. The sequence goes on from NZ_CP187851.1 coordinate 2,662,236, forward strand.
TTGTTGTAAGTGATAGATCAATTGTTGCTGCTCTTCAATGTGTTGTTTGATTTTTTCGATTCGTTCACTCAACACTGTCAAATCTTGGGATTTTTCATCATAAGTGACATGTTCCAATTGTTCTAAGCGAGTGGAAAGAACCAACTGTTTCGTTTGATACTCCTTGATCGTTGTTTTTCTATTTTCGTATGTGACTGTTTCTTTTAACAACGCTGCTATTGCTTCTTGCGAAGAAAAATCAGTGTGTTGCGCCAAGAAACTAGAGATTTTCCGTTGTTCTTTTTCATATTGAGCAGTTGTCTTTTCGATTTGTTCAGTCAACGCTTCGATTTTAGTCGTCAAAACAGCTGATTCTTGCTGGAGTTTCTCACCTTGGGCCATTTGCTCTTCCAATTCTTGCTTGCTCTTGCTCGACTGTTCGGCTAATTGTTCAGCTTCTTTTACTAAAGTATCAAGGTCTTCTGCTCCTAATTGTTGACTCAATCCTGCCATCTCACCTTGGAGTCGTTGGATTTTTTCATTATGGAGCATTTGTTGAGCTTTGATCTGTTCACTTTGTTCTTTGTTGCTGGCTAGTTCTTCCATGACCCTTACTTGTGCTTCTTCTGCTTTTTTGATTTCCTTTAAACGAGCATTGAGGGTTTTCTCTATTTCCGCCAACCCTTGAACAATATCTTCTTGGACATCTATTTGGAAGGTGGCTTTTAACTCTGTGTTCAAGTAAATTGCTTGTTGATCCAACTGTTGACTCGTTTCCACTTGTTGCTGGCTTAAGCGAGCAAGCTGTTGGTTGATTTCTTCGATTTCTGCTTCTTTTCGACCAATTTCTTGATGCGTTTTTTCGATCGATTGTTCTGCTTGGACCATTTTTTCTTCAAGCACAGCTAAGTTTTCCTGCACTGATTCACGATTATCCGGTGTCAATGGATGCTCCGTTGCACCACATACTGGGCAAGGTTCACCAGGTATCAATAGGGTTTGTAAATAAGTAATTTGTTGCTTTGCCCAGTCGCTTTTACATTGATTGAACTCGTGCGTTTGTTGTTCAAGTAATCGTTGTTTTTCTGCCAATTGCTCTGTTGATTGTTCAAAGTACTGATGATTTTTTACTAGTTCTTTGTCAAGGTGATCAAGGTGTTGCTGTTGTTCACAGTAACGTTCCCCTTCTAAACGTAAACGTTCATAAACCAACTGTTTTTCTTGTAGTTCCCCTTGGGTTGCTAAAACGGTTTGACTCGTTTGTTGTCTTTCTTGAAGGATCAATTGCTGATCTGCCAGTTGTTGGATTTCTTGCTGTAACTCACTGACTTTTTTTTCCATTACGGAAAGTTCCGATTGTTTTTCTCTGAAAGTATCGGCCACTGGGATCAATCGTTGCTTTTCTTGGAGCATTTGACTCATTTTTGCTATTTTTTGTTCGAGATTTTCTCGTACGTCCGCCTGTTCTTGCCATTTCTGTAAATCACTTGTCACCTTATTGCACGCAATAATTAGTTGCTGTTTCTCACTTTCCTGTGTGGTAAGTGATTCTTGGTATTCTTGGCTACGTTCAAGCGGGGTGCGCAATTGCTGAGCAACTTCATAATGAGAAATCCATCTTTGGTGCTCCTCGATCACTTGTTGTTGCTCATTGAGCACTTGTTGTTCTGCTAATAATTGTTGCTTTTCTTCATAAGCAGATTTTTGATTTTTCCCGTGGTAGTAATCCGTCTCGCTGATTTTTTGTTCCTCTTTCAGTTGCTCTAATACTTCTTGCTCTGAGGCGAGCCTTGTTGAAACTTGATCTTGATACTCTTTCCACTCATTGATCACTGTCTCAAAAGATTGTAGACCAGCCAGTTGCTTCTCCTCATAGGAACTAAATTGCCTTTGCAATAAGACTAATTCTTGCTCCAAATGATCCAGTTCTTTTTGCTTGTTCTTGGCTTTTTCTTTCAATTGTTCGGTGAATCGTTGAAAGAATTGTGTGCCGAATAAGTTACGTAAAACTGTTTCTTTTTCACTACTAGAGGAAATCAAGAAATTCCGAAATTCTCCTTGCGGCAGTAAGACGATCTGTGAAAATTGTTTCGCATCTAAATTCAATAGTTCTTTGATTTCTTGATCGACTTCACTACGTTTTGTTAATTGTCGAATTTCTTTTCCTTTTTCATCAAAGATCGTTAAACTGACTTTTGCCGCCTGTTTTCTCATGCCCTCACCCTTGCGTTTAGCTAACAATTGTTCAGGCTTACGTTCGACTTCATAACGCAACTGTTGATGTTCAAACGAAAAAAAGACACTCGTTTCGTCTTCTGGTGTCGCAAATAATGACCGCATCTCTTTGCCAGACCGCAACCTTCCAGATGTTTCTCCAAAAAGCGCATAAGTCATGCCATCAAAAATCGTTGTTTTGCCAGCCCCTGTTTTTCCTGTAATCAAAAACAAGGCCGCTTGGGTCAATTTTGAGAAATCAATCGTTTCATCGATAAAAGGGCCAAAATTTTTCAATCGTAACGTCTGTGGTTTCATACTTGATCATTCCGTTTCTGTGAGTTCTTGCAACGTTTCTTCTAACCAGCTCATTTGTTGTTCTGTCATCGGTTCATCCACCATTTCGGTAAAGAATGTTTCCGCGAGTTTCTTTGGTTGCTTGATTTCAAGTGTCTGTCGTTTGCTTGTGGAACGATGCCGTCCATTGACACGTTCGACACCAAGTATTCGAGGATAGATTGCTCGTAGTTGGTTCATCATGTTAGGAATAACTGCGCGATCTTTTAAATAAATCTGCAAATAATTTTCTCGGTTGATCGTATGGTAAAAACTTGGGTCTAATAATTCTTTAAAACTAGCAGTTACTTCAGCGATATCATACAAAGGTGTGATTTCTTGAAAATCCAACACCAAGGTGTCAGTTAGATCAACGATCCAAACACCTTTTTTCTGATTGATCTCTGAAAGTGAGAATTTAAGTGGCGAACCACTGTATCTAGCATTTTCTTGTTGCAAGGCTGCTTGATTATGGAGATGGCCTAAAGCGACATAATCAAATGGCTCCAATAAACTACCTGGAATCGCATCTAGTCCGCCCACTTCGATTTTTGTTTCTGAATCTGACTTCTTGCTCCCTGTCACAAAAAAGTGGCTGACCAGCACCTGTTTTTTTTCAGGATCAAAAGCGAGTTGCATCTGGTCAACTACTTTTTCCATTGCTTGTTGGACCGTGCGGATCGTATCATCTTCAAAATAACTTCTAGCAGAGATTGGTTCAAAATAAGGCAATAAGAAAAATTGAGTATTTTGATAGTCGATAGGTTGGAAAGCTTCAGCAAATCGGGTGTGTAAAAAGAATTTTGTTTGGCTGAACCATTCAGTTCCAGCAGATAATCGAACACTGCTATCATGGTTTCCTGAGATAGCGAAAATCGGGAATTTTTCGTTCAGGTTCCAGTCAATCATCAATCGATTGAATATCTCTACGGCTTCTACGGCCGGAATACTTCGATCATAGAGATCACCTGCAATAACGATCGCATCCACTTTTTCCTTTTTCGCAATCGTTAAAATCTCAGATAGTACATGTTCTTGCTCTTTAAGTAAATCGTAGCCCTGCAATTTTTTCCCTATATGCCAATCAGCTGTATGTAAAAAACGCATCTCATCACCTCAAAAAAATATCCTTCTTACTATTATAACACTTCCATCAAGGACATGACAGCTAGAATCACTTACAAAAAGGGAGTTTTATAACAAAAAAAGCGATAAAGAAGCGGTGTCTTAGACAATCCGTTTCTTTTATCGCTCATCGAATAAAGAACAATTATTCTGTTTCATTCTTTTTTATGATCTCATATTTAAAATCAGGATTTACTTCCTTGTCTAGTTTATCAAATGCGGCTTGTGTGCGTCGCTCGATTTCTGCCATTCCTTCCTTGTCAGTTTTTTTGATATCTGACAAGTCGATCGGTTCACCAAAGCGAACAATCACTCGTTTGCGTTTGAATAGATCACCTAACGTGAGAGGTCCTTGATACACAGCTGGAACGATTTTTACTTTGGCCATTTTGGCAATTAACGCCATTCCACCTTTCAACTCAGTCGCATGTCTTGTCCCACTTGGAAACATGATCAATCCTAGATCGGTTGATTTTAGAATCTTGACAGGTGTCTTGATCACACTTGGTCCCGGATTGTCTCTTTTGACTGGAAAAGCATTCGAACGTGTTAAAATGAATCGTAAAACAGGGTTTTTGAACAATTCTTCTTTCGCCATAAAACTAAACGATTTAGGTGATGCAGCAACAGCGAGATACAACGGGTCCCACCAAGTGCGGTGTGGTGCAACAAGTATGTAATTCTCGTCTTTTGGTAAGACTTCTTTATTTTCATAACGGGCATTGCCATTGATAACAGCTAAAATCACTTTAACGAGCCCGCGCATAAATCGATAAAACATATTCTCTTCCTTTCTTTGCTTCTCGTTCCTATAGTATGCCTAAAAAAGACTGATTTGACAAGTTCCCTTGGTTCTTTTGAACAAAAATAGTATACTACATACGATTAGTTTTTTCATTTGGAGGGAATTAGATGCTTCACGAACATGAACGTATTGACCAATTATATGCACAAGATATTAAGATTATCCAAAGTTCCCAAGTTTTTTCCTTTTCTTTAGATGCCGTATTGCTTGCTCATTTTGCTCGTGCGCCAAAAACCGGTCAAATCGTTGACCTTTGTTCGGGGAATGGTGCTGTCGGACTATTTTTAAGCAAACAAACACAGGCAAAGATCGATGCAATCGAACTACAGCCACGCTTAGCTGACATGGCTCGACGGAGCATTTCCTTGAATCATTTAGAACAACAAATGACCGTGCATACGATTGACTTAAAAGAAAGTTTATCGGTTGTCAGACACAACTCTTGTGACTTAGTCGTCTGTAACCCCCCTTACTTTAAAGGCTTACCTACAAACAAAAAAAATCCAAATGAGCATCTAGCAATTGCCCGACATGAGATCCATACAACGTTGGAAGAAGTGATCCAAATCTCCGGCAAGTTATTAAAAACAAATGGTCGCTTAGCTCTTGTACATCGCCCAGAACGTTTCCTAGAGATTTTGGCCCTTATGCAAACCTATCAGATTGCACCGAAACGTGTTCAGTTTGTTTATCCTAAAGTAGGCAAAGAAGCAAATATTTTATTGATTGAAGGAATCAAGCAAGGAAAAGCCGATGGTTTCAAAGTGTCTCCACCTTTATTTACCTATGATACGCAAGGTGAGTATACCCCTGAACTCCGTGAGATGCTTTATGGAGAATAACCATTACTTTTATGTGGTGCACTGCCAAGATAATACGTTCTATGGAGGATATACCACTGATTTGGCTCGTCGTTTACAAGAACATAATAATGGCACAGGTGCGAAATACACACGTTTGCAAAAAAGACGTCCTGTAAAAATGATCCATGCAGAAGGATACGCTACAAGAAGTGAAGCCACAAAAGCCGAAGCCGCGTTCAAAAAACAAACACGTCGGCAAAAAGAAACCTATTTGAAGACACACCCTTCTCTTTCTTTACCTGATCAAACGGAGTAAAAAAATTTTAGAGAAAAAGAATGCCTCAACGAAAGATTGGAGAACGATTTTCGTTGAGGCACTTTTTTATAAGAGTTATCCTACTGCTCAGGTCAAAACATTGCTGTCACAACCCCAGTTTTTATTCACTTACTTGAGTACTATCAGATAGAGTGTCGCTCGTACTAGTCGAAGCAGTCTCACTCGTTTTACTTGTCTCTGATTCTTTTGTTCCACCTAATAGTGCTTCACTGACTAGATGGATATAATTCAACATACCATCTGGATTTGGATGGACTTGATCGTCATAGAACCATTCACTGTGACCGTTACTATAACCGTACCAATCAATCACTGTCATGTTGTCATATTTCTTTTCCATTTCTGTGAGCATGGCGTTGACTTCATTTTGCCAGCGCTTCGTTGGTACGCGAACATTGACCCAGTAAACTTTACGATCCCCGATCGCGTTCATCAAGCTATCAAATTGCGCCTCAGAAAAAGAGCCATTTGTTCCTAACCCAATTAATACCGTATCTTTCAATAGATCCCTATTTTTCAATTCTTCGATATAAGGAAGGCTTGTGTAGAGTTGACGACCGACATCACCATCTACGACTACTTGCGGATATAGTTCTTTTAAATCTGCCGCAGCATCTAACATGACTGAATCACCAAATGCAGTCAGCTCTAGTTGTTGGGCTTTTTCCCCTTGCGCTTTGGTCAAATCATATTTATCCAAAATCGCTTGGTCAATAGGTGCTACATTATTGCCTTGATTATTCTGACTTTTTTCAGCTAGTTTTTTACTTTCAGCAATATTCTTTTGTAATTGCTCTTGGTCCGCTGTCACAGCATTTTTAGGTGCAGTGACGAACCCGACTAAGGCAATCGCTACGACTAAGGTTCCAGGGACCACCCATGGCTTTTTCCAACTAAAAATAGGTTTGGTGAACCAGCCTTTGACGACGCGAAACGTTTGGCTATAATCAAATCGTGCCAATGGACGTTCGATAAAGCGGTACGACAGTTCACTGATCAATAAAATCAATGTGATTTCAATGACCGTGTGTAACAACACATGATCAGCGATACCTGATACTTTCGCTTCGTAAAAAATCATTACCGGAAATTGGTACAAGTAGATCCCATAACTTCGTTTACCAATCCAACTAAAGACCGGATTCGTCAACCAGCGATTCAAGCTCGCACCGGGATGCGCTGTGACTGCCACAAGAACCATACATAAAAGACTGACTAAAAAGAACCCGCCATAATAGATAAAGCTCAAATGGTCATCTAAGAAAAAGAAAAAGAGGACCAAAATGATCAACGAACTAAAACCCGCTAAATTCAATACTTTCTTTGCTTGTTTAGGGATATTTTTCTTCAATCGCGTACTTGGCCAAACAAAAGCCAATGCACTCCCCATCCAAATCGAGAACAAGCGAGTATCTGTCCCATAATACACACGGGTAGGATCGCCATTTGGCGAGTACAACACCATCATCAAAATCGCTGAAGCAATGGCTGTGCCCATAATGACATAAAAAATATTTTTTTTCTTACGGACAAATACCATGAGTAATACAAAAATGATCGGCCAGATCAGATAGTTCTGCGCCTCTACTGCTAAGGACCAAATATGGGTAAATGGCGACTCATTTGCAAAACGATCAAAATAGGATAATCCATTATTGATCTGCCACCAGTTATTGACATAGAATAAACTGCTGAGTACAACGCCCCGAAGATTATTCAACAATCCTCGCTGGAATAGCGTAATATATGCTGATGCAGTAATAAGCAAGAAAACGAGCCCAGGATACAGTCGTTTCATTCGCCGAACGTAAAATTGCCAAATATTGATTTTTCCATTTTGTTCCCACTCTTGTCGTAAGAGATCGGTAATAAGATAACCTGAAACGACAAAAAATATCGGAACTCCGAGGTAACCACCCTTCATACTTGTTGGCAACAAGTGGTATAAAATAACCCCGATGACCGCTAATGAACGAATCCCATCGAAGCCCGTGATATACCGGCTATTTTTTAATCTTTTTTGTTTTTCCATTCAATATTCCAACTTTTCATAAACTTTTTTCATTCGTAATATACGTGCATTACCAAAAAATAGCAAGCAAAAACTTCATAAAAGTTGCCACTTTATACTATAATCCCATAGTTCATCAAAAAAGAACACATTTTTAAGTAACTTTAACAAAATTTCAAATATAACAAGTTGGCTAATTGTTGCTTGGATAGGGTTTCATTATTTTCTATTATTTTTCGTTGATGGGCGAGAAATAATTGAAAGATATCTACTCTTAACATGGATAAACATCTATGCTACTTAGTTGCAAGCACTCTGTCACTCCTTTTCTATGATCACTTTAAGATATATTCTTGCATATGTTTAGCAACCAAGCTAGGAGGAATTTTTTCTAACCAGTCTTGAACAGGTACATAGTCAAGGAAACTACCAATCGTCGTTAGGCCTACATCATCACTAGCCAATTCTACTAATCCAATTTGAATTGCATTGTGGCTATCTAAGATCAGGTTGATCATACTTCATAAATCTTATAAAAGAAGACGCCTATTGCCTGTTGAAATATCGATAGCATAAATGATTATTTTCAATTCCTTAATCGCAACAATCATTTCTGGTATTCTAGCGACAAGAAGATCAAAAAAACACAGCGATAACCATTCAAGTTATCCACTGTGTTTTATCTAACTAGTTTACTAAAATCTAAATCCCATCTTCATAAAAACGTCCGAGAATTTGAACATTTTCCGCAATACTGACAAATGCTTGCGGGTCAGAAGTTTTCATTGCTTCACGTAACAAAGGAAGCTCATAGCGAGTAACGATCGTCATTAAGACTGTTTGTTTATCGTGCTTGTACGCACCTTCTGCTTCATTGATGATCGTGATCCCACGACGCATACATTTTTGGATGGCTTCGATCACTGCTTCAGGATGTTTAGTCACGATCATGACTTGCATCTTTTTTTGTTTCGTATAGACGACATCCGTCACCTTACCACTCACAAAAATCGACAAAGCACTATAAAACATATACTGCCAGCCGAAGAGCAAGCCTGCTACGAAAACAATCAGTGCATTGAAATAAATGGAAATCGAACCGATGGATCGACCTGTTTTTTTACGGATCGTAATACTCACGATATCTAATCCGCCAGAAGACAACCCATTTTTTAATGCTAAACCAATACCAACCCCATTGACGGCACCACCGAATATCGCACAAATGATCGGATCGGTCGAAAGAATCGTTTGTGGCAAAAGATGGATACTAAGCGAGGTTAATGTCACAGTGATAAATGTAAAAATCGTAAATTTCTTTCCAAGTTTAAACCATGCTAAAAAGAATAATGGGATATTCAGCAAATACAACGTGGTTGAGACTGGAATTTCAAAACCAATCACTGATTTAGAAAGGGTCGTTAAGATTTGTGCAAGACCGGTTATCCCACTTGAATAGATGTTTCCTGGTTGATAAAAAAAGTTCAATGCAACTGAAGCAATCAGAGCATAGACGATCGACACCGAAAGTTTGGTCGTATAATCATGATACGCCCAATTTTCGAAAGTTTTTTTCATGAAAAAAGCCTCGCTTTATCTGGTATGCCCTTATTATATGATCTTTTAGAATATAATCAAGAGACTTCTTTGAAAAAAAGATTGGAAATTCCAATATAAGAGAAAAAAAGGTTGCTCCAGTGTCACTAGCACGAATCAATCGCGACTTATCAGTGACTCCTTCACAACCTCGGTATTCCTATGAAAATAACTTCTCTTTCTTATTTGTTATTCAACTTCTGTAACGTCGATGTTCAATTCAAATAATTGAAGATCAGAAACAGTACTTGGCGCATCACTCATGACATCAGCTGCTTTACCATTTTTAGGGAAAGCAATCACTTCACGGATGTTTTCTTCACCTGCAAGCAACATCACAAAGCGATCAAGTCCTAAAGCAATTCCTCCGTGTGGTGGGAAGCCATAGTCTAACGCACTTAATAAGAACCCGAATTGTTCTTCCATTTCTTCTTCAGAGAATCCTAGTGTTTTCAATACTTTCTCTTGCAATTCTCTCGTATGGATACGTAACGATCCACCACCTAATTCATAGCCGTTCAAGACGATGTCATACGCTTCTGCGTAGACTTTTGCCGGATCAGTTGCCAATAACTCGACATCGGATGCTTTAGGCATCGTAAACGGATGATGCGCGGAAACATAGCGGCCTTCTTCTGCTGAATATTCAAATTGTGGCCATTCTGTCACCCATAAGAAATTGAATTTTGATTCGTCGATCAAGTCTAATTCTTTTCCTAAGCGAGAACGAATCGCTCCAAGAGTGGCTGCAACGATTTCTTCTTTGTCTGCACCAAACAATAAAATATCCCCAACTTCAGCGTTTGTTGCTTGGATCAATGCTTCAGATGCCTCGCCCATAAATTTCGCAATAGGCCCTTTCAAACCATCTTCTTCTACTTTTAACCAAGCTAGTCCTTTTGCGCCAAACTGAGTGGCATATTGTCCAAGATTATCTAAATCTTTACGTGAATACTTGCTTGCTGCATTTTTCGCATTCAGCGCTTTGACCACTCCGCCATTTTCAAGTGCCATTTGGAAGACTTTAAATTCAACGTCTTTCACAACCGTGCTCAAGTCGATCAATTCCATGTCAAAACGTGTATCAGGTTTGTCACTTCCATAACGGCTCATTGCTTCATCATACGTCATACGAGGGAATGGCAAAGTGACTTCGATGCCACGTACGTCTTTCATCACTTTAGCAATCAAACCTTCTGTATACGTTTGGATTTCTTCAGCGGTCAAGAACGTTGTTTCGATATCGACTTGCGTAAATTCTGGTTGACGATCGCCACGTAAATCTTCATCACGGAAGCAACGAACGATTTGATAGTAACGATCAAATCCAGCATTCATCAATAATTGTTTGAATAGTTGTGGTGATTGTGGCAATGCGTAGAAATGCCCTGCATGGATACGTGAAGGAACTAAGTAATCTCTCGCGCCTTCTGGTGTTGATTTGCCCAAATAAGGTGTTTCAATATCCAAGAAATCATGGTCATCCAAGTAATGACGGATTGCTTTCGTTGTGTCGTTGCGCAATTTGATATTTTTCGTCATTTTTGGACGACGTAAATCAAGATAACGATACTTCAAACGAATCTCATCACTGATCGTTTGTTCATCCTCAATCAAGAAAGGTGGTGTTTTGGCTTGATTCAAGATAATGATTTCATCCGCGATAATCTCAAATTCACCCGTTGCCATTTTAGGATTGATTGCCAATTCATCCCGATTTTTTACTGTACCTGTCACTTCAATGACATATTCACTACGGCATTTATCTGCGATTTCCCATGCTTCTTTATTGATTTCTGGATTAAAGACAAGTTGAACAATCCCTTCACGATCACGTAAATCGATAAAGATCACGCCACCTAAGTCACGTCTTTTTTGTACCCAACCTTTTAATGTAACTGTTTGTCCTAACTGCTTTTCTGAAACCAGTCCACAGTAAACTGTTCGTTGTGCCATCATTTTTCCTCCTGTTCAGTAGATAATGTCATTTCATCATAGACTTTATCAAAGTGGTCATAAATATCTTCTAGTGCAAAGCTTTTCTCTGTACGATTAGCCATTGATTTGACGTTGATCGTTTGATTTGCTAGTTCATCCGCACCAATCACTAAAACCAACTTCGCATCGGCTTTGTCTGCTGTCTTAAATTGTGCTTTGGCTTTACGTCCCATAAAATCACGATCTGCGGAAAAACCAAAATCACGGATTGCTTGAACGATTTTCAACGCTTCGATATTTGTTTCTTCGCCTAGTGCCACCACATAGGCATCTAATGTATTCATTACAGGAACAGCTACTTCTTCTGCCTCCATCGTTAATAAAATACGTTCGATCCCCATCGCAAAACCAAATCCTGGTGTCGCTGGTCCGCCTAGTTCTTCCACTAAGTTATCGTAACGTCCTCCAGCACAGATCGTTGCTTGTGCGCCCATTTTAGGCGCGTCACTCATCACTTCAAAAATCGTATGCGTATAATAATCCAATCCACGAACCATGTTGCTGTCGATTTCGTAAGGCACATCTAACGCATCCAACATGGCAATCACTGTTTCAAAATGCGCTTTGGCTTTTTCACTTAAATAATCTAAGATCGATGGCGCTTCTGCGACAAATTTTTGATCACGTTTATCTTTGCTGTCTAATACACGCAAAGGATTTTCGTGTAAGCGACGTTGTGAATCTTCACTTAATTCAGCTTCGAATGGGACAAGATAATCGATCAACGCTTGGCGATAGGCTTGACGTGTTTCTTGATCCCCTAAAGAGTTGATCACTAAGCGGATTTGACTGATCCCAAGTTGTTTGAAGAAGTCTAAGGCCATCACCATGCTTTCAACATCTGTCGCAGGATTTTCAGAGCCGAATGCTTCGACACCGATTTGGTGAAATTGACGTAAGCGGCCTTTTTGAGGACGCTCATAACGAAACATTGGTCCCATATAAAATGTTTTGTAAGGTTTTGTGTATTCTGGTCCAAATAATTTGTTTTCAACAAACGAACGAACGATTGGCGCAGTTCCTTCTGGACGAAGCGTAACATGACGCTCGCCTTTGTCATAAAAATCATACATTTCTTTTGAAACGATATCCGTCGTATCGCCTACACTACGAGCGATCACTTCATAATGCTCAAAAATCGGCGTGCGGATCTCATTATATTGGTAATCTTTGAATAATAAACGGGCAGTTTCTTCCACAAATTGCCATTTTTCGGATTCTCCAGGTAAAATATCATTTGTTCCTTTTGGTCTTTGGAAGTTCATCTTTTTCTCTCCTTTTCTTCACACTATGTAGTCAATGCAAACAAAAAACACCCTTGTTCGCCATGAACAAGGGTGAATGATTATTTCATACACGGTACCACCTATATTTGAAAGATTGCTCTTTCCTCTCACGATTAACGCTCGTCTACGGGACGGCTTTGCACGCGTCCATCTCCAGAGTGTCTTTCAGAAACTACTTGTTTTAGATCGCTCTCAGCCACGACGATCCTCTCTTATAAAGCCTTTAGTTACTTACTCGCTCTTTCATCGATATTTAGATATTAATTATAACCTACTAAAAACACAGCTTAAAGTCAAGTATATTCTTGTTGATTTCTTTTTCAAAGTCTTTTTGATTCAGCTTTTGTTCTTTTTGATTTAGACTAAATAAAAAAGGAGGTAGAAAAATGTCAGAAGTAAAAATTGGTCATTCTCAAGTATATGCCGAAGCAATCGGCTTAGGTGCAAATGCAGTCGGAGGACATAATCTGTTTTCTGGATTAGCGGATGAAACCGGAAAAGAAGTTGTCAGAGCCGCCTTAGATAATGGCTTGAACCTCATCGATACTGCTTATATTTATGGCGAAGGTCGTTCGGAACAATTGATTGGAGAAGTCTTGCAAGAACCGGCTTATGAGCGTTCCCGCATCATCATTGCCACCAAAGCAGCTCATCTCCCAGATCAACCAAAAAAATTTGATAATTCTCCTGAATTTTTGAAAAAATCAGTTGATGAAGCTTTAGAACGTTTGCAGACAGATTACATCGATATTTTTTATATCCATTTTCCAGACGAAGAGACACCTAAAAACGAGGCAGTTGCCGCTTTACACGAACTGAAAGAAGCGGGGAAAATCCGTGCCATCGGTGTATCGAATTTCACTTTAGAGCAATTGAAAGAAGCCAATCAAGACGGCTATATCGATATCGTACAAGATCAATTCAGTTTGATCCATCGCACAGCGGAAAAAGAATTATTCCCTTACCTCGAAGCTAACGAGATTGGTTTTGTGCCTTATTTCCCACTTGCTTCAGGTTTATTGACTGGCAAGTATGATCTAGAAAGTCCAAAACATTTTTCTGAAGATGATCCTAGAAAGAACAAACCAAACTTTCAAGGTGAACGATATGAACAAATCATCACAGCGGTCGATCAACTCAAACCGCTTGCTGAAAAGTACCAAGCAACTACTGCTCAATTAGTCTTAGCTTGGTATATCGCGCACCCGCGGATTTCATTTGTCATTCCTGGCGCAAAGAAACCCGAACAAGTCGCAGATAATGCCAAAGCTTTGGATATTCACTTATCTTTAGAAGATGCTCAAACAATCGATCAGCTATTCCGAGAGTTTAAATAATACTCAAAAACAACCATCGAGTGAAAATGCGGTGGTTGTTTTTTTTATTATGTACAAGATGTTTCAGCATAATCCTAGCTCCTTTTTCATTTCGTCATGCGAGACGCTTTCATCAAATTTCTGATGATCCTTCATCGCTTCATTATAGATTGCCAAGTCAATTTGTCTTTCTAACGTACCTAATATCATCGTTCTGGCTAATTCCGATATCGTCAGTCCGTTCAAATCAGCCATTGCCAACATCAATGCTTTTTCTTTCTCTGATACATGAATTGTAACTTCGCTCATTCTTTTATACCTCCTGTATATTTTTATAGAACGAGGTCGGGAGAGAAGGAGTCCACTACCTAAGAGGCTACTTCTCTTCCCTCTACCTAATCGATTCAAATACGTACCCCATGCTGAAAGTCCACGTTATTCTTTATACAATAATCCTCGGCTATTCGGATAAGTCGGAAATTGATTGAATGGAATCGTCCAATCTTGTTCTGGCACAGCAAAGGCAAAACGATTCACTAATTGATCGGAAAAGACGCGTAAACTATGCAACGTGATCCATTCACCTGCGCATCGGTGCATTTTTCGGAAGTCACCGCCACCTTGCGCAATCATCTCATACTCTTCTTCATAAGAGATTTTTTTCGCTTTACCAATATACCGTTTGATCAAAAATGCCTCTGGTGAATCCACTGTCCGTTCATCATGATTTGTTCCATACAAATCTAAAATCACCCAGCTGTCTTTAGGAATGCGGTAACCATCTACTTCTACATCTTGCAAAGCAAATGCCGGTAACATGGGGAAAAATGGATAGTATCGACGCATCTCCTGAATAAAAGGATCTTGTAACTCCGTAAAATCATTTTTCAGTTGTTGATAGAGATCTGGTCGGCTGAAAAGAGCATGCCCCATCAATGCCGCCCATACGGTCAATGCCACAGTCGGCCGTATGATATTCAACAGTTCTACCGCAGCAATATCCAATGGTAAGAGATTTCCCTTAAGATCGGTCGCATTCGCAAAAGCATAGAGCGCTACATTTTCTTTTCCGGCTACTGGATTTTCTCGTGCTTCTTCTAACAACTCTTGCGCCCATTTTTCTGATTTTTTTCGATTCTCTACTCCTTTAAAATGATCGATCGGCGAAGTGACTGTCCCACTGATCATAGAGATCTGATAATCTGCCAGTTGGTTGATCTCTTCTTCTGAATAATCCGCTAAGTTGATTCCCGACCACTCACATATAGCGGTAAAAAGTACTTTTTTACTCAGGTCAAATAACTCAAAAGTACCATGTTGTTGTTCCAATTCATGTGCCAATACTCGATCCAATATTTGATGATAGTCTTCCATTCGCTCTGGCGTCATCAAATCCATAAAAATTGCTTTACGGTGATGATGTTCCGCGCCATCTAAAGACTGCACACCGTCCTTTCCAAACAATGTTTTTTGGACCATTTTAGGCATTGCACCTTCTCGTTTGAAATTTCTTGGATCATAAAAACGCTTCGCTGCCTCTTCTCCGTAGATGATCACAGCTTCCTTATTGAATATCTTTGCTTTCACAACAGGTGATTGGGCTTCTTCTCTTAGCTTTCCAAGCATTTTGTAGCCCTCGTTATAGTATTTTTTGATTTCGGTCATTTTGATATCGACCACGGGAATTTCTTGCATGTTTTTTGCTCCTCCTAATAAATAACTTTAGATATTATTAGGATACTCCTTGTACAATAAAACTGACAAAAGAAGTGTTTGAGACGGAACTATACCATTTATTCCTCTTGCGCTGCCTAATCCCAAATAAACGGCTTCCTCATAACTCATTCACATTAAATAAGATTTCATTATAACGTTCTGTAGCTCTGTCACTCACTTGTCCTTTTTCACAAAAAGATAATTTCCTTAACTTAGGCACCACTCTTTCCACTCGAATCATTCCTTCGTCTAATTGGGAAGCCAGCGCATGTAGTGCTTCTTTAAATCGCACGTCTTTTCTAGCGTATTTGTAAAAAGATAGAACATAGACATAATAAAATAAATTGTAACTTCTAAATGGGTATTCTACTTGCATGAATAGTGTCCCAATCCCATGATGACAAGGTCCAATCGGTTTTTTTATCGTCCAATGAGTCAATAAAAATTCCACTGCTTGGTCCAACCGCTCATCAATGTTGATCCATTCGGAGAAACGAAAAGCATCTAAAACTGTTAAGGTCGTCATAGGTGTAGAAAATTCAGTTTCAGGACCTTTGCAATAACTATACTTATTGCACTTCCATCCGCCATCATCTTCTTGAGTCGCTAGAAAATAATCGAATGTCTTTTTGAGTCTCTTGTCTGTTGCATGTTCCAAATAACACAATGTTCGAAGTGCAGCAGCCGTATGGCAGGGGTAGATCGCACCCTTTGGCGAAACTTTGAATCGTCCATCTTTCCGCCATGCTTCAAATATCAAATTCGCCGTTTCTTGCATGACCTTTTCTCCAGGTAAAACACCGGCATCTAAAAGATACAACGGGCATTCTAACGTAGTAAAAGGGGCGCCTTTGATCAACTTTTTATCTGGTGTTGCCCAGTAATCAAAGCCATTATCGTAGCGATGAGAAAAGATTTCGTCTATCGTTGCTTGATTCTTATTAGCCATTGGCAAGCACCTCCTATCCTCTATTTTAACTTATCTACATACTCCTGACGAACAAAAACAGAAAGCGCATTCTCAAATTGAAAACATAGCAAACAAAAATAAGCCTGATTTTGAAATATTCCATCAAAATCAGACTTGTTCTTTTTATAAAAATCATTTGTTTTGAGAATCGATGATGATCGTCACTGGCCCATCATTGACCAGAGACACAGCCATATCTGCGCCAAATTCGCCTGTTTCCACTGTGATTCCTCGTTGTCTTAGCCCATCATTAAAGGCTTCGTATAAAGGAATCGCTGTTTCCGGGCGAGCCGCTGCGATAAAACTTGGGCGATTGCCCTTTTTTGTATCTGCAAAAAGCGTGAACTGAGAAATACTCAACAGCGCTCCTTTGACATCTTCAATACTTAGATTCATTTTTCCTTGTTCATCTTCAAAGATACGCATCTGGGCAATTTTTTTGATCAAATAATCGACGTCTGTTTGCGTATCTGTTTCATGAACACCTAGTAAAATCAACAAACCATGATCGATACGCCCCACTTCTCGTTCGTTGATCGACACAGCTGCTTGACTCACTCGTTGGATCACTGCGCGCAAGGTACTACCTCCTAGCCATTCATCCGGCGTACGCTATATACATCCGGTACGGTCTTGATTTTATCGACAATACTTTTTAGGTGAGACAAGTTACGTATCCCTACTGTCAAATGGATTGTCGCCATTTTGTCTTTATTCGTTCGTGCTTCGACACTGTTTAGATTTTTAGTCATCGCATTCACTGTTTGCAAGACGTCATTTAACATGCCCGAACGATTATAGCCATAGATCTCTAAATCAGCATCATACTCTTTGTTCGTATTTGAAGTGTCTTCCCATTCCACGTCAATCAAACGTTCTTCCACATTTGGCTTATCTGGTTGGACATTCGGACAGTCTTTACGGTGGATCGAGATACCACGTCCTTTGGTGATATAGCCCACGATGTCATCCCCTGGTACAGGATTACAACAACGGCTGATCCGGATCAACAAGTTTTCAACACCTTGGATGACGACGCCACCTTCATGACGAACCTTCATTTTTTCAGGCTCTTTTTTAGGTTGATTCATCAACTCTTCTGCTTCTTGTTTTTGTTGCTCGATTTTTTGTTCTTTCCGCTCTTTTTCAGTCAAGCGATTAGCCATCGTCAATGGACTTACTTCGCCATAACCAATCGCAGCATACATATCTTCTTCTGTTTGAAAATTCAAGCGTTCTAATGCGTCGTGTAATTTATTTTTTGAAAGAATCTCCTTTGGTACAAAACCAAGATCCATAATACACTTCACTAAAGCTTCATGGCCCTTCGTCACATTTTCGTCTCGATCTTGCCCTTTGAAGAAACGCTTGATTTTATTTCTTGCTTTACTTGTGGCTACTAATTTCAGCCAATCACGACTTGGTCCAAATGAATTTGGCGAAGTCAGAATCTCGATGATATCACCATTCTTCAATTTGTAATCTAATTGGACCATTTTCCCATTGATTTTGGCACCAGTCGTTTTGTTCCCGATATCTGTATGGATGCTATAAGCAAAGTCTAACGGTCCTGATCCTTTAGGAAGTTCAGTCACATCGCCTTTAGGAGTGAACACATAGACTTTATCACTAAAGATATCGCCTTTCACACCCTCCATGAATTCAGAAGCATCGTAACTTTCATCTTGCAATTCGATGATCTCATGGAACCAACTTAACTGTTTTGTCATCCCATCTGGTTCGACTTTGTCGCCTTTTCCTTCTTTATATGCCCAGTGAGCAGCTACCCCAAACTCAGCGATTTCGTGCATTTCTTGGGTACGGATCTGGATCTCGACAGGGTTGCCAGCTGGTCCGATAACAGTCGTATGCAACGATTGATACATATTCGCTTTAGGCATCGCGATATAATCTTTGAATCTACCTGGCATCGGTTTCCATTTCGTATGGATCGCTCCTAGTACTGCATAACAATCTTTGATCGAATCCACGATCACTCGGATTGCTAGTAGATCGTAGATTTCATTGAACTGCTTCTTTTGGTCTTTCATCTTACGGTAAATCGAATAGATGTGTTTCGGGCGACCATAGATCTCTGCAAAAATCCCCAATTCTTCCGTTGCTAAACGGATATCCTCCACTGTACCACTGACGTAATTTTCACGTTCTTCTCGTTTTGTTTGCATCAAGTGGACGATTCGATAATATTGCTTCGGATTGAGATAACGCAGCGCCGTATCCTCTAATTCCCATTTGATCCGGCTGATCCCTAAACGATGAGCAAGCGGTGCGTATATTTCCAATGTTTCTTGCGCAATGCGTCGTTGTTTATCTTCCCGCAAATGCTTTAACGTACGCATGTTATGTAAACGATCGGCTAACTTCACCATGATTACACGTAAATCTTGAGCCATAGCTAATAACATTTTGCGATGATTTTCCGCTAGTTGTTCTTCGTGGGATTTATATTTGATTTTACCTAACTTCGTCACTCCGTCCACCAACATTGCCACGTCGTTCCCGAAGGCTTCTCTTAAATCTTCTAAGGTTACTTCTGTATCTTCTACCACATCATGTAAAAAACCAGTGGCAACCGTATGGGGGTCCATTCGTAGATCTGCAAGAATCCCTGCAACTTGGATCGGATGGATGATATAAGGTTCTCCTGATTTACGAAATTGTCCCTCATGTGCAGTGGTCGCGTAGTCACATGCTTTTTGCACAAAAGCGACATGTTCAGGTCCCATGTATTGGCTAACCATCTTAATGACGTCAGGCCCTGTTAATATTTCTTCTTTTGGCATGGGAAACATCCCCCTTTCTATTCATAATCAAAACAGATATTTTTTGTCGTGAGAAAGCATTTTTTTATAGCTTAGGATTAAATAATTGTTCTTATTATACCGATTGTGTCAATGATTTTCAATTCCGTACAAAAGGCAAAATCCCACTTTCACTTTGAGGGATCAAGAAAATAGGAAAATTCATACATTTGTTTTGTAGAAAATCGTTATCCCTAACGATTAACTCGCCTATTACTTGCTAAGTGCTTGTAATTCAAGTTGAAAACTTGCGGCACTTAACAAATACAATGGCGCAGTTTCTGTTCGTAGGATTCTTGGACCAAGACCACAAAGAATGCCACCTTGTGATTCAAAATGAGCGACTTCTTGAGGTGATAATCCGCCTTCTGGTCCAAACACTGCAAGGATACGAGTACCTGGTAAAACAGATTGCAGTATTTTGGCTAAATTAGCGGCTTCCCCTTGTTTTGCTGATTCTTCATATGCAATCAGAAGGACATCATACGAACTGAGCGTCTCATAAAATTGCTTTTCTGTCTCCATTAAAGATACTTGCGGTACGACTTGGCGATGCGACTGTTCCGCCGCTTCCTGTGCAATCTTGACCAAGCGTTCTTGTCGCTTTTTGCGTTTTTTGGCATCCCATTTAACGACAGAAGCAGCAGCAGGAAATCCCACAAACCCGTGAGCGCCTAGCTCTGTCCCTTTTTGTACGATCCAATCCAACTTATCCCCTTTAGGATATCCGCTAGCAATCGTGATCTTGCAGGGTAATTCTTTTTGAACACTTTCTTTCGCCACTTCGACTAAGAAGACTTCATTCTCCTTCATTTCACTGATTTCTGCAATGATCGCGATCTGGTCGTTAAATGCTAAATAGACCTGATCTTTCACTGCCATTCGCATGACTCTTACCATATGGTGATAGGCTTCACCCTCTATTACAAAACGCTCTTGTGGTCGATAAGGCTCATCTAGAAAATATCGTTGCATTTAATCCACCTCAGGCTTTTTTAGCATAATGGCATACCAATCTTTTTGTTGGAACACTTGATCGACAACAAAACCTTGTTCTTCCATCGCCGTAAGAACCATTTCTTTCTTCTCTTCAATGATTCCAGAAACGATCAACGTCCCAGTTTGTTTTAGTAAACGCCACGCATCAGGAATCATCAACAAAATGATATCTGCCAAAATATTAGCTACGATCACATCGCTCTCGATCTCAATGCCTTCTAATAGGTCATTGGCTGACACATGCACATCTTTTGCTACTTCATTTAGGTCCATATTTTCTTTTGCTGAACGCACTGCCACTTCATCGAGATCATACGCATAGACTTCTTTTGCCCCTAAATGCTTCGCCGCAATACTCAACACTCCGGAACCAGTACCGACATCTAAAAGCGTTTCTCCACCTCGCAAGGTCGACTCCAGTGCTTGTAATGTCAAAGAAGTCGTTGGATGCGTACCTGTTCCAAACGCCATCCCTGGATCTAATGTAATGATTTTTTCTAATGGATCAGACGTTTGGTAACTTTCCCAACTTGGTACGACAGTTAGTAGACGTGTGATTCGAACCGGATGATAATATTTTTTCCAAGCCGTTGCCCAATTGCTTTCTTCGACTTCACTCACCGTCACAATGTTCTTACCGATCGCTAATCCAAATTCGGGTAATTTTGTCACACTTTCTTTGATAAAAGGTAAAATTTCCGGTAAAAAGATCGTTTCAGGGAAATAAGCCATCACGATGGCCCCCTCTTCAATCGTTGTAAAATCTTCTTTTGTCAGGATTTCTCCATAAGGATCAGATTTAAAATTTTCGACGTCCAATGAATCTTCGATCGCGACACCACTCGCTCCTGCTTCCATTAAAATATTTGCGACTGCTTCAACCGCTTCACTCGCCGTTTCGATTTTGACTTCATTCCATTTCATATACGTTGCTCCTTAATAGCTGGGATAGGGTAGATATACATCTTTTTCATTTTGTTGTTTTTCTTCGACTAAACGTGTGAACACATGGTTGTCCCATTTCAATTCAAAGACAGCTGTTTCGTCTTCTGCATCTAAAAAATCTAAAAGATCACTTTGACCTTGTGCTAATACATCATTCAAGTAGTCAATCAGTGCATCGGCTACAGAACTCGCTAACCCTTTCTTTCCTTCATAAGGAATCACTGCCAGATAATCTTGCTCATCAAATGTAGATTTTTCTGGGTTGAATAATAAGACACCATCTTCAAATTCAATGATTTCTTCTTCCGAGACAACACCTTGGGCATCATCTAATTCAAAATGTGCCTGATTTTCTGCAAATAAACGTACCACGATCTCAATCGTATGGTTTTTTGTGTCCCAATCTAACGCCACATCATAGTCTGTGATCTTCTTTTCAATGGCTGTATCAAGGTAATCCAATATTGTTGTTTTCTTCATTTTGTTTCCTCCAACCCCAGTCTTCATCGACTTGGTTCTTTTTTTGTAATGAAAGATACGGATTTCCAGCAACGACAAAACGCAATGGTTTTTCCGTCCATTCTCCTTTATTCGGTATACCGATTCTAGGCAACGCCAATATTTTTTTGGGTAGCCGTTTTTTCTCAAAAACCAAACGCAACGAGCTACCACGAATCGACTGTCCATATAAATCTGGTGATAGACCTAAGGCTGCCACTAATTTCCCTGGACCATTACTAATATCAGGACCCGCCTTCCCTTTGCGATTCAGGCTCATTTGCTCAATCCCCTCCACAGGCTCAATGGCACGGATCATCACTCCTTGTGGTACTCCTTCAGGTTGTGTGATGATATTTAAAATCAAGTGGGTGTGCATCGTGTAGAGATAGATCGTTCCTGGTTCTTCATACATTGCACGCACTCGAGGCGTACGCCGCATACCATAACTGTGAGCAGCCAGATCTTCCGGACCTAAGTAAGCTTCTGCATCTACGATATAGCCACCTAAGCGCCCATTTGGTGTTTCATATTCCAGATACATTCCTAGTAAATCTTTTGCCACTTCTGCCGTTGTTTTATTTAATAAAAGTTCATCTAATTGTTTTTGATTTGTCATTTGCTTCACCACCTTTATCATACACAATATTAGGCAAAGAAGCTATGAAAAAAGCGGGTCAACGAGTTGGCGATTGCCATTGCTGAACTAGAGAAACCTATTTCTAGCTTCTCGCCCTATTCTGACTATTCCTCCGCCTTTTGCGACCCTTTATCCTATGAGATATGTTATAATAAACGAACGAATAATCTAAAGGAGGCAGACTGATGCAACAACCATTAGCCTATCGGATGCGTCCGAAAAATATCGATGAAGTCGTTGGCCAACGCCATTTAGTTGGTGAAGGTAAAATCATTCGCCGTATGGTTGATGCAGAAATGTTATCTTCCATGATTTTATATGGACCACCCGGCACAGGAAAGACAAGTATCGCTAGTGCCATTGCTGGCTCAACTAATTTTGCCTTTCGGATGTTGAATGCCGCGACTGATTCTAAAAAAGATCTACAAGTTGTCGCCGAAGAAGCTAGAATGAGCGGTACTGTGATTCTTTTACTTGACGAAGTCCATCGATTAGATAAAACAAAGCAAGATTTTTTACTTCCGCATTTAGAAAACGGTCGTATCATCTTGATTGGGGCAACCACTGAAAATCCTTATATCACGATTAATCCAGCAATCCGTAGTCGGACACAGATCTTTGAGGTAAAACCGTTAGACGAAGAAGATATCCAATTAGCCATTCATCGTGCATTGTCCGATAAAGAAAATGGCTTAGGAGAATCATCGATTAAAATAGATGAAAATGCCTTGCTTCATCTATCTCGTGCCACTAACGGTGATTTGAGAAGCGCACTTAATGGCTTGGAACTTGCTGTACGTTCCACTAAAAAACAAGAAGACGGTACAATTCATCTCACCCTCGCGATTATCGAAGAGTGTATCCAGCGAAAAGCATTGACGCATGATAAAAATGGAGATGCTCACTATGATGTGATCTCCGCATTTCAAAAATCCATTCGTGGGAGCGACGTGGATGCTGCATTACATTACTTGGCGCGTTTAGTCGAGGCTGGGGATTTAGCAAGTATTTGTCGTCGCCTGATGGTGATTGGCTACGAAGATATTGGCTTAGGCAACCCTGCTGCTGCGGCTCGAACAGTCAACGCTGTGCTAGCTGCCGAACGTTTAGGTCTACCAGAAGGTCGTATCCCTTTAGCTGATGCAGTCGTCGATCTTTGCCTTTCACCAAAATCCAATTCTGCCTATACCGCATTAGATACAGCCATTGCAGACATCAGAGCAGGAAAGGCAGGTGAAGTTCCTGATCACTTAAAAGATAGCCATTATCAAGGTGCCAAGTCATTGAATCGAGGTGTAGACTATCAATATCCTCATAGCTACGAAAATGCTTGGGTCGATCAACAATATCTACCTGATAAACTGAAACATACACAGTATTATCAACCTAAAAATACTGGGAAGTACGAACAAGCCTTAGGACAGCAATATCAGCGCATTAAAGAATGGCAGAAAAAAACACAATAACCACCGTCATTGAAAGCGTTCAAAATTATTGAGCGCCCACATTGCTCTTTTTAAATCCATGTGCTACTATAGAAGTGGGAAATCTGTGATGTTCGAATTGTCCTCTTTGTGTGTTGACCGAACATTTTTATTGATATCTTGGGACCTGTCTTGTGTCACAGCTGGTAACATGCCTTATCATTTGGTAGTTCGATGCGACGACCATGGGACCCACCTGCTTGAATTCGCGGGATCAATACTACAGGACAAACAACGGCATTAACGGAGATTACCATTTTTTTACCTATTAAGAGGCAGTACCGATTTATCGGTACTGCCTCTTTTATGGTATGATTGGTTTTAGAAAAAGTAGGAGTGGATACAATGATTCGTTTATTGATGGCGATTGCCGCCTTATTGCTATTATTTGTCAGTTATTACTTATTTAAAAAACAAACGATTTTTTTCGTTCTTATCGAACAGAATAAAAAGAATCAAGATTTTCTAAGTATTTTCGGTTCGATCTACGCGTTTTTAGGACTTCTAGGACTCGTTGTCGTAGCAATCAATCATCGTTTTTTTGCATTACTTTATTTAGTCATCGTAATTGCTGTTGCCTCTGTCTTCAGCATCAGTTTTGCCAAAAAAATGACGAAACCTGACAGTAAATAATTCTCATTTCTTTGAATTTGCTTTACAATAGAATTGTAAGCCAAGTATCTTTTTTGAAGGAGTGAATGCTGATGTTACAACAATATAGAAAAATCATGGTTGCGGTCGACGGTTCTGAAGAAGCCGAATTAGCGTTTAAAAAAGCAGTAAACGTTGCTTTAAGAAATAACAGCGAGCTTTTATTAGCTCATGTCATTGACACACGATCTTTCCAAACTGTTTCATCCTTTGATGGCATGTTGGCAGAACAAGCAACAGAAATGGCCAAGCAAACACTAGCCGATTATGAGATGAAAGCTAAAAAAGCTGGATTACATCAAGTGACAACTGTGGTAGAATACGGTTCTCCAAAGCATATCATTGCTAAAGAAATCCCTGAAGACCATGAAGTGGACTTGATCCTTTTAGGTGCAACTGGACTCAACGCAGTCGAACGTCTATTTATCGGTTCTGTTTCAGAATACGTTATTCGCAATGCAGCATGTGATGTTCTAGTCGTACGTACAAACTTAGAAAATCAATTACCAAAAAAGGAAGATAAGTAATTATTTCATAAAAAGCATTGAGAAATAAAAATTTCTCAATGCTTTTTATTAGTTAGATTCTGTCTTTGAACGTAGCATGAGCAATCTTTCTTTGCTATCTACTGTGCCTTCTGTAACAGGAGTAATTGATTCATACGACAAAGAATTGGTAATAATCACCATTACCGTATCATCATAACCGGCTTGCTTGAGCTTTTGCTGATCAAATCTTCCCAACAACTGGCCTTTCTTTACCTTATCTCCTACCTGAAATTCTGTCGAAAACCCTTGACCATTTAATTCAACTGTATCAATACCGATATGGATCAAAATTTCTCCACCAGCATCCGTTTTCAATCCATAGGCATGTTTCGATTCATAAACAACAGTCAGTTCACCATCGGCTGGAGCAAATAAAAGTCCTTCCGTTGGTCTGATTGCTATTCCTTTCCCCATCATTTCTTGAGAAAACACAGGGTCATTTACTGCTTGCAGTGATATCAGTTCACCAGAAACAGGAGCAACGATTACTTCTTCTATCACACGTTCCTCCTCTTCTTTTGCAACACTCGGTACATCTGCTGTTTCCGGTTCTTCACTAGCAAGTAGGTATGCATGTTTTTTTCCATAAAGATATGTTGTAGTGAAACCAACGAGTAAACTGATCAGGATACCTATCATGAAAAAAGGAATCTGATTAGGCGTAATTGAAATAAAGCCGATGACGCTGGCGGGACCTAAAGCAATAGCAAGTACATGGAAAAAACCGATGAACATGGAGGAGATCCCGGCAGCAATCATTCCACAAATAAATGGAAACTTTAATTTTAGATTGACACCAAAAATTGCTGGCTCTGTAATTCCTAGTAAAGCAGAGATGCTAGCAGAAGTTGCTAAACTTTTTTGCTTTGTATTTTTAGTCAATAACATGATGGCAAGTGTTGCTGCCCCCTGTCCAACGTTTGCCATTGAAGCAACTGGGAAAATAAATGTTCCTCCCGTTCGAGCCACATCAGCCAATAAAGATGTTTCAATTGCTGGAAAACTTTGATGAAGACCAGTGATCACGATTGGTGAATAGAACAAACCAAAAATCCCTAAGCCGATTGCTCCAGTTGTTTGATACAACCAACTCAACCCTGCTGTTAAGCTGTCTCCGACTGCTTGCATCACTGGACCAACCACAACGAATGTCAAAAAACCTGTAATGATAATTGCTAACATCGGTGTAAATGTATAATCAAATGCATTAAGTAAACGTTTATGGAAAAATTTCTCTAAATTCGCCAAAATCCATGAAACAGCTAAAACTGGTAAGACCGATCCTTGGTAACCTGCTTGAGCAATGTTTAACCCAAAAATATTCCAATAAGGCATTGTTCCTTCTGCCACAGCATTTGCTACGCTGTACCCATTGACCAGCTCCGGCATCACCATCGCCATTGCCATTGCTGCTCCTAGATAAGGATTGCCACCAAATCTTCGCGTTGCTGAAAAACCTACTAGGATCGGAAGAAATGCAAATGGAGCAGAAGCCAGTAAATTAATAATGCTAGTCACATCTTTTAAATTAGGATACATCTCAATCACTGATTGTGGTCCGAATAGATCTTGTGCGGTCAAAACATTATTGATTGCCATCAATAACCCACCTGCGACTAAAGCAGGAACAATTGGTACGAAGATATCAGACAGTACTTTGATCAAGGACATAAAAGGATTCTGTTTCTTCCCTGATTGTGCTACCGCTTTCAAATCGTCAGTCGACGCTTCTTTTGTACCGGTCAGCTGGATAAGTTCGTCGTAAACGTTATTCACATCACCTGCGCCTATAATGATTTGGAATTGATGGTTTGCTTCAAAGGTTCCTTTTACTTCATCAATGGCATCTAGTGCCTTTTGATTCACTTTCGCTTGATCTTTTAATACTAAACGCAAACGAGTTGCACAATGTGCGGCAGCTTGGATATTATTTTCCCCTAGTGCGTCATTGATTTCTTTTGCCACTTTTTTATAATCCACTTTTTGTCCCCCCTATATAATCTAAACATCAATTTTTTTGTAACCGTTATCCTAGCTTGAGTATGCCACGACACTTCACAATTGTCAAACGTTTATCAAAAATAAATCTTATCTTTTATAATAAATAACTAGAGAGAATGATGAAAAAAACAACAATAATGATATACGTTTGACATTGATGCTGGTTCGAGCTATTCTATAATAGAATACGTTTACAAGGAGTCGTACTTATGAATAATAATTTTAAATGGACACGTCAACTACGTTATCAAGCTTATCAGGCGTGGCCTCAAGAGTATCAAACACTGTTAAAGGAACAAGTAGCTCATTCTCCTTGGCGTTTGGATTACCACATTCAACCACCTTCTGGTTTGTTGAACGACCCAAATGGTTTTTCTTTTTTCAACGGCAAATGGCACTTATTTTACCAAGCTTATCCGATGGGCACTGTTCATGGGCTAAAATCTTGGTACCACTTGACTTCGAAGAATTTAGTCGATTGGCAAGAGGAAGGATTGAAACTTCTACCCAGCACATCATATGATAGTCATGGCGTCTATTCCGGTTCAGCACTTCCGGTTAATGACAAATTATTTTTGGCCTATACAGGCAATGTCCGTGATGAAAATTGGGCACGCACTTCGTCTCAGTTGGGTGCATGGATGCAACCTAATGGCGAACTATCCAAATTAACCACCCCACTGATTTCTAAGCCCCCTTACGGCTATACACAAGAATTTCGAGATCCTCAAGTGATTTTTTATAAAGACGAATATTTGTTATTGTTGGGTGCACAAAATCAAAATAAACAAGGGGAAATTTTAGTTTACCGTAGTCCCGATCTAGACACTTGGTCTTACGCAGGTCCTTTACAATTTACGCAACAATCGATGGGATTTATGATCGAGTGTCCTAACTTAGTATTCATTGACGGAAAAGCGCTATTGCTCTTTTGTCCACAAGGCTTAGAACAGTCAATTTTGGAGTATCAAAATATATACCCGAATACTTACATCATCGGAGAAGCCTATGACATCGAAACGAATCAACTTACCCAACCTTCAACCCTTAAAAATCTTGACGAAGGCTTTGATCTTTATGCTACTCAAGCATTCAACGCTCCTGATGGTCGTGCCTTAGCAGTTAGTTGGATCGGGTTGCCTGAAATCAGTTATCCGACTGATCCATTTGGCTGGGCCCATTGTTTAAGTATCGTCAAAGAGTTGACGATCGAAAATGGGACACTCCATCAACGTCCTGTAAAAGAAATGAGTCAATTACGGATTGATCCGCCATGTTCTTTGAATCAATCAGTCTCACAGATAAATACCGAGCAAAATCGCTACGAAATCGACTTAGAGTTTAAAGAAAATCAAAGTGGAAAAATTCATTTATGTAGTGATCCCATGGGAAATAACGGATTGATCCTCTCTTTCGATCGCAGGCATGGTAAAATGAAAATAGATCGTAGCTTATCAGGAGAAGTATTTGCAGAAGATTATGGTGTCACAAGAGAATTTACAATTTCACAAGAACCTTTGTCTTTACAAATCTTTGTTGATATCTCTGTAGTCGAAATCTTTATCAATGACGGTAAACAAACGGCTACTGCCCGAATTTTCCCTTCAAGCGAACAGACCACACTCTTGATCGAATGTGACCATGCCTTCTCAGGAACGCTTTGGAAGTTACGTAAAATGAATGAATAGAGGGTAAGTTAAATGGTTGTTAAATTAACCGATGTAGCCAAAAAGGCTGGAGTCTCACCAACCACTGTATCACGTGTCATCAATAACTACGGCTCATTGAGCCAAAAAACAATCGATAAAGTAAATCAAGCAATGAAAGAATTGAATTATCAACCCAATTCATTGGCTCGTTCTCTTCAAGGAAAAAACACCCAATTGATTGGCTTGATTTTTCCTACAGTTGCCAACCCTTTCTTTGGTGAATTAGTCGAACAATTAGAAAGTAAGCTATTTGATTTAGGATACCGTTCAATATTATGCGATAGTGCAAACAATAAAGAAAAAGAACGAAACTACCTCAACATGTTAGCTGCAAACAAAGTAGATGGTATACTTGCTGGAGCGCATAATCTGGGTATCCAAGAATACGAAAATATTGAACTACCCATTGTCTCCTTCGACCGCTATTTAGCAGAAGGCATTCCAATTATCAGTAGTGACAATTTACGCGGTGGATACTTAGCTACCGAAAACCTTTATTTAAAAGGTGCCAGAAACATTGCCATCCTAACTGGCTCCCAAGAATCAAATTCACCGACCAATCAACGATTGAATGGCTATTTGGCATTTATGGAAGAATTCCAGTTAGAGCCGCACGTGTTTCATTTTCATTCTACTGCCCGCTCAACTGCTTTAAAAAATTTAGAGATCAAACGGATTTTAGAAATGGAAAAAATTGATGCTTTATTTTGTACAGACGATTTAACTGCTATTTTAGCCTATAATCTCTGTCAAGAGTTGCATATTAAAATTCCTGAAGAAATAAAAATCATCGGGTATGATGGAACAAAAATGATTCAAAATTATTTCCCACAGCTCTCGACCATCGCACAACCAATTACAGATATTGCTGACATCTTAGTCGACCTAATGCTCCAACGGATCCAAGATCCAGAGAAACCACTTGAATCCAACTATGTGCTACCAGTGAAATTGATCCAAGGAAGCACGACATAAGATGACCAGCGATTTGAACGAAAGTATATCTTCTATTTTCCTATTACTAGAAGATATACTTTTCTTAGGCGTTGCTTCTAGCTTCGTTCAGCTGATTTAAATTAGGCAAAAAACCAAAAAGAGCTGGACAATGTCCAACTCTTTTTTTAGAACCCTTATGTTAATCTGACTAATTTCTTAGCGTCATCCAAATTAACGCAAGCGTTCTACATCACGTGCAATCATTAATTCTTCATCTGTTGGGATGACTAATACTTTGACTTTTGAGTCTTTTGTTGAGATGTCTAACTCTTCACCACGTAATTTGTTCAATTCTGGATCGATTTCACAACCAAACCATGTCATACCTTTGATCACTTCGTTACGCACATGACCATCATTTTCTCCGATACCCGCAGTAAATACGATTGCGTCAACGCCGTTCATTGTTGTTACATAGCCACCAATATATTTACGGATACGGTCAACAAACACATCATAAGCCAAACGGATTTCTTCTTTATCGTAATTGTTTTCAAGGTCACGCATATCACTAGATAGATTTGTTAACCCTAAAAGACCAGATTTTTTGTTTAAGATATCAACCATTTCATTGATATCGATCGATAATTTTTCCATTAGATAAGGTAAGATCGCTGGATCGATATCACCAGAACGAGTACCCATGGTTACACCTGCTAATGGCGTGAAGCCCATTGATGTATCAACAGATTTACCACCATCAACAGCAGTAATTGAAGCACCATTTCCTAAATGACAAGTAATAATTTTTAAGTCTTCGATTGGTTTACCTAACATGTCTGCCGCACGTTCAGAAACATAACGGTGACTTGTTCCGTGGAACCCATATTTTCTCACTTTAAAATCTTCGTAGTAAGCGATTGGTAAGCTGTACAAGTAATTGTGTTTTGGCATAGTCGCATGGAAAGACGTATCAAAGACAGCTACACTTTGGATATCTGGCAAAATTTTCTTAAATGCTTTGATTCCCATTAAGTTGGCGGGATTATGCAATGGCGCAAATTCTGCTAATTCTTGGATGCGTGCCATTACTTCTTCATCAATGACTACAGAGTCACCATAAGTTTCTCCACCGTGAACGACACGATGTCCGACACCTGTGATTTCATCATATGCGCCTAAAATATTTAATTCGATCAATTGATCTAATAACATTTTTACAGCAACTTCATGATCATCAATATCTAAGATTTGTTCAAATTTTTGGCCTTCACCATACTTGATTGTAAAAATTGAATCATTTAATCCAATTCTTTCAACGATTCCTTTAGCGACTACAGTTTCTTCTGGCATTTGGTATAACTGCCATTTTAAACTTGAACTTCCAGCATTGATTGCAATTGTTTTTGACATGTTACTCTCCTTTTTGGTAAATAGTTATAAGGAAGCTGATTTCCAGTTTTTAAATTCGTTAAAAAACTTCGTCACCTTCTCTGGTTCTTTTAGTGAATCAAGTTTAACAAGCAGTACTTCTTTGGTTTGTTTTGCTTGTTTGCCTTTTTTCTGTAAAATCAAAATACTTTTTTGTGATTGCTTATTTCGGAACAACTCATCCGGCAATTGGATCATACCTTGAAGATAGCCTTCTTCTTTAAACCATTTTTTAATGTACTCGCTTTGCTCTGTCTCCAAGAAATTGCTTGGCATCAAGAACAAACCGAAACCATCTGGCTTGACGTATTTCATTGCCTGTTCCAATAAAAGATGATGAGCATAACTGTGACCTTCTGTCGCGCTTGTCAAAAAGTCTTGCGCTTTTTGATCATTCGGATAAAAGCCGATTGGCAAGTCACTGATAGCGACATCGACTGGTTCGATCAATAAGTCTTGTAATCCATCTTGGTGAAAGTATTGAACACTCGCTTGCGTCAACTCACTTGTAGAAGCTGCGACAGACAGTAGTGTATCATCGATATCCACACCAAAACCTTCTGTATGGTATCCAGCAATGTTTAGGTTTAAAAGAACTGTTAATAACAAATTGCCCATTCCTGCTGAAATATCCAAGACACCGATTTTCTCTTTATGATCAGGGAATAGTTGTTCGATCAAGAAAACAAACAAGAAACCAATACTATCTGGTGTCAATTGATGGTTTGCTTGTAAGTGCTCCGTTTGACTTCCCTTTAACAAAAGCAACTGCGATAAACGACGCCACTCTTCCGGTTCAAATGATAATTCACTCAGTTTTTGATAAAGCTCTGAGATCTGTTGGGTTGTCTTTTCATTTGGTACACCATCTACTACACGTACTTGATAGTTGTCTCTTAAATTTTCGGCATTTTCAACATAAGCTTCTAAAAAAGAAGTTCCCAATGCGTTTTGTAAAAGCTGAATAGCTTCCAGGTTTTGCTCAAACCCTTGTTCCATTTTTTCTGGTAACATCGTGCGCCTCATTTCTAGATATATTATAACAATTATTTTACCTGTTTAATTCTAACGAACAATCGCTAAAATTTCAATCGTTTTCATCCTTTTTCTTTGTGAAATAGCGAACATTCAACACCTTCAAAACAGCTGTATTACAGAAAAGAACGGTTATTGCTTTGGAACTTCTTAATCTGTAGTATTATCTGTATCAATGACTCGCTCTGTAAATTCAAATCGGAAAGGTGAAACAGTTATTACTAGCTCCACTAGGTCCTGTTTGACTGTATACTGGACCGTGCCTACATTGTAATCATACTCCCCTTTGCCTTGCTCTTCCAACTGATTGGATTCCATCATAAACATTTGCTTGATGATCTTTGCTTGGTAATATTTTTTGATGCGTAAATAACTGTCTATTTTTAGACGATAACTTTCAAGTAATCCTTGCATGAAGAATATACATAATAGAAAAAGAGCCAAGGTCGAAAACAACACATTTCCTTTTAACCGCTTATGTTTTTTGCTTTGTCCAAATACCATACTTATTATCTCCATTCATAAATTCAACATGCAGTAAAATCACTTGATCTTCTTCTTTGAATTGGACACGCTTAACACCTGTCAGCATAGGCTGATGGCCACCAGCAGTTCCACGTTTTCTGATCATTTGCTGATAGCCTTCTATGATGAACGTTTTCTCGTTTTCATAATATAAGCGATTCTCAATGATCGAAATACGTTGACTTGAAGCAAGTTCGTTTTCGAATTGAGCTAAGAAAATCAACCATTCTGTTTGTTCGTCTTTTTGAAAAAATGTATTCAACTTTTCGCTTTGTCGAATAAAGAGACCAAATGATAAAAGAATCGTATTTAGAATAAGTAATGCAATCAGACATTCAATCATTGTAAAAGCAGATACGTTATTTCTTCCGTTCAATGGCGATCACTTCATTTCCATCACTGATTGAAACTTTTCTTATTCTCTGGCTTTGCGTATCGATTACTGTAGTTCCTTGCTCCCACTCTGTTGGTCTTGTCGGCAACTCTCCATACCTACGATAGTTTCTCACGTCTTCATACAATGTCCTCAATAGAAGAATTTCTCGGTCTTTGGTTTGTTCTTGTTGGACCAAGAACAAATTACCAGAACTCATAATATAAATACTCATGGCTGTGATCATTAGCGCGGTTAATGATTCAAGCAGTACAAAGCTAGCTAGATTGGATTCTTTTGATATAGCGACCACCTCCTAGTTGGAATTGGTAAATGATTCTTTGTTTCTTTTCTGGCCAATAAAATTCATATGCCTTCAACGAGCTTTCGTTCCCTGTCTTCGCAGCATAAGTAATCGGTGCATGACGTTGGATGGTCAAAGCTTTAGGGATCGGCAACACTTGCCACTCCATTGATGAGTAAGGAGGCACCTCAAATAAAAGACTATGGCGCTTTGGATCATAATAAAAACGAGTAGCTTGTTGGTGGATAATAGCACTTTGTTGTACGAGATCGATTCTTTTTTCTAGCTGATCAAAAAAACGATGGATCGATTGTTCTTTTTCTAAAGAATGGAATGAGAGGACAGGAAAGATAAAGAAAGCAAGGGAGACAATCAAGACAATGATCGTTTCTGCTAAAGTGTAAGCTTCGGTGAGGTATTTATTAGTTCTTGCGATATGCATCGGCATGTTCCTGTTTGATGTATCCTTCTCGTAATAGCTCATCAATACTTGGGATCTTTCCATCATTTTGTAATGCGTAAAGTTCACTTTGAGCATCAATCAGTTGCATAACTGCTTCACGACCTTCCTTATTGACATGATCACGATAACGAGAAATATTGGGGATAAATAGTAAAACTAACGCACTAATGACGAGTAAGACGATCAACATTTCAATCAGTGTAAAACCTTTTAGACGAGCCATTCTTTTTCTATTCTTCATTTTAGAACCTCCTCGATATTTCCATATACTGGCAACAAGATAGCCGCATAAATCAGCAAAATCAATACAGCAATTCCTAAGAAAATGACTGGTTGGACCCAGTGCAACCAACGATGGATCTTTTGAAAAAATTCTTTACGTGTCAAATCACTGTAAAACAATAATTCTTTGCCTAAACTTCCTTTGGCTTCTCCTTGTAGTACGATTCGACTAAACTCGGTCGTCAAAAAACCGTATTGCTCAAATTGTTGCGCCAAAGGAATACCTAGTTCGAGGCCTTCCATTAATTGATACGCTAAAGACTGAACCAAACTTCCTTCTTTAGTTTCTTTCAAACAGCGAATAATTTGTTTCAAGTCGAGGCCTTCATAAAATAGTTTGCCTATTTCTAGTGCTAGATAAGCTGATTGATAGGAACGATAGATCTTTCCTATCATCCATTGCTTACTGATCCACTCACTTCTCTTGACAACTTCCCACTTTTTCAAGCGAAAAAAAATCATTGAACCACAAAAAATACTACTACCAACGGCACCTAAGAATAGCCAATGACTTGTTTGAAGCAATCGAATCCCCCAATGTGTCGTGGTGACCATGTCGGTCTGAAGCAATTGTGGCAAGACGAGCTCACGTAGACTGACTAAAATGCCGACTAAAAAGACCAACAATACCAGTGGATAGCTGATGACCTTTTTTAATTCTCTTCGAAATTGTTCAATCAATTGAAATTGTTCAGCGATGCCCTTTAAAGTTTCGACTAAATTTCCATGGACTTCTGCCAGTTCCACCTGTACGAGTTGCTCTTGCTTAAATCCCAATTGCTGAAGGACAAAATGAAAAGATTCGCCAGCTTGAAGATTTCTTTTAGCGAAATGGACATAAACTTGTGGTATCAGTTGCAGTAATTCCAATAAATCAATTGCTTGCTGTAAACTAAAGCCATTCAAGAGTAACTCACCGATCGTTTGGATAAAACGAGTTTGTTGTTTGTGATCCATCTTTTTAAAATGGATAGGATTGCCAAACATTTTTTTGTGCCTCTTCATAGCTAGCTCTCCATTCTTTTCTTTCGATTTCATTGTCAGAAAAACAATAAGACCACAATGCCGTCAGTTGTCCATTAAAATCAGGCAGCAACTCTTGATAGATAACGCCGGACAAACATTCGTCAAATCCATCGTTTCTCGTTAGTTCTTTCATCCTTGCCACAGTCCCCTTGAGATCTCGTGCATGGACGGTAGCAAATACACGATGGCCCGTCAACGCTGCCCGAATCGCTGCATCTGCTGTCTTTTTATCTCTGATTTCACCGACAATCAATAAATCAGGACGATGACGTAAGGCTAGTTTTAATAGCTGATCATAAGTCTGATCAATTTTTTCATTGACTTGTAACTGTAAAAACAATGGCTCTTCAATTTCTACTGGGTCCTCGATCGTGATTACTTGTTCCTCATTCCTACGAGCAAGGTGATACATCAAGGACGTTTTACCAGAACCGACCGGCCCACTAAACAAAAACAATCCACGGTTGTTCGTACTCCGCTCAATAACTTGCAAGTCTTTGGGGACAAAACAGCGAAAACTTTTTTCACTCAACGCATAGAGTATTCGGATGACTAAGCTCTCTCTTTGTAAATAATCACCTACGGACGAGAGTCTTAACCTTATCATTCGTTGATCCACTAAATAAGTCAGTGAGCCTAGTTGTGCTTTTCTTCTTTCACCGATATCCATTTGTCCCAGGTACTTAAAACTAGCGATCAATTGTTGTCCAATCTCAAGGGAGATCGATTTTTGGAATGTTCGTCTTTTACCTGTACGAAAATAAACCTTAAAATCTTCTACATATGGCAAAATATAGATATCTTGCACTTTATTTTTAGCTCCTCCATAAATGATCTCATTTGCTAAATCTTTTATCTTCATTTCTTTGCCCTCCAAGAAAATATACGTCTTTTTAAGATGAATCGTTTATTTTTACAAAATTTAATGAAAATCATAGGTTAAATCCGAATTTATGTTATACTAGTAAAAATTTATTTGGGGAGGTTTCAGAGTGGATTCGCACTTAAACAAACACATTGCAGTTGCAGGAAAAAAACAACCCGCTGATTTAGTTATCAAACATGCAAAAATCGTCAACGTCTTTACGAAAACAATCATGGAGGGTGATGTCGCTGTCTGCGACGGAAGAATCGTAGGTATTGGGGAATACGAAGGTACGACTATCTATGATGCAAAAGGACAGTATTTAGTTCCTGGTCTGATCGATGGTCATGTGCATATCGAAAGTTCTCTGTTAGCACCTAAGGAGTTTGCGAAAATCTCTCTATTACATGGTGTGACAACAGTAGTAACTGATCCTCACGAAATCGGTAATGTCGCCGGAAATCTGGGCCTTGAATTTATGCTGGCAGATGCAAGAGAGACACCAATGAATATATTCATCATGCTACCTTCATGTGTGCCTGTCACACCATTTGAAACAAGTGGCGCTGTCTTAGATGCAAAAGCACTTGCTCCTTTTCTTGAGTATCCTGAAGTACTTGGTCTAGCTGAAGTAATGAACTATCAGGCAGTCGCTTCAAATGAGCAAACGATTATCGATAAATTACAGCTGATGCATCAAAAGAACAAAAAAATCGATGGCCACGCTGCAGGAATCAACGGAGACGACTTAAACGTTTATTTAACTGCGGGCATTCGAACAGACCACGAAGCAACGACCGCCCAAGAAGCGGAGGAGCGTTTAGCGCTAGGAATGTATTTGATGGTTCGAGAAGGAACCGTAGCAAAAGATCTCCAGGCACTCTTACCTGCTATCACACCAGACAATTCACGTCGCTGTTTATTCGTGACTGATGACAAATTGATCAATGATCTTGTAACAGAAGGTTCTATCGATCATATCGTCCGTGAAGCCATCTTGGCGGGCATGGACCCACTACAAGCCATCCAAATGGCTTCATTGAATGCGGCAGAATGTTTTGGTTTACAACATTTAGGGGCAGTTGCTCCAGGCTATCAGGCAGACTTTTTCTTAACAGATGACTTGAAAAAGTTGCCGATCAATACCGTGTTCCATCAAGGAGAAACGGTTGTGATAGATGGACAGTTGGTCCCTGAAGTTACAAAATTAAAAATTCAGCCAGCGATTGATGCATTACCAAAAATGACAGTTGCACCATTTGGTCCACACTCTTTGGAACTAGCTTTATCTTCAACAACCGCTCATGTCATCGAGATTATTCCAAATAGTTTGTTGACCAACGATTTATTGGAGCAAGTTCAAGTCGAACATGATTCTTTCACTCCTTCAGTGGCAGATGATCAACTAAAGATCGCTGTCATCGAACGACATCATGCTACAGGAAATATTGGTCTAGGAATTGTTAAAGGATTCCAACTAAAAAGTGGTGCCTTAGCTACTACGGTGGCTCACGACTCACATAATATCGTCGTTGTAGGAACAAATGATGAAGATATGTGCTACGCTGCTGAACAATTAATCCAAAAAGGCGGCGGGATGATTGTTGTAGATCAACAAACTGAATTAGCTTGTTTACCATTACCTATTGGCGGTTTGATGTCACTCGAATCTTATGAAACAGTTAATCAACAGTTACTGAACTTGACTGATCAAGCGCGTCAGTTAGGCGCAAGTGAAGCATTCGATCCATTCTTGACACTTTCATTTCTAACATTATCAGTTATTCCTGAATTGAAAATCACCGATATGGGGCTCTTCTCTTTTTCAAAATTTGACTTGATTCCCGTCTGTGATCAACAAGACTAAAAAAATAAAAAAAGAAGAGACAAGAACTTACAGTTCCTACTCTCTTCTTTTTTCTATTTGGTTTTGCCCACAAACTGTGCTTCCACACGATAGATCCGTTGTCCTCGAGAAGAAAACTTCTCTTCATATTCTGTCATGATATTGTCTTCAAAATCACTTTGATGTAAATCAAGCCAGACTTTTTTTAGCCGCATCCCGTATTGTGAAAAGCTAGCCAACGAATATTCAAACAATCCTTGATTATCTGTTTTGAAATGAATTTCGCCATTTGGTTTTAGGATCTCTTCGTCAACAGCTAAAAATGTACGATACGTCAAGCGCCGTTTTTCATGTCTCTTTTTAGGCCATGGGTCTGAAAAATTCAAATAAATCTGATCGATCTCACTCTCTGAAAAGTACTCAGTCAAAGCGGAACCATCTACATGCAATAATCTTAAATTAGGCAGTGGTTCTTCCAATACTTTATCTAAAGCAATGGATACGACACTCACTTGCATTTCGATCCCGATATAATTGATTTCTGGATGAGCTTTGGCCATCCCAGTAATAAACTGTCCTTTTCCCATGCCGATCTCAATATGGATTGGTTGATTATTGCCAAATAATTCTTTCCATTTTCCACGCCATTTTGTTGGCTCACTGATGACGATCTCTGGATGAGCGGCTAGCATTTCTGCTGCATTTGGTCGGTTGCGAACACGCATCTTTTTCTTCCTCTCTATTCCTACAAAAGATTGTTCCTTGTATTTCACTGAATTTATTTGTAAACCGCTATTGGTATTACCCCTAAAAATAAAAAAATCAACTGAATATCCGAGCTTAACCACTAAAAATTCGTTTGAGTTGTAAAATCTCTTCATTCATTCGTCGATAATCTTCACGTTTGCAGTAGCGTGTGATTTCTTGTAATAGGTTCATCACCGCATACCAATGTAGTTTTTCTAAAATTTCATCTGTTGGTCGGATACCGTAGCTGATCAACCACTGATTCCAACTAGACAATGGCACGTAATTTCCTAAAATAGTCGCGATATCTACCGCTGGATCAGCGAACATGATTGAATCCCAATCAACTAAATATAAATAATTTTTACAGACTAACCAATTCCGATGATTGACATCTCCATGCACGACCGCTAATTTTTCCTTGTCTACCGAAGGAACTTGTTGACACAAATAGCGATAAACGAGTTGTAAAAATTGATTGTTTTTTAAGCTATCGGGTAAATCTTGTTCATAATATTGGAGCATTTTTTGAGGGGTCATTACCCTACCACCGATTCGAGATAGCATCGTTTTTAAAGATGTCGAATGATGTAGATGATATAGTACATCAATGACATCATTTCTTTGGCCAATCTCACTAGGCGTCAACAAGC
Source organism: Enterococcus sp. DIV1304_2 (assembly GCF_050555445.1). Classification (NCBI taxonomy): domain Bacteria; kingdom Bacillati; phylum Bacillota; class Bacilli; order Lactobacillales; family Enterococcaceae; genus Enterococcus; species Enterococcus sp. DIV1304_2. The sequence continues at coordinate 2,701,511 of NZ_CP187851.1, forward strand.
GGCCTTCCAGCCATTCTTGTGCGGTCAAGGTATCGCCATCTCCTGTTCGCTTAGTCCACACTAATTTAGGCGTAATGCCTTCACGAGAGAGTGCAGCGAGCATTGGCGTTGTGTTCCTCTTGATAAAAACTTTGTCTTTATCACGCATGCCTATGTATGTTTTTCCTGTGTCACCTTTGATGGGGCGTAACCGCCACTCTTGGTCTAACTGAAACTCCATCGCGCATTCTCCCGTCCTCTACTATATGTTTGCAGTATCTATTATTCTAGTCGCCCAAGTCTTGAACGTCAAGCACATATACGTTCTTTTTCTATGTTTTGCCTTCTAAAAAACCAACTTTTATCAAAATAAAAAAAGTCCCTAGTGATTTCTTCCTATTCATAAGGTTTAGTGCATCCTTTTTTGTCCATGGAAAAGAATAGGAAAGTTCGAAAAAACATAAAGTGATTTCGGACTTCCCCACAATTCTTGCGATCTATTCACGTAAAATAATAAAATTTTTCTGCTTGATTTCTCAAGGCTATTCCGCAATCTTCTTGATCCGCGATGGCACGTACCATTTGATCAAGAGTCCGTTGACAACAAGATAGACCAAGATAGGTAGCCATCTCTCATTTCCATCAAGAACAATAGCAGCAATCACTCCAAATAAAACAGCAACAAAAGTCAATAACCACGTCAAAAGACGTTGGAGTGCTTCACTTTTTTGACTCTCTGGGATAGGATACAATTGGACCAAGATCATATAGCGAAACTGACTATATAAAGGTAATAACTGAAAGCCGATCAAATATAGAAATAATGAGCCAATACCTAAAGTAAAGTATAGATCGTTGATTCCGGCGATAATGATCGAGCCAATCACTGTCAAACGTACGTACAAGCCAATAAAGTCTGATCCTCTAGCAAAACGTCGAACAAATAAATAAAAATACGTGTTTTTCGTTTCTTTCTTGATTCTTTGTAACACCGGATCAAGATAACGGCGCCTTTTGACTTTTGCAGTGATTTCTGGCACATCTGTAAACAAATTAATGAACTGATAGATTTGGTGCAAACGTTGTTTTTCTAATTGGATCATTTTTTCCCAGTCCAAATGAGCGGATAGATTTCTCCATAAGAACCAATAATAGACCCCCGCTTGAACTGATGAAAGAATCAAGCCCAACCAAATATTCCCATAAAAAGAAAGAAGTAAGATACCAAATGACGAGACCCACCAACCATATTTAAACAGGTTTTTACGTGTTTCTTCCATACGATAAAAATCTGCTCGCTTCACTTGTAAATGACTAGACTTCAAACTCCATAGTATAAGTAGATAAACAAAAAACAGCGAAAATGGTTGTTGGGTTGAAACCACAACTAACGGCATCGCAAATCCACACACTAATCCTAGAAAAACCATAGGAAAAATACAAGAATAACGAAAAGCTCGTTGCAAATAGCCTTTCATTTCTTTTTCTTTGGGTAAAAGAAAAACTAAATCTGCCGGCTCCGCAAAAGTCGCGATTTTCCCAACGATCAAGCAAATCATCCAAATCAATGAGACGATGATACCTCCCATCGAAAAAGGAGCTTCAAGTGTTTTTAGCCAGTTAGAATAATAAAGGCCTAGACCCCCGATCAAAAATAAACAGACTAATACAAAATGGTCGTTGAATACATAGCGTAAATATTTCATCATTTTTTTATGATGTTTTGCTAGTCTTTTTTGAAAAAAATCATTCATAACCTTGCTCCTTCGTCAATGCGATGTAGATTTCATCTAGGGATGCTTCCGGCATTCGAAAAGCAGTTTGCAACTCTGCTAACGTGCCATCTGCTCTGATTTCTCCTTCATGAAGAACAACAAAACGGTCACAATATTTTTCAGCAGTGGCTAAAATATGCGTAGACATCAAAATACCCGATCCTTCATTTTTCATCTCGACCATTAATTCCAACAAAGCATTGATTGCCAACGGATCTAGCCCTAGAAAAGGTTCGTCAATGATATACAAAGATGGTTCAATCAAAAAAGCACACAAAATCATGACTTTTTGTTTCATCCCTTTTGAAAAATTCGCTGGAAACCATTCTAACCGATTGGACAAACGAAACGTGTGTAACAAATTTTCTGCCCGTTTCATCGCGATATCCATCGGAATGTTATAAGCCATCGCCGTTACTTCAATGTGTTCTTTTAACGTAAGTTCTTCATATAATGAAGGTGTTTCTGGAATATAACCAATTTGTTTACGATAATTTTCTACATCCTTTTTAAGGGATAATTGATTGATCTCGATTTTGCCTTTCGTTGGTTCAAGCAAACCGATAATATGTTTGATCGTTGTACTTTTTCCTGCTCCATTCAAACCAATCAACCCAACCATTTCTCCAGGTTGAACGTTAAAACTGATATCTTTCAAAACAGGTAAATGACCATAGCCACCTGTAACATGTTCGATTTTTAAACTCATATTTCTTCCTCCGTTATTATATTGTCTTCATTATACCACGAAGCAAATCACGTCCAATTATTTTTTACGTGCATTCTCATGAACTTATGTTAAAGTTGAGGTAACGAAATTTGAATAGAAGAAAGGTGTTTTTATATGGACAATTGTATTTTTTGTAAAATCATCAATCAAGAGATCCCTAGCTATAAAATCTATGAAGACGAGAAAATCTATGCGTTCTTAGATATCTCTCAATCAACTAAAGGACACACATTGATCATTCCTAAAGAACACGTAACTGATATCTTTGATTACAACGAGGAATTAGCCAGTGATGTCTTTGCCCGTATCCCAAAAATCGCTCGTTCCATCGAAAAAGCATTTCCGGAAATGGAAGGTTTAAATATTATCAATAATAATCGAGAACTAGCCTATCAAACCGTATTTCATTCCCATATCCATTTAATTCCGCGTTATAGTAAACAAGATGACTTCTCCATTCACTTTGGAAACCATCAAGCAGATTATACAACGGAAGAAATGACTGCTATCCAAGAAAAAATCAAAGAGCAGGTGACGATTCATGGTTAAAAATTTTCTAAAAGGATTAGTATTCGGTGCTGTTACTGGTGCAGCAGCAGGATTATTATTTGCACCACGTAGTGGAAATGAGACCAGAGAGAAATTGATTGCAGAATTAGATGAAGCAACTGAATTAACCAACGAATTAAATAACAGTTTAAATCATTTTAAACACGCGTTATCTGAAACAAAAAAAACAGCTGAAACTGTTATTCCAGCTTTTCAAGAATCAATCGAAAAAGACCTTGAAAATTTCAAATTCCAAGCAGAACCACGAGTTACACAAATACAAGAACAAGTAGAAAAACTTTCGGCACATTTACCTGAAAGCTTGACAGACGTGCAATAATGATCAAAAATCAAGCACTTTTGATAACTATATGTCTTTTTCATGTACCTAGATGTATGGAATGTGACAAAAATTTGAATTTTGTTTGAAACTATCAGTCAGAACGTTTTTATTCGCTCATAGATATGGTATAGTAATATTTGTGAAAACCAATAATAAATTACAGGAGTGCAAAACTTAAATGAAAAAGAAAAAAATAATTTTAGCTGCGACAAGTGCGTTAGCTATTCTAACACTAGCAGCTTGTTCTGGTGGCGGGGATACAAACAAGGATATCGTAACCATGAAAGGCGGCACAATCACCGTTGCTGATTTTTATGAAAAAGCAAAATCTGAATCCGCTAACCAACAATTACTTCAACAAATGGTGATCTATGATGTATTCAATAGCAAATACAATGATAAAGTTTCAGATAAAGAAGTAGATGCTGAATATAATAAAACAAAAGAAACTTATGGTGACAGCTTCGAGACACAATTAGAATCTGCAGGATTTACAGAAGAAAGCTACAAAGAATTCCTTCGTAATAATCTTGTCTTTAAAGCTGGGATCGAATCTCATGTGAAATTGACAGATGAAGACTTGAAGAAAACGTGGGAAACATTCCATCCAGAAGTAGAAGCACAAATCATTAAAGTTGCCAGTGAAGACGAAGCAAAAGAAGTTAAGAAATCAGCTGATGACGGCAAAGATTTCGAAGAACTAGCGAAAGAAAAATCAACAGATACAACTAAAGACGATGGTGGTAATATCAAGTTTGATTCAGAAACACAAACTGTTCCATCTGAAGTAAAAGAAGCTGCTTTCAAACTTAAAGACGGTGAGATCTCAGATGTGATCACTGCAACAAATCCTTCTACTTATGCAACAGAATACTATGTCGTTAAAATGGTGAAAAACCAAGATAAAGGAAATGACATGGATAAATTCAAAGATCAATTAGAAGAAATTGCGACTCAAGCAAAAGTGAATGACAGCGAATTTACAACAAAAGTAATCGGTGAAGAACTAAAAGAAGCGAATGTAAAAATCAAAGATGACGCATTCCAAAACATCTTGACACCATTTACTTCAGCTACAACAAGTACATCTTCAACTGAAGACTCAGCAACAGAAAGCTCAGAAACAAAGAGTTCTGAAACAAAATCAACTGATTCTACTGAAGCATCAGAAACAGAGCAAAGCACGACTGAATCAACAAACGAATAAGCATCGCTCGGCTCTCAGCAATGAAACGAGCATAATAGCCAAATAGGTTGTGAGACAAGCACGAGCAAAAAAGCCGAAAATGATCTTTCATTTTTTCGGCTTTTTTGTTTATTTCCAATAAAAATACTTCTGATATACTATTCATTCAGATACAGGTACTTTGAATTCATTTCCCCTTGATGATATTTATTAAAAGTCTTAACTGAGTCGTTTAATAATGTTTATTTGAAAAATTATATAGAGTCAGTAAATTCAACTTCCTCTCCTGTTTGTAACTCAAGGATTTTTTTTGTCAAGTTGGTCCAATCAATCACTCTCGGTGGGTCTAGCCATACTACTACACTAGTCGAAAGACTATCATATACATCATTCATATTAGTGATCACAATATCTGCCTGATGGTAGAGATTGGGATCAATGATCACCACATTCAAATTAACATACATAGCTAGGTTCTTTTTGATGAACGCATTATAAAGTTCTCCATAAGAAAAATCGATTGCAATTTTGATTGGTACTTTTAAGTGTTCCACTGGAATCACATGGATCAGTAGCATCAAGTAATTAAAAAAAAGAATGCTTTTATTTTTCGAGAAGGCACTAAACTCATGCGCGATATGTTTTGTATGTTCGAGTAAAAAAAGATAGAATTCTGGATAGGTTTGATAAAAAAAATGCGTATCGATTTCTATTTTATTAAACTTTTCTATTGGGTAATATTTACTAGTGAAATGGATTCTTGCAAGACCTTCTGATAATTTATTTTTTATGTCATTTGTTAGTCGAGTGAATCTCTTTTCAACTTTATTGATAAATGTATGATTTAATACTTGGATTTGACTATCTTCATTGCGATTGACATAACTGTCGTCTAGTTTATTATAAATATACAACCAAGATAAAAGATAATACGTATAACTGAACGATTCCAAAGACAGTGCTTCTTTGAACATCACTATTTTTTGTTCATTGAAAAAATGAATGATTTCATCTGCTATATTCAACTCTTCTCTCCTATTTTCAATCATTCCAAGTGCTAAGTAATGAAAAAGTTTTTGCTTTTCATAGTTAGAGAACACGAAATCTTGTTGCAATAAATCAATCAATCGCTCGACTTCGTTTATCAACTTTTTATCATAGATATCTATAAAATCTAGATTGATCAATAAAAATAAGTGATATAAAAAAAACAAACTGTTTTTTCTATCTCCACTCATCTTACCTTTTTCAATAATGATGTTGTACATAGCCAATTCATGTTGTACTCTTTTCATTGTTTTGTATGCAACAGAATAGCTCACATGGTGCTCGTCCATAAAATCTTCTAGAGTAGTAAAATCCCTTTTAAAAATTGAAATAAGCAACGTGGTTGATAAAGATTGTTGGATATACTTCGAAAAAATATAATTACTTGTATAGTCACCGTTGATTTCCAAAATAATTTCTACATTTTCAATCGATAATTTGAAGCTCTCAGTGAGACCCCAGTTGTCAATGTCACTATTCAAATTGTCGATTGTCTTTTTTACTAAAAAAGAAGACAAATTCAATTCTTCTTGCAACTTTGTGAATGATTCAGACAAAGTGACACTCTTTTCCAGATACTTTAGCAAATCATAGCTTCTTCTATCTTCTTTACTTAGTAAAAATCCATAATCCATTAGTAATCAACTCTTTCTTCCATAAATTGCTGTACCTACTAATCCACTGACAAGATCTAAATAAAAATTAGCGGTATGTCTTCCTCCTCCCCCGCTTAGTTCATCATTCATGATTGCTTCTACCGCCTGGCCATCAAATAAATCTTCCGACAAATAAAATCTTTCACGCCTTAAAGGATTCCTTTCTTGTCTGGTTCTGCTTAACGCTCCTTCCTCTTCTCCCACCTCTTGCGTTTTGGTTTCTTCAGGTTCAGCCATTGCCTCTACACTTTCTTCAGACACTTCAGAAATCTCCACTTCTTCAATCAAACTAGAATCTTCTATAAGATGCACGTTATCTAAAGGTTCAATTTGTTGACTAGGATCAGCAGGATTATAAATTGGATTTTGATTTTCATCCGCATAGACACTCGTCTTTACTTGAAAAAGTGATAAGAGCAATGTACTCCATAACAAAATGTTTTTATATCTCTTCATCGTCATTCACACATATTGCCAAAGCGCATAGTTCCCTATTATGAGGAAAAGCAGAATGATCAGAATAGGAACTACACTATATTTCACAATACTCTTTCTTATTATTTTTACATCCTGAGTTTCATTGACATACTCTACTCGTTTTTCTTGTTTCTCTTCAAGTAATCTAGCGGTGATAACCACTCTTTTATCTGTAAGTGTCGGTTGATCACAAGTAATTACTGTCAATTGGGGATGGTCAGTATTTTCTAATACACTCAGATCTGTCTCCATCACTATTTTATTTTCAACGACTTGATAATATAAGGACTCTGACAAATACCTCACATGAATAAGATCATTTACTTCAAGATTTTTCACATTTCCTAATAAAACTTCTGCCATTCCTAAATGATGCCCAAATAACAATAAATTTTCACTTTTAGGTTTTCTTTCTGGATACATCATTCCTGCGCCAAAAAGCATCTGCTCATTGTTCAATCCAGCAAAAATTGGAACATGGATTTTTTGGCTAGGAATAACTATTTCTCCGATTGCAGGACCGATATTGTCTGAGCTAGCAGCTAGATAGCTTTCTAATGTAGGTAAATGAATGACTTCATCTGATTCTTGAAGGGTTAATTCGGAAGAGATTTCTATTCTTGCCAGTTGAAGTTTCATCAATGTCACTGTATTTTTTATTATAGGAAATGAAACCAAACTAATTCCTATTACAAAGAGCAGATGGATCACCAATTTAATCTTCTTTTTCCTCATTTTTCTTTTTTCTCCAAATCAACCAAAGAATCAACAAGACAACTAATACTAAAAGTAATACTCCAATTAAAAGATAGATCCATGTGTGGTCTTCTGGGATCGTCACGTCTTTTGCATTTAACTCTCTTGCAACTTGCTGGTCAATTGTAAATTCTTTTTCAAGTTCCCAATAATTTTTATATTTGATTGGTTCATTCTCTGTTTCTCTGATAAATTCGCCTTCTTCATCCTCATTCGCAAAAATAGTTGCTATGATTCGATAGTCACCTGGTTCTAAGGCAGCACCATTCAATGATGTCGGGAAAGCAAAACGGGTATTAGGTGCAATCTGCAATCTTTCCTTATTTTCCTCATATAAAACGGCATCGCTCCCTTTTTTTGTGATTTTGGTTTGGATATTCACTTGATTGATATATGTTTTTTGATCATTTTGCAGCGTAGATAAAATAACATTTCTTGCATTGATCTGCCCTGGTTCAACTTCATGGAGTACTAAATTAGGCGCTACTTCATTTTCAGTTTGTCTCATCAATAAAGCTACAACATAGGAATATTCATTTTTTATGGACAATCCTTGTTCATTATTCTCGTTCTGCTCATTCTCACTTATTTCTTTGAATGTGATCCCTCCTGCTAAAACACCATCGAATGCTGTCTTTGGCATAGTGACTTGGAAAACTATTGTTTCATTACTATTTGGTGCGAGCGTCACTGTCTCTGGATACGTCACATGATCTTCCAGATCAATCGTCAAACTATCATCTTTTTCAATCAAATTTTCACCATATTCAACGACTACATTTGAATTGGTGGTTGCACTTTTTAAAGAAATGCCGATTTTTACTTCGTTATCTGTATCATTTCTTAAATCTACTGACAATTCTTCTCTCTGTTCTGGATCAAGTTTTATATCGAAGTATGTGATATTTTTATCGATTTGACTGTTTGGTGGTGTCGTGGTGACAGCAAAGTTGAACTCACTTGCAGTCACTGTCACATTGAACAAGAAAGTACTTAAAATAAATAATAGCATCCTAAATAATTTTAGTTTTCTTTTCACTGTATTTGCTCCTTTACGTATGTAAGGTTTTTGAGATTATCGAAAATCGTCATCGTTTCGTCCCATAAAAATAGAGGAAATAGAAGAACTTCCTCCAAAAACAAGAGGAATTTCACAACGATCTAGAAAACAATCGCTGTGAAATCCTTCTCATCTTCGTGAAAAGTACTTACAGAATTTCTCTCATCTCAAAATCCTTGATCCATTCATTAATTTCCAGGGGTATCTGATAATGTCCAAGTCAGCTTAGTTGCATACTGTTCAGCATACTTTGTCGTTGAACCAGGAACGTTCAATTCAATACTTGCATTCGCTGTGGCAACATTTCCCCAAGCAAATAAGTAAGTTCCTGCACCTTTACCTGCACTAGCAGCCATCACATTTGATTGTGCCCCAGCTGCATCTAAAACAATTGTCGCTTCTCCATCAGGTTCTTCCGATGTTGAAGCGGTTACCACATTACCATTTCTTAGTCTGATTGTCGCACCGGTCAAAACTTTTCCAGAAGCAGAAGTAAACTGACCTTCTTGATTTACTTTTAGACTCCAACCAGTTTCCGTTCCACGATTATCTGTCACCTGCACGTAATTAGGGCCTTCTTTAATATCAGTCATTGGGTTGCCATGCTCATCAAGCGCTCTATATTTTTGTGAAGCAGCAAAATAAGTTTCATCTTTAGAAGTGATTTTTTGCACGCCAAAATCTAGACTTGAAGCGTAATCGATCGACAATGGCCCATTCGTGCCGGGATCAGGATCGCCACCAGGATTAGTCGGATCAACTGGGGCAACCGGATCAACTGGGTTAGTTGGATCGACCGGTGTCGTTGGATCTGTATTAGGTATAAATTGAACGACACCATTTGAAGTATACACTCCTCCATCTGTTGCAAAGGCTGTTGATGGTAGGGCAAATGTACTCAATGCAATCGTTGACATAATTAAGTTGGTTGTTTTTTTCATTTTTTATTTTTCTCCATTCCATGATTCATTTTAGTTAGGGGACATCTTCTAGTGACCAAGATAATGTCCCTACGAACGTTCCGATTCTTTGAAACTCTACAGGAATAGTTGCTTTTATTCCTCTATGGTTTTGCTTATCTAATAAATCTGACAAGTTACTCTCGCCTTTTTGACTACTGGCGCTAATGATTATGCTAGATTCTCCTATCTCCATTGCTCCATTCGTTGTTATAAACGAAAGCACACCTGGCATCTCAAATCCGTTGTTTATTAACGGTTTATGTTGTTTTAGTTGTAATCGCCAACTGCTAGTAGCCCGTTCATCGATGACTTTTAACTGACCAGTCGGTTGACCAAAAACAGTTAATGTAGTTGATGCTATTTTGTGACTGCCAAAGTCAAATCGCGTAGGTGCTTCAGAAAGATAGAGTCGTCCAATCCGATAATAAAAATAGATGTCGTCGGTTGTCTCTGAAAAAACGTCTTCTGTATTCCCAGAGTCTGAAACAAAAATATAGCCATCAATTACAAGTGGGTTTTCTTTATATGCTTCACCGATGGTACCAGTAAGAGTTTTCGATTGCGCAATCTCTTGCAATGTATCTATGTCTTTATAATAAACTTGAATTGTTTTTTCTTGAGATTGTGCAATGGTGATATTTACTTCATTTGTCTTTTTAAGAAGCACCGTTTGCTCCAAATACTCAAAATTGGTTGTGATCACTTTTTCTGGAGTGTCATCCTCAAGTACTGTTTCTAGTTCTAAAACTAATGGTTGGTTCGAAACAAGATGATTTCCTAACTCTACAGTGACTCGATGATCAACAATCGAAACATCTGCATCATTTACTGGCTTTCCATCAAGGGTGATCGAACGAGGGACAGGCCCCAATTCCTCTGGAAGCACAATACTAGCTTTAGGATTTCTTTGTTCTAGCGAAGAACCTTCTACATTTAGCATTTTCCTGATAAAGATCCGATCATTTTTTGATGCCTCGACTGATCGCCCATACTCTCCGTCATTTACTTTTACATCTGCTTCTGATGTGACATTCGTTGGTAATTGCGTCATTGCCAACGCATTTTCCTGCACGAATGTTCCTGTGGAAGAAGTAAAGCCCCAGTAAACATCCGTCCCACCAAATTGGGTAGTTAGATTTGACACAACATGAGAGTTACTTCCAACACCGCTTAAATCATATGTCAATCTTCTTTGTGCTGCATTCCAGTGGACTGTCAACATGCGCCAGGTGCCATTCGATAAAAAGGTAGGAGCTAAAGTTACGCCAGAATGCTCTCCTGAATAATGATTATTATTTGATTTTGGGGTGACGAATGCGACGTGACCAAATCCAGTATCTGCACTAATCTCTCGGTCCATTCGATTGGAAGTACCCGTATTTTTATACGTATCAAACTCAATCGACAACGCATTCCTAACAAATGGGCGATTTGCTGCTGTTGCATAAGCGCCTAGCCCCATCCCTGGTGAACCGATCACCTGTTGAGGCGCTGTACTCATTCTTGGATCATTGGTTAGTGTAAACGTCATGCCGTCTCCAGCACTGCCTCGTTGATCTCCTAAATACAAATAACTTTTGAAGGTGAAATCTGAGAGCAAACTTACTGTTTCTTTCGACCAGATCGCCCCAATCTGTGAAGGACTCGCTGGATTCAACTGCAACAACTTCCCGCCCTCTAATAAACTTGTGCTTGTTCCAATCTGAGGTTGAAACACCTGATCGATGGGAATAATATTTGGATCATTCGGCAAACTTATGGCGTAGGGGGATATACTCGAACGAGCAACTTCTTTATCAATTTCAAGTTTGCTCGTTTGTTGATCCTCTTTCTCGTCTGTAGAATCTTCAGAAGTATTCGCTTCTTCCTTTGTTGAATCGCTTGTTATTTGTTCAATTACTGTTTTTAACTGTTCCTCACTTGATAATGACTCGTCATTTCCCTCCATCACTTCAATAGTCGAACTGGTCTCACTGAGTGGCTGTTCCTCAGTAATAAGAGGAGAGATAGTCGCCGTTACTATCGTGCTTAAGATAAGTGTGAATAGTTTTCCTCGTATCATCTCTTTTCCCTCCTACTTCTTACATTCCTGGAACATCTGTCAACATCCACACTAGGCTTGTTTGATATGTGACTGCATCTTTCGGTGTGGCACCAGGTACTGACAGTTGAATATCTTTCGTAACATTTATAGATTGGCTCTCCCCATATTCATCCCGCTCTTCCATTTCCATCACTTCACCCCAATGTGTTGACCAAGTTCCAGCTCCAGCTCCTATCCTCGCTGTCACTAGTACAGACTCTTCACCAGGTATTAGAACGACTTCATCCATCGCTTCAGGCTTTTCGACATTCAACGCGTTACTGTTCACTGTAGGTCGTGCTAACATGATTTGTGCACCTGTCAACACGTTATTCAATGTTTCACTCGTTGCCGTCAATTGTTTTTGTTGTTTCACTTTCAACGACCATCCGCTATTCGTCCCCCGATGATCTGAAACTTGGACAAAATTAGCTGTGTTGAATTGATCCTCATGATACGATTGTGCCCTCGCAAAATATACCTGATCTCTATTTGAAATACGATTTCTCCCGAATTTCAAACTGGAGGCATAGTCAATGGATAAGGGGCCATTTGTTCCTGGATTAGGTCCATCTGGATTTGTCGGATCGACTGGTTTAACAGGTTTTTCAGGATCTGGATTCTCTGGATTTACAGGGTCTGTCGGATCCATGCTTGGAACAAACTCGACTAGGCTATTTGATTCATAATGTTTATTCTCTTCGGCGTGGGCTTCGATTGATAAGCCTGAAATCCCTAGTAAACTAACTACCGAAACACTAAACAAAAGTTTTCTCATCGTTTTATTTCCCCTTCAAGGAAATTAGTTTGGTGTATCTTCTAGAGACCAAACTAACTTAGTTGTATATTGTTGTGCCAATTTAACTGATTTACCTGGAATCGTTAATTGTACTGCATCCTGGTTATCTGCTTCATTGGCACCAAAACGATAGACCCAAGTTCCGACTCCTGTGCCAGCCTCCGCATTGATTGCCAATGTTCCGCTTAATCCTGGAGTCAAGGTTAACCTATTATTAACTGTTGTAGGCATATATTGTGAATCGACCACAGAATCTGCCTGTCCTTTAGTAAAAGCCAACTCTGCCCCCACAAGCTCATCTCCGTTGATCGTTTTAAACTGTTCTGGTTGAGAAATACTTAACTTCCACCCAGTCAACGTTCCCCGTTTGTCAGTCACTTGAACATACGTTGGTTTCTTAGAACCATCTTGCATCTCATCTGGTGCTGCATAGTAAGTTTGTGTCGTCGAAGAAATCTTTTGTGTACCAAATTTAAATTTTGATCCATAGTCGATTGACAATGCGCCACCTGTTCCAGGTCCTGGAGGATCGACTGGTGTGACTGGTTTTTCTGGATCAGGATCTTCCGGATCAACTGGTGGTGTCACTTCTGTTCCGCCCGCTTCAAATGTGATGGTTCCATCTGTGTTATATTCTTTTGGAAATACCTCATTCGCAGAAACTTGCATACTCCCTACGACAATTCCAAGTAGAACAATTGTTGATAGCATTGAAATTTCTTTTTTCATCTTATTAATCCCCCGTTTTTCTTTTTATATGAATCATCAAAATAGCTAGTACACTCAATAGAATAAAACCAATTTGCGTATATATTGGTTGAAGATTCTCACCTGTTCTTGGTAAAACACTCAAACCAGTAACTAGTTGATTGTCCGAATGACGCGAATGACTCGGATTTGTGTCAACTGACCGATGTTCATCTTCTTCTGCATACTCGTAATTCCCATAAAAACTAGTCTTTCCAATCGACTCCTTTTGTTCAACCGCTCCAGTTTTTACGGCAGTCATTATAAGCATGACGATAAATAAAGACACGATAACTGATAAACTCTTTTTCATTTCTCTCTCCTTTCTTATAATTTGATTAATCGTTATCGAGTTAAATTATAATAAATTTTTCTTTATTTTAATTTTTTATTATTTTGATTTATTTCAAAAAAAAAGATTCAGGACATTTAGCATTCCAAAATCTGGGAAAGTGTTTAGTTAATAAAGATTTTTATATAAGAAACTACCTAATTAAAACTCCATAATAAATCATAACAGTTTCGTCTGGTAAACTTCCAGATTTTCCGCTTACTTTCAAGTTCAAACTTTTTGCCTTTTCCTGAAAAAAAATTGGCTCCGCGCGATTTTTATTCAGGTTATAGAATAAAGTATTAACTAAGGGCAAGACTACAAAAAAAAGAGAATCTCTCTACGTTCAACCCAACTGAACGATACCTTTAGGTAAGCAAGCTGTTTTCTAAAGTAAGATAAGGGAGTGTTTTTTATTACAGAACAACTATGTATATATACTCATTTGTTTTTCAGAAGAAATGAATGCTCCTTTTCCATATCGATAAAATAACAAGCGTTTTATATAAAACCACAAAAAAAGATGTCAGCACCCTTCACCAACATCTTTTTTTATGGGTGTAACAGAATACAACTCCGAAAATCAGCAACAAAGGAGTTGCTTCTGGAACACCTTTTATTCAGTTTTAGAAAGGGTGAGACAACGATCGTCACAGTCTCTGAGAAGATTGTTCATTACCGTTCTTACTTATTTCTGTTTTGGTACATAAAAACTACGATTATCTAAACCAAATATTCGATCTGTATATTTCCCTGGCTCTGTTTGACGAATCGCAGTAGTCATCATTTGCATTGAAGCATCGATCGTGTCGATTTGGTGTAATACTTCCGCTTCCATGATTCGAGGACGAACAGGCGAACCATATTCTAACAATCCATGATGTGATAGAACCATATGACGTAAGATCAGCACATCTTCTTCTTCCTCACTGATTTTCAATGCTAAACAAGCTTTTGTTATTTCTTCATCAATTAAAACTAAATGCCCTACTAAATTACCCGCTAATGTGTATTCTGTTGCCATTGAGCCGGACAACTCGATCACTTTTCCTAAATCATGTAAGATAATCCCCGCATAAAGTAGTGGGCGATTCAATTCAGGGTATTCATCAGCAATCGCTTTACCTAAGTGTAACATCGATACTGTATGATAAGCCAATCCACTAGCAAATGCGTGATGATTTCGTTTTGCTGCTGGATATTCAAAAAATTGTTTTTGGTATTTATTGAGCAAATAACGTACGATTCGATTCCAATGTGCATTTGTGATCTCAAATAGCAATTGGTTGATTTCTTCTTCCATTTCTTCTTTTCTCAATGGTGCTCTTTCCATGTACAAACTGGGATCACTCGGTTCATCAACTTTTGTTAAACGCATATGCAAGATTTTAACTTGAGGATTTCCTTGATAGACCTCGCGTTTACCATTTAAAAAGACAACTGTTCCCGGTGTAAATTTTTTGATCTCGTCCTCTGATGCATCCCAATATTTGCCATCAATTGTTCCTGATGTATCTTGAAATGTAAAAGCGATAAATTTCTTACCGTTCTTAGCGATTCTTACATCTGCATTTTTGATCAAAACGAATTGTTCGAATTGTTCATCAACGACTAATTCACGTATTTTTTTCACTATTTGCACCTTCTAACTTTCTCACAGATTGTTCTAGCTCATGATAATAGCTTACCATTTCTTGATCAGAAGACAAGCAGATTACTTGATAGGTTTTGCTAAATTCAGCTAGTAGTTTAGCTAAACGGTATTTTCTCTTATGGTCGTAGTGTAGCCAGCCATCATCAATGATCACTGGACAGATCGAACGTTTCGCTTCCAAAGCAAGATATGCAAAACGCATCGCCATAATCATCTGATCCTTTGTTCCTGTCGATAGCTCATAAATTGGAAACTCATCTGTACCATTTGTCAATGTCAATGTATCGTTTTTCAATTGTATTTCTTGGTACTGTCGATCAGTTAGGATACTTAGATAGTCTCCAGCTAATTTGAGTAACTGTGGTAATTGCCGTTCACTTAATTCTGTCGAAAGATCACCTAAAAATGTCCCAGCAATCACTAAGCCCCCCCACTCTTCAAATAAAGCTTGTAGTTGTGCTTTTTGTAGACTTTCCTGTTGATATAATTCATCTAATGTCCCGTCTTGTTGTAATCCCTCAATTTGCAACTGCAAACGTTGACGTTGCTCACTCTTCCTACTTTCTTCCCTCTTTAGTTCTTGCAATCGTTCGGATTCATGAGCAATCTGAGTCTGCAACTGGCTATAAGTAATGACAGTTTTAAAAATTGGAGAAAGAATATGCGTCAATTCTTCAAAACGCGCTTGTTGTTGCTTCGTTTGCTCCGCCTTTTGTAAAAAAATCGATACTTCTGATGGGTAAGAAAGTTCTGCTCTAGTAAATTGTTCTTTGTATTCCTCCAACCACATTTTTTGTTTCTTTTTCAATGCGTTGATTTCTTGCTTCAATAAAGTATTCTGTTGATAACTTCTAGCATATTTCATTTGTTCCATCTCTTGGATGAACGTGGTTAATAGCGCCATTTTTTCCGAGAGAGATTTATGTTGGAGTGGTAGCCATTCTTTTGCTAGGTCAAGTTCCCCATCTATCTGTAAGAGTTGTTCCTGTATCTCACGTTCTCGTTGTTGCTTTTTTTGGAAAACAGCATAAAGCTTTTGATAATCTGTTACTTCTTGGCCCTCATTTTTCATCGTTTCAAGCGTGTTCATTATTCCTAATGAGTGATGATAGGCAAAATCAGCCACTGATTGTTCCATTTTTTGTTGCTTTCGTTTATTCTCATTGATTGTTTGAGTAATCTCTTCTAATTGTGCCAATACAATATCCAGTTGCCCTAGTTTCTCTTGCCATTTCCCTTTGATTTCTGGCAAATTTTGGTCTGTAGTGTTCTTAGGTTTTCTACGAGTAAACGTATAGCCAACCACTCCCAAAGCAAGCAATGGCCCCAATATTTTTCCGGGCATAGGTAAGATTAAACCAATCACAGCTAACACTAACGCACTAACGTAAAATTTGAAAAAGGATTGTTTTTCTGGAACATCCTGGGTCGGTCTTGTTTGGATCAGCGTTGGATGGGCTAGTTCTAATTCATTGATCTCTGCTTCTAGTGTTTGTTGCTGTTCCTTCACAATATCAAAACGAATCGCTAACTGACTGTGTTCATCATTCAATTGTTGCGCCATCGTATACAAAGAACGCCACTCTGGATCATCAATAAATTCCTGTGGTCGTTGCAATCGATCCCAGCGCCAACGTTGTTCTAAGATTTTCAATTCTGACGCTGTTTCCCTTGTCTCTACTTGCAGTCTTTGCCACTCATCCATTAATTGCTCAGTTGAAAATTGCTTTTGCTGTAGTGCTTTCAACTCTTGTTCTTGTTCTAAATAAAAATAATAACGTGCAGACTGCTGATCCATCCCACTATGTCGCTCTAACGAAGCCTCAAGTTCTTCCAGACGTTCGTTCATTTGTTGATAACGTTTGGTAAATACTTCTAAATCTTGTATTAGTGATTCATCCGGTACTTCAGCTAGCATATTTTTTTTCAGTGATTGCCACTCTTCATATAAAGAGAAATTCAATTCTTGTTGATGATACAGCGTAAGTTTTTGATTGATTTGTTCGATATCATGCAATAAGAGCTGTTGTTGTTCAGCTAGTCGTTGTTCCTCCATGATCCATTCACCATAGATCGCCTCTTGCTCTTGCTTTTGATGAATCTTTTCTTGTAATTGTTTCCATTCATTTAGTCGCTGATTAATCACTAATTTTTGACCTTTTCTTTTAAACAACTTATCAGCTGATTGATAATATTCTTGTCTTTTTTGAAAGACATGAGAACTTCCAGTGATTCCTAATGAAATCAACGCGTCATGTAATTCTTTTTCTGTTAAATGAGCAAGTTCACTCAGTTGTTCTTGTTGAAATGTAAAAACCTGCTGGAATAACTCTTTCGTCAAAGGTGAAAGTAGTTTTTCTAAGAGTTCATCACTTCCACTTTGGCCATTACATGTGACCTTCGATTTACCTCTATTTTGTTGTTTATATCTCTCAACATAAATTTCTCCATGTACAGGATGATTCAGCAATAATTTTCCACCATATGCAGACCCGTCTCTCGGTGTGTAATCTTTCTTTTTCTTCCCTTTTGATGGAAAACCAAAAAGGATTGCTTGAATAAATTGATAAATTGTTGACTTTCCCGCTTCATTTTCACCGTAAATCAACTGATTGCCAGAGGTAAAATAAAAGGTTTGCTGACGCCACTTTCCAAAAGCTGCTATTTCGATTTTTAAAATATTCATTCAGTACCCCCCTCAAACAAAAAGTCTTGCCGAATGATTTCTTGGGCCTTTTGTATCGTAGATTCTTGAAAGTCCGGTAGCAGATCCAACACTTTGATTGCCTCTTGATTTGTGTAGGCTTCTTGTAATATATGCTGAAAATCTTCTTTTGTTTGGTAATTTTCGAATAGTTGTTCAAACATCAATGTGGAAGCAGACAAAGAAATTTTTACCTTGTTATCTCTTTCTAAAGTAGAGATACGCCAAATAACTAAATTAGAAAATTTCCTGTTTGTTTCTTCCTTCAAATAATCTAATAATTCTCCAGAATAAATACGATCCAACACTTCCTGATCTAAGTGTTCATAATCAATGATCTCAAATTCAATGAGAGTCATCTTATTGGGTTCAACTAATTCTTGTTGGATTTTCTTCAATACATCCGTCGTTTGTTTCACTTCTCTGAGAGAAATTTGCTGACGTTTCCAATAAACTTCTGCAACTTTTATAGGTGTTGTTCGACAAGACGCTCCTTGAAGTTCAACTAAAACTATTGAAGTCGCCGGCTCTTCTTTTTTTGTATGTCCTTGTGGTGCACCAGGATAAAGAATGGTTCCTTTTTCATTTAATTTAGTGGGAACATGGATATGGCCTAATGCCCAGTAGTCATAGCCTTTTGCTTCCATTTGATTTGCTTGAAATGGTGCATAATTCCCATGAGTTGTCCCAGTTTCACCATGATAGAGTCCAATATGGTAGTCGACAGCAAAACGTTGGGGAAAATCAGGTGCTTTTTCCTCAGTGATCCATTGTTTTGTGTAACTAAAACCACTGAGTG
The DNA here is from genome assembly GCF_050555445.1 of Enterococcus sp. DIV1304_2. NCBI lineage: Bacteria > Bacillati > Bacillota > Bacilli > Lactobacillales > Enterococcaceae > Enterococcus > Enterococcus sp. DIV1304_2. The sequence goes on from NZ_CP187851.1 coordinate 2,720,148, forward strand.
CAATCGTTTCGCCAGCATCCGTCGTCATTTGCAGTGTCTCTACAGTTTCCGAAGTAAACAAAGAAAGATTCTCGGGAAATTCAAACCAATATCTCTCTTTTTGATAAAAATCATGATTACCAAATGTTAAAAAAACTGAGATATTGTGTTCTCCTAAGCGCTTGATTTGTTCCGAAAAATGCTTTTGGATCTTTAGCGAAGGACGATTCTGGTGGAAGCTATCCCCTACCAGTAAAACAAAATCAACCTGATGTTTGATTGCCTGTTCCACAATATTTTCAAGTACGGTCAAATTAGCCCGTAATAATTTCTTTTGAACTTTTTCATCGATTCCTACTAATCCTTCAAATGAACGATCCATATGCAAATCTGCCGCATGAATAAATTTGACCATTAAGCTACTACCTCCCTATACATAAGATAATAAAATACAAGTTTGTCTGTATCGCTTTACTAAAACAGATCGATATCTGTTGACTTTTTTGGTTTATACATGGTTTATCATAACATTTCCATTGCTTTTTTTCAGCAAAAAACCGAAAATTTGTTCGCATCCAGGCAAAAAAAACAGCTGAACTTTCGTTCAACTGTTTTCCTTTGCGTGGCGGCGTCCTACTCTCACAAGGGGCAACCCCTCACTACAATCGGCGCTAAGAAGCTTAACTTCTGTGTTCGGCATGGTTACAGGTGTATCCTTCTCGCCATCGCCACCACACTTGGTGTTATCTATATTGAGTAAATCTTGTTCACTCAAAACTGGATTTGAAGTATTAGTAAGAAACTCTCCGAGTTTTTCATTTTATTTTGGTTAAGTCCTCGATCGATTAGTATCAGTCCGCTCCATACATCACTGTACTTCCACTCCTGACCTATCTACCTGATCATCTCTCAGGGATCTTACTTTCTTAAAGAAATGGGAAATCTCATCTTGAGGTGGGCTTCACACTTAGATGCTTTCAGCGTTTATCCCTTCCCTACATAGCTACCCAGCAATGCCCTTGGCAGAACAACTGGTACACCAGCGGTAAGTCCATCCCGGTCCTCTCGTACTAAGGACAGCTCCTCTCAAATTTCCAACGCCCGCGACGGATAGGGACCGAACTGTCTCACGACGTTCTGAACCCAGCTCGCGTGCCGCTTTAATGGGCGAACAGCCCAACCCTTGGGACCGACTACAGCCCCAGGATGCGACGAGCCGACATCGAGGTGCCAAACCTCCCCGTCGATGTGGACTCTTGGGGGAGATAAGCCTGTTATCCCCAGGGTAGCTTTTATCCGTTGAGCGATGGCCCTTCCATGCGGAACCACCGGATCACTAAGCCCGACTTTCGTCCCTGCTCGACTTGTAGGTCTCGCAGTCAAGCTCCCTTCTGCCTTTACACTCTTCGAATGATTTCCAACCATTCTGAGGGAACCTTTGGGCGCCTCCGTTACTCTTTAGGAGGCGACCGCCCCAGTCAAACTGCCCATCTGACACTGTCTCCCACCACGATTAGTGGTGCGGGTTAGAGTGGCCATAACGCAGGGGTAGTATCCCACCAGCGCCTCCATCGAAACTAGCGTTCCGACTTCTACGGCTCCTACCTATCCTGTACATGCGGTACAGACACTCAATATCAAACTACAGTAAAGCTCCATGGGGTCTTTCCGTCCTGTCGCGGGTAACCTGCATCTTCACAGGTACTAAAATTTCACCGAGTCTCTCGTTGAGACAGTGCCCAAATCGTTACGCCTTTCGTGCGGGTCGGAACTTACCCGACAAGGAATTTCGCTACCTTAGGACCGTTATAGTTACGGCCGCCGTTTACTGGGGCTTCAATTCGTACCTTCGCTTACGCTAAGCACTCCTCTTAACCTTCCAGCACCGGGCAGGCGTCAGCCCCTATACTTCATCTTACGATTTTGCAGAGACCTGTGTTTTTGATAAACAGTCGCTTGGGCCTATTCACTGCGGCTGATCTGACGATCAGCACCCCTTCTCCCGAAGTTACGGGGTCATTTTGCCGAGTTCCTTAACGAGAGTTCTCTCGCTCACCTTAGGATTCTCTCCTCGACTACCTGTGTCGGTTTGCGGTACGGGTCGTTGTTTTCTCACTAGAAGCTTTTCTCGGCAGTGTGACGTCAGGAACTTCGGTACTATTATTTCCCTCCCCATCACAGCTTGTCCTTAAAGTTAGAAGCATTTGACTCCTATCAAGACTTACTGCTTGGACAGACATTTCCGATCGTCTGCATTCCTTAGCCTCCTGCGTCCCTCCATTGCTCAAACAAAAACAACGAGTACAGGAATATCAACCTGTTGTCCATCGCCTACGCCTGTCGGCCTCGGCTTAGGTCCCGACTAACCCTGGGCGGACGAGCCTTCCCCAGGAAACCTTAGTCATTCGGTGGACAGGATTCTCACCTGTCTTTCGCTACTCATACCGGCATTCTCACTTCTAAGCGCTCCAGCAGTCCTCACGATCTACCTTCAACGCCCTTAGAACGCTCTCCTACCAATACACCTAAAGGTGTACTCCACAGCTTCGGTAATATGTTTAGCCCCGGTACATTTTCGGCGCAGGGTCACTCGACTAGTGAGCTATTACGCACTCTTTAAATGGTGGCTGCTTCTAAGCCAACATCCTAGTTGTCTGTGCAACCCCACATCCTTTTCCACTTAACATATATTTTGGGACCTTAGCTGGTGGTCTGGGCTGTTTCCCTTTCGACTATGGATCTTATCACTCACAGTCTGACTCCCGGATATGAATGAATGGCATTCGGAGTTTATCTGAATTCGGTAACCCGAGATGGGCCCCTAGTCCAAACAGTGCTCTACCTCCATCATTCTCAATTCCGAGGCTAGCCCTAAAGCTATTTCGGAGAGAACCAGCTATCTCCAAGTTCGTTTGGAATTTCTCCGCTACCCACACCTCATCCCCGCACTTTTCAACGTACGTGGGTTCGGTCCTCCAGTGCGTTTTACCGCACCTTCAACCTGGACATGGGTAGATCACATGGTTTCGGGTCTACGACTACATACTCAAACGCCCTATTCAGACTCGCTTTCGCTGCGGCTCCGTCTCTTCAACTTAACCTCGCATGCAATCGTAACTCGCCGGTTCATTCTACAAAAGGCACGCCATCACCCATTAACGGGCTTTGACTTGTTGTAGGCACACGGTTTCAGGTTCTATTTCACTCCCCTTCCGGGGTGCTTTTCACCTTTCCCTCACGGTACTGGTTCACTATCGGTCACTAGGGAGTATTTAGCCTTGGGAGATGGTCCTCCCGGATTCCGACGGAATTCCTCGTGTTCCGCCGTACTCAGGATCCTCCTAGGTGCCTTCCAAATTTCATCTACGGGGCTTTCACCCTCTCTGACTGACTTTTCCAAGTCATTCGACTATCTGAAAGAACTACCATATCGGAGTCCTACAACCCCAATGAGCAAGCTCATTGGTTTGGGCTTTTCCCGTTTCGCTCGCCGCTACTCAGGGAATCGAATTTTCTTTCTCTTCCTGCAGGTACTTAGATGTTTCAGTTCTCTGCGTCTACCTCGTATACGCTATGTATTCACGTATACGTAACATCCTATAAAAGATGCTGGGTTCCCCCATTCGGAAATCTCTGGATCATAGCTTACGTACAGCTCCCCAAAGCATATCGGTGTTAGTCCCGTCCTTCATCGGCTCCTAGTGCCAAGGCATCCACCGTGCGCCCTTATTCACTTAACCTTATCAACCTTACGGTTGGGTTTTGATCTTTCTTCTAGCGATAGAAGTCCAATCAAGAAAAATAAGCAATTGAACTTATTAAAAAACTCTATCCAGCACACAAATCAGCCTCTTCGACAAAAAGATCGTCCAATCCGTGAAAGCAAGCTTTCACTTCTGGCCGCCTATTTTGCTTAAGGCTAAACGATTTGTTTAGCTTTCAAATTCAACGCGGTGTTCTCGGTTTGTATTACTTACATTTTTACTTCAATATCCAGTTTTCAATGAACAAAATTTTGAGAGTAGACCTCTCAAAACTGAACAAAGTATCGACAAACGTGTGTAGTCTCCGTAATATTCCTTAGAAAGGAGGTGATCCAGCCGCACCTTCCGATACGGCTACCTTGTTACGACTTCACCCCAATCATCTATCCCACCTTAGGCGGCTGGCTCCAAAAAGGTTACCTCACCGACTTCGGGTGTTACAAACTCTCGTGGTGTGACGGGCGGTGTGTACAAGGCCCGGGAACGTATTCACCGCGGCGTGCTGATCCGCGATTACTAGCGATTCCGGCTTCATGTAGGCGAGTTGCAGCCTACAATCCGAACTGAGAGAAGCTTTAAGAGATTAGCTTAGCCTCGCGACTTTGCGACTCGTTGTACTTCCCATTGTAGCACGTGTGTAGCCCAGGTCATAAGGGGCATGATGATTTGACGTCATCCCCACCTTCCTCCGGTTTGTCACCGGCAGTCTTGCTAGAGTGCCCAACTAAATGATGGCAACTAACAATAAGGGTTGCGCTCGTTGCGGGACTTAACCCAACATCTCACGACACGAGCTGACGACAACCATGCACCACCTGTCACTTTGCCCCCGAAGGGGAAGCTCTATCTCTAGAGTGGTCAAAGGATGTCAAGACCTGGTAAGGTTCTTCGCGTTGCTTCGAATTAAACCACATGCTCCACCGCTTGTGCGGGCCCCCGTCAATTCCTTTGAGTTTCAACCTTGCGGTCGTACTCCCCAGGCGGAGTGCTTAATGCGTTAGCTGCAGCACTGAAGGGCGGAAACCCTCCAACACTTAGCACTCATCGTTTACGGCGTGGACTACCAGGGTATCTAATCCTGTTTGCTCCCCACGCTTTCGAGCCTCAGCGTCAGTTACAGACCAGAGAGCCGCCTTCGCCACTGGTGTTCCTCCATATATCTACGCATTTCACCGCTACACATGGAATTCCACTCTCCTCTTCTGCACTCAAGTCTCCCAGTTTCCAATGACCCTCCCCGGTTGAGCCGGGGGCTTTCACATCAGACTTAAGAAACCGCCTGCGCTCGCTTTACGCCCAATAAATCCGGACAACGCTTGCCACCTACGTATTACCGCGGCTGCTGGCACGTAGTTAGCCGTGGCTTTCTGGTTAGATACCGTCAAGGGGTGAACAGTTACTCTCACCCTTGTTCTTCTCTAACAACAGAGTTTTACGATCCGAAAACCTTCTTCACTCACGCGGCGTTGCTCGGTCAGACTTTCGTCCATTGCCGAAGATTCCCTACTGCTGCCTCCCGTAGGAGTTTGGGCCGTGTCTCAGTCCCAATGTGGCCGATCACCCTCTCAGGTCGGCTATGCATCGTGGCCTTGGTGAGCCGTTACCTCACCAACTAGCTAATGCACCGCGGGTCCATCCATCAGCGGCACCGTAAAGCGCCTTTCAAAACGAAACCATGCGGTTTCGATTGTTATACGGTATTAGCACCTGTTTCCAAGTGTTATCCCCTTCTGATGGGCAGGTTACCCACGTGTTACTCACCCGTTCGCCACTCCTCTTTTCCCGGTGGAGCAAGCTCCGGTGGGAAAAGAAGCGTTCGACTTGCATGTATTAGGCACGCCGCCAGCGTTCGTCCTGAGCCAGGATCAAACTCTCATAAATAAAAGTTAGAACAATCTTGCGATTGTTAAGCTCAATTTGTTTGCTAGCATATTGCTTGCTTGTTAAAAATGTTTGTTGTCTTGAATTGAATCAAGACGCCCTACACATTTGGTTTGTCTTACTTTGTTCAGTTTTCAAAGGTCTACGTGATAATTGAAACACAACTGCCTCAACTTATCGTTTGTGATTGCCGTAGCAACTTTTATATCTTAGCAAACTCTCGAATGATTGTCAACTATTTTTTAAAAGTTTTTTGAACTCGTTTTTCACGAGGTCGTTTTAGCAACTCACTCATCATAACTCATCGTTTGTTATTTGTCAACATGTTTTTTTGTTTATTTCTTAATAAAATCAACATCTAAAAACTCATCTCTCATAACCAACTTCGTTATATTATCACATGGAATTATGATTGTCAACAAAACTTTTAAACAAATTTCATGATTGTTTTCATGTTTCAGCAACGTTGACTATACTATCATTAAAAAAAAGATTGGTCAAGGTAAAATTTAACTTTCACTGCACCTAATCTTTTTTTATTTCATTCCATTTCTATTTCCTGATAGTTGAAATAATCAAAATCAGCATAGCTCCCTCCTCTTACGTTTAAATCCTGCACACCAATACCAACAAAGTTTCCTGTAAAACCACCTGATAGTGTCTGCACATCAATTTCAGCACCGATTTTTTTCCAGTCTTGCGAACATTTCACATAAAATTGTCCAAAAGTCTTTTCAACAACTACTTTAATCACTGTCTCTCTTCCTCTTAGCGGATAAATTTCAGGCCTAATCGTAACATGACCGTCAACTGCACTAAGTAATCGGAGACACTTCCCTATCTTTTCATCCCAGGTCACACAGCAATAATAATAATTTTCTTCATTTAGAAAAAGAAGCAGCCCAGCCATTTGGTTGAAGTGCTTTGGCTCATATTCCATCTTAGTTTGTGCAATAAATGAAAACGTTGTTTGCCGTATCGCTAATAAGTGTTGGTCAAACGTTGACTGCAGTGATTCTCCTGCGAGCATTCTTAGATAGCCATATCGGCTAGTCAAGTCGCACCAAGTTGTGTCTGCTAAACAACGACGAGCGTTCCAATTTTTTCTCATTTCACCTGCAAAATCATCAAAAAAACAAGAATTGATCTTTTGGATCACTTTCTCTTGTGTTGGAATGGTGACGATCTCTCTTGGTTCATTTCCTCCTTCTTTTATCCGCAACCAATAGTCTTCTGTCCAATACACTTCTTGAATAGCTGTTTCTCTACCTAAGATAGCAACACCTTCGATAGGGCGAGTACAAAGATGGACTATATACCATCTGTCGAATTCTGTTTGAACTAAACTTGCATGTCCCGCACATTGTAAACTTGAGCTTGGATACCCATTTGCTGTCAACATTGGATTTTGGGGATCGACTTCGTATGGTCCTAACAAATCACGACTACGACAAACGGTAACAGCATGTCCACTACCAGTACCACCTTCAGCAGTCAGCAAATAATAGTAATCATTGACATAGTAAAGATGAGGTGCTTCGGTCTTTGCGAGTTCGGTTCCTGTAAAGATCGTGTGAATCGGCCCGACTAGTTGTTTTTGTTTTGCATCATATTCTTGAATGACGATCCCTGCTGATTTATTCGGTGTAGTTAGTCGAAAATCCCAGATTTCATTCAAAAGCCATTTCCTACCTGTACGTGGATCATGAAAAAGCGAGGGATCAAAACCACTACTATTTAGATAGATTGGACTTTCCCAAGGTCCATTGATATCCTCTGCGATCATCATGTAATTGTGGGTGTCTTTAAAAGGACGTGTTACGCTTTTAACCTCTGTATAAATAAGATAAAATCGCCCAGCTGAGTAACTGATTTGTGGCGCCCAGATACTTCCATTGATTGGATGACCCTTTAACGATACTTGATCAGTTAAAATATCTGTTTTATGTTCCCAATTAATCAGATCTGTCGATTCATATACACGAATACCTGGTAACCACTCAAAAGAAGAAACGATCACATAATAAGAACTACCCACTTTCAAAATATTCGGGTCTGGATTAAATCCTCGAATGATTGGATTGACTACTTTACTTTGAAACATCCGATCTCCACCTTTTCTCTATTTTTTGGCGATACATACTTGAACCCGCTGCTAATAGATAGAAAAAGACAAAAGGGTACGCAATGAATTGTGTACCGAACAACAGCAGGACTCCTGAAATCAAATAAATGAGTGCCGCCATCGGACTTGCTTTTCCCTTCAACGATAGGTAAAGAGCCAGACACAGCCCAACCAATGAGAGGAATAGGCTAACGCTAAACAACCCCGTCATGCTCCGTAGTGACTCAAAGGTTTCTTTTACACTACCAAAGCCCTCTAATGAGAGAGCTTGGTATGTTTCTCGGAAATTTGAAAGAGACATTTGATTGAAGGTCACAGCAATCCCACCAAAAAACAACAAAGCGGTAGACCCACCGATCAAGCCAAAAGTTATTTCCCATTTTTTCGTCATCTAATCGACCTCCGTTTCCACAGTAACCCATGATTCGCGACAAATTCCTCTTTGATACCTATTATTTTTTTCATAAAAGCGGGCTGTTTGTCTGTTTTGTTTCTCATCCCAGTCATGCCAGCCACTTTGATAGACATGCGCTCCTACATCACACTCTTCAAATGTCACCTGAGCATACGGACGCCAAGGTCGACCTAAATAGATAGAAGGTGCCTCGTAATCTGCGATGATTGCACACCTAAAAAAAAGAAAACCTCGTTCTTGTTCTTTTACCGTTGAAGCGGCTGTGATATAACCATTAGAAGAACTAACCAAACTGTGGATGAAACAGTGGTCAAACAACGCATCTGCCCCACCGAAAATAAAGTCCACCGTCCCTTCGATCCAACATCGTTCATAAGATTGCCGACAATACTTACGCTCCTTTAACACTGGGGTAAAAAATGGGCGACCATCTTTTTGAATCGGAGGCAACGGTCCTGTGCATAATGTATCTTGTTGCCCGCACAACCGACAATTGATCAACTGGACTTGATGGGCATAATTGAATAGCGCGATTGCTTGACCTACTTGTTCTCCTGCACCAGCGTTATTGATGATTTGTATATTTTCGAGACGAATATTTTCTCCTTCAAGAAATAGTGTCGCGGTTCGAAATGTTTCTCTTGCTTCACCAGATGAAAGTGTTTGTTTCGCAAAACGGCATCCAACAATTTTTACTTCTCCTTGTCCAAACATTTGGAAATTTGACAGCCGACATTCGATATATTCATGATAGACCCCTTCTCGAATGATCATGGTCTTTTTTACGTAATTCGGCAATGAGCTAAGATGAGCAATTCCTGCTTGAATGGTCTGATAGTCTGCTTTTCTTGGAATCGGGTCGATCACGATTTCTGTTTTCATTATAGGTGCTCCTTTAAAAATGCTTGCCACTTCATTCGCATATCACGTGTTTCAAAGTGTCCACCATTTAAAGAGTATCCTTGAAAATTCGTTGGTACTCCCAATTGTTGATAATGCAAATCTAGCTGTTTATTCAAGCGACAGACGCCTTCTGTTGGACACATTCGATCGTTTTTCCCTACTATAGTGAGGCGTTTACGAGGAGCAATTTTTTGCTGAATAGCTAGGGTCGTATACTCCGTCAATAAATCAGGAACATAATAATAGTAACCGTGGTAGTCTAACATTTGATGTTTCAAGAGCGTTTCAACCTCTACTTGGCTAGCTAGGTCAATACATACTTTCACACGTTCATCCAATGCACTTGTCCACCAACTTAATAGTCCACCCATAGATAACCCGATCGTGGCGATACGTTGTGTGTCAATATCTTCTCGTGTTTCCAAGTAGTCGATCAAGCTTAGCACATCAAAGATCCGCATTCCCCAAAGTGTTCGTCCTGTTAATAAGAATCGCTTAAAAAGTTCACTTTCAGCAATTCCGCCGCGTTCTTCAAATCCCCAAGCATCAATCGCCCATACACCATACCCCATACTCGTCAAGGCCTTTGCAAATGAAGGTTCTACAAAATAGGATGCACCTGCTAGCAACTCACTTTTTCCTAGTGAAAAATCACCCCCATGTGAATGCAGATAGATCACAGCAGGCAAAGGTTCCTTCTTTTTTACTGGATAAACATAAATGGCAGAAACAGGTTCAAGATCATTTAATATCAATTGATAATACTCAATTACTTGATCATCGTTGATTTTTTGTGATAAACAGCTACCACTCGGTCTCAAGCAACGTGCGTCTTTCCCTAAGTACTCGATCAACTCCATTTTATTTAAGTTCCTTCTATAATAGATACATTCTTTTTATCCAACTCTGTCGATCGCATACGTTTAATTTCGATATCTTCCGAATCTTCAATCATGATTGCTGGCCCTTCATGATGATCGATCGTGATCTGCTGGAAAGAAATATGCTTACCAAACCGCACATAAAATCCTTGTTGGCGCATGGGTTCTAAACCTGTCATCATAGCTGGCACGCCCGCTTTTGCATCTTTTGCCATTGATATATCGACATGATCGAAAGAAATGTCTTGAACCGCTTGTTCTGCTAGACCATAAATAAAGCCCGCGGAAGCATGAACATTTCGAGCAGTGATCGATGAAAAATGAACACGTCGAACTTGTGGCGTTCGCTCATCGATTGGATACACTTCCTTGTCCCAGACATAGGGATCTTTGCCACGAGGCCCGCAAAAATAATAAAGATTGATGACAAACGGACACAGTACTTGGTCCATGATCAAATTAGTTACTCGGACATCTTCGATCATCCCACCTCGACCTCGGCGTGTCTTTAATCGAATTCCACGATCGGTTTGTTGGAATACGCAGTTCGAAATCGTTACATTCCGAATCCCGCCACTCATTTCACTGCCCAAAACTACGCCACCATGACCGTGTACCATCGTACAATTAGTGATCGTGATATTTTGACAAGGCACTTTATTAACGGCATCCTCTGTCCCTGCTTTGATCGCAATACAGTCATCGCCCACATCAATATGGCAATTACTGATATGCACATTATGACAAGACTCTGGATCAATACCGTCTGTGTTCGGCGAATCAGCAGGATTACAAATGACTACGTGATCGATAGTCACATCTTGGCAATGATTCGGATGGATCGTCCAACTTGGTGAGTCGACCAACTGGATATCACGAATCGTTACTCGTCGACAATGATCAAAACCAAGCAATTTTGGTCGCGGGTACTCAAGTGTTTCATGCTCCTCTCGAAAAATGCGCCACCAGTTAGGACCACTACCATCTAATTTCCCTAAACCAGTGACAGCAATATTTTCTGCATGTTGCGCATAGATACATGAAGCATAGACCTTTTTAGGTACCCCCTCCCAGCTGGATAAAATGGCTGAATACTGGGCTGGGTCATCTGTAAATTTCAATACTGCTCCAGGAGAAAGATACAACTCCACATTACTTTTCAAGCACAATGGCCCCGTTAAAAACTGCCCACTTGGAATGGTTACTCTTCCCCCACCTGCTTCTGCTACTTGATCAATGGCTTGTTGGATCACCGTCGTGTTGAGTATATCGACTGAGGCACCTAAGCTTAAAATATTTATCACCTAGATACACCTTCCACTTCTACTAAGGCTTGCAAAAAAGCCCCAACACCTTTTTGATCATTACATACGATTGGCTCACTAATATAGTAGGCATAAGAACCATCTCTTTGGTCCGCCCCGCCTAAACCTGCAACTTGGCAATTTTTATTCAGATTCAACCAGCCTTCTTTTGTTTCCAAAACAAATTCATCAAATAAGCCTTGATAAGATTTTTTCAACTGAGGAAACCACACTTCCTTCTCCAATATTCCTATGCGAATCCCCTTTGCCATCGCATAAACGAACATGCTGCTTCCTGAAGCTTCTAGATAATTCCCTTTACGGTTCGTTTCGGTTGTTACTTGGTACCAGGTGCCAGTTTCTGATTGATAAGGTAACAATGCTTCTAATGTGGATGTCAGAATCCGCCCCAATAATCGACAATCCACTTCTTTATGCAACAACTCGTAAGTATCAACACACGCCATCAAATACCAACCAATTGAGCGGCTCCAAAAATGATGAGATAATCCCGTTTCTGTATCCGCCCAAGGTTGGACCTTTTTTTCATCCCACGCATGGAACAATAAATTCGTTTTTGAGTCGAACAATCGCTGATAACTGATCTCGAATTGACGTAAAACGTCTTGATAGTCTTTTTTCGACATAAAGGTTTGGATATATTCCGCATAAAAAGGCGCTCCCATGTACAATCCATCTAACCATATTTGCCAAGGATAGATTGCCTTATGCCAAAATACACCTTCAGATGTTCGTGGGTGATTCAACAATTGTTTGGCGCAAGTTTCTGCTGCTTTGCGATATTTCTCATCTCCTGTTTCTTTATAGAGTATAAAGAACAGTTTTCCGGTATTGATATGGTCGATATTGTATTCTTCTAATTCATAGCCTTTGATCGATCCATCTTCTTGTACGAAGTAATCAATGTTTGTTTGGATGAAGTCTAAGTACTTCTTCTCCTTTGTTTTCAGCCATAACAACTGAAATCCTTTCAAAACAACGCCATAATCATAAGACCATTTTTGTTTATATCCTTTATCTAGATACAAATAGGGTGTACGCGCCATAATACTATCTGCTAATTTCTCTGACCAATTCAATCTTCTTCCTCCAATCAATCATTTTAAGAGAGAAAGGGCTGCGGTTGGAATGGTTACAGCCCTTTCTTGATATATCTACTATTGCTGTGCAGCTTTATAAGCCTCTTCGTATTCTTCAGCAATTTGATCGCCACCTTGGGCACGCCAATTGCTGATTGCTTGTTTGAATCCATCTTCATCTATTTGTCCCATAATGTATTGGACAGTTGCATCGATCATGATTTTTTCGATTTCTGAACCGACTTCATTGTTTTTCTCTGAATCTAATGGAACCGTTGGATCTAACACTACAAACTGTTCATTTTCCTTGACTAATTGATTGGATAATTCTTTCTCTGGATCAGCATCTTTAAACGAAAATGTGACTTCACTTGGTCTTGAACTAGACAATGGTTGCACTTCCTGTTGCCAAAGGTCCATGTCGATATATTCGATTGCGCCATCGTCTTGCAATTGGTAATGTGTTCCTTCAATACCACCTGTCATCAATTTATACATATCTTCTTCTAATAAATCATCGACAAACTGAAGTAATTTCTTCAATTGTGCTTCATCTTTGACCGAGGATTTAGGAAATGCCAATAATCCCCCTACGCCATTTCCTTCTGACCACACATGATAATCCCCATCTTCACCATCTGATATTTTATTTACTGGCACAAGCTCCATCTCTGGTTGAATATCTTTCCCCATATTTTTTAGGTTTTTGATATCGATCATCCCGGTATAGATCCCTGTCTTACCTTGTGCAAATTGTTCCTGTTGGTCTGTCTTTTGAGTCACTGCAAAGTCTTGCGCTAAGTAACCGTTTTCAAATAAATCTCTAGAAAAATCCATCGCTTTCTTATATTCATCTGTATCAAATTCGGGAGTAAATTTCCCGTTGCTCTCTACTTTCCAACCATTTGGTGCGCCGTAATACGAAGTGAATAATTTGAAGCTTGTATAACGGATATCACTTGGCGCGCGATCGCCAAAACCAACCGTATCATCGACACCATTGCCGTCTGGATCATTTTCTGTGAATTGTTTTGCTACTTCATAAAGTTCATCCAATGTATCTGGTACTTCTAAGCCTAGATTATCTAACCAATCTTTCCGGATAACTAAACCTGCACGAGCATAGTCTTTTTGCATAGGTACGCCATACAATGCACCATCGATACTTGCCGCTTCGATTCGATCCTCTGATATTTTACTTAAATTTTTATAGTCAGCTAAATAATCAGACACATCCCAGAAAACACCGGACTTCAATGCATTTCGTACAGAGGAATTTTTTAGCATAGCAATTTGTAGTGTCACGATATCTCCCAGCTCATTTGAAGCTAATGCAGTGGTCAACCGTTCCTCTTTTGACGCATCAGGAATCCAGTTAAACGTCAATTCTGTATTGGTTTTCTCCTCGATTTTATCAACGATCGTATCATTAGGTGGTGAAGCTGTATGTAAAATGTTCAACCACGTGATTCGCGTTTTCCCATCCTCTGTATCTGCGGATGTGTCACTTGAATCATTGCCACAAGCTGACAAAGCAAGTATGCTGAGCAAACCGATCCCTGCTGTTACTAACGTTTTTTTCTTCATAATTGTTCTCCTTCACTGAATGTATTTTTATCTATTGCTACTTCTTTCTTTTTAAGACGATCAAATAGTTGCACCGCTGTCCAAGTGATGGCAAAAAAGAAGAAGCTACTCCCCATGAACGTCAACATACCCGGTATCAAGCGAATAATTATCGCGTAACTGCCAATAATGATCAACAGTAAAACGAGTGAATAATGTAACTGAGAAAAACCGAATAAAAAAGCCATTTTGATTTTATAAAACATCCCTTGCCATTGGTAATGGGCCATAATTGGGAAAATATATAGTGCAGATAACACGTAAAAAAAGCTAATGACCAAAATCACAACGCGTAAATACCAATTTTGGATATAGGCAAGATCTACGTATAAGACGAAAGCAACTGAAAAATACAACCAACTGATCAACAACGTTTCTTTGTAGTTTTCTTTAAAATAGTGAAAGTACGTCTGTGTCAGTGGAAAATCCTCAGATGAGCGTAACCACTTCCGGATTACTGAGACCATTGCGTAAGACGCTGGACCAAAAGTGAATAGTCCGAGACCCAAAACAACTAATATTCCCCACAAAAAATTTAAGTAAATGAGTTGCAGGAATCTGATTAATTTTTTATTTGTACTCTCTAACTTTTGCAACATCTGTTTGCTCCTTTGCTAGTACACACCGTCTTCACCCAGTTTTTTTGCTACCTTGTTCGCAAGTATGACCATAAACAAACCTACTACACCTTTGAACAAGCCCATTGAAGTACTAAAACTTAATTGTCCATTTTTCAATCCAGCAGTATAGATATATGTATCAAAAATCTCTGCCACACTGCGATTCAATGAATTGAGTAGTAAGTACATATGCTCAAATCCTAGGTCAAGTGTTTGACCAATTTTCAAAATCAACAAGGTAATGATCACTGGACGGATCGCAGGTAATGTCACATGCCATGTCTTACGTAAACGTCCTGCGCCATCCATTTCGGCTGCTTCATATAATTGCGTATCTACTGCGGTAATCGCAGAAAGGTAAATGATTGTTGACCAACCGAGTTCTTTCCAAATCACCTGTCCAATGTAGACTGTTCGTGTCCAGTCAGGTGATGTCAAAAAACTTATTTTATCTAACCCAATACTGGCCAAAAATTCATTGATGACTCCACCATCCACATTTAAAAAAACATAGGTGATCGAGACGATGATGACCCAAGACATGAAATGTGGAATGTAAATGATTGTTTGGATACTATTCTTGAATCGCTTGCTGGTTACTTCATTCAATAGAAGCGACAGGATGATCGGCATTGGGAAAAAGACAAAAATGTTCAGTCCAAACAAAATCAGCGTATTCCTCAACAACATAAAAAATGTTGGCTCAGTAAATAAACGAATAAAGTGCTTGAAACCAACCCAAGGACTCCCCAGAATCCCCAGATAGGGTTGATAGTCTTGGAACGCAATCACTAAGCCACCCATAGGTAAATATCTGAAAATAATGAAATAAAGGATTCCTGGAAGAATCATCAAGTACAAAAATTTATTCGTTTTGATTCCAGCAATCGTCTTCCTTCTTCTTTTTGTTCGTTCTTCCTTTTTTGATAAAGTAATTGAACCTAGCTCTCTTTTTACACTCTCCATAAGCCCTCCTTGTTAAACATTGTGTGACTTTAATCGCTATCCACAGCATAAAGGAAGAAAAGTGATTCCGTATATAATCATTTTCACTGACGTAGGTAACTGTCGATCATCACTTGATTAATCACTTTTCTGCTTCATCTGTTTGATTTTTTAGGAAATGCCCGTTCCATCTATATGAAACCTCCTGATTTCCCCTCCCTAAAAAATGATTATGTACGTAATTTCAAGCAGATGATAGATTGGAGGTACAAAAATACTTATGGTTTAAAGGAGGGTTCTCTCTAAATGAAAAAAAAGGTTTCGCTTGGAGAAAAAAGCTTTACGATTTTTAATTCCATTTTTCTACTATTATTAGCTTTGATCTGTATCGTACCGTTTTTAAATATCATCGCCACTTCATTTGCTTCTACACAAGAAGTCGTAGCAAAAAAATTCATCCTTTTCCCGACTACGTTTTCTTTAGATGCCTATCGTTACATCTTATCTACACCAACGATTTTTCGAGCTTTAGCTGTTTCTATTGGTGTTACTGGGCTTGGGACAGTCGTCAGCATGTGCGTGACTTCATTGATGGCCTATGGATTATCACGTAAATATCTTTTTGGGCGAGGCTTTTTTAACTTTATGGTTGTCTTCTCCATGCTCTTTAGTGGTGGAATGATCCCGACATTCTTAGTGGTGCGCTCTTTGGGGTTGATCAATTCGTACTGGTCGATGATCCTACCTGTAACTGTCAACGCCATGAACATGATCATCATGCGTAACTTTTTTCAAGCTTTACCTAATAGTTTAGAAGAATCTGCCAAAATGGATGGCTGTACTGATTTTGGGGTCTTTTTCAAAATTATGTTGCCTCTTGCTTTACCTTCTATCGCGACGATTTCACTTTTTTATGCTGTGACCTATTGGAATACTTATATGACGGCGATTTTATACATTAACGATTCCTCAAAATGGCCGATCCAAATCTTGTTACGTCAAATCGTGATCGTGTCAAGTGGGATGCAAGCAGAAAGTAGTGCTGTCGATATCATCCCGCCGGCACAGACGATCAAAATGGCCGTCATTGTAATTGCTACAGTGCCAATGTTGGTTGCTTATCCGTTTGTTCAAAAGTACTTTGTGAAAGGGGCATTGGTCGGCTCTGTCAAAGGTTGACCCTTTCACACTTAAAGATACGCGTAAAAATAATTATTCATTTAAATAGCACGATCTAAGAAAAATTCATTTTTCAAAGATCGTGCTATTTCTCGCAATCGAAACAACTATTTTTCCTAAGTAACTTATGTAGGACTTTAATGATCGGCGTTCACTAAGTTGTCCTCAACGGTTTTTCTTACGGTACTCACCAGGAGTGACGGATTCTTTCTTTTTGAAAAAGCGAATAAAGTTTTGTGAGTTACGATATTTGAGTCTTTCTGCAATTTCTTTCACGGATAACGTCGTTTCTGTCAACCATTTCTTAGCGATCTCTAAGCGATAGTTCTGAATGAAATCTCCAAAGTTTTCACCGGTTTCTTTTTTGAACACGTTACTCAAATAGTTAGGATTATAGTGCAGGCGGTCTGCCACCATGTCTAGTGATAGATCACGATCGTATTCGCTATAGATGATATGGATCATTTTTTCTGATAACGATTTAAACTCTTGCTCCGTGATTTCTTGAGCGCTTTTTGTGATTGGTTGAACAAATTGTTCTAACAGCAATTGTTCAAGTTCTTGAGAATGATAAGTATGTAACACCTTAACATATATTTGCTTCAATTCTTCAAACTGCGTAATATTCACACCCAATAGTTGTCCCAACTGAACAAATTCATTGACTAACCGAATAGCGACAACTTCACGATTCAATCGATTTTTATTTTGAGTGAACATCTCAATGATCAATTCGTGAAGAAGGTGACTGACGTGTTCGTCTCCTGAACGGATGGCTTCAAATAAACGATTTTGTTGTTCCATCGGATATTTGATCAATGTCTTCTCCTGCTGCTCTGAGATGATTTCATGGTAGAACACAATTGAATTTGGTCCAGTATTTACCCGATGGTATAAGGCTTCTTTCGCTTGGTCGACAGATTGCTTACTGTCATTGAGCGTAGTAAAACATTCACTGATCCCAATGCTAACAGTCAATTTGAGATATTCTTGAATCATTTTTTGGATCTGACGACAGTGATCCATTACTTTTTTATTCGCGAATGCTTCTTCTTTAGTAATTCGATAAATCGTTGCTTGCATTTCTTCGTTTAGCACGATAGGAATCATTCGTTCTTCTTTAGGAACGATCTCAGCAATCATTTGGTTGATAGCCAATAGCAGTAAATCTCGTTCTCCTCCATGACTGTCTTCTAAAAGATCGATCTGCACGATTGCTGTATAGTAACATTCATTTTGCGAGTCGTAGTTGAACTGCCGTAACCGTTGATCCAACTCCCGTTTTTCCACACGATTTCTAAAGAGACTCAAGACAAATAATGTTTCTAGTTGTGGTTTTTGAGTAATCAAATTTGCACTCAATAGTTCATTTTCACCAATTACTTGGCTCACTGACTGGACAACGTTCTCTAGTTTCTTTCCAGATAAGCCTTCCGAATGAAGATTCAGTCGGTCTTGAATCTGGCTGATAGGACGAACATATCGTTCAGAAAAGATATAGGACAAGCCCCCTACTAAAATGATCAAAGTAAAGGATACAGTAGCTAATCCGATTTGCAAGTTTCGGACAGTCGTACCTATAGTTGCAGGATCGATCTCTAATTGATACTGCCATTGATTGTAATCAGATTGGAGCAAGATGAAATTCCGACCATTTCTTTGAACCACTGTTGGTACATTCGCTTCGATATTTTGGACTGGTATCACCCCTTCTCTTGATGATTCAGCATCAGTAAAAAGTATCTCTGCTCCATAATAGATTGTTAAGCGGTCTTCATTGCTTCGTTCAATGATTCGTTTCAGTGCCTGATGGTCGATCGAAGCAAAACCTAGCGCATACTTTTCACTGACTGCTTTAGGTAATGCAACAACCATTTCAATTCCATCTGGTTGTTTCGTCCAAAAAACTTGTTGATCCTGATGGACGTACTGGGCTTTTAAATCAGTCACTTCTTGTGGTGATAGTTGATTCAGCGACCCATTCACGACACCCCAACCGCCTTTTAGGCTGACTAACTTGAACGCATTTTCCTCCATTGCGATCGTTTCAATAAAATTAAGTT
This sequence comes from Enterococcus sp. DIV1304_2, assembly GCF_050555445.1. Taxonomy (NCBI): domain Bacteria; kingdom Bacillati; phylum Bacillota; class Bacilli; order Lactobacillales; family Enterococcaceae; genus Enterococcus; species Enterococcus sp. DIV1304_2. Next base: position 2,738,933 of record NZ_CP187851.1, read on the forward strand.
CTTTTCGTACTTCGGAATAAATAGTGTAGTCGGTATGATTCAAAGGAGATTGAAATATTTCGGAGAAGTTTTTAGTGGAGCCGTATGTAGCGAAAGAGTATTCAATCGTCCGAAACTTCCATTCTACATTTGTTTTGATTTGTTTCAATAGATTTTGTTTATCTAATAAGTAGTTCTCTTCAATCGATTCATAGGTGTTGGTATAGATAAACAAACTAAAGCCAACGACCAGTACCACACCGATAATAAAAAGCGGCATAAACATTTGATAAAACAACATTTTGTTCCTCATTTAGCTTTCTCCCCCTCCAGAATTAAAAGGCTTACATTTTATGTAAAATTGATTATCTTCTAAAGCAATGAGTATCTTCACTCTTTCAGATTAACATACTACTATTTAAAAACATAAGTTTTTTTGAAAGAGCAAAACCTAACGATAGCAAGCTATATTGACTAAACCTTTCATTCATATTACGATGAATGCGCTACCAAAAAATGAACCTAGCATGAAAATCAAAAATAGATTTATCTATAAAAAAAACATCAAATCTGTCAAAAAGAAGCATGAAACCGTCATAAAAATAACAAATATTGATAATTCTCGTTTCGTTCCAGAGATTTTTATCATAAAATTTTTGTCTTACAGAAAGGAAATCATTCGATGGAAAGATTAACTAAAAAGCAATACCCTAAAAACCAAGCTGCAATTACTTGTCTACAGTTTGGTGAAGGAAATTTTATGAGAGGATTCGTTGATTGGCAACTTCAGCAGTTAAACAATCAAGGACTCTATCAAGGAAATGTTGCAATCGTCCAGCCACTAGCTCACGGCTTAAGTGACAAGCTGGCTGAACAAGATCAGCTCTATACGGTTCTACTTCAAGGGTTAATTGATGGCAAAGTCATTGATACGACAGAGCCGATCACTGTGATCGACCGTACGCTCAACCCTTACGAGCAATGGCAAGAATTCCTCGCATTGGCAGAAATCGATGAATTAGCCTTTGTTTTTTCTAATACGACAGAAGCTGGTATTAGTTATCATGAAGCCGATACTCGAAATGATATCCCTCCAACAAGCTTCCCCGCAAAATTGACTGCCTTTTTGTATCATCGATTCAAAATGAATAAAAACGGACTTACGATCATCCCATGCGAATTGATTGATCGCAATGCAGAGCTTTTAAAAAAATTCGTTTTAAAGTATGCAAAAAATTGGCAGCTTGAAACAGAATTTGTCGATTGGCTACACCAAGAAAATCATTTTTATTGCAGTTTAGTGGATCGGATCGTTCCTGGATTCCCGAGAGATGAAATCGATGAATTGCACCAACGATTGGGATATGACGATCAACTGTTGGTCAAAGCTGAACCATTTATGTTGTGGGTGATCGAAGCACCAGAGGAATTGAATGAACGCTTACCATTGAAAAAAGCAGGTCTGAATGTTGTCTTGACTGATGATTTGACGCCTTATCGTGAGCGGAAAGTCCATCTACTCAACGGTCCTCATACTGCAATGGTGCCGATTGGTCTACTGTCAAACGTCTCAACAGTCGAAGAAGTCATGAAAGATCCTCTGCTCTCCGATTACATCAACACATTAGTGACTAGTGAATTGATCCCAATGTTACGCTTACCCGAAGAAGAATTGCTGGCGTACGCTAGACAAATCAACGAACGGTTCTTAAATCCTTTTGCACATCATCAATTACATGCGATTGCTTTGAACAGTGTAGCCAAATTTCAAACACGATTACTACCTATTCTAAAAAAATACATTGAAAAAAGGGAAGCGCTCCCTTCCTATCTGACTGTCTCATTTGCTGCCTTGATCTTGCTTTATCGTTCCGATCATTCGAAAATCCTGGTAAACGATGACCCTATGGTACTCGCTAGTTTCGCTGAAGCTTGGGCTGAGCCAGAGACTGCTGTCCTTCAACTATTGAAAAATCCAACGCTTTGGGGCGAAGATCTATCCGTACTTCCTGATTTAACAGAAACAGTTTCACATTACGTGACAGAGATCGATCAAAAAGGCATTCGTAACGTATTACATGAATTGAAAGGATGAAAAAAATGACTGATCCAGATTTCTCCACTCGAATCATCCAATTACACCCACAGGACAGCGTTGTCGTAGCTACTACCACGATTCCAACGAATACAACACTTCGCTTCGATGATGTTACGTTGACTACCTTTGAAGAAATCCCCTTAGGCCATAAAATTGCTTTGTCTGATTTGAGCGCAGGGGCTGATGTCATCAAGTATGGCTATCCGATTGGTCATCTCTTGACGGATGTCAAAGCGGGGCAATGGATACATACGCATAATATCAAAACAAATCTTTCTGGTGAGGAAAGCTACCAATACCAACCAAAATCACGCCCCATCGTCTATCCACAAGAAAATCGCACCTTTCAAGGCTATCTTCGTGAAGACGGACAAGCTGGGATTCGCAATGATCTCTTTATCGTTCCAACCGTTGGCTGTGTCAATGGAATTGCTGAATTGATCATCCAAGAGTTTAAAAAACGACATGCAGATGACAATCCTTTCGATCATCTCACGATTTTAAAACATCCTTATGGTTGTTCTCAACTAGGTCAGGACCATGAGAATACGAAAAAGATCTTAGCTGATGCCATCCATCATCCGAATGCTGGCGGTGTGCTTGTATTTGGATTAGGTTGTGAGAATAATACGATACAAGAATTAAAGGCTAGTTTAAATAAATATAACAAACAACGAGTAAAATTTTTAACTGCCCAAGATGTCACTGATGAAATAGCACATGGCGTATCATTACTTGAAGAATTAGCAGAAATCGCACGAAGAGATTTCCGTGTTCCTGTTCCTCTGGATAAACTAACGATCGGTTTGAAATGTGGTGGTTCGGATGGATTGTCAGGGATTACTGCTAATCCATTGCTAGGTGCCTTTTCTGACTATTTGATTTCACAAGGAGGTAGCACGATCTTGACGGAAGTGCCTGAAATGTTTGGTGCCGAACAAGTACTGATGGCACGAGCAGAAAATCAAGAAGTCTTTGAATCGATCGTTCGTTTGATCAATGATTTCAAACAATATTTTCTCTCTTATAATGAACCAGTCTATGAAAATCCTTCTCCTGGAAACAAAGCAGGCGGTATCTCTACCTTAGAAGACAAGTCACTTGGTTGCACCCAAAAAGCAGGAAATTCAACGGTAGTCGATGTGTTAGCCTATGGTGAGAAAGTACGTAAAACTGGGCTGAGTTTACTGGAGGCACCCGGTAATGACCTTGTTGCCGCATCTGCGTTAGCTTCTGCTGATTGTCAACTCGTCTTGTTCACCACAGGCAGAGGAACACCTTTTGGTTCTTACGTTCCCACGCTGAAAGTATCAACCAACACACCTTTATTCGAACGAAAACAACATTGGATGGACTTTGATGCTGGTGAATTATTGACTCAATCCATGGCAGAGGTCTTACCTTTATTTATCGATAAGATCATCCGTGTTGCGAGCGGAGAAGAGACAAAAAATGAAGCCAACGACGTAAGAGAACTAGCTATTTTTAAAAATGGTGTCACACTTTGATTTTTCTTATCACTACCTAATCTGAAATTGAAAGAAGTGGAGTAAATGTTTTTATCTGATGATTTTTTATTAACCAATCAATGGTCAAAAAAACTGTACCATTCATCTGCTGAAAAAATGCCGATCATCGACTATCACTGTCATCTATCACCAAAAGAAATTTATGAGAACAAACCTTTCACTAATTTGACAGAAGCCTGGTTGAGTGGCGATCATTATAAATGGCGTTTGATGCGAGCTTGCGGGGTTCCTGAAGAAAAAATCACTGGTCACGCCTCAGATTACGAAAAATTTTATGCTTGGTGTCAAACGGTGCCGAAAATCATAGGCAATCCTTTGTATACCTGGACACATCTTGAATTGAAACGTTTCTTCCAAATCGATTTACTGATCAATGAAGAAAACGCCCTTAACATTTGGGAACAAGCAAATAAACGTTTAGCTGAACCAGCGTTTCGGCGACGAGAGATGGCGAAAAATGCGAAGGTGACTGTCATTTGCACAACAGATGACCCCATCGACGAATTAGTTTATCACGAATTATTGGCAAAAGAAGAACCTGATCTCAAAGTATTACCAGCATTCCGTCCCGATGCTGCGTTAAATCTCACCCATGAGGGATTTTCTGAATGGTTGTCAAAATTGTCTCACGTAATTGGCAAACCAATCGCTGATTATACTTCTTTGATCACCGCATTGAGTCAAAGGATCGACTATTTCCATCAGCATGGCTGTCGCCTATCGGATCATGGATTAGATCGCTTGTCCTATCATACAGCTTCGGAAAATGAGCTTGAACAGATTTTCCAGAAAGCATTGACGAAAGAAACACTGACACAAACAGAAATTGATGCTTATCGAACGGAAACACTTAACCGGCTGATCACTTTGTATCATGCGCATGGTTGGACGATGCAGTTGCATCTCCATGCTTATCGTAACTGCAATACCCAAGCATTCACACGCTTAGGGCCAGATACTGGTTATGACGGGATCAACGATCAACCACTAACCAGCCACCTGCAAAAGTTACTCGATCATGCCGATCAAACCAATCAATTACCAAAGACGATCCTTTATTCACTCAATCCGAATGATTATCCCTTACTTCTTGCTCTGATGGGTTGCTTTCAAAAGGAAACCGCCGGAAAACTTCAACTCGGTTCTGGTTGGTGGTATAACGATACCCGAGCAGGCATGCGTGAACAGATGACACAACTTGCTGATGGCGGTGTTTTAGGAAATTTCGTCGGTATGTTGACGGATTCTCGCAGCTTTCTCTCTTATACACGACACGAGTATTTCCGACGTGTTCTCTGTGAGCTGATCGGTGAAATCGTGGAACGAGGTGAAGCGCCCGAAGACATCCATCTTTTAGGAACCTTAGTGGAAGATATCTGTTATACAAATGCGCGAAACTATTTCGGTTTTTTTGAGGAAGAAGAATGACTATGCAAACGATCCATATCGCAGGCGACTCCACTGCTTCGATCAAAAACATGACTGCTCGACCAGAAACCGGCTGGGGAGAAGTTCTTGGTAAATACTTCCAGCCTAAGATTCGGATAAACAATCAAGCAAAAAATGGCCGTAGTTCAAAATCATTCATTGAAGAAGGACGATTCACTCGCTTGAAAGAAGAATTTCAAGCGGGGGACTTTTTGCTGATCCAGTTTGGCCACAACGACCAAAAAATCACTGAAGCAAAAGGAACAGAACCATATGGTGGGTATATAGATGCACTTGCTATCTATGCACAAACAGCCTTATCCTCAAATGTACAGCCAATTTTCTTGACCCCCGTCACACGACGCCTTTACTTGAAAAATGGACAATTAGATCCGGACTGCTTAGGAGAATATCCAAAAGCAATGAGGCAATTCGCAGAAAAAAATAACTACCCCATTTTGGATGTTTTCACTCGTTCACAAGCAACTCTTCAACAGTATACGCAAGAAGAAACAAAAAAGTTCTACTTGCATTTACCAGTTGATACTTATGAAAATTATCCCTCAGGACTTTGTGACAACACCCATTTTAGTCCAGAAGGCGCTGCTTTAGTCGCTCAACTCGTCGTTGAACTACTAAAAGAAACTGATCTTCCATTAGTAAATTATCTTGATACTCCTCATATCTAAAACTTGATTCAAAGGATTTACAATTTTACCCAGACAAAGCAAAAGAGAGTGGGACATTAGTTATCTCCCACCACCTAAAACCGAATAAACGGCGAGAACAGAAGTAACCTCTTCGGAAATAAGGCGCCATCCACAAAAATTTGAAGAACAATTTTCGTGGATGGCGCCTTATTTCTCGAGGCTGAACACTTCTGTCTCGACCTCTTTTGCTTTGTCTATTAAATTAGGACTCAATGATACGATCAAAGGCTTTGTGTTCGATCATTATTCTTTTGTTTTTCCGCTAATGAAGGTCTTCTAGCCGTAATTGCCAAACTGACGCCCTCTTTTAATTTTTCAAACATAAAAAGATCTTTGTTTTCTACTTGTGGACTTTGGCGGATTTCTTGGAAGATCATTCGTTGGTCTTTCACTGTATAACGTGCATATTCGTGAATATAGCGATGAGTTACCATAAATGAAAGAAGAGCAAAAGGCGTGTGATTCTTTTGTTTTTCTGTTAACCGCTGATATATGACTCGATCCAGTTTTTCTGCCCAGATCAAACTGTTTTGATAATGCTCGAAATGCGTTTTTGTTGATACCCAACGAAAGTTTTTATCATAGGCCCATGACTCTTCGACAAGCTGATGTTTCATTTTTTTTAGTGTATGTAATAACTCTTTTGTTCGCTTATGTAGAATAAATTGATTGAAAAGAGCTAAATCAAAAGGTTTCGTAACATTCAAACCTTTAATAGGTGCGGTAATTTCGATCGTCATTTTTTTTCGCATAGGTTCACATCCTCTCGTTTGTTTATTGGTGTCTTTCTGCAACTTAATGATAACAAAGGATGATCCTCACCTTCCCATCACTTTTTCTTATCAAAGAAAAAGTTGTTTTACATAAAAAACTGGCATGAAATCCTTTAGAGGTTTCATGCCAGAGATTTATTTTACTGATGACTATTCGCTGTACAAGTCGCGTACTGGTGTCATGATGATACGGTTCAAATCATTGATGATCGTGCTGAATCCTTGTTCTTTTTGCATCAAGTCATTGATGACTTCTTCCGTTTGGATTTTCATTGCCATTTCTTGTGCTTTGGCAGCATCTTCATCGCTGAATTCTTGTCCGCTCATTTGTTTTTCTTGTAATTCGATTTGCATTGCTTGGAAATCTTTGAATAGTTGATGTGCTTCTTCATTCGCTTTTACTTTTGCATAAGCTTCTTCTAGCTCTTTGAATTCTTTTAGTTCACGAATCTCACGTTCGATTTGATTTGCACTATCATAAATATTTGACATACGACGGCCTCTTTTCTTCTATTTAATAAACTCTATTGTAACATGAGGTGATTCGTTTTCAAAGTGCCTACTCTCCTTGGAATCGACGCCATAGATCTCGTGTTGCATCACCGATACCTTGTACGCCTTCTCTCAGCATATCGCCAAAATTCCTTAGGCCATCTTTTGCTTGTTCGCCATAACGATCTAAATTGTCTTGCCAGTTCCCCTGATTCTCTTCATTGGTTTGTGAATTATCTGGCACTTGATCTGCTGGGACGACTTGACCACCGGTAGCATAAGCATCTGCCACATTGAATCTTGTTTGATCGGTGTAAGGCAAGATGCCTTCTGCTGCTGATTTGAAGACTTTCCCCACCACATTGCCACTTGTACCTTCTAAATAGTGAAGTTCACTCGTTTCTTCAAATCCCAACCAAGTAGATATGACTACGTCTGGTGTATATCCAACGATCCATTGGTCATTCGCTTTTGTTGCATCAAAATTCGTTTCTGTCGTTCCTGTTTTCCCTGCCACCGTATAACCATATGGATTCGCTGCAACACCCGTTCCATTAGAAAACGTACCTAGTAACATGCTAGTCATTTGGTTCGCCGTTTCTTCGGAAATGACCTGCTTTGGTTTACTGTTGGTATTATCAACGATGACTGCTCCAGTAGAGTCAACAATCTTGGTGATCAAATGCGGTGTATACATCTTCCCATTATTGGCAAATGAACCATAAGCCCCCGCCATAGTCATAGGAGATACCCCATTTTTCAAACCACCTAACGCTAACCCATAATACTTGTCTGAATCAGCTAAAGGTAAACCAAATTCTTTTGTCTTATCAAAGCCTTTTTGAAGACCGATCTCATGAAGTAACCACACAGCTGGTAAATTCAAGCTTTGAGCAACTGCTTGATACATCGGTACTTCCCCTTGATAGGTCCCATCAAAGTTGTGTGCATCATAATAAGATTGTGGTTTATCTTCAAGAATACTTGACGGTGTATAGCCAGCTTCTAACGCAGGTGCAAACACACTGAGTGGTTTGATTGATGAACCAGGCGAACGTTTCATCTGCGTTGCAAAATTGAATCCTCTAAAGACATGTTCCCCACGTCGACCAACGAGCGCTGCAACCCCTCCTGTTTTCGGATCTAGTGCAACTGAACCTGATTGGACCATGGCACCATCTGTCGCATTTGGAGGGAATAACGCATCATTTTGATAAGTCGCTTCTAGTTGTTGCTGATAATTCTGATTCAATGACGTATAGATTTTATAGCCTTTGTTCATGACATCTGCTTCATCTAAGCCATATTCACTAACAGCTTCATCAATCACTGCATCAAAATAATAAGGATAACGATAACCAGACTCCGAACCAGTATACGTATCATTCAAATAGTGTGTGATGTCCGTCTGAGACTCAGCAGTTGCTTGTTCTTCACTGATTTTACCATTGTCTGCCATCACGCTTAACACCGTATTTTTCCGATTATTGGCATTTTCTGGATGATCGATTGGGTTGTAGATACCAGGACCCTTCAACATCCCCGCTAACGTAGCAGCTTCAGACAGCGTGACATTGTTAGCATCCACTCCAAAATAGCGTCTCGATGCATCTTGTACACCCCAAACCCCATTACCAAAATAGGCATTGTTCAGATACATCGTTAAAATTTCTTCTTTGCTGTACTTCTTCTCGATCTCAATCGCTAGAAAAAGTTCTTTCGCTTTTCTGTCAAACGTTTGATCTAGTGTAAGATACGCATTTTTGGCTAACTGTTGGGTAATGGTACTTCCGCCACCCCCGCCTGTACCACCAGATGTGATCATCCTTACTGCTGCTCTGGCAATCCCTTTGATATCAAAACCAGGATGTTGATAAAAATTCCGGTCTTCGGTCGAGATAACGGCATCTTGGATCAGTGGAGAAATCGCATCTAACTCCACATAAGACCCTTTTTGTGCATACAACGTCCCCGCCTCTTCGTTGTTTTTATCATAAATCACGGTCGACTGACTCAAACCAGATTTCAGTGTTTCAACATTCGCTTGTTTTGCTAATACAAATAGATAAATACTCGTGATCAATACGAAGATCAGTCCGATCAGTAAAATCAACTTGTTGATATGATATTTTTTCCAAATGCGCTTACGCCATCGATGGAATTGTCCGAGGTAAGGCTTAATCCATCGCCAAAAACTGATGAGCGCAGTTTTTATTCTTCTTAACATGCTCTGAAAATCCATTCACTTCTTCTCCTGTCTATTGATCTCATTCTTCTCATTTTAACATAACTAATTATGCGTGACGTCCTGCTTGAGATGTAGGTGTACGCTTTGTTTATTCACAATGTGGATAGTTTAGCATATGAAGTGAAGGAATTTTTCCATTTTTTTCTTAAATATCTGTTAAAAATGTTACAATGAATCTGAATTTTAATGAAAGGTGTGAGCATGTGGACATCACAATCACGTTACCTGAATCTCATCCAACCATGACGATTCGAGAATTATTAGAAAATGAGTGGCTTGTACCAAGAAAAGTCCGACACTTTTTACGTATACGTAAAAACGTCTTATTGAATCGCGAACCTGTTTTATTCCATCGCGAAGCAAAAGCTGGAGATCAAATCACTTTGCACTTCGAGGAAACTGACTATAGTTACCAAGAGATCCAATTGGGGGAAGCAACAAAAGTCAGCGTGTTGTATGAGGATGAGCACTTGATCATCGTCAACAAACCAGTCGGTATCAAAACGCATCCGAATGAACCGACAGAAACGAATACGTTATTGAATCATCTGGCTGCTTACTTAGATCAAAAAAAGCAACGTCCATATGTCGTTCATCGATTAGACAAGGAAACGAGTGGAGCTGTTCTATTTGCTAAAAATCCTTTTATTTTACCTATTTTAGGTAGAATGTTGGAACAGAAAAAAATCTACCGCCGTTATCAAGCTGTTGTTTGGGGTAAACTTTCTCAAGATGTAACGATCACAGACAAAATCGGCAGAGATCGTCATGATCGTCGCAAACGAGTGGTTGATCCAAGAAATGGACAACCAGCCATCACACATGTTCAAGTCGCCGAAGTTTCGGCAGATAAAACAAAGGTCTATTGTGTCTTGGATACAGGACGAACCCACCAAATCCGTGTACATTTAGCAAATCAAGGACACCCCATTGTTGGTGACCCGCTCTATCAAACGAAGTCAGCGAAACGTTTGATGCTCCATGCGTTAGAACTCCATATGCCCCATCCATTTACACAAGAAAAAATCATTGCACGAGCATTGCCGGGATTATGGTAAACACTTGAAAATAGTCATAAACAAAATAACTGAGATTTGGGAACTTAACACGATCCCGATTCTCAGTTTTTTCCTGTTTCTATCAAAAATATGAATTGACAGTAAGCGCATACATACCAGACTTACATTAGTATGTATATAAAAAATATCAAGGAGATCATTCATATGAATATTGAAATAACTAACCTTTCGTCCCAAATTGCTGTAGCAACCAAAGCGACTGCTGTTACTATGGAGAACATGACCGCTACAATAGATACTGGCTATGAAAAATTGATGCACGCTGTTGCTGAACAAGGTGCCCAACTGATTGGCGCCCCCTACTGCGCTTACCTGAATAGCAATGAAGACTTTACCGTCTTTGATATCGAATTAGGGATTCCGATCAATACGGAGATTTCTGCAAATGATGAGGTGTATATGAGTCAAACATACGGTGGAAAAGCCGTAATCGCCACACATCAAGGTTCTTACGCCACACTTGAGGCAACATACGAGGCAATGCTGGTTTATCTCCAAGAAAATCATTTGGAAAGTACGGGCATTTATTATGATTACTATCTAAGTAATCCGCTTGACACACCGGAAGACCAATTATTGACACAAGTTGTTTTTCCAATCAATTAAGTTCGGATTCATGTTGCTCCAAACTAGTCTCATTTGCAACGATTATTTCTTGTAAATAATGCTTCTATGACCAATAGCAAATATTTCAATTATAATTTCAGAGTCAATTATATTTGCTAGTATGCGATAATTCCCAATGCGGTACCGCCACTCACCACCTCGATTTCCCGTCAATCCTTTACCGTGTTGACGAGGGGTGCTGGTTCCTTCCAAATTTTTTCTAATCCAAGCAACGATTATTCTTGCCTGATTTCGATCCATCTTTCTTAACTGCTTCTGCGCTTGAGGCATATAGATAACTTTATACTTCATCTAGCAACTTCTCCATGTCAGACTGAGAAATCCCCTTCTCTTTTTTCTTTTTAGAAAGTGCCATTGCATCTTTTAATAATTTTAAATCAATCTCATCTTCGATTTTATCAAGAACTGACGTCCTGTAAAGTTCCGTCAATGATGAGTTATGTGCTTTAGCATATTCTGCTACTAGTTCTTTTTCATCATCTGGAATTCTAAATGTAATTGTGGATTGTCCCATAATCTATCCCTCCGCTCTAATTTGTAACAACATCGTACTAAAAATACATCTTTTTGTCAATACAACGTTAGTACGTGATATAGAGAATAAAAAAGAACGGCTACCAATAATGACAGTCGTTCTCTATACCTATTTTTATTCAAGTTTCCATCTAAAAATTAAAAGTCGCTATTTTCTTCTTAGATTTATGCAAATTCGTTTCCTTCTCGATGTGCTTTTTCCGCTAAAAGTAAGCTTCCGATAATCCCACTCTCATTTGGCATTCCCCATTGAACAATATACTCCTCGACTGGAGGTGTTTCCATGTAACTAGCCATCAATGTCGTAAATTGTTCTCTCACTTTTTGCAGTAAGTGTGCTTGGTTCATGACACCACCGCCTAAAATGATTTTTTCTGGTGCTAGTGTCAACGTATAATTGACTAATGCTTGGGCAAGATAATATGCTTGGATATCCCAGACAGGATGATCCTCAGGTAAATTTTGTCCCTTGATTCCTGTACGTGCTTCGATCGATGGTCCAGCCGCTAATCCTTCTAAACAGTCTTTATGGAAAGGACAAGTTCCTTCGTAGTCGTCTTCTGGATGACGTTTGACCATGATGTGTCCCATTTCCGGATGCGCACTCCCAGAAAGAATATCGCTATTCAACACAACTCCGCCACCAATGCCTGTGCCGACAGTCAAGTAGATGCAACTGTTTTTCCCTTGCGCCGCTCCTTTCAACAATTCACCATATGCCGCAGCATTGACGTCAGTTGTCCATGCCAAAGGAACGTCGTATCGTTGTTTGATGCTTCCTAAGAAATCAAAATCTCGCCATCCTTGTTTAGGCGTAGCTAAGACATAGCCATAGCGATCATTCGTTGGATCAATACCGATTGGACCAAAGGAACCGATTCCAATTGCTTCTAATTCAAAGCGATCAAAGAAATCAAACACTAACGCCAATGTTTCCTCTGGTAAAGTTGTCGGTACACTGATTTTTTCAATGATTTCTCCCTGATCTGATACTGCACAAATAAATTTTGTTCCACCTGCTTCTATTCCACCATACATCAATTATTCCTCCTCAAAGCCGACTGTCCGAATCTCATAAGGCTGGAGCATTTCGTCAATCGTCTCTTGACATTCTTCTTCAAGGAGATTCAACGGTTTGCCTTTTTTGCCATTTTTCGTCAAATGCAACGATTCTAAATGACTAGACATATTGAATCCTCTCGCTACTAGTTTATCATTAAGTTTGCTTCGTTTCAAAGCAGTAATTGCAAACGTTTCCCCTTCGATTGATAAATATTGGTTTTTCGGTGATAGTTTGCCTACTTGAATGGACAATTGCTTTGTCGAAAATGGAATTTGAGCTGCATAAGCATGTTTGTATGTGGCAAATTTATCTTTTCCGGAGTGAACCTCTAAACTGTAATCGAATTGGTGAACACCTAAACACTGTGCCTCCGGTGTCGGGAAATAACCCCAGTCGCCCATCTCACCGACGCAACGCAGTAATGTCACCGCAATGGTTTTTCCATCCAAGATTTCATATTCATTCAAACCAAAATTACCAATCGTTATTCCTTGGGTTGCATCGCCTAATTGGACAAAGGCATGTTGATGCTGGGGATTGGTCGGGTTCTCCCAACTTGCAGAGACTTGATTTGGACGAGCTACGACTTCAAAAATACTATCTGCTTCGTGTTGTTCCACATGTAACTTCGTTGGGAATAAGACACGTAAGCGATGATCTTTCATCTGATTGTCGATGGTTGTTGTAAAATCGATCTTTTTGCTCTCTGCACGCAACGTAATCAGTGTTGTGATTGTCAGTGGCTTTGTTTCTTTTGAGCGTTGGGCTTGTCTAAAGCGGAACTCTCGTACCATTTGTTGCTCTTTTTCTAACCGATCATCTGCAGAAATAGGGATGTCAATGGTTTGAGTTAGTTTGATTTGAGCGATTTCAGATGTATCCTGGATGATCTCAACAGTACTTCTCGGTTGGTCTTTTGAAAGAATCGCTTGTTCATTCTCTGGTTGCTTGAAGATATATTCGTTACCGATGTCACCGACGTCTTCAAATGTCAATAACTCTTCAAATTCTTGCCCGGTCGTTTTATCCAATAAGGTCAATGTCCCATTTTTCTCAATGGATACATGCACAAATTGATTTTCAATACAGCGTCCTGCTTGAGTAATCATCGACTCTTGTTTTTCATCCGTTGCTCCTTCAACTAAAGCGAATGTTTCCCATGAAAATGCAGGCATTTCATCAATTGGTAGCTCAATCGTGACATATCTTGCCATATATGGCACTCTAAAGCGATCTTTCGGTAAATCATAGCCAAATGATACAACTTCTTCAGAAACCAAAGCTGGGATCTGTTTTTTTTCAGACGTTTCAACATGGTAGTATTTCTTAGGTTGTTCCGCCAATTCTTGATATAGCTCCTCTGGAATCCCTTCTGCAAATCGTTTTCGTTCCAACTCTAAAGTGATTACGGCTGACCCTGTTTTGGGCATTCCTGCTGTATTGAAAATAACAAAAGGATAGCTTTGCTTCGAAAATCCATTGGTATCAATAGCTGTTGCCAGTTGATCCAATGCTTCTTGTGCTAAAAATCTCCCCACTTCATTGGCTTTTTCAAAACGCGGAATCATTTCTCGATGAACGGAGTCAACTGAGCATCCGCAAATGCTATCATGAGGATGATTTTGCATCAGTGTTTTCCAAGCGTAATCTAATTGATCGTGCGGATACTTTCCTGTCACTTCATAAGCCATCGTTGCTAAAGGTTCTGTGACATTTTCAAGTTGACGTTGTACTTTTGTGTTCCACTGTTTGAGGTAAACTCTCGCAGAAGCTGTATTGGCTAACGTATACCAGCCATCGGTTTCTTGACTCGTCAATTCTCCTTCAACTGCGCCAAGATCCTGAGGAAGATCCTGTTGTACCGTTTCTAGATAATCCGTAAAATTGGAATGAATAAATTCATAGTCAGGATACAATTCATTGGCTAATTGAATTGCCTTTGATATATCTTTTTGTACAGGTTGATGATCCACTCCATTCATCATCAATAAATGGTTGGTTGACGCATATTGCTCGGCATCTGCTAACTTCTGATCCCAAAAACGAATCGCAGCTTCTTTCTCAGCTGGAATCTCATTTCCGTTACTGTACCAGTTGGCAAACAATAACCCAAAGATCTCCGTTTGATCAGGGCCTTTCCACCACATCTCAGAATATTGTGACGAATAGTTCTCAGCTTCTAGTACTTGATTATCAAAGCCTATCGGTTTCACCCCACGACCAAACGCAGCAGCTTCAAGTCCTACTTGCTTCATCATTTGTGGCGTTTGTCCCATATTGCCAAAAGTATCAGGGAAATAACCTAGCATGACCGGCGTTCCCCATTTGCGACTTTCTTCCATACCGATCAACATATTCCGAACATTTGACTCTGAGCTAATTAAAAAATCATCCTGTAAAATATAAAATGGTCCAATCCGTAATTTTCCTGCATCGATGGCTTGTTGGATTGCTTCTCTTTTTTCAGGTCGTACTTGTAGATAGTCATCTAAAATAATGGTCTGTCCATCTAAATGAAAGCTGTTGAAGTCTGGATCAGTTTCAAACAGCTCCAACAAATCATCCATTAACTCCACTAATCGCATGTGATGTTGCTCATATGCCATGTACCACTCACGATCCCAATGGCTATGAGAAATGATATACACTTTTTTCTTCATATCTATTCTCCTCCTTATTTTTCCACTCGGATATCAAAGTAATCCATGACTAATTCACAAAACATCATGTTTGCCCAAGAAAACCATTCTCTTGTGTAGTTTTGCGGATTGTTCACATCAAAACCTTCATGCATCAAGTGTGTCCCTGCATCGGTCGCTACTAGTAAATCAAGGATTCGTTCTTTTTCTTGTTTGTCTTCTGTCGTCATTCCTTCCATCGCTAGGGCGATTGGCCAAATATAATTCTCGGGCGTATGCGAAGAACCAATTCCTTTTGCATACTTCCCTTCATAAAAGTAAGGGTTCTCTTTACTTAACAAAGTGTTTCGCGTATTTATATAGTGTTCATCTGTACTGGAGCAATAACCCAAATAAGGTGCTGAAATCAAATTAGGCACATTGCTATCGTCCATTAATGAGGCATTCCCTAAGCCGTCTACTTCATACGCATAAATCGTTTCACCTTGTTGATTTTCGATTTTTCCATAGGTGGCAATCCCCTCTTGGATGGCTGTTTTTAAGTCGTTTGCTTTTGTAACGATTTCTTGGTCTTCAAGAATTGAGGTGAAAATCTCTTCCACATATCCTAGAATAACTACAGCAAACATATTGGATGGGACAAGATAGCCATATTGACAGGCATCATCGCTCGGACGAAATCCTGACCAAGTCATACCCGTGGGCGCAATCGCCGATCCACGTCCCTCGTTGACTAACGTATCTTCTTTTCTTGTGGTGTCTCTTGTAAAGGTGTAAGGCGATTGTCGATGGTCTTGTTCTACTTGAAAAACTTCTAAGATTTTTTGAATCCCCTCAATAAATGAGTGGTCAAATTGATCTGTACGTCCGGTATTCTTGTAAAGTAAATAAGCTAGTTGAACAGGGTAGCATAAAGAATCGACTTCATATTTTCTTTCCCAGATCCAATCGTTCATTTGAGTGTGATCGGTTTGATGCCCTGCGCCATTTGCTTGTTCATTGAACGCATTTGCATATGGATCGATCGTGATATAGTAAAATTGCTTTTTGACTAACCCACTGATCATGTCAGCTAAATCTTCATCCTCTTTCGCAATCACTAAATAAGGACGAACCTGCGCGGTGGAATCACGTAACCACATTGCAGGGATATCTCCTGTGAGTAGAAAAGTTGTCCCATCCTCTTGCCGTTTGACTGTGGTCAACAACGTATTCGCAAAGGCCGAAGAAAAATTCTTAGCCCAATCTGCATGCTCTTCTCCACATTTTTGTATGATGTCATCCATAAATCGCTTCACTGAATTAGGTATATCTTTATAAGCCATATTATATAAACTCCCTTTTATTTGATATGTCATTATGGATTATACCTGCTCACGCTATAAATGTCTACGCTTTCAATAAACTTTTTTCTATTTACTTTTTCAAGTATTATGCTATGATTTAATTATGATATATCATTAAGAGGTGTAATTATGGATCAACCATTATATAAAACAATATTTTTAGCGCTAGAAAAAGCAATACATGATGGAACTTTACCTGTCGACAGTCAAGTTCCCACTGAAAAAGAACTATCCCAACAATACAATGTTAGTCGGATCACGTCCAAACGGGCATTGACAGAATTAGAACAACTAGGATTGATTTATCGTGTACGCGGAAAAGGAAGTTTTGTTAAAGCTCCCAAAAAAGGTGTTCCTTCACGTAGTCTCTCTACTCATAAAAGAATCTTATTTCTTTTGCCTTACTTGTCTGATTTATCCGTGGGTGACTTTACTCAGGGCTTGAATCCAATCATGCAAGAACATCAATTCGAGGTCATGATGACGACTTTAGATTTTTTAGAAACAAAGACAGCCAATGATTTGATGCAAGAATTTGATGGCTTGATTTATTATGCTTTTGAAACAGATCAACATCTTGACTTGCTTTTTGAGCTTTCCTTAAAAGACTTTCCAGTACTCATGCTAGATAAAAAAATATATGAGTTACCTTTTCCAACTGTCTTATCGGATAACTTTCAAGGTGGTTCTTTAGCAACCAATCAACTGATTGAACAAGGTCACAAAAAAATCGCTTATCTTTTTGGTGATTTATCCCATCCACAATCCGTGAGACAACGCTATCTCGGTTATCTTGAAGCACTGAATAAAGCAGAATTATCGTTCCATACTGCATTAAATGATCCAATGGCGACCACTAATGAATTAGCTAACTATATTCATACACATAACGTTACAGCATTTGTTTGCGAGAATGACTTAGTTGCAATTCAAGCAATGACTACGTTAAAACAATTGGGTTACACCATTCCCAATGATTTTTCCGTCATTGGGTTCGATGATATCCAAGCTGCTGCTTTGGTTGATCCGCCTTTAACAACGATTGCCCAAGATTTTCTCCAATTAGGCGAATTGGCGGGCAAAGCGATGATCCAGTGGTTACAAACAAAAGAAAAACCGGCTGACATCAAACATCCTGTTACTTTGATCCAACGACTATCGACAAAGGAGTATACACATGGACATTCAACAAATTGATACACGTCATGGCACTGCGAATCAAGCCAACTTTTCTAATGGGAATTGCCTGCCTTATACAGGCGTTCCTTTTGGTATGAACTATTTTGCCCCACAGACAAATGAACAAAGAGGTAGTTGGTGGTTTCACCCCGATGACCGGATTTTCCAAGGCTATCGTTTGACTCATCAACCTAGTCCTTGGATGGGGGATTTCAGCCACTTTTTGATGACTCCGTTCAGTGGAGTATTACAAGAACCCACGGTGTTCCATGCCCAAAGTTCGTATCGCCCAGAAGAATGTACTTTTTGTCCCACCCACCTTTCCATTGACCAATTGCGTTACGGTATTCAATCGACATTGATCCCTAGTATGTATGGCGGCATCCTTTCCATCACTTACCAACAAAATGATAGCGGTTTATTACTAGCATTTCCTGGCCGTTTCCGTCTTACTGCAAAAGATGCCTACACACTAGAAGGCCAAGTCACTCATTTTGCGGGCGCAGAAGATCCGAATTTCACTTTTTATTTTGTTTTGGGCTTCGAACAGCCTCTGACAACTAGTGAACTCGAGTATTCTAGCGAAAAAGCAGACACTGTAACTCTTAATTTTGGTCATATCAAGCAACAGACGATTCGGCTAGGGACGTCATTCATCAGTAATGAGCAAGCTCACCACAATTTGAAACAAGAGCAAGAAAAACAAGAAAAAGACTATCTTTTAGACAGTCGGGAGCAATGGCAAAACTACTTTGATCGAATCAAAATCAACCATCATGATCAAAAACAAACGCAAACGTTCTATCACAATTTATATCGGACATTCCTATTCCCACAAACCTTTTACGAAATTGATCCAGAAGGAAAAAAAATCCATTATGATACCACTAGTTGTACAGTAAAAAATGGGATTCTTTATACAAATAATGGGTTTTGGGATACGTACAAAACGGTTTACCCACTCTTTTCATTGATTGCGGTCGAAAAATATGAAGAGATGTTGGAAGGTTTTTTAAACAGTTATCGAGAAACTGGCTTCTTACCTAAATGGCTTTCTCCAGATGAACGAGGTCTCATGCCTGGAACATTGATCGATGCAGTGATCGCTGATGCTGCCATCAAAGGTATCGGCAGTCAGAATATGCCGGAATTTTTAGAAGCCATGAAAAAAGGAGCGACAGTTCAAAGTGATCAACAAAATTATGGTCGCCAAGGGACAATCGATTATTTAAAGTATGGCTACGTGCCAAACCATTACCATGAATCGATCAATCACACACTTGATTATGCCTACAGTGATTTTTGTATCAGTCAAGTTGCTCAAACACTAGCTGATGTTGAAACAACTCGTCACTATCAGCAACAATCCATGAACTATCGCAATGTTTTTGATACAGAAACTGGTTTTATGCGTTCAAAAGACCTGTCTGGACAATTCCGTCCTGATTTCTCCCCTACTTCTTGGGGCACAGATTATGCAGAAGGAAGCGCATGGCAAAGTAGTTTTGCTGTTTTCCATGACTTTGCAGGACTGATCGAAGCGCATGGTGGAAAACAAGCTTTTGAGAACAAATTAGTTGAATTATGTAATCAACCGCCTAAGTTTGAAGTCGGTGGTTATAGTTTTGAGATCCATGAGATGAGCGAAATGGCTGCGATTGAATTTGGGCAATTAGCTATATCCAATCAACCAAGTTTTCACTACCCTTATCTTTTCCATTACCTTGGGAAACCCGAAATGGCACAACCTTTGATCAAACAATTACTTACGCAACTTTTCGATGCATCATCCACTGGCTATCCTGGTGATGAGGACAATGGTAGTATGGCTGCTTGGTATATCTTTAACAGTTTAGGTTTTTATCCGGTTACACCTGGAACCGGTGAGTATGTCATTGGTATCCCACTGTTTGATCAAGTGATCTTAACACTTTCAAACGGCAATCAATTGACTATCCATGCTACGCCTAATCAGCCCCAACAACAGTTTATTCACCATGTAAGTCGAGATGGCTACACTTATGAAAAGCTATATTTTACTCATAAAGATTTACTAAACGGTGGCACGATCAACTACCATTTAGGTATTGTTCCTCATACTAAAACTTATTCAGAGGATAGTTTGCCTTATTCTTTAAGTCGCCAAGAATAATATCAGTGGTTCAGCTAGAAAAGAAGCATGGTTAAGGAAGCTTCTACCCCAGTGCTTACTCTTTAGTTAATTCCATTTGCCATCCGCTTCAGCACTAATTTTAGAGAATGTGCGACTCCATTAGGACTTTATTGAATGATTGATTTTACTCATGACTCGTTGTTTACAGATGACTCGTTGAGATGCTATACTAAAGAAAAGAAGCGATGCGCTAACATCGCTCCAATGTAGCCGTTTTGTGGTAGCATGTTTTGAGCTAAAATAAACCCGTCAACTTCGCTAAAAGTTTATGACGGGTTTATTTTTTATCGTTTTTGCTGATTGTCAGCATAATGCCAACAAGCGCAAGCATCAATGATCCGAACTGGATCATCAATGCCAGTGCTTCCGCAACAGACAAAATGGCTACTCCCTTCGTTGAAGTAGGAAAATGCTCATAGGCATCACCCCCTGAGTAGCTACCATCATAAACAATCTACATCGTCCATTTTAACATAGAACCCATCACGTATTTTATGTTTTTTGTTTTTTTATATGATTGTTTTTACTTATTCAATCATATAAAAAAAGAACATAAGAGAACTACGTTCGCATACCCTCTGTTTTTTTATTTTCTTTCTCAAATGATTTTTTATTCATGACTCATTATTTACAGATGACTCGTTAAGATGCTATACTAAAAAAAAGAAGTGATGCGTCAACATCACTTCAATGTAGCCGCATGACGGTAGCAAAATTATTTGGAAATTCCCCGTTAAATCTCGCTAAGGTTTATGACGGGGTTATTTTTTATCTTTTTTGCTGATTGTCAGCATAATGCCAACAAGCGCAAGCATCAATGATCCGAACTGGATCATCAATGCCAGTGCTTCCGCAACAGACAAAATGGCTACTCCCTTCTTTGAAGTAGGAAAATGCTCATACGCATCACCCCCTGAGTAGCTACCATCATAAACAATCTACATGGTTTATTTTACCATATTGCCTTTCACATATTTTTATTTTTTGTTTTTTTATATGATTGTTTTTACTTATTCAATCATATAAAAAAAGAATATAAGAGAACTACGTTCGCATATCCTCTGTTTTTTTATTTTTCACTCAAATGATTTTTTATTCATGACTCTTTATTTACAGATACCTAGTTGAGATGCTATACTAAAGAAAAGAAGCGATGCGTGAACATCGCTCCAATGTAGCCGTTTTGTGGTAGCAAAATTTTACGTAGTAAACCCGTCAACTTCTGCTAAAAGTTTATGACGGGTTTATTTTTTATCGTTTTTGCTGATTGTCAGCATAATGCCAACAAGCGCAAGCATCAATGATCCAAACTGGATCATCAATGCCAGTGCTTCCGCAACAGACAAAATGGCTACTCCCTTCGTTGAAGTAGGAAAATGCTCATACGCATCACCCCCTGAGTAGCTACCATCATAAACAATCTACATCGTCCATTTTAACATAGAACCCATCACGCATTTTATATTTTTTGTTTTTTTATATGATTATTTTTACTTATTCAATCATATAAAAACAGAGATAACGAGATATCAAATCTCACGATCTCTGTTTTTTATTCAGATGAAACTTCCTTCTGTTTGACTTTGATTTTCTCGGTATTCTGAAGGCGACTGTCCGACGATTTTTTTGAATAATTTTGAAAAATAGGTCGTATTATTATAGCCGATTTCATTAGAGATCTCATTGATATTTTGATTACTATGGATCAGCAACCATTTTGCTTGTTCCATTCTTAAGTGATTCAAGTACGCAGAGAAGCTTTTTTTAGTTTCTTTTTTAAACAGTTGTCCTAGATACATGACATTCAGATGCAAATGTTCTGCGACTTCTCTCAAGGTTAACGGTTCTTTATATCTCTCATGTAAGATTTGAAGAACTTTTTCGACATTTTGACTATATTTTTGATTATGCTGATTTTCCAATAAAGATAGTAGGAGTTGATGCAACTCTTGGACAGATTTTGCTTGATTGATTTTTTGGATGCCTGTTAAGTATTCATCATCTTCTAAACGGATCAGCTCACGATAGATATCCATAAATAATAAAAAACTGAAATGACGGATATCTTCAGGCGACATGACCGCCTGTTGGAATTGTTCGAAAAAGTCAGAGATCATTTGTTGTGCGAGCGCTAACTGACCACTTTTCAACACACGACTAAATGATACAAAATCAATTGATTGTTTAATTTCTGCTTGTTCGGCATAGAAAATACGTTGATTTTGTTCCCCATAGAATTGATGTAATTGTAAATTATCTTTAGCATGCTGGAAGCTTTGCGGTATCGTTTCCGGATCACAAGATTCATCTCCAATACTGATCAGCCAATTCTCACACATCAGCGACTGTTCAATAAAATGGCTAAACAGTTCTACTGCCTCCTCCTGAAGCAACAAAACAAATAAAACAAGTTCTCCATAATTTCGTTGGTAATAAAAAGGTTCTTTTCTTTTTGTCAGCCACTGACTGATTGTCGTTTCAGCCTGCCTAGGTACTTGTGCAAGTAAGACACGTCGCTGACGCTTGCCTAGTTTTTCTAAAAGTTCTTCTTCACTAGGTTCATCCAATTCATCATTCAACCATTGGCTAAATAGAATTTCTTGGTACACTTCTTGTTGATTTTTTTGTTGTCTTCGATGATCCAAGCGTTTCTTGACGGTTTCAAGACTAGTAATCAGTTCTGCTTTATTGACTGGTTTCATCAAATAATTAACAGCGCCTAACTGCATCCCGCTTTTTAGATAATCAAATTCTTGATAGCCCGATAAGATCATAAATTCAAAAAGATGTTCTTTTTGAGCAGCTTCAATAAATTCTAATCCATTCATCTCAGGCATCGTTACATCTGTGACAACTAGATCAATTGGCTGCGTCTCTAAAATCGATAGTCCCTGCATAGCATTTTCTGCAGTAGCAACAACGTTAAATCCTAAATTTTGCCAATCGATGATTTTTTGTAAGCCAGCTAAGATCATATATTCATCATCAACTAATAGTACGTTATAAGACATCAGCAGCTCCCCTTTTTATTTTAAAAGTAATATGGATCGTTAATCCACCAGTTGCATTTCTAGCTAGGGTCATCTGATAACTCGGTCCAAAACTAGCACGCAACCGTTCATTGACATTTTGTAAGCCGATCGATCCACTGAGTTCTACTTTGCTTTGCGCCAACTGTGCGCTGATTTCAGCTAATCGCTCTTCTGTGATTCCTTTGCCATTATCACGAATCAAAAGATGAACAAGTCCATTTTCTTCAAATACTTTTACACTCAATGCGTTATCAAAACGAGTGAAATCAATGCCATGT
The DNA here is from genome assembly GCF_050555445.1 of Enterococcus sp. DIV1304_2. NCBI lineage: Bacteria > Bacillati > Bacillota > Bacilli > Lactobacillales > Enterococcaceae > Enterococcus > Enterococcus sp. DIV1304_2. Next base: position 2,762,140 of record NZ_CP187851.1, read on the forward strand.
TTAAAATAATTTTCTACTAATGGTTGGATGATAAATTTCGGTACTTCAATCTCTTCCAATGATGATTCGATCGTGAAATGATAGGCGATTCGGCTAGGATAACGCATTTGATAGAGGTACACATACTTCTCACAAAAATCCAATTCTTCTTTTAAATGAATCGTCTTTTCCTGATTGGTGTTATTACGTAATAATGCAGAGAAAGCATAGACAACATCTGCTAGTTCTTCACTACCTTCACTGATGGCATACATTCGAATATATTCTAAAGTATTGTATAGAAAATGCGGATTGATTTGTGCTTGTAATGCGCGCATGTGCGCATCTTGTTGTTTGATTTCTAGTTTGTAGATATCTTCCACATATTGATTGATACTGCCTAGCATCTCATTGATTCCGACTGATAGGTCTTTTAGCTCGTATTCAGTGATACTAGTATCCACACGAGTATCTAAATTCCCTCTAGCCACTTCATCCATGGCTTCCATGACACGATCGATTTGTTGAGAGTAACGTTTGAACGTCTTGTATAAAAATAAAAGCAATAAACCATCCAATAAAATGACGCCAATAATTAACGGTGCTAAGCTTTTTTCTGTTACTTGGCGAACCGTACGCTTATCTAATGTGGCTAAAATACGATAATCGTCGGACACCTCTTGCGATTGGATAAAATTCGATTTTTCTAATTTCTCCACTGGTAATGTAGAATCCGCTTGTAGGGTCTGATTGATCAACTTTTCCTGCTTAAAGATTCGTTCTTTGCCCAGTGCTCGATCATGAAATGTATACAACCGATTACTCGTTCCGGAAATCATGTAAAGAGATAATCCATTAAACGTATTTAAATTCGTCAGCGCTGCATCAAGTTCATCTTTATCAAACCCTACAAACATACTGCCAATTTCTGCGCCACCTTGTGTAATCGTCATTTTGATATAAAAAGCCTGTTTTAATTGTGGCGTTCCCTGCTTGACTATCCCGCCTTTGTTCTCTCTAGTGGACTCAAAATATTCTGGTAATTGGTTGAACACAAGGTACACACTACTTACCTCTTCATAATTGACATACATATCACGAACTACGTTAGGGAATGAAAGAAAATCAGCAGATTGTCGTTGTCGGTCGTACGCATACATCAAATATTGATCGATCGGTTTCGTTAAATAAGTGGTGGTATTCTCGATTTTATCTGAATCCCCTACAAATTGATCTTTGATCACTTTACTTAACGTTGTTTTATCACTAAGCGTTCGCAACGTACTTTGAACTGCTTCATTCACTACTTGTTGTGCCTGGATTTGTCTTTGGATGAATGTATGCACGCTGATGATGATCGTTGCAATCATCGTCAAAGCAATCATCATGATCGCATATTTACGCAATAAACGGTTTAACAACGTTCCTTTTGAAAAGATGAAATCTAACCTATTCATATGTTTCCAACTGCACGTCCAGATTTTCCCGCCATTGTTTGGTGATCGTTCCGTTCCAAACTGTAAGTAACCCAAGCAAACCAAATAAAATCAACCCTTTATAATTCCACGTCACCCAAAGAATCAGACCACTGCCAAGGATGATTTTTAAGAAAGTTGAAAAACTTGCGAAACTGGAAATCAAACTCAACTTCAGCAGATTTCTAAAAGTCATTTGATAGCCACTATCTAAGATCATACTATATTGATACGTCGCATAAGCGTACAACATGCTAAACAGTATAATAAAATCAATTACTAAGAAAAGAATCCCTTGAATCTGTACAGATAAATACAAGTTATAACTAAGCAAAAAAAGACAAGCCGAAAAAAGACCAAACAATTGATTTCCTCGCACGAAAGACTGTTTGAACATCTGCCAACTTTCGCTGATCGTGATGTCTTTATATTCGAAACCATGGAGATAAAACTGTTCATTGACAACTTTCCAAGCTGGCCCGATTCCTAAAACGACGCCGCCACACACAGCTAAGCCCCAAAAATACAATGTCAATTTCATGATGACCCATACGCGTATGAATACTGTTTCCAATGCTCTACCTAACACAGGACTTTCCCCCTTTATTCTTCATCATATCCTATTATACAAAAACATACTGTAACCTTGAGCATATTGGAATATCTAAAACCAAATAAATGGTGTTCAAGAAGCACATCTTCGGTCATCAGCTAGAAGTAACTCCTTCGGAAATAAGACGAAATCCACAAAAATTCAAGAGCAATTTCCGTGGATTCCGCCTTATTTATCGGAGCTAGACACTTCCGTCACAACCTTAGCTTTGATTAGTTGTTTTCTTGTCGGAATGTATCATATTGTTTTTGCATTTCTGTCAGTACTTTGTCGTATCCAGCTTTATCTAAGGCGTCCATTAGTTTTGGTAAGGTTTCATCTGGATCGACAGTTCCAGTGTTCAATCCATCAAGGTATTGATTCATGACATTTGAGATATTACTCAATTCAGTTTTTACGCTGTCTGTATTAAAGCTGAAGCCTAAGATTGGAGAAGTTTCAGCTTCTGCAATCGATTGATCTCTTTTAGCGATCATTTCATCGGTAATCGTATCTTGTGTATAAAGAATCTTATTGTTTCCAGTATTCCAAGCAGACATGTGTGTTTTTGGCTGGTAGCCGTCTAATAATTTTACTTTGTCATCGCCAACTTTTTCCCATGCCTCTCCTTCGATTCCCCAAACCAAGCCGTTAAGCAATTCAGGATCGCTATTCAATAACGCTAAGAACTCTACTGATTTCTCTTTGTTTTTTGATGTATTAGAGACAACAAAATTTGCCATTTGCGCTTGTCCTGTTGATTTCAAAGGAACAGTAATTGGTTTCGATACTAATTCTTGATTTGCAGCATTTGTTAAAATCGTATCGCCGTAATCGTATGGTCCTTGTGTTTCTCCACGCATCAACCATGTATTACCTTCTAACGGATAATCTTTGTTGCTAGTCGCTGCATCACTAGGGATCAATCCTTGATCATACCAACTATGCATCGTCCGTAACAGTTCGATGTAATTTTCATTGTCATATTGATTAATGATTTTTGTTTTGTCGCCATTCAAATCAACCGCAAATGGCAAAGTATTTCCTAATGGATAATCAAAATCCCCTTGTACTTTAAATCCTTGGCCAATGGCAAAAGCCGCTGTATTCGGTTCTTTTTTATGGAATTCTTGTAAAACTTTTTCTGCATCTGCATACGTTTCAATACCATCAATCGATAAATTGTATTTGTCTAATAATGGCTTATTGAAAGTCAACACTTGTTGCGCAAAGACATTGCCGTTTACAGGGAAGGCATATAATTTCCCATTGACCAGATTGCCTTTGATATATGCTTCATCCAAAGAATCATACGCTTCTTTTCCATACTCAGGAGCTAATTCAGTCAAATCTGCAAATGCGCCTTTTTGTGCATTTGATACGTAGTTGTTGGCAAAAGCAATATCGTAATTTTCACCAGATGAGATGATAACGTTCATCTTCTTCTCATAGTCACCCCAACCAATGTAATTGATATTGACTTTTACACCAATTTTTTCTTCAATACGTTTATTCGCGACTTCCAGCAGCTGGTCAAGGTTATCTGGTTTGTCACCGATCTGGTACATTTGTAATGTCGTCGTATCACTGGCTGCTGCATCGTCCTTGTCACCTGAACCGCCCCCACAAGCTGCTAAACTGATTGCTGTTAGTGCTGAGAATCCTGTAAAAGCTAATTTTTTCCATAACTTCATATCTTTTCCCTCCTATTTTAGTGCTTTATTCTTTGACGCCGCCAATCGTTAACCCTTTAACAAAATGTTTTTGGAAAAATGGATAGCTGATCGCAATCGGTAATGTTGAGATAACAACGATTGCCATACGAGCAGACTCTCCAGGAACAGAAGCAAGACCGCCGGCTAACTGACTACCTGCTCCAGCATTTTGAGTAAGATATTGGATATTACTTTGAATCTTCATCAATAAATATTGCAATGGAACGAGATTATCGTTTTGAATATACAGTAACGCATTGAACCAGTCATTCCAATAACCTAAAGCTGCAAATAAACTGATTGTCGCAATTCCTGGAATCGCTAAAGGTAAGACGATTTGTACAAAAATCCGAAGTTCACTCGCCCCATCTATCCTAGCAGATTCAATGATCGAATCAGACACCGAACGTTTAAAGAATGTTCGCATCACGATAATATTGAACGGACTGACCGCCATCGGTAAAATCAATGCCCAAATCGTATCTTTCAGTTGTAATAAATTCGTCATCACTAAGTAGTTCGCAACCATCCCTGGTGAGAACAACATCGTGATCAAACAAAAGACTGTAAAGAAACGACGAAATGGAAAGTTGGATCGAGAAATAGCATAAGCATATAAAGAAGTTGCTGTACTATTGATCAACGTTCCTACTACTGTCACAAGAACAGTGACGAAAAGAGCCTGAAAAATTTTGTTTTGCATCTGGTCAAACAAAAAAGTATATCCAAATGTACTAAGTGTTTTAGGCCAGAAACTATACCCTTGCGTGGACAAAATGGATTCATCTGTAAAAGAGATCGCAATGACAAAAATAAATGGTAATACACAAGAAAAAGCAAAAAGTGCAATCAAAATATTGGAGAAAAAGTTGGTGGTTTGACTAAACGAGCGAATCTCTACTCGTTGAACTTTCTTTTTATTCATTTTTCTCCTCCTTAGAACAATGCCGATTCGCTGTCAAAACGACGAGCAATCGTATTGGTGATCATTAATAAAACAAAGCCGACGACTGATTGATAAAGCCCAGCTGCGGCCGTCATACCAAAGTCGCCAGTGGATGTCAGCCCATTATAGATATAAGTATCTAAAACTTGTGTCACTTCATAAAGCGCTCCGGAATTTTTTGGAATATTATAGAACAAACCAAAGTCCGCTCGGAAAATATTTCCAACTGCTAATATCGTCAAGATCGTCATCAGAGGGACCAATTGTGGAATCGTCACATGTTTGATTTGTTGCCACTTGCTTGCGCCATCCACCATCGCTGCCTCGTAATATGTCGGATCGATTCCCATAACTGAGGCAAAATAAATGATACTGTTATAGCCGATCCCTTTCCATGTTCCAATAAAGACTAGAATAAATGGCCAATATTTAGGATCATTATACCAATTGATTGTTTCTCTCCCACTTGCTGCCAGCCATTGATTAAAGATCCCTTTATCTGGACTTAAAAACGCATAGACAAAGTAACTAATGATGACCCAAGAAAGGAAATAGGGAAGCAATGACATGGTCTGGTATACTTTTACCAATCGTTTATTTCGCAATTCACTCATAATGATTGCAAACACGACAGATATCAAAAGATTCAGTAAAATAAATGTCACATTATATAAAATCGTATTTTTGGTAATCAGAAACGCTTGATCAGAAGAAAATAAAAACTTGAAATTCTCCAATCCAACCCATGGGCTCTCCCTTAAACTGGCAAGAAAACCATCCGCAGAAATATGGAAATTTTTAAACGCAACGACATTCGCTAATACCGGGATGTAAAAGAAAAAAATCATCCAGATCATCCCAGGGATTGCCATTAAAACAAGCGCCTTATAGCGCCATAAATTCCCAAAAAAACCTTTTAACCCCTTCCTTTTTCTCATATAAAAACTCCTTTCACCTCATTCGCACTGTCATTATAGCGCTTTCAAAAGATATAATAAATGAACAAATCATAGAGAAAATGAAACAAATTATAGAGAAGATTGTAAAAGAATCATTTTGATCTGAGGTGTGAGACAGAAAAACGAAAAATAGCTGTTTTAGGTTGCCATCTATCATGATTTCAATAAATAAACAAAAAACTTATAGGATTGAGTAGTATACCCCAATCCTATAAGCTGTGTTTTTAGGCTCTATTTACTTCTTACTTGTGCCAATTCATCTGGTGTCATTTGGCGATACTCTCCTAAAGCTAAATCTTCTGGCAGAAGAAAATTCCCCATACGTATCCGTTTCAAGTAAGTGACTTCTTTGCCAACGGCTTTTACCATCCGTTTGACTTGATGGAATTTCCCTTCATGTAAGATCAAGCGGATACGAGAAGTGTTTGTTTCTTCATCGACTGAGTCAATGAACAGTTTTGCAGGCAGTGTCTGTTCATCTCCATCAATGAGTAGTCCAGCTGCAAATGCTGACACATCTGCTTTCGTCATCACACCTTTGACCTCTGCCAAGTATTCTTTTTCTACGTGTTTTTTAGGAGAGAGTAATTGATGTGAAAACTGTCCATCATTGGTCAGGATCAACAATCCTTCTGTATCTTTATCTAACCGACCGACTGGAAATAGATCTTCCCGAAAATCTTCATCAGAAAGTAAGTCGATGACGGTTTGATCATGATTATCTTGAGTTGCTGAAACTACGCCAGCTGGTTTATTCAAGATATAATAAAAATATTTTTGATAATGTAAGGATTCATCCAGATACATCACCGTGTCTTCGGTTTCTTTCACTTGATATTTATCACTTTTAATACAGTTTCCATTGACTGTGATCAAGCCTTTTTTGATCAGCCCTTTGACTTCTTTGCGGCTGCCAAGACCGATGTCAGCTAAAAATTTATCTAAACGCATGTGATTGTCCCCTTTTCAAGCAATGCCTGTCTTATTTGATACGCAACCGTCGGCGTAAACGAATCATTCCTTGACGTCCTAATAACTTATCTGCGAGACGAAGCTTCAGTGCCAGATACGTATAAACTAAACCACCTACTCCGGCAACTAAAACAATTAATATTAGTGATTGGAACTTACTGTCTTGGTTCAAAAACATCCCGAAAACCATTTTCGTCAGTCCAGCTGCAAAAAGCATCAACAGAGTGAGAATAAAAATCAACAAGGTGCGACGCCATACAAATTTCCGATTGAATCGAGCCACCTGATGGATTTTCTTTAGTATCAGTGAACAAGAAACAATAAAACCAATCATCGTTGCGAGTAACGGTCCATATACTTCAAAGATACGGATTGCTGGATACTGTAAGACTAATTTTACGAGAAACCCAACCAGTAAGTATTGGATCGCCGCTTTATTTTCAAACATCCCTTGGAGCATATTCGATACAAGCATATAAAGTCCTAGAAAAAGACCGACAAAACTTGCTTGGATCAACACTTGGCTTCCTAGTTGATCTGGTGTATAAAATAAAGTATTCAAAGGGTATGCCAAGAGCATCACACCACACGTTGCAGGAAACATAATAAAGGAAAACAACTGTAAATTACTGCTTGTTAATTTTGCTAGTCCACGACGATCCTTGATCGTTACCGCTTCCGTGATCAAAGGTAAGCCTGTCGCAGCAATCGACGTCGCTAAAGCAATGACGACCATTGTCAACTTGTCAGGATTCGCACTGAAAATTGAAAAAAGATCCAATAATTGGGCATTGGAATACTCAGTGGTATCCGACATGATTTTAATAAATGTAAATTGATCGACTAATTTAAAAATCGTGATCCCTGATCCTACGATGATAAAAGGAATCGCTTCTTTGATCGTATCCAACAATAATTCTTTCGTGGCAATGGTCACTTGGTTCTCACTGTACTGCACACGAGCTGCTGTATACGCTTGATGTTTCTTCAAAAAATATAATAAGACAGCCAAGCTGACGATCATCCCAATAAATGCTGCAAAAGTCGATTGGGTCACCGCAGTTACGTAGTCCCCTGACAGGACTTTCATGATGATGAATGTAGAAAGCAACAGATAAAATACGCGCGCAATCTGCTCAACGATTTGCGAAAGTGCATAAGGCATCATTTCCTGATTCCCTTGGAAGTATCCTCGAATAACACTCATACAAGGAAATACTAATAGTGCTGCACTTAATGAGCGCATGATTGGAATCAATTCTTCCCCACCACCAGAGGCACGAGCTAACCAAGGCGAAGCAAAATACATAAATCCTGCAAAAAACACCCCCAAAACAGCCATCATTTGCATTGCTCGTAGAAACAACCGGTGAGACGTCCCGTATTCATTCAATGAATTGTAACGTGCGGTTTGTTTCGCAATGGCAGCTGGAATCCCCGCAGTTGAAATCATTAAGAATAACGCATAAATATTGTACCCCATATTGAATAATCCATTGGCAGCCTTTGCATTTTCGCCCATCCAAGCATACCAAGGAATAATATAGACTGCGCCCAGTAATCGAGAGATCATATTACTTGCAGTCATCCAAGCAGAACCTCTAGCCATTTTCTCTTGAACTGTCAAATTTTCTACTGCTGGTTTTCTTTGATTAGTCATTGATCAGATTCCAACTTTCTTCAAAACATTACTCATATTTTAAGTGTAAATCCACAAAGTAGCAATCTTTTTATCGGCTTTTTTTATTTTGTAGCGGTTGTAGTTTTTACGTAATCACTGTTTTATTTCAATCACAGGATGATCTGGTTCTCTATCTTCGTTCTTTCGAAATCATCGCTTTTTCATTTTTTTCTAAGTTGCTATTTACAACAGTTGCATATTTTTTTGCATAATCACATTTTCTATTAAAACCTTCTGTTTCGAATTTAGGATATAATTTTCGACTATTTTGATCAGAGATAACTATAGCGTCTCTTGTCTTTCCATCATTCGTTGATTTTATAGGAAACATTTTGCTTGTAGGTACAGTCTTTTGAGATGAACGCTTGCTAGGAATTAGTTCTTCTGCAAATTTACGATCTATCTTATTTAACACATGCTCTAACGCTGCTGCTCCTTTAGTCGGTTCTCCCTCTTTAGCTAACGATGCTTGCATCTCCGGGTTAGTTTCTACATGTTGGATCAAATCAGCGAATACAGATGGATTTTTTTCTCCTGCTTGTCGCAGATACTTTGTGATAGCTGGACGGCTAGAAGGGGATTTTTCTAAAGATTCACGATCCATCTTATTTAACACATAGTCTAACGCTGCTTCCCCTTTAGTCGGACCTCCTTCTTTAGCTAACAATTCTTGCAGTTTAGGGTTAGTTTCTACTTCTTGTATTAATTTAATTAATTCATATACATCATATTTTGCACGTTGTCGCCTATACTTATTGATATGTGGGGTGATCGAATTCATAGTGATTTCTGGATTCATTGTCCTATTCCTTCTTCCATTTTTTATTTAAATAACAAGTTTTAAATTGAAACAAGTTAAATTGTTTTCCTTACCCTCCTTTTAATGTTTTGTTTTACTGAGACTTTCACGCTACGACAAAACGTTTATCTTCGTTCTTTTGAAACCGGATGATCTACCTTTTTAGTTAATGAGGTATTTACTGCCTGTGCCACTTCATTCGCCGAACGAATTTTACGTGTGAAGTATATCGGGCTCTCTTTCGCAGTCAAAATAGACTTTTTGGTCCTTTGTGGGCTATGTAACGAATCACCTACCTTTACATCATTAAATGTGTTAGCGTGTTTTGTCCTACTTGTAGTCGAGTCGCTTCGGCTGATTTCTTCTTTTGATCGTTGTTCATTGTTGTTTGTAGTGCCGATCTGTCTTTTATTTAAAGCGGTTCCATCGGGCTGTCGACCGCCTGTTATCATTCCCCATGTTCTTCTCCACAGTGACTGAATCGCTCGACCGATTAGCTTTATGGGTCTGAATCTTTGTTTACGATGAGGTTGATCGATCGCCTCATTAAATGAGTCTTCTTTGCGTACAAAGTTGTTTTCTAGTCTGGCTATTACATCATCTTCTGGTATATTATAATGTGAAACTATATATTTAAAGGCTGTAAGCTTCTCCTCTTTCGATAGATCCTTTTTGTTAAATAACTTTTCTCCTAATTCACGTATTTCTTCATCAATCATTTTCTATTCCTTCTTTCTTTTTTTATTTAAGACTCGTTTTCAGATACTGTTAGACAGACCTCGTTTGTTTCTGTCCTTTAACGTTTTTTTTACTAAAACATTCAAGCTGAGATCAAACGATTCACCCTCGTTCTTTAGCAACCATCGCCTTTTCTTTTTTTGAAAATAAGTTATTTGCCGTTTTTGCAGCTTCATTTGCCGAACGGATTTTACGTGTGAAGTATGTTGGAAGATCATTTAATCTCTTAGTGGACTGCTTCTCATTTTTTTGAATCGTTTTTGGCTTCGGTAACGAATGATCTTCAGCTGTTCTAGGTTCTTTCCTCTTTATCCTCCTGTCTATTTTTTGGATTTTTTTAAATATGTATGACAAAATACTTCGGCGTTTTGATTTAGGTCGTGAAGGGTGTGCCCTTACAGATGGAACATCGTTGGTCGTTTTTTTTGGTCGTTTTTCTGAATGTTGCGCGATTCTGCCTCCACCAAACCCTTCCTTCGCCTTATTTAAAGCTACGCTATCTAATAATTTAGCACCCAGTAGATTTCTCCATACCTTGGTCATCCTGCTAAGTTCTTTCCTACTGTCCTGGGTCGCTTGTTTAGCTTGCCCCTTACCTATCAAATAATCTTGTGAACTATGTATTGAGCTATCTTCTAGACTATAATAGATTGAGTCAGATTCTATACTATACATTGAACTATCCTCTAGATGATGTTTGCCATGTAGAGATGCAGTAATGCTTGTCCGTTCAGCTTGCTCTGGTTTCTCTTTAGATAGACTATTTTTCTTTGATAACTGCTCTTTAAATCCGCTTGTCTCTTCAGGATTCATTTTTTAGACCTTCTCTCTTTTTATTAACATCAGTGATTCTTTCGTAAAGTTGCCCTGATTTGTCATTAACTACGTAAAAATTCTTTTTTTTCTCTTTGCCGATTAACCTTGCTTGCTACTGACTCATTTCTCCAATACGCTATTTTTTCTACTCTACGGATTGTTTTTTCAACGAACATCCGATTATCGGGTTGTCTTGTTTCCTGTAATGGACGTTTTTTCTTATCTCTATCTTCGGAGAATTTTGTCTTATCTTGCTTTAGCTGTTGTTGGATATCAACGAAAAAACGTCCCTGCACGTGGCTATATTCGTTATATTTATTGTTCACTACTTTCTGTTGGGTACCCACTTTTTTATGGCGAAAAATGGCCCATTTTTTTCGTAACCAATTATTATTTTGAAAACTTTTAGGTTTATACGCTTGCCACATCTTCTTGTACTCTAATGTGTGCCATGGTGGATCAACTTCTTTTCCATCGTTAAAGAAAATAATTTTCCCTTCCAACTGTGACCAATTGCGATAGATATAACGAAGTTCATGATTAGTTACGTTGATAGTCGGCATTTTTATTCGAGGTTTAGTCAATACTCGTTTCATATCAAGTCCGTCTAATAAAAAATAGATAGTGACATTTGGATTTGTTTTTGCAATATCGATGCCAATTTTTGATCCCCTGACAGTGTGGAATACTGGTGAATACATTTTACCTTTTTTGACATATGCATATCGATGTTCACCTAAATCTACGTTAGGATCTTTAGCTAATTCACTGTAGATATATCTCCCTAATTCTTTGTTGTCAGGGATTTTCAATACACTAAACTCATTTGGTCGATAATTTTTAGAATAGGCTTTTACAAAAAAATAACGCTGAGCAACTGTTCCTTTATAAAGACGAGCAAACCAATTTTTATAGTTTTGTTGTGTGTGATAGTAATAATCTTTCCATAATGGCCAATCTCTATATTCAGGCTTGATATATTCAGGCCATTCATAGGAAAACTTCTCCCATTGTTCTGGTGTTGTTAATTTTGATCCTTTTGTCCTTAACATATCCCGTAAATAACTGATATAGCGATCAAATGAATACTGTAGCAAAGTTTCATCTTCTGCAACTGTCATATTTTTCAAGTAGAGTTTCCCTGCGATCATTCGTTCAAAATAGTCAGCTCTTGTTGTCGACAATCCAAAAAATAAAATCATTTGTTTCTGTCCACTTTCCATATCCTACCTTCTTTCATTTTTACTTAAATCGTCTGTTCACGAAAATACGTAACAAAAAATATGCTATAATAAACCAAATAAATACAAAGTGAGGGATGATTCAATGAGCTTCTCCTTAGAAGATATCCGCAACTTATTGTTAAAAGAAAATCTGTTAAAAGAATTTGTATCACCACAGGGGTGGCATCTGTATGCTCCAGAAAATAGAGTATTCAAGAAATTAAGTTATGACTCACGTCAGGTCGATGCTGAGACATTATTTTTTTGTAAAGGATTAAATTTTAAAGAAGAGTATTTAACTGCCGCAATTGCTCAAGGACTTAATTACTACGTGGCTGAAGAACCTTATGAGAACGAAGCTTGTGGTATAATCGTGACCGATATTCGCAAAGCAATGGCAATTCTTTCTATGGCTTTTTATGATTATCCACAAAACAAGATGCTAGTCATCGGATTTACTGGGACTAAAGGTAAAACCACCGCTGCATACTTTACCAAGGCCATTCTAGACCATACGACTAACTATAAAACTGCCCTGTTTTCAACAATGAATACCACATTAGACGGCAAGTCTTTTTTCAAATCTAATCTGACAACACCGGAATCACTCGACTTGTATCGCATGATGGCTGAAGCAGTAGAAAACGGGATGACACATCTTGTCATGGAGGTTTCTTCTCAAGCCTACAAAACGCAACGTGTTTATGGACTCACTTTAGATGTCGGGATTTTCTTAAATATTTCACCCGATCATATCAGCCCGATCGAACACCCGACGTTTGATGATTACTTTTATTGCAAACGTCAGTTGATCTTAAATTCAAAAAAAGTGATTTTAAACCGTGAGAGTGATTACTTCGATCTATTAGTGGAGACGGGGCAAGTCCATGGTATTCCTGCCATCACTTACGGACGAGCAGATACAACAGACGTTCAAGTGAAAAGTTTAGAAAATCAAACGCAAGCGTTCGAATTGATCACACATGGTTCTGAATTGCCTGTTGAAGCAGAATATGAGATCAAATTAGCTGGTGGCTTTAATCAAGAAAATGCAGCTAGCGCAATCATTGCAGCGACATTAGTGGGCGCTTCGATTTCAGATGCCCAACAAGGACTAAGCGAAGCTCGAGTACCTGGTCGAATGGATCAGTTGACTCATAAGAACGGTGCCCATGTATATGTTGACTATGCCCATAACTATTTAAGTTTAAAAACATTATTAGCATTTGCTAAGAATGAACATCCTAATGGCCGTGTGATCGTCGTTCTAGGAAGTCCAGGAAACAAAGCGATCTCCCGCAGAAAAGACTTTGGAGAAGTCTTGTCAGAAACAGCCGATGTCGTTTTCTTGACCGCAGATGACCCTGCTTTTGAAGATCCGCAAAAAATTGCAGAAGAAATCCATGAAGCAATCACAAATAAAGAGCTTGCTGTCCATTACGAAATGGACCGTCCGACTGCGATCCAACTAGCATTAGCAGAAAGCCATCCAGAAGACTCTGTTGTGATTGCTGGTAAAGGTGTCGATGCGTATCAAAAAGTTGGTGGTGTCGATGAACCTTATGAAGGTGACTATGACATAGCAAAACGCTTGATCGAACAATGAAGCTTTCTAAAGAAGAACAGAACGCTTTAACTTAGACAGATAACTCTAGCTAAAAAAGACAACTCCTTATGAGTTGGCTTTTTTAGTTGTTTATTCCAATATCTTTGAAATGATTTTTTATCTTGCCACATCAACTCATAGATAATCTTCTAAAAATCTCTGGCAATATCCAATATACGCTTTATCTTTCCGATTCAGTTGAAGCTCGCTGCATCTTTATTCGAGATGACTCTCGTTTCTTCTGCTCATTTAATTCCTCTGCTCGTTTAGCAAGTCCTATCGTCATTTTACGAAGTACTTGCGTGCCATTTGTACATATTTTCTTTTTTTCCGGGGCATGTATGCCTTCTAGAAAAGAAGATATCTCCATCTTCTTAGACACTTTATTTTCCATAGTTTCGATATAAATTTGCCAATCTTTGACAAATTTACCTTCATGCCAAGGTGGTGATATCATCCGGCTGTTTGACACAAAAGTTACCTGATTTTTTATTATCGGCCATGATCGATAAGTGTAACGCAACATTCTGCGAAGCTGGTCCATAGAATACCCCATAACATAACTTCTATCTGCTATATGTTGCATCTGTACACCATCCAAGGTGATATACGCTTTTATATTGGGGTAGCATTTTAACATGTCTATTCCGATTTTCCCTCCGTTTTCATCTATTTCTCTGATGAGTATGTGTTCGTTCTCCTCGTCTATATAGTATAGCCCTAACCCTTCTATCCCAATCCTATCGCCACTTTTGTCCCGTTGTATTCCTTCGATCTCTATGTTACCCGCTTGAATTGCGTCGGAAAAAATATTTGGCCACTGATTCTTGGGGTTTTCTTTAGTTGCAACCATGAATTCTTTCCAAAATGGCAATTTGTCTGATCTTACATAGTCATTTATGCCGCCATCAGCAAATTGTTCCCATTGTTGCCTCGTTACCAGTTCGCTCTTTCTGACTTTATCATAAATGACTCTTCTCACTTCATTATTATAAGTATCAATCATGTAAGCTCGATGATCCTTTTCTTTTAATTCTCCTTCAAATCTATGTTTTCCTTCATTTAACTCCTTAAATAGTCGTTCACATGAAACATCCAAACCAATCAATAATACTTTATTTCCATCTAATGGCATGACCATTCCTCCTCTTTTAAAATAGCGATCTCGTGTCCACTCAGCACTGACTTTTTTGATTGAAAGAATATTCGAATTGATATTTCCTCTTTCTTATGTATCTAAAAAATATAGTATTTCAAAAACTATACCGTCAAGGCCCTTTGCCTACGTGCAGATGGTCTCTTTTGCTCTGAGACATTATTTTGCTTTCCTATTGCTTCTTTAAGTAACGATTGCAAGTTTTTATGTTCTTGTGCCCTCTCTCTTGTAAGGAATGTACTTGATTGGATATTTTCCATAGACTTGCACGCTTGCTTGTTGAGATTCCATGTGAAACGCCGCTTTCGTATTTCACTATATTTCTGCCACTCCTTGACATACTTTCCTCTGATCCAAGGTGCTTTCACGATTTTTTTATTTTCAAAAAAAACGACTTTTTCTTTTAACTCATCCCAGTGCCGAAAAATATAACGCAGTTCTTTACATGTATAATCACTTTCGTAATGTCCGTAACAATTTTTTTTAGAGATATTGTGCATATTCAGTTTATCCAGTACAAAATATATCCTAACATTAGGACAGTGGATGGCTATATCGATACCGTTTTTACACCATCTTTCAATATGCTTATTAAAACTTTTTTTATCTTTATACTTGTTGCGATAGTAGAGTGCCCCCTTTTCCACGAATAATCTTCTTTCAGTTACTACTTTTTTAAATATATTCAACAAGCGATTCTTAGGGTTCCATTGCATAGACAGCCAGTATCTTTTCCAATGGGTAGATGCTTATACTCTTCTGATAATAAGCTAGGCCACTCTTTCTCAAATTCTTGCAGTTCTTCTACGGTCTCTAGCTTTTTTTCCGACACTTTACTAACGATCAATTCATGTAACCCTTTATTATAGCGATCAATGACATATGCTGATGAACTTGATTCTGTCAGACTAGCAAATCTTTTCAGTTGCACTTTTCTCGAAATGACATCTTGGTAAAATAGCTTTCGTTGATCATCCATCCCAAATAATAAAATATACATTTTGTCTGTATCCATTCCGCTATCCCACTTTCTTACACTTAATCATGGACTCATAATATTCAGAAAAATAAACTAATTTTTTTTCATTTTGCGGAAATAGTAACAAAGGCAAATTATCAGAAAAATCCTCCCAGTCTTGTAATGTTAGTAGTTTATTTTCCTTAACAAACTGAATGATCAACTTCTCTATTTCATTATTGCACGCGTCAAACATTTGTACTTGATAGTCTTTACCCGGTTGGAATCGTTCCGATTCATTGGACTCAAATAGCCGTTGATACTCGCTGTTCTTCCCCAAAAATATAATTTTTAATTCATTTGTTATCATTCATTTCTCTCCTGTCCCCAGTGACACCTAATCACTCTACGGATCACCTTCACTGACCAAATATTTTTCCGTAACAGCCAATATATGCACCGATCATCTAAATACATCACAAGGTGAACGCTCGCTGTCTACCGATCGATTTTTCCATTTTTTTCTGGATTTTTCCTTTCTCATTTACTTCTAAAAGTAGTGCTTTGAAAGATTTTAATTCATTTTTCTTCTTCTCTTTTGGTAAAGCATCATGTGTTAAATCGTCCACAGATTTAGCGATTTCTCTTTTTCCCTTTTTCTTTCGATGCTCACGATACTTTTGCCATTGGCGAATGTGATTTCCTTCAATCCAAGGCGCTTTTACAATTTTTCGATTTAAGAAAAAT
Source organism: Enterococcus sp. DIV1304_2 (assembly GCF_050555445.1). NCBI lineage: Bacteria > Bacillati > Bacillota > Bacilli > Lactobacillales > Enterococcaceae > Enterococcus > Enterococcus sp. DIV1304_2. Next base: position 2,778,502 of record NZ_CP187851.1, read on the forward strand.
ACAACTTTCTCCTTTAATTGATACCAATGTCGGAAAATATAGCGTAATTCTTTACAGGTATACTCACTTTTATATTTTTTTTGGCGATTTTTTTGCATGACTTCTTTCATTTTTATGCCATCCAACACGAAATAAATGAGAATGTTGGGATAGTACATGGCCATATCGATGCCATTTTTACAGCCTCTAGTAATGTGGTCATTACAACTGATTGTCTCGCCTGCTTCATTTTGAAAATATAACACGATGCCTTCTAGTCGAAGATTCTCATGAAAGATCGGATAATTGAACGTTGCCCACAAACAGTTCTTAGGATTCCAGTTCATACACTGCAAGTATTGTTTCCAAAGCGGATATTCATTCAAAAATCGGAATAACACAAAAAGTAATTGATCTATAAATAGACGCCATTGTTCAAAAGTGCGTAACCTTCCTGATCTTTTTCGTTCAACTATCGCCATATGTAGCCTGTTATTATAATAATCAATGATATGTGCATGTTCTGATTCACCAGATAAGGTTGGATAGCCTTGTAGATCAACTTTATTATTCTTTACATCGGCAAAAAAAGTTTCACGTTTCTTATATAAGCCATAAAGCAAGATATCTTTTTCTGAATCCATTGATCTATCCCTCCATGAACTAACTGGGTTTGTCTCAGCTTGCCCTACTTGTTCTTGTCCGCAGTTCTTCCATTTACAGATCTGAACATTCAGCGCCCCCACTATAGGCAGACGCTAGATGTCTAAATCCCTTCATTCTTTTTCAAATCAACATTGATTTTCTTCCATGATCGCGACCACTCGTGTCCAACCTGCACTTGCTTTTTTGATTTTTGTTGGGAAACAGCTTAGCTTGAAACCAGTGGATGGCAGTTGATCTAAGTTCGTCAATTTTTCAATATGACAGTATTTCTTTTCGATTCCAGCAAAATGACCTTCCCAAATAATCGAGGGATCGCGAGTCTGTTTAAATTCTTCCGCAATAAACGGTAATGGTCGATCCCACGACCAAGCATCCGTACCAACTAAACAGATTCCTTGTTCTAATAGCCAAAGGGTTGCTTCTCGTCCGACACCACATCCACTGATCAAATAGTTTGGCGTCCCCCAAAACGGCGCAGCACCTGTCTGGATCAGCACGATATCTTTTTCTTTGAGTGTATAGTTGATATTTTTCAAGGCGTGTTGAAAGTCAGTGACCGTCAACTGATAGCCATTTGGTTTATCTGAAAAATCAAGCATGACACCTTCTCCATAACACCAGTCAAGAGGCACCTCTTCAATGGTCCAAGCTGGCTGTCCATTATCCATTGTCGGATGATAATGGTAAGGTGCATCCATATGAGTACCTGTATGCGTAGTGAGCTGGACACTTTCCATCGCCCAAGCTAAGCCATTAGGCAAGTCTTCCTTTTTTGCCGTTTCAAAAAAGCGTAACATATCCGGCACGCTTTTCTCATGGTCTAAATAGTTGATCACCGGAATCATTTCTTGCGGATCACTTGGCACTTCATTTTCAATCGTGATACTTAAATCAATCAATTTCATTTACTTGTCCTCCTTTTTCTAAACCTCTTTATTTCATACTTGTGTCTAGTATACGGAGGATTTCCCACATATTTGTCCTTTTTTTTCTGTTATTTGATATAAATATCAAGCATCCTTGAGTTGCTATCGACCATGTTTACATCCTTTTATGACTGTCCATATATGAACCAGACTATTCTCCTTATTTTTATCATGTTGCGCTTTTGACTCTCCTGGCAATTGAAATGTCGCGGCTTGCTTTAAGAGGGAGAGCAACTGTTTTCTACTATTTCATGCCTTACTTTGATAGTGTTCTCCCTCTAGAAATAACTTCGTAGGTTCTATTGACCAATAGATATCTATTTTTTTGTATACAAGGTTATTTTTACAAGCTTCCCCAATTTTCTCAATATTCAACATATATAGGCTTTCCTTTTTTCATAACAACTCACTAAAAAACTCAGTTACCATCTCTAACGAATGGCAACTGAGTTTTCTTTTAAATCACTAAGCCACTGAACCTTCTCTTGCTAATTCTGCGGCTTTTTCTTGTTCTTCAGTCAATAATTTATTGTCATAAAACTTGATGAATGGCAACCAGATGATAAAGCCGAGAATCGCACATAAGACGGCTAAGACAGCGGCTTTCCAGTCACCTCCACTACCAACAAAGGCGCCGATCCCTACTGGTGAAGGCCACGGCATTTGGGCTAACATTGGTCGAACGATTTCTAATTTGATGGCAAAGTATGCTAATGATGCGGATGCCATTGGTGCTAAGAAAAACGGTACTGCCAAGTAAGGGTTATAAACGATCGGCATCCCGAAAATGATTGGTTCATTGATATTGAAAATCCCTGGTACTAATGAAGCTTTTCCTAATACTTTTAACTGATCGGATTTTGCCATGAATGCAATAAAGATAATCAATCCTAGTGTCGCTCCAGAACCACCAACTGTTACATAAGAGTTATTAAATTCGCCGGCTAAAGGATAATTTGCACCTTGCGCATTTGCTGCCATGTTCGCTAAAACGATTGGTGTCAAGAATGAGGTAATAATGTTCGCCCCATGAATCCCTACGATCCATAATGCGTGGATCAAGAAATAAATGATCATGATCCCTATCCACGTATTCGTCAATTCTGTTACAAAACCAAATGGAATAGCGATCATTTTGAAAATATCTGTTCCTAGCGCAACTAATGTGCCGTTGACAATCATCACCACAAAAGCAATCACAAACGTTGGGATCAATGCGGTAAAGGAACGTGAAACCCCAGGTGGTACAACATCTGGCATCTTGATGACCCAGTTACGTTTCACACACATACAATACAACTCAACTGCAATGTAAGACATGATGATGGCGGTAAAAATGCCTGACGTACCCAGACGTTCGACAAATGCGCCCATACGTACCCCACTAACCACAGTTTCTGCATCGGTCATACTAGAGATCAAGCTGATTTTTCCGTCTGAAATGATCAACTCTGGAATACACATGAAGAAAGCAAAAACAGATAATAGCGCGCCAGTTAAAGGATTGACGTTCAGTGCTTGTTCATCTCTTTCGATCGACGTTAATTCATAAGCAAATACAATAGCAAAATAAACAGATAATATCCCCATCGTCATCGTGTTGACGATCATATACAAGTCGCTGACTTTAAAGAAAGTTGCATTGAAAAATCCTTCTAAAAACGGAAATGGTAACGGTAAAATATTCAAAACTAAGAACATCGAGCCTACGATCGTAAAGGGAATCGACGCCATCCCAGCAGCCATTACTGCGCGTACGATCTTGAATTGTGCCACTTTCCCCATCGGTCCCATCAAATATTTCTGTAGAAAATCAAACATCTATTTACTCCCCTTTCCAAAATGTACTACACGTTCATATTCTTTGATTCGTTGATAGTGACGATCCGTATTTGCATGGATTTTATTCAAGCGTCGCTGACAAAACAGACAGATCAGTAGCCCACTAGCAATCACAAACAGAATCAATGCTTGTCCATTTGAACCATCCGCCATAAAAGGAAACAATTGAGAATATCCTGGTGAAAATACTGCTAATAGGAGAAATACATTGGTTACCGCTTGCAATCGGAAATAATTTCGAGTAACCGTTGCATTATTTTTATGTGTACGATAGAGTGCCACTTGTTCTGCGACGACTGGTAAAAGAAAGAATAATAGCCCTAATGGTACCCAAAACATCTTGCTACTCGCAAGGAGTAAGGAAACCAGCCAGTAAAGATTGGTAAAAAAGAAACCAGCTGTCAAATAGCGAATGATCAAATAGCGATTAAAATATAAGACTTTCAAACTAAATGCTTTTTTCTCTAACTCCCGTTGTTTTTTCTCAGCTTCACTCATTTTCCCACCTCCGTTCTTATTTATTTTTGATATAAGTAACTCATCTCTTTTGCCACTTCCAACAAAGTCATCGTCGTCATCAGATGATCTTGCGCATGGACCATGATGATTTCCATTTCGATCTTTTGGCCACTTGCATATTCTTTCAATAAATGCGTTTGTGATCTATGGGCTTCCAAAATCTCCTGATTCGCTTCGTCTAGCTTTCCTTCAGCTTCTGTGAAGCTTTCTGCTCGTAACAAAGCAAATGCCTCGTGGATCAATGTTCGTGCATTGCCACTGTGAAAAATAATATCAAATGCGGTCACTTGGAGCTCTTCACTCGTCATTTTCTCCGTCATCAAGACGCCTCCTTAGTAAATCATTTTCATAAATTGTTGATTAAAATTTTCAAACGTTGGTTCAGTTAAAATCAGCTGCTGTAGATCCAATCGATCAATAAATTTCACGATTGCCTTCGTTACAACAGTGATTCCTTCATTCTCGATGCAAGAAGGAGAGACTAGAAAGACAAAATGGATCGCCCCTTGTTCATCCCATTCCATCCCATCAGGAATGATCCCCACTGCAATTTTAGCAGTGGCTCCAACTGGGATCGCTGGATGCGGGACAACGACTTGTTCACTGAAAATGATTTGCCCCATTTTCTCACGACGTTCGATTTGGTGAGACATCTCAGACGTATAATTCTCCGTTTCATCTTCTTGTAAAAGTGCCAACAATTCAGCGATCACTTGATCTTTTGTTGGTGCTGAAGCATAGACTTTAAACCATTTTTTTGAAATCTGCTCTTCGTAAAATGCCCTCTTTTCTTTCATGAGTGAGACAGATTCTTGGGGCTTCACTAAACAACTTGGGCGATGTTCTTCGATCACTTTGCGGATTTTCTGAACATCTTGATCATTCAAGAAAACACTGACATGAAGAACAGGGACTTTGAAAAACATCGTTGACAAATCAATGGAAGAAATGATCAAATCAACATTTTCTAACGCCTGTTCATCGATTTCGTAATAGCCTTTCACTTGATTCACTGCAATGTTTTTTCCAAATTCACTCAACACTCGATTTTTTAGCAATTGCGCACTTCCATAGCCAGTCGCACAAATGATCAACGCCTGTAGTTTACAATCCACCTTGTTTTTTTCAATTGCTGCCATTAAATGAAGCGCTAAATACGCCCATTCATCCTCATTGATTTTATAATCTTTCAGCGAAGGCATTTGACCAAAATAGTATTTGGTCAATTCAAATGCTCTCGGATCTTCTTTTTTGATTTCTTTTGTTAAGGGGTTTTCCAGAGCGATTCCTCGCTCTAAGCGAACCAGCATCGGTTCTAGATGATTGAGTAAGCCATTCCTGAATTGATAATCTTCGACAATGGACTGACCAAGAACTTGAGCTAACTCTTTAAGAACTGACATTAGCTCTGTCACTAACTCCTGATTCTCCCTTTTATGGTTTTGATTCGATTTAGCCATCAAATGTAAGGCTAAATAAGCAATTTCATCTTTTGGGAAACGAACATTCATGATAGACTCGATCCGTCTGGTTATATTCTTGGCTGCTTGATATTCGGTCTCATGGATTTCTTCTCCAGTGATTTCAGGCACTTGTATCTCAAAACCAGCTCGCATTCGCTTGATTGCCAATGCTAAATGTAACGCTAAATTTTGGATCACAAAATCGGACACCTTTAATTTGGATTCACGAATCTCGTCCAAGATGACGATCACTAATTCTTCAAAATTGATTTCCTTGAAGAATTGACTGTTACCGAGATATTCTTTTAAAGAATTGGTATACTTATTTCCAAAAAAGGTATCCATGATCACATGTCGCTTGTCCTGTTCTTGACCCTCGATCCACATTCCCTGTTTATGTTTCGACACAATTTTCAACGAATATTCGGCTAACTTCTCTTTGATTTCTTGGATATCATTCACTAAACTCGAACGGCTGATATATAACTCTTCTGCCAAATCATCGATCACGATTGCGCGATCTTCCAAAAGTAGTTTGTTTAAAATATACTTTTTGCGATCTTCTGAACCATAAAACTCAGTCACCTGATCACCATATTCGACAGTTACTTCTCGTTGCTTTAAAAACAGAGCAAAAGCAAGCTTGTTAACCACCTCTAGTTGATACCCTTGCCCTTGCTTGGCGATGAGTCTTCCGCCATTGTTTTCGATCACTTCATTCAATGTTTTTAAATAGTTTCGAATCGTACGGTCAGATAATAATAATTCAGAAGCGAGGTACTGGCTCGTGAGGTATTCTCCTTGATGATCAATCAATTGCCGCAATAACTCTTTTTCTGTTTGTTTCATTATTATCTTCCCCTATTCGTCTATATATTTTCCTCAATCAGCTCCGCTAATTTTTGGATACCTGTAGGGATAGGAACATACGCTTGGAATGGTATACTTACGACCGGTTTCCCTACTGTTTTTCCTAGTTTAACAAATTTATCCAAGTACATTGTGGTTTGAGGACTGATCAAGAACAAATCGAAATCACTTGTCTTGATTTGGTTGTCCCCTTCAGTTGCAGAAACCGCGTCAACAAATACTTCTTCCCCTTTTCCTTTAAAATATTCTGTTGTTTTTGATGCCATCATCGAAGAAGACATTCCTGCGGCACAAATAATCAATGCTTTTTTCATTACGATCACTCCTCTAATTTTTAATTGGATTTCTTACATTCACTATAAAATGAAATCGCTTTCTTTTCAAAATGGATTTTTCCTTATCGCTTAGGAAAATAGTTATAAGATTACGCACAAAAAAAGAAGTCACACGGCTGTGCAACTTCTTCTTATCAATTACTGCGCATGAAAATTCAAACGCATACTGTAGATTGGATTCAATGGATCATCCAAGCTTTCAAAATCAAAGTTTTCACCAACTGTACCAAATAATGAGAAAGAGAAAGAAGTACTGTGTCCTTCGATCGTTCCTAGTTCTCTGCGGTTATTGAGGTTTTGACCTGACGAGATCAACATGACTTGATTGTCATTCAGATTGTTTTTCACCCCTAGATCGATTTCTGTTAGTTTTTCGGTATCTGATTGACTAACGACCGAACTTACTGACACTTGGACCGCACGTTCCGCATTGTTTTGGATCTGATAAGTTGGTGAGACGATACCATTGCTTTCTTTACTTTCTGCAAAGGACACGTTCACAGGAATCGTCACATCAATGTACTCAGACGTATCTTCTAGAATCGTGACTTGACTGTTCAACGTCCGAGCGTTGCCAGCTTGGTCTGTTAAGGTGATCGTTACACCATGATCGCCTACCGCTAAATCGGCAAATTGCACATTGTTTTCATATGCAACTTCGACTTGAATACCTGGTGACAATGACCAGTTGTCGGTCGGATCACCATCTAAAAATTCACGAGGTGCTGGTGCTGTTTGGCCTTTCGTGAACACTAATGGATCTTTTAATGTTCCGTCAGGTGGCGTGGTATCAACTATCCGCGGCATGGCATTATTAAAAATATATTCATTTCCAGCTTCATCGGTTGCTGTAATATTCATTGGATGGTAGGCATTGAATCCATTCGGAGATAAGTCATATAAGTGACGATGATTTACCAACTGGATATTTTCTAACTCTGACCAATTGTCCGCTAAATCGCTGATTAGTCCCCTTAATTCTTCCTGGGTAAAATCTCGATGGCGCGTTGCTTCAAACTCTGTCCAATGGTTTTTAACTATACCGGTTGGTGCTTGTGTATCGACCACGCGATACTTCACATCATAGTCCGTATAATTACCGCGGATATCCTCTAGACGAACATTGGCATCATAGATGGTTGTCGATGGGGCAACATTGACAATACTTACGATATCTCCGTTATCATTACACAAGGAAAGATCAATTTGATCGGTTGGTGTCGTATTGTCCAATGGGTCCTCGGTAAAGAACTGTAATAGCTCATCTTTCGTCAATTCTTCTTTTCTTCGTGCTTGGAAATCGACAGGTTGGGTGACGACATTTCCTGTTGGACCTTCGTTGTCTCCCGCAAGAAATTTGACTTCTTGTAACTCCGATTGATTTCCTTGCTCATCTTCCAAACGAATAAAGCCAGTATATTCTTTGTATTCTAAGTCGTCTAACTCAAATTCGTTCCCTTCACTATCGACTAATTCAATGGTGATGTTTTCTGGTAAGCTCCAGTTATCGTCAGGGTCACCGTTGAAAAACTGCAACAAGTCCGTTCGAGAAAACGTGTTCGATGTAAGCGTGGAAAAATCAATGACTTCATCCTTGAAATTAGCAGTTGGTGCTGTAGTGTCCACTACTCGTGCCATGGTATTGTCAAAAATGTGTTCATTCCCAAATTCATCGGATGCCGTGAGATCCAGTTTATGGTAAGTGCTTCCACTATTCGGATACAAATCATATAAGTGACGATGATTTTTTAACTGGATATTTTCTAACTCTGACCAGTTGTCCGCTAAATCATTTATTAGTAGTCGTAATTCTTCTTGGGTAAAATCCCGATGACGATTCGCTTCAAAAACAGTCCAAGTTCCTTTAATATTTCCTGTCGGTGCTTGCGTATCGACCACCCGGTAATTGACTGGATATTCTGTCTTGTTGTTCGCTTGGTCTTGTAAACGAACTTTCGCATCATAAACAGTCGTCGACGGTGCGACATTGACAATACTCACAACATCGCCAGCATTGTTACGTAAGGAAAGATCAATCTGATCGGTTGGTGTCACGTTATCTAGAGGATCTTCTGTAAAGAAGCGTAAAAGATCATCTCTCGTCAACTCATCCTTTCTTCGCGCTTGGAAATCTACGGGAGAGGTTGTGACATTTCCTGTTGGACCTTCCGTATCACCACCGAGGAATTTGACTTCTTGTAAAGTGGACTGATTCCCTTGTTCGTCTTCTAAGCGAATGTAACCGGTATGTTCTTTAAATTCCATATTGTTTAGATTAAATTCATTGCCCTGCTCATCGACTAATTGAATATTGATATTTGGCGACAACGTCCAATTGTCCACAGGATCACCATTTAAAAATCGCAATAAATCTGTTCGTGAGAAGGTATTTGATGTATGAGTCGAAAAATCAATGACTTCTCCTTTAAATGTAGCCGTTGGTGCTTGGGTATCGACTACTCGATATTTCACAGGATAGTCCGTTTGATTATTCGCTTCATCCCGTAAACGTATCTTTGCCTCACGAATTGTCGTTGATGGCGCAACATTTTTGATACTTACCGTATTTCCAGCACTGTCTAGTAATGCAATATCAATTTTATCCGTTGGCGTTTGATTATCTACTGGAGGATCGACAAAGAACTTCATAATATCCTCTTTCGTCAAATCATTCACTCTAGTAGCTTCAAAATCGACTGGTGTAGTGACAACGTTAGCTGTCGGCCCTTGGCTATCTTCCAACTGAAAAGTCACTTCTTGTAAGTTTGACTGCATACCAATTTCATCTTCTAAGCGAATATACCCTGTATGGGTACTCATTGATGTATCTAAATCAGATAAATAGATCAGTCGACCAGATTTATCCACTAATTGAATTTTGATGTCATCTGGTAATGTCCAGTTATCCTTCAAATCATTATTCAGAAATTGTAAGAGATCTGAACGTGTCGGCACGTTTATTTGCTCATTAAAAATACCAATGAATCCAGATTTAACAGTCCCAGTTGGTGCTTGTGTATCTACTACAACATAATTCGTCGTATGTGTCTCTGTCACTCCTGTTGTTTTATTTTTCAAAGTGACCACCATATCTCCACGAGCTTCTGGTCGCCATCCTTCAGCTGGAGAAGCAACAGAATACTCATAGTTATTAGGATTATCAGGCAATTGAGCAAACCATGAACGGATCTCTGCCTCAGTCATAGTAACTGGTGCACGTTGCGCTTGAATGATAATATTATTCCCAATAACAGCTGATGAACGACCATCATCAATTTCTAGACTTCCGATCTTCTCATTAGTATAATTACGATTAGTTAATTTTCTTGGCGTCGCAATGTCTGTATATTGTGTCGCAACTCCTGTAGCACCTAACAAAACATTCCCTCGGATCTCAACCGGTTCTGTCGAATTACTTATCTGTACTCTTTTTACGGTAAAATTGATCTCGGCGGTAAAATTAGAATAAAGCATGGCATTGCCTGAAACTGTAATGTCTGAGCGGTTAGAAGTAATATTCAATAACAAATAAGTATTGTTGTACTTCGGATGGTTCCCATAATACATCTGTGTGTACATTTCATCCGGCATTCCGACACCACTATCCGTCACGATCGATGAAATCCACCCGTTATTCCCATTGACACGTTCCACCATTGAATACGTTGGTACAGTTACGGAAAAAGTTTGAGTCGAATTGATCGCTGAACCTAGAATGATCTTTCGATTGATAGCCTTTTGCAATACTCCCTCTAAATAAGAAATTCTACCGTGATTCGTCAGTTGTGCGAGATTTTCAGGTGTTTCATTCCAAGCTCTCAAGTAATTCGGTACAGGTGCTTCATCAATTGGCGGTACTTCTGGCACCAAGGATTCCTCAGTTGCTACTTCACCACTTCCAACCGGGGCTTCTTCCTCTATCTTCGGTACTTCCTCCACAACTTCTGGTGTTTCAATAACTGTTGATTCAGCTGGTATTTCCTGTTCCGGCTCTTCTTCTACTATTGGTTCTTCTACTATTGGTTCTTCTACTGTTGGTTCTTCTATAGTAACTTCTGGTGTTTCTTCAGATAAGTGGCTTTCTGGCTGTTCTTCCGTGATTTCCGTACTAGCAATCGGTTCATTTTCTATTGCAAATACTGCCGATGGCAACAATGCGTGTTGGAATAACAGGAATGAAGTAGCGATCATCCGAATTTTTTTCGCTTTCAAAAATTCTGTCCCCCTTTCTCTTTCTTAGAATGTGCCTATTCAAAGTACTGATTATACGGATCTTTGAGATCAACTGATAACTATATGTAAGCATTCAAAAACTATGTGCTTGATCCCAAAAATTCTGCTTGATGACTCATACAGATAGAAGATATGTCTGTTCCATTCAGTACAAACAGTTCGCAGAATCGCCTTTTCACGATCGAATAATTGCTTTATGTAATTGTTTCACTGAATGACCTTCTTCTCCCTTTTTAATTGTTAAAAAAATAACACACATTCACATTAAAATTATCCATAATTCTATTATAGGAACAAAATCTTTTTCTACCGTTAGAAAGGTAAAAAAATCATTTTTTAATCTAAATTAGAGGAACGAACAGCAAATTTTAATCTTATTATTACCAAATTGCTTGATACGTTTTCTCAACATCTACTATATATCGCTGATTACTCATCACATTTTTTTGCTATCGTACTTTATCCAAAATCATAATTTCTATAAGTAAAAATTAGTGGTTTTTACTATGAGAAATTGCAAAGATGCCTCTCATAAAAAATATTTTTTAACTGCATAAAAAAAGAACAACAAGAAAGTAGATTCTTTCTTGTTGTTCCAAAAATTATTCTAAGATTTCTTTTCATGTATATCATTTACCAAAAACCATTTTTATTCCTTTACATTGAAGTTCAACCGCATACTATACACCGGGCTCAATGGATCATTCAAACTTTCAAAATCAAAGTTCTCTCCAACTGTTCCAAATAACGAGAAGGAGAACGATGTATTACGACCTTCGATTGTTCCTAGTTCTCTGCGGTTATTGAGGTTTTGACCTGATGAGATCAACATCACTTGATTGTCATTCAGATTGTTCTTCACACCAAGATCAATCTCTGTCAATTGTTCCGTATTGGATTGACTAACGACAGAACTCACTGACACTTGAACCGCACGTTCCGCATTGTTTTGGATCTGATAGGTTGGTGAGACGATACCATTGCTTTCTTTACTTTGAGCAAAGGACACATTCATTGGGATCGTCACGTCGATATACTCGGACGTATCTTCTAGGATCGTAACTTGACTGTTCATTGTCCGCGAATTTCTCTGTTGATCCGTCAAAGTAACTGTCACACCATACGTTCCCACTTCTAAATCTGCAAACGCGACATTGTTTTCATATGTAACTGCCACTTGAATATCTGGTGACAATGACCAGTTGTCGGTCGGATCACCATCTAGAAAATCTCGTCCGCTTGGAGCTGTTTGCCCCTTCGTAAACACTAATGGATCTTTTAATGTTCCGTCAGGTGCTGTGGTGTCTTCAATTCGAACTTTGGTTTTCTCAAATGTGGTCGTATTTCCTGCTTCATCCGTAGCATCCACCTGGAGCTCATAATACCATTCACCAGGACTATGTGGAGGCATGGTGTTTAACGGAACATTATTTGTTAACTTAATTGCTTCTCTTTCTGTCCAATTATCTTCTAAATCAATGAGTAACGAACGCAATTCTTCCTGTGTAAAATCACGCGTGCGCGTTGCTTCAAACACAGTCGTTGTCTGATTAATCGAACCTGTCGGTGCTTGCGTATCGATCACGCGATAGTTAACTGGATACTCCGTCTGATTTCCTCGGATATCTTGTAAACGGACGTTTGCGTCATAGACGGTCGTTGAAGGAGCAACATTGACGATACTCACAACTTCTCCATTATTATTTCGTAAAGAAAGGTCAATTTGATCGGTTGCCGTCGTATTATCTAATGGGTCCTCAGTAAAGAACCGCAATAAATCTGCTCTCGACAATTCGTTTACTCGACGTGCTTGAAAATCCACAGGTTGAGTAACGACATTTCCTGTCGGCCCTTCATTGTCTCCCGCAAGAAATTTGACTTCTTGCAAATCTGTACGATTTCCGTGTTGGTCTTCTAAACGAATATAGCCTGTATATTCTTGGAACTCCAAGTCATCCAATGCAAATTCATTTCCCTGACTATCGACCAATTCAATGCGGATATTTTCTGGTAACGTCCAATTATCTTCCGGTGTGCCATTGAAAAATCTTAACAGATCTGTTCGAGAGAACGTATTCGATGTAAGAGTAGAAAAGTCGATCACCTCGTTTTTAAAGTTAGCAGTTGGCGCCGTAGTATCCACTATCCTTGGCATAGTTCCTCTAAAAATATGTTCATTTCCAGCTTCATCGATTGCCGTGATATCCATTGGATGGTATGCACTTGGTTCATTTGGAGATAAAACATATAGGCGACGATGACTTTCTAAGCGAATATTTTCTGATAAGGTCCAATTATCCGAAATGCTATGAAATAGTAATCGTAATTCATCTTGGGTAAAATCTCGATGACGATTCGCTTCAAAAACAGTCCAGGTTCCTTTGGCACTTCCTGTTGGTGCTTGTGTATCGATCACGCGATAATTGATCATTTGATTTCTATTCGCATTACCTGCTTCATCTTCTACATTTAAAAATCCCGTATACGTTTGGAGTAAGTTAGGTGCTACTCCAGCAATCGAAGTAGACGTACCCAGCGAGTCAAGCAATGATAACTTAATATCATCATTCAAGGTCCAGTTATCCGACATCGAATCAACAAACGGTAATAACTCTGAGCGCTCAAGTCCTCCAATTCGTCGTGCTTGTAAATCTCTAGTAGTTGTATTTGTCATAACATCTGGAGATTTTGTATCTATTACACGATAAGTAACTGGTAAATCACGAAAATTACCAAATTCATCAGTTAAACGGATTGCTGCATCATAGACATTTGTGATTGACGGAGCAACATTTCTGATACTTACTGTATTCTCAGAACTATCGATTAATGAAATATCGATTTGATCCGTCGGTGTACTATTATCCACTGGATCATCGATAAAGAATTTCATAATATCTTCTTTCGTCAAATCATTCACTCTTGTGGCTTCAAAATCTACTGGCGTAGTCGTGACATTTGCTGTTGGTCCTTCGATATCTCTCAGATTAAATTTCACTTCCTGTAGCGCCGATTGATTCCCAAATTCATCTTCTAGACGAATATAACCTGTATGAACGCTATTTGATGGTTCTAGATTTTGCAAATTGATAACTTCCCCATTACTGTCTAACAGTTGAACGATAATTTCATCTCTTAATGTCCAATTGTCCTCCAAATCATTATTCAAAAATTGCATGATTTCTGAACGAGAGGGAATGCTTGTTTCAACATTAGAAAGATCGATTATTTCTGATTTCACTGTTCCTGTAGGGGCTAATGTGTCTATAATACGCATTCTTGTTTCGTAAAAATTTTGTGTATTTCCACTTTCATCTGTTGCATTTAGATTAATTAAATTAGTGGAGTTAGGTACTAATTCCGTCAAGCTTCTTGTAGCTGCCATTCTAATATTACTCAACGTAGACCAATTATCTTGAAGATTATTTATAACCGAACGTAATTCTTCCTGGTTAAAATCTCGGTGACGATTTGCTTGAATATCTGTCCATTCTGTTTTTTCCATACCTGTAGGCGCTTCAGTGTCTACGACCGTCACAGTTGTCCAAAATTGTGTGATTCCACCAGTGGAATTATTGATAAGATAAACTGGCAACTGATTAGTATAACCAGGGAACCAACCAGTTCCAAGATTTGAGGTGGAGAAACTCCAATTTCCTGGACCTGGTAATGTATGGAACCAACTTTGAATCACTTCTTGAGACAACGATTGGCTTCTCGTGGCCTGAACCGTCACATTCGCATGCACACCGACTGTTGGGACTTCTTCCTCATCTTCCGCATTCACTGTCAATTGTCCAATTGTTTCCCCCGTATAACTAAGATTCATCACATGTCTTGGGGTGGCAATGTGTGTGAACTGTGTCGCAACACCAGTCGTACCTAAACCGACATTTCCACGGATATCTAACGCTACGGTCGTGCTTGCCGCCTGTACTCTTGTGACTGTAAAATTGATCGTTGATGTAAAATTGGAATTGATTGTTACAGTAGCAGAGACACTCACCGCTGCATTACTTGACGAAATATTCGTTAGTGTGTATGTATTTCGGTGAGTCGAATGATTCCCATAATACATCTGTGTGTATAATTCATCGGGCATTCCGACAGAACTGTCCGTAACAATTGAAGAAATCCAGCCATTACTAGTACCTTGCCGCTGTACCATGGAATGTGTCGGTACAGTCACGGAGAAAGTGGCTGTCGAATTTGCCGCATTGCCTAAAGTGATAGTTCGATTGATGGCATTTTGCAAGACAGCTTGAATATAGGAGCTTCTCCCATGATTGGTTAGTTCTGCTACGTTCTGTGCAGTTAAATTCAGCCGTCCCAAATGGATAGATAGCGGACTTTCATCAAGTGGTGGCACTTCTTCTTGCGTTTCCACCGTCTCTATAGTCTCCTCCGTCGCTGGTGCTTCTGGAGGTGCTTCCATCGTCGGCACTTCTTCTGCCACTTCTGGTGGAGCTTCAGGAGTTTCCACTACTACTTCAGGCTCTTCGTGAGTAATTGGTGCTTGTTCTTCGACCACGTCTGTTGCTTCTTCAGATAAGTGACTTTCTGGCTGTTCTTCCATGATCTCTGTATTAGCTATCGACTCGTTTTCTATTGCCATTACCACAGAAGGTAGCAATGCCTGTTGAAACAATAGGAATGAGGTAGCGATAATCCGTATTTTTTTTGCTTTCAAAAATTCTCTCCCCTCTCTTATTTTTTGACAATGCATGTAATCATCTATCTTTTTGGATAAGCTGATTGAGATAAGTAATCGTTAAAACGAGCTACTCGATCGTAAGTTTTCTGCAAAGTTCAGCTATAAATAAAAGGTATGTAATTAGTTCAGGCACCTTCGCAAAAATCATTGCGAGTTTATGCAGGATTTTTATGTGGAATCAATGGTGTAAACCTGCTAAAAAATGAAAAAAAACTCAAAAAACAATAATGCAAATGCCATACAAATATTATCCATAATTTCAAAATACTAATAAAATCTTTTTTTACCGTTAGCAAGGTAAAAAAACATCCAAGACGTGAACGCCAGTTGCTCACTATTTTTTTCGACTTTACCTTTTACTTGTCTACACTAGATTAGTTACTATTCCTTGAACAAAAAGGGATAACTATTATATAGAGTAAAAATATGAAATCATCACTGATAATAAAATTTCCCTCAGATGGAAATTTATAAAAAAAACCACATTCTCATGAAATCCAAATGATTTTCATGAGAATGTGGCATCTCGTTTTTACTTTTTTTCTATTGGTGCTTACTTATTAATTTGCGACGATGTTGACTAATTTATTTGGAACCACGATCACTTTTCTGATTGTTTTTCCTTCTAATTGTTCTTTGATACTGTCATCGTCCATCGCTGTTTTTTCTAGTTCTTCTTTTGATAAGTCACGTGCAACACTGGCTTTGGCACGAACTTTTCCATTGATTTGGAAGACGACTTCTACTTCATCTTCAATCAAAGCAGCTTCATCATAAGTTGGCCATGGTGCATAAGAAAGATCTTGTTCATTGCCTAGGATCGCCCATAGCTCTTCACCGATATGTGGCGCGATCGGTGCAAGTAATTGTACGAATCCTTCGATATATTCATAAGGTAAGGCATCGACTTTATATGCTTCATTGACAAAGACCATCAATTGAGAAATCGCTGTATTGAAATGTAGATTTTCGTAATCTTCTGTGACTTTTTTAACTGTTTGGTGATATACTTTGTCAAGTTTACCGTCATTCAGTGTCGTGATACGATCACGCATTTTATTGTTTTCGTCCACGATCAAGCGCCAAACGCGATCTAAGAATTTACGGCTACCTTCTAAGCCATTTTCACTCCAAGCAATCGATGCGTCTAATGGGCCCATGAACATTTCGTAGAGACGTAACGTATCCGCACCATATGCTTCTACGACATCGTCAGGATTGACGACATTGCCACGAGATTTAGACATTTTTTCGTTGTTTTCTCCAAGGATCATTCCTTGATTGAACAATTTTTCAAAAGGCTCTTTTGTTGGTACCACGCCAATATCGTAAAGGAATTTATGCCAGAAGCGAGCATACAATAGGTGAAGTACCGCATGTTCTGCCCCACCAATATAAATATCTACTGGTAACCATCGTTCTAGTTTTTCATAGTTAGCTAATTCTTTTTTATTATGTGGATCGATATAGCGTAGGTAATACCATGAGCTTCCTGCCCATTGTGGCATCGTATTCGTCTCACGACGACCTTTTTTACCTGTTTCAGGATCAACGACATTGACCCACTCGTCAATGTTTGCTAATGGTGACTCCCCTGTTCCACTTGGTTGGATATTGCTTGTTTTTGGTAAACGTAGTGGTAATTCTTCTTCTGCTACTGTTGTCACTGTGCCGTCTTCCCAATGGATGATCGGGATTGGTTCTCCCCAATAACGTTGACGAGAAAATAACCAATCACGCAAGCGATAGCTGACTTCTTTTTTCCCAACGCCATGTTCTTCCAACCATTGATTCATCGCATCGATGGCTTCTTCTTTATTCAATCCGTTCAAGAAATCAGAATTGATATGCGCACCATCTTCTGTGTAGGCAGCTGTTGAAGTATCGCCACCTTCGATGACTGGTAAGATTTCTAGATCAAACGTTTGTGCAAACTCGTAATCACGTTCATCATGTGCCGGTACTGCCATGATCGCACCTGTTCCATAAGAAGCTAACACATAATCAGCGATCCAGATAGGGATTTCCTTGCCATTTACTGGGTTGATCGCATACGCCCCTGTAAATACGCCGGTTTTTTCTTTAGCAAGATCTGTTCGTTTAAGATCTGATTTTTTCGCTGTTTCTGCGATATACGCTTCGACTGCTTCTTTTTGTTCTGGAGTTGTGATCTCACGAACTAAGTCTAGCTCTGGTGCTAGCACGGAGTAGGTTGCCCCAAATAACGTATCTGGACGTGTGGTAAAGACCGTATATTCTTTGTCTGTGCCAGCCACTTTAAACGTGACATTTGCTCCGACTGAACGACCGATCCAGTTGCGTTGCATTTCTTTGATGCTTTCGGGCCAATCCACAAGCTCTAGGTCATCAATCAAACGATCTGCATAAGCGGTGATTTTCAGCATCCATTGACGCATTGGTTTGCGGATAACATCATAGCCACCACGTTCACTTTTGCCGTCGATCACTTCTTCGTTTGAGATCACTGTACCTAGTTCAGGTACCCAGTTCACAGCTACTTCTGCTTCATAGGCTAAACCTTTTTCGTATAATTTAGTAAAGATCCATTGTGTCCATTTGTAGTACTCAGGGTCTGTTGTGTTGACTTCACGATTCCAATCGTAACTAAAACCAAGTGAATTGATTTGGCGACGGAAGGTTTCAATATTTTTTTGCGTAAATTCTGCAGGGTCATTCCCTGTATCCAATGCGTATTGTTCTGCTGGTAGTCCAAATGCATCCCACCCCATTGGATGTAACACGTTGAAACCTTGACTACGTTTGAAACGAGCTAGGATATCTGTTGCAGTATAGCCTTCTGGATGCCCAACATGTAGACCTTGTCCTGATGGATATGGAAACATATCCAACGCATAGAATTTTGGTTTACCTGGTTCATCATGCGTATTGAAGATGTTATTTTTTGCCCAATATTTTTGCCATTTTTTTTCAATTTCTTTGTGATTATAGCTCATCTTGAACCCCCTATTTTGATGTAATGATCTGTTTTTCTTTTAGCATCTGGCCTTGAAAAACAAAAAAATCCTATAAAAAGATTGCTCTTTTTATAGGACGTAATCTACGTGGTACCACCTAATTTTGCCTTACTAAACAAGGCCTTGAACGTTGTAACGGTCGTCACCGCCTCTGCTTACTGGGAGAACTGTTCAGCAGGTGCAACTCAAAGGCGAGTTCAAAAGCGTCCGTACACATTTTCACCAACCATGTGCTCTCTAAAACTTTCGACTTTTTACTACTTCCTTTTCAAACGTTGATCAACTAAATTTTTAGTAGCTTCATAGTAACAAATATTATTGAATCAATCAACTATTATTTCAGTCAGATCGATTATTTTGCAACGATCAAACTTTGTCCTGGGTAGATAAAGTTATTTTTGATGTTGTTCCACTCGATCAATTGCGCCATTGAGATGCCATGGCTATCAGCTACACCCCAAACGGATTCACCTGCTTTGACTGTGTAACGTTTGCCATCATTAGACGTAGGTGCTGCTGTTGTATTTCCTTTTTTCACGACCACTTTTTGGCCTGGATAAATGAAATTATTTTTGATATTGTTCCATTCGATCAGTTGATCCATCGTGATGCCGTGTTTATCAGCTACCCCCCAAACGGATTCACCTGCTTTGACCGTATAGATCGTATCACCAGATGTTGATGTGTTCGTTGCTGCTGACGTATTCGGTGTGCTTGGCGCAGCTGCCGGCGTTGTTGTCGGTGTAGATGTTGGTGCTGCTGTACTACCACCTTTTACGATCAGTTTTTGACCTGGATAGATGAAGTTATTTTTGATATTGTTCCATTCAATCAATTGGTTCATCGAGATCCCATTTTTATTTGCGACGCTCCACACCGATTCCCCTGCTTTGACCGTGTAGGTGCCTGAGCCTTGGCTTGCTGTGTTTGAAGTCGTTGGATTATTCGTCGGTGTTGAAGGTGCTGGATTCGTTGATGCAGTGCTTGTTGCGCCACCATTTGAAACAACCAACTGTTGTCCTGGGTAAATAAAGTTGTTCTTGATGTTGTTCCATTGGATCAACTGTGCCATTGAGATGCCATGGGCATGAGACACACCCCAGACAGAATCGCCTGCTTTGACCGTATATTTTGCACCAGAAACTGAAGCACCTGTACTTGGTGTTGATGGTGTTGTGCTTGGTGTCGATGGTGTATTTACAGAAGCAGACCCACCATTAGAAACGATCAAGCTTTGTCCTGGATAAACAAAATTATTCTTGATATTATTCCATTGGATCAATTGTGCCATTGAGATGCCGTGGGCATTCGAGATACCCCAAACAGAGTCACCTGCTTTGACTGTATAACGCGTACCGGACGAATTGTTTGTTGTTGTTCCAGCAGAACTGCTGCCTGCAGAAGCTGTATTGTTTCCTGAATTTGTTGTTGAAGATCCGCCAGCTGTACCACCTTTGATCGTCAATTTTTGTCCTGGATAAACAAAATTATTTTTAATATTATTCCATTCAATCAATTGTGCCATTGAGATGCCATGAGCATTTGAAATACCCCAAACAGAATCACCAGATTTTACTGTGTACGTCGTTGAACCCGTAGTCGTACTTCCACCAGTATTTCCTGTATTCGTGCTTCCTGTATTTGTACTTCCTGTGTTACCTGTATTGATCGTATTGCCGCCGCCAGTAGTCGCACCACCGCCTGCATTTCCAGTTGCTGGTGTGTCATATTTGGTCAAGCCATACGTCATGATAAGATTGTTTAATTTTGTCGCATAACTTGGGTCTGTCGCATAGCGTCCTGTCAAATGGGCAGTAGCATCCGTATAAGAACGAGTATTACTCTTCCAAGCACCTGCATAGTAGTAGCCATTACCAAATGAAGTATTTCTAAGTACATAGGCATTGTCACTAAAAGACTCTGCGAAAGAAGGATATTGACGGAAAGGTTCTTTTTTCGTCACCCATTGGTTGTTCAAGAATTCAAGCGTGTCCATATAAACAGTTTGTCCTTGGTAGCTTCCTTTGATTCCAAATAAGTTATGATACGGTGCACGTGATAATGTACTGCCACCCCAACCACTTTCGACGACTGCTTGAGCGATCATTACTGAAGCATACAAATCATTCGCGTTTGCGATCGGTTGTGCAAATGTTGCAATTTCTGTGATAAATGCAGCGGTATTGATCCGAGAGTTCATTTGGATCGGTGTTTCATCCGCATTGACAGCGACTGATTGTAATACTGGTGCTACAGCTGAACAGCCCACCATTGCGGTTCCGACGATTGCCGCACTTCGCTTTACTTTACGGTAACGCTTTGCTTGTTCCAGACGTCTGCGTTCTTTTCGTCCTACTAATTCCTTTTGCATATACTATCCCCCATATTTAATTACTTTTATCTAGCCTTATCAATAATTATAACTTCTCTTAATATTTATTAAAAGTTATTTAAGACTATTACGTTGTTTTGTAATCTTTATGTAATCTTTCGTAATTTTTTGATTTGACGCTTTTGTTAACCCTTTAATCAAACGATTCCGAGTTATTAAATTATATATGACCACCTATTTTTTCAATTAAATATGTCGGTTATATTACTTGAGGGTTGCTATTACATTACAACTTGCATAACAATATATTTTTATTCATTGATCCAAGTGAACAGGAATAGAAAACTCTTGTTTTTCGTTCTTATAATAAATGCTATAATGATTGGGCATGAAGGAGGAGTTAAATGAAAAATAAAAGAATCTTCCAAATCTCAGCCGCAAGTTGCTTCTTGCTTTTTCTAGCGTTGAGTCTACTTGTCTTATTTCGCGTGGATCTATTGTCTAGTTTTGACCAAACGCTGACCCATTGGATTCGTATTCCTTATCCTGATTGGAATCCATTTCAGCGGTTGATCACGACATTTGGAAATGCAATAACTGTCATTTTAGTATTTGGATTAGTTGCTCTTTGGTTATGGCACAAGAAAAAAAGAAAAGAACTGTATTGGTTCATCTTCAACTTTGTGCTAGTTGCTGGGATATTAAATCCACTAATCAAGCTTTTAGTGATGCGTGACCGTCCAAGTCTTCAACATTTAGTTGTCGAAACGACGTATAGTTTTCCCAGCGGACATGCCGCAACGAGTATGATCTTGTATGGCACACTGATTTTTTTGATGCCATCTTTGATCAAGACGAGAGAATGGGCATGGATGATCCAAGTATTGTTAGGTTTACTGATTCTGAGTATTGGCGCTAGTCGTGTCTATCTGGGTGTCCATTATCCTAGTGATATCCTCGGTGGTTATAGCTTGAGCCTATTTTGGTTATGCTTGACTTATCCTTGGTATGTCCAACAACGCTTGCCATTTACACAATCAAATAGGAAGAAGGGATTTTAATGGAATTTCCTTATGCTGAAGGAAATAAACGTTACCATTCTTGGAATTATGCGTTACGCCATGAATTTGGTGGAAAAATTTTTAAAGTACCGATCGATGGTGGCTTTGATTGTCCCAATCGTGACGGAACAGTTGCCCACGGTGGTTGTACCTTTTGTAGTGTTTCTGGCTCTGGTGATATGATCGTTGCTCCAGAAGAGCCACTACCGATCCAGTTTCAAAAAGAAATCGATATGATGCACAAAAAATGGCCACAAGTGAATCAATACATCGTTTACTTTCAAAATTTCACGAATACCCATGCGCCAGTCGAAGTTATTCGTGAACGATTTGAACAGGTCATCAACCTACCAGGTGTCGTTGGTTTATCAATTGGTACCAGACCAGATTGCTTACCCGATGAAGTCGTGGATTACTTAGCTGAATTGAATCAACGTTTATACTTATGGGTAGAATTGGGCTTACAAACGACTTATGAAGAAACCTCCGTCTTGATCAATCGAGCACATGATTATCAAACATACCTAGACGGTGTTACGAAATTACGGAAGCACAACATACGTGTATGTACGCATCTGATCAACGGATTACCAGGAGAATCATTGGAAATGATGCGGGAAAATGTTCGTCGCACGATCTTAGATTCTGATATCCAAGGAATCAAACTACATTTGATGCACTTGATGCGTAAAACAAAGATGTTACGTGACTATCATGAGGGCAGACTGCAATTGATGAGTCGAGCCGATTATGTATCTGTCATTTGTGACCAATTGGAAATGATTCCTCAAGAGATCATCATTCATCGTTTAACTGGTGATGCGCCTTGGGACTCGTTGGTCGGGCCAATGTGGAGTTTGAAAAAATGGGAAGTCTTAAATGCGATTGATGAAGAAATGATTCATCGCAATAGTTATCAAGGAAAGTACAATATTCGAGAAGGAGTCAAAAGCGGATGTTGAAAACGGCACTTCATTATAGTCATACGCTATTGGAGGAAATCATCCAACCAGGAGATCATGTGATTGATGCCACGATGGGGAATGGACATGATACTGTATTTCTTGCAGATAAAGTCGGACGAACTGGCCAAGTGTACAGCTTTGATATCCAAAAACAAGCACTGGAAGCCACGCAACAGAAATTGTCAGAAAATGGCTTATTGGATCGGACGACCCTGTTTTTACAAGGACATGAGACCATTGGTGAAGTCATTGCTGAACAACAAGCGATCAAAGCCGGCATCTTCAACTTAGGCTATTTACCCAAAAGTGATAAATCCGTCATCACGCTACCTGAAACGACAAAAACAGCGATGGAAGAAATCTTGAAACGTTTAGTTCCACAAGGTCGCATGATCATCGTCGTTTATTATGGCCATCAAGGTGGCGAAGCAGAACTAGATATGGTACAAAGCTTTTGCCAAGCGTTGCCTCAAGAACGATTCAATGTTTTGAATTATCAATTTATCAATCAAAAAAATAATCCTCCGATCTTGTATTGTATCGAAAGAAAGAAAAACCACAACTAATAAAAACCTCCTTATCTTCTAGTGTGATAAAACTGAGAAGATAAAGAGGTTTTTGATTTTTTTAGCAGAACCTAACGACCAATTAGAATCTCATCTTCTTAATGCCCCTCACTTGATCACATTTGACCTATGATTTGGTGAAATACTGTTTTAGCACACGAATGATCAATATTGTTACGCCTACTGCCAAAATAAAACTGATGATGGCTATTAGGATTCCTAAAATACCCATGATGTTCTCCTGACTATGTTCTATGTAACACGCTTAGACAAAAACCACTAGCCCGCCAGCTAGTAGTTTTTGGTCGTAACATGAACCTGTTCTTTGTTGAATGCATTATACTATAATACAATTAATATTCCAGTGTGTCTGTATATTTAGAATAGAAATTCATCGTCACTTCTATCGATCAAACGATTCTCATGAGGAATACTTGACTAAGTTCTTTTTATTTTGCATAGTGATGGTTTCTAAAATCATTGACCTGACTTAATAAGAAATCACAGATTCACTTTCTAATAACTGAAAACTATTTGCCATAACTTTTGTTACATAAGTACGCGAGCCTTGCTAATTTTTCAAGGTTCATGTTTGGATTCATCCAAATACGCCAATCAGACTACCTTACATGAAAAACACCAAACCAAGGACTTCTTGATTTGGTGTTTTTCGACTTCCATTTGAACGTTCGTTACACAATGGTCAATCAATTTTGTTTATGGGTGCCTATTCAAACACAAACTGATTATGATACAACTCTGCATAGAAGCCATCTTCTGCTAATAATTGATGATGGTTTCCTTCTTCGATCACTTTGCCATCACGTAAAACAACGATGCGATCAGCGTTCAGGATCGTCTTCAAGCGATGGGCGATCACGAAACTTGTCCGTCCTTTGATCGCTTCATCCATTGCTTTTTGGATTCTTGCTTCAGTTACTGTATCCACGTTACTTGTTGCTTCATCTAAAATCAATAGGTCTGGATTCGTGATGATTGTTCGCGCGATACTGATCAATTGCTTTTGCCCCGTACTGAACAAATTATTTTCCTCAGAGACGTGGGTATCATAGCCATGTTCGAGCGTCTGGATAAAGTCATGGATATTTGCTTGTTTCGCTGCGCTAACTACTTCTTCATCCGTTGCATCTGGTTTACCAAAGACAATATTGTCTCGGATCGTGCCAGAAAATAGAACGGATTCTTGTAGAACGATGCCGACATGTCGACGCAAATCGTCTAAATCATACTCGCGGATATCTGTTCCGTCAATGCTCACAGAGCCACCGTTCACATCATAGAAGCGATTCAACAAGTTCATGATCGTTGTCTTACCTGAACCAGTTGGGCCTACTAAAGCAACCATCTCGCCTTTATTCACATCAATGGAAACGTCATTTAAGACTAATTTCTCTGGACTATAGCCAAAATCAACATTCGTCAATGATAAGCCCTTTTCGATCCCTGCAAACGGTTTGCCGTTTTGTGGTTTCACTTCATCTTTTTCAGCAAACATTTCATTCAATCTTCGTGCTCCAGTGATCGCTAACTGGATCATACTGTAGCCAGAAGAAATTTGCATCAATGGTTGATAATATTGTTGAGAATATTGGACGAAAGTAACTACTAATCCTAGCGCTACTGAACGTTCCAAATCACCATTCAACGCTAACCATCCACCAAAGAAGATCACGATTGCTGTGTTGACTAAAGACATACCTTGCATCATTGGGAAAAGTAACCCTGAGTATGCTTGTCCTTTAAATGTTGCTTCACGAACAGTTTGATTATGAGCTAAGAAGCCTTCGATCGTTTCTTCTTGCAGACCATTCGTGATGATCACGCGTTGTCCACTGATCTTCTCATCCATATAACCATTCAATTTACCGACTTCATCTTGTTGGATGTCGACATATTTGCGGGCTTTTTGAATGACCAGTACCGCAATCAAAATCGCGACCGGTGTAGAAGCAACCGTTGCCCAAGCGAGTTGGACATTTTGGCGGAACATCATGATCAAGATACCAACTAATAGAACTGCATTCGTGATCACTTGAAGAAGTGCTTGGTTCAAACTATTTTGGATATTATCCAAATCGCTAGTGAAGCGACTAAGAATCTCTCCGTCTTGGTGGGAATCAAAAAAGCGGATCGTTAATTTTTCTAATTTATTGAATAGTCCAATACGCATCCGGTTCGTTGATTTCCCAACCACTTGTGTAAATAAAATACTGTAAATAAAATTCGCCGCACTGGCTAAGACATAAAACATCAAAAGCTTCCAAATAATCGAAAGGAAATTGCTTTTATCATCGACACCTTGCATCAAAGCACCGATGTAATTTGCTAATTCTTGGAAAGCTTCCCCAATATATTGAGGGGCTTTTACTTGTAAGTAAGTTGCTGCAATCACAGTAATAAAGATAAAGAAGAAGGAAACCTTGTACCGCTTTAAATAATGATAGAAAAACTTACTTGCTTTAATCAAATCAGTCATGGCTACTCCTCCGTTCCTTTTTGAGTTTCAAAAATCTCTTGATATACCTGATTGTTTGCAACGAGTTCTTCATGCGTTCCTTCACCCACTAGTTTTCCTTCATCTAGTACCAAGATGCGGTCTGCTTTGACAACAGAAGCAATCTTTTGAGCGATAACGATCGTTGTCGTGTCTTTTAACTCACGATCAAGGGCTTCGCGAACCAGTTTTTCTGAACGGGCATCTAATGCACTGGTACTGTCATCTAGAATCAGGATTTTTGGCTGACCGATCACACCACGTGTGATAGATAAACGTTGCTTTTGTCCACCAGAAAAGTTACTACTACGTTCTTCGACTGGTGCTTCATAACGATCAGCTAATTTCTCGATAAATTCTTTGGCTTGAGCGATAGAAGAAGCATTTTCCATATCCTTTTCTGTTGCATTCTTGTTCCCTTGACGTAGATTCTGGGCAATCGTGCCTGAAAAAAGAATCGCTTTTTGTAAAACAAACGAGACGGTTTTTCTTAAACTTTGTTCATTCACTTGTCGTAGATCAACACCACCAACTTCTACTTTCCCTTCCGTTGGATCGAACAAGCGTGGAATCAATTGTGCTAAAGTTGACTTTCCTGCTCCAGTTGCCCCAACAATACCAACCATTTCACCAGGCTCGATCGAAAAAGTGATATTTTTGAGTGTATCTGCATCATCACCAGGATAACGGAAAGACACGTTTTCAAAACGAACAGAACCAGTCAATTCTTGTTCAGGTACATCTAGATAAGTTAAATCTGGTTCAGTATCTAAGATCTCTTTGATCCGTTTCAAAGAAACAGCGGCTCTTGAGGTCATCATCATCATCATACCGCCGATGATGATCGCCATCATGATCTGCATCAAATAGTTCATAAATGAAGCAATACCACCAATCAGGGTTGGATCATCTTTTGCAAGATCACTGACGAAGAAGATTGCTCCCACCACAGCTAAGTTCGCAGCTAACATAAATGAGGGAATCATAACTGAAAATAATGTTCCAACAATGATATTGTGCTTCGTTAAATCTTCACTAACTTTACTAAACTCATCCAACTGATTTTCTTCTTGGACAAACGATTTGACTACTCGAATCCCCATTAGATTTTCTTTCGCGATACTATTAACTTTATCGATCAGTTTTTGGATGATCGTAAAATGCTTACCCATACGTGTAAAGGACAGCGCTGTGATCAAGAATACAGTAACGATCAAAAGAACGATGATCCACCACAACTGAGGCATTGTTGCCATCGCAAGAATAAATGCACCAATAAACAGAAACGGGATACGGAACAAAGATTGCAAAGAAATCATAACTAAGTTTTGGATCTGCGTAATATCGTTCGTTAAGCGCACCACTAAATTTCCAGCAGAAAACTGTTCAATATTACCAAATGAGAAGGTCTGGATCTTGCGAAACGCTTCCTCCCGGATATCTGCACTGACACCCTGTGCGACTTTAGCAGAAAATATCGTGTTCGTGACTCCAGCTGCTAAACCTAGGAGTGCTAAACTAATCAAAGAAATGCCAATCGTACGCATTTCATCGCTGTCTTCCGTAATGATTGCTTCTAATACTTGTTGCAACAACTTAGGTTGCCAAAGCGTAGCTGTCACCATAAGTGCGACAGAAAGCAAAGAAACAAAAACAGCTAATCGATAGTTTTTTGCATGTTTTAAAATAAGCTTCATATTTGTGACTTACACCTCTCTTTTTTTATAATAAATCGTCCTATTTTATAATTCGTAAAAATAGACCGACTAACAATTTACCATGTTTGAAAAAAGAAATCAACCTGTAATTTTTTAACGCTGGAACTACTTTTATAATAGAAAGAAACTTTAAAGTATCTGTTTTTAAATACACCTTCTTTCTTCTTGAGTTTATCTTCCTCTCACTATAAAAGGTACGTTATAGAATTCTTCTTTATTATGCTTATTTCCAATCCGTTTAGCACCTATATTGCTCGGATCGATAAAAAAAGAAGCGATCTTTTTATAGGATCACTTCTACATTTCTTCTACCATTCATAAATAGGCTTATTCGCCTTCTCGTTCTCTTGTCCAAGGGAGATCCAAAGATAAACTAGCGGCAAATTCTTTATAGGCTGTTCTTTCCTTCTGTCTTGTAGCACGGCGTTCCTCGTACCCACTGCAAACTAATTGCTCTTCCTCGGTTTCAGGAATGACATGTGGCACGGTAAATTCTTTTTCAAGGTTCATATGTGAAGGAACCGCAACGAATGTCGTAAAGCAAGTAGCAGCCAAATAGCGTTCACCTGTCGTTAAGTTTTCACCGATGATCTTCACAAAAACCTCCATTGATTTCTTATGGGCACCTGACACATAAGATTCCACACAAACGGAATGATTTTCATGCAAAGGCTTCAAAAAATTCAAACTATCTAAAGAAGCAGTGACTGCCCCTCTGCGACAATGACGGGTGACCGAAATCGATGCTGCATCATCGATCATTGCCATTAGTTTCCCTCCAAAAAGATACCCAAATGGATTCAAATCAAAGGGAAAGATCCGATGTGTTTGGATAACCATCGAGTCTTTGCAATACTTTGTTTCTTCCATCCGTTGTCAGCTCCTTTTGTTGAACAACCAAGCGAGGGCTCGTTGGATCCATTGGTCCCAAAAGATCCAATCATGTTCACCAGGACCATGTTCGAATGTCACATCGATGTTGTTTTCTTTTAAAATTTCTGCCATTTCTTGGTTGGCTTGATAGAGAAAATCGGATTCTCCACAAGCAAGATACATGCGTGGGGCTTCTTTGCCACTGTTAGCCAACGCTTCGACAAGGTAAGCCGGATCATTGACTGAACCTTGGATGCTGTCTAGTGGACCAAAAATCCCTTCCCAGAACTTGGCTTGACGGATCATCAATAAGTCTTCCATTCGGTTGCCAACCGACACCGCACCTGAGAGAGAAATAATAGCTGAAAAACGTTCGGGCCTTGCTAAACCTAATTTCAACGCACCATATCCGCCCATTGAAAGACCGGCTGCATACGTTTTTTCTCGTTTCGTTGTCAGTTGTGGGAACAATTCGTGACAGATTTCTGGTAATTCTTCTGAGATAAACGTCCAGTACTTCATATCATACGTTGTGTCTGTGTACCAACCTAAATCCGTTGATGGCATGATGACGGCTAACCCGTAATCCGCCGCATATCTTTCAATGGAAGTCCGTCGTTGCCAAACACTATGATTCCCACCCATACCATGTAACAGGTAAAGCACTGGAACATCCGTCATATTTGCCGACGTACTTGTCCCAATCACTTTTTTGGTTGTCTGAGGTAAGATCACATTTAGATTGACTTCCATTTCTAATACGTTTGAATAAACATTTGCTTGGATAAATGCCATATGTTTGTCGCCTTCTTTACTTTATTCAGATCGTTTTTCTGACAACAATCTGTAAATTTACTTGTATTCTTTTATTGTAGCATTTTTTTGACGAATTAAAAATGTTAGCCCCAGCGCGATGATGACTAATAATAAGCCTACTAGATAGACTTGGTGTAACCCATGATACAAAATTTCTCGTAATGGTGTTAATATTTCTGCGTCAATCATTTTTGCTGTTTGTGGATTGACTAATTTGTTCATGATGTCCGGATCGTCTGTCAATTGTTTGGCAGCAAGTTCGGCTTGCGTGACCCGGTTGATCAATAATCCAAAAACTGCGACCATCACTGTTTGCCCAATGGTGCGGACTAACGTATTAAACGAAGTGGCAACACCCATTTGTTCTGAAGGCACACTGTTTTGTGCGCTGACAGTCGATGTTGTCATTGTGATCCCTAAGCCGACACCGATGATCGTTGAAATCAGGAAGAACCATAAAAAATCACTTTGAAATGGCATCAACCAAAGTCCTGCACCACCGATAATGGTAATGAACAACCCGATACGTAACACTCGATAGGTAGTCATCTGGGTCATCCACTTACTTGCTAAGAACGAACCAACCATCCAAACAAGAGAAAGTGGTGCCAAAACTAATCCACCAATTGCCGCATTAAGTCCCAATACTCCTTGCATCCACATTGGGATATAGACATCGATCCCCATTAAAAAACCACTTGCTAAAGCTGCTGCTGCATTCACAACGACAAAAAGCGGGTTTTTAAATAGGTGAAGCATGATGACAGGATCTTCTGCTCGTTTTTCGACGAACAGGAATAAGAAAAAGAATAAAACACTACCTATTAATAATCCCAACACAAATGGTGTCAGCCCTTGATCACCTAGTAATTGAAAACCTAGTAACAGCAAAACCAACGTAAACATCAAACTAAAACTACCTTTAAGATCCATCGGTTTCGCTTCACGAGTTGTTTTTGGTTCATTGAGATAGAGCCAAATCAGCACCATCAGTAATAACCCGATTGGCACATTGATGAAGAAAATCCAGTGCCAACTCAATGCTTCCACAATAAACCCACCAGCTAATGGACCAAACACACTAGCGATTCCCCAAGCTGAACTATTCAACCCTAACACTTTTGCTCGTTTTTCAATCGTGTACAAATCGCCGATGATCGTCAATGCGACTGGCATCATTGCTCCTGCACCCATCCCTTGAATTGCCCGCGAAATAATCAAGCCAAGCATAGATTGAGAAAGCCCACAAAAAAGTGAACCGATAATAAATAATAGCGTACCGAAAATAAAAATCGGTTTTCTTCCAACTTTATCTGCAAGTTTCCCATAGATGGGTGTCAACATGGCATTCGTCAATAAATAAATCGAAAACACCCAGTTCATCATTTCCATGCCGTGCAGTGAACCAACGATCGTTGGCATTGCAGTCGTAACGATTGTCCCCTCAATCGCCGTCATAAATGTAGCGATGAACACGCAGATCGTTACGACTTTCACGTTTGTTTTTCTTTCCATTCTCAAGCTCACTCCTTATCGTAACTTCCGTTATTTAAATGGCATCATCTGCCTAATAAACTTCGACTCTGCTAAAAAAGCCAAAATACTCTAAAAGTAGCATAAGCTACTTTCGAATATCCCGGCTTACTGGTCTACATTTGATGTGCGTCACACGCAGCGAACACATTCAATTCAAACATAAATTATTTAGCTAAACTAGCTTTTAATGCATCTACTTTATCTGTTTTTTCCCATGGCAAGTCAACATCTGTACGTCCAAAATGACCATATGCAGCTGTTTGTTTATAGATTGGACGACGCAAATCAAGCATTTCGATGATTCCCGCAGGACGTAAGTCAAAGTTTTCTCTTACCGCAGCAATCAACGCTTCTTCTGGCACTTCTGCCGTTCCAAAGGTATTGATTGAGATCGAAACTGGTTGAGCCACACCGATTGCATAAGCCAATTGGACTTCTACTTTACGAGCAAGTCCTGCTGCTACGATATTTTTCGCAATGTAACGTGCCGCATAACTTGCTGAACGGTCAACTTTCGTTGCATCCTTCCCAGAGAAAGCACCGCCGCCATGACGGGCATACCCACCATACGTATCAACAATGATTTTTCGTCCTGTCAATCCAGCATCTCCTTGAGGTCCGCCGATCACAAAACGTCCAGTAGGGTTAATATAGTATTTTGTTTGTTCGTCCAGTAGTTCTGCTGGAATAACTTCTTTGATCACTTTTTCAATGACATCTTGACGAATCGTTGCATTATCAACTGCATCATCATGTTGTGTCGAAATAACGATCGTATCAACTCTTTCTGGTTGTCCTTGGTCATTATATTCTACAGTGACTTGTGATTTTGCATCTGGGCGCAAATATGTTAATTCTTTTGATTTACGCAATTCAGCTAAACGTCGTACTAAGCGATGACTTAAGGCAATTGGTAATGGCATCAATTCTGGTGTTTCGTCCACTGCAAAACCAAACATCAAGCCTTGGTCGCCAGCGCCGATTTCATCTAATAAATCTCTTTCTTTTTCGTCACGGATCTCAAGTGCTTCATCCACCCCTTGAGCGATATCTGGTGACTGCTCGTCAATTGCTGCCAATACTGCTACAGTATCACCATCAAAGCCGAATTTTGCACGAGTATAACCAATTTCTTTGACTGTCTCACGTACCACTTTTTGGATATCCACATATGCTGTCGTAGAGATTTCGCCAAATACTAAAACTAGCCCTGTCGTTACAGACGTCTCACAAGCTACTCTTGCATTTGGATCTTGTTCTAGGATCGCATCTAAAATCGCATCACTGATTTGATCAGCGACCTTATCCGGATGTCCTTCTGAAACAGATTCTGATGTAAATAAATGTCTTTCTACCATAATTATGATTCCCCCTAGTTAAATTCGGTTACAAGGCATCTCCGTTCGTACGGATCCTCTCGGGAACTTGCAACGAGTCAAGTATAGCAGATAAACAGATTTTACGCTCGTTTTTTTGTTACTTTTTAGAAAAAAGAGAAAGTTGTAAAAATGATAAGGAAACGACTTTTTTAGAATAAATACTCTAGAAGGAGTTCGTGTGTTTTAGTTCGTAAAATCAGTTATTGAACGTATTTAATTGGCTCTTTTTCTATTGCCTTTTTAGTTCATTTATTGCTGGCTTTCTGGCTAGATCTTTACTTGTTACTTTTGCCTGATGTTTGACTTGAGAAAGCATAGAAGAGAATCGATTTTCTCGTGAGGAACAAATAGTAACTTCTTCCGAAGCAGTTGCCAGTGTGTGAACAGCTTGCCTGCTGGTATTATGCCAAGGTAAGGGAATCCATTGTTTACTTATTTGATTGAAGTGATTAAATTTTTCAATTCTGTTGCGGTGATTGATTTCTTTCTGAATTTCTATTGTTTTTTCCTGAAGAAAATCAATCGAAGAATCGATTATTTCTTTTGCTATTGGTATCTGGGTATAGGTGTTTCGATCTGTTATGAAACTTATTTCATGTCTAATACTTAGAAGTGCGCGATGCAAGTCCGACAAATCAACTTCACTGATCTCACGTTGATATAATGTCCCCGGCGCCTCTGCTACTTTTAAGATTTTTTCTATTATTTTTTCGTCGACTGCTGGTGGAATACTGCCACCTCTATTCAAGATTACCTTTATATAAGGATCTTCTCTGTATAATGAACGGATATTTCGATACCATTTCTCTTTGCTAAGACTACTACCCGATTGTTGCGCATTCGCATATATCGAATTTCTAAATCGA
This sequence comes from Enterococcus sp. DIV1304_2, assembly GCF_050555445.1. Classification (NCBI taxonomy): domain Bacteria; kingdom Bacillati; phylum Bacillota; class Bacilli; order Lactobacillales; family Enterococcaceae; genus Enterococcus; species Enterococcus sp. DIV1304_2. The sequence goes on from NZ_CP187851.1 coordinate 2,811,672, forward strand.
CCATAACCAAAAACATAATCAAAGTTTTTATTCCATTCCCGATTGTGTTCCTTCATTGCATGAAGAAATCTTTTCTGCATCTCAAAAGTTGCGTTCTTATGCTTACTATTCCACGTTGGTGTTATTTTAGAGCAATCATCTAATTCAAATAGGCAATCATTACAATTGAACAAAATCAATCTTAAAGATGTTTCGATGCCACTTACTCCATAATTGTTAGTCGTTGGCGGTTCCAATTTTATAGCAGGAATCTTTTTGAATTGGTGAGAAAGAGCTTCAATTTTTATTAATGTTCCATATGGATGGAAATTTAATAGATCCCGTGCAGAAAATAAAATATTACTCAATTCTTCAGCTTTAGCGGCTGATACTATCACATAAGATACAGCCCCCGCACCAATCTCTTTTTTCTTATCTACTTGCATCACCAGAAACTGGTCATCCTTTTTGTAGACAGTTAGCCCACAGACATGTCCAGCTTGGTCAGAAGCTAACGTGGAATAACTCGTCGGAAAAAGCATAAAATCTGTCGGATCATTATTTCTCAAATTCTCTAAAACAATTTTTAACTTCTCCATTTGGTCAAAGCGATACAACGCAATCGTTCGTTCCAATGACTGAATGATAGATAGTTGCCTTTTTTTATCAATAAAAAAGCCATCTTTGTCATTTTTGATCATTTTTATGTAAGTTGAAAATAATAATATGTAATTTTCCGGTCTGACAAAATAATCCTTATTACTTTTTAGCGACAAAGTTAATGCTAACATATCCATTCTTCTTGCAAATTCATATAACTGTTTTGTTTCTCCAATCTCTGATGATAAAAAATAGGCGCTAGTCCTTGGTATCCACTTCTCTACAAACTGAACCAACCACCCTTTATCACTTAGCAATCCCCATTCTTTTTTTCTTAATTCTGTTCGTCTCTTTATTTCTGCGTAGTTTTCTTGAAAACGCTCGTCAATCCTTAAAAGTAGATGTTCATTCATTTTTTTAGCTACTGGAATTTTTATGAATGCTAATCGTTCTTTGATGATGGATCGTAAACATCCATCAAATTTGAGCATTAGCACTAATTTATCATCAGCAACTTCCTTAATATCCTCTTCATAAAGTTCACTTAATGATTTTACTGCTCGATCAAGTCTTTTGATTAATTTCGCTTCATTTAGAATTGGAAGATCTCCATTACCATTTTGTATAGCGAGGATATAAGGATCCAATTTAAAAACCGTTTCAAGAAGCTTATACCAAATTTTTTCTTGTCTGTGGTGATGGAGGATCGTAGTTTCTATATCATACCCTTTTCGGTATAAATAATAACCAAAGATATAATCAAACAGAGCATTCCATTTTTTGTTTTTTCCTTTGACTACTTTAAGAAACCTTTCGCGCATTTCTACTGTTGGATTCGGATGAACTAAGTTCCATATCGGTGTTACTCTCTCATTTATATCAATCGAGAATATATCTCTTTGGCAGTGATACAAAGCTAATTTTAACGTAGCCTCTAATTCCAGAATCACACAATTCCCTGTCATCTGTTCTTTCATTTGTATTGTTGGAATAGATTGAAATGCTGCTGAAATTGCTTCGATATCTTTAAATATATCAAAAGGTTTATGCCCGTAATGATCTCGATTAACAAAGAGTATTTTACTTAATTGCTCGATCTTCGTTAGCGGTATCTGGGTATAGGAAACAACGGTCTGTTTAAAGTATCTTTGTTTATCTACTTGGATCGCCAGTAAATGATTGTTTTTTCGATAGAAGATCAAGCCACATAGATGAGCAGATAGCTTATGCTCAAACACAGAAAAAGTAGCCGGGAAAATTAGAAAGTCTGTGGGGTCATCACTCCTCAAGTTTAGTAATAATTCTCGTATCTTCATGGGTTTCTTGATCTCGAAAATCTGTTTCGAGTATTTTAATGATTCAATAATGTGTGCCTTTCGTTCCTTATCAATGAAAAAGGCATCTTGATCATTTCGGATCATTTTTTCATACAGTGCAAAAATCATTTCTAGTCCGTCATAAAAGCGATCATTTTCTTTCAAAGACAGATTCATGGCAAGTATATCAATTCTTTTCTTAAAATCATTTATTTCCATTCGTTCTTTTTTCGATTGTTTCTTCATTATTCATAGTTACCTCCAAAATAAATCATTTTAGGTTTTGTTACAACATTCATCGTATTGCTAACAAAATATGACACATTTATCGCCCATTTTGGGCTTTTAAAAAGAGAGAATGGACGGACAAATACCTTGCATATTATGGTAGGTATTTAAATCTATCCTTTCTCTCATGTATTTCTTCATATGCACTCGTTATAGGTAAGTTGTAATCAGCAAGCTATGCTCTTCGAATGAATCAAAACTATTTATCTTCTTTTAAAGCCAAGCTTAAAGCGAACTTAGCTGATTTTTTATCCATTCATTTCCATAGTTATTGTTTTCGACAATCCCTTCACTTTCCATTAAAATAATTAACGAAAAATCACTTCTCTTGTCTATGATTCGTCTTGTTTGTTGCTTCTCTCACTAGATTATTGCTGACAGAACCAGATAAATTTTTTGCTCGATCACATAGTTCTGAAAAGCGCCCTTTTAGAGTATCACCCAAATTTGTACTTCTCGTTACCAAATTAAGTGAGGCACGAGAGCTGTGGGCAACTGGACTTGATGTTTCCGTAATTGGCATAGTGGTGGAGCGATAGATTGGTTCTTCCTTTTGTTTCTTTTGTGCGAGATCTACCCGTCTCTGATACTCTCTTTGCAATCTGTCATTCTTCATTTCGGTATAATAAATCATGTGTTCGGACATTTCTTTGGCTACGGGAATTTTGATAAATGGGAGGCGTTGTTTTATAAAACCTTGCACATATGCGTTAATTTGAATCTCTTGCTGGATCTTAGATGTTTCCATTATTCTCAAGACACTATCAGGTAACGATCCCATTGATTCAACCATTTCCTTCACTTTTTTTCTTAGTTGTTCATCAAAGATCGTCGGAATCTCCCCCCTTCTGTTTACCATTTCTTGAATATAAGGATCATGCTGAAAAAGATACCGGATATTCTTAAGAAGGGCTTGTTTTTGATCAATTCCTGAATGTTCCATTTTTTTACATATGTTTTTAAAATAAAAATAATAATCGTAGATATATTGTAAATTTTTATTCCAATTCCCATTCATTCCTTTAACTGCCAAAAGAAATCTCTCTTTCATTGTTACAGTAGTTCCAAGATCTTCCATCCACCAATTTTGGCGTCTCTGAGGTCTTGCTAACATAGGCTCATCCAGCTTTCCCCATTTAGGGGTCACCCTTTCCTGGTCATTCAAATGAAATATATCTTTTTTACAATTAAACAGGATAGTTCTCAACGATGCTTCTATTTCACTAATGACGGAATTATCAATGGTTTGCTCTTTGAGTTGTATTGCTGGAATCTGGCGAAATTCATGTGATAACCCTTCAATTTTTTTTAGTATATCGTATGGTTTTTCATTTGAAAAATGGCGTTCTGAAAAAAGCAATTGACTCAATGCTCTTGCCTTTTCAAAAGGAACTTTCACATAGGATACCGATCCTGTACGATAGGACTGTTCTTTGTCCACTTTCAGCACAACAAAATTGTTTTCTCTTTTGTAAATTGTCAGACCGCAAACATGCCCAAAATACTTCTGTGTATGATCAGTGGAAAAAGCTACCGGAATAAGCATAAAATCGGTGGGGTCATAATTTTTCAGTTTTTCGAAAATAGTTTGGAGACTTTCTGCGCCATCCATGCGATACAACTGTATTGTTCTCTTTAACGAATGGACAATATTCATTGTTTGTATTCGATCAACAAAAAAATTATTATAATCCGTTCTGATCATCTTCGCATAGATTGAAAATAGCAATTCGTAACTTTCCGGTGAAACAAATGATTGATCATTCGGTTTCAACGATAATGACATAGCTAACATGTCCACTCGTTTTGCAAATTCTTGTCTTTGCTCCATTGCCTCTTGATTCGGAGTGATATAATCCATGAGACTAGTTGGTACTACTTTTGAGACGAACTGCGTGATTCTACTGCTTTCATCCAGCTTTCTTCTTATTGTCCTACGACGCTTTAATTCACCCTCTATTTCTTGAGAGCGAACTTCCATTTTTGAAAGACAAAGTTGGGTCATCTCCTTAGCTATCGGAAGTCTGATTAGAGGTAATCGTTCTTTATAAACGCTGATTATTTCACCATTCTTATGAAACCCATTTTCTAACTCACTAAACGGCAAATCGATGACTTCTCCTCCTCCTAATTGATCTAATGCATCTAATACATCTACTACGGACATTTCCATTCTGTTTCTTAGATAAGATAGTTCCCTGCTAACAGCTCTTGAAATATCACCGTTGCTTTTACGTAGTGCTACTATATAGGGATCTTCTACAAATAGAAATTCAACGATGTTCGGCCACGGTGTATAAAAGCTCTCTGTTGCTACGACAGAATTTTCAATCAATCGATTTTTCTTATATAAAAAATAATCAAAAACATAGTCAAACTGATCGTTCCATTCTTGCTTTTGGCCTTTGACCGCTTCAAGAAATCTTTTTTTCATTTCAATATTTGGATCAGGATGTTTCATGTTCCATGGTGGTAACGGTTGAATAGTCGAGCTGATATAAAATTCATTTGTGCGACAATTGGACAAAATGATCCTCAAAGCACTCTCTACTTTACCGATCCAATGATCATTGAACGCTATAGTTTCTTTTTTATCAATGGGCGTAGGCGTAACTTCGTATTGGTCTGAAATTTCTCTGATTTCATCCACTATATTGGGTACTACTGAATCAATTGATTCGATCGTGTTACGACTAAAAGAGATAACTTCACATAAACTAGCTACATCCATTAAGGGTATCCAAAAATATTCCAGTTGCCTTGGTTCATCCTGTTGTCCATTCTCTACCTGCGTCACAACAAAATAATCTTCTTTTTTATAGATTGTTAAAGTGTTCAACTGTGGCTGCATATATTCACTAATCGGATTCTTAATAGGAATAGGAAATATCATAAAATCTGTTGGATCATTATTCCTCATATTTTCCAACAATTTTTTCAAGTTCTGGCTATTTTCTATGCTACAGAATTCTTTTGATCGTTGTAAGGATTCGAGTACACTCACCTGTTGCTCTTTTTCCATGAAAAACTCATCAGGATCGTTCTTGATCATGCTGATATAAGTTGAAAAAACCAATTCATACATTCCTAATGATGAACGAAAGTTTTCCCACATTGTATCCAGTGAGAGTGCCAAAGACAGCATATCTAGTCTTTTAATAAATTCATCTTCCGTGTCCATATCATTCTTTCCTCCTATCTAATCTAGTTATTTATGACTCCCCTTAGTACAAACCTGTTGTTTTTGTCCTTCGTATCTATTAAATAAGTTCCCAACCACAGAACCCTATTGATTAACTTACTAAAATCACATATATATTTTTCAAGATCCATCAGTTACTTTGTCAATGTATTCTGCACGTTACATTTGACCTGTTTACTGACTAAACGTTGATTTTTAGCTTCTGACACTTGTTTCACTTGATCAATCATCGAAGTAAAGCGATTCGACACAGGGATCATAGTCCCTGTTGTTCTTTGAGAAGTAGGTGATGATAGTTGAGGGATTTGAACGCTAACAGTAGGGGATACTATTGGTAGCCGTTCCATCAATTGACAGGTAGATTCTTTTGGTTCAATGCCGATACGTCGACTGATTTCCTTCTTTATTTCTATATTCTTTATCATTATGCGAGCAATATAGTAGTCTAACATTTCTTTTGCCACAGGGATTTTGAGAAAGGAGAGTCTCCCTTTTAATAATTCTAGTTCATAGGTATTCTCTTGTATTTCTTTGTATAGTTCAGATAACCCGACTGCTTTGATTTCTCTGTTCAACAATATACCTGCTTTTCCTACGAGTTCTATCATTTTCTCTTTTAAAGGCACATCAAAATCAGCTGGGATCATTCCCCCGCTATTCAGTATTTCTACAATGTAAAGATCATTAGAATATAAATGACGTATGCTTGTATACCAGTAATCTTTATGTATAGATAATTGTGCTTCTCCCCATTTTATCGATTGTTTTTTTCGATAAAGATAATAACCCAATACATAATCAAAATTTTCATTCCATTCCTGATCTGTTCCTTTCATTGCCTCAACAAATCGTACCTTCATCTCTATGGTTGCTGAATCTTGACTATCTCCTCCCCATTTTGGAGTGATTCGATCACACGTTTGTAAATCAAAGATATCCTTTTTACAGTGGAATAAAATCAATCTCAAAGTAGCTTCGATTTCAATGATTCCACAATTACCAGTGGTTTGATGCGCTAATTTTATCGATGGGATCGTTTTGAATTTATGAGAAATAGCTTCGATTTTTCTTAGGATTCCATATGGCTTAAAATCAAAAAATTCTCGTGCAGAGAAGATAATTTGACTTAACTCCTGAATATTTTTTAACGGTACTTTAACATAAGATACTGCACCTGATTCAAAAAAAGACTCTTTATCTACTTGCATAATAATCAATTCATTGTCTCTTTTATATATGGTCAATCCACAAATATGCCCGCCTTCTTTTGGATCTAACATATGAAAATAAGCTGGACACAGTACAAAGTCCGTTGGATCATTATTTCTTAAATTCAAAAAAATATTATGTAAGTCTTCTATGTTTGTTCGTTTATAAATCTCTATCGTTCGTTGTAAGGACTGGATAATATTTGGTTGCCGTTGCTTATCAATAAAAAAATCTTCTTGGTCATTTTTGATCATTTTAATGTAGGTCGAAAATAATAGATCATAAATTCCTGGGAAACAATTGATATCATCATTGGATTTTAACGATAACGTTAAAGCCAACATATCTATGTTTCGTGAAAAAACCTGTTTTTTCTGTTGTTTCATTATTTCTGTTTGAACTAAACTACTGTCATTTGTTGATACTATGTTTGTTCCTAGCTGAACTAAACTATAACTATTACTTTCCAGAGTTAGTTCTTCTGGTTGATTCTTTATGATACGTCGTTTCATTTCTTTATTTATTTCTTGGTATCGCTCTTGTAGTCTTGAAAGGAAACGTTGATTCATTTCTTTTGCTATAGGGTTCTTGATCATAGTCAACCGATCTTCATAGATAGTGATCATTATTCCATCATGATAGAGTGTATTCATCAATTCAATCGAACTGACTAATGGGAGCTCTCTATCATACAGTACATTTAATGGTTTGACGGTTAAGACAAGATTTTTTTGCAATAGCTCCTCATCTATATCTAAAATCTTTCCATCGCTACTCATCAATGCAAGGATATAAGGATCACTATTAAAACTTTTTTTGATACTGTCCCGCCACTCATTTTGTTTATTACTAGGTAAAATTGCATTGATTCCAATATTTCCAGTTTGATACAAATAATAATCAAAAATGTAGTCAAATTGTTCATTCCAGATGTGATTGTCCTTTTTTATTGCTGCAAGAAGACTTTCACGTATTTGTATGGTCAGTTGAATATTTGCCCCCTGCCAGAGTGACTTTATCCTATCAGTCGTATTTAACGAAAAAATGTCTACTATATAGTGGAACACTAGTATTTTAAAGATATCTTCTAAGGTACTGACCGGATTGTCCATTCCTTTTTTTACTATATTATTTAAAACAGGAATTTCCTGAAATCCAGCTGAAATTGACTTGATCCCATGGAATAAAGAGAACTCATCTGAATTTTGCAAGTTCAACTTCAAAAAAAATAGTTCACTTAAACAAGCTGCTTTTGTTATTGGAATCCTAGCATATGACACCTGTCCTACACCAAATTGCTCTTTTCTATCTACTTGAACAACAAACAAATCATTTTCCCTTTTATATACGATCCAGCCACAATCATGTTGTAAATTATTTCCATCTTTATCTAGATTATTCCAATTTTGGAAAAGCATGAAGTCTGTTGGGTCATTATTGGTCATTTTTTCAATGATTTTCTGTAGAAAATTTGGATGACCACTGCTATAAAAATCCATAGATCTTTTCAGTGAATCAATCACTTTTGACTGGTTTTCTATATCAATAAAGGATTGATCATCATCATTTTCTAGCATGTTTATGTATGTTGCATACAGTGAATTATAAAAACCTGGTGAAGCAACTCTTTGATTATTTTCCTTTAACGAAAGTGCTAACGTTAATATTTGTAGTTTTTGGAGAAATTCATTTTTATTGTTTTCTTTCATCATTTCTTCGGTATTCATATTTTCCTTTGCCAAAATTCTATAAATAGTTCTAACCAATTTTAGAAGCTGTCAGATCAATGTTGATTTCCTGTTTTTACATTTCCGATTTTGCCGCTCGCTGACTACGCTCATTTGGTTCAATACGAGACGTCAATTCAGATCAAACAACTTCGATACACCTACTTTTTCGTTTGATGGATGCTCGTAAAATCGGCACTACAACTAAATTCAGATGAAGCTTGTCATCTCATCTCTATTCGCTGTATGTCAAGCTTTGTCAAAATGATAGGTGCAACAGGTTTAAAACATTCGGGGCATGATTGGAAGCTAGGATAGAGTCGTTTCCACTTCTATGGATTCAATTGCCATTATCTTCAATCTCCATTTCAGTTGACGGTTCATTGAGGGATAGTGCGGACGAAAATTGGTTTGTTTTCAATGTATCTGTCGAATCTTCTTTTCTAATTTATAGATATTACTTGTTTTGACTAACAGGTTTCCTCCCTACTCATCGTATTTTTTTACTTCTATTTACTTTCTTACTTGAGCACTGACTTTTAAGTACAGTACTTCTTTTGCTTGATAATTTTGTACCGATCCATTTGTAAGTAATGAAAAAATCATCTGAACTACAAGGCAGCCTATTTATTCCTTCTTTAAAACCAGCAACATTTCTATGGTTGTCTGTTGCTTCTTCTCCTTCCATATAATCCTTCTAACTAGATTTTTCTATTATCTAGTTAGAAAATTTATAGGTTTATAACCTCATATTTGGTACATTCTAACTAATTATAGTATAGTGACTGCTCCTATAAAAATTACCCATTTATTTTAAAATCACGAAAAAAGTACTCTCCCATAACATCAGCAAATCGATAAGTTTAAAAAAAATAGTAGATTTATAGGATGAGCGTAATCATTCCCGCAGCTCTCCATCCAAAAGATGATAAAGGCCCTATAATGAAGAAAACTGATAAAAACAAAGCTGTACAGGAAAGAATTTCTCCATGGATGAACTTACAAAAAATTACTTAATGTAACAAACAAAAAAATCATTTCCAAGGAATTGGCTTTAAGAAAAGAAAGAAGGTAGACCCTCTCCACCATGATTCATGTAGGGTTAGATAATCAACCAACAGTTGATTGTATGACATGTAAAATGAAAGTGACTAAATATAGAAATGGAATCATAAACGCCTTCCAAACATCTTATAGTTACGAGACATTGGAAGGAACAGACAATAATGTTAAGATCAACAAACACATGATTCATAGATACCGTCATTCCTGCCATTTTAGTGACCGTATTTACTTGATCTAAGGCTAGATTATCTTAGATCGATCCAAAACAAAAAGAATCAATCGAAGCGTATTTCTACTTCGATTGATTCTCGATGAAATTCTATCAATTTGAACTCGCCAACACTACTTGTCAAAGAGCAAAAAAAAAGATACTTGCTTGAAGTATCTTCGATGACCCGTACGGGATTCGAACCCGTGTTACCGCCGTGAAAGGGCGGTGTCTTAACCGCTTGACCAACGGGCCAGGTAAAAATATGAAAATAATGGGCCTAAATGGACTCGAACCATCGACCTCACGCTTATCAGGCGTGCGCTCTAACCAGCTGAGCTATAGGCCCATAAAAACTAAAGCGGGTGACGAGAATCGAACTCGCGACAACAGCTTGGAAGGCTGTGGTTTTACCACTAAACTACACCCGCAGTATGGCGCGGGACAGAATCGAACTGCCGACACATGGAGCTTCAATCCATTGCTCTACCAACTGAGCTACCGAGCCAAACGGTTCCGACGGGAATCGAACCCGCGATCTCCTGCGTGACAGGCAGGCATGTTAACCCCTACACCACGGAACCAATGTTTTTAGTTTTTAATTGCGGGAGCAGGATTTGAACCTACGACCTTCGGGTTATGAGCCCGACGAGCTACCAGACTGCTCCATCCCGCGATAATATAAAAAGGAGGATAAGGGATTCGAACCCTTGCACGGTTTTACCCGCCTGACGGTTTTCAAGACCGTTCCCTTCAGCCGGACTTGGGTAATCCTCCAATATAAAGCTAATGACCCGTACGGGATTCGAACCCGTGTTACCGCCGTGAAAGGGCGGTGTCTTAACCGCTTGACCAACGGGCCAGATAAAAATGAAACGGAGAAGGAGGGATTTGAACCCTCGCGCCGGTTTCCCGACCTACACCCTTAGCAGGGGCGCCTCTTCAGCCACTTGAGTACTTCCCCAAAACCATTAAGATTTTGAATAAATGGGCCTAAATGGACTCGAACCATCGACCTCACGCTTATCAGGCGTGCGCTCTAACCAGCTGAGCTATAGGCCCATAAAAACTAAAAGCGGGTGACGAGAATCGAACTCGCGACAACAGCTTGGAAGGCTGTGGTTTTACCACTAAACTACACCCGCGTGGCGGTCCCGACGGGAATCGAACCCGCGATCTCCTGCGTGACAGGCAGGCATGTTAACCCCTACACCACGGAACCAATGTTTTTAGTTTTTAATTGCGGGAGCAGGATTTGAACCTACGACCTTCGGGTTATGAGCCCGACGAGCTACCAGACTGCTCCATCCCGCGATAATATAAAAAGGAGGATAAGGGATTCGAACCCTTGCACGGTTTTACCCGCCTGACGGTTTTCAAGACCGTTCCCTTCAGCCGGACTTGGGTAATCCTCCAATATGAAATACAACGTCGCTATGGACCTTGTAGGACTCGAACCTACGACCGGACGGTTATGAGCCGTCTGCTCTAACCAACTGAGCTAAAGGTCCAGGCTCTTAAATAATCGCGGCGGAGGGGATCGAACCCCCGACCTCCCGGGTATGAACCGGACGCTCTAGCCAGCTGAGCTACACCGCGAAAAAAAGTATTCATTATTTAAATGAAATGGAGCCTAGCGGGATCGAACCGCTGACCTCCTGCGTGCAAAGCAGGCGCTCTCCCAGCTGAGCTAAGGCCCCTTGAAACTATTTACTAATCGGGAAGACAGGATTCGAACCTGCGACCCCTTGGTCCCAAACCAAGTGCTCTACCAAGCTGAGCTACTTCCCGTAAAACTAACGCGCCCAAGAGGAGTCGAACCCCTAACCTTTTGATCCGTAGTCAAACACTCTATCCAATTGAGCTATGGGCGCATATTTGTAATGCCGAGGACCGGAATCGAACCGGTACGGTGATCACTCACCGCAGGATTTTAAGTCCTGTGCGTCTGCCAGTTCCGCCACCCCGGCGCGTAGTACATTGGCAAAGCGGAAAACGGGGTTCGAACCCGCGACCCCCACCTTGGCAAGGTGGTGCTCTACCACTGAGCTATTTCCGCGTATTTACGATGCCGGCTAAAGGACTTGAACCCTCGACCCTCTGATTACAAATCAGATGCTCTACCAACTGAGCTAAGCCGGCGTAAAAAAATAGAAACAATCATATGATGCGGGTGAAGGGACTTGAACCCCCACGCCGTAAGGCGCTAGATCCTAAATCTAGTGCGTCTGCCAATTCCGCCACACCCGCAAAAATATGAGCCGTACAGGGCTCGAACCTGTGACCCTCTGATTAAAAGTCAGATGCTCTACCAACTGAGCTAACGGCTCATATGGAGGTTAACGGGATCGAACCGCTGACCCTCTGCTTGTAAGGCAGATGCTCTCCCAGCTGAGCTAAACCTCCAAAGATAACAAAGCGTGGCGGCGTCCTACTCTCACAAGGGGCAACCCCTCACTACAATCGGCGCTAAGAAGCTTAACTTCTGTGTTCGGCATGGTTACAGGTGTATCCTTCTCGCCATCGCCACCACACTTGGTGTTATCTATATTGAGTAAATCTTGTTCACTCAAAACTGGATTTGAAGTATTAGTAAGAAACTCTCCGAGTTTTTCATTTTATTTTGGTTAAGTCCTCGATCGATTAGTATCAGTCCGCTCCATACATCACTGTACTTCCACTCCTGACCTATCTACCTGATCATCTCTCAGGGATCTTACTTTCTTAAAGAAATGGGAAATCTCATCTTGAGGTGGGCTTCACACTTAGATGCTTTCAGCGTTTATCCCTTCCCTACATAGCTACCCAGCAATGCCCTTGGCAGAACAACTGGTACACCAGCGGTAAGTCCATCCCGGTCCTCTCGTACTAAGGACAGCTCCTCTCAAATTTCCAACGCCCGCGACGGATAGGGACCGAACTGTCTCACGACGTTCTGAACCCAGCTCGCGTGCCGCTTTAATGGGCGAACAGCCCAACCCTTGGGACCGACTACAGCCCCAGGATGCGACGAGCCGACATCGAGGTGCCAAACCTCCCCGTCGATGTGGACTCTTGGGGGAGATAAGCCTGTTATCCCCAGGGTAGCTTTTATCCGTTGAGCGATGGCCCTTCCATGCGGAACCACCGGATCACTAAGCCCGACTTTCGTCCCTGCTCGACTTGTAGGTCTCGCAGTCAAGCTCCCTTCTGCCTTTACACTCTTCGAATGATTTCCAACCATTCTGAGGGAACCTTTGGGCGCCTCCGTTACTCTTTAGGAGGCGACCGCCCCAGTCAAACTGCCCATCTGACACTGTCTCCCACCACGATAAGTGGTGCGGGTTAGAGTGGCCATAACGCAGGGGTAGTATCCCACCAGCGCCTCCATCGAAACTAGCGTTCCGATTTCTACGGCTCCTACCTATCCTGTACATGCGGTACAGACACTCAATATCAAACTACAGTAAAGCTCCATGGGGTCTTTCCGTCCTGTCGCGGGTAACCTGCATCTTCACAGGTACTAAAATTTCACCGAGTCTCTCGTTGAGACAGTGCCCAAATCGTTACGCCTTTCGTGCGGGTCGGAACTTACCCGACAAGGAATTTCGCTACCTTAGGACCGTTATAGTTACGGCCGCCGTTTACTGGGGCTTCAATTCGTACCTTCGCTTACGCTAAGCACTCCTCTTAACCTTCCAGCACCGGGCAGGCGTCAGCCCCTATACTTCATCTTACGATTTTGCAGAGACCTGTGTTTTTGATAAACAGTCGCTTGGGCCTATTCACTGCGGCTGATCTGACGATCAGCACCCCTTCTCCCGAAGTTACGGGGTCATTTTGCCGAGTTCCTTAACGAGAGTTCTCTCGCTCACCTTAGGATTCTCTCCTCGACTACCTGTGTCGGTTTGCGGTACGGGTCGTTGTTTTCTCACTAGAAGCTTTTCTCGGCAGTGTGACGTCAGGAACTTCGGTACTATTATTTCCCTCCCCATCACAGCTTGTCCTTAAAGTTAGAAGCATTTGACTCCTATCAAGACTTACTGCTTGGACAGACATTTCCGATCGTCTGCATTCCTTAGCCTCCTGCGTCCCTCCATTGCTCAAACAAAAACAACGAGTACAGGAATATCAACCTGTTGTCCATCGCCTACGCCTGTCGGCCTCGGCTTAGGTCCCGACTAACCCTGGGCGGACGAGCCTTCCCCAGGAAACCTTAGTCATTCGGTGGACAGGATTCTCACCTGTCTTTCGCTACTCATACCGGCATTCTCACTTCTAAGCGCTCCAGCAGTCCTCACGATCTACCTTCAACGCCCTTAGAACGCTCTCCTACCAATACACCTAAAGGTGTACTCCACAGCTTCGGTAATATGTTTAGCCCCGGTACATTTTCGGCGCAGGGTCACTCGACTAGTGAGCTATTACGCACTCTTTAAATGGTGGCTGCTTCTAAGCCAACATCCTAGTTGTCTGTGCAACCCCACATCCTTTTCCACTTAACATATATTTTGGGACCTTAGCTGGTGGTCTGGGCTGTTTCCCTTTCGACTATGGATCTTATCACTCACAGTCTGACTCCCGGATATGAATGAATGGCATTCGGAGTTTATCTGAATTCGGTAACCCGAGATGGGCCCCTAGTCCAAACAGTGCTCTACCTCCATCATTCTCAATTCCGAGGCTAGCCCTAAAGCTATTTCGGAGAGAACCAGCTATCTCCAAGTTCGTTTGGAATTTCTCCGCTACCCACACCTCATCCCCGCACTTTTCAACGTACGTGGGTTCGGTCCTCCAGTGCGTTTTACCGCACCTTCAACCTGGACATGGGTAGATCACATGGTTTCGGGTCTACGACTACATACTCAAACGCCCTATTCAGACTCGCTTTCGCTGCGGCTCCGTCTCTTCAACTTAACCTCGCATGCAATCGTAACTCGCCGGTTCATTCTACAAAAGGCACGCCATCACCCATTAACGGGCTTTGACTTGTTGTAGGCACACGGTTTCAGGTTCTATTTCACTCCCCTTCCGGGGTGCTTTTCACCTTTCCCTCACGGTACTGGTTCACTATCGGTCACTAGGGAGTATTTAGCCTTGGGAGATGGTCCTCCCGGATTCCGACGGAATTCCTCGTGTTCCGCCGTACTCAGGATCCTCCTAGGTGCCTTCCAAATTTCATCTACGGGGCTTTCACCCTCTCTGACTGACTTTTCCAAGTCATTCGACTATCTGAAAGAACTACCATATCGGAGTCCTACAACCCCAATGAGCAAGCTCATTGGTTTGGGCTTTTCCCGTTTCGCTCGCCGCTACTCAGGGAATCGAATTTTCTTTCTCTTCCTGCAGGTACTTAGATGTTTCAGTTCTCTGCGTCTACCTCGTATACGCTATGTATTCACGTATACGTAACATCCTATAAAAGATGCTGGGTTCCCCCATTCGGAAATCTCTGGATCATAGCTTACGTACAGCTCCCCAAAGCATATCGGTGTTAGTCCCGTCCTTCATCGGCTCCTAGTGCCAAGGCATCCACCGTGCGCCCTTATTCACTTAACCTTATCAACCTTACGGTTGGGTTTTGATCTTTCTTCTAGCGATAGAAGTCCAATCAAGAAAAATAAGCAATTGAACTTATTAAAAAACTCTATCCAGCACACAAATCAGCCTCTTCGACAAAAAGATCGTCCAATCCGTGAAAGCAAGCTTTCACTTCTGGCCGCCTATTTTGCTTAAGGCTAAACGATTTGTTTAGCTTTCAAATTCAACGCGGTGTTCTCGGTTTGTATTACTTACATTTTTACTTCAATATCCAGTTTTCAATGAACAAAATTTTGAGAGTAGACCTCTCAAAACTGAACAAAGTATCGACAAACGTGTGTAGTCTCCGTAATATTCCTTAGAAAGGAGGTGATCCAGCCGCACCTTCCGATACGGCTACCTTGTTACGACTTCACCCCAATCATCTATCCCACCTTAGGCGGCTGGCTCCAAAAAGGTTACCTCACCGACTTCGGGTGTTACAAACTCTCGTGGTGTGACGGGCGGTGTGTACAAGGCCCGGGAACGTATTCACCGCGGCGTGCTGATCCGCGATTACTAGCGATTCCGGCTTCATGTAGGCGAGTTGCAGCCTACAATCCGAACTGAGAGAAGCTTTAAGAGATTAGCTTAGCCTCGCGACTTTGCGACTCGTTGTACTTCCCATTGTAGCACGTGTGTAGCCCAGGTCATAAGGGGCATGATGATTTGACGTCATCCCCACCTTCCTCCGGTTTGTCACCGGCAGTCTTGCTAGAGTGCCCAACTAAATGATGGCAACTAACAATAAGGGTTGCGCTCGTTGCGGGACTTAACCCAACATCTCACGACACGAGCTGACGACAACCATGCACCACCTGTCACTTTGCCCCCGAAGGGGAAGCTCTATCTCTAGAGTGGTCAAAGGATGTCAAGACCTGGTAAGGTTCTTCGCGTTGCTTCGAATTAAACCACATGCTCCACCGCTTGTGCGGGCCCCCGTCAATTCCTTTGAGTTTCAACCTTGCGGTCGTACTCCCCAGGCGGAGTGCTTAATGCGTTAGCTGCAGCACTGAAGGGCGGAAACCCTCCAACACTTAGCACTCATCGTTTACGGCGTGGACTACCAGGGTATCTAATCCTGTTTGCTCCCCACGCTTTCGAGCCTCAGCGTCAGTTACAGACCAGAGAGCCGCCTTCGCCACTGGTGTTCCTCCATATATCTACGCATTTCACCGCTACACATGGAATTCCACTCTCCTCTTCTGCACTCAAGTCTCCCAGTTTCCAATGACCCTCCCCGGTTGAGCCGGGGGCTTTCACATCAGACTTAAGAAACCGCCTGCGCTCGCTTTACGCCCAATAAATCCGGACAACGCTTGCCACCTACGTATTACCGCGGCTGCTGGCACGTAGTTAGCCGTGGCTTTCTGGTTAGATACCGTCAAGGGGTGAACAGTTACTCTCACCCTTGTTCTTCTCTAACAACAGAGTTTTACGATCCGAAAACCTTCTTCACTCACGCGGCGTTGCTCGGTCAGACTTTCGTCCATTGCCGAAGATTCCCTACTGCTGCCTCCCGTAGGAGTTTGGGCCGTGTCTCAGTCCCAATGTGGCCGATCACCCTCTCAGGTCGGCTATGCATCGTGGCCTTGGTGAGCCGTTACCTCACCAACTAGCTAATGCACCGCGGGTCCATCCATCAGCGGCACCGTAAAGCGCCTTTCAAAACGAAACCATGCGGTTTCGATTGTTATACGGTATTAGCACCTGTTTCCAAGTGTTATCCCCTTCTGATGGGCAGGTTACCCACGTGTTACTCACCCGTTCGCCACTCCTCTTTTCCCGGTGGAGCAAGCTCCGGTGGGAAAAGAAGCGTTCGACTTGCATGTATTAGGCACGCCGCCAGCGTTCGTCCTGAGCCAGGATCAAACTCTCATAAATAAAAGTTAGAACAATCTTGCGATTGTTAAGCTCAATTTGTTTGCTAGCATATTGCTTGCTTGTTAAAAATGTTTGTTGTCTTGAATTGAATCAAGACGCCCTACACATTTGGTTTGTCTTACTTTGTTCAGTTTTCAAAGGTCTACGTGATAATTGAAACACAACTGCCTCAACTTATCGTTTGTGATTGCCGTAGCAACTTTTATATCTTAGCAAACTCTCGAATGATTGTCAACTATTTTTTAAAAGTTTTTTGAACTCGTTTTTCACGAGGTCGTTTTAGCAACTCACTTATCATAACTCATCGTTTGTTATTTGTCAACAGTTAATTTTGTTTTTTTCTTTGCGAAATCAACGTTTATCTATTGTCGTTCACAAGCGACTTGGTTATCTTATCATGTGTTGTCCCACACGTCAAGAACTTTTTTATGATCATTCAGAAGTTATGAAACTTAACTTTTGAACAAATAATAATATACCAACTAAAATCTTATTGGTCAACGAATTTTTTTGTGTTTTTTCAAGTTTTTTAGTTATACGATTAATATAATAAAAAGAGATATAAACGTTCGCTTTTTACATGGTATAAAGAGATTGAAAACCTTTATCTATATAAATCATTCGCTATTGCAACTGTGCTGAAACTTCTATAAAGCAGACCCATTTCTAATGGTTCCGTTTTCTTTTTTTATATCTAACTTATCCCTTGCCATAACTTTCTCTGAATTGGTTCATTGATACGCATTTACTTAAAAATTAGTTTCAATAAAGTCTTAAATATAGAACCACATTTCAAGCAAAGTTATCTCATTTTTACTCTAAAAAATAAACCGACAGCAGCTAGAAATAAAAATCATTTCTGGCTATTGTCGGTTTGGTTCCCTGAACAGGTTGTTTCTGTTTATGTCTCAGATTTAACGCATGGTTGGGAATAGTAATACGTCACGGATCGATTGAGCATCGGTCAATAGCATGACTAGACGGTCGATTCCGATACCTAGTCCGCCAGTTGGTGGCATACCATATTCTAGTGCTTCTAAGAAGTCTTCGTCTAAACCATGTGCTTCATCGTTTCCAAGCTCGCGTTCTTTTTCTTGCGCTTCAAAACGTTCTCTTTGATCGATTGGATCATTCAGCTCAGTAAAGGCATTCGCAAATTCTTTACCTGTGATGAACAATTCGAAACGGTCAGTAAAACGTGGGTCTTCAGGATTTTTCTTCGCCAATGGAGAAACTTCTACTGGATGTCCATAGACAAATGTTGGTTGTACTAAGGTTTCTTCCACGAATGCTTCAAAGAATTCATTGATGACGTGACCAACACCCATTGCTTCTGTCACTTCAACTTGGTGTTCTTTTGCAATCGCTAATGCTTCTTCTAAGGTCATTTCTTTCCAGAAATCAACACCTGTATGCTCTTTGATTGCATCGACCATATGCACACGTTTGAAATCACTCTCTAAGTCAACTGCTTGACCTGCATAAGTGATTTTAGCTGTTCCTAATACTTTTTCAGCTGCATTACGGATGATACCTTCTGTCAAGTTCATCACATCTTGGAAATCAGTGTATGCAGTGTATGCTTCAAGCATCGTGAACTCAGGGTTGTGGGTCGTATCGATTCCTTCAT
Organism: Enterococcus sp. DIV1304_2; assembly: GCF_050555445.1. Taxonomy (NCBI): domain Bacteria; kingdom Bacillati; phylum Bacillota; class Bacilli; order Lactobacillales; family Enterococcaceae; genus Enterococcus; species Enterococcus sp. DIV1304_2. The sequence continues at coordinate 2,830,339 of NZ_CP187851.1, forward strand.
TACGGAATACACGGCCGATCTCATAAACTTTTTCCATACCACCAACGATCAGACGTTTCAAATGAAGTTCTAACGCAATACGTAGATATAGATCCATATCTAACGCATTGTGATGTGTGATGAAAGGACGTGCTGCTGCTCCACCGGCTTCATTATGCAAGACTGGTGTTTCAACTTCGATATAGCCGTTCCCATCTAAATAGCGACGGATCTCACTAATGATTTGACTGCGTTTCATGAAGCGGTCAAAACTATCTCTATTACTTACTAAATCAAGGTAACGCTGTCTGTATCGTTGTTCGATGTTCGTTAATCCATGATATTTATCTGGTAATGGACGAAGTGCTTTTGATAAGATGACGATTTCAGAGGCTTTGATCGATACCTCACCTGTATCAGTTTTCATGATTTCTCCAGTTACGCCAAAGAAATCTCCTAAGTCAGCATGTTTGAATACTTCATAAGCTTCTTCACCTACTCGGTCTTTGCGTACGTAGATTTGGATTTGGCCCTCTCTGTCTTGCAGATGGGCAAATCCAGCTTTACCTTTTCCACGGCGTGTCATCATACGGCCAGCAACACTCGCTGTCAATGCCATCTCCGCCAATTCTTCTTTTGTACGTGGATCAAATAATTCGTGCAATTCTTGGGAATTATGTGTACGCTCAAATCGCTTACCAAATGGATCAATCCCATTTTCTCTCAATTGCTCCATTTTTTCACGACGAACAATCATTTGATCGTTTAAATCTTCTAATTGATTTTGTTGTTCCTCAGTCACAAAAGTTCCTCCATTCTCATCTTATTCTCTTCCTTATAATGCCAATGAAACGCAAAAAAAGCAAGCCGAACTTAGTGTTTCGGCTTGAATTTCGCAAAAAACTTAGAATAACTTCCTAAGATTGAAGTGATAATTTTTCACTTTTTTCAACCAATTGGTCAAGCAGTTCATTGATTTCATGCTGTTTCTCAGTCTTATTGATCGCTAATTTGATCTTGGCTGCACGTGAGATACCTTTTAGATAGTAGGAAGCGTGTGTCCGAAACTCACGACAGGCGATGGTTTCTCCTTTTAAATCAACTAAACGTTCTAGATGTAATTTTGCAGTAGCGATTTTTTCGCGTGCGGTTGGTTCCGGAATCAGCTCTCCAGTTTCTAAATAATGTTGTGTCCGATGGATCATCCAAGGATTCCCTAAAGCAGCGCGGCCGATCATGACGCCATCGGCACCCACGTATTCCAACATGCGTTTTGCATCTTCTGGCGTTTTGACGTCCCCGTTCCCCATAAAAGGGATCGTTAGATGTTTTTTGACTTCCTTTAACACTTCCCAATTGGCTTTTCCTTCATACATTTGCACACGTGTTCGTCCGTGCATGGCTACTGCACCGGCTCCAGCTGCTTGAGCGGCTAATGCGTTTTCGACAGCAAAAACATGTTCTTCGTCCCAACCAATACGCATTTTCACAGTAACTGGCACATCAACTGCCGATGCAACTGCATGAACCATTTCATAGACTTTATCAGGATCTAATAACCATTTTGCACCTGCTTCAGCTTTGATGATTTTATTGACTGGGCATCCCATATTGATATCAATGATATCTGCTGTAGTATGTTTCTCAACAAACTGTGCTGCTTCTACTAATGTGTCTTTGTTCCCACCAAATATTTGCAAGCTTAATGGATGCTCCGTTTCGTCGATATGCAGCATTTCCAATGTTTTTTTGTTGCGGAAATGAATACCTTGGTCACTGATCATCTCGCAAACGACCATTCCTGCACCAAATTCTTTGACAGTTACACGAAATGCAGCGTTCGTGATCCCTGCCATTGGTGCTACAACAACGCGATTCGGTATTTCAACGTTCCCGATTTTCCATGTGTGATCCACTTATAATCCTCCCAAGGCTTCTGTCTTCAATGCTGCTAGGTCATCTTCTGTGTAGGTATACTTACTATTGCAAAATGAGCAAACTGCTTCTGCGCCATGGTCTTCATCGATCATTGCTTGGATTTCTGCTGCGCCTAAAGCAATGATTGCTTCGCCAAACTTTTCTTTCGAACAATCACATTTAAACTGTACAGGCATTTTTTCTAGTACTTGCAATTCGTCTGTTCCTAACAATCCTTGCAAGATTTCTTCAGGTGTCAATCCTTCATCTAAGAGTGTAGAAATACGTGGTGTTGTTTTCAGTTGCTCTTCGATTTTCGCAATCGTTTCTTCGTCTGCCCCTGGCATGATCTGGATCATAAAACCACCCGCTGTTTTGATGGTATCATCCGTATTGACTAAGACGCTTAGCCCTACAGCTGAAGGGATTTGTTCTGAAATCGCTAAATAGTACGTGAAATCTTCAGCTAGTTCACCAGATACAATTGGTGTTTGTCCTGAAAAAGGTTCTTTTAACCCTAGATCTTTTGTCACACTAAACATCCCTTGTGTCCCTACTGCTCCACGTACATCGATTTTTCCTTCTGCGTTCAGCGGTAAACTCAGGTGTGGATTTTTGATGTACCCTTTGACATCACCTTTACCATTCGCATCAACAACGATCCCACCTGCAGGGCCATCTCCTTGGATGCGTACTGTTAATTTATCTTCTCCTTTAACTGTCGCACCTAGCAGCAGACTGCCAACTAATGCACGGCCTAATGCTGCGGATGATGTATGCCAAGTATCATGGCGTTGCTGCGCTTCTGCAACAGTATTGGTTGCACGAACAGCATACGCTCGAACAAACCCGTCATTGGCTAATGCCTTCACTAAATAATCTTCCATTTGTATGTACCTCATTTCCCGATTTTAAAACTCATAGTGAATCATACTAGTAACTCCCAAATTTTTCAACTTTTGAATTTGTAAATTCTACGTTTCTTTTTTAATTGTCAGACACAAAAAAAAGAGCTGCGACTTTCGTCACAGCTGCTTTCTTTATCTATTTTGATCATCTGAATGATTTTGTTCATCCGTTGAAGTCGATTGATTGTCATCATTCAACTCTTTTTTCGCTTCATCAAACTCATGTTTTTCTTCTGCTTGTTTTTCCGCATCTTTTTCTTCTAGTGCACGTTTAGCTTCTTCAAACGTTTGCGCTTCTTTTTCACTAGGGAAGTCTGCCGATTCTGCTCCTTCAGGCATTACACCTTTTTCAAAGAGAGATTTGATTGCTTTGGCATCCAATGTTTCAAATTCAAGCAGTTTTTCTGCGATCAGTTTGTGTTGCGCACGGTGTGCTTCGATGATTTCATGTGCTTTTTGATGTGCTTCCATCAAGATCTTGCGTACTTCTTGGTCGATTTCAAAAGCAACTTGTTCTGAGTATGCTTTCGTTTGACCATAGTCACGGCCTACGAATACTTGGTGGTTTCCTTCATATTGGACAGGACCTAAGCGATCACTCATCCCATACTCTGTAACCATACTTCTTGCTAGTGCTGTTGCTTGTTCAAAGTCATTTGATGCACCAGTAGATTGAACGTTGAAGATGATTTCTTCTGCGGTACGTCCACCTAGTAATCCAACGATTTGTTCAAACATATCTTCTTTTGTCATTAAGAATTGATCTTCTTTTGGTAAAGCGATCATATATCCACCAGCACGTCCACGCGGGATGATCGTTACTTTGTGAACGACACGGGCACGACTCAAGACAAGTCCAACGATCGTATGACCTGCTTCATGGTAAGCGACCATTTCGCGTTCGCGTTTGCTGATGACACGGTCTTTCTTGGCTGGTCCAGCAATCACGCGGTCTTCTGCTTCATCGATATCAGAAGCATCGATTTTTTTCTTGTTTCGACGAGCAGCTACTAATGCTGCTTCGTTTAAGACGTTTTCTAAATCCGCACCAGCAAAACCTGGTGTTTGTTGTGCTACGACTTTCAAATCAACATCGTCAGCAATTGGTTTGTTTCTTGCGTGAACTCGTAAAATCGCTTCACGGCCTTTGACATCTGGACGACCAACTAAAATTTGACGGTCAAAACGTCCTGGACGAAGCAAGGCTGGATCTAATACGTCTGAACGGTTGGTCGCTGCAATCACGATCACGCCTTCATTTCCATCGAATCCATCCATTTCAACAAGCAATTGGTTCAGTGTTTGTTCACGTTCATCGTGTCCGCCACCCATACCAGCGCCACGTTGACGACCGACAGCATCGATTTCATCAATAAAGATGATTGCTGGAGCATTCTTTTTCGCAGTTTCAAATAAGTCACGAACTCGGCTTGCACCGACCCCAACAAACATTTCAACAAAGTCTGAACCCGAAATAGAGTAGAATGGTACGCCAGCTTCACCAGCAACTGCTTTGGCAAGCAATGTTTTACCAGTCCCTGGAGGTCCTTCTAAGAGAACTCCGGCTGGAATACGTGCGCCTAATTCAATGAAGCGTCTTGGATCTTTTAGGAACTCAACGACTTCGACAAGTTCTTGTTTTTCTTCTTCCGCACCCGCTACATCAGAGAAACGAACGCGATTTGCTTTTTTGTCGGCTTCTTTTGCTTTGGATTTCCCAAAGTTCATCACACGGCCTCCGCCGCCTCCGCCGCCACCTTGTTGTCCCATCATCATATAGAAGAAGAAGACGATGATCACGATTGGCAAGAAGCTTAATAGGAGTGATACCCATACGCCGCTACTTGATTCTTCTCTGATCGTAGTTGCTACGTTGTTGTCTTTTGCCAACTCTGTGACTTGGCTCAATGTTGTATCGTTTGGCAAAATAATCGTAGTGAAGTGCGTAGTTGATGTCTCAGTAGTACCTAGAATCGATAGACCCCCACTATTTGCAACTGTCTGTTGTTCTTTGTATTCACCTGAGATCTTATACACACCATTAGCAGGTTGCACCTCAAAGTTTTTGATTTTGCCTTCTTGTAATTGTTCAGTGAATTTTGAGTACTCGATATCTGACGACCGTTGGCCATTGTTACCAAAAATAAAGTAGACGACCATTACCATCGCTAAGATTACGAGGACATAATACAAGGCATTTTTCATCATGCCATTGTTTTTTTTGTTCATAGTTGTCCTCCCTATGCGTTATTTTTACTTGATAAATCTTTTATCAATCCTGACCATACTATTGTAACATAATTTATGAGAGATAGATGATTAATTTGATTGATAAACGCTCGGTTTTAGTACACCGATGTATGGAAGATTTCGATAGGCTTCTGCATAATCTAATCCATAACCTACCACAAACTCGTTTGGCACATTGAAACCAATGTAATCCGCTTCGATATCTACGACTCTGCCTTCGGGCTTATCAAGGAGTGTCACGATTTTGACTGAGTTTGCTTTACGGTATTTGAATAGATCGACTAAATAAGCAAGTGTTCTTCCGCTATCAATGATGTCTTCGACGATCAATAAATCACGGCCTTCCACATTCGTATCCAAGTCTTTTACGATTTTTACTTCACCTGATGAAACAGTTGCGTTACCGTAACTTGAAACATCCATAAAATCCAATTCTAGGTAAGCATCGATCGAACGGATAATGTCTGCCATGAATGGGACAGCACCTTTCAATACACCAACAACCAACGGATTTTTATCTTGATAATTTTCAGTTAACTCTTTTCCTAGTTCTTTACAACGAACTTGTATCTCTTCTTGCGTGATCAATACTCTCTCGATATCTTTTTCTAACATCAGGTTCTCCTTCCAATTGCTTCTTTTTGATATTTGTAAAGAAGTATGTAGTGTATTTTATCAGTTTCTACACCAATACTCAAATAAGAATGGACAAAAGGGACTAGACTCCATAGATTTCTCCCTTCATCTATAATAACCCATGAATTTTTTCGTTGTGCAACAGATATTTTTTTATCGATAAAATATCTTGACACTCTTTTGTTCAACGTCTCCGTCAATTGGATACGATCTCCCGGTTTTCGCCGATCGACCCAAAGCGATTGTTCGGCGGATAACCATAGATCATGAGTGAAGATTTCACCTGTTTCATCCAATTTCCAATCTGGAAGTTGGTCGGGTGTGTAGATCCCTAACCATTCCGACTCTCCTAACTGAATGGCTTGATTCGGTATGATTTTTAACGGAGTATTTTGGTGGTTGGTTGATCGTTCCTTTTTTCTTTCATAAAGATAAAGTACTTCATAGGAACGTTCGATCACCCAGCGTTTGCCCAGATCAATCTGCCATTGTCCTGCGGCTTGTTCACATTGTTGTAACAACGTGTCAATCTGTTTTTCTTTGATCGTCACTTTCGTAACTGGAAAAACGTAATCAAAGAACGTGTAAAAGAAGAAGTAACGTTCAAATGATTCCAAACGTCCGATCACCTTCCACGGAATAGATAAGCGCTCTTCTCCATACGTAAGATGTTCCGTGATCATCTGATGAGTATTTTTTCGGATGAATTGTTCTGCCCATTGGATCTGTTGCGAGAATTTTTGGAAATGAGCCATCGCTTGGGTATTTTCTTTTTTCAATTGTGGTACGACTAAATGACGAAGTCGATTACGTTGGACAGTTAGTTCCTGATTGGTATGGTCCTCAAAAAAAGGTAAATCTTCTGCTTCCGCATACGCATACAATTGTTCTTTACTAAATGACAACAACGGTCGAATAAGTCGCCCACCAGCAAAAGGTTGCGTTTCCTTGATTCCCGCATAGGTACCTAGCTGCCCACCACGAATGATTTTCATCAAAATCGTTTCCATTTGATCATCCCCATGATGCGCTGTCATCAATGTATCATAATGATAATCTCGTACGATCTCATCAAATTTCTCATACCGAAAAGCTCGAGCAGCCGTTTCAATTCCTTGTTCCGCGGGATTCTCCCATACTTTTAAGTGGAAAGTAAGATTGTTTTTATCGCAAAAGTCAGCAAGATAGGCTGCTTCATCCGCAGAAACGCTCCGTAAGCGATGATCGATATGGACAACCCCTAACCGAAAGCCAATTTGTTTTTGGGCAGTCATTAAGCAATCGAGTAAAACCATCGAGTCTACACCACCGGAAACAGCAACTAGTATTTTCGCATGTTCAGACAGATAGCCACGGCGTAAGCCTCTTTTTATAAATGCTTGTTTAAACTGACTTGCTCTTCTATCCATTGGTGTCACATCCTTTTACAAAATAAAAAGAGCGGACAAAAGTCTGTGACAATTGCCTGCCCTTCAATTTCGCTTAGCTTAGCTACGGCGACCGCCACGGCCTCCGCGTTTTCCTTCTGTGTTGCGTTTTAAGGAAGTCAATCGATCATCGCTATCTTTTAAAAATGAGCTCATCAATGAATCGAAGTCTTCTTTTGTATTGGAAGGTTGGCTGCGAGAAAAAGATTTTTTCTGCGGTGCGCGTCCTCGATTATCTCGAGTTTCTTTTTGTGGATATCTCTTTTGACGATTTTCATCATTAGTTTCTACTGGTTGCTCTTGTGCTTTGCGGATAGATAAACCGATTTTCCCATCATCATTGACTGTAATGACTTTGACTGTTACCTCATCACCAACGCTCAATACATCATGAATATCCTTGATATAACCGTTTGATACTTCACTGATATGAACTAACCCTGTTTTGCCAGCTCCTAAATCAATAAACGCGCCAAAATTTGTGATTCCTGAAACTTTTCCTTGCAGTTTTGCTCCTACCTCGATTGACATAAAAAAAATGTTCCTCCTAATTATTTCCCTTTTTTTATATTACTGCTTATTGGGCAGTTGTTGAACTCGTTGTTTGTTCATCGGTGTCTGCTGAATTATCTGTCGTAGATTCAAGTATCGGGTAGACTTGCTCCCCTTCTTTTGAATAGAAAAATTTGCTTCTAGCAAGTTTTGCTACGTAATCTTCATCTTTAAGCAATTTCACGTCTTCTGTGAGTTGGTCTACATCTTTATTGATTTGTTGTAACTCTGTATCTGCTTCGACTTTTAATTCATTTAAATGATTCATTCGTTGCATATCATTAAAAATTTGGAAACCTATTACAGCGAAAATGACCAAAGCACCTAAAAAGATGGCTGCTAACCTGCGTCTACGAAAAATCAATTGGCGTTGTTGTTGTTGAAATTCGACATATTTTTTCTTTGCATACTCTGTGTCTAGTGCAGCGATTTTATTGCTTTTGTTTGCCACCTGTATTCGCTCCAATCTTTTTTGATTGTCATTCTTTATTATACCAACATCCTGAATGCTTGTCTAATCTATTTCGCTCGTGTTTTGTACTCGTGTTTCTGACAAGACTTCATACATTTTTTGTGCATCTTCTTTTTTTGTTGACTCATGCAACTCTGCTACCTTGATTTCCATCGTCTTGTTGCCAAATTGGATGTCCAACTGGTCTCCAACCTTGACGTCACTGGAAGATTTCGCTAGTTTGCCATTGATTTTGATTCGTCCTTTATCCGCCACTTCCTTAGCGACAGATCGGCGCTTGATGATTCGCGAGATTTTTAAAAATTTATCTAGTCGCATCTCATGTCCTCACTTTTCTTTTTTTATTTTTTTCAAACGTAAGATTTTCTTACCAAAAGGCAGTAACAGCCATTCACGGATCGTAAATAATTTTGTCCAGATCACTGCATATACAAATGTGACTACGCCTATAATGACACCGCCTAGGCTGGCAAAAAGAGCAGTCGAGCGATGGCTCACTGGACCAAACAATAAGTTTAAGAAGCCATAATACACAAACAACGCTAAGACCATCCAACCTAAACATTGGATCAATTTCTTACCAAATTTTCGTTTGTGCCAAAAACTATTGATTGCTGGAGTTTCAGTACGGACAAAATACCATAAAGTCACTGATAGTCCAAGTAATGTCGATAAACTAGCACCGACTGTTCCTAAATAACTCGTGAGAAGCGGTGTAGCTAAAGCTTTAGCAAGCAAACCCCAACCAGCACCCTTTAGTGAGGGGCGGAAAGAGTTTTTACTTTGAGCAATGCTTTGGTACGCTTGAATAATTGCAGTTAGTCCAATGGAAAAAACAAATAGAACTAGTGTCATATTCCCAGCATAATCTTTAAACAATGCGTAATTGATATAAGGCAACAATACAGCTAATCCTACTGAAGCTGCCAATGCTAATGCAGTCGTCAGACGCAAGTAAATTTTGGCTGTGGAATAAAATTGTCCTTTGACTGCACTCGTTAGGTAGCGTGTCAATGCAGGTAAGAACGTAGCACTTAAAGCTGTAGCAATAACTAATCCTAATTGAACTAACGGTTGTCCACGATCATATACTCCTTTAGCTATTTTAGATGCTTGCTCGGATAAACCATAGATTTGTAACGCATTCTTAACAAAAAAAGAATCAATCAATTGGAAGAAGATCAATAGACCACTATAAATGGAGACTAATCCCCCTTCAATCAAGAAACGGCGCATGAGTGATTTCGCTGGCCTTCTTAAAATCGGAAAGTGGCGGAAGCTCAATGCACCACCATGGATTTTTTGTTCATAATAGTACAGTACACCATATGCACATACGCCACCAAATACTGCGCCACTCATTGCCGCTGTGCCTGTTTGATAGACTGTCCAGCCTAATCGCTTAAAGGCAATTGCGCTAAAAACAATGATTGCTACACGAACAATTTGTTCCACGACTTGCGAAACCGCTGTGGGCTCCATTAAAAATCGACCTTGAAAATTCCCACGATAATAAGATAGTCCTGGCATCAACAAAAACGTGAAGGAGACGATCCGAATCAACGGCATCAGTTGTTGATCCCCCATCATAAGAGCGATCCAGTGACTAAATGAAAATACGAAGAGCCAGAGTAAAAAGCCTGACCAAAAAACAAGGGGATAAAGATTTTTCAATGCTTGTCTTTGTTCGAAAGGGTCTTTTTTTTCTGCTACATATTTAGAGATAAACTGGGGTAGCCCCGACAAAGCGAGTGTCATCGCAATACCATAAATAGGATAAACTTGTTGATAAACATAAAAACCTTCATCGCCCACTAAGTTTTGCAATGGAATCCGATAGAGTGCGCTGAGGACTTTTGCTATAAAGGAGGCAAGCGTCAACACAAAGGCACCATGCATCACTTGACGCATTTCTTTATGATCCAAAGGTTCAGCCCCTTCCTATGCAGTCGCATATTTCTGTTCGCGCAATGCTTTGACAAATTGTTGGATTTCTTGCAACCAAACAGCAGTCGTTGTTTGAGGTGGCAAGGTCAAACGAATCATCATTTGTTCTTTTTCCACACCAAGTCCTGCTTTTAATTTTGTGGCAGTCAGCGCTTCAAATAATTGTTCAACCGTGTAGCGCTTTGTTCCCACTTTGCTCAACTTGAACACGATGGTTTGTTGTTGCTTACGAATCATCTCTAGCAATGCACGATCGCCATCCATTTTGATTTGTCCAATCGTCAACAAATGCGCGACTTCTTCAGGATATTCACCAAAACGATCCAGTAGATCTGCTTCTAATTCTTCCAACATCTCTTGTGAATCCAATTCGCGAATCCGTTTATAGATTTCGATTTTTTGGCGTTGATCTGACACATAACTTTCTGGTAGATAGGCATCGACGCCTAGATCGATCTCCACAGAAGTTTTTTCTGTTTGCTGATTTTTACCTTGTTTACGAGCGACTGCCTCACTCAACATTTGAGAGTACATATCAAAACCAACAGCATCGATAAATCCATGTTGTTGTGCCCCTAGCAAGTTACCAGCACCACGGATCGATAAATCTCGCATCGCGATTTTAAATCCTGAACCCAATTCCGTAAAGTCTTTGATTGCTTGAAGACGCTTTTCGCTGACTTCATTAAGGATTTTTTGCTGTTCGTACATAAAATAAGCATAAGCGACACGATTGCTTCGTCCGACACGTCCTCGTAATTGGTAAAGCGTAGAGAGTCCCATATAATCGGCATTTTCTACGAAGAGTGTGTTTGCATTTGGAATATCCACACCAGTTTCGATGATCGTCGTCGTCACTAAGACATCATACTGTCCCTCGATAAAGTCGAATAATGTGTTTTCCAGTTGGACTTCCGTCATCTGTCCATGCGCATAGGCGATTCTCGCTTCGGGAACTAATGCTTGGATTTCTTCTACTTTACGTTCAATCGTTTCTACACGATTATATAAGTAGAAAACTTGTCCCCCACGTCCCATCTCTCGCTGAATCGCTTCTCGGATCGCACCTGGATTTTTTTCCATCACATATGTTTGGATCGGATACCGATTCGCCGGTGGCGTTTCAATCACCGATAGATCCCGTACGCCTAGCATCGACATATGCAGCGTTCGCGGAATAGGTGTCGCTGTCAAAGTCAGCACATCCACTTGCGCACGCAATTGTTTCAAACGTTCTTTGTGTTTTACACCGAAACGTTGTTCTTCATCAACGATTAATAGTCCTAAATCACTAAATTCAATATCTTTTGACAATACACGATGAGTACCCACAACAATATCTAGTTGTCCTGTGCGTAATTCTTCGATCGTTTCTTTTTGTTGTTTCTTTGTTCGGAAACGACTCAGCAAACCAACATTCACTGGGAATCCCTCAAAACGTTCCAACATCGTTTCGTAATGTTGTTGCGCCAAGATTGTTGTCGGCACAAGAAATGCCACTTGTTTACTTTCTTTGACTGCTTTAAAAGCGGCACGTAGCGCAACTTCTGTTTTCCCATAGCCGACGTCCCCCACAAGTAAACGATCCATTGGTTTTTCTTTTTCCATATCTCGTTTGATTTCCGCCGCACTTCGGAGTTGGTCATCTGTTTCCGAATATGGAAAAGCATTCTCAAATTCTTTTTGATAAGAGTCATCCGGACCAAATGCGTATCCTTTTTCTGCTTCTCTGACCGCATACAATTGGATCAAGTCATCCGCAATATCTTCGATTTTTGAGGAGATCTTACGTTTCGTTTTCGTCCATTCACTACCACCGAGTTTGTTGATTCGTGGTGTTTTCGATTCCGAAGCTACATATTTTTGGATCAAGTTCAACTGCGTGACAGGAATAAATAGCTTATCATCATTTTGATAAATGATCGTCATATAATCTTGGTGGACACCGTCGACTTCTAAGGTTTCCATACCGATATATTTCCCGATTCCATGATTCGCATGGACAACGTAATCTCCAGCTTTTAGTTCGTTGTAGCTTTTTAGTCGTTCTGCATTCGTTACCGTTTGACGACGTGTCTGTTTTTTTGTTGTCTTTTGAAAAATCTCTTTTTCCGTGATCGTTACGATTTTTTCTTGCGGCAACTCAAAACCTGTCATCAATGCGCCTTCGACTAATTGGACTTGTCCTTTGATCAGTTGGTCTGCTTCTGTTTCTACCACTAATATGTCTTCGTCACGCAACATTTGTTCCGCCTTACGGATACGTTCTTTCGTTGGAATGAAGATGACGACTGTCTGCTCTTGTTTGCGCCAACGATCCATTTCCGTTTTCAGCAATGGCATTTGTCCAAAGAACTGTTGCATCGTGCGATACTGGAACTGGTAAAGTGCTTGGAACCTGAGATTTCCCATTCCTTTTTGGAATAAAGAGAAAAAAGTGGTCGCAAATTTTTCTTTTTGGATGATCCCATGTACATCTGCCACAAATTGTTGTTCAGAGAATACGCGTAACTCACTAATTTTTTGTGTATGCCATTCCGCTGCTTCTCTCTCCATTTCGCGATTCGTTTCCATGATTCGTTGGTAATCGTCCACGATCAGCAAGCTATCTTGGGGGAAATAATCCAAAATCGATAAATGTTCAGGATATAAAAGATCCGCATAGAACTTCGCTTGGTCTGTCGGGATATTACGTTGCCACTCCGAGATCAACTGACCGAAATAGTCATGCAAAAATTGTCGTTCAGTAGGTTCTGCGGTCGTTGCTAATTTCTTTTCTAAGAGGTTTTCTATTTTGTTGATACCGTCAAGTAGATTCTCTTGAGAATAAATTTGTTCACTTGTTGGTGGCAACCACACTTCTTCGATCTTTTCAATCGATCGTTGCGTATCAGCTTCGAAGTATCTCATGGAATCAATTTCGACATCAAATAATTCCACACGAACAGGGTATTCAAATGTCAAAGGATAGATATCGACAATACTCCCTCGCATACTAAATTCCCCAGGTTTTGCGACCATCTCTGTCCGCTCATACCCCATCAAGACGAGTTGTTGCGGTAATGAGTCCACGGCGATCTCGTCGCCAATCTGCCAATGTAATTGGGCATTGCTCCATGTTTCTTTATCAGGAAGACGTTTGTGTAGTGCTGCCACTGGAAGAAGATAGATTCCTGGCTCATCTTGTTGCAAATGATTCAACGTCGCTACACGTTCCGCCCGAGCTTCAGGAGAAGAAAAAGCCATTTCTGCGGAAAGCACTTCATCTACTGGAAATAAGTGGATACTTTCAGCCGGCAGAACGTGTTGCAGATCCTCTGCCAATTGGTTGACGTAATATAAATTCGGCATCAGGATAATCAGATTTTTATCCAGTTTTTTAAACGCATGTGCAAACAACAACGTCTTAGCAGATCCAGCTAAACCTGTAATCAACTGTCTAGACATCCGTTGTTCAAGATTCATGGACCATTCAGCTACTTGAGCATCTTTGCCAATCAATTGGATCATATCCATCGTTTCATTCTCCTTTCTTAATTAAATTGATTCATTGTATCTATAAAGGAATGGCCATCCAATAGAAATTCAACAGCAGCGACAGATTGATCGATGCTTTGTTCGATCAAGGGTTGCGTCTCTTTACTAAAGGGACTGAGAACATGTTGGACGACTGTTTTTTTACCTTCTGGTCGACCAATACCAACTTTTATTCGATCAAAGATCGTACTATCCAAATGAGAGATAATACTCTTGATCCCATTATGTCCGCCTGCACTTCCTTTTTGTCGTAAACGGATTTTACCGATTGCTAAATCTAGGTCATCATAAACAACCACCAACTCTTCTGGATAAATCCCAAAGTAAGTCATCAATGGACCAACCGCTCGGCCAGATTCATTCATAAATGTTTGGGGTTTGACTAATAAAATTTTCTCACCTTTGTGGAAAAATTCAGCTACTTCTGCTTCAAATGTGTTTTTCTTAAAGGTCGCTTGGTGTTTTTCAGCCAAACGATCCACCACCATAAATCCAACGTTATGCTTTGTATGTTCATATTTCGTTCCTGGGTTTCCAAGCCCTACGATCATTTTCATTTCTGCGCTCATCCAATCTTATAAACAGCACAAAAGGCTGGACTGCTCATAGGCGGTCCAGTCTTTGACTCGATTTTTTATTATTTTAGCTCCTATTAGTATAACACACAATCCTTTGTTACAGCTAAAAAGAGAAACTTAATAAATGAAAAAATGATTAAAATTATAATTCAAAACTAATGAAATCATTGGTTTTGCTAAATAGTGAAATAACGCACATGTAAGCTTTTACATATGGTACAACCTTGTTATCTGTTATATTTTGTAACCAAATAGCGTGACAGCAGGCTTTTTCCATGTTAGCATAGGCATGGAAAAAACAAATCAATGGAAGGATTGATATAAATGACTGCAAACGCAGAAAAAAAAGATCATCAAAAAGTAATACTTGTTGGAGACGGTGCTGTAGGTTCTAGCTATGCCTTCGCTTTAGTTACACAAAATATCGCTCAAGAAGTTGGTATCATCGATATCAATACAGCAAAAACTGAAGGAGATGCGATCGACTTATCACACGCTCTAGCATTTACTTCACCTAAAAAAATCTATTCAGCTTCTTATGCAGATGCACATGATGCAGACTTAGTCGTTATCACAGCTGGTGCACCACAAAAACCAGGTGAAACACGTTTAGATCTAGTAAATAAAAACTTAAAAATCAACCGCGAAGTTGTTACACAAATCGTTGACTCAGGTTTCAATGGTATTTTCTTAGTTGCTGCTAACCCAGTTGATATTTTAACTTACTCTACTTGGAAATTCTCAGGTTTCCCTAAAGAGCGCGTAATCGGTTCAGGAACTTCACTTGACTCTGCTCGTTTCCGTCAAGCACTTGCTGAATTAGTTGACGTTGATGCACGTAACGTCCATGCGTATATTTTAGGTGAACATGGAGATTCTGAGTTCCCAGTTTGGTCACATGCCAATGTTGCTGGTTTACAAATCTATGAATGGGTGAAAAATAATCCAGACGTGGATGAAGAAGCAATGGTCAACTTATTCTTCGGTGTACGTGACGCTGCTTATACGATCATCGAGAAAAAAGGCGCAACATTCTACGGTATCGCTGTAGCTTTAGCACGTATCACTCGCGCGATCTTAGACGATGAAAATGCAGTTCTTCCATTATCTGTTTATATGAATGGTGAATATGGACTAAACGATATCTATATCGGTGCACCTGCTGTCATCAACCGTCAAGGTATCCAAAAAGTCATTGAAATTCCATTAAGCGACAGCGAACAAGATCGTATGGCCGCTTCAGCAAAACAATTAAAAGATATCTTAGATGAAGCTTTTGCTAAATTGGATGCTGAATAATTAATTACTTGAGACGCTATCGTTCTCACTAAAAAAGAATACACGTTGTTCCAGAAGTAATGTCTTCGAAAACAACCTCATCTTCACAGGGAATCCTGAAAATCGACCTTCCATTTTCTAGGATTTCCTGTTTTTTTATACACTTCCGTATATAAAATCCTTGCCTAACTATCGTTATTTTTCTAAGCAGTATGTTAATTTTTATATAAAGAGGGACATCATTTCGTCTTTTACTGTAAATTATGCTATGATAGAGTCGTTACACCCTATAACTATTATTATTAAGGAGTTGCAGATATGACAAGATCTTCTCATCGAAAAAAATCAATGCGTATTGGTTTGCTTTCTGTTCTCGGTGTGATTCTAGTATTAATCGGCTTTTACACCTACCGTAGTACATATTACACGAATCGTTTTCTTCCTAAAACGGAAGTCAATTCGATCAATGTAAGTAACCTGACGATCGACCAAGCAAATGACAAGCTAAAAGAAGCTTATTCCAATAAGACGATTTCAATTAAAGAAAACGGAACGGTTTGGAAAGAGATTGCAAAGTCCGATCTTGGTTATAAAAAGGATTTTTCAACTGATCTAGCTTCCATCTTGAAAAACCAAAATGCTTGGACTTGGGGAATGAACTATGTAGCTGCGGCCGAAAAACAAGAAATCGATCCATTAAGTGCGGAACGGGAACAACTGGATCAAACGATCGAGACATTGTCTACGGAATTGACTGAATTGAATAAAGACCGTACGCCTACTGCCGATGCAACGATTGAAAAGTCTGGTGACTCATTTAAAATCAAGCCTGAAGTGAAAGGGAACACGGTCGATGTCGAAGCCGTTACGAAGGAATTGACAACTGTTGTCAATGATGGAAAAGATACAATTGATCTGACTGAGTTCCAAAAAGAACCAGCGGTCACATCTACAGATAAAAAGTTGACTGAGCAGTTAACGACAATGAATAATATCGCTAAAGTAAAAGGAACTTACAGTATCAATGGGGAAACAGTGACGATCTCTTCTTCACTCATCGTTGAATGGCTCACCTATGAAGATGGAAAACCTGCGCTTGATTCAGAAAAAGTTCGTCAGTATGTTAGTGAACTTGGCGAAAAATACAATACAAGTACGAATGATACTAAATTCAAAAGTACCAAACGTGGCGAAGTAACTGTTCCTGCTGGCACGTTCAGTTGGACGATCCAAACAGATAGCGAAGTAACAGCTTTAACAGAAGCGATTTTAGCTGGACAAGATTTCACCCGTTCACCAATTGTTCAAGGTAGTACAACTGCCGACCACCCATTGATTGAGGATACGTATATCGAAGTCGATTTAGAGAATCAACATATGTGGTTCTACAAAGATGGGAAAGTAGCACTTGAAACAGATATCGTTTCAGGAAAACCTTCTACCCCTACTCCTCCTGGTGTCTTTTATGTCTGGAATAAAGAAGAAAATGCTGTATTAAGAGGAACGAACGATGATGGTACACCATATGAAAGTCCAGTGAACTATTGGATGCCAGTCGATTGGACAGGTATCGGTATCCACGATTCGGATTGGCAACCAGAATATGGCGGCGACTTATGGCGAACTCGCGGTTCTCATGGTTGTGTCAATACGCCACCAGGTGTCATGAAAGAATTATTTGGAATGGTTGAAAAAGGTACGCCTGTTTTGATTTTTTAATCGTAACTACTAGAGCACAGTTGCAGACACGCAACTGTGCTCTCTTTTTTACTTCCTCTTCTTTATAAAAGTAAATAAAATACATATAACAACTGCAGTCAATGCCCCCATCGAATCAAGCATGACATCTTCGAACATTGGTGAACGGTCGCCTGTCAACATTTGATGGAACTCATCTAGACCGGCGTATCCTGTCGCAGATAACCAAGCAAGAACCCCCGTTAACCACCAGATTTTCATTTTCGGGAATACGCCTAGATACAGACTACCTCCTAATAGAAAATAGGTACCAAAATGGGCGCCTTTTCTTAAAAAGAATTCAATGAATTTGCTGTATCCAGAATGGTCGATACTGATAACACTTTCTCCATAAGTAAACTGGATACCTGATAATGCTTCTTTAAAGGGTTGGTTTGGGAACCACGCATCAATTCTTGAAAGTTGCGATTGTTGTCCATAGGTTTGCGAGGAGCTATAAAATAAAATAGCCATGATCATTAATGCAAACACTAAATAAAAATTTCCATTTTTTCTTTGTTTTTTTAAAAACTCCATAAGTCACCTCTTCTTTCTATGATAGCTTTTTTTTCATAAAACAACAATAATTTCTCCAAGACTTATTCCTTCTTTAAATGCTATACTAGAGATAGTACCATAAATATGAGAGGGGTTTTTTGATGACTTATTCGCTTAACTGGGATTTAGATTCTATCTTTCCTGGAGGAAGTGCTTCAACTGAATTAAATGAACGTTTGGCTCAATTAGAACGACAAATAGAAACATATTACGAACAAATCAATCAATGGTCATTTTCATCCGAAGATATCGATTCTCTTGTGACGATTTTGGCACTTCAAGAAAAAGTAACCAACGGCTTCAGCCAATGTAATAGTTATATTACTGCTTTATTATCTGCTAATGTAAAAGATTCCGATGCAAAGATTTTGTCTGGTAAACTCTATGCTTCATTACCACGTTGGCAAGCAGCAGATACGATCTTATCGAAAAAATTTGCAGAAATATCTGACAATGAATGGACACACTTGAGTGCTCAAGATCAATTAGCTCCGATTGCTTTTCGCATGAACGAAATTCGTCGCGATGGCGCACGCTTGTTATCTGAAAACGAGGAGCACATTATCAATACATTATCTTTGGATGGTTTGAATGCCTGGAGTAGTCATTATGATACGATTGTCGCTAGCGTGACTGTACCATTTGAACAAGAGGGAGAAATCATTGAATTATCTGCTGGTCAAGCATTCAATAAAATGATGGGTGATCCTGATCCAGAAGTCCGCAAACAATTATTTACAGCTTGGGAAACTGCTTGGCAAGAAAAAGCACCTTTATTTACAGACACTTTGAATCATTTAGATGGGTTCCGTCTATCCACCTATAAACTACACGGTACAACAGATTTCTTACAAAAGCCTTTAGAATATAATCGCTTGAAAAAAGAAACATTAGATGTAATGTGGGAGACGATCCAAAAAAATAAACAACCCCTTGTCGATTACTTAACAAGAAAAGCCAATCTTTTCGGTAAAGAAAAAATGGAATGGCAAGACCAAGATGCACCGATCATTCTAGGTGATATGAAAGAAAAAACCTTTACCTTTGATGAAGCGGCAGCATTTATCATTGAGAATTTCAATAAATTCAGTCCTAAAATGGCTGAATTTGCTCAAGACGCTTTTAACAAAAGTTGGATTGAAGCAGAAGATCGTCCTGGCAAACGACCTGGTGGTTACTGTACCGAATTGCCTGAAACACAAGAATCTAGAATCTTCATGACTTATAGTAATTCAGTCAACGAAGTCGCTACTTTAGCCCATGAGTTAGGTCACGCTTTCCATAGTAGTACGATGTGGGATCTTCCAGCGTTGAATCGTGAATACGCGATGAATGTTGCTGAAACAGCAAGTACCTTTGCAGAATTGATCGTAGCTGATGCAACACTTAAAGCGGCAACAACAAAAGAAGAAAAAATCAATTTGTTGGATACGAAACTACAAAATGCTCTGGCTATGTTCATGAATATCCATTCTCGTTTTATCTTTGAAAATCAATTCTATACTGCTCGACAAAAAGGACTAGTGGCAGAACAAGAGATCACTGATATGATGATCGAAGCGCAAAAAGAAGGATATGCAAATGCATTATCTACTTATCATCCTTATTTCTGGGCAGCAAAACTACATTTCTTTATTGATGATGTACCGTTTTATAATTTCCCTTATACCTTTGGTTACCTGTTCAGTTTAGGTATTTACGCCTATGCTAACGAGCAAGGTTCAAGTTTTGAACAAGAGTATATCGACTTACTACGCGATACTGCTTCGATGACAACGGAAGAATTGGCTCAAAAACACTTAGGTGTAGACTTAACGAAACCAGATTTTTGGCAAGCAGGTATCAACATGGTCTTAGAAGATATCCAAAACTTCATGGAATTGACGGAAGAATTTATTTGATCATGCTTTCTAAGCAAGAAAATTTTAAAGGATCGAACAGACAGTTACCAAAAACTGTTTGTTCGATCCTTTTCAGTTTCGTAAAAAAAAGAACTAACTCACTTTAGAGTTAGTTCTTCATAAATTACATACTTACAGCAAAGTCAGGTGCATACCATTGAACTGAGCCAATTTTAACACTTTCGCCCGGTTGTGGTGCATGGATGTATTGTCCGCCACCTAAAGAAATTGCTACGTGGTAAGTGCCACCAGCTGCTCCCCAGAATAATAAGTCTCCAGCTTTTGCTTGAGAAACTGAGATTCTAGCTCCTGCTGATTCTTGAGGTACAGTCCAACCACCGATGTCACGACCAGTTACTTGTAGGTACACATAGCGTGTAAATCCAGAACAGTCAAATCCACTTGGATCTTTTCCACCCCATACATAAGGAGTCCCAATGTATTTCATCGCTTCAGCTACAATCGCTGCTCCATTAGTAGATGGAGCCGTTGGCGCTGGAATTGATGGTGCCGGTGTTGATGGCTCCGGCGTTGATGGAGCTGGTGTTGCAGGTGTTGATGGCTCCGGTGTTGATGGAGTTGTTGGCTCCGGCGTTGATGGTGTTGTTGTTTCTGGAACTGATGGTGTAGTAGTAGATTCTTCTGTTGAAGATTCTGGTACACTGCTTTCAGTTGTTGAATCTTCTGTTGATGTAGATGATTCAGGAACTGAAGATTGTTCTGTTGAAGATTCAGCACTTGATGATGATTCTGAAGTAGCTGATTCAGAAACTTCTGTTGATTCTTGTACTGATGAAGAAGAAGCTTGTTCTTGCTCTTGTGCTGCTGCAGCGGCAACTGCTGCTGCTTGTTCACGTGCTTCTCTTTCAGCTTGTTCTTGTGCTGCTTGTTGACGCGCTTGCTCTGCTAAACGAGCTTGTTCACGAATACGTGCTTGCTCAGCTTCTGCTTCTGCTTTTTGGCGGTTCAAGTCTTCTTTTTTATCTTCTGCTGTTGCTTGTTCAGCCGCTAAAGTAGTTTTTAGGACATTTAAATCAGCTTGTTTTGATAGTAAGTCGCCTTTTTGTGATTCTAAAGCCGCTTGGTTTTCTGCTAACTCTTGTAGCTTCGCTTCATTTTCAGCTTTTTTATCTTCAACTGCCTGTTTGTCTTCTTTTTGTTGTTTCACTAAGTCTTGGTTCGCACGTACAATTGATGACATTGCTTGAACGCGTCCAATAGCATCTGAGAATGACTCAGCATTCAATACTGCATCGATGTAGTTAGAGCTTGTACCTTTAACTTGTGTTTCACGTGCTTGCTCTTGGATCGTTGCTTCGCGTTTTTCGATACGTTCTTGTAGATCAGCAATTTCTTGTGTCAATTGAGAAGACTCTTGACGTAGTGTTGCTTGATTAGCTAATAAAGTTTCAGCTTTTGTATTGATGTCAGCGACTTGACCTTCTAATGCCTCGATTTGAGATTGGGCACTTGCTTGTTGGTTTTGTAATTCCGCAATTTTTTGATCTTGTTGTTGTATTTGAGAATCAAAATCTTCCGCCGCGGCTGCGATCGGTGATGCTACGGCAGTCAAGGCCATTGAACTTACCATTACTGCTGATATTAAACTCTTTTTCACTCTTCATTCCTCCGACTGGCTTAATTTAATAAATATCTAAAAATATTTAAGTCTTTCTTAACGATAACAAAATTGTACCATAGCTGTATGTCAATGAGATAATAGTTATGTTACAAAAACATTTCAAAACAACTGATTATAATGACAGAAATGTAAGATGACATGGTTATTTTCATAATACATTTTTCAATAATTAAATAATACCCGTTTTAAATTAAATAAAAAAAGCCTGAGACATTGGGCCTCTCGCGTCACCTAAAACAGATTAAATGGCAGGCACAGAAGTAACTTCTTCGGCAATAAGGCGCCATCCACAAAAATTTGAAAAACAATTTTCGTGGATGGCGCCTTATTTCTCGAGACTAAACACTTCTGTCCCGACCTTCTTTGAATAGCTTCTTTAATGGGAATACAAGTAGAGCGAACAATACCATATTCAATAATAATGTTGGGCCTAAATATTTAGTGATAAAGTACGTACTATCTACACTCGCAAGTTTGAATACCATTTGTACGATCAATGTAAACAACTCATAGCCTGTGATGAAAATGATGAGGCTAAAAAACTCAGTAAAAATATTTACATGGATGACCGATTTCATCCCATACATGATAAATACTAATAAAGGTAAAGCAACTGCGTAAATACCGATCACACCAATATAGTAAGAATCAAAGATAATACCTAAAACTAATGTCGTGATCAATAAGTAGCGTTTGGAAAAACTCAAACTGCAAAATAGTAAAACCAATATCAAAAGATGCGCACTTGCCATGTAGTCACCGCTCGACCACCTGAACATCATTCGGGTAAAGTGCCCATCGATCAACATGAGTAAGAACAGGAGGATCGGCAAATAAATGGTCATTTTCTCTTTTTTCAGCATGGACTATTCCTCCACAAGACGTTTGATGATCGTTACTACTGGGAGATCATACATATCCGCATAAGGTTTGACATAGACTTCGCGATCTAGCCCATAACTATCTGGTTTTGTTTTGATGACTGTACCGATTTGTAGATCTGCTGGCGAGTTGCCTCCAAGACCTGATGTTTGTACTACGTCGCCCTCTTTGATTTCACTGTCACCTGTTAGCTGTGTCACAACTAGCGCTTGTAACTTTTCGTCATAATTCTTGAGTAAACCGAAAGATTCTCCGTTTCCAGAAGATACGCGGACAGGGAAATGGTTGGAACTTACATTTGATGAAGTCAGCAATTCTACTTTAGAAGAAGTGGCATTGACTTCAATGACACGTCCGACTAAACCTTTTTGCGCCATGACTGCCATATTGACTTCGATTCCATCATTTGATCCTTTATCGACGACTAATAGATCTTGCCATGAGTCAGGTGAACGAGTGATCACATTTGCTGTGACTCTTTCATAACTCGTCAACGTTTGGCTTAAATCGAGTTCGCTTTTTAGTGCATCGATTTCTTTTTGCATGTTCTTGTTTTTTTGAGCTATCTCATCATAGCTGTCGATTTTTTCTTTTAACCGTTCATTTTCTGAATAGGTGGTGAAAAGATGATGTACTGAATCCACGCCATTTTGGACCCATTTGACCGGAGCAGAAATCGTCCGATCGACAAAAGAGACACTGTCGTTCACAATAGATTGGAAGAAATTGGGCTTTCCTTCATTCGCTCGCTGGGCAGCTGTCACACTTAGGACCGTTACTACAATAATAACGATGACTAAGGTAATAATGATATTTTTATTAGGATTGAACTTCTTCACAAAGACACCTCGAATTAAATTAGACTCTTACCTGTAATTTTATCATTAAATAAGGGGAAACAAAAGGCTCGACCCTTCTTTTAAGCTTTTTTTAGCAAATAATTTAAACTGTCATTTTTCCGCTTCATTTCTTTTGCTACTTTGTCCTGAACCGATCAATCAATCTTTACTTTGGATGACTGAAATGATTCCTTCAGAGAAGCTGAAGGATGCTTTGTCAGTGACAAATTCATTGCTTGCATAAGAAGTTGGACGAGATACTTCCTCGTTTGATAGTTGATATTTGCTGTCAGATAATGTCAATTGACTAACAGGTGTCAAACAACAGTAAGCTAAATACTTCATTTCAGGAATTTTTTTTATCTCGTAAGCTCCTGGTAGATAGTAAGTGATTACGTTTTGTTTGTCTTGTATTTGGATCTGTCGTATAAAAGGTTGAAACCGTGGTTCTAATGCTAACCATAGATTAGCTAATAAATGATCTAATCTTCCACCAGTTGCACCGATCAGTGTCACGATTGCTTCTGGAAAGTGTTCGAATGTCTTTGCTAAACCTAGCTGAGTGTCCGTATCGTCTTTCTCCGCTGGCGCTTGGTGTACTTCGACAGCTTTATCGGATACTCGTTGATATTCTGAGGAAGACAATGAATCAAAATCACCGATTGCTAGATCTAACGAATAGCCTTTTTCAAGCAAATAGAGTGCCCCACGGTCGATGCCCACGTATCGATCAAATGATTGCTGTGACAAGTCTGGCCAATTTTCTGGTGATCCGCCTGCAACAAGTAATACTTCCATTAGCCTAATGCCTTTTTCAATTGATCGATTTGAGCTGCTGGATCTTCTGCACTATAGACATAGGAGCCTGCCACAAATACGTCTGCACCTGCTTCATGACAAATTTTTGCAGTTTCTGGAACGATTCCACCATCCACTTCGATTTGATAGGTCCAATCGTTCACCTTGCGTAATTCCGCTAACTCTGCGATTTTATCCACTGTTTCTGTAATAAAGCTTTGTCCGCCAAAGCCTGGATTGACTGTCATCACTAACACTTGATCAACTAAAGGCAAAACATGCTTGATCATTTCGATCGGTGTACCAGGATTGATAACGACCCCTGCTTTGACATCTAAATCTTTGATCATCTGGATCGCACGATGGATATGTGGTGTCGATTCCACATGGACCGTAATGATATCTGAACCTGCTTTTGCAAAATCAGCAATATAATTTTCAGGATTGATGATCATCAAATGAACGTCTAACGGTAGTTTTGTGACCGGACGAATTGCTTGCACTACATTCGATCCGAATGTAATGTTGGGAACGAATTGGCCGTCCATTACGTCCACATGGATATAGTCTGCTCCACCTTTTTCTACTCGTTCAATGTCTGTTTGGAGATTGGCGAAATCTGCGCTTAAAATCGATGGTGCTATTTTCATAAAAATACCCTCCTACTTTCTTCTAGTTTCTTTTTTGTTGTACATCGGTTTACGGTTTTCAACTTCTTGCAAAAATTGCAAGTAATTGTCATAGCGAGTCTGTGCAATTTCTTTTGCCGCTACTCTTCGTTTGACTTCACAATCTGGCTCTTTTACGTGCATACACTCTCTAAAGCGACAGTCTACAGAAGCATCGACAAATTCAGGGAATTGTTTGGATAACTCGACAGGTTCGATGACTAAGAAATCAATAGAACTGAAACCTGGTGTATCGGCAACCAATCCATCATAAAGTGGTAATAACTCGACATGTCTTGTCGTGTGACGTCCCCGTCCCAAAGAATCAGATATTTCACCTGTTTCTAACTCAAGTTCTGGTGAGATTTGGTTGAGCAACGTCGATTTACCTGCACCTGACTGTCCCATGAAAACAGTCAGTCTTTCTGGAAAATAGCGAACTAATTCATCCGTGTCACCCTGTGTGCGAGGGACGATCACTGGATAGCCGATTTTTTCGTAAGTCTCTTTAATTTCTTTTATTTGTGTAGAATCGACAGCTAAATCCGTTTTCGTCAAATAGATCACTGGCTCGATCGATTCATATTCCAACATGACTAAAAAACGGTCGAGTAGATTATAAGAGAATGTTGGTTCAATCAGACTCGTCACAACAACTCCTAAATCAACATTTGCTACTGGTGGTCGTACTAATTGATTTTTACGTGGTAAAACTTCTAGTAGATAGCCATCGGTCTTGTTTTCACTTTCAAATATGACTTGATCGCCAACAAGGGGCGTGATCTTTCGATTACGAAAATTCCCTCGACCTCGTGTCTGATAGGTCTCTCCATCTTTATATACGTAATAAAATCCACTTATTGCTTTTCTGATTTGCCCTTTAATGAAACCCACCTCCATTTTTAGTATATTTTACCATAGGACAACAGAAGTTAGGAGAAATCACCAAAAAATAGACCTAAGAATTTCCTCAAATGCCGCCGACATTTTGAATTCTCAGATCTATTTTTTATCATTGTCGTTTTAGTTCGTTTAATTCTGTCTACTAGTCACTATCCGTCGAGGACGTTGTAGTGGTACTACTACTAGTTGTTTCGGAACTTGAACTACTGCTTGAACTGCTAGAAGAACTGCTGGAAGAATCTTTTTCAGAACTTGATGATGCTTTCGCTGGGTCTGGTCCTTTTGAGTAGATCACACTGACGATCGTTCCTGATGTGATTGATGCACCTACTCCTGGATCTGTACGGATCACTTTGTCTTTTTCTACTGTATCTGAAAACTCATACGTTTCATGACCAATGTAGTCGGCACCGATACCAGATAAGTAACTTTGCGCATCACTTTTCGTATAACCAGAAATGTCATTCAGTGTCTTCGCATCTGGTCCTTTACTCACCACGAAACTAATAAATGTCGCATCCGTCAATGGTTCCCCAAAACTTGGTGACTGACTGATGATTGCACCGGCTGGGACCGTATCACTATAATCATTCGTTGCACTGATATTCGTATAGCCATTCGTTCTCAAAATACTAAGAACTGTTTCATAGTTTTGTCCGGTGTAATCGCTCATCGTCGGCTGACTTCCTTTACTAACGGTAAAAGTAATCGTATCTGATGTGGGGTCGACTTCTGTTCCTTCATCTTCTGATTGTGAGATGATATTTCCACTAGTGACCTCATCACTAAATTCTTCTTCTTTTTTGATTCTACTTGAAGAGAAACCTAAATCCAGTAGCTGCTTGCGCGCTTCATCGTAAGACATACCCGTAAAATCATCGAGTTGGATTTTCTTCTTACCTGTACTGATATAAAGCGTGACTTCACGATTTTGTTTCACTGTTGTTCCTGAGGCTGGATCTGTTTTGACCACATTTCCTTTCTCAATCGTATCGTCAGCAATTTCTTCAGTGTTCGTTGCTACCTTTAATTTTGCTTGTGTCAAAGCTTCTCTTGCTGAAGCTTCGGATTGACCCGAAACATCGGGAACCGTTACTTCTCCTCGTCCACCTGAAGCAAATAAAATCGCTGTCCCAATTCCTAACAAAGCAAGCAAGACCAGCAAAATGATCCACCATTTTTTTCTTTTTTTAGTCTTTACATCTGGCATTGTTTCTTCGGGATCTGGTAATTCTTCCGCTGGTTTCTCTTCGGGAAGAGGCATTGACTTAAAGGAATCTGGCATCGGTGTTTCTGCCGTCAGTGGTGTCAATACTCTTGTTTCGTTGTCCATCGCCTGGGGTTGCCATTTTTCTTCGTTTGCTCGTTCTAACGACAACACCGTTGCTAGGTCATCTGCCATTTCTTCTGCCGTTTTATACCGGTCGACAGGTTCTTTGGCTGTTGCTTTCAAGACAACATTCTCCAATGACTGAGGTGCCCCTGGATCTAACTCTTTGATTGAAGGCAAGTCATCCTGAAAATGTTTCAGTGCAATGGTGACAGCTGATTCCCCATCAAAAGGAACGCTTCCTGTCAGCATTTCATATAAAATGATCCCTAACGCATAGATATCTGATTGTTTTGTCGCCATACTACCTCTTGCTTGTTCTGGTGAAAGGTAGTGAACCGAACCAAGCATCGTATTCGTTTGGGTGATCGATGTTTCAGATAAAGCAATCGCAATACCAAAATCGGTGATTTTCACAACACCTTCATTATCGATCAAGACATTTTGTGGTTTTAAATCTCGGTGGATGATTTGATGGCTATGTGCTAAAGAAATCGCAGACAAGATTTGTTGCATGATGTTTACTGCTGTTTCATAAGGAATCGGATAGTGCGTTTGGATATAACGTTTTAAATCCATTCCCTTTACATATTCCATAACTAAGTACTGCATGTTATCTTCTTCACCGACATCATAAACACTGACGATATTTGGATGAACTAATTCGGTTGCCGCTAATGCTTCTCGTTGAAAACGACGGATCGCCGTTTGGTCATTTTGGAAATCAAAGCGTAGGACTTTGATTGCAACATCTCGATCTAAAATCAAGTCATGGGCTAAAAAGACATTTGCCATACCGCCACTACCGATGTTACCGGTAATTTGGTAACGACCATTTAATTTTCTTCCTGGCTCAATCATGCAACATCCTCCTTGTATTCAATAAGAAGAACGCTGATATTATCTGCTCCGCCAGCTTCATTTGCTTGATCCACTAATTGCGTTACTTTTTCTGATAATGATCCTTCTTGATTGATGATCGTACCGATCGTTTCTTCTGACAGCATATTCGTCAAACCATCCGAACATAGAAGCAAACGATCTTGGAGTTGCCAAAGATACGTTGCAACATCGACTTCTAATGATCCTGGCATGCCGACAGATCGAGTCAAGATATTCTTACGTGGATGATTGACGGCCATTTCTTCGCTGATTTCACCAGATTTGACTAATTCATTTACTAAAGAATGGTCTTCCGTCAAGCGAATGATCCGATTATCGCGAAGCAAATACGCACGACTATCGCCAACATTGGCAATCGTGAAACGTTCCTCTGATAGGGCAGCTGCTACGATCGTTGTTCCCATTCCGTTATATTCAAGCTGTTCTTGTCCTAATTGATGAATCGCGCGGTTTTCTTCTTGGATTGCTTGGATAAACCACTGCGCGATTTTTTCGTCATCAAGTAACGCTTGCTCTTCCCAGGCTTTCCCTAAATTTGTGACGGCCATTTGACTAGCAATATCGCCTGCGCGGTGCCCACCCATGCCATCTGCTAAAACCGCCAGCGTGAGACCGACTTGGTTTTCAAATACACTGACATAATCTTGATTCGTATTACGTCTTCTTCCTACATCTGATTGATATTCAATCTGCATACTTTCACCTCATTACTTTTTGCGCAAACAGCAAATGAAAAAGCCATCTGTATAAGATTGATGTGGATACAACGTCAACATCTTATCCTTGATTGATGATTGTAGCACAGGATCAACTAAAACATCAATCTTCTCAAAATCAGGATGTCGTTGTAAAAACGCTGAAACAACTTCTTGATTCTCTTCTTTCAAAATCGTACAAGTACTGTAGGTCAATATTCCTGAAGGTTTAAGAGCCGTAGCCACACTTTCCAAAATAGCTAGTTGGATAGCCGGTAAATTGGCTAATTCTTTTTCATTATTTTTATAACGAATATCTGGTTTTCGGCGTAACAAGCCAAAACCGGAACATGGAGCATCTACTAAAATACGGTCAAATTGTTCTGCTTCAAACTGTTCTTTGACTTCACGTGCATCCATTTTTTGTGCGAACACTGCGTTGGCAACTCCTAAACGGCGAGCGTTCTCTTCCACTAGTTTTACTTTGTGGTCATGGACATCTAGAGCCACGACTTCTCCTCCACAAGTTGGATCAAGGAACGTGGCGATATGGGTCGTTTTGCCACCAGGGGCAGCGCAGGCATCTAGTACATGATGTTCTGGCTCAATCTGCATCGCTGGTGCAACAAGCATCGAGCTTTCATCTTGGATCGTCATCAAGCCATCGTGAAAAAGTGTCGTAGAGGCAAGTCTGCCCTTTTCAGCAATCACACCATATGGGCTTATTGGACTTGCTTTTACATCTAGTCCTTCTTCTTTCAATTGATCCAGTGCTTGTTCACGCGAAAGTTTACGGGTATCAATACGGCCACTCACATGACTTGGTTGATACAATGAAAGACCTAACTTTTCTGTTTCCTCGTAGCCGATTTGGTCAATTAAGCGCTGTGTCAGCCAATTCGGCAGACTTAATTTAACGGCTAAACGTTCGACTTCATCTGTGATAGTTTCCAGATCAGGTTTTCCTTGACGTAAATAATTTCTTAATACGCCGTTCACAAATTTCCCTGCGCCGGGGTTACCTTTGATTTTTGCAATTTCTACTGCTTCATTCAAAATTGCATGATCAGGTACTTTATCTAAAAATTCGAGTTGATAGACAGACAAATACAGCAAAGTTTTGACCCAGTCATCCACTTTTTTTGCATTTGCAATCAATGGCGCAACATAAAATGCAATCAAACGATGGCGACTGATCGTTCCATACACTAGTTCTGTAAACAGACCGATATCTTTTTGGTTAAGATCGCCTTGGTTGATCATCTCATTCAACAATAGATTGGAGTATGCTCCACCTTTGTTGACACGCTCTAATGTCATCAACGCCATAAAGCGAACCGAACGTTTCATTTTTTTTGGTATTTTCGCCATTATTTCACCTGCTGTCCTACAGCGACTTGTTGTCCACTGCCATTTAGGAATTCTTGTATTAGTTGTTTTGCTTTACCGGCAGGTTGTAGTTCTTTGATCGATAATACCGTCTGTTCCCCACAAGCTACCCATAATTGTTTTTTATCTTTATGGATGATAGTCCCTGGTGTTTCAGATGTCGTCTCATCTGCCAACACATCTACTGCCCAAAGCTTCCAGCGTGTTCCTTCATAGGTTGTAAAAGCAATGGGCCATGGACGCATGCCACGAACTTGGCAGTCGATTTCTTCTGCTGTTTTTTCCCAATTGATTGCTTCTTGTTCACGTGTGATATTCGGTGAAAACGTTGCTTGATCCTCATTTTGAGGCGTAGGCGTCAATTCGCCAGAAATGATCTTTGGTAGTGTTTCTAGCAATAACTCTTTGCCTAATAGACTAAGTTTTTCAAACATCGTACCGACATCATCTTGTTTAGTGATTGGTAGGCTTGCTTGTGAGAAAATACCGCCCGCATCCATTTTCTTGATCATCTCCATGATCGTTACACCTGTCTCTTTTTCCCCGTTGATAATGGAATAATGGACTGGCGCACCGCCACGATATTTTGGTAGTAAAGAGGCATGAACATTGATTGCTCCATGTGTTGGAACTTGCAATAGTTTCTCCGGTAAGAATTGACCAAACGCTGCTGTTACCAGCACATCTGGTTGCAAATCAATGATTGTTTGCATTTCTGGAGAACCCGTGATTTTTTCTGGCTGTAGCACAAGAAGATCGTACTTCAACGCCGCTACTTTCACAGGTGTTGGGGTAATGATTTTTTTTCTTCCCACTGGTCGATCAGGTTGTGTCACGACAGCGACGATCTCATACCCTTGGTCGATCAGCCCTTCTAGTACAGGAACTGAAAATGCTGGGGTTCCCATAAATACGATTTTAGTCATCTAAATGTTCCTCCATGTATTCTTCGAGTTTTTCTTCGGGGATTTGTTCGATCATTTTATCGATAAATAAAATCCCATCTAAGTGATCGATCTCATGTTGAAAGGCACGTGCAAGATAGCCAAACGCGGTAACTTCGATTTCCTCTCCGTCACGATCATAATATCGAACTGTTACTTCATCTGCACGTTTGACTGTACCGTAGACATGCGGAATACTTAAGCAACCTTCCACATCGATGCTTTCTCCTTTTGCCTCGATGATCTCAGGATTGATGAGTTCAAACTTATCCCCTTCATCGACTTCAACAATAGCGATCCGTTGATTTTTGCCGACTTGCGGCGCGGCGATGCCGACGCCGTCATTTGCCACCATTGTTTCATACAAGTTATCTAACAAGACGATGGTCTCATCAGTGATCATATCGATTGGTTGGGCTTTTCGATTCAATTTTTTATTTGGGTGGATCATTATTGGATAACGCATAGTGTTTCCTTTCTTAAATAAAATGTAGCGGCTCGTTGTCGATCGCAACAAATAGATTTTGTCGCTGTTCTTTTTGACTTTGATCCAAAATTTCTTTCAGAACGTTAGGCAGTTCTGGTTCATGTTTATATTTGATGATCAGCTGATAGTAATAGCGATTTTTCACACGTAAAACGGTGCTAGGTACCGGACCTAACAGAAGGCTGTTCGTTCCTAATACTTGTTTTAATTGACTGGCGATCTGAAAGATTTTTTTGGCTGCGACTTGTTCTTCTGGATGGCTCGTCGTGATTTTCACAGTGAAGTAATAAGGCGGATAGCCTCCACGATGGCGTACATTCATTTCTTGTTGATAAAAGCGTTCATAATTTTGTTCCTTTGCTAAAGTTACCGCATAGTGATTCGGATTAAATGTTTGGATCACGACTTCCCCAGCTTTTTCGGCTCTTCCTGCCCTTCCGGAGACTTGTGTCAATAATTGGAAGGTATGTTCACTAGAACGAAAATCTGGCAGATTCAACGAAGTGTCTGCATTTAGAACGCCGACTAAGGTCACATCAGGAAAATCTAACCCTTTTGCGATCATCTGCGTTCCTAGTAGAATATCCGCTTGTTTGTCCCCAAATTTTTGTAAGATTCGTTCATGCGCGCCTTTTTTTCTGGTGGTATCCACATCCATCCGCAAGATTCTTGCTTGAGGATACAGTGCTTTTAACTCTTCTTCCACTTTTTGTGTTCCCGTTCCATAATACCGGATCTTGTTTTCCCCACAATTTGGACAACGATGCGGGATCGCTTCTTCATGTCCACAATAATGGCAACGCATCGAGCGAGAATCCATATGGAGAGTCAATGAGATATCGCAATTTGGGCAAGGCAAGACAAAGCCACAATCTCGGCACATCACAAAGGAAGAATACCCTCGTCGATTCAATAGAAGAACTGTCTGTTCTTTTTTTTCTAATCGATCTTGGATTTTTTCTTGTAATAATTGAGAGAACGTCGATGTCTGATTCTTTTCGAATTCTTCACGCATATCGACGACTTCGATCTCAGGTAATTGCGCACTCATTTTCGCACGCTGACTCAAATGCAACATGCGATAGACCCCTTTTTGTGCACGGGCTCTTGATTCGAGGGAAGGTGTCGCGCTCCCCAAAACGATCGGACAATGATGGTAATTCCCACGCCATATAGCTAAATCTCTGGCATGGTAACGCGGGGTTTCATCTTGTTTATAGCTCGATTCATGCTCTTCATCAATGATGATCAACCCAATGTTCTCTAGTGGGGCAAAGATCGCTGAACGTGCACCGACGACGACCTGCGCTTCATTGCGCTCGATTTTACGCCATTCATCATATTTCTCACCTTGAGATAAGCCACTATGTAAAACTGCGACGGATTCTCCAAAGCGCCCTTTAAAACGTTCGACCATCTGAGGGGTCAATGCGATTTCAGGAACCAACATGATTGCTGTCTTCTTCTCTGCCAAGACATCAGCAATGGCTTGAAGATAGACTTCCGTTTTCCCACTACCAGTAATTCCTTCAAGTAAAAAGGTTTCATTCTTTTCCTGATGACAGGCTTCAATGATCTGCTGAACCGCCGATTGTTGTTCTTCATTCAATTGTAAGGCAGTCGTTCGTTCAAATACCCGGTCTTTATAAGGGTCACGATAACTTTCGACTTCTTCGATACGCAACCAACCTTTATCTCTACCTTGATTCAATACGGCAGAACTGACTCCTTTTTCTTTGAAATAAGCAATAGGCATTGGTTTTTCCATTTCTGACAAATAAAGAAGTAATTCTTTTTGTTTTTTCGCATTTTGCCTCAAGGTGCCCCAAGCTTCATCGAGTTGTCCTTTTGACAAAAGAGAGTGCACGACACGGATCGTTTTCACTTTGTTTTTTGTATGGACTTCGTAACGGATATCAACTAGCTTGTTTTTACGCCAACGGATCAATTGCGGTAAGATCCCAGTTTCTTCCGCTTCCTTCCAAGAAATCTCTTGTCTACCTGCGAAAAATGCAACGACTTCTGGTTCATCGGTCACTGGGTAAATGAGCTTATCGTATTCTGCTTTCATGACACTTGGTAGCATCGTTTGTAAACAGGTGATTTTAAAAGCATACGTAATGGTTTTCATATAGTCTGCTAACCTCATCAACTCTTGATTGACAACAGGTGCCAGGTCAAGTAATTGAAGGATTGGCTTTAATTCTTTTTTTAGAGGTTGCTCGTTGGCTGTCAACGCCATCACAAAGCCTTGGACTTGGCGATTGCCGTTTCCAAATGGTATCGCTACACGCATACCGACTTGGATAGCCGCTTCCATTTCAGAAGGAACCAAGTAGGTGAATGCTTGGTCGGTTTGCATAGTTGGTACATCGACAATCACATCCGCAATAACAGTCATGGACTCCTTCTCCTTTCTTCATCTTGGTTTTAAACACAAAATGGCTCTTGCCTATTTTACTAGAGATTCCTTGTTTTGTCTTACTTTCTGCCAAATCCTAACAAAAAATTAACGCAGGAAAAAAAAGAGCCTAGGAACATTTCCCAAGCTCAAATCTTTTGCTATCCATAAGCTGAATAGTGAGTTGATTTTATAGTTTTTGCTCGTCACGGATACGAGACTCTAATTCTTGTTGTGCACGGTCTTTTTGCGCACGACGTTCTTCGTCTTCCATACGTAGACGTTCACGTTTTAATTCAGGATGTGGATCACTGATCACATTTCCTGCTTCGATTTCTTCTAAAGCTTGTCCAACACTTTTGACAGAATCAAATGAATCCATTGTTGGTTGTGCTTTTGCGTCTAATTCATGTGCGCGTTTACTTGCTAAGATCACTAGAGAATATTTTGAATTCACGCGATCTAATAATGAGTCGATTGAAGGTTTTAACATCATAAGACTACATCTCCTTTAACATTTTGATATATTTTCCGATGACACGATCGACACGGAAATGTTCACTTGCAATAATATCTTTGATTCGGTTGACCGCTAATGGAACTTCATCATTGACAACAGCATAGTCATACAGTGCCATCATCTCGATTTCTTCCTTAGCGACTTTCATTCGTTCTTCGATTACTTCATCTGCATCTGTCCCACGCCCAACGATTCGTGATTTCAATTCTGCTAAATCTGGGGGCGTCAGGAAAATAAATACGCCGTCAGGTACTTTTTCTTTTACTTGTTGTGCACCTTGGACTTCAATTTCAAGAAAAACGTCTTTTCCTTCGTCTAAGGTTTTGTTGACATACGATAGTGGTGTACCATAATAATTCCCGACATATTCTGCATATTCCAACATTTCGCCTTTAGCGATCATTTGTTCAAATTCTTCGCGGCTTCGGAAATAGTAGTCGACTCCTTCAACTTCTCCTTCACGCATCTTGCGTGTCGTCATCGAAATCGAATATTGGAAATCATTATCCTCACTCTCAAAAATTGCTTTTCGCACTGTGCCTTTTCCCACACCGGATGGACCAGACAACACGATTAATAATCCACGCTCTGACATGACGACGTCCTTTCAACTAGTCTTTTTTATACTATTGCTTATTTTGCACTTTTTTCTTGCAACTTTCAAGGCTATTTTTTTATTATAGCTAGAAAACCTAGAAAAAGCTAGTCTACTTCCCACTAAAGAGTCCGAGACAAAAGTAAAAATAACTTTTGTTGGATACCTAAAAAACGAATAAACGGCGGGAACAGGAGTAACCTCTTCGGAAATAAGCCTGCCTAACGGACAGGTCATCAATTAGACAGGCTGGACACTTATTCAATATTTTGGATTTGCTCACGGATTTTTTCTAAAATCGTTTTGGACTGAACGACATGGTTTTTGATTTCGATCGCGCTTGATTTTGAGCCGATCGTATTGATTTCGCGATTCATCTCTTGTAAAAGGAAATCTAGTTCTCTACCGATGGGGTAATCTGCTTCAAGTAGCTCTTCCAATTTCTGCGTATGGATGATTAAACGGTCGATTTCTTCATGGATATCGCCACGCTCTAAAAGAATCGCTATTTCGGTCAATAAACGATCTCGCTCAACTTCTGCACCAAGAAAAGCTTCTAATTTTTCTTGGTATCTCGTCTGAAATTCTTGCTCATAAATCTCGACAAAGTTAGCTAATCCAGCAATATTTTGTTTTAATTCTGCGGTTTGTTGAAGTAATACGTTCGCCAAGGCTTGGCCTTCTATACTCCGACTTTCTTCGATTGAACGAAGTGCTGTTTGCATCGTTTCTTTCGCTAATTGTGCAAGTAAGTCTTGATCCTCTTCCGTTGCTTCAGCAATTGTCACAAACTCTTCGTTTAGTGCAAAACGTTCGATCAGTTTACCGATCGACAATGCATTCGCTTCGCCATACCTTTCTTTAATACCGGTAGTCATCTGTGTATAGAGCGTATCGATCAGTTGCCAATTGATCGTCACTTTTTTATCTTGTTCACCCAAGTATGTTAAATTAATAAAGACATCGACACGTCCTCGACTTAACTTCGTTTTGATCAATTGTCTCAATTCATTCTCAACAAAGCCTAATACTTTAGGGCTACGTATCTGGATATCTAAAAACCGTTGATTGACGCTTTTGATCTCGATTTCAAGTTGATAGTTCTTTTTTTCGCGGATGGCATTGCCAAAGCCAGTCATGCTCTTCATGCGACAGAGTCCTTTCTTTTACATATTTTTAATTGCTTTTTGTAACTCTTCAAACTCTTCGTTCGTTAATGTTAGTCCCTTACCCATTTTTTCATGGTCCGGTGCCCAATCCCGCAAGTCAAATTTTGGTGGTCTGCCATTCCAACTCACTAAGTTCAATTCTTTGCGCCATCCCTTATTGTTTTCAGATAAAACTGCAATTTCTTCTACGATCTCATATGAGAATTCTTGTGCCATTTTTGTTCCTCCTTTAGATGATAAAGATAGAGATACATCAAAGTTTCTACTGTATCTGCATTGAGTTGTCGTTGTAAGCGATCATTCTTTTTTTCTTTCACGTATTGGTAGATCGCGTGTTCCTTCATTACGTGTATTTTAGCATTTCGTTCCAGTTTTCGAAACTTCAACCATTCACTGGCATTTAATTGACCAACCTTTTTTAAAAATGCTTCATCGATTTTACTTTCTTGGCAAATGAGCGGCAAGATCTCTTCGACGGTATACACTTTATTCGGTAAGATCAATTTTTGTTTCGCTAGTAGCTCAAGCATCGCCAATCCGCATGTTTCACTTGTGACCCTGTCTTTATATACATTACGCAAGTCCCGCCAGAATTTTTCTTTGTAAAAAAAGGATACGTCTAAATCAAGTGTTTCGACTAAGAAACGTAAGAAACGTCGCCAATAACGTTCAGCTGGCTTTGCTGTTTCAAACGTATACCAGTTTCCTTGATAGATCCCTAAACATTTTTTAGCCTCTAAATAACCTAATTGGATATTCAATTGGTTTCTTTGTCGCTCAAAAACTAAGAAACCACCTAAAGACCAGTTTGAACAACATTTCCAGGTCACCAAAGCATCAGGTTCCTTGTATTTTTTTGTCACCCCAGGTCCTTGGACATCGACAATCAAGACTTCGGTTGCACCTTGTTGGATAGCAACATCTACTGGCACGTTATTTCGATAGCCCCCATCAACATATTTTGATCCGTCGATCTGACGATAAGCCATGGCAGGATAAAAAGAAGCAGAGGCGAGGACCCAATCGGTGATTTCTTTTGGTGCTAATGCTTGGATCCTTGTAACTGTTTCTTGAAATTCTGGGATTTTAGTTGCGATTGTATAGAGTTGCGGTTTTTCTGTACATTTGATTTTTTCCGCATCTAGGTACTGCTCTAGTAATGCTTCCAACGGTGCAATCGAGGTTCCTCCTTCGACTACTGCACGACGTGTCATCAAGCTGGCTTCTTGGATATAACGTTGCCTCAAATCTTCTGATAAGGCAACCTCTGGTAAAGCCAATACTTGATTGGTTGACAGTTCCTGCCACAAGTCAATGGCTTGTGTTAGTTGATCCTGAACGACCAAAGCCCCATTTAGCGCACCTACAGAAGTACCAGTAACGAGTGAAATCTCTAGATTTTCTTCTTTCAGTGCTTTCCAAACACCTATTTGATAAGCACCATGCGCCCCTCCTCCACCTAAGACAAGAGCGATATGATAGGATATTTCCTTCTCAAACGATTGCGTTCCCAAATAACCACTTCGGTGGAAAAGGTCGATCATGTTCGGTGAGATTGAATGATCAAAGCGGACGAGTCCGTATTTTTTGAAAAAATAACGAACCGTACTTTCTAGCAATAGGAAAATATCGGACCACTGCCAATATTCTTCTTCAATCAACACGTTGGTATAGATCAATTTTTCATTCGTTATTTCTGCAGTAAAGTAAATGTTCAGTCTTTTCGATACGATCTTCCATGCCTGTTGTTTTTTTGCCTGTTGCCAAAAATGTTGCCGGCTTTCTTGATGTGTAGTAAAAAAACTAAAAAGTTGTTTTGCTTGCTGCACTCGATTCTGCTGATAACGTTCCGACCAATAGACTTTTTGAACTTTCATAGACACCTCGGATTCTCTTTTTCTTTTATTATATCAGTAATCAGAAAAAAAGGGTGGGGGTGAATAGTCATCTGATAGCAGTGTTATATATATATAAATTTTTACTCTATGTTCATCGTTTATTCATAAAAAAAAGTTGCTTTGTAATCGAATTTTAAAATAAAAGAAACAAGCTTTTTTTCAGTAAATGTTGTAAAATGAAAGGGATGAGATACAGGGGAGGAGGAGCATGATGAGTGATTCAGTATATGTACATATCGATACAACTAGTAACGCCGTTTTGACCAAAGGGCTGACGATCAATGATTTTTCAAATAGCATCGTGCATTTTCCTCAAAATCTACTTTTGTTGGACCCTTCCGCATCTGCTGGAGAATATGAATCACACACAGGCTTGAAGGTCATTCGTGGAACTGAGAATATCCAAAGATTTTTCCAAACCGTTCGCAGCCGTAACAATAGTACGGATCTTAAATGGATCGATTTTACGGATTTGACGATGTTAAAAGAATTAAGCCCTTTAGAAATCTCAGAGTTGCTTTATTTTGGTCATATGAAAACACATCTCCATTCACCTTTTTTCTATAAATTACAAAATAACTTTGTTTATTTTGATTTGAGCGATCATCTAGGTAGAACCTATTATCGTTATTTAGATGAATTTTATCGGATTTTTGCCAACAAGTTAAGCACGATCTTGGCGGGAAAAATCAACGAAAAAAAATCATTCTTTCGAAAAGAGATCCCTGTTGAAAAAATCAGTGTAGAGATACTGAAAAAGATGCGTAATTTGATGCAAGAAGGAATCATTTTTTCGTTTGATCAAGCAGGTTTGGTCGATGACAAGTATGAGATCCCGATTTATGTCATTGAAGATTACGTTTGGAAATTAAAAGGAACACGTTACTTGGAAGAAAAACCGGTAGCTGTTCTCGTCTATCATGCCACTCAACAACGTTGGCAACTAGACGGCAACGTTTCTGATTTTGTCTACAACACATTTGTATAATGACAGTCAACTCCACTAAAAAAGCGTAAAGGTCAGCTGCCTTTACGCTTTTTTTTAATTTTTACTTTTACGTACCTGCAACCCTTCGCCTACAAATAAAGAAGGAACGGTCTGTTCAATACCTAATAGGACAACCGTTGTTACAATACCGGTAGCTAACCCACTAGCGCCATTCATGACTAAAGAGAACAACCATGGATTCATCCCCCATAGTGCGAAACTTCCCCAAAAAGCAACCCCAGCGACAAAATGCCAGAAATATCTGGCAGTCACACCAACGAATGTCGCTAAAATGATCGTTGAGGCCATTTTCTTACGATTGCCTTGCAGATAACTCTGTTGCATTCTTTGCGAAAAAATTCCTGCAACGCCAGCAAACGTAAACGCGATCGGATACTCGATC
This sequence comes from Enterococcus sp. DIV1304_2, assembly GCF_050555445.1. Classification (NCBI taxonomy): domain Bacteria; kingdom Bacillati; phylum Bacillota; class Bacilli; order Lactobacillales; family Enterococcaceae; genus Enterococcus; species Enterococcus sp. DIV1304_2. The sequence goes on from NZ_CP187851.1 coordinate 2,869,470, forward strand.
AACACTTGGATGACACTCAAGTAATAGACAGTCCCCATGGGAAAATGAAGGATTCCCCATAGAAAAGCCGATCCCATACCAGCTTTCCAACCCCTTCTCAAGGCAAATAAAGTTAAAGGGATTTGCCCGAGTGAGATTTCAAAACTACTACCTATTTGTAGAGGAATCATCGACAACACTAAAGATAATGCTGCGACGATCGTTCCCTCGATCCAGACACGATGATTCTTATTCATAAAAAAGCTTCCTCCTTTATAATTGGACATCACAAAGGAGGAAGCAAGTTTGTTTTTTTACAAACAGCTTCGTGCTTTCACACTAGCTATTCATTCACAATTCCTACGCTCGCATAACCGAAACAGGTACGAAGGGTTTAGAATATATTCAGTCTCAGCCCAAAATGGACTCCCCTTTGTGATTGTAATTATTTTGTTTTTATTTTCCTTTATCTTTTTGTTTCAAACAAAGGACTAACTGGTTTGTTTTCATGGATACGTTTGATTGCGTCACCCATCAAGCCACCAACGCTTACTTCGTCAATCTTATCAATTTTGCGATCTTCTGGCAAATAGATTGAATCCGTTACAACTAAGCGCTCGATTGCAGAGTCTTCGATTCTTTGTAAAGCAGGTCCTGACAACACAGGATGTGTACATGAAGCATAAACGCTCACTGCCCCAGCTTCTTTCAACGCATTAGCAGCCAATGTGATCGTTCCAGCTGTATCGATCATGTCATCGATCAAGACACACGTTTTGCCTTCTACTTGACCAATGATATTCATCACTTCTGCCACGTTTGCTTTTGGACGGCGTTTATCGATGATTGCAATTGGTGCTTTTAAAAATTCAGCCAATTTACGTGCACGAGTAACACCACCATGGTCAGGTGAAACAACGACAACATCATCGCCTTGAATCCCTTTTTCTAAGAAGTAATTCGCAATCAGTGGTGCGCCCATCAAATGGTCGACCGGAATATCAAAGAAACCTTGGATTTGGACTGCGTGCAAGTCAAGTGTCAACATTCTTGTTGCTCCAGCTTTTTGGATCATATTTGCCACTAATTTTGCAGTGATTGGTTCACGCGCGCGCGCTTTGCGGTCTTGACGTGCGTAGCCGTAATACGGCATTACCACGTTGATCGTTTTGGCACTTGCACGCTTCAATGCATCGATCATGATCAACAGTTCCATCAGGTTATCATTTACCGGACTACTTGTTGATTGAATAACGTATACGTGTGAACCACGGATACTTTCTTCGATATTGACTTGGATCTCACCATCACTAAATTGAGTGACCGATGATTTTCCTAATTCAACCCCAACAGCTGCAGCAATTTTTTCTGCCAATGGACGATTTGAGTTTAATGCAAATATTTTTAATCTTGGATCAAAGTAATGTTTGGACATGAGGACCTCCGCTTTCTTTTTCACAACTCTACTACCTAATAAATACTAGTCATATTTGCCGAATAAATCAAGTGATTTTGCAAAAAGTATCAATTTGAATATGGGAGTTTCTTCGCGTATCCTTCTTTATTGACTTGTCTAGCGCGTGCGATTGCCATCGCATGTTCAGGAACATCGTTAGTGATTGTCGAACCAGCAGCGATACATGTATTCTCTGCCACGTCTACTGGCGCCACAAGATTCGCATTTGACCCAATAAAACTATGGTCACCGACTGTTGTATGATGTTTTGCTTTTCCGTCATAATTGACAAAGACGACACCACACCCCACATTGATTTCTTCACCTAGTGTTGCATCCCCAACATACGTCAAGTGACCAACTTTTGTGTTTTTGCCTATTTTTGCATTTTTCACTTCTACAAAGTTGCCGATATGGACGCCTTCTTCAATTTCTGCTTTTGGACGTAAATGGGCATACGGTCCTACATCTGCTTTACTTTTGACCACACTGTGTTCGATCACTGAGTTTTCGATGACTACTTGGTCACCGATCTTGCTGTCAACAATACGTGAATGTGCACCAATAAAACAATCTTCACCAATTTCTGTTTCTCCTTGGATCTGAACGCCCGCTTCGATCACTGTATCTGAACCAATCACAACATCTGCATCAATATACGTAGTTGCAGGATCAACAAAGCTAACGCCATTGACCATATGTTTTTTGTTGATTCTTTGGCGCATCAACTCGTTTGCTTTTGCTAGTGCCATACGATCATTGACACCCATACACTCATCGAAATCTTCCGTCTGATACGCAGCAACTGGATTTCCAGCATCTTTCAGGATCTCAACGATGTCTGTTAAATAATACTCGCCTTGTGCATTGTCTGTTCCTACTTTATTCAATGCTTCAAATAACGCTTTGTTATCGAAACAGTAAGTTCCTGTATTGATTTCTTGAACTAACGCTTCTTCTGGCGAAGCGTCTTTTTGCTCAACGATTTTTTCAACGATTCCTACATGGTCACGAATGATTCTGCCATAACCTGTCGGATCTTCTGCTTGTGCAGTCAAAATCGTAGCACTTGCATTTTTCCCTTGATGGTATTCAAACAAGTTGTTCAACGTCTCAGTTGTCAATAAAGGGGTGTCACCACTGATGACTAACGTCGTGCCTTCCTTACCTGCTAAAAATGAGGCTGCTTGTAGTACCGCATGACCCGTCCCAAGTTGTTCCGCTTGTAACGCATACTCGCTACGTTCGCCTAGCTGAGCTTTGACTTTCTCTGCACCGTGACCAACGATCGTCACGATTTGATCAGGATTTGTCTCACTTACACGGTTGATGATGTGTTCGACCATCGGTTTCCCAGAAACAGGGTGTAGGACCTTGTATAGTTTTGATTTCATGCGAGTACCTTTACCCGCGGCTAATATGATTGCATAACGTGCATCCAAATGTGTCACTCCTAAATTACGATTTATTATTTTTAGTTTAGCCCAGTCGCTCTTTTTTTTCAACTAAACGTTCATTTTAGCAACCAGGACGCAAAAAAAGAAGAGACATCATCCATCGCCTCTTCTTTTTCCATAGCACCGCTATGTTCGTTGTTTTATTCTTCGAAATAGTTGCCTGGTACTACAGTGATATTTTTCGTTTTTGTATCCACATCTTTGACGTAAAGTAGCGACGTGTAGTCATTGATTGCGCGATGTCCGTTGAATTTTGACTCCGCAAACACAGTGATACCGACAAGCTCAGATTCAAATTCTTCAATCAAGCTCTTCATTCCGTTCACTGTTCCGCCGCCTTTCATAAAGTCATCGACGACAAGCACGCGAGAACCACGTTTCAAACTTCTTTTTGATAGTTCCATTTTTTCGATCCGTTCAGATGAACCTGAAACATAGTTCACACTCACTGTAGAACCTTCTGTAATCTTAGAGTCACGACGAACGATGACAAACGGTGCGTTCAAGTAATAGGAAACGGCTTGAGCGATTGGCACCCCTTTTGTGGCTACAGTCATTACAGCATCGATTTTTTCTCCTAAATATTTTGAGGCAATGATTTTCCCTACTTGACGTAATAGCTCAGGTTCTCCTAATAGATCAGATAAGTAAACATAGCCTCCAGGGAGTAAACGGTCTTGTTCAGACAAGCGCTCAGCTAGCGATTCAACATATTTCTTTGCTTCTTCGTAGGAAATCTCCGGAATGAATAGAACACCTCCGGCTGCACCAGGGATTGTTTCAAGCGTTCCGTAACCTCTTTCTTTAAATGTTTTTTTGATGATCCCCAAATCTTCACTGATCGAAGATTTAGCAGATTCATAACGTTCGGCAAAGCTTGTTAATGAAATCAATTCATGCGGATGATCTAATAAATACTGTGTCATATCGACAAGACGCTCACTGCGACGTACTTTCAAAAATTCCAGCTCCTTTTTCCAACAAATTTTATCGTGTTTCATTATATAAGTTTTTTCGGGAAAATTCGAGCATTTTATCCAAAATTAAGAAAATAGTTCGGTATTTATAAAAAAACAGGTAACTATTTAAGACATTTGTTTGTCTCAAATAACTACCTGTTTAAAAAATAGTGGTCTATTTTTTTCTTCTAATTCCTAATAAAATACGTTTACTCAAGTTGACTAATAAGAATAAAAAGATAAATACTAATGTGATAGTTGCCCCTGGCGGTGTATCCAAGTAGAACGAACTAGTTAACCCAGAAAGCATACCAATAAAACCAACGATGATACTGATCAATATAACAATATTGAAGCTTTTCCCTAAACGCATCCCGATTGCTGCTGGTAAAACCATAATAGCAGAAATCAGCAACGCGCCTGCTATCGGAATCATGACAGCGATTGCTACCCCAGTAATAATATTGAACATCATTGACATCCAACGAACCGGCAGTCCATCGACATGAGCGGTGTCTTCATCAAAGGTCAACACGTACATCGGACGTTTGAATAAGAAAAACAAAAGACCGATCACTGCAAACAAAATACCTAGGAATAGAACTTGTGGCCAAGTGATCGTCACAATTGATCCAAATAAATAAGATTGGATGCTCGTGGCAGAATTACCCCCACTCAAATTCATCAAAACTAATGCAAGCGCAAGTCCTCCTGCCATTAAGATCGCAATGGAAATCTCTGAATACGTACGATACATCGAACGTAGGTATTCTAAAATGATTGCAGCGATAACGACTACCACCATTGTGGTCATCGTTGGATTGAGATTGAGGAAAAATCCTAAGGCTACCCCTGCTAAAGAAACATGAGACAGTGTATCTGCCATCAACGATTGCCGACGTATCACTAAGAATACTCCTAACATCGGTGCGATTCCTGCAATAAAGATCGCAGCAAGAAATGCCCGCCTCATGAATTCATATGAAAGCAACGCCATTGAGAATCCTCCTTTCTCACTAAACGGATTTGTCGATCCGCATATTGTTTGATGTCTTCGTGATCATGAGTGATCATCAATACAGCTTTCCCATGGTCGTGTGCGCTATGGCGCAATAAACGATAAAATTCATTTCGTGATTCTTCATCCATTCCAGTAGTTGGTTCATCAAGTACAAATAAATCTGGATCAGTCGCAAAAATACGTGCTAAACTGATTCGTTGCTTTTGACCACCAGACAGCTCACCAATCCGACGATGACGCATATCCCACATACCAACAGATTCTAACGCACGCTTGACATGCTCATGGTCTTTTTCGCTTAACCGTTTGAACCAACGACCTCTCGGATATCTGCCAGAACGTACTAATTCTAAGACTGTACTAGGAAAACCCGCATTAAAGGAAGAAACTTGTTGTGGAATGTACCCGATACTTAATTTGTCTCCGTCCTGATTTTTTCCTGCAATTTTGATGGTCCCTTTAGAGGGTTTCAATAACCCCAAAGAAGCTTTGATCAATGTAGATTTTGCCGCCCCGTTTTCACCAGTCAAAATCACAAATTCACCGGCATCTACATGATAAGAAACACCTTCTAACACAGGTTCTTCATCATAATAGAAAGTGAGATCAGCTATTTCGATATAACGCACATAGAGGACTCCCTTCGTTTTACTTTATGCTCTCTTTTAATGCCTCTAGGTTTTTCTCCATGGTAGAAATGTAAGTTTCACCCGCTTCGATTTGTTCATTCGTCAAACTCTCAAGGGGGTTGAGTACTTCCAGTTTTACGCCTGTTTCTTTTGATAATGTTTCAGCTACTTTAGATGACGCATTTTCTTCAAAATAGATGACTTCGATTTTATTTTGATCGACAAAATCTTTCAATTCAGCCAATCGACTAGGCGTAGGCTCTTGATCCGGTGAAACTCCTGAGATGGCTACTTGTTTTAGGTCGTAGCGATTTGCTAAATAAGCAAAGGCAGCATGTTGCGTCACAAATGTTCGATTGGTTGCACCTTTTAATGCTTCTGTATAGTTCTGATCCAATGCTTCTAATTTTTTGATATAAGCTGCGGCATTTTGGTCAAATGTATCTTTCTTATCTGGATATTTCTTGCCGAGCTCTGTAGCAATCGTCTGTACTTCTTGGATTGCTAATGTTGGATCTAACCAAACATGAGGGTCATAGGCATGGTCATGCTGATGGCCTTCTGATTCTTCGTGCTCTTCTTCATGCTCTTCTTGTGACTCGAGACGTTCAATTCCCTTAGCGGCTTCGATCATCAACGTTCGATCGGTATCGACCGTATCTTTCAATGAGTCAACAAAAAATTCCATATCTGAACTGTTATAAACAAAAACATCTGCATCCGCAATGGTTGCACTTTGTTTGGCACTTGGCTCAAAATCATGGGGTTCCGTTCCTGCGGGGATCAATAATTCGACCTTCCCAGTATCACCAACGACTTCTTTCGTAAATTCATACATCGGGTAAAACGTTGCGACAACGTTCAACTCATCTTGTGCCGATTCTTGGGTTGTCTGTCCACACGCTGTAAATAGGAAAGCTCCTATTGCTAAAGATGCGGCTAATAAATATTTCTTCATATATGCTCCTTTCAAAACAAATCGTAATATTACGATTTATCAACGAGGATTAATGTACCAAATTAAAAAAAAACAGTCAATAGTTTAACCTGATTTTCTGATTTAAATGCAAACTTACCATGTAAATCGGAAAACAAATGAATTGCCCGTCATATCAACAACGAACGTAATCGTTTTCTTTCAACTTTGGTCAAAAAGTGGCTGTTCCACACTATTATTTTATGTCCCGAGAACAATGAACGATTGGTTGAGATTGATAACAAAAAAGAAGGTAACGATCCTTCATCTTCTAAAACGAAATCAGCGGGAAAGATGTCTGGAATATTAGTCCACTCACATCTCCTAAAACTGAATAAACGGCAGAAACAGAAGTAACCTCTTCGAAAATAAGGCGCCATCCACAAAAATTTGAAAAACAATTTTCGTGGATGGCGCCTTATTTCTCGAGGCTAAACAATTCTATTCCGACCTCTTTTACCGCTTATTTTTCGAAGCTGACTGCTTCCGTCATGACATCATGTCTCTTTCATGCATTTATAGCGTTCGGACAAGATAAACTTCCTCACAAAAACCTTTTAATCCATTGTAGACGCGTTGGGCTCTGGAATAGTGTTGACAAAGGGCAAAAACAGTTGGTCCACTACCACTCATCAGGGCCGCGTCTGCACCATATTTGATCATTCGCTCTTTGATTTGATAAATGACCGGATGGCGTTTTCCTGTCACATCTTCAAGACTATTCCCCATTTTCGTCAACATTTTTTGATAATCTTGTTGTCGAAGCGCATCAGCCAACCCAGGAATATCTTGATGTTGGATTTTTTGCGTATCGATTTCTCGAAAAACAGTTCGTGTCGAAACACTCATTTTAGGTTTTACCAAAATGATCCAGCAAGAGGGCATCGCTGGCAACAATTGGACGATTTCTCCCTTTCCGCCTACGTAAGCTGTTTGGCCATAAACACAGTAAGGAACATCTGTCCCCACTTCCAAGCCGATCTCTGCTAGTTCTTCTAAGCTACAGCCTAACTCCCATAACCGATTGATTCCACGCAACGCGGCAGCACAATCTGTACTTCCACCACCTAGGCCAGCAGCGACAGGAATATTTTTTTTCACAACGATTTTTACGCCTTTTTTGATTTGATATTTCTTTTTCAACAACAAAGCTGCTTGATACACATTGTTACGCTGATCTACCGGCAAAAATGCTTTATTCGTTTCAACAATGATCCGATCTTCCGATAGCTCTTCAAAGAACAAGTGATCAGCTAAATCTACACTTGACATCACCATTTCCAACTCATGATACCCATCTGGTCTTTTATATAACACATCCAACCCTAAGTTTATCTTCGCTGGTGCTTTTTCAATCAATTCCATCCTCTCACCCATTCGAAAAGTCTAAGTCGAAAGTATTCTATCATAGGGGAAAATAAAAGTATAGCTTCCACCAACATGCGTAAACACTTTCCTCACAGCTTTACAATCATTTTTACAATTCTGTCAGAACTTCTTCTGCTAGACTTGTTCCTTTTTCTTTCCCTTTGCCAATCAATAAGAAAAGCTGCCATGTGGCTAAAGTAAAACTACTTCCTTTCATATACGCAAAATAACGGCCCTCCCAATGAGTAACATACCGTTGTTTTTCTTCGTAAGCTAATTGGAATGAGTAAAAGAAATTCCCGTAATTAAAGATGATCCTCATCACTTTTTCTTGTAAGAACGAGAAATCAGTTTCTCCGACATTTGCAAGTGGAGCCAGTCCCAGATTTGCTTCTGCATACCCATTTTTGCGATAGACATCCAGTAGATTTGCAAGTAAGTAATCACCTAGACTATTCGGCTGGTTCGGTAGATACCGCAATAAATCATACCCCGCTTGGCGGTCATTGATTGGTTGAGATGTAATAAACCCAACGATTTTCTGCTCTTTCCGAACAATACCAATACCACTCATCAAGAGATACTCTTTCTCAAAATAACCAACAGAGAAATGCTTCTCACGAGAACCATCCAACCATTTTTGAGAAACTTCTTGGATCGGTTCGAGCAACTCTTCAGGTAATTGGTCATACCAGGTAAAATGGTAGCCCTCATTCGTCAAACGTTGCAATTCGATCTGCTTTGTGCGCCAGTGTAGCCCATCTGAAGAAAGATCAGTGATCGCTGCTTCGCCAACTTTTGCAAAGTGAAAGCCCGCTTCGTGAAGCATGACGACATAACTTTCGGATACTTTATAAAAAGCTAACTCATAGCCAAAACAATCGGCTTTTTTCAAAAACTCATGCGTAGCTGTACGTATCTTCGTTGGATCACCAATCGGATCACCAAGAACAAAACATTTATTCCCTTTGATTTGGTAACCAAACACTACTTTATCTTGATCATTTTCCTGATAATAAAAATAAGTATATCCAGGTAAGTGCAGATAATGACTAGCTGCCGTTCCACCATAGGCAGCCAAAAGGCGATTTAAACGCATTTGATCCAGAGGTTCACCAAACCCTGTCTCTGAAGCTAAATATTGGTACAATGCAACTAACGCAAGTAATGAGATCCCTAAACCAATCAGTCCTGAAAACCAAACATCCTCAGATGGAAAGAGAATAAAGCGATTCGCAGTTAAATCACCTACCCAAAAACTTCCACGGTGATAGCCTGCGATTGCATAAACAATAAATAAAAAGCCAAACAAACACGCATCAAATATGATTGCTCCCCAAGAATAGACGAACTTTTCACGATAAAACTCTTTTCGGGATAACCACACCGCTAATAAAATCAAAAGGTATACAACAATCAATTCCCATGATAAGGTGCGCATCACAGTATTGATGATGCCAAAAGCGAGTAAAGCAATCGTAGGAATAAATGCTTTTTTGACTTTCATCGCTAAAGCTCTAGCTAGTCCTAACAATAAGAACCCAACCAGCAGATTCAATGACTGATCTAAAAAATCAAACGAAAAGGGTAAGAGTATTTGAAACAAGCGACTGACAGTCGAAAGATTCGTGATCGTTGAAAGTAAGACCATCATGATTCCCGCAAAATAAACGGCACACACTAACACCAAATGAGCAATTTTTTGAAAAAATAGTCGGGGAATATTATCTAAAAATCGATTGATTTTGACACCTGTGTGTGTCAAAAATAAAACGATCCCTGAAAGAAATGGTAGAACATAATAGAACAAACGATAATAAAGTAACCAAACAAGTGCAACATCTTGCCGCACGCCAAGTTGACTCATTCCTAAGATCATCAGCACATCAAATGTGCCTACACCACCTGGCACCATCGTCAACATCCCAATCAATGTGGCAATGATAAACATAGGGTACAAGGACCATACAGAAATATCTACAGCCATCAAGCGCCCAATCAACAAGAAAACTACTAAGGCACCGGTCCATTGTCCAAAGGAAGCCAGCAACAAGCCCAGTAAGCCTTTAGGATAAAATTCTACAAATAGCGTTTTACGTTTCAAGTATGCAAACAAAAAGATAAGCGGTGCCAAAAAGCTACCACCGAATAACCAAATCCAATAACTGCGAAATACACTATCTGTTTGAAGAAAGAAGACATTGATGAATGTCACTAATGACCAAATAGAAAGACCCGTCAATAGAAACAAAGCAACCTTAGAGACTGTTGCCAACACCATTTTCCGATTCGTGTGCTTGCCATAAAAACTGGCGCGCAAGCTTGCTCCGACAATCCCTCCGAATCCTGCCAAGTTATTGATCGTATTCGTGATCCATGCAGATAACAAAAAGTCTTTACGACTCATTTTGGGCTTGCCTTGTTTTTCCAATACTCGAATCGTTACCCAATCATAAAGTAACATCGGCATCACACCAATCAAACCTGCTAAAATCATCCATGCTAACGTGACATGACTTTGTTGTTCCATCGTGTGCCAGACATCTTGCCAACTCATCCCATGGGCAATGTTTGCGACTTGATTCGCCACAAAAACAAGGATCGATCCAAAGAAAATCAGCTTCAAAATCAACTGATGTGCTTTCACCCACTGGATCATGATCTGTAATTTATTTTTCACCGGCACCCTTCCTCACCTGTAGACTTTCTAAACATATACACTCATGTTATCTTATTTACATTGATTTTTCCACTTTGGGCATTAGGTTGTGAAAAAGCCGTTAAGCTCCAAGTAGTAAGACAGAACGTGGGAAAATAGCTTCTCATATTTTTTCACGTTTTGACTTACTATTGAAGGAGCTGGCTTTTTAATCGCTTTTATTCCCCCAGAAAAATCCGCCATTCACTAGCTTCACACTCACTGTCCTCGCCTTATGTATACTCTCCTTGAGTTCTTCAAAATCAGTTCGTCTCTCGACTTGCAGATTATGAGAAAGAAAGCTATGCTAAAAATCAAAGGAGAGGATTATATGAAAATCGGATTTATCGGTACAGGAAATATGGCACAAGCAATTATTCACGGTATCTTAGCAAATAATCTAGTGGCTAAAGAAGATATTTTTGTTTCAAGCGGTCATTATGAAAATGCCCAACGCTTTGCTGGTAAAGTTGGGGTCAATGCTTGTCAAACCAATCAAGAGATTGCTGAAAAAGCAGAAATCGTTGTTTTGGCAGTGAAACCAAAAATCATCGAACAGGTGTTAAATGAATTACGCGACCATCGTAAACAACAGTTGTTTATCTCAATTGCTTCAGGAAAATCGCTTGCAACACTAGAACAAGCACTTGATCCAGAAGCTGCTATCATTCGTGTGATGCCCAATGTCAACGTAAGTGTTGGCGCGGGTGTTTCTGCAATCTGCAAAAACCAAGCAGCAACAAATGAACAGTTGACACAAGCGACACAAATCTTTGAAGCGATTGGTAGTGTTTATCCTTTAGCAGAAGATGATTTCAGTACATTTATCGGATTAGCTGGAAGCTCCCCTGCTTTTATTTATATGTTGATCGATGCAATGGGCCGTGCAGGTGTTTTACATGGACTACCTAAAAAAACAGCAACAGAAATTGCAGCCAAAGCGATTTTAGGTTCCTGTCAAAAGTTTCTAGCAAGCGATGAAAACCCTTGGGAATTAGTTGATCAAGTATCTTCTCCAGGCGGAACGACAGTTGCTGGTGTCGTCGCATTAGAAGAAGCTGGGTTTATCCCCGCGATCATCACAGGGATCACCAAAACGATCGAAAAAGATTTAGAGATGTTGTAGAATTTTCAAACTATTGACATTCATTGTCCCTCTTCTATAGTTGGGTGACGAATGTCACTATAACAGTTAAACGATTCTTCTTTATCATCTACTTTTCTTAGTATCTAAAGCAAGAGAAATACACTCTTACTCCCAATAAACATTTAGAACAGAAATAACCTCTTCGAAAATAAGACTGCACATTTTTATGCTTACTGTCTTAGTGATCGAAGAGGTTATTCTTCATATTTTAGCTGATACTTACAGTAGTAAAATTATACTTTATCTCTGTGCTATCTTTTTTTGGCTAGTGCCCTTTACTGTTCGTTTTACAGACTAACCTGTTTTCCCTTCACGATAGACTGCTGGTAAGTGATTGTCGCATTGGTCTCTTTACTAACCTTTTTGCCATGACTTATGACCTTTGCAAAATCTACCGCCCCATCTCTTGTTTGAGCAGGTGCTTCTGTCGACGTTTTTGGTATTGCTTGTTTCTTTTCTAAAGGTTTATCTTGTTCAATCACTAAAAAACCACCTGTTTTCATCGTCGTTGCACTACTAAACAGTTTACCATCTCCCAATCCTTCTTCTTTTATCTCTCTTTTGACGCGGGGCTGATCGTGGGACTGATTTTTATGCTCAACCCCTCTCATGATCCTTGCAAAATCTGCCGCTTCATCTCTTTTTTGAGTAGATGCTTCTGCCGGCATTTTTGGTACTGCTTGTTTCCTTTCTAAATTTTTATCTGGTGGTACAATTGAAAAATCATCGTTGGAATTCTGGTAAGTTGCTGTCGCATTGGTCGCTTTATTAATCTTTTTGCCTTGACTTATAATCTTTGCAAAATCCGCTACTTCATCCCTTGTTTGAGTAGCTCCTGTCGGCGTCATTTCAGACAATTCTTGCTTTTTTTCTAAATCTTTAGTTTGTTCTAAAACAAAGAAATTACCTGTTTCCATCATTGCTAACACAGTGAATAGCTTGCCATCTCCCAGTCCCTCTTCCTTTGTTTCTCTTTTGACACGCGGTTGGTTATAGAACCCATTTTGATTGGCAAAATCTCTTATAATCGTTGCAAGCAATTGAGCATCCGTCAATTTGAAGTTAGTAAATAATAAAGGGTCTTTTTGAAATGCTTTGATGACAGTTTTTTTAGATAATCGAGGGGCATTTTGATGTTTTGCTACCGCTGTAACAAATTGATCAAAATTAGGATGTTCAAAATATTCTGCGTATCGTGCAAGAAAATCATCTTTCACATTTTGACCACTCGGCAAAAATCCAATAGGCGTTAGCCCATATTTAACAACATCATATGTTCCTGAAACAATGTGTGTGGTTTCATGCGTAATCGTTATCTCTGGGGGTGCTGCCATTTGGATTCCTGGTAAAATCTCTGGTCTTTTATGGAAAGCATCCGCTACAATAATGATGCGACACTCGGCATCTTCTTTCAATACAAAGGCATAGGCTTTCGGATCATCATTACTAATGGAATAATAGGCATGTGTCTTCTCATCTAGAACAAAATCAGTCGAAACGATCCAAATATTTTCAAATCCCCAGTCTGCTGTTTGACGCAAAAATTGTTCGCCTTTTGTTGCGATCGAAAGGAGCCTCTCTACTGATTCCTTTAAAATCTTCTCTTGTTGAAAAGAAGGTGGTATATCAAGGAATTTTATTAAGTATTGACCTTCGGCTGTTTCTGCTATTTTATCTACTTTTAATAATTCTAAACACACATCTTTGACGATTCTGAAATTTTCCATGGCGTTCTCGAATTCTTGTGGAAGTTTCTCTATAAACGGTCTAAGTGATTCCGGCACTTTACTTATATCTAAACCGGAAAAAACGCGAAACTGATCCCCTGGTTTCAAAGACAATACTTTGGTGATAGCATCAGCAATCGATTTTTGTGCTTTCTCCTCGTCAATAAAGACAATTCTTTGTGGTTCTGAGACAAAATTATCCAACGGTTTAATCGGAACTGATTCATCTTCTAACCTTGAAATCCCATGTAACGGCGAATACTCGATTGCATTCAGCATGCTATACCAACCCCACCATCGATTGGGGGATACTGGAAGGGTATTATACGGCGGATACAATGAATTCTCACGCCTCTGCATAACTGCTCCTCCAGAAACTGAGCCTACATCTGCTTTTTTAGATGTGCTTGCTTGTGGAGAATTAGGTCCATGATGTTGGACAGTCCCTGGATATTTTTCATGGGATTTCTCTAAAGACGTTTCAAAACGAAAAACACCATTATTTGTGTCCAAACGTAACACGGTCATTGGTGAAAGGAAATTTTTTTTCACCAAATGGTAACGATTCGTTTCTTTGTCCAACAGAACTAATGGAAGGTATTGTTCTTTGATTCTGATATAAGATCGCCCAGCAGAATTCCACATCAAACCATTCTCATCCGGTGGCGATAGCGTAGTCGGAGTCAGTAATGACTCATACTGATCTAGTTCCTTTCCTACCTTTTCACGTACTGCTAGCGAAACACTTGGACTAGTTTCTGCTTCAAAATACCACTCTACCCCATTAAAGTTTACCGGATGTATCGCTCCTCGATCATATACATCATAACGGACACCATGGTTCTCAATTGTACTGATTCTAACAGGCACTAGTTTCTTATTCATTTCAATGAGGGTATGGCGAAAATCTCCTTCCCCAGTAACCGTTAAAGTAGTTGCCTCCCCATAAGCTTTAGGATTTAAATTTAGTTCTTCTACAGCTAAGTCTCTGTTAGGAATCTTCATTGAAACTCGCTTAATCAAATATTTGTGTCTGCGAAAAAAAACTGCCTGTCCCTCAAACAGTCTTAGTTTTGTCCCACGTAAGGTAAACCGGTTCCCATAAACATCCCCTTTTTTTAAATCTGAAACTGGAACATATAAATGATCTTGCACTCGTTTCACACGGATTTCTGGGCCATTATTTGGTAAAGTAGCTTGCGTATAACTTTTAGCCCAATCGTGGGTTTCTACACCAAATTTTTCTAGTTTTGCCGCTACTTCCTTGAGTTCCTTTCTAATAAATACCTGGTTTTTTAACCGTATCAATCCCTTAGATAAGGCTTTTGAACTATCATACAAAAATCCTATTCCTGGATCAGCGTAAAGTATAGCACTCACAACAATTGATCGAAGCTCTGATGGTTTGGGGAGAAAACGTGTGCTATGGCGTACTATACCTGCTGCGCCATGTTTCATGATCGTTCTTGCCATACCAAATACAAATCTCGTATTAAATGCAGTGACTTGACCCAATACAGGAATCAAGGAAACTGCATCAAGCATGCAACTGGGGACCGCCTCACCAATATCTTTATTGATACTACCGACCACACAATCGTAAAAAGGAATGAGATGTTTGAAAACATCCCAAACTTTTTCAGCCGTTGTTGTCTCTCTTCCTGAATCATATAGTTGGCGATAGACTTTATCCCGGTGTTTACCGCTAATATGGTTGATAAATGTCTCCTGTGCATTACCTTGTAATACGAGTTTGTTCTGATTCGAATCCAGTTTAAGAATGTACGGCTTATCTCTGATCAGAACTTTATCGTCATATTTTCGAAATTCATTTTTCCAAAGATCGGGTCGATTAAAAAGCCCATAGCGGAGATATAACATAGGATCTTTATCCACGCGATAAAGCTTGTATCCTCCATCTTTTTCCAGCCTTTTCAACGCATAACATCTTTCTTCTCCTCCACGAGTAACTACAAATAAATCTGTCTCATCCAATGTAAGGAGCGTCTCTACTTCCACTTCTTTTGCCAAAAAGACTGGTGGAAAACCTGACTTTCCTGGTCCGCTTGCTGGATGACTTGCTTTATGACTCAATACTGCCTGTGCCTCATATATACGACTTTCCGGTGAAAATATAAAATACAAATCATCTTTGTGGAATGAATCCATCTCAAGTCGTATCAGAAACTGATCCAACGAATAAAATGATTCGGATACAGCTTTCGTTAACCGCGTATACCATTCATTGATATCTGGTGGGATCCATGGACCCGGACAGGGATTTCCGCCAGAGAGATAAACTTGTCTGCCCGCAAGACTAACTTTGATACCGAGTCTATTGCACTCTTCCAGTACTTCATCCACAAGCACTGATTGTTGGCGCCAGTTGATTACTGCTGTTTGATAAGATAAGACAAGGTCATTGACCATTTCTTGCTTTTTTATTAGTTCAAAATAGCCACGTTGCAAATAAGTGACAAAGGTGCTTAACGCGACTTGTTGATAGTTCCCTTTTGCTAATGGACCTCTTAGGATATTTGGGTCCAACTGAGCGGTAGCCAGTGTCGCTGGAACTAGGAGATGAGAAATTTCTTCGACAGTATCAATCCCTTTATCTCTAAAACTATCAAAGAAAAGCTCGCCTACTGATTTGATTTCTGTCTGATTGAATTTCTCAAGGTAACCTAGATCCTTTAATATTCTAGAACCTGTCATCTGCATTAAAGAATCATAATCAGCGATCAATACATCGTCACCAACTTCACTTGATTTAAGAAAGTAATT
This sequence comes from Enterococcus sp. DIV1304_2, assembly GCF_050555445.1. NCBI lineage: Bacteria > Bacillati > Bacillota > Bacilli > Lactobacillales > Enterococcaceae > Enterococcus > Enterococcus sp. DIV1304_2. The sequence continues at coordinate 2,885,671 of NZ_CP187851.1, forward strand.
AGGGAGTGCTCGATTCATGAACATAATCCATAGTTTAGTGATGTTATTTTGTAAGCCTTTTTTTTGATCTACTTGTGGAGTGACTGATTTCGGTGGGATGTTGATTAGATCTGCTTTTATCAATTCTTCTACTGAAAATGACTTCCTAAGCTGGCCGATCGTAAATGTAGATGGGTCAGATGAATCAATGATCTGTTTTGCTGCATACCCTTCAATGGTGGTACCCAGGACATTTTCAACTGTCCATTTCATTACGGTCAATTCAGCGTCTCTATCTGAGATCACTTCTCCTGGCTGTCCACCATATAGTTTTAACTCTTTCAGAATGACTTTTGCTATCGCTTGGACTTTCTCAGATGAGACTCTGCCATCCATCCCTGTTTGTCCAAACCATTCCCCTATAGCAGACAAAATATCTTCTTTGCTTACTTGGGTAGCTGACAGCGTGCCTTTTTGACGAAAAAATGTCTCAATTTGTGTCATGATTTTCTTATCCAACCATTTATTGATTGTTACTGCTGGTGTAGATCCTGCTTTTTCATCTACAGTCGCAGAGGGAGTGGTGGTAGGCAAAACTAAATGATTGCTTTCGATCATGTCCCATAACCAATTCGTGAACGTGATTTCAGCGCCTTTATTTGAAATGACGCCATCTACTTCCTCACCAAGGATGACTTGAGCAATTTGCTTCATTTTAACCATGTCTATAACCTCTTGATTTGCGCCTTCTAGCAATACCCAATTTGAGACTATTTTCGCAAAAGCATTGTCATCCGTAGTTTCACAATCCACGCCTTTTTCAGTTAGGAATTTAGCTACTCTTTGTTTTTCTTTTTCTAACTTTATACGATCTATGGTAATATGTAACACTTCTTTTGGCTGACTATTCGTTTGTGTCGTAGGCTTAAAATCATTTTCTGAAAAAAAACGTTCAATTTTTTTCTTAACTTCCTCTTCATGCTCCTGTTCTTGATTCTTTTTGATTTCTTCAATATCGATACCCAAACGATCGTCTTGCCCCTTCTTATACGTATAGCCCATCTGTGCGTTATTGTTTTCCCACTGCAAGATAATCGCTCGTGCCTCAGTATCCGTTAAGGGGATACCTTCCTCACCATGAGCCCTCAAAATCATATTCGCTGCTATGTTCTGCCTTTTGCTGATTTCTTCATACTGTAAGCCTTCAAAGATCCATTTTCGCAATAACAAAACCAGTTGGCGTGGTGTTGCCGTTGTGAAATACATTTGTTCTTTATATAGGAACTTTCCGACTACTCCATTCGCCTCTTGGGTATGCTTTCTCATATCAAAAAGCTTTTTATGATAATAAATTGGCACGATTAGTGTTTGCTTTGGAATACTATCTGGTCGACCATGGATGAAATCATCATAGATTTGATTATTTTCTTTTAAATGTTTTTTAACTTGAAGAATCGAGACGGACTCCGCTGGTGATAAATCATATTGAATAGTTTGTTTCGTCTTCTCTTTATAACGATACCCCACTAGCAACGTGTTCGTTTTCCATTGTTTATAAATTGCTTGTAATTGTATATCGGATAAGAAATCTCCTAGTCTACTATTTTCAATCCCGTACCCTTTGTGGATGAGATAAGCTAAATACTGTGCCCGCTCCGACTGTAAGGTTTGGTCATTTTTCCAATTCCTACCTGCCCAATTTTGAACAACCTTGATCAACTCCAAGTCGGTATCTATCTGGCTCACAACTCCTGTACCGATGAAAAAAGATTTAAGCAGATGATTCACATCAGTTGTCTGATTTTTCTGCTGAAAAAGCTGTTCATCAAAATGAAAAACTGGTAATAATTCTGACTGATCAAAGGGTTGTATATCTTGAGAGATGGCTTCGGTGATTTGAAGGACCTTACTATAGTCAGAAGCACTAACAGGAATGAATAAATTATTGGTTAGATCATTTTCTGTGACTGTTTCATTATGTTTTTGTATCGGATTGATCTCAATATTCTTAATTTCAGTAAAAGTATATGGTTTAAACACGTTATTTGTTTCCCATTGAAAGAAGATATTGATTGCTCTAATAGCAGTTAACTGCCCAACTGAAAGACCATAAGCACTAAGAATAATCTTAGCAAGCTGTTGTCGCTTCTCAAGAAGCTCATGATTTGATGCACCTCTGTTTGCCCAGCTTTGAAGAGCAAGGAAAAAATCATGGAATGGCTTCTCTTTCATGTCACATAATTCACTATGCTGTTCACAAACAGCCTGTCTGATTTTTTCATTTGCTTTGTCTGTTTCATTACGCTGACCAAAGACTTCTTGATCATACCAGAACGGAGTAAATGGTTCATCGACGGGCACGGGTGACAGTTTATTTTCCAGATAAGCTAACATGACTTTGTTGATTTTCTCAAGTGTTTCCTCAGAAAGTGCTTCTGACGATTTCAGACCAACAAGCGTTGGGTTTGTCGGTGGTTCCATTACAGGTGGCTCATCCATCGATTGCGTAGGAAGGGTTGCTGCTTCCGCGACAATCCTTGTTTTTAAGAAATCATACCGCTTAACAAAACGGTCAATCATTTCTGAAAAATCTCCGGCTAAAGCCACAAGTTTTGCGGAAATGCTCACGTCTGTTTCATGAGATGCTCGTCTTTTCGAATCATCTGTCCGGAGCTGCTGACTTAAAATAGGTTGCTGATCATATTTCCTATTGTCTTTGCCTAACGAATCAGAAGATTTCTCTTGTGTTCCAGGATCGCTAGAGAAAGTTTCGATTAATAACTCTGTAAAATGTCCTAAAATATTGTATTTTCCATCTGTGTGATTCCTCGAATCAAGGGTTTGTTCTTGCTGATGAAAGAAGGAGCTGAATACTTTATTTAGACCATCCCAAAAAGAATGAACACTAAGAGTCACATTTTCTGGTATTGGAACGTCTGTGGTCGTTTCATTCTTCTGATACTTTTCCTCAAAAGTCTGTTGAAAAAAATTTTTCAACTTTTCAGCCGCATTACTTGCATTAAATTGCTGTGGATCATTTGCATTCGTGCTTTTCTTGAATGAAAATTGCTGTAAGGAATGGGTTGTATGACTTCGTGCTTCATTCAATGTATGTGATTCAGCGATAGCATTTTGGCATACTGTCTTAAAATGGATTTGAGTATGATTTTTATTTTCCCACAAACCGTAGTCTTTCTTGTGAAAGGCTTGTTCGGTCGTCGAACAGTCAATAAGATCTGAAATACCATGAGCAAATTTGTGCACATCTATACTAAATTGATGAGCAGCGTCTGCTAAATCCGAAAGTGGCGAGACAACTTCTGGTTTGGATTGTTTGATTTGGGTGGTGTTCGTTGGTAAAGGCAGGGTCATTCTTTTGGGGTTAAACGTCGAGCTAGACTTGAGCGCAGGCATCCGCACTTGATTTCCGATCTGTTGAATTTCAACATGCGTATCTACTTCTAAAACCGCACCTGAATCTTGAACCGCTCGTTGCTGATCAGGGCGTTCCTCTGGCATCCGTAGACCAGCTAGAACGCTCCACATAAAGAGGAATCCTGTAGGGGTTAGGAGGTCTCTCGGGGTCTGACCTGACTTACTTACAATGTCATGGACTATATTGTCTCGCTCTTTTAGATCATCTTTCTTATTAAATTCGTTGTGGAACTCACCAATTTTTCGATTAAAATCTTCTCCTGGCATTTCTTCTCACTCCTTCATTAAAAGATGCAAATCAACTGAATAAGGTGATAAAAATCACTAGTTTTATTTGCTTTTCTACAAATCTCTTCTCCCCATCACTTTCATCATACAAGGGTGGTAAAAATTTATGTGCCTTTTATTCAAGTAATTTAGAAAAAAATGGTCAAATAAATTAGATTGAACGTTCCAAGATGAAATGGCTGATTTTCAACTTATTACTCAAGAAGGTGTGCATTTTTTGGCTAGGTAAAAAGGAATTCATTTAAGTGTTTTTTTACACCTAAAACGACTGAAATGAACACTTCCTGTCATTTCAGCCGTTTTTTATGAATGTATGTAAACATATCTTTTCTTATTGTCTTGTTTTAATTTCCTCTTTTTTTTGATTTGAGTTTAACGATCGACAATTCTATGACATAGTAAAACATCAGACTATAAATGCCTCTCGGCAGGAAATCACGATTCACGATATATTCAATCGTGATCCCAAAAGCACTCCCAACCAATCCAGAATAAATGACGATTAGATAGGGATGTTCGTCAGCAAATTTCATTATTTTCATCCGCAATATGCTTCGCCTCCTTATACTATAGTTATTTCAAGTATTACTATACCGTTAAAAAACTATGGATATCTTATCTGTCATAAAAGATCATTTTAAAGTCATAAGCGTTGTCACGATCTGTTCTGCCCTAGAATAAAAAAAATGACCCAACAGACTAATCTAATCTGTTGGGTCATCCTATATTTTAACTATTTTTTATTTCGCATAATCGGTTGCACGAGTCTCTCGGATCACGATTACTTTGATGTGTCCTGGGTAATCCAGATCATCTTCGATGCGTTTACGGATATCGCGTACTAAGCGTACCGCATCTAAATCAGAGATTTCTTCTGGTTTAACCATGACGCGTACTTCACGTCCGGCTTGGACAGCAAAACTTGATTCAACACCGGCAAAGCTGTTTGAGATCGTTTCTAGGCTTCTCAAACGACGGATATAGTTTTCCAATGATTCGCTTCTTGCACCTGGGCGAGCTGCTGATAATGCGTCTGCAGCGGCAACTAGGACGGAAATAACAGAAGTTGCTTCGACATCGCCATGGTGAGAGGCGATCGCGTTGATCACAACCGGATTCTCTTTGTATTTCGCTGCTAGTTCTGCACCGATCTCAACATGTGAGCCTTCAATTTCATGGTCTAATGCTTTTCCGATATCATGCAACAATCCCGCACGTTTCGCCAATTGGATATCTTCGCCTAACTCCGCTGCTAAGATTCCTGATAATTTCGCTACTTCGACCGAGTGTTTCAACACGTTTTGGCCATAACTTGTTCGGAAATGGAGACGACCCATGATCTTGATCAAATCTGGATGAAGCGTATGTGCGCCGACTTCAAAGGCTGCTTCTTCTCCATATTCACGAATCCGTTCGTCCATTTCTTTGCGTGATTTTTCAACCATTTCTTCAATACGTGCTGGATGGATCCGTCCATCTTGAATCAGTTTTTCTAATGTCATTCGTGCGATTTCTCGACGAATTGGATCAAATCCTGAAAGAACGACTGCTTCTGGTGTATCATCAATGATCAAATCGATCCCTGTAAGGGTCTCAAGAGTCCGAATATTTCGTCCTTCACGTCCGATGATACGACCTTTCATTTCGTCATTTGGCAATGTCACGACAGACACTGTCGTTTCAGAAACTTGATCTGCTGCACAACGTTGGATAGCCAATGAAAGCAAGTTCTTCGCTTTGCGATCTGCTTCTTCTTTTGCACGTTGTTCTGATTCTTTTACCATCAAGGTCAGTTCATGATTCAACTCTTCTTCGGTTGATTTCATGATTACTTCTCTTGCATCTTCTTTCGATAAACCAGCAATTTTTTCTAATTCTTTTTGTTGATCTTCAATCAATCTTTCAACGTCTTTTTCTCGCTCTTCAATTAATTGCTGTTTTGAACTAAGTGCCTCTTCTTTACTTTCAAGTGAGTTTTCTCGTTTTTCTAACGAGTCATCTTTACGATCTAACGTTTGTTCGCGTTGGATCAATCGATTTTCTTGAGATTTTAGCTCTAATTTACTTTCTCTCAGCTCACTTTCAACTTCAGAACGATATTTCTGATTTTCTTCCTTAGCTTCCAACAATGCTTCTTTTTTTAGAGTTTCTGCTTCTTTTTTTGCACCTTCAAGAATACTTGCAGCTGATGTTTTTGCACCAGCAATTTCTTTCTCATGACGTGACTTCGCAACCATAAACCCTAAACCAAGACCGACAATTAAACCGATGATAGCGAGGAGAATGTTGAGTCCCATTAAATCCACCTCCATACTATCTTTTCCATTTTTATCATCTACCAATTTCTATGATAAATTATTCTAAACTATAAATATGCTGTTGCATATGTGCATAAAAACCTGCACAAGTTTATTCTAATGTTTGTTTCCAGTAGTGTCAACTTTAAATACGAAAAGAAACGGCTTCCTTGTTTTTCAAAAAAGGGAGGTTTTGATCGAGTGATGATTGATTTTTTTGTGCTTATTCTAGAGAAAAATAAAAAAACATCCGGTAGTTATTAGACTACCGGATACCCGCTTATTTCTTTATTCATCTAGTGGTAATTCTTCTTGTGCTTCTTCTGGTACATCAACTGGTTCACCGATGCCATAAGCTGCACGCACTAATGTAGATACTTCAGCCATCATCTCTGGATGATTTGACATATAGATCTTCGCGTTTTCACGACCTTGACCGATGCGATCTTCTTTGTAAGAATACCATGCACCACTCTTGTCAACGATATCTTTTTCAACTGCCATATCCAATAGCTCGCCTTCTTGAGAGATACCTAAGCCATACATGACATCGACTTCAGCGATTTTGAATGGTGGCGCTACTTTATTTTTTACGACTTTGATCTTTGTACGGTTACCGACAATGTCCGTTCCTTGTTTCAATTGTTCAGCACGACGTACTTCCAAACGGATCGTTGCATAGAATTTCAGCGCACGTCCTCCTGGTGTGATTTCTGGATTACCGAACATCACGCCAACTTTTTCACGAATTTGGTTGATGAAAATCGCGATCGTTTTTGTTTTGTTGATCGATCCTGACAGTTTACGTAAGGCTTGAGACATCAAACGAGCTTGTAACCCTACGTGTGAGTCACCCATCTCACCGTCGATCTCTGCACGTGGTACTAAAGCTGCTACTGAGTCGACAACGACGATATCTACTGCACCACTTGATACTAAAGCATCAGCGATCTCTAATCCTTGTTCTCCTGTATCTGGTTGAGAAAGGAGTAATTCATCGATATTTACCCCTAATTTTTGGGCATACTGCGGGTCTAAGGCATGCTCCGCATCGATAAAGGCGGCAGTCCCACCATTTTTTTGGACTTCTGCGATTGCATGAAGTGCAACCGTTGTTTTACCTGAACTTTCTGGACCGTAGACTTCAATGATCCGTCCACGAGGATAGCCACCTATCCCTAAAGCAACATCTAGTGCAAGAGAACCACTTGGAATTGTCGAGATTTGTTGGTCGATTTTTTCGCCCAGTTTCATGATCGAACCTTTCCCATAGTTCTTTTCAATTTTTTTCAATGCAGCATCTAAGGCTGCTTTACGATCATCTGCCAATACGATAATCCTCCTTATTTTTACGACTCAAAGTAACATTTCATTACGTTTATAATATCTTTTTTATTTATAAAAAGCAAGCAAAAACCGAACAAATATTCGCATTTATTTTTTTCTTAATAGTTGCTTTCTCAGCAGATCAAATCCTTGCATAATCGCACTATTTCTGATTGCAGCACGGTCTCTCGTGAAGTGACACTCTTTTGTCTCTACGCCTTCTTTAGATGCAACGGCCAGCCAAACTGTTCCTGCAGGATGTCCTTCTAATGTGTCGGGTCCTGCCACGCCGGTAAATGCTACGGCATAATCTGTACCGACGAGCTGACGCGCGCGGATCGCCATTTGTTCGGCACATTCTTTACTGACTGTGCCAAACTGCTCTAACAGGTCTGGATCGATGCCTAAGAGCTTTGCTTTGGTCTCTGCTGAATAAGTCACAAAACCACCAGAAAAGACTTGAGAGACGCCAGGAATCGCTCCTAGTGCGGATTGAAAGCCTCCGGCTGTCAAACTTTCAGCTGCTGTGACTGTCTTCCCCTGTTCTTTCAGTAGATCCACGACAGCTTGTGGCAACGAATAGTCATCCCCATATCCATAAAAATATTCACCGACACGGGCTTGGATCTTTTCTTCCAGTGCGTGCAACGCTTGATTCCCTGCATGAATATCTGACGTTTTGACGGTCAATCTCAGTGTGACTTCATTTGGTTTGGCATAAGGAGCAATCGTGGGATTGATTTGTGTAGCAATCAAGTCTTTTAGATCGGTTACTAATTGTGATTCACCAATGCCATAGAAGCGCAACACTTTTGAGATCAGTTTTTCTTCTGAAGGGAATTGTTGTTCTAACAAGGGGCGTACTTGTTCTACAAACATCGGCTTCAACTCACTCGGTGGCCCAGGAAGTAAAAGATAGGCATTGCTTTTCGTTTGATAAAACGTGCCTAACGCTAAGCCAGTTCGATTAGGTAATGGTGTGCCACCTTCAATGATTTGGGACTGTTGTAAATTGTTATCCGTCATTTTTCTTTTTGTCGTTTCGAAAAATGCCAACAGTTTCTTGTAACCTTCTGTATTTTGGATCAGTTTTCTATCAAGGTGTTTTGCAACAACTTCTTTTGTTAAATCATCTTCTGTTGGTCCTAATCCACCACATAAAATGATTAGTTCACTTCTTGATTCAGCTAACTGGAGTAACTCCTCCAAACGAGTCGGATTATCCCCGACAACTGTGTGATAATAGACATCGATTCCTAGATCTGCTAACTGTTCTGATAAAAATGTCGCATTCGTATTCACGACTTGTCCAAGTAATAATTCTGTTCCTACTGCTATGATTTCAGATTTCATATTTGATCGCTTCCTTTAGTTGGGGAATAGTTATAGAATCCCCTTAGTTATCTGTAAATTAGTCTTTGTTTGACTAATTGGCTCTACCTAATAGTATACGCTATTTGATGGTAGATTCGTTTTTCCTTGCTCATTTTATTCTTGCTGGTGCGTCTTTTTTCCAAAAAAAAACAGACCGGGAACAACCGATCTGTTTCTGATAAGAACTAAGTGATTCGATGATGTTACATGGATCCTTTGAATACGCCACGATTCTTGATAAAGTAATCGACACCTGAATAGATGGTAAAAATCAGACAAGCGTATAACATGATTTGATCAAGGGGTACATTGATCAAGTTGAATGGGATATTATTGATGAATAATAAAATGATCGCAATCATTTGAGTAGCTGTTTTTACTTTTCCAGGCCAAGCAGCTGCCATGACTTCCCCATCCTCGACAAGCAATAATCGTAACCCTGTTACAGCCAACTCACGACAAACGATGATCGCAATCACCCATGCTGGCGCTTTTCCTTGACCTACCAACATGATAAAAGCTGTCATAACTAACATTTTGTCTGCTAATGGATCAGCAAATTTTCCGAAGTTCGTCACTAATCCTCTGGAGCGAGCAATTTTCCCATCTAGCCAATCCGTCACACTTGCTAAAGCAAAAATGATGGCACCTACTAGCTGAGTGATCGCTAATGACGTTGTTCCTACCGTTAATTGCCCCCAATCTAACGGAAGGCCGACGACTAAAATAAACACTGGAATCATACAGATTCTAAGTACAGTTAATTGATTTGGTAAATTCACAAGAACGACTCCTTTCTTTCCTATTTTACGTCAGTCCAGCAAAAGTTTCCACCAATAGTCTCTCAATTGCTAAACAAATCTTTCACTAAATTATAACCTACTATCTAAACAAGAAAAGAGAGCCCAACACAAGATTCCGGCTCTCTTTTACACGGTTGATGTTTAAACTAGTTATTCTGCATACTGCAAGGAAAGCGAAATATTCTTCAGGCTCGTATTATTTGGACCTGCGTTGATAGGCAGTTCTTCACCATTTAATTTGACCGTTGCATTACTCGCTGCTCCAAGTGTGATCATTGCATTTGTCGTATTTTCTGGAAGTTCTGTTGTTTTTGTATCATTGGCAACCAAGGTTTCTTGATAGTGATAATCAAACGTATTGTTCAATTGGACACCAATCCAGACACGTTCACTTGCTGTAAATTCCAATGTGATCGGTTTTTTCGCATCTTTTACCTCGATTGAAAGCGCACTTCCTGTGTCTTGTCCCGGTGTGATGGTCATTTTTTTCTCTTCTTCTGTTGATTTTGTTGTCGATTCCACGGTCGATTCAACCGTTGATTCACTTGACTCCGGTTCTTCTTCCGTGATCGAACCATCGACAGATACCGTTGAAGCTGTTCCACCAATGATCGGCTCCGATTGACGGTCTTGCCATGACATATATGCCACTACTGTGATGATTGCTACAGCGACTAATCCTAATAAAATCACTGGCAGACTTGTCCAGAATTTTGTTAGATTCTTTTCTTCTTCGTGCATGGCTTTTCTTGAACCACTCACTGTTTCTGGTTCTGGTCGTTTTTTGATGGTCTCATCTGCGAAAGATTTTTTCCCATCAAAAACATCCACTAAATAATCACCATCTTCACCAACAGCTTCTGCATATTGACGAATAAATGCACGAACATAAAATTTACCTGGCAATTGATCAAATTCATTTTGATCGATCGATTCCAAGTAACGTTTTTGGATCTTCGTCATTTGTTGTAATTCATCTAATGATATTTTTTTGTTTAAACGGGCTTGCCGTAATTTTTCCCCGATGGTTTCAAAAGCCACTCGTTCATCTTCTCCAGTCTGTGTATTCTAGTCAGAAGGTGCTTTCTCTACTGAGGATCGACCATTTTTTCTGACTGCTTCTCATTGAATTTTTGCTTTATTCATGCTCAATGTATAGTGTTCCCTCTATATTGATCAATCTTGCACTCAATCTACTTAAGAATACCACAAAGCGAACTTACTTTGGATAACATTTCATCTGTTTTAAAGTGAAATTTAAAACTTTCTTTTATTCTTACAAAAAGCATGACGAAACAGCGAGTATGTCCAATAAATTCAGAGTTTTTTTACTGTTTCACTTTTTTGGCTGCATATAAAATTCACTAAACACGTCAGCATTGATAAAAGAGCGTCCTACTTGAAGAAGATCCGTCATCTGGATTGATTCAATGATTTCTGGCAGATCAAACAATGTTTGGTCACCAAATAGACTTTGTGTAAATTGATTGGCGATGTATTCGATGGAGTTCAATGATTGGAAATACTGCCCTAACATTTTCTTTTTCAATAAGATCAAGTTTTCTTCTGTGATTCCTTCGTCATGTTCAAAGTTCAATAGAATCTCTTTTATTTTTTTTACTGCTAGTTTTGGTTGGTCCGAATCGCCACTGAAGTCAGCAAAATGAAATTCACGATCTAAACTAAACTCAAAGCCAAAACTATCATCAATAATTCCTTCGTTGTAAAGGGCTAAATAGTTTTGTGCAGTTGGGCCTAAAAGTAATTGTAGTAACAAACGAATCGCTGTTTTATATCTGAGCAATTCTCTCCCATTTTCAGGTAACACATCGATTCCTTTGATCCCTAACACAAATTTTTCTCGTGTGATCGCTGCTTCTAAGGTACTTATCGGCAGAACATCTGCTTGATTTTCGGGAAAGAATCGTTCGATTTTTTGAGCGGGTGGAAATTCTTTGGCAGCTTGATTGTGGCGAATTTGCTCCATCAACTGTTCTGGTTCCAAATTACCAACTACAAATAACACCATATTGCTTGGTTGATAAAAGGTGCGATAGCAAGTATATAGATCCTCTGCTGTGATGTCAGCAATACTTTCCACCGTTCCTGCAATATCAATGTGTAATGGATGATTGGGGTATAGATTGTTTAAGATACCAAAGAATAACCGCCAATTCGGATCGTCTTCATACATCTGGATTTCTTGACCAATGATCCCTTTTTCTTTATTGACTGTTTCTTCAGTAAAATAAGGCGCTTGAACAAAATCAAGTAGGGTCAAAAGATTTTTTTCTACTTGATCTGTCGTTGAAAATAAATAGCTGGTTTTTGTGAAGCTCGTGAACGCATTCGCTGATGCTCCTTGTTGACCAAACAATTGGAACACATCGCCTTCTTCTTTTTCAAATAACTTATGTTCCAAGAAATGCGCGATCCCATCAGGAACTTTCACTTTTTCCGTTGCACCATAAGGAATAAATTCATTGTCGATCGATCCATAATTCGTACTGAATAAACCATAAGTTTTGTGATAATCGTTTTTTGGTAACAAGTAAACCGTCAAACCATTCGGTAAGACTTCGTGATACAGTGTTTCATTGATTTGGCTATACTCTGCTTTATGCATTCTCTTCACCTCCAGCTAAAAAGAAGATTGCTTGTAATTCGATTTGGTTTGCTACTTCTTGAATATCTTCGATCGTTACACGTTCCATGCGAGCCAACCATTCCTCGTCCGATAGTTCAGTATCAGGAAGCCAGTGTGCTAAATAAGCGGATTCGATTGCAGCTTGTGGCGAATCCAAAGACAACAAATAGTGATTACGTAACATTGCCTTGGTTTGTTCAAGCTCCAATTCAGTGACTTCGCCATTTTGTAAACTTGCCAGTTGTTGATGGATCAAGTGCAAGACTTGATTACGATTTTTGGTCTCAATGCCTGTTTGTACAGTCAATAACCCACGAAAAGTATCAACGTTGCTAGACGCATAATAAGCTAAGCTTTCTTTTTCACGTACATTCATGAAAAGTTTGGAGTGAGGGAAGCCTCCGAATAAGCCATTGAAGACCATCAATGAAAAACGTTCTGGTTGATCGTAATAAACATTGGTTTGATAGGCTAGGTTCAGTTTGGCTTGCACCACTGGTTCTTGGATTTGTCGTTCCTTGATCACGTTGTTTTGTGTTTGTTGATAAAAGATTTCTGGTCGTACCACTTTTCGCTCAGTGAAAGGAAGCTCTTTTAACGCTTCGATTGCCATTGTTTCTTCGATATCACCCACTACAAAAATATCCACTTGGTCTTCTTTGATCATACGTGCATAATATTCTGCTAAGGCACTTGATGTGATATTTTCGAGTTCTTCAACGGACCCCATACTTGGGATTTTTTGTGCATCTGACTGTTCAAAATATAATTCTTGTAATGCTAATGAAGCCATTGTTTGCTTATCTTCATTTAAGCTTTCCAAATATTGCTTTAAGTTATTTTTCTCTAAATCAAATGTGGCTTGATCAAATGTTTGATTTTTGATGTTAGGGAAGAATAATACCTCTTTTAAAAAGGAAACGGCATTTGTCAAAATCGTGCTGTCATTGACATACGCACCATTGACGAAACTGATTCCGGCATTCATCCAATGTAGATTGCCTTTTTTCCGGACAGAAAAACCGAAACCAGCTCCATACAAATCAGCTAATTTTGCACTTAATTGTGTCTGATCCGGATAGTTCAAGCTATTCGTCTCTAATAAACTACTCAGTAATGAACGTTTGGTGACGATGTCTTTTTCTAAGGCTGTGGTGAACCGTACAAAAATACGGATCGTTTTAAATTGTTTGGTTGGTAGCACATGAAGGTTGACACCTTCTGTCAATTGATAGGCCATAAATAACTACTCCTTTTTGTCATGATCCTTGGATCTCTTAGCGATGATCGTTGTTGTTTCAACGACATAAAAGTTCTCTTTTTTTGTCCAATTTTTTTAAAAGTCACTTTCTAGTATAGCATACAAGTGATTGAACGAACGTGTGGGGATATTATTAAGCGTGTTGTTTTTACATTTTTTTATTCTTCGATATACTAGGATTAACAAGAAAGGAGAAAAACAATGATCAAAGAATTTAAAGAATTTATCATGCGAGGCGATGTGCTAGATCTAGCTGTCGGTGTAGTGATCGGTAGTGCTTTTACGGGCATTGTGAATCAAATCGTTCAAGGTCTGATTACTCCCTTAATTGGTTGGGTCGTTGCAATGATCACAGGTACCTCTGATTTGGATGGTGCATTGTCTGTTCTTGATTGGTCACCTGCGAAAGGGGTCACCTTTTCTTTTGGGAATGTTATTAGTGCAATTATTACATTTGTCATTACTGGTTTTGTTCTATTCCTAGTGGTCAAAGCAGCCAATCATGCGAAAAAATTACGACCAAAAGAAGAAGAAGTGGTGGAAGACAAACCCACTGCGGAAGATTATCTTAGTGATATTCGCGATCTATTGGCACAACAAACAGCTGAAAATAATGCACGCCCAACTGCCCAAGCAACTTCTGAGAGCACGGATCCTAAAGCGTGAGATAAAAAAAACAGAAGGAAATTCTTCTGTTTTTTTTATGCTTGTTTTCTCATGTCTAAGTGGGGGATTCCATCTTCTAAATATACTTCTGAGATTGCCTGAAAACCAAAGGATTCATAAAATGATTGTAGATATTCTTGTGCCCCGATCACGATCGGACGTCCAGGTGCATTGGCTTCGATCGCCGCTAATGTTTGTGCCACGATTTTTTGTCCTAAACCTGACTTGCGATGCGCCTGATTGACCAAGACTCGTCCAAAATGAACTGTGTCTTCTTCTGCATAAATACGTGTATATGCCAAAATCGTACCATCTTCATCTTTAAAATAAGTATGCCATGCGATTTCATCGATCTCATCGACTTCTTGGTAAGGACAATTTTGTTCAACAACAAATACGGCGATTCGCTCTTTCACGATTGCATAAAATTCTGCTGTTGTTAGTTCTGCAAATTTTTTTACATAATGCTTCATCATCAGGACCTCCGTTCTTTCTTGCTAATAGCATAACGAGTTAGATACAAAAAAGCAAACGAACCTCATGTATAATCTAGGTCCGCTTGCTTTTTAAACTGCTTCAGTTAAAAATTCGATCTCAACTGTTCGAGTAAGTACATCCGAATAACTGTAAGATACTCGTTCAAATGAATTTTCTTCAGGATCCAAGTCTACGACAAAGACTGAAGGATAGGTTTCTGTTAAAACGCCTCGGCGTTCCGTTTGACGCTTTCTTCCGGTCTGTGCAACCAACATGATTTGGCTGCCGATACGACCTTCTAAATCTTTTTTGATTGTAGCTAAAGTTAGTGGCATACAATTCACCTCAATTACTATCATACCATATATAGTAAAATTTTTCAAGTTTACCATATCAAAAAAAGAAATGCAATAGAAATAAGTAAGAAAAACATTAGTAATGCTATAAAAAATCACTCATTATAATCTTTCAGATGTTTTTTTATCTTATATTTCACTCGACCGTAAGCGCTTTTTATTTGCTTCAGATCCATTGATAATTCTCTCTCCATCTCGCTAAAATCATTGCCTTGCATGTAATGTTGAAAGATTTTTGCCTCTTTTGATGAGAATTTGATATCGCAGTCCTCGAAAGCTTCTTTTAATAGTAATTGTTGCATCGCAACAGGTTCTTGGATGGTGATCTCGGCTAAAAAATCTGGTCCTTCTGTCGCTATTTTTTGTTCAATAGAAATTTCATTTTTTTGGTCTCGACGTTTTAGCGCGTTTTGCTTACGCAATAAAGAGTAGATTTGGTTACTGATAATACTTTTGTAATAACTCCCAAAACTGACACCTTTATTATTTTCGTACGTTTTAAGTGCTTGATATAGAGCAATCCTTGCTTCTTGTTCCCAATCTTCACTTACATAATTCCTTAGATAATAAATATTTTTCAACCGTAATAATAACGGGAAATATTTTTGATACAGCATAGAAAATGCTTCTTCATCTCCATTACGGGCGGCGCACAATAACTCCTCGGACATAAAATAATTCCTCCATAACTTTCGATTATGGAGGAATCTTACCATCAATTCATTGAATAACTAATCGTATCTGGCTGTTATTTTTCTTTTCTCATTAAATCGTCCAATTTTTGGGACAATTTTTCTAATTGTTCTTCATTCCACGGAGAATTTCGTCGAAAATCAATAAAACGCATATTTATATTATCTTGGGTAATATTTTTTTCTGTTTTTTTGATTGTTTTATATAATTCGTACGCGGAAGTTCGTAAGGCACCTTGTGAAAAAATCACCCATTGTTCTGCTAAGTCACTCGTTGCGACAGTCACTTGCGTCAAACGAGTATTCAACTCTCCAGCGATCCGCTCGATATACGTATCTGCCGTTTCATCCTCTTTTGTGAACACGACTTCTAATTGGTATTTTCGATAATTTTGTTGGATACCTGGAACTAATTGTGCATCAAAGACGACGATTACTTCAATACCTTCATATTTTGCATAATTCGATAAACGATGCAACAAGGCTTCTCTGGCATCCGCCATTTTATCTTGCTTTTTCAGTGCCACTAATTCCGGCCAAGAACCGATCATATTATAGCCATCGACGATCAACAGCTGCTTCTTCATGCCTTATCCCCCCTGACGCTGAGAAAAAGCCTGATACATCAGTAGTCCAGCCGCAACACTCGCGTTCAAGCTTTGAACATGACCGACCATAGGGATCGTCAATAGCTCATCCATTTCTTTCTTCAAGCCTGCACTCATGCCACGACCTTCGTTACCGATCACTAACGCTATCGATCCTTTTGCATTCCATGATTGGAAATTCGTTCCTTCCATATCCGTTCCGAATACCCAAAATTGTTGCTCTTTTAGCTGCTGGACAGTTTGAACTAAGTTTGTCACACGAGCCACTGGCACGTGTTCAACGGCGCCTGTCGATGTTTTCGTCACGATTGGCGTGATTCCGACTGCGCGATGTTTAGGAATGATGACACCATCCACCCCACTGGCATCTGCCGTTCGTAAAATCGAACCAAAATTGTGAGGATCTTCGATACTGTCCAAGATCAAGAAAAAGGGTGTTTCCGTTTTGCTCTTCGCCTGTTCCAATAGTTGATCCAACGTCAGATATTCATAAGGCGTGATGGCCAATACCACCCCTTGATGAACACCACGATCACTCAGTAGGTCTAATTTCTGCTTAGGGACCCACTTGACCGGCACCGATTGTTCTCGAGCAATATTTTTCAACTCTTCAACCTTGTCGCCCCGTGAATCTTCTTGGAGGAACAATTTATTTCCACGACCTTGTTGCAAAGCTTCGACTGTCGCATGATGACCAAATACAAAATTGTCTTCACTCGTTGTGTCCTCTTGACCAACATAAACTGTTTCCTTCTTGGCACTACGTTTCTCATTGCCTTTTGTAAAACGTTGAGAATCTTTTTTGTTTCGTTTTTGATAATTACGTTCTTTATTTTCTTTCCTCATGGGTTTCACCTACTTTCTCAATACACCAATTGATCAATTCTTCCATACGTTCGGTTTGTTTTGTTAGATGTAAGTAGCCCATCAAGGCTTCAAACCCTGTTGCAACGCGATAAGTGGTAATATCCGCATTTTTTGCACTCGTATGGCTTTTGGCATTTCTACCCCTGCGATAGTAAAGTTCTTCATTTTCTGTTAACAGGTTTTCTTGCAACATTTGTTGGATCAAAAAAGCTTGTGCCTTTGCCGAAACATAGTGTGTCGCTGCTCGGTGCAGTTTATTCGGCTTTGTTTCACCTTTTTCAATCAAGTAATCTCGAATATAGATTTCGTAGATAGCATCTCCAACATAAGCAAGTGCTAAACCATTTAGTTGTGTATGATCTCTCATGCTTCTCTTCTCCAACGAGTACCTTGTGGAGTGTCATCTAACAAGATACCTTTTTCTTTTAATTGGTCCCGAATTTCATCACTACGAGCGAAATCTCGGTTTTTTCTGGCTTGTGTTCGTTCTTCGATCAGTTGCTCGATTTCTTCATCCAACATTTCTGCTGTCGTAAATAAGATACCAAAGATCGACAACCATTGGGTAAATAGTGCCTCACTTTTGGATAGGATCGTTTTGGAGACAGTCGGTTGTTCCAAATACGTATTGATCCATTTTGCTAATTCATAGACAACTGTGATGCCGTTAGCCGCATTGAAATCATCGTCCATCTCTTTGATGAATCGTGTTTCTAATTGTTCCAGTTCTGTTACCTGTCTCTCATCTTCCGACTGGGCTTCTACCGCATTTTCAAAACGGAAGTGTAGATTATCAAACGTATTTTTCAATCGTTGTAAGTTTGTCGCTGCTTCTTTCATCGTTGCTTCACTATAGCGGATCGGTCGACGATATTGTGTGGTTGCCATAAAGAAGCGTAACACTTGTGGGTCTACCTCTTGGATCATTTCGTGGACAGTGATAAAGTTCCCTAAAGACTTACTCATTTTTTGATCGTCTTCACCAATCGTCACATAGCCATTGTGCATCCAATAGTTCGCAAATTTTTTACCTGTTTTCGCTTCACTTTGGGCAATTTCGTTCTCATGATGAGGGAACTCCAAGTCTTGTCCACCACCATGGATATCGATTGTCTCACCTAAATGTTTCGTTGCCATCACGGAACATTCGATATGCCACCCTGGACGTCCTTCGCCCCATGGCGATTCCCATGAAATTTCGCCTGGTTTTGCTTTTTTCCACAAGGCAAAGTCTAAAGGATCTTCTTTTTGTTGCTGTTCTGCGCCAGTACGTTGACTTGCACCAATCTCTAACTCGTCTATCGATTGATCACTCAATTGACCATAATCAGTAAATTTACGTGTACGATAATAAACATCGCCATTCGATTCATAAGCAAAACCTTTGGCGATCAATGTTTGGATGAACACACGAATATCTTCCATGTGATCCATTACTCTTGGATGGCTCGTTGCTGGCTGCACATTCAATGCTTTCGTATCTTCTTCAAAAGCTTTGATAAAACGATCAGCAACTTCAGGTGCCGTAATCCCAAGCTCATTGGCAGCCTTGATGATTTTATCATCCACATCTGTAAAATTCGATACGTAGTTCACTTGATATCCACGGTATTCCAAATAACGTCGAATCGTGTCAAACGCAATCGTACTTCGGGCATTTCCAATGTGGATATAATTATAAACAGTTGGTCCGCAAACATACATTGAAACTTGTCCTTCTTTTAAAGGAACAAAAGTCTCTTTTTCTCTTGATAGTGTATTATAGATTTTTATCATTCTCATCCCCTACTTTCTCTCCATTGATTCGGACAACTTTTGCTGGTATCCCTACTGCTGTTGCCCCATCAGGTATATCTTTTAAGACGACTGCGCCTGCACCGATTTTCGCATCTTTTCCTATGGTGATCGGACCTAAGATTTGGGCATTGGCTGACAACATTGCGCCTTTTTTGACGGTTGGATGTCTTTTCCCCGTTTCTTTTCCAGTCCCCCCTAAAGTGACACCATGAAACAAGACGACATCATCTTCGATTTCTGCTGTTTCTCCAATAACGATTCCCATACCGTGATCGATAAATACACCCGTTCCGATCGTCGCTCCTGGATGTATCTCTATTCCCGTAATGAATCGCCAAAATTGGGCATTCATTTTGGCAATCAAATAGAGACGATGGCGATATAAATAATGGGAGAAACGATGCCAAAATAATGCATGTAGCCCAGGATAGGTCAAAATGACCTCTGCTGTGGTACGCGCTGCTGGATCATTTTTCTTTACGGCAATGACAGCTCGTTTGAACCATTCCATCGACTTCCTCTCCTTTCCTTTTTTGACTGTATGTAAGAACAACGAAAGACAACTAAAAAAACGTCTTTTAATAAGTTTCCTTATTAAAAGACGCTATGAGGCGTGGTTCCACTTTTTTTCATAATCAAATGATTATCTCTAACAGGTAACGTCTGCTATTCGTTCTTCGCTACTTTCAAGGATTGAGATTGATCAACCCCTCTTCGCAAAGACCACTCCCAGAGGCATTTCAAAAAAGAACAATTGACAACTTACACCACCCGTTGACTCTCTTGAAACCATTCTTTTTTTACTTCTTTCTGTTCATCGTGTTTAGTTCAATACTTGGTTTAAATGTGCTAAAGATTTTTCTTTTCCTAACAATTCGATTGTTTCTGGTAATTCAGGTCCATGCATTTGTCCTGAAACAGCGACACGAATCGGCATAAACAGGTTCTTTCCTTTTACCCCTGTTTCTTTTTGTACTGCTTTGATTGCTGCTTTGACTGTTGGTGCATCTACCGCTTCCATTTGAGTAAGTTGTTCTTTGAAAGCTTTCAACACAGTCGGAACCGTTTCACCCGCTAATACTTCTTTGGCTGCTTCATCTAATACAGGATGTTCGTTAAAGAATAATGTTGATACTTCAACGATTTCGGCTGCATAACTCATTTGTGGTTGGTACAGACGAACAATTTTTTTCACCCATTCGATTGTTTGTGCATCTGGATTTTCTTGCACACGACCATCAGCGATCAAATAAGGTAAACACATTTCTGTCAATGCATCTAGATCCATTTCTTTGATGTAATGGTTGTTCACCCATTGTAATTTTTTCGCGTCAAATGCTGCTGGTGATTTGCTCAAGCGCTGTGGATCAAACATTTTGATCAATTCTTCTTGACTGAACAATTCATCTTCACCGACAGGAGACCAGCCTAGTAAAGCAATAAAATTGAACATCGCTTCTGGTAAGTAGCCTAATTCACGGTATTGTTCGATAAATTGTAAAATCGATTCATCACGTTTACTTAATTTTTTGCCCGTTTCAGAATTGATGATCAAGGTCATATGCCCAAATGTTGGCGCAGTCCAACCAAATGCTTCATAGATCATTAATTGTTTTGGTGTATTCGCAATATGATCATCCCCACGTAATACGTGAGTGATCTTCATTAAGTGATCGTCAACAGCTACCGCAAAGTTATAGGTTGGCATACCATCGCGTTTTTGGATGACATAATCCCCACCGATATTGTCTGATTCAAAGGTGATATCTCCTTTGACCATGTCGGTAAACGCATATTCTGTATTGCGTGGCACACGGAAACGAATCACTGGTACAATGCCTTCTGCTTCTTTTTTCGCTTGTTCTTCAGGTGACAAGTTCGCACAAGTCCCAGCGTAGTGAGGCATTTCGCCACGCGCACGTTGCGCTTCACGTTCTGCTTCTAATTCTTCTTCTGAACAATAGCATTTGTAAGCACGATTGCTTGCTAATAACTGATCGATCCATGGTTGGTAGATTTCTTTTCTTTCAGATTGACGGTAAGGACCGTATTCACCTGGATTTTCAGGTGATTCATCCCATTCCATCCCTAACCATGCAAGATTCTCTAATTGGCTTTTTTCGCCATCTTCAATATTTCGTTTTTGGTCAGTGTCCTCAATGCGGATAATGAAATCTCCATCATTGTGACGGGCAAATAAATAATTGAATAATGCAGTTCGTGCATTCCCAATATGCAAATGCCCTGTTGGACTTGGTGCATAACGTACGCGTACTTTCGTCATTTTCTTCCTCTTCTTTCAAACTAGACTTTGAGACGCCAAAAACAACTGACAATACAATATCTTATCAGATTGTTTTGGGTTGGATCTCCTTTAGCGATAAATGTTGAAATTTAAAGCTACTCAGCACAAATTTTACCTTTTATACGTTAAATAGTAAAGAGATTATGAAAAAGTCATTCAAATCTACGTAAGAAGGCGGGAATCGAAAAAATAGTTTGGCCTACTTTTCAATCCTCGCCTACTCCACCTAAACTGAGGAAGCAAAAACCATCTCTCTAAAAAATCTGACGATGTCTAACTGCCTCATATTTACCATATTGCGTTTTTATTTCGCTTTTTTCTCATTTTCACGCTTATTGTCGATTCCTCGACCCGCATGAGCAGGTTTTGCAAAGATCATGCGTCCGGCAGCTGTTTGTAGTGCACTCGTTACCACGACTTCGATCCGTTCATTCATGTAGTGTTGTCCGTCTTCTACAACCACCATTGTACCGTCATCTAGATAAGCCACTCCTTGTTGACGTTCTGTACCTGCTTTGACCACTAGTACATTCATATTCTCACCAGGGATAACGACTGGCTTCACTGCGTTAGCAAGTGCATTGATGTTGAGAACAGGTACATTTTGAAATTCAGAGACTTTGTTAAGATTATAATCATTGGTCACGATGACACCATCTAATAGTTTTGCCAATTTGATCAGCTTACTATCTACTTCACTGATGTCTTCAAAATCACCATCATACATCTCAACTGAAATACCTTCTTCTTTTTGTAACGCGTTCAAAATATCTAGTCCGCGACGTCCACGTACCCGCTTCAGGCTATCGCCAGAATCAGCGATATATTGTAATTCATACAGGACGAAATTTGGGATCATCAAGGTTCCTTCTAGAAATCCTGTTTTTGTAATATCGTAAATACGTCCATCAATAATGACGCTTGTGTCTAAAATTTTATATTTATGAAAATGATCATCTAATTTGCGTTCTAATAACTGACTTTCCACCTGACTAGGTGTTTCTTGCTCCACCTTTTTGCTTCTAGGTCCAAATATTTTCTTCCATTCTTCGATGCGGGTCGTTCCCATTCGCAAGCCCAAATAGCCAAGGATCACCATCAATAAGATGGGTAAAACACTGTTCACAAAAGGTATTTCAATATTGTAAAGCGGCGTTGAGATCACAACCCCCAACGTTAGGCCAATAATTGCACCGATTGCGCCAAATAAGAGATACGTCAAGCTGACCTCACTTAATTTTTCTTCAATTTGCTTGATGACTGCTGTTATATGTTTTGCCAATAGCAAAGATAATAGAAAGAAAATAAGTGCACCTAACAAGCTATTGGTAAAGGTGTTATTCAGCCATCCATTCGTCTGTTGACCGATCGCCTGCCAAGCTGTAGGTAAAAAAGAAATCCCTAAGCTGGCACCAACGATGATCATCAGTAAGGTGATGACACGTTTTTGCATCCTGTTTCCTCCATTTCATTTTAATTTTAGCGAAATACTCGTCTAAGAGTTTCATCAAGTGTAGCAACACCTACGACTTCGATACCCTCTGGAATATTCCAACCACCTAAATTATTTTTAGGTAAATATACTTTTGTAAAACCTAATTTTTGTACTTCTTTGACTCGTTGTTCAATTTGGTTGACTCTTCTGATTTCACCAGTCAGACCGATTTCTCCAATAAAACACTCCGTTGGTTGCGTTCCTTTTTCTTTGTAACTAGACGCAATACTGACTGCAATCGCTAAGTCGATTGCAGGTTCATTTAATTTTACCCCACCAGCTGCTTTTAAGTAAGCATCTTGATTTTGCAACAATAATCCTGCCCGTTTTTCTAAGACTGCCATGATCAATGACACCCGATTAAAGTCTAAACCAGTCGTTGTTCGTTTAGCATTTCCGAACATCGTGGGTGTGACTAAAGCTTGGATCTCAACCAAGATCGGGCGTGTACCTTCCATGGCGACAACGATTGCTGAACCTGTTGCCCCGTCCAATCGTTCTTCTAAGAAAATCTGTGAAGGGTTGGCTACTTCTTCTAACCCATGAGCGTGCATCTCAAAAATGCCGATCTCATTGGTGGAACCAAAACGATTTTTGACGGCACGCAAAATACGAAAACTATGATGTTGCTCACCTTCAAAATACAAGACCGTATCAACCATGTGCTCTAACATACGTGGACCTGCAATCGAGCCTTCTTTCGTGACATGACCTACTATAAAGATAGCAATACCGTTTGTTTTTGCGATTTTCAATAGTTCAGCTGTGGTTTCTCGCACTTGACTAACACTACCAGCGACACTCGTAATATCAGGTTGAGTCATTGTTTGGATCGAATCGATGATGACATAATCAGGTGAAATTTGTTCGATGGCTCGACTGATTTCATTCATATCTGTCTCTGCATACAAGTAAAACTCTGTGTCGATCGAACCTAATCGTTCTGCACGCAACTTGATTTGGTCCGCACTCTCTTCTCCCGATACGTAAAGGACTTTTCCACCAATAGCAGCCAGTTGCTGTGATACTTGCAAGAGTAAGGTGGATTTTCCGATACCAGGGTCGCCACCGATCAAAACCATCGAGCCAGGGACCACACCACCGCCTAAAACACGGTTCAATTCTTCTAGCTTCGTCTTTACTCGTGGTTCTTTCTTAGGAACCACCTCAGCAATTTTTGTTGGCTTGGCTTTTTCTCCGGTCAAACTCGTTCGTACTCTGCGGTCCGTTGTATCTTGTTCGATTTCTTCAACCATGGTATTCCATTTGCCACAATTTGGGCAACGTCCTAAAAATTTAGGCGACACATAGCCACAATTTTGACAAACAAATTGAACTTTTGCTTTTTTGGCCATTTCGGTGTACCACCTGTCTTTCATTTTACTTTTCTTGAGTTAAAGATAACTTAAATCTACTTTGCTTATTGGTTGGATGAACCAAATCCACCTTGACGAGCATTAGCGGTTTGATCTTGGTCCGCTTTTAAGAACGGTAGGAAGATTCCTTGCCCAATTCTTTCCCCTTTTTTGATCACTACATCTTTGAAACCAAAATTCGTGAATTGGAACATGATATGCCCTTCATTTGCTTCGTTATTATAATAGTCACTGTCGATCACGCCGACACCATTCGTCAAAATCAAAAAACGTTTTAATGGATTGCTCGAACGATTGGCTAATTGTAAGAATTCATCCTCACCCATATACGCTTTGATTCCTGTAGGCACTAAAACGGGTTTGATTTTCTTTTCCTCTGCTGACATTTCAGAGATCAGCGCATCTGATACAGCTGTTAGTCCTTGTTTGAACCCGGCTTTCCAAACACTTGGAATCACCACATCTTCTGCTGCTTCAAAATCATAACCGGCAGCGTGATGAGTCGCTCTTTGCGGCAATTGGATCTGTTGATCCTGATAACGTGTAATTACTTCAAAACCTCTTTTATTCACCGAATCCCTCCCAGAGTAAACTAGTTCTATTTTAACATACCAAGCGACTGAATACCCAAAGTTAACGAATTCTTCATGAAATTCCTTTCTCTATTTAAGAAACAAATTTATTGATTTTTTGAAAAAAAGTTTATTAAAACATGACTTTATGATTGAAAACAAGTAGAATAGAGCAAAATCATTTCTGTGTAAAAAAGATTAGTTGAGGTGCACCATGCGAAAAGAAATAATAGAAGCAAAACGAATCATTATCAAAGTAGGAACAAGTACGTTGATCTATCCAAATGGCAACATCAATTTGGGTGCGATCGATCAACTCGCTTTTGTTCTCTCTGACCTTCGTAATCAAGGCAAAGAAATCGTCTTAGTCTCTTCCGGTGCAGTAGGTGTTGGGATGCACAAGATGAATCTAGCAAAGCGTCCTAATACGATTCCCGCACAACAAGCGATTGCAGCAATTGGACAAGCTGAATTGATGAATATCTATAATCAACGGTTCAGTGCGTATGGTCAACAAACGGCCCAAATCTTAGTGACGCGAGATGTTATCGATTACCCTGAAAGCCGAAAAAATGTTGTCAATACGTTAGAACAGCTACTAGCAATGGGAACCATTCCAATCGTTAATGAAAATGACACCGTCGCAGTGGATGAATTAGATCACTCCACAAAATTTGGCGACAATGATCAGTTATCTGCGATCGTTACCAAACTGATTGCCGCTGATCTACTCATCATTCTTTCAGATATCGACGGTTTTTATTCGGATAATCCAACCATCAATCCTGACGCTGAAATGTATCAAACAGTTACCGCGATCGACGATGAACTGATGGCCCAAGCAGGTGGTGCTGGTAGTGCCTACGGAACTGGTGGGATGGCAAGCAAACTAAAAGCAGCTTTAAGGATCTTTGAAGCAAATCGTCCGATGATCTTAGCAAACGGAAAAAATCCAGCAATCATTTTTGATATTTTAGCTGGAGAAGAAATCGGCACATTATTTAAGGAGGTTTTATAATGACTGATCTTAACCAACTTGGGATACAAGCAAAAAAAGGCGCGCGAGAACTTGCTTTGATGCCGACTAAACAAAAAAATGACTTATTGTTGCAAATGGCACAAACAATCAAGAGAAATCAACTAGCCATTCTTGAAGCCAATCAAAAAGACTTAGATCAAGCGACAGAAAATAATATTAGCGAAACAATGCAAGATCGTTTACGGCTAACACCAGAACGCATCCATACAATGGCGGAAGAAATCATTAAAGTGGCGCAACTAGACGACCCAATCGGAAAAGTCGATCACATGTGGCAAAACGAAGATGGTTTATTGATTGGCAAGAAACGTGTCCCTCTAGGTGTCATCGGCATGATCTACGAATCACGTCCGAATGTGACAACTGATGCGGCAAGTCTCGCATTTAAATCAGGAAATGCAGTGATTTTACGTGGTGGAAAAGAAGCCTTCCATTCCAATCAACTGTTGGTTGAATTACTTCAAGAAACATTGGAAAATGCTGAAGTTTCGCCTTACGCGATCCAATTCGTGGATGATACCTCTCATGAGACGGCTGCGGAATTGATGCGATTAACGGATTATTTAGACGTATTGATTCCTCGAGGTGGTGCTTCGTTGATCAAACGTGTGAAAGAGCAAGCCACTGTACCAATCATTGAAACGGGTACCGGCAACAACCATATCTATATCGATAAAGAAGCACAATTAGCCATGGCAGTGGATATCATTGTGAACGCCAAAACATCTCGCCCTTCTGTCTGTAACGCTGCCGAGACTTTGCTGATTCATTCAGAGATCGCGCCTTTCTTCTTGCCATCTATTGAGCAAGCACTGGTTGAACATGGTGTCTCTCTACATGCAGATGCTCGCGCGTTAGATTATTTAGAGACCGCAACCTTAGCAGACGAAACCGATTGGGATACAGAATATTTGGATTATATTTTAGCGGTTAAGATCGTTGATTCTTTGGACGAAGCAATCGAACATATCAACCGTCACAATACACAACATTCCGAAGCTATCGTGACGGACAGTTACACAGCAAGCCAACGCTTTTTAAATGAAGTTGATGCAGCTGCTGTTTACGTCAATGCGTCCACTCGCTTTACCGATGGTTCGGTTTTTGGCTTTGGTGCAGAAATCGGTATTTCTACACAAAAACTTCATGCTAGAGGTCCAATGGGGCTAAATGAGTTAACAACGACGAAATACATCATCTATGGAGATGGACAAATTCGTAAATAATGTTTCACGGGAAACATTTTATGTGCGAGTTGTCTTTCATAATAAAGTTACGTAAAAATCAGATTATTCTTTATTAAAAGAAAAAAAATAAGACGACATCCACAAAATTTTAAAATAAATTTCGTGGATGTCGTCTTGTTTCTAAAGAGTGAACACTATTAGTACATTCTCCCTTGATAGACTATTCTTCCGTTAATTGATCAAATAAAGAAAAGCCATCAAATGTTTCTCCATCGTAATAGCGCAATAATTGTTCACTCGTCAGATTTGTGGTAGTTTCTTTTTCCTCTTCTGATTCAAGAAGAAGTTGTTCACGATAGATTCGGTAGGTCTCTGCTAATTGTTGTTGCATTTTTGCCCTTGAATTAGCCTCCGCATTGATCGTCGGAAGCTCCTTGATCAACCCCCGATAAATCAACTGTTCATCTACCCATTCAACAGGTAGTTCGACCATCGTCAAACCTACCTCTTTAAAATATTCTTCGATCATCATCTAAGCCTCACATTTATGTCTTGCTTGCATTTTAGCCTATCTAACTGAAAGTTGCTAGCGACAACATAGAGACTTCTTTATTTATTTTTGGATCGTCGCCAAAACTGCACGTGAAACTGGACCGACAAATAATAACTGTAACGGCAACGCCATGATCACATTCATTTTCCAAGCTGTAAGATAGGCAGAAAGAAATTGTTCTGGAATCCCTTGTTCAATAACAATACCGAATAATGACATACATGTCACCATACCTAAAACCATGAGACATGAAATCGTAAGGATCATTTGCATTTTATTTTGTTTATTTATAGGTAATTTGAAAGCAATCTTTTTCGCGACTACTCCTACGATAAAAACATCTAAGATAAATGCCACGATAAATCCTGGTATAAGGCCTACGAATAAGTTTGATACATGCAACGCATTATGTAACCATAGATTATAGATACTCATCCCTAAAACCATCAGAAAACACATCATCGTTGTAAAAATAATTCCTTCTTTTTTATTTGTTGGCACTTCAATCACTCCTTTTCATGAAAAACAGCATAGCATAAATGAAAATTTTTCGTAAGTTTTTTTCATAACTTGCGTTAAGTTTTTTTATTCAAAAAAAATATCGCTCCCGGTTTAAGAACAAACCTAGGAGCAATATTTATCATCTCAATCAATTTTTCTTAATTGGAATCAACTATAAAACTGTAGCATCTTGTTTTAATACGCATAGAACCCGATACCTTCATATCTCCAACCCAATGGTGTCAATGAGTCTCGTTCCGCTGAACTTAACGTATAATGGTGCGTTCCTATTGTTTCATTTGGATTAAACAAACGATAAATTGGTTTGGATCCACCTGAAAAGAAACTTAACCCTTCATATCTCCAACCAAGAGGTGTCAAAAAGTTGATTTCTGACTGAGCCATCGTGTAATGATGATCCCCGTTATTTGGATTGTATAGACGATACACCGGTTGCCCACTATTTGGTGCTTGCCACGCAATTCCTTCATAGATCCAACCAACTGTAGATAGGTGGTTTCTCTCACCTACATTTAGTGTATACAAATGCTGTCCAGTACTACGATTATACAAACGATACATTGGTGAAGTATCGACATTAGGTGTGTCATACTGAGTAAGATTGTATGTTTCAATCACGTTGTTTAGAATAGAACCATAATTAGGAGCTGTAGCATAGCGGCCCGTCAACCATGCTGTGGCATCTCGATAAGAAGAAGTATTACTTCTCCATGCACCTGAATAGAAGAAGACTCCTGGTTGGAAAGAAGTAGTCTTCAATACCGTCACATTATCTTGTAATGACTCTGCATAAGATGGATATTTACGAAAAGCTGCATTTACAGTAATCCATTGCCCATTGATAAACTCTGAAGTTGGCATCGTAACAGATTGTCCATTATAGCTACCTTTGATACCAAACAAATTATAATTTGGAGCAGCAGATAGCGTACTTCTGCCCCAACCACTTTCAACAATCGCTTGTGCAATCATAACTGAAGCATATAGATCATTTGCGTTAGCCAATGTTTGCGCACTTGCTGCAATACTATCTATAAATGCTTGTTGTGCATTAACAGAAGAACGTGCAGAAAAAGCTGATACCTCTGGGCTTTCAAACTGTGATAAGTCTGCTTGATGCGTATGCGTTAATTCATCCCCATTAGTTAGAGGATTCGTAATTACTTCTGTTTTTTCTACAGGTTCGCTAGTCTGTTCTGATACGTCTGATTCAGTCGTTGCCGTTACTCCCTCGATTTGGGTTGAAACTGTTGTTTCAGTAGAACTCGATGACATTGATTCTTCTGCAAGTACTACAAGGTTCGTAGAGACTAAACTGCTTAGAACGATTGCACTAAATAAAATATTTTTTACTTTCATTTCATTCTCCTTTTTCTCAATGATTTTATAACAGCATGTGCAATTATGAGAGATCAGATATATGTATCATCAAATCTTTAAAAAATTAATTTTATTACTCCATAAAAACCACACATTTTTAATTATACACAACTATATACCTCTTTTCAGCCACAAAATTATTAAGATTTACAAGTGATAGAAATATTTAAATCAGGAAAACGTTTATGTTAAACCTTATAAAACAAATTAAAACAAAACAATAAATAGCTGAGATAAGGCAAGAATGAAATTCCTTTAAACTAGAAACCTAACTAAACAACACCATCAAAAATAAGTCGAGAAACTAAAAATCAACAACTGACTCTTAGCTACTCGACTTACGTTTAATTTGAATTTCAAAAGAAAAACAACACAAGTAATGAGTAAGAAGTTGTTTTCTACAAACTCTACTTCTTACGTAAATTAGCTAGATACCTAACTCCCTTAACCCATCTTCTATCGAAGTCAATTCGCGTCCTAATACTTTTTCAAAATCATCAGAAGTTACATCTAACTGATTATTGCGAATATCATTTTGGATTGCGGTCGTCATTTCTGCACCACCTTGAGAAAATCCCGACGCTGTTAGTTTGTTTGTAAATTCATCCGGAGCCAATGAAAGGATGTCTAAAGATTTCCCACTTACTTTAGCCACTTGTTCTGCCAAGGCTTGATAGGTGATTGGTTTTCCAGATAATTCTAAGACCTCAGGATAATCCATTCCTGCTAATACTTTTGCAGCTACTTCTGCATACTCTCTCTTTAACGCCCAACCGGTTTTCCCTTCGCCAGCTGCATAAACAAACTGACCAGTTTTCAATGCTACTCCAATCAATGGCATCTCATTTTCTAAGTACCAGTTATTTCGTAAAAAGGTATGTTTAATACCCGATTCTTTGATGATTTTTTCTGTAAATTGATGGTCTGGAGCCAGGATACTAGTCGAATGATCTGCATCCGCAAAACTAGTATAGGCAATAAAAGAAACCCCTGTTTCTTTTGCTGCTTCTACAACATGTTGATGTTCAGCTTGTCGGTTTCCCGGTACACCTGATACAAATAATAGACGATCGATGCCTTGTAGCGCCTGTACCATCGTCTCACGATCAGCATAATCGCCGATGCGAACTTGAAGACCTGCTTCAATTAATTTCTGTGCCTTTTCTTCATTACGAGCAAGGACATAGATTTCCTCCAAAGGAACCAGTTTCTTTAATTCTTCTAAAGCATAGTGTCCAAATCCTCCAGTTGCTCCTGTTACTAAATAAGTCATATTCCCACTCCCTATTGATTGATTATTTTTGTTCATACAGCTGTACATTTTTAAAATACACCATTATCATAAAGAGTATGCTAAGATAAGTCAAGAAATCAAGTTGAAAGGATGGATTTTAATGAAATATTCTCTACAATTAAGCGATGCGATCCACATCTTAGCTTATATCCACATATTTCAAGGAACTGATTTACTTTCAAGCGACATGATTGCAAGTAGCATTGAAACGAATCCAACAAATGTTCGAAAAATCATGAGTCAATTAAAAAAAGCAGATCTTATCCATACAACAAGCGGGAAACCAACACCCGTACTTGCGAAAGCTCCCGAAAATATCAATTTATTGGAAATTTATCGAAGTATTGAAGGCAACACAAATTTGATCCAAGTAGATCCAAAAACAAATCCGAATTGCGTGGTAGGCGCTAATATCCAAGAAGTCTTGGCTGCAACTTATTCTCGATTACAAAAAAAAGTGGAAGAAGAAATGGCAGTAATCACTTTAGATGGACTCATTAAACAGATTGCATTATCAGAAAAAGAGAAACGTCCAGAAAACCAGCCGCTCGTGGAAAAATTTCTTTAGTTTGATGTAAATCAGAGTCACTTTTAGTTATCTAAAAATTAAAATAACGGTTTTATATTATTATTACTTTTATAATAGATTAAATAATCTTCGTACTGGAAAAAAATTGCTGTTTTCTTTTGATTTATTCGGTAAAATTAAACTATGAAGATAACTAAAGGAGGAAATTTTATGAAAGATTGGAAAAACGATTTTTGGGAATCTGATTTAGATCATGGCTATGAAATGTTTATTGAAAAACGCGTTCATGGATGTTTGTTTACACAAGAAAAAATCATCGCAAAAGTCACAGAAGAAAACAAGAAGGAGTATGACATACTTATCCAATTAACAGATGACAACCAATTCTATGGTCTGTCTTGCAGTTGCTCCCACGAAGACACAGGCCATTGTCCTCATGTCGTGGCTACCTTGTTCAAATATGAACAAGAAAAAGAGCAGAGAAAAGCAAATGAACTGGTCAAGTTGATTTCATATGCAAATGAGCAAGATATTCAAGACTTTCTATTAATTATTTTAAAAGAGAACCAAGAACTAGCTCAACGATTCCAAGAACATACTGCAATCAAAAATATGGACGATTACGATAAAATGATTGTTATTTTAGAAAAACATACCCATTATTCTGGAAGCAATATTCATGATCGTACACTTCAAAACATCAATAAAGAACTGTCTGAATTTTTAAACAGTCTTATTGATACATCCATCGCAAAAAAACAGATCCTTCATGCATTTGAATTAATGAACAGAATAGTTGAACACTTTGATTTAGCAAAGGTACATAATGTAGAAAATGATATCAGCCTTATCATGCATCAATGTTACTCTCTATGGAAAAAATTACTTAGACATGCGTCTGAGCAAGAAAAACAACGTATATATTCTAAACTTTCGGCTAAAATAAATAACGCAAGCCAATCTAGTTTTTATATCCAACAAATTTTACATGAAGAATTCCCTGAACAGTACTCTGATCAGGATCAGCAAAAACTTGATCAAACATCTGAAAATAACGGACACTTAAACTATAAAAACAAACGACTGCTATCCATTCGCCAAATGGAAAATTTGAATTATACAGACAATCAAATTCATCAACGTGCACGCGAAAGCTGGCAATCTCCAACTATTCGTTCACAATATATTGACTATCTGATGCAAAAGAAAGCATATGAAGAAGCAATCACTGTTTTGAATGAAAGTATTGTATTAGATCAACACTCTTCTGATATGGTCACCTTGCATCGCTATGCATTAAAAAATCTTTATCATAAACTAGGGGAAAAAGAGCTATATGCGGAACAAGTCTTGCATCTTCTATTAGAGGGAGAGACCGTCGATATGAATTTGATCCATCAATTGAAAAAAACATATTCGATTGATCAGTGGGAAGAGGTACGTGAAAACTTATTTGAAAAATTAAAATATCGTACAGACGTTGGATTGTTTTATTCAAAAGAAAGACGTTATGATTTATTGTTGGATTATGTCCTCAAGTCACCAGGACTGGAAGAAGCAAGTCGCTATTTTTCTTTCTTGAGAGAGCAATTTCCAGAAGCACTTCTTCAAAAATATGAATACGAATTACGGCGGATGGCTGCTGAGACGACTACACGTTTACGGTATCATAAAATGGCTTTGTTGATCGCCGAAATGGCCACCCTTCCAAGTAGCACCATCTCTGTTCAATTACTGATCAAAGAACTAAAAGAAAAATACCCACGCAGAAAAGCGATGCTAGAAGAATTGAGAAAATTAGAAAAAACGTATAAATAATGTAGCAATAGCGACCCTATTCACAGTCCGTACTTCAAAAAGCCGAATCAACAAGCAACGCCGTTGATTCGGCTTTTTTGAATAGACGATTACAAATTTGTCTGTTTCCTATATTTTCCTAAAATAGAAAAAGCATTTCAAACACTTTAAAATAACATGGTATCTCATCTGTCAATCAAATCCAATCGGAATTGATTGGGGTGGTTTACTGGTTGCTTGCTTCACGTCAGTCTCCCACTTGCTATAGATCTCTAAAAATCTCACTTCTTCTTCATCACTATATCCTTCAAAAACAACTTTATCGATATTTTTATGATCAAAAAAAATCGTGGTCTCAGGATTTAATCCTGAGGGATAAAGTACTGCCATATAGTCTGCAAACGTATCTTTTTTCGACTGTTGATCTGTATATACAGCACCTCTTCCAACGATGACTAATTTTTGTAACCCTTCCTCAAGCAACACGACACTTCCTAATGGTAATAACTTTTTCCCCTCATTCATTATATATTTCCTCCTTGTCAGTTCCTTTGATATGTTTGTTAAAATATTTCTCTCCATACCATTCTAATTGTGTTTTCCCTTCCAAACGACGATACTCTTCTGAGAATTTATTTTTATAATAACCATGTAATAGGTATGGAAAAAACATGTATGCTTCTGCAGCTATGATTACAATATTCATCACCTGCCACATGAATACGATGCTAGTAAATCCAATAATATCGTTACGAACTTCTCCAGTATCTGGAAATATAAATTTCCAAATACCCACGACAACAATCAAACCCCCACCACATTTTAAAATCAAATACATTAATTTTTCTATTTTCGAGTCAAAGCTGTTCATTTCTGAAGTCTGGTTAAATAAAAGACGTTTTAGTTTATTGAATTTACTGATCACCAATACATATCCAACTGAAATAACACATAGATACAGAAATAGAGTGCCAAAAAATGTTAGTGGCTTGAAAAAAATTGTTAAAAAATAGAGGTTCATTAGTATAACCAGCAGTATGATGTAGTTATTCAAATTATTTAACTTAATAAATAATTTGTTACTAAATCTACTTTTCGTTTGAAAAAAAATAAAAAAGCATAAATAGATAATATTCAATATCCAAAATAAGGTTAGAGGCAAGAAATTAATGCTCGGAACTGGAAGAAAACTACTAGGATTTGGATATAAAATGGAGTTTCTTGAGAGAATAGCTATACCGTAAGAAAAAAGAACTAGCATTAGAAATAGAATCAATGGTAAAATTTTTCTTTCTCCGTTATATAGCGAACGTTTAGATGTATCTTTTATCATATAATCAACTAATGGATCATCTAATAAATTTAAACTTTGTTCAAACGTCGCATTGAATAATTTTTTCATATTCTTCACCAATTAGAGTTAATCTCTTCTAATTTTTAAATATCTACTCCTTGTGTTTTTGTTGTTTCTTCTCTATCAGTTCCTTTGATATGCTTATTAAAATGCTTCTCTCCGTACCATTCTAGCTGACTCTTCCTTTCCCAATTGCGGTATTGTTCTGTGTATTTTTTCTTATAATACCCCTGTAATAGATAGGGAAAATATAGATAGGCTTCTGCAAAAATTATTGCAATATCCATAGCTATCCACATACCTAACATACCTATGAATCCAACAAAATCTGTTCGTACTTCATCACTATTTGGAAATACGAATTTCCATATCATGACGATAATCACAACCATCCAGCCATATTTTATTGCTAATTTCATTACGTTATCTACCAGTATATCTACCCTGTCTTTTTTTCTCTCAACTTCATATAACACATATTCAATCGTACGTTTTTTACTCCTAAACACGACATAGCCTACTAGCCCGATTGAGCCTAGCACGAACAACATACCTAAAATGGTAAGAGGTTTAAAAAATACAGTTATGAATAAAAGATTCATCTCTATCACTAACCAAATGATATATAAGTTTAAGTTGAATTGACCTCTTATTCTTGTAAGGTAATACTCCCCTTTATCCCTAAAAATGAAAACTAAAATTAGCCAGATACAAAATAATAAATAAAACAACCACATTGGTAAAAAATTGATATCTGGTGTAGGAAGTGGACTAGGTCCTAGTTCTCCTGCACTAATTTTTGTGGATATAACGGCGATCAAATAATTGATTCCTATTAAAAAGGCTAGTAATAGTACTCCGACAACTCTAGCAACTACCTTTTTACCACCTGTCGGATCGGGTAATTGATTAACGTCTTTATTCATAAAAGTAACAAATGTATCATTACTTAAGTTTAAACTTTCTCCGAATGTTGCATTGAATAGCTGTTTCATGATTTTTATCCACTAACGCTAACCCCTAATATTTTTACTGAAGATAGCACCTTTCCTATTGATTTACCTACTACCTGAATGTTGCTGTAAGCACGTTTT
Organism: Enterococcus sp. DIV1304_2; assembly: GCF_050555445.1. NCBI lineage: Bacteria > Bacillati > Bacillota > Bacilli > Lactobacillales > Enterococcaceae > Enterococcus > Enterococcus sp. DIV1304_2. The sequence continues at coordinate 2,921,041 of NZ_CP187851.1, forward strand.
ACGGTCCGTATATTTTGTGTCACTGATTTCCCTATCTTTTTTGTGACATCATTTATAGCTTCAGACGCCTTATCATGTAAACTATAAGCCCCATCTTTTGCACGATCATAGATATCCGGTTTAACAAGTTGCACTAGCTTATTTATACCTCCTATAGCTCCACCAATTAGTGAACCTCCTACAGCTCCCGATACTGTTCCCAACAACGGAATAGGGATTGCGGTACCAATAGCTCCTCCGATAGCACTCCCAATCGTCATTCCCTCTAAAGGACCAATACTCTTCACCATCTCTATTCCACCACCTATTATTCCTTTGCCAATACTTCCTGTTTTTCCATATTCATTCACAGCATTGGCGGCGAAAGTGATGCCTAATTGCGCATAGGTAGCTACTTGGCCTGCCGTTCCTAATCCTTTGGCAACACCCCAATTTTTAGCTCCTTGCACAAATTGAGATTTCTTCAAGGCTTCTCTGACATAGGTTTTTACGGGAGAGGTAAATTTAGTGAAATTTTGATAGGCTTTGCCTATCGTATCGATTTTAGGAATCCATTTCCCTTGGGCAACGGCTTTACCGAACATTTCGTATTTTGCAAGACCGCTAAATAATTTATTTTTCATACCTGATGGTAGATGATTAGCAAGCATCAAAAATTCATCGTTGGATGCCAACTTATTTACCAATGCATCAGGATAATTGCTGAGCAACATTTCAAGTCGTCTGATTGTGTCGGTTTTCCCATCTTTCAGGGGTTGGACCAATTTTTCGATCTCCGCATACATTTCTAAGTAGGCATTGTTTGAAGATTCTTCCAACAAAGCTTGTCCGTTTGGTTTGTACTTCTCAAACCAACTACCATCCACTCCTTTCGGCAATACATAACTACCGTCTGCCTTGACGATTGTTTGGTTCAAGACTAATACGCTTTGCATGGCGAGTTTCAATTCCAGCAGACTGTTATTGAACAGTCCACTGGTTTGGGAGTTAAAGGCATGAAGTTTTTGTTGTTTGCGTTGCAAGTTGTAGATATCTTCTTGCAGGCTGTCCGCCATTCGCATCAAGTTTCGATGAAAATCACTGAGCATTTCTGTAATGCCGGGTAATATGCTTGTATTGGCGATCTGCCTAATCGTCTGCGCGTGGTTATCGATCGATTGTTTAGCGAATGTTTTGGCACGAATCTGTCCGCTTAAATTATCTTCGTCCAAGTATCCTTCACTGGCAATCATTTGGTGTGCGGAAGAGTAAAGATTCAAGACTGACTGAATCCCTTGCACCGCAGTGTTTACCCGATTGATTGTAGGAATGATCAAATCAGAAAACAGCCCTTTCCCAGCTTGATAAGCAGCTCCTGAGAGTTTTTTGCCATCAACCGCTTGAACAACTTGTTGACTACCTGTTCGTAGTTGGGTGATCGTTGTACGAGCAAGCGATAAATTAGTGGTCAGATTGCTCATTAAATTAGAAGACTCTGTGGCTGAATAAATTAGTCCCATCGTTTATTCCTTTCTTTCTGAAGTTCCGTACGTTCTTCTTCAAGTTTGATCACACCTTTTAAGTATTCTTGATCTAGTTGGTGCTGTTGGTTTTCTACCAACTGTGTGAAGTAAGTTGTTTTTCCTTCATTCTCATTCTTCTCCCAACGAGCAACTTGATTTCCTTGAGATACTAATTCTTCTGTGAATTGTTGGATTTCTCGAAAGCTTTTTCGCATATCCATCTCTAAATGATGCATACATTGTTTTAACTGCTGTTTTTCTTTGCTCAGATGCTCCAATCGTTGTTCATTGTTGCTGATTTTACGCTCATATTCAGCGAGCAACTCTTCCTTTTCCATACTGACTCCTTACTTGAATCTTGTTTGACTGTCTCTGACTGCGATTGCTTGAGCAAGCTGAGGGAATTTGTTTGCCTGTTCATTGACACAAGTAACTAGATTTGAAATATCGGTGAGTAGGTTGTTACTGACCTCTACTCCTGTTTTCATACTGCTGATCGTGCTCTTGCTTAAAGAACTTGTTTTACTACTACTAACAGATACATTTTTTATTCCTGATACGGCTGCTGTTGCAGTGGATTCCTGAGAAGCGATTTTCGGCATCTTTTTTCTCCTTATCTGAATTGATAGAATGGGTCTTCTTTTAATCTCTCTTCTTCATTGATTTTTATGGTTTCTACAATCGGTACAGGTTGCTCCTCTTGCACGAGTTGTGGTCTAGTGGGCGCATCCCTAAGTTGCTTCAGCAAATCATCTAAAAATTCTTCATCGTCTTGGTTTTGAAAGCCTTCAAACAGCACTTCTGTGATTTGATCGGCATGGATAGAAAAAACTTCTTGGCTTGGCACATCGCCAAACGGATGGGGGGCTACTCGATATCTCGATATCACTTTTTCTTCTTCATTTTTAGCGATGGCACGAGCAACGACAAAATAGAGCAGTTGGTCATCCTCTGTCCCAACTAGTCTTAAGATACTACCTAGTGGCAAAAACGGTGTGATCATTTCTTCTCTCATGCTTCTTCCTCCGTAGGAAACACCAAAGCTTCCAAGTGTTCATCCTTCAAACTGTGTAGGACGTTTTTAGCAACTATTGCGTTTTTTTCTTGATAAGAAAGATTTTCAATAAATAATTGATTTTGTAAGCTTCCACCAAATAAAATATGATCGATGTTTTCTTTTACGAACATAGTGATTCCGCCAAAGGTATTACCCACTTTCGTCATATGATCGAGAAAAACAAACTGTAAATGCTCGTTTCCTCCACTTAGCAGAGCGGTAACTTCCTCAGGGTTCAATGTTAATTTATCGACCAAGTCTGCGATACCATTGATAATGATGATTCTCTTGCCAGTTTCATTTGTTAAGAGAGCTTCTAAAGCCCCTTTTAGGGCTGTTGCTTTTTCACTAAGACATGAACGGTCCAAATATAGTGAAACTTTCGGCTTTGCTGGTTCGAGTGTTCCATTTGCATCGATCAACACCACTTCTTCTTGTCTTTCTTGACAAATTTGTTGAAGCAGCCAAGGCATCATCGCACGAAGTTGCTTATTGGATTTGAAAAAGATCCCTAATCTCATGCGCTGGAACAAGTCGAACGATTCTACTAATGAAGTACCTTTGTTCAATCCTAAATACAGTTTGTTTTCGTCATCTTGTACAAAATAAGAAGCGAAACTTTTCTGTGTTAGATTTTCTGGCACCATTGGAATTTTCTCAGGACGTTCGCCTGTCCAAGCTTGATTGATTTCTATTATTTCTTCTTCCAGATTTTGAAGTAACTCAGCATCATTTTTCCCATTCGTTGGAAGATAAAACTGAATGGTAGTTGGCGCAGCCAGTAAGACTTGTCCGCGACCATTGATTGCTTCAGGTGACAAAGCATTTCTGCCCATGATCATATTTATTTCATTTTCATCATTTAAATATAGCGTTATCTTAGTGGCAATATTGCTCATCATGTTAGTCCGAATACTTCCTACACGATTCGCGGTCATCACAAGAAAGATACCCAAACTGGCACCATCTCTTAGTAGTTGAAGAAGCACTTCGTCGATTCTATCTTTGCGCTTATCTTCCAAGCTCAGGCCATCATAACTATCAAGAATGATTCCTAAGATCGGTAATTTTTCTCTTGTTCTTGTTTCGTATTGCGTTAGATTCGCGACACCAGCTTGCTTGAACAAATTTTTGCGTGCTGCCAATAATTTTTCGATGCGATCAAGCATTTTTTGCAGTTTTTCATCTTCTTCCAAAGTCGCTATATCCGCAATATGGGGTAATTCCTTGAGTACTAATAAACCATTATTCCCAAAATCAATTAAATGAAACTGGATCGTTGCAGGGGTGTTTTGACGGGCAAGGTTCATTACAAGAGTTTGTAACACTGTCGACTTCCCATAGCCTGGACTAGCTACGATCAATGTGTGACTCGCTTCTTCGAGATTGAAGGTATAATTCATTTGTTTTTGTTCAGAAGGAATATCTAAACAACCAAATGGGATAGCTAGATTACGAACTTCTGACTGTTTTATTTTTGGCGCCATAATCTGCTTATCTAAGTTCGGTAGCCATGGCTTATCCGGCAATTTGTAGGTAGAATCGGCAAAGATTGTCTTGATCTTATCAATCACAGCTTCTAATTGTGTCGGCAAATCTCGTGTATCTTTTCCTTGAATGATTTCGATATCTGGATCATAGAGCAATTCCAATTGGCCCAATTCATTGATTTTAAAGACCCGCTCATCGATCACTTCTTCGATCAATTGTTCCGGATCATAAGGAACACCAGCATAGCCACTTTGAAATAATTCATACACTTCATTTTCGCCAACTTTCAAGTAACCTCTTCCGGGATTCGTGATTTGTGCGGCATCTGGTGTTTTGAGTAGCTCATTCGAGTCTTGGACACTCGCCATTTTCAAGGCAATTTTACTCGTACTATTGGCTTCGATCTGATCATTGACTACGCCAGAAGGTTTTTGGGTAGCTAAAATCAAATGGACACCCAATGAACGGCCGATTCGGGCAACAGAAGTGAGCTCATCTAAGAATTCTGGAACATTGGCTTTAAGCTCCGCAAATTCATCCGAAACTAAAATCAAATGGGGCAAAGGTTTTTGTGGATAAATAACCTCTGGTTTTGGGGTCTTTCTTTGTTTATACAAAGTCATGTACCCGTTGATATTGTTTACGCCATATTTGGCAAACTCTCTTTGGCGTTTCGCTAGCTCCGCTTTGATACTTGCTAAGGCTCGCGTAGTTCCAGCGCCATCCAAATTAGTGATTGCGCCCATAAAGTGGGGCAAATGATCTAAGGTGTTGGCTATTCCGCCACCTTTCCAGTCAATAATCAACATACCAATATCTTCTGGTGAAAAATTGATTGCTAAGCCGATCAAATAAGTCGTTAAAAATTCAGATTTCCCTGAACCAGTTGTACCGCCGACTAAGGCGTGTGGTCCATGGACTCGTTCATGTAGATCCCAGTAAACTAAATCTTTTTTTCCACGCCAACCAATTAATGAACGAATCGATTTATTAGGTTCCGCAGTAGCCCAGCGATTTGAAATCGCTAGTTCTTCAACTGTCTTGACCTCATATTGATCCAATAGACTCAAGCTGTCAGGTACGGCATTTTTCTCTACTTCCACATGATGAAGATTCGCCAAACGCCGAATGGCTTTTTCGATTGGATAGGTTGTCGGCAAATGATTGGGAATAAAACGCTGGTTCACATATTCATTGTCCTGATTAATCAACGTTGCTGCTTCATTGCTTTGATATTCAATTAAAGTAGTCGTTGTTTCTGGCAACATATTCAACGTTTCTTTTCCCCAAATGACCGTGATTCCATAGTCTCCTAAGTTTTCGGCTAAAAACTCGTTCAATCCATGACCTGCCAACCAACTTTCATCCAAAATCGAAAAAACATACTGTGGCTGAAAATGTACCTTTTCATTTCCCGCTTCACGGACTTGTTGTTTTCTTTTTGCCACTATTTGATAAAAAGAATTCAAAATCATGTCTCGACTTTGGGGGGTATGCACCATTCCTCTTAGATTTAAAGAACGGATTTTATTATGAGGTAACCAACGCCATTCTCGCCAATGTTGTTCGTACTCTTCCGACGGGATCAGTGTAATGAATTCGACGTCTCGATAAGAATGCAACACACATAACTGAAATAATAGGAGTTGTAATGCTGTTCGTAAAATACTTGGTGTTCCTGCTAAGCCAACCGTCTGTTCCAAAAGTGAAACGATGATCGGGGCATCTCCAAGTTGTTTATAGGGACTATTAAGATGCTCAAACGCTTCATTACTCAGTTCATCCTCTTCTACCGGCTGAAAGTTTGTTTGAAAACTAGCATTGATTTCGCCGATTCCTAGGCGGACAGTCAAAAAATCTTCGTTCACTGTCATACGTTCATAAATCCTCGCATGATAATCTTTAGCCATCAATGCTAATTCATCCAGTGAAGGATTCATATATTCTAATGCTGTTTTTTGTGTTTGCTGTAAGACATTAAGCTCTGACTTTTTTTTGATCATATACTGACGGAAATGCTCTTCTCTCATATGATTTTTTCTGTTGATTTCTTTTTTGTTTGTAAAATAACTCGACACAGAAAAACCTGTTGTAAGTAAACTAGCACCTCCCATACTGATCAACATAACTGGATTGCCCCCGCTCAAAAAGCTTGTCGCACCGCTTAAAACAACCATACCTAACGGTGGAACGATAGTTTTCAACCACTCATTCTTTCCTTCATTAGATTTCTGCTTAGGCGCTTGGATCTCTATTTTTTCTTTTGGCTCTTTTAAATGGATTCTTGGACTACGCCTAAATGCTGGAAAATTTTCTGGATACTCGGGAATGTAGGGTTCTTCGAGCAACTGCCAAGGGTCCAACTGTAGCTGATTTTTTAAATCTGAGATCTTTAATTGTTTCTCACGCATCTCAATCATGAGATAATCAATGATCAATTGATCGCCTACAGAAAATGGAAATACACCTTTTTCTACACGTTGGTGATTGTAATAAATCTTGGCCTTACTAGGATAGATTTTTATTTGATAGTCATCAGTACTATTACGATGAATAAAAATCAACGCATTCGAATCAATACGGATCGCCGAGTCTTGTGTATTTGATAGATAGACGCTTTCCCTTGGCTTATTGACGATTACCGTTTTCAAATTTTCATGATGAACGAGGAGAAACTTTTCATCCTTGACTAATTCTTCTCCACAAAAAAGCTGTCCGTCTTCACAGGAGAGTGTTCGATCGTCCAGTATTACTTGATTGTTTTTTTCTGTTATTTGTTTATGAATAAACGTCGAACCAAAGTAAAAAAGATCATAAAGAACTGAAACGGAATGTTGGATTTGATCAGTTATTGAAATTGGCTTAGTTTGCTTCATTACTATCCGTCTCGCTTTCTAAGATTTCTAAGTACTTATTGATTTCTTCCTCATAACTTGTTAATAACTCTTGCTTCTTCTGTCCACTCATCTTGTTGTTTGCTCGCGTCGCGTCGTATAGTTTGGTGTAGGCATGTAAAATGTATTGATGATCGCCGAGGTTTTGTGCGATATCTAATGATCGTTCAAAATCCCCCCGTCCAATATAGATCCAGTAAAGCAAAGTATTCTCATTTGATTTTTGGGAAATGTTATTTAAGATAGCTGTCTTTTGCTCATTCGACAAATTATCCAGCTGTACCGCGCTGACTGCAGCGACATATTGGGCACCAGAAGGGAGATCTTCGGGTTTATCATCTTTTAATGTGGTCAAAACACCAGCATAATTATTAGCAATATATTGCGTTTCAGCAGAACTGATCCGTTCTTGTGCGGGAAGTTTATCAAACGCATAGATACCTGTTGTAAGCGCTAAACCTATTGTTGAAATACTTAATAAAAGCGTGCCCCACTTAAACATAAAGTAGCTTCTTTTGTTCACCATTTGAATTTCTGATGCACGTTTCGTTTTCTGCTGTACGACTTGTTCGCCAATCATGCGGTCGATTTCTGCGACACTGTTTGCTCTTTGGATTCGTTTAGAAAACTCGTCCTTCAATGTGCCATTTCCTTCAATCAGTTGCTCATAATCGAACTTAGGATGTAAAATTGTCAGGATCAAGGCACGATATTGCTTCAAAAATTCTTCTTCGGTTATTTCATAAGGAATAATTGAATGCGCAAAACCTCTATGTGCTACGATGATTTCTTCTCCAAATAGAAATAGATTGGCTGGATGGATGAACGGCTGGATCGGGCTACTCAAAAATTCGGATAAGAAATTGATTTTTTGTGCAAGTAATAATCGTTGAAAAAGTTCTGTTCGTTTAAGGTACTCTTGCAAAGAATAGATTTGTTTACTTTTCTGGTATTGAATGACGAGTTTTTCCTCTGAAGATTCTACGATCTGTCCAGAGAGCAAGTGTTTTTTCTGTGTTAAGAATAGTTGATACTGTTCTAAACGATCGAGTTGGTATTGCTTAGCATTCAGTGTCACTTTGACAGCATCAGTTGTTGTCTCAATCATGATCGTTTCAGAAATATCTTTTATGTGGGTCACGTTCGTTCCTCCGATTTTTGTTGAGATTCATGGATCAGTAAATGATCGCCTTCACTTAATGGATAGTCTGCCACATATGCCTCTTCCTTTAAGCGGATCGGTTTATTCAATACCACTAAGTCGAACACCTCTGGCAAGGACGAACCATTTTGTATGAAAGATTCCTTTAGTAATTCTTTTAATCGTGTAATCGTTACTTGGGTCGGGATCTGTAAGTCAATGATTTCTTCTTTGACTTGTAAACTTATCCCAATTGCTTGATTTCTATCCAACTACAACAGTCCTTTAATCATTTTTGTATTTCTGCTGTGAAAACTTTTTACCAAGATAATTGCCTCCAATAGTCAGTAAAATACTTCCTAGTAGAAGTAAGATCCACAAAACAATTCTTCCCTGGATAGCTGTGTGATTTGGGTTAGCTGACGCCTGATGTCCTACAGACATTTGCCCTTCTTTGAATAATTGGGGTGTAATTGTTTGCTCAAAGACCTGTGGCTGTGGAGTTGCTTCCGACACAAAGACGAGGTTGTGAGCAGTAGAAATCTGTTGTCTTTGTTGTTGGACACGTTCTTGGTCTAATTTTGTTTTATCTTCTAAAAATAAATCATGCACTATAAATGTTGTTTTATGATCTTCGATGCCTTCCCTTTCTTGGTAGATCACATGGTTATTGATAGTGAGTGTGCTTGCAGAGACTGCGACATTCGGGTGACTTAAAAATAGTAAAACTACCAACAAACAGAAAAGTCCCCCTATTTTTTTCTGAACCATTTTATACCTCCGTTTATTCATTTGACCGTTCTTTTTTCTCTTCTGGTCGGACAATAAAATTCAGTATCACTCCAAATATCAGGAATAGAACGAGCATGAGATAACTTCCCCAACCGATGGCACCCTCATTCATCAGCACATTAAACCCGTTTTGAATATTCTGTAAAGGTGACAGACGATAGAGCCATTCTGTCAACGAGCCATTTTTGATTGCTACGCCCAACAAAGGAGTCAACATGAAGAACAAGCCAAAAATCCCACCACATAAATACAACGTGATTTTTTTGAATTGGCGCATGAACCCTAAAAGAATCAATTGACCACTAGCAAAGACTAAAAATGCATAAACGAACCAAACAAAAGAATGCGCGACTCCTGATACTGTGGTCGTTAAAACGCTGTAAATAAGTGACAGAACTAACGTTACACTGAGTACCGCCACCATATTAGGCACGTTTTTCCATATACGGTTCGGTGTGACTAACAAATCGACAGAAGTCACTACACGTTTTTTCATCACGCTAGACAATTGAAAGGATACTAACAGAATCATAAAGCCACCGATCAATGTCACATAGTAAGGAGTCAATGAGCTTTGTCTTGTTTGGCCAAAGCTTCCTTGTCCTAAAATTGGACTTGCTAAAAAATTAAAGACATGTGGATTGTCTGCTCCTCCATTCTTTGTATTCGAAAGGACTTCACTAAATGATTCGGCATATGTTTGATTTTCAGAGACAGTCTGTGCTGATTCATCAAGAGAGGTACTTAGATTACTTAAAATAGTGGTGGCATTCTCTTGTACTTCGATGGTCGATTCTTTTAGCTGATCGATCGTAGGTGTGATATCAGCTACTTCTGCCGCAGATTGACCGGTAACTTCAGCTGCTGCTTTTGAACTTGCCATCAAGCCTTGCATCGTTTCGATCAGACTGGCTGTTTGAGCTTCAATCAGAGCGTATTCATTTTCTTTAGGATGTGGATTTTCTTCCGAGATGACAGATTCCGCTTCTGTTTGTGCCGTTTGCTGCCAACTGTCGTATACTGCATGGATTTGTTGATTCGCAGAGGCGAACCAGTGGTTTAATTTGTCCGCTTCTTCCATAAATGTTTGTGGTAATGTCATTAGTTGCAAGGTACCGTACAAGGTTGGTTTTAGTTCTTCAGGTTCTTTAGTCCCAGGAGAACCAATGACTGCTTGTAATGCAATGATTTGATTCTCGGTATCGCTATACAACTGATCCCCTGTTTTTTTGTATTCCTGATATAGTTGTTCACTGATCATCGAAGGTTTATCGCTTTCCTGAAGATTGTTATATAGCCAGTAGATCGAACGAGAATCAGCTAATTCAATAAGGGAGCTCCCCGTATTTTCTGGTTGATCGATCATCTGTCGATATGCGGGAATCGTTATAGAATGGTGCGGTGCACCAAATAGCGTGACGATTTGTTGCGCAGTCGTACTTAATAGTTGAAACTGTTCCAAGATGTGTGGCACATCATCAATCAATGGCTGATCCATTGGAAGATATACCGAGAATTCACTCATTGGTTGTTCGCGTTCATTGATCATCCATGTGTAAAACACCTGATTGTATGAAGTAGTTTGTTGTTCTGGAGTCAACTGCCACTTTAAAGGAATGCTTACTTCAAAGTTCAATTTATCTGGTAGCGAAGGATATTCTATACGCTGGTATGTCTCTTCCGTTTCCTCCTTCGGTTCAATCGTCCAAGGTTGTACGATTGTGAATGAATGATTTGTATCTACTCGGATTGCTGTTTCATAGTTGTAGGGGGCTAGTAACTGATTCAATTGAGTTTCCATTTCTGTAAAATCATATGTTGGATCAAAAAAGAGGATTCCTTGCTGCTCTTCTTCTGCTTGTATCGAGAGGAACGTATCTTGATTTAACTCAATTGACATCTGTTGATTGGTGGTGGGTAAAGAAATCATTGCATCATGTTGTGCTTTCGGTTCAAGATAAGCAAAAGAGGCTTCACTTCCGATTGGTCGGTCAAAATCATGGGCATAGCGTGTAACAATCGCTAGCTCATCATTGAAAATGGCGGCCTGATCCTGACTGATCACTGCTTGATTTTGTAATTCAGCTAATAATAGAGCTAAACTATCCACCGAGATCCGGGGCAATGTCTCCTCGATAACTGATTGGTACGCCCCATCTAATTTGGGTTCATTGCTTTGATTTGTCATCAATTTGATAATCGCATTTTTCACTTGAACTTCTGTCGCAGTTGCGGGTGTACTTGTCGGATCATTATAATACGCATTGGCAATTTGACCTTTTAAGCGTTCTAGCTGTTCTACTTGACTCTCCAACTCAGTAATTTGTTGTTGGATCTCTTCGATGCGGGTTTGTTGATTGGTTTGAAACGCCGTTGCCTGAGCCAAGAAATCCCAATAAATACCGAAACTATTTTGTTCATTTGGTGTATAAAAGTTACTAAATTGAGCTAAAATCGCATCATTGAACAAGTCGTATTGATTTCTATAATCAGTTGTTGCGTTCTCCCACTGAGTGGTTAATTGATTTTTTTGTAAGATGACTTGTTGATTGAATTGATCGATCGCTCCAGTGATTTTTTCATTCGCTTCTTTTGTATAATCAACAATTGTCTCCTGAACATTTTCTGTCTCTTTGTGAGTCTCTTCTAAACTTGTATTATTGCGCTCCAAAAGAGATTGTACCGAATCAACAAAGGCCTGTTGTTGTGCCTTGAATGCACTATTTGTTGTATCTAACATACTAGTTGAGTCTAATACACTCGCATAGTTGTCTGGAATATTTTGGAATGGCTGATAGATACTATTTTCTAGATTTTGCTGATAATTGCTATGTGTATTCGTCATTTTATTCACGTTTTGCTGCGCTTCAGAGAGATTTCCTACAATACTAGAGAAATACATCTGCACAACACGCTGATTGAAGTTTGTTAAAATCTGATTCACTTGTTCTTCGATCATTTGGTTAGTTATCTCATTTTGACCATCTCGAACTTGGTATTCGATGATCGCTTTTTCTGGATTGATACTTTGTAAAGATAATAGTTTTTCCGAAAAATCTTGGGGAATAATGATTTTTGCATCGAATTGGCCGTTCTCTAGTCCTGCTGTTGCAATATTACGCGTAGTCGTTTCCCAACGATTGGCAGTATCTTTATTGATCAGTGTCACAAAATCGGTTCCTAACAAGTACTGCTGACCTTCAAAATCTGCTCCTCGATCCTCATTTACCAAAACATATTGCATTTTTGTCGTCGGGCTGGCGGTGCTCGTGATGATACTCTTTTCTTTAAAGCCAATATAAGCAAAGAAAAGAAGCAAAGATAAACTTGCGATGATCGCAAGGATAAATGGCTGCTTTTGCTTCAGATGGTTTTTCAAGTTGTTCTCCTCCTTCTAAAAGAGCATGGGGTCAGAAGTGACTTGTCTGTATTTCTACCTTTCAAAATAAGCGTCAAAATCCAAAAATAGCTAGCTGATTTCGGATTTTGACGCTTATATCATGGCGATGTGCACTTCTGTCATATCCTCTTTTTAGGCTATAGCTGAGATGCTCTGCTGCACATTGTGTATTGTTGCACATGTGATTCGTTTAAGAAAAACTAGCAAAGTGACTTCTGTTTGAACATCAAGTTAAAATCCAAACGAACCTGCATCTTGACGATCGCGTTCTGCAACCGTATCAGCATACTTGTTCAACTGCTGATTGATGCTCTCAAGAAGTTCTTCCATTTGACGAACATTACCTTCTAACTGGTTGTATTGTTCCAAATAAGCTTGAAATGCTTGTCCTTTCCACTGTTGACTGATTTGTTGGTTCATTGAATTTACTTTACGGATCGCCTCTTGGATCTGAGAGGCTGCCTGTGAATAAACCTGTGCTTGTGACTTCAGTTGTTCGGGTGTGACTGCAATTACTCCTGCCATTTTTGTACCTCCTAAAATTTTTTTGACTAGTTCATCATACTTGATTTTCAACTGGTCAAAATAAAATACGCCGAATAAGGTTGATCTTCGTCGTATACGCACAATTCTTTTCGTATAAGATTAGTTATTTTAAGATAGCATTCAATTACTAGCGGGGGGAAACTCATTCTTGAGTTCAAAATCAACATGGTACGCCTGCTCCACGAAGCGTAACAGTTCGTATTTTTTTTGATATTGTTGCTTTGAATCCAAGTAGCAACTGACTGCTAAAGCGTTTTTTACGTGATACTTCCCTTTCTTATTACCTTTGATCACATACCAGACGCCTTGTAAAAATAGTTGCAAGTTACGCTCATAGTATAGTTCTTCTTCAAGGAAATACTCTTCTAACTTCGCCCCATATTTCCAAACCAGGCGGAGATCCTGATTTTTAATAAATAGAATGAGGCCATTTGCCAACATGCGAAATGTCTCACTTTGCCCGCTGCGGTTTTCTTCGTAGACCGCCAAACTAAGAAACGACTTTTCTAAAATCAAATCGATAAATTTAGGATGGAACGCATACATACAATTAGTAAACAAAAAAATTTCGTAGCGAGTCCATGTTTGTGCCTTCATTAAATACTGATAAACCTCTGAAGATAGCACATCGATTTTTTCCTCTTTTAATTGAGCGATCATCAAGCGACAAAGACTGATTAGATGACGTTCTCTTTGAGAATCAGGTTCTTCTGTTTCATACAACATGATAATACTATGTAATTCTAAACTATCTTTCTTTTCAAAAGCGACTACCGCTTCTTGCATCAATCGATTGACCTCAGATAAATCATTGGGAAAATTAAATAACTGCAATTCATCATAGTCCAAATTTAATTTTTTCAAAAAATAAGTCAACTTACTGACTGTCGTATCTGCTTTATTTTGAATAAAACGTTTATAAACAGAACGACTAGCTTCCTCTCCACAAAGTTCTGCAATCGTTATTCCTTTTTGCTTTCTGACAAATTCAACGATCTCCCATACTTCCATTTTTTCACTCCTGACCTCTTTCACTGAATCTTGAACTCAAAGATTTTATAGAAAGAGCTTCTATGATTGAAATTTGATAAAGCTAAAAATCCCCGTTTATTATAATCTTACCATCATTCTCGTTTGAATATTACATTTATTTATAATAACCATCGTTTTTAAATATAAAGACTTTACTTATAAATACAAAAAAACAGAACAGAAAAACATTGATGTTATTTATAAGAGCGATAATAATGGAATAAACAATGTATTTTTTGTTCAAAATGTCATGATAAACAAAGAATGAGCACTCGCAACGGTACTTTCCGCGAGTGCTCATTCCGTTTTCTGATACATCAGATTATCAATGCTATCATACCAATTATAATGTTGATTGTTGTGGACTATTTATTAGGGTTTCTACATATTTTTTTGCTTTTCTCAGCAGTTGGATTTTTCTTATCTGACTGACATAGTTTTTACGATCTAACATGAAATAGTTATTTTCTCTGATTACGCTTAATTGCTCTCTATAGATCATTGCAGCAGCAGTTAATGCGAGTTGACAATTACGGTCAATAAACGGCAGCATCGTAAAAGAAGTTTCATATTTTTTCTCTGCTTCATTAGCTACCGCTTCCCATAGATCAATCAATGGCTTCGCAGGTTTATCTGCTTGTAACATGGTTTCAGTCACACCATGGGCACGCATCATTTCCTTTGGTAAATAAATTCGTCCCATTTTATTATCTTCACCGATATCTCGTAAAATGTTTGTGAGTTGCATTGCTTCACCCAGTCTTTTTGCCTGTGACTGGATTTTTTCTGCTTGGTCAGATAATAAAGGTAACAACATCAAGCCGACACTACCTGCGACATAGTAACAATAGTCTTCTAAGTCAGCCAATGTTTCTGGCTGTGTAAAGACTAAATCTTGCTTTTGACCTGCGATCATGTCGTAGAACGGAGACAAGGTCATGGGATAAACGGAAAAAACAACCGACAAGGCACGCCAAATTGGTTCATCAGGAATTTTACCCATGGAGAAAGCATCTAGTTGGTGTTTTAGTGCCAACAATTCTTCCTCACTATGCGCTAAGTCAACTGTATCATCTGCCAAGCGACAAAAAGCATAAATGGCATAGACACTTTTTGCTTTTTCTTCAGGAAGTTGAGAAAACGCAGCGTAAAACGATTTTGAATATTTTTTTATCACAATTTCACAATAGGCAAAATCGTCTGCGTGTTTTTCAAACAGTTCCTGATTAGTTTTTGTCATCTTTAACCAACTCCTCTACCGCAAGCTTAGCACTTTGCATCACGATTGGTACACCAGCTCCGGGATGTGTACTGCTACCACAGAAATAAAGATTCTCAGCAGAAGCAAATTTATTATGAGGTCGATAATAGTTACTTTGTTTTAAGGTTGGTTTCAACCCAAATGTTGCACCATTATAGGCATTGAAATGTTGTTCAAAGTCTTTTGGTGTATAAAAACTTTCTGAAACGATATGCTCTTCAATATCAGTAAAGTCCGTCTTTTCTTTTAATAATGTCAATACTTTTTGACGATATTCTTGGACTTTCGCTTCTGACCAATCTTCGTATTTTGAAAGTTCTGGAACTGGTACTAATACATATAATCCTTCATGGTTTTCAGGGGCTAATGATTCATCCATGATCGTAGGACGGTATAGATAAAAGGATGGATCTTCCGGTAAACGACCATCTTCAAATAAATCATCCACATTTCGTTTGAAGTCATCTGCGAAATAGATGCTGTGGAGATAGTCCCCGGGATATTTTTTATCTAGACCTAAGTATAGTAAGAAACAAGAACAAGAGTATTCCATCTTATCGATTTTCTTATCCGTATATTTCCCACGATTCTTTTCATCAGGAATCAACTCTTTCATTGCATAAGGGAAATCGGCACCACAAACGACCGCATCTGCTTCTATTCGTTCTTGTCCGATTCGAACACCTTTTGCCACTTTATCTTCAATGATCAATTCATCAACGGGTGTATTATAATGGATCGTTCCACCTAATTCTTCTAATAAGTTAGCTAGTGAGGTTGCTAAAGTATACATACCTCCTTTGATAAAATGAACGCCATATAAAAGTTCGATCATCGGGATAATCGTATATAACGATGGACCTTGGTATGGGGAAACACCGATGTATAAGGTTTGGAACGCCAATGATTTTCGCAAACGTTCATCTTTAACAAATTTAGCAATCGATGAATACGCATCACTAAATGTTCTTAGACGAATCCCTGCCCATAGTGATTTAGGATTATAGAAATCCCAAAAACCACGAAAGGATTTAGTAATAAATGCTTCTTTGGCTATGTGATAACGCTTGTAGATATCCGCTAGAAACGCATAATAGCCTTGCGCATCTTCTTGGGAAATCGCTTCGAGCGTTTTGGTCAATTCAATGAGATCATTTGAAAATTCGATTGGTTCTTCTTTATTGAAATAGAGTTTCAACATAGGATCGACTTTTTCCATCGGAATGTAGTCATCCGGATCTTTCCCACAAAATTCAAATACTTCGCGATAGATTTCAGGCATCATCACGATCGTTGGCCCCACATCAAACGTGAACCCATCTTTTTTGATTTGATTCATCTTGCCGCCAGGGCCACTTTCTTTTTCGTACAATGTTACTTCATAGCCTAATTTTTGCAAGCGTACAGCTGCACTTAATCCCGCAACTCCTGCACCTGTTACAATGACTTTTTTCATGACATCCACCTACTCAATTCTTGTTCTATAAATTTTTATCATCTGATAAATTTTAGGATATCATTAAATTTGTTATGTCATAAAATAAAACGCTCAAATAACATACGTTACATTAAATTTTCTTCATTTTTCTTTGTTTTTAATTCATTTTTTATCATTTTTCACTCAGTATTATTTACGCGTGAAATATACAATCTAGATAGCCATTGTTAGCTAAAACTGAATAAACAGCCTTCAAAAGCCAATTCAGTCAAAAAAAGCCATGACATCCGAAAATATTTTCATATTTTTTAGATGTCACAGCTTTTTTGGTTGATGACTTTTGTCACAACCTCAACTGTTTATTCAGTTTTATGTTGAAATTCATCTAATCGTGCCCGAACTTCATCAGTAGATTTCGTGTTCATCAATTGCACACGCAAATCGTTGGCTCCTGGAAATCCTTTGACGTAGATTTTGAAGAAACGATGTAAGCCTGTGATCGAACGTGGGATCTCTTTTGCATAGTGGTCTTGTAAATCTAGTTGCAAGCGCAGTAAATCAATAAGTTCTTCTGCTGAATGCTCTCTCGGTTCTTTTTCAAAGGCAAATGGATTTTTAAAAATACCTCGGCCGATCATGATGCCATCTACACCATATTTTTCCGCTAATTCAAGCCCTGTTTGACGGTCAGGGATGTCACCATTGATCGTCAACTTCGTTTGTGGGGCAATTTGGTCACGCAAGGCAACGACTTCAGGAATTAGTTCCCAATGTGCCGCCACTTTACTCATTTCTTTGCGTGTACGTAAATGAACAGAAAGATTCGCGATATCTTGCTTTAGTAAATGACTGATCCAATCAACCATTTCAGCTTGCTCTGTGTAGCCAATACGTGTTTTTACACTTACCGGTAACCCTCCAGCTTTTGCAGCTTCGATCAATTCTGCCGCAACCTCAGGACGTAGGATCAAGCCACTACCTTTTCCACGTTCTGCCACATTCGGTACCGGACAACCCATATTGAGGTCTATTCCTTTAAAACCCATCTCGGCAAGTTGAATACTCATCTCTCTGAAAAATTCCGGTTTATCTCCCCAGATATGTGCCACCATCGGTTGTTCATCTTCAGTAAATGTCAAACGTCCTTTGACACTTTCTTTGCCATCGGGATGACAAAAACTATCTGAATTAGTAAATTCGGTGAAATACACATCCGGCGCACCGGCCTTTTGGACAACATGGCGAAAAACCACATCTGTTACATCTTCCATCGGTGCTAATACAAAAAAGGGCGTAGGTAGTTCAGCCCAAAAATTATTCTTCATCAAGTACACTCCATTTCGCTATATAAAAAGTTCCATCAAAAACATTGTTGCCATTATACAAGGAAAAAGAAAAAGAAGCAAAGAGGTTGTGAAAGGAGCGATCAGCACTAAGGCATAAGACAGGAAAATCGAAAATGGCTGTTTCATTTTTGATTTTTCTGGCTTATGTCCGAAGTGTTGCTCCTTGAACACCGTTTATCATAGGTTGTGAGAAAAGCGTTTTGACCTGAGCAGTACGATAGAAAATTGTAAAATAGCTTTTCATATTTTGCAATTTTTTAGCTTAATGTTGAAGGTCAGCTTTTTGAACACCGTTTATCTAGGTTGTGAGAAAGCCGGTCAGCTCCGAATATTAAGGCGGAAATTGGGAAAATAGCTTCTCATATTTTTTCAATTTTCGACTCACTATTGAAGGAGTTAGCTCGCCTCGTTCGTTTAACTTCTTAACCCTCTACCTTTATTGATCAAGTACCAACACGTTGAATAAAGCACTACAATGAACAGTACAAGGATCGCAATCGAAATGAAGATTGGCACATCTGTGGTGCCTAAGAAACCATAACGGAAACTTGAGATCATATAAACAATTGGATTTACTTTTGAGATGGCTTGCCAAATCGGTGGCAACATCGAAATCGAATAAAACACCCCGCCAAGATAAGTCAAAGGTTGTAACACAAACGTTGGTACAATGGACACATCATCATAAGATTGGGCGAAAATCCCATTGATCAACCCAGCAAGCGAGAATAAGATAGCGGTCATCAATAGTGTTAATACAACGATCGTCCATGAATAGACATGTAATGGCACAAAAAATAGAGAAATCATTGTGACTAATGCACCGACCAAGACACTCCGTCCCAACCCACCGATCACAAATCCCCAGATGATGACATGTGTTGGTACAGGGGCAACTAAAATCTCTTCGATATTCTTTTGGAATTTTTGTGAAAAGAACGAAGAAGAAACATTTGAATAAGAGCTTGTGATGGCGGACATCATGATCAATCCGGGAACAATAAATTCCATGTAGGAGAAACCACCCATATCACCGATTCGTCCCCCGATCATTTTCCCAAAAATGATAAAATACAAAGACGTAGTAATCACTGGTGGTACTAGCGTTTGTACCCAGATACGCATATAGCGATTGGTTTCTTTGATTGCTAAACTTTTTAATGCAGTAAAATAAAGATTAAACATTTTTCTTCGTTGCCTCCATATGATAAGTTTCTTCCGTAATTTTCAAGAAAAGTTCTTCTAAGCGATTGGATTTATTGCGCATAGACAAGACTTTGATCCCTTGCGCACTTAACTGTTCAAAGATCCCATTCACTCCTTGATCACGCTCCACTTCAACCGCAAGTGTGCGTTCATCTTCTAAGATACTTGTATAGCCAATGATCTCTGGCTTTTTATCATAAGGTGCTAAGTCAAAGATAAACGTTTCAAATTGTAATTTGGAAAGCAAGGCTTTCATAGAGGTATTCTCAATCAGTTCACCCGATTGGATGATTCCAATATTTCGACAAAGCATTTCTGCTTCTTCCAAATAATGAGTCGTCAAAATGATCGTTGTTCCTGCGTGATTCAATTCACGTAGAAATTCCCACATTTCTCGTCTTAATTCAATATCGACACCCGCGGTGGGTTCATCTAGAATCAATAATTTGGGTTCATGCATCAATGCACGGGCAATCATCAATCGTCGTTTCATCCCACCTGAAAGCATCCGCGCACGAACATTGCGTTTCTCCCACAAATTAGATTGTTTAAGGTATTTTTCACTACGTTTCAATGCTTCATTACGAGAAACACCATAATAACCCGCTTGATTGACAACGATTTGTTGCACTGTTTCAAACGGATTGAAGTTGAATTCTTGGGGCACTAAACCGATTTGTTGTTTTGCTCGTACTAAATCTGTATCCAAGTCATAGCCAAAGACTTTCACTTTTCCCGATGTCTTATTCACTAATGAAGTGATGATCCCGATCGTTGTTGATTTACCTGCACCATTTGGTCCCAATAATGCATAAAAATCTCCTTCTTCAACCGTCAGATCAATGCCTCGGAGTGCTTCCACACCTGTCCCATATATTTTTCTTAACTCATTTATCTCAAGAGCATATGTCATTTTTTACTAACTCTCCTTATTTTGTCTGATTTACTATTTTAGCATGTAAAGAGGTTGTGAGAAAGCCGTTAAGCTCCGAATAGTAAGGCGGAAATTGAGAAAATAGTTTCTCATATTTTTTCAATTTTCGACTTACTATTGAAGGAGTTGGCTTTCGAACACCGTTTATCTAGGTTGTAAAAGGAGCGTTCAGCACTAAGGCATAAAACAGGAAAATTGAAAATGGCTTTTTCATTTTTGATTTTTTTGGCTTATGACCGAAGTGTTGCTCCTTGAACACCGTTTATCTAGATTGTGAGAAAGCCGTTAAGCTCCATGTAATAAGATGAAAATGAAAAAACCACAAGTCCTTCCAGAAAATAATTCTGTCGTCTCTGTGGTTTTCATTATCAATGATGGTTATTGACTAAATACTTTCAGCTTGGGCTTATTTCTTACTCCACTACCCGCCATTGGCGATGTTGATCAAAATAGGCGGCTTCTGCTTGTGCCTCTTTCACGATTGCTGTAGGATACTTCAGCACATCTAATAACGCGATAGCATTTCTTGTCTTAGCAGGTCCTTGTTTTAATTTAAAGTCAAAGCTGATCCCTTTCTCAGGCGTCACTTGCTCTTCAAAATGGACATTGGCACAATCTTTTTTCAAGATCTCTGTCAGTTCGATATCATGTGTTGCGACAAAGGCTAAAGAAGGGAAGTCGCTTAACCAATTCACGATAGCTGCTGAAGACGCGATCCGTTCAATCGTATTTGTCCCTTTCAAGATCTCATCGACAAAGCAATAGCAACGTTCTTTTGTTTCCACTTGCTGTAATAAACGCTTGATCGATTTGATTTCTGAAACAAAGTAACTATCGCCTTCAAACAAATTATCTTCGATCGCCATCGAGGTCAAGACATGACCGGGTTGGATCGTGAAAGATTCGGCTAAGGCAGTTTGGATCGTTTGCGCTAAGATACAGTTGATGGCAATGCTTTTGACGTACGTCGATTTTCCTGAAGCATTCGAGCCTGTGACCAATGTATTCTGTTGCCAATCGATGGGATTGACGACTGCCTCTGCAATCAGAGGGTGATACGTATCCTCTGCCATGATCCCGCCTTCTGCAAAGACAGGTTGACAAGAATAGGGCATGTAGGTGCGATAATTCAACACTGCCGCAGCTACTTCTAACTCTCCGAGTAATTGCCATAATTCGATCGCTTGTTCCGTTTTCTTTTCCAATCGGCTGATGACAAAATGATACGAAATAAATGGCAACATGAACATCATATTCAAGTAGTCAAAAAACAACTCCGCTTCTGAGCCATTTTTCACTCGAAATGAAAAACCAAACTTAGGGATTTCTTTTAAAGGCTGAACATTTTTTTGTAACTCTGCTTGTAACGGTGTGGCAAACGTAGCTATTTTTTTCGCCGCAGAAATCGTAGAAACAAGATAGCTCATACTATTAAGTTCAGTTTCGAGTGTTTGCTTTTTTATCAAGTAATAAACCGTATTGAATAACACACTAATGATCGCGAGATAAATGCCGATCACTTGTCCAAGTAAAAACAAGCCTAAACCAATGAGTGGTAACATGCCTAAAAAGGCAAATAGCCCAATATGACCAATTCTTTTGCTTTTGCCATCTGCTAAGTATTGTTTGGCAAAATTCCGGTCTTTTTTTCCAATTCGTGCAAATTGATATTGGATTTCTTCTCTCAACTTAGGATTTTCTTGGTAGAAAGTAATCAACTTTTCTAGACGCTGATCTTGTCCAAAATCAAAATTACGCAGTCGCTGATAAAGCGCTTCTGAACCCACACTTGAATACGTATGATTGAGCGTTTCGAATACTTCAAACATATCTAGGTCATACCAAGTCAAGTCATCGACTTCACTGTCCCACGTGCGAAACTTTTTTTCTGTCTGCCAAGCTTCTTTTAAGCTCTCCTCCTTATCAAATCGTACTTGATATGGAAGCTTCCCCCATTTGTAACGGACATCTGCTCTTAATTTTTTTCGCGAATTGATTTCTAAGACAATTAAGATTCCAATGATGCCGACGATCAGGAGCATGATAAATTCTGTTTGACTCATAAATTTTCTCCAATCTATTGAATACTTTAAGTATAGCACTGATTGGAAACATAAATGGAGTTATAAAAAAACTATCCTTCTTTTTCACCATATTCATGTTGATTCTAGACACCAACTAATTCCATCGAAAAGTACCTTTTGATTTTCTTCATGTTGCAATCCTTCTGAAAAATGTGCAGGAGTCATACAAAAAACTTTTCCTTTGCCATACAGATGTCGCCAAGCGGCAATCGATTCACCATAGTGAGAATAGCTGTGCATCAGAACTTCCGTTTCTCCTATAGCTACCTCAGTGAAATAGTGTTCGTCCCATATTTTGTAAGACTTACCATTTGGTTCTCGATAGGTTACTTCTGTAGGTTTGGGATGTTGAAGGAAGCGCCCCCGCAACATCTCACTAAACGCAGAGTGGATCGGGTAGCTAGAAAGTCCTGAATGATACGCAATCAGGCTGCCGCCACCCGCCACATAGTCTGTAATCAACTGATCGTATGTTTCATTTAACCAAAAAGCGTCATTTGTTTCGGGTGCTAACCGATTTTCCTTTGAAAGGAGGAATAAATCAGGTTGCTCATGTAATGCTTTGGTTAGTTGCTCGATCGTCAGATCAGTCATCTTTAGTTCTTGTGGGAAGTGCTTAGCGATCCCCTGAAAATAGTTGACTAACGGATCATGTGGATGGTAAAAATCGCCTAACAACGTGATCATTTTTTTCACTAGGAACACACTCCTTTCACTTAGGTACTCGGTTATTATTTTTCGTACATGTGACAAATTTCCTTTGTACATTCGTATACTTTACGATAACGCGCATACACTTTTTGGTAAACTTCCACTTGTTGCGGGTTCGGTTGCACAGGGGATTGGTAGGAAACAAAAACACTTGCACATTCGTTCAAATCGGTAAACCAGTCACAGCCTACTGCTGCTAACATAGCTGCGCCAAGCCCAGGTCCTTGTTCGGTGGTTAAAGTAACGATCGGTCGATTGAAAATGTCCGCTTGCATTTGTAGCCACGTCTGATTTTTTGCGCCGCCACCGACTGATACGATTGTTTCGATTTTTTGTTGGGTCATCTCTTCCATGATCGCTTGGGAGTCCTTTAGAGAGAAGGTAATCCCTTCTAGCACGCTGCGGGTAAAATGTTTCAATTCGTGTTGCGTATCTATCCCAATAAAGCTTCCTCTGATTTGACTATCACTGTAAGGCGTTCGTTCCCCTACGATATAAGGCGTGAACAATAAGCCATTACTGCCTGCATCAACACTTCCGATTTCTGATAGCAACTCGCTGAAGGAACGATCAGGAGCAAAGTGCTGTTTGAACCAACTCAAGCTGTCGCCAGCTGCTAAGGTCACACCCATGGAATACGCGGCACCTGAGGCATGTTGGAAGAGATGGAGCTTTCCTTGATAGTCTCTATCCACATTTTTTTCGTAACGAAGGAATACTCCACTTGTGCCGATGGAACATAATCCCAGACCTTCTTCTAAAATACCAGCGCCAACAGCGCCACAGGCATTGTCGGCACCGCCTGCAATCACTTTGACTGGCTTGGTAAAGCCGTATCTTTCTTTTAATTCCTCTTTCAATGTCCCCACCACTTCAGTAGAAGCCACTAAAGGAGGTAAGATGGCTGGATCGATCCCAAATTCTTCTAAGATTTCTTCATCCCACTGCTTCGTTTCTTGATTCAGCAGTAGTGTGCCAGCCGCATCTGACTCGTCCATATGATACGAACCAGTCAACCAGAATCGTAAATAATCTTTCGGTAATTGAATGTGTTTGACCTTTTCCCAACTCGCTGGTTCGTGTTCTTGGACCCATAAGATTTTCGGTAGTGTAAATCCTTCTAACGCTTTGTTTTTCGTGTGCTGTAACAACTTATCGCCCATTATTTCAGTGATTTGTTGACATTGTGGTGTCGTACGAACATCATTCCATAAAATAGCTGGTCTTACAACTTGATCGGCTTCATCCAAAAGAACTAAGCTGTGCATCTGTCCAGAAAAACTAATGCCTGCCAATTCATCTTTAAGATCAGTCACTTTCCCTAATAATTCTTTCAATATTTGATCTGCTGCTTTGAGCCAATCCGCCGGTTGTTGCTCGCTATACCCCATCTGTGGATTGCTCATAGGGTAAGAAGCAACTGCTTCTGCCACTAACTTTCCTTTTCGATCAAACACTAGGCCCTTCAAGGCACTTGTTCCTAGATCTAAACCTAATACATACATGAATCGTTCCCCTTTCCGACAAAAACAAGCGAAAGAAACAGTCCGTTCCATCAAGACACCGCCTGTTCCTTTCCACTGATTACATACGCTTTTTATTCTGTTTCTTCTGTACTTTCTACTGAAGAATCTTCTACTGAGTCTGTTTTCACTTTACTTTTTTCTTTTCCGTACTCTTCTAACTCTTCCGCTAACACATAGTTGACATCGATCGGAATTGTTGCGTCAATTGTTTCACCGTCGATTGCTTTCACTAAATTCTCGATCACTTGATAGCCGATTTGGTACGCATCTTGGTCAACGATCGCTGTGATTCGTTCGTCCGCTACTCCGCTTAACCAAGTGTCCGTATAATCAAATCCATAATGAAGCACCTGTCCTGCTTTTCCTTGAGATTCTAATGCACTCATCACACCGACATTCGGCCCTTCTGAACCTAATGAAAAGACAGTGACTAAGTCTCTGTTCGCCGCAATGTAGCCTTCTAATTGTTTTTTAGATTCTGATGGTTGATCATTGTCTTGAATTGTCGCTAAAAACTTAAAGTTCTCAGCATCTTTTCCATAGATTTCTGCAAAACCTTCTTTCAGTCCTTTTTCACGATCGATCATAGTTGGTTGTGCGACGTCCACACAAACAATGGCGATCGAACCACCGGTAATGCCTTTTGCCTTCATTTCTTCAGCCGCACGTAACCCTAATTCTTTTCCAGCTGAGACATTGTCTGTACCGACGTAAGCTGTCCGATCTTCAGGATTTTCTAAATCGGCATCAAAGGTGATGACTGGAATATTTTTATCCATGGCTGCTTTGATTGGATCAACGAACGCTTTTTTCTCAATCGGTGCAATGGCGATTCCTGCTACGTTTTTGGCAACTGCTTCTCTGATAAAGCCGATATGTTTCTCTTTCTTACTTGGTTCAGCAGAAGGAGATGTTTTCGTGACCAATGTATAGCCCAATTCTTGTGCCGCATCCTCTGCTCCTTTTTTCATGGGGTTCCAATAAGCTCCGGTGTCTACGATTGGAATGAAATACAAGGTCTTTTCGCTATCTGCATCTGCAGAATCACTCGTACTACATCCTGTACCAACTAATAATAACGCAACGAACATACTGATGACCCAAAATGATTTTTTTAACATGGTCTTTTCACTCCTTAGATTATAATTATGACTGACGACTTGCTCGACGTTTCAAATAATCAATGATGATTGCTAAAATAATGACTAGACCGGTCACTGTATCTTGTAAAAATGAATTTACCCCCATCAATGTCAAGCCATTTTTAAATACTTGTAAGGTTAAGATACCTGCTACCGCTCCGCCAATCGTGCCGATTCCACCGCTAAATGATGTACCACCCATGATAGCTGCCGCCATTGCGAACAAGTCTAAGCCATTCGCATCTTTGGAAGCGCCACCATTTAAATTCGAAACAATCAACAAACCAGCGATGGCTGCTAACATTCCTTCAATCATAAACATCTTGATGATATGTTTATCCGTATCGATACCGGATAGTCTGGCTGCTTCTTGATTTGACCCTACCACATAGGTATATATTCCTAGACGAGTATTTTTCATTATAAAAGCAAATACAATGATGATAATTAAAAAAATCAAGGCATTGCTTTTGAACATATCCGTACCGATCGGCGTTTTCGCTAAGCGATTGAACCATTCGTTTTCGGAACCGATAAATTGTTCGTCCGTGAAAAAGCCGAGCATCCCTTTGATGACATAACTTGTTCCTAACGTTAAAATAAACGAAGGCAAATCAAATTTCTTGATCAACAAAGCGTTCACCGCGCCTAACATTGCCCCTGTCAATAATGCCAGAAGCACAACGACTGGCGCAGGCATTCCTTGATTTGCCGCATATAAACCGAGCATTCCTGATGCCATTCCGACATAACCAATTGATAGATCCACATAGCCGCAAATCAAAATCATCGCATAAGCAACAGTTAAAATACCTACCGGTGGAATTTGTTGGAAGAAATTTTCAATATTGAATGTACTCAAAAAATTCGCATTTGCAATTGAAAAATATAGGACTAAAGCAATTAACACTAAATAAACAGAGTAGTTCATAAAAAGTGACTTGATCGTTAACTTGTTTCGTTTTTCCATCGTTCTCTCCTTTGTTTACATATCCTCTAACTGAAGAATCGTTAATGCTCATTAAGCGTAGCATAGGTCATAATCAATTCTTGCGCCTCATCTTTTCTGTCCTGATACTCAGCGACGACGACTTCTCCTGTAATCTCACCTTCCCGAAAAACATGGATTCGATCGCAGATCCCTAATAATTCAGGGATTTCCGAAGAGACGATCAAAATCGTTTTCCCTTGGCGTGCCAACTCATTGATGATCGTATAGATTTCTGATTTTGCCCCCACATCAATACCTTTTGTCGGTTCATCAAAAATATATACTTGATTTGTGGTATTCAACCATTTTGCTAAAACGACTTTTTGCTGATTCCCACCAGAGAGACTGGCAACTGGACGCGCAATATCGCTGATCTTGATCTTCACGTCTTGTACAAACTGATGAGCCGTTTGATTAAGTGATTCATGTTTTAATACAAATCCACCTAGATTCGTTATCGTGATATTGTCCTGGATCGAGAGACCAAGAAACAAGCCTTGATGTTTACGGTCTTCCGTTAGTAGTCCAATTCCTTGACGAATCGCATCCACCGGTGACTTGATCACTACCGGCTGGTTCGCCAATTTGATTTCACCAGATTTTGCTCGATCTGCACCGAAAATCAATCGCATCGTTTCGGTTCGACCACTTCCTACTAACCCCGCAAAGCCCAATACTTCCCCTCGTCTTGCCTGGAAGCTAATATTTTTCACCCGCCCAAAAGAATCAGAAAGATTCAAAACTTGTAAGTAAGTTTCTCCTAATTGGGTAGGTTGTTTCGGATACAGATCGTTGATTTCTCGCCCAACTAAGCGAGCGATGATCGCTTCTTCAGACAAGTTTTTCACTTCATCTGTCAAGATATATTCCCCGTCGCGCATGATCGTGATTCGTTCACCTAATTCAAAGATCTCTTTCATCCGATGGGAGATGTAAATACTGGATACACCTTTTTCCTTCAATCTGCGAATGATAATAAACAAAACTTCGACATCTTTTTCAGACAAAGAAGTCGTTGGCTCATCAAAAATGATCACTTTGGCGTTCAAACTAAGCGCTCTGGCAATTTCAACTAATTGTTTATTGGCAGTAGACAACGAAGCAACCAGTGTAGTAGGAGAAATCGCAGATCCTACTAGATTCAGCCATTGTTGCGTGTCTTCATATAATTTTTTGAAGTCAACAATTCCTAACGCCTTATTTTTATAGGGCAAACGACCAATAAAAATATTTTCTGCCACAGACAAATCTTCTGCTAGATTCAACTCTTGATGAACAAAGGCAATCCCTAATTCTTGTGCGAAGTCAGGAGTCATTTTAGGGATTTCTTTCCCTTCAAATATGATTTCTCCTTCGTCCTTATCGATCAATCCAGCAAGAATGTTCATTAAAGTAGACTTACCGGCTCCGTTTTCTCCCATAAAAGCATGGATCTCGCCTTTATTTATCTCAAGTCTTGCTTTTTTCAAGACGTGGACAGGGCCAAAACTTTTTTCAATATTAGACATTGAAAATAAACGTTCTTTTTCCATGAAAGATCTCCCCTCTTACTCCTGAAGCGACCACACTGTCCTATTCACTTTGCTTTTCCCGATAATCAAAATAATCAAAAACAGCTGGCAAATCATATCCTGAGTAATCGATGTTGACCATTCCCACAAACGCACCCGTAAAAAATCCACCATGGGTTTGGTTGACATATTCATCGGATAGTACTTTTGCGTCTAACTGGATCGCTAATTCGATCCATGTTTTTCCGTCAAACGAATAAGCATATGTGTAAGTTTCTCTTCTGACGATCGTTTTGAAATAAACAACTGTTACATCCTCTGGAATTGGAATGACCTGTTCCTGCAAATAACTTTTGAATACGCCTTGATTATTCTCAGTGAGTTCAATGACCCGCCCTTTTTCTTCCTGCCAAGTCACTTGGATCATCGACCAATGTTGCGAATTGTAATAATTCGTCAGCCCTGCCATTTGCTGGAAGGTCGTTGGCGAATAGCTCAATGCAGTTTCTGCTTCAAACTCAAATGCTTGCCAACGTCTAGCAACTAGGGAGTTTCCATGTGTATTGGCTAAACTTCCGGCACCTCGTAATGTCAGCTTTCCCTCTTTCAAGATGCCGATGTCCTTCGTAAAAGGGACACGTACTGTTTGAAATTGTGGTGGCAGTTCGCTTTGTTCGAAGTTAGTCCTTTCTGGCAGTTTTTCATAAGGGTGAGGTGTCACTCCTTTAGGTGCTTCCACCTCCATGCTCCCTTGCTTTCCACCAACGATTTCTGGCCACAATTCTTTAGACCATGTCACCTTTTGGATCGCTGTTTCTCTGCCTAATGTACACCAGCCACGAGGATCATGGATGGATTCATTTTTGTGATGCCACGGTCGACCAGTCAAATGGGCAAAATACCATTCGCCTTCTGGTGTATCGACTAATGCACCATGCCCGCATTTTTGCAACGGATTTTCTGGAGAGTCATAGGCAGTTAAAAAGGTCTCTGCTTGGCTTTCAAAAGCTCCTTCTAAAGTTTTAGCCCGTGCCACCACTTCTTGGTGCGTATAGACGGTACCACCTTCTGCACAAAACAAATAATAATAACCAAATAACTTATAAAGATGTGGGCCTTCCACTAATTTCACGTCAGTTCCTTTCCAAATGATCTTACCTGTTTCCGGAAGTAGACGTTGCTCTTCTACTGAATATTCGGTGCATTTGATCCCGTTAAATGGATGATGGTATTCGCGATGATCCCATTCCATTTGAACCAGGTATTTGCGGCCATCGTCATCATGGAAAAGAGAAGCATCGAAGCCGACACCGTTCAACCGGATCGGTTGACACCATGGACCAGTGATCTCTTCTGCAGTAGTCAAATAATTTGTACAATCTTTGAACGCACCATTGACCACTTTGACATCGGTATAAACTAACCAAAATTTCCCATCCGCATAAGAGAGATCGGGCGCCCAAATCCCTCCTGAATCTTCATTGCCCTTCATATCCAACATCTCGACAGAAGCCAATGGACGTGCCACTAAACGCCAATTCATCAAGTCCTGCGACTCATAGATCTGAACGCCTGGAAACCATTCAAACGTTGAGTTGGCAATGTAATAGGTTTCTCCCACACGCACAATAGACGGATCAGCATGAAAACCTGTTAATACTGGATTTTTAATTTTCATCGTACACCTCACTCTATTTTTTTAGGAGAATCCCTTTCAACCATCCAAAGGAGTCAGTGACATCTATCCTTAGCTAACTGAATGAAACTCTCCATAAGTTGGATTAAACTAAATAATCATTCAAACAAGATTTGACATATTCGATATGGCTTGATTCCAGTTCGATGTCTTTCAACTTCAATGCATAGTCAGTCAAACTTTCCAAATCTTCCTTGTCGTTGACAATGGATTCCCCAATGCCTTCTTGGAACGTAGCATAGCGTTTCTCTTTTAAGGTATCGAAGAAGCGATCCTCTTTTAATTTCGCAGCTGCCTTCAGCCCTCTAGCAAAGGTATCCATCCCTGCGATATGTGCTAAGAATAGATCTTCCATGGCAAAACTGGAACGACGGACTTTCGAATCAAAATTGATTCCTCCTGGTGCGATACCGCCATTTTCTAAGACACCATACATGGCCAATGTGACATCATAGACGTTCGTTGGGAACTCATCAGTATCCCAACCAAGCAACACATCCCCTTGATTCGCATCTAGGGAACCTAACGCGTTATTGATCCGTGCTACTTCGATCTCATGTTCAAACGTATGCCCAGCTAACGTAGCATGATTAGCCTCTAGATTCAGCTTGAATTTCTCTTGTAAACTATATTTTTGAATAAATTGTAAAGCCGTTGCAGCATCAAAATCATATTGATGTTTACTTGGCTCCATTGGTTTTGGTTCAATCAAGAATTGTGGCGTATGATCGATTTTTTCACTATACGCGATCGCCATTTTGAACAAACGTGCAATATTATCTTGTTCAAACGCCATATCCGTATTCAACAACGTTTCATACCCTTCACGACCACCCCAGAAGACATAATTTTGACCGTTGAGTTTTTTTGAGATGTCTAAGCCTTTTTTGACTTGAGCAGCAGCATAGGCAAAGACATCCGCATGATTCGTTGAAGCTGCACCATTCACGTAGCGTGGGTGGCTGAACATATTTGCAGTATTCCAAAGTAGTTTGATTCCCGTACGCTCCATCTGTTCCTTGATCAAATCGGTGATTTCATCTAAATTTGCATAGAATTCTTCTAAACTATCCCCTTCAGGCGCGATATCGACATCATGGAAACAAAAATATTCGACACCTAATTTTTCTAAAATCTCAAAAAAGGCCGCTACTCGATTTTTTGCGGTTTCCATTTCAGTCGCACCTAGCCACGTTCTTTGATTGACTGGTGAGCCGAATGGATCACTGCCATCTTGTGTCATGGTATGCCAGTAAGCAACAGCAAATCGTAAATGCTCCTTCATCGTTTGACCGGCAACTACCTCTTCTGGATTAAAATGGCGAAAAGCAAAGGGATTGGTTGTCGTTGTACCTTCATATTGGATTTTTTCTATTTGTGGAAAATAGCTCATAACATATTCCTCCTAATTTATTCATTCTATATTAGTTAGTTTATCTAACAAACTAACTTAACAAGCATATAGTATACGCTTTCATAATTATAGTCAAGTTATTTTTTATTATTATCAAAGCATTTATATTCGAATGAAGTTAATTTATTTACTTTACAAAACGAAATAGCTATAGATAAATAACTAGAAAAATAATGAGATTACCAGTATACTTTAGAACGTATCCTCATTACATAATGAATAGGAAGTGATTTACTTTGAAAAATCCAACGTATACTCGACGGAGCCCAAATGAGTCTCTCTGTTTAGAATTGATTATGAATCAACCCGCTCTTTCTCGTGCAGAGCTTTCAGCCATAACTGGACTAACCAAAGCAACTGTGTCCTCCATTGTGAAAAAATTGATCGATGATCAACTGGTCATCGAGACTGGCATTGGAGAATCTAGTAATGTCGGTGGACGTAAACCAATCATTCTTCAATATAATGGAAAAGCTGGCCTCTCTATTTCTATTGACATCGGCTATAATTACATCCATGCTCTCCTTACTTATCTAGATGGGGAAGAGATCCAACATATCCAAAAAAAGCCAATCACATTAGATGAGGAAGCCATCCATCTGTATCTTTCAGAAATCTTCACGTTATTTGAACAACATCTTCCGACGACAGAGTATGGCATTATTGGTGTAGCAATAGCCGTTCATGGCCCTGTCTACCATGGTGAGCCGATTTTTGGCCCACATTACAATTTCGATCACATTCCTTTTCGCAAAATAGCTGAAAAACTGAGAGACTATCCTGTCTATTTGGAAAATGAAGCAAATCTGGCAGCTTTAGGTGAGTATAGCTTTACCTCAGATTCGGAAAATCTTGTCAGTATCAATATGCACAGCGGCATTGGTGCAGGAATCGTCAAAAATGGGAATTTAGAGGTTGGTGCCCATGGTTTTGCTGGTGAAATCGGTCATCAGATCATCGTGATGGACGGCAAGGAATGTCGCTGTGGCAACCGAGGTTGTTTGGAGATGTATGCTGCCAACAAAGTTTGCTACGATCGGTTTGCTCAGAAAAAAAACCTAGACTATGTCAATGCCATCATCCTTAGAGAATACTACCAAAACCAAGATCGTGATGCGCGACAAGTCGTAGAAGAAAATATCAACTACTTGACGATCGGTATCAACAACTTGATCGCCCATTATGACCCATCGATCATTATTTTGAATAGCTCACTTTATCGCGAAATACCTGATATGATCGAACAATTAAAAGGGAATCTGCACAATCATTTTTCGAATCAATTAGTCGTCCGCAACAGCTCCTTGAACGAAAAAGCGACACTTCTAGGAGGATTGGTCTTAAATCTCCAAAACTTTTTAGAAATCAAACACCTGAAATTAAAATAATCATGAATCAATAAAAAAATCTGCCAAACCGGAAAACATTGAATTCCAGTTTGGCAGATTTTATCTAAATAAAGTACGTGTATCTTTAACTTGAAATTTTAAATAGTAAAAGAACAAAAATACCTTCTACAATTGATCAAACACTTCAACAACATGTTCCACTGTAAACTGATAATTTTGGATGATCGTTTCCCCAGGTGCGCTCGCGCCGAAACGATCAATCGCAATGATTGCCCCTGCTGTTCCCGTATAGCGCTCCCAGCCAAATGAAGCAGCCATTTCGATAGAAACACGTTTCGTCACTGCTTTTGGCAAGACACTTTCTTGATATTCCGCGGATTGTTGTTCAAACAAATCAAAACTTGGCATAGAAACCACTGAGACATCTTTCCCTTGTTCCGCCAATACTTTTTGCGCTTTGACCGCTAGATCCACTTCTGAACCTGTCGCGATCAAGATTCCTTCTGGTTGTTCCCCTTTAGCTGGAGACAAGACATAGGCACCTTTTTTAACCATATCATCTGCCACTTCTTTTGTTGTTGGAAGAACTGGTAGATTTTGACGACTCAAGACTAAGATCGTTGGTGTATCTGTCGATTCCATCGCAACTTTCCACGCCGCACGAGTTTCGTTCCCGTCCGCCGGACGTAAGACATGGACACCTGGCATACTTCTAACCGAAGCCAATTGTTCCACTGGCTCATGTGTCGGACCATCTTCACCAACTGCTACAGAGTCATGGGTCAAGACGAAAATAACTGGCGTGTTTTGGATCGCTGCTAAACGCACAGCTGGTCGCAAGTAATCGACAAAGACAAAGAATGTTCCCCCATAGATCCGGGTACCGCCATGCAATTGGATCCCGTTCATCGCTGATGCCATCGCAAACTCACGAACACCAAACCAAATATTGCGGCCTTCATAGTGTTCAGGCGTGAAATCTTTGTCTGCTGTCACCATCGTATTGTTTGATCCAGATAGATCGGCAGAACCACCCCAGAAGCTTGGGATCGCTTTTGATAATGCTTGGATAACTTCTTTACTTGAGACACGACTCGCTTGGCTTTCACCTTCGTCGTACGTTGGAAGTTCGGCATCCCAATTCTCTGTTAATTTCCCAGCAAAGGCATCTTCGAATTGTTGGGCTAATTCTGGATATGCTGCTTTGTATGCTGCGAACAGCTCACGCCAAGCATTTTCAGCTTTTTCGCCTTCTTCAACCATCGTTTGACGGAAACGTTCCGCCACTTCTTCTGGTACGGTAAAG
Organism: Enterococcus sp. DIV1304_2; assembly: GCF_050555445.1. Lineage (NCBI taxonomy): Bacteria > Bacillati > Bacillota > Bacilli > Lactobacillales > Enterococcaceae > Enterococcus > Enterococcus sp. DIV1304_2. The sequence continues at coordinate 2,954,811 of NZ_CP187851.1, forward strand.
TCAGGGTATTCCCAACCATAGATCTCTTTGGCTTTTTGAATGCCTTCTAAGCCAAGTGGTGCGCCGTGGACCGCAGAAGTTCCTTGGTTTGGTGCACCAAATCCGATGACCGTTTTCACTTCGATCAATGTCGGTTTGTCGGTTTCGGCTTTCGCTTCTTCAATTGCTTTTGAGATAGCTTCCAAATCATTGCCGTCTTTGACCAAGATATGTTGCCAACCGTAAGCTTCATAGCGTGCGCCAACATTTTCAGTGAAGGCTTTTGAGGTTGGTCCATCTAAAGAAATATCGTTTGAATCGTATAAAACGATTAATTTCCCTAATTTCATATGACCAGCCATCGAACTTGCTTCTTGAGACACACCTTCCATCAGGTCGCCATCGCCACATAACGCATAGGTATAATGATCAACGACGTTGAATTGGTCTTTGTTGTAGGTCGCTGCTAGATGCGCTTCTGCCATTGCCATCCCCACAGCCATCGCGATCCCTTGACCTAAAGGACCAGTCGTTGCTTCGACGCCGTCGGTATGGTTGACCTCAGGGTGTCCTGGTGTTTTTGACTCCCATTGACGGAATTGTTTCAAGTCATCGATCGTCACTTGGTACCCTGCTAAGTGTAACAAGCTGTACAACATCGCTGAACCATGTCCCGCAGATAAGACAAAACGGTCACGGTCTGCCCAGTTTTTAGAAGTTTTCGGATTCACTTTCAAGTGTTTCGTCCAAAGGGCATAAGCCATTGGCGCGGCACCCATTGGTAACCCCGGATGTCCTGAATTTGCTTTTTGTACTGCATCGACACTCAATGTACGGATCGTATTCACACCAAGCTGATCTACTTTATCAAACAATATAATTCCTCCTTATTCGTTCCTATAAAATAATGCCCATTCTTTAATTTTCACTTTGAAAATAAGACAGAAGAATCAAAAATGAATGAGGCATTCTCGATTTTCCTGTCTTATTACTCGATGGTGACCGACTTTCTCACGACCTAGATAAACGGTGTTCGAAAGCCAACTCCTTCAATAGTAAGTCGAAACGTGAAAAAATATGGAAAGCTATTTTACAATTTTCTATCTTACTGCTCAGGTCAAAACGCTTTTCTCACAACCTATGATAAACGGTGTTCAAGGAGCAACACTTCGGTCATAAGTCAGAAACATCAAAAATGAAAAAGCCATTTTCGATGTTCCTGACTTATGCCTTAGTGCTGAACGCTCCTTTCACAACCTAGACAAACGGCGTTCGAAAGCCAACTCCTTCAATAGTAAGTCGAAACGTGAAAAAATATGTGAAGCTATTTTCCCACGTTCCGCCTTACTATTCGGAGCTGACCGGCTTTCTCACGGCCTTCTCTTACCCGATCGTTTTCCCAGTCATTTCTTCATAATCGGTTTTCATGATTTCCCATGACTTTTCGATTTTTTCATCTAAACCAAACAAGCCACTGCGACCGACAATGTAAATATCTGGTCCTGCTGCATCGATTCGTTTGAAGGATTTACGGTTAGAAGAGCCGTCCATTTCAATCAAATAGTGATACCCTTTTTCTTCGCGTAGTTCGCGTAAAGCAACGATCTTATCCAGTGTACTTTCAATAAACCGTTGTCCAGCAAATCCTGGATCGATCGTCATGATCGTGATTTTATCGACCAATTCGATGTATGGGAAGATGGCTTCGATCGGTGTTTCTGGGTTTAAAACGACGCCAGCTTTTAACCCTGTATCATGGATTTGATCGATCAAGCGAAAAGCTAAACCATCTAATAATTCGGCGTGCATACAGATCCATTCACACTTTTGCTCGATTAATTGATTCACCCAAAAACTTTGGTCTTTAACCATTAAGTGCGCAGACATCGGTAGATTACTGATTTTACGTACCTCATCAATGAACCATGGAGATAATGTGATATTTGGTACATAATGACCATCCATGATATCGATGTGGTAAGAATCGACATGATCATTTAAAAATTCGATTTGTTCTTTGAACTTATCTAAGTCCATCGTCATCAATGAAGGTGAAAATTCCACTTTTCCCATTTATTTGTTCCCTCCTTGAAAGCTTTCCCAGTCCGCCATGAATTGAGCAATCCCTTTATCGGTCAATGGATGGCTCCACAACGTTTGGTACAATGATGGCGGTACAGTGGCAATGTGTGCGCCAACTAAACTCGCTTTTTCCACATGTTCCGAATTACGGACACTTGCTGCAATGATTTCTGTAGAAAACCCGTAAGTATCTAGTACTTCACGTAGTTTTGCGACAAGCTCGATCCCGCTCGTTCCGGTATCATCTAATCGACCTAAAAATGGTGAAATAAATGTCGCACCTGCTTTTGCTGCTAGTAACCCTTGCGCCACAGAGAAAATCAATGTGACATTGGTCTTGATCCCCAATTTAGATAATTCGTTCGTCGCTTTCAATCCTTCTTCTGTCATAGGGATCTTGATCACGATGTTTTCCGCCCATTGGACGATCTCTTTCGCTTCTGCGACCATGCCGTCTGCTTCCAAACTAGTCACTTCTGCTGAGACAGGTCCGTCAACGATCGAACAGATTTCTTTGATGACTTCTTCAAACACGCGTCCTTCTTTGGCAATGATCGTCGGATTGGTTGTCACCCCATCGACTAAACCTAGCGCATTGATTGTTTTGATTGCTATTACATCTGCTGTATCTAGAAAAAATTTCATCGATTTTGCCCCTCTTTTTTACGCACTTATTTTAAAAAATCTGAATATCATCTAAACTGATATCTTCTTCCTCTTTTTCTACTACTAAGTCCATTTCTTCTTCCGGCACGTTCTTTTTGATCACAGCTAAAACGACGGCTGTAACTAAAACGTTCACTAAGATTGCGATCACACCTGCCCATGGTCGAGACATCGTTGGAATCATCAAGACACCACCGAAAGGAACCGTTGCATCCGCACCTAAGATCATCGTTGTTGCACCACCAGCAAATCCTCCGATTGCTGTTGCGACTACACCACGTACGATATCATTCATAACTAAAGGAATCACACCTTCAACAATATTGATGACACCCATTGGTACGGCTGATTTCAATGTCTCTACTTCCACTTTTGTATAGATATTCTTGCGGAACATTTTGGCGATAAAATAAGCTAAACCAAAGCCGATCGGTGTGGCTGTATTGACTAATTGCAGTGCGGTAATCGGGCCATTCAACCCTTCCGCTTGCATCGTCAACACAAAGGCAAATACGGTTTTGTTGATTGGACCACCGTAGTCGATCCCACTTAATAAGCCGATCACACCACCAAAAATCAATAAGGAAGAATTGCCTAATCCATCTAAGAAATTCGTTAATAATAGCGTTAATGCTGCGATTGGCGCGCCAATGATATACACCATGACTAAGCCACCAACAATTGAAGCAATAAATGGAATAATCAATGTTGGCATCAATCCTTTTGCCCATTTTGGTACTTTGACATGTTTTAAAATACCTAAAACCAGATACCCTGCTAAGTAACCACCTAAAATCCCCCCGATAAAACCAGCACCAATTGCATTTGCTGTTAACCCAATAATGAAACCTGGTGCGATCCCTGGTTTAGCTGCAATGGAATAAGAAATCCCAGTAGCGATCACAACTGGTAATAATCCTAAACCAGCGCCACCCATCGTTGCTAACGCATCCCAAATCGAAAACTCACCTTGTACAAGTGTTCCTTGACTTGTTCCGCCAAAGGCCATGCCGATTGCAATCAGAAATCCGGCACCACATACGATTGGAATCAAATATGAAATCGCTGTCAATAAATGTCCTTTTAAATTTAACTTTTTAATTGCCTCCATTTTTTTGTCTCCCCCATTCTGGTAATTATTGTTGCACGACTACTTCTTCTACTTTTTCAATCAACTTACTCGGTGATTTTACAGCAACTTCTGTCGGTACTTGGACGATTCGTTTTCCTTCAAAACGTTCACGACCACTGATTTTGACATCTACAGCTAAAATCACGACATCTGCTTGACTGATTTGCTCTGCCGTCAATTCATTTTCGATCCCGATCGTTCCTTGTGTTTCCACATGGATCTCATGCCCGGCCTTTTTTGCGGCATTCTCCAACTTTTCTTGCGCAATGTACGTATGAGCGATCCCCACCGTACATGCTGCTACTCCAACGATTTTCATTTTTTCTTCCTCCTCACTCTTTAGCCAAATGCAGCGACTACTTCATCGATTTCTCTTGCAGCAATCAAACGTTCCACCACTTCATCATTTCCTAACTTACGGGCAAATAAGGACAACAATTTCAAATGTTTTTGCGCACCTTCCGTATCGTCTCCGACTGCAAACAAGATGATACCTTTCACACCCTTACCGTCTAATGTCTCCCAAGGAATTTCATTTTCAGTCACCCCGATCGCCACACCGACCTTCTTCACATACGCACTTTTTCCATGTGGAATAGCGATATAATTACCGATCCCTGTTTGACCTTGCGCTTCTCGCAAATAAATATCTTTCACAAATGCTTCGACATCCGTAATGTATTCTTGTTCATATAAGCGATTGGCTAATTCATATAAGACCGCATCTTTCGTTTTTCCGTTTAAGTTCGTTTTGATGATTGTTGGATCAATGATTTCTTTGATCTCCATTTTCCTCACTCCTCATTAGTTACTGACAACTTCCATTGCTTTTTCGATTAATTTGTTTGGTGATTTTACCGCGATCTCTGTTGGTACTTGGATGATTTTCTTTCCTTCGAAACGTTCCCGTCCACTGATCTTGACATCCACTGCTAGAATCACGATATCCGCTTGATCGATTGCCTCTTGTGGCAATTCATTTTCAATCCCGATCGTTCCTTGAGTTTCGACATGGATCTCATGACCCGCTTTTTTCGCTGCATTCTCTAATTTTTCTTGTGCAATATACGTATGGGCGATTCCCACTGTACATGCTGCTACTCCAACGATTTTCATTATTGGTTCCTCCAATTTTTGATAGTATTTTTATCGTTCTGTGAAATTACCAGTTTTCAATTCATCTAGATAGTCCGAATCAGCCAGTTGTCGCATAAAATCAGCAAGCTGTCGTTTGACTGCCAGTGTTTCATTTTCTGCTAGTAAGACAACGATGAGCAATTCCACTTTTGCCATTCGTTCCGACCATTCAGTAATTGGCTGTTGGGGACGAATCACCCAGACCTGTGTTTTGGCTAGTGCTGGATGTTCAAGATGAGGCAAAATCACGCCTTCCTCAATTTGGATATCTCCTGCCTCTTCTCGCTCAAACAATGCCTGTTGGATCGCTTGTGCCTTTTCTTTCGAGGTAGGGAAGACTTGTTGACTGATCCATTCATAAGTTTCTGCCTTTGACGTTAATGCAATCTGATCAACTATTTCCACAAAATTATCTATCATGATAAATATCCTCGATTTTCTGTTGGATTCTTGACTGGTCATCAGCGGTCAACATCGCGCTAACGATCAAAGATTGAACAGGAAATGCTTCTTTCAGGCCAACTGTTGTTAAAATCAACTCGATTCCTGGTGTCTTCTCTAACACTGATTGATAATTTTTAGTACTGATCATATCTACGATTTCTAATTCTGGGAATTTTTTGGCTAACTTCACCTTCAATAATTCAGAAGTTCCCACGCCAGTTGTACACATGATCAGTGTTTGGATCGGAAATTGGTGCGTCTCAATGATTCGTGCAAAATACAAGGTGATAAACCCAATCTCATCAGGCGTGATCGTTGGAAGCTGAAACGTTTGACTCACCTGTTTTGATACTTCAGCAACCGTATTAAAAATCGTTTCATACGTTAATTGGATTTGATCCAACAAACTATTTTTCACTCTGATTTGATGGCGCAACCGATTGACCAAAGGTTTGATATGATTAGCAAGATCTGTAAAAATCATCTCGCTTGCTACATTGAGATTTAGCTTCTCACCAACTTGATGCAAGTAATAAGAAGTAATCTCAATCACTTCTTCTGTGAACGTTTGGGTCTTCATTTGACTATTATCCGTTCTAGAAGAAAGTAAATATTGATAAAGATAGTAGATCTCACTTACTGGTAATTTCGTTTTCAAATATACTTCCACTTGGCGGATCACTTCGATGGCAATATCACGAATCAAGGATTCATTATCTAAAACTTGTAATTGTTCCATCGTTAATTTTTCTCCAGTGGCTTGATAATTCGTTTTTCTTGCGCGACGTACCGCAATGTATAGATGGGAGAAAATATTGATATTGTATGGGTAAGGAATCGTGCCATTGAGTTTTTTTTCAATCAGCTTGATCTGTTCGATGACAAAATTCGCATCGTAACGATTAAACGAAAATTCGTCCGATAAAGCGATTTCATCAATATCGAAAATATTCAATCGTTGAATCAACTCAGTGATCGCTCGACGGATATTCTCTTCCTTGCCTTTGATGGCTAATGTCCGATTTTTGCGGACCAATTGCAGATCATACGCTGAAATCCGTTCCGCAATGATTTTTTCATCATTCGCGATCGCTGAATCACCAACATAATAGGTTTGATACAAATCAATGACTTTTAGTGCTTTAGGCGAGGATAATAATAATTCTTCCATCACATTATTTTGCCGCTCTGACGGTAGGACTTCCACAGAAGACACAATTGTTTGATTCGTCTGTGCAATATATTTTTCATAATCCAGTTTGTACCCCCGACCCTTTTCAGACAAAATCAGTGGCCCATTTGGAAACTCGTCATTCATTTTTTTAACCAAGCGGTAGACCGTCTTGGTAGAGGTACTCATTAACTCTGCCAACACTTCAGCAGTAACATAATCTCTTTGCTTTGATAAAAGAAGCGTTAATTTATTCCCTCGATCCATTTGACTAGTCATAGCTCTATCCCCCCTGTATCTTTATCATAAGCGATTTTTTTTATTCTGCTTCACTACATAATGTCCCTTGCAGCGGACAAAATGTATTCGGTTACACAAGGTTGTGAAAGAAGCGGTCAGCACTAAGGCATAAGTCAGGAACATCGAAAATGGCTCTTTCATTTTTGATGTTTCTGACTTATGACCGAAGTGTTGCTCCTTGAACACCGTTTATCTAGGTTGTGAAAGAAGCGGTCAGCACTAAGGCATAAGTCAGGAACATCGAAAATGGCTCTTTCATTTTTGATGTTTCTGACTTATGACCGAAGTGTTGCTCCTTGAACACCGTTTATCTAGGTTGTGAAAGAAGCGTTCAGCACTGAGTAATAAGACAGAAAAATCGAAAATAGCTTTCCATATTTTTTGATTTTTCAGCTTAATGTTGAAGGTCAGTTTTTCGAACACCGTTTATCATAGGTTGTGAGAAAGCTGGGCAACTCCAAGTATTAAGACAGAAATTGAGAAAATAGCTTCTCATATTTTTTCAATTTTTGGCTTAATATCGTAGGAGTTAGCTTTCGAACACCGTTTATCTAGGTTGTGAAAGAAGCGGTCAGCACTGAGTAATAAGACAGAAAAATCGAAAATGGCTTTTTCATTTTTGATTTTTTTGGCTTATTATTGAAGTGTTGATTCTTGAACACCGTTTATCTAGGTTGTGAGAAAAGCGTTTTGACCTGAGCAGTAAGGTGGAAAATTAGAAAATAGCTTTACATATTTTTTGATTTTTCAGCTTACTGTTGAAGGTCAGCTTTTTTAACAACCAAATAGTTACATTTTTTGAAACTAAAGATAACTATATGAAAACATAACATTTTGGACATCAATTTTAAAGCGAACATCATAAATATCCTTTTGAAATATTTTTGATAAGAGATTTTATTTCCTCAGTTGGCTTGTTTTACTCATGTTTCCAACTTAAATCACTTGAACCACCGCGCAACCTTAAAATAACTATCTATATGAAATAAGATAACTTTCTTACCAAGCTCATGATTTACAAATAAGTTAATCAAGTGGACACACAAATCACGTAATGTTTTTACTAACGGGTAAACAAACTGTTGTGGAGACAGCTTCCATGCAAATAAGGCGACATCCATAAAAATTCCAATGATTTTTATGGATATCACCTTATTTATTGAGATTAACAACTGCCGTCCCACCTCAATTTTTCGATTGTTAAATATTGATTTTTGGAGAATCACCGCTTTTAACAGTAATGAATAACAGTATTTATCATCAATTTGCTGGTACATCACTTAATGACCAATTGATGGTCGCTTGGTAAGGTTTTCCTACCGCTATTTTATTGCCATCGACCTGCAACTGGACATCTTCATAACTTAACTCCCAAGCACCTTGACCAGTTCCAGTGGCGGCATTCATGACAGAAACCGCAGCACCATCTTCTTGTAATGTAAAGTCAAGCGCTTGAGGTGCTTTTGCAGTATTTCCTGTCGTTGTGTTTAGCGTGCCTGCATGAAAACTGATACTTGCACCTTTTAAGAATGTACCGAACGGTGCAGTCTCCAAATCAGCCATTGTATCACTCGTAAATTGTTGCGACATCGATGCTGTAACGTGCCAACCTTTATTTGTATATGATTCATCAGTGACTTTTAAACCCGTCTGTGTCTCACTACCGTATGAGTGAGTTCCCGATTTCAGTGTCTGTGTGCCAAACTCAACAGTTGGTACTTCATCAAGTGTTGGCATAGCTGGCGGCGCTGTGACATTTAGAGTAAAAGCTATCGTGCCTGCTTGGTAGTACTTATTTGCGTCAACGGCTAAAGCCTCACTCAGACTTCCATACGTGTTTCCATCAGGTGCTGTCACATCTTTGATTGTGACACCTGCAGGAAGTTCAGGTAACTGCTCGCTAGGATCTTTGATGACTCCACCGGTTACACCTGTTTCAGCCGGAATCACAGGTAGATCAGGAACATTCGGTCTCGTACCATCTACATATTTATAGGAAAAACTAGCTGAAGCGGCATCGCTAGCTAAATAGATAGTAAAATAATTTGCCCAAGGATTGTTGGCTATATCATCAAATGTTGAATTTGCGGCAACCGCTGAAGCAATATCTGGATATGTTTTTCCGCCTTGACCGTCAGGAGCCACAACGTGATCCAATTTATACCCTGCTGGTACGCTCAATTTAGGTACCGTTGGGAATGTCGCACCATACTTATCGGTAAACGTTGGCGGACTAGCTAAAGGTAACTCTACCGCAGAGCCTGCTGTAAACGAAAGGGTGGAGGCAGGATGACCACCAAGTAATCCTGTGATCGGGTCCGTTACGATCCCAGTTCCTGGTGTATCTTTTAGATAATAGGTTCTGAAATCAACTTTCTCGTCAATAGGCGTATAATAAACATTGATGCCATTCGGGTTGGCTTTGACATATTCGTCATAATTAGCAACCGTGATTGAACCCCCACTCAAAAAACTATATCCAGTAAGGGTTGGCGCCTGATAAGTGAAATGGTCCGAGGCATTTGCTGAACCATTTGTTACACCGATCTTGTCACCCACATTCGCAGTGATGGTAGCTGCCTCTACCTTTTTGATCGGTGCATTCGTCGTCGCATCAATAAAATTCACTGGGAATGTGACTGTCCCGCGAGTTGCCATAAATGAAGCGTTTTTGGAAGCATTCCCGCCTTGGATCACTCCAGTATTGTTTCCTGTAATCGCCAGGCTACCAAATGAAATGTTTTTTCTAATGGTGATTGTTCTTGAAATAGTTTTTGCTCCATATGCACCATTATTGTTATAGCCAATATCCGGCGTAGAAGTAAGCGACAGCTTGCCAGTGTAAGTGCCATTTTTATTATCTACAATATCCGACCAAGTCAATGTTTGCGTTTCAGAACTCCAACGAGTCGTTCCAGACCCTTGGAATTGTAACGGTGCAGACGCTTCTACCCATGGGATCGTAGTGGAACTTGATTGTTCGATGACGCCATTTGCATCTGTTTTTCGAATCTCGATTTTATCCTGACCTTTATTGGTAGCAGTTGGCCCATCAAATGCACTGTTGTACCAAATATCACGACCAACAAAAAAACTATCTTTTAAACCGGCAATTCCTAGCTTCTGTCCTGTTGCATTGGGTGCATTTTGTTTGATCATGTCGTTATTTGCCGGAGTCAAAAAGAAGCCCGATGCATCCCCCATTTTCCAGACATCGGCTTTATCATACCAATAGGGCGTTTTGATTGTTAATGGTTTAGAAAAATCAAGTGTTGCTCTGGTTGATTGATATACCCATGAATTTTTAACTGAGTTCGCTAACCATAAATAATTATTTCCCGAAGGATCCCATTTCCACCACTTACTATCTCCTGCTAACATCATCCAGTTATTCGGATTTTGTTGAAAGGTGCTATCCAAAGTATGATTTCCAGTATCTGAATTTTTACCAGGTACTAATGTACTGGAAATAGCTGTAGCCGCTTCAACTCGATCTCCAAAATAGTTACTCAAAAAGGGCGATAGAGCAATGATGCTGAACCCGATAATAATTTTTGACAGGATTGTTTTCTTTTTATTCATTCATTTTCTCTTCTTTCTTTTGAGGTGGTTGCGTACTTATAAGAAAAAAGTACATAGTATCTTGCCGAAGACAGCTCTTCTATTTTTAGGGTCTATACGTAATAAGTATTTTTTCTCGACTTATAGTAACAAAAAAAGCAACAACTATTGTTATTATTGTTTTGCAAAAAAAACAAAAAATTCATGGTTATTCTCATAAGTATTTTACAATTAATTAAAATCATACGAACGTTTTACAGCTGTCTACGTTTTTTGTCATTTAATTTATTTAGTAGGTTTTCTCGTAATATATAGATATAATATTGAATAAGAAACATTTCATTAATTTGATCCAAACACAGTGGAGGTGAAGTCATGAGAGAGTATTTTTTTAATTATAAAGAAAATGAAATTATCCAGTTCTTCCAATACTGTTATATAAATAAAAAAGACTATTATCCAAAAAAAAGTATCCAAGAAGCACTAAATATTTCAGAATATCGTTACAAAGCCATCGGTCACAGAGTGGAAGAAATAAAAACACAATATCCAACTTTTGACTTCAACTATGATAAACATGGCTTATCTATCCGTTTTTCAAAAGAATTTTTATTACTTAAAGTCTATATTCTGCTGTTTAAAGAAACTGTTGGATTTAAATTCGTCCTTTCTATTTATAAAGAAGAATTTCAAAACTTATCCTCTTTTTCTGAGTCTGTCCATATGCACCAACAAAGTGTGTTACCTAAGCTGAAACCTGTACGAGTGCTGCTTGGGGAACACTCCCTTGAGTATTTGTTATTCAAGAAAAAAATCAGTGGTGAGGAATACCGTATCCGTCATTTTTTCTTTGAACTCTTCTGGCATTTACATGATGAGAGGGAACCAATCATCCCTGAATATCCTGAGAGTTTCCAAGCACTTGCGACGATGATCCACGAATATCTGCCGATGCATTCGCGCGAAGATATCCGTAAACTCTACTTATTTATGAAAATCACACAACACCGAATGAATCATGGACATACGATCACTAGCTTACCTATCACGATAACAGAAGTTAGAAGTCCTTTAATCACTTATGACGTTTTCAAACAACAAATACAATCGAAAGAAATAACCGGTCGTTTTTTTAAAAAAACCTTGAATGAAACAGAGCTCAATTACCTTTACTATGTGTTTACTGTCGTGCCGACCTATACTTATCATGAAAAAAACGAGTTGCCATCTTTTCGCGACTTTTATACAGAAGAGTATCAAGAGCTTGAACGATCGATTTTTGATCAGCTGTTTCAACAAACGAAACGACGATTGACAGGCCCACAGGAAAGTTTTCTCTCTCTCAACATGATTTATCGAGTGACCTATTTTCTCAGTTACGGAAGTGACAACTACGTGCCGCCATACTCTGACTTGGAATACTTTTATTATAGCGATCCAACGAAGGATCATTATTTTAAAATCGTAGACAAAATCATTTCTCAAATTCCATTAAAAGAAGAAAAATGGCAACGGATCTTCAATAGTCAGTCCTTTCGTTTTTCGTTGTTTCAACTAGTATCGTGGGTCCTTGAAGAACAGCTAGACTCAGTGAAAGTAGCTATATTGACTAAATACGGAAAACTCCATAAAACCGAACTTGTCCGCTACTTAACAAAGCTGAATCCTAGACCGATTGAAGTGGTGGAATACGATGAATATCCCGAAATCATCTTTTGTGATTTCCCGCTAAAAGAAGGACAGGAAATCAATCCAAAAGCAGAAATTTATTTTATCGGTGTCAAACCAACTCCGCTCCAGTGGCTTGAAATAGTGAATTTCGTTGATTCTTTCCGTACGAAAAAGCAATTTGGCCATTTAATGAAGGAATAAGCAGTAAAAAGCAAAAAATATGAGAAGCTATTTTCGGCTTTTGCTACTTATTCCTCAGAGCTGGGCACTTCTGTCACAACCTCCTACTCTAGCTAAAATCTTGATTTTCAATGACGCTTAGTAAACCGCTTATCAAACGAAAGGGCAGTAACGTTGATCATTTTTTGGAGAGTACTCAGTTACGTACGCCAGACGAAAATCAAGAATAACATAGCGACAAGAATTATAAGCAAAAGCGGCAGGATAAATTCAACAAGATATTGTTTATCTTTTGCTTGTTTGACGATTTCTGCCTCTTGTTTAAATGGTTCGATCAGTGCTTTTTCCTCATGCACTTTTTTAGCTTCCACGAATGTACGGTAAGGGGTTTTATCTTCTTGTCTACAAGTAACTAGAAAAAGAAACTCTGCGCCTTTATCAGCCAATTGATCCACTTCTGTTTCTTTGATCACCAATGTTTTTTCCACCTCATATTGAGAGTAATCATTTAGATACTGAATATAAATCGAATCCCCTTTTTTCAATTCTTCGATTCGAGCAAAAAGTAGTTGGTACGAGCCTGCGTGATGACCAATCAGTGTTAGTGATCCCAAATCTGTTTCACGTTGAGGGAACAAACTAACCACTCCATCAATCAGATGGTCTGTTGTCAAACCAAGAAAGATCGGTTGCGAAATCTCTACTTTAGGAATAACGACTTGACCGATAGCATCATCGTTTGTTTTTTGTGTCACCCCAATGACATCTTGGATATTCAATGCTTTCACATCTTCTGTTGGTGGAATATTTTTTGGCACTTGGTAGCGGATCGCTGTACGCGCCAATTGTGAATGAGTCGCTATCAGAAAATACTTGGAGAAAGGAACAGCCATCAGACTCACGGCAAGTAGAACCAAGATACTGATCAGTATTTTCAATCTTCGTTGACTATTTGAACGACCTCTCCTCTTCTTCCAGTTAGCCATTATAGCTACTTTGATCCATCGAATATTTGACCCATTCAAAACGTTCCTGTGTCCCGTGTACACTTTGTAATTGATCGTCTAAATCAGCGTTTATCAGCCAGTGTAGGGCGCCCACTTCTTTAAATCCACCTGCTTTAAAACAAACTTTTATCATCAAACATCATCCCTATTTTTATGATTCATTTTTTACTAGTAGTGTCTGATCTCTTTAGTGACGTAGCTTTCCCCGTCTAACCGTCCCATACCAAAGAGCATTTTTCCAGACAAGGCTGCTAGCATTATCCCTGTATTCGTTTTTCCCACTCTTGCGTCTTCACCCATCCCAGCAGTCGCTTTGCTTCTCTTATTTAGTACCAAATGTTCCGTCGGATGAAAGAAATCCTCTTTTTTCACTGCTTTTGTCTTACTCTCACGTTTCTTTGGAGATTCTCCTTGAGATCGTGGCGCTTTTTTCTCTGGTTTTTCTTCTTTAGAAGAAGGAGTTGTTTCTTCTTGAAACGACACACGTTCCGGATTTTTAGGAGAGACAGATTCTGCAGGATTGATTGGATTGAGTATCTCTTCCTCCGTTGCAGCAATCGTACGATCTCCATGAATAATAAGAGCAAAAAATAAACTGGCATAAAGATAGCTTTTACTAAATCTACGAAGAGATATTTTCTGAATTTTTCTCATGATTCTTCCCACACTTCTGTATTTTTACACTTACGATCAAATCACCTAATTTTTCCCAATCAGAAGCTGTAGGAGGAGATAACCAAATCACTTGATGTCGTTTACTTTGCAACTTCAACATGTCTGAAATACAAATATCCGCTGTTTCCTCTGCTTCTCCTACGAAAGATTCAATATTCAACTTACCAAAAGCAGCCACTTGTTCTTGAATGTAGCGGCTGTAACTTTCGCCAAAAGAAAAATCAATGGCGATCCTCACTTTTGGTGAAAGAAGTTCAATCGGTAAAGTTGCCAAAAAAAGAAAAATATATTCTTTTGCTAACTCATGGTAATTTGCTCGAACTGTCTCTGCACACCATTCCAACTCCAATAATTCTTGCACAATTCGATAAGCGAGCGCTTCAGCTAACTGATAGTTTTCTTTGATAAACGAAAAATGTTGAATCGTTGAATTTTCAAAGTTTGTACGCTTCTGAAAAATCAGCTTGTTATGGATCAGCGAAAGCTCATCGATTACCTCACGCGTTTCACCCCATGAAACAACGTCTTGAAATTCTGCAATGACACTGCTGATCACTTTTTCATTGAGAGAGGTAATCACTTCTGTTTCTATCAGTCTACAAGACGACGACAAATTCTCACTGCCGATAAAATACAAAAGTTCGTAAATCTCTGCTTTTTGCAAATGTTGAAAATACGGACTTAAAACCGTCATGATCTTTTGTACCAGTCCTTCATTCTGCACAGTAGATACAGTTGTTTCTCCTTGATGGCCAAAATAGTTGCGCACCTTCAAAACAAATAAGCGATATAATAGCTTTACCTGTTGTGAATTTGAAAGATCCTCTTCAAGAAAGTGCGTGATTTGGCGAAGCTGGTTGATGATTTCATTTAATTCTTCTTTCATGCTTTCAGTAAAAGGATAGGCATTTACTCCGTATAGCGTGTAATAATAGCCATATAAAAACGATTGAATATCTCTTTCTTTACCGATAAACTGACAACCGCTAGAAATCTCTATTGCAAAAATCTTCAACAGCTCATTTACTTTTGACATGATTTTATAAACCGTTGCTCTGGAAGCATATAATACGTCTTCTAAATCAAAGGTATTTTCCACTTGTTCCATAAGTACAGCCTTTATCAAGGGAGTCAAGGTACTTCGACTCGCATAACAACTGATCAAACAAGAGATATTCGCAAATGTTTTTCGCGTATATTTCACAGTCTTCGGTTTTACTCCGGTTTCTATGAGGAACTGCTCCGTCAAATCAAACTCTTTCAAATCCTCTTGGACATCTTTTATACAACTTTCAAGCTCATATCTATTCATCTTCAGTTCCTCCATCACAGTCGCTTGTAACAGAGGAATAGAAGCATTGGCATCTAAATAAAAGAGTAATTTCAGTCTGCCTATTGATTTTTTATCTAGAAATTCCAACATCATTTTGTATCACCATTTTCTAATTGACAGCATTGATTTACGGCAATGAGATTTTATCTTCTTCGTCTTCTTCCTTCTTTTTGCGTCGTTTCCATAAAATAAAGAATAAGATGAAGGCAAGCAATGCTAGAAGGATGCCCCCAATCAAGAAGTAAATCCAAGTATTATCTTTTTCGATCGTCACATCTTTTGCATTTAATTCTTTCGCTTTTTCAGCAGTAATCGTAAAATCTTTTTCAAAATGCCATTTGTAGAGATAATGAACGTCCGTTTCTTTGCCCTCTTGATTTTTTTCTGTTTGGACATACTCTCCACTAGGATCTTTTTGCCCATACACATCCATGGCTAAATGGTACGTTCCCGCCTTCATCGGTTTGGATGGATTACCACTATCCAACATCCCTTGATTACTGATTGCAATAGGATAATCAAAATTTGTATTTGGTGCCATTTGCATCATTTCTTTGACTGAAGTGAACGTCATACTTGGATCATCGATGTTGGTTACTGTTGCGTCCACTTTCATTTGATTCAAATAACCCATTTCTGAATTTTGAAGATTCGTATTGATAACATTCCGAGCATTGACTTGAGAAGGAGTCACATGATTCAAAGTTAATGAGGGCGCAACTTTTGTTTTTGTTTGTTGCAGTAATAGTGCTTCTACGTAACTAAATTCGTTTTTTAGAGAAACCCCTTTTTTATCTTTTGAAGAAGAGTCCGTTTCAGAAGATTTTTGCTTGAACGTCAAGCCACCCGCGATTACACCATCAAATGTTTCAGATGGCATCGTTACCTCGATGGCTACGTCTGTTTGAGATTTCGGCTGTAAGACTACTTCCTTCGGCATCTTCACATGATCCGCTAAATCAAACTTTAACGTTTTATCTATTTTGTTTTCACTTGGACTGTATTCCACTACACCATTGATATTGGTCGTTGCACTTGCTACATTTGCTTCGACCGTCACTACTTTATCTGTTGAATTGTCCAGTAATACATGGATTGTCTGTTTCTGTCCAGGTGTCATCAATAAATCAAAATAAGAGACCTCTTCTGCTTGGTTTTCCGGTAAGACGGGTGTCATTGAGAATTGAAACTCATTTGCCTTGACGACTTTACTACCTATCACCATCGTCATTACCATTACGAACGTCATTAAATAAAATTTTGCCCTTTTCACTATTGCTGTTCTCTCCTTAATTTCTATAAATAGAAAAGCTGTGTCAAAAGCTTGCCCAACATTCGGATAAGCCTTTGACACATTCTCTTCTTTTTGAAGCTGAATTTTCCCAATAATATCTTATTCAAAAATGATAGAGGCTAACGAAAAAAGGTGGGGGGATTTTCGAATTCCTCATTCATGTTCCAAATCTGAGCATTTCTGGGTTTACATGTGTTTTTTAAAATATCTTAGTTAGCTGGTGTATCACTTAATGACCAAGTCATTGTTGCTTTATAGTCACTTGCTAACTTTGTTGACGCACCTGGTACTTCTAATTTTACAGATGAATCTTTTGTTGTATCTGAACCAAAGTCTACTAAGCTTGTTCCAGCACCATTTCCATCAGTTGCTCCCATGACTACGTCTGATTGTACATTTGGATCTAACGTTGTAATTGCTTTTACTTTATCAGCAGGTGTTTTAGATGCTGAAACAATCGATGCATTAGTCAAATAAACTTTCGCGCCCTCTAAAATCTCACCTGCTTTACCAGCAGTAGCCGCATCTGTTGAAGCAAAATCACTTACTTTGACTGTTAAACCCCATCCAGCTAATGAACCACGATTATCGGTTACTTGAACGTAGTTTGGTCCAGTTTTGGCATTTCCAGCTGCATCTTTGTATTTTTGAGCGGCTGCATTGTACACTTTGTCTACAGATGTGATCTCTTGTGTACCAAAATCAAATGATGAAGCAAAGTCAATCGATAATGGTCCTGGCGTACCTGGAACAACTGGGATAGTTGGATCAGGATTTTCAGGAATAACTGGCTGAGTTGGGTTCAATGGATCAATTGGGTCAGTTACACTAGCTGATGGAGTATATTTGATTGAACCATATGCACCATATGATGCTACTTCGTCTGCTGATACTGTTGTAGCCACGCCAGTTGCGATCATTGTTGCTAGTAAAGCTGTAGTATATAATGTGATTTTTTTCATGTGAATTTTCTCCTTTAAGTTGACGATATTGTTATTTGTTTGTTGGCAGATCTGAAAGAATCCAGACCAAATTTGTTTGATAGCTCACTGGATCTTTAGGTGTCGCTCCAGGAACAAACAATTGAATGGCAGAAGTAAAGGTTGTATTTACTTCCTCTCCTTCAATTATTTCCTTTTTTTCGAATAAATCTGTCATATCTCCCCAGCGTGTAACCCATGTTCCAGCGCCTTGATCAATCTCAGCGCTAGTGATCATACTTTCTTGATTCGGAACCATTCCTAGTACTTCATAAGCAGTAGGTTGCGGGGAGTTGCTGTTACTTACCAGCTTGGGTTTCAGGAAAAACAAGGTTGCCCCTGTTAGTTCTTTGTATTGTGTAGCCTCTTCTGCACGGAACTGGTGGGTTTCTTTTACCTTTAGCGTCCAGCCAGCCAATGTTCCACGATTATCTGTCACTTGAACAAAGTTCGGCGTGATCAAGCTAGGATCATTGAAGTACCTTTGCGCTTGCGCAGCATAATACTCGTCTTTATTGGAAATCTTATTTATCCCAAAATCCAAACTACTAGCAAAATCAATCGATAACGCGCCTCCGGTCCCAGGCTCAGGTCTAGAGCCATCAGGATTCATCGGATCAACTGGAATCTCTGGATTGGTAGGATCTACAGGAAGTGTCGGTTCTTTTGATGATCGGAATTTTACCGCATCATACCCTCCTATATCATCTTGCTGCTCTGCATAAACCATTTGACAGGAGAGAGCAATAAACAATGTCGAAAGTACGCTTGCTAATAAAAACTTCTTCATCTAATCCTCCTTCCTTAGGAAATATCTGAATGTATTTAGTTTGCTGGAGTGTCGGATAATGTCCAATTAAGATTGGTCGTATAAGTCCCCGCTTTTTTCACTGTTGCACCTGGTACACATAACGTAATTGGTGATTTTGTTGCTATAGCATCTCCAGTTGTCGCTGTTGAATCATAATCAGTTGGTTTACCTAGACCATAGATCCAAGTACCCATCCCTTGATTTTTATCCGCAGATACAATCACTGTAGCCGCAGTAGAAACATTGTACATACCTGTATTTACTTCTTCAGGATAAATCGATGAATCCGTTCCTTTTTCTGTGTTCACATGACCACCACTAAAGGCTAGTTGTGCTCCTGTCAAGTAATCCCCCACTTCAGCGCTACCTTCATCGGTCACCGTTGGATCGACAGTATCTAAATGGAACTGTGAATCTGTCGCAACTGACAATGTCCATCCCGCAAAATTCCCACGTGTATCAGTCACCTGTACATAGTTCTCAGCAGTCTTTCCACTAGCAAATGCTTGAGGATGTGCATAATAAGTCTCTTCTTTTGATGAAATGGATTGTTTACCAAAAGCTAAAGACGAAGCAAAGTCAATTGATAATGGGCCACCTGTACCAGGTCCCGGAGGATTTGTCGGATCAGTTGGATCAATCGGTACTACCGGAATGCTTGTATCTGGATCTTCCGGATCAACCGGAGGTGTAACGGTCGTTCCTTGTTTGAATTCGACTGAAGATTTTGAATCATACTGTCCAGCAGTAGCTGCACCGACCAGCGTTGTGCCATATGTAGAAATGATCCCAACGCCAACAATAATTGCTAAAGAATATTTTTTAATATTTTTCATTTTTGATTTTTATATTCCTTTCTTTTTTGGTTAATTAATATTTTTATTTAGTCTCAATTTCAGGTATAAAATGATGCTTGCTACTATCGTGATCAAAGATAAAAGATACATCCCCTCGTTAGAAGCATCACCAGCAGCCGGTATTTTCGTTTGTTCATCAGGAGATGTCGAAAGAATTTGTTTCTCATCTTCTGTTAAATCATTCGAATCAGGGAAAGTCTTCTTTTCATACTTACCATAAAAACCTGTCTCTCCATAACTTCCATAATGTTGACTATCTGCTCGACCAATGGTTACGTTACTAGTCAGTAATAGCAGAATCAAAACCAAAGAAGCGACTCTTTTTCGTCTCCCCATAAACAGCTTCTTCTACCTCCTTTTTTAGAACTGCGTTTATCATACCTTCCTCTATTTTTCACTTCATCTTATTTTTATTTCAGTTCCTGAAAAAAAATTAAACAACAAAACGCACACGTAAAAATCCTTGGAAAAATATACAACATTTTATCGATCCATTCTTATATAAAATTTGAAAAAAAATATAAAATAACCATTTTAGTTGTATAATCAAGTTAATAACTATAGTTTTTTTATAAATTAAATAATTTTAAAACACTTATAAACAAAGCTTAATTGGTATTGTCCAATTTCACATTATTAAAAAAGCAGTGAGTATAGATTAGAAAAAATAATTAAAGTAATGAAAAAAAGAATGGAAAAATTAATTTTTATCAACTGTATAGATAACTGTTGATAGAAAAAAATTCTTCCATTAAATGATGTTTTTTGTGGGGAATGGCGGGGATTTGTGAATGAGTGATTTTTGTTTATGAGTCGTGAAAAATAGAAACATAGGTACGGTATTTGTTGATTGTCATTCTCTAACAAGAGCAAATATTTCCTCTTCAATCGTCCTCAAACTTTATTTTCATTATAATGTATCCCACTATTTAACCCATTAATAATATCGTTAGTTATATTAACTATAAAAATAGTATTAGCACATCAGTATTTCATTTTATTTCTGTAATCTATAAATGGAATCGCTTTCCGATAAACGGAGAAGTGCAAATATGATGTTTAGGAGGAACAAAATATTGTTAGATTCAGATTTTCTTTTTGAAAAATATCAAGAAAAAATACATTGCGTGCAAACGAGACACAAACCTTTAACCACATTGAAAGAACTAGTGGATGTAAAAGAGGCCCCTATTTCCACTATTTATAAAGAACATCTTGAAATGTTAAAAATCAATGTTCTTCACTCGATCTATGATCGAAAAGAAAAAACGATCGACTTTCAGCTATTTTATGTAGAAGAAAATTCAAAAAGCAATATCTATTATCAGTCTTATGCAAAAAATCCAATCACACTCCCTGGATTAAAGAAAGAAACAATTTATATTATCTTCGAAGAGTCACTCGGGATTATGGAAACAAATTGCAATTTATTAGCTATCGACTTTAGAATACAACAAGGAATCGAACAAGAGCACTTAGATAATAGAAATATTTATTTTTTAGACTATGTTTCAAACTTTGAGAATCGCTCGCTCTTTGAATGATTTAAAGAATAAAAAACCAGATCATACCTAGCAAGCTGAGTATGCTCTGGGGAGTGATGGAAGAAGTACGGTGGATTTTTGTTCTTCTTCCAGTAATAGGTAGTAATTCATATTTTACTATTTAACATCATTTGATAGTTGATACTTAGTCGAACGACCTCTTCCGATTTTTTGAATCTTATTCTCTGTTTGTAGCTCAGCCAGAGCCCGTTCAATCGTCCGCTGGCTAATATCCGGCAATAAGTTCTCTAGGTCAGTTCTTCTCAAAGGTTCAAAAGACTTTTCCAGTTCTTCTATTACCCGCTCTACTGGTGTTAGCTCACGATTGATAATGATCTCAAAGCGTTCCGAGAAATTTTCATATGCTCGCAAAATGATGCCAACAAGATAGCGAACAAACGGCGTATAATCTTGTTCATTTTCCGACCAACCAACAGAACTTGCCTGTAACGATTCATAGTAAGTTTGTTTTGATTCCTCAATCAGCATCTCAATACTGATGTACTTGCCAACTAAATACCCTGACTTATACAGCAACAATAATGTCAATAAGCGCGACATCCGCCCATTTCCATCACTAAATGGATGAATCGAGAGAAAGTCTAAAACAAAGCAAGGGATCAATAGTAACGGGTCTATCTCAGCCTTCTGAATAGCTTGATTGTATTGGTAACATAGCTCTTCAATTAAATCTGGTGTCAAATAAGCTGGTGCCGGTACGAATCGAACACGTTCGTTACCATCCTGATCTTTTTCCGTAATAACATTATCTCCACTTTTGAACTTTCCTTTATAACTTTTAGCTGAGTAATTATAAAGATTCTTGTGTAACGTCAAAATATCATTCGGCACTACTCGGATATGCTCATAACTATCATGAATTAGTTTCAAAACATCTCGATAACCGGCAATTTCTTCTTCATCTCGATTACGAGGCTTAATTTTTTCCGCCACAATTTGCTTTAAGCGACCGTCAGTTGTCGCGATCCCCTCAATTCTATTGGAAGCCTCTGTACTTTGAATCAATGCTAAGTCCGTCAGCTTACTTAAAATCTCTGGTTTTGTTGCAATATAGAGTTCTTGTTTTCCTTTATATTCATGAATCTTGGTCAGCATATTCAACAAGTCATGACTGAGAGTAAGCTTATGCAACTCACGATAATCAAATTCTTTCACCGCCATCCACCTCTTTTCTCCGCCATTTTATATCATTTGGCGGAGAAAAACAACTGATGGCGGAGTAAACGACTAAATATATCTTAGTTTCTTTAAATTGACTAGATCTTTTTTTGCAGTCGCTTCTTTCTGCT
The DNA here is from genome assembly GCF_050555445.1 of Enterococcus sp. DIV1304_2. Lineage (NCBI taxonomy): Bacteria > Bacillati > Bacillota > Bacilli > Lactobacillales > Enterococcaceae > Enterococcus > Enterococcus sp. DIV1304_2. Next base: position 2,976,945 of record NZ_CP187851.1, read on the forward strand.
TCGATTGATTCTCGATGAAATTCTCTCAATTTGAACTCACCAACTTTACCTATTTAAAAACCAAAAAAAGACGCTTCGCAAACTGAATTGCGAAACGCCTGAAATGTCGATATATATAAAATATATTAACGTTTTGAGAATTGAGAAGCTTTACGAGCTTTCTTAAGACCTGGTTTTTTACGTTCAACCATACGTGCGTCACGTGTAAGTAACCCAGCGCGTTTAAGAGCTAAACGGAAGTCAGGATCAACTTCTAGCAATGCACGAGCGATCCCGTGACGGATAGCTCCTGATTGTCCAGCGTATCCTCCACCGTTTACGTTAACAAATACGTCATATGCGCCTTTTGTTTCAGTAACGCCGAAAGGTTGATTGATAACTTCACGCAAGTCAGCATGTGGAATATATTCTTCAACATCTTTTTTGTTGATAGTAATTTTACCAGTTCCTGGTACTAAGCGTACGCGAGCAACTGCATTTTTACGACGGCCTGTGCCGATATATTGAACTTGTGCCAATGAAATTCCCTCCTATTAGATTAAGTTTGTGATGTCTAAAACTTCTGGTTGTTGTGCTGCATGTGGATGTTCTGCTCCACCGTATACATTCAATTTTGTAAATTGTTTGCGGCCTAAAGTATTTTTAGGTAGCATGCCTTTTACAGAAGTTTCGATCAAACGACGAGAATTTTTAGCACGCAATTCACCAGCTGAGATTGATTTCAATCCTCCTGGGTAGTTGCTGTGACGGTAATAAATTTTATCAGTCGCTTTTTTACCTGTTAATTTCACTTTATCTGCATTGATAACAATGACGAAATCGCCAGTATCCAAATGAGGGGTGAAAGTTGGTTTATTTTTTCCACGTAGTACAGATGCAACAACTGTTGAAAGACGTCCCAATGGAACATCAGTTGCGTCTACTACATACCATTTACGTTCTACTTCGCCTGGTTTGGCCATATATGTTGTACGCACGTTAGTTTCCTCCAATTTAAGTTCTGATGTTTGACATACACTTCGAGTTTCCGGGGCTCTTTGTGGGGCAAACAATACCATTTAACATATTACCTGCAAATACCGATAATGTCAACGTTTTTCTATACTTTTGAAAAATTAAATTTCCTTTTCATTTTTATCTTTTCATCGTTTTAGTTTCTTTTAGACTAAGAAATCCGTTTTGTATAAAAAGTTGTGTATTTACATTATTTTTGAATATTATTTTCATTTTATTTATTTTTGTGTATAATTATTTAATTTATTGATTGCTTTTTTATTTTTATGATGTTATCATTTGAAACAACTATTTTGAAAACACTTAAAAATAAAGGGGCGATTTTATGAAAGAAAAAATTATATTGGCTTACTCAGGTGGTTTAGATACCTCTGTGGCAATCAAATGGTTGGCAAAAGATTATGAGGTGATTGCTTGTTGCCTAGATATCGGTGAAGGCAAAGATACCGCTTTTATTAAAGAAAAAGCACTTCAAGTTGGCGCAATTGCGTCTTATGCCATCGATGCCAAAGAGGAATTTGCTCAAGAATTTGCATTGATCGCGCTACAAGGTCATACGTTTTACGAGCAGTCTTACCCACTGGTTTCTGCGCTTTCTCGCCCCTTGATCGCAAAAAAATTAGTGGAATTAGCTCGAAAAACTGGTGCAACGACGATTGCTCACGGCTGTACAGGAAAAGGCAATGACCAAGTTCGTTTTGAAGTAGCAATCAATGCCTTGGCACCTGAAATGAAAATCATTGCACCGGTTCGTCAATGGCAATGGTCTCGGGAAGAAGAAATCGCCTATGCAAAAGAAAATGATGTGCCGATCCCAGCAAATTTGGAGAATCCATATTCTATCGACCAAAACTTGTGGGGACGTGCTTGTGAGTGTGGTGTATTAGAGGACCCTTGGGCGACTCCGCCAGCAGGTGCTTATGATATTACGACAGCCTTGGAGTATACACCTGATCAGCCGGATATCATTGAACTCAGTTTTGAACAAGGCGTTCCAGTTGCTTTGAATCAAGAAAGTTTATCTTTGTCTGAATTGATCTTGTCTTTGAATCAATTAGCTGGCAAGCATGGAATCGGACGGATCGATCATGTGGAGAATCGTCTGGTAGGGATCAAATCGCGGGAAGTGTATGAATGCCCTGGAGCGATCACTTTGATGCAGGCACACAAAGAGCTGGAAGATTTGACCTTCGTTCGTGAATTAGCACATTTCAAACCAATGATCGAGCAACAGTTGAGCCAAATGATTTATGATGGTCTCTGGTTCAATCCATTGACCGATGCGTTGATCTCTTTCTTGAAAGCAACACAGACTGCGGTCAATGGGACTGTCCGTGTCAAACTATTCAAAGGAAACGTCATCGTTGAAGGACGTAAATCAGCCAATAGTCTGTATAACGAAGAACTAGCAACGTATACTTCAGCGGATACCTTCGATCAACAAGCTGCTGTCGGTTTTATCAAGCTTTGGGGTCTACCATCGAAAGTCTATGCGGAAGTTCAAACAAAGCAACAAACAGCCATAGGATCAGAGTAGCGAGTAAAGCAATCAAAAGAAAAGTAAGGTAAAAGCTGAGTGCGAACTCAAACAGGACCTTTTACCTTCTTTTCTTTCATTAAAAACATAGGAGGAATCACATGGATAAACTTTGGGGTGGACGGTTTCAAGGAAAAAGTGAACAATGGATCGATGCATTCGGCGCTTCGATCTCCTTTGATCAAAAATTAGCTGCACAAGATATTTTAGGTAGTCTCGCCCATGTGAAAATGTTGGCCCATACTGGGATTTTGTCCGAGGAAGAAGCGCAACAGATCATCGCTGGTTTGGAAAAACTGCAAACACGCTTAACGAATGGCACTTTGCATTTTTCGGTGGAAAATGAAGACATCCACTTGAATATTGAAAAATGCCTGCATGAGGAAATCGGACCTGTTGCTGGGAAACTACATACTGCTCGTAGCCGCAATGACCAAGTCGCAACAGACATGCACTTGTACCTAAAAGAAACGGTACTTGAACTGATTGAAAAGCTTCATTCGTTGCGCCAAACGTTCGTGGAAAAAGCAGCAGAGCATACGGCTACGATCATGCCAGGATATACTCATCTGCAACACGCCCAACCGATTTCCTTTGGCCATCATCTCTTAGCGTACTATCAGATGTTTACTCGTGACCATGAACGCTTCACAGAAAGCCTGAAACGAATCGATATTTCCCCATTAGGCAGTGCGGCATTAGCAGGCACGACATTCCCTATCGATCGTTTATTCACCGCGACTGAATTAGGCTTTTCTGATGTTTATGCAAACAGTTTAGACGCCGTTAGTGACCGTGATTTTATTCTGGAATTTTTAAGCAATGCTTCATTATTGATGATGCACTTGTCTCGTTTTTGCGAAGAAATCATTTTTTGGTGTAGTTATGAATGCCAATATATTGAACTTTCGGATACTTTTTCAACAGGCAGTTCGATCATGCCCCAAAAGAAAAACCCAGATATGGCAGAATTGATTCGTGGAAAAACTGGTCGAGTATATGGGAATTTATTTGGTTTGCTCACGTTGATGAAAGGTTTGCCTTTAGCTTATAACAAAGATTTTCAAGAGGATAAAGAAGGCATGTTCGATACGAGTGAAACGATTTTAGCTAGTCTCTCGATCATGGAAGGCATGGTCAAAACCATGGAAGTGAACAAAGCCCGAATGTATGCGGCCACGCAAAAAGATTTCTCCAATGCGACTGAGTTAGCCGATTACTTAGCTGCGAAGGACTTCCCTTTCCGTCAAGCACATGAGATCGTCGGTAAACTCGTCTTACAATGTACACAACAAGGTTGTTCATTACAAGACATCCCACTAACAGAATTCCAAGCAATCAGCCCGCTGATCAAAGCCGATATTTACGACACCTTACTTCCGGAAACTGCCGTAAAACGTCGCAATTCATTAGGTGGTACAGGTTTTGACCAAGTAGAAAGGCAAATTGAACAAGCACTACATCAGTTGAAAATAGACAAGAACTAAAAGAACATCTTGAGACAATGTTTCCACACGTTGTCTCAAGATGTTCTTTTTTAGTTTACATTTTTCAAAAATATGTAAAAAAAGTTCAATCTTTCAAGAATAAACATGTCATACTTTAGTTTAAAAAACTTTTTCATACAGAAAGGAAAAACTATTATGCATTTCTTCCCCTTTGTCGATCCCAACCGTCGACCACAAGCCAAGATTCGAAAAATGACAGAAGAACTCACACAAAAATTTCATGCAATCGATCCAGATTTGACTTTGATACATAATGATAACTTTATTGATTATGGTCCAGAGGTCTTTCCACAACTTTCGTCGATTTACTGGGATCCTCGTGTGCCAAATCATCCGATGGAACATTTTGTGTATTCGGAGTATCGATTGAAATATCAATTTTATACGCTCTATTGTTTTACACCTTATGGCGAACAAATTGATGAACATTACGGAAAAGTAAATCATTCGGATCGAAAAACGCTACAAGCAATTGACGATTTGATATTAACTGTTATTCACACTTATCAAGCAAAAAAATTATCTTACTGGAAGGATTTATTTCCAGAAGAACAATTCCAACAAACAATCGCATCTCATTATCAAAGAACTTCACAGATGATCGGTGAAGGTAGAAAAAGTAGTCGACTAATCACCTTCACTGACCCTAAGCATCGACCTTTGGCCGCTGTAGAAAAGAATACGGAATTTCTAGAAACTCAGTTAAATCAATTAGATTCTCGACTAACTGTGACCCATGATGATTCATTTATTGATTTTGGTCCAAGTGATGGACATTTTCTTGCTGAGTGTCCTTATGATCCAGAGGAAGACGACCTAGACGACGATAGACGTGGTCTATCGGAGGAAGAATATGAGATTTGCTATGAAGATATTCCTCTATTTGGTTGTTCTCCCTATAACATAAGCTTTGGTATACATGGCGATTTTTACAGTAAATGGATGTTGAATATTGATTATCTTGATTTAAGAGAGCGATTGAATAACCCTACTTTAGCTATTATTCATCAATATCAGTTAGATAATCTATATTATTGGCGTGATCATTATTCCACTGAAAAATTCCAATCTGAAGCCCTTGATTCCAAAGAACGCGGGCTACGACAAATCCACTCCTGAATATTCAAAAGGGTGTACTCAATGCTCAGTCAATTACAAAAAAATGACAGAAAGACTCTTGTAAGGGTATCCGTAAATCCTCGGAGTGTTGCCCATTCGTTCCATGTTTTTTCATCTTTCGCTTGCGAAGTGCCGCTTAAATCAATCTCAACAGCCGGACGCGAGATCGCTTCTTTGAAGGATCGATCACTCGCAAAGGCTAAGAGTGTCGGTTGGAAAACTGACGACAACAACATTACAACCATCAACAACGAGAACCATTTCTTTTTCATTTTTCCACTCCTTTTCTTTTTTATTTACACCGAGAGTATATCGCAAGAAAAGTAAGCGCTTAATAAAAAGTAGTGATTTTTAAAGAACGTCTTTTTCCATTAGCAGAAAATAAATTTCTGCTTAATTAATAGAAAAAATAACACCCTGTCGACACACGTCTCAATGGATGTATGTCAACAGGGTGTCTTTTATAGTTGTGATTCGCTTGTTTATGCGTCAATTCCTGGTGCTTTACCTAGATGTGCTTGTATCATCCAGATGCGTTTTTCTGTTGCTGCTTTAAAATCAATGAAGATATCTTGTGTTGGATCGTCGCCTTCTTCACCAGCAGCTTCGATTCCTTTTTGGAAAAGATCTGCTAAATAGCGATAACCTGCGACTAATGTTTCTAAACGTTCTTCCATCGTGCGATCCCAACGACCAATCTCATCAGGGATTTTTGTGTTGTCTGCAAATTCACGTAATGTTGAATAAGGTGAACCATCTAATGTGATCAAACGCTCTGAGATTTCATCTAATTGTTCATTCAAGTCGTCCATGAAGCTGTCCATCATTGGATGCAATGTCAAGAATCCAGGACCTCTCATATACCAATGTGTTTGGTGGACGATCACCGACATTTGGCTTAAATCTGCTACTAATTGATTCAATACTTCTTTGGTTTGTTGAAATTTCATGTAATTCTGCCTCCTCGCATTTGCCTATATTAAAATCATAGTAAACTTTGAGGGAAAAGTACACTAAAATCCTTTAGATGAGAACGATTTTCATCCCCAGAGTAATGCTTTTTTTAAATAGCAAAAAATCTGCCAACTAAATAGAAAATATAACTAATGTCATCATTTACGATTCGCCTTCTTCATCTATCCTCTCTATTGAGAGATCCTCTCGTAGTTCCGCAAATAACTGAGAATAGCGGCTTAATTCTTGTTGTGTTGAAACAAACAAAGGATATATTTTGTTGTACATGCGGCTGGCCTTTTTCTGAACAGCCACTTGTTGTGCTAATTCAATATATGCGGAAGCTTCACCTAATGTTTCGATTCTGCCTTGGCTCTGCCAACCTAATATGACTGCCCCTAACGCTGAGGCTTCTTTAACTTTTGGAAAACGGATAGGTTGTCCCAATACATCTGCCATGATCTGCCGAAATAACACTGATTGAGCAAAGCCACCAGTTGCACGTAACTCAATCACTTGATCGGGTGGACAGATACCTCGCAAAATTCGTTTGAGATTAAAACAAACCCCTTCCAGGACCGCTCGCATCATGTCTTTTTCCGTATGCCATCGTTGTAGACCAATAAAACTTCCAAATGCCTCCGCATCCCACAAAGGTGCTCGTTCACCCAATAAATACGGTTGAAAAATCAGCCCATTGGCGCCAGGCGGGACAAAAGCGATTTCCGAAAGGACTGCTTGATACGGATCTTCTCCTTGTTCCTTAGCTCGTTGAACGACATCTTGCATCAATGTATGGACCGCCCAATCAAAGATCCCTGCGCCATTACTAGTTGCTCCTCCGATGACCCAGTGTGTTTGATCCAAAACATAACAGAAGGTTTCCATTGTTGGATGGAGCTTTGGGCGATTCGAAATAAATCGTAATGCGCCACTGGTACCGACAGTCAGCGCTGCCGTCGTCTCACCAAATGCACCTAAGCCTAAATTGGATAATGGCCCATCGGCTCCACCTAAAATAAATGGAATCTCTTGATCAAAATGAAACCTCGTACGGGCTTGTTCTGTTAATTTCGTGAACTGGGTAGTCGCAGGTGCTACTCTCGGTAATTGCTCTTCTTGTATCCCTAACTCTTCAAGAATAGGCTCTGACCATTGGAAACGGTGGATATCGAAGTACCCTGTGCCAGAAGCAGTACTATAATCACTGACTAATTCAGCAAACAGCTCATAAAAAAGATAGTCTTTGATCCCTACAAAATAAGCCGCTTGCTCAAATAAATCAGGAAACTCGTTTTTCAACCAATTGATTTTGATCAATGGTGTCATTGGATGGATCGGCGTACCCGTCCGTTCATAGATCACTCGACCTTTTTCAGTTGCTTTTAATTTTTCTGCTTCATTGACGGCACGAGTGTCTGCCCAAGTAAACATACGAGTTAAAGGTTTTTTATTTTTATCTAATAAAATCAAGCTGTGCATGGCTGTTGAAAATGAAATGAATTGGATTGTCTGTGCTGGCAATTGTTGGATCACTTCATTGATGACCGTATACACTGCATGGACAATCAATTCCTGATCTTGTTCAGCCATGCCTTGAATTTCTTGGATCAGCGGGTAATGAAAGTAGGCTGTAGCTACTTCTCCTGCTTGTTCATTGAATGCAACTGCTTTCGTTTGCGTAGTACCGATATCGACCCCGACTGCAATCATTATTTTTTCCACCTCTCTTCTCCTTTTTTGCGTATCTTAATCAAAAGGAGGTTGGTCTGATGTTTCTTTATTTTATCATTGGTTGTTGCTTTGGTTCTTTTTTGTGCTTAGTCGCACAACGCGTTCCTCAAGACCTTTCTATTATTTCCCCTCGTTCACATTGTGTCAACTGTCACCAAACATTGCATTGGTATGAGTTGATTCCATTACTTTCGATTGTCATGCAACGATTTCGTTGCCGCTCTTGTCAGACCAAACTTTCACCCATGTATCCACTGGCAGAGTTGATCAGCGGTACGCTATTTATGTATGCAGGATGCTATTCGCCAGATACAGTTCATTTGATTTGGCTATTCACTGCTTTTTTATTTTCGTTGATGGATATTTTTTACCTTGCGATCGACACTCGCATCCTCTATTTCTCATGGACTTTCTTATGGGCCTACTGGGTGCTGACTGAGCAGTTTCACTTAGAAACCAGCTTAGCGTTCGGCTTGATCAGTTACGGTTTGCTGCGTTATGGGCAAGCTTATTTAGGCGCAGGCGATACGTTACTCTTACTTAGTTGGAGTGGTGGGTTAGCCTCCACACATTTTCTCATGCTTATGTTTATCGCAAGTTGTCTTGGTTTAAGTTATTTTTGTATCACTGCTTTATTCCATAAGAAAAGAAAGCATCTCCCTTTCGTTCCTTTTCTGAGTATTGCCTTATGGTTGGTCCTCTATTTCCGATAGCACAAAAAAGAAGAAGCATCTAGAACAAAATGTCCGACCTTCCTCTTTTCTTATTACTTAAAATTCATATTTTCTAGTAACTTATACTGCTAGTCTTTCCAGTTTTTTCTAAGGAATCCCGCCCGACCAGAGCCTTCACGATACAACTGATAATGGATCTTGTTTTTCTTGTAGTAATCTTGATGATACTCCTCTGCGGGATAAAAGGTCGTACGAGGTTCGATCTTTGTGACGATCGGTTGATCGAAACGGCCACTTGCTTGTAACTGTTGTTTTGAGTTCTCTGCGGCTTCACGTTCTGCTTCATCACTATAATAAATGACCGGACGATAAGAGTCCCCACGATCAGCAAACTGCCCTAAAGCATCTGTCGGATCGGTCTGTTGCCAATAAATCTCGACCAATTGTGCATAGGTGATGATTTCAGGATCATATTCGATTTCTACCGCTTCCGTATGACCTGTTGTTCCAGTCGTCACTTGTTCGTAGGTTGGATTTGGTACATGTCCTCCAGTATAACCGGAAGTAACGGAGAGGATACCTGGTTGTGTTTCAAACGGTTTGACCATACACCAAAAACAGCCACCTGCAAATACAGCTTTTTTCACTGCCATTTCTTATCAGCTCCTTTGGTTTTATCATACTCGTTTTCATTGAAATAAATAGTAATATGCTTATTTTACCCCCTACCGGTATTTTTAGCCTATTTTTATTGTTTTTCTTTTATTATTTGAAAACTTGTGGATAAATTTTGGTACACATAATAATTATCCCCTGTGGATATCTATTGCCATTTCTTTTATCCACAGTTACCTTTTACTTCCTTGATTCTAGTTTATCCACAAAAAAAAGGTCAAGTCCCTCAAACAGGAACTTGACCTTCTTTCTATGAATCATGGTTTATCGTGTTTGTTCATTCATTGCATCTTCGGCAGCCATTTGTGCTTCGATGTCAGAAATGCTATACACGTTTTCACTTGCAACGCCAACTTCTTTTGGTTCCATGTTGCGGTAACGTGGCATACCAGTACCAGCTGGAATGATCTTACCGATGATAACATTTTCTTTCAAACCAAGAAGTGGATCTTTTTTGCCTCGGATCGCAGCATCAGTCAAGACACGAGTTGTTTCTTGGAAGGATGCAGCTGATAAGAAGCTGTTTGTTTCTAATGATGCTTTTGTGATACCTAGCAAGACTGGACGAGATGTCGCAGGAACGCCACCAGCAACTAACGTATTGTAGTTTTGGTCTTTGAAGTCTGCGATATCTAACAGTGTCCCTGGCAAGATTTCTGTATCGCCTGGGTCCATGACGCGCACTTTACGAAGCATTTGGCGAACCATTACTTCGATATGTTTGTCGCCGATTTCTACCCCTTGCATACGGTAAACACGTTGTACTTCACGTAATAGATAGTTTTCAACAGATAGAACGTCACGTACTTGCAACAATTGTTTTGGATCGATTGATCCTTCTGTCAATGGTGCACCACGATGGATCATATCGCCTTCAGCGACTTTCATACGTGCAGTGTAAGGCACTGTATACGTACGTGTATCTGTTTTCCCTTTGATCGTTACTTCTTTAGTACGTGTTGCAGGATCTTCAGAGATATCGATAACATCCCCTGTTACTTCAGTGATCACTGCTTGCCCTTTCGGATTACGTGCTTCAAAGATTTCTTGGACACGAGGAAGACCTTGAGTGATATCATCTCCGGCAACCCCACCCGTATGGAACGTACGCATTGTTAACTGAGTACCTGGTTCACCGATTGATTGAGCGGCGATGGTACCAACTGCTTCTCCGACTTCAACGTCAGAACCAGTTGCCAAGTTACGTCCGTAACAATGTTTGCAGACACCATGTTTTGTATTACATGTGAAGACAGAACGGATCGTTACAGTTTCAACACCTGCATCAACGATTTGTTTTGCAACATCTTCAGAGATCAATTGATTTCCGGCAATGATCATTTCGTTGGTTTCAGGATGACGAACTTCTTTACGTGTGTAACGTCCAATCAAACGATCTTCAAGAGATTCGATGATTTCATTTCCTTCACGGATTGCTTGGATCTCAAGACCGCGGTCAGTGCCACAATCTTCTTCACGAATGATGACATCTTGGGCAACGTCAACTAAACGACGTGTCAAGTAACCAGAATCGGCTGTCTTCAAGGCTGTATCGGTCATTCCTTTACGAGCCCCGTGAGTTGAGATAAACATTTCCAAGACAGAAAGTCCTTCGCGGAAGTTCGAAATGATCGGCAATTCCATGATACGTCCATTCGGTGCGGCCATCAATCCACGCATACCAGCAAGCTGAGTAAAGTTGGAGATGTTACCACGGGCACCAGAATCTGACATCATGAAGATTGGGTTTTTCGCTTCCAAACCTTCCATCAGTTTTTGTTGGATGCTGTCTTTCGCAGAGTTCCAAACAGCGATTACTCGTTCATAACGCTCGTCGTCAGTGATCAATCCACGACGGAATTGCTTCGTGATCGACTCTACTTGTTTATGTGCTTCGTCAATGATCACTTGTTTTTCATTCAAGACACTGATGTCGGCGATCCCTACAGTGATACCTGCATGTGTTGAATGTTTGTATCCTAAGTCTTTCATACGGTCAAGCATCTTAGATGTTTCAGTTACTTTGAAACGTTTGAAGACTTCGGCGATGATGTTTCCTAAGTTTTTCTTCTTGAATGGTAAAACTAGTTCTTGTTCTTTGATGTGAGCAGGAATATCTGTTCCAGCTTCAACAAAGTATTTGTCCGGTGTTTGGACAGTCAAGTTGAAGTCAGTTGGCTCATTCAAGTAAGGGAATTCTGGTGGCATGATCTCGTTAAAGATGATCTTACCAACAGTCGTGATCATTGTGCGTTCTTTTTGCCATTCTGTAAATGGTTTGTCCCCTAATGTCGTTGGGTTCACACCAATACGTGAATGTAAATGAACGTAGCCATTACGCCATGCGATGACTGCTTCGTTTTGGTCTCTAAAGACCATTCCTTCGCCTTCACGACCTTCTTCTTCCATTGTTAGGTAGTAGTTTCCTAAAACCATATCCTGAGAAGGTGTAACAACTGGTTTACCATCTTTTGGATTCAAGATGTTTTGAGCAGCTAACATCAGCATACGTGCTTCTGCTTGTGCTTCTTCGTTCAACGGTACGTGAACGGCCATTTGGTCTCCATCAAAATCGGCATTGTAAGCTTCACATACCAATGGATGCAAACGGATCGCACGACCTTGGACAAGAACTGGTTCAAATGCTTGGATACCTAATCTGTGAAGCGTAGGTGCCCGGTTCAATAGAACTGGATGTTCTTTGATGACGTCTTCTAAGACATCCCAAACTTCATCTTCTTGACGTTCGATTTTGCGTTTCGCATTTTTGATGTTTGAAGCAAGTTCACGTTGAACTAATTCGCGCATCACGAATGGTTTGAACAATTCGATCGCCATTTCTTTTGGTAATCCACATTGGTACATTTTCAAGAAAGGACCTACGACGATAACTGAACGACCAGAGTAGTCGACACGTTTACCAAGTAAGTTTTGACGGAAACGACCTTGTTTCCCTTTCAACATATGAGAAAGAGATTTCAATGGGCGGTTACCTGGTCCTGTAACAGGACGGCCACGACGACCGTTATCGATCAACGCATCTACCGCTTCTTGTAACATCCGTTTTTCATTTTGAACGATGATTCCTGGTGCATTCAAGTCTAACAAACGTTTCAAACGATTGTTACGGTTGATCACACGACGATATAGATCGTTCAAATCACTTGTTGCAAAACGTCCACCTTCTAATTGGACCATTGGTCGTAGATCTGGTGGGATGACAGGGATAACGTCCATGACCATCCAGCTTGGTTCATTGCCAGAAGCACGGAATGCTTCTAAAATGTCCAAACGACGGATCGCGCGTGTACGTTTTTGTCCTTGTGCAGATTTCAACTCTTCTTTCAATTCAGCCGCTTCGCCATCCAAATCAACGTTATCAAGTAATTGTTTGATTGCTTCCGCGCCCATTGCTGCTTGGAATTCTTGGCCATATTGTTCACGTTTTTCGCGGTATTCGCGTTCAGTCAACAATTGTTTTTTCTCTAAGCTTGTGTTTCCTGGTTCAATAACAACATATGAGGCAAAGTAAATGATTTCTTCTAATGCGCGTGGGCTCATGTCTAATACAAGACCCATACGAGAAGGAATACCTTTGAAATACCAGATATGTGAAACAGGTGCTGCTAATTCGATATGACCCATACGTTCACGACGAACTTTTGAACGAGTCACTTCCACACCACAGCGATCACAAACGATTCCTTTATAACGGATACGTTTGTATTTTCCGCAGGCACATTCCCAGTCTTTTGTAGGACCAAAAATCCGCTCACAGAACAACCCTTCGCGCTCAGGTTTTAAGGTACGATAGTTAATCGTCTCAGGTTTTTTTACTTCACCGTAAGACCAGCTTCTGATTTTTTCGGGAGAAGCCAAACCTATTTGCATACTTTCGAATTTATTTACATCGATCAAAAGGGGTTCCCTCCATTTCGTTTAATGGCAAAACCGTAAGGCGGCTGATCTTCGACCGCCTCACAGTATCTCAGACCGGATTAGTCTAAATTATCTTCTGCGGTTTCAAAGTTTTGGATGATATCTTGTCTTTCATCTTCGACTTGTTCAGCAGCTTGTTTTTCTAGTTCTTTTGCTGTTTGTTGTTCAGCGAATTTTGTCAAAGCATCCACTGTGATCAAATCATCGTCTTCGTCATCCATGTCGCGAAGTTCGATCTCGCTGTCTTGGATGTCTAGGACACGCATGTCTAATCCTAGTGATTGTAATTCTTTGACTAATACGCGGAAGGATTCAGGTACACCTGGTTTTGGAATTGGTTCACCTTTGACGATTGCTTCGTATGTTTTCACACGTCCGACTACGTCATCTGATTTGTATGTCAAGATTTCTTGTAAGGTATAAGCCGCACCGTATGCTTCCAGTGCCCAAACTTCCATTTCCCCAAAACGTTGTCCACCAAATTGCGCTTTACCACCTAATGGTTGTTGCGTAACTAGTGAGTAAGGTCCAATTGAACGTGCATGTAACTTGTCGTCAACCATGTGAGCAAGTTTGATCATGTACATCACACCGACAGACACGCGTCCGTCAAATGGTTCACCTGTACGTCCGTCATAAAGAACAGTTTTCGCATCGCTAGCCATACCAGCTTCACGAACTGTTTCCCATACGTCTTCATCACTTGCACCATCAAATACTGGTGTTGCTACGTGGATGCCTAATTGACGGGCAGCCATCCCTAAATGCAATTCCAATACTTGTCCGATGTTCATACGTGATGGTACCCCTAGTGGGTTCAACATGATGTCGATCGGTGTTCCATCAGGTAAGAATGGCATATCTTCTTCCGGCATAATACGGGAAACAACCCCTTTATTACCGTGACGTCCGGCCATTTTATCCCCTTCATGGATTTTACGTTTTTGAACGATATACACACGAACTAACATGTTGACACCTGGTGATAATTCATCGCCAGCTTCACGAGTAAAGATCTTCACATCGTGAACGATCCCGCCTCCACCATGCGGTACACGTAGAGAAGTATCACGTACTTCACGTGCTTTTTCACCGAAGATCGCATGCAATAAGCGTTCTTCTGCTGAAAGTTCAGTTACCCCTTTTGGTGTTACTTTACCGACTAATAGGTCACCGTCTTGGACTTCCGCCCCAATACGAATGATCCCCATTTCGTCTAAGTCTTTCAATGCGTCTTCACCGACGTTCGGGATTTCGCGAGTGATTTCTTCAGGTCCTAATTTTGTATCACGAGCTTCTGATTCATATTCTTCAATATGAATCGATGTGTACACATCATCTTTGACAAGACGACGACTCATGATGATCGCATCTTCGTAGTTGTATCCTTCCCAAGTCATGAAACCGACTAAGACGTTTTGTCCTAGAGCCATTTCACCTTGTTCCATTGATGGGCCGTCTGCCAAGGTATCCCCTTTTTCGACTTTCTCACCTAAATGAACGATTGGGCGTTGGTTGTAACTTGTTCCAGAGTTTGAACGACGGAATTTTGTTACTGAGTATTTGTCTAATGCGCCATTGTCGCGACGTACGCGGATCTCAGCAGCATCAACAAATTCAACTACACCATCGTGTTTACATAGTAACGCAGCTCCTGAGTCATGAGCTGATTTATATTCCATACCAGTACCAACCCAAGGTGCTTGTGGATTGATCAATGGCACTGCTTGACGCTGCATGTTGGCACCCATCAAGGCACGGTTGGAGTCATCGTTTTCCAAGAAAGGAATACATGCTGTCGCTACCGCAACTACTTGTTTTGGTGAAACGTCCATATAATCGACTTTATCGATCGATACTTCTAAGTTTTCACTTTGGGCACGAGCCATGACGATTTCTTCAGCAAATGTACCGTCATCATTCAACTTACTGTTTGCTTGGGCAACGATATAATGGTCCTCGATGTCTGCTGTCAAGTAATCGATTTGTTCTGTCACACGGCCAGTTTCACGATCAACACGACGATACGGCGTTTCGATAAAACCAAATTTGTTTACTTTCGCGTAACTAGATAAACTATTGATCAACCCGATATTTGGTCCCTCAGGCGTTTCGATCGGACACATACGGCCATAGTGGGAGTAGTGAACGTCACGTACTTCATAGCCGGCACGGTCACGAGTCAAACCACCAGGTCCTAAGGCAGAAAGACGACGTTTGTGTGTCAATTCGCCCAATGGATTGGTTTGGTCCATGAACTGAGACAATTGTGAAGAACCAAAGAATTCTTTGATACTTGCGACAACTGGACGGATGTTGATCAATTGTTGTGGTGTCAATGTTTCTGTATCTTGGATTGACATTCTTTCACGTACGACACGTTCCATACGTGCTAAACCAATACGGAATTGATTTTGTAAAAGTTCTCCGACAGAACGGATACGACGATTTCCTAAGTGGTCGATATCGTCCACGTTGCCGATGCCTTCCATCAAGTTCAAGAAATAGCTCATTGAAGCAACGATATCCGCTGGACGAACAGTTTTCACTGTTGTGTCTGGGTAGCCGTTACCGATCACGTTAACTTCACGTTCTGGGTCTTTTGGTGAAAAGACTTTGATCACTTGGACAGTCATTGGATCAGTGACTACGCCATCTTCTGTTGGGTAGTAAGTCACTGAGTTCAAACCATTGTCGATGAACGGTGCTAATGTTTCCATCACTTGATGGGTCAAAGCTGTTCCTTTTTCAACAATGATCTCGCCTGTTTCAGGATCAACCAACGTTTCAGCTAACGTTAAGTTCAATAGACGTGTTTTCAAGTCTAATTTTTTGTTTACTTTGTAACGACCAACATTTGCTAAGTCGTAACGTTTTGGATCAAAGAAGCGGGCATTCAGCAAGTTACGTGAACTATCTGCTGTTTTTGGTTCGCCTGGGCGAAGACGCTCGTAGATGTCTTTTAATCCTTCTTCTGTTCTAGAATCACTTGCATTTTTGTGTAAATCTTTTTCGATCGTGTTACGTAATGTTTCACTATCCCCAAAGATTTCAAAAATCGTGTCATCTGAACCGAAACCTAATGCACGAACTAACACAGTCAATGGAATCTTACGTGTGCGGTCGATACGTACATAAGAGATGTCTTTTGCATCAGTTTCCATTTCTAACCATGCACCACGGTTAGGGATCACAGTGGAACCGAATCCTTCTTTACCGTTTTTGTCTACTTTCCCATGGAAGTAAACACCTGGTGAACGGACTAATTGGGAAACGATAACACGTTCCGCACCGTTGATGATGAATGTACCTTGCTCTGTCATCAATGGGAAATCACCGAAGAATACTTCTTGGGCTTTGATTTCGCCTGTTTCACGGTTTGTTAAACGTAAAGTCACATGTAATGGTGCAGAGTAATTTGCGTCATGTGCGCGTGCTTCTGCTACTGTGTACTTTGGTTCTTTCAATTCATAATCTACAAATTCCAAAGAAAGATTGCCATTGAAGTCATCGATTGGCAAAATATCTTCAAACATTTCTCTTAGTCCTTCATCTAAGAACCATTGGTACGAGTCTGTTTGAATTTCGATCAAATTTGGTAATTCCAACACTTCACTGATTCGTGCGAAACTTCTACGTTCGCGATGTTTTCCGTATTTTACTACGTGTCCAGCCAAGCTCTTCACCCCTCTAAAATGTCATTCAAAAAGACTACCCGATCAATTGTTACAATAATATTAAAAATATTATATTTAGGTAACAACAGACATTTTTTGCGGCTTTTAGGCAAAAAAAAACCAAAAATAGAACGTTCTCTTGAGTACTTGCCTACGTGAGCTTCTACTTTTGTTTCCTTATATTAAAGCCGAAACGGACAATATTTCGTTTCTGCCTTCGCTTCATCAGATAGTTTTTGCAACTTCATATAATACACTGTTTAAACGTAAAAGTCAACACTTCCTGGCGTTTCCTGTAAATTTTCGTAATTGTTTCTTAATCTTTCTTTTTTGTTCCAATTTCGTCCATTCCTAATTGAGTGACTCTTCCTCACAAAATCTTTTCGTCTTTATAGCGACTCAAACAAAAAGTATGACGCGCTGTCCTCATTCGATCGTAAATCTGCTAATATATAAATAGTAGAAAGGAGCTTGATCGATGACGACAAAAGCCAAGGTACTACACCTTTTAAAAAATACTCCGACATTTCTATCCGGTGAAAAAATCGCCCAACAACTGAATGTCTCCCGAACGAGTATTTGGAAAGCCATCAAAGAATTAGAAAAAGAAGGTTTTCGCTTTGACCATCAAGCGAAAGGGTATCGTTATCTCCCCTCCGATGTATTAGATCCTGTAGAGATTTCCCAAGCATTATCCTCTTTTGATGTTCAAGTGAAGGTATTATCACAATCTGAATCCACCATGAAAGATGCTAAATCGGCATCTAATATGGATACTACGAAACCTAGTTTATTTATCGCGGATACACAAGAACAAGCCCATGGACGTTTTGGACGTTCCTTTTTCGCTCAACCAGGTCAAGGAATCTACATGAGCCTATTATTGCATCCACAAAAGCATTTTGAGGAATTGCCACAATATACGTTGATTGCTGCCAGTGCATGTGTCAAAGCGATTCAAGAAACGTCAGGAAAACATGCCATGATCAAATGGGTCAATGATATCTACCTTGAAGGGAAAAAGGTTTGTGGAATTTTATCTGAAGCGGTAAGCGATATGGAAAGTGGTGAAATTCGTTCAGTGATTATTGGTGTGGGCTTGAATTTTTCGATCCCTCACACGCAATTTCCTGATGAGATCCAGCAAAAAGCGACTTCCTTGTTTCCTGATGGTGAAGCATCGATGACTAGAAATCAATTGATCTGCGCGATTTGGAAACATTTCTTTAGGTATTTAGCCGACCCTTCGCACACCTATTTTGATCTTTACACAGAACGGTCATTTGTCCTAGGTAAGTCTGTCAGCTTTACCCGACAAGGAAAATCTTATCAAGGAATTGCCCAGGCAATCGGTCCAAAAGGAGAACTGATCGTAGATACGCCAAACCAGCGCTTCCAACTACTCTCTGGTGAAGTCAGCTTAACAGAAATCGATGGGCTACCATCAGCAAAAAGAGGCTAGTTCGTTTCCTAGCCTCTTTTTTATCAATGGTGGGTTTGTCATGCTCGCTTTATTTTCATAAGCTTGATGTCACGAGAAAACATGCAAGCTTCTTTACGATGTACTATATTTTTCTACTATGTGCTTGATTCTATGTTTGAGGTACTACATTATGTGTTTTATTTTACTTTTGAGTCTACATCTAATTTCTATGTTTGTTCTATGTTTGTTCTATGTTTTAACTCTATGTTTTAGTTCTATGTTTTAGTTCTATGTTTTAGTTCTATGTTTTAGTTCTATGTTCGATATCCTTTTTAAATCGGATAGTACTATGTGCTATTGTCAGTAGCAGTAGAACAATCAAACTACTGCCTGTCAATACTAATGGACACCTGATAACATTTGCCTACGATTTTATCTAGATGCGCTGTCGCAATCTGTGATGCACGTCGTCAAGCAAGTGAGACCGAGCAACTATTTTTCCCCGAAATAGTTTTCGGCAATCAAGTGGTGTTCTATGTGTGTTGTTTCCTCTATTTACTACTTCTAAGTCATTTATAAGCTTATCTATTGAAGACCAACGATTGCTTTCTCCACTTCTTCCTATACAGAACCCTCTTCCATTTAACGCCCCCTTTTTTGTTTTGCTGTCGTTCTGTTTGTATCATAACGCATAAAAAAATGAATGAATTCTTTTGTATTGAATTACAACATTTTTTATTTCCACATTAGATTCAGCGATCTCTTACTGGGTCATCCCAGCCTCAATGGACTATTCTCAAATTTTGCAAAATTGTAATTGATTCGCTTTAGAAGAAGAAAAATATTCGATCTTCAAGTTGAATTTTTTTACAATCAAACAGCGGATCAAAAATTTATCTGCCGCAGACAAAGGTTGCTGATACTCTTCTTCAATATCACGAAATGAAAAATTTCTTTTCTTCTCACTTAGTTTTGTTACGATCTCAATCACCGTTAATTGCGTTAATTCTGATGTATATTGTTTTCTCACAGCTGCTCTCCTTTATTCATAGCGTTCTTTAATCCAGAATATAGCATGGAATTTTTCTTGCTGGGAACAATTTTTTTCCAAAAACAAAAAAAGATTGTTTTAAATAAACAAAACAATCCATTTGAGTGATTTAATCCATAACATGAACGAAAGTCACCTCTGCTCTGCCAATCAATCCAAATAACACCTTTTAGAAAAAATCAATACTAAAAATTTACATATTATAGAAATAATCGGTACATACCACGAGTTGAAAAATGATATTTTTTTTATATATTAATAAAGATAATTAAGGAGAAACAATGGATAAAACTAAAAAAAATATAGAGGTGACAAGATTTTTAAATACAGCCATCAGAGATGGTGTTTTAAATCCACAAGCAATCGGTCAAGAAAGTTTGTCTCGCTTGAGATTACACATATTGATCAAAGAACAATCGTTAACTATAAATTTAAAAGCGCCGAATCTTTCTGACAACGTCTTTCAGAGAATCAGTAGACAATTAGACGTTGTAAAAAAATTCTCACAACAAACAGCATCGATCACAGCTGAAAATATCCAGTTGTCTGCTAAACAAATTGACCAGAAAATTGAGCGTTTAACCGAAAAAGACAGAGAGTTAAATGAACAAATCAGGGAAATTAAAAGTGAAGTAAAAAAACTTTCTAGCAGAACAGCCAATCCGGATGAATATAACAAGGCAACAACCAAACTCAATAACGCAAATAAAGAACTAAGTAATAATCGAAATAACATCTACAGTCATCGCGCAATGAAGCTTGTCCTAAAAGAACAAGAACGCCAGCAAACGAAAAGTGTTCGCCGAGAATCTGTCGGTCAGTCGCCGAGACGACAATCCGTTTCTCAAGTAACATCTGAACCTCGTCAGTCTGTCGCACAAAAGCTTTCTACGCCTCGGCAATCAGTCGCACAGCAACAGGAAAAACGAACAGAAAAAATCGATAACCTAACAGAAAAGATCATAAATACAGAGAAAACAATACAGGCGCTTGCAAAAGAAAGAGATGGTCTCGTTAGCAACCCTAACGTAAAAGAAGAATTCGCTATATATACTGAAGGCATCCAACTTCATCGAAAACAAGCAGACAATCTTTACCGTCAACTGGAGACGATTGATTCAAAGACTGCAACGAAGTTAGAAACAAAATTTGCTGATTCCCCTTATGGCAAAGTCGCGTGTCCATTAACACCTAAAGAAATCTCTACAATCAAAGTAGAAAAGGCTAATGAAAAGTTCAATCAAGCTTACCGCAATTCATCTCCTGAACCTAAAATGAACAAAAAGCTAAGAATAGACACGGGAAAAACCCTCTCAGAGAAAGAGAAAGCCGCCGAACAGAAGAAGTTTATCCAAGAAACTAAACGTAATTTGCAGAAAATTGAGAGCAAATTGCAAAAGTATCAAAAACGGAAAAAAAGTATCATCGGTCTGATTGCGAATGCCTTTCAAAGAAAAAAAATCCAAGGTTTAAAGGAAAAGAAAACTGATTTGATAAACAAACTCGAGCAACCGCAAAAAAAACCACAAAAAGGTATCCTAAAACCAACATTTAAAGAACAAGTAACTGACGCTCATAATAAACAAGAACAACAAATGAAAAATCAAAAACCACGTGGAGATCGAACACAATCACCTAGCTTTAGCAGATCATGAGCATCGCCCACACCGATAAAGATTTTCTAGCTAAAGTTGTTCAAGTAATCCATATATTTATAAATAGTTATTTTATATGATTTATTCCATTACAAAAAGATACACGGTATTCCAATGAACACATTCTATTATTCAATTAATACGCCTTTTCAATGTTAATTTTACAACGTTTTATTATCACAAGATTCATATCGAAAATTTTCTTTAATAGAAATTATCGGTCCTGTTTACCAATAAAAAAATGTTATGTTTGTTTATGTATAACGAATAAGAGAAGGAGATAGATATGGCTAAGAATGAGCAAGATAAGCAACCAATCACACAGGGAGAGAAAACAGCAATCACTCAACTATCGAATCAAATTATCAACTCTGAGAATAAGATTGAAGAGTTAAAAGGAAAGCTAGCGGAGCTTGGGGATACATCTAAATCTTCAGAAAAACATCAGGAATTAACAGACGCTATCAGAACTCATAGAAAAAGAGTTCATGTGTTATATGAAAAAATCGAAAAAATTTCACCCGCACATGCGGATAGATTGGAAAAATACATAGATAACCATTTCACTCAAGACAAAAGCGTCACGAAGAGCAATGAGAAAATCATGAATGAACCTATCTATGAAACCATTCCTGGAGATAGAAAAAAAAGGAAGGAAGAGATCGATGTCCCAATCACATTAAAAAGGGCTCGATCAAAAGAAGAAATTCAGTCGGCTGTTAAATCTGCTAATGATAAATTCAATGAAATCCATAAAGATATAGATTCAAAGTCTATTGATAAAAGAGAGAAAACGATCGAAATCAAAAAAAAACCAATCAAGGATAATATGAGTCAAAATCTTTCGTTAGATAAAGCCAATAAAAAGTTAGAGCAAACGGAAAAAAAACTAGCTACTATTAAACAAAGAAATAAGACGTTAACTGGCAAAATCATGAATTTATTTGGTAGAAAAAATAAAGAAGAATTAATGAACCAAAAAAAATTATTGATTGATCAGATTAAAACTTTAAAAGGAGAGCCTATAAAAGGTATTCTGAAACCGCCATTGACTGAGAAGTTAGCTAACGCACAGGAAAAGGTCAAAGCGAACGCCCAAGAAAAGGCAAATCCTACACTGAACAATCGACCAAAAACTAGCCATACAATTTAAAAATAAAACAGCTTCATACTAAACAAAATAATTCAGGAGATTGATCAAAAATAATGGTCGATCTCCTGTTTTCTGCTATCAAGCATACTTTCCTCCTCTTTGTTTTCTCGCTTATGTTTCAAGAGCAAGAAATGCTTACACTAATTTTCTCTACTTAGAAATTATCGGTATAAATCACGAAGATTAAAATGCTATTTTTGTTTATGTAACTAAGACAAGAGATGAGGAACTAATTATGGATAATCGTAAAGAAAATATTATGTCAGTAGAAAAGATGAGACAGCGTTCAAGGGAATTGAGTAAGCATCTACCAAAAAGTCCTGCTACAGAAATCAAGCAACTGACAAAAAGCCTGATGAATACAGTAGCTAGAATCCAAGAGCTAAAGGAAAAAAGAGAACAGCTTAGTGATCGTTCCACATCTTCAAAAAAATATAGGGAACTAACAGCTGGCATCAAAAATAATGAACAAAGAGCGCAAGAATTACTTGATAAAATCGACAAGTTGTCGCCAAAACAAGTAGATAAACTTGTCGAACGATACACAGACTCTGCTGAACCGATCTACGAAACAATTCCTAGTGATACTAAAAGGAATGAAAAAGATGCGCCACTCCCTGAAATACGTGACCGAACAAAAAAAGAAGTGGTAAATGCTGTTGCAGAAGCGAATCGTAAGTTCAACGAAACACATAAAAGTATCTCTAAAGAACCTTATGCAAATCGACAGCCAAAAATAAAGTTTGATGCAAAAACATTGGTAAATGGAATGGATAAAGAGGAGCCTTCCCAAAAACGCGATCACACTGACAAAGAAGTTGGGAAGGCTAATCATAAGGTGCAGACCCAATCATTACAAAAAAAGATTTCACCTGCGACTCAGAAATTTACATTGAAAGATAGGATCAATCATGCACATCGCCAAACAGAAAACAATCATCTAACACAAGATAGCCACTCGCGAAACAATCGACCACAAACTAGCCCGAGCCTTGGAAGATAAAAAATAAAAAAACCAGTGATTTCCTTATCAGTCAGGACTGCATAAGGCTTTCACTGGTTTTTATTGACTCATCTATTCTTGTCATTCAGCGACATTTCCCCCAAAATGTTAACGATACTGATTGTCAGAATAAACAAAAAAATGAATGTTTTAACTACTTGTTTTGTCCATGGTTCACTCAATATTATGTATTATTTCTTATGTGCTTTGATTTCCCTCCTTTATTCTTCCTCCGTCACTTTATGTACTTACGTCCATAAATAAAACGATGTAAGCCCCTGTTCGATAAACGACCCATGTCCATTCTATTGATGGTTCATGTTTTTAAGAGCAACAAACTACTGATACGTATGGAACTACTAAATGGAAATCAGTCACCATGCGATACCTATTATTTAGCATACCTCTTTCTTTCAGAAGGTGCAAAACCACTTTTTCTGTGCAAAGAAAAAAATGAGCCTGGGACATGATTCACCTTGCATCTCCTAGAACCGAATAAACGGTGTTCCAGAAGCAACTCCTTCAGACATAAGCGTGAAACCCCAAAAATTTGAAGAACAATTTTCAGGGTTTCACGCTTATTTCTCGGAGCTGAACACTTCTGTCACAACCACATTTTTATATAACTTAGTCTGCCCGTCTTAGGATCAATGACGTCAAAGTCTCTAATGTTTCTTTTGTTTGTACTGAGGTATTTGGTAATTTTTTGATTTCTTTTAGTGCTTGTTTCGTATAGGATTCTGCCAACTTCTGGGCGCTTTCGACCCCTTGTGCCTCAATAACTAATTGTTGAATCTTCTCAGCTTCTGCTTGTGTCATTTGTTTTTCTTTGGACAAATATTCAAGTAATTCTGCTTTTTTGTCTGTTTGTAACGCATAGATCAAAGGTAACGAATACACCCCTTGACGAATGTCTTCCAATACAGGCTTGCCGATGTCTTCGCTCTGTTTTGTATAATCTAAAATGTCATCAATGATTTGAAACGCCATGCCGATCGCTAACCCGATATCCCCGGCTTTTTTTGCAAAACGTTCGCTTGTGCCACTTTCGTATGCACCTACAAAACAACTAAGTTGAAAAAGTTCAGCGGTTTTACCAGAAATATTCTGTAAGTATTCTTCAACCGTCAACTGGGTATTGTATCTATCATCCATTTGCCCGAGCTCGCCATTCAATACTTTTTCCATACTTCGTGCATTTAATTGCATACTCTTTAAGGAGGAGGTATATTCGGACAAGAGTTTGAAACAACAAACAAATAAATAATCTCCGGCATAAACAGCGACACTATTGCCAAAACGGCTACGTAAGTTTGGCTGTCCTCTGCGTAAGTCAGCTTCATCAACGATATCATCATGGATCAACGTCGCAATGTGTAGCATCTCAATAGATGCTGCCAACGAAATGGCTTTATCGCGATCTTGCTCCGGGCCAAATTGAGCAAATAATAGTTGATACGCCGGACGCAGTAACTTTCCACCTGCATGAATCGTTTCTTTTATCGCTTCTTCTACTGGTTTGTTTTTCAGCCGAACAACACTTTCCATTTTTTTTAGTGTTTGGTTCAATTCCACTTGGATCGTTGGATAGTCCACCCACATTTGATGTAACTTCATAAAAAAACTCCTTGTATAACGCTTATTTTTTCAGAAATACCGATTGCCATTGACTATTGGTCTGTCGATCATAGTCTGCTTGGAAACGCTGAAGTGTTCTCACATGTTTCAGCAGATAATTAGCAGCTATCCCTATGGCCAATCCTGATAGAATACCTAGGAATGACAAAATCGGTAAGTAGAGCATGACTGTCCATGATTGTGCGATAAATGACGCGGTCAATAACTGACCGACATTATGCATAAATCCACCTGTCGCGCTGATGCCAATAATGCTAACTCTTTTAGGACCCAGTTGTTTGACTATCAACATCCCTACATAACTCAACAACGCACCACTCATACTATAAAGAAACGTCGAAATCGTGCCGCCTAATAACGTGGTCAAAAATAAACGCAACCAAAGTAATAAGAAGCTATCTCGTTTTTTCATTGTAAAAATTGCCACAATCGTAATCAAATTAGCCAATCCTAGTTTTGCACCTGGCGCAAAAGCGAAAGGATAAGGAATCATATTTTCCAATAAACCGATGATCACACCTTGGGCAACTAATAAAGATATATAGATCATTTTTTGTAATTTACTCATGACGTGAACCGTCTAATAAATCAGACTGTCTTCCCCACTCCCGTCTGTTGATCGCACTTCGATCACTAATTTGTGAGGCAAACAAACGATTGTTTCACCATTATTCGTTGCCCATCCTCGGCGAACACAAATCTGGTCGTCGCAGTCTGCTTCTTTGATCCGAATTCGTTCCCCATCGATCTCGATCACGTTTTTGTCGCCATGATCATCTTCGTATAAATAGGTATAAGCTTTGGTTTCAGTTACCAACGGAAACGTTTTGATTTCTGTTCCATCGACTCGTAGCACCGCTTCTTTATTTGGTGTTGCATCCACTTGTTGATAACTAAAGATGACAACCGGCAAGAATGAGAGCATGACTAACAAAAGAATAATGATGATATCCCAAGGTTTTAATAAACTTTTTTGAATAAATTCTTTCAAGTACTCACTCCCTTTTTCTCCTCGTTTGATTGCTCCAATTTTACCATGAATAACGAAGGTTGTGAATGAGAGGCACAACACAGCTAATTCAAGGATTTGAGCGATTCATCATCTTTATACGAACCTATTTAAGAAAAAGACGAGCTTGGAATGTTTGCACACCCCAAGCTCCTCCTTATTTCTTCTCATATCATGATTTTAGTTGCTAAAATCATTTGGATTATTTGAATTGTTAACTTTCTCTATTCGCCGTAACGTGCCTTTGGTTTCCCGTACCACCAATTACCGAGTGTTTTCTGTAACCAAGGAATCACCCAACGATCCAAACCGATCGCACGACCTGAACCATTCATCAAGGCAAACGCCACAAAGATGAACCAGATGTTTACCCAGTAGAACATACCAGAAATACAGAATGTAATAACTAAAACAATCGTTGTTGCACTACATAACCAAGTGAATAAACCGGCAATCAATGCTAACGCTAACGCAATTTCAAAGAAGACCATGAATTTTTGGAAGAACATCGCTACATCGTTATTTGGCATGATGACTTGCATGATGCTGTTGAACCAGTCTGGTGATTTATCGATCACTGCCATTGGTTCTTCACCATATGCGTAGCTCAAGCCAAAATGTGCCGCTTGTGTTGCTGCTTCTCCAGTTGTTGCACCTGCACCGCTCGCAGCTGTTGTTGCATCACCTGCTGCTGAAGCACCACTTGCTACATCTGCTACATTGTATTCCCAAGTCCAAGGGAACACACTGTTACCAGTAAACCATGAACCTTCACCAAACCAAGTACTTGGTTTTAATACTTCACCGTTACCAATCATTTTCTTAGAAGCTTCAACTAACCAAACGAGACCGTAGAAGATTCGTAATGGGACGCTCCATAAAACATTGCCGTAACGAGAAGAATGTCCACGAGTCACATTGCGATCATCTTTGATATGGAAGAATTCGTGCATCATATATTGGAACATATAATAACCTGAACGGATATCAAAGAAATATTTCAAGTTGACGATATGCTTCATGATAATTGCTAAAAAGCCACTTAAATGGATCTTGTCAAATAAGTTCGCTACACCCCATTTGGCGCCGACAGAAACCATAAATCCTTGGTAGTTCCCTTTAAATTTATGTTTCTCGCCACCTTTGATCGAAGCCACGATATTCGCTGCAGCTGTATGACCGGTTTGTTCTGCGGCTTGAACGATCTGTGGTGTTGGTGTATTAGGGAATTCTTCGTAATACACTAAATCACCAATGATGTAGATATTTTGTTCTTCATAGCCTTTTGCTTGCATATATTCGTTTGCTACTAAACGTTGGCCACGTGCAGTCTCTAATCCGAAATCAGCCGCATCGGTTGTTCCTTTAACACCTGCTGTCCAAATCAAGGTATGCGTAGGCACTTCACGACCGTCTTTTAATTTGATATGGTCAGGAGCGACTTCAACGATTGGCGCATTCAACAATAGCTCAACATTCTTTTTATTTAAATAACGTTCTGCTTTGGCTGCATCATTACGATCCAACATATTCAAAATCGTTGGCATTGCTTCAACAACCATTAGTGTAATCTCATTTGCATCTAGTTTGTAGTCTTTGGCTAAACGATCTTTCCAATCCACTAACTCACCGATCATTTCAATCCCAGTAAACCCAGAACCACATACAACAAACGTTAACATTGCCTTACGCAATTTTTCGTCTGGTTCTAATGCTGCTTTTTCGACTGTTTTCTCAATGTGCTTACGGATCTTAACGGAATCTTCAAATGACCAAAGAGTAAAGCCATTTTCTTTAACACCTGGTGTACCAAAATCATTTGGTTCACCACCCATACCTAAAATCAATTGATCGAATGGATAAGCGCCTAATTTGGTTTTGACGATTTTTTTCTCTTTGTCGATGCCAATTACTGTATCAGTCACTAAATCTACATTTTTTTGTCTTGCAAATAATCGTTGTAAATCGTACTGGATCGCCTCTGGTTCCACACGTCCGCCTGCAACTTCGTGAAGTTCTGTCATCATCGTGTGGTACGAATGACGATCAATCAATGTGATTGTTACGTCTTCTTTTTTCAGTTTCTTCGCTAAGTGTTTTGTAGCTGAAACACCCGCATAACCAGCACCCACAACGACAATATTTTGCTTTGTCATTGAATATCCGCTCCTTATTTTTCATCTATATAAATTATTAATAGTTGATCGTTTTTTCAATTTGATAATGATTACACAATCTTTATACATTATATAGATGTTTTGTATATTTGTCTAACACCTTTTTATGTTTTTTTTATTACAATAAAAACGCCTGTTTTTCACGAAATTTCCAGAAAGAAAACGCTCAATTAAATCACTGTCGTTATTTTTGTAAAACGGTTGACTTATTGATGATATCCATTAGAATGTATAATGAATCACAAGGAATTTGTGGACAAAAAATGAAATGGCGGGGTTAAAAAATGAAGAAAAATCGGTTTGTTACGGGGTTTGCGGTATTAGCATTCTCAACATTGATGCTAGGAGCTTGTGGATCAGATAACAATGATAGTTCAAGTAGTACATCTTCTTCTACTTCTACTGCACAATCTTCTACGACAGAAACTAGTACAACAGAATCAACTAAAGAAATCGTTGCTGGTGGAGAATTACAAGACGGTACATACAAGTTAGAAGAAAAAAACTACTCTAATGGTTACCGTTCAGTCTTTGAAATGGTCGTAAAAGACGGCAAGATCACTGAGTCTAATTATGACAATGTGAACGAAGATGGCAAATCTAAAATGGATGATGCTGAATACAACGAAAACATGAAAGCAAAAGCTGGTACAAATCCAGAAACATTCATTCCTGAATTAAATGAACAGTTGCTAAGCGCACAAAGCGCAAGTGGTGTAGAAGTTGTGACTGGTGCGACACATTCATCAGAAAGTTTCCAAAACTACGCACAACAATTGATCCAAGCGGCTCAAGCGGGTAACACTGAAACGATTGAAATCGATAATGGTGCAGAACTTAAAGACGGCACATACAAGTTAGAAGAGAAAAACTATTCAAATGGCTATCGTGTGCAATTTGAATTGACAGTTGCAGATGGCAAAGTCACTGAATCAAACTTTGATTACATCGATGCAGATGGCAAATCAAAACAAGATGATACAGAGTACAACGAAAAGATGAAAGAAAAATCTGGTACTGACCCTCAAACTTACATCCCAGAATTAAACGATGAACTTGTTTCAGCAATGGGCGAAGAAGATGGTTCTCCAGCAGATGTAGAAGTAGTAACTGGCGCAACTCACAGTGCACATTCATTCATCATGTATGCACAACAATTAGTCAATGCTGCTGAAAAAGGCGATACACAAACAATTGAAGTCGATAACATTGTGACAAAATAAACTTTGTCTAACAGAAGGCTCATCTGCCTTTACGATAATCCTTTTGGAGATGTGGCAACTGTCACATCTCTTTTTCTGTGCTATCCCTACAAACGCCACATCCCCCGAAAAAAAGATGTTCATTCCTGCCAGATTATATTAGAATACAAAGCATGAACTTACTTTTGATTTCGCTTAGAGATTTCTCTTTATGCGGAACATGAAATAGATAAAAAGAAATGAGGAATAGATGTTGAAGAAACGATTACTTCCTTTTGTCTTGCTCTTGTGCCTACTGACCATTGCGGGTTGCAGCACAGATCAAACAACTGAAGGAAAACAAGAGAACAACACTTCACTGCTTTCTGACCCTTACACAGACGAACAATTTTTGCTTGGTACTTACGTTCGTATCCGTATCTACGATGAAGGGAAAGAAGACGTATTAAAACCTGCTTTTGACCGAGTCAAAGAGTTAGGCGATAAAATCACGATCAATCAAAGCGGCTCCGAAGTTGATGAAATCAATCAACAAGCAGGAATCCAACCAGTCAAAGTATCTGACGATGTGTACCGTTTATTAAAACGTGCGTATGAGTACAGCGAGGACTCTCATGGAGGCTTTGATATGGCAATCGGTCCAATCACACAACTATGGCGTATCGGCTTTGACGATGCACGTAAACCATCACAAGCAGAAATCGATGAAGCATTGAAGTTAGTGGATTATCATAAAGTCCAATTCAATGATGAAGAAAAGACGGTTTACTTGCAAGAAAAAGGCATGATCCTTGACCTAGGTGCCATTGCGAAAGGATTCATCACTGATGAAGTCGTCAAAGTCTTGAAAGAACATGATGTAACGACGGCGATCGTCGATCTAGGTGGGAATGTCTATGTTCTTGGACACAGTCCTAGAGGAGAAGATCAAGATTGGACAGTTGGTATCCAAGATCCGAATCTTGCCCGTGGAACGATCCTCGGCTCGATCAAAGAACGAAATAAAACATTGGTCACATCTGGAATCTATGAGCGCTACTTGGAAGTTGATGGCATGAAATATCATCACTTGTTCGACCCTAAAACTGGCTATCCTTTTGACAACGACATCGCTGGTGTCACGATCATCACCGATCAATCCATTGATGGAGACGGACTATCTACTGCGGTCTTCGCCATGGGTGTCAAAGATGGCTTGGCTTATATCGAGGATAAACTGAATGATGGAACTGAGGCGATTTTTGTGACAAAAGATGATAAGGTCTATGTGACAGATCCAATCAAAGACACTTTCAAACTCGCTGAAGATTCAAAATATACTATGGGCGATCGTTCTGAATTAAACTAAGGAGTAACTGATATGACACTAAAAATCTTTTTAGAAGTAGTTGAACTACGTACGAAGGTCGCTAGTGTATTTCCTTTTGCGATAGGGGTTTTATTCTCTATCGCTTTTTTTCACGAAATACAGTGGCTGAACACTTTACTGTTTTTTATTGGTATGCTTGTCTTTGACTTAGCCACTACCGCAATCAATAACTATATGGATTATGAAAAAGCACATTCGGAAATTTATAAATATGAAGAGAACGTCATTGGACGGACTGGTATTTCACCAAAACTCGTACGAAACATGATTTTAGGGATGATTGCTTTTGTCTTAGTCATTGGTATATTACTGACATTGCGGACCGGTTGGTTATTGTTGCTGATGGGTATGATTTGTTGTTTTATTGGGATTTTTTATACTTTTGGTCCTATCCCTTTATCACGTATGCCATTAGGAGAGATTTTCAGCGGTTTTACCATGGGTTTAGGGATCTTTACGATGGTCATCTATATCAACACTCATCGTAGCGATCTATTTGATTTAACCCTGTCTTTAGCAACTGGCACCTTCAATTTATCTGGCAATATCTGGGCAGTAGCCGCCATCTTTCTTGCAGCACTCCCACTTGTTTTTACGATAGCCAATATTATGTTAGCGAATAATTTACGCGATTTGGAGCGAGATATTGAAAATCATCGGTACACGTTAGTTTTCTACATTGGTCGTCCAATCGGTATCATGCTATTTCAACTTTTGATGTATGCGTGCTATCTGATTCTTTTAATAGGTCTGATCAGTGGTATTTATCAATGGCCGATCCTTCTGGCTTTCTTGACTTTACCAAAAATATATCTTAATCTTCAGCTATTCAAAGAGAGTCTGCCGCAGCCTATCAGTTTTAGCTATTCAATCAAAAATATGATTTTGTTCAACAGTAGTTATGCACTTGGTTTATTCGCAACGATTCTTCTCAATCAACTATAGACATAAAAGTGTCTGGGACATTAGTCCTCTTGTACCACCTAAAACCGAATAAACGGCGGGAACAGAAGTAACCTCATCGGAAATAAGGCGCCATCCACAAAAATTTGAAAAACAATTTTCGTGGATGGCGCCTTATTTCTCGATGCTGAACACTTCTTTCCCGACCTCTTTCTCTAGATCTACAGACTATCTCGTTGGTAATGGTGTACCTTTTGCTAGTGGATTTCTTGTCAATCCCTGAGTTCTTAATGCATCATTGTGTAGTTTTGCTTGTCTATTCGCTCTATTCGTCATTGCGGATAGTCTTGGCTTTCCATCTGGAGTGCCGCCTTTTTCAGCTGAATTACTTCTAGACAGTAAGGGCTTTTCAGCTGAACTTCGTCCATGGGACATTGAGGCAGTCCCCTGTTCTCTGGTCAGATGGTCTCTACTAATAACAAGTTTCCGCTTAATAGAGTTCCAGGCTTTAGACAAAGTTCCCTTGTCTTTTGACTCTTTGTCTATTAACTTTTCTCTTCCATCTGCACGATTTTGCTGATACGTTCTGTATTTTTGCCTTAAGAAATGCCAAGCTCTGCCTAGAATGCCTTTTTCTTTTGGCTCTTTACTTTTTGGATTTTCTCGTGCTTCTTTACGTTTTTGTCGAAATACTTGGACTTTTCGATATACTTTCATTCCTAATCGGAAAGCTGTTTTTACGAATCTATAGAGCCAAATTGGCCCTTTTTGAAACATTCTTTTAAAAATATTCTCGAGCTTATCGATTTCTGGATCTTTGTCTGTATTATTATGCATTTAGGTCACATCTCTTTCTGTTATAGTGACTGTATTGCCCTCTTCATCTGTGGTTTCTTGTGTTCTTGAGGAGTCTGAACGACTCGTCCCATCTTGTGTCATTTGTACAGACTCATACGGCTTTTCAAATAGTGTGTTCCATTGGAAGCTTCCTTCATTTCCAAGCAGCCTGTATTGATTCGCTTCTTCAGTGATTCTAAAAGTGATTGTTTTTTGTAGATTCCCACTGTCTGTTCGATTGACGACAAAGTTGGCACCCTCATGATCGGTATCAAATGAAACAATTCGATACTCAAACGTTACTTCTTCATCTGATCTCCCTTCTTCAATTTTTTTCTGAGTAAATGTGTCTTCTCCAAACTCTAATGTAAAGGAACGACTATTGTTCGTATTTTCCCATGTTCCTTGCATCAAGATATCCATCCACATTTGTGAAACTGCTCGTTGCGCGGCTTCAATCTGCTCAGAAATTTCTGCTTCTAACTGCGCTTTTACTTCTTCTGTAGGATAAAGATACACATCTTCCCCATCATCTTCTCGATATAAGATCGTATTTCCCATCTTAGTTTGTAGGGCAAATTCTTTGGTTTGCTTATTATCGTTTTCTAAAACTACCTGACCACTTGTATTTAAATAATAGGTCCCTGATTCAAACCAATCACTGGAGACTTTATAGGTTCCATCAGTTGCTAATACGATTTCTGTATCATCTGGTAGATTAGAGTACCAGGTGCCACTGTAGATCGTTGCGTTAAAACGATCTCTTGACTCTGTTGTTGCTTGTTCTTCTGTCGTTGAGTCTGTTGATTTACCTGTATTTTCTTGTGCAGTATTCATTAATGAATACCCTACGAGTCCAGCAACCACAGCAACAAACAATCCAAGTCCGATAATTATTTTTTTACCTGACTCTGTTTCTAAAAAATTTTTTAACATATTTCCTCCTTTCAAGATATCCTCTAAACCATCTGTCAATTAGTTTCAGTGTTATCTTCTTATGGCAGGCCATATCCTGAAATAACATTACTTCCAATGGCGTAAGTTCTTCTTCTTACTAGATTGTCAGAGTTACCCTCGATGACCTGAATAATATTTCCGCCAGAATATTCAACGATTCCTACATGATCTTTTCCTGTTCTTCCACCAGTCCAGTCAAAAAATACAAGATCACCAGATTGAGGAACATAGTTTTCATCATGTGTTTTGAACTTATCATTCGCCTCAAACCATTCTTTCATATCAAGAACATTTGCTGTATTCAATACTCGTCCTTGTTCCAAGTATCCCGCTTCATTCGCTATCCACGAAACAAATACAGCTGACCACTCCATTCGATTGTTGAATCCAGCCCATCGCCAATACTTCTCACCATTCGGATTACCAAGTTCTCTTCTAGCAAGCTCAGCTAATCTGCCTGTATCTGCCATGATATTTCTTGTAACCATGGCGGTATAAAACATATTGCCAAAGATGTATCGCCAGTTATAGCCCAATCCTTGCGCGACGATATGATTGAACGGAATGGTTTGATTATTACTTTTCATTTGCGCATACAAGCGCGCATCTTCAAAGGAATAAGGCGCATTTCGTTTGATCAGATCATCAAGATACGCTTCGCCATAATTATAGGCTTGAACCGCTGCCAGACCATTCAGATTATTGCTTTGTGCTTTTTTGAGCAGATAAGCAAAATATTCGACGCCTTTTTCAATCGATTCCTCTGGCGTAGTGATTCGGTCTGGAGATGATAGTGCCAGTTGCGCATTCATGATATCTGGCTGAATGGCTTCATTTCCACCAGATTCTACCCATATCATGGATAAAATGGCATTAGTAAATGCTTCAATGCCATGTTTGCTCGTTTGTTCCGCAACTCTGTTTTGCCATTTAGTAACTGCTAATGGGGGATTGATCAGATTCCCATGTAACCCACCACCATTACGCATATAGGCTAAGTTGGTATCCGTACTAAAGACTAAATTATTGATGTAGATCGCTGGATAAACATCAGGATCTTTATGCCAAAAGCGATATTCTTTCATCGCAACTAATAAATTCCCATCAAACTGATTTCTTGTATAGCCAATCAAATCACCTGCTTCTAAGGTTCTTCCTGGCCTCACTACTGGATCAATATTGACATAATACGCATAATATAGACCTGTATCCGTTTCTATTGCTGTTGTTACAGGCGCTGAACCATCTGTATGACCAGCCTGATAACTATAGTTGATACTTTCCACTGTCTCAAAGGTGGTGGCATAAACAGGTGTTCCAGGTTCTGCTTCCAAAGCGATTTGGTAATGTTGCGTATTGGGATCACGTCGACGATAGCCAAAATTATCCACCACGTTTGCGTAGTTCATCTTACCAAATGGATTAGCCATGAAAATTTTATCTTCAAAGCGATCTTTCTCCATGATTGGGTAATATTTATCTACTTCATCTTCATCAAAAGCAATGACTCGTCCATAGTAATCGTCATCTCTTGAATAACGCCTAGCCACATAGACTTCTACTTCAGGATCCGAGTCAAACATTTCACCAATTGTTTGGACATTGATTTTGACGGTCGCAACATCTTTTTTCTCACGTTTTACTTCAGTATGCTCTTCACCTGTTTCTTTATCCACCGTGATCACAACGGTTTCAACTTCTTTGTCTTTTTCAATGACGGTCGTGTAGTTGTAGACCATGTCATGTAATGCATGGATTTCATCTTTTACAGTGAATACTTTGATAGGTTCAGGTGATAATGGGTGTGGTGCGTCCTGAAAAACAGCATATGTGTTATCCCTCCATGACCATGGAATCCAGACACCTGTTTTTTCAGCCACTCTTTTTCGATAGGTAGCAATGGCAATATTATCGATATCATAATCTTCAAATTTTGCATTTAAGTAGTAGATATAGTTATCTCCATTGGATACATACATAAATTGCTCTGGATCAGATTCAATCCCGTTTACTTCAAAATAAACCTCATCATGCTCCGGATCATCAACTAGTCGATTGTACGTATCATATACCTCTTTGTTTTTATAAGTATCTAACCACGTGACATAGTTGTATGCTTCGGTAATCATCATCGACTCTGTTTTTACGACAAATAAACTTAAAATCGTTGTCCAAAAAGAAACGAAGATTGCAATGATCGCAATGATCACTGCAACAATCAAGATGACTACGATCAATTTCAATAAGATAGGTAACTTTAGAATAATAAGTATGGTGATAAGCATACCAACCAAATTCAAATTACCCTCTTCATCTCGCCCAACCTTATCAATAATCAAGTCTTTGATTTTATTTTTAAAAGGATTTTTAGGCGAAATTTGATCTTTCAACATATTATCTAATTTGGCCCGCATATTCCTTTTAGCTGCAACCTTCTTTTTTCCTTCTTTTCGCTTATTGTTTCTTTTCTTTTTTTCAAGCTGTTCATTTTTAGAAAGATGTAAGGCTCTTTTTTGATTTTTATGACGTATATTTGTTGTGTTAGAACTAATTTTTTCTTGTTGTCCTTGTTGCTTTTCTAATTTTGCTTTACTGGTGTATCCTTTGTAGGTAGTATTTTTCTTTTGTTGTTCACGAATCTGTTGATGGCGGTTCTTTTGATTAAAAATTGCTTGAGTGTTCGCTTTTTCTTTTTTTTGATCTGTGTTGTTATTAGCAACAGGAGCAGGAGCGATGGGTGTATCGACTTTATTAGGGCGCATCATTGAATCATGTTGCTGTTGCTTTAGCTCATCCCTTCGACTATCACGAATTCTTTGTCGTCGATGGATGCTCTGGGTGTTGACTCGTTTGCCTTTAGCAGTTCTATCTAAAGGTTTCTGATTCACATTGTTTTTATCATTTTTACTTTTGTTCTTCTGAAAAATCGTTTGCTGTGATTTTCTTTTGATATGAGGATTGTTCCCCTTCAATAACTTCATCAGCTTTTTTCTTCGAGAAGTACTAATAGAATTATCTTTTTTAAAAGATAGTTTGCTACCTCTTACTACCATTTTTTTATTATTTTTACTGGTAGTTGTAGCATTCTTACCTGCCCTGTTCTTGTCTAAAATTTTTGAATCAGCCACTTTCCTGTTTCCTTTCCCGTATGCCTATCAAGTTTCTCCAGGTTTCGTTGACATCATCTTATAGAGCTGTGTATCTTTAGGGAAATGATCATAAAAGGGTAACGTTGTATCCCCAAACACCATAAGACCATACCCTTCTGGAGAGTTCACTACGTATTTTTCTTGTTCTTCTGAAATATCAAACAGTCTAACTAGCTGTGTGCGGTCTGATTTTGCTTGATTCAACATCATGATAAAATCGCTATTTGACAACATCCGTCGAGCTAAATCGGACAATAGTAAAGTTTCGACGTTCTGGGTAATACCAGTCGGGATCGCTCCCCACTTTCGTGCACGACTCCATAGTTCAAAGAAGTAGTTCTCAGAATATTCATTCGTAAACAAAAGCTGCATTTCATCAATATATAACCACGTACGAACACCACGTTCACGGTTGGTCGTGATTCGATTCCATACTTGGTCTAATACAATCAGCATCCCCATCGTTTTCAATTGCTTTCCTAGATCCTTGATATCATAAATCACTAAACGCTTGGTAATGTCGACATTTGTCTCTGCAGAAAAGACTGACAAACTTCCTTCAATATAGATTTCTAGATCCATGACTAATTGCTTGGCTTCTTCTTCTTCTTGTTCTTTTAAAATATTATAAAAGTCAATGAATGTTGGTGTACGATCATTCAACACTTCATACGTTCGACGACAAACACGGTCAATCAACGTTTTTTGTGCCGAACTTAGCCCCAAGGCACCACCAATGATCAGGTCAAATAACGAAATCAAAAACTCTGATTTTAGCACGACTGGATCAGTATCATCTCCATAGTTCTCATTGATATCCATGGGATTGATCGTTGTCGGTGAATCACTCGAGATTTTGATGATCTCACCGTTGAAATTTTGACCAATGACAGAATATTCTCGCTCAGGATCAATAATGATGACTTCATCATCTGCATCGCGTAGTAGTACATTGACGATTTCACGCTTGACTGAGAAACTTTTACCAGAACCTGGTGTTCCTAGAACAAATCCATTCGGTGCTTTTAATAATTTTCGATCGAGTGAAAGAATATTTTTTGAAATTGCATTGACACCATAATACTTCCCATTTTCTTGAATCAAATCCGAAATCGTGAATGGGATAAAAATGGCGGTACTGGCTGTTGAAAGTGTTCGATCTAATGGGATTGCATTGATTCCCAACGGTAATGTCGCATTCAAGCCATTTTCTTGCATGAATTCCAATTCAATAAGTTTAAATCCAAAGCGACGAGACACTGAGTTTATTTCATCATGGACTTCAGCCAATTTTTCTTTCGTTGGTGAATGGAAATAGACAGATCCTGTTATCGCATATAATTTTTGTCCCCTGTTTTGGAGATCATCCACCAGACCTTTGGCTTCTGTTAGTGAGTAAGAAAGTTCATAAGAGAGCATCTCAAAGTCATACCCACTTTGTAACGCCTTCTTCTGCTCATCCACTTTTTGTTGTTCCATAAAAGCCAATTTCGTCTTCACTAAATCAAAGGCTTCATCTTGATCCATTGGTTCAATATGTAAAGATACAACAATTTCACGAGGGATTTCTAACATTTCAAAAAGAAACGTATCTGATAATTCAGAAGGGTATTCTTGTAAATATAATGTTTTTGCATAGTGATCATCTATTTTTACGTGGTTTTTGTTTTCCTTAAATTCCATGACTTCAGGTAGTACCTCATCGACTTCTGTCTTAACCGTCTTGTCATTCGTTAATAAAATTTCGGAAATCATATGTAATAATTTTGTTTTTTCTACCTTTTTTGCTTGACTGCCTAAGCGACTAGCAAACATTTCAAAACGATCTGCTACCATCTCTAATTCTTTTTGCGCGATCTCCAACGTAGGATGTTTCTGCACAAAAGTAAATAAGATCGTTTTTTTGAAACCATTTTTTTCTTCATCTAATTTCCTTGAAATGACTTGATTCATTTCCTCACGATATGAATCGAGGAAATCATTTTTTGCCTTGTAATAAAGAACCGATTGCAAATCAGCAAGCGGTCGTTTCTTTTTATAAACAGTGAGTTGCAACTTTGTCTTACTACTCAATGAATTTAAAAAGTCGCAGTATTGAGAGAAAATTTCAATTTGATGATCGTCAGAAGATAATTGATAATTGATATCTTGTAACTCAAGCGTCAATGAATAGGTAAATTCATCGATTTTACAAATACCACTTTCATAAATCTCTTCAAACCTAAACGTATCTCTAAAAGGATCAATATCCTCTTTCTTCTTCGATTTAGGTTTACTAATAAATTCTTTTTCCTCATCTTTTGGTTTTTTAGTTGGTTTTAACGCTTTGAGCGCTTTTAACTTCATCATGTTTCTTGCCCGCCTACATCTTCAATTTCTTTATTCATTTCTTCCTTAGGCTTCTTTTTTCGTGTCCCTGGTGCCACGTGGTATTTGAAAAATTGTTTAAGATAGATATCAAATGTCAAGCCATTTCTTTTAAACCAGCCAAATGAAACGATTGGAATGGATGAAAGAATCATAAACCAACTTGTGATTTCCATAGGAATCTTTAATCCTGCAATGAAAATCAAACTGATTAAGACATTTACTCCAGCTGCAATAGCTAAACAAAGCAGCTGCTTTAAATTCATTCCTGCAATTACCTTTTCTTTATATTCTTTAATATCCTTTGGTATCTTTACCTCAACTGCCATAGTTCCTCCTTACGATGCTGACATCAATGTTTTTGCCCATCCCTTAGTTTTATTTACAGAAAGCAATAAAGCAATCATGTAAACTGTCAAACCTAAAATAATCCCAAAAATTCCTGAACCAACTTCTTCCATGATACGATGGAAAATCGTCGGATAAA
The DNA here is from genome assembly GCF_050555445.1 of Enterococcus sp. DIV1304_2. Lineage (NCBI taxonomy): Bacteria > Bacillati > Bacillota > Bacilli > Lactobacillales > Enterococcaceae > Enterococcus > Enterococcus sp. DIV1304_2. The sequence goes on from NZ_CP187851.1 coordinate 3,016,156, forward strand.
TGACCAATACTAACGCGATGAATGTTCCCTGTAGACCGAGTGCAGCGAAATTTTTGAAGAATCCCTTGCTCATCACTGAAAACTCTTGGCTTGGTAAAGCACTCATCGGAATTGGTGCCATTGCACAAAATATATACATCTCCAAAAAACGAAGATAAATGGTGACTTGAACCAGTACGCGCACAACAAGTGATGCTAAAAACAGGATACACATCACGAGTAATACGACTAATTGTGACCACCAACTTAGTTGAGAGACCGCTTGTCTCACTGCATCTGCTGTATCTCTTACAGCTGAAGCATTTCCAATTGTTAAAATCCTAGTGGTTAGATTGCCGGCAATGATAACCATACCATCTAAAATATCTTGAATTCTTAAAATAACTATGTAACAAATGACGAATTTGATCAATGCTTTGATAATCATCTCAAATCCTAACATGGGAGCTCCACCTGCACCTTCAACTTTCGTTGAGATTTTTTGAAACTCTAATAGGATAAAAATTGCTAGAATGGATAAAGCAAGTGGCCCAACTACGTGTTGCTGTAGTCGTTCCACTAAACTGTAGGCATCATATATGTAACTTCGTAAATCCATTCCTAAAACATTTTTTAAATCGTCCCCATTAAGAAATGTCATGATTTGATCAAAGATAGTCATAATTGCAGATTCCATATGCTATACTCCTACTCTTCTTTTTGCGTAACGATTATGGTAAAAACGATCCAATGTTGAATGAAGTAGCAAACCAACCTGCAGCGACTAGAATCAATCCACCACCAACAATCTGCCAAATCCCTTGTTGTAATTGAGGGCCATTTTTATCTTTTAACGCACCAGCAAGGATAATTGTTCCCCAAATCAACCATAATCCACCACCAATTAATGTAAACTGTGAAACTAATCCAAATACTTGTTCTAATAATTGTGCATTCATAATTTTGCTAATCTCCTTTTTTTGTAAAAATATTTTTTTATTTTATTTCATAAATTTAGTATATGCGAAATTCTCTGTTTACTTGTATCAGTTATTTCTTCCATTAGAAATTTTAGAATGAATACGGCCCGTTCCTTTAGTAGATAAACTGGATAACCGCCTATTAGCAAATGAATTTTGTTTTAAGGACTAGAACCATCCTTTACAATTAACCTTCGATAATAAACCGCCTACATGTTATTCTTACTGGCTATTTCTATATTTCTTCCACCTACGATGAATGAAATGGCCAAATTTCACTGTTTTTTTCAGTGAACCAGCCTTTTGTAGCTAATAAAAAGCACCACATTCTCAGTCTAGCATTCGAATGAAGGTGCTTTCTATTTATTATGAGTGATTCATTGATCAAACTAGCTAAGCAGATAGATTTCGTTCATACATATAGGAATCTGTTACGTCGCCTAACTTCTTATAGTTTTTATGTTTCACAATATCATATTTCTTTGATAAAAACGGATGGACTCCGCGGATTTTCAAAATACATTCTTGTCCTTTGAGACTTGCCACTTCATCAGGGTCCATCAAGTTCCTTCCTAATTTCTGGAAGTTCTCACTAAAGGAACCATTGTTCCCTTTGGTGACGCTTGTATTTCTTTGTTCAATCGTTTGTTTCCCTAACAATTTTGAGATATATTCGTGCGTACTTTGTTCCATTCCGCCTAAATATAAAAAGACATCACTGGTCCCAATAATCGTTTCCCACGTATCTTTATACAAAGTTTTTAGCTGACTGATATTTTGTAAAATGACATTTGTGGAGATTTCACGGCTTCGAATAACCGAAATCACTTTTTCAAAATCAGGAATTTGTCCAATATTGGCAAACTCATCTAGGATACAACGGACATGACAAGGTAATCGTCCCTTATAAACGTTATCGGCTTTATAAACTAACATGTCAAATAATTGCTGATACATCATACTCGCTAAAAAGTTGAAACTGGTATCTGTATCAGGCAATAAGATATAGAGGATCGTTTTGACATCACCAACTGTATCCAGCTCAAGTGTATCTTGTGAAACGAGTTCCTTGATACTTGGGATATCAAATGGTGACAACCGCACGCCTAGACTGACTAGGATACTTTTCGTCGTTTTATCACCAGAAAGTTTAAAAATCTTGTACTGTGATACCGCAAAGTTTGTCGGATCTTTTTGTTCTAACTCATTGAATAAAATATCTAGTGGGCTGACATAGCCAGGCACATCTTCTTCAATATCTGCTAAACGGACTAATTCAATCACGTTTCCTAACGTCCGATCTTCTGCGGTTACTTCTTGGATCAAATAGCTAAAAATAGCCATCAATAGGGCTGTTTCAGCTTTTTCCCAAAAATCGTCTCCGCCTTTTTTATCTGGGTTCGTCGTATTTTTGATAAGATTGTTCACGATTTTCAAGATATCATCCTCTGTTTGGATATATTGAAACGGGTTGTACTGATGCGTATCTCTTCGGTTGATCAAGTCAAAAATCTTGATTTGATAACCCGCTTCTTCAAACATTTTGCCTGTTTCAGCTAATAATAAGCCTTTAGAATCACTGACGACATAAGAGGAATGCATTTGCATCAAGTTAGGTTTTACATAAAATCGCGTCTTACCACTACCGGCTCCTCCCACCACAACGACATTTTTATTTCGGTTGAAATTATCGTTTCGTGTAATCTTCATACGTCCTGATAATGATAAGCTTTCGCTCTTCGTCAACAAGATATTGAAGTCTTTTTTCTTATCAAGAAATGCACGGATGTCGCTGTACTTCCCCCATCGTGCACTTCCATATTCTTCATTGGGACGTGTATTCTTTTCGTCAAACGTCTTATATAAGACAAAAAGTACATAGGAAATCGCAGCCACGGCTCCTATCCCTAATGACCTCATTACATAGCTAAATTGAGGTGAAAATTTGGAGAGTTCTTCAAATGTTCGGTTGAATGCTGTTAGTAAATTATCTGCAAATGATAAATTCCCAGTATTCTCTGCTAAAAATAAATAACCAATACGATTACCCACATAAAGCAGAATACCAATTACTAACACATGCACTACCATAAGCTGCCGGGAATTTTTCAAATTTTTTTATTTCCTTTCAGTCAAAGTTATTTTTATAATTGTGTCGTTTTACTTTTCTTATTATTTTGAATTTGAGCCTGCGTTTGCTGACTACGCGCTCGATTATTTCGCTCATTTGATAATTGCAATGAGTTTCTTCTTAATGACTCAAAGCTTGCTTGTCGCCCGATATCTGGACTCGTACCGGGAAAACTTGCACGACGTTCGATTGGCTGATTGCCTCTGTTTGTCAATGCGACTGGTTCTTTTGAGCCAGAGGGTGTTGGTTCTACCTTCGTCTGCGATGTACTTGGCTGAGGTTGTGTACTTTCCCTTGGTTTCATCTCAATGACTTTCGATTCTTTCGCCGTCTCAGAGGTTCGTTCAGATCTTTCTGTCGTTTTTTGTTGCTCATTGGTCAGGACTTGCTCAGGTGCTTTCGCTTTTTCATCAAGACCTGCGATGGCAGATACTTTCTCTCTAAATTCTTTTGAATCTAAAGATTGACACTTTCCTAGCTCTTGGCCTTCTAAAACTTTTTCTTTTACTTTGTTTTCAAATGCCAGATCCTCTCTTTTGGCCACACGGCTTTCAAATCGTTTGAACACAAATTTGTCTAATAATTGGATACCGATTCCAATACTGACACCAATCAAAGCCACGGCACCTAACTGCATCAAGAATGGCGCAGCCATAGAGGTTGCAAGCATCGGTACTAGCGCAGATAGGGCAAACATTCCACCTATCCCTAGAGCCAATGGTACAGCCAACATGATAAATAAGGATAATTTATTTTTCATCACATAATCAAACATCCGCTTCGGCGCATGACGGACTGTTTCCCACGCACGTTTGGCTCTTGATTGTTTTTCTTCTATTTCAGCTGTGTTTGCACCTTCTTTGGTTGGTGCTTCCATCGCTACAACTTTGTCTTTGCCTTTGAGATCCTTAGAAGTTAACCCTTCTTTTGTTACTTCAGATTTCTCGATTCCTTCTGTCAGTTTTTCATTTACTGGAGTTGCTTCTTTCATTTGTTCTGCTGGCTGTTTTTGTTTCCTAAACGGCATTTTTTCCCGCGCTTTCGCCAACCCACGAGCAATTGGACCAAATACTCTTGGGAATTTCTGTACTAGCTTATTGAACACTTGAGGAATTTTCTTTTTCGCATAAATAATTGCTTTTGAACCAAAAAAACTGGCAGCGACAAAACCAATCGCAGCGTTCACAAACTGTTGCCCAAAAATAGCCATAGCTGTAGATGGTAAAATGGAACCTACCCAAGACATACCAAGTGGTATCATGGCAATCGGCCATAGATTCAGCAACCATCTAGCTGCACGGATTTTTCGGGAATTTCTGAAAAATGATTGTTTTAATTTTGAATGATCTAATTCACTCAACTTCTTCGTTTGTTCTTTTATTCCACGAGTTTCTTCTTGTAAACCTTTGATATCTTTATCCATCTGTTTGATGCTTTCAGCAGATAAATCTTTGGTCATTTTTTGCAGTTTTTCAGGATCAGCTAAAACCGCCTTCAGTTCCTTTAAAAACTGCACATCCTCGGTCGTATTGCTCTGTTTGATCCGCTTCAATAAGACATCAGTATTCTTGTTTTTAGCTTCGATCAACTCTACTTTTGCTTGGAGGTTTTCGACATACGCTTTGATAAGCTCTGCTTTTTTACTTTCAAGATTTTCGCTTACAACAGGTTCTTTTTTAGGTTCTTCCACTATTGGTTTCTGTAGCTTCGTTTTTTCTGGTGCCTCATTCACGATCACATTGGCATCGATCGGCGGTGGATTTTTTTCAACAGTCGCACGATCGACTTGATCTTTTTTTGGTTCTTCCGCAATCACTGGAGTTGGTTCGCGTTCAATCGTAGGTGTAACAACAGTCGCCTCGCGATCAGCTTTACTTAGGACAACTGCTTCCTTTGCTTGCTCCGCTTTCACTTCTACCGAACGAACGACTTCTATTTCAACCTTTTCGGTATAATCAAGCAGCCCTTTTGTTTCAGCAATTTCATTTTGAAATCCTTCTTTTATTGCACTAATTGCTTGAAGTTTTGACACTAACACTTCGTCTGAATCATTTTTATTGGCCGTAAATTCAGAAAAAGAATTGGAACGTTGCTTAGGTTCTGGTTGATCTTTATCTACCTCAACTTTATCGATCTTATCCTTTAATTCTTTTTGGACGATCTCAATTTTTTTAACCTTCTCTTCGGCTAATTGAACCTTTTGTTCAAGATCTGTCTTTTTACTTTTCTTGATTTTGCCAATCTCAGCCCTTAACTTATTGACCTCATCTTCTTTGGCTACTAGTCCTATCCTATGAGCGGTCAATTCTTTTTTAAATTCGTCTTTTTTGATCAATGCGAGAACGATTGCTGAATCAACTTGCTGGTCTTTTGCATTTGCTTTTAAAACACTTTGACCATTCCCATATTTGTCTAATTCTTTTTGATGGCTTTCCAAGGTCGTTTGATCTTTTTTTAATTTCGCATGTTTTTTTGCATACTTATTATCGATAGCCTGTTGCTCAGAAGAGCTGATGGTTCCAATCCCCTTGATGGTCGCTATGTCCCGTTTTAGACGAATAATCTCTAGTTGGTAATCAAGAATTTTTAGCTCTTTAACGATATTTTCTTTCTTATCACGGATCAACTCATTATGCGTCGTATCAAAATTTATATCTTTGCTTTCATTTCTGATTTTTTCATCAATTGGAGATCCGATGATCTTGTTGATGATCGCTTCATTTTTATATGAAAATATAGACAGAAATGATTCATTGATATTACTTTTATTACTTTCTTTAAGCTTGTCTTCTCTAAGCATCTTTTCTTTAGATATATCTTCTATAGACATCCATCACTCACTCCTCTCTCATTTTCCTTTGCATTATCTCGAGTGTCCTGTCGTTAGAGATTGGCCAGAATAGGTGTGCAGCCGATTCTTTTGTTGTTGGGCTTGTGATACTCGCGTATTCAATCGACTCTCTTGCAATATGCTTGAATGGATAGACGTAAGATCTAAGGTATTTCCCTTTTGCTGTGAAGCTACTTCACGTGAGCGTGCAAGCGCCTTTTTTTGCGCCCTTTTTTCCCATCCCTTTTTAACCATTTTTCCAATGAACTTCCCAAGTGCTTTCGTGACTACCCAAAGCATTTTAAATATCAAAGATAACGCCTTGAATGCTATACTATATACCCCAAACAGTAAAAATATTGCTAACTTATTCAACTAATTTTTCCAGCTCACTTTCTCATAAAATGTCTATCCTATCTAACACCAACTAGCGGGTGCTTTAAGCGTACCTGAGTTTCGACTGCCTCTACTATCTATTTTTTCAAAATTGATAAAAAGATGAAAAAAACGTCCAACATAACGATTTCTATTAAGAAGAATAGAGACACTGCTCAAAATTATTCCAAAAAATCGAAGTAGGAACTTTAGAGATTTTCAAAATTTCGGACGTGATCCGATCAAAATTTAAGGATAGATCAGTCAAAATCAAATCGTATTGATTGATTAATTGATAATCAATAGAAAAAACGTCCTTTTCATAGATATCAATATTTTTTAAAAATGGATGCTTATGTAAAATCAAATTTTTATATAAAAGAGATAAGCCAACTTCTTGAGAACTTAATAATAAAATCGACTTCTCTTGTATTTTTGGTTCAATCATTCGTAACAAATCATTGGAAGAAATGATTAATTCGAGTAATAATTCTTTATGTAATAATTCGCTTTGTTCGACAAAATTTAATTGCGCAATCTGCAAAGATTTTTGATAGGCTTGCCAGATCTTAGGATTGTTCTCCATCATTTTTTTATAAAATATATCTGCATAGCTTACTTTGAAGATGGCTAATTCTTTATAAAAATTGATAAAATCAAAAAAATATTCGATTTCCGTAGTGTTGATCGGCATATCAATCGCTAATAGACTGTAAAAGCTTTGAAGAAATCTTTCAATATTCTGCTCTAATCTCTGATCTCGATGTTGGACTTCTGTAAACATTAGGCCAAAATAGGAAGTGAGAATATTGGAAACATTTTTTTGTGTGACGTTGAATTTATATTTTTGACTCATCAACGTACAAAAAACTGTATCACTTTGGATGATCTCCAAGATGGTACCTACGATCTGCTCGTTGTCGATCAATTCTTTCTCAGGAATAAGATGTTTATTACCAATTCGAATAATCGAAGAGTAAATATAATACACCGAATAAATCACTTTTGGTGTACTAACCGTCCTTTTTTGTGCCTTCAAACAACGTCTGAGCATCTGATAAATCGTATCGAAGTAGGGAAATTCTTTTACTTTATAAATTTCCTTGAACATACTAGCAAATAAACGTCGAATCTCGATTTCATTTCCAGTGATCGTTAATTTGTTCTCTAAATTAATTTGGACATTGATTTTTTCTTTCAAGAAATATGTATTGATTTTGGCGACGATTCTGCGGATGCTCGTTTTACTTAAAAATAATTTCGTCGCAATCTCAGATAGAGAAGGTTCTGTAATGAATATGTACTTTAAAATTTTCACATTTGTTGAATTATTAAGTATTCTGACAAATATATCATCCAAGTTCAATTTCTTTGGTATCGAAAGCGATACCTCTTTGTACTGATTGGTTTCAATACGAGCTGGAAAACAAGCCGTATTAAAACTATCGATATCTGCCGCAATCGTCTTATCTGTAATACTCAATTCTTTGGCTAGGTTGCTAATATTCGATGGCTCAATATTTAGCAAATAAAGCAATGAAATTTGTCTCTCTAATTGTTTCTCAAGTACACCCATAGTCAACAAGCTCCTTTCTTTTTAAAAAACCTATAATGTATCGTACAGCTTTTTCGATAATTTCTTAATATTAGTTTTTCTGTTTTATAAAAAACATGTTCAATGATCACATTGCTCGGATGTTATAGTTAAAGATTTGTAAGTGAAATAGACCATTTAGTCCATAGATACATGTTATTCTTAAATTTTTTTTGCTAGATAAAAAAAGTTAAATCATAGAAATAAAAAAACATGTATCAGAAAATTTTACTTTTGCGTGTGTCAATTGACTACTTCTAGTTATTTACATTATCATATGCTGTTTTTTTTTAAATAATACTTATTAAATAAAGAAGGCAATCTCACTTTTAAATAACCACCGATTATAATAAAAAGAAAAACTCGAATAATTAGAAAAATATGATAAAATAATGTTTATAACATGAATAAAGGATGTGAAAAAAACAGATTTTCTATTTTTTAGAAGATCTGAAAAGTATGATAAAACGAACAAATATGCTTGAAAAGACTTCTGAAAGGCAGATCAAACTAGCTTTACTCTTAGGTATGGCCGCCATTGACTGTTCGACTTTAGCGGAACAACTTGGGGTAACAAAAAAAACATTATTGACCGATATTGTGTTTTTTAACCATACATATGCACCAGTTTGTATCAACACCGATAAATATCAAGTAGCTTCTTTACTATTACCACCAGAGATCAATTTGGAAGATTTAATCAAACAAATACTCAATCAATCAACGAATGTACAAATACTACAGATGATTTTTGAAGTAGAGCCAACGTTATCTAAATTAGCAAATAAATTATATTTAAGTGAAACAAGTATTCGCCGGATCATTGCAAATATCAATACTTATTTCAGCGAGATCAATGCGCCATTATCCATACATATCTCCTCAAAACTCAAAATCATTGGGGATGAAAGTTACATTAGGCAATTCTTCTGTAGTATGTTTCGTGAGCAATATACGCCACAGCAATTGCCCCATTTTTATCACATATTCGATGTATTACAACGTTACTATAAAAAGCAAGCAACACATCAAACAATTAGTACATATAAAGTGATTATCAATAGTTTTTATCTTTACACAGCAATCATTCGGATCGGACAAGGCCATTTGATCTCAGAAAATAAAGGAAATCCAATCAATGATCCTTCTTTTTTTGAAATAATAAAAAATAATACAGTGTTTTGTTCAATCATTGAAAAAGAATACGGTTTTAATGTGACAACCACAACTGTCTCAAATCTATTAGACAAAAAAATCTATTTCCCTTGTGTTCAGTCAGCACCTAGTAGTCAGGGGGAATATCAACGGATTCGACAATTTTCAGAGTACTTTTATCGTTCATTATCTCAAGACTTCTCTTTGAATCAAGAAGGTATTCAGAAATTGAGTGAGTTGATCAATTACAATAAAAACCGACAATTCTTTAAAACAACGTATCTACAGATTTTATCTGAAATCCTATTTACGCATTCGCCTCAGATACTAAAAGCATATAATCAAGCCATTGACCATGCTGGATTAATGATGATCAAACGGAATCAATTACTCTATGAAGAGTTACTATTAGAATTGATTTCATTATCACCTGCTTTACTGACGACCGTTTTTCCTTACAAGAAGAAGGTGTCTATCTTGATTGTTTCTTATCAGGAAGAAAGAACACTTGCACTGTATAAGCAACTGTTATTCAAAAAAATCCCTGCGATTCATAGTATCCATACATATACTGATAACATTTTTCAAGTAAACTACGACACAGTCAATCAATATGATTTAGTTTTAACAGACATCGAACTGAACCAAGCTAAAACGAAAGCTAAAATGATCAAAATTTCTAAAATACCAACAACCTCATTTTGGAATAACATTGAAACAGTTCTTTATACATAGTTTTATCTGCATAAATCAGAAAAAGCAGACGTATATTCCGTCTGCTTTTTCTATATGGGTATTTCCTCAACTTACTAGCGACTTAACGCATTGTAACAAATTCTTCTGCGCCTGTTGGATGGATGGCTACTGTGTTGTCAAAATCTGCTTTGGTTGCTCCCATTTTGATCGCTACTGCAAAACCTTGTAACATTTCATCGACACCTACACCGATGGCATGCAGCCCAACAATTTTTTCTTCTTCACCCACACAGATCAATTTCATTTCACATTTTTGTCGATAATCGTTTAAAGCAAAATACATTGGCGTGAATCGTGAACGATAGATTTTCAATTGTCCTTCACCGTATGTCGTCAACGCTTGCTCTTCGGTCAATCCGATGGTTGCAATCGGTGGATGAGTAAAGACGACTGTTGGAACTAAATCATAGTCTAAATAAGAATTTTCTTTTCCATTGAATAGTCGCTCGGACAAACGACGACCTGCAGCAATCGCTACTGGCGTCAAGTCGATTTTCCCAATGACATCACCAATGGCATAAATGTGTGAATCGGTTGTATTTTGGAATTTATCCACTTTGATAAATCCTTTTTCATCTAATTCAACGTTCGTTTTTTCGATGCCTAATGCATCTGTATTCGGTACACGTCCGCCGGCAAATAACACACACTCTGCCATTAGTGTTTCCCCATTTTCAAAGGTAACTTTGTAGATATCCCCGTTCTTTGTTATTTCACTTGCCGTAAAGTTTGCATAAGTGTGGATTCCTGCTTCTTGATACATCTCAATCAAGTTATCAGATAACATTTTATCAAACGTACGTAATGGACGTTCTTTACGATACGCCCACATCACTTCACTTCCCAAGCCATTTAACACACCTGAAAGTTCAGCTGCAATATAACCAGCACCTAATACGATCGTCGATTTTGGTAATTCTGTCAATGCAAAAAAGCCGTTTGAATCAATGGCATATTCTCCACCAGGAATCATCATTTTGCTTGGCTTACCACCAGTTGCAATCAAAATATGATTCGCTTGATAGCTTTCACCGTTTACTTCGACGGTTTGACTATCTACAAAGCGAGCATACCCTTTGATTGCTTCAACGTTATTACTATCTAAGCCTCTTTGATAAGCGCCATGAAGGAAATCAATGTATTTCTCACGCTTCTCTACCAGTTCTTTAAAGTCAACATGTTTGACGTCTGCTTGGATACCATAGCTTGAAGCATCACGTTCGATCGTTTCTAAAATCGTACTTGCTTGCCACATGACTTTTTTTGGAACACATCCGACATTGACACACGTGCCACCTAGTTCATTGCCTTCAATCAATAATACTTTCGCTCCATGCATACCGGCACGATTCGCTGAAGCAATGCCTCCAGATCCTCCGCCAATGACAATATAATCATATGTTTTCATCTTGTTCCTCCTTTTAGCAGCTGATGCCAAATCCTACCGCTTATTTTTCCATAAACTTTTTTATCAGCTCTTACAAAAAATAAGTGTAGCACGTTTCTAGTCATTCTGTTGACGAGATGCTCATTTCGCTTGATTGCTTAAAAAATTATTTTCTTTTTCTAATCATATCTCCAGGTTTAACTGGTTGTGTGACTGGCATAGTCAAAATCATCATAGGATTTGGTGCGCGATCAATGGATTCTCCTTCTTCATTGTGCATTACCTCAACCATTTGACTAAAGTGAGTAAATCCAGGCCCATAAAATTCGATTTCATCCCCTACAGAAAAGAGGTTTCTCTGACGGATTGTCGCTTGTTTCGTCTCCTCGTCATAAGATAAGACTTCTCCGACAAATTTATACACAGGGATCTTACGACGTTCACCAAATAATTGTTCATTTTCGCTAGGTGTATCGTAATAAAACCCTGTTGCTAGTTCTCGTTGAGCCACTTTCCATAACTCATCGATCCATTCTTGTTTGCAAACATAGTTTTCAGGATCTTCCATATAACTATCTACAGCTGCTTTATAGACATTTGCGACAGTTGATACATAATGGATCGACTTCATTCGACCTTCGATCTTAAAACTATCTACGCCATTTTCAATCAAGTCAGGAATATGTTCGATCATCGACATATCTACTGCACTCATCGAAAACTCTTCTTCAATCTCGCCAGCATCTGTCAAAGAGTTTCTCTCTTGTCCAAATGGCAAATCATACAATTCATATTTCCAACGACAAGATTGTGAACAGCCTCCACGATTGGCATCACGCATCGACATATGATTCGACAATGTACAACGTCCTGAATAAGAGATACACATTGCTCCATGAATAAATGCTTCAATCTCTACATCCGTATGTCGACGTATCTCAGCGACTTCTTCCATCGAAACTTCCCGAGCTAAAACTACACGTTCCAAGCCTTCTTCTTTCCAGAATTCCAATGTTTCATAGTTGGTAGCAGAAGCTTGAGTCGATAGATGGATAGGTAAGCCAGGGGCTTCTGTGGCACAGATCTCAATAAGTGCTGGATCAGAGACGATCACTGCTGAAATCCCCACATCGCGCAGGTTACGGAAAAATTCACCGGCTCCTTCATCATTTCCTTCATGTGTGACCATATTTGCTGCTACATACACTTTCGCTTGATGTTCTTTTGCGAATGCAACGCCTTCTGCCATTTCTTCATAGGTAAAGTTTCCTGCGCGACTACGTAACCCATAAGCATTACCACCAATATACACAGCATCTGCGCCATAATGAATAGCTGTTTTTAGTTTTTCAAGCGTACCGGCTGGTGCTAAAACTTCCGGACGTTTTAATTTTCTTTTTGTTGTCATTTTATTTCACCATACTCCTTACTTGATAGATTCAGGATCAATATAAAAGAAACCTGTATCAAGTCCTCGATTCGTTGGATGTAATCCGTTGATCTTATTCGTCATTTCTTGTGCTAACGTTTCTGTCCATGTGTCTGCTAATAATGCTTTTTTTGCCTCAACAAATAATTTAGTGATCTCAACAAATGCTTCACCAGGCGTAAAAACGCCATCTAATTTCCAGGTACGGAAATGATGGGCATAAAGCTGTGGGAGTTCATTACTTAAATTGATGTCATTATTCGCAAAAATATGCGTACCATGTGAATCTTCATAAATCGAATAATGTGTATCTTCTTTTTTAGGTTCAGCGAGAAAGAGTCCTCTTTCACGATCTTTTTTTTCGTCCTGTTGCGTGTAGTTATAGTAATTCTGTAACAGTGGACGTTTCGATTGATGGATGCATGTAGCTCCATACACAAGTGTTTCCACAGGAATCTGTAACTTATGTTCCATTTCTTTCATCTCATCAAATGGCACTTCACGTGCTAAAACAGCAGAAATCGCCCCTTTTTTTGCCCAAAAATTGATTTGACGTGCACTCGTCACTAATGTTTCTGCATCAAAAACATAAGGGATACTCAACTCTGGATTTTTTCTCATGGTATAGATAATCCCAGTATCACCAACTGTGATCATGTCCACATTGATTTCTTTTAAAAATTGCAGATACTCTGGGACTTTTTTCATTTTTTCAGGATGAATGATCCCATTGACAGCTATATTTACTTTTTTACCGTAACGATGTGCCAGCGCAACTAATTCGCGTTGTTCTTCTCTTGTAAAAGAAGCTGGTAAGCGTAGACCGAAGCGTTCTTCCCCAAAATATAAGGTATCCACTCCTGCTTCAAGCAATTCTTCTGCTTGTTTCATTGATTCTATAGTAGTTATGATTTCGATCATCATTTCCTCCTCCTACAACTCCATAATAGTAGCACAGCTCTGAAAACTTTCCAATACTTCTTACATTTATTATTGATTGTAACGATACTGTAAAATAATTTCTGGCTTATCTATTGTTTCACCATTGATTTAGAAATAACTCCTTTAGAAAACCAAAAAACCCAAAAATTCAAATGATTTTTGGGTTTCTGGCTTGTCTATCAGAGCTAGCTATTTCTGTTGCGATCTCACTCTGTCATTATACTTTAACAGTTATTTTCTTAGGTTCACGCACATTCACTGTGATTTTGCCCTTCGAAGCGCCGACAGTGATTTGATCTCCTAAATGGATCTCGCCTCCAAGTAATGCTTCGCTCAAACGATCTTCTACTTCTTTTTGTAATGCCCGTCTTAGTGGTCGTGCACCATACTCTGGATCAAAACCGACTTTCCCAATCACATCAACTGCTGCTGGTGTGATTTTCACTAAGATATCTTGTTCTTTCAACCGTTTGACGATCGATTGGCTCATGATTTGAACAATCGCATGGACTTCATCTTTTGTTAATGAATGGAAAACGACTGTCTCATCAATACGGTTCAAGAATTCAGGGCGGAAAGCTTTCTTCAGCTCTTCAAGTATCCGTTTTTGCATCGCTTGATGATCTTTAGTAATATCTTGGACGTTGAATCCAACATTTTTTTCCTCACGGATTTGGGTAGCGCCAATATTAGAAGTCATGATCATGATCGTATTTCTAAAGTCTACTTTTCTTCCTTTAGCATCTGTTAAATGACCGTCATCTAACACTTGTAATAATAAATTGAAGACATCTGGATGAGCTTTTTCCACTTCATCTAGCAAGATAACTGAGTAAGGTTTTTGACGAATTTTTTCCGTCAATTGTCCACCTTCATCATAACCCACATAGCCTGGAGGCGAACCGATCAAACGACTCGTACTATACTTTTCCATGAATTCAGACATGTCGACACGAATCAATGCGTCCTCTTCCCCAAACATTACTTCTGATAATGCTTTCGCCAATTCTGTTTTTCCGACTCCTGTTGGGCCTAAAAACATAAAGGAACCAATCGGGCGATTGGGATCTTTTAAGCCACTACGCGCTCGTCTGATCGCACGAGAAACAGCTTTGACCGCTTCATCTTGTCCAACAACACGTTCGTGAAGCAATGCTTCTAGTTCCAGTAATCGTTGACTTTCTTTCTTTTCTAACTGTTGCAATGGTACACCTGTCCACTCCGAAACAACTGTAGCTACATCTTCTTCAGTCACCCGATCCGCAAAGCCATTTTTATGTTTTGCTTCAATCGCTAAACGTTTTTCTAGTTTTTTCATTAAGCTTTTTTCTTGTCTACGTAAATGCGCAGCTGTTTCAAAATCTTGTTTTTGAATCGCCTGTTCTTTTTCTTTATTCACTTGATCGATTTCTTGTTTCAGTATCGTCGTTTCTGACAAATCATCCGCTTGTTCCAATCGAACTTTCGCTGCCGATTCATCAATCAAGTCGATCGCTTTATCTGGTAACTGTCTGGAAGTGATATATCGAACAGAAAGATTTACTGCCGCTCGTACTGCTTCATCGGTGATCTCCACATGATGATGTTCCTCATAGCGTGAACGTAAACCACGTAAGATTTCTTCCGCTTCATCTGCTGTCGGTTCATCTACTTGGATACGTGCAAAGCGTCGCTCCAATGCCGAGTCTTTTTCAATGTATTTTTGGTATTCGTCTAATGTTGTCGCACCAATCGTCTGTAATTCTCCACGTGCTAACGCTGGTTTCAAAATATTCGATGCATCGATGGCACCTTCTGCACCACCAGCACCAATCAATGTGTGTAATTCATCAATAAAGAGAATAACTTGACCATCATGATAAATTTCATCAATGACTTTTTTCATTCGATCTTCAAATTCTCCCCGATACTTCGTCCCAGCGACTAACGCCCCCATGTCTAACATCATCAGACGTTTTGCTTTCATCTCTTCAGGTACTTCACCTAAAATGATTTTTTGAGCCAATCCTTCTGCAATCGCAGTTTTACCGACCCCGGGTTCTCCAACTAAAACAGGGTTGTTTTTTGTTCGGCGACTAAGTATCTGGATCAACCGTTTGACTTCTCTTGAACGCCCTACGACTGGATCTAATCTGTTTTCTTTTGCTAACTTAGTTAAGTCTCTAGCTAATGAATCCAACGTAGGAGTACCTTGTGTCATTGCTCGCTTTTCTTGTGGATTTCGACGGCGAATACCACCGGTACTCGTGTCCGTACCCATCGTGCGTTTCAATGACTGACGAACTTTGCTCAAACTGATTCCTAAGTTGATCATGATACGAGTGGCCATGATACTCTCATCTTTTAGTAGACTAAGTAAAATATGCTCGGTCCCCACTTTTTGTGCACCCATTTTATTTACTTCGCTATTTGCCAAAGCAAAAATTTGTTTCATTCGAGGAGAATAAGGGAGAAATACACCTTTTGCATAAGTTTTCACTGTCCCATAACCGACTAAATGCTCGATTTCTTCATAAATATCTTTTTCATTCAATTTCATCTCTCGTAATACTTTCCCAGCAATCCCGTTGGGTTCGATCACTAAAGCCAATAATATATGTTCTGAACTTACCGCTTGATGTTTGAAGCGTTTTGCTTCTTCTTGGGCAATTTCTAACACACGTTGTGCTCTTTCTGTAAATATTTCTGCCATTTAAATTTCACTCCCCATCTTCATAGCTTAATCGTTCTAAAAAGGCTCGTAGAATTCGAGCACGCGTATAATCTTCTGTCTCGTTGATGTTCAAT
>NZ_CP187851.1:3037500-3060132 GCF_050555445.1 Enterococcus sp. DIV1304_2
TACGACTTCACCCCAATCATCTATCCCACCTTAGGCGGCTGGCTCCAAAAAGGTTACCTCACCGACTTCGGGTGTTACAAACTCTCGTGGTGTGACGGGCGGTGTGTACAAGGCCCGGGAACGTATTCACCGCGGCGTGCTGATCCGCGATTACTAGCGATTCCGGCTTCATGTAGGCGAGTTGCAGCCTACAATCCGAACTGAGAGAAGCTTTAAGAGATTAGCTTAGCCTCGCGACTTCGCGACTCGTTGTACTTCCCATTGTAGCACGTGTGTAGCCCAGGTCATAAGGGGCATGATGATTTGACGTCATCCCCACCTTCCTCCGGTTTGTCACCGGCAGTCTTGCTAGAGTGCCCAACTAAATGATGGCAACTAACAATAAGGGTTGCGCTCGTTGCGGGACTTAACCCAACATCTCACGACACGAGCTGACGACAACCATGCACCACCTGTCACTTTGCCCCCGAAGGGGAAGCTCTATCTCTAGAGTGGTCAAAGGATGTCAAGACCTGGTAAGGTTCTTCGCGTTGCTTCGAATTAAACCACATGCTCCACCGCTTGTGCGGGCCCCCGTCAATTCCTTTGAGTTTCAACCTTGCGGTCGTACTCCCCAGGCGGAGTGCTTAATGCGTTAGCTGCAGCACTGAAGGGCGGAAACCCTCCAACACTTAGCACTCATCGTTTACGGCGTGGACTACCAGGGTATCTAATCCTGTTTGCTCCCCACGCTTTCGAGCCTCAGCGTCAGTTACAGACCAGAGAGCCGCCTTCGCCACTGGTGTTCCTCCATATATCTACGCATTTCACCGCTACACATGGAATTCCACTCTCCTCTTCTGCACTCAAGTCTCCCAGTTTCCAATGACCCTCCCCGGTTGAGCCGGGGGCTTTCACATCAGACTTAAGAAACCGCCTGCGCTCGCTTTACGCCCAATAAATCCGGACAACGCTTGCCACCTACGTATTACCGCGGCTGCTGGCACGTAGTTAGCCGTGGCTTTCTGGTTAGATACCGTCAAGGGGTGAACAGTTACTCTCACCCTTGTTCTTCTCTAACAACAGAGTTTTACGATCCGAAAACCTTCTTCACTCACGCGGCGTTGCTCGGTCAGACTTTCGTCCATTGCCGAAGATTCCCTACTGCTGCCTCCCGTAGGAGTTTGGGCCGTGTCTCAGTCCCAATGTGGCCGATCACCCTCTCAGGTCGGCTATGCATCGTGGCCTTGGTGAGCCGTTACCTCACCAACTAGCTAATGCACCGCGGGTCCATCCATCAGCGGCACCGTAAAGCGCCTTTCAAAACGAAACCATGCGGTTTCGATTGTTATACGGTATTAGCACCTGTTTCCAAGTGTTATCCCCTTCTGATGGGCAGGTTACCCACGTGTTACTCACCCGTTCGCCACTCCTCTTTCCCCGGTGGAGCAAGCTCCGGTGGGGAAAGAAGCGTTCGACTTGCATGTATTAGGCACGCCGCCAGCGTTCGTCCTGAGCCAGGATCAAACTCTCATAAATAAAAGTTAGAACAATCTTGCGATTGTTAAGCTCAATTGTTTGCTAGCATATTGCTTGCTTGTTAAAAATGTTTGTTGTCTTGAATTGAATCAAGACGCCCTACACATTTGGTTTGTCTTACTTTGTTCAGTTTTCAAAGGTCTACATGATAATTGAAACACAACTGCCTCAATTTATCATTTGTGATTGCCGTAGCAACTTTTATATCTTAGCAAACTCTCGAATGATTGTCAACTATTTTTTAAAAGTTTTTTGAACTCGTTTTTCACGAGGTCGTTTTAGCAACTCACTTATAATAACTTGTTGTTTGTTATTTGTCAATCACTTTTTTCGTTTTTTTCTTTGCGAAACTAACTTCAATCAGTGAATCACTCCAAAGCAACTTCGTTATCTTATCATGTGTCAACAAACATGTCAATCACTAATTTTAAGAATCGATTTGTTTGTTTTCCGTTCTTTCGAACAAATAATAATATACCAACATCAATTTTGAAAGTCAACTAAAAAAAGGCTGATTTATCAACATTTTTAAGAGAGTCGATCATTAAAAACAGGAAGCACAAAATCATTCGTTTTTTTCGTGTTTTTTCTCCTGTTTAAACTAGTTTCACTAAGATAATGTTCACCTTTTAATTTGTTTGATCAAATTTCTTTTTTTCTTACTATTGTTGTGTAAGCGTTCTCAATTTATTACTTCGTTTAAATGATGTTTCTCCTTGATTTACATCACTTTCTATTTTAGTTTCCTCCTTTATCTTAGATTTCCCTCCTTCTACCCCCTCTTCTTCTAAAATTTTCCTTAACAAAGCGCTGCTTTTATCTATTTATCTTTTTTTTTGCTAAAATATTAAGAGTAAACACATTAATCGATGGAGGATCTATTTATGAAAATATTAATCGCAGATGACGACAAGGAAATTGTTGAATTACTTAGTATCTACGTACACAATGAAGGCTACGAAGCAGTAAAAGCCTATGATGGAAAAGAAGCATTATCAAAAGTACGAACAATCCCTGATATTGAATTACTTATTCTAGATATCATGATGCCTGAAATGGATGGCATGCAAGTAGTAAAAGAATTAAGAAAAGAATCACAAATCCCGATCATTATGTTAACAGCGAAAACGACTGATATGGATAAAATCAAAGGATTAGTAGCTGGAGCGGATGATTACGTAACAAAACCATTTAATCCTCTTGAAGTAATGGCTCGTGTGAAATCTTTGTTACGTCGCACAAAAATGCAAGTGACACCAGATCAACCGGATGTCCTAGAAGTAAATGCCTTGATCATCAATAAAGACTCACATGAAGTCAAAACAATCGATGGAAAAGAAATCCAACTGACTGCCTTAGAATTTGGTATTCTATATCTCCTTGCAAGTCATCCTAACCATGTATTCAGTGCAGATGAGATCTTTGAACGTGTCTGGAAACA
This sequence comes from Enterococcus sp. DIV1304_2, assembly GCF_050555445.1. Lineage (NCBI taxonomy): Bacteria > Bacillati > Bacillota > Bacilli > Lactobacillales > Enterococcaceae > Enterococcus > Enterococcus sp. DIV1304_2. Next base: position 3,040,460 of record NZ_CP187851.1, read on the forward strand.
AGAAAGTATCGTTTCTGCTAAAACAGTAATGGTTCATGTTAGTCATCTAAGAGATAAAATTGAAGAAGCAACTGGCGGAGAAAAAGTCATTCAAACCGTTTGGGGAGTGGGCTATAAAATTGATGCAAGATAAAAAAGTGATCGAAAAACGACGCCGGATCAATCTGACATCTAAAGAAATCAGTGAATTATTAGCAGAAGGAATCATTACGATCATCCTTCTGCTTCTATTGAATGTAGCGATGTTGGTCATTATCAGTTCGATCATCAGTAGTTCACCTTCTTTGACAAACGCTATTTGGGATTCTAAAAATATCTTTGCCCAGCGTTTAGATAGTGATTTGTTTTGGAATGGTCGAAACTTCATTTTTCCTGTGTTCTTTCTATTAGATGTTGGTGTATTATACTGGCGATTGATTCGTCGCTACCGACAAATGCAATTGCGACACATTATTAGTGAATTGCATTATATCGCTAATGGCAATTATGACCATCGTATCCCTTTCGAATTAAGCGGCGATCTTAGTCGTGTAGTCAAAAGTATCAATGGCTTAGTGGACAGTACGGTAGCGGCGATTGAAGACGAACGTAAAATCGAAAAATCAAAAGACGAACTGATTACAAACGTCAGTCATGATATTCGCACACCTTTAACATCAATTATTGGCTATTTAGGTCTTATTGAAGATGGTCAATATCAAACAGAAGAAGATTTGTTGAAATATACTCACACTGCTTATGTCAAAGCGAAACAAATGAAATCATTGGTAGAAGATCTGTTCGAGTATACCAAGGTACGTCAGCCGGCGGTTCCTGTGAATTTTTCTGCATTTGATTTGATCCAATTGATTGAACAATTGGCAGCTGATTTTGAACTAGAAGCTTCTAAAAAGGATATTCAAATTTTTGTTGAATCTCCAATCAATTCACTGATCATGGATGGTGATACCGAAAAGTTGGTTCGCGTATTCAATAATTTATTAACCAATGCCCTAAAATATGGCAAAGGAGCTACTAAAATCATCATTGAAATTGAACAACTTGGTTCAGAAGTCATCGTTGTTGTCAAAAACAATGGTGCCATGATTCCTCAACAAGCCATTGACAATCTATTTGATCGATTTTACCGCGTGGAAGAATCCCGTTCACAAGAAACTGGCGGGACAGGGCTTGGTCTAGCCATTGCACAAAGTATCGTAGCATTGCACGGTGGCTATATCTATGCGAAGTCAGATCAAGATTGGACGTCTTTTATCATGCATTTCCCGCTTAAAAAAAATGAAAAGTTAGTCGGCAATCTGACAGAACATATTGACGGAAACTAAATTTTTCGCTATTCTTAGAATACAAATAGAAGAAAACAGTGAACCCAGTACATTTTATTTTTTTCAAGAGAGCTGATGGTTGGTGCAAATCAGTAAAAAATAATTTCGAAGTTCCAGTTCACCCAATGTGCCTTTCGAAATAAGAATGGTCGGCAACAGCCGTTATCTGTTTACAAGTGCAGTCTCTACAGACTGAACTTGGGTGGTACCGCGAAACTCAAACCAGTTCGTCCCAAGATATTTCTTTGGATGAGCTGGTTTTTTTTATATAAAAAAGGAGGAAAAGTAATGTTAGATATTAAAATGATCCGTCAAAATGTTGATTATGTACAAGAAAAATTAACGTCACGTGGCGTTAAAAAAGAAATCTTAGCGGAGTTCGTGGAGTTAGATGAATCTCGTAGAAAATTGTTGGTTGAAAGTGAAGAATTGAAGAAATACCGTAATGATGTATCTGCTGAAATCGCCCAATTAAAGCGTAATAAAGAAGATGCAACTGCGAAGATCGCTGAAATGAAAGAAGTCGGTGGGAAAATCAAAGCACTAGACGAAGAAGTCGCACAAGTTGATGAAAAATTACAACAAATCGCTACAACTCTCCCTAATTTACCTCATGATTCTGTGCCGGTGGGTAAAGATGAAGAGGATAACGTGGAAGCTCGTCGCTGGAGTGAACCTCGTCAATTTGCTTTTGAACCAAAACCTCACTGGGAAATTGCTGAAAATCTAGGTATTCTTGATTTTGAACGTGGGGCAAAAGTATCAGGAAGCCGCTTTGTTTACTATAAAGGATTAGGTGCTCGCTTAGAACGTGCCCTTTATAATTTTATGTTAGATCAACACGTCTATGAACATGGCTATACTGAAATGATGACACCTTACGCTGTAAACAGCCAAGCTATGTTTGGTACTGGTCAATTTCCTAAATTTAAAGAAGATGTTTTCCAATTAGCTGATACAGATTTAACTTTGATCCCAACAGCTGAAGTTCCTTTAACAAACTACTACAGCAATGAAATCTTAGCAAAAGAAGATTTACCTGTTTACTTCACTGCACTTAGCCCAGCATTCCGTTCAGAAGCAGGTAGTGCCGGTCGTGATACTCGTGGATTGATTCGTCTTCATCAGTTCAATAAAGTAGAAATGGTGAAATTCGCTGATGCAGAACATTCATATGAAGAACTTGAAAAAATGACCGCTGACGCAGAGGACATTTTGAAAAAATTACACTTACCTTACCGTGTTATGACATTATCAACTGGAGATATGGGCTTTTCAGCAGCGAAAACGTACGATTTAGAAGTATGGATCCCTGCACAAGATACGTATCGTGAAATCAGTTCTTGCTCAAACTGTGAAGATTTCCAAGCGCGCCGTGCGATGATCCGTTACCGAGATGCAGATGGAAAAATCCATTATGCACATACACTGAATGGTTCTGGTTTAGCAGTTGGCCGTACGGTTGCTGCCATCCTTGAAAACTATCAAAATGAAGATGGTTCAGTCACAGTTCCAGAAGTACTCGTGCCTTACATGGGGAACCTAAAAGTAATCAAATAAACAATAAAGCAGCTAAGTGATTCGTTGGCACGAATTGCTTAGCTGCTTTTTTTTGATCAAGAAGTTTGATTATGATTCTACAGAATAGTTTGGTGCTTCTTTCGTAATTTGTACATCATGTGGATGAGATTCTTTCAGCCCACTGCCACTCATTTGAATGAACTGTGCATCATCTCTTAATTGTTTTAGGTTTGCAGAGCCAACATAACCCATTCCAGATTTTAAGCCACCGATCATTTGGAAGAGAATATCTGCTACGCTTCCTTTGTATGCTACGCGGCCTTCAATACCTTCTGGCACTAACTTATTGGCTTCATTCGTGCCACCTTGGAAGTAACGGTCTTTTGAGCCTTTTTCCATGGCGCCTAATGAACCCATTCCACGATATGTCTTGAAGCGACGACCTTGATAGATTTCAAATTCACCTGGAGATTCATCGGTTCCTGCCAACATACTACCTAACATAACCGCATGTCCACCCGCTGCTAAAGCTTTGACGATATCACCAGAATATTTGATCCCACCATCTGCAATAATGGTTTTTCCATATTGGCGCGCAACTGAAGCTGCATCGTAAATGGCTGTTAATTGGGGAACACCCACACCAGCTACCACACGTGTCGTACAAATCGAACCAGGTCCGATACCTACTTTCACCACGTCAACACCAACATCGTATAACGCTTTTGTTGCTTCTGCTGTTGCCACATTACCGGCAATCAACGTTGCATCTTTGAAGGTTGTACGAATTTCTTGGATTTTACGGATCACGCCCGCACTATGTCCATGAGCTGTATCGATGACGATAGCATCTGCGCCAGCATCAAGTAACGCTTGGGCACGCTCAAATGTGTCACTCGTCACACCAACTGCTGCAGCTACCAACAAACGACCATGTTCATCTTTTGCTGCATTTGGAAACTCGATTACTTTTTCGATATCTTTGATCGTGATCAAACCACTTAATCGACCTGCATCATCAACGATCGGTAGTTTTTCGATTTTATGTTGTTGTAAGATTTTTTCTGCATCTTTTAGAGAAGTGCCTACTGGGGCTGTTACTAAGTTTTCTTTTGTCATGACTTCGCTGATTTCGATATGGAAGTCTGTAACAAAACGCATATCACGGTTTGTAATGATTCCTACTAATTTGCGGTTTTCCAATGTTTCGACGATTGGAACTCCACTGATACGGTATCTGCTCATTAATTCTTCAGCATCTGCGACCAAGTGTTGTGGTGTCAAGAAGAATGGGTCAATGATTACACCACTTTCAGAACGTTTCACTTTACGTACTTCGTCTGCTTGTTCGCTGATTGTCATGTTTTTATGGATGACACCTAGACCACCCTGTCTTGCCATAGCAATCGCCATTTTGCTGTCAGTAACTGTATCCATACTTGCACTGATGATAGGAATATTCAATTTGATATTTTTTGCTAATTGTACACTCATATCCACTTCGTTTGGTAACACGTGACTTTCTGCTGGTATCAATAAGACATCATCAAAAGTAAATCCTTTTTTCGTGAACTTTGTTTCCCAGTTGGACATTTTTAGTACCACTCCTCTTGTTTAGTTTATCTACTAAAATAATCGATTTTCTTTTGTAAGTCAACAACTTCTACTAATCCCTTGTTTTTTCTAAGGAACTACTCAGTGAATCCTAAAAAAAGAACGTACCAGCATAATGAAGCGTCTCCTAATGTTTGATCAAGATCAAATGTTAGTTAGCGCTTTCGTCTTACACTGCACGTTCTTTTTTCTTACTCAATATTTTTACTAAACTGAAACGAGTACACTTCAAGAAAGAAAAGATGCGATTCACTTTTTAAACATTTGCTTCGATCGATTCTTTGATCTTTTCAATCTCATTCAAATAATATAGTTTATAGGGAATGCTTAAGCCTTTTTTCTTCGTCTCTTCGTCAAGATACTTTTCATCGACATCGGTATACACAAATAAATCAGCAGTTAGTGTCTCTGGGTTTCTTGTATTATAGCTAATGAAATCCAGCTCGATTTCTGGTCCTAAAACAGACCGCATTTCTTTTTGAAACTTTCTTCCATGCCCAAGAATAAATTGTCCAGTTTTGATTCCGGCATAACCAAACAGAGGCACTCCGTCAGCATTGATAGAAAATATCCATTTGACTTTTTTCATATTCATTCACCCCTCATCGTTTAACTATCTCGCTCAACATGTTTTATAACATCAGTGATTATCTCTATTATTTGATAATAACACTCTTTTATTATTTTTTATAATAATAAAAGAGTGTTTTGAGATCATGGTCGTCACTGTCAAATCAATAGAAATAAACAATAAAAAAGAGAACGGGCAGCGTAATGCTAACACATTCTCTTCTTTATTGTTCGTCTCGTAAGTCACATAATTTCTAAGTCCAATAAATTATCTTCTTGGAACAGAAAGACTGCCAACGATGCCATATTTTTTCTTTAAATAGTAACGCAACGCAAGAGCTGCTGCACCGATGATGATGATCACTACTGGATCTAATAACGGGTTAACGATTGGTGGCAACAAGGTTGTTGCTGAAAAAGCAATGACCCAGATCAATGTCGTTCCACCCAAAATCAACAAGGTTTTACCCATTCCAGGTTTTTTACTACGATCAGCACCTGGATACTCATACTGGTAAATATACTTGTACATCAAGTAAAAGACCCATCCACCAATAGCTGAACCTAGTACAAGTGTGGTGATTCCATAAGCAGGCGTTGTTTCACGTGAAAACAATCCAGTGATTGCGATCATGACACTCAATAATCCGAGTAAGAGTAATGTATTGTCCAACCACATCAACGTTGGTGTCGAAGAAGTTTTCACTTCAACCGGTTTATTGATGATTGCTTCTGTTCTTTCAGATACCGTTCCAAATAATTGGCGGGCTGTTTTCCCACCTTTTTGTTCGGATACTAAAACGGGTAACATCTCATGCAAAGCCGTTACTTTTTCTTCTTCTGATAAATTCGCTGCTTCTAGCGACTTCTTTAAGTCAAAAATATATTGTTGATTACGTTTTGTTAGTTGTTCTTCTAACTGCGCATTTTCTTTTACGATTTCGCGTAACTGTTCTGCTTCCATTATTTTACAGTCCTCCTTAGACGCTGACGGTTGTCACAAAAGACATTTTAACATATCACATACACCGTATGATAGCCTTTTTATACATTAAAACGGAATAACATAACGTCGCCATCTTGAACGACATAGTCTTTCCCTTCTAATCGTACACGTCCGGCTTCTTTCGCTGCGTGCATCGTTCCGTATTGGTCTAAATCTTCAAATGAGACTGTTTCTGCACGGATAAAGCCACGTTCAAAATCGGTATGGATGATTCCTGCAGCTTGTGGCGCTTTGATTCCTTTTTTGAACGTCCACGCACGAACTTCTTGTTCACCTGCTGTAAAGTATGTTGCTAATCCTAATAGGTCATACGCCGCACGAATCAATTGATCCAACCCTGACTCTTCAATGCCTAATGCTTCAAGAAACTCTGCTTTATCTTCGTCATCCAGCTCAGCAATTTCTTCTTCTGCTCTGGCGCTAACGACAATCACTTCTGCGTTTTCTTCTGCAGCAAAATTGCGGACTGCTTGAACATATTCATTCGCATCTGCATTTGCTACTTCATCTTCTGCCACATTCGCCACATACAAGATCGGTTTTGTTGTTAACAAGAATAAAGATTTAACGATTTTTTGTTCTTCTTCTGTAAATTCGATCGAACGTGCTGAACGTCCATCTTCTAATACTGGTTTGATTTTCTCTAACACCGCTAATTCAGCGACTGCATCTTTATCTTTTGTTTTTGCAATTTTTGCCACACGTGTATAGCGCTTCGTCACTGACTCTAAATCTGCTAAGACAAGCTCTAGATTGATCGTATCGATATCTGCTAAAGGATCGACACGTCCTTCTACGTGTGTGATGTTGTCATCGTCAAAACAACGAACGACATGACAGATTGCATCTACTTGTCGAATATGACTTAAAAATTGGTTTCCTAATCCTTCACCTTTACTTGCCCCCTTAACGATTCCAGCAATATCTGTAAATTCAAAGGTTGTTGGTACAGTTTTCTTTGGTTTTACTAATTCTGTTAAACGTTGTAAACGCCAATCAGGTACTTCAACCATTCCAATATTTGGATCAATAGTCGCAAAAGGATAGTTGGCAGCCTCTGCTCCCGCCTTTGTAATTGCATTGAACAAAGTTGATTTTCCTACGTTGGGTAAACCCACAATTCCAGCAGTTAATGCCATAAATTCATTCACTCTTTCTCTACATTTTTTTCAAGTACTTTTTTCATTTTTTTCTCAAATTCTCGACGGGTCATCATCACGATATGACCGCAATTCATACATTTGATTTTGATATCAGCGCCCATTCGGATGATCTCCCAACGGTTCGTTTGACAAGCATGAGGTTTTTTCATTTCTACGATATCATGTAAGTCGTACATAACATAGCCTCCCTCTGTTTATTCTTCATCAAATTGAATATTTAGAATATCAAGAATTCTAGTTAAATCATTTTGTGAAAGATATTCGATTTCGATTTTACCTTTCCCATTCTTTTCTTGGATGGCGACACTTGTTCCAAATTTATCCATCAAGCGATCTTCACTCTCACGGATATAATACGGTTTTTCCTTTGCTAAACGTGGGATTTTTTTCTTTTCTTGCCCATCATTTTGATTCAGCTCGGAAACAATCTGCTCTAATTGTCGAACCGTTAGATTTTCTGTGACGACACGATTGGCTAATTTTAATATCAATTGTTTATTTTTTAATCCAAGTAACGTACGAGCTTGTCCCATAGATAATCGTTGATCTTGGACCATTTCTTTCACTAAATCAGGCAATGTCAATAAACGCAAATAGTTTGCGATATAAGGACGACTTTTCCCTAAACGACTTGCGACTTCAGCTTGTGTCAACTTTAAGTTCTTCATCAACATCTCGTAAGCTTCTGCTTCTTCTAAAGGATTCAAGTCTTCACGTTGTAAGTTTTCTAAAACTGCAACTTGCATCATCGCTTCTTCGTCGAAATCTCTGACAATTGCAGGAATCGTTTCTTTGCCAGCTAACTTAGACGCCCGGAAACGACGTTCACCTGCGATGATCTCATAACCTTTCACCGACGAACGACGAACAATGATCGGTTGAAAGACGCCGGAGTACTCGATCGAGTTCGCTAATTCTTGCAATGATACTTCTTCAAATGTTTTACGTGGTTGATACGGATTAGGACGCAATTCGTTTAGTGGCAACTGAATAACAGTTTCATCTTTCACGTTGACTGTTTCTAAATTTTCCAAATCTTGAAACAGCGCGTCGATTCCCCGACCTAGTCCTTTACTTTTCTTCACGATCGACCACTTCCTTTGCTAATGCTTGATACACTTCAGCGCCTCTGGAACGCGGATCATAATCAATGATAGGTTTTCCATGACTTGGTGCCTCTGACAAACGAATGTTTCGAGGAATCACTGTGTCATACACTTTTTCACGGAAATACTTCCGTACTTCTTCCACCACTTCATTCCCTAGATTCGTTCGAGCGTCATACATCGTCAATAACACGCCTTCGATTTCCAATTCAGGGTTGAAGTGTTTTTGTACCAAGCGAACAGTATTCAGCAGTTGACTTAACCCTTCTAACGCATAGTATTCACACTGCACAGGGATCAAAATCGAATCACTTGCAGTAAATGAGTTGATGGTTAGATGACCTAAAGATGGCGGACAATCAATTAAAATGTAGTCATACTGATCGTTGACTTCAGCCAGTGAACTTTTTAAACGTGATTCTCTTGCCATCATTGAGGTCAATTCAATTTCCGCTCCCGCTAATTGAAGAGTGGCAGGCACAATACTCAAGTTTTCATGTTCAGTAGCAATTGTCGCTTCAGCAATTGGTAACTCATTGACTAATACATCATAAATATCTTGTGTCACATCAGGTTTACGAATGCCTACTCCGCTAGTGGCATTTCCTTGTGCATCCATATCTACTAGCAACACTTGTTTACCTAAACTGGCTAAACAAGCACCTAGATTTACAGTTGTCGTTGTTTTACCAACGCCGCCTTTTTGATTTGCAACGGATATAATTTGTGCCATCTCTTCTCCTCCTACTTGATTGGTTGCTTATTCGGCAACCCAGGTTTTCTTGGATACTTCTTCGGTGTTGGTTTCTTCTTCTGTATAATCAGAATGTGGCGTTTGTCCGAGATTTTAGGTAGTTCAATTGCTTGCTCTCCGATAAATTTACCACCTAATTGCGCAATCGCTGGTTTCGCTTCTGCCAATTCTTCTTCGCTTTTCGCAGCTTTCAGTGCATAGAAATAGCCCTCTTGTTTCACTAATGGTAAACACAGTTCCGTCAATACATTCAAACGTGCCACTGCACGAGCAGTCACAAAATCAAATGATGCACGGAATTGCGGATTTTGCCCAAATGTTTCTGCACGATCATGATAAAGAGATGCATCGATTTCTAATTGATTCGTTAACTCAGTTAAAAAAGTGATTCGCTTATTCAAGGAATCAACAATCGTTATTTGTAACTCAGGAAAAGCAATTTTTAAAGGAATACTTGGGAACCCAGCTCCTGAGCCGACGTCACATAAAGTCAGGCCAGTTGAAAAATCAACATCAAATGCCAATGTCAATGAATCATAAAAGTGTTTTAAGTAAACCTCTTCTCGATCAGTGATCGCCGTCAAATTCATTTTTTCATTCCACTCGACTAATAAATGAAAATAACGGTCAAACTGCGCCATTTGCTTATCTGATAAATGAATGTCTTTTTCTGCCAAGACTTGGCGAAATTCTTCTGGTGTCATAATTTGTCCTTTCATTGTGAAACAGCTAATTGTTTCACAGAATCTCTTCCTACTTTAACGCAAAATGAGCTGAGTTGCAATCTTTCTATATATAAATTTAAAGGAGGTTATGCCAAATTCGGAAGTAGGTAAATTCTACTTCTAAAATAAAAAAATAATCAGCCCTCGGACAACACAAAAAGAGTGTTCTGCCCGTTGCTCACACTCCTTTATTTTCTATTATTTAGTTAGACAACAGTCACTTCTCAATAGGGCCTTTATCGATCGTTCACTTTTGTAGCAAGTGTTAGAACAATTGATTCGCTAATTCTTTGTCCTGAGCCACCATTTCATTAATCTTTTGGGTAATTTCATCGGCGAGTGTTTGAAACTGTTCTGACATCTGATCAATTTGGCGAATCTTATCTCTAAATTCCTGTGTTGGTTCATCGACAATCTCCCATTTTGTACAATCCACTTCGGCTAATGTTTCAATTACCTCGTTATAAGTTAAATGCGGCGTATAATTGCGTATTCTTCTCAACCAGTCATTCCATAACTCTTCCAACTCCGTGATCCCGTTTTGGTAAATCACGCGAACATTGCCCATCGCCTCATCAAATTTACTTGCTGCGGTCCGTACGACAGCCAATGCTTGGCTATCCTCTAAATAAATTTTTTCTGACCGAGAAAGTCCGCCACCACTTGCAGTCAGCTTCTGCTGTAACTCTTTTAAGGTCAAGAATTCTTTGATTTGAACCTTGAGCCACTCATTTTCTTCTTTCAAACGCTTGATTTCATCTAGCGTATGTTCGCCACTGACTGCTAGTAGTTTGATCGTTGCTTCGTTTTCAAAAAGTGTTTGTTGCCACAAAGTTGGGGCTAAAAATATCCCCCCATTGCCATCAACGTATACGATGATCTGGCCATGCTTATCGATATAATTTCCCTCTTCATCCGTTCTGAATTGATCCAGCGAATGGCCAAATGTTTCCCAGCCCGAATTATCGATTCCAAAACTATTGATTGGAAGCATCCCTTTCCCACCAGTGAAAAGCCCACTCGTGACGACATCCGAAGTGTCGTAGATATTGATCAGGGTACCGGGATGATTATCAAATAATGCTTGTGCAAGCCCTGGTCCTGCCGCGCCGTACGTCACACTGTCATAACCATTGAGCCCTGCGACAAAAAGTGCTTTAGCTCCACCTAACGAGTGCCCAGTCGTTGAGATCGTATAGCCAGCTGATTTGGGATACTGCTTTTCAATTTCACGGGCATAGTTTAAAGCGGAGAAAAATGCGCCATCTGGATGTTTATTACTTCGACCAATTTCCTCAAGGTTTGTGTGCCAATCTTTGAGCGAAGTCGTGCCAGCATAGGCAATCGTCAGGTTTTTGGTGATGACGGAGTCGGGGAAGCCAGGGACTTTTTTTAATTGCTCTTCATTGTACCCAAGATATTCCTCTTTTATTTTAGCAACTACCATTGCTTGCATACTATTTTTCTTTGGCTTAGATTCATTACCGATTTTGTCTTTATTTGTATCTACTGTTTTTATGACTATATAAGGGATTTCTTTTACTAGATGATTTACTTTTATCAATCCATCTTCAACTTTATACACAGAATCAGATAGCCACCTATTTTGATCCATCAATCTATCCCTCCTTCGTAATAGATAATTTGTTCATCTGCCATAATCGAATTAATTTTTTCTTTTCTTTTTGTAATATAATAAGGACCAGTTCCAGTGCTATCAGAAATCATGTATATAGGTTTATTTGTTTCTGCGGAAATAGTACTTAAACTTACTTCCTCCTCATATACTCCATTTACAGTGAAATAAATGGTCAAAAAATTCATCGGACTCACTGAATATCCAGTAAATTCAATTTTAGTTATCTCCGCATATTCTCTGACCTCCAACAATGCTTTCAAATATTCTTCTGTTGTCATTTCTCCTTGTCCATGGTCATATTTCCTGAAGATTTCTTCTTCTTTTTCTCGATTGTTTATATAGAGCCGATAATTGTTATACACATAATTTGCCAGATCTTTCTGTATTTCCAGCAATTCTTGGCGATCTTCTTGTCTCTTATGCATATACATTTTTCCTCCGATTCCTCCTAAGATAATTATTACTAACACACCTAGCCAATATCGTTTCTTCATATATCCTCCTTTCAGTTAGCTACTATTTTTGTCGATGCTTCACAATAAGATACGTATACTTCATTTTATTCTGCGATCTTATTTTAACATTTAGTTATTTTATGTATACTTATAGAGAGAAAGATAATTATTGTGACGTATGTTCGTCTATAAAGCTCATCTCAATTGATTATAACAAAAATAAGGAGGTTTTTTAGATCGAAGCAAAAATAAAATTGTTATTTTTAAGATTTTTAATGCTACTATCTTGCTTACTTTTTTCTCGATGGTTTTTCATGCGTTATCTCTACTATTATTCTATTACACTTTTCCCACCATCTGGCCCTGTCGATTTTTGGGTTCCTTTCTTCTTAGTGATAATTATTGCACTGTCCCTTTATGTCACTTTACAGTGTGTTTTTACTAGAAAAATCTATCGGGAATGGCTAATCTTTTTTTCTTTTCTCTATCTCTCTTTTCTCATTTATTTACTTTTCTTGAAAAACATTGGGATACGAGGAATGGAACTTCAGCTTTTTTCGTGGGTGAAGGATTTGATTTCCGGTGATCCAATGATTGTGCTGTTTAATTTTTTGATGTTTCTTCCGCTAGGCTGGATTTTACCATTGAGTTGGAAGAGTAGTTGCTTGGTCATTTTATCTGTCTTAGGAGTTGAATGGATTCAATATTTCTTTTACCTAGGGATCTTTGATTTGGGCGATGTTGTTGTAAATACTTGTGGGTTTCTTTTAGGCGCATGTATACATAGATGGCTGATCAGTCAATGGAATATCCAGGTTTCTTCTTTTTTACATAAGTAATTTACTCTATGTTCTTTCTAATAAAAAAAGAGCCGACGAATCAATCATTCGTCAGCTCTTTCTTTGTTTAGTGCTTTATTTAAGCAGATGTTTCCACTTTCGCAATCTTCCCTTGTTCAATATAGACCATCAAGATGCTTAGGTCCGCTGGATTGACACCGCTGATGCGGCTTGCTTGTGCGATGGTTTCTGGACGGATTTTTTGAAGCTTTTGTTTTGCTTCCGTTGCTAATCCGTTGATCGCAGCGTAGTCAATGTTTTCTGGGATGCGTTTGGCTTCCATCCGTTTTAGTTTTTCTACTTTTTCTAATGCTTTTTTGATGTATCCTTCGTATTTTAGTTGAATTTCAACTTGCTCGATTTCTTTACGTGTTAATTCTGGATTTTCTGGAATAAATCGTAACAGATCGGCATAACTGATTTCTGGACGGCGCAAGAAATCACTTGCTAGTACACCATCTTTTAATGGTGCAGCATTTAATTCTGCTAAAAAGGCTTGGACTTCTGCTGTCGGTTTGATACGAACGTTCATCAAACGTTTGATTTCTTGTTCAACTGCTGCTTTCTTTTTCAAGTAAGCAGCATATTGATCTTCTTTTACTAAACCGATCTGGTGACCCATTTCTGTTAGGCGCAGATCAGCATTATCATGACGAAGAAGTAAACGATATTCTGCTCGGGACGTCAGTAAGCGATAAGGTTCATTCGTTCCTTTCGTGACTAAATCATCGATCATGACACCGATATAGCCGTCACTACGTTTGATGACTAATGGCTCTTTTCCTTGAACTTTCAATGCTGCATTGATTCCTGCAATCAGCCCTTGTCCCGCTGCTTCTTCATATCCACTTGTCCCATTGGTTTGACCGGCCGTATAAAGATTTTCTACGACTTTCGTTTCTAATGTTGGACGCAACTGGTGTGGTTCGACCACATCGTACTCAATGGCATAGCCCGTACGCATCATCTCTGCTTTTTCTAATCCAGCAATCGAATGCAACATATCCACTTGGACGTCTTCTGGAAGTGAAGTTGAAAGCCCTTGAACATACACTTCTTCTGTATTCAATCCTTCTGGTTCTAAAAAGAGTTGATGACGTGGTTTGTCTGCAAAACGGACGATTTTGTCTTCAATTGAAGGACAGTAACGTGCGCCGACGCCTTCAACGATTCCTGTAAACATTGGTGCGCGGTGTAGATTGTCACGAATGATTTGATGGGTCGTTTCACCTGTATAAGTCAACCAACAAGGTTCTTGTTCTAAGTTATAGGCACTGTCCGGCGTGGCAAAGCTAAAATGATTTGGCTCCTTGTCCCCCGGTTGTTCTTCTGTGACAGAGTAATCGATCGTACTTGATTTCACACGTGGAGGCGTTCCGGTTTTAAAACGATCAATGGCAAAACCTAATTCTTTTAAATGATTGGCTAAACCAATTGATGGTTGTGAGTTATTCGGACCAGACGAATATTTTAATTCACCGATAATAATCTCACCACGTAATGCGGTACCCGCAGTGATAACGACTGCTTTTGAACGATAGCTTGCACCGGTTGAAGTGACTACACCACGACAAACCCCATCTTCAACGATCAATTCTTCGACGATTCCTTGTCTTAACGTCAAATTGTCTTCTTTTTCAATTGTATGTTTCATTTCATTGGCATAGGCATGCTTGTCTGCTTGTGCTCGTAATGCTCGGACAGCAGGTCCTTTCCCAGTGTTCAACATTCTCATTTGAATGTATGTCTTATCAATATTTTTACCCATTTCGCCGCCTAGTGCATCAATCTCGCGAACGACAACGCCTTTGGCTGGACCGCCGACGGAAGGGTTACATGGCATAAATGCCACCATATCTAAATTGATCGTTAATAGTAACGTTTTTGATCCCATACGTGCAGCAGCCAAAGCGGCTTCTGAACCAGCATGTCCTGCGCCGACAACGATCACATCATATTCTTCTGCTTGATAATGATTCAAGAACTGTTCCTCCTTTATTTTCCAAGACAAAATTGACTAAACAATTGTGTGATCAATTCATCTTGGACACTATCTCCTACGACTTCACCAAGGTAATCCCAACAGCGAGTCATATCCATTTGAACGAGGTCAACAGGCATGCCCGCATCGATTCCTGCGATCACTTCTTGTAAAGAGATGGCCGCTTTTTCGAGCAAGGCAATATGACGGGTATTGGATACATAAGTTGCATCTCTTTCGCCAGTTTGCCCGCCAAAGAACAACTCAGAGATGGCCATTTCTAATCGGTCTAACCCTTCATTATTGGCAACCGAAACAGCGAATACTGGTTCATCCTCGATCAATGATAAAAGCTTGTCTTCCTCTAATTGTTTCGGTAAATCAGTTTTATTCAATAGAATGATCCGCTTCAATCCTTTTGTTGCTTCCAACAACTGTTCATCTTCAATTGTCAACGGCTCGCTTTGATTCAAGACAAGTAAGATCAATTCAGATTCTGCCAAAGCTTTACGACTACGAGCAACACCGATTTGTTCCACGATATCTTCTGTCTCCCGAATACCTGCTGTGTCGATCAGTTTCAACGGTACGCCACGAACATTGACGTATTCTTCAATCACATCTCTTGTCGTTCCCGCAATATCTGTCACGATGGCTTTTTCTTCTCGTAATAAATGGTTCAGTAAGCTTGACTTACCAACGTTTGGACGACCGATGATGGCCGTACTTAATCCTTCTCGTAAGACCTTGCCTTGTTGTGATGTTGCTAAAAGAACTTCGATACGTTGTTGGATCATCTGCGCTTTTTCTAATAGAAGTTTTGTCGTCAATTCTTCGACATCATCATATTCAGGGTAATCGATATTCACTTCGACTTGTGCTAATGTCTCTAAAATTTCTTGTCGAAGGGAACGGATCAATGCAGACAGATTCCCATCTAATTGGTTCAACGCGACACCCATCGCCTTGTCTGTTTTGGCACGGATCAGGTCCATGACTGCTTCAGCTTGGGATAAATCAACTCGTCCATTTAAAAAGGCACGCTTTGTAAATTCTCCTGGCTCTGCTAAACGTGCGCCTTCTCTTAATAGAAGCTGTAAAATTTGATTGACGACAACGATGCCCCCATGACAATTGATTTCTACAACATCTTCTCGGGTAAATGTTCGTGGTGCGCGCATGACGGATACCATGACTTCATCGACTAATTGTTCACTTTTGGGATCGACGATATGCCCATAATGAATCGTATGACTAGGAACATCCAACAACTGTTTATTGCCACTTTGATAGACTTTATTGGCAATGGTCAGCGCTTGATCACCGCTTAAACGCACAATACTTATCGCCCCTTCTCCGGGTGGCGTAGAGATTGCTGCAATCGTATCAAATTCTAAGGTTATTTCAGCCATTTTTTCACTTCCTTTTTCATTTTACGCACAAAAAAAGTGCCCACTTCACCCTTTGCAATAAATGGTGAACTTCGCACTTTGACTGCTTGTTCTGTTTAAATTCTGGTCATAGACTATCATATCTAATTCTAGTAATCAAGCTTTTTTGTTTATTTTTATGAGAGTCACTAATCAATCTTAAACTTTTTCTGCACAGGATTCTTTTGATTGAAACTATCATTAGATCACTCTCTATAGAAGTAAATCTACTCTTATATCTTTATCTTTGTTCCAAAAAACGTTACACTTAAATGGTAACGGTATCTACATACTTTTTCTTTACCGAAAGGAGCAAAAATTATGGCCCAATTTAAGCCTAGTGCAGTAGACGGAGTAGATGATCCACGAATCAATGAAGTGGTGTTATCGACAGGGAATATCAATCAAAAATATATCGTCAGAGATATCGTATTTGTCGCAGAATGTATTGAAGGAGACTTATTCGACCCTACATTCAATAGTGATGACATGTTCTTGACAACAAAACAAAAATTAAAAAAGAAAGTGTTAGATTATGGCGCAAATGCAGTCATCAATTGTCACTTTGAATATCAACAAAAACCCCGAGATGGCAAACAGATCATCGAACTTTTTGCTTACGGTACCGTGATCCAATTTGTCCAGACAACGATTGGCTGATCACAAAAAAACGTGCAGAGCTTTCGCTCTGCACGTTTTTTCTACCAAAGTAAAGACTACCATCGTATACTCCGATAAGAATGATTTCTAATAAAATATACTTTGTTTGGAAAAGTTTGTCAATCTGATCGCAAGATTTTGATTCTTCTCTTCGTAATCGCTATTTGGCTGGTTCGACAACTAAGTAACGATATGGTTCATCACCTTCTGAGTGGGTTTGTACCCCCTCATGTTTACTTAACGCCGCGTGGATTTGTTTGCGTTCAAACGCAGGCATCGGTTCTAAAAATACAGGATGTCCCGTACGCAAGACTTTTTCTGCGGTGCGTTCAGCTAAACGTTGGATGATCTCTTGTCGTTTTTCACGATAGTTGCCCACGTTTACCACGACAGAGAGTTTATTACCGGCTACTCGATGAATGAACACTTGCGCCAAATATTGCAAAGCATTTAACGTTTTTCCATGTTTGCCGATCAACAGACCTTGTTTATCCGTTTCTAAATGGAAGACGATCAAATTCGCTTCTCGTGTCATTTTTACTACAGCTGGTGCATTTAGTTGCTGGGAGATCTCAGTGAGATAGGTTGCTAATTCCGATAAAGCTGCTTCGTCACCTAATTCACTTTTTTCTTCAATCAAGTCCTCAGGTTCGATTTCACCCGTATCTTCTGTTTGAACAGATGTTTCTTCCAACACTTCTTCTACGGTTTCTTCGATCGTTTCAGAGACAACTTCGCTGATATTCGGTTCGATTGAAAGTTTGGCATTTCTTTTTCCCATTCCGAGAAATCCTTTTTTTCCTTCATCAAGTATCTCAATAGCGACTTGCTCTTTTGCTAGTCCTAACTCATTCAATCCAATTTCAACAGCTTCATCTACGGTTGCAGCTTCATAAATCGGCATTTGCATTCCCTCCCTTATTTTTTACGTTTTTTCTTAGGACTTTGTGCCTTACGCAAAGCACGTTCTTTTTCACGGATGCGTTGTGCTTCTTCTTCACGCTCACGTTTGATTTTAAATGGATTGTTGATCAATAGTGTTTGGAACACTTGGAAAGCATTTGATACTACCCAGTATAGTGAAAGTCCACTGGCTAAATTGACCCCCATAACTAAGATCATCACTGGCATCGCAAAATTCATGACTTTCAATGAAGCATTCGATTCCACTTGGCTCATGCTTGATAAATACGTACTTGCAAATGTAAAGATGGCAGCCAACACTGGTAAAATAAAGGTTGGGTCAGCGTTCCCTAAGTTCAACCACAAGAAGTGACCTTGACTCAACGCAGGAACACGAGAAATTGATTGCCATAAAGCCATTAAGATTGGCATTTGTACTAATAAAGGTAAACAACCTGCATATGGGTTTACACCATTTTCAGCATATAACCGTTGTTGTGCTTCTCTTAACTTACTTTGTGTTTCAGGATCTTTTGAACTATATTCTTGTTGGATCGCTTTTAGTTTTGGTTGAAGTTCTTGGGTCTTACGCATACTTTTTGTTTGGAAATGCATTAATGGTAATAAAATTACGCGAATGATGATCGTGAATAAAATGATCCCGATCCCAACATTTCCAAATGACAATGCTTTAATCGCTTCTGCAAAATAATAAACAATGTAGCGATCCCAAATTCCTGTACTTTGTGCGCTGACTTCTCCAGTTCCACAACCGGATAAGACGATGATCAGACCGACAAGCCCGGCCATCAAAAGTAAACGTTTGTATTTCTTCACTTACTCTTTTCCTCTCTGTCGATTATTTTTGCAAGCTTTAAGACGTGGACTAAGTTGGAGCGAATCTCATCGTAAGTCAATCCTTTAATGCTTGGTCTAGCAATCACAATAAAATCTAATTCCGGCTCAATCTCTTCTTTCAATGAATAGATCGCTGCACGGATCTTTCGTTTTACTTCATTGCGACATACAGCGTTTCCGACTTTCTTACCTACAGATAAGCCAACACGAAAATGCGGTTGTTCCTTCTTTTCTAAACGGTACACGACAAACTTACGGTTAGCAAAGGAAGCGCCGGTTTGAAACACCGCTTGGAACTCTCGTTCTTTTTTCACTCGATACGCTTTTTTCATTCGTTTTCTTTCCTTTTCTATCTCTCACTTACGCTCCCAATCATACCATATTTCCTATAAGTCTTTCACCTTTTCCTCTAAAAAAGGGCATAAAAAAAACCACTGTAACCCCAGTGGTCTAAGCTGAAAGAACTTTTCTTCCTTTACGACGACGGCTAGCTAAAACACGACGTCCATTTTTAGTACTCATACGTTTACGGAATCCGTGAACTTTTTGACGTTTACGTTTATTTGGTTGGTATGTTCTTTTCATCTTGTTCCACCTCCAGAAATTCTTATCTACATGTACATGAATTAAACACAGACATACTTTGATAGTATAACGAGTACTTAGGTGATTTGTCAATATAAAAAAAAGCTTTTATTCGAAAATACTTCTCTCATTTTATCCACAACGGTATTTTTCGCGCTGTGTTTTCAATGTGGATAAAGTTATACACAGAAGTTTTCCACAGTAATTTACCCTTAGTTTTTACACAGAATAAACAGCTGAAAATAAGTAATCCACAATTCCATAATTTCCTGTGCATTGATTTCTGTAAGTACTGTCATTATTACTTTTTTTATCCACAACCCACTGGGTAAATCTCTAGTTTTACACCACTTATCCACCTGTTGATTACTCTTGTGGATATCTTTTTTTCCTCCCTGTGTTTTTCTTCTTTTTTTTTCTTCTGGATAATGTGGATAATTGTTATAAAAAATTTTTTTCTTTTCTTTCTGTGGAAAACTTTTGTAAAAAATGCTAAATTAGTACTAGCTATTTACTTTTAATGAAGGAGGAGGCCTTGT
>NZ_CP187852.1:0-75587 GCF_050555445.1 Enterococcus sp. DIV1304_2
CTTTTCAAGCAACTTTACTTGTTTTTCAAGTTCTTTTTTCTCTCCATGTAAGGATTTTACTTTTTCTATTTGTTCAAGATTGGACGGATCATACTTTAGTTTTTCGTTCGCTCGAAATAACTTGTCGTCCAAAGTTGCTCTTGCCTCTTGCACAATTTCATAATTATCATAAAAGTCTTTGCCTAAAACATGTGGTAGTTGATCGCTGCTGACTTGACGGGTTGACAAAATATTTAAAGCTGTGACCATTTCTCGGACATTTTGAATAGCAGAATTTTTTCGTTTTGGAAACAGTCCGCTTTCTCCAGAAAGATAATTTGCTAAAGACGCTCCCTTAACAAATTTATTTTTTTGTTCTTTTTCATCACTCCAAAAATAAAAAATATCTTTATAATTAAAATGCGCCTCGTAGCGTCCGTCTTCCAATTTCTCTAACATGTAATCAGGAACTTTGACCACACCTGTTTCATACCGGCCATAGGCAATCTCAACATAAATCCCTGTCATGGTGTCTCTTTGTATTTGCCAGGGTTCAATGACAAAGGTTAGATCGGGGAAAGATTCTTTTTCTGCTTTTTGTTCGACATATTTTTTTGCAATATCCATTGCATTGAAAACCGCTTCTGGTTTATTTTTACTTACCCGCTCGATAATATTTTCTTCATTGTAGATTCGTTGTTTTTTATTTATCGTATAATCACGAGCTGGACGTTTTTGTGGCAGATCCAATAATTTGTAGTTGATCACTTTCCCATATTCTTCTGAATTATGATTAGGGTCAACATCAATATTTAGAAGCCTTGCCTTCACTAAAAAATCATCCCAGCTTGTACTATGGGTAAGCAAAAAATTTAACCGTTCTTTTAATTCAACTCGATACGCATTCTTTCTTCGATATTCTTGATACTTTTTATGTGAGTTTCTTTTAGGCGTATCGAGGATCATTGCCCCGTGATAGTCCGCTACCTTATCGGAGTAATTTCTTAAATGAGCCGCTGTTCCTCGTTGCCAGCGAAACTTCGCTAAATCGATACTTGAGGTTGTATTAAAAATAATATGGTTATGCAAATGGTCTTTATCAACATGGGTGGCAATGACAAATTCATAATCTTCACCTAAGAAGTCGAGCGCAGTTTGTCTCCCAATTTCATGAACTTCTGCAGCTGTTAAATTATCTTCTGGATCAAACGATTGGATAATATGTCGAGCGATAACTTCTTCGTTAGATTTTTTATTTTTTTGACCTTTTATATTTTTTGCTAACATTCTGGTCAGATTCATTTCAAAAAAAGCATTATTTACCGAATTAATTTTATGACCACTTGTCAATGTTTGATTTTCCGTTTTTTCTGGATTTAGAATATACTCAAGTGCTCGAAGTAAATTTTTTTCTTGTTTAATTGAAATCGTTCTTGTTGTAGGCATACTATTGTTGTCTCGTTAATTTACTTATTTCTTGGAGCAATACTTTCTGAGCTTTCAAATAGTTGTTCTGCATTTTCGCGAACTCAGAAACAAGATATTGTACATCTTCTGTTTCTACCAGATCGGTCTGATTTAGTTTGTGGGCAATTTGATTAATATTATTACCAATCATATTCAACTCAGAGACATATTGGCCAGTTTCAACTAATGCTTCTTTCATATCTGCAAAATCTATATTGACTATAAAACCATTAAGCGCCATTAAACGAATATAATTTGTCATTGTCCCCTGTCCGGATAGCTTCATATTTTCTTTTATCCGCTTCTTTTCTTCCTTGGTCAAATAGACTTGGATAAATTCGTCTCTAAATAATTTCTTTTTTCTCATATAATTACCGCTTTCTAAGATAAAAATCAGCCAGCAAGGCTGTGCCTTGTCCAGAGTCGATCCCGAAAACCAACAGCCCCAATGGGGCTGGGTCTCGCCTCTGGCAAGCATAGCGAGGTACATGTACCTCACGAAAAAATAAAAAAGAAGGAAATCCCGAAAATCTATGATTTTCGAGTTTCCTCTTTTTTGTTTTTAAACTTGGGGGCATGCCCCAAACCCCATTTTCTTTCATTACATCATTGACCTTTTCCGAATTCTTCAAGATCTGAAATGAGCTTTCTGAATGATTGTTCAGATTCATTTTTTAGTATTTCCTCTAACAAAGCAAGGCTAGAAATGTGAATAGCGATTGATTCTTTCTCCACTTTTTCTAAGTTTCGTCTTTCTGATTGCAACTGACCAATCACTGCTTTTATTGGTGGAAGAATAAGTTCTTGAGATTCGTCTCGTTCAAATCGCTGACAGACTTTCCAAAGATAATACAGACATAAAGGTCGCTTTTTAATCAGTTTTATCATCTTCGCTACTTTCTGAATTGCCTTTTAATTTTTCTAAAGTATCCGCTAAATTATACTCTTCCTCAGATCGTTCTTCTTTTTTATTCGCCTTGTCTGTTGCGACATTGTCCATTGCTCGACTTTGAAGTTCACGCGCACGTCTGATTTCTTCTTCCAATGTTGGTCGAACCAGCTCTTTTTCCTTTTCGTACATATGCGCAGCAATATTTTGTAAAAAATTATCGCTTCGAACAATCAAGTCAGTAAATAATTGTTGCAATTTCACTTTTCCGTTATTCATCGATCGTAACTGAGTTAACAAACTTAAATTAAGAGGCACGGGATTAAATCCAAAAACAATCATTACAATAGACGCAATACTTTTATTTTCAAATCGAATGATATCGTCCGCCGATCGTTTCTCTTTTTCTAAAAGGCAAACAATCAAATCAGCAAGTGTTTGTTCTTCTCCCTGATTCGCTTTTATTCGAATGGTATGCTCTTCAAGAACTGATTCTTCTCTTTCTTCAAAAACAATTGTACGATTCGCAATCTTTTCTAAGATAGCGAAAACTTCTTTCGGACTCGTTTCTATTTTTTTAGTTTCTTCTTTTCCTTGCGTTTCCGTTTTTTCAAAATATGGAACGATTGGGGCATCGATGTTGTTTATACCAAAACTGTTATAAAAGTCTTTCGCTGGCCTCTCGATTTTCCCTCTTTCTGGATTAAATTTTGCTGCATCATTATCTAAAGCGAGAACAATTTTTAACTTTTCATGTCTTACACCTGCAGATCCTGCTAAATCATCAATTTTTTGTAGCCAGCGATCGACACTCACTTTTTCTTCAATTTTCTTTACATAACTTTTATCTGCACAAAGTGCCTCAACGACTGCACGTGAAATAATTCCTTTGTTTAAGCCATTCATGGCGACTAATCGACAGTTGGTTAATTGATTTTTGTGCAATTCGTAATAACTCATCATATCGATAGGAGCTTCAAAAGCGTAGACTGTGAAAGGATTTTCTGATGTAGCTTTACTAAATTGTGCCTTATCACCAATATCCACAATCACGCCACTAGTCCCCTCACTATTGTAGAGAGTCTTTTTTAATCGACCTTTTTCCGGATAAAGTTGCTTATTATACCAGATTCCTTGTCTAGCTCCTCCAACAATCTTTCCTTCGATATCTACGTGCTTAAATACAATCATTGGTTCGGTTTTACCTGTATCGAAATCTTTATGAATGCCCTGTACCATGATTCCTTTATTCAGAAAAAAATCGATTGTTTCATCCGATAAGCCACGTTCTTCTCGTAAATACTTCCTGGCATAATCAAATGTATTCGCTTCTCTCACTCGATAAATAAATGGTTCTTTCTTTGGAATCTTCGCCCCATCAAAGACGCCAGCTTCTGTTTCAAGGAGATAATGTAGCGCTTCTTTGAACGACATATTATTGATCACCTCAACCATCTTGATCACGTCTTGTTGTCGAAACTCATCCCCTTTTGAATACCAAGAAAAGGTGTTTTTTCTCGAATCAATTTTAAAACTTGGATGTTCAATCCATGCATACTGATGCCCTACACGTTTTAACTCTAATCCTAAAGAACTAGCCACATCCAAAATATTCTTTTGCTTGGCCATTTCCTTCAATCGATTGGGATTGTAGTTAGCCATAAATATGCTCCTTCCATAATGACAATAATTGTTTTTTCTGAAGTAATATTAGATCCAAACAAAAAGAAGTCAGATTCATTCCTTGAAAGTTAAGGAGTGGATCTGACTTCTTGAATAATAATTTACTCATATTAATCGATACTAGATTCTTTCTCTTTTAACGGCACACGCTTCCATTTCCAACCAATTGATCCGTCTTCTCGAACTGTTTCATAGTATGTTGTTGCGCCATACTTGTTTAAATACTGTGTGCGTAAGGTACGATATTCCTGGACTAATTCTTGTAAATCTTCAATTTTTCTCGTTTTACTTGTTACGTAAGTAAAAAGATTTGACGTTGAGGTAACTGTATAATTCGAGTCCGTAAACAAATTAGTTAGGTACGCACGTTCTTCCATTGATTGTGGTGAAAAAGGTAACGCTTCATTAGAAATTTCTATGAGACCGTCTCTGTACACACAAATATCTACACTATCGTCACTGACATCCTCATACTTATTCTCAAAGAGTGTAAATAATTTTAGTGCTTCATCGTTTATTAGTTCTTCACTTCGATCTTCGGAAATTCCAAGTTGCTTTAATTCTCCTTTAACTTGTTCTACAAAATTTTTGGCCATTTTCATTCTCCGCTTCTTATTGAATTTTAGCTTGCTCGTTTCCCAGGAATCTATTCTAAGTTTTCTATGCTGGTATCCTTGGCGAGTCCTAGAGACTTTATGTCACTAGAATCTACTGAAAGAACGCTACATAAATGCGGTTTAAGCTGTTCACACTGTTTTTTGGTAATCACTTCAGCATCCTCCTTTGAATCAAAATAATTCGTTTCACGGATATCATCTGTCCAAACAAAATCTAAAGATGGTTGTCCGTCCTTTTCAACTACTTGGCTCTTTACCCAAAAGCTGTTAGTACGAATTCCATCTATTAATAATGGAATTGCTAAAATAATATATTTTCTTTTTTCAACCATTTATTTCCCTCCTATAAGAGAAGTAAACACTACTTTTGCTACTCTAGTTGAATCTATTTTACTTTCTCAAAATGATCCACGCTTAAACCAGAGAAATAAAAAAGCCAGCCCAAATACCTAAAAACAAGGATTTGAGACTGGTGCTTATGATATAATGCGAATTAGATAGTAAAGTTTATGTGGTGGCTAATCCCAAAAGAAATGGGGTGACGCCTATGTTGTTTTTCGGCTTTATCCCTAGAAAGGAATAAGCGTGTCTGTTTATGAAGCACTAATGTTTGCGTTAGCTTTCGCAACTTTTGTCCTTGCAATCAGCAACAACAAAAACGACAAAAAATAACCGTATCATAAACTTTGGCCAGTTTAACGGTTATTCTTTGTAACTGATTCAACTATGCCACCGACTTAAACGGTGCTATCCTAAGGGGAGTTGTTTGCGCAACTCCTCTTTTCATTTGCATTATAACACGATATCCAAAAAAAAACTATATGGACACTACCTCACCTCTATAAATAAACGTTTGTTCCAGATAATGTTTCTCCAGCGATTTTCTTCGTTTTTCGTCAAAAACCTAAGGTGAACTTCCCCTTCTTTCTCCGTTTAAGCCTGTAATCTCAATCGCCTTTCTTCTAAACTGATTGGAGACTGTTGCTTTTTTTGCTCCACCTCATGAATCACTTGTGTATGCTCACGGTTAAATGTTTCCAAAATCTCCTTAAAGTTCGCTTCTAAACCTGTATTCACTGTATGTTGCCGAAGTTTTAGTTCATCCATTTTCCCTTGTAATACACGAGACAGCTGATCCGTTTGTTGTTCATACTCTTTTTTGATTGTCTGATCAACTGTTTCTTTATAGCTATTTCGAATTGCTGCAGTTTCTCCTTCAAGCTGTGTGGTAAAGGACTTTTCGATATTCTGTAATGCTTGCTGGTGTCGCAATTTTTCTTCTTGGATTTGTTGCTGCTTTTGATTGATCAACAGACTTTCTAAATTAGCTAATATCAGCTCAATTGATTGTCAATATTTACACGTACTTCCTGCGGCACTCTCTAATATAACCGATTCGTTTATCGATCATGCTGTAATAGATCCAAATAATATTGATTTTGATCTATTAGCTAAAGCAGAAGAAGCCTGCAACAAGCTTGGTGAAATATTAGACTCTCGGCCAATATTTAATTTCAGCTTATTATTCACCTTGTTCAGAATTAGAATTGAATATTACAAATCATTAACTCCAGCGGACAAGGAAGTAGCCCTACAAAAAGCCAAAAATTACAAAAAAGAAGTGGAATTTATTGTTAACATGACAGACTATCATGGGAATAAAATTAAAACTACTGCTGATATTGCTTTGTACAATCTGAATAATTTAATCACTTCTGGAACACCTGGTGAAGTAGCCTATTTTATAGATTAGACAAATAGGTTTTTAATTGATCATTAGTCAAAACAGACACTACAGCTTCGCGGAGATATCCCTAGATCTAAGACATACAAATTTATCTAGTCAATTCCTTCAACCCAATTATGCATTGGTACTTCTGGTAATCCTTCAGTTGATTCTACAAATTTCTTAACTGCGATCGGATATTCAATAAACCAGTTCTTAACATAGACAAAAATAAGGTTGTGAATATTATCAACTTTTTCTGTTTTTGCTTTTGGTATGATTTTAGGATTGTTTTATATAATTCATTAGCTGCGTCGATTCCGTAATTCCCTATATCTTCAAAAATAACTACCGTACTAGTTTCCTTTTCTGCTTTGGCTTTTGATAGTATTTTTCCCTATATATTTCTTTTAGCTTATAATAAACTCTGACATTTAATACCTCAGCATACTTGGATCACTTTTGTATTTCTTAAAAATACAAAAGTGATCCAAGTTATTCACCTAATTTGTAAATGATACATAGCAAGAAAAGAAAAAAGAGAGTTTCCTCCTTTTTCTTCAAAATCAATCAAAAATTAATCGATATTTTCCTTTTTCTTTTTTGGATTTAATCCTTTTAAAAACTTATCCTCCAAGGCTAATAGTTCATCATAAACACTCCCCATAGACTGCCCTGATGATAAACTTAAACAGTACAAAAAATCGCAAGGTAACGTTGCTACAGAACGATTTCGGGTCACCCAACTTGCCACAGTAGACTGTCTATAATCATGAATCTCACAAAATTGTTCTACAGTCATCCCTAAGACACCGATAATAAAAACATTGATAGGATAAGGATAAACATAAGTATTGACACTCATGGTCAGTAAGCCCTCCTTCAAGTACTATTATTGCATATGCGATAATAGTACCCCTCTTCGTAGAACAAAGCAAGCAGCGGACAACTAAAAAACTCCAAGCAGAAAAGGAACAGTATCAAAGATATATTGTAAAAGGCAATTTGCACCTTTTATTTTTACCCTGTATCTAATTCAAAAAGATTCACTTCTTTAAGGGGGTTCAAGGTAGCTGATAATTGTTTAAATGTCTCTTCTACCAAGCTCCCGTTTAATTCAAATACCTCTGTAATCCTTGTTGAATAAGCTAATCTGTTTTCTTTTCTTAATTGGATGATCCTCATGAACAACATTTTGACTGAAGCAATGATCATTCCGCCATTTCTTCCTCGTGTTACCTTGTAGAAAACCTTATTTTCTTCCCGTAACTCGGTTAAAATCTTATCAAGTGTTCGCTTAGGCATCGTGAGTTCTGAAGCCAACTCTTTTTTTGACATGTTCAAATAAGGCTCACCAGCATGACTTTTTTCGCTTAGATAAGCCAATAGATCTTCTTTCCATTCTTTTTTATGACTATATTTTCTTTGTTCTCTTGGCTTTTTGAACTTCCACCAACCACGACGTTGAATAAACAAATCTTTCTCTTTCAGTCCTGCAGAGATCCATTGCTGGCATAGCTCTAAAATAAAATCACGTTGTGCTGCTTGGTACATTCCAGAATAAGCGCTCATAACGATTTTTCTTACTTCCCCTTCAGTCAAAGGTTCATTTAGTCGCTCATTAAACTCAAACATGTTGTATTCACATGTTTCTAGCGCATATCCCGAAGAGAAATAAGCAAGAGCCAATGTGAAAATCACATTGTTTCGACCTAACCGGCCCTCTCCACCGATAATATCTGCTTTACGGAGTAATAGATCGAACCAGGGCTCGTCCACTTGTCGATACTCTTTTTTCTCAGGGAAAACAACAATTTTAGCTTCTCGTTCCGCTTCAGTTTTTTGACTAGAAGCTGTTTTCATTGACCAATTCAACCATTCTGAAAATGCGTATTGATAAGCTTCTTCGTAAAAAACTACATTGCTTCTGTTTGGGAAACGTGCAATACCAAAGTGATTACAGCCCACATCGATTCCAGGTAATTGCTTTGCTAATTGCTGACGAATCGTTGTAGAAATACGTTTTGCTACTTCGACTACTTTGAAGTTGCTCTTTTTCGTTACGTAAGCTGGGCTACTTAATACGAAATACACTTGATAGCCATGATCAGACTCTAAAATCATTGTTGGCATATAACCAATCTGATCTAAACAAGCAAGAACGATCTCCCCTTCATGATTAACTTTTGTATCGATATCTACAACAAAAGTATTGATTTGGCTTAAATTGTTTTCAGAATGTCCCTTAACTACTGAGCGATTTTCGTCAGCATACGTTCCATATCGATAAACATTAGGAGTCCAATGTGTCAGTTTATTTTCGTTTTCAAGAATCGCTTCTTCAGATGTGATCACCATCCCACGTCCAGCATTCATTAATTGTTTCGTACGGTACGCAAAGATAGCACCATTCCTACTCGTATTTTCATACTGAATAGGCTTAATGGTGCTGTTTCGATATTTATATGTTCGAATACCACTTTTCAAAAGCGTTGTATATAAATTAATCAACATCAACTTTACGTCCTTCCCACAAATTAAAAGAGAACACATCGAATATCTGCCGAAACAGCTATACTATGTGTTCTCTCATCAATGTTGATTAATATACTCTTAAAAAGCACATCAAATAAACGTTTTTATGTTGAGTTGCTCGTCTTTTTTTGGTAGAATATAGGTAGTCGGAATTAATTTCCGAATCCTTTTAAATATAAGTAGTTGGTAGCTACTTACATATTCTTGAGACGAGCGTGAACACATGTCCTAACCATGTGATTCAGAAAAATTAGTGGGGTCCAATCCATTAACTTTTCCGTCTCTTTTTTTATTTTTAAATTCCTTTTTAGGTTACAACCTAAAATACGGTTGTGTAAATAGTTTTTTTCTCAACAACAGTTTACCATTTATTTCAATTTACGTAAAGTCACTTTCTTTTTTTTTATATTATGCTGTAGTTGACTTAACGCTAGCAATAATGACATCAATAATACTATTACTATCTTTATTAATATTAATTTTGTTAACGTTAATAATAATAATAGCAATATTGTTATGGACATTGCTAGCAATATTACTATTATTATTAATAGTAATATTAATAATAATATAAGAATAATATCCGCGTGAAAAGACTGTAAAATAAGGTTTTTTTCAAGCTATTAATATCACTAACAACATCACTATTAACATTGCTAGCAACTTCATTAGTAATTTATTCAAAAAAAAAGAAGAGCTTGCACTCTTCATTCTTTTGGGGGAAATTGTTTTAACGCTTGATCCACGTATTCTCTATTTCTCTCAAAATATTCTTTTAAAGCGTTCTCCACAATCAAAGACTTTCCTCCGTTTTGCTTACCTACGAATTTGCCCATAGCATATAACTCATTTCGTAGGTCATCGTCATACAAATAAACATTCACTTGTGCATTTTTACTATTCTTCTTCTTTTTCCCTAATATGCTCGCTAGATCAGTGCTATTTTCCGATGGGGAAGTCTCTTCTCTTATAACTACTTTTCTATCTTCCTGCAATTCTTCTTTAAGGGCTGCTTTAGGGACTGCTTTAACGTCCTTGGTTTCATTTTTCTTTTCGTCATTGATTAATTTTTTATCTTTTGTATTAGTTTGATTAATCTCTAAATCTAATCCCGCCGTCAAATTTTCGGGAGTAAATCCTGATCTACCATTTACTGATCTGGCCATATTTTATCCTCCTCATACACATCTATTAGTAGCCCAATTCATCTACAAGATTTTTGAATACTTCTTTTAGCATGATAAGTGGTTCTCTTTCTTTTTTTGTTCTTACTGTATCAGTATCAATCATTGTATACGGCATATTGTATTTTGCTAATGCTTCAGCTGGCTTGATTGATTCTGGAATTACTGTTTTTGTGATATCAAGAGAATCGTTGTTTGAGCTAATAATTTGGCTGGAACTATCAAGAAACACAGAGTGTGTGATTGTCTGTTCTTTAAGTTTGACCGGAATAATCGCTTTAACATTAAGATTAGGATTTGTTTCTTTCCATGAATTAATAGTATTTATTGTTTTTATCAAACTTCTAAATGAGTATTTTTCTGGGTGGAATGGAATAAGAATATCATCTACTGCATTATAAACATTACCTGCGACAATTCCCAATTGAGGTGGAGTATCGATAATTATAAAATCGTACTTTGTCTTCAAAGGGGCTATAGCCTTTTTAAGCAATACATAGATATCTTCAACACTTATTCCGCTAGCTGCAATTTTCATTTGTAACTGTCTTAGGTGTCCTTGTGCCTCGTTTTCAAGACTCTCGACTTTAGATAATAGTTCATCATCCTGAACCATAGCTTTCAAGGAGTTAATAATTAAGAGCAAATTCTTAATCATAGGTAATATATTTTCCATACCTGCTAACACTTCTTTATTGGCCATGCCTGTGAGAACGTCGAGTTCAAAAAAGGCCATGTCATCATTCGCAGGAATAATATGCAGATTATCATTTATTTCAATTATGGCTTCTTCAGCTGGTAAATCATTTAATAAAACATCGTAGATAGTATTCTCAACTTTATCTGGGTTAATACCAAAAGTTAATAAAGCATTTCCCTGTGAGTCTTTATCAATCAATAGTACTTTATTATTTCTCCAGGGTTGCAATTTGCTAGGTCTTTGAGATAATTCTCCAGCCAAATTCACATTGATAGTAGTCTTTAAAACTCCACCTTTTTGTGTAGCAGAGGCAATATTTTCAGCATTATAAACGGGTTCTTTACTAATTTCAGTGTTATTCATCTAATCCTCCTAGTTGATTTATTGACTAAACTAGTTGCTATTAATATTGCTAGCAATGTTAATATTATTTTCACTAGTGATATTAATAGTATTGTTATTAGCAATATTATTATTAAAAATGCTAGCTTTATTCTTGAGCTTTTTGCTTTTTCCTTAATGCATCTTTGTAAACTGTATAAAGTTCCTCTAATAGATAGCTATCTTTTAAAACCTCAGAATTAACTCTATTTAATACTTCTTTCATCGCTTCATCATTGATGGATTCTGGAACAATTTCTTTTATAGTATCTTTCATAAATTGATCCAACGTACTTGTGAATGATAAGAACGCTCCCTGATCCTTAAAAACTAAAGTTGATTCTCTTTGTTCATCATAATAGTTTGCTAATTTCTCACCAATCTGGAAAGACATTTTTGAGAAGTCGTATGTATCTTTCCTCATGTTTACGATAGAGGGTCTGGTTACTCCAGTTCGCTTCTCTAACTCATATGCAGATAAATCTGAACTTAAAACGCTTTTTATTTTGCTTAAAGTATCCACTGAATCACTCCTAAATTTAATTTTCATACTGTTTAATATTGCTATTACGATTGCTAGCAATATTATTAGTAAAATTACTATTAATATTAATGTTACTAATAATATGATTATAGCTAACATTTATAATTTTATTTTACACTATTTGAAGATTATCGTAAAGTCATGTTACGCTATATTTTATTTTAACTTCCATTGACTTTTCTATAAAATTTTAAAAATTCTAGTGTCTTGACTTTTAAAGTGAACGAATGTTCTATTATTTATATAATAAAGGACTTTTCTTATGGTTCTTCAGTTTGGTGTAAATTGTTATGGCATGCTCGAGACTTAGCTAGAATCATTCAATAGAAAATAAGATAGAAATGGTCAAAAATGAGTACTACTAGTCGTTTTTAGAAGACGATTCAAGGAACTGTGCATTATAAAGTTCCAAAATTGCCTTAGAATTGCTCTATAAACACCTATTTTTTCAAGAAATATTCAATTAGGAGGAAAGGACATGTGTGGAAGATATTTATTTGATGTAGGATCTGACGAACTTAAAAATTACTATGATCAATTAGGACCTAAAGCTGCTGCAAACGACATAACTCTTGCTAGTAATGAAGTATTTCCTTCAAACCATGTTATCACTTTAGGACTTACTCAGGACTCAAAAGTTGTTCCTGGTATCACACGTTGGGGTTTCTAAGGATTCAAAAAAGGGCAACTTATGATTGATGCACGTTCCGAGACAGTTGAAGAGAAGAAAACTTTCTCAAAAGATCAGGATTCAGAAAAAATCCGATCAAGACATCATAAATAGTAATACAAAAGTAATAAATAATATTACTTTTGTATTACTATTTTATAAAGAATTTAATGCATCAATAGTAGCAGCATTATCAATATGTGTATACAAAGTGGTGGTATTAGTATTGGTATGACCTAATTGTTGGGCTGTAAGAACAAGTGAATTAGTTTGCTTATACAACCTTGTTGCTAACGTATGGCGTAGCTTATGAGGGCTAACTTGTACTTTGAATTCCTTTGAGTATTTCGCTACCATGCGCTCAATTGCTATGCCTGTCATTCTTTTGGACTCACCTTTATAAATAGTCAAGAACATGGCTTTCTCACTGTCAGTAGCCTTATAACGGCTGCTACGAATCTCTAGATAGTTTGCTAAATACTCCATAGCAAACGCTGCAATATTTACCGCATCTCTTTTATTTCCTTTTCTAATCACTACAACTTTATTCTTATCTAAAGATAGATCATCCACATTTATATTTACTACTTCAGATAACCGTAATCCTGAACCTAAGATTAATGCATTAATAGCAAGATCTCGTTCAACATCCCTCAAATAATAGGAGAGAGCCTTAGAACTCAAAGAATTTTTGTATTCAAGCTCGATATAGTCTAAATATTTTTGAGTATCTTCGTCTAAAAATAGTTGTTTTTCGATTGCATTTGCTCGAGCTGCAAGTGTCGTTCTGTCTGCTATTGTCGCAACATGTTCCATAGGGTTAGTATTTAGATAGGGTATGCCATTAGGATTATTTGAACTAGAGGAGAGGTACTTAAATAAAACCTTCAAAGCAGTAATATTGCGATTGATCGTTGCAATAGATAATCCTAAATTATTGCTATCTTGCAAATAGTGTTTCGTAGATACTTTTTTTATATTCTCTTTGGAGCGTCGTTTAAGATGTGATTTATATAAATTTAATTCATAAGGAGTCAAATCTCTCAATGAATGAATAGAAGTATCTGCTACAACAGCTTCACTAATTAACCATTGAAAAAATAATTTATAATTTTTCAAATATTCCAGTGTAGTTTGTGGGGATTGATCTTGGTCATCACGAGCCTGTACAAAATCTTTTATATAATTTGGCATATGACTTAATAATTCATCGATTTTTTTATACGTGTCTTTATAATTCATTAAAACCAACCTTTCTTTACAAATAGGGAGGGAAGCCCCTTGTAATTGGACTATACCAATTAAAGTGGAGTATGTCAACAAATAAAGTACCTTTTTTTAAAAAAAGGGATTATATCTCTAAATATAAAGAAAGACTAATTTTTCTATACAATTAAAATAAAAAATAGAGAAAATTGATTTTAATCATTTCAACGTATATACTGTATATACGTTAAAGGAGAGGGGAGACTCATATGCCTATTAAAGAAAGAAAATTTAGAGAAGTAGGGAATTCAGTCGTGTTGACTATTTCAAAAGAATTCCTTAAAGAAAATGGACTGAATCCTGGGGATACAGTTTTTTTAGATGAAGAAAAACTGAAAGCTGCAATTACAAAGAAACAACCTGTATCTGATGAAATCAATGTAGCAATAGCCCAAGCATTAATGGATTATGACACAACTTTCAAAGAGTTAGTTGATAAATGACGATGAAGTATCTTGAAGCCAGAGATATCATAAAAATGAATGTGATCCAGATAAAGAAATACTCTCCTAATGAACCAATTGGTGTAAAAGATCCCGATGCTTTAGAAATGTGTGTTGGCCAACTACAGGTAACTGCTTTTGGTGAGGAAGTTTACAATTCCATTTATGAGAAAGCAACGATGTTACTGATACAATTAATTAAGAAACATCCCTTTCATAATGCAAATAAGAGAACTGCTTTCTTAGCATTATTTGTATTCTTAAAAATTAATGGTTACCTTCTAACTATTCCAGAGAAAAAAGCAATTGATTTAGTGATAAATATTGCTATTTATAATGGGGACTTTAATCAATTAAAAGAAGAAGTTTTAACTATGATAAAAACACATACCGAGCCAAGTTAGTCGGCTTTGTATGTGTTTTTATGATTGAATAATCCTTTGTATTTCAATTGTATAGAAAACGTAAATTTTCTATATAATTGAAATGATAATGCAATATATTACTAACTAGATATTACCTTTATTAACCTAAAAACAATTATGCTGTCGAATACGTGCAGCCACTTGTTCTGCCATTTCCTTCACCACGATCTCAACTTCTTCTTTCCTCGTGTAGTCCTTCGGTAGCACCTGAAAATCCCCATAAGATTTCTCTTTAGTTGGTTCTGCGATATCCGTTCGAGCAACCCCATTCGCATGAAAATAGAGCTGTAGTCCAATATCCTCTAGTTGCCTCTTGAGCGCGTATGGGTCCAAATTAGCTAAATCTTTAATACTCAGAATCTCCATGTAGTTCAATCTTTTTTTCATGCGTGATCCGATACCCCAAAAGTCCGTCATTTCTTTAATCGCCCAAATTTTTTCTGGCACATTTTGATACGTCCATTCCGCTATAAATCCCTTATTATGCTTGGTTTCATTATCTAAGGCTAATTTAGCTAAAACAGGATTATCACCAATACCTACGATCGCGATCAAACCAGTTTGACGGTAAACGTGTAACTGTATCCATCTTGCGAGCTGTTTTCGTCTCTCACTTCTTGTACCAGGTGTCGTAAATAAGTTCAGCGATTTTGTTACCTTTAGAATCGACTCATCAATCGAATAAATCAATAAGTCTTCATCTGCGACGTATTGCCGAAAAATACTGTTTACTTCCATATTCTTTTTAATATATAAGTTCATTCTTGGGGGTACAATGTGTAATTCTTTGGGCAAAGGATAAGGTAAATCACGTGGTCTACTAACGTTTGTGATTCCATATTTACTTTTGGCAGTTGGTGACGCTGCTAAATTAAGCCCTGCCCCTGTATTATCTGCTCAACTCATAACGACTAAAGCAGTTGTTAATGGATTTAAATTTCTTTCTACACACTCAACACTCGCATAAAACGACTTCATATCAATTAAGTAGTAATCATTTACTGGTTCATTTGAGTAATCAAACATAATAATCTCCCCTATTTCAACACAATTAAACAACCGTACGTTCGCTTTTGTAAAGGGGAACTACCGAAAAAAAATCAGACAAAAATGTCTGACTTTTCTTTACTCAACTAGATTAGCTATTAGTAAGTAGGTTCTAATTCGACCTGTTTGACCAACTATATAACCTATAAATCCTAAATGACCTTAGAATCATCGTATGAACACTAAATACCATATCATTTTCTATATTCTATATAGATTCTCTTATCTGGAATAATTGTTATTCTAAATTTGCTATTTGCTAGATCAATATATTTTAGTACGACTTGATCTAAGTTTACAAGTGCTAAATTATTTAATAAAAGAAGTCTCTCGAGTCATATTTTTAAAATGCGTAGATAAAGGACTATTATATACATTAACTTACTAAAATTAACATTTAAGAATAAAATACTGAGGAGATAGTAATTGCAGTAAATACTTAAATAAGATTATTATATGTTTCACCAAATTTTTTCAAAAGTGTTACTTTATTTTTTTTTCGTTTGATTAATTGTTTATTCTCGAAGTCTTTTAATTTTCTAGACAATGTTTCTGGACAAATAAATAAGTAACTAGCAACTTCTTTTTGAGTCATCGGTAATGTTATTGTATAACTTTCTTCTACAAAATTAGTTATTCTCGATAAATGGATTAAATATAAGGCTATTCTATTAGAAATGCTATTTATCGATAATAATTTGACTTGTATTTCTAAATCCATAGTTTTCTTTGTATTAATTTTTAGTAATTCGTAACTAAGTTGTGGGTAATCATATAAAATTTTTCTCAATTCAGAATTATAAATCATACAAATTTTGGAGTTTTCTATTGCCTCACCATAAAACATAGTATTTTTTCCATTAAATAAATAATTTTCTCCTTCACAATCTCCTTCTGAAATAATTCTAAATAAATGTTCTTTTCCAGAATCAGACAGTCTATAGATCTTCACTTTACCAGTACATACAATTAATATTTGCTCTTGAGAATTGGGTGAAAATATTAGTTCTTTTTTTTCAAATTCTTTATATAAAAATAATTTTTCAATACGCTTTTTCTCATTTTTCATCAGATGATTAAATATAGGTATATTACAGCTTATTTTTTCTTTCATAATATTTTCTCCAATACAATTTTATCTTTTTAAAATTAACAAAAATTGATTAGGAATCAATTGAATAAAACTTTAACTGATATAAGATAAAAACACAATATATAGTGTTAGAAAAAAATAAAAATACTATATATTGTTAAAAATTATACACTAGGAGGAAATCTATGGAGCCAATACGAACTATAAATATTTTCTACATTAGTCTCAGTGGTAACACTACTAATTTTATTGAAAGATTAGATGGTTATATCATGAAAAAATACAGATATAAAGTTCTATATACAAATGTACGTAATATTATTAAGGAAAATCCGGAAGATATTTTTCTTATAACTGATCCTTATTTTCTATTTCTCCCTGCATATCTAGAAGGTGGCAATGGAATCAATAATGGTTTTAAAGAAATTTTAACTACACCATTAAAAAAGTTAGTAGCTTATAAAAATAATGCCACATTTTGTTATGGAATCGTGGGTAGTGGAAATCGTAATTTCAATAAACAGTTTTGTTTAACAGCATATCAATATTCATCCCAGTTTAATTTTCCAATGATAGATGAATTTGAATTAAGGGGAAATGATGAAGATATCAAAAGAATTGGTAATAAATTAATTACTATAATTAATAATAATCAATTGGAGGTATCAAAATGAGTACTAGAGCAAATGATCAAGATTATTTCACTTTAAACAACATGTTAAATTTACCAATTAACGGTAAGATTCCTCTAGAATATGATAAAGCAGCTCTTGAAAAGTATCTGGAGACAGAAATAGAACCTAAAACACTTAAATTTAATAGCATTATAGAAAAAATTGATTATTTAATTGAAAATGAGTATATAGATGTTAACGTATTGCAAAAGTATTCAAAATGTACTTTTAATACTAATGATTATGATAAATCTTTTATAAAAAAATTGTATTTATATGCCTATAAATACAATTTCAAATTTAAAAGTTTTATGAGTGCATATAAATTTTACACTCAGTATGCACTAAAGAGTAATGACTCTAATTATTATCTTGAAACATTTGAAGATCGTGTAATTTTTAATGCACTATATTTAGGCAATGGTGATAAAAATCTCGCATTTAAATTAATGGATGAATTACTTTCCCAACGTTATCAACCTGCTACGCCAACCTTTTTAAACGCAGGTAAAAAACAGCGAGGAGAAATGGTATCTTGTTTTTTGATTGATATAAATGATTCTATGCTTTCTATTGGTAGGGGGATCAATTCTTCTCTACAGCTTTCAAGAATTGGTGGTGGTGTCGGAGTTAATTTATCAAATTTAAGATCTACTGGTTCATCGATAAAAGGAATTCATAATGCTTCCTCTGGAATATTACCAGTGATGAAACTATTAGAGGATACCTTTAGTTACAGTAATCAACTTGGACAGCGTAATGGAGCAGGTGTGGTATATCTTAACGTTTTTCATCAAGATATTATCTCATTTTTATCTACAAAAAAAGAAAATTCAGATGAAAAAATACGTGTAAAAACTTTATCGCTTGGTTTAATAGTTCCAGATAAATATTATGAACTATTAAAAACAAATCAACCAATGTATCTTTTTAATCCCCAGGATATTGAAAGAGTATATGGGAAACCTTTTTCTTATATAGATTTAACTTCAGAATACGATAAACTTGTTTCAATAAAAGACATCCAAAAGACGTCTATTCTCGCACGTGAATTAGAACAGGAAATTTCACGTTTACAACAAGAATCAGGTTATCCATATATTATTAATATTGATACCGTCAATAGAGATAACCCTGTAAAAGGTAAGATAATTATGAGTAATCTTTGTTCTGAAATTTTACAACCACAGGAAGCATCAGAATTAAACCCTGATTTGAGCTATAAAAATATTGGAACAGATATAAGTTGCAATCTTGGCTCGATGAATATATTAAACCTACTGGATTCACCAGATTTTGAAAAATCAGTTGAATATGCTGTACGAGCCCTTACAACTGTAACTGATAGTGAGAATATCAATGAAGTTCCATCAATTGCTAAAGGTAATAGCCTTTATCATACTATTGGGTTAGGTGCGATGGGACTGCATACAGCATTAGCTGTTAATAAAATAGAATATGATTCTAAAGAAGCTTTAGAGTTTGTAGATGCTTTTTTCTTAGCATTAAATTACTATTCATTAAAGATTAGTAATCAAATTGCTATTGAAAAAGAAATGAAATTTCATGAATTTGAAGAATCAACTTACGCAAATGGTAGTTATTTTGATAAATATTTAAATAATGATTTTAATTTCCAATTCAAAAATGTAGCTAATTTATTTGAGCGTATCAAATTACCCACTACTAAGGACTGGCTTTTGCTAAAAGATAGTATCATGAGCCATGGGCTATATCATAGAAACCGTCTAGCCATAGCTCCTAATGGTTCTATTTCATATATAAATGAAACAAGTGCATCCATTCATCCAATCACTCAATTAATAGAAAATAGGCAAGAAAAAAAAGTAGGCTCTATTTTCTATCCTGCTCCATATTTATCAAATTCAACTATTGATTATTATAAAAATGCATATGATATGGATCAGCGAAAAATTATTGATGTCTATGCTGTTGCGCAGAAACATATTGATCAAGGTCTGAGTTTAACACTATTTATGCGATCAGTACTTCCTCAAAATCTGTATGACTGGAAAAATGAAAATCAATCCAAGTTAACTACGCGTGATTTGAGTAAATTACGTAATTACGCATGGACTAAAGGAATAAAAACACTTTACTATGTAAGAACTTATACCGAAGATGATGAATTTGAAAGTATTAATAATTGCGAATCTTGTATGATTTAAAGGAGGAATTATTTTGATTAATTATTTACACTATAAAGCAATCAATTGGAATGTCGTAGAAGATGAACTAGATAATGCTACATGGGAAAGAGCCACTTCTCTTTTTTGGTTAGATAATAGAATACCTATTGAAGAAGATAAAAATAAATGGAATAAATTAACTAACAATGAACAAGATCAATTAAATAAACTACTAGCTTTATTAGCTAATCTCTCGACTTTCCAATCTATTAACGCAGGTGAAATTATTCGAGATAATAAAAAAACTCAACAAGAGATCGCCATAGTAAATAATTTGCAGTTTACTGAGATGGTTAACACCAAAGCGTACAATCGTATATTAAATACTTTTAATCAAAATATTGATTTAACTAGTTTGTTCAATTATATAGATAACGATCCTATAGTAATAAGCTATTTACATGACATTGATTCTATTTATATAGAAAGTAATGATCCTTTAAAAAAACGCTTCATGGCAATTTGTATAGAAGGTATTATAAATTATGCGTACCTTGCTTATCCTTTAGATCTGTGGACTAGTCAACACTTTGATAATCTTGGTAAAATTGTAGAAATGATTATTCGCAATGAATCGCTCCATTGTTTTTATTTAAGCCACAAAATCAATATTTTACTATCTACTTATGAAAAAGATCAAGAAGAAGAATTTAAAGTCTGGGTAAAATATCAAATAAATATTATCATACAATATTGTGATCAGCTAATTAATCAGTACTACAATTTAGCAGCAAATAAAACAATAGCAATAAATCTTGTTAGACAAGAAGCAAATAAAATTTTAGAGGGTTTAGATATGTCTCCAGTTTATCAAGTAAATAAGTCAACTATACTAAATATTAATAATAAGTTAAATAAACTTTGTAAGCATTCTCTAATATCTAAAAACTTTAAAAAAAATATCTCCATACATGACGAAATGATTAATGAAGACTATAATTTTTAGGAGGGTCTAATATGCTTAATACAACAATGAATTGGCAACAAATAGAAGATGAATTAGATGAGTATGTGTGGGATAAAGCAACTACTCAGTTTTGGCTAGATACACGCGTTCCTGTCTCTAATGACCTATTGGATTGGCAGAATCTATCCGAAAAAGAAAAAGAAATTGTAAAAAAAGCAATAGGTGGATTGGCTTTACTTGATACTCTCCAATCTGAAGAAGGACTTTATGCTATAAAAAAAAATGCTAGAACTCAAAAAGAAGTAGCTGTTCTAAGTAATTTTGCTTTTATGGAATCAATCCATGCAAAAACATACGGAACAATATTAATCTCATTAAACACTTATAAAGAAATCGAGAAAATCTATACTTGGATGAATAATGATCATAGAATGCAGTTTAAAGCAAAACGAATAAACGATATTTATCAAAATGGTACAGGTTTACAAGTTATGGTTGCTAGTATATTTTTAGAAGGTATACTTTATTATAGTAATTTTTTTATACCACTTTGGTATCGTGGGAAGAATAAATTAGCTAATGTAGCAGAATTAATAAAATTAGTTATTCGTGATGAATCAGTTCATGGTACCTACCTTGGATATAAATTTAGACAAGGATTCGATGAGCTTTCAAAAAAAGAACAAGAACAATTTAAGATTTGGATGTATAATTTTCTAAATGATTTATTAGAAAATGAGTTTGCTTATACTGAAGAAGTTTATCATGATCTTAATTTAGTTGATGATATAAATATATTTGTTAAATATAATGCTAACAAGTCTTTACAAAATATGGGCTTTGACACTTATTTTGATGAAGCTACGGTAAACGATGTTAATCCGATTGTTATCAATGGTATATCTATTGAAACATCTAATCATGATTTTTTTTCGCAAGTTGGGGCTGGTTATTTAATGGGAGAAGCTGAATTGATGAACGAAAATGATTATAATTTTTAAATGTATCTAAAACTATATAAATAAAAGTAAGCAAAAATAATTTCACCAAAATTAAAATTTATTTGATAAAATTATTTTTGCTTCTTATTATACTTTTCTGTTTTAGACACTATATTTAATACGAAGTTTTTTAAATAGCTAACAATTGATCGATTTTTTGTATTTTATTTAGTAAATCTTCTTCATCTGTTGCATACTTCAAATCTGTATCAACATCCCATAAAATATTAAATAGACTTTGGCTATCATTAAATGTAAAAACCACACCAATATATTTTTTAAAAGCCTTATATTCACTTAAATTTGTCATTGGAATATCAATTTGATGTAATTTTTGTTCTAAAGCTTTTTTAGCAAGCCGTAATCCAATCTTTTTCATTTTAGTATTTATTCTATTAGCCCTTCTTCTTTCAGAAATTATTGGCAAGAAAAGGGCAACAATTAAGGCGACTGTTTCTGCGATCCCTTCTATCCATTCTGCAAGGCTTCCAGATTCCATTCGTATTCCCCCCTTTATAAGTTATAAGTGGTTTCCAATGTATAAAGTATTTTTGTTAGTTCAATGTTTTTATCTTCATTACCAATATTTTTTTTTAATATATTACCAACTTTTTCCGAAATCGCAACTAGTATTTGATTATCACTAACAATTGCTAACATTGAATTAAAACTTTCAAGTTGTTCATACGATTCTTTGTCTTGAATGGATATAGCTTCTTTTATTAATACATATTCTCTTCTAGCAAGTCGCTTAACGGAGTTTTCTTCTTTTTTTCGTTGTTGTATGATTGGAAAAGTTATAGCCCCAATAATAGCAATTATCTTTGAAATACCAATTATCCACTCTGCTATACTCCCGAGCTCCATTTTCAGACCCCCTTCAGTATTGTTTTAAGAATAAAATTTAAAATAATTTTTATTTAACTATTAATTGTTAATATAGACTATTCTTTATTTTCTTTCAATACTGAAGCATTGCCTTTTAAAAATAGCGATTATTTACATAATTAATTATTGTTAATAAACGGGCAACTTTTTTGAGCTGACTAAATTTTTATATTTTCTTTGAAGTAACATATTAATCATATGCTAAAATATCTTCTCTATCTCAAAAAATTAATTTTTTATTTTTATTATTTTATGTTATAACGTTTTGATAATTTATTAAGCAACCGCTCTACTTCATTATCGGAAGATTCAAAATTACTATTATTCTTTAATAAATAACTAATTTTATTAGATATATTTGTTAGTTCTACGTCATCATTAATAATCATTAGCAATGAATTGTAATGTTCTAATTGCTTAAAAGATTCAAGGTTAGTACTAGCACTTTGTTTTTCTTTACGTTCCATAATAACGTCATATACTAGTGCATACTCCCTTCTAGCCAAACGTTCTGTTCCGCTTTTTCTCTTTCTCTTTTCTTGTATTAATGGATAAATAATAGCACTAATTATTGCTACTATTTTAGAAACTACTGCAATCCATTGAGCAATATTACCAATGTTCATGCAATGATCCTCCTTTAATATTTTTAATTATTCTTCAGAAACAATGGCCAGTCAATTATCAATAATTCTCCTTTAGAATTTTTAGGTACAATTTCTTCAATTGAATGTTCTTTTAATACAGAAAGATAACTATTTTCTGCTTCTTTTAAAATATCTAATGTTAGATTACCATACTTATCTACAAGTTTATCAGATAAAAACATTGTATGTATAACATCAGTTTTGACATTTTTTAAAAAACTATCTGAATTTTCAACTGCTTTAAAGACATCATAGAATGTGATATCTCTTACTGACTTATTTAAAGAATAGCCACCTGTTTTTGATGCTTCAGATTGAATAATACCAGCATTATTTAACTTTTTAGCAATTTTCTGTAAATATGTGTGGGAAACTCCCATTCGCTGGCTTATTTCAGAAGATTTTAAATGAGACTTTTCCGGTAATTCAGCTAGCATTACAAGAATAGCAACAGATTGGATAAACGAATTACTTAATTTCAAACAATTACACCCTTTCTAAAATCTATTGACTTTTAATGTCTACAGTCGCACATCTAATATAGACCATATTAGTTATTCTTTCAATA
Organism: Enterococcus sp. DIV1304_2; assembly: GCF_050555445.1. NCBI lineage: Bacteria > Bacillati > Bacillota > Bacilli > Lactobacillales > Enterococcaceae > Enterococcus > Enterococcus sp. DIV1304_2. The sequence goes on from NZ_CP187852.1 coordinate 23,545, forward strand.
TAAATGGACTAAAAATTTGTCTTTTATAAAAAAATAGAGAAAAACTAGAGTAAGTAGAACCTAGATTTTTCTCTATCTTTATATATATTTAAAGTAAACTATTTAAATCTATCTTTATTATTTTCTGCCTTCTTTTTAAATTGTTCACCCACTTTTTTACCAAGTTCAGCATATTCTTTTCCTATATCTTTACCTTCTTTTTTATACATACCACCTAAAATTTCTCCTTCTTTTTTTAATTTATCAATTTGTTCTCTAAATGTCATAATATTAACCTCCTTTTTTATGACTATATTCTATGTCAATTTTATTGACTTTTTTATTTTTAGAGGTTATAAAAAATAAATTTAAAAGATATTTAAGATACAAGCATTAATTTAGGTTATTAATAGCATATTCAATTTAATCAAATAAATATAATGTATAAAAAAAATCTTTAAACATTAAGATAGCTTATATTTAATAAAGTAGAAAATATAGACATCCCCCATTAAAGATTATTCTAATAAGAGCAAATCAATTAAATATTTTAATTCCTCATATCCTTTCATATAATCTCTAACTTATTTTTTAAATTCTATTATTCTTAAAATGATAAGTTAGAACTACCTGACAATAAAATCCTTTAATTTATCAACTTCTATAATTCTTTTTCTTTGTTTCTGTCATTTTAAATTTTTAAAAATTTCCAATTTATAAAATTCGTGTTTTCTGTTGACAAATAAAATCTATAGATTTATTATGTCTGTAGTTAAAAGATGTCTGCGGTTTACGTAGGTTATAAAAATAAAGAGGTGTTTATTATGAAAAAGAAAATTGTTTTAGGATTTGTATTAATATTCTTATCCCTTATTCCTATGATTTATTCTGGATTGTTTTTAGGTGCATCATTAGATCCATATGGTAATATGGATCAATTACCAGTAGCTCTAGTCAATTCCGAAAAAAATATAATTCAAGATAAATTAGTTGAAGAAAAATTATTTGATTTAAAAGAAGAAACAAACATGGATAGCGCGATGGAAAAGTTAAGAGACGGAAAAGTATATGCCATTATAAGTTTTGGTGAAGATTTTCAAGGTAAAATTACAACTTTTCCAAAGCTAAAAGAAAACGCTGAATTACAATTGATAACTTCTGAAGGACTTAATTCCTTTTCTTCAAAAGTCATCACTAGTACAATGAACCAATTTGTACAACATGTTAATGCAGAACTATCTTCTAAAATTATTTACAAGATGCAAGGCATGAATATTCCAGATTCAACTGGTTCTATCGTTAAATTACAAGTCAAAAATATTCATCCAGTAAAAAATAATGGTGAAGCAATGGCTCCATATTTATTTTCATTAACACTTTTTGTTGCTGGGATATTTGTCAACCAATTTACAATGCGTAATTTGAAGAAAAAAGGAGAAAAATTTACAACGTACTGGACAAAACAATATGTTTTTCCTGTAATAATTGGTTTAGTTCAAGTACTTTTATTACTAAGTGGGAATTTCTTATTTATCCATATTCCAGTTAACTCACTCTATCAATTAATGGCTTTCTTATTTTTAGCTTCTGCAACATTCTTGAGTATAATTGTAGGATTTAATAAATTGATTCCAGGAATTGGATCTTTAATTGTTTTAATTTTAACTATGCTCCAAACGTCAGCTGCAGCTGGTGTTTATCCTATTCTCTTAACCAATAGTCTATTTGAAAAAATTAATGCTTGTATTCCAATGACCTATACAATAAGAGGATTGAGAAGTATTATCAGTTTGGAAGGCATTAATTTAGCAGAAAATGTTTACGTATTAATCGGCTTCTTAATTTTTGGCCAATTCTTAATTTTACTTTCCTATTTAATACATGAACGACGCTTCAAAAAAACATCAAACTAAACAATAAAGGTGGGAAATAGTAATGAAAATCTATAAAATTGATGCCGCTAAAAAAAAGAAGACGGAGATTAGAGAAAGACATGATAAATTAGGACAAGAATATACAGATATAGATACTTTTGTCAAAGATCTACTTAAAGAAAAAAGAGAAATAAACAAAAATAGGAATTGCTTTAAATGAATTTACAGATTATTATTCTTCTAAAATCTTATATAATTAACTGTACTTGAATTTAATATTTAGGCAATACTCTAAATATAAAAAGAGACAAAAGCTGAGTTCGTCTCTTTTTATATTTAGCTTTAATCTTGAAATTTTTATTAAATCCTATTTGATTAACATTAGTTTATGTGGGATTTTTAAGACTCTGCATAATCCTTAAAATTAGCAGTTGTCGCAATTCTGTCTATAGTCCATTATTTATCTATTGGTAAACATACTTTTTTGGGTAGTCTTCACAAAACAATAATAAACTAATTAGTTTATTATTTAAAATAGTAGAATAAAAATATATTATTTTATAAATTAAAAATAAATAATTTTATTAGTGTGTACATAAAATCACCATAAACGTGCCTGGAAAGAGCTTCAGAAGGACTTATCCATACTCTAACGCAATCATGCCATGGGCTGTTTCAAAAGCTACTTTCCCATTTTTTGAAAATTTCTTTGTTTTTTTAATCGCCGTATTCCCGCAAAAAGTGATCAAACAGCTGTATTGTCCTTTAGTATACTTCAAATATTCAAAAGGTTTTTCATTGAAACAAATTCCTGTCGCTTTTATTCTCGTTTGCTGTTTTTCTGCTAATAACCAACTTTTCTTAGTCGAATGCTCTTGCAAGCGTGCTTCTACTGAAATAATCGAGCCATCTTCCTGTTCTAAATAAATAGAAGAATAATACTCCTTAGAGATAGGAACTGCCTTACTTAATTCTGAAATCTGTCTCCCTAATAATCGACAACCAGTTTCCTGGGCGAAGGTATAAACCAAATATTCTGAACCATCTTTGAACAAGAGAGAATAGACTTGATACACTTTTTTTGGCTTCGCCTTTTCCTTTTTGGGAACTGCGGCTAACTGTTGAATCACTGGTTGTTTCACTTCGTGTGTTTTTTCATACTGCATTAATTGTTTGACAGTAGGCTGTAGCTTATCTTGGATTTCTTGATACTTCTCACAGTATAGACAATAACGATCCTTCCCAATCGGATGAAACAAATCCGGATCGGACTTATGTTTCTTTTTGATTTCTTGCAATTTCTCCTCATAAAAATATTTCAGTGTCAGCATTTGTTTGTACTCTGATCGCTTCAATTCTTTTACTCCTTTTGTATATTATCTACACATCATAAATTTTTTCTTCAAATAGCTTTCTATTTATTCTATCACACATCAATTCCCTTTATTTTCATTAAAAGGAATATTCGTTTGCTTTTCGATAGCGAATAAGCTATCATAAAAGTATGGATAAACCACAATTTGATTACGTTAAACGGAAAGACGGAACAAGCGAATTTGAAGATTTTTTGAACTCTATACCTGAAAAGGATTCTTCTAAGTTATTAGCAATAATTGAAATAACAGAAGAAAAAGGATTGCTCATTGCTCAAAGAATGGAGTGGGTAAAAAAATTAGATAATGATTTGTATGAATTACGTTCTAAAGTAGGAAAAAATATTCAACGAGCAATATATTTTCAAAAAATCGACAATGAATTTCTTATCACACATGGTTTTACTAAGAAAACTCAAAAGACCCCACAAAAAGAAATAAACCATGCAAAAAGTGTTAGAGAAAAATATTTGAAGGGAGAACTAATATGAGCATTAAAGATCTAATTGAAAAGAAAAAAGCGGAAAGTCCGACTTTTGCTCAAGAGTTTGAAGCAGAAAAACAGCGCTTAGAAATTGCAGTAGCCGTTACTGAATTAAGAAGCGAACTAGGGGTTTCCCAACGAGAATTTGCTGAAAAAGTTGGGAAACCCCAGAGTACGATTGCACGCATAGAGAATGGAAGCATGAATCCAAGTATAAAAATTTTATATGAAATTGCTACAAAAGTTGGTAAGGAATTGCATGTAGAATTTAAATAACGACTATCCGTCAGGTTTAAACTGACGGAATTTTTTTAAACTTATTTTACGTATTTGCAACGAGGATCTTTTCTAAACAGAAAAATATCCAGACAACTGTCTAACTATAAGGTGCCTCCTTATTCTTTTCGTTTAGTAGTTGGAAGTCTTGATCAATGAATTGATAACAATTCCCACAATTTTTACAATTGTACTGTTTCGTTTGAATATTGAGTTGAATCAATTCACCACAATCACAGTCAATGGATACAGTCGTTCTTCGTTCTAACCCATATAATGGACGTCCCTAGAAAGTATAGCCTACTTGTTGTTCTTTAATTTGCTTCGTTCCTCCCTAAAAATATGTCTATTCGTAGCTGGTACGACGCTTCGTTCGACCAATGATATGTTTCAATCAGCGAACCTGACCTTAGAATGCTCGTATGAACAAGTTTTTTTATTTAATTCTATCTTTTTGCTAAATAAACATCCCTATCACTTCAACTACTTCAATCCACGTCAAAATATCACATTACTCTATTTTTCAGTATTTCTTATCATATAGTTACTTGATCACAATTGGTGTGTAACTACTTTACCATCTATTTTTTTGGGATTTTTTATTTCAATATAAGTTGTAAATTTCCTATTTGTAGAAATAATGGGACAAACTAAGCAACAGCCTTTATGTTTTTTACTACCTATTATTGCAGGTCGACACTTTCTCATTCTATTCACCACTTTTATACATTCAACCTTCACTATTGAACTCTGCTTGTGATACTTAGAGATATCCAATTGTTACTCAGCACTTTTTACTTTTATAGATATTAAATTTAATCATTATTTTGCTGAAATTTTACTATCTTATATAAATACTATTAACACTTCTAAATGAATTTTTCTAAGTTAGTATTACAGCTGATTACATCAAAACTGAAAATAGAAAAAAACTTAAAAATATTTTTTGAGAACGCTATCTATTTTGTGCTACAATAAATTTGAAACATAATTATCAACTTTTTTTAATAATAAAAGGAGGCGCTATCATGAAAAAAGTAATTTTCTCACTTGTTTGTCTTTTAGGTTTCTTATCAATAGGATTATTAGGATCAAAAGTTCAAGCGGACGCAATACTCCCAGAAAATACAAGCTCTATAATGGATGTTCCAATCAATACTCCACGTCTTATGTCGTCAGTTAATACAAATAATGATTTTAACTCTATGCTATACTTGAATCAGACAAAATATGCTGGTTGGTATTATCCAACAATGCAAAAACAGAGAGAACAGTGGTATGATCAAATCGTTTTTGAAAAATCACCTCGAGGAGTTTATATTCGAGTTTTACAATCCAAAGAAAATAATAACAGATTATACTTTAATATTTCTAATAGAGGATATGTTTATTTAGATAGAAAAGAGAATGCTAGAGAGTTTTCCGTGGCTAAGCTGCCACCTACAAATAATTTATATTATGATACATTTAGAGTGACAGATCTATCTACGGGTCAGTCTTTAGGTATTTATAATAATTATATTACTATCGGTTCAGGTACTATCCCAAGAAACTGGATCTTTGTTTAAATTGGTAGAAAACACTTATTATAAATCTACTTTTTTCTAGTTATGCTTTTTAATTTTTAGATTGTTTCCAAAAATAAAAAATTTAAAAAGAGTATTTAGAAAATGGCTATTTTCTAAATACTCTTTTTTTAACAACGTACACATTATATATACATATTTTTTATCTGAAGTTCTAAAACTATACACAAAAAATTCGTAATCAAAGCTAACTCTTTTTGTGCGCATACAAAAAAATATACTTTCTGGGCAATATTTTTAATAAGCCTATTTTTATACTACATTAAATACCATCGAATATTTGTTTTTTTGCACTCAGATCATTTCCACAAAGTTCCTTGAAGTATATCCGATAGTCTGTCTTAATAATTCGCAAGATTTCTTTTGCTTCGATTGATTAACGGTTAAATTATTTCAATTGAATTCATTAATGTTTCTTGTGCTTTTTTAATTTCGCTATCTTGTATTTTAGTTTCTATGTTCCACGTATTCCGTAATTTAACGATAATCCTATTGCAGAACTATATTCACAGATTCCACCACTTATCCATACCCTAGGATTTCAGCATGATAGACTTCATCATAGTGAATTTTCTAATTTCTTATAGATGTCTCTTAAATTAGATCTTTGTGTCTAACTTAAGAGATTCGCTAAATTTTTATTTATTATTTTTCACTTATTTCGATTGATTTTGTCTCCAAATTCTAATTCCTTTATCAAATTCAGCAACCAGTAACACGCATAGTCCGGCAAGAATTGTTACTCCCCATTCTACAGGTGTCAGTCCTTCTGTATGGAAAGCTGCTTGCATGAATGGAACGTACGTAAGAATCACTTGAAGCACCAACATAATTCCAATAATAATAAACGCCATCGGATTTGAAAAGAAATCTTTTGAAAAAGCTGGTTTTGCAGTCCTAATATTAAATAAATAGAAAATTTTACACATGACAATGATATTCACCATCATTGTACTGGCTGTTGCTTGATTCGCTCCTTCAATAATTAGCCACATATAAGAAAATAAACTAATTAACGCGATTATCACTGATACATATGCCATCTGAAAAATATCATGGCGGTTTAATAATGATCCACCTGTTTTTCTTGGTTTTCTATTCATAATACCTGATTCGGCAGGTTCAAATATGAACGCAAATTGAATCGTAATAGCCGAAACCATATTAATCCATAATAACTGGGTTGGTTGTAAAGGTAGTTCTCTTTGCATTATAATATAGTAAGTGCAATAATTAAGCCTTCTGCAAAAGATGTGGGTAACAAAAATAAAATACTCTTTTTGATATTGTCGTAAATTCTACGCCCCTCTAGAATAGCAATAGACATGGTTGAAAAATTATCATTTGTCAAAATCATATCTGCAGAGTCTTTCGCAACGTCTGTTCCTTTAATACCCATTGCTACACCAATATCAGCTCTTTTTAATGCAGGCGCATCATTCACTCCATCTCCTGTCATCGCAGTTACTTTTCCATTTTTCTGAAGTGCTTCCACTATTTCTAATTTATTCTTTGGTGTAGTACGAGCAAAAACTTGATGATTTAAAACAATATTTTCCAATTGTTCAGGTGATAATTCATCGATTTCCGGACCTGTAATAACATTAATTTCTGATGCTAATCCTAATTTTTCAGCAATGGTTTTAGCTGTTAATGGATGATCGCCGGTAATCATTTTTACGTCAACACCTGCTTTTCTCATCTCAGCTAATGAGCCAATGACTTCTTCACGAGGTGGATCTATTATTCCTGCTAAACCAATGAGATGAATCCCCTCAAACAATAAATCATGTGTTACTTCATCTATACTAGATGGGACTTTCTTATATCCAACTGCGACTACTCGTTTGCCTTGTTTAGATAAGTCTTGGACAAGATGGTTCCATTTTTCTAATGGAAAATCCTCATCTATTGATTGAGACATAGGAAATAATTTATCTGGAGAACCTTTGATGAAGAGAAGATGCTCTCCTTTTTTATTTTCTACTAATTTTGCTATATAACGGTAATCAGAATCAAAAGGCAACATGTCAAGTTCTTTGAAATCAGGATGTTGGTTGTACGGGAATATTTTGTGATACAAGGTTAAAAATGATCCGTCTGTTGGTTCTCCGTTAATCTCCCAAATACCATCATTATGAGTTAATACAGTATCGTTGGCCTCGAATCCCGCTTCCAAAAATAGTTTTAAACGTGGGGTTAATTCTGCTGGTGAACCATTATCCATAATATTCCCTTCAGGTTCATATCCATTTCCAGAAACTTGGTAATGACTCTCATCGATTAAAATATCTGTCACAGTCATTTCATTTTTAGTTAGGGTTCCTGTTTTGTCGGTAGCAATTACATCTACAGATCCAAGTGTTTCTACTGCAGGTAAAGTCTTGACTATCGTATGCTTGTTTTTCGCCATATCACTAACACCCTTCGCTAAAACAACAGATGTCGTAGCTGGTAAACCTTCTGGAATAGATCCTACGATCATTGTAACTACCGCTAAAGATAAAACTGATAATGAATATGTTTCAAAAAACAGACTGAATACAAAGAGAAAGACAGCTACGCCCATTATCACATAGGTAATCCCTTTACCTAGCCCATCAATTTCTTGCATCAAAGGAGTTTTTCTCTCACTTACATCATTCACTTCCTTTGAAATTTTACCTATCTCCGTATTGTCGCCAGTCGCAATAACCACACCTAAACCACTTCCATTGGTTACTGAAGTCGAAGCATATGCTATGTTCAAACGCTCAGCTAACGGTGTTTTTTCATTCAATAACGCTTCTGATATTTTTTCAACTGAATCTGCTTCGCCAGTCAAGGCAGACTCTTGAATTCTTAGGTTATCAGTATCAACAATTCTTAAGTCTGCTGGTATGTTATCGCCAGCTTCTAAGAAAACAACATCCCCAATGACTAGTTCCTCAGCGGGTATATCTATTCTATTTCCATCTCTATAAACTGTGGTTTCAGAAGACAGCATTTCCTTAATTCTTTCTAATGCATCTGATGCATTAGATTCTTGGTAATACCCTATCAATGCATTAATAACAACAACTAACCCAATAATTACAGCATCTGAATAATGCCCCATTAAGAAAGTCAATAATGCTGAAAAAATTAATATATATATAATTATGTTATTAAACTGCCTAATTAGTAATTTCCATTTAGGCGTTTTTTTATTTTTTAATTTATTTGGACCGTTTTCTTTTAATCGCTGGGCTGCAATTCCCTTATCTAACCCTTGTTCTAAATTATCTAGTCCATATTTTTTTTGGATTTCGGATACTGTTAATAGATAGTCAAAATTATACATTTAATACTCCTCATATTCATCGAATTTTTTATATACAAATAGGCACCTTACCCTTTCACATGGTAACGCGCTAATATAAAACTATTCTTTTAAATAATAAGGAACTATAAGAAAAAACGCCGAATCACTTTCGTCCGAACTATCTGACAATATTATCACACCTCCACATTCAATTTGAATCACAATGTTATCAAAGAGATTTTAAATTGTCAAATTCACATGACATTCTAAATAAGAAATTTACTATTTTATCTCTGCGAATAATTTCTTAAAAAGGTAGAATATAATAACGACATAAAGACACAATATTACGTTTTATAAAAATAGACTAGAGTTGCTTAGATTTCCAAATAAAACAAACTAACTGTTATATAAAATACATATAACTAGCAGGAAGTCAAATTTTATAAAATTAAATCTAAAATAATAGAAAAAATATTTAAATGAATTTAAAATCATAATTTTTATGAACTTGTTAGACTACAGAAAGAAAGTTAACAATTAGAAAACTTTTTTTGAATGTATACAAGTAAATATTTTTTTAAGATTTTATTATGATTTTCTTAATCCAAATATCTTTTCATAAAGATTAATCCTTCTTATTTTTTAATAGTATCTATTTACAGCGTCTTATAGATTGATAATTTTCTATTTAAATGGTAATCTTTTTAATTCTGTTTGTCATAAAAAAGCATCGTAATTAAGTTTACGATGCTTAAAAAATATACTGAATAACTTGATCAATTTTAGCCATATCTTGTAAAGGTAAATTTTCTATCTTTTTGAGTTTTCTTTCTTTGAAATCAAGTGATTTTAATTGAGAAATAAGTACTTGCCCATTTGTATCTAAATCTTCAGGCAGAGAATAGCGCGTCGGTAGGTTCTTTATAGTAGAAGTAATTGGACAGATTACCGCAAACATTGTCTTTCGATTAAATTCGTATCGAGAAACAACTAATCCTGGACGTCTCTTTTGACTTTCCTTTCCTGTTGAAGGATCAAAATCAATCCAAACAATATCTCCTTTTTTAGGAATGTAATTTTTATCTTCTGACACTATAAAATTTCTCTCCCTTCAGGAGTTAAATCTCCCCATTCATCTTTTTCATAATACTCAAATTCTTCTCCTCCACTAAATGGATCATCGATTTTAGGAACTAACGTAATTGTTCCATCATCAGAATATACAACGATATATTCTTGGTTATCTGAAGGTTTTTTACCATTATTAGACGGAAGAGTAATTACTACAGAACTTCCTTGTAATCTAGATTTTGTAATAAGCATAGATATCACTCCTTTTACGTCATGATAATACACAACACTAAGTAACGCAATAGTTTTAAAATATTTATTTAAGCATTCAGTGTACATAAAATCAACCGTTTCTGGACACTTTAGTTTTTTACCTTAAATTTAAATTTTTCTATACTTTTAGTGTTCATAAACCCATATCAAAATCTATGTTCATTTAATCTATATAGATAAAGTTATGTTACAATAGATTTTAGTTAGGAGTGATTTTTTTTGAAAATAGGATATGCTCGAGTATCCACTGGATTACAAAATTTAGATTTACAAGAAGATAGTTTAAACAAATTTGGTTGTGAGAAGATTTTCACCGATCATATGAGTGGAGCAAAAAGTAATCGACCCGGATTGGAAATGGCTATCGATTTTGTTCGTTCTGGAGATACTCTCGTAGTTTGGCGTTTGGATCGGTTGGGAAGAAATATGGAAGATCTGATTTCGATCGTCAATCGTTTGAATGAACGTGGTGTGAGTTTTCATAGTCTTCAAGAAAATATTACAATGGACAAATCTAGCTCTACGGGACAACTTATGTTTCATTTGTTTGCGGCTTTTGCCGAATTTGAGCGCAATTTGATTTTAGAAAGATCGGCTGCTGGAAGAGAAGCTGCACGTGCAAGAGGAAGGTTTGGTGGTCGTCCTGAGAAGTTAACCTCTCAGGATTTGGAATTGCTTAAGACTCTAGTAGACAACGGTACGCCTATTAAGACGATTGCCGAAAGATGGAATGTTTCTCGAACAACCATTTATCGTTATCTTGATAAGATAGATAAAACAAAAACAACAACTTCCAGTTAACTCCTGAGAAGTTGTTGTTTTATTAGGTAAAATATTTTCCAACATTTTTTATGATGATTTTCCATACTTTTAAGTCAAAATAAACAAATTACTTCTATTATATATACAAGAAATTGCTTACCATATAGTTTTAAATCAATAAGCAACTTACTTATTTGGCTATCTCTTAATAGTTAATAATTATTAAATTTCTTATTATTTTAGATTGCCAACTACTTTTGTACATTCTTAGTTTTAATGCTATACTTTTTTTGGCAACTTGCCCCTGATTGGGGGTGTTTTTCGTGAAAGAGCTTATCTCATTGGTTATCGCACCAATTTTTGTTGGACTAGTCATCGAACTAGTTTCTCACTGGTTAGACGAGAAAGACGATAACTAAGCAAGTTGTCTCTAACCCACATGTTCGGAGTCGCAACGAACATAAAGAAAGCCAACCCTACTCGCAATAGGGTTGGCTTTTGTGCTATTCGTGTATAGCTTATCTCATTTCGCATTTATATTATAGCATCAATAATTTAAATGCTCAACTTAAATGTCTTCATACAAATAGTAATCTATCCTCAATTTTTCTTTTTATTATCCAGGTATACTCTGGTGGACCATATTATCTATTTAATGGATTGATTAACTGAAAACAGTTTTTTGAAGAATTAATATGATAAACAAATCAGTTTCCTAAATGATATAAATCCAAAAAGATTATCCCGAAAGCATGTTTCGGGATAATCTTTTTTATACTACATTAAATATCATCGAATATTTGTTTTTTATACTCGGATCATTCCCGCAAAGCTCCTTGAAGTACGTACGATAGTCAGTCTCAACGATCCGAAGGATCTCTTTTATTGGAAAATTGTTATAGTCATAACTAATCAACTCTACAATTAGTGTTAGTTTGGCATCAATCCCTAGGATCTTAGGGAGACTTTCCCAAAAATTATCTGGTGAAATTGTACTTATTAATTGATGAAGTTGCTCGAATTGTTGCGTTTGGTACTTGTTTAGTGCTTCGTTTTCATTTTTATCTTGTGGCATACTTTCTTGAAACTGACGTATGTATTCATCCTGTGTCAAGATTATTTTCATCTGATATACTTCTTTCTCTTTTTCATATCTGATTATTTTGATAAATTCCTCTTATTTATTTACTGTTTTTACTAAAGTAACTAAACAAATATTTTTACTCAATAACCTGGGTAACCTTAATTTAGTAGGGAGACTAAACATACAGCAAAGGGAAAACGATATTCTAGTTTAATTTTCAGGGACTGCACTTAATTCCCATGTCAATGTTGTCGAATAACTAGTTGCTTCTGGATTCGCCCCTTTTGGAACATGTAACGCAACACTCTCTTTAGCCGTCTCTGCATCACCAAACCGATAGATCCAAGTACCTATCCCTTCATTTCCTTGCGCTTTCAACAAGGTACGGCGATTTCCAGGGATTAGCTCAAAGGGAATAGATTGTAGTCCGGGTGCTGTTCCACCTTGAGCAGTAACAACTTGTTGGTTTGACAGACTTAGACTGGCCCCATTCAATACTTGATTTTCTTTCCCTTTAAATTGTTCTTTTTGTGTGACGGCCAATTCCCAACCCTTGCGCTCAGATTCTGGGCGTCGATCACTGATCTGCACATAGTTTGGTCTTTCTTCCAACTCATTTACTGTTCCATCTTCATTTAGTAAACGTTGTGGTTGCGCATAATAGGTTTGATCATGAACCGAAATAGCTTGTAAACCAAAATCGAAGGACGAAATAAAATCAATACTTAGTTGGCCTTGATCCTCGGGCAATTCTGGTTTATTTTCTGGCTCAATTTCCACTTCTGGATCTAGAAGATCTACAGGTTTTACTAGTTCGATATCCTGAATTTCTTCATAAATCGCTCGTATATCCGGTTTTTCTAAGGAGCCATATCATCAAAAATATTTTCGATGAACAATCTAATTTACATAAGTTAACATAAAAAATCTGAATTAGCGACTAAAGCTTCTTTTTACATATTCCACTAGAATTATTATATTTTATTCTAACAATATAATAAGAATCTATTTAATTTTTTCAGTCTATAAATATTTATAGACATCTCTTTCTATTAACTATACACGGCGCATGGGAATATCGTTATTAGCAGGTTTCACTATTAAATATTGCACCACATCAATGTTACTTGATTGAAATGCAGCTGCACTTGCTTGTAGATATAGATTCCACATACGATAGAAAGTTTCTCCCTGCATAAAAATCACTTCTTTTTTGGCTTTATAAAAATTATTTATCCAATGTTCTAATGTCAGTTGATAATCTCTTCTCAAACTTTCGAGATCAATTATATGAAGATTATTTGTAGTGATTGTATTAAACAATTCTACCATTCCTGGAACATATCCTCCGGGGAAGATGTATTTGTTTAACCAAGCATTCGTTGCTCCTCCTTGTTGTCTGCTTATACCATGTATGAGTGCTGTTCCTTTTTCAGCTAATAATTGATCAATACTCATAAAATATTCATTCAAACTGTCTTTACCAACATGTTCAATCATTCCTACACTTGTGATATGATCAAATTTTTCCCCTTTTAGTTCACGATAATCTGCTAAAATCACTTCACATCTATCTTCTAATTTTTCTTCTTTTATCCTTTGTTTTACATAATGGTATTGTTCCTTACTCAAGGTAACTCCAGTTGATTTTACATGATATTCTTTCGCTGCTTTAATAATCAATGTCCCCCAGCCACATCCGATATCAAGTAAGGTATTGTCTTTTTTTATGAATAATTTATCTAATATACGTTCAATTTTATTCAATTGAGCAGTTTCAAGGGAGTCTTCAGGGTTTTTGAAGTATGCGCATGAATACGTCACTGTGGAGTCCAGCCATAAGCGATAAAAGTCATTTCCTAAATCATAGTGATGTTCAATATCCTTTTTATTCTGTATTTTTGTGTGTCTAGCTAATTTAGGTAGAAACTTCATATATTTACTTGATCTTAGAAAACTATTCTGTTGAAGATAGGCATCAGCAATGATATCTTGGATATTTCCGTCTACTTCAATTTTTTTATTCATGTATGCTTCACCAAAAGTAATCGAAGCATTGTTAATTACTTCTTTAATAGGGATTTCTTCATTAAAAGTGATTGAAGATACATAATCCTTAGATGGTTGCCCGTATCTCTCAATACTACCATCCCAGTAGGTTATTTCAATAGGAAGTGAGAAGGATTCTGAAAATAATTTTCTATATATTTGTTTGTCTAACATATATTTTCCCCTTTGCTAAATTAATTTAAGCAACTGACTTAATTCAGAAGATTACTTTGATAGTTTAGAGGATAGAATAGCTCTAATGTCAAGCAGATCTTACTAATTTTTAGTAGGAACATAATGACCTAAAAAAATTTTATACTATCTTTTTTATCGTTCTCAGCTTAAATGTTCTTTTTGTTTAAGATTACTAATGATTGAGCATATCAATTAGAAAATCAGAAAAATCTTGGCCCACATTGCGCCCTTCAACCAATTCCACAAATAAAACTCATATTCTTTTTCGAATGTTTGTTTTTCTTCTAAATGATCCGTTGTAAGTTCACTCAAAGATGGATTGTTCAATAATCTTTTAGATTTTGTTAGAGAATAAGATTATTTTATCACGATAGTACTGAAGTTCTTTTGTATTATCGGTAATTGGTAGTCTCATTTGGTGAGGAAAATCTGATTTTGCTTCCAGGATCGGCGGATCTACTTAAAGAAATATCATTTTGATGTTCGTAGCCTCCCTCGTAGTCCAAATTATAAACTGAAACTCTAACTTTGTGAGTACAAGTTTTATAATACTTGTGGGCTAGTTCCAATAAAACCCTGAGTCTTTTCCTCCTGAAAAAGCGATTGCTATATGATCGAACTTAGAGAAAATATATTCTAATCGTTTTAACGTAGCATCATATACATTTTCATCTAAAGTCCTTTTAATATATTTACTCCTCTATATTTCATTTGTTTTAGGAAAAATCATACACGAAATCATAGCTTTCATTTTTGTAAATTTATCTAACTAAGTAAAAATATAGCGAATCAATTTTTTTAATTTAGTTAGGTGCTAACAATAATTCTTATCTCTATTGCCAACAGCAATTTTCTAATAAATACAACATGAAAAAGAAATAATCTATGAAATTATAGATAATAAAAACAATTAATCTTTACTTCTAATACTAAAAAAATTGTTTAATCAGCTAACTTTACACTAATACTTTCTTTTATCATTTCACTTTTAAGGATATATTTAACAATTTCTTTATTCTAATTTACATTTTCATCTAACATAAAATATGTTTAGACAACAAGGCGATTTGGTGTTTAATTCACAACGTATTTCTAAAGCTTATCCCCTATAGAAGATTTGAGTCAATTAAAAGTATAGTCATTTCCCTGTATCAGATTCTTAAAGTACTCATGTATCCTCACATCATCTGTCAATTCAGGATGAAAAGACAAAGCAATAATATTTTTATATTTTACTGCGACTAATTTCCCTTTTATACTAGATAATATCTCAATATCTTTTGAGCAAGATCTAACATAAGGAGCTCTTACAAAAACCATAGAAATATCTGTACCGATATGTTTGATATCACTCTTCAGCTCAAAGCTTGATGATTGCCTTCCAAATCCATTTCTACAAACTTCAATATCTAGTATGCCTAAAGGTTTATTACTTTTCCCATCAATTGTTCTACTGATTAAAATCATACCCGCACACGTAGCTAAAACAGGAACTCCTTTTTCAATCAATTCTTTTAATTTTATATCAAGTCCAGATTTCTCCATTAGTTTATTAATTGTAGTACTCTCTCCTCCGGGAATAATCAGTCCAGATATCATATTATTAATATCAGAAACCTTTTTAATATAATGATAGTCTACACCAATCTTATCGAGCATTTGGGCATGTTCTATAAATGCTCCTTGCAATGCTAATATACCAATGTTCATAATTATATACCTCGGTTAGCCATTAATAATTTAATTTCTTCCTCATTTATTCCTACCATTGCTTCACCCAAATTTTCTGAAATTCCAGCTAATATATCAGCATCTTTGTAATGAGTTACTGCTTCTACAATTGCACATGCCCGACTAACAGGATCTCCGGAACTAAATATACCAGATCCGACAAAAACACCCTCTGCACCCAAAGTCATCATAAGAGCAGCATCAGCTGGTGTAGCAATTCCCCCTGCAGCAAAATTGACAACTGGCAATTTTTTATATTTACTAACGTATGTTAATAATTCATAGGGAACAGATAATCTGTACGCTTCATTAAGTAACTCTTCCTCAGTTTTCTTCGACAAAAGCTTAATCTCTTCAGAAATCGTACGCATATGTCGTACAGCTTGTATAATATCTCCAGTTCCAGGCTCTCCTTTTGTCCTTATCATAGAGGCTCCCTCATTAACCCTTCGCAGAGCTTCTCCTAAATTTTTAGCACCACATACAAAAGGAGCAGAATAATTTTTTTTATCAATATGATATCTGTCATCGGCTGGAGAAAGCACTTCACTTTCATCGATATAATCGATATCAATAGCTTCTAATATTGAAGCTTCAGCACTATGCCCAATTCTTACTTTTGCCATAACAGGGATTGAAACACTATCTTGTATTTTTTTAATTAGTTTTGGGTCACTCATCCTCGCAACACCTCTTGCTTTACGTATATCTGAAGGAATTCGTTCAAGAGCCATTACCGCACATGCACCTGAGGCCTCTGCAATTTTTGCTTGTTCAGGATTAGATACATCCATTATGACCCCACCTTTTAACATTTGAGCTAAGTTTTTATTTAATTCATATCTGTTAGTCATTAAAACTTCTCCTATCTAAATAAAATAATGTAACAGAGCCTTCTATACTTTTGCTCTACAGAAGGCTCTGAACTGAAATTATTAAGTCAAATTATTTATTTTCTACGTATAGATGTGCAGGATAAGTCATATATTGGACAGCTTTTAATTGATCAATCGTGACATAACCTGCGGCAGAGTTGACCACCGTTGGTATACGGTTGATCAAGGTTGCACACGTATGTTTTGGTGTATCTGGCTTGGTCACTTCAAATTGCATACTTGGCGTTCCTTCGATCGACCAAGTACATAAATCTCCTTCACCTGTCTGATAGACTTTCCCAGTACAACCGACTTCCACTACTGGACCTTGTACCGTTTCAATCGTTGCAACGGCAGACATGCCGATCGCTTCGCCTGCTTTGATCGTACGTTCCATTGTTTTCGATGGAATATCTTTATCTAAAACAATTGGGACATTCTTTTGAGAAATGCGTTTGATCGACCAATCCATTTTGGCACAGATCGCTTCTGCCGTCATCCAAGAATAGGAAGGCAAATCGGTTGCATTGGCAATTTCTTTGTCAAATTTTACTTGATCATAGCCCACACCATGCGCTTCCGCTAACGCTTTCCCATAGTGTTCGACATCATAACTAACTTCCCCACTGATTTTTTGTACATCATTCATGCCAGCAGCCATCAACGCTGGGAACAATACCCAGTAAATATCTTGCATTCCTGTACCTGAAATTGTGACGTTGTTGGCTTTTGCGATTTTATCTAGATGGTTAGTTTCTGCAACAGAAGTCGTCCAAGGATACAAGGCTTCTTCGCTAATCGTTAAAACATTGACGCCATAGGTTAAAGGAATCTCTAAACTTGGCATGAAGTCTTTGATATAACTAGCAATCGTTACTAAAGCGACATCTGCATCACAATTTTGAAATACTTCGTGGGGATCGTTAGAGATTTTCACTCCTAAAGCTTGGTCATATCCTAAATATAGCCCTAGATCCTGACCGATTGCTTCGGGGCGATTGTCAACCGCTCCAACGATTTCAATTCCTTTTGCCATGGCATATTTGATAATCTCTTTCGACATTTTTCCACAGCCGACTTGTACCATACGAATCTTTTTGTGCATTTCATTTCCCTCACATTTCTTTAAAATCTTTAAATTAATTCACGAACATCAGCAACTGTTCGCTCAAACACTTCGCCTACTTCAAGGCAGGTCAATTTACCGTCTAGTGTGCTGATACCCGGTATCAGTTCTGGATAGGTTTGGATCACGTCAGTCAGTGATTGAGAGGCTAGTCCTTTGATATATCTCATCGTGACATTCGTCAAAGCAAGCGTAGATGTTTGTGGCACTAATCCTGGCATATTTGCTACAGAGTAATGGATCACGCCATGTTTGACGAAAGTTGGTTCTTCATGAGTGGTTGGATAGCTTGTTTCAAAACAGCCGCCTTGGTCAATTGCAATATCAACCAAGACTGTTCCTTCTTTCATCTGCTTCACTAATTGTTCGGTGATAAGATGTGGTGCTTTTTTACCTGGCAATAAAACTGAACCAATCACGATATCGCTCGTTAACGCCATTTTTTCAATATTCGCTGGGCTTGAATAGAGGGTTTTAACTTGTCCGTTGAACATTTCAGATAGTTCACGTAAGCGATCGACATTGATATCTAAGATCGTCACATCTGCCCCTAATCCGTGCAAGTAATGCGCCGCACTCACACCAGCGATCCCACCGCCTAAAATGGCTGCTTGAATCGGTGAAACGCCGGTTACACCTGAAATCAATTTCCCACTTTGCTTCGCTAATATCTCCGCACCTAATAGACCACCTAAACGACCAGCAACTTCACTCATTGGTGCGAGTAATGGGAATGCTCCGTTTTTCGTTACCATTTCATACGCAATCGCGGTTGTCCCAGACTTGATCAATGCTTCAGTCAATTCAAGATTTGCGGCTAGATGCAAGTACGTAAATAAAATCAAATCTTTTCTAAAGTATTGATATTCTGATGTTAATGGTTCTTTGACCTTGACGACGATTTCTGCCGACCAGACTGTTTGTGGATTCGCTTTGATTTGAGCGCCCGCTTCGCGGTATTGTTCATCTGTAAAGCCTGAGCCTTCCCCTGCACGTTCTTCCACATAAACGATATGACCTGCTGTTACTAACTCTTTGACTCCTGCAGGTGTTAAACCTACACGTTTCTCTGAATTTTTGATTTCTTTTGGTACGCCAATGATTGTCATATTGATCCTCCTTTAAATTATTGTTGCTTTTGCCACTCCTCAAATCCCATATGGATCGCATCGAATAGTTGATCTGCGTTTTCTTTTGAGAATGTCAACGATGGTGAAATGATAATCGTTTGTAATTCATCACGTAGCAAGACACCTGCATTAATAGCATAATCAGCAACGGCTTGTACATTCTTTGATGTTTGTTCCACATCATATTTCCCTGTATTCTCAAAATCGATGGCGATCATCAAGCCTTTTCCACGAACATCACTGATACAGTCGTATTTTCCTTCAAGTCCTTTTAGACATTCCAATAAATAAGCACCAACTTCACGCGCATTCATAACTAAATTTTCTTCTTCAACGATCCGTAAAGCTTCTAATGCAGCCACGCAGCCTAGTGGATGTCCACCATACGTATGACCATGGATGATAACATTTGCTCCGTTAGTTGCTGATTCGATGCCTTCAACGATTCGCTTGTTGAACACAGCCGCTCCTAATGGGACATAACCGGAAGACAAGCCTTTTGCTAAAATCATGGCATCTGGCTTGATACCCCAGCCGCGACTTCCGAATAGATGACCCGAACGGCCAAATCCTGTCACCACTTCATCTGCAATCAATAAAATATCATGGTTGTCACAGACCTCACGTAAAGCTGGCCAGTAAGAACTTGGTGGAACGATGATGCCTCCAGCACCTTGGATCGGTTCAGCAATAAATGCAGCAATATTATCTGCGCCAACTTGCTCGATCGTATCAACTAATTCAGCGATACAGAGTTTTGTCAATTCTTCTGGATCTTGGCAATTCCATTTATTTTTCTTTAAATGCGGGGAAGAAACACGCACACAATCTTGCAGACCAGGTCCGATAAATTCCCGGTAAATCGGGTTGCCTCCTACCGACGTTCCACCGTAATGCATCCCATGATAGGCTTTTTCCAATGAAAGAAATACTTTCTTCGTTGGCTTACCTACTGCTTGCCAATATTGTCTGGTGATTTTCAAAGCAGTATCTACTGAGTCACTTCCTCCAGAAGTAAAGAATACTTTCGCCATCTCTTCTTCTTGCGTCATTTGAATGATTTTTTCTGCCAAGTCATATGCCTTGGGATGGGCAATATTCGTAAACAATTGATAGTAAGATAATTTTTCCATTTGATCAGCAATTGCTCGGTTCATTTCAGGGCGATTATGACCAACGTTCATACACCATAATCCACCAACACCATCGAGTAATTTTCTCCCCGTATCATCATAGATAAAATTCCCATCTCCACGTTCGATAACGATTGTTTCTTCTTCACTTGCTCGAGTATCCGTCATCGGATGCCAAAAATACTTTTTCTTGCGATTGTTCATATTATTCTCTCCTTTATCTGCTTTCCTGTTTACATGTTAAGACTAAAGGGTAGAACAACTCTAAGGTCAATCTTTTTTTTATTCTTTTAATAAAATCGCTTACATTAAAAAAGTAAAAAATCACTTATATAGAAGAAAAAATACTTTTGTGATTTTATTTGTAAAGATATTGACCTTATAACGATTCTAACCTCTAGGATGTAATTGAGGAGGAGTGGTACACATGCACAGCTGATTAAATAAAAAAATTAAAACATTCACAAGAATCGAGGAGGAAAATTTAAATGTCACTATCAGAAACATTAAGCAATGTCATCAACATGGAAATTATCAGTGCGATCACTTCCACACTGTTTATTATATTATTAGGTTACTTTTTAAGAAAGCGTGAGGTTTTATCATCAGATGTCGGAAAGACTTTGTCTAAGGTCGTCTTAACTGTCGCAATTCCTGCATTAGCTTTTAATTCGTTTATGCAGGAATTGAATGATGAAGTATTGAATCAAGGAATCAACATTTTAATTCTCGGAATCTTAGTCCACGTTTTCTTGATTTTTCTAAGTAAATTCTTCTTTTTTAGATATGCACCAAATAAAGAAGACACATTGCGTGTACTCTCTATTTTCGGGTCAACAACATTCTTCGGTATTCCTGTCGTCGGTGCAGTTTTTGGCGCAGAAGGGATTTTGTACGCATCGATTTTTAACATTGGTTATCGTATCTTTTTATACTCTTATGCTTATCTAAAGATGAGCGGACTGAAAATGGCACGCAAGAATATTAGAGAAATGATCTTGAACCCAATCGTATTGGCAACGTTTATCGGATTATTTATTTGGCTCTTCCAAGATAGCTTACCTCAAATTGCTCAGTCTAGTTCTGAATCTGTTGCTTTTTTAAGAATCGATCAGACGTTGCCATGGCTATTTAAACCTTTGACGTTCCTCTCTAGTTTAGCCTCCCCACTCGCTTGGTTGGCAATCGGGATCACATTAGGCGATCTGCCATTCGGAAAAACCCTCAGCAGTCACACCTCTTGGTACTATTCATTCATCAAAGTCATTGTCTTCCCACTTGTGATTTTACTTTCAATTTTACTGTTGAACGCAATGAATATTTTACCAGTGAATTCAGTTGGTCTAGGTACGATGATCATTATGATGGCTACTCCAGCTGCAACAGTTGCGGTTGCTTATGCCATCAATTTTGAAAAAGAAGCAGTACTTGCCTCTAACGCCTCTTTACTTTCTACACTCTTCTCGATCGTCTTAATCCCTATCTGGATCATCGTCTTAAACTTGATTGGAAATTAACCCACATTATATAATTAATTAACGAAAGGAAACTATACTATGAAAAATTTAAATGTTGTATGTTATGGTGTTCGCCCTGCTGAAAGATCTCTCTTTCAGCAGTTGAATGTCCACGGATTCAACTTGAAACTAGTAGAAGATTTATTAAATGAGACAAATTACGCAGAAGCAAAAGGAATGGATGCCATCATCGTTCGAGGAAATTGTTTAGCAAATCGCATGAATATCGAACGCTTTGCCCAATTCGGGATCAGGTTCCTCCTCACGCGTACAGTGGGGACAAATCATATTGATTTAATGGCAGCTCACGATCATGGAATGCAAGTCGCGTATGTACCATTTTATTCACCAAATGCAATCGCTGAATTATCTGTTACTTTAGCAATGATGCTTTTACGTAGAACAACTCATACAACGAATAAAACAGCTGCTTATAATTTTACGATTGATCGCTTTATGTTCAGTAAAGAAGTCCGAAACTGTACAGTTGGAATCGTTGGCGTGGGGAACATCGGACTAACAGAAGCAAAACTTTTCAAAGGATTAGGCGCAACGGTGATTGGTAATGATCTATATCCAAGTGAAGAAGCAAAAGCATTCATCGAATTTAAGTCGCTTGATGACTTACTGGCAGAAAGTGATATCGTCAGTATCCATATTCCTTACATCCCCGGTAAAAATGAACGTTTCATTAATAAAGATTTTATCGAAAAAATGAAGGATGATGCGATTTTGATCAACACTGCTAGAGGGGAGTTACAGGATAATCAAGCAATCCTTGATGCGTTGACAAGCAAAAAACTATCTGGATTTGGTACAGATGTCTTGCCTAATGAAGCGCTGATTTTCAACAAAAATTTTGATGAAGATCCGTTATTGATCGATGTAACAGCTAAGGCACTGATCGATATGTATCCGCGAGTGATCGTTACACCACATATTGGTTCTAACACTGATGAAGCAGTATCGAATATGGTCGAAACAAGTTTTGACAATCTCTATAAAATGTTCAATCAATTGGACTGTGCCAACACACTATCCGTTTAGACTCGAACATCCATAGTAAAGAACCAGCTCCCCTGAAGTTGCGAAAGAATTGCCCAGCTCAGATAAATAAGCGTGAAAACCGAAAATCATTCAAATTTTTGGGCTTTCGCGCTTATTTTTGGAGGTATGAGTTAACTAATATCATCACCTCTTTTCTTTATAGATATGTGAGAGAATAAGGCAAGATCCCCAAAAATTTGAAGAACGATTTCTGGGGATCCTGCCTTATTATTTAAAGTTAAAACATTTTTTCAATCTCAATTGATATTTTTAATCTGTTTTTTCTCCTTTTGCTGTCAATGCAATGGAGTCATACATATGAGTAGTTGGTTCATTAATCAATGTTGCCAGGTATTTTCCTACGGTTTTGCGACTAATTTCACCAATAAAGCTCATGCCATTTCGATTCTCAATGCGAATGTCCTCAATGATCTCTTTATCGGTTAGCCAATTGGGGCGGATAATGGTAAAATCTAGATTGCTTTTCTCAAGCAGATCTGCTGCAATACGCTGATCACCTAGATAAGTACCGGGATCACGATAATCACCTAATTCTGAAATAGCTTCATCATCATTGAAATCAACTTCACCGTAGATCCCAAGTGTTGCCATCCAATATACGCGTTTGATCTTATTCTGGTTCATCGCCTCGATCACATGTTTAGCTAAAGGCACCATATTGTAAGGACCTAAGCAAGAATAGACGATATCAATGCCTTTCATTGCATGAACCAAATCATCTAGATTCATCGCATCACCAATAATACTTCGATCTTTATCAAATACTTTATCGGGATTTCTCAAGAATAAAGTCAAGTTCACATTCGGATGATTTTTTAAAAACTCATAGCTATATTTAGCAATTGGTGCCGATGCACCAAGAATCAATACGTTCTTTTTCAAATTAATCCACCTCTAGTTTTAAGTTTTGCCTGTACAATGTTCCTCCTTTGATAAGATGAGTAAAGTATAAGGCTTAGAACGACTCTAACCGCAAGTATTTATTAGAATTTTTTATTATAATGAGTATTATTCTCAAAAAAGCAGTTATTCCAGAAAGGATTATATCTATATGAAAAATACGCAAAAAATAAAAAAATTATTAACCGCCTCCATCATTGCAGGAACCGTTTATGGTCTTTTAGCGCTACTTACGGGATTGATGATCAATTACAATGTCCTCTTACTTGATGGTGTCTATACGATGGTCGGTGCGCTGATGTCTCTGATCGCATTATATATTGCTAAGTTTATCCAGACACAAGATTTTGAACGTTTTCCATTTGGAAAGGAATCACTGATGCCCTTGGTTGTTTTTATCCAATACAGTGTCATCCTATTGATTTCTTCCTATGGCCTGATTGAGTCTTTTTTCAGTTTGCTTTATGCAGATACCTACGTTGATTTAGCGATTGGCTTGCCCTTTTCTTTATTTGGGACACTCTTTTGTTTTGTTTTTTATCTTTATTTGAAAAAAAATCCAATCAATCATTCCTTTTATAAGGTGGAGCTGGAACAATGGCGCTTCGGTTTTCTGTTCAGTTTAGGAGTCGTGGTCTCGATCATCGTCTCTGGTGTACTAGCAAAAACGCCATATCTTGCAATCGCCCAATTGATCGACCCTGTGATTTCCATTGGAATCACCATTTTCTATATTTATCTATCGGTGACTGAAATCAAAAATGCCACATTAGAACTTACTTATGCACCCCCAAAATATGAATTGCGCGAAAAAATATTGTTAGTAGTTGATAAGCTCTTGCAAAATGTCGCTATCGAAACCTATGTCTTACGAATCGCAAAAGTAGGGGATCAAGTCATTCTTGAACTAGATATCGTGATTTTACCCGATAGTGAATTAGATAGTATCCGCGCGCAAGATCATCTAAGAGATAAACTCAACCGCAAAGTAACTGAAGGTTTCTCTGACTATTCTTTATGGTTGAATATCAACTTTATCGGTGATCTCAAGTGGGCTTAAGAAAGAGCGTACTTTATAAAAAAACAGAAGCTCCTCCAATACGAAAACGATTGGGAAGCTTCTATTTTTTTCAATTGTTCTGTGTTTAATTATGACTTAGAAAGGTAGATCTATTTAACAACAATCGTTTTACTTTCAAACTGTGCGAAGTCAATGGTAAACGTATTGGTTTGACTATCATAGACAATCCCCTCACTCATTGACTCCACGTCAGTAAAATCATTTGATAAACGAAGCGTTACTGGTTCAGTTTGTTGTGTCGGGTTAGCAATTATATAAACTGTTTGTTCTGACTTCGTTTGTTTTGGTAAAGAAACATGATAACTTCTATATTTTCATATTATATCATTACAATTATATTATCATTGAAACAATCATGTGTTTTGTCTATTTACAGTGTACCCTAAATAGACACTAGCCGGTCATTGTCATTTTTATATTTAAACGACAAATAATTAGAAAAATTTGTTCCATTTAAACATAAAAATGACAGTTGTTCTCCCCTTCCTTCACATTACAAAAACATACAATCGTGTTTTCAACGAGGATCTTCTCTAAATAGAAAAATAGCCAGACGACTTTCTGACTATAATACACCTACTTATTTTTTTCATTTAGCAATTGGAAGTCTTGATCAATGAATTGGTAACAATTCCCACAATTTTTACAATGGTATTGTTTCGTTTGAATATTGAGTTGAATCAATTCACCACAAGCACAGTCAATCGATACAGCCATTCTTTGTTCTAATCCATATAACGGACGTCCCCAAAAAGTATAGCCTAATTGTTGTTCTTGCATATGTTTTCTTCCTCTCTAAAAATATATCTATCCATTGTTGGTATGACACTTCGTTCGACCAATGATACGTCTCAATCAGCGAACCTGACCTTAGAATGCTCGTATAAACAACGATTTATTTGATTTAAAAGAGATTTTTATATTCATTTTATCAATCTTCTACTCACTCGCTTCTATTTGTTTCTTAATTCTAAAAAGTGTACTACGACTGAAACCCGTCATGGCTTCCACTTCTTTATACGATTTGCCGGAAGTAATCAATTCATATGCGTGCCTCTTCTTTGGTGTGATTGTTGCTTTCGGACGTCCCTCTTTAAAATTAGGATTATTCTTTTTCGCAAATAATTTCCCTTCCTGAGTACGTTCTACAATCATATCACGTTCCATTTCAGCTACACTCAACAACGTACGTGTAACCATTCGACCCATCGATGTATTTTCGATCGTCCCTAGATTCAATACCTTAATCGTGACGTTATCATCGAGTAAAGGTTCAATGATCTCTAGTGCTTCTCTTGTATTACGGGCGAATCGATCAAGTTTCGTAACAACGATTTCGTCTCCAGGCTTCAGACCAGCCAACAGCTGATTAAACTTTGGCCGATCTCGTTTCGTACCTGTAAATTTTTCAGAAAAAATATTCTTCTTCTCAACACCGTTCTCAAGTAGCTGTTGTATCTGCTCCTTTGTACTTTGAGAAGCGGTTGAGACACGTGCATAGCCATATTTTGTCATTTTAACTCACCTGCTCTTACAAATCATCTATCGTATACTCAGAGTATCCTTCATAGAAGTAGCTGACATCGATTCCTTTCATATATAACTCACGATCGTCAATTTTATCAGTCAGGGCATTGGAAATGAGATAGCGTATTTCCAAGTCATTTATTGGACTGCGCTCCATTGCAGAAAGATAGTCTGCTTTATCGATCAAGTTCCAATCGACCACTTTTTGCAATTCTTCCTTTAAAATAAGATCCAGCCAAATTCTAGTACTACGCCCGTTTCCTTCGCGAAAAGGGTGAGCAATATTCATTTCCACGTATTTCTTAATTATCTCTTCGAAAGATGTTTGCGGAATCTGATCAATATGCTTTAAAGATTGTTCTAGGTACATGACCGGCGCAAAACGAAAATTTCCTTTTGCAATATTAACTGTCCGAATTTTTCCTGCAAAATCATAAATTTCTGAAAAGAGAAAATCATGAATTTCAGACAAGCCTTTAAACGTGCCGACTTCGATTTCATTTATTTTTCCAGAATCATATAATTCTTTTGCTTTTTGCTTACTGAGTTTCTCTTCAGCCTTGGCAACCTCAACCTGATTCGTTAAACCCAATTTATTCTCTAAAATCATGAAAAATCCCCTTAACTTTTTGACATAAGTTTATGAATCACTCTAAACCCTATTGTATCGCGAATTCAATCATGTGTCAAAAACTATTAAGTTTCTGACACATGCCTTTTATTTTTCTTGCTCAACTTCAATGTCATTTTCTAGAAAGCCCAACAGGATATACTCTGTTGGACACTACAACCATCATACAATACAATTCTAACTGTCATCTTAATAAATTTTATACTTAAAATTAATTATCAGCTGCTCTATGATCATTCTTACCATAATAAATTTCGTTATTATTTGGACTATTAAGAAGCTCATTAAGCGTAATAATTTTATATCCATTTTTGATTAAATCACGAATGATATAAGGTATTGCTTTAATTGTTTCTTTGTGTGTATCGTGAAATAATATTATTGACCCATCATACACTGTTTGTAATACATGCTGAATTATCATATCAGTATTTTGAGACTTCCAATCTTCAGAATCTACGCTCCAGTTTATTATTGGTCTATTAATAATGTTGGCTATTTCTTTATCTACTGATCCATATGGTGGCCGAATATATTTAGGAGTTCTACCTATTAAGTTTTGAATTATTCTATCTGTCTTATCAATTTCATTTTTAATATCTTTGCTACTCAGTGTTTTAAGATCCTTATGATCAAATGTATGATTACCAATTTCATGACCATCTTTAAATATTTCTTTGACAGCTTCAGGGTACTTTTCAGCGCTTTTTCCAACTAAAAAAAAGGTAGCTGAAATGTTATTTTCTTTTAATATATCTAATAGCTTAACGGTATTAACTGGGTCTGGCCCATCATCAAAAGTTAATGCAACAACTTTTCTATAGTCCTCTTCTTTAATTTTTGAAGTATCACTATTAGTCTTATCTGAGATATTTTTTGATTTCTCTACACTTGATGTAATGGAATTGGCCTCTTGCGAAAAATTTTTTATATTATAGATTATTAATATAGATAAACAAATTAAAATCCATGAAATTATTATATATCTATTCATAATAGTCCCTTCCTTTCATAAATATTAGTTATAGCTAAATTTAACTAACTATGATATTTTGTTTTATTCGTTACTATGATTTCAGCAATATAAATTAGAATGCCCAACCAAATTAAAAAAAAGACAATTACGTGTATCTGAGTTAATGGCTCATGAAAAATAACTATGGCTATTCCTAACTGCAAAGTGGGATTAATGTATTGAATAAAACCCAAAGTAATGAAGTTAATTTTTTTTATTGATATAGAAAACAAAAAAAGTGGTATTATTGTAACTAATCCAGACATCATAATAAGTAATTTTAGATTTGAACTGTATGAAAAAAAAGATAAACTACTATACATGTACAAATATATTACTGCAATGGGTAAGATAATTAAGTTTTCTATTGCTATTGAAAAAATAGGCGATATGCTGATCTTTCTTTTTACAATTCCATATAAACAAAATGACATAATCAATATGAACATGTTTAAAGGAATAGAGTGTAAACTTACTGTCATTATTATTACGCCCAAAAATACTAAAATTGTAGAAATTAATGTGTAACGAGTCATTTTTTCTTTAAAAATAGTCACAGCTACAACTATATTAAGTATAGGTAGTAGGTAATAACCTAAGCTAGCTTCTGTAGCTTGTTTATTAGATACCATATAAATATACATACCCCAGTTTATTGCAATCAATATAGATGCTAATATTAACCATTTCAATTGCTTTTGATCATATATTTTTTTTAAACTACCTAGAAACTCACTTACATTTCCTGTAAGATCTATATATAGCAACATATAAGCTGAAGAAAATAGAAATCGATATGCAAGTATATCAAATGGAGATAATTTTTCTAATAACTTCCAGAATATCCCAAGTATTCCCCATAAAGTATAAGCTAGAATTCCAGCTATGCTTCCGTTTCGTAAAAATTTTATTATAATCCCCTCGTTTCACGGTATTATTTTCTCATATAATCTTTGTAATAATTAAAGAACTGTAAATATTATCAACTTTATATCAATTCCTTAGCTTAAATTATAAGTTGCAAATAAAGTAATCTATGTTTTAGTATTACAAATAGAAAAAGCATAAAGTATGCTACAATAAAAAATATTTTGATCCCCTCTCTCTTTTATTTGTTAAATATTTAAATTTACTGAATACTAAACTAACCTATTATAAATTTGAATTATTTTACTTGATGTACAAATAATATGTCAGTGTCATTTTTTGGTAAATGATTATTTTTATTAACTGTACCCATACAGAGTGGAGGAATAGCCATGCTATATAAACAATTAGAAAAAAAATTACA
The DNA here is from genome assembly GCF_050555445.1 of Enterococcus sp. DIV1304_2. Taxonomy (NCBI): domain Bacteria; kingdom Bacillati; phylum Bacillota; class Bacilli; order Lactobacillales; family Enterococcaceae; genus Enterococcus; species Enterococcus sp. DIV1304_2. The sequence goes on from NZ_CP187852.1 coordinate 52,862, forward strand.
AATAAACATAGAACAAAATAATATGCAGCCTGGAGAAAAACTACTTTCTATTAGAAATTTAGCTTCTCTCTATTCTTGTAGCAAAAACACAATTATCAAAGTGCTAGAAGAACTGGAAAAAAAAGAAATTATCTACTCAATTCCGAAAAAAGGATACTTTGTAGCTAAGCCAACAAATAAATATAAAAATACTACAGAGATAATTGATTTTTTATCCGCAGAACCAGAAAATTCTATATTATCTTCCGAAAAATTTTATCTTTCTATAAAGGAAATTGATTTATCATCATATGTGAATAAGAATACGACAGACAGGCTAAAACGATATGTATTAGATGATTTATCTAACCATCAAGTTTTCACAACTAAAGATCGACTAATATTTACGACTGGATCGCAGCAAGCAATTGATATTTTGATCAATATGCCTTTTCCGAACAAAAAAACAAAAATTTTAGTTGAGCAACCTTCCTACTACGGAGCCTTATGCTCCGCTAAACTTTCAAATAGTGATGTTATTGGTATTTCTGTAAAAAACTATAATATTGATCTAGATGAATTAGAAGATATCTTTAAGAATAATGACATTAAATTATTCTATATTATGTCTAGATTTCATAATCCTTTAGGACATTCTTATTCCAATAAAACAAAACAAAAAATTGCAGAATTATCTGACAAATATGATGTTTATATCTTAGAGGATGACTTTCTTGGTGACTTAGATCTTAACAGTAAATCTGATCCAATATTTACTTTTAATCCCAATGGAAAAATTATTTACGTAAAAAGTTTTTCAAAAATTTTATTTCCTGGATTACGTGTTGCTACAGTTATTTTGCCAAAGGATCTAATCAAAGATTTTCGATACTATAAATTTTGTAGAGATTTTTCTACGCCCTCTTTATCTCTTGAAATCATTGCTAATCAGTTTGAGAATGGGATATTAGTACAACATCTAACTAAAATGAAAAAATTATATTATTTAAAAATGAAAGAGGTGAAAAGGTGCTGTTATAAATATTTGCCTCCTAGTATGTATCCTTATATTCCAGATACTGGTTTTTATTTCTCTTTAAAATTACCAGATAATATCTCCTCTAGAGAACTGGCTGATGTTCTGAAACAAAAAAAAATCTTAGTTAATAGCTTAGATAATTGCTTTATACCAAAATTTCAAGAAATTAATTTAATTCGCTTAAGTATTTCAAAAGTTACCTTCAGTGACATAGATTATGGTATAAAAAAACTGGGCAAAACAGTATTAGAGCTACAGAAAAACAAAGATTCTATATTTAAATATTAATTTCATATAAATTCAGTTATATAAACTATTTTTTTGAGTATTCTTTTCTTAACAATGGATATACCCAAACGACTATATTTCATTATCTTAATAAAATAGAGAAGGAACCACCTAAGTAATTATTAGGTGGTTCCTTCTCTTAGTAAACTTTATACTATATTAAATACCATCGAATATTTATTTTTTGTACTCAGCTCATTGCCGCAAAGTTCCTTGAAGTACGTACGATAGTCTGTCTCAACGATTCTTAGGACCTCTTTTATTGGCAATTTGCTATAGTCATAACCAATCAACTCTGCAACTAACATTAGTTTCGCATCGACCCCTAAGATCTTCGGGAAATTTCCCCAAAAATTATCTGGTGAAATCGTACTTATTAATTGATGCAGTTGCTCGAATTGTTGCGTTAGGTACTTGTTTAGTGCTTCGTTTTCATTTTTATCTTGTGGCATACTTTCTTGAAACTGACGCATGTATTCATCCTGTGTCAAGATTATTTTCATCTGATATACTCCTTTCTCTTTTTCATATCTGATTATTTTGATAAATTCCTCTTATTTACTGATTTTACTAAAGTAACTAAACAAATATTTTTACTCAATAACCTGGGTAACCTTAATTTAGTAGGGAGACTAAACATACAGCAAAGGGAAAACGATATTCTAGTTTAATTTTCAGGGACTGCACTTAATTCCCATGTCAATGTTGTCGAATAACTAGTTGCTTCTGGATTCGCCCCTTTTGGAATATGTAAAGCAACACTCTCTTTTGCCGTCTCTGCATCACCAAACCGATAGATCCAAGTACCTATCCCTTCATTTCCTTGCGCTTTCAACAAGGTACGACGATTTCCAGGGATTAGCTCACAGGGAACAGTTTGCATTCCAGATGCTGTTCCACCTTGAGCCGTAACCACTTGTTGGTTTGACAGAGTTAGGCTGGCGCCATTCAATGCTTGGTTTTCTTTCCCTTTAAATTGTTCTTGTTGCGTGACAGCTAATTCCCAGCCATTGCGATCAGATTCTGAACGTCGATCACTGATCTGCACATAGTTTGGTCGTTCTTCTGTCTCGTTAGCCATCCCATCTTCATTCAACAACCGTTGTGGTTGTGCATAATAGGTTTGGTCATGAACCGAAATAGCTTGTGAACCAAAGTTAAAGGAAGAAACAAAGTCAATACTCAACTGTCCTTGATTTTCTGGCAATGTTGGTTTATTTTCAGGATCAATTTCTACTTCAGGATCAACAGGGTCAACAGGAGTTACTTTCCTTAGTTGATAATAAAAATCAACTATTTGGTCTTCATCTTTAAATGTTCCTGATGAATTATCTGAAGAGGATACTAAATCATAATTTTCATCATCCATAGGAGTCGTTACGTAACTAGTACCTATATCACCAGAGATTGTTTCAGCGTGTAAAATCTCGGAATTATCAATGTTTATATGGTTTATCTGCACTTTCCCTTCAAAATTTTGGTTGGGTATAGTAAAATTTCTACTGAATAAAGAATAACGATTTGCTAAGTTCAAGGAACTAGCAGCAGTTCTAATTAACGCTCCATTGCTAAGAATAATATCTCCAGTATAATTATTATTTGGAAACCCACTTCTAGAGTGAAAAACAACCTGGTTATTATTTAACGAAACTAAATTCTTTTTTGATTGGGAAACTGCAATTCTAAATATCGATTCTAAATTTATATATGAAGTATATCTATAGAAATTTGATTGGTGGAACAATATGTTTGCATCAACCACTTCATTACTTTCTGCATATACAGCAGTGATGGTATAATTATCCGTAAAAGATGAACTACTGTTTGGGCTAATTAGTAAGGAACTATTATTAGATATAGATATTCGACTAGATGAAATTCCTGAAACCAGTACATCAAGTTTTTTCCCAGAAAAATATCCTACATTTGTTACTCTAATCAAGAAGTTACCCTCTCTAACTAGTGTTGAGTTATCTGAAATGCTTAATCTAGCTATGTCTGAATAGTGAAAATTACTATCTCCTGAAATTAGATCACCCTGTGTGCCAAAAACCATTAGTATTTGATCTAGTTCAGAAGATCTGATTGTATTGTTTTCTTTCATATTCGAGTTCTCTTGATTTCTTGGAGAATTATCAGATTCTCCCGCTTCTGATAATAGATAGTCATCAATTATTTTATTATTTTTATCACTGATTTCTATTTCTAGATAGGCTATAGTTTCTTCTACCGATAGCTCATAGCTCCCATCTTTATCAAATAATAAGGGAATAACAAATGTATTTTTAGCATGTTCTGATTGAATTAACCATTCACGAGGCTGCTCTCCTTTTACAACTGAGGTTCCTTCTGGTAACTGTTCCTTAACGATCGTTGCTTCTTCTGGTAAGAATACTTGTACCTCCGACACTTCTTGATCAGAAGAAAAACTCACATTTATCAGTTCATTTACTGTTCCTTGCAATTGAGATTGAGTAAAGAAAAAGCGAGGATCATCCTTCAAATCTTCCTCTAAAGAATTTTTTACGGGTGACATTTCTACTTGTTGGTCATGTTCTTCTGTATTCATCGTTGTCTCTGCGGAGAGCACGTCTATCGACATAAATAGTATAAATAGAATGGTCATCCCTAAAAGAAGTATCGTTCTTCTTAATCTTGAGGTCATTTCATTCACTCCTTCTCATTCCTCTTATGCATTTGTTCTTTTTTTCTTTTATGAATAAATAGATAAAGAACAATTCCAAGTAATAAAACAAGTAATATGATTGATCCAATCATCCACCAATTGATGCTCGTATCGATTGTGACATCTTGCTTATTTAATACTCGGACTGCGTCCGTATCAATGGTAAACTTTCGTTCCCATTCCCATTCATCTTCTCCTGAACGTGCCGTCATTTTCAACAGATACTCCCCACTTCGAAAGCGATCACCTTCTAAAGAAATCGGAAAATTGAAATTGGAGTTTGGTGCCATTTGCATTTGTTCTTGACTTGCTTGGTATAAAATTTCTTCCTCGCCCATTTTTTGTACCGTAGCTTCGACTTCTAAGCGATTGACAAATGTCGGGGTGAAGTTTTGTAGATTTGCACTGATCACATTACGATAGTTGAGTTGATCGGCAAAGACATCCAACAAATCTAAATCAGGTTGCACAGCGTCTTGATTGTTACTCACAACTACACCGATGATATACGCAAACTCATTTTGAATGGCGACCCCTTCTTCATCACTTGTTTCTTCGGTTGTTTCTTCTTTGACTTCTGAAACTCTTAATCCACCTGCTAATAATCCTTCAAATTCTTCTGTAGGCATCTTCAGATCAATCGTAACGGTCTTTGTTTCGTTGCCAGTAAGCTCAATGATTTCTGGTTGCTCGATCAATTTATCCAGTGAATGCTTGAGTGTTGGATCGAATTTTTCCGCATCTTGTCCGTATTCTACGACTCCCATCACATTCGTATACGCAGTATGTGGCGTAATTTTGATTTTCTTTGCTTCTGCGTTGGCATTTTGTAGTTTCAATGTCAATTTTTCTGTCGCATCCGGTGCAAGTGTTAAATGAAAGTAACGTTCATTTCCTGCTTTTTGATTGTCTGAGAATTCTGGTGTCACATAAAAATTCAACGTTCCTTCTTCTGCGCCCACGCGCATCGGTGCCAACAAACTAATCAATGCCATAAGTATTACTAGCCCTACTTGTTGGATTTTATTTTTTCGATATGTAATTGATTGTCTCATTCTTTTACCTCTTTCTTTAAAGAAGGTAGCGCTACAAACTTGTAACGCTATACCTACCATTCACTACTACAAAATGAAAACGTTAATTTCGTATTGACTATGCCTTATCATGTTACTCGGGCTTTGTTTCATCTGGTTTGGTCTCATTTTCCTTATCGCCATCTTCATTAACAGGTGTAGAAGATAATTCCCAAGTTAATGTGGATTTGTATTGTGCTGCATCTTTCGCTGTCTTACCAGGTACGAATAATTGGATCGCATCGTTGGTTACCACTTCAACCTTCTCATCTTTCTCTTGTGCATCTAAGTTGACTTGATTTCCCCAAACGACGGAAGATACCCCTGCACCTTTATTTTTTGCTGCGGTCATCACGGGTACGGAAGAAGCATTTGGAATCAATTTCAACCTATCGGAATGAGCCACTGGCTTATTCGCATCCGTGCTTCCTTCATACTGAATTCTTGGACTTAACAAAGAAATCTCTGCTCCAAGCAAGGTATCATTGACCGTTGCTTTCGTTGCTTTAAAATCTGTCATACTTACTTGTAAATTCCAACCAGCATTCGTTCCACGGACATCTTGTACTTGTGCAAAACTGACATAAGGGACTTTGTTTGCGTCACCTGTCGTACCCGCTTTTTGTTGTCTCTCTGCGATCATATTATACGTTTGATCTTGATTAGAAATCACTTGTGAGCCGAAATTCATTGTGGTCGCTTTCATGATCGATAAAGGGCCAGTTGTTCCAGGTACTTCAGGCTCGATCTCTACATCTGGTCCACCTTCTGGTGGAATAACGATTAGGTCTTCATCCGAACTTGGTTTGAATTCAATGGAACCTTCGGTTGTGACTCTACGTGTTTCTTTCGATGGCACTCCAGGGGGAACTGGCGTTTGTTCTGCAAAAGCTGTGATACCTCCAGCAAAAATGGTGGAAGTTAAGGTTGCAACAGTTAATAATCTAACGAATTTCATGTATTTAAATCCTACTTTCTTTTATTGTTTTTTCTTTTTTGTGTGTCCAAAACCAAAAGCCAAGTGTGACGACGATAAGCAGAATGCCCAACATTTTCCAAGTACTCATCTGACTTTCGTTCGTTTGTGGTAATTTATTATGCTCGCGCGCGCTCACTTCTGAGTGTGGTTGGGCGATTTCTTTTGGGAAGATTGGTTTTACCTCAACTTCTGGTGCTGGCTCTGGTGTTCCCGGTAGTTCATATACGCCTGTAAAACCAATCGTCCCTTCAGTTTCCACCGAGCGTACTTCTGTCCCATAAATAACTAGTGGTGCATATACTTGAATCAGTAACATACCCATACTTAGTATGTATCTTTTTTTGTGTTTCATATCCCCCTCCTTTGTAATTATTATGAATAATCAAGAAATTAATTTTGAAGTAACTTCTTAATCTTCTTAATCTTCTTAATTAGAATAACTGTAAATAATTTATAAATAAAACCGCAATTATCATGGGTATATGATAATTGCGGTTTTATTTAATATATATTAGTTGTTAGTAAAGAAAATATTATTTTTACTAATACTATTTCTAATTAAAAAAATCAACCTGAGATTGTCTCCTATAAGATTGATTCTTACTAAATAGCCTATATTTTTACTGAGCTAACCTATTTGTCTAAAATATTTTTATCTTTTCTTATAAGAAACTCAAGATCTTCTTTTGAACTACTTTCAACTAATAAATTTTCCCAATCACTAAGACTAGGTATAGTATCAAATAATATATATTTTATGGTCGATATATTTTCAAAATATTCAGTATAGTTAGTAACAATTACATCGATAGAATTAGATTTCATAAAATTTTCTAAATACATTTTATCTATAAAAAATAAATTATGAAATGAAAAATATTTGATTGTCTTTGCTTCAATATTTTGTCGAATAAATGCGTCACCTTCTAACAAAAATACGATGTTTTTTTGTTTTTTTACATGTATATCTCTAAGTGTTTGTCTTAATCTTAACAAATTACTAATAATATCCTTTGTATAAGTATCTATTCCTAACTCCTTAAGCATTAATTGAACGTACGAATATAGATTTTCATACGCTACTAAATTATAATTTATACTATCTGTAGTATGATCACTTATATTCATGGAATAGACTGGTGACAACAAATGTCTTATTTTAACAGACAAAAAAAATGAATTTAGAAAAATTAGATCTAGTTGCTTGTTCTCAATAAAAATTAGTTGGCTATTAAAATTATTTTTGACTAAGCTATCTATTTGAAAAGAACTTGAGAATTGATGATAGAATGCTATTTCTTTTGATTGATTAGTCGTGCGATTGCTGATATATAAACAATAAAGATAAGCTAGCTCGTCACCAGATAATTGATGATTATAGACTTTATACACATATTTATCTAATTTTTTAAACTCATTGTTATTATTATTGACATATATTTGGTTGCTTTCTTTTGTTAATAACACATTATGGCCTCGCAAGGATCTTTCAATTGATATATATATATAATAGGCGAGTTCTAAAGAGGTAATAGAAGTATTATTTTTAAATTGCTCATTTTTAAATAAATCTTCTGCAATTTCTACTGCCTTTAAATCTGGAAAGATAGTATGAGGTGTATAATTAGAAATATAGTAGAAATCCACAAAAAATTTACGTATATTTACTTCTGAACCAACAAAATTCAAAGGATTATATTGTATTGAAAGATTATACATAGTAAAAATACTTTTTACTTTAGTTAAATATCTCATTAATGTCGTTTTAGAAATATACAATTTATCAGACCATTCATCAATAGAATAAAGATTACTATAAAATATATTTTCTAAAATTATAAACAAAGGTTCTTGACTCAATAGTTTTTTCTTAAAAGTTAAGTATTTTTCCATATTTTTTATTTTTAGAGTATAACCTGTATTAAATGAGGTAATTTCTGAGTATTCAGAAATTTCATTTTTTATTTGGTTTATATCAATTATTATTGTTCTCTCTGCCACTCCTAGGCCTTTAGATAACTCTGTTGAAGAAATTACTTCAGATAGTTCTAAAAAATTTAATATAGTTAACCAACGCTTATTTTTTTTATTACTTAAAAAGTTTAACTGAAATGCCTTCATCGTTTACTCCCCCAAATTATCATTAGAAATTTGCTTTTATCATCTATAAACCTTTTTGTTGTACATTTAAACCAATAATACAATTATTTAATATTTTTATTATAATATAGACTCATCATTTAGCTAATGCAAAAGCAACTTCCAGCTTGATACTATATTTAATATTATAAAGGTACTAGAATTTCACAGAAGTTTTTTGTATCCTAGATTTGGCTATAAAAATACTAAATAATCTTACCCGTGGTGCTAGTTAATTTTTTCCTAGCGGAAAATGTCTAAAAGTGTTGGTAAATCAACAAAAAAACGCATATAGTAGTCTCAAAACTCCCAAGAATTGAGGACTATACATGCGTTCATCAAAATATACTGAACATTATACAGACACTTTTTCAAAATTCAAGGAAATTATGAGAACTGTTTCTAACATTTACCACACTTGTGTACCCGATAAGATTAAAAACCGAAGAAATATTGATCAACTGAAACAACACGATACAGTGATTATTGCTTGTGTTATATGGGGCATAATTAATGGCTATACTAGCCAAAGAGCGACATATAGAGCGGTTTGTACCGTCTTATTTCCAAATGGTGACTTTCCTAGTAAAAGCCGATTCACTCGCTTAAGTTCGAACTTAGCTTACACAATCAAGATCATTCGATACTTTTTCATCAAGAAGCTTACCAAAGGTGAGCTAATCGGGATTATAGATAGTTTTCCTAGTCCATTGTGTAAACCAGTTAGAAATAGACGAGCAAAACTATTGAATCAAATAGCGAAAGTTGGCTATAACTCAACAAAAAAAGCTTATTTTTATGGTCTTAAAATTCATATGATCGTTACTAAGACTGGCTTTCTAATTACTTATTCAGTCACGAATCCAGGTGTTCATGACGTGAAAGTGTTAGAGACTTTATCGGAAGAAACAAATCTTCTCAATATCCTCGGAGACAAAGGCTATATCAGCCATAAAATCCATGAAAAGCTTGCCCTTAAGGGCATTACTGTCTCAGTCCCACCACGTAAAAACATGGATAAATCAGGAAAAATAGACCACAGCTTACTTAATAGACAAAGAAAAGCAGTTGAGACTGTTTTTTCTTCGCTCGAAAAATTAGGTTGTCAAAATTTCAACTCACGTTCTGTTCAAGGGCTAGAGAGTAAATTTGAAAGCATCTTACTGGCTTACAGTATTCTATTAAGCCGAGCACAGCAACGTTTTGAAGGTACTTTGAGATATTCTTTAGGCTATTAAAATTAACTAGCACCACGGGTTAAATAATCTTAAATAATTATGTCTACTTTTCATGCCTGTCTTTTTTTATTTTGTTTATTATTGAAGGATTGAAGACAATCCAACCTACATTCCAATTTCTAATAATATAATTGCTATATTATGACAATATCCTCCCCTCAGGTGATAAATCCTCCCACTTATATTCTTCATACGATTTTGCTTCTTACCTCCACTAAATGGATCTCCAATTTTAAGAATTAACGTGATTTTTAAACATCAAAATATACAACAGTATATCCTTGCTTATCCGAAGTTTTTTACCATTATCAGACGGAAGGCTAATTACTATAGTCGTAACAAATTATTTCTGCCATTAGTGTTAGTTTCGCAATGATCCCTATAATTTTAGGAAGATTTTCCCAAAAATTATCTGATAAAATCATCCTTATCAATTGATTGAGTTCCTCGAACTGTTATGTTAAGTACGCATTCAGTTTTTCGCTTTCTCTTTTGTCATGTGACATGCTTTCTTGAAACTGACACATATATTCATCCTTCTTTTATCGTTTTTTCTTTTTTCGTTTCCAAAACCAAAAAACAAGTGTGACGATGATGATCAAGATGCCTAGCATTTTCCACGTACTCATCTAACTTTCATTCATTTGCGGTAATTTATTATGCTCGCTATTTCTCACTTCTGATGGTGGTTGGGAGATTTCTTTGGAAAGGGCTCAGGAGTACCCGGTGGCTCATATACACCAGTAAAACCAATCTTCCCTTCAGTTTCCATCGAGCGTACTTCTGTCCCATAAACAACTAGTGGTGCATATACTTGAATCAGTAACATACTCATACTTAGTATGTATTCTTTTTTGTGTTTCATATCCCTCCCCCTGTAACTTTTATTAGATGTCTCAAAAATCATCGTTTTTAATAACGTTAATACGTTATTTATATACTTTAATGGGAAACCTAATTTAATCACTTTTTCAAGACATCTGATACGATCGGACGTCTTTTTTTGTCGACTCCTTAAAATCGATGGTTTTTGATATTTTTTATTAAAAATATACTATTATATAAGCATTTACTTTTTAAAAGGATAACATTTTATATTTTCGAAAAAAAACAATTTTTTCATATAAGAGCGAAAAATTTGTTTTCTTTTATTTTTTATCATCTCATTTAAATTCCATAAAATATTTATTTGTAGGTTCTGTTGATAAATATTAATTATTCTGATTCCTTAAATATGTCTATTTACAGTTTACCCTAAATAGACACTGGCATGACATTGAAAAATCTGGTTTTCTAGTGTATGATTAGGGTGTATTTTAAATAGTTGCAGAAAGTAGGTAAAAATTTTGAGAGTTGCATACATACGTGTCTCATCGATTGATCAAAATGAACAACGGCAAATTGAAGAAATGAAAAAGTTTGGCGCAGAAAAAATTTTTATTGAGAAACAATCTGGAGCAACGATTACTCATCGACCAATTTTCCAGGAAGCTTTAGAATTTGTCCGAGAACAAGATATTTTTATCGTGGAAGCCATCGACCGACTTGGAAGAAATTATGACGAGATCATTGAATCGGTCAATTACCTTAAAAAGAAAAATGTGCAGCTAATCATCACTAGTTTACCAATCATGGCTGAAGCAATTGGAAATCCTCTCCTGGATAAATTCATCAAAGACTTAATCATTCAAATCTTGGCTATGATTGCCGAACAGGAACGTACAGAATCTAAACGACGCCAGGCACAAGGAATTAAGATTGCGAAAGCGAATGGTGTTTACAAAGGACGTCCTAAGTTGTATAGTGCAGACACAAAAGATCCCCAACGTCGCCTTGTTTATAAAAGCATCGTTGAAGATCTTAAAAAGGGTGTTGCGATTGCTAAGATTGCGAAAGACTACAATGTTACGAGACAAACTGTATATAGAATAAAAGGGGACAGCATGGTCAACGACGGATAGTTGGTCATGCTGTTGTTTCTATTTTATTTACTTACTTTTTGAAATACTGTTCTAACTTTCATCAATAACTCATCAACCAAACTATCATGTGCTTTTTCCAAGAAAATACACTCTCTGGCTTCATAATCAATTGTCGTTAATTGATCTAATAATACTTTTCCTGTTGTCTTCATTTCATATTTTGAATTAATATTTACATATAACGGATAGTTTCTAGTTGTACTAGAAATAGGTGCAACTGTAACAACGTTACTATAATCTGCAATAATATCATGACTTAAAACAATATAAGGTCTTTTTCCTGTTTGTTCGTGTCCAGATCGAGGTGCTGTATTCAATAATAGAATATCGCCTTGTCTAGGCTTTCTCACCATTTTTCATTACCTACTGCTTCACCTAAGTTTTGAATCGTCACATGATTTCTTTCGTCAGTATAATTTTCAAATAACTGCTCAATTGTTAATTCATTTTCTAAATTAGCAGCTTCGATGATTAGACGCTTTTGACCGTTTACTTCTTCTTGTATTATCTTCACTTTGTCTTCTGTATGAATTCCAAGATATTCCATAATATACTTTGGCAATCTAAGACCATTACTATTTCCCCATTTTTTTATAGGTAGCATTTCCATATTAGACACCTCTTTCTGTATATACATAGTATAACACATCCAAGAAAGAATGTATATACATAATTATCCTTTCCTGTTAAATTGGATTAACATTCTATGAATTTTTGAACCAATAGAAGCCTTACTTTATCTTTTATTTCTCTTGCTCAACTTCAATGTCCTTTTCTAAATTAAGTTTTTCAGCAGATAAACAGAACGGACAAAAAAGCATACCTTGTTGGACCCATATTATCTCTTGAATGTATTGATTAACTGAACATAAATTATTTAAGGGATTTTATGATGGAAAATGAGTTTTCTAAAGTATACAAACAAAAAAAGATTGCCCAGAAAGTTTTTTCTGGACAATTTTTTAGCCTATTTTCATTTCAGATTGTATACCATCGAATAGTAATTATTTGTACTTAAATTATTTGTACTTAAATTATTTCCACAAAGTTCCTTGAAGTACGTGCGATAATCTTTCTCAACAATTCGTAAGATTTCATTTATTGGTAATTTATTATAGTCATAATGAATTAGCTCGGTGATTAGACTTAATTTTGCGTCAATTCCTAGAACTATAGGAAGATTTTCCCAAAAGTTTTCTGGTGAAATTGTGCTTGTCAATTGGTCAAGTTGTTCGAACTGTTGTGCCAGATAAACATTCAGTTCTTCTGATTTTCTTTTATCTTGTGGTGTATTTTCTTGAAATTGACGCATATATTCATCTTTCGTTAGAGATGGGTTCATGTTGTGTGCTCCTTTCTCTTGCCCTTTTCCTTCATTTCTGATTGATTTGATAAAATTTTCTACTTTTTTATTGATCTAGATACAGTATTGTAGATCATCATTCTGGATAAAAATTTGATTTATCAGAGATTCTAAAGATAAAACTAGAGAAAAAACGGTATTCTTTTCTAATTGTAAGGAACTGCACTTAATTCCCACGTCAACTTTGTCGAATAACTAGTTGCTTCTGGATTCGCCCCCTTTGGAACATTGAGTGCAACACTCTCTTTTGCCGTCTCTGCATCACCAAACCGGTAGATCCAAGTTCCCATTCCTTCACTACCTTGAGCTTTGATTAATGTTTGGCGATTTCCAGGTATTAGGGAATGGACGGATTGAAGTTCTGGAGCAGTTTTCCCTTGAGCAGTAACAACTTGTTGGTTTGATAGAGTTATACTAGCGCCATTCAATACTTGGTTTTCTTTTCCTTTAAATTGTTCTTTTTGCGTGACTGCTAATTCCCAGCCATTGCGCTCAGATTCTGATCGTCGATCACTGATCTGAACATAGTTCGGTCTTTCTTCTATCTCGTTAACCGTACCGTCTCCATTCAACAATCGTTGTGGTTGTGCATAATAGGTTTGGTCATGAACCGAAATAGCTTGTGAACCAAAGTTAAAGGAAGAAACGAAATCGATGCTTAATAGACCTTGGGCTTCTGGCAGATCTGGTCTATTTTCTGGTTCCACTTCAGTTTCTGGTTCTAAAGGATCTACTGGATTAACTATTTTTTTTTCATATACAAAAACAACTTCTTTTTTATCTAATCCAAATATCCCTTCAGGATTTCCTATTGTTTCCACTAAATTCCAATCTTCAAAGTTTTCGGGTTTTACATTATAAGAATCGTTCACATAACCTTCAATATCCTCTTCCTCTTTTAGAATATTCCCAGAAGTATCTATATGACGAACTCTTACTTGTCCTTTTACAGCTTCTAATTTTATATTATTGAATTCTCCATACATTATATTGTTATCGCTCGTTCCTGATGCCAATTCAATAAATATATTTTCATCATTATTAGTAAAAAAACCTTCAAATTTTTGACTGGTAATATTTCCTGTATCAAAAATAGTTTCCTTATTTGAAGAATATATTCTTACATTAGATGGTGCTGCTCCTTCTTTCCCTCCAGATACTTTATAGTATCTTCCAGGAACAACTTTTATTTCTTGTACAATTGACAACCAACTTCGATTCCTATATACCATTTGTATTTTATAATCAGTACGATTAGTCATTATTCCTACATTAGAATTTACGGAACCTCTTCGATAAGCAGAGTGTACAGGAGACACGCTATTGTTTAAAAAAACTTCCTCCTGAGAAAAGATCCCAGTACTATACATTTTCCAATTTGCTAAAGTTATTTGATTATTTAAAATAGTATATGAAAATTCAGGATTTTTTATAAGATTTTCGTTCACTTCATTTTGCACTATATATTCACTATTTTTTGATTCTCTATTTAAATTCTCTTCTTCTACTTGTTTTGGATAATTTTCTGAAGTATCTGTAGTGGTTGATTGTTCATTATTTGATATAATTTCTTCCCTTTCTACTGTCTCTTCTCCAGTATTCGGTGGTTCTTGTTCCTCTGAAGATATATCTTCTTGATCATTTATTTGTTGGCTTTCTGATGCTTGAGTATAAAGTATAAATTTTGATTCTCCAACCGTTACCTTATATTCGCCTGCTTTTTCAATAACTAGTGGAATGGAAAAGGTCCTTTGTGGAGAATCTGTTTTCACTTGCCACTGATTTCCTTCTGTATTAGTAAACTTGATATCGGTAGGTTGCTTGTCTTCTACGATACTGACTCCCGCCGGGAGATTTAACATGAACTCGGAAACTTCTTGATTAGAAGAAATCGTTACGTTGATTGGCTCATTGACGGTTCCTTGCAAGTGGGACTGTTGGAAGAAAAAGCGAGGATCTTTTTCTTCGCTTGCTTCTAAAAGACTGGGCATAGTCGAAAACTCTGCTTGTTCGGATGCTTCTTCTGGACTAGCCATCGTTTCCGCATAAACCATGCCTACTGGCATGCAGACTCCCTGCAGGGTTAGAACAGCCACACCCAAGACAATCATTCCTTTGATTCTCTTACTCTTCATTTTGCTTTCCCCCTCCTATTTAGGCTCTTCTTTTTCAGTGTTTCGTTTCTTTTGAACAAGTAAATAGATGATGAAAGCAAACAAAATAAGGATCAATAGGGCGACTCCGATAAACAACCAGTTGATACCTGTATCAATCGTGACATCTTGTTGATTCAAGGCTCGTGCTTCATCCGCATCAATCGTAAAGGTTCGTTCCCATTCCCATTCCTCTTCCCCTGAGGTAGCTTTTAATTTTAACAGATAATCCCCACTACGAAAGCGATCGCCTTCTAACGAAATCGGAAAATTGAAATTCGAGTTTGGCGCCATTTGCATTTGTTCTTGACTGGCTTGGTATAAAATATCCTCTTCGCCAACTCGTTGCACCGTGGCTTCAACTTCTAAGCGATTCACGAATGTTGGGATGAAGTTTTGTAAATTCGCACTGATCACATTACGGTAGTTTAGTTGATCGGCAAAGACATCCAACAACTCTAAATCTGGTTTCACGGCATCTTGATTGTTACTCACCACCACACCGATGATATATGCAAACTCGTTTTGGATGGCGACCCCTTCTTCGTCGCCCGTTTCTTCCGTTGTGTCTTCTTTGACTTCTTCTATCCGTAATCCACCCGCTAAGAAGCCTTTGAAGGCTTCTGTAGGCATCTTCAGAGCAAGCTCTACCGTTTTTGTTTCATTTCCAGCCAGCTCAATAATTTCTGGGTGTTCAATTAATTCATCCATCGAATGCTTGAGTGTTGGATCTGGTTCTTCCGCATCTTGACCGTATTCTACAACTCCCATCACGTTAGTATACGCAGTATGTGGCGTTATTTTGATTTTTTTTGCTTCTGCATTGGCGTTTTGTAGTTTCAATGTCAATTTTTCTGTCGCATCTGGCGCAAGTGTTAATTGAAAATAACGGTCGTTTCCTGACTTTTGATTTTCTGAGAACTCCGGTGTTACATAAAAATTCAACGTTCCTTCTTCTGCGCCCACGTTCATCGGTGCCAACAAACTAACCAATACCATAAGTAGTACTAGGCCTACTTGTTGGATTTTATTTTTTCGATATGTACTTGCTTGTTTCATTTGTTTTCCCCTTTCTTTAAGAAAGTAGCGCTACAAAATTGTAACGCTACATCGTTCACTTCTATCAGCTGAAACCGTTGGTTTCGCCAGGACTATACGTCACCATTTTACTCAGGTTAGTTTACATCTTAGTTATCGTCATTCTCAGGAGTAGTCGATAATTCCCAAGTCAATGTGGACTTGTATTGTGCTGCATCTTTCGCTGTCGATCCTGGCACAAATAATTGGATCGCATTATTTGTGACTACGTCAACGGAATCGTCGGCCTCTTGTGCATCTAAGTTGGCTTGATTGCCCCAAACCACGGAAGAGACACCAGCGCCTTTATCTTTTTCTGCTTTCATCACGGATACAGCAGAAGCATTTGGAATCAATTTCAATCCATTGGCATGAGCCACTGGCGCATTTCCAGCCGTGCTTCCTTCATACTGAATTCTTGGACTTAATAATGAAATCTCTGACCCAAGCAAGGTATCATTAACTGTTTCTTTCGTTGCTTTAAAGTCGGTCATGCGGACTTGCAGGTCCCAACCAGCATTCGTTCCACGCACATCTTGTACTTGTGCAAAACTGACATAAGGGACTTTGTTTGCTTCACCCGTCGTGCCCGCTTTTTGTTGCTTTTCTGCAATCATATTGTACGTTTGATCTTGATTCGAGATCACTTGTGAACCGAAATTCATTGTGGCAGCTTTCATAATTGATAAAGGACCTGTTGTTCCTGGTACTTCAGGATCGATCTCTACATCTGGTCCACCTTCTGGTGGAATAACAACTAGCTCTTCCTCTTCATTTGGTGTAAATTCAATCGTTCCATCCGTAGTGACGTTACGCACTTCTGTTGCCGTTTCCTCAGGTGTTTCTTCTGCGAAGGCTGTGACGCCTCCAACAAAAATGGTGGAGCTTAATGCGGCAATAGTGGCTAATCTAACAAATTTCATGTGTTTAAATCCTACTTTCTTTTATTGTTTTATTATTTTTCTTTTTGTGTTTCCAAAACCAAAAACCAAGTGTGACGACGATGATCAGGATGCCCAGTATTTTCCAAGTACTCGTCTGACTTTCATTCGTTTGAGGTAATTTATTATGCTCACTCTTTCTGACTTCTGAGGGTGATTGAACGATTTCTTTGGGGAAGTTTGGTTTTACCTCAACTTCTGGTGCAGGCACTGGTGTTCCCGGTGTTTCATATACCCCAGTAAAACCAATCGTCCCTTCGGTTTCCACCGAGCGTACTTCTGTCCCATAAACAACTAGTGGTGCATATACTTGAAGCAGTAACATACCCATACTTAGTATGTAGCTTTTTTTGTATTTCATATCCCTCCCCCTATAACTTTTCTTAGATGTCTCAAAAATCTTCGTTTTTAAGGAGACGACAAAAAAAGACATCCGATCACATCAGATGTCTTGAAAAAGTGATTAAATTAGGTTTCCTATTAAAGAAGATAAATAACGTATTATTATTATTAAAAACGAAGGTTTTTGATAAAAAAAACAACTATAAAGCTTTATTGAAAATATATTACTTCATAATAATAACATTTTTTATCTTTTTTAAAAAACAAATTTTTCATATAGTAGTGAAAAATTTGTTTTTTTTAGCTTCTTGTTCAACGTATAAACGAATCATTTTTTTAGATAAATTTACTTTTTCTTGATATCAATAACCCTCCCTAATTATTTCTTTGGTAAAAAACTATTTTAGAGCAGATACTTCAAAGAGTTTTTTCATTAAATTTTGGTTCTAGAGTTTGTATTATCTCATTTTTTTATAATCTAATAGAAACTTAATATTTTAAAAAAATTTAGTTTTTAATACCCAAATTGTCTACATTAGCCTTCTATTAATTGTAAGTGTATATTTTAAGTTCAATTAAAATTTTTAGTCATCTTAATATGATCAGTGGGAGCATTATTTAATAGATACGTATCTCCGTAAGTTTCATATCCCATCTTATTATAGAAGCCCACAGCAGTAAATCTAGCATCTAATTCTATTATTTTACTATTTTCTCTTACAGCGATATTCTCCAAGTACTCAAGTATCTGTTTTCCAACACCTTGACTTTGTATATTTTTATCAACACATAAAAATTCAAGCTTTCTTTTTTTTGAATCAATGGAAGACATTATCCCTACACCAATTAACTTTTTTTGTTCAAAAGCCCCAATAATAATTGATTCAATCTCATGTGAGTAATCTTGATTAAATATTGATACTCCTAATGGTTTTCGTAAAATTTCATCTCTTAATATTAGTGACTCATCATATTCTTTGGATCCATAAATAATCTTACTTAAAATCATTGTGACCTCCTTAATTTGGTGAAAAAGTTAAGTACTAACTATTTTCATTTTGAACAGTTTTATTAAATAAGTATACTCATTATTTATTTCCATTACAATTTAATTTATGATTTCATAGAAAATATTTATTATTAAATAGGAAACACTAGCAACTATACCTCATGCAAAATCAAATGTCAGTTTCTAATTCAAATCAATTGATTTTTGCTTAACTAATATAATAAGTAATTGATTTGAAAGTAAAAATATTTAAAACAGTCTTTTCCCAATTCTAAATTTTTTAATTCAGTTGAGAATCGTATAAATCCAAATTTCAAAAAAAATTATAGATTAAAAATTATTTTAGTGTAACTTTTTTAGATATTAAATTAGATTTCATGCTATATGAAATATCATTGAAAATTTATCTTTCGTTTCCTAAGTCGTATCCACACAACTCTTTAAAATAATAATTATCAACAATTCGAATAATCTCTTTATTTGAAAAATCGTTACATAGAATTAAATCAGCCAATCAAGTTAATTTTACATCTACATCTAAAATCTAAGGAAAGACTTGTCAAAATTTCTCATGCGAAATATCTTCAAGTAATTACTCTAATTTTTTAACTTGTCTATCCAAATACAGCGTCAAAGTTGTTTGTTCTAATCCTTACCAATCAAGAGTTTCTTGAAACTGTTTTATGTAGTAATTCTTTATTTTCAATTGAATCATTATATGTTCCCTCTCTTATTTTAATTGGTTTTCTACATGAAGCAGTGGTTTTATTTTCTCCTCTTGGTCATTGTTTTTTTTAGGAAATAGGTATTTAGGATTGATCATGTGAAAGGGTGTATACCAAGTTTAAAATTTTTCTTGTGATAACGAATCTTTTACCTCACATACGGCATTTACACTAAGTACTGAAAGTTGTACATATGACATTAATAAAAAATTTTCATCGATATCTTCATACCACACATGTAATTGCTGTTGAGAGTTATAACCCTTACGTTCCATTCCCTGCGTAAATACGATTATCATGCTGCCTGCACAACAAGCTGACTCATAATAACCGAGCATCCCTTTTTTCGATTAACGGTTTATTTTCCGTTAAAGTTAGTTCCGACATTAACCTTGAGATTCCATAGGGAATGAAAAATTGTACGGAGTCTTTTTTGCTAATTTCGAGATCCATATAAATTTCGCCGAGCCAATCCGTCACTTTTTAATCAAAAGCTTTTACTAATAAACAGAAACACTCTAACAGTCCGTCACTTTCCGCATTGAGTATTTTTCGATTATCTCGACATATACAGCTTCTCGGTTATCAAACTGTACTTTATCTCGACTGTTCGACATAGTGATTACCATTAAATGTACACAATCAAAGAAAATTGTGGCTATACTCTAATGTCCATTAAAAAAATACCTATCTTAAAATATTCCTCTGAAATTTTTATAATAGTCGCATTTAATGTTATAATTTTTTTGGCAACTTGCCCCCAAAGGGGGTGCTGTCATGCAAGATTTATTCTCATTTGTTATCGCACCATTATTCGTGGGACTAGTAATTACCCTAGTTGATCATTGGTTAGATGATTAGACGATAACTGTGCAAGTTGTCCTAACCCACACGCTTGGAGTCGCAACAAGCGAAAAAAAAGCCAATCCTAGTCGCATAGGATTGGCTTTTGTGCTGTCATAAAGACATATTCTCATTTCGCACCTAAATTATATCACCAATTTTTTGAATATACAAATTAAATGTCTACATGAAAACAGTACTACATAGTTGTAGATTGATTTACGATTTTATCAAAATAAAGCTCTTCAGCTATCTTTGAAATCACAATTAAAAATATTTTTACTAACATGAAATAGTCGCTTTTATGTTGCTCCTCAGAAAAACTCTTTCCATCCCCGTGTAGATAAGCGTTTCTAATTCCTATTGAATCAATAAACTCTTTGTTGTTCAAAGATCAATAACTTTAAGTTTCTGACCTCATACATTTAATTAATATTTTTTATTCCGCTCAATCATATTTTCCATGGCATTTACTTTGATCTTTTCCAGAATGTCTTCAAACAGTTAACCTCTCTTTGTCAGTAAAGCGAACCCCATCTGCATATCCTGAGTAAAATGCTTCTCTATCTTTTACGTTATGAGACGTGTCTTTTCCAGGAACAAGCCCAATCTTTTCGACTGCGGTTTCTACAACTTCCGGCACTTGTAAGGCAAGTTCATAGCCATTTGTTAGCACCTGCTTCTTGAAAGTTTCAGTCAACCCACGTAAATAGCCTTAAAGATAATCTTGCTTCAGCTGCCATTTCAGCTTGTATTTCCAACGTATTTCCGGTAATTGTAAAAATTGTCTAGCACAATAGCTAGACTTCCATGAGCATATTCAAATGTAATATGAGCGATTTGAACATCTGATTCGATTCCAACGAAATGTAGTTCAATTGGTGGACCCGATACATACTAATAACGTACTCGAAAGTTCTTAGCAATGATCAAAGCAAGTCGATAGAGCCATTTTTGAGGACGTCCCTCATATATGATCGTATTAATCACTGTTTCCTTTTTTTGTTCTTGCTTATAGCTAAAGATATCTTCTTCATCTATACTATGCTGAATCATCAACTCTTGCGCTTTTGCTAGTGCTGACATCAATTCCAACTTTTTCTCGTAAATTTTTATACTCTGATAGAAATATACTGAATTTTTCTTTGGTGGTTTCCCATTCTATATCCACATCCTTGGGCAATTGATATTTGGCCACATCAAAAAGTTCCATTCGTCTCTCCATAATACAAAAAAGCATTACCTCTCAAAAATGAGTAGGAAATGCTTTTTTGTCATCATAATTTTTATTATAAGTTGTACCATGATTTTTCCTTCACAGCTCTGGCTCATTGTCTTTTTCCGTTGATCGAAGTTCAGATTTTACTCGAAAAGTAGAAAGATCTTGGGCCACATTGCGCTCTTCAATCGGTTGACGCAAATACAACTCACGTTCTTTTTTCGAAGGTAATGTACGATACAATCCCTCAAATGCTTGTTCTTCTTCTAAATGATCCTTTGCTCGATAGAATGACATCAGATTAAAAGTAAACTCTAAACGTTTTATATCATGAAAAGGAACCATCAAATAGTTTTCGCTGTCCAATGTGCCGTATGCAGCATTGGCTGAAATTAACGCTGTACGTTTATTGCCATCTTGAAAAGCCTGTAATTTAGCCAGTCTAGCGAAAACCCACCAGGCATCTTTTTCTGTTCGTTCAGATTGTTCAAACTGATCCACGATTTCTTGTAAATCGTCCCTAGAAACAATTTCTTTAGGGAAATAGTGTTCTTGACTAGCTTGATCAAGAACAATAGCTATCCGATCATCTTCATTGTAATATGAATTTCGCAAATGACCAGGTAATTTTGGCTGTTCTTCAGACGGTGAATCAAATTGCTTGTTCACTTCGATAATACCATCTACAGAAAAACCTTTTTCTTTTATCGCATTGATCCCTTTTAAACTATCCACAAAAATAGCTATATCATCTCTATTTTGACGGAGTGGTTTCGTAGATTTCAAATCTAACGCTTTTTTCGTTTGATAAACAGAGCTGCCGTAATTATTCAAACTACCCAACGATTGAATGAATTTTGCGAGTGCCGTAGTATCCATAGGTTGACCACCTCCATTATCAGACATTTAATTTTTGAGCTAATGCTTCAGTCATTGTTTTAGAAAAATTAATTCCTTCATTCGTCGCACGCACGTTCAACCAATGTGGAATTTTGATTGTTTTTTTATCAAGTTGGACATCTTTTAAATAATCATTTAAGTCGACAGAAATCAATGTCGCAAATTCTGTTTCAGGGTTTACAGAAAGGGCATTGATAGCCGTAGGTGTTGGCAAAGGCATGTTTTTTTCGACTAGGTCTCCAAGCATAATACCTAACGCATCTGCCGCAAGTTCTAATCCTTGGGCGATATCTTCCGATTGCGTGACCGCTCCTTCAACATCAGGAAAATAAATTCCGTATCCAACAGGATCTTTTTCAAATATAGCTGGATAAACTTTTTTCATTTCTATCCCTCTCTTTCTTATAGACACAGTGGGCTTATTTGCCCACTGCTTTTCGAACAGAATCCTCGACTCTTCTAGATAACTCTTTTGAATGACTGGTAAGAATAACTAGTCTAGGAAAATTTTTCTTTATAAATTTCCTGTGTGACCCCTTTCCACCCTTTACTTCAACAAAGCCAGCATCTTTGAGTAATTTCTCTGCTTCTCTAATTGTCATGGGCATTTCAAGCTACCTCCTGACAATAATATTATAGCACGTACAGGGCGTACTGTAAAGTTTTTTCGTGTCTATTTATCAAGATCAACCGAATCGGATACTGCCTTTTCTGTCAAAATACTCAATGCAGCATCGTAGGTTTTTAATTG
>NZ_CP187853.1:0-58493 GCF_050555445.1 Enterococcus sp. DIV1304_2
TTGCATGATTGGCTAAACGAAGGTTAAAATCAGTCGTGACCATGGGAAGTGTCTAGGTGTGTCTCAGCGTAGCTGACGTGTCTTTTTAGTTGAAAATTAAGTGATCAACTAAAAAGAGCTAATCTATAAAATAGGCTACTTCACCAGGTGTTCCAGAAGTGATTAAATTATTCAGACTGTACAAGGAAATATCAGCAGTAGTTTTAATTTTTTTTCCATGATAATCTGTCATGTTTACGATGAACTCTATTTCTTTTTTGTAATTTTTGGCTTTTTGTAGGGCTACTTCTTTGTCGGCTGGAGTTAATGCTTTGTAATACTCAATTCTAATTCTGAACAAAGTAAATAATAAGCTGAAATTGAATATTGGCCGAGAGTCTAATATTTCACCAAGCTTGTTGCAGGCTTCTTCTGCTTTAGCTAATAGATCAAAATCAATATTATTTGGATCTATTACAGCATGATCGATAAACGAATCGGTTATGTTAGAGATTGCAGAAGGGAGTACGTGTAAGTACTGACAATCAATTGAGCTGATGCTTTCTACTTCATAATTTTTTAAGGTTTCTAAGAAAAACTCTAAGTGATTAATTTTGAACGTTGGAGTAAAATCTGCGATAAGTTGAAGGTAATAATTTGTTAAATAGTTTTTGCTTTGAATCTCAGAAAAGAGTGTATCTATTTCTTCAGACGTAATAGGTTCAATAAATTTTGCAATATTTTTAAATTGGTGTTTGACATATAAGTAGCTACGATAGGATCTTAAAGATTTGTCTTTCTCTAATTTAGCAATTTCATATAGATCTTTTAATTCGTCTAAATTTAATTCATTGTCAATTGATTTTTGTGTGAGTTCTCTAATCTTTGCGGCGACAGCATTTTCCATGTTTTCGATATCATTGAGATCTGTAATATGCGCATTAAGCCTGTTCATGATTAATTCTAATTCTGTAGAAGTTAAGGCACGTTCGCCTTTTTCAAATCTTGAATAAGCTGAAGTGTCCATAATGTCTTTAGCAATTTCAGATTGCTTCACACCCTGTTTCATTCGTAGTCTTCGTATAAGTAAATGAATGTTCATACCATGTCCTTTCGGTAATGTCAACAAAAAAATGTCCATTTGTGAAATTCACAAGTCAGCAGATTTTTGGAGATTTTTGTAAAAACTTGTTGTATGATTTATATGACGTCAATATTAAAAGCTGTACAGTAATAAAAAAAAGGAGGAGAAACAGTATGTTTCCATTTCCAATTGATCCACGTGACGCACAAGTAACACGTCCCTAGAAAGTTATTTTTATCTCAAATAAACGAATAGACCAATTTATTTAAAGAATCATGTGAAACTTTTTTCTATCTTTTTTTTAAAGAAATTGTCTAAATTAAGTATAAATTAGAATAACTATTAAAACAAACTTTTTGTAGTTAGGAAACCTGTAGGTATGCGTTTATTTATTGAATTAAATAAGGATATAGAGGGATTTATCGATGGGGATTTTTACTAAATGAAAATAGAGTCTGAATAAATTTAGGATATTTTACTGTTGCCAGAAATATAAAAAGCATGTTATCGTTAAAAAGAATTAAATAAAGTACTAGTTTTTGTTTGTCGAAAAGCAACTAGACATTTTAGTCTAGTTCTTGAAATAAAGGCAAACAAAAAGGAGCACCTTTAGCTCTCTCGCTCCAAACTGACGCCAATCAGTTTGAAGGTCGTTGAGAGTCAAAGGGTCCAAACAACATCGTTCCATGTTGAATGGATTGCTCCTTGATATTGTAGACGATGTCTACAACGTTGCTAATTATAACAAACAACTGAGGGGTATTCATTCGTTTTTACTTATTTTTTAAAATCTTTTTTATGAGACAGTTTGAAAAGGTAATTTTAAGAAGATGAGTGAGGACGTATGCGTATGGACTTGGACTAATACGATTCGTTTTTTTACACGTTTGATTCAGTGGGGGAGTACGTGTAAAACGAGCGATCAAATTAGCTGTTATGGGGCGTTGTTGACAACTACAATCTTTGAGGAGGAATTTCACACATGTGGAATTCCTCCTTTTTGTTTGCCTTTATTTTCTGATGTGTGTTCGAGAAAGTTAGTGAAGGAGTGATAAAAAATGAATAAGTCTGCACGAATGAAGCCCTGTTCTCCTCGATTGATTTTACAACGAGCGATTACGGTTCGTTTAATCGATGGAAGTACATGGGCAAATCTTGGAAATGGAAAATTTGTTCATCAAACGAACCTAACGGTTAAAGAAATAGAGGTGCTTTATCCCAAAATTAAAACAGTCGTTGAAAGTGGCGGAAAAATTATGGCAAAGAAAAAGCATTCGGCTCAATCCCTGGTCATACTTGAACCACCGATGAAAGTGAAGGACTGGGCTTGACTTGACTAAAACCGTTGAGCGAAAGACATAGCTGTTTGTAAAGAACGTTTTACGTTGTTTACATGATCCTTGAAAACTGGATAGTATCGGACGTTTATCCAGGGCGCTGTGTTTGGCTTTGGAATTAAACGAGAAAGGTCTCGCTGTTTTCTGTCTGGCGAGATAGATACATTCAAAAACGACAGACTGCTGGACTTGGTAACTCGAGCAGAAGATCGTTTCTCTGGCATGTGGCGAGAAAAGTAGCGCAGTTGAACGCCTTAAAACCCAGCTGTTTGTTCTGAAAAGAAATACTTTGCACCTTTCAAAATGATGAAGAGAGACAGGTTGTCCGTAATCCTAAAACGGTCAGGTTCCCACTTATCCGAAAAGTGTCGTACCATTTTTATTACTTGTTTGCGGTTCTTTGTGAACAGGTATGTCTTTAGAGCAAAAGAAATAGGAGTGAGTTGAATGACTGAAATACAAGTATTACTTGCTTTTATGCGTCAGTCTAAGCGTAAGGTAATCAAGCCTAGTAGTTTAGAGCATTGGTTTGAAATGAATGATTACTGGATAAAAGAAAGACAACTCAAATTGTTTCAACAATTACAGCGAAGCAAGGCATTAAGGATCATGGAAAATGGCGAAATCATCCGAGTCGAGGCAATGCAGGAGTATTTCGTGTTGTTTGATTATATGCAGACACAACGAAAATCACAATTAGCGCAGATTTACTTTAATCAATGGTTAGCCGAACAGCCATCATGGCCCGCGAAAAAGACGGAACGACTGATTCGTCAATTACATTGCACAGAGACAATGAAAATAACTGAATTTGGTGTGATCATTTCACACGAGAAACAAAAGAGAGGGGAAAATGGATGGCAAAAGGTACAGCAAAGAAGAGCATAAAAGGCAAAAAGAAACGATTTTTCCAATTGGAAGAACTATTATTAGAGGAGAAGGACATGGAGTTTGTGATCGGACAAGAAGATTTATTTGCGAATGATATCCAGTTCGAACATGATGACGTGTTACCTGGTGAACGAGCCTATATCGTCACAAAAAAAGTCGTCCAGTCTACCCCATTATATAAAAAGCAATTGATTTGTTTGCGTTATATCCGTTCGTTGAGAGTCGTGAATAACTTGGAAGAAGGGCGACTGGTGAAAGAAGTCCCGGTAGCAAAAATTATTCGGTCAAATAGAGGGATTTATTTCATCGTTGATCGAGAAAGAGTGACACAGTCGTATCATCAAAGAAAACAAAGAAAACAGCGTAACCAACTAGCAGGAGTCATTGCCGAAGAGGTGTTTCGGAATTACTAAAAGACATAAGCATTCTATCTGAATTTAAATATGGTGAGATGTTTCTCTTAAAATAGAGTAACGATATTCTTAAAAAGACAGAGATTACGGAATAAAAAGGAGTGAATAAATTGTTTATTGTGGTAGAAGAATATCCTGGCAGTGGAGATATTAAAATTGGAATTTTTACGACTTTGAGAAAAGCGACAAAAGCCTTTGAAGAGTGTCTAAGACTTAATGATAATCATAACGAATGGCAAAGATTAAAAGATGAGGAAGAGGATAAAGAATATTATTACACAGACGGTTCTTATGGTTGGACTGTAACGTTGACCAAGATACCGAAAAATGAAATGTGGGCTTACGCTTAGTCCACTAATCACTAAAACTGAAAACTAAGTGAGAGAGGTTTTACATTGCAAGATAAAGAAGAAAAAGTATTCCTTATTCTTGGAGAAACAGGAACTTTTTTAGTGGTATTGGTTCTGAGAATCGTAGGAATTCTTTACGGCGGATTAGTTACCATGATGCTCTGGAATGGGATCATTTCACCTACGTTTGGTTTAGATCAGCTGAATTTTTTTCAGGGCTTAGGTTTAGACCTCTTTATAAGTTATCTCTTTTATAACAGCGGAATCTCAAGAAGAGATAAAAGTGAATCGATTTTTGTTCCAATTGTTGAGTCGGTGATTTCAACCACTTTATTTTGGGGTGTTGGTTCAATCCTTATGCTGTTTTTATAAAAGTAACTACTGTTTTTTTGTTTTAGGAGGATAGCTATGTTTATATTGAAAAACAAATATGAGGGATTGTTAAAAGTAGTGGTTCATGTGATTGTGTTTATTGGGATTATATCGATGGCAATGAAAGTACAAATGGAGCAGTCTAATTTTGATAATTCGATAAATAATGTTCAATTTTCTCGAAAGTTAGCTTATGACTCCAAACATGAACTTAAAGAATATGTAGATAAAAATTATGTTCAGCAAATTATCTGGAAAGCATATCCACTTCTAGTATATCCTGAGAGCATTTCAAGTAGGGTTTTGTTCAAAAGAGAAGCAAATCAAAAAAGTATTGATGAGGCGTGGCAAGATGTAATGAGCCTTGTTGAAGATTATGAACAAAAAGAAACTGAATTAGGGCTTCTAAGGGAGAAGTGAACAATCGGTCAATAGGTGAAAGCAATAGAAGTACCAGAAGGAGAGTGTCGCAAATTATGCTTTCAAATGAATGGACATTAGAATACGGACAGCGACTTGAAAAACTGGCAATGTGGTTTTGGCGAATCTTTATCAGTGGATTTTTTACTTTAATTTTAGGATCAGTCGTTTATTGGAATTATTATTTTTTCGGAATTCTGTGGTTTCCGCTAGTCCTATTACTTTTGTGGTACTTTGTTGTGCTTGGTTTTTTAGTGATTTCATTGAAGTTGATTTGATAGTGAAAATAGTTACTGTAGCAGTCATTTTTACATGTAGTTTTAGTACCTAAATTCTTTTTTTAGACTCCTACCGTGCATTTTCATATGGATGACTCCCATAAACCTCAAAATGTGAATACTTTTACAAAGAAAGGCTATTGTAATTAATTATAAAATAAAAATGTTATCTATACTAAAATGGTTAAAAAATATTTTTAAATAAACGCAATATTAAATCGTTTTTGTTGAAGAAAAATAAAATTGGTCTATATTAATAAATAGTTTTATTAAAATTGTATGAAAGGACACAAGATATCATTTGGCGAAATTTATCAGGTTTGATATGCTTAATTTATAGTTATTATAAATAAGTGAATCCTATCTTAATAGTTGCCAGGGAGATCTTTTCAATCCAAATTCTATGTTTAGGTTTTTCCTTTTTAAAGTCTCAAAGAATACTTTACTCTTGAAATATTTCAACGCTAAGCGCCCTTTTCGTGAAGGACGTCCTCCCTGGTAACTACTAAGCTAGGATTCATTCGTTTTCCAATGAATGATAGTTCTTTTGATTATTCATTTTTTCAATTTATTCTTTCTAAGTGCGACTTGCTTTGCATAAGCTTCAATCTCACTTTTTAAGTATAAACGCACTACTGGGGACTCATTGTATTCAACAAAAGGAGTGACCATGTTCGTTCTTACTGCTTGTTGAAAGGCAGGTCCGGACTGACCCGTAATTTTCATAGCACCTTGCTTTGTAACAAGATTATCTAAGATCCATTCTCGCATTTCTTTTGAATCGGTATCTTTCATGTTAACACCCCCTAAGTATCTATAGAAGTAGTATAGATGAAAAAAAGAAAAAAATCCACGACATAATTGTTGACCTATCATTATATGTATATTATGATATTGATATAATACAAAAAGGAAAGAAGGAAGAATAAATGAAAATGTTAAAAGTGTTAGCAATCGGTGTAACCGTTGGAGGAGTAGCGTTAGCTATTCAGACGGAAAAAGCAGAGGCCGCAGAATGGACGCCTCGATCAGTTGAACAAATCAAAGCTGAAATTTCTGGCAATGAATACACGATAAAGTGGGGCGATACTCTAAGCGCCATTAGCGGAGCGACAAATATTTCAGTTCAAAAATTAGCTGAATGGAATAGCATTGGGAATGTAGATGTCATTTTCGAGGGAAATAAGTTAGTATTTGAAGGAAACATTGCTTCTGTACAAGATCAAAGTGGGAACACGATTAGCCAAGCTGTAATCAATGAAAATGACAAAGTAAATCCAGGTCAACCGATCGGACAAGCGCCAGCAATCGGTTCTAGTAATGACCAAGGTTCACCAGCAGCGACAGTTCCTGTCCCTCCTGCAACAGAAGGAAGTGGGGCAACGGATGCTGGAAACACAGTAACACCGCCAACAGGTGCGGATAATGGATCAACAGGCGGAGGAAACACCGTGACACCACCAACAGGGGGAGACAATGGCTCAACTGGCGGCGGCAATACAGTGACACCGCCAACAGAAGGCGATAACGGTTCTACTGGCGATGGAAATGAAACTACCCCTCCAGGTGGAGGCGATAATGGTTCCGGTGGTGACAATGGCTCCGAGGGCAATGAAACTGATAATATTCCTGTTAATATTGGAAACAGCGGCATTTTTGCAGCTACTCAAGAAGAGGCTAACGCACAAGCATATGCATTATGGGCTGAGGATAAATTTGTAGAGTTTACTAGATTCCTAATAAATCCTGCCTTAAATGCTAAAGGCGATATAATCGGATGGACAGTTGTATTTTATAATTAAAAAATAATGTAAAAAAGAGGTAAAGCTGAAAAGCTTGCCTTTTTTTTATGTGCTGAGGTGATAAAAGTGAATAATAGATGCCGAAGCCCGTCATATTCGGGAATTGTTGTAAAGGACTAATGAGCTTATCATTGGTCTTTTTTTGTTGCTAAAAGGCTTATGAGGAGACGATTATGAAATATAAGAAAATGAAAAAAGTGATCAGCTTGTTCTTGCTGACTGTTTTGCTTACAACAGGTTTGCCGATAAATAGTATGGCAACGGTACTGTTGGATCAATCAACTAGTCTCAAAATCAATGATGATTCTGGTACGAAAGAAATAGATAGCAATAAGGAAACTAATGAACCTGTTAGTGATCCAGTGTTGTTGCCCTTAATGAACAATCGAGATTTTATTGAATCTATCCAAACTGGAGAGAGCCAGCTGGCTAATGATGGACCGGAATTAATAACTAAAGAAGTACCTAATGATATGAAAGAATTCTTTATCGGAGAAAAAGATCTTCACGAATTGGGGTCGTATTCTGAGCAACAGGAATTAGCTGCACAATCAGATGAATGGCAAAAACTTAAAGAAGAGAAAATGACTAGAAGTTCATCTTATCGTTTGTCTGAAAATGGTCGTTTAGATGTTAATGTCGCACGTTATACACCTTCTGGTCTACATTATACGCATGACAAGATTATTCGTTGGCAAATTGATGGCGAAGATGTCTTCTGTATTCAAGAAGGGGTATTTACGGAAGCGGGCATTTTATATGATCAAAAATTAGACATTAATGATGTAGTATCTCCAGAAAGTCGATCAAAAAGACTTCGTTTTATTGGATATTTTGGTTACTATAACCAGCGTAGCATGGAAAATTATGCGTTAACACAAATGCTAGTGTGGGACGAAATGGGAGGTAGCTTTATCAATTATGGAACAATTGGTAAAGCAAAATATGATTCATTTAAAGCTACTGTCGATAAAAAAATTGCTGAACATGATCTAAATCCTTCTTGGCACAACACTACTGTAACAGTTAAAGCTGGTGAAGAAATACGCGTTCGAGATACTCATAACCGTTTTTCTTCTTGGAATGGTACTGTTTCAACTAATACGGCTGGTGTGAGTGTACGAAAAGATGGAAATGATTTAGTCATTGCTGCTTCTGCAAATTCTAATGATTCAGGAGTAGTTCGACTAACAAAATATGATCCTAATGGATCGGGGATAGGAACCACGTTTGCTTACACGAATGGGACAACACAAGATCTTTCTCGTCTGCATTTACCCGATCCAGGAATTGCTGCATTAAATGTTAAAGTTGAAAAACAAGGTCATGCAGCTGTTCGTAAATTAGATGAAACGACTGGAAAACCTTTAGCGGGAGCAGTTTTCCGTTTTACAACAAATGATGGAAAAACGAAAGAAATCACAACGAACAATCAAGGAATTGGTGAATGGCGTGATTTAATCCATGATCAAAAGGTGACAATAGAAGAGATTCAATCACCGAATGGTTATGTGATTAACAGCAAGCCACAAACAATTACAATCAAAGTAAATGAAACAGTCACGGCCACCTTTGATAATAAGCCTCAAAAAGGACAACTGGAGCTTTCTAAAACAGTTGAAACAGGTGTTTCTACAGTTGCAAATGAAAGCGATCATGGTGACTACACGACGATTGAATTTGAACAACGCAATGGGAATGGATTTGGCTTTAAGATTCGCCCAACAGAAGATATCGTGACCGGTGACGGTACACTGCGTTATGAAGCAGGAAAATTCTTACAAGCAGATGGTGAGGATATCGTTTGGACTACAGGCGAAGATGGTAAATTTACGACAGATCCATTACTTTTTATCGGTAAGTACGAAGTCGTTGAAGTTTCTGCACCCGCAGGCGTTGTGCTTTTAGACGAACCAATTCCGTTCTCAATCGATTATGCAGGACAAACGGTTGATATCACGTCCTCTTCTTTAGAAGTAGAAAACTTCCTACAAGACCTAAATATCTATGGTCGAAAAATGCAAGAAGTTCTAACTGGTTGGGAAGATGGTAAAGCGGTTGTTGAATTAGAAAATGCGAAAAACGGGCAAGTATTTGCCCTACGATTAGCAGAAGAATTACTTGTTGGAGAAGAAGAATTAGCTGCTGATACTACGTTAGGCTATTCAGTAGTCGAAGAAGGCAAAATTGCTTTTGAAGGGCTGAAATTGCCAAATCAAACAATTCCTATGTATATCCAAGAACTCTATGCAGGCCCCGATCATGTAATGGATGACACGAAGCACCATTTTGTATACGATCCAGAGAACAACGATGTTTCTTTTGATATTCAAGTAGAAGCAAGTCAAGACGAAGCTGAAGGTGACGAAGCTGAAGAAGACCCTGACGCTGATTCTGAGGAGGACGACGCAGAAGGAGTGACAACTAATGCCAATTTAGATGCTGAAACTCCTGGTACTGAAGAGGATATAGATCTGGAGGAAGAGCCAGAAGAGGACCTGACAGGCGCAATTATTAATCGTTTAGCTCGTGCAGGTATTCAAGTTATTAAAACCGATGGAATGGATCAAAAACCGCTAGAAGGCGTTGCTTTTGATTTATACCGAGTGCCAGCACCAGAAATTGATCCTGAAGAAGATAGCGAGGAAGCGCCTGAAGAAAGTGAAGACGTTGAAGAAGATACTGATACTGAAGAGAACGAAGACGCTGTAAAGACAACCAATTCTGATGAAATCGATACCGATGATTCAACTGAGTCAGAAGACTCAACGGATCTAGAAGGTGAAGATGAAATCGATGAGGAAACTCCTGAAGAAGCTGTTCTTATTGGAACGTTCTTGACAGATGAAAATGGTGAGATCAATATCGATGGATTGCCAACTGGACATTATTTGTTGGTAGAATCCCAAGAACTACCTTGGTATCATGCAAACGAAGAAGAGTATACGTTTGAAGTTTCACCAGAAAATGATGGTGAAGTTATTGTCTTTGAAGTAGAAAATCACCGTTTAGATTTAGAAGTGGAGACGCTATTTGTGGAAACTGAAACTGGAAGTAAAGTTTTAGATCCGACAAAAGACAATCATTTAACCGACTTTACTTGGATTCGTGGGGGGAAAGAAGACCATGAATACTATATGCTTACGCAATACATTAAAGTCAATAAAGACACAAAAGAGCAAGTAGCAGTTGTTTCCGAAGATACTTCATCGTTTGTATCCACTGGTGACGAAGAACACGAATTACCAATTACACTGGATTTGCCAGCAAACACAATGGAGAGCGGATATGAATTGGTAGCGACTCATATGATCTATGATGATCCTGAAATGGAGAATCTGGTAAATGAGCATTTCGACTTAGAAAATGAGGATCAAACAGTCCTCTTCTTAACTCCAGAAGAAGAACCTGAATTACCAGTTATACCAAAAGATCTAAAGACACCACAAGTTCCGTCAATCCCACAAGCAGGAAATGCAAGTATTTTGGAAGAGCTTAAGGCTGTTTTTTCGAACCTATTTTAAAATCAAAATAGATGATTAAGAAGAGACGAAGGAAGAAATTCCTTGTCTCTTTTTTAGTAAGTTTGATCCAAAAAACGAAAAAATATTTTGGTTCATTTATCTCCGAAGGAAAGGAGCAATGCATTGAAGGAATTAAAAATAAAGCTTAGAAGGATTCGATTAAAATTTAAGCAGCACCCGCACAAAAAGAAAATTATTCTTGGGATATTGAGTGTCGTTTTACTAATAGGAACGATTATCGGCATGATGCACTATCGACAGAGACAGTTTGACCAACAAATTTCAAATCTACAACAAGCTGGATTAAGCGAAATGAGTGGGAAAACGCCATATAGAAGAGTTATTGGCGATTATTCAGGAGACGATGTTGAAGATTTACGCCCCACAAATCTATCGATTGATTCGAGCGATTTGATTCAAAAATATGGGGTTGGAATTATACGGATACCGACGATAGGGTTGGAATTGCCCATTTTGGAAGGTATGACACAGGCCAATCTTAGTATTGGAGCAGGAACTGTGAAACCGAATCAACGAATCGGACGAGGAAATTTTGCTCTGTTGGGGCATTATATGACCAATAGCGGACTATTGTTTGGTGGATTGAAGAATGTTTCTGTTGGTGACCAAGTAGAAATTACTTTCTATGGAAAAACAGCTACGTATGAAATACAAGAGACAAGAATTATCCACCAAAGTGAAGGGCAGTATATGTTGGATAATCCGGAGGAGCCACATTACTTGACCTTGCTGACATGTGATGGAAGTCGGGCTGGTACGGACTATCGATTGATGGTTCGAGCAACAATGCTAGAGTGACAGACATGATCAAAATTTAGGAGGTATTTTCAATGGTAATGGATTTATCACAAAACCAACCAGAGCAAGAAAAAAAGAATCCAAATATATCATTTGAGAAGGTAGAAGAGATTGCTATTCTCAATCGTACAAAATGGGGGACTACAGTTGAACTAAATAAAGTTTCTTATAACGGCCGTGAGGCGGTTTATGATTTACGTAATTGGACACCAGAAGGGGAAATGCGAAAGGGTATCACACTTACTGATCAAACGTTGGCGAACCTCTTGATAGCCTTAAAGAATCATTTAGAAGGTGGATTATCAAAAGATGAATCAGATCATTTGGCAGATTCAGATATTACAGCGCACCTTCCTAATGATTTTTGAAGAAGGAGGCTAGAGTATGAGTCAATCGCAACAAGAAGCGTATCAAGTGATTTGTAAGGGGACGCCACAAAAGTTATATCAAGTGTTTCGCTTACTATCCATGTTGAAGCAAGCAGCTAAAAGTAAAGAAATGAAGCAACAAGCGGAACAACTTACAGCGGATAATTGGGAAAAGTTTAAAAATCTTAGAGAACAGCTTGAACTTCCTGATAATCCGGAATTAGAATTCAAATTTAAACAATTGCCGAGAGAAAAACAAATGGAATTGATTCGTGATTGTGAGAAAAAATTGCTTGTACAAGCTGGAGAAAAAGATTATGAGTTCTTATTATCCTCGAATAAAATGCTAGCAGAGCCACAACTTTTAGATCAAGCGGTAAATTTGGATCAATTGAAAAATATGATGACAGAGTATGGTTTACAATTCCACGTAAAAGAATTTCCTGACATGACGTCGGAAATGTACTTTTATGCCAAAGATGCTAATATTGCTGCTCGTGCGCTTGAGAGGACCGTAGAAACAATTTTAAACGATCCAGAAACTGTGACAAAGCCAACACTTGAAGCGCTAATTGAAGAGGCGAAAGGAAAGACGAAAGAAAAAGTTGCGGCAGTCGAAGAGACCAAAGAATCAAGTGTCACTGCTATTAAAGATGGAACAAAAACTGCAGTAGATACCACAAAAGAGGCCAAAGCAAGCCTAGATGCTTTGTCTCTATTTGATGACATAAGCGGAGGGATCGATCTATGACAAAAAAACAGTCAATTATTCCTTACGCGCTTTTTGGTGGTGTCGGAGGTTTTGTAGCCAATCGTGCAACCGAGCTTGCTATGCATGCACCAGAAGGGGAGAAGCTCTTAGCAGCGCTTCAGGTGAATAAAGAAATATTTTATAACCCATTCCATTTTTCATTAGAAAATTCTTCCTTACTCGCTTGTGGTGCTGTTTTAACGTTAGCGTCTTTAACATATCTTGGGCGAGATACAAGAGAGTATGAGCCAGGGAAAGAATACGGAAGCGGTCGCTGGGGAACAAAGAAAGAAATGAAGAAGTTCAGGAATAAAAAGAACTTTTCAGACAATATCATTCTAGGGGACGGTTGCTATAAGAATTTTTATGAGGGAAGAAATCCTCGATTAAATCGAAACAACAATGTAATGGTCATTGGAGGTTCCGGATCTTGGAAGACGACATCTTACATCATGTCGAATATTGCTCAAATGAAGTCTAGTTTTGTTCTCACAGATCCAAAAGGGAGAACAGTCAATCGAGTAGGGAAGATGTTAGAACGTAGAGGGTATAAGATCAAAGTTGTTGATTTTGATACGTTGACAAATACCGATCATTTCAACCCGTTTGCTTATGTTAAAGACGAAATCACACTCAAAAAAGTGATCAGTGCATTGATTGATGCAACAAATGCGGATCACGAGAAAAAAGGAGAACCTTTCTGGGACAAAGCAGAAGAGTTGTTGATTACCTCCTTATTTGCTTATCTATATTACCGTTACCGTGGGGGAAGAAAAGGAAATGAAGAAGTGAAAGGGGATGGCATTATGCCTAGCCTGGATCAAATCGGCACTTTGATTCGACTGTTAAATCGTGAGAATAAAGACGTAGAAAGTCCCCTTGAATTTATGTTTAAAAGTTTTGCGGAAGAATTTGGCGAAGAAAATTATGCCTACCTCCAATGGCAAAACTTCCTCCGAAACTTTGAAGGAAAGACTAGGGACAGTGTCTTGGCTATTTCGATCACTCGCTTCTCATTATTTGATTTACAACAAGTCAAAGACTTTATCAAAGAGGATAATCTAGAGATTGAAAAATGGGTTGAGGAGAAGACAGCGGTCTTTTTGAAGATACCGGATATGGATGAGACGTTTAACTTCTTACCACTCCTTATTTTTATACTTTCTTTTCGAACACTTGAACACA
Source organism: Enterococcus sp. DIV1304_2 (assembly GCF_050555445.1). NCBI lineage: Bacteria > Bacillati > Bacillota > Bacilli > Lactobacillales > Enterococcaceae > Enterococcus > Enterococcus sp. DIV1304_2. The sequence continues at coordinate 13,574 of NZ_CP187853.1, forward strand.
AAATTGATAATGAAATGGGCGGAGAAGCAGATATCCCTATCGAATTTTTAATGGACGAATTTGCCAATCTCGGAAAAGTACCAAATATCAAGCAGGCCTTGTCTGTATTTAGAAGCCGTTTGATGAGTATCACGATTTTATTACAAAGCGTCAATCAAATCGTTGCTATGTACAAAGAGGATTGGAAATCCTTTTTTGGAAACTGTGACGCGTGGGTTTATCTATCTGGATCGACAGAACCAGATACCACAAAGTTCTTTTCTGAAGCAGCTGGAAAAAAGACAATCTATATTCGTAAGCGTGACAAAGGTTCTGTTCGCAGTGAACCCGTTGGAAAAGATGTTATTTCAGTCAGTGAAGTCGGGGAGTTAGATCGACTTCACGCCTTAGTAAAAATTGCTTCAGTCCCTATGTTTAAAGTGCCAAAATACAATTATAAAACTCATCCAAATGCCAAAGAGTTCGGTCACAAAGAAGGTGATCCGAATTGGTATGAGGTGAAAAGATACAAAAACAGCTTAGAAAAATTCGAAGCAAATGTTAAAAAAGAGGCATTTTCAGATCCAGTAGTATTGGATATTGATTTTGCGGCGTAAAAAAAATAGCGAATTGAATGGAGAATGAAAAATGAAATCACTTTTAATGAATGTAACAACCAGTTTGGAACCGCTAGTTGTGGCAAATGCAAATGCAACTGCTCAGACAATTGCAGGAGGATTGCAGTGGCTGATCGCCGGTGGGGGCGCCTTGTTAGCTGTTTGGGGGATCGTTCAGATCACACAAGCTGGGAGACAAGGAGACTCTCAAGGGAAAATGGAAGGCTCTTGGTTGATCATTGGTGGCATTCTGTTGCTTGCGATTAGCGCGGGAACCATGATCACTGGAGTATTTTCAAATCCTCCAGGTATGTAGTAAATAAATTAAAGGAGGATTCATATGGATTTAGTTGAAGCCCTCACTCAGAATATGGGGGATTTTTCCCAAAGTACATTAAATTGGGTCAACAATATCGTGGCTAAATCAACCCGTGAAGTTGGTCTTTATTTAGTAGGGATACTCTTAATTTTAGAAATTGCAAAAATGTTTGAAAAAGCGAACTCTTCAAACGCAGGAATCGTGACCTTGAAAATGTTTCAAGGTCTTTCTTTTCGTGCGGCATTGGGAGGAATCATGGTCACTTTTTCGAGTGTCATGTTAAATTTCATTTTATCTATCGGTATTGGAATGGCAAATCTCATTTCCCGAAATGCGAGGGGTGCTTTCGATGTATTTACTCTGCCAAGTGTGGAAGTACCAACGGATACACTATCGATTTTAGGGGAATTAATCGGAGCATTATTGAATCCGACAGAGGCACTAAGAAGAGGGATCATGGTCCTTTTATTGATTGTTATCGGTGCTTTAGTAACATTAGCTGCTTATGTCATGGTATGGGTGATCGTTATGCTTCGATTCTTTCAACTCTATGTCATGTTAGCATTGATGCCTGTTCCGATGGCCTCTTTTGCGTCTGAAGAACATGACAATATAGGAAAAGGGTATTTAAAGCGAATTTTAGCCTATGCTTTTCAACCTGCGGTCATTATGGTCGTGTTCGGTGTTTATCATTTTCTTTCCGATATTGTATTGGATCTGACTGGTTTAGGAAATCCAATGAATCTGGATATGGAAGTCCAATTCTTTCAGAATCTGATTTTAGCGATCGTATTCATCATTGTTTTGTGGCAGACACATAAAAAATCTTCAGAAATGTTTGGGGTGTAAGAAATGGAAATCAAAGTGTTCAAAGATGCTTCAAAAAGGGAAAAAACGTTTATTGGTTTAACTGGCGCACAGTGGATTTTTATTGTAAGTCTCATTTTAGTGATCGGATTAGATGTTAGAAATGCTATCTATTCGGTTTTGCCTGTTGGGCTATTTCGACTGATATTTTTCCCCTTGTTAGCACTAAGTGCGTGTAACGCAATGTACAAACCACATGGCTATACTTTTTCTACTTGGGTGAAGCTGTTTTTTAAATTCCAAACAACGATTCAAGTAAGAACTTATAAAAAAGGAGAAAGGATGAGAATCTATCGTGTTCAAGACTTTAAAAAAGGAAAAAAAATCAAAGAAACGACCAAAAATCCAAAAAATTCAAGCCGCTAGCACGCAAAACTCGTTGTATTATACTTCTTTATTTGAAGATGGGATTATGCATGTTACAGAAGACCTATTTTCTAGTACGTATACATTAGGTGCAGTTAACTACACAACCGCGCATGTCGATAAGCAGAAACAAATTCTTTCACAATATAATAAGGCAATCAATTTATTGTCTGAAAAAGACCATTTTCAACTCACGCTATTGGTAACTAAGAATCCAAAAGGTGAGTATATGAAAAAAACAGCTTATCCTTTACAAGGCGATCCAGGCGATCCCCTTAGAGAAGAGTTGAACCAACTAATCGAGTCTAGTTATGATTCTGGAAGAAACAATTGGAAAGTTGAACGCTTTGTGACTTTAGCGACACACGCAACAAACCTTCGCAATGCCCAAAAAAGATTGTTAAATATTGGCGAGTCATTTGCGGATGAACTGATGAGTATAAAAGGAACAGTTGATGTACAAGATGGCATGGAGCGGTTACGGACGATGAATAAAATCTTGCGACCTGGTAAACCACTTTTTGGAAATTTTGAAGATATTGAACGAAGCAGAAGATCCACCAAAGATTTGATTGCTCCAGGCTATTTAGACTTTAAAAAATCAGGGAAAATTGATTTTCAGGTGGACGATAACTTTGGACAAGTGCTGTATCTGCGCGATTTTCCTCGAAACTTATCTGATCATATGTGCAAAGAATTGACAGAAGCAGAAATGGAGATGGTAATCACTATTCACGCAAGTCCGTATTCAATCTCTCAAACAACAAAAAAATTGCGGACAGAAGCGACTAACCTTGAAACAGATGTAATCAAGCGTGAAATGAAAGCTAGCGAGCGAGGATATTCGAGACAGCATATTGCACGCGTAATAAGAGAACATCAACAAGATATCAATGAACAAATAGAATTTGTAGAAGAAACTGGTGACAAACAGCTTTCTTCTACTTTTTTGATATATGTATGGGATGAATCAAAGGAAGCTTTGTACCATCAGATTGAGAAAGTGAAAGCAGTAGGTGAAAAGTTCGGTGCGGTATTTGAACCGTTATATCTTACACAGGAACAGGGATTTAACTCATGTTTGCCGATTGGTAAAAATTATTTAGATTTTGAACGAACCTTTTTGCGCGACTTGATCACGCCTAATATTTCAATCAATTCTCCGTTTACTAGTCAAGATGTACAACATAAAAATGGCACGTACTATGGAACCAATCAGTTATCAAAGAACAACATTCTTATTAATCGAATGGGTAGTGAAATGAAGAATTCCAATGGTGGCATTATGGCTGTGTCTGGAGGAGGTAAGTCGTTTGCAGCTAAGAATGAAATCATAGCGACACGATTGAGAAAACCTGAAGCAGAAATTATTATCCTGGATATGGAGCGTGAGTATCTGCCACTAGCGAACGCATTGGATGGTGAAATCGTCACTGTCGCTCCAGGAAGTGGCACTTCTATTAATATTTTGGAACTAGCAGATGAACAATACCTAGAGGTCGGGGACGATCCGGTTTCCATCAAGTCAAACTTCTTAATCAGTTTAATTTCTCATTTGGTGGGTCATGTCTCAGCTGGTCAACAAACCAAAATTGATTCAGTCACACAACAGACTTTTCGTGAGCTTGAAAAACCAACGCTTCAAGACTGGTATAAAGTGTTGCAACGTGATACCAGTCTTGAAGCAAAAGAGCTGATCGATGCAATGGGGTTATATGTCACGGGATCATTAAACATGTTTGCCAAAGAAACGACCGTCAATACTTCAAAAAATTTAATGATCTATGATATGTATTTATTGAAAAATCAAATGGCGACCTTTGGTTATTTAGCCATTCTAGATCGAATCTGGAATAAGGTGGTAGAAAACCGTGCGAAAGGTATTGAGACTAGGGTCTATATTGATGAGTTTCAAGTTATCATCAACCAGTCACAACCTGAGATATTGCGTGTTCAAGCGGCTGAAATTTACTCACGGATTCGTAAATATAAAGGTTGTCCCACGTTTATGACACAGTCAGCTGAAACGATGCTTTTAACTCCAGAAGGTCGCTCAATCCTGTTTAACTCTGACTTTTTGATTCTACTTGAACAAAAAGGTGAGGTATTGGATGCGTTAGTCGAACGATTTAAATTAACGGAAAAAGAATCGCTCTATCTCGAAAATAATAAGGTAGGAACTGGGCTAATTATCGCTGGTGGTCAGGTGATTCCCTTCTCAAACCTAATCCCCAAAGACACAAAACTGTTTGAATTGATGAATACAAGTCATGCGGATCAACAACCGGCCTAAAGAGTACTTTAAATTACCCAAAGGCACTCGCTTTAAGGGAGAGCAGAGGTCTTTAACTGTTCGTAAGGGAACAATCGCCAAATTCAATCAACGAGCTGCATATGGCTATACACTCGGCAAGCAGAAGAATGAAAGCCGTATAAACTCATTCAAAGGAAAAAAAGCACAATCTGAAGAAAAACTAAAGTCAGAAGAGTCTTCATTTTCAAAATTAGAAAAGAAAGGTCAAAAAATTCATGAGAAACGTTCATCGAAACAGTCGTTTCTTACAGATAATGAGTCTGAAACACTAGATTCAGTATCAAAAGCAAAGAGAAAGAAGCGTCATGATAAAAAGAAAAAGAAGGAACTTGAAAATGATCTAAAGAAAAAGAAAGATGATCTATTTCATACAAAGCAGAAAGAGTCTTTTCACCAAGCGACTAGCAAAAATCAATCGATCAATTCCGACTCAAAAGGCAATTTTTCTTCTTCTACCAAACAGGTGGCCACGAAGCAATTGATCAATCAAGGATTCAATGTGATGGCTCAAGAGGAAGATGCAGAAGAGCTAAAACAATTTCAATCTAATGTTAAAGATGGGGAACGTGTTTTTAAAGGTACGAAAAAAGCGAATAAATTTTTGACAAAAAATCAGAAATTTTCTCAATCTGTAACCATTGGAAAACTTGATGATTTGCGTTTTACTTCTAGTAATACTGTAAAGGCTGCAAAACCAGTGTCAGATGTAGCTGGGAAAGCAGCAACCAAAACGGCTACTCAGCAGACTGCATTCTCGCAAGCTTCTTTAAAAGTCCAACAGGCAATCACAAGCGCAACTAGTAAAGCACTTAGCAGTTTCACGGTGAGTAATCCAGTTGGGTGGATCATTACAGGGATAGCACTTCTTTTTCTTGTGTTTATTGGTTTATTTTTTATCTTTAATAGCCAAAGCAGCGCGTCTTCTGAGGATGGCGTATTTTATGTTGAAAAATGGGATGGCCCTGACGCCTATAACTCCTCACTTTTGGCTCAGCGGTATGGAATCACTGCCGAACAAATTGATGGGTTTATAGCCAATGAGGGCTACACGGTAGATTCTAGAGCAACCGGCCAAGAGTTTTTACGTCTTCAATCATTATCAGGAATTGATGTCCGTCAACTTGTGGCATTTGCCCAATGGGAAAGTTCTTACGGAACAGCCGGTGTCGCCTTGCAGTTCCCGAAATCGAACATTTTCGGCTATGGTGCATTTGACAATGATCCTAATCAAGGAGCTTCGTGGGACAATACACGAGCAGTCACTGAATTTCGAAATACGCAGATCGATACGTATGGAAATCGAACCTTAGCAATCATGGATGCACGTGCCAAAGCTTTTCATGACAATACATTAAAACCAGGAGAATTTGTTTACTGGACCAAATTAAATGCAGGAAAATCAAGAGCTGAGACAGCAGAAAAATTCAATCAATGGATTGATGATAATGGTGGAACACCGAAGCCACCTGGTGGGTATGGACCTGTTGGCGGTGGTGGCGCTGGTTTAGCTGTATTAGATCAAAGGCTTGGTACAGTGATTGGTGGCGAGTTTGGTGGTTTAACCGGAGAATGCTACGCTGTTTCAGCTTATTACGCCAATTCTATCAATTCATCCATTATTTTAAGAGGCGGGGTTAAAGCTAGTGATATTGGTACTGATTATCCATGGGAAAGTTGGGGATGGTCAGTTATTAAAAATCCTAGTTATAACCAAATTAAAGCAGGTGATATTATCAATTACCATACTGGTGGAAATATGGGTTCCTGGTTTGCCCATTCGATGTACGGCCATACTGGTGTAGTAGGAAAAACGTTAGGAAACAACCAGTATGTATTATATGACCAAAATCCAGGACCATTAAAAACGTGGACAGTGACTTTTCACTCTGGCAGTGTATCGTCAGTAGTTCGTCCACCTAATTAAGCAAGGAGAAAAATGAATGCAAGATAAGCGGAAATTTAGGCTATTAGCAGGGTTGGGTGTGGTTATCTCAGCATTGATCTTTATCGGTTTGATTTTATTAGTTGGTCATTTTATGAACGCTGAACCACCAACCTTGGAAGTACCAAATCAGATTCAGTCTTCTCAAACTGAATCCCAAGAAACAAGAACGGAGGAAAGTAGTCGTGTGGCTTTAGTTGATGGTTCGTCATCAAGCAAAGAGGAGACCATACAGACCACTGAATCGAGTCGGCCTCCAGTGAGAGAAGTAGATGAAGTTTCTAATATCCGAAATTTTTTAAGTGTTTACTTTACCTGGGAATTGCAAGAAGACTCAGTGACCGAAAGGGCTGAATTATTGCAAGAATTGATGACAGAGAAACTATATGAGGAGAAGGAAATAGAGGCGGATAGTGAAGTTTTGAAGGAGTTGATTGATACGTTCAATGAAACGAATGAAATAAATACTTCCAATTCCATGCAACTCTTGTCCAGTCGCTATCTTTCTTCTCAGATTTATCAAGATACCAACGATGAGACGCTTTATCGAGTAACTGTACGTATAGCGAAGCAGGCACCATATCAAGACGCACCTTTTATGATAGAAGAAGCGTACCATTTACGCTTTGAAGATAACCATGTGACTAATCTAGACGGACCAAAAGATCAATTAAGGAGTGACACAAATGACTCAGAGTAAATTAGAAAAACTTAAATCAAAATTAGCAGATGCCGAAAAGAAACGAGTGCAGCTAGATAAAACAATTAAAAGATTACAAAGTCAAATCAGTGAAGAAGAGACCAAAAGCTTTCGAATGACGCTGACAGAATTAGACTTGTCTGTTGAAGAGGCCATAAGTTTTCTTAAAGAGAAAAATCGACCATCTGCAGCACAGTTGGCTCATTCATTTAATCAAGCAACGCCACCAAGTGATTATCAAAATGCCGAAGGAAAGGAGCTGAAGAATAATGTTTAGAAGAAAGCCAAAGTTTATCTATGAACTATCTGAGTGTACCTTATTGAAAGAAGAAGAGATTTTTAATCCGGATGATCTCTTTCAATTTATTCAGGAGGAAGATTACCGGTTTCGAAGAGACTATTTAAAGGGTTCAGTCGTTGTGACTAAAGTGAGGAATAATCTGGAAGGCACAGTTTATTATGCGAAGCGAATTCATCTACCACAGGAAGAAGGATTTGATTGGGTCGCAGAATTAGCTGATTTTTATACGAAAAAACCGATCGACTATTTTTTAGAAGAGCCAATTGTCGAGTCTGTGAATGATTCAGAACCAATTTTTTCCGGAGACTCAGAGCAATCTCTTACTTTAGATGATTTTGAAGCCGATATTCAGCCAGTAATAAAAACAGATAAACCGGAAAAATCAGAGGCAGAAATAGAATCAGTACTTAGCAGCTCTTCAGAGATGGAGCAAGAACAAGTTTTAGCTGAAGAAAACAATGAAGAATTCGTGCAGATTTCAAAAAGTGAACTACAATCTATCAAAGAAGCACTTGACCGTCATCAAAAAGAAATAAAACAATTTAGAGAAGAAAAAGCGACAGAAATCCAATCAACAACTGCTTCTGCAGAAACATTGTCAGAAGAAAATATGTTAGAGAAAATGACTAAACATTTGGATTCAGAGCCTGTAAAAGGTGAACCAATCGACATTGAAGTTGCTACAGATGAAATTGTACAAGAGGTTCTTCAATCTACGAAAGTGGAGTTTGGACAAGCATTGACCAAATTTATTGAGACAGAGACGAAGAAAATCAACCAAGAGATCCAACAATTAGATAAGCGGCATTTGATCGAGGAATCAGTTACGAAGCGTTTAGAAGCAAAGAAACAAGAAGAATTAGCTAATTTAGAAAATCAGTTGATCAATCAAAAGCAGCAACAAGTACAAGAAGAAAAATTGCGACACCAGCAAGCGTTACAGAATATAGAAAAGTCCTTTACCACACAGCTTGAAGGAGAAACTGAAGCAATTCAAAATAGCTATAAAGAAACGGTTGATCAGACAATCAAAAAAGAGTACGAACAACAAACGGAGCAACTGTCTCGTGTATTACAAGGGAAAATGGATGAACTAAAACTTCGGCAACATACGGTAAATACAGGTTTAGAAGCGAACTTTAAGGAGATTTTGGAAACATTTAACCGTGAGCATACACAAGTGATTCATGAGGTGGAGCAAAAAAAGCAACAGTCGCCGATCATTTTAGAAGAAAGGCGATTGAGATTACAGGCTTAAACGGAGAAAGAGTGGGAATTTCACCCTAGGTTTTTGACGAAAAACGAGGAAAATCGCTGAAGAAACATTATCTGGAACAAACGTTTATTTATAGAGGGAAGGTAAAAGTGTGCCGTTAAAAGAGAAAGAATCTAGTATCGATTAATATGAATAAATTATTGTTCAAGAAGTCAGATCCACTCCTTAACTTTCAAGGAATGAATCTGACTTCTTTTTGTTTGGATTTAATATTACTTCAGAAAAAAAATTATTTTCATTATGGAAGGAGCATATTTATGGCTAACTACAATCCAAATCGATTGATGGAGATGGCCAAACAAAAGAATATTTTGGATGTGGCTAGTTCTTTAGGACTAGAGTTAAAACGTGCAGGTCATCAGTATGTATGGATTGAACATCCAAGTTTTAAAATTCATCCGAGAAAAAACACCTTTTCTTGGTATTCAAAAGGGAATGAACTTCGTAACCAAGATGTGATCAAGATGGTTGAGGTGATCAATAATATGTCGTTCAAAGAAGCGCTACATTATCTCCTTGAAACAGAAGCTGGCGTCTTTGATGGGGCGAAGATTCCAAAGAAAGAACCATTTATTTATCGAGTGAGAGAAGCGAATACATTTGATTATGCCAGGAAGTATTTACGAGAAGAACGCGGCTTATCGGATGAAACAATCGATTTTTTTCTGAATAAAGGGATCATGGTACAGGGCATTCATAAAGATTTCGATACAGGTAAAACCGAACCAATGATTGTATTTAAGCACGTAGATATCGAAGGAAAGATTGTTGGAGGAGCTAGACAAGGAATCTGGTATAATAAGCAACTTTATCCGGAAAAAGGTCGATTAAAAAAGACTCTCTACAATAGTGAGGGGACTAGTGGCGTGATTGTGGATATTGGTGATAAGGCACAATTTAGTAAAGCTACATCAGAAAATCCTTTCACAGTCTACGCTTTTGAAGCTCCTATCGATATGATGAGTTATTACGAATTGCACAAAAATCAATTAAGCAACTGTAGATTAGTCGCCATGAATGGCTTAAACAAAGGAATTATTTCACGTGCAGTCGTTGAGGCACTTTGTGCAGATAAAAGTTATGTAAAGAAAATTGAAGAAAAAGTGAGTGTCGATCGCTGGCTACAAAAAATTGATGATTTAGCAGGATCTGCAGGTGTAAGACATGAAAAGTTAAAAATTGTTCTTGCTTTGGATAATGATGCAGCAAAATTTAATCCAGAAAGAGGGAAAATCGAGAGGCCAGCGAAAGACTTTTATAACAGTTTTGGTATAAACAACATCGATGTAATCCCACACTTTCCAAAATGCCACGAAGGAATGAAGAAAAATGATTGGAACGATGAGTTGAAGTACCAAAAAGGCTTACTGAAGGGAATAGAAGCAACAGCTTCCCTACAACAAATGATTAACAATGTTCAACAAGATGTTGCAACGAAAGATCTAGCAGTAATCCAGCGATAGGAGGAAATTATGGAAGAAAACACATTTAATGAAACACAGTTCAGTAACTTTATTCTTCGGTTGATCCAAGACTATCAAGAAGGAGAACTGACTGAGTACAAAAGAGGAGCTGTTTCAGCACTTTTTCAAGTTTCAGATCAATTCCAAAAAATGGTGATAGAAATGTCCTCCACTGAGAATTTAATCGACTTAAGAAAGGATGAATATCAAGATACCGAGCAAGCTTTTGATAGAGACTAAGGAAGGGAGCTATGTTAAGTGGAAAATCAATTAACTTCGTTACTTAAAAAGAAATATGGGACAACCACTTCGTCTCCGTTGGTGTTTACTGAAAAGGATACTTTATATACCGCATTTCGAAAGCTGGCCGATAATATTTATAAGAATGGCACGTGGACGCAAGAAGATGAGCTGAGAGCAGTAGACACGTTTATTCGGAATAGAGATGGTTATCCGGTGGGCAAAGAAGACGCGACGTTTCATGACTGGAAAGGCCAACCCTGGTCAACGGAAGTTAAGGTAAGAGCGATTGATGTAGTTGAAAGTTCTTTTCTTAGAAGTGAAGCCGAGGGAAAGAAAATTTACTCAGCTACTGCTATCAGAAGAAAAATCAATGGATCTGAGGAACACGTCAAAAGTGTTGATGTACTTTTAGATCCAAAGAATAAGAGTGGCACAAAACACGGTGAATTCTATTATTTTTCGTCTAACAATTCTACAGATCCAAGTTATTACGCATTAGGGAATATGAATCGAGCGATTGGATATGATAAATTACAGCGAGATATTTTAAAAGAATTTGATGATACTGTTCAGGAGCTTAAGTTTGACAGAAGAGACTTAGAACGATTACTGGAGAGGCTGTCAATTGCAAGTTATACCGGAAAAAAGAATGCTCATTTATTCCAAAAGAATCCTCATGGAGAATTGACGAATACTTTTTTGGCCACACTTCCTAGAGATGAAAGAGAAAAGTATCTTGATAATCCCTCACAAATGAAATCAATGCTAGAAAATAATGAGGTACAAGGTGAAGAACGTCGATTGCTAGAGGAACAAATTGCTGCCAATTGGGGAGATTTATCAAATGATCCGACAAATCCAGTAAAAGTAAATCTAGATAAGTCTCCGTATCTGCTCAAAGAGGGAAACCGAACAACCTATCTCTATCCGAAAACGATTCAGAACGCTCGGAAACAAAACGATTTAATCAGTTTTGTAGAAGAATATATTCAAAGTACCTACGATATTTTTCTTCAACGAGAGTATGAAAAAGATATTGATAAGCAAACCAGGGCTTCTGCATGGCAGACAAAAAAGAATATCAATAAAGATACGCGTAAAATAATGGAATCAACTTCGTTAAATAAGTATTTCCAATTTGTGGAAATAGATAACGATGTGGATCTAACGCTGTTTTCACAGTTTGAGAAGGAAATGGAACGTATGCACGACATTCTACCGAAAACTGGCGATAAACTACCAGAGTTGCGTTTGAGGAAGCTCGGGAATCATAAAGCTCTTGGACTGTATGTACCTAACAAGAATACAATTGCTATAGACTTTAGAGACACAAACGATGAAATTGGTGGTGTGGGTATACAATCATTTGTTCACGAGTATGGTCATGCATTAGATTATGGTACAGACAATGGTCGTTTATTGAGCCTGAGAGATGATTTTAAGCCAATTGTTAAAAGATATAGAGAAAACCTTTCACTTAACGGCAAAGGCAGCTACGTAGCCGAAAAGGGAGGATATTACACTGCTCCTACAGAAGTATTCGCCAGAGCTTTTGAGTTATATGTGAGCGAAGCTGGATTGAATAGTATTTTTCTTAAATCAAAAGAGACTTATGAAACAAAAATTGAATATGCTTTATTTGATCAGAATATGCGTGATAAGCTCACAACTTTTTTTGACCATGCCTTTCCGAATTTGAAAACGGCAGTCTTAGAATCAAATAAAGAACAAATTGATGTAGAACAAGGAACAAGGTTTGATCAAGAGTTACTTAAGACACAAGTTGATACAAAAATAGAAAGTATCAAATCGGTCAAATTTATTCATGAGAACGAAGAACTGAATGTTGGAGACGCTTTGGAAACTTGCGAACTTTCTTTAATAGATCAAGCTTCAGCTATTCAGAAGCAAGAGGAAGCTATTCATTTATATATGAACGCTATTCCTCAAACGGATACGATGGAACAAATTACAGCGATTCTCAAGGATTCCTTGGAAGAAATGAAGGAGCAGTCTGAAGAGACGCTTTTTTTATTTGATGGATCTGAACTTGTTGACTATTCAACAGATTTGAATGAAATGCTGACAATGATTACAGAAAGGGCAGTATTCAATGATGTTTATGGAAATTCGTTGCAGGAAGTACTGTTAGAAGTAGAGGTAAAAGCTGAACAAGCGCACCAAAACATTAGCGCACATGCACAAGCACTCATCGACAGTAAGGCAGTTACGCCAGGGGAGAAAAATCCAACACTTTATTTTGTTAAAGGATTGAATACAGTGGCCTTAGAGCTACAAGAAACTGGTGATTTTCTTCCATCCGAGAAATATAAACCTCAAACAGAGACAGAAAAAGAAGTAATAGGGACTTTATTACGAAAAAATGAAGTAGGGGATATTAAAGTTAGACGAAACCATAATAATAAAATAGGCGATCAACCAGTCGAAGGAGTACAAGGAGTGAATGATATGGCAGAAGTACAACTTTTAGAAGAGAGAAAAAGTAAGAAGTATATTGAGTTAGGCAATAAAATTGAGACATTGAAGAAAGAACGTATTGATTTTAGAAATCAATCTAATTGGGAAAAAGTTTCTGAAACCGATTGGGAACTACGGAAGTTAAATTTAGCTGTGGAAACACTAGAAAAGAATACTATCGAGCCTATTTTTAGTGAAATAGCTGAATTTGAAATAGACATTGCTGGATTGGAAAGTATCGATAAATCCAATGTTAATTTAGAACAGTCCAACTCTATATTGGAAAGAATTAATCGTTCAAAGGGTTACATTGAAGAGCTAAAAGAAATGAAGGACGACTATTCTAACTTTTATCAGAAAGGACTTGAGGAAGAGATCAAATCTTCACCACGAGGCTCAAATAGTTTACCAAAAGAAGAACAGCAAGAAAAAGATCAGTCGCGCAGTATTGATTCTTCGGACGAACAGCTTCAACCTTCTAATCACTCTTTTATCCAAGAGATCAATGTTTCATTTGATGAAACGAAGCAAGAAGTCGATGCCTTTCTTAAGCAAGTGGGATATAAAGGAGAGCAATTCGGTAGCATGGCCGATATAGAAAACATTCTAGCCACACATTTAAAACAAGTTGAAACCATTGTTAAACAGTCAATAGAGGCAGTGGATGCTTTGAGCGTGCCGACTGAGAATCAGATAAAAGAAGAAACAAGCAAAGTAAAACGAACAATTGGTCAAATCTTGTCTGATTTCAAAGAGAACTTAAAACAGTATGTTAGAACACAAAAAAATAATACAGTGTATCAAGTGACGAACACAATGGATGACATTCGTTTAGGTTTGAAAAATTCATTTAATCGCAAACTTTTATCAATCAATGGCTTGTTAAAACAATTCTCAAATACAATTGATCGAAAATTTGTCATTGAGGAAAAAAGAAATCAATCACCTTTAGCTGAGAAAACAAAAGAGGTACAGGAAAACGATTCAAAAGAAGCAACTCAAAAAGAACAGGAGAAGGTTTCAGAGGAGACTAGCGCACCTGAAAATCAAGCGCCAACTGTTGAACCTGAAACACAGCCCAATATAAATACAGAGGAAAAAAGAGATCAAGCGCCTTTAGCTGAGAAAATGCAAGAGGTACAGGAAAAGGATTCGCAAGAACCAACTCAAAAAGAACAAGAGAAGGTTTCAGAGAGTTCGGTTGTATCGGAAAATCAAGCGCCAGCTGCTGCACCTGAAACACAGCCTGCTATAAATACAGCTGAATCAGTGAGTGATCACAATAAACAGCATTCGGAAGAACCTACACAACAGAATGAACCTAAATTATCAGATGAGGGAAATGCTCCGGTAATTGCTGAGGGGGTTGAACAATCAACAGCTAAAAATTCTGTGACAGTAGCAGATCAGAAACAAACGGATAAGAAAATGAATAATATTGAGTTACAACAATTGAAACGAATCGAAGATTTAAGCAATCAGTTGGGACTTAAAGCGAGTGAGAAAGAAAAAGATACGATTAAAGATTTAACGCAGACACAAAAATCAGAATTGATTCGATCAATGGAAGTAGCTGTCGAAGAACAAAACAAATCAGTTTCCGTTAAAGAAACAGAGACAGAACTTGAAGTGGGATAAAGGAGGAAAAAAGAATGCCAACATTGTTTCCTGACAATTATGAGAAAGCGAATATAGCAAAAAGAAAAAAGTTGGCCAGAAATTTAAAACTCAAGAATGAATTGTCAGCTTTAGACATTGCGTTGCATGCTCATGACACTTTCAATTATCTAATCAGAAACGGGGTAGAACAACCCAATAGTGTATTTGTGTCATTGTTTCAATATGCAGCAGAGGCGTTAGGTGTGCCATATGAAATAATCGATGAGGCGTTTTTTACACAAACGCCTCTTTCAGAAGAAGAGTTATTTGATGTTTCTTATTTATTCAACCCCAATTCACAAATTATTGCCAAACAAGATTTACCAATTGTTCCAATAACTATCGATTTTTATTCGATGTGCCTTGCCCTGTTTGAAGAACTTCCCGCTTCATTTTGGAAGGAATACGTAAAGGCAGAGGCAATACTGCCTGAAACAAAATTGGATGCTTATGATCTTGAAAAGCTCTTGCAAGCTTTTGTCCAACAAGTATGGTTGAAGACAAAAGAAAGCATAGGAAAACCTGAAGGGAATGAAATTGAAAAAGCACGTCAAATGTTTTTGGCATATTTTTATCGAAATGATCAAAAGTTTTATCGAAAAGAAACGCAGGATATGTTGCTTGGTTTGTTAGAAAATAAAATAGCGGAACAAGTAGAAGAAGCTTTTGTTATTGATGATCACTTTCAAAAATTGTTAGATGAAGGAGATTCAAATAGCATCTGTTCCTATGTTATGGATCACTTAACTGACTGGACAGATGAAAAAAATTATCTACGCTTTTTAAGAAGTATACCTAAGACAAAAAACTTATCGTTAATGAATCAGTTGTTGCTTCTTTATCAACGTGCAGAAGCAGTTGAATCAAAAGAAGTCCATGATTGGATTCGAGAAAATAGGACATTGAAGAATAATGCGGAACCTGTCTTTCTATTTGGAGGAAACCAACAAAAAGTGAATAGTGAAACTGGGGAGATCCTGAAAGAAAAACAAACGCAGCTTACACAAATCACTCATGCCCCAATCGTTCCATATTTTGAAAAAACGGAAACGCAAGGAAAAGAAGAAACTAAAAAAATAGAAACGAGTCCGAAAGAAGTTTTCGCTATCTTAGAAAAGATTGCGAATCGTACAATTGTTTTTGAAGAAAGAGAAGAATCAGTTCTTGAAGAGCATACCATTCGAATAAAAGCGAATCAGGGAGAAGAACAAACACTTGGTGATTTGATTGTTTGCCTTTTAGAAAAAGAGAAACAATCGTCAGAAGAGATTATTCGATTTGAAAATGAAAGTATCGCTTCTATTGTGATGACTGTTTTTTGTTTTAATCCTTTGCCGCTTAATTTGAGTTTGTTAAGTCAGTTACGATCGATGAATAACGGAAAAGTGAAATTACAACAATTGTTTACTAACTTGATTGTTCGAAGCGATACCTTTTTACAAAAGATTGCTGCGCATATGTATGAAAAGGAAACAGAGCAAGTTCGACCAACATTGGAAGAAGAAATCAAACGTGCGCGAGAACTCCAAAGTCGAGCAATGGACAATGTCGCAACAGACAAGGTGAATAAAAAAGAAGAACGATCTGAGGAAGAGTATAATTTAGCGGATACTTTAGAAAAATTAAAAGGCAATTCAGAAAGTAGCGAAGATGATAAAACTGATTAAAAAGCGACCTTTATGTCTGTATTATCTTTGGAAAGTTTGTCAGCGATTTGAACGAGACGAATCTCAAGAACTTATTCTTCCACCATTAAAAGCAGTGATTGGTCAGTTGCAATCAGAAAGACGAAACTTAGAAAAAGTGGAGAAAGAATCAATCGCTATTCACATTTCTAGTCTGGCTTTGTTAGAGGAAATACTAAAAAATGAATCTGAACAATCATTTAGAAAGCTCATTTCGGATCTCGAAGAATTCGGAAAAGGTCATTGATGTAATGAAAGAAAATGGGGTTTGGGGCATGCCCCAAGTTTAAAAACAAAAAAGAGGAAACTCGAAAATCTACGATTTTCGGGACTTCCTTCTTTTTTATTTTTTCGTGAGGTACATGTACCTCGCTATGCTTGCCACTGTCGAAACTCCGCCCAGGAGGGGCGGAAGATTTTGGTTCGGGAGTGGGCAAGGCACAGCCTTGCTGGCTGATTTTCATGTTAGGAAGCGGGAGAAATATGAGAAAAAAGGAACTGTTTAGAAGCGAATTTGTTCAAGTTTATTTGACGAAGGAAGAAAAGAAGCGGATAAAAGAGAATATGGAGACATCTGGCTTGAAGACGATGACCAATTATGTCCGCATAATGGCGCTTAATGGACTAGTGGTCAAAATAGACTTTACTACTCTGAGAGAATCATTGGCTGAAACAGGGAAATATGTTTCTGAGTTGAATATGATTGGCAATAATATCAACCAGATTGCTCATAAATTAAATCAGACAGATCTTGTAGAAAAAGAAGATATCCAATATCTCGTTTCAGAGTTCGCGAAAATGCAAAACAACTATGTACGTTCACAAGACATTTTGCTACAAGAAATTCAGAAGCTAACGAGGAGCGAGTGAAGTGCCAACGACTAAAACGCTCACGATTAAGCAAGAAAGATATCTAAAAGAGGCGATAAGATACATTCTAGATCCAGAAAAAACAAAAAACCAAACTTTAACGAGTGGTCATAAAGTTAACGCCGTGAACAATGCTTTTTTTGAAATGAACTTAACAAGAACATTGGCTCAAAGAGTCCGTGGAAAAATGAATAAAAAAAAGACTGAGGAAGTAATTGCAAGACATATTGTTCAATCGTTCGATCCTGAAGACAATCTCACACCTGAAGAAGTTCATGAAATTGGAAGACAGACAGCGCTCAACTTCTTAGGTGAAGATTATGAATTTGTCATTGCGACTCATGTAGATAAAGAACATTTGCATAACCATATTATTTTTAATACAACCTCAAGTGTCGATTTAACGAAGTTTCGCTGGCAACGAGGAACAGCGGCTCATTTAAGAAATTACTCCGATAAAGTAGCGGACTATCACGGAGCAATGATCCTCGATACGCCTAAAAGAAACTCACATAAAAAGTATCAAGAATATCGAAGAAAGAATGCGTATCGAGTGGAATTAAAAGAACGTTTAAATTTTTTGCTTACCCATAGTACAAGCTGGGATGATTTTTTAGTTAAGGCAAGGCTTCTAAATATTGATGTTGACCCTAATCATAATTCAGAAGAATATGGGAAAGTGATCAACTACAAATTATTAGATCTGCCACAAAAACGTCCAGCTCGTGATTATACGATAAATAAAAAACAACGAATCTATAATGAAGAAAATATTATCGAGCGGGTAAGTAAAAATAAACCGGAAGCGGTTTTCAATGCAATGGATATTGCAAAAAAATATGTCGAACAAAAAGCAGAAAAAGAATCTTTACCCGATCTAACCTTTGTCATTGAACCCTGGCAAATACAAAGAGACACCATGACAGGGATTTATGTTGAGATTGCCTATGGTCGGTATGAAACAGGTGTGGTCAAAGTTCCTGATTACATGTTAGAGAAATTGGAAGACGGACGCTACGAGGCGCATTTTAATTATAAAGATATTTTTTATTTTTGGAGTGATGAAAAAGGACAAAAAAATAAATTTGTTAAGGGAGCGTCTTTAGCAAATTATCTTTCTGGAGAAAGCGGACTGTTTCCAAAACGAAAAAATTCTGCTATTCAAAATGTCCGAGAAATGGTCACAGCTTTAAATATTTTGTCAACCCGTCAAGTAAGCAGCGATCAACTACCACATGTATTAGGGAAAGACTTTTATGATAATTATGAAATTGTGCAAGAGGCAAAAGCAACTTTGGACGACAAGTTATTTCGAGCGAACGAAAAACTAAAGTACGATCCCTCCAATCTTGAACAAATAGAAAAAGTAAAATCCTTACATGGAGAGAAAAAAGAACTTGAAAAACAAGTAAAATTGCTTGAGAAACAATTAAAAACTTACGATGCTGCATTGAGTATTTTGACAGAAAAGACAGTATCCGATTCGGTTGATCTTGATAAATAGACACGAAAAAACTTTACTGTACGCCCTGTACGTGCTATGATATTATTGTCAGGAGGTAGCTTGAAATGCCCATGACAATTAGAGAAGCAGAGAAATTACTCAAAGATGCTGGCTTTGTTGAAGTGAAGGGTGGAAAGGGGTCACACAGGAAATTTATAAAGAAAAATTTTCCTAGACCAGTTATTCTTACCAGTCATTCAAAAGAGTTATCTAGAAGAGTAGAGGATTCTGTTCGAAAAGCAGTGGGCAAATAAGCCCACTGTGTCTATAAGAAAGAGAGGGATAGAAATGAAAAAAGTTTATCCAGCTATATTTGAAAAAGATCCTGTTGGATACGGAATTTATTTTCCTGATGTTGAAGGAGCGGTCACGCAATCGGAAGATATCGCCCAAGGATTAGAACTTGCGGCAGATGCGTTAGGTATTATGCTTGGAGACCTAGTCGAAAAAAACATGCCTTTGCCAACACCTACGGCTATCAATGCCCTTTCTGTAAACCCTGAAACAGAATTTGCGACATTGATTTCTGTCGACTTAAATGATTATTTAAAAGATGTCCGACTTGATAAAAAAACAATTAAAATTCCACATTGGTTGAACGTGCGTGCGACGAATGAAGGAATTAATTTTTCTAAAACGATGACTGAAGCATTAGCTCAAAAATTAAATGTCTGATAATGGAGGTGGGCAACCTATGGATACGACGGCACTCGCAAAATTCATTCAATCGTTGGGTAGTTTGAATAATTACGGCAGCTCTGTTTATCAAACGAAAAAAGCGTTAGATTTAAAATCTACGAAACCACTCCGTCAAAATAGAGATGATATAGCTATTTTTGTGGATAGTTTAAAAGGGATCAATGCGATAAAAGAAAAAGGTTTTTCTGTAGATGGTATTATCGAAGTGAACAAGCAATTTGATTCACCGTCTGAAGAACAGCCCAAATTACCTGGTCATTTGCGAAATTCATATTACAATGAAGATGATCGGATAG
The DNA here is from genome assembly GCF_050555445.1 of Enterococcus sp. DIV1304_2. Lineage (NCBI taxonomy): Bacteria > Bacillati > Bacillota > Bacilli > Lactobacillales > Enterococcaceae > Enterococcus > Enterococcus sp. DIV1304_2. The sequence continues at coordinate 33,152 of NZ_CP187853.1, forward strand.
CTATTGTTCTTGATCAAGCTAGTCAAGAACACTATTTCCCTAAAGAGATTATTTCTAGGAACGATTTACAAGAAATCGTGGATCAGTTTGAACAATCTGAACGAACAGAAAAAGATGCCTGGTGGGTTTTCGCTAGACTGGCTAAATTACAGGCTTTTCAAGATGGCAACAAGCGCACAGCGTTAATTTCAGCCAATGCTGCATACGGCACATTGGACAGTGAAAACTATTTGATGGTTCCTTTTCATGATATAAAACGTTTAGAGTTTACTTTTAATCTGATGTCATTCTATCGAGCAAAGGATCATTTAGAAGAAGAACAAGCATTTGAGGGATTGTATCGTACATTACCTTCGAAAAAAGAACGTGAGTTGTATTTGCGTCAACCGATTGAAGAGCGCAATGTGGGCCAAGATCTTTCTACTTTTCGAGTAAAATCTGAACTTCGATCAACGGAAAAAGACAATGAACCAGAGTTGTGAAGGAAAAATCATGGTACAACTGATAATAAAAATAATGATGACATAAAAGCATTGCCTACTCATTTTTGAGAGGTAATGCTTTTTGTATTATGGAGGGACGAATGGAACTTTTTGATGTGGCCAAATATCAATTGCCCAGAGATGTGGATATAGAATGGGAAACCACCAAAGAAAAATTCAGTATATTTCTATCAGAGTATAAAAATTTACGAGAAAAAGTTGGGATTCCAGCTACTCCGAGGATTCAAGAAACATATTCGATGATACACAGAGAAAATGTTTCACCAGAAGTAATTAATGATCCATTGTATAAAGAGTTTGAGTATTTGCACAGACTATTTATAAAAGGGTATCTCTCAATCAATCACCCTTATAAGCCTGAAATTACTGATCGAAGAAGGAAAATATTTTTACTTAGATATTTTTATGGCTTGTCAATATCATTAGTCAGCGAGCGAGTTCATTATCAGAAGAATATTATTTTGATTGACTCAAAAAAATCGCTCATTCAGTTTACGTCTGCAATCCAATTACTGGATCAAAAAAAGAGTAGTCTTAAAGCAGAAACCAAAATCTAACCATTTCTGAGACTTTTGAATGCCCTTCTTTCACCCGCACTTTTATTATTCTTATCTTACAAGCTTGAATAAAGAACACAGCTGTGGGAAAGAATATTGAATGAAACAATCGAAACAACTAACTTTTATTGATTTATTTGCGGGTGTAGGCGGTTTTCGGATGGGAATGGAAAAAGCGGGACATAGATGTGTCGGCTTTTGTGAAATTGATAAATATGCTAGACAGAGTTACAAAGCAATCTTTAATACTGAAAATGAGGTGGAAATGCATGATATTACAAGGATCTCAGACGACACTATTCGAGGATTCGGACGTGTGGACATTATCACAGGAGGATTTCCTTGCCAGGCTTTCAGTTCTGCAGGAAAAAGACGAGGTTTCGCAGATACTAGAGGAACTCTCTTTTTTGAGATTGCACGCTTCGCACATATTTTGCGACCTAGCATTTTATTCCTTGAAAACGTCAAAGGATTGCTCAACCACAATGGCGGAGCTACGTTTGAAACAATCCTCAGAACACTGGATGAGCTGGGGTATGACGTGGCATGGCAAGTGCTTAACAGCAAGGATTTTGTCCCGCAAAACCGAGAACGTGTCTTTATTGTCGGACATTTTAGAGAGTCAGGTGCCAGAAAGTTTTTACCTCTCACAGGAGAAGAAAAATCAGTTGATCAAGAATCAGCAAAAATCAATATAGCTGGGACGACAAATAAACGAAATAACTTAAATACAAATTTGCGAGAACGAACCTATTATACTAACGGATTAATGGGAACTTTAACGGCTACTGATTATAAAATGCCAAAACAAATTGTAGTCGGAAATGTAAATCCTTGTGGGTATGGTATGAATGGTCAGGTTAGTAGTACAGAAGGAATCGCTCCAACTCTTACGACAAACAAAGGAGAAGGAAATAAGGTAGCGATTCCTATAATATCGCCAGATAAAGATGAAGTTCGACAGAATGGACGAAGAATAAAAAATAATGGAGAAGAAATGTTCACACTTACCGCACAAGATCGCCACGGAATCATAGTAGAAGGAAAGATTGATGGACGTTATCGATCAGCGGTCAGTGTCTATTCTCCTGAAGGGATTTGTCCAACGTTAAATACCATGCAAGGAGGTGGTCAGCAGCCGAAAATTGTTGTGAATGAAATACGAAAAAATTTGGATGAGGAGCAAAATAATTTAGCACAGAGAGATTTTCAGGTTCGTAAATTAACACCTTTAGAGTGCTGGAGGCTTCAATCGTTTCCAGATTGGGCATTTCTAGCAGCCAAATTCGGCAGCAAACAAGTTGCACAAAGAATTTTGGTTGAACGTATGGATCATTATAACTCTCCCTTTGAGCAGAAGGTTTCTGACAGCCAACTATATAAACAAGCAGGAAATAGTGTGACAATAGATGTAATCTACTTTATTGCGAAGCATTTCCATCTTTCATAGGCGTTTAAGCAGACTCAACAGGGAATAGCTACCTTGTATAGTAAATGTATCAAGACTTGACTAAACCATTGGATTCAGGCCTGAATCATAGAGGAGAAAAATATGATTCAAAAAGATACGATTTACTTTGAAGATTGCTTAGAAGGAATGAAAAAAATTCCGGATGGATCGATCGATATGATCATTTGCGACTTGCCATATGGAACTACTGCTTGTTCCTGGGATACTATTTTGCCCTGGGAAGAATTGTGGTCACAATACTTGCGTGTAGTCAAAGAGAATAGTGCGATCGTTTTGTTTGGAGCGGAACCATTTTCTACACAGTTACGTATGAGTAACTTTAAACAATATAAATATGATTGGTACTGGGTTAAAAATACCGTAACTGGCTTTGCCTTTGCCAAAAAACAGCCAATGCGTTCAATTGAGACGATCTCTGTTTTTTCAAAAGGGTCACCTATTTATTATCCTCAAGGGTTGGAGAGGATGAAACAACCACTTATAAAGAAGAAAAATGAGACTGAAGGGATTTATAATACGAGTTCTCTTTCAGGCAAAGAATATTACCAAGAGTATACAGGATATCCGAATAATATTTTGAGATTTGACAAAGAGTCAATGAACACGTTCCACCCTACGCAAAAACCGGTACGTTTACTTGAATATCTGATACAAACTTACACACAAAAAGGAGATCTTGTATTAGATAATTGTATGGGGAGTGGGACAACTGCGATTGCTTGTATCAATACTGAGCGACACTATATTGGTTTTGAAACTAACTTGGATTACTATACTAAGTCTATAGAAAGAATTCAGAATAATGTCACGCAGATGGATCTTTTCAACTACTGATACCTCCTGAAAAAGAGAATAAACCAATTGATAAAGACGGTTTACCGTGCTATAATATTTATAGACGGTAAACCGTCTATAAATTGTTTTGGGAGGTTACGTTAATTGTTAGAGGAAGCAAAAAGTAGACTAGTAGAAGAAGCAAAGAAACGTTTGGATATATTATCGATCGAGGACTATGTTAAAGCAGGATTCGGAAAAGGAGAGATCTATTGTTCTAAGAGAACTGCAATAATGGTTAATGGTAAGAAGTTTGTACTACCAGTTATCTATAGCGTGACAGATCAACAAAAGAAAATAATTGATAAATACGAGAAAAAATATGGGTTTGTTGTGTTTCATATAATAGAAACAAGTACTAAGCATGGATTGCTATTGACTTTACTTCAGGTCAGTCCACATGAGTTTGAGTGGGAAAATGATAGAGAAGAATTACAGGAACAAAAAATAATGCTGTGTTTCACTGTAAACGTCGATTATGAGGAATATTCTGAGTTTAGCTGGTGTTGCTTCAACGAGGTAGGAGGTGGCTTATTATTACAAGGATAACTATGGCAGTAAAAAAATGCTTACCCTGCGGACACAGAATAAGCACAAAGTAACAAAACCATAGACCGGATTTGCTACTACTCAAAATATATCATAAAAGCGAGTAGTAGCAAATATTAATAGGCTACACTCCAACTCTGGAGGAATATGTATGTATGCGAACAAAGAAAAAATCCAATGGTTACTGACGAAAAGTGGGAAATCAATAGCTGAAATAAGTAAAAGATCCGGTGTTGCAAAGATGACAATCTCGGATCTTAAACATGGAAAGTCGTCGATTGATAGAATGCGCTTTGATAATGCTTATTTGCTTACTAAACTAGCAGAGAAGCTGATAGCTGAAGAGAGTGAGGAAAAGAGTTAGAGACCTGTCACTCTTGATTTATAAATGAAAAAGAATTGATCGGCTACTAAAAGAGCATGGAAATATTCATTTTTAGGAGAATGGAGAAATCCATAATTATATGAAATAAAAGAGGATTGATATGAAACGTAAATCAAAATTCATACTCGCAGCATTGTTCAGTTTGTTTGGGTTTACTGCTTCTTTAGTGGACTTATCTGAATTCGATGTTCAGTTGCCTGGCTTTTTCGGTGATTGGGCCTATCAGGAAGAAATCTCAGCTGAAGAGGTTAAGAATCTACCCGATTTTGATGGGCAGAATGTTGTTATTCAAGTAAACGGCAATAACCCAAGTTTTACAGCTGAAGATATGTCAATGGATACTGGGACCTGGCAAACATTTTCGGATCTCGATTCACTAAATCGTGTCGGTGTCGCAGATGCACTGTTACACCGATCAATTATGCCAACAGAGGATCGGGGAGATATCTCAAACGTTTATCCAACAGGCTGGAATCAGAAAAAACTAGAAAGTGGTGTGTGGCTCTATAATAGAAGCCATTTAATTGGATTTCAGATGACCGGTGAGAATGATAACTGGAAAAACTTGTTTACTGGCACACAACAGCTGAACCAGATCCACATGGTCCAATTTGAAAATGAAGTGGCCAACTATTTGAGAAAAACCAATAACCACGTCCGTTATCGGGTCACTCCGATATTCAGAGAGCGAGAATTATTGCCCAGAGCGATTCAAATGGAAGCACGAAGCGTTGAAACCAACGATATTCAATTCAATGTGTTAATCCACAACGTGCAAGATGGTTTATCTATTGATTACAGTACGGGCAAAGCGAGTATAAATTAAGTTGAGAAGGTATTTAATATTTCTGTTTTCGCGATATTAAAATAGAAAATATATAAAAGGTGAAATTATATGGATGAAAAAGCAAAACAAAAAATTGTTAAGTTACTAGCTTTAGCAAATGATGCAAACGATGAGGAATCGATGTCAGCACTAGCCAAAGCACAAGAGTTGATGCTTCAGCATAATATAGATGAAGAAGATGTCTTTAGCTATAAGCAAGAACAAAAAACGGAAACAGTGATTAATACGATCATATATGAGGGACGTCCTCAAAAATGGCTCTATCGACTTGCTTTGATCATTGCTAAGAACTTTCGAGTTCGTTATTACTATGTATCAGGACCGCCAATTGAACTCCATTTCGTTGGAATCGAATCAGATGTTCAAATCGCTCAGATTACATTTGAATATGCTCGTGGGAGTGCCAGCTATTGTGCTAGACAATTTTTGCAATTACCGGAGGTACGTCGGAAATACAAGCGGAAATGGCAGCTGAAGCAAGATTATCTTGAAGGCTATTTACGTGGGTTGAATGAAACTTTCAAGAAGCAGGTGCTAACAAACGGCTATGAACTTGCCTTACAAGTACCGGAAGTTGTAGAAACCGTAGTTGAAAAGATTGGGCTTGGCCCTGGAAAAGACACGTCTCATAATGTAAAAAATAGAGAAGCATTTTATTCAGGATATGCAGATGGGGTTCGCTTTACTGAGAAAGAGAGGTTAACTGTTTGAAGATATTCTGATAAAGTATCAAAGTAAATGACATAGAAAATATGATTGAGAGGGGGAAAAATAATAATTGGAATGTATGAGGTCAGAAACTTAAAAAAGTTTTTGACCTATTTTTAAATGCTCATTGCTTAATTCTTTCAGTAACTAATCTAATAGAGTTCAGTAAGACGTAAATTTAGAGTCCAATAGACTATGTACTATTTGGCTTTTTTATTTGTTATGCTAAAATTGGAAGTAATAAGCGATCAGTTAAGTTATAAAAATGAATAAATTGTCAGTCTGGGTAGTATTATTAATAATTTTATTTATTAAAAAGTCAGAATTGTGTTTAAAATTATATCAATAGAATCGTTCAGAGGAGGCGAAAATATTTGACAAGATTATTTATTATTGGTAACGGATTTGATATGGCGCATGACTTACCAACTAGTTACAAAGACAACCTGAAACCAATTTTAAAAGAAAAAAACATTGAATTATTTGATTTGATAAATAAACTATATTTTGTTTTTGATAAAAACGAACAAGACTATTGGTCGGAATTTGAGAAGTATCTAGGAAAGATATCTGAAGACGAAAGAAAGTTGTTAATACAATTTTTTAAAGATCAGATCGAATTTTACTTTCAAGAATTGCCAAGTATAGACGAGTATTCTTTTCCAAGTGATGATGATAAATTTGGCGATATTTTTACAGCAAGGCAATATGCTATAACCGAAGTGAAAGAACTATCACCTTCTTTCGATAATTTTTTATTAAATAATATTAATAAAATTAAAGATTTTATTTCTGTTGGTTTTAATATAATGATTGATCAAGCAAATGAATATTTGAACTCAGGAGAACCACAAAAAAAAGAGAGTATAGATTTTAATTCTGATGATTTATTTATCAATTTTAATTACACGAACACCTTGGAATCGTTATACGGAATTGATTCAAAAAATATTCTTTATATTCATGGTAATAGAAATAAACAATTAATTTGGGGGAATGAACAGAATGTAATAGATGACTTAAATGATGTTATTAAACAAGATATTTCCAAAATTAATATCAATAATCCAGATGACCCTTTTAAGCATAATATTCCAGATCATATAAGATCACAGGCAAATAATGGTAAACTCCGTCACAGTGAAGCTGCCGAGGCGATGGCATATTATGAAGAAGTTTTAGAAGATGAAAGCTACATGACCTATCATGAGAACTCAACTTTTAGTGCTGAAGACTTAAAAAGGGTAGGAACCAGTATCTCTAATTTAAGCTGTTCAATGGTCAAAAAGCCACAATTAAATCATTTATGTAAGTGGATTGAAAATCACGCTATTAGTGAATCACATCTTAAAGAAATAACTGTTTATGGACATTCAATAGGAAAAGTTGATAAGATATATTTTGAAAAAATTGATTCTTTACTACAACCCTATTTGTGGGAAATATCTTACCACGAAAAATCTGATGTTGTTCTAGAAAACTTATGCCAATTGAGTTTTAAAAATAAAATAGAAACCTTCATATTCTAGATTTAAAGAGAAAATTAATTATCACTTTGTGAAAGGATTATAATATTTCCTATGATTAGTAAACTTAAAAAAATTGTCTTCATAAAAAATTTTATAGAATTTATGGATGAGTTTTCTGAACTGATTTTGTTTCATTCTGTAATGTATGGCTTGGTTATTTCCTTAATAGCGATGTCTGAAACGACTGTAACCATTAATCCTTATTTGTATTCCTTTTTCTTTATACTTACCATTAACTACCTACTTAAGTACTTGCTCAGCTGCAAAGAGATCAAGTACTTGGAAAGGAATAATAGAGTGCCGCTCTTCGTTTTTGTTCTAGGAGGTTATTTAGTCATTATTGGACTGTGGTCGATAATCAATATGTTAATGCAGTCATTTTATGGACATAATGATATATTAAACCAGAAAATGGTAGATCTAAGGTATCTAGATAACAAAGCTTTGCAGATTCCACTGACTGTTCATTCAATCGTTTTTGCGCCTATTGTAGAGGAAATTATTTATAGAGGGTTGCTACTGAATGCTATAATGTTTTTCGGATTGAAGTATAATTTTCAGAAAAAATACTTATTACTAGCGTTTTTGTCATTGACGTCTGTTTTATTCGGAATGGCCCACTTATCTGATAATTTTTTAACATTCGTCGGCTTTGCTTTATCAGGATTGATTTTAGCTGTCCTTTATTTATTGTCTGGACGTATCATTGTTCCTATGACCGTCCACTTTATAAATAACTTAGTAAGTTCATTCGGAATGGATGATCGAATGAAGCTAGGAATTGTAATGATATCTCTGCTATTAATAATAGGATTAATCGAATATTTATCTCCAAAAGTAAAGAATTTTTTTTGGGTACGCTACAAAAATGCTAATTCATAGAAATTTAGACCTTTCTATATTAATTGAAGTATTGAATAGCCAGGAGAAAGGAATGGATAATTCGGGAATCTCCGTCACCTGATTATTCAATTATAAACTACAAACTGATCATTAAATAAATAGCAACTCTCTTATTTAGATCCTCAACAATGCTTTTATGTACTAAGCTTTGTTGGGGATCTTTTGCGACTGCAATATATGTCTTAGGTCGTTCATTAAAAACATCATTGATCTTAACGATATTAATACCTTGCACCTGGAGTCGTATAAATTATGTAAGTTCCTGCACAGTAACCACGACTAAGACCAGAATGATTAATTTATCCCTGAGAGGATTTCTGGTTGCTTCAACCATGATTGGTAAACTAGTAATGAAGCTTTTATATCATTGGCCGACCCCTCAATTAAATTAAAAAAATTATTACGGCTAATTTTAGACTGCAATTTGATAGAGGAATATATTGTTGAGCCAAATAACTTATCCGATAGTTTATGGCAGCTTATTTAAACTTGGAAACTTGATGGTACAGAGGAGAATGGTATTACCGATTTTTATATAAACTGAAACTGACTAAAAAATTAAATCTTTGGGGAGAATCGATATTTTTAAAGTAGAACAACTGATTGAGGAATTCAAAAATAGATTTAATCGAGTGAATGAAAAGTAAGTATGATACAATATCTTTAAATTATAAAAACGGAGAATTTTAATGGTAACTAAAGGTAAAAATATTAATGGTTTGATGCGGCATATTAGAAATTGTCATGAAGTCGAAATTAAAGGTTCTACTCAAAAAAAAAGCTTACTAAATATGGGCTACTATCATGGGTATAAAAGATTTAAGTTTATAAAAAGTAAAGAGAACCAACAACCGCTGAAATATTTTTCAGAAATACAAGAAATGCACAAATTTGATTTTGAATTAAAAAAGCTATTTTATCCAATGTTAATTGAAGTAGAAACTGGAATAAAAAATAGAGTTATAGATTGCTTAGTGACCGATAATAATCCCGATATTGAATATATATATATGAAAAAACTCATTGATTACAAAGACAATGATAAAGAATCATCAAAAAAAGAAAAATTGAAAATGCGACTAAAACTTAGAGAAGTTATAGATCAAGTAATCGGGTATAACTATGGTAAGAATGCTGCACTTACTCATTATCTTCATAAAAGTGAACCTATTCCTGTGTGGGTTTATTTTGAGGTTATTTCGTTTGGACAGTTTGGACATTTCATTAGTCGATTGAGTAAAGATTGGCGATTCAAAATTTGTCGCGCAAACGGTATAAATGATACCCCAATAAGTGTAGATGGGAGATTATTGGAGCATATGGTTTTGACTTTAACAGATCTGAGAAACGCCACCATGCATAATTCGCCAGTTTTTGATGCAAATTTTAATAAAGATGGTGTACCAAAACAATTGAAAACATTTATTAAATCAGAGTTTCAATTAACCGACAAAATTAATTTCGATAAAATTATAGATTATTTGATTTTATTGATTTATATTTTAAAAGCACAAGGACATTCTAAGCGAGAATTAAAAGGATATGTAAGAGAATTCGTGAGAATTAAAGAACAACTGAATAAAAGCGTACCCTTAAAAACGTATGGAGAATTACTAGGTGTAAACTCCAATAAAATTGTTTCTCAAATATACAAATTCATTTCGAAATAGAGTTATTTGAAATGTACACTGTATTATGATATTATTAAGTTAATCGAATTGGGGCGTATTACTACGGTTTGCGCTTGGAGGGCTGGATGCTTCCAGTCCTCTTTTGTTTGTTTTTAATATGATATCAACTAATTAAAATTTTTACGCGTATTATGATTGTCAGACACAAAAAATTAGGTGAGGTTCGAATCGCGTTCCTTTTTGATTCGATAAATTGTTTGTCTTGTAACATTGTAATCCTTTGCGATTTTTGAAATAGCAATTCCATTTTTTAGATCCTCAACAATGCTTTTATATACTAAGCGACGTTGGGGATCTTTTGTGTCCGCAGTGTAGAGCTTTGGACGACCTTTGTAGACGCCGTTTGCTTTAGCAATCTTAATGCCTTGTGCTTGGCGACGTTTGGATTCCGTACGCTCTTGCTCAGCAATCATAGCCAAGATTTGAATGATTAAGTCTTTGATAAATTTATCCAAGAGAGGATTTCCGATTGCTTCAGCCATGATTGGTAAACTAGTGATGATTAGTTGCACATTTTTCTTTTTGAGATAATTGACTGAGTCAATGATTTCGTCATAATTTCTGCCTAATCGATCGATGGCTTCGACAATAAAAATATCTTGTTCACGGACAAAATCTAAAGCTTCCTGGAAAATCGGTCGATGAGTGATCGTTGCTCCAGATTGTTTCTCGATGAAAATTTTTTCTGCACCGAACTTTTTCATTTCTGCAATTTGTCGTTGTTCATTTTGATCAATCGATGATACTCGAATATAAGCAACTTTCAATTTTTTACCTACTTTCTCAAACTATTTAAAATACACCCTAATCATACATTAGAAATCGAGATTTTTCAATGATACGCTAGTGTCTATTTAGAGTACACTGCCTCGAAAAATAAGGAAACGCCCAAGGATTACTTAGGTGTTTCCTTATTTTTTTCTTCTATTTTATTGAGGTAACGATAAATAGTTGTTCGAGAAACATTCCACCGTTCAGCAATCGTCTTAATAGGTGTACCGTTATCTACTAGAGTCTTCAGTAATTCCAAATCCTGAGAGGTTAACTTCTCAGGACGACCACCAAACCTTCCTCTTGCACGTGCAGCATCTCTTCCAGCAGCGGATCTTTCTAGGATTAAGTTTCGTTCAAACTCAGCAAAAGCCGCAAACAAATGAAACATAAGTTGTCCAGTAGAGCTAGATTTGTCCATTGTAATATTTTCTTGAAGACTATGAAAACTCACACCACGTTCATTCAAACGATTGACGATCGAAATCAGATCTTCCATATTTCTTCCCAGCCGATCCAAACGCCAAACTACGAGAGTATCTCCAGAACGAACAAAATCGATGGCCATTTCCAATCCTGGTCGATTACTTTTTGCTCCACTCATATGATCGGTAAAAATTTTCTCACAACCAAATTTATTTAAACTATCTTCTTGCAAATCTAAATTTTGTAATCCGGTTGACACCCGGGCGTATCCTATTTTCAAAAAAAATCACTCCCAACTAAAGTCTATTGTAACATAACTTTATCCATATAGATTAATTGAACATAGATTAATTTATGGGTTTATGAACACTAAAAATATAAAAAAACTTAAATTTAAGCTAATAAAACAAAGTGTCCAGAAACGGACGATTTTATGTACACTGAATGCTTAAATAAATATTTCAAAACCATTGCGTTACTCAGTGTTGTATATTATCATGAAATAAAAGGAGTGATATCTATGCTTATTACAAAATCTAGATTACAAGGAAGTTCTGTAGTAATTACTCTTCCGTCGGATAATGGTAAAAAACCTTCAGATAACCAAGAATATATTGTTGTATATTCTGATGATGGAACAATTACGTTAGTTCCTAAAATCGATGATCCATTTAGTGGAGGAGAAGAATCTGAGTATTATGAAAAAGATGAATGGGAAGATTTAACTCCTGAAGGGAGAGAAATTTTATAGTGTCAGAAGATAAAAATTACATTCCTAAAAAAGGAGATATTGTTTGGATTGATTTTGATCCTTCAACAGGAAACGAAATTCAAAAGAGACGTCCAGGGTTAGTTGTTTCTCGATATGAGTTTAATCGGAAGACAATGTTTGCGGTAATCTGTCCAATTACTTCTACTATAAAGAACCTACCGACGCGCTATTCTCTGCCTGAAGATTTAGAGACAAATGGACAAGTACTTATTTCTCAATTAAAATCACTTGATTTCAAGAAAAGAAAACTCAAAAAGGTAGAAAATTTACCTTTACAAGATATGGCTAAAATTGATCAGATTATCCAGTATATATTTTAAGCATTGTAAATTTAATCACGATGCTTAAGGCTGTAGATAACCTCCTAAATTGGGTATTTTTTTTTGTAGTCTGAACAATCCAACGATCACTTGGGTTGTTTTTTTGTATGTGAAATTTAAGCGCTATCTTTTTGTTCAAAAAAATTACACAAAAAACAGATTAGCTTTAGAAAGAGAATAGGTCTGTCATGTATGATAGTAAATATAACAAGAGAAACATAACTAAAACAAATAGAAGAGGATGGTTTTTTATGATGAAAAAAGGAACAAAGTATAAAGGTTATCTGGTATTAGTATGTTCTATTGGTCTTTTAGCAGCATGCAGCTCAGAGACCAAAGATTCAAGTGAATCAGAGATGCCAAAAGTAAAAAGTGAACGAAAAGTAACCGTGGATGGGAAAGAAGGAACAGAAAAAGTTTTGGATAATGGAATGATTGTTCAAGAGTTTGATGAAGAAGTGTCGGAAAAAGAAGCGGAATGAGCTTTGGATAGAATATCATAAGCGCTTTTTTAATAACTGATCTGAATGAAGGAGTAGGTACATGAAGCAAAAAAAAAGAAAAAAATTCGATCGAAAATGGTATTTTCCAGTAGCAGTCATCACCGTTTTACTAGTGGTTGGTGCAATCAGTATAGTTGCTTCTAGTGGGAAAACAAAAGAAGGAAATTCAGAAACAAATATTGAAGCCCGGTCTGTCAAATCCCTCATTGATGAGGTGAAAGCGGCGAATTTGATTTTAGCAGGAAAAGTTATGCCAAATAATAGCAACAAAATCAAAATTGATCCAGAACGAGGAACAGTGAAAGATATTCTGGTAAATGAAGGAGATGTCGTAGAAAAAGGGCAACCTTTGTTTACATACCAAACGGATCAACAGAGAAAAGTTGTGGAAGCTGAAATGGAGATAGAAGTCAAAGTGAGAGCAGTAGAACAAGCACGAGTGACTGCAAATCAAAAATGGACAGCACATAACCAAAAAGTAGCAGAACTTGGAAAAGCAAGACAGGATTATGCGAAGGAAAAATCTGAAGAGTTACAAAGTACGATCAAATCATTAGAAGGAGAAATCCCCGGTCTAAATGCAGATGCTATTGCTGGCGACAATGAAGTGAAGAATGCCGAAACAGAGTTAAGAAGGGCACAGTTACTTCATCAAAACGAAAAAGAACGACTGAATGAAGACACAGTGACAGCTGATCACTCAGGAAGAATCAAATCATTGAATCGTGACTTAGTCAATCAATCAAAAGAACGTCAAAAAGAAGAAAACTTTATGGAGATCCTTGATGATTCGAACTTGTACGTGGATGGTCAAGTCACCGAATTTGATCGTGAAAAAGTCGCTGTCGATCAGCGAGTAGAGATCATGGATCGTAAAGACCAAGAGAACACTTGGCAAGGAACCATTGTGCAGGTGGCAAATTTAACAAGTGATGCAAAACAAGACGATCAAAAAGAAGAGAACCCTAATTTATCTAAGTTTCCTTACAAAGTTAAGATTGATCCAAAAGAAGAAATGCCACTGATTGGTTCCAATGTGTATGTCAATGTTTTACCTCAAGGTTTTGTGCCAGGAAAAGTGATCATCAATCAAAGATACCTCATGGAAAAAGATGAAAAATATTATGTATGGAAAGTCGAAAATAATCGGATCAAAGAGCATGAAGTCAAGGTAAATCCGATGGATAATGAACTCGCAGAAATAGTCGAAGGATTGACTGTTGAAGATCAACTTGCTTTGCCTCAAACAGGAATGGTCGAGGGAATGGAGGTTGGTGCAAGTGTTGACGCTTAACAACATTCAGAAGTCATATTGGCAAGGCGGGAAAGAACTAAAAGTCCTTAAAGATATCTCTTTGCAAATCAATGAAGGAGAACTGGTCGCAATCATGGGGCCATCGGGGTCAGGAAAGTCGACGTTGATGAATATCATTGGTTGTCTGGATACAGCTACATCAGGGGATTACATCGTTGAAGGAACGAATGTCAAAACGTTAGCGGACAATTCATTAGCCGATTTTCGTAACGCAAAAATCGGCTTTGTTTTCCAGAATTTCAATCTCATGCCAAAATTAACTGTTTCGCAAAATGTGGAAATGCCATTAACGTATAAAAAAGTCAATAAAAAAGAGCGGCGTAAGCGTGCCTTGGATATGTTGCAACTCGTAGGGTTAGAGGATCGAAGTGACTTCAAACCAATGGAATTATCAGGAGGACAAAAGCAACGTGTCGCAATTGCGAGAGCTTTAGTGACTAACCCTAGTTTTGTTTTAGGGGATGAGCCGACAGGGGCACTTGATACAAAAACCAGTAGCCAAATCATGGACCTTTTTAAGGAATTCCACCAAGCAGGAAAAACAATTATTCTAATTACCCATGAGCCAGAAATTGCAGCGTTATGTCAGCGCACGATCACTTTACGAGATGGTCAAATAATCAGTGATGAACAAAATAAAGTGAGGTGATCAAGAATGGAAGAAATCAGATTTGCCTTACAATCGATTTTTGCTCATAAGATGCGTTCAGTGTTGACTATGTTAGGTGTCATTATTGGGATTGCTGCCATTATTTCGATTTTCAGCATCATCGGTGGAAATACCGAAAAAATGAAACGAGAAATGATTGGTGGTAACAATAATACGATGAACATCCAATACGATAAAAAAAGTTCATTCCAAAGTGGAAACCTATTTGGGGGAGGCCTATCAGAAAAGGAAGAAAAAAAACCGTTATACCTTCCGTTTTTACGTGAAGATGTATTAAATAAAATTAATGAGATACCAGAGGTCTTAGCAAGTGGCTTGTCATATCAAAAAGATGGGAAAATCTATAGGAAAGCAAAAGGGGCTGACGCCAAAGTTTCTGCTGTCACTTCTTCTGTTGAGGATTTGGAGCAATTAAACTTCATCAAAGGGGAAGGTTTTGCTTCTCAAGCCTTCAAGGAGCAACAACAAGCCATTTTTCTGGAAGATTCCTTGTATGACGAATTATTTCCCAATGAAGAAGGGATCGGACAGTTTGTCGAAGTGAATGGGGTGCCATTTAAAGTTCAAGGTGTATTTAAGCTAGATCCAAATAGTAGTAATCTATTTAGCTCTGAAAAAAGAGCTTATGTTCCTTTGCAGCAAGCACATAAACTATCTGATGAGTTAGATATTGTGCCACTTGTCACGATCCAAACAAATAATACCGATCAATTACAAGGCGCTGCAGAAAAAGCAGCAGAGATCCTCAATCAACAGATCCCACCATCCGATTATGAATATGGGGTAATGAATCTTGGCGAATTTGCTAGAGAATTGGAACGGATGAACCAATCGAGTTTTATTCTTTTAGCAGGTATAGCAAGTATCTCGTTATTAGTGGGGGGAATCGGTGTGATGAATATCATGTTGGTCTCTGTCACGGAAAGAACGAAAGAAATCGGGATAAAGAAAGCACTCGGTGCAAGAAGAAAAGTAATTTTAAAACAATTTTTAGTAGAAGCAGTCGTCTTGACTTTGATTGGTGGGATACTGGGGATACTTATAGGCTTACTAAGTGGCTATATCATCACCCAGTCGCTTGATTTTCCTTATATCGTGTCCACACTATCTATTATCGTTAGCTTAGTTTTTTGTTCCCTAATGGGTGTGATATTTGGCTTATTACCAGCGATGAAAGCATCCAAATTAAACCCTATTGAGGCACTACGCTTTGAATAAGGAGAGAGTGATATGGAAAGAATTTTAGTGGTTGAAGATGAATATATGATCAATCAAATCGTGACGGAATTTTTAAAAGAACGCAAGTATGAAGTTTATTCAGTAAGAAGTGGCGAACAGGCATTGGAAGCTTTTGCGGAGCTAAGTTTTGATTTGATCCTATTGGACATTATGTTGCCTGGAATAAGGGGGACGGATGTTTTAAAGAAAATTCGGGAAACGTCGGATGTACCGATCATCATGCTGACTGCCTTGGATGATGAATATACGCAGTTGCTCAGTTTTTCCCATTTGATCAGTGACTATGTCGTCAAACCTTTTTCTCCACTTATTTTGATCAAACGGATCGAAAATGTATTTCGGATGAATCAAGGAAATCCCCACATCACTATCGGGGAGTACGCCATTGATCTCGATGGTGGTCTTGTAAAATACCAAGAGGAAGAAATCCATTTAACAAGAAAAGAGTATGATATTTTAGTGATTCTAATAAGAAACAAAGGGAAAATCATCACGCGAGAACAATTAGTACATCAAGCTTGGTCGTATGAATATCAGTTGGAAAGTCGAATATTAGATAATCATTTAAAAAATATCCGAAAGAAAATGCCACTTTTATCAATAAAAACGATCAAAAATAGAGGTTACCAGCTTGAGGACACCCCATGAGTATCATGTTGAAAAACTTTCTTTTTTCTGGGATCATCATTTTTCTAGTTTCGATTCTTTCGTTGATTGTCTTATATTTTACGATGCCTATCTACTATGAACGAATGAAGCTGAACGAAATAAATAAGGAATTCAATCAAGTGGCAAAGAGTATAGAAAACAAAGATTTAGCTACCATGCAAAAGGTGGTTGATCAATACTGGCTTGAAAGTGGAAGAGAACAAAATCTTGATGTCATATTGCTTAATAACAATGGTCTAGTCATGGGTCCCTTCTTTGATGAGAATCTTGATTATTTAGAAATAAGCATTTTTTCTGATGAAATGAGCCTTTTTCAAGAAATTACTGACAAAGAAGGTCACACTTATTATTTATTAGGTAATTATTCGATGCAACCAGTCGCAGAAGCAAGTCAAGTGTTACTTCATTTATATCCATTTATCATCATCGTCTCACTAATCATTGGGGGGATCGGCGCTTACTATTATAGTATTTATTCGACAAAAAAAATCAAAGAGATATCCAAAGTAACAGAAAAAATGATCGAATTAGATGCGGATATTCGTTGTGATGTCAAAGGTACGGATGAAATCTCACTTTTAGCGCAAGATATCAACCATCTCTATGTTTCTTTGATCCAAACAATTGACGTGTTAGAGCTTGAAGTAGCTAAAACGAAAGAATTGGAACAAGCAAAGTCAGAGTTTATGCAAATCGCTTCTCATGAATTGAAAACACCTGTTGCTTCATTGATGGGGTTGATTGATGGCATGATCTATAATGTTGGAAAATTTAAAGACAGAGAGCGATATTTAGAAGTTTGTAAAAATATTTTGCAAGAACAAACAGAAATGATCAATAATATCCTCTTTGCCTCAAGAAACAATTTGCCTTCAGATAATGTGGTCTATGAAGAAGTCTCAATCAAAGAAATGATCGAACATAAATTAACTTCTTTCCGAATATTGGCTGAAGCAGAACAGAAAAAACTAGTCGTCAATCTAAAAGGAGAGAAAATCATCGGTAATAAAAATGATATTGATAAAATTTTAGATAATCTACTAAGTAATGCCTTCAAATATACGAAGCATGAGGGAGAAATCAGTCTGTTTTTTGATGGTAAACAATTAGTGATTGAAAATGAAGTGAATCAGATACTTACGGAGGAGGAATTAAGTAAGATTTTCCAACCTTTTTATCGACCGGATTTTAGCAGAAGTCGAGATACTGGAGGTTCTGGTTTAGGATTGTTTATCGTACAACAACTTTTTGAAAAATATGGCTGGGAGTATTCATTCAAGTCAACTGCTAATTCCAGGATGTGCTTTTCTGTCATTTTTAGTGGAAGACGCCTAAATTGATCGATGGTATCGTTAAAGGCTAAATGGTCAATTATCATAAAATTAATTTGATATTTTTGTGGTGGTAGCGAAGCTGATAGCCAAATTGCACAACTGCTATTTGCCAGGGACTTTGCTTTTTTATTTTTACACACACAAATGGAATGTACAAAACCACACTATACCATACCAATAAATAGTAAAGAACAAAATTATTAAGAAACTCACAACAGACTAGAAACTCTTGTAAAAAACTTAGTCCCTGGTGAGTAGCAGTTGTGCAATCTGGTTGTTATTCAGGTTATTATATATTGAAAGAAGTCAGGACTACGTTCGTGCAGTCCTGACTTCTTTTTGGATAGTTTCTGGCTCTTTGTCAATAAGGACTGATGAGTTGTGCAAAATCAAATCTGGGTCAGAATGAACCTCATTCTGGCTCAGATTTTTTGTTATCTTACTTTGATTAATTGATTGATCAAAAAGATTCTAATTCTCATGTTCTCGAATGATTTAAATCCGTAGGATACTCGTTTCATTGTTTTTATGTGGGTATTCTTCGCTTCTATTTTTCCATTGGAATAAGGATAGATCACTGCGTTGGTGATGCCTTCTTCATAGGTCAGAAGGTTTTGAAGATTCTCCCGAAAGCCGTCATCTAACGTTTCGGGAAGTTCTGCCAATAAGGAGAAAAATAAGTCAGGTTTTTTGTCTCGAAAGGCTTCAACTAATTCATGGAAAAAGGGATACGCCTCCTTTTGATGTGCACCCCAAAAGTTAGACTAGAAATCTAATTAAAAGGGGTGCTTTTTTTGCGGAAATATACATTTGATTTTAAGAAAAAAGTAGTTTCAGATTATTTAAATAACGAAGGTGGCTACAAATATCTTGCACATAAATATCAAATAAATCGTACACTGGTTAGACATTGGGTAAGGATTTATAACTATCATGGTTGGGAAGGATTGGTTGGAGGTGGCAAAAGCTACACTACAAAATTTAAACTTGATGTTATAGAATATATGGAAACAAATGGTCTTTCTATCCAAGAAACTGCTAAAAAATTTAATATCGGTTCAAATGGAACTCTAAGTAAATGGATAGAGCAATATGAAGAAGGCGGTGCTTCTTCACTTGAGAGCAAACAAAGGGGCAGAAAAATTAGTATGAATTCTAAGCTAAACATTCCTAAAAAACTTAAAGAAGAGTCTCTTGAAGAAGAAGTTATTCGTTTAAGAGCAGAGAACGCATATTTAAAAAAGTTAGGAACCTTGATTCAAGAACAAGATTTGAGCAAGAAGAAATCAAGGTTAAAACAATCCTTCAGCTCAAAAAAGAATTTAAATTGAATCTATTACTTTCAATTGCACAATTAGCGAAGTCAACTTATTATTACTGGGTAAAAAGATTAGATAAGCCAGATAAATATAGCAAGATTAAGCAAGAAATTACAGCGATTGTAAAAGAGTCAAGAAACTCTTATGGTTATCGTAGAGTCACTTTAGCGCTAAAGATGAAAGGATATACAATCAATCATAAAACTGTTAGAAAATTAATGTCCCAAATGGGACTTACCTGTCAAATCCGAATAAAGCGATATAGATCTTATAAAGGAACGGTAGGGAAAATTGCCAAGAATGTGTTAAAACGAAATTTTTCAGTAGATAAACCCAATAAAAAATGGGTGACAGACGTCACTGAATTCAAGATAAAAGGAAGAAAAGTCTATTTATCTCCTATACTTGATTTATTTAACGGAGAAATAATTAGTTATAGTATATCAACTAGTCCAACATATAAACTGATTGAAGAAATGCTTCAACAAGCAATTAAAAAAAAGGGAACAGAGGGTTCGCTGATTCTACATTCAGATCAAGGATGGCAGTATCAGATGCCACAATATCAAAAAAAATTAACAGAGAATAACATTATTCAAAGCATGTCTAGAAAAGGAAATTGCTTAGATAATTCTGTAATAGAAAATTTTTTTGGTGTGCTTAAATCAGAGTTTTTTTATCGAGAAAAATTCCGATCAATTGAGACATTTCAAAGTAAATTAAATGAGTATATTAGATGGTATAATAACAAAAGGATAAAACTAAAGTTAAATGGACTATCTCCAGTAGAATATCGGAAACAGTCCATTAAATAGTTCAACTTTTGGGGTTCAGTTCATTTAGGGGCGTGGAGAAGCTAAGCAATCGATCAATCATCATTGCTTCAGTGAGAAACGGGTATTTTGGCGCTCGGAAACTTTTATATGTTTTGTATTCATAATGGTTGAGGTTTGAACGATTTTTTAGCAAAAATCGCCATTTCTTTTTCAGTTTTTCTGCCTGGCTTTTCTGTCCTGCTTTACGAAGTTCATTCATTTCACGGATACGCAACTCATTAAACGCTTGATACATGTGTTTGACAATATGAAACCGATCAATCACTATTTTCGCATTTGGCAGAACCCGTTTGGTGAGCTGGAAGTAGGCGGCGTTCATGTCTGTAATCAAGAATTATACTTCTTCTGGATTGGTACAACCTAAGAAATAGCTTGTTAATCGAGGCAATTTACGCGTAGGCAAAACATCAATTAATTTTCTAGTTTCGCCAACTGCGCAAATAAAGCTCATCTTATCTTCTATGGAAGCATGCGAACGAAATTCATCAACCATCAATACTTTGGGGAGAATCCTCTTAGTGGGCTTTGGCAAATAGCTTTTAAACTCTTTCAATGTACGAATAACGGTGGTCAAAGATACCTGACAGCTTTTCGCAATAAAAGATAAAGATACTTTTTCAGTCAGTAAAGAAGCAATTTTATATCTGACATGATCTGCGATTGAATGTCTGGGTTGGACAAAATAACTTTGAGCCGTCCAATGGGTTCGGCAGTTTTTACAGGTATAGCGTTGCTTTTTTAGGCGCATAACCAAAGGCATATGATTGTATTGTTCAAAACGGACAATCGTTTCCTTCTTCCCATTTTTCACTATAATTGCTTTCCTGTTTCCATCTACCACAGTAGAACCACAACTTCTACAAGTACCAGGAACAGGCGAGAGAACAGCATCGACTACCAACGTCTTTTTCTTCTGACGGGTCTCGTAAGAGACCTCTGTAATCATCAAATCTTTCTCTGTTATTCTCAACATTTTTTTGATAGAATCATTCATATAGCATATCGTCCTCTCAGTTTGTTTATTTTGTCGTGATTTAATCATACTAGAGAACGATATGTTTTTTAATATCTAAAATGAAAATGGGGCTGAAGAATCAATTCTGATTCTGTAGTGACCCCTTTTCTAATGAAAATAAAGGGAATTGATGTGTGATAGAATAAATAGAAAGCTATTTGAAGAAAAAATTTATTATGTGTAGATAATATACAAAAGGAGTAAAAGAATTGAATCGATCAGAGTACAAACAAATGCTGACACTGAAATATTTTTATGAGGAGAAATTGCAAGAAATCAAAAAGAAACATAAGTCCGATCCGGATTTGTTTCATCCGATTGGGAAGGATCGATATTGTCTATACTGTGAGCAGTTTCGAGAAATCCAAGATAAGCTACAGCCTACTGTAAAACAATTGATGCAGTATGAAAAAACACACGAAGTTAAACAACCGGTGATTCAACAGTTGGCCGCAGTCCCCAAAAAGGAAAAGGCAAAGCCAAAAAAAGTGTATCAAGTCTATTCTCTCTTGTTCAAAGATGGTTCAGAATATTTGGTTTATACGTTCGCCCAGGAAACTGGTTGTCGTTTATTAGGGAGACAGATTTCAGAATTAAGCAAGGCAGTTCCGATCTCTAAGGAGTATTATTCTTCCTTTTATTTAGAACAGGAAGATGGCTCGATTATTTCAGTAGAAGCACGCTTGCAAGAGCATTCGACTAAGAAAAGTTGGTTATTAGCAGAAAAACAGCAAACGAGAATAAAAGCAACCGGAAATTGTTTTAATGAAAAACCATTTGAATATTTGAAGTATACTAAAGAACAATACAGCTGTTTGATAAATTTTTGCGGGAATACGGCGATTAAAAAAACAAAGAAATTCTCAAAAAATGGGAAAGTAGCTTTTGAAACAGCCCGTGGCATGATCGCGTTAGAGTACGGACAAGTCCTTCTGAAGTTTTTTCCAGGCACATTTATGGTCATTAGTGAACAAGAATTTAGCGAATATTTTGTAGAAGACGAATCGTTAGTATGGATGAAGAAAGAATAGAAAAGCAAGAAGGGGTTAAGCCTATTTTTTTGATGCCGATATTAGAGACTGGTCCAAGTGAATAAAAGAAGTAGACAATAGCATGTTATAAACGTTAATATATTATTGCGAACGCAATAATAATAAGAGAGGTAGGCTCACCCACCATGTCTCGAAATACCTTTGTTTATTCCCACCCAATCAATGTATTCATTATCAAGTATCTAGGAGTTACTGTCGATCAATTTTGTGAGTCTTATGGCTATAGTCAAGGGACTGTCGCCAGTTGGATCACACGGAATCGACGAGTTGAATCACTGCCTGTAGGTTTCATTTATGACTTAGGACTTGCGGCAAGCTCAAACATGTCTGATCTTTATGAGGAGCTTCTCTCACTTCAGGATGAATATGAAATATATATATCGACGATTGGAAAAAGAAAGAAAAAGCAAATTGAATAATTAGTATTGGACATTGCTAAGATAATTATATATGTCCTTATTCAAACCCTATGCAACTATATTAAATATATTTAATATAGTTAATATAGTTGCTCTTATGTAAGGATATTAATTTTATTCGTAAATAAAAATATACTAACTATATTAAATATATTTAATATAGTTAGTATATTTTTTATGAGTTTAGTCGGCGATTGTATATTTGTTTCTCTTCTTCATTGAGTGTAGCAACATACGCGTCCATTGCTAATTTAACAATTTCGTACATTGGAATGTCTTTAACGTAACTAATATCTCTAATTGTTTTTAATACTGGTGGATCAACCTGTACAGGTTTTCTTTCCTTGGCAGTATATTTATGTTCACCTAGTTCTACACTCAAATCGTCTTTAATTGAAATATCAGCAGCGCCAATTTTCTTTTTATCTTTATTAGTTGGTAATAATGCCATTAATCTCTATCTCCTTTCCCTTAGGAAGAATACGATTTGCCATTGAATCAGCATATTTTAAAGTATAATTAAACCCTTCGATGTCGCCATTCTTTTCATAGTATTCTATCCGTTCTTCTAGTTCAGTAAATATATCGGCAAAGATAGCCCACCAGCGTCTATCAACATAATCGTTTAACTGTATACCGTATTCACCATAATTCTCTAATCTGTCAGAGCCTTTTACTATACTTTTAAATATATTAGCTTCTCCATATTTATCAACTGTTTTTTTATAGTTGGCATTTTGTGAAGACTTACGTACAGAAAATAAGACTGGCAAAATTCCAATAATTTGAAGATTTGTTTCTTGAAAATTATTAACAATTGGTACTAAAACTTCATTTATGAAATCTTCTGTACCTTCCATTGCATAACGTTTAAGCTCTTGCATTGGTACAATGTAGTCTGCAGCAGTTAGAAATGCTCTGACAACATTATCAGTTGAAGGTGGGCAATCAATGAAAATATAGTCAAACTGTTCTCTTAATTTTTTTAAGGGTTCTAAAAATGCTAAATGTCTTTTGTGTCTGTCTGGATATTTTTGCGACAGATATTCGTTCAATTCTTCTGATCCTGGAGAACCAGCCATTATATATAGATTTGGGCTAACTTGAGTGATCCCAGATTCCCAATCATTACTTTTTATTGCAGCAGCCATTGATCGATTAAAGTGAGTGATTTGATAAGTAGAACCAATATTAGAAGTTGTATTCCTTTGCTGGTCATAATCTATCAATAATATTTTTTTTCCAAATAACTGGCTTGCAACCACCGCTATCAAATCGTTATCGGTGGTTTTTCCTGTTCCACCTTTACGAGCTGTCAACATGATCACTCGTCCTTTTATTTTTATTAAAGAATCTTCACTTCTTAAATTCATGGTATCCCTCCAATTTCTACTAATTAAGTATATTTAATATAGTAAATATAGTAAATATACTTAATATATCAGATATATTTAATATACAGATTATTTTAAGTATAACGAATATACTAAGTATACTCAATATATTACCTATATTTAGTATAGCAGATATATTCGTTTTGTCAAAATATATTTGTACAATTTGCGTTGACAGTTTCTGACTACACAGGTAGAATATTACTCGACAAGTACTCTTTTTTGACACTGGATTAATATTCTACCATTAGAAAATATTTGTTCTAACACATATACTCTCAAAACGAAAGAGGTTACAAAATGACGAATTTTAATTTTATTACAGCACAAGAAACCTACAGAGCGCTATACTACCAATTACCAAAAGTATTATTCACGTCACCATACTACAAAGATATGAGCAATGATTCAAAAATTGCATACGCAATGCTACAGGATCGTTGTGAAGCTTCAATTCAAAATAATTGGGTTGATGAACAAAATAGAGTGTATTTTATTTTTACAAGAAACGAGCTAATGGATATTTTAGGTTGTAAAGAAAATAAAATTTCTAAAATTAAAAAAGAGTTGAAAGACAAAAACCTATTATTTGAACAGAAAACTCCCCCGAAAAAGCTTCCAAATGGAACCTGGCATAACACACCGAATAGGCTTTACCTAGGAAAATTAGAGGTTTCTGCAGAAGATGTATTTATGAAAAAAAATAATAAAGAAGATATTCCCGAAAGTGGGAAAAACCCACTTTCGGATAGAAGCCCGTCAAATAGCGATTCTTATGGAGGTGGGAAAAACCCACTTTCGAAAGAAACGGCTTTAAATCAACATTCTTCCGAAAGTGGGAAAAAAGGAGGTAATCTATTCTATTCTTCTAACCCTTTAGACACTAATAGACACAATATAGACACTGAGAAAGACCACCTACAAGATCAATTATTGCTAGATAATTTTGAAACGATCATGAAAGACAATAGCATTGCTACTTTTGTCCCTGAACGAGTATTAAGTTTGATAAAAACATTCTCGTCTAGTTACAGTGAAGCTCAAAAAACCGTTCAGACAATCCATAACGCAAAAGCAAAAGCAGAAAAAGACACGCAGACTAAAATTATTTTTGAGGATCTAGCTATTTATGGTCTTAACGCCGAGCAAGAATTATATCAAACGCTGTTGAAAGCCTATCAAAAACAGAAAACAGAAAAAGTTGAAAATATTCAAAATCTAATCTTTGTTTACGTTAAGAACTGGTTCATGGAAAATCCGATCGCTGCAAAACAACAAGCTGAATCAAGCGAAGAATTACCGAAAGTCCCT
>NZ_CP187854.1:0-46706 GCF_050555445.1 Enterococcus sp. DIV1304_2
TAAAATGGAAATAAATGTATTTTGAGGGTTAGCATCTACTTTTTTTAGTTCCCCATTCTTTTTGGTTTCTAATGTAATACCTGTTTCGTCATATCTTATTAATCTAGCACTTCTGAAGACAATAGTATTTAATAGATTATTTCCATAAAGTCTTTTAGCTTCATCATACATATAGCTCTCTGTACTTGTTTTAGTATCCAACATAAATGGAATAATGCCTGCAATACCGAGTTGTGTATCGTATCTTTCGGTAAAGAATTCCATATAGTCTATATAATCAGCAGCTCCACGTATTGATTTTGGTTGTGTTTGAAGCATAATTGCAACATATTCAGCGAAGTACATTGCGCTCTGAACAATACTTCCAAGAGAAGGTGGTACATCAATAAAAATGTCATCATACTGATCTTTTAAAGGTTCTAAAATATTTGCAAAATATTTAAATTGTGCCAACTTGTCATTTGGAAATTTTGCACTTATAAAATCTGAATAGTCACTCATGGCTATATTCCCTGCAATTAAATCCAAATTTTCAATTAGTGGCAGTACGGCTCCTTCTAGACTACCATCATAAAGAATGTTCCAAATAGTTTTAGGAAAACCATTTTCTTGGTAAAAATGATTTCCTAAGTTGTCGGCAGTAAAACTCATAACTTCTGAAGCATTTGCCTGTGGATCAAGATCTATAAGTAATGTTTTTCTTTTTTTATAAAATGCGTTAACGAAACCTAGCATTTGTGTAGAAGTAGATTTACCTGTACCGCCTTTAAAATTTCCTACGACAATTGAATTTGCGCTCATATTTACCGCTCCTTTTGATTAAGTATCTTCTATTCAATTTAATTATATATCTAATTAAGTTAAAAGTAAATAAGTATCTCGAAATCAATTAATATTTTTGATTTCGAGATACTTTTTCTATATTTGTTTAAATACATTGATAAATAGAGGATTTTATGGTTTGTTGATTGAGAGTACTTCTAATCAATGTATTATTTGAATATGAGATACCTTAAACAAAAAGATATTGGTTTTTATTTAAATTTATATAGAAAATCAAAATATTTATTATTCAATATGTTTCTTTTTCTTTTTCCCTGTACTAATCAAATAAGCATCATAATCTTCTTGAAGTAGTAGTAGTTTATCATACAGATCAGACATGTTTAAGCTTGCCGCAAGCCCTAAATCATAAATGAAACCTACAGGTAGTGATTCAACTCGTCGATTCCGTGTGATCCAACTAGCAACCGTTCCTTGTGGGTAGCCATATAACTAACAGAATTGTTCTACAGTGATTTCTAGATACTTGATAATGAATACATTAATTGGGTGGGAATAAACAAATGTATTGATAGACATGGTGGGTGAGCCTACCTCTCCTAATATTATTGCGAATGCAATAATATCTTAACGTTTATAACATGCTATTGTCTACTTCTTTTATTCACTTGGACTAATCCCTAATCTCGGCATCAAAAAAATAGGCTTAACCCCGTCTCGCTTTTCTATTCTTTCTTCATCCATACTAATGATTCGTCTTCTATAAAATATTCGCTAAATTCTTGTTCACTAATGACTATGAACGTACCTGGAAAGAGCTTTAAAAGGACTTGTCCGTACTCTAACGCAATCATGCCACGCGCTGTTTCAAAAGCTACTTTCCCATTTTTTGAGAATTTCTTTGTTTTTTTAATTTCCGTATTCCCGCAAAAAGTGACCAAACAACTGTATTGTCCTTTATTATACTTCAAATATTCAAACGGTTTTTCATTAAAACAATTCCCTGTCGCTTTTATTCTCGTTTGCTGTTTTTCTGCTACTAACCAACTTTTCTTAGTCGAATGCTCTTGCAAGCGTGCTTCTACTGAAATAATCGAGCCATCTTCCTGTTCTAAATAAATAGAAGAATAATACTCCTTAGAGATAGGAACTGCCTTACTTAATTCTGAAATCTGTCTCCCTAATAATCGACAACCAGTTTCCTGGGCGAAGGTATAAACCAAATGTTCTGAACCATCTTTGAACAAGAGAGAATAGACTTGATACACTTTTTTTGGCTTCGCCTTTTCCTTTTTGGGAACTGCGGCCAACTGTTGAATAACCGGTTGTTTGACTTCGTGTGTTTTTTCATACTGCATCAATTGTTTTACAGTAGGCTGTAGCTTATCTTGGATTTCTCGAAACTGCTCACAGTATAGACAATATCGATCCTTACCAATCGGATGAAACAAATCCGGATCGGACTTATGTTTCTTTTTGATTTCTTGCAATTTCTCCTCATAAAAATATTTCAGTGTCAGCATTTGTTTGTACTCTGATCGATTCAATTCTTTTACTCCTTTTGTTTATGATCTACATATAATAAATTTTTTCTTCAAAAAGCTTTCTATTTATTCTATCACACATTAATTCCTTTTATTTTCAGTAGAAAAGGGATCACTGAAACAACTAAACAGAAAATAGCATTAAGTTTTGGAAAGGGTGATTTAGAAGCTATTCTACTTTCCTTACCGCTATTTTCTGTACAGATGTTTCAGTGACCCCTAAAAAGCCTTTTTGCTCCCAGTACTTCTCTAACTCTTTTCATACGGTGCAATATAATAGTAGAAACTATGATACCCTGCGCTAGCTTCCACATAAAAGGTAAAGCATTCAACGCCAACCTCGTTAATCAATTGTTGCCCATATCCCCAAATTTCCTCTAGTAATTCTTCATAGCAAATATAGCGCCATTCGTACTGCTGAATGATATTCATAGCTGACTCCATTTATCTAACTCCTGGATTTCAATGTGGCGAATTTCATCGTAATGGACCTTATGCTCTCCAATAAAAATGCCTAGTTCATCATACCCATGAATTTCTCCCTTAATATCATCCGGATAGTAGCCTTCAGTGTCACGTTCTTCCTTTTGGATACAGACAACTTTTCTTTTAAGGACAGCAGCGTTCAATACTTCCGTAATCTCTTCAGTCGTCATCTGTTCCTTGGCTAAGTTTTGATTGGCTCGTTGCTCGACGTCGGCATCGATCTTTTCTGTGTGATCCGAAAGATAGAAACCTGCCCACTTTAGACGACCTCGATCGTTGTATTCAATCATTATTTAGTCCTCCATTTCCGCCTGGATGCCCACCGACTAACGTACTTCTGGTAATACTACGTGCGCCTTCTAACTTAGAAGAAGCATGGACAATTGCCGTAAACCCATACTTCTGTCGAATCTTGTCTATAATCTTATCTAGTTTTTCTTCATTAATCCGTTGTTGTGGATCACTAAACAAATCTAGCTGAAGCGAATCCGTATAAACGAGCTTACTGTAAGTAATTCCAACGTGCCTTACTTCTTGTCCTTCATAATATTTGTTGAATAGATAAAGGCAATAGTACTGAAGCTCTTTCGTATTATCAGTGAGTGGGATTTTCATTTGGTGCGAAAACCCTGACTTTGTTTCCAGGATCGACGTCCCTATATACAGTCGAACACAACCAGTCTTGCACTTATGCTGTCGAATACGTGCAGCCACTTGTTCCGCCATTTCCTTCACCACGATCTCGACCTCTTCTTTCCTCGTATAATCCTTTGGTAGAACCTGAGAATTACCATACGATTTCTCTTGGGTTGGTTCTGGCGGTTCTGCAATATCTGTTCGATCAATGCCATTCGCATGAAAATAGAGCTGTAGTCCAATCACGCCTAGTTGCCTCTTGAGCGCGTATGGGTCCCAATTAGCTAAATCTTTAATACTCAGAATCCCCATGTGGTTCAATCTTTTTTTCATGCGTGAGCCAATCCCCCAAAAGTCCGTCATTTCTTTGATCGTCCAAATCTTTTCTGGCACATTTTGATACGTCCATTCCGCCAGAAATCCCTTATTATGCTTGGCTTCATTATCTAGGGCAAGTTTAGCCAAAAGTGGATTATCACCGACACCGACGGTTGCGATCAAACCAGTTTGACGGTAAACGTGTAACTGTATCTGTCTTGCGAGCTTTTTTCGTCTCTCACTTCTTGTACCAGGTGTCGTAAATAAGTTCAGCGATTTTGTTACTTTAAGAATTGATTCGTCGATCGAATAAATCAATAAGTCTTCATCTGCGACGTATTGCCTAAAAATACTATTTACTTCCATATTTTTTTTAATATATAAGTTCATCCTTGGTGGTACAATGTGTAATTCTTTTGGTAATGGATAAGGTAGATCACGTGGTCTACTGACGTTCGTGATTCCATACTTACTTTTGGCCGTTGGTGAAGCTGCCAAAGTAAGCCCTGACCCTGTATTATCTGCTCGACTCATCACAACTAAAGGCGTTGTTAATGGATCTAAATTTCTTTCGACACATTCAACGCTCGCATAAAAACTTTTTATATCGATCAAAAAGTAATCATTTACTGGTTCATTTGAGTAATCAAGCATAACGTTCTCCCCCATTTCAATTCGATTATACAAACATACGTTCGTGTTTGTAAAGGGGAACAATCTAAAATAGCAAAAAAGTCAGACTAATTGTCTGACTAATAGGCATTCTAATTATTTGATTTTATCTCAGAGAACTAGTAAGCCACTTGTATGTCAACAAGATTATAAAATGTCTTAGAATCTTCATATGGACACAATAAATTGAGATTTAAACGTTTCTTTTATCTTTCAGTCTTTAACGTTTCAACTTTTTTAGTATTAATACTTTAATCTTATATCAATTGCATTTTTAGCTAATTCATAACTGTATTGATCTAAACCAGAAAAAATATCCAATGATGAAATGAAGTATTTATCACCATTATCAAACTCGAAAAAGTCCCGATTTGTAAATAGGTTATAGGATAATCCAAGCAACCTTTGCTCTCCATCTGAAAATGACCCAGTAAACCAAGTATCAGAATTTATTGATTTATCTCTGAATTCAATTAAACTATGTCGATTACTAAATAGCTTCTCGTCACCTGCAAGTATGAAAGTTAAGCTTCTCCAATATGGATCATTTATATCTTTAAAACCTAACTACATTGTCATATTTGTAAAATTTGATAGGTGTTGTTCGCTTAAAAATAGCTCTTTCATTATATTTCCTCCTATTAATTTATCTTTGATTACTCGAATTCGACTTTAGCTTTTTTGAACTCAAAGTATTTTACAGATACCCAATCTTCGTTATCGGTTTTTTCAAAAGTTTTGTGGATCATATTCTCTTTTTCTTTTAATTCATTTATTTTTTTTATGATTTCATCTACTTCAATTTCTGTAAATAAACCTAACTCATCTTTTCTTTGAGTAAATTGTAGATTATCCTCTGAAGCATCTTCAGATAAAAAACCAATTAGTTCTTTTGAAAAATTATTCAAGCCAATGATTGTCCATTCCTTATTTCGCTTACTTTCCAAAGAAATAAGATCTCTATCTCTGTTAATCATCCCTTACAAAAATACATATATCCATTGATTGTATCTATCAAAATTTCGTCATCTTTATGGCCTTTTAATTGTAATAATTTTTCTTGATCATCATTTTCTTCGCATTCTTCTCTTAATTCTTTGACAGTGTAAACATAAGCTTCGCCTTTTTTATATTCTTGAGATAATTCACGAACATCCGTTTTAAACAAATCAAACATTTCATCCATAGATGTACTCATTGTTTCCGAATAATTTTCTAAATAATCCTCGATTTTTTCTTTTTTTGTAGTCATTTGATATTCCTCCCAAAATTTATTTAGTTCTAAAGCTTTTTCTAAAGACATATTCATTATATCTGCGGAGCCACTTCGATATTTCGCCAGAGTTACTCTACTAACCCCTGTAATTTTTTCAATTTTATAAGAAGATATATCTGACTCAATCAGTTCTTTGATTTTATTTATATCTATACTATTCATGCTGATATACACTTCCCTTTGCTACTCTATATTTAAATTATATCGCATATCTAAATATACGTAAACCTAAATATACTAAAATTTTGAAATTCTCATCAAATTGCAACTTTAGAGTGTACCCTAAACATACAAAAAACTAACTTTTATATTAAAAACTTAGTTTTATAATCAACTATATAATAATTTTTCTATAAATTTAACATACTAACTGTTAACATTTAGGAGGGTAAAATATCCTCTAACGAATAAACTTCAGTTGTTAGCCCTTCCCTATTATCAAGTAAAAATTTAAAATGAAACTCTTCATTTATTTTGACAATGTAAAAGAGTAAAACCATTATTGAATATAAATAATCTTTTTTGTACTCACTTTCATCTTCAGCAATGAAATCATGTTCATATTTATTTCTTAATCCTAGTGAATTATCATATTGACTATCATTAAGGAGATAATTTAGATAGTTCATTTCAGGAATTGAAAACAATGTTGATTCACTTCTGAGTATTTTACGATCTAATAATTCATTAATTTTATCTTGATATCTTCTCTTATCATCTTCTATTAGTAATATTTTAGGATAGTTGTAATAATTTATTACACCATATATCCAAATTTGTTTATAAATACCTAACTCAATTAATTGATCTTTATTAAAATATAGAGTGTCCTTATTTGTTGATACTAAATTATTTTTTAACAAAATGTCTATTATTTTCTGCTGATACTCTAAAAATCCACTATACTTAACCTTATGTTTGCAAACTAAATTAACAAAATTATCCTCCTCAATTAATTCATTGTAAAACCCCATAACATGTTGATCTGTAAATAAGTATATAAGCAATTGATCAAGCTCATCTGAATTGGAATAAATGTATTTATTTGATAAATAACTACCTAATTCTCTAAAAGATGGGGTATTAGAAAAATTAAATAATTTGGGGTCAATATACCCATCATCTAAAAAAAATTTCCATTGTTTTCTTATAGATTCTTCAATAATAAAATTATTTCTTGTACGAACTTTTAAACTTGAATCTCTTGTTATATCTAATTTAAACCATTTCAGGTTAAAATTATCATTCGAATATTCATAAAAAAAATATTCTATTACATCCTCAAATAGAATATTATGTTCTTCCATCAAAACTTTTCCAAACATATCCAATTCACTTAATATAACTACTTGTTTTAAATCAAATACTTCATTCTCTTCATAGTATCTTTTAGATTTGATAGACAAAAGAAAATCGAATAAACCTTTCTCAATATTGTTAAAACATAATAGATTTAAAATCCCGTTGTTATTAAAAAAACCTGTTAAATACTTAATTTCATTCAAAATAGTTTCAAAGTCTCCATATTTTCTCAAGAAATCAGTATCTACAAATCCTTTACTATTTGTACTTTTTTTAAACTCGTCTAGGTCAGTATAAATCTTTACTTTAGTATTACAAATTTTAGTTCGCTCATCAGACATGAATTTCTCAGTCAAATGATCAACTTGATCTATTATTTTCTTATACAAATTTTTATCAACAATTAAGTGTTTCTCAAGCCCTTTTATTTTTTTGCTCATAAAAATCAAAAAATTATAATCTGGTTCAATAATTTTGTTATCAAACTCTACTAGATTTTCAACATATGAAGTTGCTAACTGATAAAATTCATCTTTAGTTATATTTTTAGGGATATAAAGAGTAGAACCTCTATTCATAAAATTCTGTAACAAGATCTTTATATTAATATCTTTAGAAAGAAAGTAATCTTTAATAGCATTTGGATATTTATCTATCCAAAATTCTGATTTAAGAAAACATTTGATAGGAATTTCGTTATCAAAGACTATATCTTGAAAAGAATTTTCGGACATTTTTTTTGATAAATCATTTTCTTCAAAGAAAACTAAAAATGAAGAAAACTGCTGTTTTTGATCATGTATCATAGTAAAAAATCTTTTTAAATTATCATCTGTCAAATTATTCTGAAAAAGTGATATATTTTTATGAAATACGCTAAGATATCTTCCTTTATTGTCCTTTAAAAATTTATCAATAGTTTTTTTTATAAAAGAACTAGCTTCATACATTTCTAGTACTTCAAAAATAGATGGATCATTTATTAACATAAGTTCATTAATTCTATTTTTAAATTGCGTTAAATCCGTGTCAAATTTAGGATTAGTAATTACATATTCCGTTTCCACCCAATAAATACCTCCAGTAAAAATTTAATAACACTAAATTTCTTCTTTGCCTATCCTGGAATTTTTCGTAATTCCATATTTCATTCTATATCTTCTAAACGTCCTTCGATTTATACCTGTTTGCTGCTCAACCTCTTTATCTGTACATCCATCTAAAAATAATTTAAATGCTAACTGAAGACGTGGATCATTTTCTCGATACTTTGGTTTTCCTCCTTTGTATTTTCCTTTTGCTTTAGCAAGTACAATTCCCTGTTGCTGCGTTTCACGAATGTATCGACGTTCTTCTTCCGCCTGGTACTTGTACAGTTCGATAATTAGATTATTGAGTAGACGACGTAAATTATCATCAGTTATACCTGTCAACGCTGGTAAGTTCAAAACTTCCAGTGTAGCTTTCTTCAGCTGAATCAAATTCATCGTTTCCGTTAGCTCTTTATTATTTCGCCCAAGACGTTTTAGTTCTGTCACAACGACAATATCACCTTCACGTATGAATTTCATCATTTCTTGAAATCCTTCACGATTGGTATCTTTCCCACTTGCCTTATCAGTAAAAATTTTATCACACTTTGATAACAGTTCTAACTGTCGATCTAAATTTTGATCAATACTGCTTACTCGTGCATATCCAATTTTAGCCATAGAAAAACTCCTTTAAAATTCAAAAACTTGGATAAATTTTAAAATCCTGTTGCCCAACTCTGTTGACCTCTTAGAAATCCAAGTATATCACGAACACACAAAAAGTCCAACAGGGTATACTCTGTTGGACTCTAGGTAAATATCTTACTGAACCTAATTAAGTGAACAGCTGAAAGAATTATGAGATAAGCAAGTTAAAAAGGATCAAAAACTTAAAAGTTTCTGACCCCTTTATATCGTGAAATAACTAGCCTTCATAAATGGTTTCTCGTTTGCCTGCTTTAACAACAAGAACTAAAGCATAATCATCATGAATATCACATATTAATCTATATTTTCCTATTCGATATCGCCACAACCCACTTTTATCAGCCGTGAGTCCTTTTCCAGTCCACCTTGGATCTTCGCAACCCTCTATATTCTTATTCAACCAAAGTAAAATTTGATTTCGAATGGGCTTATCTAACTTCAAAAACTCTTTTTGTGCGCGTTTATCAAATTCAACGTGATACTTCATAAACCTTCAGCCTTCATCATATCTTGAAGAGAAACAGATTCGCCAGATAAATTTTTCAGAGCTTCAGATCCAGCTTGCAAATCTAGGTAATCTTCAATTTTTTCTGTCAATGCTTGTTTCATTAACGTTGATAATGGCTGACCAGTTAGTTCAGCATAACTTTGAAAAAATGCCTCTTCTTGCTCATTTAACCTTATTGTAGTAATGCTCATCGTAATCCCTCCTTATATATACCTATTGTAATACATTGTAATACATTGTAATACAAAAATCAAGTTAATCATTAACGGAGGAAACTCTTCATAAACTTTTTCCATAAATTCAGCTCATTTCTTTTAAGGTTTTGGTTTTTCAACATACATTTTTTTTTAACGTTTTTCTGAGGCGAAAAGGTTTTAAAAAATTTCAATTTTCAGATCGTTAGATTTCGCTCCTTTCTTTGATTAAACTTCGTTCCATTTCTTCCCAACTGTTATCCTCGGCGTGCTTATGCCCTACACCTGTAGCAGGCAGAAAAAAAGGGAGTGCTGTAGGGAAAAGTTTTGAGTGATCTTCTCAAAAGTTTTCCCGCCCCTTTTTTTCTGAATGCGGAAGGTGTATAAGCAGTGACGCTGAGGGTAACAGTGGTTTGGGAAGAAATGGAGCTTAATCAAGACATCGGACGAACGAGCTGAAAATCGCTTTGAAATTTAAGCCCTTGATCTTGAACTTGTCTTTTTGGTTTGAGCTTTTTTTGTATTTTTACTAGTTAGTCATAAAAGAAAAGCCCTAGAATAACTAGAAAATTCTAGGACTTAATTTTTGGGGGTTAGAACTAGTTATTCTTCATATTTCTTCTATCAAATACAGTCACTTCATTTATCACAACTTTTTCAGTCCGTTTATCAAATATTATGGGTCTAATTTTTTCTAACCACTCTTCATTGGTTGCTTCGAAGATAAGAAATCCTATCGTGGAAAAAACAAGCATACCAGTACTGGATTCAATTAACTCTCTTTCATACATTGGGTGTAAATCTGCTATATAATCAATAATATTTTCATCGGTATATTCAAAAGACTCTATATATTCTAAAGTTTTTTTATCATAAACATCGATTATTTCCATTTCGTCATCTCCATTTTTAGTTTTTAAGTTTTCAACATACATTTTTTTTTAACGTTTTTCTAAGGCGAAAAGGTTTTAAAAATTTCAATTTTCAGATCGTTAGATTTCGCTCCTTTCTTTGATTAAACTTCGTTCCATTTCTTCCCAACTGTTATCCTCGGCGTGCTTATGCCCTACACCTGTAGCAGGCAGAAAAAAAGGGAGTGCTGTAGGGAAAAGTTTTGAGTGATTTTCTCAAAAGTTTTCCCGCCCCTTTTTTTCTGAATGCGGAAGGTGTATAAGCAGTGACGCTGAGGGTAACAGTGGTTTGAGAAGAAATGGAGCTTAATCAAGACATCGGACGAACGAGTTGAAAATCGCTTTGAAATTTAAGCCCTTGACCTTGAACTTGCCTTTTGGTTTTGATCTTGATCTCTTGCTTTTTACTTATTCTTTTGTCGCTTCTCCTGTTGAATAATCAATGATTATTCCAGTCTGTACATTTGGTATCAGAACGTTGAAATCTATCTGCTTGTCTTCAATACTCTTCGCTTCTAATTGGATAGCGCGTGGGACTAACTCTGTATCGATAAAAATAGGTGTTACTCTATAACGTACATGATTATTTGTACTCTTTAAGTATTGCGCAATCTCATTCTCATACTTGACCATGTGAATCTGATTTAATTCTTGTGTGCCAGTAAATAGGTTTTTCCAGTTTGCATTTTCGCCTGTTAGTTGAAATCCGAGTAATAGCGATAGGTAATCCTTTGATATTATCTCCGGATTTTCCCCCGCTCCACACCGTACGTGAGACTTTCACCTCATACGGCGTTCCATCTTATATCATTTCTTCTAATTCAACTAAATTACATAACTCACGATAGTGTTTAATTTTTGTCAGTTGTTTTCCGTTTAACTGAAGGATATTTAAATAGTTATTTATCGTGCCTTTAGAAACCGCATGAATCAAAATATGAACCCATTTATGAACAATAACTAAATTATCAAAGCTATCCGTACCACCTAAATGTTTGGGTATTTTATGGTGGCAATGGACATCTTCCGCTTTAAGAAATGCTCCTGTGACTGCACATAAGCCTTGTTGCATAGAATATTTTGAAATTCTATTGTCCGCGTATTCTATATTTTTTTTATCAGAAAGGTACATAACCATTTTTGAAATTTCTGTACATATATTGGGCAAAAGTTGGCTGTAAATTTTCTTTCGCCCCTTCTTTGTATAGAAACATATATCTTGGCTAAAGCACATATCATTTTTCGTTTGGACATCTGATATCGGATATAGGTACGCTCCTGCAATATTGTAGGTTTTATAGCTGTTCTTGTGTAATCTCTTATAAGTTGCGTTTGCTTTAGTGGGTGGTCCATATTTCCCTGCTGATTTCAACCGATTACGGAAAGTCTGCATAAGACGATAGGCGATTTCGTGAAAATCTTTATTTACATGTGTAGCTGATTGAAAATAATTCTTTGTTCCTAGTAAATACGCATTGTACTTGTAGGCTGATTTTTGTATAGAGCTTTTCTGAATTTCACGAATAAGGCATCTAAGTTTTTCAATTATCTGTTTCTTTTTGTCTTTTGTTATAT
This sequence comes from Enterococcus sp. DIV1304_2, assembly GCF_050555445.1. Classification (NCBI taxonomy): domain Bacteria; kingdom Bacillati; phylum Bacillota; class Bacilli; order Lactobacillales; family Enterococcaceae; genus Enterococcus; species Enterococcus sp. DIV1304_2. The sequence goes on from NZ_CP187854.1 coordinate 11,948, forward strand.
ACGTATGAGCGACATATGATTTTCGCTTTTTGACAGCTTTTAACGCGAAGCCCAAAAATTCTGATTCTCTTTTCCTTAGATTAGTTATTTTAGATTTTTCTGGTGAAATATCTAAAGATAAATGATTGTTCAAATAGCCTTTTATACCGTGGTAAATTCGAATTGCTGACTGATGGTTTTTAGTAAATATCTTGAAATCATCAGCGTAACGAACGATGAACATTTCTTTTAACGTTGTTTTCCGCCTCAAGCCCCTTAATCTTGAAGCTGGGTGATATGGCTCTCTCGTTTTCATGAATTCCCATTGGTTGGCAATCCACCAATCAAGCTCATTTAATACCACATTAGATAACAGCGGAGATAATATTCCTCCTTGCGGAGTCCCCTTTTTCGGAACACCCTCTCCTTCAATTGGGGCTTTTAACATCTTGGCTAGAATTGCTAGCACTCGTTTATCTTTGATCCCTATCGTATATAGTTGCTTTATCAGCTTATTGTGATTCACATTGTCAAAGAATCCTTTTACGTCAATATCTACCACGTAGTGAAAATTCTTTCGCGTTAGAAATTTACATCTTGCCATTGCATGTTTAGCTGACCGATTAGGTCTAAATCCATATGAATGGTTATAGAATTGTGCTTCACATATTGGTTCTAAGATCTGTAAAAACATTTGTTGGATAATTCGGTCTCTCATTGTTGGAATTCCTAGTGGTCTCTTGTTACCATTACTTTTTGGAATATAAACCCTTCTTACTTTCTGAGGTTTGTAATCAGACAGTACACTTCGAATATACCTGACAAACATTTCCGTATTTGCTAGTTTATAATCATCAATCGTGATCCCATCTAATCCAACAGTTTTTGAACCTGTATTGTTTTTAATTACCCTGTATGCCAAGAGAATATTTTCTCTGGAGATAATTCGTTCATATAAAGGGACAAATGTTGTTGCTTTGTTTTTACTTCTCTCATATAAATCGTCTAGTGCTTCTTGCATACCGTAATATTCTACATATCGTAAATACGTACTCACCGATGGATAGTTCACTCCTATTTTGGAAGTCCCATCATCTTACTCGACCCTGTAAGTTTCATTTAGTTGATTTAAAGTTCAATAATAATAAGACTTGGGGCTATCCCTCCATGTGAATTACCACATTTCAACAGTACTGTGCCCCTACTCTCACAAGGATAAAATATTTTCGACTATTCTCTTATATATACCTGCCCACGAAATAGATAGATCTCATGCAGTTCCTTGCTTTCTACGTTCCAATTAAGTTAGCTTTACATATATCCTTAGGTACTTACTTTGAGCCTGTTAATTTATATCTTCTTTGTTAGATATCCCGAATTTCTTACACACCATCATACTTTTCGGTAATTAACCCTGCGCACGCAGTATATAATTTTCACTATATTATCGTTTTAGACCCGTATATTCGCAAGTTCGTCAGTCAATTATTGACATTCTTACCCTAGATATTTTATAGCATCCCGGCCTATCCGCAGCCATATCCTAGACACGGACTTAGGTTTTGTTCAGCCGACTTCACCTGGCTTCATACAATAAAAAGCTATTCCTATTTATTGCATGCAGGAGTATCAGATAGTTTGTTTCAGCTCAACGTGACGGCTTTCATTCCAAACTTCACTTAATTAGTTATAACTACATCTCTGTAGTTCTCCTATTTCGTATTTACATACTTATAAGGAAACGTATCGCACAATGCGATCGATTATAAAGCCAATTACCATCATCTAATTTCTTTTGATTCCAACCAGTCGGATAAATCATTGAGATATCCTCTCTTGGTTCTGAAGGCATCATACTTTTATGTAGCAAGGCATCCGCAACTCCAACTCTGTTCATTGAATCTAGATCCGAGAATATTTGCCAGGGGTCAGTTGATTCCAATTCTTCTAGTGTGAAACTCGCATAATTACCATTTACTTTTACAATGCTTTCTATCTCATCAATTTTAATTTCTCCAAGCTCTTTTACCGGTTGGCTATTGATTTGGGTCATAAAAGAATCGAGCATGTTTTCTACATCGACATTTATCATCCCACCGCCTATAAATAAACCAATCAAACCCATTAAAGTCGTAAAAAGAATCTTTAATTTCTTCACTTTTTTTCTCCTTTTCTCATTAATTCAGCTTTAGCAAAGAAGAAGGGAGCGTTTGCGACCTTCTTCTTTCCATGAAACTCATTAAAATAAAACAAGTTGTTCGGCATCTGTTGGCGGTGTCCATTCTTCTTCTAATTTGTTTTCTATCTGAAGCAGTGGGTTTATTTTCTCCTCTTGATCACTGTTTTTTTCAGGAAATAGGTATTTTGGATTGATCATGTGAAAGGGTGTATACCAAGTTGAAAATTTTTCTTTGGATATCGAATCTTTTACCTCACATACGGCATTTACGCCAAGCAATGAAAGCTGTACATACGCCATTAATAAACAATTTTCATCGATATCTTCACACAATACACGTAGCTGCTGTTGATAGTTATATCCCTTACGTTCCATTGCCTGCGTAAATGCGATTATCATGCTACCTGCGCCACAGGCTGGCTCATAATAACCAAGCCATCCCTTTTCTTCGATTAGTGGTTCATTTTCCGTTAAAGTTAGTTCGGACATTAACCTTGAGATCCCATAGGGTGTAAAAAATTGTCCGGAATCTTTGTTACTAATTTCGAGATCCATATAAATTTCACCGAGCCAATCCGTCACTTTTCGATCAAAAGCTTGTACTAATAAACAGAAACATTTTACAAAGACATCACTCTCCGTTTTCGTGTATTTTCCGATTATCTCGACATATTCAGCTTCTCGGCTATCAAATTGTGTTTTATCTACACTATTTGATATGGTGTATGCCATTAAGTGAACCCAATCAAAGAAAATCGTAGATATATTCTGCTTTCCAGATAAATTTTTTAGTTGTTTTGAGATCTCATTTTTATAATTCATCTTTTCTCCTTTATTCGGCAACCGCATGTGCGGTTGCCGATCTTTCATTTTTAGTTAACTCATTAATCTTAGAATGGTAAATCATCATCTGAAATATCAATTGCTGCACCTTCAAAGTTTGAATCACTATTATCGTTTTGTTGATTATTTTGGTTATTTTGGCGTTGTTCGTTAGCTGTTTTTGATTCAAGAAATTGGAAAGTTTCAACAACAACCTCAGTCACATAAACCCGTTGTTGTTCGTTATTTTCATAACTTCTTGATTGAAGGCGTCCCACAATCCCGATTAAAGAACCTTTTTTTGCGTAATTTGCTAATGTTTCCGCAGATTTCCCCCAAATAACACATTGGATATAGTCCGCCTCACGCTGCCCTGCCTGGTTCGTAAATCTTCGATTGACTGCTAATGTAAAACCTGCTACCGCCTTGCCACTTGACGTATAGCGCAAATCAGGGTCTTTTGTTAAACGTCCTACCAAAGTTACATTGTTAATCATAATAAATTCCTCTTTTCTGTTTTTTTTAAGTCTGAAATTTTATAAAAAGTATGCTAAAGGATAAAATGAATTGAATCATTGTTATACTAATCTCACTAACGACGTCACTCGTATATCTTCATCTTTTGACTGATAAGAAAGGGTTATGAAACCCTTTCTTATGTCTTCTTTCGTATGTCTTCTTTCCTAATTTTTTAGTTTATAGTTTGCCGAAGTGACCAATTGTTTCTAGTAAAACAAGGGCATGTGCTAAATCGTAAACACTATTCATAGAATGTCTGCGGTATCGAATCGAACTAGAATGATCTTTCATCATTAATGAAATTGATTGATCTTTGAAAAAGGCAACGGCTCTCACGCTCTCTGTTTCAAATATTTGTTCGCCATTGTATGTGTCTAGCTGTTCTAAGTGCCGATAAATGGTTTCTGCTTGCTCGTATTTCTCTTCAATCGCTTGTTCTAAGACTTCCTCTTCATATTCACAAAAAACATACGTATTACAGCCCTCTAAAATCTCACCTTGCACTTTTTCGTCATATCGAATGCTCCCCCACTGTTTTTGGATTTCGTAACGAATCGTTTCCATTTCTAGCGTTAAATCGTGCAATTTTACTCTGATAGAAGTGCTTCCGTAGCCCACCATTTCAACCCGAATACGTACTTTTTTCGTATTAATTCCTTGCTCTCTCAAACTTCTTTTGATGTTATTTGCAGTTATTTCCATGCGAATCTCTCCTTATTTGTCGTTTTTTGTTCCCCAAAGTTCATTTCAGCAAGCGATTTGTGGGAGGCGAAAAGAATTTGATTTTTAAGAATGTCAATGGTCCTTTATTTATTCTTTTCCTCTTAGCTTTGTTTGATCTTGGATCATTTCGAGCTGAGCTGATAGCGGTTTGGCGTGCTTGTTCCATACACCTGTAGTAGGCAGAAAAAAAGGGAGTGCTGTAGGGAAAAGTTTTAAGTGGGCTTCTTAAAAGTTTTTCCGCCCCTTTTTTTCTGAATGCGGAAGGTGTATAAGCACTCTCGCCAATCCGATAGCAGCGGCTTCAGATCGACATGAGACAAAACAACAGCGAGAAGGTGAAATAAAGGCCCATCGCCCTGACATTTTTAAAAATTAAAAAAAGATTCCGCATGCGGAATCTTACTTCTTGCGGAAATCATTGCTTGCAATGAGGTTCCGCTTCTCTTTTCTTTTGAACTTTCGCTTTCTTCTTTTGAATTTCGAGCAAACATAAACGCCTTCTTCCGTAGCGACGACAGACAGAGCGAAGGAAGATACTTGGAAAATGACAAAGAAAAAACCAGTTCATCAGCCTGACGTGAGAAAGGTTTTGAACTGGTTTTATCTTTTGAATTTCTGAAGTAAACACATGGCTTCTTCCGTAGCGGCGGTGGCGGTTGGAGCGAAGGAAGAAATACCTCTAACGAACAAACAAAAAACCAGCATGAATGCCTTAGAGTTAAGGATTCACACTGGTTTTTATGGTATAATAGTAGGTGACAGTAAAGTTTAATGACGGTGGCTATCCAATCGAAAGTGAGGTGGTGCGTATGATCGTACTTCCGAAATCTTATGAAAGGAGACGCCTTTTGCCTGTTGAAACAGCGCTAGCCTTAATGATTAGTTTCGGTTCTTTAATCGCAACAATCATTTTTGGCATTCTAGCGATAGTAAACAACGACAAAAAGAAATAGCCGTCACTTTAGCCGAGGACTAGCTATTTCTTTTTAAGATATACAGTTAGCGGTCACCGTTCTTTAAACGGTGCTGTCATAGGGAGAGTTGTTAGCGCAACTCTTCTTTACATATTGATTATACCACGATACTGCTAAAAAAACTACATAAATGCCAAAACCGGAAAGCTTGCTTTCCTTTTTTTGTTGCCCCGTAAACGGTGGTGGCGGTCGGAGTGTCGGGGCAACAAAAAAAATCATCCTACAATACATTAGTGTCATCAATCAGATCCGTTGTTCTATAGGTTCAAAATTTAGCTCTGTCTTTAATCGTGCGCTCGTATTTTCAATTCTGTAGACAACCTCCAAATTTTCATTAACTATTTCTGACGCCTCTTTATTAGGCAGGAGCGCTTCTTTCATACACACATTCAATGAATCAATCGCTATTGGATTATTATCTGGAACCAAAGCCTTCAGCACCTGGTAATATTCCTCAATCGTATAGGTATTTTCTCTACAATCTCTCTTGATAGATTCGCTTCCTGATAATTCCCAAAAGCTCGTTGCTTTAAGGACTGATCCCAAATTTTCTCTCCACATTCTTTTGGTCATAAATATATAAATACCTCTCAGTAGTAAACTAAACACCAGAGTATGACCAATGATTGTCAGTGAAATATTAAAATCTTGGGTAATCAAAAAAATTAGAATTATAGTTTCTAATATTTTTTTTACCAAATCAAAGGAAAATCTATTGTTGTAAGTCCTAATTCTTGAAATTGGAATTGAAGTTGCACCAATCACTACCAATATAGATATTAACTGAATTCCTAAAACATTAATGGCTTCGTTAAACGCATCGGTACTTACGATTTCACCATTTAGAGTGAATTCAGATTGGACAAGCTCCATTACTATTTGATTTTTAATCCATATCGAAATAGTTGAATACAGGCATAGTAAACTACTCTTTCTTATAAAGATTTGAGTATAGTTCAACATGGCTAAAAATTGCGCTCTCCAGTAAAAATTTACTTTACCTTTTTTACTCATATCCTACCTCCACTAAGTTTCTTTGATTATTTTCATTTTTAAAACATCGATCATCTGTTCGACCATAAAGATAATCGATACTTACATCGTAAAAATCACATAAAGCTACAATTCGTTTACTACTAGGATATTGGTGCCCGTTTTCCCAATTACTTACTGTTCCTTTACTGACCGGTGGATCAAAAATATTACTCACATCATCAAGTGTTAAAAATCTTTCCTTCCTTAATTGAGCAAGTCTTTGACTGATCAATGTTCCTTTTGTTTCTTTCAACTTATCTATACCTCCATAGTATTGATACATATTATTGAATGTATTGTGAAATCACTGCCACAAAGTTATAACTCATATGCAGCATTATTGGCATGACGATCGTTCCACTTTTTTTCATTGTAAATGAATAAATGAGACCATTGATTAAAAAGGGGAAAAAGTTCTTTTGCCAATGTAGAATGGCAAAAATCATACTAGAAATTCCCACACTTATTTTCCAAGAAAAAAATCTTTGTAGCAGTGAGACTAGATATTTCCTGAAAATCAGTTCTTCTATCACTGGCACCAAAGTTAGACTTCCAATTACGTTGAATAAACTTGCTGTTCGCGCTATATTCTCAAAAGGAGGTACTTCCAACAATTGGTTTCCCGCATACGTTGTAATCCACGATGTACCAACTAATAAACACAAGCTAACAATAAACAAGCCCCAATTCATATTATTTTTTTGAAAGGACAATTCTTTCAGGCTTTTTTTTATGGACTCTATGTTCATTTTCGCTAATTTTTTTCTCCTTTCCGGTTTTTACAAAAGTTGTAACAAACTTTGAGGGTTCTCCTGGGCGATTGTGGGAATAATAATAGCCATGAAGATTAGGAAGACGCTTGATTTTGTTCGGGTTGATCACAAATTCATCTACCACATTATTCGAACTTTCTCCGGTATTTCCCTCCTCATTGCTTCGACTCGTTTGTTTCACTTGCTTTTCTGTTCCAATGAATTTTGATAGTTCATTTGCCGTATCATCATCTGTCCGTAGAATGACAAAATTTGTTAAATTACCAAGAATCTGTTTTGTTAACTCTTCTGATACTTTATTTACATCAGCGATTACTTGCATAGCTACAATGGTTTTTACGCTAAAGGATGCGGTTCTATTCAGTAAGGCTTCAAAGGATTCATCAACATAAACGCCCAATTCGTCCATCACTAATAAGGCTTCTGTTTGGTCGTCTCTTTCAGCTTTTTGACTCAAAAAGAGCTTGTACTCTGCGACTACCAACTTTCCTAAGCTTCGTGCGAAATCACTGTATTTGAATTCATTTAAGTACACGACAACGACTGCGTCTTCCTCATATGCCTGGCGTAAAGTGAAACCATCTTGTCCAAAAAGATAGCGGCCATCTCCATCATTAAAAATAGCTAATCGACCGATTGCTTGAACAACAGTATCTTTACAAGAGGCAAGTACTTGCTTCGCTCTACTGTATAATTCCTTGGAAATAATCTCTTTCCCAAACAGCCCCTCAATTAAGTTTTTAAAGTTTGACGGATCAGAATACTTAATAATACTTTGAAAGCTAAACTGAATTTCAGCCGCTCGCATCACACGTCCCATCACTTGCCAATAGGTAAGTGCTTGAATTCGATAATGCTCTTCGGACCACTCGGTTAAACTAGACAGTAAATCTTTTAATTCTGTCTCCGTTATGCCTTTAAACGGATTATACGGATTCGTTTTTGAAATCTCTGATTGGTTAATCACATATAGCTTTCGGTTATATTTTTTAGCCAATTTTTCGGTGACTATATTCAAATCGTAGTCTGAAGTCCCTCCTTTACCGTCGATCACAACGGTAAATTGTCCTTCACGAATAGACTGTTCGATATAATGCAAAATAGTAGCGGTCTTCCCTGTACGAGTAGATCCGAAAGCACCAACGTGCCCTTTGTCATTAAAGTTGATCCCGCCACGGCTATTCAACATAACTTCTCTTCTTGTTTCCTGTTTGACTGTTTCGTGCATGAGAATTTCTGAAGAACTTTTCTGTAATAACAGCCCGAAACTGACGATCATCACCCCAATACCCCAGCCAAATAGATTGATTCCGAAAATCCATTGAATCGTTGAAGGTATGAAATGTTCTCGAAAATATCCGTCAGCTGTAACGTATGCCACCATACTTGCAAAACCATCTTGGTTTGCAATGAGTTGGGTATAGATCAGGCTTAATAAGCCGATTGAACTTCGACTCATTTGTTTCTGATTCAAATAAAAAATACTTACCACAATCAGGAAAAAACCCAAGGTAAGTATCATCAACTTTGACGATTTTTTTTCATAATATTCCTGAAGGATCAAATACGAAAGCAAAGCAAGTGATCCTGGTAATGGAAAGAGAAATATTCCTAGACAACATAAGACGATACCTGCTTTTGATAAACGGCTTCGCCAAACAAAAACGACATCTTGATACATACGTTCACCTTTCTTTTCAGTTAATAATTGGTATGGAACAAGTCCATTTCCCTGTGTTCAGAATAAGAATAGAACTCCTCAATTAGTGCATCAATAGGTGTAGTAGAAAGAGTCGCAAGACGCTTAGATGGTCTTTCTAAAACCTTCTCAACCTCTTCAAAAGTGAGCAATTTAAATTGAGCATCATCAATTCCAACATATTCTTTGGCTTCTACTAACCTGTTGTAAATTAAAGATTTCATTTTGGGATAAATCCAAATTTGACCATACGCACGATTTTTATTTGCACTAACATTTGTTTGTACTCGAAAGGCCTCTTTCTTTTCTTTTTCGTATTCAACTATCCACCAATCATTTCCGACTTTAAAAGTTAAGTCACCTTTTCGAGTCATTTTTTTGTAACCACCATAATTATTTTTTTTATACTCATAGGTTCTAAAGTCACGATCGGTAATGATAGAATGGTAGTCTAATTTGGCTTCTGGAAAATACTCTCGTAAAAAGCAAGTACATGTTAAAACACCCAACTCATGTCGAACGGTTGCGTCACTTACTTTTCCAAGCCCAGATATTTCAAGAACCTCCTTGCCTTTAGTACCTAACGAGTATATTTGTGCTTCCCTTCCTTGACGCAAGTCTCGTTTCAAATAACCATTTAATTCTAACTTGCGAATTCTTTTACGAACATATTCAATAGACGGAAAACCTAGTAACGAACAAAAATGTTTCGGTTGCGCAATCCTCCATCGATTGACAACTTCAAGAATCATCAAATCTCTTTCAGTTAATTCAAGTCGATTATTCAACTGCATATACTTTCCTCACCTTTCAAATAAAAAAAGAAAATAGTGAAACTATTCTTTCCCTTTGTGCGGAAATCATTGAGCTAGCAATGAGGTTCCGCTTCTTTATTTTCGAACCATATTTCTACTCATACTGAAACTTAGCTACCTGCGCTCTTTTAGGTTTATGGTTCGAATTAAAACTCGTACTCAAATCCAATTAACAATCATATGATCTCATTCAGGTTTATGAATCGAACGAGATAACTTGCCAATCTAAATGTCAGTCGGACGATCTCTTTTGGTTTTATGGTTTTAAGACAGCCCCTTCAAGATTTGGTGAAGGGGCGTTGGCGCTAGGGGTAGTTGTAAGTTCCCTCTTTCAACGATTGAAAGAGGGCGGAGGGAGTTAGTTCGAGACCCCCAAGACTGGGGGTAGGGGGTTGATCTTTTGACCTTGACCTTATCCCTTCATTTTTCTCTCTTCCACACCCATTTTTTATTTTTTCCATCCTATTTATTTTATTTTTTTACTCTTTATATGTTCTCTTATCTTAGCTGCCCGCCCCCGCAAATATGCTTTGTTATACCATATTGCCGGTAATCAAATTTGCAAAATTTTATTATTGTTGGGTGTGGGGGGTTCTCGATCGAAGAGCGAGAACCCCCCACACCCAACAAAGGCGGTATAACAACGTTTTGCATAATTTGCGGGGGCGGGCAGCGGGTCCATGGCAAAGACCCAAGACCGGACCCTCAAAACACCACAAAACAGATACCGGACCCAAGACCAGACCCTATATAGGACCTCTTACAATAAAGGGATAATGGGTCAAGGAAATGGGACACTTACTTTTGAATTTCTTCAATTCTTTTTTCAAGCAACTTAATACGTTCTGTTGCCTCACTTCTCAGTTCATTTTCTGTTTCTAATTGCTCATTTAGATTTGAAATAGTACTTTTTATCGCCGAAATTTTCCCTTCCGTTTCCTGTAAAACACTGCCGACTTGGAATCTTTTTTCTTCCGTTAGTTGTTCATATTGATCTAAACGATGGGCAATATCTTGATTAATTATTTGACTATTTTTTTTACTTTCATCGATTATTTTCGTCTGAATACGTATATCATTTTGAATTGAATCGATTTGTAATTTGTTTTCTTCCACATTTAAAAGTGACTCATTTTCCATCTTAGATTCCTCTTTTGAGGCATAAAATCTCAAGGATTGATTCATTTCTTGGGTTGCATAGTAAGAAATATCCAACCTTACAGTTGTTGTATCTGGTTCAATTCCTTCTGCCATTAAGACAAAATAGCGACTCGTAACAGGAATAACTTTTACCTTTATTTGTTCCTCTGGATTCTTATCTGTCACCAAATCAGCTTCAATTTTTCGTTGCAAATCATCGACTGCTTGGGACGTTGGTTCAAAAAATAAGTCCATTCGGAAACTATTTTCTTCTTCATTGAACACCTTTTTAACAACTGACAAGGCGCCTTGTTGAACCAAATGCTCTTCAAATAATTCAACTTCTTGGTAGTCTAAATCAGATTTTTGTGCCATGCCATGAACAAAAACTACGACTATGGAAAGGAGAAAAACAAACAGCGTTTTGAAATATACTTGGCTTTTTGTACCAAAATATTTTTGTTTAAATCGTTTAATTTCCTCCATTACTATCCCCCTTATTCAGTATAGTTAATTCCGATTCATGAAATATTTCACTGTCACTTGTTTGAAAAAAAGTGACCGTTATCGGATAATTTTTTTCCTTTTTTATGCTTGTAACGCATCCAATTTGTCCAAATAAATCTCCGTTCGTTGTTTCAAATTCATCTGAAACAATGACGATATCATTTAATTCCATTGCACTTTTCCCTCTCTATTCTGTGTTCTTACTCTTGACTAGAAAGAATAATTTGGAACCCTACTTGATCAATTACCCACCCATCTGATTGAACCATTGAAACTGTAACAAGCATTTTTTGTGGGACATTATCGACTTTCATTGAAAGTATATTGATTATTGTTCCTTGGATATGATCAACCGTTTGAACGATCGATTCAGTTTCTAAATCTTCAATGTATGGTTGGAATACTTGGCCACTTTCAGGAATTTCTTCTTCCTCAAAAACCGATTCTGTGACTAGCTCTTTCAGCTTGGCATTTCGTTCTTTGGGTTTTAAATTTCCATAATAAGCAGCAATGAATGCCTCGTTCACTTTTTTCATTTCTCGTTCATATTGTGACTTTTGTTGCCACTCGATATACGCATTATCGACATCTGCTTCTGGGATCACTTCTAAACTTTCAGTTGTTGATTCTTCTGTTTTTTCTTCCCCTAGTATTTCTTCTAGTAAGGATTCTTGGGTGCTATCTTCTGTAGTTTGGGGTTGCGCTATGGAAGAAATTGTTTCTCCTGTGTTACTCTCAACAGTACTCGTATCTTCTTCATTATTCGTGTTGAAAAACCCTGTCATAGCCAATATTGCTAGAATAACTACTCCTACACCTATTCCGATTCCTACCACCTTTTTCTCGTTTTCTTTCATTTTATTTTCCTTTCATTGACTGATTCCCAGAACCTCTGCTGGGTCTAATAAGCTTGCGATCGATAAATCTCTTGACGTTGAAATTTCTAAATGGAGGTGAGCGCCGAAGCTATTTCCTGTGTTTCCTACATGACCGATAATGTCACCTTGTTTCACTTGATCACCAACTTTTACGTTGTTTGAAACATTGTGTGCATACAAACTACAGTAGCCGTTAGCATGTTCAATCCGGACGTAATTCCCCCAGGAGTAATGATATTCAGACGCAATGACGACACCGTCAGCTATTGCCTTTATCGGTGTTCCTTGCGGATGACCAAAGTCAATTCCTCGATGGAATTCTTGCACTCCACCTAAGACACGCGTGCCGAACCATGAAGTTATCTGCGGTGGACTCAATGGCAAAATAAATCCTTCGTTGCTACCAACTTCTCCCTGGCTTAGATACTGTCTGACTAAATCAACGTAATGGAAATTTCCGCCGTTCCAATATAAGTAAGGGCGTCCATTCGTTTCTGAAACAGCATTTACATAGCGGTACGTATTACCTAAAACATTGCCTAAAGAAGGAGCTACCACGTCTCTTGAGTACGCTTCTGCTAAATCGATCGTATGTTTTTTCCCTCGTTGCGACACATAGCCGATATAGCTTGTACCGAAGTTATAGGCTTGAACAACTGCCCATTTATCTGTGTCTACGGCTTCTGCTAGCTGTAAGGCACTTGCATAGTGTTTCACTCCTTGAGCGATAGAATCCGGTTCATTATCGATTGTGTTCATCGGCAATCCTGCACTCTCTGAAGATTGCATGATGTCTGGCAAACGTCCGCCCGTTTCTACAGTCGTGATGGCCATGAGTATTGGTACGTGATCCGCAATGTCGTATTTTTGTGCTTCTTTTACAAAGTAGGACTCCCACTTCAATACATCCGCCGGAATATTTTGAATGCTCCCTACCCCTTCGTCTTTCGTCGAATTGGTCATGGAGATAATCATAGTGACCGACACAAAGATAAACACTAAAAAAAGACCACCGGTCGTAAAAAACAAACTTCCGAAAGTCTTTAGTGCGAGCATTACTTTTTCTCTTTTCGTTGCTTCACCAGTTATAACTCGTAAAATTTTCCTAAACACAATGCCCTCCTGTCCTTCACTGTAATCCATTAATTAGTTGATAGGATCTACTACTGGATTGGAATTGCTTCACACAAATAGATGCCCTCTGCTGTTTGAAAGTGCATCATACCAAAATCAAAAATTATTTTTTCCTGAGTTTTAAATATTTTATCAACCTTTTTTGAGTGTTTTTTTGGAACTGTTAGACCAAATTGATTGATTTCATCAATAGAATTAAAAGTAAACTCATTTAACTGATTAGTGCTTTTTCCTTTTTCTTTCATAACTTAATGTCCTCCAGCAAATCGTATCAATTGTTTTTCATCAGGATCTGTCGTGATTTTATAGTTATTAGCTCCACCTAAGTTGATAAATACTTCCCCTTGTTCCATCAATGATAAATCATTGTATTGTCCTTCAGTTAAAAGACTGCCCATTGCTTTTTTCATCGTTCCAGCAACAGAAGCATCTAACCCTAAGAAGAACTTACTTGAACACAATTCAAATACCTGTTTGATTTTTGAGATATAATCATCAGAAGAATTTTCAGGAAGTAATTCTTGTGGCGATTGTGTCGCAAAGAAGGCACCAGCTGAGAATTTTCGCATTTCTTTTAAGAACTTTACAACTTGCTTAACGACGAATACAGTGTCTGGACTAAGAATCTCCTGACATTCATCCAAAAAGAAAGCAAAGAAAACGACATCATCGATCTCGATCTCATTGTTCGCCAGTGCGATTTTTTGTCTTCGCCCGTTGTTCAATGCTTGATTCCAAACAATATTCATAGCCGTAAATAATAGGCATTTGTAGATTTCTGTATCAAAGTGACCGATCGTTTCAATATCGAAAAACAATACCTGCTCATCATTAAGATTCTTAAATGAGGTTGTCCCATTGAATATTGAGCCGTATTGATTGGTCATTGAGTCAATAACGGATAAAAAGTTTTCCATTTCGACCATTTTTACACTTGTCACTCGATCTTTATAGCCATTATTCACATATTGGTTTAGAAAAACATTAAATTCACTCATGATGGGGTATTGCTTGGGATCTAAACCAATGATATTAATTTTCTTTTGGTTTTCTTCCGTCATATAATCATTCGGCAATAGTCCTTTTTCAATGTAAAAAGCGTCAAGAATTTTTCCAAAATCAAGTACATCTACCGAACGCATTAGCGGATTCAAGAAGCGAATTTGATTAAAGAATTTCGCTCGATGTTGCAGATAGCTATTTAGCTGATCGATCTTCATTCCAGTTTCATCTGTAATTGTAGCCAATGGTTCAAGGGGATTTAACATGCCACCTCTTCCTGACAAATCAACAATTCTGCCCTTCTGATGTCCGATTGTCTTTTTCCAGTCACCATTTTTTTCGAATCCACGTATACACGTATTTCTCCCAAATAGCCCTTCTTCAATCAACTTGAGGAGGGTTGACTTTCCCATTCCTGGTTTTCCTAAAAGCATGGAGCTAAAGGATTTACGTACGTTAGTCACGTAAAAAGGATCATAAATGAAGGGGCCACCCGTATCTGTTTGTCCTAAATATTGCCCTCTGGGATCGACAAGATATTTATGATTGAATGGATAACTTCCCCCGATTGCTGTTGTCCCGACTGTGAGACCTGCTCTTGCACCTGAAATCTTCTGTTGCTCGGTATAACTCTGGGAAAAGGCAAGCCATTCGGTTAGCGCTTTTCCGATAAACGCTACTACTTTGTAGTCTGAAGCTTTGAGTGATTTTCGAAGAGTAGTAAATTCTTTGTCTAGTTCCTCTTGCGTATCAGCAACCAAATAGATCCTGATATCGATTAATTTCGTTACCTCCCCTCCTTGCTTTATTTCTGAAGCATATCGCTCTAGCGATCGATACTCAGCTGCGGCGTCGTTTCTATCAGTTTGTGTACGTCCTTCTGACGCTTGTTCCCGATATTCATTCAAAGAATTGTTAATATCCTTTAATGCTCGTTCTTTTTCTAAAGGGGCAATATCAACCTTTGTTACTGTATTACGATTCCCCATGAGTGCGGTAAGCCAAAAAGGAACTGGATTTTTCGGAAGCTCATAGACGTGTAACGTCGCATAGACACCGTCACCAGCGATAATTTTGTCTTCAGTCGGCTTAAATCCACCCTGTGGCTGAATTCTAGAAATAAAATCTAAGTCATAGCCTTTTTTTTCTAGATCTAATACTTCTTTTTTTGATAGCATAATTTCCTCCTAAATCGCTGTATTCATATTGAACAGTTTGGTAAGAATTTTTTCTGTCTGCCCTGCACTAACATCCTTAATTCTAAGTAGTGATCCACCGGAACGTTTCAGTAACGTTTTGGCTAAAACAATTTCTTTTTTTGTTTTTCCATAGACCATGCAGTAAAACTCTAAATTGGATAGTTCCATTTCTACCCATAGGAGACGCTGAATCTGTTCTCGACAAATCATCAATTGCGCCATGTTTTGTCGATTCCTTGCTTGCATCAACTTTTTATTCCAAAAAACCAAGTTGGAATCAATGTTCGTAGGAAACATCATGGATAAAATACTCATGTCATCGTCATAGATCCGAGAAAGATTTTCCAATTGAGATTGTGCTTGCTGTTGCTCTTCTGCACTTAGTCCGTTGATATCTTGAGTAGAAATTTTTAGGAAAGCAAAAAAGCTATCGTCGTTTTTCACCACGTCATTTTGATCCATTCGCTTGATAGGGATTACTTCTTGAACAGAAGGAAGCTCCCCTTTTTTAAGGGGACGCTTTTTCTGACTTTTTCCTTGTTTTATCTTTGCCATTAAACTAATTTACTCCTTTCTTATAGCTCTGTGTACCGTAAATAGTTCGATCCATTTTAAGCAGACAATAAAGAGTGTATAGGTTTCTGTGTCCTCCGTTACTGCTTGGTTTTGCACACAAGAATATCCCTAATGCAAACAGCAGGCACTCAATAACAATGAAATGCCCGATGGGTAGTTGAAGATAGTCTTGAAGATAAAACATGCCACCACACAGTCCTAGAATCAAAGCAAGATCCAAAAAGTAGAAAGCTTTCAAACGAACTTCTTGCTTAATGTTTTTTTGGATTTTCATATGTTGATATTTATTCGCCACTTCTATCACCTCGGTCATTATTTCTTGGTGGTAAATAGTCTTCTGCATTCATATTCTTTAGAGTGTCATTTGCACTTGCAAATCGCGTGTCACTTTGTTTCTTTTCTTCCCAGATTGGTTTGGCTTCAGATTCCTTATAGATTGTTCTATCTGTTGATTCTAAAGTTTCTGAGGGCTTCGTTGCTTCTTTCTCTTTCCTTAGTGAACCTTGATCACTATTTGTCGATTTCGTGGTCTTAGAAACCGTTTCAGAACTATTTCCTGCAACGTTATCTTCTTTTCTAGCTGTGGTTGGCTGTTCAGATTGTACGATTTGTTTTTGAGAAGAATCGCCTTCATTTTGTGTGACTGGAGGCGTATCCACTTCTGTAGGATTTTTCTTTGGTGCTTCTTCTGAACCCTGGTCAACCTTTTTCTTATCTGGGTTTTCAACTGTTGAATTCATTTTATTTTGGGGATCAGATTCACTATTTCCTTCTGAGCCATCTAAGGTTGCGTTATTCACTGAATCTTCATTTTTCAAGTCTTCTGAACGTTGACCCGAACCTTTCGTTTCGATAGCTGAAGCGTCATTTACCGTTTTATCCTCATTATTGGAAGAATCTTGAACGATCACTTTTCCATTTTCGTCTGTCTCTTCTCCTTGAGCGTTAGGATTTTCAGACAAATCATGTCCTTCAGTGTTCAGTTCACTGTCAGAAACAGATTTCTCGTCAGCTGATTCTTGTACTTTATTGTGGTCTTGGTGAGTACTATTATCCGTTTCAGCTATGATTTCTTTTCCGTCTTGATCAAGCTCACCATTATTTTTATCGGTATTCTTTGTATCTTCGTCTGTTGAATTTTCTTGTCCATCGATCGATTGATTTAGATTTTCTTTCTCGTACTGATCTTCTGAAATTGGACTAATATTTTCTAGCGTTGTTGGTGGATTATCAAAGATTTCATCGACTTTATCATCCAACTTATCGTCGATATGATCCTTGGCTTTACCAATATTACTCATCATTTTCTTGTCGCTATCTAGTTTATTGGAGACACCATTTTTGATTTTGCCCCCTGTAGCGCGCATTGTTTCAGGTGCATGTAACGCTGCTTCGCCTAAACCAACTGCAGATTTTCCAATTCCCATGGCTGCTTTCGCCCCATAGTATCCACCCACAATTGATTTGAACCCGCTTCGAGCGCTAGTATCCACACCTAAATATTTTCCGAATGTTCGTGGTCCAGTCATTGCCATAGACACGCCCACAAGGCATAAAATGGCATAAGCAACTATATTTAGGTTCAATGTGGCAAGATACGTGAAGTAAATCGAAAACAAACTGATTGAAAAACCGGTCAGCATGATCGTTACAAACGTATTGCCCATATCTTCAAAAATCCTTTTCACTTTTTGACCTGTTTCAATATCCATGGCTGCCAAAACTGGGAATAGAATCCGAGCGAAAACCAACTCCAAAATCGCTGCACCGATGGTAAACCCCGAACAAAGATAAACAAATGTCATAGTCCACAGGGAAATCAAGATTGTTGCTGTGTCAGCACTAAACCGGAATTTTCCGTTATCAAACGTTGAAAACCACCCGTTTTTAATTTTATCCGCATATAGTGATCCATCATCAGCTACCTTGATTTGGTAGCCTAAAGCTTCTGTATTTTCTTCATTACTGGCTGTTTTCTTTAAATCTCCGATATCATTAGGTAAAATCATTTCTGTTAAATCGGCATTTTTGAACGCATTTTCCGATAAATTCATTGTCCGGTCATTTGTATTGCTACTATCAAGTAGCTCAAAGCCATTTCTTGATAAGTAGGTGAGATCGGCCATGTTACTTTGTACGATATTATAGGATAAGCTTGATCCGGTACCGTGCAAGTCTTTTGAGGCATCAAAGGTTGCTTTCGTTACATTCATAGCGGAATTCATCAGTCCAGGCAGATAGATAATCAAATTAAGGAAAATAATCCCACGAAGAAGACTACCTTTCAGATCCACTCGATCGCTAAACATATATTTGTAGACGATATAAAGGAGTGTCACCGTCAATACAGAAGCGGCTAAAATCCGCATACTGGTATAAACGGTCCCAATCATCCCCTCGTCAAGAAAGCCTGTAATTTTAAATATCTGATCAATAACTTTTTCCGTATAAAGTGCAATGTGATAGGATATTTTAATTACCCACATGGTGAACATATGCCAAATAGAACTAAAAAATCCTGCGTCTTTGACCCAATCAGAATATCGAAGTAGAAATTCTAAAGCTTGTTTTTCCATTCCTTCTCTCCTTTTTCAAGTGAAAAGACAACAAAAAAAGCAGTCTATAGTTAGATTGCTTTTTTTCAAACGATTGATTTGTCTAATCTTTTAATAGTAAATTCGCTTCTACTGGAAGGTTTTCTTGGTATAAAACCAATGCTAACTTTTCTTTTTGAACAGCTGGTAGTTTTTTGAGTGTGTCCAGATCATTTTCTTTATAACGCTCAAAAATCGCTTCACTGTCACCGTTCAGAATAGCCACCTCTAACAACTGTAACTTGTCAGTGATCGGATACACCTCTAGGTATTCGTTCAGATGGCTTTTATCTCCTTGCGCAAGTAAATAATCGACAATGTCTTTTTTCTTCTCTGGGAACGTTTCTGCAGCTTCTAAGTACTGGTTTTCAATCAAATAATCTTCAAACGTTTGTGGTGTTGTTTCGGATGTACTTTGTGTGGTCTGAATCGATCGATTTTCTATTACTCCCATTAAGCGTTTCTCCATTTCGCTGGTCTGTTTTTGAATCACTTGTGTCGTTTGTTCTTGAGCAGCATAGACATTATGAATCGTATATAGTAAGGTGCCAATGCCACCGATCGTTACAAAAGTAACCGTAGCGACAAAGAATCCTTTCCACCAAGTATTTTTTGGTTGCTGAGTTGAACTAGGTTCTGTTGGTTGAGGACTAATAGCCGGAGGATTTATCTGAAAAGCTTTTATTGTTTCAAGTAGTTGGGCTTGTTGCGCAACAAGAAGATCATGGTTTTGTTTTTCCATACGTTTGGTGGTATCCACAGTTTCATGGATCGCTTTTTCTTCCAATGCAACTTTCTTCTCTTGAACCTCAATTTCACGCGCTTTAAGTTTCAACTCTTCGTTTTCCTTTTTATTTATTTCCTCTTCCCGCTTCATTTCTAACCATCGTTGATACTTTTGTTCAAACCTTGGTTGTTCGTCTTCTAAGCGTTTTTTAAGCGCATTTAGATAATTCCCTTCATTCTTCTTGGTATTCGTCAAGGTCTCCGTCACGACCTGACGCATACTTTCAAATTGAGCGATCTTGAAAGTTTCTAAAGCTTGAAGATTTTCCATCTCGATTTTTTGAGTCGCTTTCTTTTTAAACTTCTGAATATTTGTCTGTGCTTCTTGTTCAATTTTTTCTTGAATCTCATTTTCAAGTTGAATTTTTTCAGTCGCATAGTTGTTGTTAACACTAGTCATTTCTTGGCTGTGTTTTAATTTCAATTGGGCAAGTTCTTTCTCTTGTTTCACTCTTAGTTGATCGATTGTTTGCTTGTGTCTTCCCGAAATCGTTTGGATTCTTTTAGTCAGCTCTTGTTGCCAGTGACTTTCGATATTCGCTTTAATAGTGGAGATTTCTTCTTTCAAAAATGATGGATTGGTTTGATTTATCTGTCGTTCATACTGTTCAGTCAATGTTAAAATAGCTGTATTTAACAAATTACTTTTCGTCTCTACCAAGCTAGAAATGAGTGACGAATAAAAATCTTTTGTAAAAGATTTTTCAATAAATTCTTTTTGCTTCTTTTCAATAAATGTTGCCGGTTCCGTCAAATTGAATTCCGATAATACGTGGGATACCCCATTCTTAATACGTCCGTCCATCTGATTGATTAGCTCATCTAATTCTTGGATAATAGGCACTTGTTCAATCGATACGTATTCCTGCAAAGAAGGAAGTTTGGGTTTAGTTTTTTCTTGAGAATCTGTTTCCACTTTTTTATCAACTGGTTCTTTTTTATTAACTTTCAAATCTTCAGTTTCTTCCACTGGTTGTAGCAAGAGGTCCTTTTCTGTTTCCTCGCCCTCTTCATAATCTGGTACGTAGCTTGATTCCTCTACTTCTATTATTTCATTCACCACTTCAGATTGTTCTTCTTCAGTAGTTTCTTCCGTTACATCTTCTTTTTTCTTAAACGGAAGTTTTGAGCTAATTGTTGAGAGAAAGTTACTCTTTGTTACTTCTGTATCCGTTGATTCTATTGTAATAGGTTCAGAAAATGATAAGTTGATCTCGTTTTCCATAATTTCTAAAGAAATACGTAGATTTTCATCAGCTGTGTTTCGAATTTCCCTGATTAAGTCCTGGCTAATCAAATCCGATAAGGTGTACCCTTCTTCATACGAAATATCAAATTGAATCTCTTGTAAGTTTTCTTGGTTCTGTACCAAAAGGGTCATTTCACCTTCATAGCCCTCTTCTTCAATAACTTGGAAATACAAATCTTGCGCTTGAGGCAGATATAGCCATTTTTTCAACGGGAGTACTTTCTGTTTTTTTACTGTCTTAGGTACCTTAACAAACTTTAGTAAATACATTTTTTCTCCTTTCTTTCCTGTACTTGCTAATAATTTAGAATAAACCAGCTAAGTTAAACACTTAGCTGGTTTACTTTTAGAATCTAGCTGTACTTGTCATCCAGTTAATAACAGTAGTGATTCCTGCGATAACACCCACACTAACAAAGATTTTGAACAGCTTCGTTTTAGCGACATCAGCAAATTTATCAGAGTACATGTACATAAACATGGCTGCTATTGCGATCACGGCCGCTACTGCTGGGGCTAATGTCTGCGCTGCTGAGACGACTGAATTTAGAGAGTTGACCAAATTTGAGATTAAATCGTTCTGAGGTAATACGACAAGGCTTAAAACTGTTGATTTCATGTATATTCGACTCCTTCTTGTTCTATATTTTTGTTTATTTCTTTAGTGTTGTTTCCTTTTTTTCGACGTTCTTTTAAATCTGTGGTGATCACTTCTAATGCGGCTTCTTCAACAATTGAATGTTCCCACTGGAGATTTTTTCCTTCCATAATCTCTAGTTTTTTCGTTGTTACGATTTCTTTTTTCCACTGATTAAAGTTCATGCCTTTTTCTTCTAATAGTTCCTTTGCGGATTCTACAATCAGACTTGTTTTTTTTGCGGCCATATTTATCACTCCTTATTTACTCAATCGGTTCAGCACGAACCATTAATCGATAATCTGTTTCCACTCGGCTACCGTCACACGTCAACAAAGTTAAATAGTGTGGATCTTCCGGATTATCTAACATGTATTCCCCTTCCGATTGGTGTATGACTTTGCTCTCAATGACTCTATACGTCGCTTGCTTGTCAAAATACGTTAAGTGGATCTCGTCACCTATGGAGACTTGTTTCAATCCGCCTAGCAGTAGTCCGCTATTCGTCATATAGTGTCCTAATAAAGCAAAATTCCCTTTTCCGATTGCTTGATTCGGTTTTACCGTACCAACGCCAACGCTAATATTTGCTTGAGTGATTCCTTCCAGTACTGGTAATTTCAAATCAATTGAAGGAATTTCAATCATTCCAACACCAAATCTAGAAATTTGATTTTGAACATTTACATTCAATGTTCTTGGTTCTAGTGTCTCTACATCCATACCCGAATAATCTGCAGGTCTAGGCTTGATCTCGTCTTTGCTTTCCATCGCTGTCAACGCTTCAACCTGTATTTCTGCAATACTTTTTTCAAACGATCGTTGCTGTAAATATCCAAGCAAGAAGAACATAGACACAAAAAGAAAGACACTAGCAGACCCTGCGGCTATTAGAATTCGTTTCTTCCTTTTTGCTCTCGATCGTCCGATTTTGATCACTTTTTTCTTATTAACATCGCTCACCTCCTAATTGAAAAAGGTAAAACTGATAATCAGCTTTACCTTAAAATCAAGTATTTTATTTGAACAACGTTGAAAATGCTTCTTGAATCCATGTCCCTGTAGTTACACTGCCTGCTTGTGGAATTGCAGGTGCTTCTTCAGTTGGTTTTACGAAACCAACAGTTTGTTCTTTATTTTTTAAATCAAAGTGATCACTCACCAGGTCTGTTAGCTCTTCATCACTATATACCATGTGAGTAGCTACCAACTCGTCTCCGTCATTCATCGTGTTCGCTGGAATCATGACATCAAAGAGAAGTTCCTGTTCTTCTTCTCCTGTTGAAACAAAGGAAGAAATACCTTTATCGACTACTTCCCCAGTCGCTCCATTAATAAATTGCGTCACGACAAAGTATTCATGTCCTTCTTTTCCACCTAAAGTCCAAGCGTAATCCGTCAATTTATTATCAACGGTTGGATCGACCACTTTTGAACCAGTTTCAGTTTCTGCAAAAAGTGTTTCGATCTCAAGATCCAAGCGGTTGTTTTCAACTTCAAAAATAATAGTTTCACCATTATTGTCAGCTGAAATCTCAAAATCGTACTCTTCGTCATTTTCGTGGTACCACTCAAGTGGTTTTGTTTCGACTAGTACATATTGGCCGGTAGGTAGATCTTCAATGGTAATTTCACCATTTTCATCTGTGACATAGGTTCCAATTACTGTCCGTGTTTCTTCTGTATCTCCTACGCCGTCTGTGAACGTTTCTGGAGTTTCTGTATCAGATTCTTCAGTACTATCTTCTTCTGGGGATTGTTCCTCTTCACCTTCAGTTGTTTCGTCTTCTGGTTCTGAGTCGATTGGTTTGAACTCCCCAATACGAATCAAATCGAATTCAACACCTTGCAGTGCTTTTTGATCCATGGCGTCCGTCTTGATCACTTTTACATTGGCACGTGCCAGTTTGTTTAATATTGCATCAGACTCTTTTTCAGCGTCTTCTTGTTCTGCTTCTCCAGTCTCGTTTGAATCGTTGTCTTGCTCTTCAGAGACATCAGTGTCTGCTTCTGGATTTTCTGAATCATTTTCGTTTTCTTGATCAGCTTCTGTATCTGTTTCTTCATTGTTTTCGTCTTCTTCAGCTGGTTCTTCTTCATTTGGCTGTTCCGGATCTTCTTCCGATTCTTCCATTTCCGTTTGCTTAGCTGAAACATGAATATCATGTGTTTGTTCATTCGTTTCTGGCTCATAAGTGAAGAAGTATTTTGCTTCATTCAATACATGATCAGAACCTGCATCTACTTCTTGAAGGTACATTTGAATCGTCTGATTTGGTAATTTCAAGCCTTCAAACGCAATTACACCCTCTTTTACGACGGTATAAGCCAACGTCGTGTCCTCTTCTAAAACAGACTCTCCAACTGTTAGTCCTTTTGCCAATCGCAAGGCAAATACTTGGTCATTGTTCGCTGCTTCGACATCGATCACTGCTTGACCATCTGCCCAATCAACAACTACTTCTTGATCCTTTTGACCGTAAACATTGATTTCCTGTAAGAAATTATCTACATCGACTTCACTAGTCGAAACTTCAACTTCTTGCCCTGCGTACTCAATCGAAAATGGTACCGGTTCTTTTAACAGTGCTACGCCTGCAGGTGCGCCGATTTCAACTAGATAGTAGTTTCCAATATAGAGAAATGCTGGTGAAGTAGCAGAACCATCTTCCATGGTTTCAAGGATATAATCTTCACCATCAAATTGAATTGTTTCGCCTTGCTTAAAGCGAACCGTTCCGTCTGGTGTCACAACGTCCTCAGCCGCTTCAATCTTGAATCGGAATCCTTGTCCTTTTAATTGATCAAAATCAAACTGAGTATACTCACCATATTCAGAATTATTTACACTTGTTTGAATAGCAGTTTCTACGCTTTTATTGACAGTTACTAACCCTTTTTGGGGATCATTTTTAACATGTAGTGTAATCACCCCATTCGCATTATCACTAGTTACTGAAAATACGACTGGTTCTGTTGGTAAAATATACCCTTCTGGTGCGCGGATTTCTCTTAATTCATAGCGATCTTCTCCAAATGCCAACATTTCAGAAGTAACGATTTCTCCTTCATCATTGGTAACAAACGTATCATTCAATTCCAATGAATTATTCTCACGCATGCTTACATAGGCACCCTCACCATCGTTCCCCCAACGATCCCAAATCTTAAAGCTAGTTCCTGCTAAAGGAATTCGTTTACCTGTTTCAGCATCTTCTTTTAAGATACGTAAACGGGCTTCAATGATTCGATCTTCTAACAAATAAAAATGCACATAGCCTTCTTCAGTGATTGTTACCTCAAAGGGTTCAATCAGTAAATAGCCAGGTGCGCCTTTTGTTTCTTCTACGGTATACGTATCATATGGCAAATCTCCAATATGAAAATATCCTTTTTTATCAGTCGTTGCAGTATATTTTAATCCTGTTGTTTTCGAAGTTGCTGTTAGCTCAACTCCTTCAAGTGGTGGTTTAATATCTTGATTCGTTGTTTTAGATGATTTCTCCTCTTCTTTTTGACCCAAGCGGAAAAATGAACGAATATTCCCCATTATTGACGGTGTTAAGTCTTTTGATCCAAATTTGTAGCCTTCGATTCCGCCCTTAATCACTCGATCGTTGACTGTCTTACTATGAATAGCGACTTTCTCATTCTGTCCTGCATAGGTCAACTGAACTTCGTGAGTTTCTGGATCAAGGTTGTACCCTTCAGGTGCTTCTACTTCTTTTAGATAGTACGTTCCAAGTTTCAGTCCTTTAATCTCTGCCTGTGAAAGACCGTCAACATCTTCCAAAGTTAATATCGCAATCGATTTGCCTTCTGAATCTGTTAATTCGTATTTAGCCCCGAAAAGTGTCGCTGCTCCCTGTGGTTTATTTCCAGTTTCTTCATCTTCTTTAATAACTGTAAGATTTGCGAGTTGTTCTTTATTATTAAATCGAAGAGTGGTTGTTTCATTCGCTCGTATAGTTAAGGTTTGAGGTTGTGCATTCAAGATATAGCCATGTGGCGCTCGAATCTCTTCGATGGTTACTTTTGTATCAACTAAAAGATTCTCCCACCGTGCCTTTCCATCTGCTCCTGTTGTTAATTCTTTCGTTTGCCCAGTTGAAGTTGTAAAACGATACGTTGCATTAGCTAAAGGTTTTCCAGTATCTTCATCCACTTTTAATACTTCAGCGTGACCTTCTTTTAAAACTTCAATATTTAAATTCACAGTTATTGGATCATCAACATGCAATACACTTACCCTTTGTCCGTTACCTACTCGATAGGCTAATGCAGCACTAGCAAACTCATTAGGTATTCTTGCAATAGATACGATACCATTTTTATTTGAATTGGCGTTTGCCGTGATATGCAGTCTATTACCTTCTTGTCGAAGTGTTACATTTGCTGTATTCGTAAGATTATTCATAGCATAATTTGCAAATACGCCATTTGTATCATTGATTGTAACCGTTTCTCCAACTTTGACAGTTACTTTTTGATTATGGAAACTTGGTCGAGTATTATATTTTGATATTTCTGTTTCCACGGATTGTTTACGTGTCCCGTAATTAGAAACTGTGGTGGACAATGTTTCGCCTCCAAATGCTTCCCAAAGCATTTGTTGAACAGCAACATATTGTGTATCTGATTTATCTGAATTTCCATACCAACCAAAATAAGCAATCAAGGATAATCGTTCTCTTAATTGTGGATTTGAAATGATTTGTGTTACGTTTTCTTGCGATGCTCCACTACCTAAGACAATGGGAACACCTTCCTCAATACAAAAAGCAATCTGTCCTGTTTCTCTTATTCGAAACATATAGAACTTATCATGCAAAAAGTTGGTCCCGTTTGGAATATTTCGCCATACACGATGTTCAATCGTACGAACATTTTCTATAGTAAACCCTGTAGATCGAGTAAAATTTCTTTTTAAACGGGCATATTCTTCTGATTTTTTCAACATTTCATTTTGTTCGGTAGTGCTCTTAGCATGTTCACGAATATAATCTAACGTATATTTCGCATCGAACTCACCAGTAATTTCTTCTTCAACTTGGTCAATTGGTTGGACATCAGTACCTGAAGGTAAAATAAAAAGCGAATTACCTATTGTTTCAACAACGGGCAATTCACTCTCTTCAGGACTATCATTTGCTCGCGCATTTTCCGACTGGAAAGTTCCTTGTTTTATTGTATTTGATAGTATTGAGTTGTTCTTAAGAACTTTTTTCAATTCAATTTTATCTTGTTCAATTTCTTCATCTTTCGCATCCACTTGGCTTATTTTAAACTCTTCTATATGATCAGCAATAGCCATGCTTGGTGCAATAATCAACTGCCCTATAATTATAAACAAAGCAACTATATTAAGGCTTTTTTTAAACATCTTTGCTTTCAATAATTCCCCTCCTAAAGTTTCTAATAATAAGGAAAATTAACGATACAGGGTGCCCGAATCACAATGCATTCACTTCCTTTCTTAGCCTAGAAAAAACAAAGAAGCGATTCAAGATTATAATCTTAAATCGCTTCTATATAATTAATTATATTAATAAAAATCTACTGAATAGCTTAAAACCTCTCCATTTGACCAAACTAAAGGTTTAGAAGTAGAACGCATACCAAACCATTGACTATCGGGATTCATAACTTGTGCTAACCCCCATTCAGCTGCTTCGATGTTCGTCTTGAATTCCATGCCACTATTACCTAGTGGTGTTACACGATATAATTCTTCTTCTGGACCAGTTTCGTTTCCTCCTGAACCATTATCCCCACCTGTTGGCGGTGTTGTTTCTGTACCCCCACCAGAAGAACCGTTATCGCCACCAGTTGGTGGTGTTACTGTATTTCCTCCGCCTGTTGAGCCATTATCTCCTGTTGCTGGCGGTGTGACTGTACCTCCGCCTCCTGTAGAACCGTTGTCAGCGCCAGTTGGTGGTGTTACTGTATTTCCTCCGCCTGTTGAGCCATTATCTCCTACTGCTGGTGGTGTGACTACTTGTGAGCCTTGATTATTGTTAGAACCAGTTGTCGGTGCTTGTCCAATTGGTTGACTTGGATCTATTTTATCTTCGTCTTTCACAACAGACTGCGCAATTGTTTCTCCTTGAGGGTTTTGAACAGTGACTACATTACCTTCAAATACTAATTTATTTCCTGCATAAATTAAATCTACATTTGCAATTGAATTTCTTTCTGCCAGTGCCTTCACTGTCATGTTTGTGGCTTCTCCAATACCGCTTAAAGTATCTCCAGTGACGATTGTGTATTCTTTACCGTCTGTTTTTGCGATATCTGCTTTAATTTGTTCGACTGAACGAGGTGTCCATTCTGTGGCTTCTGCCTTTTCCGTATGAATAGCTAACGCCATTCCTCCAACTGTTACTCCGATTGCTAACACTTTTAACATTTTCATTTAGGTTCCTTCTTTCTTTTTTTATCTTAAATTAAGCATACCTTACTTAGCATGCTTAGTCAAGCATTTGTTTGATATTTATGTTTAATTTGGTATACTTTTTTTAGTATCTAATATTTAGGAGGTCTAAAAAATGGAATTAACTGAAATCCAACAATGGGGTAAAAAAAATCTACTCACCAGACAACAAGCTGCTAAAATCACAGGACAGTCTTACACTGCATTCTCACAGACAATCAAAACAGGAAAGATAAAACCTTTTTTTGAGTTTGGAGATTCAGGACCTTCGGTAGTTAGACTTTATTTAAAGAGTGACATTGAAGAATACGCACAGCAATTAAAAACTAAAAAAAGTATTGTCTCACAAAGCCAAAAAGTCGAGAAAAGCAAATGAAATCAAAATTATTCCTAGTTCTACCAATTATCTTTGTTTGTTTAAGTTCTATTTTGATTTACCTATCTCGTAATAAAAGAAATGACTACCAAAGTACCATAGAATCCTCATTTACACCTGAAGCTTCTGCTTTTGAGCAACTTCAATATGCACTTAAGTCCGATCTTACTGACTTAGGAGAAGCAATGATCACCTTTGTTCATTTTGAAGACGTCAATCAGGCTATTCTTGCGATAGGTGACGAAGAAATTCATTTCCCGATATCTGTCACAAACATTGATAAAAATCAATTTGAATTACTTGAATTAAATGGTAGTCCTTCTATTCTAACGATTGGCTCAACGTTTGGACTAGCTCAGGATAAGAATCAGCAACATTATTATTATCCACTGGAAAACGAATGACGCCTAGCCTAATAGTTGCCAGGGATCGTGCCTCTCACAAAAAGACACTTAGTGTTGAAATTTTAAGAGTAAAAGTAATGGGACTTTACAAAAGGTATTCTTAGACTAAATATTGGAATTTGGATTTAAAAATTTCCCTGGCAACTATTAAGCTAGGATTCACTTAATTAAAATAACTATAAATTAAGCATATCAAACCCAATAATTTTCGCCAAATAATATCCTGTGAATTTTCATACAATTTTAATAAAACGATTGATTAATATAGACCAATTAACCTTTTACTTGATAAAAACAATTTAACATTGGATTTAATTATAAATAAATTTGAACCTTTTTTTTTAAGATAACATTTTTAAATATATCAAAAATAAAAGTTTCTCAATTAGTAAATTAATTCACAATTTTAAAAATAAATTTTATCCCTTTTAGTAATTTCGAGACATTTCTTCAGATATGATACCTGGAAGTTGGTTATGCTGTTTTCGTTGATGATATGATTGGGTGATTCTTTCTCGATCGACAACGAAATAAATCCCTGCTTTCGACCGTACAATTTTTGCTACTGGCACTTCTTTCACCAGTTGCCCTTCTTCCAAGTTATTCACAATTCTCAATGAATGGATATATCGTAAATGGATCAATTGTTTTTGGTATAAAGGGGTAGTGTGGACAACAGTATTCGTGACAATATATGCTCGTTCGCCTGGTAACACTTCATCATGTTTGAACTGGATATTACTTGCAAATAAATCTTCTTGTCCGATCACAAACTCCAAATCCTTCTTCTCTAACAATAGTTCTTCCAATTGGAACAACCGTTTCTTTTTATCTTTATTCCTCTTCTTTGCGGTAGTTTTTGGCATATATTTTCCCCTTTCTTTTGCTTCTCGTGTGAAATGATCACACCAAATTCAGTGATTTTCATTGTCTCTGTGCAATGTAATTGACGAATCAGTCGTTCCGTCTTTTTCGCGGGCCATGCTGGTTGTTCGGCTAACCATCGATTAAAGCAAATCTGCGCTAATTGTACTTTTCGCTGAGTCTGCATATAATCAAACAACACGAAATACTCCTGCATTGCCTCGACTCGGATGATTTCGCCATTTTCCATGATCCTTAGTGCCTTGCTTCGCTGTAATTGTTGAAACAATTTGAGTTGTCTTTCTTTTATCCAATAATCATTCATTTCAAACCAATGCTCTAAACTACTAGGCTTGATTACCTTACGCTTAGACTGACGCATAAAAGCAAGTAATACTTGTATTTCAGTCATTCAACTCACTCCTATTTCTTTTGCTCTAAAGACATACCTGTTCACAAAGAACCGCAAACAAGTAATAAAAATGGTATGACACTTTTCGGATAAGTGAGAACCTGACCGTTTTAGGAAGACGGACAACCTGTCTCTCTTCATCATTTTGAAAGGTGCAAAGTATTTCTTTTCAGAACAAACAGCTGGGTTTTAAGGCGTTCAACTGCGCTACTTTTCTCGCCACATGCCAGAGAAACGATCTTCTGCTAGAGTTACCAAGTCCAGCAGTCTGTCATTTTTGAATGTATCTGTCTCGCCAGACAGAAAACAGCGAGACCTTTCTCGTTTGATTCCAAAGTCAAACACAGCGCCCTGGATAAACGTCCGATACTATCCAGTTTTCAAGGATCATGTAAACAACGTAAAACGTTCTTTACAAACAGCTATGTCTTTCTCTTAATGGTTTTAGTCAAGTCAAGTCAAGTCAAGCCCAGTCCTTCACTTTCATCGGTGGTTCAAGTATGACCAGGGATTGAGCCGAATGTTTTTTCTTGGCCATAATCTTTCCGCCACTCTCAACAACTGTTTTAATCTTGGGATAGAGTACCTCTATTTCTTTAACCGTTAGATTCGTTTGATGAACAAATTTTCCATTTCCAAGATTTGCCCATATACTGCCATCGATTAGACGAACGGTAATCGCTCGTTGTAAAATCAATCGGGGCGAACAGGGTTTCATTTGCGCTGACTTATTCATTTTTTCCCACTCCTTCACTAACTTTCTCGAACCAATATCAGAAAATAAAGGCAAACAAAAAGGAGGAATTCCACATGTGTGAAATTCCTCCTCAAAGATTGTAGTTGTCAACAACGCCCCATAACACCTAATTTGATCGCTCGTTTTACACGTACTCCCCCACTAAATCAAACGTGTAAAAAAACAATTCATATTAGTCCAAGTCTATACACATACGTCCTCACTCATCTTCTGAAAATCACCTTTTCAACCTGTCTCATAAAAAAAGATTTTAAAAAATAAGTAAAAACGAATGAATACCCCTCAGTTGTTTGTTATAATAGCAACGTTGTAGACATCGTCTACAATTATCAAGGAGCAATCCAGCAACATGGGTGTTATGTTGTTTGGACCCTTTGACTCTCAGCGACCTTCAAACTGATTGGCGTCAGTATGAAGCGAGAGAGCTAAAGGTGCTCCTTTTTGTTTGCCTTCATTTCAAGAACTAGACTAAAATGTCTAGTTGCTTTTCGACAAACAAAAACTAGTACTTTATTTAATTCTTTTTAACGATAACATGCTTCTTATCCCTCTGGCAACAATAAATTATCCTAAATCTATTTAGACACTGTTCCCTTTGAAGAAGAATATCCTTTGATAAATCCTGCTAATACTTTATTTAATTTAAGAAATAAACGCATACCTAAAGGTTTTCTAACTAGAAATAATTTGTCTTAATAGTTATTCTAATTTATACTAAATTTAGACAATTTACTTGAAAAAAAGATAATAAAAAGTTTCACATGATTCTTTAAATAAATTGGTCTATTCGTTTATCTGGGATAAAAATAACTTTCTAGGGACGTGTTACTTGTGCGTCACGTGGATCAATTGGAAATGGAAACATAGTGTTTCTCCTCCTTTTTTTTATTACTGTACAGCTTTTAATATTGACGTCATATAAATCATACAACAAGTTTTTACAAAAATCTCCAAAAAACTGCTGACTTGTGAATTTCACAAATGGCCATTTTTTTGTTGACATTACTGAAAGGAAATGTTATGAACATTCATTTACTTATACGAAGACTACGTATCAAACAAGGTGTGAAGCAATCTGAAATTGCAAAAGGGATTATGGATACCTCTGCTTATTCAAGATTTGAAAGAGGTGAACGTGCGTTAACTTCAACCGAATTAGAGTTAATCATGTGCCGACTCAATGCACATATAACGGATCTTAGCGACATCGAAAATATGGAAAATGCTGTCGCAGCAAAAATTAGAGAACTTACTCAAAAATCGATCACCAATGAGGTGGATTTAGACGAATTAAAAGAATTATACGAAATTGCTAAGGCAGAGAAAGATCAATCCTTGCGATCTTACCGCAGTTTTTTATATATTAAACATCAATTTGAACAAACTGTACCATTCATCGAACCAATTACATCTGCAGAAATGGACAGACTTTTTGATCAAATACAAAGTAAAAACTATTTAACAAACTATTATCTCCAACTGATTGCAGATTTTACCCCTAAGTTTAAAATTGATCACTTAAAATTTTTTCTAGAAACTTTAAAAGATTATGAAGTAGATCATATCAGTTCAATTGATTGTCAATATTTACACGTACTTCCTGCTGCAATCTCTAACATAACCGACTCGTTGATTGATCATGCTGTTTTAGACAAAACCAATATTGATTTTGAATTATTAGCTAAGGCAGAAGAAAGTTGTGACAAACTGGAAGAAATTCTATCCTCTCGCCCAGTATTTAATTTCAGCTTATTATTTACTTTATTTAGAATTCGAATTGAATATTACAAAGCTTTGACTTCAGGCGAAAAAGAAGTCGCTATAAAAAAAGCTATAAACTACAAAAAAGACATAGAATTCATTGTTAACTTGAAAGACTATCACGGTGAAAAAATTAGAACCACAGCTGATATTGCGTTGTATAGTTTGAACAATTTAATCACTTCTGGAACACCTGGTGCAGTAGCCTATTTTATAGATTAGCTCTTTTTAGTTGATCACTTAATTTTCAACAAAAAGACACGTCAGCTACGCTGAGACACACCTAGACACTTCCCATGGTCGCGACTGATTTTAACCTTCATTTAGCCAATCATGCAAAGGGACTTTCGGTAATTCTTCGCTTGATTCAGCTTGTTGTTTTGCAGCAATCGGATTTTCCATAAACCAGTTCTTAACGTAAACAAAGATTAGATTTTGAATATTTTCAACTTTTTCTGTTTTCTGTTTTTGATAGGCTTTCAACAGCGTTTGATATAATTCTTGCTCGGCGTTAAGACCATAAATATCTAGATCCTCAAAAATAATTTTAGTCTGCGAGTCTTTTTCTGCTTTTGCTTTTGCGTTATGGATTGTCTGAACAGTTTTTTGAGCTTCACTGTAACTAGACGAGAATGTTTTTATCAAACTTAATACTCGTTCAGGGACAAAAGTAGCAATGCTATTGTCTTTCATGATCGTTTCAAAATTATCTAGCAATAATTGATCTTGTAGCTGGTCTTTCTCAGTGTCTATATTGTGTCTATTAGTGTCTAAGTTATTATTATTAAGTTCTTTGGCAGATTTTGCTAGTCCGCTATTATCAAGGGATTGAGAGCTTTTCGAGTGGGTAGCAAATTCTGCTAGTCCGCTATTATCAAGGGATTCGGAAGTTTTCGCTTCTTTAGACTGGGTAGCAAATTCTGCTAGTCCGCTATTATCAAGCGTTTGAGCATAAATTTCCCTTTTTTGCATTAAATACACATCTTGATTTGATACTTCTAGTTCAGCTAAATAGAGTCTATTTTTTTCATTTTTACCAGTAGTTTTGTTGAATCCCATAGGCACTTGTTTTAGAAGGCAAAACTCTTCTAATTCTTTTTTTATGCTTGTAATACGTCGCTCGCTGCAATTCATCATAGTGGCTAATTCTTTTCCAGTAAATTCAAAATAGAGATTGCCTTGTTCGTCAATTTGATTTTTTATAATCGCAAGTTCACTTCTTGCTTTTAATAGCATATATGCAATTTTTGCACCTTCTGATAAATCTTTATAGGTATCACTTTCGATAAAGACTTTTGGGTATTGATAGTATAATTCGTTATAAACACGATTTGCTTTTAAGTAATTAAATTCAGACATATTGTTCCCCTTTTATTTAAGTTTGTAAAATTATCGAAGTATTCTAGAATTTATAATAAGTTTACCAGTTTCTTTTTATCAAACAACTTAAAATTGATTAAAAGATACTAGAATCAAAAAATGATATTGTTTTAAAGATACATAAATCAATCGAGAATTTGATTACAAGGAACTGAATTCAAATGTTAATTCTTGATAGAATAGAGTTTCTTGTAGTTTTACTTTTGATTTTAGTATCTTTTTCTTTATGAATAAATTGATTAAAAGGTTCAATAATCAATTTAACTAAATTGATTAAAGTCACCTCAATCAAAACAAAGTGGTTAAAAGATACTGAAATCAATTTAAAAAGCTAATTTGATAGTATTCTTCTGTATTAAACGTATCTTTTAATCAATTTTCTATTAATAAAAAGCTACCTTATTCAGTTTTTTTTGGTGATTAGAAGCTACTTATTTCAGATTTTAGTATCTGTTAATCAAAGATAAATCCTTTGTTTATAGTAAAAACTATTGATTGAAGTGACTGTAAATCAAAATTAAAAGCCACTTTAATCAATAGTTTTATTTGTTTTAAGTATCTTTTATTCAAACTTAGCTGATACCCATTTTTCTTTTTGTTCTTTTAAGGTTTGTTCATTTATCTCATCTGTTATCTCTAAAATAGGTTTTCCATTTTTTCTAGCTTTTTCATTTTTCTCCTGAATTATTGGTATCATAGATTCCATATCTTCTTTGTAAGCTTTGTATAAAGAATCTCTATCATCTCTATCGAATGAGGATACTAAATAGTCAAGAGCGATATCTATTACATCGCCTTCTGATTTATTATCAAATTTTCTTGAAATGAGTCTTTGAATTCTTAATTTAGTGCTAAGAGAAATTTTCATGTTCAAGTCTTTTTTTAACCTTGGATCTTTATATTCCGCTTTTCTACCTGCTTTTCCTTTATGACTCTTATTTGGATTTTTTAGTTTTTTATTATTTTCTATTTGTATGTTAGTTTTTTGAACTGGTTTATTACTTGAAGCAATAGATAAAGACTTAGTAAATTCTTCCATATCTTTCATACCGTTTGTTTTTGGACGGCTCTTTTTATTAGGAAATAGTTTTGATTGTCTTTCAGTCATACTTATTCCTCCTCAAACCAGCTAATATGTTCATTTAGTTCATC
>NZ_CP187855.1:0-44301 GCF_050555445.1 Enterococcus sp. DIV1304_2
GCCCATTTCAAACGTCCTCGATCGTTATATTCAATCATTATTAAGCCCTCCATTGCCCCCAGCATGTCCACCAACCAATGTACTTCTAGTAATACTACGTGCGCCTTCTAACTTAGAAGAAGCGTGTACAATCGACGTAAATCCATATTTCTGTCGGATCTTGTCGATAATCTTATCTAGTTTTTCCTCATTGATCTGTTGTTGTGGATCACTAAACAAATCTAGCTGAAGGGAATCAGTATAAACGAGTTTACTATACGTAATTCCAACATGTCTCACTTCTTGTCCTTCATAGTACTTATTAAATAGATAAAGGCAGTAGTACTGAAGCTCTTTCGTGTTATCAGTGAGTGGGATTTTCATTTGGTGCGAAAACCCCGACTTTGTTTCCAGGATCGACGTACCTATATACAAGCGAACACAACCAGTCTTGCACTTATGCTGTCGAATACGTGCAGCCACTTGTTCCGCCATTTCCTTCACCACGATCTCAACTTCTTCTTTTTTCGTATAATCCTTAGGTAACACCTGAGAGTTCCCATACGATTTCTCTTTTGTCGGCTCTGGTGGTAAAGCTATATCTGTTCGATCGATCCCATTAGCATGGAAATATAACTGTAATCCAATAACACCTAATTGGCGCTTGATAGAATACGGATTCCAATTTGCTAAATCTTTAATACTCAGAATCCCCATGTGGTTCAATCTTTTTTTCATGCGTGAACCGATACCCCAAAAGTCCGTCATTTCTTTAATCGTCCAAATTTTTTCTGGCACATTTTTGTACGTCCATTCCGCAACAAATCCTTTATTATGCTTGGCTTCATTATCTAAGGCTAATTTGGCTAAAACTGGATTATCACCGATTCCGACTGTGGCAATCAAACCAGTTTGACGGTAAACATGTAACTGTATCTGTCTTGCGAGCTGTTTGCGTCTCTCACTTCTTGTATCAGCTGTTGTAAATAAGTTCAGCGATTTTGTTCCCTTTAGAATCGACTCATCGATCGAATAAATCAATAAGTCTTCATCTGCGACGTACTGACGAAAAATACTGTTTACTTCCATATTTTTCTTTATATATAGGTTCATTCTTGGTGGTACAATGTGTAATTCTTTAGGCAAAGGATAAGGTAGATCGCGAGGTCTACTAACGTTTGTGATTCCGTATTTACTTTTGGCAGTGGGTGAAGCGGCTAAAGTAAGTCCTGACCCTGTATTATCTGCTCGACTCATCACAACTAAAGGCGTTGTTAATGGATCTAAATTTCTTTCGACACATTCAACGCTCGCATAAAAACTTTTTATATCGATCAAAAAGTAATCATTGACTGGCTCATTTGAGTAATCAAGCATGTTTTTCTCCCCCATTTCAATTTGATTATACAAACATACGTTCGCATTTGTAAAGGGGAACATTCTAAAATAGCAAAAAAGTCAGACTATTTGTCTGACTATGATAAACCTACTTATTTTTTTCGTTTAGCAATTGGAAGTCTTGGTCAATGAATTGGTAACAATTCCCACAATTTTTACAATGATATTGTTTCGTTTGAATATTTTGCTGAATCAGCTCACCGCAAGCACAATCGATCGATACAGCCGTTCTTCGTTCTAATCCGTATAATGGACGTCCCCAAAAAGTATAGCCTAATTGTTGTTCTTTCATTTGCTTCGATCCTCCCTAAAAATATCTCTATTCGTAGCTAATATGACGCTCTGTTCGACCAATGATATATCTTAATGAGCGAACTTGACCTTAGAATGTTCGTATAAACAACGATTCATTTAAATTGAAAGAGATTTTTATATTCATTTTATCATTCTTCTAATCACTGCCTTCTATTTGTTTCTTAATTCTAAAAAGTGTACTACGACTGAACCCCGTTATGGCTTCCACTTCTTTGTACGATTTCCCGGAAGTAATCAATTCATATGCGTGCCTCTTCTTTGGTGTGATTGTTGCTTTCGGACGTCCCTCTTTAAAATTAGGATTATTCTTTTTCGCAAACAATTTTCCTTCCTGAGTACGTTCTACAATCATATCACGTTCCATTTCAGCTACACTCAACAACGTGCGTGTAACCATTCGACCCATTGACGTATTTTCGATCGTTCCTAGATTCAATACCTTAATCGTGACGTTATCATCGAGTAAAGGTTCAATGATCTCTAGTGCTTCTCTTGTATTACGGGCGAATCGATCAAGTTTCGTAACAACGATTTCGTCTCCAGGCTTCAGACCAGCTAACAGCTGATTAAACTTCGGTCGATCTCGTTTCGTACCTGTAAATTTTTCAGAAAAAATATTCTTCTTCTCAACACCGTTCTCAAGCAGCTGTTGGATCTGCTCCTTTGTACTTTGAGAAGCAGTTGAGACACGTGCATAGCCATATTTTGTCATTTAACCCACCTGCTCTTACAAATCATCTATCGTATATTCAGAGTATCCTTCATAAAAATAGCTAACATCGATTCCTTTCATATATAACTCACGATCGTCGATTTGATCAGTCAGGGCATTGGAAATCAGATAGCGTATTTCCAAGTCGTTTATTGGACTGCGCTCCATTGCAGAAAGATAGTCTGCTTTATCAATCAAGTTCCAATCAACAACTTTTTGCAATTCTTCCTTTAAAATGAGATCTAGCCAAATTCTAGTACTTCGTCCATTCCCTTCACGAAAAGGGTGAGCGATATTCATCTCCACGTATTTATTAATAATCTCTTCAAAAGAAGTTTGTGGCATTTGATCAATATGCTTTAACGAATGTTCCAGGTACATGACCGGTGCGAAACGAAAATTTCCTTTTGCAATATTGACCGTACGAATTTTTCCGGCAAAATCGTAAATTTCTGAAAAGAGAAAATCATGAATTTCAGATAAGCCTTTAAACGTGCCGACTTCGATTTCGTTTATTTTTCCTGAATCGTATAATTCCTTCGCTTTTTGCTTGCTGAGTTTTTCTTCAGCCTTGGCCAGCTCAACCTGATTCGTTAAACCCAATTTATTCTCTAAAATCATGGAAAATCTCCTTAACTTTTCGACATAAGTTTATGAAACACTATAAATCCTATTGTACCGCGAATTTAATCATGTGTCAAAAACTATTAAGTTTCTGACTCTATTGTAAAAATCATCTCTCAACTTTTCGGAATATATGGATAACCCTACTCTAATCAATAACTAGAATATACTTTTAGTTTTTCCCCAGTCTGTCTTACCAACTCAAATAATAAGCTTTATTTTGCTTAATCAAGTAGTACCTACATCGACAATGTTGTATTCTTCGTTGTATTCCAACCAAGGTTCTTCACATACTTCCCCACCGACTGTTGCCGTAACTTTTGCATCAAGCGGGTAGGTTTTTAGATCATCAATTAGTTCTGCAACTGTCATTATCTCCACTACCTTTCCGTAATCTCTGTCGATTGTAGAATCACTCGTATTCAACATCAGTGGCAAATGAATTATAGATAACATTGATATGCTCGTTTACTTCTTCTTCATCTTTAATCCAATATGGACGTTTACCATCTCGTAGTGGAATGCCAAAACCTTCAATGTATGTTGCGTTATTGTGTACCACGTTGTACACAATGTGTTCTGCACACTCCTCTAAAGTGAAGAAATCATAAAAATACTGCCGAAAATCTTCTAACCATTCCTCAGTGAAATATTCTGGATCAAGTTCAACCTTTACCTTGTCACGTCTTACTAATTCGACTTCAAATTTTTCCATTTGTTTTTGTCCTCCCAGTTGTGTATTTGACATTGAATTACGTACAAAAACAGTTCTCCTATTCCATAATCTCTGTCAATTGCCAACTTGTTAATTATTTTAAAGTAGTAATCAATTTCCCTGTATTTGACTTTAAAAACTCTTTTTCTTGTTCAGTATCATAAATCTCCTTAATTCGTTTTTTTATTTCATTTTCTGAATTATCATTCAGCCAATTAGTAAGTATCATATACTGATGGCTATCTATTGTATTAATTATTTTCAAAGCTTTTTGAGGATTGAAAGTAGCACTACTTTCATCTAAGAGATACTCCAGTAGTAGATTTAGATTATGAAACCAAGCCTCTACAATTTGTGATTTCTTATTAAGTTCTTCGATTGTTTTTTTCTGAAAATCTAAACTGTTTTTTTTTAATAAATTCATTATTATCACCTTTCTGAATCCGCTATTTATCCCACTAATCAACTATCTTGGTGGATTTTGGAATTACTCAAGCTCTTCATTCTCAAAAATTCTCTTATGGCAATCATCACAATGCCACCATTTACCTTCAGTAACTCTTACGCTGTCATACATAGATCCGTTTTCTACTTCTATTTTGTTGCTTGCAAAGTACTGTGAAGGACCACTCATGTAATCCTTGCGGTAAAATACCACTCCGCCACAATGCGGGCACTCACTAATTGGTAAATTCACTTTTGAATTCCTTCTTTCTAGTTGGCAATATCTGCCATTAACCGAATAATTATGGTGATTTTTTCTTTATGAAATTGCTTACGATTTTTCTTTAAAATCAATAACCGCAAAATGAATCGCTCCATTTAATACTAAGCAAATTTGTATTATCATCAGAGATACACCTTTGTCATACTCTAATTGATAATACATAAATTGCACGCTCCTTTGAGTGTAGTTAGAACTTTGTTACCGTCTTTTATCTATTGCTTTTCCTGTCTAAATAAATATTACCGTCATCACCAACTATTTCGACAACTTTGTCTTTTAAATAGTTACTATTACAAATTCTGTATTCTTCAATTAATTGCTTAAGCTCTTTTAAATTTTTTGCTCTAGCTTTAACAGATAACGTGGCTTTGAATCCGATTTTATTTAATTCTCTAACGTCTAGACAAAATGATGTTTTACGAAACAATTCTTTTAGCATTCGCAAGTCTGCTTCACTTTCACAGGCATAATCCAAATCTTCGTTTGTAACAAGGTAAGTTCCATTTGACCAAATTTCTATACATAAGCTGTCATCAATCACATCGTTGTACTTATTCTCATATATTTCATAAGATTTTAGAATTATGGTTTTGTATTCATCTGTAATGTAATCAGTAAAATCTTCTACCGTTCCTAAAGTTTTTAAAAAAGATTCCGTTTTTTTTATTCTTTCGTCTTTAGCCATTTCTAGTTTGTCATTACCATTCATAGTATTCACCTCTTATTTTGTAATTCTTTCAGTCTTTCTTCTATAAACGAATCGTGGTTTGATTCAATCATTAATCCTTCTGACTTGTTTTTACTTAGCTGTTCTGCTCGATTTTCTGCATAAATCAATAATTGTATATCAGATATAGTTAAACTTGGGGCAATACAACCATCAGCATAAACCAGCTGTTGCCCGCTTTCTTCTGAAATAAATTCCTCTTCAATCTCTGCCACCATTTTTTTAAAACCTTTATTATAAATTTCTTGTACTTCTTTAATCGTAGTAGCATTCTTTAAATTTTGGTGATATTCCACGAATATTTTCCCTCCTAGTTTTCTATTTCTGTTCGTCAACTAATTTGGTGGATATTGAAAGAATTATGATAATCATATTTCTTTGATTCACGTTACGCCTCCATTAACATAATCATTAATAAAATGATTTTTCAGCTTCATACTTATTTACCATGATTCTCTCCTATCGAACTCTAACTAACTCTACTCTAACCAGTAGATTGTATTGTCTGTACTAGGATATACTTTTAGTTTTCGTCCAGTCAGTTTTACCAAATCAAATAATAAGCTGGTAGGTAATCCTTCTTCTTCCAAGGCATTTGATCGATAGCTGTGATTAGTCATCAATGCACAAGCAACTTCCTTATCTAAGACCCGTTGCTCTACCAATAAATCGACTAATTGACTCAATGATAAATATTTCGGTTTGTTTGAGTGAATTTCACCTAAAATTTTAGTCATGAATAATATTTCCCTTTGGCTCAAAACTAATTTTTTCAGGATAGGCAGTCAACGTATCTAAATAACTTTCCGCTTCTTTTCGTGTTAGAAACTCCGCAATCTTCTTTTCATTTTTAAATACAAGATACTTTTCTTTTGCAGATTTGATCGTATACATTTATTCTCCTCCATTTCAGTTTTCTTCAAGCTTTACAAGCTGATTCTTGCATTGACTATCCTCTCAGTGATATACTGAACTTATACAAATCAGAAACGTTATGGGACTATCTTAATTCGTACTTAAGATAGTCCTTGTTTCTATGCTACATACTTCTTTTTTCTAAGTTCTTTTTCCCAAATACTTATTGCCTCCCTCAGTTCTTCTGGAACAGGTACTCTATTCCTAGTACTTTGAACTTGTACAATTTTTCCGTCCTTAAATTCTAATGTAAAGTATGGTTTGCTTGGATTATCAATCTTTCTTGCAAATAAAATGGTGGTTTCTCCCTTTGCGTGCCTGTCAATGTAACTAGCTACACAATGCTTTAGCTCTTTTCCTTCTTGTCTTATATCTTCTACAGATTTAGGTAGTATGAACAAGATATTGCCGACTTGTCGCTCCATATAAGCTAAATTTTTGGCTCGTGTTACAAACTTCTTTTTTTCATTTTCTGTTTTTCTACCATTTATAATATCTACTAATTTATCATGTGCTTCTTCTAAATCATCAGGGTACTTGTTTTTATTATTCACCTTGATTCCTTCGTCGTTCAACATATTCAGATAATCTCGATACATACTAAAACGTACCTCTTGCTTTAGTAAATACGTTTGTAACTTCATTAAGTGATTATTTTCAAAAAAATCATTGATTTCATATCTGGATACATATTTTTCAATACCTAAAATCATTTGAATTCCTCGTGTTTCCATTTCTTTTTTTAACAAGAAGTCGGCATATCCACGAGAAGATTTTTGAAAAAACTTCTTAAACTTTCTTAGCCAATTTTTTGTCATTACACGCATATCTATCAGGTATATTTTGTTCATAATATCTTGTGCAAGCTGTTTTGCCCCTATTTTTTGAGCAAATTCAATTCTTTCTCTATATTTGTAAATGTGGGGTAATTGTTCTGGTTGCACGCCTCTCAAGTCAAGATATTTTAGCTCTGAACTTCTACCTAGTTTCTCTATCCAACCATTAGGATAAACCTCTGGAACATAATAATTAAATATGCCAGTGACCGCTTTCTTACCAAAACGGTAATTCTCGTTTGATTCTCTGCATACCTTCAAGTGCTTGTTTTCTACTAAACTCTCTAAGTTAAAAAGGTGATATTTAAACATTTGCTTCCCTTCTTCAAAAAAAGAGTAAACTTCATAGGTTTGTATCTCGATTCTTTTTGTCGATGACAGAACAATCATGAAATACTGGCACTTATCAAAAAATGTCAATCTTGAATTTTTCGCCAGTCGTTTCTCGTACGTGTTACTATGTTTTCTAGTCGAAGCGACAATCGTTTCTCGTTTGTTTTTCCATACGTACGTTGGAAATTGTTGATAACACCATTCAAAGAATCCTTTTGGCGGTTTCAGACAATCTTTAGCATAGTCATTCGCATTTTTTATTTTTTTCATAGAAAATCTAGCAAACTTAATTGCTCTCCTTCCGGTAATTTTGTTTCTTTTTTAGGAACATGGTTTTCTTTTTCGGATTGCTTACTTACTGTTACTAATGGATTCGTTACGCTCATATTAGGTTGTTTTATTTCAATTTCTTCACTCTTAAAGTAATCTGTCACCCATTGAAAAACATCATCATGGACGATTAGTGCGCACCCTCCAATTGCTTGCTTCATTGCCTGCGAGTAACAGTACTGCATTGCCTTTCTAATACTTTTCCCTTCCTTTAGAATCCCCTCTAAAAGCTCATTATCTACTTGTACCTGTTGGCACAAC
The DNA here is from genome assembly GCF_050555445.1 of Enterococcus sp. DIV1304_2. Classification (NCBI taxonomy): domain Bacteria; kingdom Bacillati; phylum Bacillota; class Bacilli; order Lactobacillales; family Enterococcaceae; genus Enterococcus; species Enterococcus sp. DIV1304_2. The sequence goes on from NZ_CP187855.1 coordinate 7,873, forward strand.
CAATTGTGTATGATATCTTCCGACCTTGGGCGTTCCTCACTCATTTCTTCCATCATCTTGGCATGTGCCTTTTCCATTAATTCATTCATTTCTATTCTCCTTTCTTATTGTGTGGTGCTTTCTATCAGCTAGAAAGCACCTATTCGATTGTTCTCTCGATATGAGTAATAAGTATTTTGTCCAACAATGATATGGTCTAAAAGCTCGATATTTAACATTTCCCCGCACGATTCAATATTTTCGGTCACAATATCATCTTCCTTGCTTGGATTCGGCTTGTTCGAGGGGTGGTTATGAGCGATTAAAATTCGACAAGCATTTGATAGTAACGCACGTTGAAAGATATCTCTTGGGTGACAAGTAGTATAGTTTAACGTTCCCTTATGCACGATTGAATAACTGTTAATATTATTCTTTGTGTCCAGACATAACAGCACCAAATTTTCTTGTGTGTCATAGCCAATTTCATCTTGTAACCACTTTGCAATTGAGTAAGACGAGGTAATCTTTAAAGGTGGAAACTCTTCATACACACGACATTCTTGCTTAATTTTGACGATTTCATAGACTTTTTCCATAAATTCAGCTCATTTCTTTTAAGGTTTTGGGTTTTCAACATACATTTTTTTTTAACGTTTTTCTGAGGCGAAAAGGTTTTAAAAATTTCAATTTTCAGATCGTTAGATTTCGCTCCTTTCTTTGATTAAACTTCGTTCCATTTCTTCCCAACTGTTATCCTCGGCGTGCTTATGCCCTACACCTGTAGCAGGCAGAAAAAAAGGGAGTGCTGTAGGGAAAAGTTTTGAGTGATCTTCTCAAAAGTTTTCCCGCCCCTTTTTTTCTGAATGCGGAAGGTGTATAAGCAGTGACGCTGAGGATAACAGTGGTTTGGGAAGAAATGGAGCTTAATCAAGACATCGGACGAACGAGCTGAAAATCGCTTTGAAATTTAAGCCCTTGATCTTGAACTTGCCTTTTTGGTTTTGAGCTTTTTTTGTATTTTTACTAGTTAGTTATAAAAGAAAAGCCCTAGAATAACTAGAAAATTCTAGGACTTAATTTTTGGGGGTTAGAACTAATTATTCTTCATATTTCTTCTATCAAATACAGTCACTTCATTTATCACAACTTTTTCAGTCCGTTTATCAAATATTATGGGTCTAATTTTTTCTAACCACTCTTCATCGGTTGCTTCGAAGATAAGAAATCCTATCGTGGAAAAAACAAGCACACCAGTACTGGATTCAATTAACTCTCTTTCATACATTGGGTGTAAATCTGCTATATAATCAATAACATTTTCATCGGTATATTCAAAAGACTCTATATATTCTAAAGTTTTTTTATCATAAACATCGATTATTTCCATTTCGTCATCTCCATTTTTAGTTTTTAAGTTTTCAACATACATTTTTTTTTAACGTTTTTCTAAGGCGAAAAGATTTTAAAAATTTCAATTTTCAGATCGTTAGATTTCGCTCCTTTCTTTGATTAAACTTCGTTCCATTTCTTCCCAACTGTTATCCTCGGCGTGCTTATGCCCTACACCTGTAGCAGGCAGAAAAAAAGGGAGTGCTGTAGGGAAAAGTTTTGAGTGATCTTCTCAAAAGTTTTCCCGCCCCTTTTTTTCTGAATGCGGAAGGTGTATAAGCAGTGACGCTGAGGGGAACAGTGGCTTGGGAAGAAATGGAGCTTAATCAAGACATCGGACGAACGAGCTGAAAATCGCTTTGAAATTTAAGCCCTTGACCTTGAACTTGCCTTTTGGTTTGGATCTTGATCTTTTGTTTTTTGGTTATTCCTTTGTCGCTTTCCCTGTTGAATAATCAATCGTTATTCCAGCCTGTACATTTGGTATCAGAACGTTGAAATTTATTTGCTTGTCTTCAATACTCTTCGCTTCTAATTGGATAGCGCGTGGGACTAACTCATTATCCATAAAAATAGGTGTTACTCTATAACGTACATGATTATTTGTACTCTTTAAGTATTGCGCAATCTCATTCTCATACTTGACCATGTGAATCTGATTTAATTCTTGTGTGCCAGTAAATAGGTTTTTCCAGTTTGCATTTTCGCCTGTTAGTTGAAATCCGAGTAAATGCGAGCGATTATAAAGCCAATTACCATCATCTAATTTCTTTTGATTCCAACCAGTCGGATAAATCATTGAGATATCCTCTCTTGGTTCTGAAGGCATCATACTTTTATGTAACAAGGCATCCGCAACTCCAACTCTGTTCATTGAATCTAGATCCGAGAATATTTGCCAGGGTTCAGTTGATTCCAATTCTTCTAGTGTGAAACTCGCATAATTACCATTTACTTTTACAATGCTTTCTATCTCATCAATTTTAATTTCTCCAAGCTCTTTTACCGGTTGGCTATTGATTTGGGTCATAAAAGAATCGAGCATGTTTTCTACATCGACATTTATCATCCCACCGCCTATAAATAAACCAATCAAACCAATTAAAGTCGTAAAAAGAATCTTTAATTTCTTCACTTTTTTTCTCCTTTTCTCATTAATTCAGCTTTAGCAAAGAAGAAGGGAGCGTTTACGACCTTCTTCTTTCCATGAAACTCATTAAAATAAAACAAGTTGTTCGGCATCTGTTGGCGGTGCCCATTCTTCTTCTAATTTGTTTTCTATCTGAAGCAGTGGGTTTATTTTCTCCTCTTGATCACTGTTTTTTTCAGGAAATAGGTATTTTGGATTGATCATGTGAAAGGGTGTATACCAAGTTGAAAATTTTTCTTTGGATAACGAATCTTTTACCTCACATACGGCATTTACGCCAAGCAATGAAAGCTGTACATACGCCATTAATAAACAATTTTCATCGATATCTTCACACAATACACGTAGCTGCTGTTGATAGTTATATCCCTTACGTTCCATTGCCTGCGTAAATGCGATTATCATGCTACCTGCGCCACATGCTGGCTCATAATAACCAAGCCATCCCTTTTCTTCGATTAACGGTTCGTTTTCCGTTAAAGTTAGTTCGGACATTAACCTTGAGATCCCATAGGGTGTAAAAAATTGTCCGGAATCTTTGTTACTAATTTCGAGATCCATATAAATTTCACCAAGCCAATCCGTCACTTTTCGATCAAAGGCTTGTACTAATAAACAGAAACACTCTACAAAGACATCACTCTCCGGCTTCGTGTATTTTCCGATTATCTCGACATATTCAGCTTCTCGGCTATCAAATTGTGTTTTATCTACACTATTTGATACGGTATATGCCATTAGGTGAACCCAATCAAAGAAAATCGTAGATATATTCTGCTTTCCAGATAAATTTTTTAGTCGTTTTGATATCTCATTTTTATAATTCATCTTTTCTCCTTTATTCGGCAACCGCATGTGCGGTTGCCGATCTTTCATTTTTAGTTAGATCATTAATCTTAGAATGGTAAATCATCATCTGAAATATCAATTGCTGCACCTTCAAAGTTTGGATCACTATTATCGTTTTGTTGATTATTTTGCCGTTGTTCGTTGGCTGTTTTTGATTCAAGAAATTGGAAAGTTTCTACTACAACCTCAGTCACATAAACCCGTTGTTGTTCGTTATTTTCATAACTTCTTGATTGAAGGCGTCCAACAATCCCGATTAAAGAACCTTTTTTGGCATAATTTGCTAATGTTTCCGCAGATTTCCCCCAAATGACACATTGGATATAGTCCGCCTCACGCTGTCCTGCCTGGTTCGTAAATCTTCGATTGACTGCTAATGTAAAACCTGCTACCGCCTTACCACTTGACGTATAGCGCAAATCAGGGTCTTTTGTTAAACGTCCTACCAAAGTTACATTGTTAATCATAATAAATTCCTCTTTTCTGTTTTTTTTAGTCTAAAATTTTATACAAAGCATGCTAAAGAATAAAATGAATTGAATCATTGTTATACTAATCTCACTAACGACGTCACTCGTATATCTTCATCTTTTGACTGATACGAAAGGGTTATGAAACCCTTTCGTATGTCTTCTTTCCTAATTCTTTAGTTTAGAGTTTGCCGAAGTGACCAATTGTTTCTAGTAAAACAAGGGCATGTGCTAAATCATAAACACTATTCATAGAATGTCTGCGGTATCGAATCGAACTAGAACGATCTTTCATCATTAATGAAATTGATTGATCTTTAAAAAAGGCAACAGCTCTCACGCTCTCTGTTTCAAATATTTGTTCGCCATTGTATGTGTCTAGCTGTTCTAAGTGCCGATAAATGGCTTCTGCTTGCTCGTATTTCTCTTCAATCGCTTGTTCTAAGACTTCCTTTTCATATTCACAAAACACGTACGTATTACAGCCCTCTAATATCTCACCTTGTACTTTTTCGTCATATCGAATGCTCCCCCACTGTTTTTGGATCTCGTAACGAATCATTTCCGTTTCTAGCGTTAAATCGTGCAATTTTACTCTGATAGAAGTGCTTCCGTAGCCCACCATTTCAACCCGAATGCGTACTTTTTTCGTATTAATTCCTTGCTCTCTCAAACTTCTTTTGATATTATTTGCAGTTATTTCCATGCGAATCTCTCCTTATTTGTCGTTTTTTGTTCCCCAAAGTTCATTTCAGCAAGCGATTTGTGGGAGGCGAAAAGAATTTGATTTTTAAGAATGTCAATGGTCCTTTATTTATTCTTTTCCTCTTAGCTTTGTTTGATCTTGGATCATTTCGAGCTGAGCTGATAGCGGTTTGGCGTGCTTGTTCCATACACCTGTAGTAGGCAGAAAAAAAGGGAGTGCTGTAGGGAAAAGTTTTAAGTGGGCTTCTTAAAAGTTTTTCCGCCCCTTTTTTTCTGAATGCGGAAGGTGTATAAGCACTCTCGCCAATCCGATAGCAGCGGCTTCAGATCGACATGAGACAAAACAACAGCGAGAAGGTGAAATAAAGGCCCATCGCCCTGACATTTTTAAAAATTAAAAAAAGATTCCGCATGCGGAATCTTACTTCTTGCGGAAATCATTGCTTGCAATGAGGTTCCGCTTCTCTTTTCTTTTGAACTTTCGCTTTCTTCTTTTGAATTTCGAGCAAACATAAACGCCTTCTTCCGTAGCGACGACAGACAGAGCGAAGGAAGATACTTGGAAAATGACAAAGAAAAAACCAGTTCATCAGCCTAACGTGAGAAAGGTTTTGAACTTGTTTTGTCTTTTGAATTTCTGAAGCAAACACATGGCTTCTTCCGTAGCGGCGGTGGCGGTTGGAGCGAAGGAAGAAATACCTCTAACGAACAAACAAAAAACCAGCATGAATGCCTTAGAGTTAAGGATTCACACTGGTTTTTATGGTATAATAGTAGGTGACAGTAAAGTTTAATGACGGTGGCTATCCAATCGAAAGTGAGGTGGTGCGTATGATCGTACTTCCGAAATCTTATGAAAGGAGACGCCTTTTGCCTGTTGAAACAGCGCTAGCCTTAATGATTAGTTTCGGTTCTTTAATCGCAACAATCATTTTTGGCATTCTAGCGATAGTAAACAACGACAAAAAGAAATAGCCGTCACTTTAGCCGGAGACTAGCTATTTCTTTTTGAACTATTTAGATTAACGGCCGCCGTTCTTTAATCGGTGCTGTCATTGAGGAGTTGTTAGCGCAACTCCTCTTTACATACTGATTATACCATGATACTGCTAAAAAAACTACATAAATGCCAAAACCGGAAAGCTTGCTTTCCTTTTTTTGTTGCCCCGTAAACGGTGGTGGCGGTCGGAGTGTCGGGGCAACAAAAAAACTTACTTTACAATATATAATATCTGTGTTATCAATCAAATCCATTTTTACTATATCGTACCTCTAGCGAGTTTCTTTTATTATTTTCATTAGTAAAGTTTCGATCCTCTGTTCGACCATAAAGATAATCAATACTTACATCGTAAAAATCACATAAAGCTACAATTCTTTTGTTACTAGGATATTGGTGGCCATTTTCCCAATTGCTTACTGTTCCTTTACTGACCGGTGGCTCAAAAATATTACTCACATCATCAAGGGTTAAAAATCTTTCCTTCCTTAATTGAGCAAGTCTTTGACTGATCAATGTTCCTTTTGTTTCTTTCAACTTATCTATACCTCCATAGTATTGATACATATTATTGAATGTATTGTGAAATCACTGCCACAAAGTTATAACTCATATGCAGCATTATTGGCATGACGATCGTTCCACTTTTTTTCATTGTAAATGAATAAATGAGACCATTGATTAAAAAGGGGAAAAAGTTCTTTTGCCAATGAAGAATGGCAAAAATCATACTAGAAATTCCCACACTTATTTTCCAAGAAAAAAATCTTTGTAGCAGTGAGACTAGATATTTCCTGAAAATCAGTTCTTCTATCACTGGCACCAAAGTTAGACTTCCAATTACGTTGAATAAACTTGCTGTTCGCGCTATATTCTCAAAAGGAGGTACCTCCAACAATTGATTTCCCGCATACGTTGTAATCCACGATGTACCAACTAATAAACACAAGCTAACAATAAACAAGCCCCAATTCATATTATTTTTTTGAAAGGACAATTCTTTCAGGCTTTTTTTTATGGACTCTAGGTTCATTTTTGCTAATTTTTTTCTCCTTTCCGGTTTTTACAAAAGTTGTAACAAACTTCGAGGGTTCTCCTGGGCGATTGTGGGAGTAATAATAGCCATGAAGATTAGGAAGACGCTTGATTTTGTTCGGGTTGATCACAAATTCATCTACCACATTATTTGAACTTTCTCCGGTATTTCCCTCCTCATTGCTTCGACTCGTTTGTTTCACTTGCTTTTCTGTTCCAATGAATTTTGATAGTTCATTTGCCGTATCATCATCTGTCCGTAGAATGACAAAATTTGTTAAATTACCAAGAATCTGTTTTGTTAACTCTTCTGATACTTTATTTACATCAGCGATTACTTGCATAGCTACAATGGTTTTTACGCTAAAGGATGCGGTTCTATTCAGTAAGGCTTCAAAGGATTCATCAACATAAACGCCCAATTCGTCCATCACCAATAAGGCTTCTGTTTGGTCGTCTCTTTCAGCTTTTTGACTCAAAAAGAGCTTGTACTCTGCGACTACCAACTTTCCTAAGCTTCGTGCGAAATCACTGTATTTGAATTCATTTAAGTACACGACAACGACTGCGCCTTCCTCATATGCCTGGCGTAAAGTAAACCCATCTTGTCCAAAAAGATAACGGCCATCTCCATCATTAAAAATAGCTAATCGACCGATTGCTTGAACAACAGTATCTTTACAAGAGGCAAGTACTTGCTTCGCTCTACTGTATAATTCCTTGGAAATAATCTCTTTCCCAAACAGCCCCTCAATTAAGTTTTTAAAGTTTGACGGATCAGAATACTTAATAATACTTTGAAAGCTAAACTGAATTTCAGCCGCTCGCATCACACGTCCCATCACTTGCCAATAGGTAAGTGCTTGAATTCGATAATGCTCTTCGGACCACTCGGTTAAACTAGACAGTAAATCTTTTAATTCTGTCTCCGTTATGCCTTTAAACGGATTGTACGGATTCGTTTTTGAAATCTCTGATTGGTTAATCACATATAGCTTTCGGTTATATTTTTTAGCCAATTTTTCGGTGACTATATTCAAATCGTAGTCTGAAGTCCCCCCTTTACCGTCGATAACAACGGTAAATTGTCCTTCACGAATAGACTGTTCGATATAATGCAAAACAGTAGCGGTCTTCCCTGTACGAGTAGATCCAAAAGCACCAACGTGTCCCTTATCATTAAAGTTGATCCCTCCTCGACTATTTAACATAACTTCTCTTCGTGTTTCCTGCTTAACTGTTTCATCCATGAGAATTTCTGAAGAACTTTTTTGTAATAGTAAGCCTGTACTTACTACCATCGTTCCTACACCCCAGCCAAACAAATTGATTCCCAAAATCCATTGAATCGTTGTTGGTATAAAATGTTCTCGAAAATATCCATCAGCTGTAACGTGTGTGATCATGCTTGCAAAACCATCTTGATTTGCAATAAGTTGGGTATAGATTAGACTCAACAAGCCGATTGAACTTCGCCCCATTTGTTTCTGATTCAAATAAAAAACACTTACCACAAGAAGGAAAAATCCCAAGGTAAGTATCATCAATTTTGACGACTTTTTTTCATAGTATTCCTGAAGAATTAAATACGACAGCAAAGCAAGTGATCCTGGTAATGGAAAAAGAAATATTCCTAGACAACATAAGACGATACCTGCTTTTGATAATCGGCTTCGCCAAACAAAAACGACATCTTGATACATACATTCACCTTTCTTTTCATTTAATAAGGGGTATGGAACAAGTCCATTTCCCTGTGTTCAGAATAAGAATAGAACTCCTCAATGAGTGCATCAATAGGTGTAGTAGAAAGAGTCGCAAGACGCTTAGATGGTCTTTCTAAAACCTTCTCAACCTCTTCAAAAGTGAGCAATTTAAATTGAGCATCATCAATTCCAACATATTCTTTGGCTTCTACTAATCTGTTGTAAATTAAAGATTTCATTTTAGGATAAATCCAAATTTGACCATACGCACGATTTTTATTTGCACTAACATTTGTTTGTACTCGAAAGGCCTCTTTCTTTTCTTTTTCGTATTCAACTATCCACCAATCATTTCCGACCTTAAAAGTTAGGTCACCTTTTCGAGTCATTTTTTTGTAACCACCATAATTATTTTTTTTATACTCATAGGTTCTAAAGTCACGATCGGTAATGATAGAATGGTAGTCTAATTTGGCTTCTGGAAAATACTCTCGTAAAAAGCAAGTACATGTTAAAACACCCAACTCATGTCGAACGGTTGCGTCACTTACTTTTCCAAGCCCAGATATTTCAAGAACCTCCTTGCCTTTAGTACCTAACGAGTATATTTGTGCTTCCCTTCCTTGACGCAAGTCTCGTTTCAAATAACCATTTAATTCTAACTTGCGAATTCTTTTACGAACATATTCAATAGACGGAAAACCTAGTAACGAACAAAAATGTTTCGGTTGCGCAATCCTCCATCGATTGACAACTTCAAGAATCATCAAATCTCTTTCAGTTAATTCAAGTCGATTATTCAACTGCATATACTTTCCTCACCTTTCCAATAAAAAAAGAAAATAGTGAAACTATTCTCTCCCTTTGTGCGGAAATCATTGAGCTAGCAATGAGGTTCCGCTACTTTATTTTCGAACCATATTTCTACTCATACTGAAACTTAGCTACCTGCGCTCTTTTAGGGGTACGGTTCGAATTAAAACTCGTACTCAAATCCAATTATCAGTCATAAGATCTCATTCAGGTTTATGAATCGAGCGAGATAACTTGCCAATCTAAATGTCAGTCGGACGATCTCTTTTGGTTTTATGGTTTTAAGACAGCCCCTTCAAGATTTGGTGAAGGGACGTTGGCGCTAGGGGTAGTTGTAAGTTCCCTCTTTCAACGATTGAAAGAGGGCGGAGGGAGTTAGTTCGAGACCCCCAAGACTGGGGGTAGGGGGTTGATCTTTTGACCTTGACCTTATCCCTTTATTTTTCTCTCTTCCACACCCATTTTTTATTTTTCCCATCCTATTTATTTTAATTTTTTACTCTTTATATGTTCTCTTATCTTAGCTGCCCGCCCCCGCAAATATGCTTTGTTATACCATGTTGCCGGTAATCAAATTTGCAAAATTTTATTATTGTTGGGTGTGGGGGGTTCTCGATCGAAGAGCGAGAACCCCCCACACCCAACAAAGGCGGTATAACAACGTTTTGCATAATTTGCGGGGGCGGGCAGCGGGTCCATGGCAAAGACCCAAGACCGGACCCTCAAAACACCACAAAACAGATACCGGACCCAAGACCAGACCCTATATAGGACCTCTTACAATAAAGGGATAATGGGTCAAGGAAATGGGACACTTACTTTTGAATTTCTTCAATTCTTTTTTCAAGCAACTTAATACGTTCTGTTGCCTCACTTCTCAGTTCATTTTCTGTTTCTAATTGCTCATTTAGATTTGAAATAGTACTTTTTATCGCCAAAATTTTCCCTTCCGTTTCCTGTAAAACACTGCCGACTTGGAATCTTTTTTCTTCCGTTAGTTGTTCATATTGATCTAAACGATGGGCAATATCTTGATTAATTATTTGACTATTTTTTTCACTTTCATCGATTATTTTCGTCTGAATACGTATATCATTTTGAATTGAATCGATTTGTAATTTGTTTTCTTCCACATTTAAAAGTGACTCATTTTCCATCTTAGATTCCTCTTTTGAGGCATAAAATCTCAAGGATTGATTCATTTCTTGGGTTGCATAGTAAGAAATATCCAACCTTACAGTTGTTGTATCTGGTTCAATTCCTTCTGCCATTAAGACAAAATAGCGACTCGTAACAGGAATAACTTTTACCTTTATTTGTTCCTCTGGATTCTTATCTGTCACCAAATCAGCTTCAATTTTTCGTTGCAAATCATCGACTGATTGGGACGTTGGTTCAAAAAATAAGTCCATACGGAAACTATTTTCTTCTTCATTGAACACCTTTTTAACAACTGACAAGGTGCCTTGTTGAACCAAATGCTCTTCAAATAATTCAACTTCTTGGTAGTCTAAATCAGATTTTTGTGCCATGCCATGAACAAAAACTACGACTATGGAAAGGAGAAAAACAAACAGCGTTTTGAAATATACTTGGCTTTTTGTACCAAAATATTTTTGTTTAAATCGTTTAATTTCCTCCATTACTATCCCCCTTATTCAGTATAGTTAATTCCGATTCATGAAATATTTCACTGTCACTTGTTTGAAAAAAAGTGACCGTTATCGGATAATTTTTTTCCTTTTTTATGCTTGTAACGCATCCAATTTGTCCAAATAAATCTCCGTTCGTTGTTTCAAATTCATCTGAAACAATGACGATATCATTTAATTCCATTGCACTTTTCCCTCTCTATTCTGTGTTCTTACTCTTGACTAGAAAGAATAATTTGGAACCCTACTTGATCAATTACCCACCCATCTGATTGAACCATTGAAACTGTAACAAGCATTTTTTGTGGGACATTATCGACTTTCATTGAAAGTATATTGATTATTGTTCCTTGGATATGATCAACCGTTTGAACGATCGATTCAGTTTCTAAATCTTCAATGTATGGTTGGAATACTTGGCCACTTTCAGGAATTTCTTCTTCCTCAAAAACCGATTCTGTGACTAGCTCTTTCAGCTTGGCATTTCGTTCTTTGGGTTTTAAATTTCCATAATAAGCAGCAATGAATGCCTCGTTCACTTTTTTCATTTCTCGTTCATATTGTGACTTTTGTTGCCACTCGATATACGCATTATCGACATCTGCTTCTGGGATCACTTCTAAACTTTCAGTTGTTGATTCTTCTGTTTTTTCTTCCCCTAGTATTTCTTCTAGTAAGGATTCTTGGGTGCTATCTTCTGTAGTTTGGGGTTGCGCTATGGAAGAAATTGTTTCTCCTGTGTTACTCTCAACAGTACTCGTATCTTCTTCATTATTCGTGTTGAAAAACCCTGTCATAGCCAATATTGCTAGAATAACTACTCCTACACCTATTCCGATTCCTACCACCTTTTTCTCGTTTTCTTTCATTTTATTTTCCTTTCATTGACTGATTCCCAGAACCTCTGCTGGGTCTAATAAGCTTGCGATCGATAAATCTCTTGACGTTGAAATTTCTAAATGGAGGTGAGCGCCGAAGCTATTTCCTGTGTTTCCTACATGACCGATAATGTCACCTTGTTTCACTTGATCACCAACTTTTACGTTGTTTGAAACATTGTGTGCATACAAACTACAGTAGCCGTTAGCATGTTCAATCCGGACGTAATTCCCCCAGGAGTAATGATATTCAGACGCAATGACGACACCGTCAGCTATTGCCTTTATCGGTGTTCCTTGCGGATGACCAAAGTCAATTCCTCGATGGAATTCTTGCACTCCACCTAAGACACGCGTGCCGAACCATGAAGTTATCTGCGGTGGACTCAATGGCAAAATAAATCCTTCGTTGCTACCAACTTCTCCCTGGCTTAGATACTGTCTGACTAAATCAACGTAATGGAAATTTCCGCCGTTCCAATATAAGTAAGGGCGTCCATTCGTTTCTGAAACAGCATTTACATAGCGGTACGTATTACCTAAAACATTGCCTAAAGAAGGAGCTACCACGTCTCTTGAGTACGCTTCTGCTAAATCGATCGTATGTTTTTTCCCTCGTTGCGACACATAGCCGATATAGCTTGTACCGAAGTTATAGGCTTGAACAACTGCCCATTTATCTGTGTCTACGGCTTCTGCTAGCTGTAAGGCACTTGCATAGTGTTTCACTCCTTGAGCGATAGAATCCGGTTCATTATCGATTGTGTTCATCGGCAATCCTGCACTCTCTGAAGATTGCATGATGTCTGGCAAACGTCCGCCCGTTTCTACAGTCGTGATGGCCATGAGTATTGGTACGTGATCCACAATGTCGTATTTTTGTGCTTCTTTTACAAAGTAGGACTCCCACTTCAATACATCCGCCGGAATATTTTGAATACTCCCTACCCCTTCGTCTTTCGTCGAATTGGTCATGGAGATAATCATAGTGACCGACACAAAGATAAACACTAAAAAAAGACCACCGGTCGTAAAAAACAAACTTCCGAAAGTCTTTAGTGCGAGCATTACTTTTTCTCTTTTCGTTGCTTCACCAGTTATAACTCGTAAAATTTTCCTAAACACAATGCCCTCCTGTCCTTCACTGTAATCCATTAATTAGTTGATAGGATCTACTACTGGATTGGAATTGCTTCACACAAATAGATGCCCTCTGCTGTTTGAAAGTGCATCATACCAAAATCAAAAATTATTTTTTCCTGAGTTTTAAATATTTTATCAACCTTTTTTGAGTGTTTTTTTGGAACTGTTAGACCAAATTGATTGATTTCATCAATAGAATTAAAAGTAAACTCATTTAACTGATTAGTGCTTTTTCCTTTTTCTTTCATAACTTAATGTCCTCCAGCAAATCGTATCAATTGTTTTTCATCAGGATCTGTCGTGATTTTATAGTTATTAGCTCCACCTAAGTTGATAAATACTTCCCCTTGTTCCATCAATGATAAATCATTGTATTGTCCTTCTGTTAAAAGACTGCCCATTGCTTTTTTCATCGTTCCAGCTACAGAAGCATCTAACCCTAAGAAGAACTTACTTGAACACAATTCAAATACCTGTTTGATTTTTGAAATATAATCATCAGAAGAATTTTCAGGAAGTAATTCTTGTGGCGATTGTGTCGCAAAGAAGGCACCAGCTGAGAATTTTCGCATTTCTTTTAAGAACTTTACAACTTGCTTAACGACGAATACAGTGTCTGGACTAAGAATCTCCTGACATTCATCCAAAAAGAAAGCAAAGAAAACGACATCATCGATCTCGATCTCATTGTTCGCCAGTGCGATTTTTTGTCTTCGCCCGTTGTTCAATGCTTGATTCCAAACAATATTCATAGCCGTAAATAATAGGCATTTGTAGATTTCTGTATCAAAGTGACCGATCGTTTCAATATCGAAAAACAATACCTGCTCATCATTAAGATTCTTAAATGAGGTTGTCCCATTGAATATTGAGCCGTATTGATTGGTCATTGAGTCAATAACGGATAAAAAGTTTTCCATTTCGACCATTTTTACACTTGTCACTCGATCTTTATAGCCATTATTCACATATTGGTTTAGAAAGACATTAAATTCACTCATGATGGGGTATTGCTTGGGATCTAAACCAATGATATTAATTTTCTTTTGGTTTTCTTCCGTCATATAATCGTTCGGCAATAGTCCTTTTTCAATGTAAAAAGCGTCAAGAATTTTTCCAAAATCAAGTACATCTACCGAACGCATTAGCGGATTCAAGAAGCGAATTTGATTAAAGAATTTCGCTCGATGTTGCAGATAGCTATTTAGCTGATCGATCTTCATTCCAGTTTCATCTGTAATTGTAGCCAATGGTTCAAGGGGATTTAACATGCCACCTCTTCCTGACAAATCAACAATTCTGCCCTTCTGATGTCCGATTGTCTTTTTCCAGTCACCATTTTTTTCGAATCCACGTATACACGTATTTCTCCCAAATAGCCCTTCTTCAATCAACTTGAGGAGGGTTGACTTTCCCATTCCTGGTTTTCCTAAAAGCATGGAGCTAAAGGATTTACGTACGTTAGTCACGTAAAAAGGATCATAAATGAAGGGGCCACCCGTATCTGTTTGTCCTAAATATTGCCCTCTGGGATCGACAAGATATTTATGATTGAATGGATAACTTCCCCCGATTGCTGTTGTACCGACGGTAAGACCTGCTCTTGCACCTGAAATCTTCTGTTGCTCGGTATAACTCTGGGAAAAGGCAAGCCATTCGGTTAGCGCTTTTCCGATAAATGCTACTACTTTGTAGTCTGAAGCTTTGAGTGATTTTCGAAGAGTAGTAAATTCTTTGTCTAGTTCCTCTTGCGTATCAGCAACCAAATAGATCCTGATATCGATTAATTTCGTTACCTCCCCTCCTTGCTTTATTTCTGAAGCATATCGCTCTAGCGATCGATACTCAGCTGCGGCGTCGTTTCTATCAGTTTGTGTACGTCCTTCTGACGCTTGTTCCCGATATTCATTCAAAGAATTGTTAATATCCTTTAATGCTCGTTCTTTTTCTAAAGGAGCAATATCAACCTTTGTTACTGTATTACGATTCCCCATGAGTGCGGTAAGCCAAAAAGGAACTGGATTTTTCGGAAGCTCATAGACGTGTAACGTCGCATAGACACCGTCACCAGCGATAATTTTGTCTTCAGTCGGCTTAAATCCACCCTGTGGCTGAATTCTAGAAATAAAATCTAAGTCATAGCCTTTTTTTTCTAGATCTAATACTTCTTTTTTTGATAGCATAATTTCCTCCTAAATCGCTGTATTCATATTGAACAGTTTGGTAAGAATTTTTTCTGTCTGCCCTGCATTAACATCCTTAATTCTAAATAGTGATCCACCGGAACGTTTCAGTAACGTTTTGGCTAAAACAATTTCTTTTTTTGTTTTTCCATAGACCATGCAGTAAAACTCTAAATTGGATAGTTCCATTTCTACCCATAGGAGACGCTGGATCTGTTCTCGACAAATCATCAATTGCGCCATGTTTTGTCGATTCCTTGCTTGCATCAACTTTTTATTCCAAAAAACCAAGTTGGAATCAATGTTCGTAGGAAACATCATGGATAAAATACTCATGTCATCGTCATAGATCCGAGAAAGATTTTCCAATTGAGACTGTGCTTGCTGTTGCTCTTCTGCACTTAGTCCGTTGATATCTTGAGTAGAAATTTTTAGGAAAGCAAAAAAGCTATCGTCGTTTTTCACCACGTCATTTTGATCCATTCGCTTGATAGGGATTACTTCTTGAACAGAAGGAAGCTCCCCTTTTTTAAGGGGACGCTTTTTCTGACTTTTTCCTTGTTTTATCTTTGCCATTAAACTAATTTACTCCTTTCTTATAGCTCTGTGTACCGTAAATAGTTCGATCCATTTTAAGCAGACAATAAAGAGTGTATAGGTTTCTGTGTCCTCCGTTACTGCTTGGTTTTGCACACAAGAATATCCCTAATGCAAACAGCAAGCACTCAATAACAATGAAATGCCCGATGGGTAGTTGAATATAGTCTTGAAGATAAAACATGCCACCACACAGTCCTAGAATCAAAGCAAGATCCAAAAAGTAGAAAGCTTTCAAACGAACTTCTTGCTTAATGTTTTTCTGGATTTTCATATGTTGATATTTATTCGCCACTTCTATCACCTCGGTCATTATTTCTTGGTGGTAAATAGTCTTCTGCATTCATATTCTTTAGAGTGTCATTTGCACTTGCAAATCGCGTGTCACTTTGTTTCTTTTCTTCCCAAATTGGTTTGGCTTCAGATTCCTTATAACTTGTTCTATCTGTTGATTCTAAGGTTTCTGAGAGCTTCGTTGCTTCTTTCTCTTTCCTTAGTGAACCTTGATCACTATTTGTCGATTTCGTGGTTTTAGAAACCGTTTCAGAACTATTTCCTGCAACGTTATCTTCTTTTCTAGCCGTGGTTGGCTGTTCAGATTGTACGATTTGTTTTTGAGAAGAATCGCCTTCGTTTTGTGTGACTGGAGGGGTATCCACTTCTGTAGGATTTTTCTTTGGTGCTTCTTCTGAACCCTGGTCAACCTTTTTCTTATCTGGGTTTTCAACTGTTGAATTCATTTTATTTTGGGAATCAGATTCACTATTTCCTTCTGAGCCATCTAAGGTTGCGTTATTCACTGACTCTTCATTTTTCAAGTCTTCTGAACGTTGACCTGAACCTTTCGTTTCGATAGCTGAAGCGTCATTTACCGTTTTATCCTCATTATTGGAAGAATCTTGAATGATCACTTTTCCATTTTCGTCTGTCTCTTCTCCTTGAGCGTTAGGATTTTCAGACAAATCATGTCCTTCAGTGTTCAGTTCACTGTCAGAAACAGATTTCTCGTCAGCTGAATCTTGTACTTTATTGTGGTCTTGGTGAGTACTATTATCTGCTTCAGCTATGATTTCTTTTCCGTCTTTATCAAGCTCACCATTATTTTTATCGGTATTCTTTGTATCTTCATCTGTTGAATTTTCTTGTCCATCGATCGATTGATTTAGATTTTCTTTTTCGTACTGATCTTCTGAAATTGGACTAATATTTTCTAGCGTTGTTGGTGGATTATCAAAGATTTCATCGACTTTATCATCCAACTTGTCGTCGATATGATCCTTGGCTTTACCCATATTACTCATCATTTTCTTATCGCTATCTAGTTTATTGGAGACACCATTTTTGATTTTCCCCCCTGTAGCACGCATTGTTTCAGGTGCATGTAACGCTGCTTCGCCTAAACCAACTGCAGATTTTCCAATTCCCATGGCTGCTTTCGCCCCATAGTATCCACCCACAATTGATTTAAACCCGCTTCGAGCGCTAGTATCCACACCTAAATATTTTCCGAATGTTCGTGGTCCAGTCATTGCCATAGACACGCCCACAAGGCATAAAATGGCATAAGCAACTATATTTAGGTTCAATGTGGCAAGATACGTGAAGTAAATCGAAAACAAACTGATTGAAAAACCGGTCAGCATGATCGTTACAAACGTATTGCCCATATCTTCAAAAATCCTTTTCACTTTTTGACCTGTTTCAATATCCATGGCTGCCAAAACTGGGAATAGAATCCGAGCAAAAACCAACTCCAAAATCGCTGCACCGATGGTAAACCCCGAACAAAGATAAACAAATGTCATGGTCCACAAAGAAATCAAAATCGTTGCTGTGTCGGCACTAAACCGGAATTTTCCGTTATCAAACGTTGAAAACCACCCGTTTTTGATTTTGTCCGCATAAAGTGATCCATCATCAGCTACCTTGATTTGGTAGCCTAAAGCTTCTGTATTTTCTTCATTACTGGCTGTTTTCTTTAAATCTCCGATATCATTAGGTAAAATCATTTCTGTTAAATCGGCATTTTTGAACGCATTTTCCGATAAATTCATTGTCCGGTCATTTGTATTGCTACTATCAAGTAGCTCAAAGCCATTTCTTGATAAGTAGGTGAGATCGGCCATGTTACTTTGTACGATATTATAGGATAAGCTTGATCCGGTACCGTGCAAGTCTTTTGAGGCATCAAAGGTTGCTTTCGTTACATTCATAGCGGAATTCATCAGTCCAGGCAGATAGATAATCAAATTAAGGAAAATAATCCCACGAAGAAGACTACCTTTCAGATCCACTCGATCGCTAAACATGTATTTGTAGACGATATAAAGGAGTGTCACCGTCAATACAGAAGCGGCTAAAATCCGCATACTGGTATAAACGGTCCCAATCATCCCCTCGTCAAGAAAGCCCGTAATTTTAAATATCTGATCGATAACTTTTTCCGTATAAAGTGCAATGTGATAGGATATTTTAATTACCCACATGGTGAACATATGCCAAATAGAACTAAAAAATCCTGCGTCTTTGACCCAATCAGAATATCGAAGTAGAAATTCTAAAGCTTGTTTTTCCATTCCTTCTCTCCTTTTTCAAGTGAAAAGACAACAAAAAAAGCAGTCTATAGTTAGATTGCTTTTTTTTAAACGATTGATTTGTCTAATCTTTTAATAGTAAATTCGCTTCTACTGGAAGGTTTTCTTGGTATAAAACCAATGCTAACTTTTCTTTTTGAACAGCTGGTAGTTTTTTGAGTGTATCCAGATCATTTTCTTTATAACGCTCAAAAATCGCTTCACTGTCACCGTTCAGAATAGCCACCTCTAACAACTGTAACTTGTCAGTGATCGGATACACCTCTAGGTATTCGTTCAGATGGCTTTTATCTCCTTGCGCAAGTAAATAATCGACAATGTCTTTTTTCTTCTCTGGGAACGTTTCTGCAGCTTCTAAGTACTGGTTTTCAATCAAATAATCTTCAAACGTTTGTGGCGTTGTTTCGGCTGTACTTTGTGTAGTCTGAATTGATCGATTTTCTATTACTCCCATTAAGCGTTTCTCCATTTCGCTGGTCTGTTTTTGAATCACTTGTGTCGTTTGTTCTTGAGCAGCATAGACATTATGAATCGTATATAGTAAGGTGCCAATGCCACCAATCGTTACAAAAGTAACCGTAGCGACAAAGAATCCTTTCCACCAAGTATTTTTTGGTTGCTGAGTTGAACTAGGTTCTGTTGGTTGAGGACCAGTAGCCGGAGGATTTATCTGAAAAGCTTTTATTGTTTCAAGTAGTTGGGCTTGTTGCGCAACAAGAAGATCATGGTTTTGTTTTTCCATACGTTTGGTGGTATCCACGGTTTCTCGGATCGCCTTTTCTTCCAATGCAACTTTCTTCTCTTGAACCTCAATTTCACGCGCTTTAAGTTTTAACTCTTCGTTTTCCTTTCTATTTATTTCCTCTTCCCGCTGCATTTCTAACCATCGTTGATACTTTTGTTCAAACCTTGGTTGTTCGTCTTCTAAGCGTTTTTTAAGCGCATTTAGATAATTCCCTTCATTCTGCTTAGCATTCGTCAAGGTTTCTGTCACGACCTGACGCATGCTCTCAAATTGAGCGATCTTGAACGTTTCTAAAGCTTGAAGATTTTCCATCTCGATTTTTTGAGTCGCTTTCTTTTTAAACTTCTGAATATTTATCTGTGCTTCTTGTTCGATTTTTTCTTGAATCTCATTTTCAAGTTGCATTTTTTCAGTCGCATAGTTGTTGTTAACACTAGTCATTTCTTGGCTGTGTTTTAATTTCAATTGTGCAAGTTCTTTCTCTTGTTTCACTCTTAGTTGATCGATTGTTTGCTTGTGTCTTCCCGAAATCGTTTGGATTCTTTTAGTCAGCTCTTGTTGCCAGTGACTTTCGATATTCGCTTTAATGACGTCGATCTCTTTTTTTAGTACTGACGGATCATTTTGATTTACCTGCCGTTCATACTGTTCGGTCAACGTTAAGATAGCCGTATTTAATAAATTACTTTTCGTCTCTACCAAGCTAGAAATGAGTGACGAATAAAAATCTTTTGTAAAAGATTTTTCAATAAATTCTTTTTGCTTCTTTTCAATAAATGTTGCCGGTTCCGTCAAATTGAATTCCGATAATACGTGGGATACACCATTCTTAATACGTCCATCCATCTGATCGATTAGCTGATCTAGTTCTTGAATAATAGGCACTTGTTCAATCGATACGTATTCCTGCAAAGAAGGAAGTTGGGGTTTGGTTTCTTCTTGAGAATCAGTTTCCACTTTTTTATCAACTGGTGCTTTTTTATTAACTTTCGAATCTTCAGTTTCTTCCACTGGTTGTAGCAAGAGGTCCTTTTCTGTTTCCTCGCCCTCTTCATAATCTGGTACGTAACTTGATTCCTCTACTTCTATTATTTCATTCACCACTTCAGATTGTTCTTCTTCAGTAGTTTCTTCCGTTACATCTTCTTTTTTCTTAAACGGAAGTTTTGAGCTAATTGTTGAGAAAAAGTTACTCTTTGTTACTTCTGTATCCGTTGATTCTATTGTAATAGGTTCAGAAAATGATAAGTTGATCTCGTTTTCCATAATTTCTAAAGAAATACGTAGATTTTCATCAGCTGTGTTTCGAATTTCCCTGATTAAGTCCTGGCTAATCAAATCCGATAAGGTGTACCCTTCTTCATACGAGATATCAAATTGAATCTCTTGTAAGTTATCTTGATTCTGTACCAAAAGGGTCATTTCACCTTCATAGCCCTCTTCTTCAATAACTTGGAAATACAAATCTTGCGCTTGAGGCAGATATAGCCATTTTTTCAACGGGAGTACTTTCTGTTTTTTTATTGTCTTAGGTACCTTAACAAACTTTAGTAAATACATTTTTTCTCCTTTCTTTCCTGTACTTGCTAATAATTTAAATAAACCAGCTAAGTTAAACACTTAGCCGGTTTACTTTTAGAATCTAGCTGTACTTGTCATCCAGTTAATAACAGTAGTGATTCCTGCGATAACACCCACACTAACAAAGATTTTGAACAGCTTCGTTTTAGCGACATCAGCAAATTTATCAGAGTACATGTACATAAACATGGCTGCTATTGCGATCACGGCCGCTACTGCTGGGGCTAATGTCTGCGCTGCTGAGACGACTGAATTTAGAGAGTTGACCAAATTTGAGATTAAATCGTTCTGAGGTAATACGACAAGGCTTAAAACTGTTGATTTCATGTATATTCGACTCCTTCTTGTTCTATATTTTTGTTTATTTCTTTAGTGTTGTTTCCTTTTTTTCGACGTTCTTTTAAATCTGTGGTGATCACTTCTAATGCGGCTTCTTCAACAATTGAATGTTCCCACTGGAGATTTTTTCCTTCCATAATCTCTAGTTTTTTCGTTGTTACGATTTCTTTTTTCCACTGATTAAAGTTCATGCCTTTTTCTTCTAATAGTTCCTTTGCGGATTCTACAATCAGACTTGTTTTTTTTGCGGCCATATTTATCACTCCTTATTTACTCAATCGGTTCAGCACGAACCATTAATCGATAATCTGTTTCCACTCGGCTACCGTCACACGTCAACAAAGTTAAATAGTGTGGATCTTCCGGATTATCTAACATGTATTCCCCTTCCGATTGGTGTATGACTTTGCTCTCAATGACTCTATACGTCGCTTGCTTGTCAAAATACGTTAAGTGGATCTCGTCACCTATGGAGACTTGTTTCAATCCGCCTAGCAGTAGTCCGCTATTCGTCATATAGTGTCCTAATAAAGCAAAATTCCCTTTTCCGATTGCTTGATTCGGTTTTACCGTACCAACGCCAACGCTAATATTTGCTTGAGTGATTCCTTCCAGTACTGGTAATTTCAAATCAATTGAAGGAATTTCAATCATTCCAACACCAAATCTAGAAATTTGATTTTGAACATTTACATTCAATGTTCTTGGTTCTAGTGTCTCTACATCCATACCCGAATAATCTGCAGGTCTAGGCTTGATCTCGTCTTTGCTTTCCATCGCTGTCAACGCTTCAACCTGTATTTCTGCAATACTTTTTTCAAACGATCGTTGCTGTAAATATCCAAGCAAGAAGAAAATAGACACAAAAAGAAAGACACTAGCAGACCCTGCGGCTATTAGAATTCGTTTCTTCCTTTTTGCTCTCGATCGTCCGATTTTGATCACTTTTTTCTTATTAACATCGCTCACCTCCTAATTGAAAAAGGTAAAACTGATAATCAGCTTTACCTTAAAATCAAGTATTTTATTTGAATAACGTTGAAAATGCTTCTTGAATCCATGTCCCTGTAGTTACACTGCCTGCTTGTGGAATTGCAGGTGCTTCTTCAGTTGGTTTTACGAAACCAACAGTTTGTTCTTTATTTTTTAAATCAAAGTGATCACTCACCAGGTCTGTTAGCTCTTCATCACTATATACCATGTGAGTAGCTACCAACTCGTCTCCGTCATTCATCGTGTTCGCTGGAATCATTACATCAAAGAGAAGTTCCTGTTCTTCTTCTCCTGTTGAAACAAAGGAAGAAATACCTTTATCGACTACTTCCCCAGTCGCTCCATTAATAAATTGCGTCACGACAAAGTATTCATGTCCTTCTTTTCCACCCAAAGTCCAAGCGTAATCCGTCAATTTGTTATCAACGGTTGGATCGACCACTTTTGAACCAGTTTCAGTTTCTGCAAAAAGTGTTTCGATCTCAAGATCCAAGCGGTTGTTTTCAACTTCAAAAATAATAGTTTCACCATTATTGTCAGCTGAAATCTCAAAATCGTACTCTTCGTCATTTTCGTGGTACCACTCAAGTGGTTTTGTTTCGACTAGTACATATTGGCCGGTAGGTAGATCTTCAATGGTAATTTCACCATTTTCATCTGTGACATAGGTTCCAATTACTGTCCGTGTTTCTTCTGTATCTCCTACGCCGTCTGTGAACGTTTCTGGAGTTTCTGTATCAGATTCTTCAGTACCATCTTCTTCTGGGGATTGTTCCTCTTCACCTTCAGTTGTTTCGTCTTCTGGTTCTGAGTCGATTGGTTTGAACTCCCCAATACGAATCAAATCGAATTCAACACCTTGTAATGCTTTTTGATCCATGCCGTCCGTTTTGATCACCTTTACATTGGCACGTGCCAGTTTGTTTAATATCGAATCAGTTTCTTCTTCAGCGTCTTCTTGTTCTGCTTCTCCAGTCTCATTTAACTCGTTGTCTTGCTCTTCAGAGACATCAGTGTCTGCTTCTGGATTTTCTAAATCATTTTCGTTTTCTTGATCAGCTTCTGTATCTGTTTCTTCATTGTTTTCGTCTTCTTCAGCTGGTTCTTCTTCATTTGGCTGTTCCGGATCTTCTTCCGATTCTTCCATTTCCGTTTGCTTAGCTGAAACATGAATATCATGTGTTTGTTCATTCGTTTCTGGCTCATAAGTGAAGAAGTATTTTGCTTCATTCAATACATGATCAGAACCTGCATCTACTTCTTGAAGGTACATTTGAATCGTCTGATTTGGTAATTTCAAGCCTTCAAACGCAATTACACCCTCTTTTACGAAGGTATAAGCCAACGTCGTGTCCTCTTCTAAAACAGACTCTCCGACTGTTAGTCCTTTTGCCAATCGCAAGGCAAATACTTGACCATTGTTCGCTGCTTCGACATCGATCACTGCTTGACCATCTGCCCAATCAACAACTACTTCTTGATCCTTTTGACCGTAAACATTGATTTCCTGTAAGAAATTATCTACATCGACTTCACTAGTCGAAACTTCAACTTCTTGCCCTGCGTACTCAATCGAAAATGGTACCGGTTCTTTTAACAGCGCTACGCCTGCAGGTGCGCCGATTTCAACTAGATAGTAGTTTCCAATATAGAGAAATGCTGGTGAAGTAGCAGAACCGTCCTCCGTGGTTTCAAGGATATAATCTTCGCCATCAAATTGAATTGTTTCTCCTTGCTTAAAGCGAACCGTTCCGTCTGGTGTCACAACGTCCTCAGCCGCTTCAATCTTGAATCGGAATCCTTGTCCTTTTAATTGATCAAAATCAAACTGAGTATACTCTCCATATTCAGAATTATTTACACTTGTTTGAATAGCAGTTTCTACGCTTTTATTGACAGTTGCTAACCCTTTTTGGGGATCATTTTTAACATGTAGTGTAATCACCCCATTCGCATTATCACCAGTTACTGAAAATACGACTGGTTCTGTTGGTAAAATATACCCTTCTGGTGCGCGGATTTCTCTTAATTCATAGCGATCTTCTCCAAATGCCAACATTTCAGAAGTAACGATTTCTCCTTCATCATTGGTAACAAACGTATCAGTCAATTCCAATGAATTATTCTCACGCATGCTTACATAGGCACCTTCACCATCGTTCCCCCAACGATCCCAAATCTTAAAGCTAGTTCCTGCTAAAGGAATTCGTTTACCTGTTTCAGCATCTTCTTTTAAGATACGTAAACGGGCTTCAATGATTCGATCTTCTAACAAATAAAAATGCACATAGCCTTCTTCAGTGATTGTTACCTCAAAGGGTTCAATCAGTAAATAGCCAGGTGCGCCTTTTGTTTCTTCTACGGTATACGTATCATATGGCAAATCTCCAATATGAAAATATCCTTTTTTATCAGTCGTTGCAGTATATTTTAATCCTGTTGTTTTCGAAGTTGCTGTTAGCTCAACTCCTTCAAGTGGTGGTTTAATATCTTGATTCGTTGTTTTAGATGATTTCTCCTCTTCTTTTTGACCCAAGCGGAAAAATGAACGAATATTCCCCATGATTGACGGTGTTAAGTCTTTTGATCCAAATTTGTAGCCTTCGATTCCGCCCTTAATCACTCGATCGTTGACTGTCTTACTATGAATAGCGACTGTCTCATTCTGTCCTGCATAGGTCAACTGAACTTCGTGTGTTTCTGGATCAAGGTTGTACCCTTCAGGTGCTTCTACTTCTTTTAGATAGTACGTTCCAAGTTTCAGTCCTTTAATCTCTGCCTGTGAAAGACCGTCAACATCTTCCAAAGTTAATATCGCAATCGATTTGCCTTCTGAATCTGTTAATTCGTATTTAGCCCCGAAAAGTGTCGCGGCGCCTTGTGGTTTGTTTCCAGTTTCTTCATCTTCTTTAATAACTGTAAGATTTGCGAGTTGTTCTTTATTATTAAATCGAAGAGTGGTTGTTTCATTCGCTCGTATAGTTAAGGTTTGAGGTTGTGCATTCAAGATATAGCCATGTGGCGCTCGAATCTCTTCGATGGTTACTTTTGTATCAACTAAAAGATTCTCCCACCGTGCCTTTCCATCTGCTCCTGTTGTTAATTCTTTCGTTTGCCCAGTTGAAGTTGTAAAACGATACGTTGCATTAGCTAAAGGTTTTCCAGTATCTTCATCCACTTTTAATACTTCAGCGTGACCTTCTTTTAAAACTTCAATATTTAAATTCACAGTTATTGGATCATCAACATGCAATACACTTACCCTTTGTCCGTTACCTACTCGATAGGCTAATGCAGCACTAGCAAACTCATTAGGTATTCTTGCAATAGATACGATACCATTTTTATTTGAATTGGCGTTTGCCGTGATATGCAGTCTATTACCTTCTTGTCGAAGTGTTACATTTGCTGTATTCGTAAGATTATTCATAGCATAATTTGCAAATACACCATTTGTATCATTGATTGTAACCGTTTCTCCAACTTTGACAGTTACTTTTTGATTATGGAAACTTGGTCGAGTATTATATTTTGATATTTCTGTTTCCACGGATTGTTTACGTGTCCCGTAATTAGAAACTGTGGTGGACAATGTTTCGCCTCCAAATGCTTCCCAAAGCATTTGTTGAACAGCAACATATTGTGTATCTGATTTATCTGAATTTCCATACCAACCAAAATAAGCAATCAAGGATAATCGTTCTCTTAATTGTGGATTTGAAATGATTTGTGTTACGTTTTCTTGCGATGCTCCACTACCTAAGACAATGGGAACACCTTCCTCAATACAAAAAGCAATCTGTCCTGTTTCTCTTATTCGAAACATATAGAACTTATCATGCAAAAAGTTGGTCCCGTTTGGAATATTTCGCCATACACGATGTTCAATGGTACGAACATTTTCTATAGTAAACCCTGTAGATCGAGTAAAATTTCTTTTTAAACGGGCATATTCTTCTGATTTTTTCAACATTTCATTTTGTTCGGTAGTGCTCTTAGCATGTTCACGAATATAATCTAACGTATATTTCGCATCGAACTCACCAGTAATTTCTTCTTCAACTTGGTCAATTGGTTGGACATCAGTACCTGAAGGTAAAATAAAAAGCGAATTACCTATTGTTTCAACAACAGGCAATTCACTCTCTTCAGGACTATCATTTGCTCGCGCATTTTCCGACTGGACAGTTCCTTGTTTTATTGTATTTGATAGTATTGAGTTGTTCTTAAGAACTTTTTTCAATTCAATTTTATCTTGTTCAAGTTCTTCATCTTTCGCATCCACTTGGCTTATTTTAAACTCTTCTATATGATCAGCAATAGCCATGTTTGGTGCAATAATCAACTGCCCTATAATTATAAACAAAGCAACTATATTAAGGCTTCTTTTAAACATCTTTGCTTTCAATAATTCCCCTCCTAAAATTTCTAATAATAAGGAAAGTTAATGATACAGGGTGCCCGAATCACAAGGCATTCACTTCCTTTCTTAGCCTAGAAAAAACAAAGAAGCGATTCAAGATTATAATCTTAAATCGCTTCTAGATAATTAATTATATTAATAAAAATCTACTGAATAGCTTAAAACCTCTCCATTTGACCAAACTAAAGGTTTAGAAGTAGAACGCATACCAAACCATTGACTATCGGGATTCATAACTTGTGCTAACCCCCATTCAGCTGCTTCGATGTTCGTCTTGAATTCCATGCCACTATTACCTAGTGGCGTTACACGATATAATTCTTCTTCTGGACCAGTTTCGTTTCCTCCTGAACCATTATCCCCACCTGTTGGCGGTGTTGTTTCGGTACCCCCACCAGAAGAACCGTTATCGCCACCAGTTGGTGGTGTTACTGTATTTCCTCCGCCTGTTGAGCCATTGTCTTCTGTTGCTGGCGGTGTGACTGTACCTCCGCCTCCTGTAGAACCGTTGTCAGCGCCAGTTGGTGGTGTTACTGTATTTCCTCCGCCTGTTGAGCCATTATCTCCTACTGCTGGTGGTGTGACTACTTGTGAGCCTTGATTATTGTTAGAGCCAGTTGTCGGTGCTTGTCCAATTGGTTGACTTGGATCTATTTTATCTTCGTCTTTCACAACAGACTGCGCAATTGTTTCTCCTTGAGGGTTTTGAACAGTGACTACATTACCTTCAAATACTAATTTATTTCCTGCATAAATTAAATCTACATTGGCAATTGAATTTCTTTCTGCCAGTGCCTTCACTGTCATGTTTGTGGCTTCTCCAATACCGCTTAAAGTATCTCCAGTGACGATTGTGTATTCTTTACCGTCTGTTTTTGCGATATCTGCTTTAATTTGTTCGACTGAACGAGGTGTCCATTCTGTGGCTTCTGCCTTTTCCGTATGAATAGCTAACGCCATCCCTCCAACTGTTACTCCGATTGCTAACACTTTTAACATTTTCATTTAGGTTCCTTCTTTCTTTTTTTATCTTAAATTTAGCATACCTTACTTAGCATGCTTAGTCAAGCGTTTGTTTGATATTTATGTTTAATTTGGTATACTTTTTTTAGTATCTAGTATTTAGGAGGTCTAAAAAATGAAATTAACTGAAATCCAACAATGGGGTAAAAAAAATCTACTCACCAGACAACAAGCTGCTAAAATCACAGGACAGTCTTACACTGCATTCTCACAGACAATCAAAACAGGAAAGATAAAACCTTTTTTTGAGTTTGGAGATTCAGGACCTTCGGTAGTTAGACTTTATTTAAAGAGTGACATTGAAGAATACGCACAGCAATTAAAAACTAAAAAAAGCATTGTCTCAAAAAGCCAAAATATCGAGAAAAGCAAATGAAATCAAAATTATTCCTAGTTCTCCCAATTATCTTTATTTGTTTAAGTTCCATTTTAATTTACCAATCTCGTAATAGAAGAAATGACTACCGAAGTACAATAGAATCCTCATCTATACCTGAACCTTCTGCTTTTGAACAACTACAAAAAGGAAAAAACAAAGAAATAGTTGACTTAGGAGAAGCAATGATCACCTTTGTTCATTTTGAAGACGTCAATCAGGCTATTCTCTCGATAGGTGACGAAGAAATTCATTTCCCGCTATCAGTCACAAACATCGATAAAAACCAATTTGAATTAATCGGTTTGGCAGATAGTCCATCTAATCTAACGATTGGCTCAACGTTTGGACTAGCTCAAGATACAAATCAGCAACATTATTATTATCCACTCGAAAACGAATGACGCCTAGCCTAATAGTTGCCAGGGAACGCCCTCCTCACAAAAAGGACGCTTAGTTTCTAGGAGTAAAGTATTGTTGAGACTTTCAAAAAGGTATTCTTAAACTAATAAACTAAAAATTGGAGTTTAGGTTTTAAAAGATCTCCCTGGCAACTATTAAGCTAGGATTCACTTAAATTAAAATAACTATAAATTAAGCATATCAAACCAAATAATTTTCGCCAAACGATAACCTGTGTTTTTTCATACAATTTTAATAAAACGATTGATTAATATAGACCAATTAACATTTTACTTGATAAAAACAATTTAATATTGGATTTAATTGTAAATAAATTCAAACCATTTTTTTTAAGATAACATTTTTAAATATATTAAAAATAAAAGTTCCTTACTTAGCAAAAGAATTCACAATTTTCAAAGGAAAATCTGTCCTTTTTAGTAATTCCGAAACATTTCTTCGGAAATAATTCCTGAAAGTTGGTTATGCTGTTTTCGTTGATGATATGACTGGGTGATTCTTTCTCGATCGACAACGAAATAAATCCCTGCTTTCGACCGTACAATTTTTGCGACTGGCACTTCTTTCACCAGTCGCCCTTCTTCCAAGTTATTCACGATTCTCAATGAATGGATATATCGTAAATGGATCAATTGCTTTTGGTATAAAGGGGTATTATGGACAACAGTATTCGTGACAATATATGCTCGTTCGCCTGGTAACACTTCATCATGTTTGAACTGGATATTACTTGCAAATAAATCTTCTTGTCCGATCACAAACTCCAAATCCTTCTTCTCTAACAATAGTTCTTCCAATTGGAACAACCGTTTCTTTTTATCTTTATTCCTCTTCTTTGCGGTAGCTTTTGGCATATATTTTCCCCTTTCGTATTGATATTTCTCATAGCAAAAACGTCTTATATTTGCTAATTTTTGTAGAACCATTATTCGCAAGACTTTTACAACCGGAGAAGTCTAACTCCTAGGAAGGCAGGATATTCGCTCCTTATCTTTCAGATAAATCTTCGCAAATCCTTCCATGATTCTGGCACACCCATCTAGCTGGGTAACGGTCACTGAACCCTTTAGTAGCCATGCTGATTAGTTCAGAGGGGCGGTTCTACTCGCCCTATTCAATTTTATTTGTTGGTTGTTCGTCATCAACACCCAACAAGAATTTAAGATTTTATTGCTAAAAATTAGCAAATATAAGACGTTTTTGTTTGAGTAATTATTTTTTTATTAGTTCGCCTGAATCATTAGAATACCAATGCGTGATCATTTGACGAGCAAATTCTTGATCTTCTTGCTCCTCGATTGCTTGATAGATTTTAAGTGCTGCTTTTTTTGGATCAGCTCTTTTATAACGAAAAACGTCATTTGCTTTAATTGTTTTTAAAGGCAGATTTGTTTGAATTCTTCTTGCAAGGATACTGCCTTTCTTATCGAAAACTAATTTAATTTGATCAAACAGCTCTTCTGTCGACCAGGGATTTCTCCAAAGTTTTTACCTCATAAGGTTTACCACCTTCTAAAAAATTGAAAATCGTAGAGCTTTCTCGTTATTGATTTTCCACCGTTGTCCATTAAAAAGCTGAACTATCACTCCCTTTGTTTCTAGTAAGTCAATCAATCTAACCGCATAGCCTTTTGTCATTTTTTCCCATCTTCAGATCCTTTCAAGTAGTATTTTAAAATAAAGGCAAACAAAAAGGAGGCATTCCACATGCGTGAAATCCCTCCTCAAAGATTGTAGTTGTCGACAACGCCCTATAACAGCTAATTTGATCCTCGTTTTACACGCACTCCCCCACTGAATCAAACGTATAAAAAAAAGAATCGTATTAGTCCAAGGCCATACACATACGTCCTCACTCATCTTCTGAAAATCACCTTTTCAAACTGTCTTATAAAAAAAGATTTTAAAAAATAAGTGAAAACGAATGAATACCCCTCAGTTGTTTGTTATAATAGCAACGTTGTAGACATCGTCTACAATTATCAAGGAGCAATCCATTCAACATGGTCGAATGTTGTTTGGACCCTTTGATCTCAACGACCTTCAAACTGACGCCAATCAGTTTGGAGCGAGAGAGCTAAAGGTGCTCCTTTTTGTTTGCCTTCATTTCAAGAACTAGACTAAAATGTCTAGTTGCTTTTCGACAAACAAAAACTAGTACTTTATTTAATTCTTTTTAACGATAACATGCTTTTTATATTTCTGGCAACAGTAAAATATCCTAAATTTATTCAGACTCTATTCCCTTTTAGTAAAAATCCTCTTCGAAAAATCCTGCTATATCCTTATTTAATTCAAGAAATAAACGCATACCTAAAGGTTTTCTAACTAGAAATAATTTGTCTTAATAGTTATTCTAATTTATACTAGATTTAGACAAATTACTTAAAAAAAAAGATAATAAAAAGTTTCACATGATTCTTTAAATAAATTGGTCTATTCGTTTATTTGGGATAAAAATAACTTTCTAGGGACGTGTTACTTGTGCGTCACGTGGATCAATTGGAAATGGAAACATAGTGTTTCTCCTCCTTTTTTTTTATTACTGTACAGCTTTTAATATTGACGTCATATAAATCATACAACAAGTTTTTACAAAAATCTCCAAAAAACTGCTGACTTGTGAATTTCACAAATGGCCATTTTTTTGTTGACATTACTGAAAGGAAATGTTATGAACATTCATTTACTTATACGAAGACTACGTATCAAACAAGGTGTAAAGCAATCTGAAATTGCAAAAGGGATTATGGACACCTCTGCTTATTCAAGATTTGAAAGAGGTGAACGTGCGTTAACTTCCACCGAATTAGAGTTGATCATGTGCCGACTCAATGCCCATATAACGGATCTTAGCGACATCGAAAATATGGAAAATGCTGTCGCAGCAAAGATTAGAGAACTTACTCAAAAATCAATCACCAACGAGGTGAATTTAAACGAATTAAAAAAACTATATGAAATTGCCAAGGCAGAAAAAGATCAATCCTTGCGATCTTACCGAAGCTATTTATACATCAAACATCAATTTGAACAGACTGCACCATTCATCGAACCGATTACATCTGAAGAAATGGACAGACTTTTTGACCAAATAAAAAGTAAAAACTATTTAACAAACTATTATCTCCAACTTATTACAGATTTTACCCCTAAGTTTAAAATTGATCACTTAAAATTTTTCCTAGAAACTTTAAAAGATTATGAAGTAGATCATATCAGCTCAATCGATTGTCAATATTTACACGTACTTCCTGCCGCAATCTCTAACATAACCGATTCGTTGATTGATCATGCTGTTTTAGACAAAAACAATATTGATTTTGAATTATTAGCTAAGGCAGAAGAGAGTTGTGACAAACTTGGAGAAATTCTATCCTCTCGCCCAGTATTTAATTTCAGCTTATTATTTACTTTATTTAGAATTCGAATTGAATATTACAAAGCTTTGACTTCAGATGAGAAAGAAGTCGCTCTAAAAAAAGCTATAAACTACAAAAAAGACATAGAATTCATTGTTAACTTGAAAGACTACCACGGTGAAAAAATCAGAACCACAGCTGATATTGCTTTATACAGTCTGAATAATTTAATTACTTCTGGAACACCTGGTGAAGTAGCCTATTTTATAGATTAGTTACTTTTAGTTGATCACTTATTTCGCAACTAAAAAGACACATCAGCTACGCTGAGACACACCTAGACACTTCCTATGATCACGACTGATTTTAACTTTCGTTTAGCCAATCATGTAAAGGGACCTTAGGTAATTCTTCGCTTGATTCAGCTTGTTGTTTTGCAGCAATCGGATTTTCCATAAACCAGTTCTTAACGTAAACAAAAATTAGATTTTGAATATTTTCAACTTTTTCTGTTTTCAGTTTTTGATAGGCTTTTAACAGTGTTTTATATAGTTCTTGCTCGGCATTAAGCCCATAAATATCTAGGTCCTCAAAAATAATTTTAGTCTGCGCGTCTTTTTCCGCTTTTGCTTTTGCATTATGAATTGTCTGAACGGTCTTTTGAGCCTCACTATAGCTTGACGAGAATGTTTTAATCAAACTTAGTACTCGTTCTGGGACAAATGTCGCAATGCTATTGTCTTTCATGATCGTTTCAAAATTATCTAGCAATAATTGATCTTGTAGCTGGTCTTTCTTTGTGTCTATATTGTGTCTATTAGTGTCTAAAGGGTTAGAAGAATAGAATATATTGTCTGCGATTTTCGCATTTACAGAAGAACCGTTGGTATCACAGGTTTTTTCTGTATTTGCGATTTTCGCATTTACAGGATTATCCTTGATTTCATAGGTTTTTTCTGTATTTGCGATTTTCGCATTTACAGGATTAGGAATTAATTCTTCTTCGTTGATTATTTTGAATACGTCTTCTGAAGTTACTTCAGGTTTTCCTAGGTACAAAAGATTAGGAGTAGTTTCAATTTTTCCGTTTGCTTTTTTGATTCGACCTTTTTTTTGCTTTAGTAGTCCAGTTTTTTCTAACTCTTTTTTTATTTTTGAAATTTTACCTTCTCGACAGTTTAATAATTTCATTAATTCTGTATTAGTGTAAATGAAATAAATGTTATCTTCAGAGTCTACCCAATTGTTTTTTACTGAATAATCAAAGCGCTCTTTCAAAAGCATATAGGCAATTTTCGCATCATTTGATAGAGTTAAATATTTGTCGTTAGTAAAAAACACCTTAGGCATTTGATAATATTTTTCACGATAAATTTCTTTTGATTTGTAATAATTAAATGTAGTCATGATATTACTCCTTTTAATTTCGTGTAGTGGAGTAAGTAATTAAAATGTGGTATAATAAAATAAATAATTTAATTACTTATCCAAAGACTATTGCAGGACGCCAATCCAATCAGCAATGGTCTTTTCTGTATTTACTTTAAGTATACAGAATAAAACCATTTACCACAATTATTTTATAAAAATAATTTGATTGAATTTACTTAGTATAAATTTATAAAAATATAAAAATGAAAAAGTATAAATTTATGAACGAAAAATTTTTTATTTATATGAGAACTGGTTTAAACTATACGTATCAACTAGTATAAAAATATAAATTTATAAAAATATAATTTCATAAAAATAAATAGTTTACATTCTTTGTGAGTTGCAGTATAATAAATTTATAAATTTATAAAATTATAACTAAGGAGAAAAACAGATGACAAAAGTATTAACCACTGGTAATTTTAAAGGTGGCGTTGGTAAAACTACTAATGCCGTGCTAACTGCGTACACATTATCTAATATGGGTTATAAAGTTTTGGTAGTTGATTTTGATCCGCAAGCAAATGCTACAGAATTACTATTTGCTACGATGACTAATGTCTATAAAGTAAAACCTGAATTTAAAGAAACATTGTTTGTTTCTATTCAAAATAATAAGATTGAAAATTCATTAATTTCAGTTAAAGAAAATCTTGATTTATTACCATCGTTTACTGATTTGGAAAAATATACAGATTATTTATCTGAGTTATATGATGACGATTATTCTAAAGATACACATTTCTCTAATTTATTAGATGAGATCAAGGAAAACTATGATTTTATTATTATCGATGTTCCACCACAGTTAAATAAATTTACCAATTCTGCATTGGTTGCAAGTGATTATGTTGTAGTCATTTTACAGACACAAGAACGCTCTTTAAAAGGAGCTGAAAAGTATATAGAACATTTGATTCAATTAAATAATGATTATGGTACAAAAATAGATATTCTAGGTTTACTTCCAGTACTTGTACAAAATGGTAATGATTTAGATCTTGATATAATTGAAGATGCAGAATCGCTTTTTGGAAAGCCTAATATTTTTAATACTAAAATTAAGATGATGCAAAGACTTAAAAGATACGATAGAACAGGTATAACAGATAATTCAAAAGATATTCATGACAAGAGAGTCCATCAAGTTTATCAAAGTGTCAGTGACGAAGTAATAGAACGTATTAATCTTTTAGGATAAGGAGTATAAACAATGTCTATTGAAAAAAATGAAGGAATCGGATTAAATGCTATAACAAGAAAAAATAAAACACAACGACCAGAAAATATTATTCCAGAAAATTCTGAAGCGTTGAATAACACTACTAATTCAGGAAGTGTTTTAGAACAACCTAAGAAGAGACTTACAGCTAAAGATTTACCTAAATCTGTAAGAATGCCTGTAGATACTCATACTGCTATTAGTACAATTGCTACAATTGAAGATAAAAAGATATATGAAACTTTAAATAAAATAGTAGAGTTTTATATTGATAATATGAATCCAGCCAACAAAAAAATAGTGAAGAATAGTGTCAAAGCCGTACAAAATATATACAAAGAGAACGATAAATGATTTATATTTTTATAAAAATATAAATCTATAAAAATATAAAAAGGATAGAAAATGTTCTATCCTTTTTTTATAGGAAAATTTTAAAATATTTGTTATTCAATATGTTTCTTTTTCTTTTTTCCTTGACTGCTCAAATAAGCATAATAATCTTCTTGAAGTAATAATAGGTTTTCATACAGATCAGACATGTTTAAGCTTGCCGCAAGTCCTAAGTCATAAATGAAACCTACGGGCAGTGATTCAACTCGTCGATTCCGTGTGATCCAGCTTGCGACAGTACCTTGACTATAGCCATAAGACTCACAGAATTGATCCACAGTAACTCCTAGATACTTGATAATAAATACATTGATTGGGTGGGAATAAACAAAGATATTTCGAGACATGGTGGGTAAGCCTACCTTCCTTTTTATTATTGCGTTCGCAATAATAGTTTAACGTTTATACCATGCTATTGTCTACTTCTTTTATTCACTAGGACTAATCCCTAATGTCGGCATCAAAAAAATAGGCTTAACCCTTCTTGCCTTTCTATTCTTTCTTCATCCATACTAAGGATTCGTCTTCTACAAAATATTCGCTAAATTCTTGTTCACTAATGACCATGAACGTGCCTGGAAAGAGCTTTAGAAGGACTTGTCCATACTCTATCGCAATCATGCCACGCGTTGTTTCAAAAGCGACTTTCCCATTTTTTGAGAATTTCTTTGTTTTTTTAATCACCGTATTCCCGCAAAAAGTTCTCAAACAGCCGTATTGTCCTTCAGTGTATTTCAAATACTCAAACGGTTTTTCATTAAAACAATTCCCTCTCGCTTTTATTCTCGTTTGCTGTTTCTCTGCTACTAACCAACTTTTCTTAGTCGAATGCTCTTGCAAGCGTGCTTCTACTGAAATAATCGAGCCATCTTCCTGTTCTAAATAAATGGAAGAATAATAATCCTTTGAGATCGGAACAGCCTTACTTAATTCTGAAATCTGTCTTCCTAATAAACGACAACCAGTTTCCTGGGCGAACGTATAAACCAAATATTCTGAACCATCTTTGAACAAGAGAGAATAGACTTGATACACTTTTTTTGGCTTCGCCTTTTCCTTTTTGGGGACTGCAGCCAACTGTTGAATCACTGGTTGTTTGACTTCGTGTGTTTTTTCATACTCCATTAATTGTTTTACCATAGGCTGTAGCTTGTCTTGGGTTTCTCTATACTGCTCACAGTATAGACAATATCGATCCTTACCAATCGGATGAAACAAATCCGGATCGGACTTATGTTTCTTTTTGATTTCTTGCAATTTCTCCTCATAAAAATATTTCAGTGTCAGCATTTGTTTATACTCTGATCGATTCAATTCTTTTACTCCTTTTGTTTATTATCTGCACATAATAAATTTTTTCTTCAAATAGCTTTCTATTTATTCTATCACACATCAATTCCCTTTATTTTCAGTAGAAAAGGGATCACTGATACGGATGTTTCAGCGACCCCTAAAAAGCCTTTTCGCTCCCAGTACTTCTCTAACTCTTTTCATACGGTGCAATATAATAGTAGAAACTATGATACCCTGCGCTAGCTTCTACATAAAAGGTAAAGCACTCAAGTCCCACTTGGTTAATTAGTTGTTGCCCATATCCCCAAATTTCCTCTAGTAATTCTTCATAGCAAATATAGCGCCATTCGTACTGCTGAATGATATTCATAGCTGACTCCATTTATCTAACTCCTGGATCTCAATGTGGCGAATTTCATCGTAATGGATCTTATGATCTCCAATAAAAATGCCTAGTTCATCATACCCATGGATTTCTCCCTTAATATCATCCGGATAGTAGCCTTCAGTATCACGTTCTTCCTTTTGGATACAAACAACTTTTCTCTTCAGGACAGCAGCGTTCAATACTTCCGTAATCTCTTCAGTCGTCATTTGTTCTTTGGCCAAGTTTAGATTTGCACGCTGCTCGACGTCGGCATCGATCTTTTCTGTGTGATCTGAAAGATAAAAGCCT
>NZ_CP187856.1:0-4147 GCF_050555445.1 Enterococcus sp. DIV1304_2
TTGAGTAAACGTGGCACGATCGTGAATGAGTGGGAAAAACTTAACCGCATTTCTAACAGGCGGTTAAAGTATCAAAGTTTGACCCTTCCCTTAAAAATGCAGTGGTCAATTGACCGAATTACCATAGTCGGAAAACTGAAAGAAAATATTTATTATCACACTCCAAATGATGTGTTGATTTTAAATTTTGAACAGCTTATGCGTTTGAACGAAGGCAATGGTTATTTAAAAGCTGTTGGGAATAATGGGTGGCAATTATTAGACCAACACGAGGAAAATATAGCTTATATTGAGATTCTTAAATTTCATGAAGGAAAAGGGCGGATTGACTTTAATCCTAATAAAATCAATCAATTTTTATCAGGTTCCATGAAAAATTTCATTCATGATTTATTTCTAGAACCTCATTTTTCACGTGCGGATATTGCTTGCGATATTGTAGATATTCCCGATGACTTTGTTAGTCAGTATCGTGTAGTTGATCCTGTGTCTTTTAAACCAATTTATGGGCGTTCTGGTAAGTTAGAAACGGCATATTGGGGTAGTCGTGCCAGTGAACGACAAATTCGAATGTACAATAAAAAATTGGAACAAGAAAGAAAACGTAAAATTGTTCCGCCGGAAATAACGACATGGTGGCGACTAGAATTGCAGTTACGAAGGGGAAAAGCAACTGATTGGCATGAGATGGTTCATGAAAGTTTGGATAGCTTTGCTAGTCCACATTATTTTCCGCCAAATACTAAAGTTACTGAACGGATTATGGTGAAAGGTTTGCTTTATGATCATTCTGAGTGGGGAAATCTAGCTAAGAATACAAAGAAAAAATACAGGGATTTGTTGAAGCAAGAAAGTCAAAATGATGAATTGACGAATCATTTGCGAGAGTCATTTGCGGAATCGGCAGACGATTTGAAACGAGAATTAGATACATGGCTCCAAGGACTTGATGTAACGGAAGTAGGTGCTGAATGAGTAATCCAGTAGAAAAAATGACCATAAAAAATCTTGCTGACGAATTGGGTGTATCGAAAAATACAGTGCGCAATCAACTGGTCAATTCAGGGTTTGACCTTGCTCAGTATAAAGAAAATGGCATTATCATGCTAGATAAAGAGTTGATTGGTGTTGTTCGGTCAATTTATCGGTCAAAAAGTGATCAATTGACTGGTCAATTACCGGTCAATAACACAGGCAGTGATTTTCCTTTAGAAAAAGAGAATGAGTTTTTGCGTGATCAATTAGCTGAGAAGGACAAACATATTTCTGAATTAACAGAAATGATTCGTGATCAACAAAAATTGACCCTGCTTCAGCAACAAAAAAACGATCAGTTGTTACTAGAAAATCAAGAATTAAAAAATCGAAAATGGTGGCAATTCTGGAAGTGAGGTGTGACATGGATAAAATTGATTTGAGAGAAGAAACAGTCGATAGAATTGAATTGATGTATGAACGGTTAGCTGATTATTTGAATTTGCCGGATGAAGATAATTATAGTGAAATGCTTGAACGAATTATGGATGTTCTCAACTCGGTTATCAATGCTGATTTAGCAAAATCTTCAGTTTTGACTAATGAATTTGTTCATAAGCATTTAGCGCAAACAACTGATGAATCAGAAAAAGAATTTTGGTTGAAATTAATGAGTCATGTTATGCAGTTAAACCAAATTTCCGTTATTAATTCCAAAGAAAAGGAGATGTAGTTTATGGGAATGACTTTAGCAGATATTAAAGCGCAAGAAGAAAAATTAAAAAAAGAACAAGCGAAACTTCGCCAACAGAAAAAACGCTTGATTGAGAAAGAAAATGCTGCAATGGGCAAGGCTCTTCGCAAGCGTTTTGGGTTTGAAACTTTTGCTGATTTTGAGCGGTGGCTATCGTCGATTTCTGACGATCAGCAACACGAAAAATCAGTGGATAATGAGTGGCTTGCTGATGAAAAATCAGCGCCAAGCGAACGAGATTATCCCGATGAATCTGACGGCTTATTCGGAGTGATACCGAATAAGAAAAGTCAGATGAGTGAGAGTAAATTTACGTCAATATTTAATGACGTGAATTTACGATAAGCGATTATTTTGCGTGAAGCAAAATAAAGCGTAAAAGGAGTTGAGAGCGTGACACGCTTTCGGCTCCTTTTTTCGTTGTCACTTGTGACAGCGAATACCCTCGGAGAGCATTTGGAATTGTGACAGCCATGTCACAATTAGGAAAATGTTACTCTTTGACAAAGAGTAACAGAAAGGTTTACACTCTTTTTATTAGCGACAGCCGAAGGAGGGTTTTAACTTGGGGTTCAGTATTTCGTTCAAAAAGGGAACAAAGAATACAAGCATTTCTCATAATAATCGTGAGTTAACTGATAGCCAAAAAATCAATGACTGGCATAAGCATATTGATTTCACAAAATCGGATGAAAATATCTATTTAGAACAAACAAATATTCGTGAAAAATATGAAGAATTATTCGGTGAAGCCGTAGAAAAATATAATGCAAAGCAGAAAAGAGCCGATAGAAAAATCGAGGACTATTTAGCAAAGGTTCGCAAGGATAAAAAATTGGAACCACAGCGAGAATTTATCGTGCAAATTGGTACTCTTGATGATTTTCGTACTACTCGTGATGATGGTTCTTCTACTGGAATATCGGAACAACAAGCAGAACAAAATCGAGTGATTGCCAACAAAATTTTAGTTGAATATTTCAAAGAATTTAAAGAACGGAATCCTAATTTATCCGTCTACAATGCTGTTATTCATAATGACGAAGTAAGTCCGCACCTGCATTTGAATATTGTTCCTGTTGCTGAAGGGTATAAACGGGGTGTTCAAAAGCAACCAAGTTTTAACAAAGCCTTGCAACAGCAGGGTTTACGAGCAGATAAAGAGAATGGTCGAGTGATTTGGAATAATTTTAGGAATCAGGAAGTTGAGTCAATTGAACGTTTGATGGCAGATTTTGGTTGGGAGCGTGAGTTAGTCGGTACTAACAAAATCAAAGATGTTCACGAATATAAAGAAATCATGAGCGAGATTTCAGAATTGCGTCAAACGGCCGTAAAAGAGCGTGAGAGCGTTTCTGATGAGTTGAGGTATATTTCTAGGCAAAGAGAAGAAAATGAGCGAGAAAAGGCTCTGGTGGCTTCTGAGAGAGTGAAGATTGAAGAAGAGAAGAAAAATATGCTGAATGTAAAAAAAGAGATGGCGGTCATTTTCCAAAAAGATATTGTTCCTTTAGAAAGTTTCAAGAGGCTTCCTGATGGTTCGTATCATTTATCTGGGAATGATTTTGTTGATTTGTATCAACGAGCTACGAGAGCAACAAATGCCAAGAGAAATGCTGATAACATGAGTGAGCAATATTTACAGATGCTTGAGCAAAATACAGAATTAAATGAGTATGTAGCTACATTGGAAGAAGAGCGTCATTTGTCTGGTAGAAAACAATTAGCAGATTTACAAGTGGAAAATAAAAAGCTGAAAGAAGAAAATCGCTCTTTACGCCAGCGTTTAGAGCGATTAAAAAACGCATTTCAAAAATCGATCACTCGTTTGTCTATCCGTTTTGGTCTTGCAGAAAAGGATATGGGGCTTTCTGAGGAATTAGAAGTGTTAGAGCAGGAGAAAACCTTATTTTATCGTCAAAACGTCTCACAGCGTAAATTAGAGCGTTCTGAAGATGAGATCGAGTGGTAGTTACGATGTGCAGTCAACGGTACCGGAGGCGGTTTGTGCCGAGGATAAGGAGTTGACGGCTAAACCACTAGCCTATTAAGCTGACATTTGCTAAAAAATGGCCAGTCCATTTTTTGGCCAACCTAGCGTTAGCGAAGTTTGGGGGCGCCCTTTTCAAAGGGTGCGGTTTTATTTTTTGGATATTTGCATAGCTAAAGAGAAGTGCTATTATTGAGTTAGCAAACAAATGAACTGAAAAAAGAGTAAAAAAATAGTCGAGCAACGCTACCAACGTTCTCGACCTTTACGGAAACTAATCGCACTAGCTCCGTAACTTCTTAATCATTATACGAATATTTTTAGATTTCTTCAAGACTAGAGATTTTTTGGTAATGAATTTTTAAGAGTTACGTGAACTTTTGAAAATTCTTTCCAGAAGTCTCTTTTTCTTTGAGGAGGAACAAAAT
>NZ_CP187857.1:0-3896 GCF_050555445.1 Enterococcus sp. DIV1304_2
ATTCTAGCATATTTTGTATGGGGCTTCTAAATAAAAATCTTATTTGGAGGTCATATTATGACAGAATCAATGCAAAGCGTAGGAATCAGAATCAAGGAATTAAGAGAGAAACAAAACCTGACACGGCAAGATTTAGCAAGATATATCGGACGTGACGTTTCTGAAAAAGAGGTGCAAGCTTGGGAAGAACAATCAGTCTTTCCAGGTTTTGAAAAATTTGATGAATTAACGGACGTCTTGGGGACGTCGCTTGATTATCTGCTTTCTGGAAAAAAAGGGCATGATCAACAGATTTATTTCTTGCCTGATGTGCTGGAAGAAATCGAAGAAAAGCTTCAGGAAGCGGAATTATTAGAAAGAGAAAAGAACAAGTATCGTTTGATGTATCGGCAATTCGTTGCAATTATGGAAATGGCAATCGAGCAGCCGAAAAGGGTTGAATCATTCGTTGAATCCATGGCGCAAACTTGGCGCATGATTCAGGAATGATTATATGTATGTCTTATAAACATATGTGGTAAACATGTGATATAAGACATACATATGTTTTGGCAACAGTCGAAAGGCTGTTGCTTTTTTGTTGCGTAAGCAAACAAAAAAGAGGTTTTGACGGAGTGAAAAGTGGAGTTTCTGCGAATGCAGAAATGACAGTTTGAGCGTAGGCACTCGGTCGCCTTCAGGCGGACGACAGCCCTCGGCAGAGCACACACTTCCGAAGTGAAGTATAGTGTGTTAGACTTTACATGGAAGTAGTACCGATTCTAAAAGAGAAACGAGGGTTGTTTATGAGTATGATTGTTGCACGTATGCAGAAGATGAAAGCAGGAAATTTAGGGGGCATACAAAAACATAATCAGCGAGAATTTGTGAACCATTCCAATAAGGATATTGATGTTGAACGTTCAGAAGCAAATTATGATTTGGCAAATGAAGAGCCAGTCAATTATCAAAATCATGTTTCGGAAATCATTGATTCTCAAAGGGAAAGTACACGAGCCATTAGAAAAGATGCGGTATTAGTCAACGAATGGATTATTACTAGTGATCAAGAGTTTTTCAAAGATTTATCAGAAAGTGATACACGCTTGTTTTTCCAAGAGTCATTCAATTTTTATGCGGATATATTTGGTAGGCAAAACATGGCTTATGCTGTGGTTCATATGGACGAAACAACCCCACATATGCACTTGGGTGTTGTGCCAATGGTAAATGGTAAGTTATCAAGTAAAAGTGTGTTCAATCGGAAAACATTGCTAGAAATACAGGAAGAACTACCTAAATATCTCAAAGAAAAAGGTTTTGATATTGAGCGTGGAATGGAACGTTCAGAACGAAAAAACTTGAGTGTTTCAACGTACAAAAGTGTTGTCAATCAAGCGAAAAAAGAAGCAGAAAAAGAAGTAGCTGAGATAAAACGTCAGCAAAAAACGGAAAAGCAACAATTAAATCAAGAGTTTAAAAAACTCAATGCCCTTAAAGGAAAAACAGAAAATGCTAAAGTGGCGCAAAAATGGCTTACGAACTTTGAAAAAAATCTGCCACGAACGATTACTGGAAAACCTATACTCGACAAAGAAAATTCAAAGAAACTAAGTCAGTTTGTGTCTGGTATTCAAAAAGAGGATATTAAGACCTTGCAAGAAAATCATAAGCTGGAGCGTAAAAACGAGAAGTTATCAGAAGAGAATGGCAAATTAAAAAAAGAAAACGAGCAAGTGGCGAAACGTCGTGATGAGTTGATCTCGGAGAAAAAAGATTTAGAAGGTCGTTTTGATGGCGTGAGAGACGATTCTAGGGTTTTTGAAGATAAACTAAAGGAATTAGGGCATGACCCTTCTAAAATGCCTGAAATCGAATATGAGGGGCGTTTAGTTATGAGTAAACTTGAGCGTGGTATTAAACCAAAAAACAAAAAGGTTGCGGAAGAATGGCTGGACACTCTGAAGGAAAACAAGAAAAAAGGCTTGATACAAGGCAATCGTTTAGAACAATTTATGGAACAATTAAAGGCTATGATTGATTCATTCCTAAGCAAAATAAAAGGATTGGCTAGATAATTTGATGCGTTGGTGTAAATATGTCATGAAAAGCTCTATTTTGCGTTCTGAGCGGTTTTAGCGTTTATTTCGTTTAGTTATCGGCACAATCGTTAAAACACGTTAGAGGAGCGAGAATGGAGCCTGTAAGGCGACTGGTAGCGGAACGGTCGTGTTAGATTGTAAAAGCCGATAGCTGAATGAAATAAACAGCGGCAGCACCCTTCCATTTCGGCAGGAGGAGGCTCAAGGGTTTTGGGGAATGACATTCCCCAAGGTCTTATATATTTCATACTCGGGAGTATTTGTCAGTTTTTGTTTTCTGGTGTTATAATTATAAAAAATCGAAAAAAGAGCAAAAAAAATAGTCGAGCAGTGTTGGAAGCACCCTCGACCTTTACGGAAACTACTTCTACTAGTCCCGTAACTCATAATCATTATACGAATATTTTTAGGTTTCTTCAAGACTAGAGATTCTTGTTAATGAATTTTAAGGGTTACGTGAACTTTTAAAATTCTTTCCAAGAATCTCTTTTTTCTTTGAGGAGGAACGAAACTTGAGTAAAAATGGCACGATCGTAAATGAGTGGGAAAAACTTAACCGCATATCTAACAGGCGGTTAAATGTACATAATATGTACACCCCCTTAAAAATGCAGTGGTCGATTGACCGAATTACCATTGTTGGAAAACTGAAAGAAAATATTTATTATCATACTCAAAATGATGTGTTGATTTTAGATTTTGAACAGCTTATGCGCCTAAACGAAGGTAACGGATATTTAAAAGCGGTTGGGAATAATGGCTGGCAATTGTTAGACCAATAT
The DNA here is from genome assembly GCF_050555445.1 of Enterococcus sp. DIV1304_2. NCBI lineage: Bacteria > Bacillati > Bacillota > Bacilli > Lactobacillales > Enterococcaceae > Enterococcus > Enterococcus sp. DIV1304_2. The sequence continues at coordinate 2,864 of NZ_CP187857.1, forward strand.
GAAGAAAATATTGCCTATATTGAGATTCTTAAGTTTCATGAGGGAAAAGGGCGGATTGACTTTAACCCCAGTAAAATCAATCAATTTTTAGCTGGTTCAATGAAAAATTTCATTCATGATTTATTTTTAGAACCACATTTCTCACGTGCAGATATTGCTTGCGATATTATCGATGTGCCTGATGAGTTTATTACACAATATCGAGTGGTTGACCCTGTTTCTTTCAAGCCAATTTATGGGCGGTCTGGGAAGCTGGAAACGGCTTATTGGGGCAGTCGTGCCAGCGAGCGACAAATAAGGATGTATAACAAAAAATTGGAACAAGAAACCAAGCGGAAAATTGTACCACCAGAAATAAAAACTTGGTGGCGACTGGAATTGCAGTTAAGGCGTGGGAAAGCGACGGATTGGCATGCGATGGTTCACGAAAGTTTAGATAGTTTTGCTAGCCCTCATTTTCTACCTCTTGATGTAAAAACAAATGATAAGGTCATGATTTTTGGATTGATTGCTAATCCTGAAATGTGGGGTTTTTTAGAGCGCAGAATGAAATACAAGTTGAGAGATATTCTGAAAAGAGAAAGTCAAAATGATGAATTGACGAATCATTTACGAGAAACATTTTCGGAATCGGCAGATGTTTTGAAAAAAGAATTAGATACTTGGTTACAAGGGCTTGATGTGACGGAAGAAGGTGAAAACAATGAACTATGAACAAACAGAAAGAATTGAATCGTTGAATGAGTTTTCGCAAGGCATAACGGCAAGGCTGATTGCTTTTCTTTCAAAAGAAAATATTCCAATCGATACGCCAAATAATTTTCATGTTTTACTGTACCAGCAATTCAAAGAAATACTGAATCTCAATTTGTTTCAGTTGTCGTCTGAAGAGTTGGAAAATATAGAGAAGTATTGGCAGTTGATGAATGAGTTATTACCTGAAATTGGGGTAATAAAAAAATAAAGAGGGGCTTACACCCACCCGACTAAAAGTGATAGTAAGCCCCATGCAACCAGTAAAGATTGCTAGACT
>NZ_CP187858.1:0-1252 GCF_050555445.1 Enterococcus sp. DIV1304_2
CTTTTGGCATATATTTTCCCCTTTCGTATTGATATTTCTCATAGCAAAAACGTCTTATATTTGCTAATTTTTGTAGAACCATTATTCGCAAGACTTTTACAACCGGAGAAGTCTAACTCCTAGGAAGGCAGGATATTCGCTCCTTATCTTTCAGATAAATCTTCGCAAATCCTTCCATGATTCTGGCACACCCATCTAGCTGGGTAACGGTCACTGAACCCTTTAGTAGCCATGCTGATTAGTTCAGAGGGGCGGTTCTACTCGCCCTATTCAATTTTATTTGTTGGTTGTTCGTCATCAACACCCAACAAGAATTTAAGATTTTATTGCTAAAAAATTAGCAAATATAAGACGTTTTTGTTTGAGTAATTATTTTTTTATTAGTTCGCCTGAATCATTAGAATACCAATGCGTGATCATTTGACGAGCAAATTCTTGATCTTCTTGCTCCTCGATTGCTTGATAGATTTTAAGTGCTGCTTTTTTTGGATCAGCTCTTTTATAACGAAAAACGTCATTTGCTTTAATTGTTTTTAAAGGCAGATTTGTTTGAATTCTTCTTGCAAGGATACTGCCTTTCTTATCGAAAACTAATTTAATTTGATCAAACAGCTCTTCTGTCGACCTTTCTCCAAAGTTTACCTCATAAGGTTTACCACCTTCATAAAAAATTGAAAATCGTAGAGCTTTCTCGTTATTGATTTTCCACCGTTGTCCATTAAAAAGCTGAACTATCACTCCCTTTGTTTCTAGTAAGTCAATCAATCTAACCGCATAGCCTTTTGTCATCATCTTCAGATCCTTTCAAGTAGTTAATTTTAAAATAAAGGCAAACAAAAAGGAGGCATTCCACATGCGTGAAATCCCTCCTCAAAGATTGTAGTTGTCGACAACGCCCTATAACAGCTAATTTGATCCTCGTTTTACACGCACTCCCCCACTGAATCAAACGTATAAAAAAAAGAATCGTATTAGTCCAAGGCCATACACATACGTCCTCACTCATCTTCTGAAAATCACCTTTTCAAACTGTCTTATAAAAAAAGATTTTAAAAAATAAGTGAAAACGAATGAATACCCCTCAGTTGTTTGTTATAATAGCAACGTTGTAGACATCGTCTACAATTATCAAGGAGCAATCCATTCAACATGGTCGAATGTTGTTTGGAACCTTTTGATCTCAACGACCTTCAAACTGACGCCAATCAGTTTGGAGCGAGAGAGCTAAAGGTGCTCCTTTTTGTTTGCCTTC